>NZ_NEVU01000001.1 GCF_002261355.1 Bordetella genomosp. 12 | reverse complement strand
GTTAACTGCCAAGCCCGAAACTATAACACAACTTTTGCAGATCATGCAACCGAAGCTGCTTTATTTCTACACCGTCGTGCAACACTGGAATCCCGGCCGGCGCTACGCCTAAACCACCCTCCCCGTGTCAGAGACCCCTTTCGCTTCCTGCGCCCCGCTCATGCGGCAATCGCTTTGGAACCCGAAAAACCATCTCGCTTCGGTCTCGCTACACCGGCTGCGTTGCGTTTGCATTGCTGTCTGTGCTGCGAGGGGGCGAACTATAGCACGGTTTTTTTATCTGTCAAAATCGGACTGGTACTAGCCCTGACAGGGATAGCCCTTACAGGGACGGAAGGACCTGCCGCAGGCGGTCCGCCCGCCCCATTACCCAAGGTCCCTCTATATAGAGAGGGACCGATGACGCCCCGCCGCGGACAAAAAAAAGGGCCTGACGGCCCTTTATCAAGAAGCGCGGCGCGCTCCGGAGACAACCGTCAAGCCACGCGCCTGGCCGTGGGCTCAGGCTCGCGCATGGAATCGGTGGCGTTGTAGCGCTGGTGCCAGGAGAAAGCCTCTTCCAGCAAATGGGGCGTCTGCCCTCCCCGCTCACAGGCGCGGTCGAAATAATCCTGCAGCGCGGCGCGATAGGAGGGATGGACACAGTTGTCGATCACGGCCTGGGCGCGCTCACGGGGCGCGAGCCCCCGCAAATCGGCCAGCCCGCATTCGGTGACCAGGATGTCCACATCGTGCTCGTTGTGGTCCACATGGGGCACCATGGGCACGACACTAGATATGTCACCGTTTTTGGCGACGGATTTGCTCACGAAGATGGCCAGGTGGGCATTGCGGGCGAAGTCGCCCGAACCGCCGATGCCATTCATCATATGGGTGCCGCCCACGTGCGTGGAGTTCACATTGCCGTAGATATCGAACTCCAGCGCCGTATTGATGGCGATGATGCCCAGGCGGCGCACGATTTCCGGCGCGTTGCTGATTTCCTGCGGGCGCAGCACCAGACGGTCTCGGTAGTGCTCAAGGTTGTTGAGCAGTTTGTCGTAGACCGGCTGCGACACCGTGATGGACGAGGCGGACGCAAAGGCCAGCTTGCCGCTGTCCAGCAAGGAAATGGCGCTGTCTTGCAGTACCTCGGAGTACATGGTCAGGCCTTCAAAGCCGGCCTGGCCGAATCCCTGCAGCACCGCGTTGGCGATGGTGCCGATGCCGGCCTGCAAGGGTAATAAGGAGGGCGTCAGGCGCCCGGCCGCCACTTCGCCTTCCAGAAAACGCACGATATGGCCCGCGATCCCGGCCGTCTCGTCATCGGCCGGTAAGGCGTTGGAGGGGCTGTCCGGCGCGCTGGTGAAGACGATGGCGGCGATTTTTGCCGGATCCACGCGGATGGCCGTGCTGCCGATGCGCTGGTCGGGTGTGACCAGGGGCAGCGGCTGGCGCTCGCCGTGAGGGGCCGGCACGTAGATATCGTGCAGACCTTCGATGGCGGCCGGCACGCTCTGGTTGATTTCCACGATCACCACGGCCGCCTGCTCCGCAAAGGACGCGGAGTTGCCCACCGACATGGTGGGCACGATGCCGCCGTCCTCAGTGATGGCCGCCGCCTCGATGATGGCGACGTCAACGGGACCGATATGGCCACTGCGCAGCTGTTCGACGGTTTCCGACAGGTGCTGATCAATGAAGTGAATGGCGCCCTGATTGATGTTGCGGCGCAGGGTGCTGTCGACCTGAAAAGGCAGGCGGCGGGCCAGCACGCCGGCTTCGGCCAGCAGCTTATCGGTATCGTGGCCCAGCGAAGCGCCGGTAATAAGGGTGATCTGCAGGGGTTCCTGCGCAGCGCGTTCGGCCAACGCGACCGGCACGGCCTTGCAATCGCCGGCACGGGTAAAGCCGCTCATGCCGACGGTCATGCCGTCCTGAATCAATTCGGCGGCTGCCCGGGCAGTTGTCACACGCGAGCGCAGCCCGGCGTGACGGATACGGTCGAGGTCCATGGTGTCTCCAGACATCTGTGCCGACCAACGTGCGCCCACGACACGTTGCTGACAGATCTGGTCTCCACATGCCTGGACACCGTCTGTCGCGGCGTTTTCCAATTCGCCATCACGGGACGCGGCCCGCCGATGACGTGTTCTCTGGAGTATAGAAACGCGCGAAAGAAAGTCGTAATGACTTAAAATCATCAAAACAAGTCGTTTTTTTCATCATTTCGCCGCTATGGACATTCGCGCCCTGCGCTATTTCGTGGAAACCGTCAGTTGCGCCAGCTTTACGCAGGCGGCCCGGAAGCTGTTCGTGACCCAATCCACGGTGAGCAAGATGATCCGCCAGCTGGAGGAAGAGGTGGGCACGCCGCTGCTGATCCGCGACGGCCATACTGCCCGCCCCACCGATACCGGCCGCATCGTCTACGAGCGCGGGCTGCATATCCTGGGCGCGATGCGCCAGCTGAATGCCGAAGTGCGCCAGGCGGTGGAACTGGAACGCGGCGAGCTCGAGGTGGGGATTCCGCCCATGATCAACCTGCTGTTCATCCCCGTGGTGCAGCGCTTTCGCGAGCGCTATCCGCAGATCCGCCTCAGCCTGCGCGAAGGCACCGGACAGGCGGTCGAGCGCCTCGTCTCGGCCGGTGAAATCGAGGTCGGCGCCACGGTATTGCCGGTCGCGGCCACCGGGCCCCTGCAAGCCCGGCGGTTTGGCAGCTACCCGCTTTGGGCCGTGGGCGCCGCCGATGCGGTGTGGGCGGGCAAGACCACCCTGCCGCTGAGCGCCCTGCGCGATGTGCCGCTGCTCATCCCCACGGAGGACTTCGCCCTGACGCGCCGGCTGCGGCAGGCATGCGAGTCGGCCGGCTTCGCCCCCCAAGTGGCGGCGCAGAGCGCCCATTGGGACTTTCTGGCCGCGATGGCCGGCTCCGGGCTGGGCACGGCCATCCTGCCCGAGCCGCTGGTGCAGTTACTCAAGACACGCGGCCTGAGCACGGCCCGGCTGGCGCGCTCCGGGGTGCAGTGGGAGATCGGCCACATCTGGGTTCGTGACCGCTATCTCTCCTATGCCGCCCGCGCCTGGCTGACGATCTGCGATGAGGTGCTGGGCCCGCGCGCCGCCTAGGCGCAGGAAAGGCTGACAGGCGTACACTGCCAGCCGATATATTCTGTTGCACCGCCCCCGGTGGTTGGCGCACGCCGCGCCGCAACGCTTGCTATGCTGGCTCAGTTCTTGAGCATTGACCATGAAACCGACTCTTTCTCTCTGGCGCATGGCCTGCCTGCGCCTGTTTGTCGTCCTGGCGCTGGCGCTGGGCGCCGCAGCCGGCGCGCAGCCGCCCACCACGGCGGGCGACGCGGAGACGACGCTGGCCGATGCCCGCAAGGCGATCGACGCGCTGCGCAAAGACCTGGATCAACAGACCAACGATGATGTCCTGGTCCAGCGCCGCAGCGACGCCTTGCAGATCCAGGCCCAGGCCGATGCCATCGCCGAAGCCTTGACGCCGCAGCAAGCCAGCGTCGCGGCCCGGCTGACCGAGCTGGGCCCGATCGCCGACGGCGGGCGCGATACGCCGGATGTCGCGGCCCAGCGCGCGCAGCTCGAGAAGAACAACCGCAATCTCGATGCACAGATCAAACTGGCTCGCCTGCTATCGGTCGAAGCCGCCCAGACCGCCGAACAGATCTCGGGGCTGCGCCGCACGCAATTTCAAGCGCGGCTCGGCGAGCGGCGCGGATCCTTGCTGGCTGCCAGTTTCTGGTCGGAGTTGCGCGGCGAATTGCCGCGCGACCTGGCGCGGCTGAATGATCTGCTCGATGAACTCAAGGCCACGGTCGCCGACACGCCGGGCTGGGCCTGGACCACCCTGCTGATTCTGATCGCCGCGGTGGTGGCCTTGCGCTACTGGGCCGGGCAGATGCTGATGAAGCTGACCGCCACGCGCGTGCCGCCCGGCAGGCTGCGGCGCTCGGTCCTGGCGGTGGCCGTGGTGGCCCTGTCCACGCTGGCTCCGGCCCTGGTCGCGGAGTTGGTGGTGATCGGCCTGACCTGGCATGGCGACATCGCCGATGATGTACAAACGCTGCTATCGAGCCTGGTGGAAATGGCGGCGTTTGGCGGTTTCGTGGCGGGGTTGGGTTATGCCCTGCTGTCCATTCACCGCCCCTCGTGGCGCCTGCCCCCTTTGCCCGACGTCGTGGCCGACGGCCTGCGCTGGCTGCCGCTGACCCTGGGCGTGCTGGTCGTGGCGGCCTGGCTGGCCGAGCGCCTGCCCGTGCTCATCAACGCCAGCCTGACCGGCACCATCGCGCTGAACAATCTGGTGGTCACCATCATGACGCTGGTGCTGATGGCGGCGCTGGCGCGCACCGAACGGCTGCGCCGCAGCCTGGCCGAGACCCCGCCGCCCAGGCCGCTATGGCTGGCGGGCCTGACCGCCGTCGCCTGGGCCGTTCTGGGCTTGAGCCTGCTGGCGCTGTTGACGGGTTACGCCGCGCTGGGTAGTTTTCTCGTGCGGCAGGCGATGTGGACGCTGGTCGTCATCGCCACGGCCTACCTGGCGTCGGTGCTGATCGACGATGGTTTCACCACGCTGCTGAGCGGGCCGGCCAAGGAAGAGCCGCTTACCTTGCAGGCGCGCCTGCGCGGGCAGGCCGGCGTGTTGCTGTCCGGCGTGGGGCGCCTGATGGTGATTCTGATCGCCGTGGTGCTGCTGGCGGCCCCCTTCGGCGAAGCGCCCACCGATCTGTTGCATCGCCTCGACGGCTTGTACAAAGGGCTGCAGATCGGCGAGGTGCAGATCCGCCCCGGCGCGGTCGCCCAGGCCCTGCTGGTGCTGGCGGTCGGCTTGCTGTCGGTGCGCCTGCTCAAACGCTGGCTCACGACGCGCTATCTGCCCACGACGGAACTGGACCCCGGCATGCAGGCTTCCGCGGCCACCTTGTTCGGCTACGCCGGCGTGGTGGTTTCGGTGGCGCTGGCGCTGTCCGCCCTGGGTATCGGCCTGGAACGCGTGGCCTGGATTGCCAGCGCGCTGTCGGTGGGTATCGGTTTCGGGCTGCAAGCCGTAGTGCAGAACTTTGTCTCCGGCCTCATTCTGCTAGCCGAGCGGCCGGTAAAGGTGGGCGACTGGGTCTCGCTGGGCGGCATCGAGGGCGACATCCAGCGCATCAATGTGCGGGCCACCGAAATCCAGATGAGCGACCGGTCCACGGTGATCGTGCCGAACTCCGAATTCATCACCAAGACCGTGCGCAACGTCACGCACGCCAACCCCATCGGGCTGGTGCAGATCAAACTGCCCATGCCGCTGAACACGGATGCGGCACGGGTGCGACAGATCATGCTGGAAGTCTTCGACAGCCACGAGGACATCCTGGAGAACCCCGCCCCCAATGTCTATCTGGATGGCATCGATAATGGCCATCTGACCTTCAACGCCAAGGCTTATGTCAGTTCGCCGCGCGCGGCCTATGGCGTGCGCAGCGCGCTGCTGTTCGAGATGCTGCGTCGCCTGGACGAGGCCGGACTGGAGATGTCCTCGCCCAACACCATGATTCTGCGCAGCGAGAACGCCAAGCCGGCCGAGCCGCCCCCCGAGACCAGCGCGGCCGCGCCCCTCTGACTCAAAAGGCCATCTGCCACAAGGTCCGCGTAGCGGGCCCGACCAGGCCCAGGCCGGCGGCGATCAGCAGCACGAACACCATCCGTTTGACGGCGCGGATGGAGTCCGCCGTCGCGAACCGCCGCACGAGCATCGTGAGGATGACCACGACCGGTAACGCTTCCAGGCTCATCCACAGGGTATTGGCGTGCAGCGTGCCCTGCCAGCTCACCAGGGCCAGGCGCACCACGGCGTTGGCGGCGAACAGAACCAGCAAGGAATTGCGGATCACGGCCAAGGGCAGGGGCTGGCGGTACAACTGATAGACCATGGGGGGGCCGGCGCTGGAGAACAGCCCGCCCAACAGGCCCGAGATCAGTCCGAAGAACACGAAGACCGGCCGCGACGACACCCGCGGCAGTTGCCGGGCCTGCATGATCAGCATGAACGCACAGACCAGAATGGTCAGGCCCAGCAGCCACTGCAGCACCACCGACATGCGGCCATGGATGGAATCCAGCGCCGCGACCCCCAGCGCCACACCGACCAGGCTGCTGATCATGGCCGGTCGCAGCAAGGTCCAATTCACCTGGGGACGATTGCGGCCGATGGCCACCAGCGCATTGATCAGCGTCAGAATGCTGACGGTATTGGACATATCGGGCAATGGCGCCAATGCGAACAGGCTCGACAGCCCCAACAGCACCAGCCCGAAGGCAAAGCCCGTCATGGTCTGGGCATAGGTGGCCACCGCGACGGCCAGCAGAAACAAGAGGTGCTGGGTGGGCGTCATGCGCGGCGGCTCCGGCCGGCGTAGATATTCAAGGCCAGGCCGGCCATGACCAGAAGGGTGGCCAGGATTTTCCAGCCGGGCAGCGGCTCGCCGAGCAGCAGCGCGGACGACAGCATGCCGAACACCGGCACCAGCAGCGCCAGCGGCGTGACGAGCGCGGCAGGATGGCGCACCAGCAACCAGTTCCAGACGCCGAATCCCACGACCGTATTGCCCACGGCCTGCCAGAGCACCGTCGCCCACGCGGCCCAGCCGGCGTGGCTGATCGCCTGCGCCATCCGGGCGGGACCTTCCATCAACAGGCTGATGAGCAGCACGGGAACAATGGCGAACACGCTGCTCCAGACGATAAAGGCCGCCATATTGACCCGGCCCACGCCGCGCACCACCGTATTGGCGCACGCCCAGCAAAGACCGGCCGCCAGCACCAGGCCCAGTCCGCCCAGCGTCACCGCCGCGGCAGGATCGGCCACACTGTGCCAGGCCACCAACAGGTAACCGGCCGCAGCCAGCCCCAACGCGGCGTATTGCCCGCCACGAGGACGCTCGCCGGCGAGGATTACCGCCAGAATGATGGTGAAAAAGACCTGCGACTGCACGACCAGGGAAGCCAGCCCGGGAGAGATGCTGCCCTGCATGGCCCAATACAGCAGGCCGAATTGGCCGGCGCCGAGCAGCACCCCGACCGCGGCCAGCGCCGACCACGGCACCTTGGGGCGCCGGAAGAAAAACAGCCAGGGCAGCACGCACAGAATGAAGCGCAGCGCCGCGAACAGAAAGGGCGGGAAATCAGCCAGCCCCCATTTGATGACGACGAAGTTGGTGCCCCAGATGAAAACCACGAGCAGGGCCAACAACAAATGGGTAAAGGGCATGGCGGCGCGACGGCGGCGGATGGGAAAGAAGCCGAGTGTACAGAAGTGCCCACAGCCCCGCTGCGGACGCTTTCAGCCCGCGGTAAGCCCTGGCCCGGCGCACGCGCGCATAGGCAAGAGGGCCGGCTTCACGCTAGGATGAGGCCGTCCGCGGCCCGCAGGCCGCCCCCTCATGGAGATCCTACGTGATCCACGAAATCGCCAGTATTCGCGTCAAGGCCGGCCAGGAAGCCGCATTCGAAGCCGGAGTGAAGGCCGCCGTGCCGCTATTTTTGCGCGCCAAGGGCTGCCACGGCGTCGAACTGCATCGCTGGGAAGAATCCGCGCAGGACTACACCCTGGTCGTCCAATGGGAAACCGTGGACAACCACATGGTCGATTTTCGTAACTCCGCCGATTTTCAGGAGTGGCGCCGCCTGGTGGGCGATCACTTTGCCGCGCCGCCGCAGGTGCATCACGAAGCGCGCGTCGTCTAGTCTTCGTTGTATTTCCGGGCGCTGCCGCGAAAGGCCTGCGCCGGATACTTGAGCGCGTTCTTCGCCATCTTGCGCTGCACCGCCTGGGCGATATCCACGTCCAGCTGGTCGGCCAGCGCCACCAGATACATCTGCACATCGGCGATTTCGTCCAGCGCCGCTTCGCGCTGACGCGCATCCAGCGCACGCGACTGGGCCTCGGTCAGCCACTGGAACACCGCCGCCAGCTCGCCGGCCTCGCCGGACAAGGCCATGGCGAGGTTCTTGGGGCTATGAAACGGCTGCCATTGGCGCTCGGCGGCAAATTCCCGCAATGCCTGTTTGATGGCCTCAAGCTCCGACATGCGCCCTCCCCGCTGCCAGGCGCGCGCGCGCCGCCAGAGCGACAGCGACGGTGGTATGCACATCGGCCAGCGCGCGGTGGGTGGGCGTGGCCGCCCCCAGATGCGCAGCCAGTATCCCCAGTTTGTGCGAGGGCAACTCCGGCCAGGCGTGGCGCGCCAGCCGCAAGGTGCAATAGGTGTCGTTGTCGAAAGGCAGGCCGCAACGCTGCGAGGTCGCCTGCAGAAACCGGGTGTCGAACGCCGCGTTGTGGAAGAACACCGGCGCGGCGCCCACGAAGGCGCGAAAATCGCCGAATACCTGCTCGATGGGCTGGCCCTGCCGGGTGACTTCCTGCTGCGAGATGCCGGTCAGGCGCGCAATGAAAGCGGGCACCCGGCCCGCGATGCGCACGACCTGGCTGAACTCGCGCGTGATCCGGCCCTCGATATCCACCGCCACCGCGGCGAACTCCAGGATTTCGCAGGAGGACGCCGACAAACCGGTGGTCTCCAGGTCGGCGACCACGAAGTCGCCGCCCAACGCCAGCAAGGCGCGCGCGGTGACGGCATCGCCAGACGGCGGACGTCGGCGCAACGCAACAGAATTTGGCAAGTGCCACCCCGGCCTGAGAAGAAAGCCGCCATTGTAGGGCGCAGGCGCTGGCGTGGCTCACAGGCCACAGGTCTTATATAAGATATAAGACATTTGCTTGCAGACCCCGGTTGGTTCTAAAATGCCCACACTTCCTACTAACCGACACTCGCAGGCTTCTCATGCTGGAAACGTACCGCCAACATGTGGCTGAACGCGCCGCGCTGGGCATTCCCCCGCTGCCGCTTTCCGCCCAACAAACCGCCGACCTGATCGAACTGCTGAAGAACCCGCCCGCCGGCGAGGAACACTTCCTGCTGGATCTGCTGACGCACCGCGTCCCGGCCGGCGTGGACGACGCCGCCAAGGTCAAGGCTTCCTATCTTGCCGCCGTCGCGCTGGGCAAAGAATCGTGTGCGCTGATCAGCCGCGCCAAGGCAACCGAGCTGCTGGGCACCATGCTCGGCGGCTACAACATCGGCCCGCTGATCGAACTGCTGGATGACGCCGAGGTAGGCACGGTTGCCGCCGACGGCCTGAAGAAAACCCTGCTGATGTTCGACTCCTTCCATGACGTGAAGGAAAAAGCGGACAGCGGCAACGCCAATGCGCGCGACGTGCTGCAAAGCTGGGCCGATGCCGAGTGGTTCACCAGCCGCCCCGAAGTGCCGCAGAGCCTGACCATCACGGTCTTCAAGGTGCCTGGCGAAACCAATACCGACGACCTGTCGCCCGCCCCCGATGCGACCACGCGTCCGGACATCCCCATGCACGCGCTGGCGATGCTGAAGAACAAGCGCGAAGGCGCCAACTTCCAGCCCGAAGAAGACGGCAAGCGCGGCCCGGTGAAGTTCATCGAATCGCTCAAGGACAAGGGTCACCTGGTCGCCTATGTGGGCGACGTGGTCGGCACCGGCTCCTCGCGCAAATCGGCCACCAACTCGGTGCTGTGGTTCACCGGCGAAGACATCCCCTTCGTGCCGAACAAGCGTTTCGGCGGCGTGTGCCTGGGCAGCAAGATCGCTCCCATCTTCTACAACACCATGGAAGATGCCGGCGCCCTGCCTATCGAACTCGATGTTTCCAAGATGGAAATGGGCGACGTCATCGAACTGCGCCCCTACGACGGCAAAGCACTGAAGAACGGCGAAGTCATCGCCGAATTCCAGGTCAAGTCGGATGTGCTGTTCGACGAAGTGCGCGCCGGCGGACGGATTCCGCTGATCATCGGCCGCGGCCTGACGTCCAAGGCGCGTGAAGCGCTGGGCCTGCCGCCGTCGACGCTGTTCCGCCTGCCCATGGATCCGGCCGACAACGGCCGTGGTTTCAGCCTGGCTCAGAAGATGGTGGGCCGCGCCTGCGGTCTGCCGGAAGGCCAGGGCGTGCGCCCGGGCACCTACTGCGAACCGAAGATGACCTCGGTGGGCAGCCAGGACACGACCGGCCCCATGACCCGCGACGAACTGAAAGACCTGGCCTGCCTGGGTTTCTCGGCGGATCTGGTGATGCAGTCGTTCTGCCACACCGCCGCCTACCCCAAGCCCGTGGACGTCAAGACGCACCACACGCTGCCCCAGTTCATCAGCACGCGCGGCGGGATCTCGCTGCGTCCGGGCGATGGCGTGATCCACTCCTGGCTCAACCGCATGCTGTTGCCCGATACCGTGGGCACCGGCGGCGACTCGCACACCCGCTTCCCGATTGGCATTTCCTTCCCGGCCGGCTCGGGCCTGGTGGCTTTCGCCGCCGCCACGGGCGTGATGCCGCTGGACATGCCGGAATCGGTGCTGGTGCGCTTCAAGGGCAAGATGCAGCCCGGCGTGACGCTGCGCGACCTGGTCAACGCCATTCCGCTGTATGCCATCAAACAAGGCATGCTGACGGTGGCCAAGCAGGGCAAGAAGAACATCTTCTCCGGCCGCATTCTCGAAATCGAAGGCCTGCCGGATCTGAAGGTGGAACAAGCCTTTGAACTGTCGGACGCCTCGGCCGAACGTTCGGCCGCCGGCTGCTCGGTGCGCCTGAACAAAGAGCCCATCATCGAGTACATCAACAGCAACATCGTGATGCTCAAGTGGATGATCGCCAATGGCTATGAAGACGAGCGCTCCATCGCTCGCCGCATCAAGGCCATGGAAGCCTGGCTGGCCGATCCCAAGCTGCTGGAGCCGGACGCCGACGCCGAGTACGCCGCCGTGATCGAAATCGATCTGGCCGATATCCACGAGCCCATCGTGGCCTGCCCGAACGACCCTGACGACGTCAAGACGCTGTCGGACGTCGCCGGCTCCAAGATCGACGAAGTGTTCATCGGCAGCTGCATGACCAACATCGGCCACTTCCGCGCGGCCTCCAAGCTGCTCGAAGGCAAGCGCGACATCCCGGTCAAGCTGTGGGTGGCTCCGCCGACCAAGATGGATGCCCAGCAACTGACCGAGGAAGGCCACTACGGCGTCTTCGGCACCGCTGGCGCCCGCACGGAAATGCCGGGCTGCTCGCTGTGCATGGGCAACCAGGCCCAGGTGCGCGAAGGCGCGACCGTCATGTCGACCAGCACCCGCAACTTCCCCAACCGGCTGGGTAAGAACACCAATGTGTACCTGGGTTCGGCGGAACTGGCGGCCATTTGCTCGCGTCTGGGCCGTATCCCGACGAAGGAAGAGTATCTGTCCGATATGGGCGTCATCAACAAGAGTGGCGACCAGATCTACAAGTACCTGAACTTCGATCAGATCGCCGACTACAAGGACGTGGCCGACTCGGTCGCCGTCTAAGCGGTCAGCCCTCTCAGCCCTGCCCCGGCAGCGCTGACACCACAAACCCTCCCGTAAAACGGAGGGTTTGTGCTTTCTGGGCGGCCGCCTGGCAAGCATAAAAAAAACCCCAAGGTTGGGCAACCTTGGGGTTTCGTGGAGAGCGGGCGCCATGGTGGCCCCCGCTTGCCCGGCGGCAGGATCAGAAGGCCATGCTGGCGGTCAAGGTGAAAGTGCGCGGCGCGCCCTGCACCAGATAACCGTTGCCAGGGTAGCCGCCCACCGAGGCCCAGTAATCGCGGTTGGCGAGGTTTTCGACGCGCGCGCGCCAAACGACGGTGTGGCCGTTGATCTCGGTGGCGTAACGCACACCGGCGTCCAGGCGCGTCCAGCTCGGGGCCTTGAGCGTATTGGTGGAATCGACATACGAGGAGCCGGTGTAAACCACGCGGCCGTCAATCGACAGGCCTTCCACACCCGGAATATCCCACTCCACGCCCAGGTTGGCCTGGTACTGCGGCACGCCGATCACGCGCTTGCCGTCGGTGCTCGCCGAACCCGTGGAGCGTTGCTTGGCGTCGAGCCAGGTCAGGCCGCCCAACACGCGCACGCTGGAGGTCGCCTGGCCATACCACGTCAGCTCCAGACCTTGGTGGCGGTCCTTGCCGCTTTCGGTGAACTCCTGATTGGCATTGACGTAAGCACGCGGTTTGTCGGTCGAGAAAAAGGCCAGGCCAGCCCCCAAGCCGTCACGCTGCAACTTCACGCCCACTTCTTTCTGCTTGGACACATAAGGACGCAGCATGGAGCCCGAGTTGGTGACCGGCAAGCCGTTGGCGTTGGCGGGTGCCGTGTCGCCAGCGGTCAGGGCCTCGATATAGTTGGCATACAACGACACCTCGGGCGTGACGCGCCAGACGATGCCCGCGGCCGGCGAATTGCGGCTTTCGTCGTAAGCCTTGGAGCCTACGCCGGTGTTGTAGGCAAAGTCGCGGCTGTAAAGACGCTGATGACGCAGCCCCAGCGTGAGCAGCACGCTGTCATCGAGCACCGACATCGTGTCGCCCAGCGCCAGGCTGGTCATGCGTACGCGGCCGTTGAGCGCCGGATCTCCGAGATCGTTGCCAAACAGCGTGGCGGCACTGAAGGCGGGTTGGGCCACGCGCACCGGGTTGTAGATATTGGTCGCCGTGCTGTTGGCGTAATCCATGGCATAGGCGTTTTTCTTCTCCAGCTCGAAGTAGGAGGCCGCCAACACGGCCTCGTGCTTGACCGGCCCGGTATCGAGCTTGGCACGCACGCCGATTTCACCGGTATCGACTTTGTCCTTGCGCGCGTTGTCGAAGCGGTAGAAGTCGCCATTGCCCGATGCATCAACGTTATTGACGTTGGCCAGGGAGTTTTTCTCCTTGCTGTCGCGGTGGCCATAGGCGGCATAGGCCGTCAATTTGTCCGTGAGGTCGTACTCGCCACGCACGGTGCCGAACACATCGCGTTCGTTGGAATAGCTCCAGTCCTGAGCGTAGTTGGTGCTCGAGTGCGGCGCATCGGGCACCGAGGTCGCATTGCTTGCGAGGGTGACATTCGGACGCCCGCGCTTGATGCGGTTGTACTGATAGCCGATGTCAGCCGACAAACGGGCGCGATCGTTATGCCAATCCAGGCCGACCAGCGCCGCGGTGGTGCGGCCGAATTCGCCATCAACCTCGCTCTCGCCGCCACGCTGACCCACGTTGACGCGGATGCCGGTGCTGTCGTCGGGGCCGAAGCGGCGCGCAATGTCAGCCGAGAACTGCGCCGCGCCGCCGGACGAAATACCGGTGGTGAATTCAGTCAGCGGCTCGCTGGGCGCACGCTTGGGCACCAGATTGATGGCGCCGCCCACGCCGCCGCCGGTCGGCGGGGTGCCGGTCAGGAAGTTCGAGGCGCCGCGCAGCACTTCGACGCGCTCGAAGAACTCCGACGCGATGTACTGGCGGGGCATCAGGCCATACAGACCGTTATAGGCAATATCTTCGGAGCTCAGCAGAAAGCCGCGCACGAAATATGATTCCTGGAAATTGCCGAAGCCGCGCGCCACGCGCACGCCGGGGTCGTTCTGCAAGACATCGGCCACGCTGCGGGCCTGGCGATCCTTGATCAGCTCGCTGGTGTAGCTGGTCATGGAGAACGGGGTTTCGAGGTTGTCACGCGTGCCCAGAATGCCGGCACGGCTGCCGGTGGCGACCTGGCCGCCATCGAAGGCGGGAGCCAGGCCGGCGGCGGAGGCGTCAGCGCTGGCTTCGACCTTGATCGAGCCCAGGGTGACGGAGTTATCGCTGCCGACGGCCGGGGCCGATTGGGCCTGGAGGACGCCCCAGGGCAAGACGGCCGCCAAATAGGCGAGGCGGGGGAGTTTTTTCATTGAATCGTCCGGATTGGTAAGGTCTTTCAGGAGGACGCACCCACCACGCCATATGCGAGCATATTTGTGGGTCACGCTGTGCCGGTGCATGGCCGGCTCGGGCTGAATATTAACCAAAACAGAGAATGATTCTCATTTGTAAGCTTTTTTTAAGCCTGCACCGTGGCGTGCCCGCAACATTGCGGCGGCCCCGGGCAGCCAAGCCGCCGCGCGGCGCGGCCGCCGCCCCCTGCCGTTCACCCTTAGAATGAGCGCGACATCCTCCGCCCCCGCCGCCGATGCCCCAACGCCTGGCCCTTCTGCTCGCCCTGCTGGCCCTGACGGGCTGCGCCAGCACGCGTCCGCCCGCCGAGCCGGAGAACATCTGCGCCATCTTCCGCGAGAAGCCCGAATGGCACGACGCGGCGTTGAAGGTGCAGCAGAAGTGGGGCGCGCCGGTTCAGGTGCCGATCGCAATGATGTACCAGGAGTCGAGCTTCAAGCACGACGCCCTGCCGCCGCGCGACTACTTGCTGGGCTTCATCCCCTGGGGCCGCGTCAGTTCGGCCTATGGCTATGCGCAGGCCAAGGACGAGACCTGGGGCGATTACAAACGCGAAGCCGGCGGCTGGTTCGCCAGCCGGGACGATTTCGCCGATTCGCTGGACTTCATGGGCTGGTACATGAGCAAAACCCAGCGCATCAACAACATCTCGAAGTGGGATGCCTATGGGCAATACCTCAATTACCACGAGGGATGGACGGGCTATCGCAATCGCAGCTACGAGCGCAAGGCGTGGCTGCAGCGGGTGGCCAGCCAGGTGCAGGCCCGCGCCGAACGGTTCAGCGCCCAATATAAACAGTGCGAGCGCGAACTGAGCCGGGGCGGCTGGCTGTTTTAGCCTCGCGTCTTGCGCACCAGCAAGGCACGCGTCATGGAAGTTGGCGATAATAAAGGGCATGAGCCCGCCGGGCCCGGCCGCCCTGGCCGTGTCCGGCACCAGGCTTGAACTTTGACCTCCGCCGGGGGTCTTATATAAGATAAAAGACACAGCACGACGCGGGCCACGCCGCCCGCCGTATCATGGTAAATGCGCGCAACCGCCAGAAACGGGCGGCTTTACGCGGTCACACAACCGGAGTCCATCATGCCGCACAACACGCTCGACACCCTGAAGACATTCAAGATCGGGAAGAAGACCTGTCAGTACTATTCCTTGCCCGCCTTGGGCAAGTCGCTGGGCGTCGATGTGTCGCGCCTGCCGGTGTCCATCCGCATCGTGCTCGAATCGGTGTTGCGCAACTGTGATGGCCAGAAGGTGACCGAAGAGCACATCCGCCAGCTGGCCAACTGGCAGCCCAATGCCAAACGCGAAGATGAAATCCCCTTCGTGGTGGCGCGGGTGGTGCTGCAGGACTTTACCGGTGTGCCGCTGCTGGCCGACATCGCGGCCATGCGTTCGGTCGCCGACAAGATGGGCAAGTCGCCCAAGAGCATCGAGCCGCTCGTGCCGGTGGACCTGGTGGTCGACCACTCGGTGATGATCGATTATTTCGGCACCAAGAATGCCCTCGATCTGAACATGAAGCTGGAATTCCAGCGCAACCGCGAGCGCTATCAGTTCATGAAGTGGGGCATGCAAGCCTTCGACACGTTCGGCGTCGTGCCTCCGGGCTTCGGCATCGTTCACCAGGTCAACCTGGAGTACCTGGCGCGCGGCGTGCACCGTGACAAGAAGACCGAGGTCTATTACCCGGACTCGCTGGTGGGCACCGACAGCCACACCACCATGATCAATGGCATCGGCGTGGTCGGCTGGGGCGTGGGCGGCATCGAGGCCGAGGCCGGCATGCTGGGCCAGCCGGTGTATTTCCTGACGCCGGATGTGGTGGGCGTCGAACTGAAGGGCCAGTTGCGCGGCGGCGTCACCGCCACCGACCTGGTGCTGACCATCACCGAGATGCTGCGCCGCGAAAAAGTGGTGGGCAAGTTCGTCGAGTTCTGTGGCGAGGGTACGGCCAGCCTGTCGGTGACCGATCGCGCCACCATCGGCAACATGGCGCCCGAGTACGGCGCGACCATGGGCTTTTTCCCGGTCGACGACCGCACCATCGATTACTTCAAGGGCACGGGCCGCACCGAAGCCGAGATCGCCGCGTTCGAGGCCTACTTCAAGGCCCAGAAGATGTACGGCGTGCCCAGGGCCAGCGACATCAGTTTCAGCAAGCTGCTGACGCTGGATCTGTCGACGGTCGCCCCCTCGCTGGCGGGCCCCAAGCGCCCGCAGGACCGCATCGAGATCGGCAATGTGAAGAACACCTTCATTGACCTGTTCTCCAAGCCCATCGCCGACAACGGTTTCAACCAGCCCGCGCAAAAGCTGGGCGAGGTCTTCACGACCAGCGCCGGCACCAAGCTGAAAAACGGCGACATCCTGATCGCCGCCATCACCTCCTGCACCAACACGTCCAACCCCAGCGTGCTGCTGGCCGCCGGCCTGGTGGCCAAGAAGGCGGTCGAGGCCGGCCTGAAAGTGCCCAAGCACATCAAGACCTCGCTGGCGCCCGGATCGCGCGTGGTGACCGAGTATCTGACCAAGACCGGCCTGCTGCCCTATCTGGAGAAGCTGGGCTTTGACATTGCGGCCTACGGCTGCACGACCTGCATCGGCAATGCGGGCGATCTGGCGCCGGACCTCAACGAAGCCATCATCAGCAATGATTTGATCTGCGCGGCCGTGCTGTCGGGCAACCGCAACTTCGAAGCGCGCATCCATCCCAACATCAAGGCCAACTTCCTCGCTTCGCCGCCGCTGGTGGTGGCCTATGCGCTGGCCGGCACCATGACGCGCGATCTCATGACCGAGCCGGTGGGCCGCGGCAAGCATGGCGATGTGTGGCTGGGCGATATCTGGCCCTCGACCGAAGAAATCGACTCGCTGCTGAAGTTCGCGATGAACCCGGACGCCTTCAAGGCCAATTACAGCCAGGTCAAGAGCAACCCGGGCAAGCTGTGGGAGAAAATCAAGGGCGTGGCGGGCGACTCCTATAACTGGCCCGAGTCGACGTATATCGCCGAGCCGCCTTTCTTCCAGGATTTCAGCATGACGCCGGGCAGCATCCCGGTGATCAAGGGCGCGCGCGCGCTGGGCGTGTTCGGCGACTCGGTCACCACCGACCATATCTCGCCGGCCGGCTCGATCAAGGAAACCTCGCCGGCGGGCAAGTGGCTCAAGGACCACGGCGTGCTCAAGGCGGATTTCAATAGCTACGGGTCACGCCGTGGCAACCACGAGATCATGATGCGCGGCACTTTCGCCAATGTGCGCATCAAGAACCTCATGATCCCGCCGCGCGCCGACGGCAGCCGCTTCGAAGGCGGCGAGACGCTGCTGCAACCCTCGGGCGAGCAGATGTCCATTTATGACGCGGCCATGAACTACGTGGCGCAGGGCACGCCCTCGGTGGTGTTCGGCGGTGAGGAGTACGGCACGGGTTCCTCGCGCGACTGGGCGGCCAAGGGCACGCAGCTGCTGGGCGTCAAGGCCGTGATCACGCGCAGCTTCGAGCGCATCCACCGCAGCAACCTGGTCGGCATGGGCGTGCTGCCGCTGCAGTTCAAGGGTGACGACAGCGTTCAGTCGCTGGGTATCACGGGCGAGGAAACCTATGACATCTCGGGCCTGGAGCATGGCATCAAGCCCATGCAGGATGTCACGCTGACCATCCACCGCAAGGACGGCAGCAAGCAGGACGTCACGCTGCTGCTGCGCATCGATACGCCCATCGAGGTGGACTACTACCTGCACGGCGGCATTCTGCCTTTCGTGCTGCGTCAGTTGCTGGCCGCCTGACCCGCCACAGCCTTGTTGCAGTGAACACAACGCCCCGCTTGCGGGGCGTTGTGCATTGCGGCCCATGCGATCAGGCGTCGTGACCGAACTGGTAAGCGTCCATGGCCAGCGCCGCGTAATTGACCTCGTCATTGAGCCGCCGGGCCGGCAGGCCGCCTGCTCCCAGCGCCACATAGAGCGGCATGAGATGGTCGTCGTGCGGATGGGCCTGGCTGGCGCCGGGGGCCAGCGCCTGCCAGTCGAACAAGGCCTGCAGATCGCCTTCGGCCAGGCGGTCTGCATACCATTGCTGAAAACCCGGCACATAGGCGCTGGGCGGCGCCGACTGCGGCATGCGCACATCGCGCAGATTGTGCGTGAGCGAACCCGAGCCCATGATGAGCACGCCCTCGTCGCGCAAGGGCGCCAGCGCCTGGCCCAGCGCATACTGGCCGCGCGCGTCGCGCCCGACATCCAGCGCCAGTTGCACCACGGGCACATCGGCCTGCGGATAAAGGTAGCGCAGCGGCACCCAGGCGCCATGGTCCAGCGGACGGCGAATATCGTCGACGGCCTCGATGGACGAGGCCGCGAGCAATTCCCGCACCCGAGCGGCCAGGGGCGGCGAGCCCTCCGGGCTGTACTGCAATTGATAGAGCTCGGGCGGAAACCCACCGAAATCATGCCAGGCGATCTGCCGATCGCGCGTGGACACGGCCAGGCCCTGCCCCATCCAATGGGGCGACACGACCAGGATGCCGCGCGGCTTGGCCGGCTGCGCGGCCCCCCATTGCGCCAGCACGGCCCCGGTGCGTCCGGGTTCGACGGCAAGCATGGGAGATCCATGGGAAACGAAGAGAACAGGCCAGGTCATGGCAATACTTCCTGAATATGATGGCTTCATTGTGCGCTTGCGGTAACGCGCAATAAAGCCCCTATTCATTCATGGACCATTCCGGAATTGGCAACAATTGAGAAGCGCAGACGCCGGGAGCGGTAAACTAGATAGTTACGCATCTTTTGACCCGACGAAGTCATGGCCCGTACCCGCAGCAACACCGCCCCCCGCTTGAACCGCGAGGCAACCCGCCTGGCCAGTCTTGCCCAGGCCCTGAATCGCTCGGGCAGCCGGATCGAGGATATCTACTGGGAAGAGCAACTGGCCGACGCCATCGGCAAGCTGCTGCGCCCGGGCAGCGACGGCCCCTTGGAAGCCGCCCTGGATCACCTGGCGCAAAGCGATATCGGCGCCTACGAGGTGCTGATCGAACAGGCGGAAACGCTGTCCGAGTCCATGAAGGCCGAGAAAAACGGCGTGCGCCATGATGTGCTGTTGCTGGTCGCACCGGTGGTGGCCTGGACGCGCTACGCCATCCCGACCGGCCCGATCCCGGCCTCCGCCCAGGAAGCGCTGCTGGCGCAGTTGCACGGCCATGTGCTGGCCAGCAACACCCGCGTGGCGCTGCTGCCGCACCTGGTCAGCATCGACCAGATGCCGCGTACCTTTTCGGAAACCGCGCAATGGATGCAGCGGCTGGCCGGGCAGGCGTTGGGCGGCACGCCCACGCGCACGATGATCGACAATGCCGTCGAGACCGCCAACATGCTGGCCGACACCCGCTACCTGGTGGCCGCCGTGGCCGTGCCTGAGCACGCGCCGATCTTCCGTTGGCAAGAGCAGCCCGAGGCCGACGAGGCCAGCCGCGACACCTGCCTGGCGCGCTGGGCGGAGCAGGCCATGCCCACGCTGGCCGGCCTGATGCCCGGCTGCGGCCTGGAGTGCCTGCTGCCCGACGCCTATTACGTCAGCAACCGCGAGGCCGACCGCCGCGTGCGGCCGCTGTCGCTGCGCGCCGCCGTCAGCTGGCTCGAAGGCGCCACCAATCTGGCCGCCGACCAGTTGCGCGCGGTCATTGCCGGCTGCGGTCAGGAGCATGTCGAGGAATACCGCATCGGGTTCACGCCGCGCAACAGCAACGACGTGTACTACGGCTGCGTCTGGCCGGTATATGGCCGCGAGGAAGCGCAACCCGGCGAGGAGGAAGGCGCGGCCGACCCGGTCGAACAGATCGCTGCCCTGCTCAAGGAATATGGCGTGGGCGATATCCGCCGCATCCCGGGCCGCCTGCAAACCGAGTTCTGCGATGATTGCGGTGCGCCCTACTTCCCGGACCCGCTGGGCGTGATGGTGCATGCCGAGCTGCCGGAAGACGCCGAGGCCGTGCCGGCCAAGTTTCACTGATTCGCCATGCGCGCCGATATTTTCTGCCGGGTCGTCGATAACTACGGCGATATCGGCGTGTGTTGGCGCCTGGCGCGGCGGCTGCAGACCGGCCGCCAATGGCAGATCCGCCTCTGGGTCGACGACCTGGGAGCCTTCTCCCGCTTGCAGCCCGAGGTCGATCCAGCCGCGCCGCGCCAGCACGTCCAGGGCATCGACATCCTCCGGTGGGACGAGCACGCGGGGCTGCCCCCCGGCGAGGTCGTGATCGAAGCTTTCGCCTGCGACCCGCCCGCGGCTTTTGTGCAGGCGATGCGACACAGCCAGCCGCCGCCGGTCTGGATCAATCTCGAGTACCTGAGCGCCGAAGACTGGGTGGAAAGCTGCCATGGCTTGCCTTCACGACGCCCGGACGGGCTGATCAAGCATTTTTTCTTTCCCGGGTTCACGCCCGCCACGGGCGGCTTGATCCGCGAACCCGGCCTGAGCGCCGCACGCGATGCGCTGCAGGCCGACCGATCCGCGCAGAACGCCTTTCTGCAGACGCTGGGCGTGCGCCGCCAGCAGCCCGACAGCCGCACCCTCACCCTGTTCTGCTATCCCAACGCCCCCTATCGGGCGCTGGCCGGCGCGCTGAGCCGCGCGCCGACCCTGCTGATCGTGCCGCAGGGCGTGGCGCCCGGGCTGGAGGCGGCCGCCGGCGCCGCCTTGCAGATCGCGCGCATCCCCTTTGTGAGCCAACCCGATTTCGATCGCCTCCTCTGGTGCGCCGATGTGAACTTCGTGCGCGGCGAGGATTCTTTCGTGCGTGCGGCCTGGGCCGCGCGCCCCCTGGTCTGGCAGATTTATCCCCAACAAGACGATATCCACCTGGACAAACTGCAGGCCTGGCTGGCGCGCTACCCGGCGCCGGCGGCCGGGCACAGGCTGATGCAAGCATGGAATGCGCCGGCAGAGGGCACCGATTGGCCCGCCACGCTGGATGCGGCCCTGCACGGACCGGACGGGACGGCCTGGCAGCACGCCGCCCGGGAATGGGACGCCGCCTTCGCCTCCCGACCCGATTTAGGGGACGCTCTCGCGGATTTCTGCGCGGATTTGATCAAGACGCGCTAGAATAGAGAGTTTTCTGCACGTCTGCCGCCATGGCCTGCCCATACGTCCCAGGCGCTTGCTAAGATCTTTTTTGACAGCCTCCCGGGGCGCGCAGGATGGCTATCCGCCCACGCGCATGCACGGTGAGCGCGCACTTACCCCCCGGAGTTTTAATCGATGAAAACCGCTCAGGAATTGCGAGTCGGCAACGTGGTGATGGTTGGCAAGGACCCGCTGGTGGTTCAGAAGACCGAGTACAACAAGTCCGGCCGTAACGCCGCCGTGGTCAAGCTGAAGTTCAAGAACCTGCTGACGGGTTCGGCCAGCGAATCGGTCTACAAGGCCGACGAAAAGTTCGACATCGTCATGCTGGAACGCAAGGAGTGCACCTACTCCTACTTCGGCGACCCGATGTACGTCTTCATGGACACCGAATACAACCAGTACGAAATCGAGGCCGAGAGCATGGGCGATGCCCTGAACTACCTCGAAGAAGCCATGCCGGTTGAAGTGGTGTTCTACGATGGCCGCGCCATCTCCGTCGAACTGCCGACGATTCTGGTTCGCGAAATCACCTACACCGAGCCGGCCGTGCGCGGCGACACTTCGGGCAAGGTGCTCAAGCCGGCCAAGATCAATACCGGCTTTGAACTGCCGGTGCCGCTCTTCTGCGCCATTGGCGACAAGATCGAGATCGACACGCGCACCAACGAATACCGCAGCCGCGTCAACTAAGCGCCTTCGCTGCCTGGTATGCCAAACGCCCACCTTTGCCGGTGGGCGTTTGCTTTTGGGGGCCAGGAGCAGTGGCCGGCCCCGGTTTACTGAAGCTGATCGTCGTCCAGAAAGGACGGCACCGACAGCACCTCGATGCCGTCTTCGGCCAGTTCGGCGCGCTCGTCGGCCGTGGCGGTGCCGCGTATCGGGCGCAGCGCCGCCTCGCCTTCGTGGATGCGGCGGGCTTCGGTCGCAAAGCCGGCGCCGACGTTTTCGGTCTGGCGCAATAGCTCGCGCACTTTACGCATGACTTCGGCCTGCATGGCGGCAGGCGCGGCGGTGGGGGCAGGCGCGGATTGATGCAGGTGCGCCACATTGAGATGCGGCGCCGACAGGCGCTTGGTGATGCTGCCCGAGGCGCAGACCGGACAGCTCAGCAAGCCGCGCGCCTGCTGAGCGTCGTAGTCGTCATGGGAGGAGAACCAGCCCTCGAAGACGTGTCCGTGCTCGCACTCGAGATCGAAAACTTTCAATGCCATGGCGGATAGATGGAGAATCCAGCCGGAAAAACAAGGGATGACAAAGTCCGGGAGCACGCCCCCGGGAGCATCTCTTTATTTGCGCCGGTTGTTGATGCGCATTTGCTCAGCTTGCAGCGTGTCGATCTGGCGTTGCAACGCACGCAATTGCTGATGCACGTCCTTGTTCTGATCGGTGAGCGCCTGGGTTTCCTGGAGCGACTGTTCCTGGCGCGCCGCCACCTGCTGCTCCTGCTCCTGGCGCAGGGCCTGATCGGCCTGCAAGGAGGCCAGCTCAGCGTTGCGCGCGGCCAGTTGCTGCTCGGCCTGGGTGTACTCGGCCTGCAGGAGGATGCGTTTGATCTCTATGCCGGCCAGCTCCGAGGAGCGAGCGACGAAAGCGCGATAGGTGGACTCGGCCTGGGCGGCGTTGCGGGTTTTGATGACGCGCCAGAAATCCTTGTGCTGGAACAGCACGACGAAATACGTCTGGTCGTCGGGCTTGAACAGCAGGCTGGCGCCGTAGCTGCCGTTATACGCCGTGCGCAATTCGGATACCTGGCGCGACTGGATCAACCCCTGCAACTCGGTGGCGGTGGAGCTGACGCGCGGCGCGGCGGGCGCAGCGGGCGGCGGCGGCGTCACGGCCGTGGTCGCGGCGTCTTTGTCTTCGACCTGTTGCACCACCGGGCGCTCGGCTTGCGGCTGGGTCGTGGCGCAGGCCGCCAGCGCGGACAGGATCGTGCCGGCCATGGCCAGGCGCGTGCCTTTCCCCAGGATATCGATCTTCATTCCTTCCCCTATGCGGTAAGTACCGCACTATAGCAACTAATCGCGAATATTCGTATCCGCGTCCACCCGGAAAATCGGGGCAGAACGCGGTTTGGCGCGGCTAAGCCTCACCCAGCCCGTCGATGGTCTCGCCCTGCGGCTCGCCCAGGCGCAATTTGCGCATTTTTTCCCACAAGACTTTGCGGCTGATGCCCAGATGGTGGGCGGTATCCTGGCGGCGCCAGCCGTTGCTGTCCAGCGCGGCCAGGATGCGTTCGCGCTCGGCACGCTCGGCGCCGGACAGGGCGGCGGCCGGCACCACCGCCGGCGGCGCTTTCACGCCGCCGCCATAGCCGTCGAAAATGCGCGTCAACCGCCCGGCATCCCAGTCCTGTAACTGGCGCCTGACGATGGCCACGCGCTCGGCCAGATTGGACAGTTCGCGCACGTTACCGGGAAACTGCAGGCTTTCCACGCGTTGCAGCACCCACTGCGGCACGTCCTCATGGATGCCCTGCTGCCGCAGCATGGCCTGCAGGAGCGCCCGCTTTTCGGCCGGGCCGCGCGCCTCCAGGTTGGGAATGTGCAGTTCGATGACCGCGAGGCGGTAATACAGATCGGGACGGAACTCGCCCTGCGCCACCAGACTCCGCAAGTCCTTGTTGGTGGCGGCCACCAGCCGGAAGGCCACCGGCACTTCGGTCGTCGAGCCCAGACGCGTCACGGTGCTTTGCTCCAGCACGCGCAGCAGCTTGACCTGCTGATACAGAGGCAGGTCGCCGATTTCATCGAGAAACAGCGTGCCGCCGTGCGCTTGCTCGAAATAGCCCTTGTGCGCACCGACCGCGCCGGTGAAGGCGCCTTTGGCATGGCCGAAGAAATGCGCCTCGAACAGCCCTTCCGGAATCGCGCCGCAATTGACGGCGACAAACGGCCCGGCAGCCCAGGCGGCCGCGTCGTGCAGCAAGCGCGCCACGCGCTCCTTGCCCACACCGGTTTCTCCATGGATGAGCGCATTGGAGCGGCAGTCGGCGAACATCGTGGCTTCGGCCAGCAGGTTCTGCATCGCGGCGGATTCGGCCACCAGCGGCGGCGGCGGCCGGGGGCCGTCGGGGGCGGCCGCGCGCTGCGCGATCCCGGCCACCCGGAACAGCAGACGGCGCAATTCGGCGCCGCTGAAGGCCAGCGGCAAGGTATAGGAGTACTCCGGCGGATAGAAGCGGCGGTCATGGCTGCGCTCCTCGCCCGCGACCCAGACCACGGGGATGCCCTGCGTGGCCAGCCAATCACTGGAGAAACGGCCATCGCCCATGATGGTCACCGACACGACGGCCACGGCCAGCCGCGCCGCGTCGCGGTCGTGCGGCAAGGAGGTCGCCGACGCATCGGCATGTATCACCGTGGCGTCATAGCCCGCCAGGGCACGTTCGGTGCGCAGGGCGATATCGGAGCTGCCCTCCCACACATACACGTCCAGGCCATCGTTGAGCGGGACTTCGCTCATGCTCGCCTCTCAGTAAACAAGCTGCACTCCTTTGCCATCGCAGTCCACGGACAGCATGTGAACATCGGTCAGGCCGACCTTGAGCCCGAGGGTGTCGTTGATCAGCGGCTGCAGCACGGAGGCGCCGACGGCGTCGAGCGCCGGCTGCAGCACCTTGAGCACCAGCCCCACCAGCGCCGTGACGGCGTTGGACGCATTGCCTGCTCCGGGTGCGTTGTTGGGCGTGGTGCTCAGCGCGCTTTTGAGCTGATTGAGGCAGCCCGTTTCGCTGCCCGCGAGATAGCCGCTGCAGGTATTCAGGCCCAGCACGTCCAGCAGGCCATTGAGCAAGCCGCCCACCAGCCCCAGCACCCCGCTGACCACACTGCCCACTCCTTGCAGCAGGCTGGGGATATTGAGCGTTAGCAGGCTGCCCAGGATGTCCAGCGTGGAACCCGTCAGTCCGCCCACAAAGCCGCCCAGGCCGGACGAGGCCTCCTCGATCTGGTTCAGCGCGGCGGTCAGGCGCTTGCCCCGGCAGGACGCATTGTTGGCCGAGCAGACCGTGCTGGCCGTGCCGTTCCAAAGCTGCTGGACCAACTGCGTTTGCGCGCTGGTGGAGGTAAAGGCGGCGTTGCCATTGTTCAGGCTGTTGCCCACGATCAGCGCCAGCAGCGCATCGGTCAGATGCTTGGCCGTCGTGCCGATCGCCAGCGGATTGCCTCCCGGCGGCAGCGTCAGCGTCTGGCCCGCATGGAAATCCGCCTGCCCCGTGGCCGCCAGCGCCGGGACGCTGACTTTGCTGGTACTGAGGCTGGCCAGATTCACCCCCAGCAGGGACAGCTTGAGCAACTGCTGGCTGGCATAACCGTCGTCGCAACTGTATTTCGTGGAAAAAGGCCAGTTGGCATCGGCGCCTGCGGGCGGCCCGCCGATGCACATGCGCATGAGCGATGAGTCCGCCCGCACTGTCGCCAGATCGCGGTTCTGCGCATCCTTGGCGGTGCAAAGGCTGGTGATCGTGCCTTTGCCCGAGACCACGTCCACCGTCAGGGGAATATTGAGCGAGAAACTCAGCAGATTGCCGAGCAGGGAGACGGGCTGCTGGTTGGGCGTGCTGATGCGGAGAAACGTCCGCACCTGGGCGGTGTAGGCTTGCGTGCCGACGCCCCCAATACCGATCGACGGCGGCTCGATGACCCAGGCCTTGGCGCTGATCGTCAACAGATCCAGAATGGGCAGCGACAGGTCGGTCACGACCGCATGATCACCCGTTCCCACGCCTATGGCCGCCGCGAGGAGGTCCAGCGCCCCCAGCTCCACGTTCAAGGCCGAACTGACATCCGGGCCGGTGATGTTGGCGAACAGGCCCGCCACATTGCCGGCCGACCCCAGCGCCAGGGCCAGGTCGGAGGCGCCGACCTTGGTCCGGATGGCATTGAGCAGGCCGACATTGGCCGCGAGCAATTGCTGCTGGCCGGCCACCGTCACCACGGCATCGAGCACATCGCCCAGCAGGCGGGTATTGGCGGCCAGCAGTTGATTGAAGTCGCCCAGCGAAATATTGGCCGGCACCGGAATGCCCAATTGCTTGAGCAGCCCGGCCGGCGTGATCTTGACGTTGGCCAGCCCGGCGTCATAGCCGGCCAGCGAGGTTCCGCCCAGGTCCAGACCGACCTGCTTGAGCAGGTCCGTCAAGACCCCGCCCGTGGTCCGGGCCAGGGTCGTGCCGACCCAGAAAGCGGCCACCGGTTCCGCTGGCCGGGCCGCCACCGCTTCGGCTTGCAGGGTGCGGGCGCTGACATAGGGAAAGAGCGCCGAGACCGGCAGGGTCACTTGCACCCGCACGGCATTCAAGCGCTCGTTGGCCGCGGGCGCGCGCACGAAACGCGGCGCCAGCGCGGCGTTGTCCGGGTCCCAGCGATAGCAGCTCACCTCGGTGGCCAGCAGCGCGTCGGCGTAGCCGCTCAGGTTTTCGCGCACATTGGCCCTGGCCGCCGCGGCGGCCCAGGTGCAGGTGGTGCCATCGAGCATCTGCGCGGCCGTCAACGCGCCCAGGTCGGCGGCTTTCTGCAGCTCGCGTTTGACGTAATAGAAATAGCCGAGCTGCGCGCCCCCCAGAAGGAGGATGCCGACCAGGATGATGAGCGCGGCCGACACCAGAATGGAGCCACGCTGATCCCGGGACCGGTTGCGCCCGTCCATCACCGGCCTACCGGCCCGCGCCCGAGCCGCCGCCCGAGCCGCCCTTGCCGTTGGTCGCGTTGGCGTCGAACCACTGCGGCAGCGGCTGATCGAAACTGTTGAGGTAGCGGCGCCACGCGGCCGTGGCCACCGGCCCCTGCAGCCGCAGGCCCGGGCCGGCGCGGCGGCCGTCGGCCTGCGCCTCCATCAGGGCGCGCGTGACGTCGCCCGGATTTTCCTCCACGAACGCGGTTTGCGCGGGCGCGGCGGGCGGCGGGGCGGCGGCGGGCGTCACGTCCACCTGGCGCACCACGGGCGCCGCGGTCGCCGGCGCAGGGGCGGGTGCGCTGACGGGGGCCGCGGCGGGCGCGCTGACGGGCGCCGGCCCGGTCAACCGGTTTTGCGTTTGCGCCTGGGCGACTGCGCCGATGAGCAGCGCGGGCAGCAAGCAGTACTTCAGGGAGCGGATCACGTCAGAGTCTCCGGGGCGTTATTGCACGAAAGGGGGGTTGCCCAGGCGGTCCAGCAAAGGACGCTGCACCATGGGCATCGCACTGGCGGGTTCGGCGGACACGACCGTGGTCTGTCCCGCGGGCACCGCGCGCACGACGGGCCCGCCCACGCGGGCGGCCTCCTGCGGGGCGGCCGACACGGCTGCCGGCCGGCGTATCTCTGCGGCCAGTTGGTAGACCCGGTTGCGGGCCTGTGAGCTGAGCTGCCCGCGCGTCATGACCTGCTGCGCACCGCCCTCCTCGCCCTGCAAGACCAGCAACAAGGCCAGATTGCCCAGAATGCGCGCGTTGCCGGGATCGAGCTCGGCCGCTTGGCCCAGCGGCAGCCGCGCACCCTGCAGATCGCCGGCGCGCAAGCGGGCATAGCCCAGATCCCCGAGATACTGGGCATCGGTGGGGCGCAGGCTGGCCGCGCGCGCCAGCGCCTGCGCAGCCTGCGCGAAGTCGGAGCGGCCGGCGGCCAGCAGGCCCAGGCCATGCCAGGCTTCGGCCGCCTGCTCGCCGCCGGTCAGGGTGCGATAGAGTTGCTCGGCGCTGTCCGTCTGGCCCGTCATGCGCAGGGCATCCGCCCGCATGACCTGTACTTGCGGCGTCTCGCCATAAGCCTGCCGATAGGCGTCCAGATAGGCGAGCGAAGCGAAGTAGCGCCCGCTTTGCTGGGCTTCGCGTATCACCGACAGCGCCATGGCGGGACGCGAGGCCATCGCGCGCTGGCGATCCGTCTCGTCATTCTTCTGTTGCATCAGCGCCTGCTCCTGCTGCTGTTGCTGCATCAGTTGCCAGGCCGTGTCCACGTTATTGCTGGCGCAGGCCCCCAGGAGCGCGAGCCCCAGGCCTGCCGCCGGAATTTTCCATACCCTCATGCCTAGCCTCCATTGATGCGCGACAGGCCGCGAATCACCGCCAGAAATCCCGCGCCCCCGGTCACGATCAGCAAGGCCGGCAACAACGTGAGCACCATCACCCCGGTCATCTTGACCGTCAGCCGCGCCACATGCGCCTTGAGATCGAGCTTGCGGCGCTCGCGCACACGCTCACTGAAACGCGCCAACGGTTCCTGGACCGCGCCGCCGTGTTTATCCACCTGCACGATGAGCCGGCAGATGGCGGTCAGATCGTCGTTGTCGTAATCGACGGCCAGACGGCCAAGCGACTGCTCGCGGCTGCGTCCGCGCGTGTGCAGTTCCGCCGCATGCCGCAACTCCGCCGCCAGCACCGGCATCACCGTGCGGAAGTCGCTCACCAGCACGTGGATGCTCTGGTCCACCGACAGACCCACGCCCTGCAGCAGGCGCAGCAGATCGATGAGCAGGGGCAGTTCATTTTCAGCCTGCTTGCGGCGTGCGCGCCAGCGGCGCATCAGCCACCATTTGGGCAGCATCCACCCCACCGCGAAACCGAAGAAGAGCGCCACGATCCAGCCCATGAGGCCGTGCCGGCTGAGCACATCGTCCAGCAGCAGCCAGACCAGCACGGGCAGCAGCACGGCCAGCACCGAGCGGCTCATGATGAACAACCCCCGGGCGCGCTGACTGCGGTCGAGAAAACACAGTTCCACCAGGCGACGGTCCTCGGCGGCCAGCAGCGACTCTCCCAGCTTGCCCTGCCCCAGCCGCAAGCCGAAAGTGCTGGCCGCCTGCGTCATGGCCGCCGCTTTTTCGCGCGCGCCCTGAGGCATCGGCGCGGACGGCGCCGCGGAGCCATCGCGCGCGGCGATGGCCCGGTCGATCACCGCGCGGTTGCGGTCCGCCCGGCTGACACGCACCAAGACCGCCACGCTCACCACCAGGCAGGCGATCATCATGGCGATGACCGCGCTGATCAGGAACCAGCGGGCACTCGGGTCGTTGAGCATTGCTTGCATCGGCCCCTCCTCACACGCCACGCGCCATGCGGAACAGGCAATACGTGCCGGCGATCTGCAGGCCCAGACCGCCCATCAGCATCTTGAAGCCCAGCGGGTCGCGCCACATATTCATGAACAGATCGTTGTTGAAGATGATGATGAACAGCGCCAAGCCGATGGGCAGCAGCGACAAAATCCAGGCCGACAGCCGCACTTCGGCCGACAGCGCCACCAGTTCGTCGCGCGCCTGCTCCAGATCGCGCATGAAGGCCGACATGCGTTCGAGCACCTGCTCGCTGCGCCCGCCAAAACGCAGCGCCAGCGAAATCACCGACGACACCAGAAACAGCTCCTGCAGGCCGTACTGGCGCGACACGATGAGCAAGGCGCTGTCGAGTTCCTTACCCGAGCGCGTCAACGCATCGGTACGCTCCAGCACTTCGAGCAGCGGGTCATCGACCGAAGCAATAGCCCCCTGAAACGCCGCGTTGACGCTGTTGCCTATGGTGATGAGCCGCACCACGCCATCCAGAAAGCCGGGCAACTGATTGATCATGCGCCGCCGGCGCTTGTCGGCCTTGCGCCACAGGCGAAAAATGCCCAACAGCAGCAGCAGGGCAAAGGCCGCCACCGCCGAGGCCGCCCCGCCCAGCAGCGCGCCCAGCGCGCCGGCCACCAAGGCCGGCAGCAAGAGAATGACATAGAGTTTGCCGTCCGAACGCTCGCCGGCCAGCAAAAGCATGCGGGCCCACGCGTTGCCGCCTTTGCGGATCGGGCGCAGCAGTTTTTCGGCGGCGCTTTGCGCGCCCGACTTGTCCAGGCGCGACGCCAGAAACGCCGACGTGGCCGAACGGCGCTCGCCGGCGCTGGCGCGGCGCAGCAACAGAAACGCGCCGGCAGCCAACACCAGGGCCGCGCCCAACAGGGCCAGGGCCGCCATCATCGCCGCCGGCCCCAGAAGCCGCTGGCGCCCGGCGCGGGCTCGGGGTCATCGGGCGCCAGCGTCGCGCGCATCTCGGCCCAGGCGCGCGCCAGCTTCGGGGTGTGCGGATTGATGCCCAGCCCGACCCAGTTGTCTTTATCTTCCCCGTCGGGCGCCAGGAAAGACTCGTAGCGGTAGAGCTCCTGCGTGGCGATGACGTTGTCGCCCATGCCCGTGACCTCCGTCACGGAAATGACGCGGCGCTTGCCATTGGGCAGGCGGCCGATCTGGATGATGAAATCCAGGGCGCTGGCGATCTGGCGCCGCAGGCTGTCCTCGCTGCCCTGAAACCCGGCAAAACCGGCCAGCATCTCGATACGGTAGAGACACTCCCGCGGCGAGTTGGCGTGGATCGTGGCCATGGAGCCTTCGTGCCCGGTGTTCATGGCCTGCAGCATGTCCATCACTTCGGCGCCCCGGACCTCGCCCACCACCACCCGGTCAGGCCGCATGCGCAGGCTGTTGCGGATGAGATCGCGGATGCTGATGGCGCCGGCGCCGTCAAAACCGCCCTGGCGCGACTCCAGGCGCACCACGTGCGGGTGGTTCAGCGACAGCTCGGCCGTGTCCTCCACCGTGACGACGCGTTCGCTCTCCGGGATGAAAAATGCCAAGGCATTGAGCAGCGACGTCTTGCCCGAACTGGTGCCGCCCGACACCAGCACGTTGCACCGATGCTTGACGGCCAGGCTGAGCAGCCGGTGGATCTCTTCATTGAAGGTGCCCAGCACCAGCAGATCGGTGGGCTTGAGCGGGTCCTGGCGGAACTTGCGGATGGACACCATGGGCCCGTCGACGGCCAGCGGCTCGATGACCACATTCAGCCGCCCGCCATCGGGCAGCCGCGCATCCACCATGGGGCTGGATTCATCCAGCCGGCGCCCCAACGGTGCCAGGATGCGCCGCACGATGCGCAGCACATGCTGGTTGTCGGTAAAGCGCAGGCTCTCGCGCGCCAGCACGCCGCGGCGCGAGACGAACACATTGTTGTAGCCGTTGATGAGTACATCCTCGACCGCCGGATCGGCCAGCAGGTCCTCCAGCGGCCCCAGGCCGGCCAATTCCTTGGTCAGCGCGCTGCTGATGTGGGCCAGTTCGGCTTCGTTGAGCGCCAGACGCCGCAGGCGCGCGAAACCCGCCACCTCGATCTCGACGAACTCCTGAATGGCGGCGCGTGTCCAGCGGCCGAACTCCGCCCCCAGCTCTTCGATGCGCGACAGCAAATGCTCGTAGGCCTGGCTTTTGACGTCCTGGAATCGCTGCGAGCCGGCGAACTCATCCGCCGCTTCGCCGTTGCCGAACTCCATCGATGCCGACATGATCATGGTGGTCGTTTCCTTCAGTGCAGCATCATGCGTTTGTGAACGCCGGGCAGCCAGGCAGCCAGCCAGCCCTGGCGCGCGCCGGGCGCCATGCGCTCGGCCAGCATGAGGTCGACCAATCCCTGGACGGCTCGCACATAGATGTCGCGCTCGGCCTGCTGGTAGAGCAGGCGGCCCTGGTTGGTGCACAGCATCAGCGGCATGGTGCGATCCGGCAGGGTGCCGGCCAGCGCCAGGCCGAAACGCTCGGCGATTTGCATCGAAGTCATCCCATAACGTTCGTCATAGCGGTTGACCACCAGCTTGATCGTGTCGCGCTGCACATGCTGCTGCTCCAGCTCCTGCAGCACGCCCGCCAGCGACACGAGGGAACTGACGCTCTGGTCCGTCACCAGCCAGACTTCCTGGGAGCTGCGCGCCAGCTTGGCGGTGAAGTCCGGATTGGCCAGGCCGCCGGCGTCGGTCACCAGAAAGCCATAGTGCTGCCGCAGACGCTCGAACAGCGAGAGCGAATCGGCCGGCGAGAGCGCACGCACCTGGGCCATATCGCGCGGCAGGGTCATGGCGCTGATTCCAGCCGGCGTATGCGCCACGGCCGAACTGAGCAGGGTGCCGTCCAGGCGGCGCAGATTGCGCACGGCCTCGGCGAAATCGAAATCGCTGTTGATATTCAGATAGAGCAGGCAGTCGCCGATGGGCCAGCCCAGATCCAGCACGCACACCCGCTCGTTGAGCGGCAACTGCGCGGCCATGAGTTCGCCCTTGCCATGCGGCTTGGCGCCCTGGGTGCTCTGCCGCGAGAGCGCGACCTGGGCCAGATGCTGCTGGGCCAGCCCGGCGGCATGCACGGCCAGCGTGCTCGCGCCCACGCCCGGGCGCGCGCCCAACACCAGCACGCTGCGATGCGCGCCGCCGCCCCCGGCGGCTTGCCGGCAATCGGCCAGCAGGCGCTGCACCACCGCCCTGACCTCTTCCGGCGAGACCGAAGGATCGACAAAATCGCTGACGCCGGCACGCAGGGCGGCGATGGCGCCGTCGGGCTGAGACAGATAACCGACCGCCACGCGCGGCAACGACGGCGCCACGCGCATGAGCACGCGCGCCATGTCGGCCGCCATCAGCAGCTTGCCCGGGTCGGCCTGCCCGCCGGTGAAGTCCAGAAAGATCACCTGCGGGTTGATCTCCGCCAGGCGCTGGGCCAGCACGTCCAGCGAGGGCGATTCCTGGGTCAGCATGCCGAGGTCGCCGACGGCCTGTCCCAGTTGCTGCGCCACGCCGTTGTCACTTGAGCAGAACAGAAAGCAGTTGGCCTTATCGAGGCCAACCCATTCTCGGGCGTGAGTTTTCATATCATTCACTGTGAAAAACCCGGCATTTGCTGGCCGCCCATGGGGCCGAGCAGGTAATACCCCCAGGCATTGAAGCCGGAGTCGGTCAGTTCCTGGCGCGCGCCGGGGAGCGGCAGGGTGACGCCGCGAGCGATGGGCCGGACCAGACGGGGGGTGACGACGATGACCAGTTCGTTGTCCTCTTGCGAGTACTGCACATTGCGGAAGAACGCGCCGATGATGGGCAGATCGCCCAACAGCGGGATCTTGCTGACATTGGCCTTGGTCTGGCGCGATACCAGGCCGCTGATGAGAAAGCTCTCGCCGTCGCCCAGCTCCACCATCGTGTCGGCGCGCCGCGTGCGCAGCGCCGGAATGATGGTGGTGGTGTTATTGGCGTTCACGATGGTCGTGCCATTGGTGTAGTCCAGCTCGCTGGCCTCGGGCGCGACTTTCAGGGCAATGCGTTCGCGCGAGATGACGGTGGGCGAGACGGTCAAGCCGATGCCGAAGGGCTTGTAGGTCACGTTCTGCGTGCCCAGGCCGCCCGATTCCGGCACGGGGATTTCGCCGCCCGCAAGAAAGCTGGCGCTCTGGCCCGATAGGGCCAGCAGGGTGGGTTCGGCCAACACCCGCGCCAGGCCATTGCTTTGCAGCAATTGCAGCGTGGCGTTGAAGTCGCGGCTGCTGTAGCTGAGCGACCCCAGAAAGCCGCCGGTCAGATCCGGCAGCAGGCTCACGCCGCCATTGACGCGCGAGCCGCCCGCGTTAAAGCTCACGCCGATGTCTTTCATGACCGTGCGCGATACCTCGACCACCTTGACCTCGACCTGGACCACGCCACTGGTGTTGATCTGCGAAACGTCGACCACCTGCTTGTCGCCCCCGGCCGCTTCGACCGCGCCGCGATGCGCCTCGGCCGACGGCGCCAGGCCGCTGACCAGCCCCCGGTCGCCGGCCCGGTCCACGAAAGCGCCCGGCTGCACGCCGCGCGCGGCCAGCGCAGCCTGCACATCGGACGCCACGCGCACCACCCACACCTGAGGATCGCGCTGACCGCGAGCCCAGATGCGCAGTTCGGTGCTGCCGGGCTTGCGCCCGATGATGATGACTTCACCGGCCCGGTTCGGGCCCGGCACCAGGACTTTGACATCCGCGACCTCGGGGTCGGCCACGGCGATGCGCGCCGGCGTCGAGGCCAGGCGCAAGGGCTCCTGGCCCTTGACCGCCACGATGATTTCACCCGGCACGGCCGCAGGCGCGGCGGCGGCCGGTGGCGCGTTCTGAGCCTGAACGGCCACGACCGGCCACGCGGCCATCACGGCCAAGACCAAGGTCCATTTTCCTGCGGTGCGAGCGGTAGTCATGCGCGTTTTCACATCAAGGTTCGAAGAGACCATCATCAATAAGCCACGTTCTGTACCGTCGAGCCGCGCAGCACCTCGACGCTGCGCCCGCCGCCCGTGGCCGGCGCGCGCGCGATGGGCTGGGCTGGGGCGGGCGGCCCGGCCAACTGGCTCAGGCCATCCCCGGCGAAAGCCATGTTCACGCCGTCGTGAACGGCGGCTTTCTGCTGCGGTGTCAGGTTGGCGCGCGGGGCCAGTACGGGCGTGCGCGCCACGAACAAGCTGGGATCGGGCACGGCGGTATCCTCGGGCGAGCGCAGCGCCAGTTGCAGCTTGCCGCTGCGCGCGGCCAGCAACAATTCGTTGACCTGGGCCACCGGCACGGCCAGCATGGCGTTGCGCGCCACCGGCGCGGGGTTGCCCGAGCCGCCGCCAGCGGCGCGCTCCGGTTCGGCCGGACCGTCCACCGAATCGCGGCCATAGGCCAACACCTTGACCCGCGATTGCAGCAGCCGCATCTGCGAGCCGGACACTTCGGGACCGCGTTCGATCATCATGAAGACATCGATCAGATCACCGGGACGGATACGATTCTGAGCACCCACGATTTCATCGACCGGGATGGTGATGGCGCGCTCACCGGGCTCCAGATGCGCGGCCAGCCCCTTGGCCAGCACATAGGGCCCCACGGGCTGGCCCTTGGCCACCGCCTGGCGCAAGGTGTGTCCCGTCACCAGGCCGGGCTCGGCCACCGCGATCTCCGGCGCCGTAGGCCATTGCGCGATCTCCAGCATGTCTTCGCTCAGGCGCGTGCCGGCCTCCAGATCCTTGCTGGCCACCACCACAGCCAGCGTTTTCCCGACCGGGGCCGGCGCGCTCTGCACGACGGGCGGCGGCGGCGGCGGCGCTTCGCGCATCGCCAGCCGGACCGCCAGATAGCCCAGCGCCAGGGCCACCAACAAGAAGAACACGGCGGCGATTTTGGTCAGACTGTTCATGGCGTCACATCCTGCGGAATCTGCACAACGGCCCAGGCATGGAGCGTGCTGGGGAACCAGGGATTGGAGGAAAAGGCCGCGGCCAGGGTATTCATGGTGGCCAGCAGGGGCCAGGCGTTGGCGTTATACGAAACCGAGATGCGTGCGCAACGCGGCGCGGCGCCCGCCGCATCCGTCCAGGAGCAGGGCTGCAATTGCGTGGCGCATTGGATGCTCATCCAGGACGCCTCCTGGCGCGCGGCGACGCAGGCTACCGCCGCGCTGCTCACGCCGGTGCGAAAACCCGTTTGCAACAGCGCCTGGGCGCCCTCGCCGGCCGCCTTGGTGACTTTCTGCTGCGCCCAGAACCAGGCGCCATAACCGGCGATGGCCACCACCAGCATGAGCAGCAGGATGAGGGTGATGGCAAATTCGATGGCGGCCGCGCCGCGCTGCTGCCGCGCAGGCATATGACGCATCTCAGCGGCCCTCCAGCGAACCGCCCAGGCGCACCGAGGCGCGGGCGGCCAACTGCGCGGGCAGCCAGGGCAGAATGCCCGGCAACACCGGCACCAGCGGCCCTGCGCTGTAGGGATAGCGCACCAGGACTTCGAGTTGATCGGGATCCAGCGCGGCGCCGCTGCAGGCGCCCTCGCCTTGCACGAGTCCGCCCGCCCCGCAGACCGCGATGCTGGCGTCGGCGCGGCCCATGCTCTGCACCCAGGACAATTGCCGCAGGGCTTCGCTGCGCGCCTGCTGCGCCCGCACGCCCATGGCGTCGGCGCTTTGCCAGCGCAGGGCGATGCGCGCGCCTTCCTCCGCGGCGTAATTGACCGACTGCTGGGCCGCGAAAATCAGGCCCCAAGTCAGAATGCCGTAAACCACCAGGAAGAACACCAGGAACACCAGGGCGAACTCGACGGCATAACTGCCAGACTGAGCGCGACCAGGGCCAGATAGCCGGCGTAGGGCACGCCGCGCCGGGCGCGGCGCGGATGGCGCAACACGCCCCATGCCTGGGCGAGCGCGTGCAGGCCCGCCGGCACGCTGGCCAGCAACACCACCATCAACCAGGGCATCAACCCCAGCCACAGGCCGATGACGGCCAGATACTTGACGTCGCCCGCGCCCATCAGACGCAGACGCCAGAACACGATGAACAACAGCCCCAGGGCGAACGGCAGCCAGGCATCGAGCCAGCCGCGCGGACCACTGGCCGGCCAGGTTCCGCTCAGGCTGTGCGCAATCAGCCAGGCCAGTTGCGCCAGAGCAGCCAGCGAAACCAGCCAATTGGGCACGCGCCGCCACCCCAGGTCGTACACCACGACCGCAGCGTTGAAGGCGAGCCAAGCCATCCACCACGCATTCTCCTTCAACAAGGCAATACTCCCGTCGTTGATCAACGGCATCAAGGCGAGACAGGCCCGAAAGCATCCCGGGCGTTACTACCGCGATGAGGGCCCTCGGGCCCTCATCGCGTCAAACGGGTACGACCGTCGGTTATCAGGACGATAGCTATCTAATTGTTGGTCTGGGTACTGCCGCCCGAACCGCTGTCGGCGGCGACGTTTGTCAGTGCGCCATTGATACGATTGAACAGGCCATTGAGTCCGCCGCTCACCGCTGTCAGCCCGCCAATGATCACCACCGCGATCAAGCCCGCGATCAGGCCATACTCGATGGCGGTCGCGCCGTCCTCGTCACGCCAGAAAGAAGAGAGTTGCGCCAACATAGACACCTCCGAAAGCAAGAAAACAGGTACTGCACAGGTTGAATGAACGCGCCGGTCTCCCGAGCGCTGCCACTAACCCCACCGGCATTGCGGGCAGGGGTCCTTCTTGAACCGGTTCAACAACGGCCTGTCTGCGGCCTCGCGCTCAGACCACGGGTCTGGCGGGCCGCGCGGCGCCCAGCAGGTCATCGACCCGCGCCGCCATGCGCAACTGATATCGTCTGTAGCTACGGTGCATCTGCCAACGCATCGCAATCAAAATCGTCACCGCGCCGAAGAAGGCGACATAGGGCAAGGAGGCTCCGCCCACCTGTCCGGCCTGCCCCGGGCCCAGCGGGGTGCTGCAGATCACCACGCCGGCGGCCGCCCCCGTGTAATGCATGCCGCAGATGGCCACGGCCATCACCACCGCGGCGGCCACGCGCTGACCTTCACGCTGCACGTTGAATGCCAGCCAGATCGCCACCGTGGCCGCCAGGATGGCGATCACCACCGACAGCACGACCAGGGAGCTGTTCCAGCGAAAGACGGCGGGCATGCGCATGGCGCTCATACCGATGTAATGCATGGCGGCCACGGCCAAGCCCACCGCCACGCCGGCCAGCAGGCAGCGCAGCAAGGAAAAGGGTTTGCCGCCCACATAGAGAAAGGCCGCGCCGGAAAAACCGATCGCCACCAGGGCGCTCAGAATGGTCGGCCAGAGGCTGTAGGTCACATCGAAGGGCAAATACTGCGCCTGCATGCCGATAAAATGCATGCCCCAGATGCCGATGCCCCCCATCGCCACCGCGCCCACCACGGCAAAACCCCGCCAGCTGTCGCCATACTGCACATTCAGCCGAATTCTGGCCGCTGCGCTTAATGCAACATAAGCTCCCAGAAAGGCGACGACAAATGACAATGCCACCAGCGCCATCTGGAAAGAGAGCGGAATTACATCACCCGGATTCATCAACGCTCCGCAGTAAATTCGCCTCGAGAACCAGCAATAAGTAAATCACTGCCACCTCTCCCGATATATCTGGCCGCAACTTTTGCGCCCAAAAATTACTGCAATTTTTGTTTTGAAATGTTTATCTAGTCTTATCTATTAACATTCGCTTTACATCCGGGTTTTCCCTGATATTCGTACTATTGCGACAAGAGAAGTGCTACCGACATTCTCATTTTTGGCAATAAACAGCATTTATTGGAAAATATACTGGGGAGATACACAGCGCCGCGGCGGCGCTCAGCTGATGCGATGCAACAATCGCAATCTTAGTGATGGGGTTTGCACACATTGATACGGCGAAATGTTGCTGGCAATATGCGACGGATAACGTGGCAACCACGATCCGACAATAATCCTCAGCGCCGAGCGCCCTTTCTCCCGACAAGCCCGCATCGATGAAGCCTTTCGTTCTCGGCAGTTTGCTGATTCCGTTCAGCCTGGTATTTATTTCGCCTCATGCCCGAGCCGATGGCCCGCTGCGCGGCAATCCGGTCGATGCCTTGCCCCCCATCGAGCGCCCGCCGGTGGCTGCGCCGCAAACGCCCGTGGCCCCTACCCCCGAGCAACAAGCCGTGGCGGCAAGGCTGGCGCAGCATATTGTTCCGCGCCATTTCGATGTCTCCGGCGTCAAAACCCTGCCGTTCGAGGAGGTCTCGGCGTTTCTGACGCCGCTGGCCGGCAAGGACATTACCGTCGCCCAATTGGTGGCCGAGGTCGACAAAATCACGGCGCTGTACCGGGAACGGGGTTATCCGCTGTCTTTTGCCCTGGTCCAGAATCAGGATTTTGCCAACGGCCTGGTGGTCGTCACCATCGTCGAGGGGTATATCGAGAACGTCCGCATCGAGGGCGACATCGGTAATGCCCAGCGCCGGTTGGAAACGCTGGCCGAGCCCTTGCTGCAGGAAAAGCCACTGACCCAGCGCACGCTCGAGCGGGTGCTCAACCTGATGCGCACGGTGCCGGGGGTGTCGTTCACGCCGACGCTCGACCTGCCCAAGCGCGCCAATGGCGCCACGGAGCTGAGCCTGAGCGCCACACGCAAGAAATTCACGGGCAATGGCGGCATCGCCGACATGGGCACCGGCATGCAGCCCATCGTCAACGTCGGGGCCAACAGCCTTACGCCGCTGGGCGAGCAAGTGCGCCTGACGGCCAGCGTGCCCTTGAACACCGACGACGTGCGCTACTTTTCGGCCGATGTCCGGGTGCCGGTCGGCAACGATGGCTGGGCCGTCAAGGTCGACGGCTATCACTATCAGGCCAAGCCGCGTGATGAAGCCATCCAGTATCTGGGCTTTGACCGCAAGGTGACGACCGATCGGATCGGCGTGGGCGTGAGCTATCCCCTGCTGCTGAACAACCGCCGTTCGCTCACCGCCAGCCTGGGCGCGTACGCGACCAACTCCAAGGACCGCTACGATCAGCATCACAGCGACAACTGGCTGCGCGAAGACTCCCGCGTGCGCGCCGCGGCCGCGGAACTGCGCTATCTCGATGTGCTGCCGCAGCGTTCGACCGATGCGACAGTGAGCGTGTCCAAAGGCGTCGACAGCATGGGCGCCCGCGCCAAGATCACCAGCAACTATGGTTATACGGCCACGCCGCTCACGGACCTGGATTTCACCCGCTGGAATCTGAGCCTGCGCCAGGCGTTCACGCTGCCGGCCCAGTTCGGCCTGGTGTTCAGCGGCGCGGGGCAATACAGCAGCGATATTCTGCCCTCTTCCGAACAGGTGTCATTCGGCAGTTGGCGTTATGGCATGGGCTATCCGCAAGGCGAGATCAGCGGCGACAAAGGCCTGGGGCTGTCGGCGGAAGTCAACCGGCGCTTTAATATCGGCTACAAGTATGTGCAGGCCGTGCAGCCCTACGCGCTGGTCGATTATGCGCGCAGCTGGTACAACAACCCAGCTCTCAAACCGGTCAATCCCAAACATCTTTCGTCGGTCGCGCTGGGTTTCCGGATTACCGACGACAAGTACTACCTGTTTGACTTCAATATCGCCAAGCCGGTCGGCGCGGTTACCGCCAACGATCGTGACCGCGATGTGCGGTTTAATGCCAATTATTCCCTGTTCTACGATGCCTTCTGAAATGAGCGGCGTTACGTAACGCCGGACGTAACGTTCGACGTAACATCGGGGGAATATCGTGGAATAACCACATTCACAGCAGGCCTGCTTTCGCAAAAAGCAGGCCTTTTTTTATCCCGCGATACCTGCAATAAGTCTCGCAAGCCATTGATATATATATGCTTTAAAAATCCGCAATTCAGCCAACAACCAATATCAGGGATAATCCGTAAAAACTTGGCATGAATCCTGCGTATGGAAAGGCATCGGGCGGCAAACGGCCTGAACCCCCATCCAAAGGAGCACGTCATGCAAGAGAAGACTCAGACTCGCCGCGAACCCTCCCGGCTTGCACTTTCCCTGATGAGCGTCGTGGTGCTGGCGGCTCTGACCGCCTGCGGTGGCGGCGGTGGCGGCAGCCATTCGGCCAGCGCCGGTCCCGGCCTGGGCGGCGATACGGGCGGCACGGGCGGCACCGGGGGCGGAAATAATAATGGCGGGGGCAACGGCGGGGAAAATCCCAGCACGCCGCCCACGAATACGACCTCGGCCGGTCTGCTGCAAACCACGCTGGGCGGCACCGGCAGCGCCGTCGATAATGCGCTGCCGCTGAATACCGAGGCGGCGCTGGGCGGTATCGGCAAGGCGCTGGACCCTACCCTCCAGCCGGTCGTGGCCACGGTTGAAAACCTCACCCAAACCCTCGGCAGCACCACCGGACTGGGCCAACCCGTTGCGGCCACGCTCAACTCCGTCGGCGGCTCCGTCAGCGATCTGGGCGATACGCTGTCGGCCAGCGGCCTGCCAGGCGGTCTGAGCACCGGGCTGGGTGGACTGGTCAGCGGCCTGGGCGACACGGTCAGCAGCGTCGACGGCCTGCTGGTCGCCGACCCGGCCAATCCCAATCCGCTGACCAAGGTGGCCAAGAACGCCACGGGCGCGGTGGGCGCGCTCACCGCCGGCCTGACCGGCGACGGCGGCCTGCTGCAGCCCGTCACGCAGGCGGTCGCAGGTCTGACCGGCAGCGTGCTGAGCCCCTCGCAAGGCGCGCTGCTCGAACCGGCCCTGAACAACACCGGGAAGGCGGCCGACAACGTGCTGCCGCTCGGCCTGCAGTCCGCGCTCAGCGCCGTGGGTGAAGGGCTCGACCCCACCGTGGCGCCGGTCGCGGCGACCGTCACCAATCTGACGCAAACGGTGGGCGCCACGACCACGCTGGGCACCCCGGTCTCGGGCCTGCTGTCCAGCGTCGGCGGCACCATCGCCGGCGCCGGCGGCTCGTTGGGCGGCAATGTGCCGATCGGCGGCCTGGACGGCGTACTGCAAGGCGTGGGCAACGCGGTCGCGCATGCCGGCGGGCTGGTCAAGGCCGACGCCAGCAATCCCAATCCCCTGGGCGCGGTGCTGAAGGACGCCACTGGCGCGGTCGCTTCCCTGACCGGCGGCCTGGGTCTGGGCGCCAGCACGGGCGGCCTGCTCTCGCCCATTACCGGCGGCCTGCTGGGCGGCGTGACGGGTGGCGCGGCCAATGGCGGTCTGCTCTCGCCGGTGACCGGGCTGCTCAATGGCGTGACGGGCGGCACGACCGGCGGGGCCACCGCCAATACCGGCCTGCTGGGCGGCTTGCTGGGCGGACTCACCGCCAGCGCCTCCGGCAGCGGCTCGGCCGGCGGCACCGCCAGCGGGGGTTTGCTGGGCGGCGTGCTCGGCGGCGTAACCGGCGCGGCCAACAATGCCACCGGCACGGTGGCCAGCGGCGGGCTGCTCGGCGGCGTGCTGGGCGGCAATAGCGCCGGCGGCCTGGTCGGCGGCGTGGTCACCACCGTGACCACGACCGTGGCGACGGTCACGGGAGCCGCCACCGCTACCACCACGGGCAGCGCCAGCGCCGGCAACGGCGGCCTGCTCGGGGGTCTGCTTGGCGGCCTGAACGTCAGCGGCAGCGCCGGCGGCACGTCCACCGGCTCGGCCAACGGCGGACTGCTGGGCGGCCTGTTGGGCGGACTGGGCGGCAAGAAGTAACTCAACCGGAACCAGGCCTTTGCCGGAGCAACGCCATGTTCGAAGCAGACCGTATCGTCATCGAAGAGCGTCACAGTGTCGCCGACCTCAGCAAGTTCGAGGAGCCGCCTGCCGCGCAATCTGGGGCCGTGGCTGACATCGCCGCGATTCTGAGCCAGCAACTGGCGGTCTACGCGACCGCCAGCCAGGCCGCCGTCGCCGAAAGGCTTGGCCTGTCCGTCACGGAAATCAAGGCGCTGGAACTGGTGCAGGAGCTCGAATCCCTGCCCACCGGCCAGTTAGGCCAGTTGCTGGGTATCAGCTGGGGCGGCGCGACCGCCTTGATCAACCGGCTGGAAGCCGCGGGGTTCGTGCAACGGGGACGCCATCCGCTGGACCGGCGCGTCATCGTGATCCACCCGGTGGCGGAACGCTGCCAGGCCTTGGTGCAGGCCCGCCAGGCCGTGCTGGAGGAAGTGCACTTTCTGAGCCGCCAGTTCGACCCGCAGCAGATGCGGACCGTTCAGGCATTTCTGTTGCAGTATGTCCGCAGTCTGCGGCACGACACGCAGGTTTGGTTGCAGGCCCGCAGCGGCCGCGACCTGATGGACGTGTGAGTGTGAGTCGCCCCGCGCATGGCCCTGACACCAGCCGCCGCGGGGCGGCTTTTTTTTGGCTGTGCGCCAGGCCGGCGGTCCGGGACGGCACACCGTCCCGGCGCCGGCAACCTCAACGGCCGATGGCGTAGGCCTGCATCAAACGCGGCGTGGCCGCCGCGTGCAACAGCCCGTCCGCGTCGCGCGCGGCCGCGGTCAGGCGGCCCACGCTCCAGGCCGGCGCCTCTTCGATGACGTGCCCGCGCTGGCGCAGATCCTCGATCACGGCCGCGCCAAAGCTGGCTTCGACGGCCAGGTGCCCCGGCTTGCGGTCACGCGGATAGAACGAGGTCGGGAAATGCTGCGTGTGCGACATGGGCAGGTCGATGGCCTCCTGCAGATTGAGGCCGTGGTGAACATGACGCAGAAACAGCAGCAACTGCCATTGTTCCTGTTGGTCGCCGCCAGGCGTGCCGAACACCATGTAGGGCTTGCCATCGCGCAGCGCCAGCGTGGGCGTGAGCGTGGTGCGGGGACGTTTGCCCGGCGCCAGCGAGCACGGCAGATCAGGCTCGAGCCAGAACATCTGGGCGCGGGTATTCAGGCCGAAGCCGAGCTCGGGGATGACGGGCGAAGACTGGAACCATCCGCCGGAAGGCGTGGCCGACACCATATTGCCCCAGCGGTCGATCACGTCCACATGCGTGGTATCGCCGCGCTTGACCGAGGCGCGCATGTCCGCGAGGGTGGGCTCGCTGCCCGCCGCGCCGACCGGCGTGACCTTGGACAGGCGTGACAGCGTATCCATCACGCGCGCCAACTGCGCTTCGAAGCCGGGAATCTGCCCCGGGCGCAGTTCGTGCGAGGCCGTCTCGCCGATGAGGCGGCGACGCTGGTCGTTATAGGCGTCCGACAGCAAGGTATCGAGCGGCACGTCGGTAAAAGCCGGGTCGCCGTAATACACCTCGCGGTCGGCGAATGCCAGTTTCATGGCCTCGGTGAGGTGATGAATGAACGCCGCGCTGTTGGCGCCCATCGCCCCGAGGTCCGTGCCCTTGAGCAAGGCCAGGGTCTGGAGAAACACCGGGCCCTGACTCCAGGCGCCGGCCTTGGCCACGGTGTAGTCACCGTACTCATAGCTGGCGGGCGCCTCGTAAGTGGCCGACCAGCCGGCCAGATCGGCCGCGCGCAGCACGCCAGAATGGGCGCGGCCGCTTTCATCCATGACTTCAAGGCGGGCGAAGCGATCGATGGCATCGGCGATAAAACCGCGGTAGAAGGCATCGCGCGCGGCCTCGATCTGACGCTCACGGTCCGGGCCGGCGGCCTCGGCGGCCTCGAGCACCCGGCGCCAGGTGCGCCCCAGAGCGGGATTGCGAAACAGCTTGCCGGCGCGCGGCACCTGCCCGCCGGGCAGATAGACCTCGGCCGTGCTGGGCCAGTGCTGCAGGAAAAAATCCTTCAGGCCGGCAACGGTATTGCTGATGCGAGGCATCAGCGCATGGCCGGATTCGGCGTAGAAGATGGCCGGTTCAAGGACATCGCGCACGCGCATCGACCCGTGATCGCGCAGCAGCAGCATCCAGGCGTCGAAAGCGCCAGGAATCACCGCCGGCAGCAGACCGTTGCCGGGGATGAGATCCAGCCCCAGGCCGCGATAATGCGCCAGCGTGGCGCCGGCCGGCGTGGGGCCCTGGCCGCAGAGCACCTCGGTCTTGCCGGTGCGCGCCGAATGAAACAGCACCGGCACTTCGCCAGCCGGGCCGACCAGATGCGGCTCGACGACCTGCAGCACGAAACCGGCGGCCACGGCGGCGTCAAATGCATTGCCGCCGCGCTCCAACAGACTCATGCCGCTGGCGCTGGCCAGCCAGTGCGTCGAGGTCACCACGCCGAAGCTGCCCAGGATCTCCGGCCGGGTCGTGAACATGCGCGTGTCCATGATCACTGCTTGGCGACCTTGACGTCCTTCAGGCGGATCAGGCCGTCAGGATAGGGCACGAAGCCCTCGATCTTCTTCTGCGTGCCGAACACCCAGGGCAGGTAGAAGAGGTAGATCTGGGGGCGCTCGACCTGCATCTTCTGCAGCACTTGGCTGTAGAGCGCGCGGCGCTTGCCTTCGTCAGAGGTGGAACGCGCTTCATTGAGCAGCTTGTCGACGTCGGCGTCGCAGAAGCGCCCGTCATTCAGGTTGCCCTTGCAGCTGACGTATTGATGGATGTTGCCGCTCGGATCGACACGGCCGGACCAGCCGGTCTGGCCGACCTGGAAGTCGCCACGCGCCAAAGCGGCTTGCACGGCCGCGAACTCCAGGGGACGCAGGCTGATGTCAAAGCCGGCCTCGGCGCCCATGGCCTGGATCAGCTCCATCACTTGCTGCATCGTGGTGTTGTTGCCGTAGGTCAGCTCGAACTTGACCCGGTCGTGACCGGCGGCCTTGAGCAAGGCCTTGGCCTTCTTGGGGTCACGCCCGGCGTGCTCGACGCTCTTGTCGTAGGCGAAGCTGGCCGGCGGGAAAGGCTCATGGGCGGGCTGGAACATCCCCTGGCCCACGACCTGGTTGATCACATCGCGGTCGATGGCCAGATCGAGCGCCTGACGCACGCGCGCATCCTTGGCCAGCGGCGTGTCGGCGCGCGCGCCGTTGCCGATGTTCACGGCGATGGACTGAAAGCCCAGGCCGGTCACCGGGGCCAGCGTGAGCTTGGCGTCGTTCTTGACGGCGTCGGCATCGGTGGGCGCAATACGCTCGACGATATCCAGGCCGCCGGCGCGCAGGTTATTCAGGCGCACGGTGGAGTCGGGAATGGGCGTGAAGACCACCTGATCGAAGTGGTAGCTCGGCGCATCCCAGTACTGCGGGAATTTTTCGAGCACGATGCGGTCGTTCTGCACGCGCTCTTTGAAGCGGTAAGGCCCGGAGCACACCGGCTTGCTGCCCGGATCCTTGTCGAACGTGGCGGGCGAAATCATCATGCCGGCACGGTCGGACAGCTGCGACAGCAAGGAGGCGTCCGGAGCCTTGAGGCGCAGCACCACGGTCTGGGCATCCGGCGCTTCGACGCTGGCCACCGCGGACAGCTCGCTCTTGCGGTTGCTGTCGGGCAGGGTCATGGCGCGGTCGAGATTGGCCTTGACCGAAGCGGCATCGATGGGCGCGCCATCATGATAGACGGCGCCTTTGCGCAGCTTGAAGGTCAGCGACTTGCCGTCTTCCGACGTGGACCAGGATTCGGCCAGTTGCGGCACGATCTTCAGGTCCGGCGTGATGTCGACCAGCCGGTCGCACAAGGAGGCGAACACAATGCGGCCGACGAAGGTGCGCGCACGGGCCGGATCCAGCACATCGGGATCATCTTGCAGGCCAATGCGCAACGTGGTTTGCGCCGACACCGCGGCGCTGGCGACCAGGCCAGCAAGGGCCAGGGCGAAACGGATTTTTGACATAACGGACTTCCCCCATAAAGACGCGAGCCATTCTACTCCGGTGGCCCACGCAAGAACGCCGGGGCGGCCCCGGCGTTCTTGCGTGCGGCAAACGAGGAGAGGACGATCAATCGCCGCGCATATGCCCTTGCTTGACCACTTCGGTCAGGCGCGCGCGCTCCTTGGTGGCGAAGTCAGTGAATTCCGCGCGGCTGCCGCCGCCCGGCTCGATGCTGCTGAGCTTGAGCGCATCCTGCACTTCCTGGGTCTGCAAGGCGCTGTTGACCGCCGCGTTCATCTTGTCCATGACCTCGGCCGGCGTACCGGTGGGCGCATACAAGCCGGCCCAATGGCCGATCTGGATGGACGGAAAGCCCGCTTCCTTGGTGGTGGGGATATCGGGCGCGCTGGCCATGCGCTTGTCCAGCGTGGTGGCCAGGGCCTTGAGCTTGCCCGATTTGACCAGGGGCAGCGTGACGATGCTGGCTTCGGAGGTCGCGTCGACCTGCTTGCCGACCACCGCGGTCACGCCCTCGGAGCCGCTCTTGTACGAAATCGGTTCGACGGGCAGGCCCGTGGCCTGCTTCATCATCACCGCCACGAAGTGCGGCGTGCTGCCATTGCCCGCGGTCGAGAAGGTGATGCGGTCGGTCTTCTTGGCGCGCGCGTTGGCGACGAACTCCTTCAGATCCTTGGCGGGATTGTCGGGGTTGGTGACAATCACCGAGGGCGTGACCGACAGCAGCGCCACCGGCGTGAGTTCCTCGTCCTTATAGGGCTGGTCGGAACGGATCAGGCTATTGGTGACCGTGCCATTGCTGCCGACCAGATAGGTATAGCCATCGGCGGCGCTGCGCGCCACGTGCGCCGAGCCGACCACGCCACCGGCGCCGGGGCGGTTCTCCACGATGACATTGGCCTTGAGCTGCGCGCCCACCGCCTTGGCGATGATGCGGGCCACCAGGTCATTGGCGCCGCCGGCCGAGAACGGGGCGACGAAAGTGATCGGGTGATCGGGCCAATCCGCGGCCTGGGCGCCAAAGGCCAGACCAGCCAGGGTCAGCGCAACGGCTGCCTTGAACGAAGGTTTCATGGGGGTGTCTCCTCAGAAAACAGGGATGCGCGGCTCTACAGCGCATCCAACGCCAGGTAACGGCGGGTTTGCACGATTTCTTCGCGTTCCTTGAAGCTGGTGAGCTCCTGGGCCAACGCGCTGGAATCGCCGGTTGCTCGGATCTGGGCGAGCGTCTTCTGCATGGCATGAATGGCGGCACGCTGCAGATCCGAGGGAATGATGGCCAGTTGATACCCCAGGGCCGACAGTTCGTCGATCGGCACCAGCGGGGTCTTGCCACCGTAAAACATATTGATGAGCTTGGGCCCGGGCAGGCGCCGGGCGATCTCGCGGATCTGCTCCAGGGTTTCGGGCGCCTCGACGAAGATCATGTCGGCGCCCGCTTGCACGTATTGCTCGGCGCGCGCGAGGGCGGCCTCGAAACCCTCGACGGCAATCGCGTCGGTGCGCGCGATCACCAGGCAATCCGGATCACTGAGCGTCTGGCGCGCGATGCGGATCTTCAGGCACATCTCTTCGGCGTCGACCAGGCTTTTGTCATCGAGGTGGCCGCAACGCTTGGGAAAGGATTGATCTTCGATATGAAAACCCGCCACGCCCGCCCGCTCGAAGGCACGCACCGTGCGCTCGACATTGGCCGAGCCGCCGAAACCGGTATCGGCGTCGGCCACGACCGGCAGGCCGCTGGCGTCGACGATTTTCTCGATGCGATCGAGCACCTCCGTGAAACTGAGGATGCCCAGGTCGGGGTAGCCGGCGGCGCGCGCGATCGCGCCGCCGCTGGCGTATACCGCGTCAAAGCCCGCGTTGGCGACCAGGCGGGCCGACATGCCGTCGTAAGCGCCCGGGGCGATCAGGGTTTTGCCGGCAGACAGCGCCTGCCGCAGTTGTTGGGTGGGTTTCATCAGCAAACTCCTTGCAATCGGGCCGCGGCCCCAGGGGTCGTCATGATGGTCAGAATCAATCCGAATGTCTAATATATTAAAAATGACTTACCAGTACCTTTAACGTATGGATTTGGACGATGGAACTCCGGCATTTGCGTTATTTCGTGGTGACGGCGCAGACGCAGCATTTCACCCGGGCGGCAGAACTGCTGGGGATGGCGCAACCGCCGCTGAGCCAGCAAATCCGCGAGCTGGAACGCGAAATCGGCACCCCGCTGTTCGACCGCGTGGGCCGGGGCGTGGCCCTGAGCGATGCCGGGCGCGCCTTTCTGCCCTGCGCTCAGGACATCCTGGCGCGCGTGGCCGAGGCGGGCGACGTGGCCCGCCGCGCCGCGCGCGGCGAGGTCGGGGTGTTGCGCTTGGGCTTTACCGAATCTGCCTCCTTTAACGACACCGTCACGGGCGCGATCAGCCGCTACCAGCAGGCCCATCCGGAGGTGGAACTGCGCCTGGAAGAAAGCCAGAGCGAAAACCTGGTGCAAGGGCTGGCCGCCGGCGATCTCGACGCGGCCTTCGTGCGCCCGCCTTTCGCCCTGTCCGGCGCGATCCGCTACCTGCCGCTCAACGAGGAAAACCTGATCGCCGCCCTGCCCAGCGGCCACCCTCTGGCCAGCCAGAAGCGCCTGACCCTTGCCGACCTGCGGCATGAACGCTTTATCGACTACTCGCGCAAGTCGGGCTACGGGCTGTCGGCCGATATCATCGCGGCCTGCCGCCGCCAGGGGTTCAATCCCACCCTGCGCCAACGCGCGCCGCAGTTGTCGTCGGCCGTCAATCTGGTGGCCGCCGGCATCGGCGTGGCCGTCGTGCCGGCGTCCATGCGCCACATGCGCGCACGCGGCATCCATTATCTGCCGTTGGATCTGGATTGGCCGCGCGCGGTGCTGGGCCTGGCCGTGCGCCGCGCCGAACGCGCCGCGGTCGTGGACAACCTCTTGCGCCTGCTCAATATCACGGCAGAATAAGGCTTTTGCTGGCGGATACCGGGATGAATGCTCAAGACATCGTGCGCCGCCTGGGGCTGATTCCTCACCCCGAAGGCGGCTATTACCGCGAGACCTATCGCGCCGCGCAGACCGTGCGCCGCGACGACGGCGCCAGCCGCCGCGCCGGCACGGCCATCTACTATCTGCTGTGCGACGGTGCTTACTCGGCCTGGCATCGCATCCAGTCAGATGAAACCTGGCATTTTTATGCCGGCTCGGAGCTGCGCGTGCATGAGTTGCAAAGTGACGGCGGGGTGCTGACGCATCGCCTGGGCGCCACGCTGGGTGAGACCCGCTTCCAGGCCACGGTCTGCGCCGGCAACTGGTTTGCCGCGGAGCTGGCCGACCCGGCGGGTTTTGCGCTGGTCGGTTGCACGGTGGCCCCCGGTTTCGAGTTCAGCGAGTTTGAACTGGCCGACACCGCGGCCCTGTTGCGCGCCTACTCGTCGCACGAAGCGCTCATCCGCCGGCTGGGCGTCCAGACCTGAGCCGCCGGCCGGCAGACGCGCTCAGCCGCGCGGCGCCAGCGCGGCAGCCAGGCTGTTGTCGGCCAGCTTGCGGGCCTGATCGGGCGTCAGCGGCAAGTGCGCCTGCAGCGCCAGGAAGTTCTCCAGCACGTAGCCGCCAAAATAGGCGGGATCATCGGAGTTGATGCTGACGTTCAGGCCCCGGTCCAGCATGTCCAGCACGGTGTGCTCGCCCATGTGGGAGAACACCTTGAGCCGTACATTCGACAGCGGGCAGACCGTCAACGGCATCTGATTATCGACCAGATGCGCGATGAGCCGCTCGTCCTCCCAGGCGCGCACCCCATGGTCGATGCGCTTGACCTGCAACAGCTCCAGGGCCTCCCAGATATAGGCGGGCGGGCCTTCTTCACCGGCATGCGCCACCGCAGGCAAGCCCTCGGCGCGCGCCCGCGCGAAGACCCGCTCGAACAGGCGCGGCGGAAACCCCGCCTCACTGCTGTCCAGCCCCACGGCCACGAAAGCGTCACGGTAAGGCAAGGCCTGCTCCAGCGTGGCCATGGCCGCCGCTTCGGGCAGATGCCGCAGAAAGCTCAGAATCAGCCCGCTGCTGATGCCCAACTGGCGGCGGGCGTCGGCCAGCGCCGCCTGGATGCCCGCCAGCACCACCTCGAAAGGCACGCCCCGGTCGGTATGCGTCTGCGGGTCGAAAAACGGCTCGGTATGGGTCACGCCTTGCTCGGCGCACTTCCGCAGATAGGCCCAGGTGAGGTCGTAGAAATCCTGCTCGGTCCGCAGCACCTGGGCGCCCAGGTAATACAGATCCAGAAATTCCTGCAGATTCTGATAGTTATAAGCCTGGCGCAGCGACTCGATGTCGGCCCAGGGCAGGCGTATGCCATTGCGCTGCGCCAGCGCGAACAGCAGCTCGGGCTCCAGCGCGCCCTCCAGATGGATGTGCAGCTCGGCCTTGGGCAGCCTGGTCAACCAATCCCGCATCGTGATTCCTCAAAGTCTGTAGGGATGATAGCGCTTGCCGGATTTCGTTCTTTTTTTAAGAATTTATATTTTTTTTCATTATCAAAAAAAGAATTTAAGGCTATGCTGCCCGCATGGAACTCTCTGACCTGCGCATTTTTCTGGCCGTGGCGCGCGAGCAAAGCGTCACCCGCGCGGCCCTGGCCCTGGACCGCGTGCCGTCCAATGTCACCACGCGCATCCAGCAATTGGAAGACCGCCTCGGGCGGGCATTGTTTACGCGCGACAGCAAGCGCATGCTGCTGTCGGAAGCCGGGCAGACGCTGGCAGGCTATGCCACCCGCTTACTGGATCTGGCCGAGCAGACCGAGCAGGCCTTGCGCGTGGCCGAACCGGGCGGACGCCTGCGCCTGGGGTCGATGGAGAGCACGGCAGCCAGCCGCCTGCCGCAGCCGCTGGCCCGTTTGCATGGCCGCTGGCCGCAACTGCAGATCCAGCTGCGGACCGGCACCACGCGATTTCTGGCCGATGCGGTGAGCAGCCATGCGCTGGACTGCGCCGTCGTGGCCCACCCCGATGCCCAGCGCCCCCACGATGTCGCCGCCTTGGGCGAGGGCCTGCATGGCGACTATCTGTTTACCGAAGAACTGCTGCTGATCACGCCGCCGACCGGTGGCCCGCCATCGGCCCTGGCCACGTTCGCGCGCGGCTGCGTGTATCGCGAGCGCGCCGAAGACTGGCTGCGCGCGGCGGGCACGGACCCGGCACGCCTGCAGTTGCTGGAGCTGACTTCCTATCACGCCATCCTGGCCTGCGTGATGGCGGGTTCGGCGATGGCGGTGCTGCCGCAATCCGTGCTGGCCCTGCAGCCCACGCCGCCGCCGGCACGCGCCATCGGGCCAGCCCATTGTTTTCTCATCCGCCGCCAGGGCCAGGACAGCGCCAACCATCAGGCCTTGCTCGCGGCGCTGCGGGACTGACTTCAAGGAGCCCTTCATGAACGACTTCACCGCCCGTCTGGGTTTGTCCTTGCCCATCGTCCAAGCCCCCATGGCCGGCGTGAGCACCCCGGCGCTGGCCGCCGCCGTCTCCAATGCCGGCGGTCTGGGATCGCTGGGTTTGGGCGCCGGCAATGCGCAGGCCGCCCGCGCAGCGATCGAGGCCACCCGGGCCCTGACCCCGCGCGCCTTTGCGGTCAACCTGTTCTGCCACCGGCCCAGCGTGGCCGATCCGCGGCGCGAGGCGGACTGGCTGAGCGCCCTGGCGCCGCGCTTTGCCGAGTTCGGCGCCACGCCGCCGGCCGCGCTCAGCGAGATCTACACCAGTTTTCAGACCGACGAGGCCATGCTGCAGATGCTGCTCGAGACACGTCCCGCCGTGGTCAGCCTGCATTTCGGGTTGCCGCCGCGCAAGACGCTGCAGGCCTTGCGCGCCGCGGGCATTTATCTGATGGCCACCGCGACCCAACCCGACGAAGCGCGCCGCATCGCCGAAGCCGGGGTGGACGCCATCGTGGCCCAGGGCATCGAAGCAGGCGGCCATCGCGGCACGTTCGATGACACGCCGCGCGACGAGGCCCTCGGCACCCTGGCCCTGACCCGCCTGCTGGCCACCCGCTTGCAACGCCCGGTGATCGCGGCCGGAGGCATCATGGACGGGGCGGGCATCGCCGCGGCCCTGGAGCTGGGCGCGCAGGCGGCCCAACTCGGCACCGCCTTCATCACCTGCCCGGAGTCCTCGGCCGACGCGGCCTACCGCGCCGCGCTGCTGGGCCACCCGCACGTGGCCACCACGTTCACGCGCGCCATCTCGGGCCGACTGGCCCGCTGCGTCGTCAATCGCTTTACCGAATTCGGCGCTGCAGCCGGCACCCCGCCCCCGCCGGACTATCCCCTGACCTACGACGCCGGCAAAGCCCTCAACGCCGCGGCCAAAGCGCGCGGCGACCACGGCTACGCCGCGCAATGGGCGGGCCAGGCGGCCGCCTTGTCGCGCGGCCTGCCCGCCGCGCAGCTCGTCGCGGCGCTGGCTCGGGAGTGGCAGGCTCAGGGCTCGGCATAAGCGATGAAACCGGGCCGGGCGGCCAGCCGCAGGCAATAGGCGTCGATGGCCGGCAGCGCCGGCTTGTCGAAGTCGGTGACGCGCCAGCGCAGCACCGACAGCCCGATCACGATGTCGGCCAGACTGAAATCCGGGCCCGCGACATAGGCGGCCGTCTGGCCCAGACGCGCCTCGAGCACCCCCATGGCGCGCGACCATGCCAGACAGGAGGCCTGGATCTGCGCGCCATCCTGATAGGCTGGCGCCCGCCGCCGCAAACCCAGGTAGGCGTAGCGCCAGGCCGTATTCAGATCGGTGGCCTGCCAATCCATCCATTGATCCACCCGGGCCCGCGCGCGCGGGGCGGCCGGATAGAGCCAGCCGCCGGCATAGCGGTTGGCCAGATACCGCAAGATGCTGTTGGACTCCCAGAGCACGAAGTCGTCATCGACGAGCACCGGCACCTGAGCGTTGGGATTGAGCGCCAGAAAAGCCGGTTCGTCGAGCGCGCGCCTCCCCGCGCCCCAGTCTTCGCGCACCGGACGCAGGCCCAGTTCATCGCAGGTCCACAGGACTTTGCGGACGTTGATCGATGAGGTTTTGCCGAGAATCCGCATGCCTGTCCTGCCAGAATGAGAGAAGCCCCATTCTGGCGCCGCCGCGGCGCGCGCGACAGATACAGCGGGCGCCGCAAGGCATCGCAACAGATCACGCGCCGGCGGCCCCTCAGGGCGGTTACGATGGCACCGCTACGGACACACGCCGCCCGATGATCGGAGGGCGGCCTGGAGGGGAGCGAATCGGGTGTCCTCACCTCGACTCGGCCAGCCGTGTCCTTATACCCTCAGCGAACTGCGCAGGCGGCGGCATCAGGCGCCCGTCGCCCAGGCGTATCACTCTCACCGCTAGATCCAGGAAAACATAGATGGGAACGTTGGCCATAGTCGTATCCTTGCTGCTGTTGATGTTCTTTGCCTACCGGGGCGTGACCGTACTGATCCTCGCGCCCATCATGGCCGCGCTGGCGGTCATCCTCTCCGGCGACGTGGCCGTGCTGCTGCCGGCCTATACGCAGACCTTCATGTCCGCCCTCGGCGGCTATGTCATCCAGTTTCTGCCCATTTTTCTGCTCGGCGCGCTGTTTGGCCAATTGATGGCCGACTCGGGCGCGGCCCAGGCGCTGGCACGCTGGATCACCGATAAGCTCGGCTCGCGCCACGCCATTCTGACGGTGGTGCTGGCCTGCGCGGCGCTGACCTACGGCGGGGTGTCGCTGTTTGTCGTGGCGTTTGCGGTCTATCCCATCGCCACGGCGCTGTTCCGCCATGCCGGCATCCCCAAGCGCCTGATTCCGGCGGCGATCGCGCTGGGGTCGTTCACGTTCACGATGACCGCGCTGCCCGGCACCCCCTCGATCCAGAACGCCATCCCCATTCCTTACTTCGGGACCAATGTCTTCGCCGCCCCGGGGCTGGGCATCATCGCGGCGGTCATCATGCTGGGACTGGGCATGGTCTGGATGCTGGCGCGCGCCGGCCGCGCCTTGCGGGCCGGCGAAGGCTATGGCGAGGCGGAGGAGGCCGGCCAGATGCCCGAGCAAGGCGACGATCCCGCCATGCCGCTGGGCCTGGCGGTGCTGCCCCTGCTGCTGGTGGTGGGCGTCAATGCGCTGTTTACCTACGGCATCTTCCCGCACATGGACTTCAGCGCCATGAGCGAACGCTATGCCGACGTGGATCCCAAGCGCGTCACCGGCCTGTGGGCGCTCATCATCGCGCTGGCCACGGCCTGCGTGGTGCTGATCGCGCTGCGCTTGAAGCACTGGGCCAATCTGCGCGACACGGTCAACAAGGGCGTGTTCGGTTTCATGCTGCCGCTGTTCAACACCGCCTCCGAGGTCGGCTACGGCGCGGTCATCGCCAGCCTGGCCGGCTTTGCCATCATCCGCGACGCCGTGCTCGATGTCGCGCCGCACAATCCGCTCATCTCCGAGGCCATCGCCATGGGCACGCTGGCCGGCATCACCGGCTCGTCCTCCGGCGGCATGAGCATCGCCCTGGCGACGCTGGGCAATGATTACCTCGCGATGGCCGCCAAGACCGGCATCAGTCCCGAGCTGCTGCACCGCGTGGCGGTGCTGGCCTCCGGCAGCATGGACACTCTGCCGCACTCGGGCGCCATCATCACGCTGCTGTCCATCTGCCGCCTGACCCACCGCAAGTCATACGGCGATATCGCCGCCGTCACCATCCTCATGCCCGTCATCGCGCTGATCACCGTCATCGCGCTGGGGACGATGTTCGGCTCATTCTGAGCCGGCTGACGCGCGGGGCCGTCCCGGAGGCGGCCCCGCGCCCCGTCCAGGCCCGCGTCAGCGGTTGTCCGTACAATCAGCCCCTTCGGTGGCCCGGCCACCCCTCTCCCGGACCCGCCCCCATGTCCCCGGCCAGCTCCGCCGACGCACCCGACACGCCGCTGTCACGCCCCGCCTTCCGCCGTTTTCTCGCCGCCCGCTTCTGCACGTCGCTGGCCTACCAGATCGTATCGGTGGCGGTGGGCTGGCAGATCTTTGCCCTGACCGGCAACGCGCTCGACCTGGGCCTGATCGGATTGGCGCAGTTTCTGCCCATGATGTGCCTGACGCTGGTGGTCGGCCACGTGGCCGACCGTTACGACCGCCGCCGCATCGTGGCCATCTGCATGGCGCTCGAAGCCGCGGCCACCTTGCTGCTGGCGGTGGCGGCCGTACAGGGTTTTGGCGGCAAGGCCCTGGTCTACCTCACGGTGGTGGTCATCAGTTCGGCCCGCGCCTTCGAAGCGCCCACCCTGCCGACACTCATCCCTGCCATCGTGCCGCGCGAGTGGATCCCCCGCGCCACGGCCCTGTCGGCCTCGTCCAACCAGATCGCCCAGATCGCCGGCCCGGCCCTGGGCGGTATCGGCTACGGCATCGGCGCCGGCTGGGTCTATTGCGTGGCCTCGGTCATGTATGTGTTCGGCCTGGTGTGCATCCTGCGCGTTCGCACCGAACGCGCGCCGGCGCGCAGAGCGCCCACCACCTGGCACACCCTGTTCGCCGGCATCGGCTTCATTGCCAGCCGGCGCGTGCTGCTGGGTACGCTTTCGCTGGATCTGTTTGCCGTGCTGCTGGGGGGCGCGACCGCGCTCCTGCCGGTCTTCGCCAAGGACATCCTGCATGCCGGCCCCTGGGCCCTGGGAGCCTTGCGCGCCGCCCCGGCGGTAGGCGCGGCCCTGATGTCGCTGATGCTGGCCAGGTTGACCCTGGACAGCCACGTCGGCCGCCTGCTGTTTGGCGCGCTGTTTCTGTTTGGCCTGGCCACCATCGTCTTCGGCCTGTCGACCTCCATCCCGCTGTCGTTGTGCGCGCTGGTGGTCCTGGGCGCGGCCGACTCGATCAGCGTGGTGGTGCGCTCGTCACTGGTGCAGCTGAACACCCCGGATGAGATGCTCGGCCGGGTGAGCGCGGTCAACACGCTCTTTATCGGCACCTCCAATCAGTTGGGCGAGTTCGAGTCCGGCGTCACCGCCGCCCTGTTCGGCACCGTGCCCGCCGTGGTGCTCGGCGGACTGGGCACCATCGCCGTGGCCGGACTATGGATGTGGAAATTCCCGGAGCTGCGCAAGCTCAGGTCGCTCAGCGCGCCGGCCTGAAGGCCCGCCGCGCCGTCAGGGGCGATCTGCGCCGCAATGCCAGCAGGTGCTGAACTGCGGTTCGAGCCGCTCGGCGCAGCGCGGACATGTCCAAGGCAAGGCCGGCGTGTCGCCGGCAGGCGCCAGCCCGATCAGCCGCAGCGCCAACTCGCGGTCGGCCTCGCGCTCCAGCCAGATCTCCGGGCCGCACTGATCGGCGGGGATATCACCCAAGGCGCCCTGCAGGTGCTGATTGTGCATATCGGCGGCCACGCGGGCCTGCCGCAGCAGATTCAGCCAGTGCTGGGCCATCAGCAGACTTGGGGCGCGTGCAAGCCGGTGCATGGTGGGTGCCTTTGCGAACAGGAAAAACCCATTTTAGGGCCGCCACCTGGCGACCGTATCGGTTAGCCTAGGTTGTCCGCGCATTGAACCGGAGGCCACGTGGCGTTACGCAAGTCCGCATTCTTCATCCGTTTTCTCACGCTCGGCGCGCTGGCCCATGTGTATGTCGGCCTGCGCATCATCCCGGATCTGCCGGTCGGGCCGGCCGCCAAGGGCGCCGCGATCCTGGTGCTCATTGCCTCCTGCATCCTCATTCCCCTGGGCATGCTCAGCCGTTCCTCGGGGCGCCAGCCCTGGGCCGATCGCCTGGCCTGGATCGGCCTGCTGGCGATGGGCTTTTTCTCCTCGCTGTTTGTCCTGACCGTGCTGCGCGACGTGGTGCTGGTGCTCGGCGGGCTGCTGCGGCTGGCAAGCGGTGTGCCGGACATGGCGCGCCTGCGCCCGGCCAGTGCGGCGGCGGTGCCGCTGCTGGCCTTGGCCGGCAGCGTCTGGGGCTTTTGCAATGCCCGGCGCCTGGCGCGCATCAAGCGCATCGATGTGCCCATCGACGGCCTGCCGCCCCAGCTCGACGGCCTGAGCATCGCGCAGATCAGCGACATCCATGTCGGGCCCACCATCAAAGCGCCTTATGTGCAGGCCATCGTGGACGCGGTCAACGCCCAGCATCCCGACCTGATCGCCATCACGGGCGACGTGATCGACGGCAGTGTGGCGCAACTGGCGCCGCACACCCGCCCGCTCGCGGGCCTGCGCGCCCCCGGCGGCGTGTATCTGGTCACCGGCAACCATGAGTACTACTCGGGGGCCGCCGCCTGGATCGACGAATTCCAGCGTCTGGGCCTGACGGTTCTGCTCAATGAGCACGTCGTGCTGCGTCTCCGGGACCAGCCCGTGGTGGTGGCCGGGGTAACCGACTTCGGCGCCGGCGCTTTCGACCCGGGCCAACGCAGCGACCCCGCCCGCGCCTTGCAGGGCGCGCCCGCCAACGCGCCCGTCAAACTGCTGCTGGCTCACCAGCCACGCAGCGCCGCGGCGGCCGCGCCGCTGGGCTACAGCCTGCAATTGTCGGGGCACACGCATGGCGGGCAGTTTTTCCCCTGGGGGTTCTTCGTCCGCCTGCAGCAACCCTTTACCGCCGGACTGCACCGGCAGGACGGGCTCTGGGTCTACACCAGCCGCGGCACCGGCTATTGGGGGCCGCCGATGCGGCTGGCCGCGCCCTCCGAAATCACCCTGATCCGTCTGGTCCGCGGCCCCGGGCCGGGCCGGCCAGCGCCCGCGGCCCCGCCGGCCGGCGCGTGAGACAATGCCGGCCTGAACAGCCGGCATTTTTTCCATGTCTCCTTCTTCTTCCCGCATCGCCGTGATCGGCTCAGGCCCGGCCGGCCTCATGGCCGCCGAGACGCTGGCGCTGGCGGGCGCCCAGGTCGACGTCTACGACGCCATGCCCTCGGTGGGCCGCAAGTTTCTGCTCGCCGGCCGCGGCGGCCTGAACCTCACGCACAGCGAACCCTTGCCCGACTTCATCGGCCGCTATGGCACGCGCGCACAGGCCGTGGCGGGCTGGCTGGCGCACCTGTCGCCCCAGGCCCTGCGCGACTGGACCCATGCACTGGGCGTGGAGACCTTCATCGGCAGCTCCGGACGGGTGTTCCCTAAGGAAATGAAAGCCGCGCCCATGCTGCGCGCCTGGCTGGCCCGGCTGCGCGCCCAAGGCGTGCAGTTTCATATGCGCCACCGCTGGCTGGGCTGGCCGCCGGGCGAGGCGGCCGGACCGCAACACCTGCAGTTCGACACGCCGCAAGGCCAGGTGCAGCGCTCGGCACAGGCGGTGCTGCTGGCCCTGGGCGGCGCCAGTTGGGCGCGGCTGGGCTCGGATGGCGCCTGGCTGGCGCCGCTGGCCGCGCACGGCGTGGACACCACGCCGCTGCAACCGGCCAATTGCGGCTTCGATGTGTCCTGGAGCGAGCATTTCATCGCTCATCACGCCGGCCAGCCGCTCAAGTCGGTGACCCTGGCGCTGGCCGAAGACGCGCCCGGCCGGGCAGGAGAATGCATGATCAGCGCCGCGGGTATCGAGGGCGGCCTGGTGTATGCCTTGTCCGCCCCCTTGCGGGACCGCATCGCCGCCGATGGCCACGCCATCGCCTGGCTGGACCTGCTGCCCGACTGGAGCGCCGAACGGGTGCTGCAGGCCGTGCAACACCCGCGTGGCGCACGCTCCTGGTCCAGCCATCTGCAAAGCCGCCTGGGCCTCAAGGGCGTAAAGACCGCGCTGCTGCGCGAGTACCTGCCCGATTTCAATGACACCGCCCTGCTGGCCCGCCGCATCAAAGCCCTGCCTGTCCGGCTCATCCGGCCGCGCCCGATCGACGAAGCCATCAGCAGCGCCGGCGGCGTGCGCCTCGAAGCCCTCACGCCGAACCTCATGCTGCGCGCGCTGCCCGGCGTCTATTGCGCTGGCGAGATGCTGGACTGGGAAGCGCCCACGGGCGGCTACCTGCTGACCGCCTGCCTGGCCAGCGGCAAGGCCGCCGCGCAAGGTTTGCTGGCCGATCTGCGCCCGCCGCAGGCCCCCGCGCCCTGAGGCCGGCGCGGGCCCGCCGCGCCGGCTGATATGGCCCTCTAATCGCAGCGCGCTGCCCACCCCCGGCAGGCATCGATTCCCACCGCGCGCTGACGTACACTCCGCTCATTGTTCTATGACCAGCACCATGCCGGACACTCCCGCCCCGCTGGCCAGCGCCCCCGCTCTGCTGGCCTCCTTGATGCGCCAGCAACTCGCGTGCGAGGCCGCATTCGTGGCCCTGAGCCTGCCCGCCATCGGCTGGCAGTGCTTCGGCCTACCCGCCGACCAGGCGCTCGCTCTCATCGACCCGCATCGCGGCAACGGCCTGCTGGTGCTGGCAGACCTGCCGGGCAGCGCGCCTCACTACGCCGGCCATGCCTGGCATGACGCCGGCGGCGCCCTGCTGGGCGTGGCTGGACTGCTGCTCACCCAGCCGCCCGACGCCGGCCTGCTGGCCAGCCTGGCGCGCTTTGCCGCCCTGGCCCAGGCGCAAGCTCAGGCCCTCTCGGCCCTGCGGCAGACCGAAGAAGCGTTGCAGGCCTTGCGCGCCGATCAGGAACGCATGGCCCTGGCCGTGGCCGGCAGCGGCACCGGCCTGTGGGATCGCAACATCCAGACCGGCGACATCCACTACTCCGCCGGCTGGAAGTCGCTGCTGGGCTATGCCGAGCACGAAATCGGCAGCCGCATCGAAGAAAGCTACGCCCGCCTGCATCCGGACGACACCCATTACGTCAAGGCCGCCATGCAGGCGCACTTTGACGGCGCGACCGACGCCTACCAGGTCGAACACCGCCTGCTGTGCCGCGACGGCAGCTACCGCTGGGTGGCCAGCCGGGGACGCATCGTCACGCACGACGACCAGGGCCGCCCTTTGCGCATGATGGGCACCACCATCGATATCACCGAACGCAAACTGGCCGAAGCCCGGCTGCACGAACTGGCCAGCACGGACGGCCTGACCCGCCTGCCCAACCGGCGGCAACTGCTGCAACATCTGCAGACCCGCTGGCAAGCGCTGCAACAGGCGCCGGCTGAACCGGCGGCGGTGCTGATGTTCGATCTGGACCACTTCAAGGATGTCAACGATCGCCATGGGCACGCCGCCGGCGACGACGCCTTGGCGCACTTCGCCGACATCCTGCGCAAGGCGCTGCAACCGGACGATGCGGCCGGACGCATGGGCGGCGAGGAGTTCGCCGTCATCCTGGGCCGGGCCGATGCGGCACGCGCCGACGCCTTTGCCTGCCGCATTCTGCGCGACACCCGCGCCACGCCCTTGCCCACCGGCGCGCGCGCGCTGACCACCAGTGTGGGGCTGAGCATGATGCGCGCCGACGATCCCAGCCCGCAGGCCGTGCTGGCACGCGGCGATCAGGCGCTCTACCGCGCCAAAGCCCTGGGGCGCAACCGCCGCGAGTGGGGCTGAAGCGGCAGTCTGCGCGCTCCGGGCATCACCGGCCGCGCGCGCCCTGCAGCATCAGATCCAGATTCTGCACTGCGGCGCCCGAGGCGCCCTTGCCCAGATTGTCGAACACCGCCGCCAACAGAATCTGCCCCTGCTCGGCGTTCTCGTAGACGTGCAAATGCAGGACGTTGCTGCCGTTGGCCACGCGCGGATCCAGGCGCTCGGGCACGAGCGCCTCGGTTGACACCCGGACATCGGGACTGCCGGCGTAATGCTGCGCGAGGCAGGCCCGCAAGGCTGCGCCGCTCACCCCGGCGGGCAACAGCCGGCGCTGCAGCGCGATGGTCAACACGATGCCCTGGCGATACGCCCCATAGGCGGGCGTAAACACCGGCCGGGCCGTCAGGCCGGCATACCGCTCGATCTCCGGCGTGTGCTTGTGGGCCAGCGTCAGCCCATAGGCCGCATAAGGCAGGGCATCGGCCGCATCCGGACCTTCATAAGCGTCCACCCCCTCGCGGCCCATGCCCGAATAACCGGACACGGCATGCACCGTGACGGGATAGTCGGCCTGCACCAGACCGGCCGCCACCACGGGCGCGAGCAGGCCAACGGCGCCCGTGGGATAACACCCGGGGTTGCTCACGCGCGCGGCCCGGCTGATGCGTTCGGCCTGCCCGGGCCGCCATTCCGCGAAGCCGTATTCCCAGCCCGCGCTCAAGCGGTGCGCCGAACTCGCATCGAGCACCCGCACGCCCGGATGGCGGATGGCGGCCACCGCCTCGCGCGCAGCGGCATCGGGCAGGCAAAGGATGGCGATGTCGCATTGGTTGATGGCCTCGGCGCGGCGCGCGCTGTCTTTGCGCTCGGCCGCCGGCAACGTCAGGATGCGCACATCGTCCCGCGCGCGCAGGCGCTCGTGTATCTGCAATCCGGTGGTGCCTTGATCACCATCGATGAAAACTAGGGCTTGGGTCATGGATAGGCCTCGATCGTCAATGCCGCTATGTTCGGCGATGACATAAACTAGGAAAAGTTGAATTTAATAACCATCAAATTCAGTTTTCCTGAACGACGCCATGCGCGAGATCAGCCTCGACCGTTTGCGTACCCTGGTGGCGATCGCCGATCTCGGCAGTTTCGCGGCGGCAGCGCGCGCGCTGCACCTGGCCGCGCCCACCGTCAGCCTGCATATCGCCGAACTGGAAGCCCGCGTCGGCGCGCCGCTGCTGACACGCCAGCGCGGGCAGGTGCGTCCCACCGCCATCGGCGACACCCTGCTTGAGCGGGCCCGCCGCCTGCTGGCCGAAGCCGGCCAGGCCCTGGAAGATGTCCAGCGCCAGGTTCAGGGCCTGGCCGGCCGGGTGCGCCTGGGCGCCTCCACCGGCGCGATCGCCCATCTCTTGCCGCGCGCGCTCGAAGCGCTTGGCCGCGACCACCCTGGCATCGACGTGCAGGTCGCCGTCCTGACCTCCCAGGAAAGCCTGGCCCGGCTGACGCAGGGCACGCTGGATGTCGCCCTGATTGCCCTGCCCCAGGCACCGGCGGCCGGCCTGACCGTGCTGCCGTGGCGGCGCGATCCGGTCATGGCCTTCCTCCCGGTGGCATGGGATCCGCCCGCGCGCATCACGCCCCACTGGCTCGACGGCCGCCCCCTCATCCTCAATGACGCCAGCACCCGGCTGTCGCGCATCACGAGCGAATGGTTTGGCGCGGCGGGACGGCAGGCCCGCGGCCGTATCCACCTGAACTTCAACGACGCCATCAAGAGCCTGGTGGCCGCCGGCTATGGGGCGGCCCTGCTGCCGCAGGAGGCCACCGCGCCGCCGCCCGATGCCCGGATCGCCATGCGCCCCTTGCGCCCCGCGCTATGGCGGCCGCTGGGCATCGCCCACCGCACCGGCGCCATGGACGCGGCCACGCGCCACGTGCTGCACGCACTGACCGCGCTGCGGCAGCGATAGCCGATTGAAAGCCACTGTGGCGCGCCCACATCACTCTGGGGCCATTTTTCGCCGGAGTTGAGAGGCTTTGTCCGCTTTAGACATATGTAACGCGAACGCTAATTGCAAATCCATCCCATTCACGCCTAGCATCGCACTCCTTGAAAGTGCTTGCTGGAGAACTGCTTTGTCCGCCCCCCGTTTCATTCCCACCGCCCTGGCCCTGGCGCTCAGCGCGGCTGCCCATGCCCAGACGTCGGGCCAGGTCACGCAACTTCCCGCCGTGTCGGTCAAGGCCGCCACCACGGCCGAAGACGATCTCGAAAACCTGCGCGTGCCGGTCAATACCGGCGCGCTGGGCAATCGCAGCCAGCTCGAAACGCCCTTCTCGACCACGGTGGTCGGCAACGCCGAACTGCAAGACAGGCAGATCTCCAAACTGGGCGACGTCTTCGCGCTGGACGCATCGGTCAATGACAATGGCTCGGCCTCCGGCGCCTGGGCCAGCTACCTGACGGTGCGCGGCCTGCCCCTGGATTGGCAGAACTCTTTCCGCATCGACGGCAACCCCTTCCCGACCTACGTCACCGCGCTGCCCTATGAGCAGCTCGAGCAGATCGATCTGCTCAAAGGCGCTACCGGTTTCATGTACGGTTTTGGCTCGCCGGGCGGCATGATCAACTACGTCACCAAGAAGCCCACCGACGAACCGCTGCGCGCCATCGACATCGGCGTGCTGTCCAACAGCCTGATTCACGAACACGTGGACCTGGGCGGCCGCGGCGGCCCGGACGATCGCTTCGGCTACCGCATCAATGCGACCCATGAAGAAGGCAGCACCTACAACGACGGTTCGCTCTACCGCAATTCGGCCTCGCTGGCGCTCGACGCCCGCCTGACCGACAAGCTGAGCTGGGATTTCCAGACCATTTATCAGGACCGCAAGTCCATCGGCCAGGATCCGACCATCAACACCTTCAGCCTGGCCGGCACGCGCCTGCCTTCGCCGGTACGTCAGGATGACGATGCGCTGGTGGGCGAAGGTTCCTACGTGAAGAACCATTTCCGCTACTACAACACCGGCCTGAAGTACCAGATCAACAGTGACTGGGCGGTGAGCACCAACTACAGCTACAGCACCACCGAAACGCGCCGCAACGAAGTCGTGCTGGCCCTGCTGGATAGCGCCGGCAACTACGATGACCAGCGCTCCGACTACGGCGAAGCCTACGGCTACAACCAGTGGCGCGCCATGCTCGAAGGCAAGTTCAACACGGGCGCCCTGCAACACCAGGTCGTGGTCGGCGCCTCCTGGCAGAAGCAGAAGAACGACTACTCGTCGAACTACTACTATGGCTCGGTCGGCACGGGTAATCTCTACGAGACCAACCACAACGCCTACTACAGCAACGGCAACATGTCGCTCTACCGCGCGGCGGAAATCACGCAAAAGGCGGTATTTGCCAGCGACACCATCGACCTGACCCACGGCTGGTCCTTCCTGGCCGGCCTGCGCCTGACCGACTACAGCCAGAAGGGCTTCGGCGTCGACGGCTCCCGCACGTCCGAGTACGACAAGAACGGCGTGCTCACGCCGACGCTGGCGCTGATGTACAACATCACGCCGCGCACCATGGCCTATGCCAGCTATATCGAATCGCTCGAAGCCGGTTCGGTGGTCGGCAACAACTACACCAATGCCGGCACGCTGCTCGATCCGCTCAAGAGCAAGCAGTATGAATTCGGCCTGAAAACCGAGCAGGACGACTGGGCGGCCACGGCCGCGCTGTTCCGCATCGAGCGCAAAGCCGAAAACCCCGTGGTGGATGCCACCACGGGCCGCGCCTCCCTGGAGCAGAATGGGCTGTCGCGCTATCAGGGCCTGGAGCTGGCGGCCTCGACCCGCCTGGCCAAGAACTGGAATCTGGGCAGCAGCCTGATGTTCCTGGACAGCGAGTACCGCAAGGGCACGAGCTACAACGGCAACCGCGTGGCCGGCGCGCCGCGCTTCGTGGCCTCGGCCCAACTCGCCTACAGCGTGCCGCAACTGCCGGGCCTGAAGCTGCGTGCCGATGTGCGCTTTACCGGCAAGACGGAACTGCGTCAGGCCAATGACATCCAGCTCGACAGCTACACCCTGGTCAATATCGGCGCGACCTACGACACCCGCATCGCCGGCTACGAAACCACCTTCCGTGCGGGCATCAACAACCTGGCCAACAAACGCTACTGGCTCTTCCAGACGGCCGAGTACATCAAGCCGGGCGACCCGCGCACCTACAGCCTGAGCGCGACGGTCAAGTTCTGACCGCCTCGTCGGGCTACCGAGCGCCTGCGGCCAGCAGCAGGCGCTCGGTGTCTTTCTGACCCCGCTGGCGCGCATGCGCCAGCGGCGTGACCCCTTCGCCGTCGGCCAGGTTCACATCGGCGCCGGCTTCGATCAGACGGCGCACGATCGCCTGATGCCGCGGGCCGCCATCGCTGAGCAAAATGGCTTCAAGCAGCCCGGTCCAGCCCAGCCGGTTGACATGATCCGGATCCACACCGGCCCGCAGCAGCATATCCACCGTTTCCACATGGCCACGCTCGCACGCGGGAATGAGCGCCGTGCCGCCATAGCGGTTGGTGCTCTTGAGGTTGGCGCCATGCGCCAAGGCAAGCTGCAGGATCGCGTTGTAACCGCGCGCGCCGGCCAGCAGATAGGCGCTGTCCTGCATGCGGTTCTGGGCATTCACATCGGCGCCGGCCTCGATCAGCAGGCGCGCGGCCGCGACATGATTGCCGTCGGTGGCCCGCAACAGCGGCGTGTTGTCTTGCGGGTCGCGCGCTTCGAGCGGCGCGCCCTGCGCCAGCAGGGTCCGCACGCGCTCGGCCTGCCCTTGCGCCGCGGCCTCCAGCAAGGCAGCGCCCGTGTCGGCGGCGCCCGCCGAAGCGATCATGCTCAAACCGGCCGCGATGAGCCACCAGGGGTTCCACATGTGCATCCTCCTCGTTCAGGGAAGACCGCGCCTGGCCGCGGCGAGGACGCGCGGCCAGGCGGATCTGCTCCTATCGTAGTCGGTTCTCCCCGGCCCCCGGGCACGCAGGCGGGCCGCGACGCGGCCGGCCTCAGGCCAGCAAGGTGCGCCAGTCCGGCAGCCCGCCCTTCTCGTCGAGCGCGTGCAGCCAGCCGCGCCCGCGTTGCGCGAACCCCTGCTGCACGTCGGCAATAGCGCTGGCCAGGCCGGCATCGAGGCCCAGTTCGTCCAGCATGGCGGCCGCTTCACGCATTTCTTCCGAGCGCCGTTGCCCATGCTCGGCCACCCGGCCGATCAGATAGGCCTCATAGCCCTTATCCCAGCCCACGCCCGGAAACGTGGCGGCCAGCGAGGCCAGCACGCGGCCATCCACGCCGAAATGCAGCGCCGCCTGCATGGATTGCAGGCACAGCGCCTCATGGCCTTTGATCATGATGCTGCGGCACAGTTTGATGGCCGAGGCCAGGCCGACCTCGTCGGCGACGGCCTGCGTGCGCAGGCCCAGCGCATTGAGGGCTTCGGACAAGGCGCGCGCACGGCGCCCGCCCAGCAGCATCGGCACCTGAACGCCTTGCGGCGGCACGGGCGCCATCACGGCCGACTCGACATAGTCCCCGCCAGCGGCCTCGACAAGCGCGCCATTCTCCTGCTTGACGCGTGGCGATACCGAATTCAGGTCGATGAAGATCTGCCCGGGGCGCATCACGCGGGCCGCAGCGCGCGCCACCGCGCCCGCCTGGCTGGCCGTGACCGCGGAAAAAATCCAGTCCGCCTGGCTCAGGCAATCTTGCAGACTGTCGGCCACGCGCGCTCCGGCGCGGGCGGCCTTGTCGCGGATGGCCCCGGCCGTGGCGGAATCCTCGAGCTTGATGTCATAGACGGCGACGGCGCAGCCGCGTTCACCCAGGGCCTGGGCGAAGATAGGGCCGACTTCGCCGACGCCGATGATGGCAATGCCGGGAGCGGGAGTGGACATAACAATTTCTCCAGAAAAGGAAAGCCGCGGTCACTGAGTGCGGACCACCGGCTTGGAAGGGGAACGGCGCGCGCAGGCGTCGAATTTCTGCCGGTCGAAAAGACCTTCCCATTTCGCCAGCACCATGACCGCGACGCTATTGCCGATGACGTTGGTGGTGGACGTGGCGATGGCCAGAATGCGGTCGATGCCGAACAGCAGGCCGACGCCGGACAAGGGCAAGGCCTTGGTGGATTGCAGGGTGGCGGTCAGCTTGACCAGCGCGCCGCCGGCGGCACCGGCGCCGCCCTTGGAGGTCACCAGCATGACGGCCAGCAACGCCAGGGCCTGCGGCAGAGGCAAGGGCGTGTCGGTCGCCTGGGCAATAAAGCCGATGCCGCAGGCCATGTACAGACAGGCGCCGTCGATATTGAAGCTATAGCCGGCGGGCAGCACGAAACCCACCACGGCCTCGTCGCACCCCGCCTGCTCGAGCCGGGTGACCAGCCGGGGAAAGGCGGCTTCGCTGGCTGCCGTGCCCATGGCGAGCACCGCCTCGTCGCGGATGACATACAGAATCCGGAAGATGGACAGCCCGGCACTGGCCGCCACCAGGCCCAGCACGACCACCACGAAGACGATCGCCGCCGAGTAGTAGGTCAGGATGTAGCGCAGCAGATAGACCAGCGTGGTGCCGCCGTAGCTGCCCACGGCCGAGGCCATGGCGCCAAAGGCGCCCAGCGGCGACAGGCGCATGATGAAACCCAGCATCTTGAAGACCAGGGTCTGCACTTCGTCCAGCAGGCGGTAGACCAGCCACTCGGGCTTGCCCGCCACGCTCAGGGCCGCGCCGACCAGCAAGGAAACGAACAGCACGGGCAGGATGTCGCCGCTCACAAAGGCCGACACCAGGGTGCGCGGGATGATGGACAGCACGAAATGCGTCAACGAAAAATCCGCCGAACTGGCCTGGATCAACTTATCGACCGCCTGTCCGGACTCGGCGAGCGCCGAGGCGTGCAGCCCGTCGCCCGGCCGCAACCAGCTGACCATGCCGTAGCCCACCATCATGGCCAGCGTGCTCACCACCTCGAAGTACAGCAGGGTTTTCAGGCCCAGCCGGCCGAGGCGGCGGAAGTCTTTGACATGGCCGATGCCATGCACCACGGTACAGAAAATGATCGGCCCCAGCATCATCTTCAGCAAAGCGATGAAGCCCTCTCCGAGGGGCTTCATCGCCCGGGCATGCTGCGGGTCGACCAGACCGAACACAATCGCCGCCGCAATGGCCACCAGTACCTGCACATACAGCTTCTTGAACGCTTTCAAACCGGACTCCCGGGGCAGCCCCGGGGCCGCCCATTGCCTATGGCGGAATTACTCCGGCTTGATGCCGGCCTGTTGGGCCGCCGCCTGCGAGCGGGCGTATTCATCGCGCAAAAAGGCCGCGAAGCCGGCGGAGGTCTCCTGCTGCGCGGTGGCGGGCTCGACGCCGAAGTCCTTGAGCTTGTCGGCAATGGCCGGGTCGTGCGCGCCCTCGACCAGCGCCTTCTGCAGCCGGGCCATCACGTCGGGCGGCGTGGCCGCCGGCGCCAGCAGGCCGACATAGCTTGCCGCCACGAGGTTCTCGTAGCCCTCATCGGCCAGCGTCGGCAACTCCGGCGCAAGCGCCAGGCGGTGATCGGCCGTGATGGCCAGAATCCTGGCCTTGCCGGAGCGATGCAACGGCAAGGCGGTCGAGAACTCCGTCACCGTGGCCTCGATATTGCCGCCCAGCAGATCCGGGATCAACGCGCCGCCGCCGCGATAAGGCACGTTGACCAGCTTGGCGCCGGTGGCCGCATTCAGGCGCAGCAGAGTCAGGTGCGTGGCGCTGCCCACGCCGGAAGTCCCCGCATTGATGCCCTGCTTGCGCGACAAGGCCACCAGTTCGGCCAGGTTCTTGGCGGGCACCTGGGGATTGACCACCAACACGTGCGGCACATAGCCGACCATGCCCACCGGCGCGAAGTCCTTCAAGGGGTCATACGGCAGTTGCGCCTGGATGAAGGGGTTGACCGTCAAGGGACCGTTGGAGCCGACCAGCAAGGTGTAGCCGTCGGCAGGCGCGCGCGCGACCATGTCCGCGCCGATGCTGCCGCCGGCGCCAGGCTTGTTCTCCACCACCGCCGGCACCTCCAGCTTGGGGCCGATGGCCGCACCCATGATGCGCCCGACGGCGTCGATATTGCCGCCGGCGGCAAAGGGCACGATCAGGCGCAAGGGGCGTTCGGGATAGGCCGCCGCGGCCAGGCGCGGCAAGCCTTGGGCCGCCGCCAGGGTCAGGGCCGACTTCCAGATAAATTCGCGTCGATTCATTGTCTCTTCCTTATCGTTTTTGTCGCGCAGGGCGCGTGGATCAATCCAGGTAACGCAGACCGGCCCGCGCCAGCGGTTCACGCATGGCGTAGATATCCAGCCCCAGCTCACCGGCCGCCAGGCGGGCGCGCTTGCGCGCCTCGTTGGCCAGTCTTTCGTCGGCTCGCTCGGCCACCCGCGCGGCCTGCGCCGCCGGCACGACCACCACGCCATCCGCGTCGGCCAGCACCACATCGCCCGGACGCACCAGCGCACCGGCGCAGATCACCGGCACATTCACCGAGCCCAGGGTGGCCTTGACCGTGCCTTTGGCACAGACCGCCTTGCTGAACACGGGGAAACCCATCTCGCGCAGTTCGCTGATGTCGCGCGCGCCGCCATCGATGATCAGCCCCTGCCCGCCCCGCGCCCGGAAGCTGGTGGCCAGCAGTTCGCCGAAAAAGCCATCGCGGCTGTCGCTGGTGCAGGCTGCCACGACGACGTCACCTGGCTGCAATTGCTCGGCGGCGACGTGCAGCATCCAGTTATCGCCCGGCTGCAACAGCACGGTGACGGCCGTGCCGCACAAACGCGCTCCCTCGTAGACGGGACGGATGCCGGCATCCAGCAGACCTACCCGGCCCATGGCCTCGTGCACGGTGGCTACACCGTGCGCGGCCAGTCGTTGCACCACGGCCCGGTCGGCCCTCTCGATGCGGCGTTTGACCACACCCAGTGTGTTGAGCAGATCGTCCATCTCAAAGCCCCTTCTTTGTCAGCGCGGCATCCAGCCGCGGATACACGCGCCGCGCGTTGCCTTCGTAGATCTGATGCCGCTCCGAGGCGCTCAGATCGGCCGCTTCGATATAGCGCCGCGTATCGTCGTAATGAAAGCCTGTCTGCGGATCGATCCCGCGCACCGCGCCTATCATTTCGCTGGCGAACAGCACGTTCTTCACCGGGATGACGCGCGCCAGCAGATCGATGCCGGGCTGGTGATAGACGCAGGTATCGAAATAGACGTTGTCGAGCAACCAGTCTTCGAGCGGCGGCTTCTTCATCTCCTGCGCCAACCCCCGGAAGCGGCCCCAGTGATACGGCACCGCGCCGCCGCCATGCGGGATCACGAAGTTCAGGTCCGGGAACACCTTGAACAGATCCGAGGTCAGGCACTGCATGAAGGCCGTGGTGTCGGCGTTCAGGTAATGCGCGCCCGTGGTGTGGAAGCAGGCGTTGCAGCTGGTGCTCACATGAACCATGGCGGGGATGCCGTAATCGACCATGCGCTCGTACAGCGGATACCAATAGGGATCCGACAGCGGCGGCGAAGTCCAGTGGCCGCCCGACGGGTCGGGGTTGAGATTCAATGCCACGAAGCCATATTCTTCGACGCAGCGTTTGAGCTCGTCCAGGCAGGTCTGGATGGGTTGGCCGGGCGATTGCGGCAACATGGCCGCGCCCGCGAAATGCTCCGGAAATAGCGTCGCCACCCGATGGCACAGTTCATTGCATAAGGCGGCCCAGGTCTGGCTGGTGGACAGGTCGCCGATGTGATGCGCCATGAAGCTGGCCCGCGGCGAGAAAATCGTCAGATCGCAGGCCCGCTCGCGCATCAGCCGCAGTTGATTGGCCTCGATGGACTCGCGGATCTCATCGTCGCTGATGCGCAAGTCGCTGGCGCGCGGCGCGGCCGACGGATCCTTCAGACCGGCGATCTGCCGGTGACGCCACGCTTCCAGCGCCGGGGGCGCCGTGGTGTAGTGGCCATGACAATCGATGATCAAGCGGATTCTCCGGAAGAAACAGGGCGCGGGGCATAGGCGGTGCCGCGCATCAATAAACGAGCCGTGCGCAGCAACGCGGCGCGCACTACCTGGCCCGCGGCATCGAGCTCCAGCTCCACGCTGAATTCGCCCGACGGATGCTCCACCGGCACGCGCTGCCGCGCGCCGCCGGGCAGGCGCGCCAGTCCGTCGGCCACCGAGCCTGGCAGCACGCAGGCGGTGGCCACCGTCACGGCGGCCAGCACGCCGATGGCGTCGTGGCAGACATGGGGGATGAAGCAGCGTGTCGCGATGCTGCCGCCCTGCCTGGGCGGCGACAGCAAACACATCTTGGGATAGGGTTTGTCGCGCACATCGCCCAGCCCCATCCGTTCGCCAGCCAGCAGGCGCAGGGCTTCGAGGCGAGTTTTCAGGGCCTCGTCCGCGTTGAGTTCGGCCACGCTTTCGTCGCCGCGCCGCTGCAGATCGGCGGCGCGCATCAGCACCATGGGCATGCCATTGTCGATACAGGTGACGTCGATGTCGGGCTGACCGGCCACGCGCAGCCGATCGCGCACCTGCCCGGTGGGCAACAGCCCTTCGCAGACCGATCCGGCGGTATCCAGGAAGTTGATGGCGATCGGCGCGGCGGTTCCCGGCACGCCGTCGATGCGCGCCATACCGTCATAGCGCAAGCGCCCGTTGGGCGTCTGCACGTCGATGTCGCACAGCATGCCGGTGTTCAAGGTCAGCACGCGATAGCGGCTGAGGTCCGCGCGCGGGGTAAGCAGCCCGGTTTCCAGCGCGAACGGCACGACGGCGGCCAGCATGTTGCCGCAGTTGGGCGTGGTGTCCACGCGCGCATCGCCCACCGCGACCTGCGCGAACAGAAACTCCAGATCCACGCCCGGCTCACGGCCCGGGCCGACGATGCCTACTTTGCTCGTCAGCGGATGCGCGCCGCCCAGGCCATCGATCTGCCGCGGGTCTGGCGAGCCCATGAGGGCCAGCAGCAAGGCATCGCGGCTGGCCGGATCCGCCGGCAGATCCGCCGCACGGAAAAACGGCCCGCGCGAGGTTCCGCCGCGCATGAACAGGCAGTCCACCGCCTGCTGCGTTTGATTTTTATCCATCGTCTCCATGCTCACTCACTCTGCCTGCTATTTTTTGCGAAAGTATGGGTCGACACACCCTTATCGGGGTTGCCTTGTGCGCGAATGGCCGTTCTAATATTTTTATGACCTACTTTTTCTTTTGGCCATGGACCCGCGCCCGCCCCTGAATCTGCACCATCTGCATGTCTTCAATGCCGTCGTGGCCGCCGGCGGCGTGCGGCGCGGCGCCGAAACGCTGTTGCGGGCGTCCTCGGCCGTCACGCGCGCGGTCAGCCGCCTGGAGGCGGCACTGGGCGTGGCGCTGTTCGAGCGCAAAGGCACCGGCATGTTGCTCACCGCGGCGGGCGAGACCGTGCGGGTGCGCGCCGAGCGCATACAGGAGGAGCTGGCCTGCGTCATGGACGAGGCACGGCAACGCGGCGCCCAAGGAGGCACCTCGGGCGCGCTGTATCACACCGGCCGCCTGGCCAGCGTGGTATTGCTGGCCGATGTCCACCACATGTCCACGGTGGCGCATCAGCAAGGCCTGACGCAGCCGGCCATCAGTGCGGCCGTCTCGCGGCTGGAGCAATGCCTGGGGCAGGCGATTTTTCAGCGCACCCCGCGCGGCATGATCCCGACCCAGGCCGGCGAGCGCTGGGTGCGGCATTTCAAGCGCGTGCTGGCCGAGCTGCGCAACATCGAAGCGGATGTCGCCGCGCTCAGCGGCGCGATCGAGGGCACGGTCACGGTCGGCTCCCTGCCCTTGATCCGTACCCTGGTGCTGCCCAGCGCCATCGCGGCCGTGCTGGCGCGCCACCCGGGGCTGCGCATCCGCACGCTCGAGAGCCCTTATGGTGATTTGTGCGCCGGGCTGCTGAGCGCCGAGATCGACTTCATCCTCGGCGCATTGCGCCCCCTGCACGATAAATCGCTCAGCACGCGCGTCCTCATGCACGAGGACATCGTGCTGCTGGCGCGCGCGGAGCATCCGCTGGCACGCAAGCGCCGCATCGATTTCGCGGATTTGCGCGCCTACCCCTGGGTGCTGTCGCGGGCCTCCTCGCCCTTGCGCTATCAACTGAACGATTTCTTCCGCGCCAAGGGTCAGCCCTTACTCGAACCCTCGGTGGAGACCGCCGATCTGGCCACGCTGCGCGGCCTGCTGCTGCATTCGGACATGCTCACCGCGCTGTCGCGCCATCAGATGCACTACGAGGTCGCCAGCGGCCGGCTGGTGGCGCTGGATTTTTCGCTGGACGGCATGCAACGCGAGATCGGCGTGACCGTGCGCGCCGGCGCGCAACTGTCGCCGGGCGCTCATGCCCTGCTGCAAGAGGTGCACGTCCAGGCCGCGCGAGCCGCCGCGGCATAAGCCGATTCGATCGCCCTCGGGCGCCGAACGCAACCCCGCGGCGCACGGCGCCCGTCATACTCGGCCGACAGACCAAGAGGAGACCCGCATTGAAATCCGTTCCCCCGCCCCACCCCGCGCCGCATGCGCCGCGCTTCAAGCTGCCAGCCGGCAGCTGTGATTGCCACGTGCACGTCTACGGGCCGGCCGAGCGCTTCCCCTATGCGCCCGAGCGGCGCTACGATCCGCCCGATGCGCCCATCGAGATGCTGCAGCCCCTGCACCGCATGCTCGGCGTGGAGCGCGCCGTGCTGGTACAGGCCACCGTGCACGGCACCGACAACCGCGCCATGCTGGACGCCATCGCGCGCGATCCGTTGCGCTATCGCGGCGTGGCCCTGGTCGACGACGACATCAGCACCGCGCAACTGCGCGCGCTGCACGAGCAGGGCGTCCGCGGTCTGCGCTACAACTTCATGCCGCACCTGGGCCCGTCGGCGGATCTGGCCGCCGTCACGCGCATGGCCGCGCGCGTGGCCGACCTCGGCTGGCACATCCAGTTGCATGCCCACGCCGACGAGCTGGCGCGGATGACGTCCTTTCTGCATCAACTGCCCGTGCCCTATGTGATCGATCACATGGGCCGCGTCATGGCCGACGCCATGCAGCCCGAGCTGGACATGCTGCTGCGGGTGCTCGAACATCCGCGCGCCTGGATCAAGGTCAGCGGCCCCGAGCGTCTGTCGGCGACGCTCAGCCGCAGCGATCCGCCCTATGCCGACGTCGCACCCATCGCGCGCCGCATTCTGGAGGTGGCCGGCGAGCGCGCCGTCTGGGGGCTGGACTGGCCTCATCCCAATGTGCGCGAGGTCCCCGACGACGGAGACCTCATCGACATCCTGCCCCGGTATGGCGACGCCCAGGCCTTGCAGAAGCTGTTGGTGGACAATCCCCAACAGCTTTACTTCACCGCCTGAGCGGCCTCAGTCCACGCGGATGTTGACGCTCTTGACCACGCCGGCCCACTTGTCGAGTTCGGTCTGGATGAAGTTGCCCAGCTCGGCCGGCGTGCTCGTGGCTGGCGTGGCCCCCTCGCGCTGAAAGTGCTCTTTGAGCTTGTCCGAGGTCATGGCCTCCTTCAGCGCGGCGTTGAGCGTGGCGACCGCCTGCGGCGGCGTGCCCTTGGGCGCGAGCAGCGCATTCCAGGTGTTGATCTCAAAACCCTTGAAGCCCGGCGCCTCGGCCACGGTGGGCACGTCAGGCAATTGCGGCGAGCGCTCACGAGTCGTGACCGCCAAGGCGCGCAAGGTGCCGGCCTTGACCTGCGGCATGGCGCCAGGCAGGGTGGCGAAGCTGAGCTGCGCTTCTCCCGTCATGACGGCGGTATTGGCCAGCGCGCCGCCCCGATAAGGCACATGCACCATGTCCAGCCCCGCTTGCTGGGCAAACATCGCCCCGGCCAAATGCACCGGCGAGCCGTTGCCGCTGGAAGAGTAGTTCAGCTCGCCGGGCTTGGACTTGGCCAGTGTCACCAGACCGGCCACATCGGTAGCCGGCAGTTTCGGATTGGCCACCAGCACCAGCGGAATCGAAGCCACCATGCCCACGGGTTCGAAGCCGCCCACCGGGTCGTAGCCCAAAGACTTCTTGTACAGCGCGGGGTTGATGCCGTGGCTGGACACCGTGGCCATGAACAGCGTGTAGCCATCCGGGGCGGCCTGCTGCACCGACGTGGCGGCGATATTGCCCGCCGCGCCGGGCTTGTTTTCCACGATGATGGATTGCTTGAGCGTCTTGCTCAATTGCTCGGCCAGCGCACGCGCCAGGATGTCGGTGGTGCCGCCGGCGGCATATCCGATGACCAGGCGTATGGGCTGCTCGGGATAGGCGGCTTGCGCAGCCGGCAGGGCGAGGGTCAGCAGCGTGGCTGCCAGGGCTTTTTTCATGAGTGTCTCCGTCTTTTTTCTGGCCGCCACGCCCGGCCTGGCGTCCCGCGCTGGGCGCGTGCGCCCCCCACGTGGCGGGCGCACGCGGTCCTGCCAGCCAGGCTGGCATCAAACGAAATCGGTTAAGGGCCCCGACGGGCCGGCGTCAGGTGCCGGTAAACACCGGCGCGCGCTTCTCGGCAAAGGCGCGGCGGCCTTCGCGGTAATCGTTGCTCTCGAAGCAGGCCAGCACCAGATCGGTCATGGCCTGCATATCGACCTGCGGCCCCAGCTGCTGCATCTGGCGAATCATCTTCTTGCCCGCCATGAGTGTCAGCGGCGCATTGGCGCCTATCTGATCGATATAGGTCTGCAGCGCCAGATCGAGTTCGCCGGCCGGCACCACTTTGTGCAGCAAGCCCAAATGCACGGCCTCGGCGGCGGAGTAACGCGCCGCGGTCAGGAATATCTCCAGCGCACGGGCCGGTCCGGCCGCAGTGACCAGATTGCGGATGGCGGTCATGCGATAGCCCAGGCCGAGCTTGCCCGCGGGGATCGCGAAGCTGCTGTCTTCGGAGGCCAGGCGCAGGTCGCAGCACAGCGCGATATTCAGGCCGCCGCCAATGCAATAGCCCCGGATGCGCGCGATGGTGGGTTTGTCATAGTCGTACAGCGCCAGCTGCGCGGCCTCGGCCACGCGTTCGTAGGCCTGCACCGCCTCCTCGCCCGAACGCAGCGTGTCGAATTGCGAGATGTTGGCGCCGCTGACAAAAGCGCGCTCGCCGGCGCCGCTCAGAACGACCACGCGTATGGCCGGGTCTTCGGCCAGGGCCTGCAAAGCCAGCGGGATCCCCTCCCACATCGCGAAGGACACCGCGTTGTGCCGCGCCGGATCATTAAAGGTGATCCAGCCGGCCGCGCCGCGTTTTTCCACGATGAGATGCTCGGTGATGCGATCCTGCAAGATGCGCTGGCTTTCCATGATGTTGTCTCGTTATCCGTCACTGCGTGCACGCAGTTGCGCCTGCCGGCGCAGCATGCCGTTGCGTAAATGCTCGCGCATTGCGGCGCGGGCGGCTTCGCCATCGCGCGCGGCGATGGCATCGAAAATACGGTGGTGCTCCTGCTCGACCTCCGATATCCGGTCGGTGCCGGTGCTGCCGTAACGCAAGGTGCGCACGGCATCGCCGATGGCTCGGCCGAACAGCGACAGCAGGCGCACGAAATACGGGTTGTTGCTGGCCTGACAGACCGCCATATGGAAGTCCAGCGCCCGGTCGGCCCCCTGGCGCCAGTCATCGCTGGCCGCGTCGACCCGCGCCAGCGCCGCACGCAGGGTTTCCAGTTGCGCTTCGCTGCGATGCTGGGCAGCCAACGCGGCCGCGCCCGCCTCGATCTCGACGCGCAATTGATAGATCTGCTCCAGGGCGTCGACGCGTAGCAGGTCTTCGGGCAGGATCTCGAAAGGGGTTTGCCCGCCGGCCGCAACGAAGCTTCCCACCCCGCGGCGGGTCTCGACATAGCCCGAGAGTTTCAGGCGCGCGATGGCTTCGCGCACCACATTGCGGCTCACGCCGAAACGCTGGGCGAGCTCGAATTCCGTGGGCAGGCGCTGGCCGGGCTCGAAAGCCTGGCTGAGTATCTTCTGGCGGATCTGCTGCGCAATCTCGTCGGCGAGGTTTTCGGGCCGATTGAGATTGCCAAACAGCGTATCGTGCGCGGGCGTGGCCATGAGCATCCTCGAGAGAGCAAAAGCCCCGATGGTGTCACACCGCCCCGACGGCGCGCAAACGTTCGCGCGCGGCCGCATCCATGCCCAGCCAGCCCAGAATATCGTCGGTGTGCGCGCCCGTCTCCGGCGCCGGCGACACCGGTCCGGGTTCGGCGTCGCCAAAAATCACCGGCTGGGCCAGGATGTCGAACTCGCCACGCTGCGGATGCGTCACTTTGCGCGTCATTTTCAGATGGCGCACTTGCTCGTTGTCGAACGTGCCGTCCATCGACAGTATCGGCCCGCAGGGCACGCCGGCGGCGTTCAGGCGCTCGATCCACTCCGCGCTGCTGCGCTGCCGGGTACGCGCCACGATCTGCGCCGTGAGCGCCGGCCGGTTCTCCACCCGCAGCCCCGCCGAGGCAAAGCGCGCGTCGTCGATCAGCTCCGGCATCTCGAGCACCTCGCACAGCCGCGCGAACATGCTCGATCCCATGGCGGCGATATTGATATAGCCATCGGCCGTCGGGTAGACGCCAGTGGGCGAGCTGGTCGGGTGGTCGTTGCCGGACTGCCCGGGCACCTCGCCGTCGATCAGCCAGCGCGTGGCCTGGAAATCCATCATCCACACCTGTGACTGCAACAGCGAGGTCTGCACCCAGCGCCCCTGGCCCGTCTGCTCGCGGTCCAGCAGGGCGATCAGTATGCCGATGGCCGCGAACAGCCCGGCGCTCAGGTCGGCGATCGGAATGCCGGCCCGCATGGGGCCGTGGTCGGCCTCGCCGGTCACCGACATCAAACCGCCCAGCCCCTGGGCGATCTGATCCAGGCCCGGGCGGTCGGCATACGGACCATCCTGGCCGAAGCCGGAAATGCTCGCGTAGACCAGCCGGGGATTGATGCGCGACAGCGTGGCGTAATCGATCCCCAGCTTGGCCTTGACGGAGGGCCGGTAGTTTTCCACCAAGACGTCCGCGCGTTTGACCAGTTCCAGAAAGACCGCCCGCCCCTCGGGGTGTTTGAGATTGAGCGTCAGGCTGCGCTTGTTGCGATGCGTGTTCTGGTAGTCGCTGAACTTGGCCGCGCCGCCCGGCTTGTCATCCTTGACCTCGCTGGGCTCTTCGATCTTGATCACGTCGGCGCCCCAATCGGCGAACTGGCGCACCGCTGCCGGGCCGGACCGCACGCGTGACAGATCCAGAACCACAAAGCGCTTGAGGGGGGAAAACATCATGGGGGCTGTCTCGTATCATGTAGTTGTTGGTTGTTGGACATCCTACGTTTGAGCGGGCCCGACGAATATAGGTGAGAACCCCAACCCCCGGTCCTTGCGGCCAGCCCGGGGCCGGCGCCCGCGCCGTCGCGCCCAGGCCGCCGCAGACAACCGGGCAGCCCGTTTGTCCTGCCGCCCTGTTTTTCCTATAGTCTCGCCTTTGGCGCTGGCCCTGACGGCCGCCGCCGCATCAACTGGCCCCAGGAGCCGATCATGAGCGCATCCACCACCCCTCCCGCCGTCGACCCGCAAGTTCTGGGCGACCTGGCCCTGAACGCCGCTCACATCGCGCTGTTTGCCATGCGCCAGCAGAAACCCCAGGAAGCCCTGGGCGTGCTCGAAGATGTGGCCGACTCCTTGCTGCAGTATCTGGCCAAAAGCCTGGAAATGCCGGCGGACCAAAAGGCCGCCGCCAAGCGCCGCATCACCGAGACCCTGCATCTGGCCCTGGCCGTGACCAAGGGCAGCAAAATCTGAAGCCCGGCTCAGCGCCGGTCCAGCCAGCCCCGGACCTGCTCGGCCAAGGCCAGGCTGTTGCCGTCCATCATCAGCATGTGCGAGTTGCCCACATGCCCCATCTCGGGCAGCCGCCACAGGGTGACGCTGGAATGGCGCTGGGCAAAGGCCTCGATGCGGGCCCGCATCTGCGGCCAGCGCGCATCCTCGTCCATGTTGTCGCCCAGCAGGATGAGCGTGGGCGTGCGGTACTCGGCCCGCGGCGGCAGCGCCGGAATGCTGGCCGGCTCCAGCGCCACCACGGCGCGCACCTGCTGCGGCATTTCCTGCGCCAGCCGCAAGCCGAACACACCCGCCTGGGAGTGGCAGATCACGGTGGCGCGGCCGACGCGGCGCAGAAAAGCGCGATAGCCGTCCAGAATCGCCGCATCCGTGTGGGCCCAGCGCGGCACCATCTGGGCCGCCAACTGCGCGAACGCCGCCAGCGGAAACTGCTGGCGCGCATAAGCCCCCTGCCCCGGCCGCGAGCCGGGCGGACCCAGCCGAAAGCGGGTGTAGAAGTCTTCCTGCGTCTGCACGATGGCCGGGTCGGGCCAGATATGCGAGGCATACCCGGCGCGGCCGCGCTCGACGGCATCGCACAGATAGGCGTCCCACCCTTCGCTGAGGAAGTAATTCAGCCAGCCGGGCCGGCCATCCGGGGTCGTCTCCCACGCCGCGCCCGTCATGCCGCCGCCATGCCAGAAAGCCAGCGGTTCGCGGCCATTGGGCGGATCGCACAGAAAGTACTGGGCGTACATCTGCTCGACGCGATAGTGTCCGTTGGGGTTGAGCGGCACGGGCTGCCCGCCCTCGGCCAGCACGACCTCGCGCCGTGGCAGGCCGCGCAGTTCGATGTCCCGTCCGCCGACATGAAACGCGCCCATATCGCGCAGACGTAAAGGTTTGAGCGGATTCATTCGGCGCGGATGTGATTGCGTTCGATGACGTCTTTCCAGCGCGCGGTCTCATCGGCCAGAAAGGCGCCGAACGGCACATCGACGGCGGCCTGCACGCCGAGCTCACGCATGCGCTCGACCACCTGCGGCGCGGCCAGCGAGGCAGCGAAGGCCGCGCGCAGCTTTTCGACCGTGGCCGGCGGTGTGCCGGCCGGCGCGAGAATGCCGAACCAGGGCGTGATCAGGAAACCCGGCAGGCCGGCCTCGGCGAAGGTCGGCACGTCCGGAATGGACGCCGACCGCGCCGCGCTGGCCACGGCCAGCGCGCGCAGCTTGCCGGCCCGGATGCTGGGCAAGGACGCCGGCAGGTTGTCGAAATACATATCGACCTGTCCGCCCAGCAGATCCGCCGCCACCTGGCCGGCGCCTTTATAGGGGATGTGGGCGATCTCCACGCCCGCGCGCTGCTTGAACAGTTCCGTGGCGAGGTGGGCCGATCCGCCGATGCCCGAAGACGCGGCGTTCAAGGCCCCCGGATGCGCTTTGGCATAGGCGATCAGCTCGCCCACCGTCTGCGCCGGCACCTTGGGATTGATGACCAGCACGCTGGGCACGGTGCCCAGCATCGTCACCGGTGTGAAATCCTTCTGGATGTCATAAGGCGGCGGCTGGTAGAGCGCGGGCGCCACGGCGCAGCCGAATGCACACATCAATAGCGTCTGGCCGTCGGCCGGCGCGCGCATGACGGCCTGCGCGCCGATATTGCCGCCCGCCCCGGCGCGGTTTTCGATGATGAAAGGCTGCCCCAGGCGCGCGGCCATGGGTTCGCTCAGAATCCGCGCCAGGATGTCGGGCGTGCCGCCGGCCGGGAAAGGCACGACCAGGGTGATGGGGCGGTTGGGAAAATCGGCGGCCTGCGCCCCGGCGGCCATGGCCAGGCATGCGGCGATGGCGCCATGGCGCAGCACCGCGCTCAGGCGGTGCGCGTAGCGCATAAACATGGTGGGTCTCCTCGGTTTGGCCCGGCCATGCGAGGGCCGGACGTCATGGCCACACTGTAGTGCGGCCCGCAGCGTGCGCCCAATGCCGAAAGGACAAGTCACCCATACCATTTTCGCTATGCTATCGCCTGGCCTTTTCTTCAGCTGCATGGACGATGAGCGATAGCCCTGCCCTGCCCGCGCTGCGGCGCCTCGATATGAATCTGCTGCTGACCTTCGACGCCTTGATGCGCACCCGCAGCGCCACCCTGGCCTCGCGTCAGTTGCACAAAACCCAACCCGCCATCAGCCGCGAGCTCGCCCGCCTGCGGCTGCGGCTACAGGATCCTTTGTTGGTGCTGGTCAAGGGCCGCTTCGTGCCGACCGAAAGAGCGCTCGAACTGCATGCCGCCGTGCATGGCGCGCTGCTGAGCCTGGACGCCGCCTTACGGCCCCCGGCGGTGTTCGAACCCGCCCGAGCGGCCGGCATGGTCAATATCGGGCTGGGCGCGCATAGCGAATTCTTGCTCGCCGGGCCCCTGATGCAACGCCTGCATCAGCAGGCGCCCGGGCTGCTGCCCCGGTTTCAGGCCATTCATGGCGCCGTGCAGCCCGACGATCTGGACGCAGGGCGGCTGGAGCTGGCCGTCGGCCTGTTCGGCCCCATGCCCGCGCGCTTTCACGATGAAGTCCTCCTGCGCGAGCGGCGGGTCTGCGTCGTGTCGGCCAGCCATCCGCTGGCCGCGCGCAAACAGCTCAAACTGCGCGATCTGGCGGGCCTGCGCTGGTTTGCGTTCTCGCAGATGTATGGGCACGAAACCCATCTCGAGCGCGCCATGAAACCCCTGCCGCCGGCCGAGCGCATCCAGTTCTCGGCCTTTCTGTCGGATTTCGGTGCCGCGCCCTATGTGATCATGGACAGCGATTACGCGACCACCATGCCGGCCAGCGTGGCGCGGCGCCATGCGCGGCATTTCCCGCTGGCCATGCTGGCGCTGCCGCCCCCGCTGCGCGATATTGAACTACGCATGGTGTGGCCCCGCCGCCTGCATGCCTCGCCGCTGCATGCCTGGCTGCGGGAGCAGTTGCGCCAGGTGCTGGCCGAACAGATCTCGCTCCCTCAGCCTTCCTCGCGCCGGCGGATGGGGAACGTCATGTCGGCGTAACGCACGAAACGCCAGCCTCGCGCCAGGCGGTAACCGCCCCAGATCAGGAAAAAAAGCGGCAGGCCGATGTACGTGGCGGCAGCCCCGGTCCAGTCGATGCGATCCTGCAAAAAGGCCTCGTAGTTCTGCCCCAGCGTAATGACCAGGCAAAGACAGAAGGCAAACAGCGGCCCGAACGGAAAGTAGGGCGAAACATAGGGCAGATCTTCCAGCTTGCCGCCCTGCGCCAGATAGCCGCGCCGGAAGCGGTAGTGGCTGACGGCAATGCCCAACCAGGCGATAAAGCCCGTCATGCCCGAGGTATTGAGCAGCCAGATGTAGACCTGGTTGGGGCTGAACAGAAAAGACAAAAAGCACAGCCCGGCAATTGCGGCCGTGGCCAGCAGCGCCACCAGCGGCACCCCGTGGCCGGTGAGGCGGCCGAACACCGCCGGGGCCTTGCCTTCGCGAGCCAAGGCATACAGCATGCGCGTGGCGGCGTACATGCCGGAGTTGCCGGCCGACAGCACCGAGGTAAGCACCACGGCGTTCATGATCGAGGCCGCCGCCAACAGGCCGGCACGATCGAAGATGAGGGCAAAGGGGCTGACGGCGATGTCGCCCACCTCATTGCGCAGCAACTGCGGATCGGTGTAGGGGATGAGCAGGCCGATCACGCCGATGGCCAGCACATAGAACAGCAGGATGCGCCAGAACACCTGGCGCACGGCACGCGGCAGATCGCGCGCGGGGTTGCGCGACTCGCCGGCGGCAATGCCGATGAGCTCGGTGCCCTGAAAGGAAAACCCCACCACCATGGCCACGCCGATCAGCGCGGCAAAGCCGCCGGCAAAGGGCGCATCGCCCACGGTCCAGTTGTGCAGCCCCGCGTCCTCGCCGCCGCGGATGATGCCCAGCAGCATCAGCACGCCCATGACGATGAAAGCCAGCACGGCGACCACTTTGATGAGCGAGAACCAGAACTCCGCTTCGCCGAAGCCGCGCGCCGACAGCGCATTCAGGCCAAACGTGATCAGCAGGAACAAGGCGCTCCAGTACACGCCGGGCACGGCCGGAAACCAGTACGCCATCACCAGCTGCGCGGCGACCAGATCCACGGCCACGGTGACGGCCCAGTTGTACCAGTAGTTCCAGCCCAGCGCGAAGCCGAAACCCGGTTCGACAAAGCGCGCGCCATAGGTGGCGAAGGAGCCCGACACCGGCATGCTGGCGGCCAGCTCGCCCAGGCTGGTCATGATGAAGTAGACCATCAGACCGATGAGCCCGTAGGCCAGCAAGGCGCCGCCCGGCCCGGCCTGCGCGATGGTGTTGCCCGAGGCGACGAACAGGCCGGTGCCGATGGAGCCGCCCACGGCAATCATGGACAGATGGCGCGCCGACAGCGTACGCCTCAGGCCCGAAGGCGTGGAGACGGACGCGGCCGGCATGCCCTGGGCGCGGCGGGGGTGGGGTTGGGTCAAGATCACTCTCCGGATGCGGCCGACATCAAGTCCGCAATGCTGGCGAGCATAACCCGGCCCCGCCCGGGCCTGCCTGCCGGCTATACGCCCAGGAAGACGAAAGGACGGCTGTCCTTGAACGAGGCGTTGGCCATGCCCGCATACACATGGCTTTGATCCGGGCCCAGGTCGAGCTTCTTGACCTTGCCCGTCTCGGCCGAGAAATCCACCTGCTTGAGATCGACCCAGAAGATATTCGGGCTGACCGCCGACTCGAAGAAATACAGCTTGCGCTTGTGGTCGACCACGGTGCGCCAGCGGGTCGACGAAATATTCGGCTGATCCGGCGTGGTGATGCCGTAGGGCACCGAGGCATTGCGGATCACGCTGAACACGCTGGCCAGCGCCATGTCCGGATTTTCGCTCTTGGGAATGGCGTTGATATAGAACATGGCGCGCGCGTAACGGTCGGCGGAGCGATTGGTGCCCGGCAGCACCACGGTGCCGCCCACCTCGCGCCAATAAGCCTCCTGCGCCAGTTGCTTCTCGAAGATCGGCGAGTTGGTCATGACCTGATACTCGCGCGAGTGGTGGATCACCTGTTTGCCGTCGATGTACTCGACGATGGCGCTGTCACCCGTGCTGTCGGACATCGACAGATGCAAGGTCGCCAGCCGGCTCTCGCCGGGCACCTTCTCGGTCACGATGGTAAAGGGCTCTTTTTCCAGCGCCGCCACGGCTTCGGCCACGGTGGCGTAGTTGTCCAGCACGTATTGCGCCCATGCGGACACCGCCAGCGGCGGCTTGTTGCCCGTGGGCTTGGGATAATCCGACTCCACCAGCCACAACACATTGGCCGACAGGCCCACCTCGTTGACACCGTCAGTGGTGGAGATGTCGTAGCCGCTGGCGATCACGCTGCCGTACTTGGACGTCCAGCGCAGCCCGCCCGGGCCGCCCGCGCCGTCGCGCGCCATGCCGCGCGGGAAAATCCAGAGATTGGTGCCCACATCGACCTTCCAGTCCATGGAGCGTGCGGTGATGATGTTGCCTTGCGGCCCGAGATAGACCACGCGTGTGCAGGCCTGGGCCACGAGTGGCGCGCATAGCAGCGCCGCCACGGCGAAGCGGCCGGCCCGGCCCAGGCGTTTACGGAGTGATCGAGGATCTTGCGATGTCATGCCAGCTTCCTTCCAAAGGGCGACGCCCGCCCCGCGCTGAAAATACTCCACCGCGAGCGCGACGCGCAAAACAAAAACATAGGTGTCAGTCTGCCGCCACATCGGGCAGCGCCTCTCTTGCCTCCGCGCCCCGATAGCAGGAGCGGCCCGCGCGCTTGGCCTCGTAGAGCGCCTGGTCGGCCCGGTCGAGCAAGCCATCCAGCGTCGCGCCATCCTGAGGAAAGAGCGCGATGCCCACGGAGGCCCCCAGGGGCACGCTCACGCCGGGGAAGGGGTACGACAGCACGGCGATCAGCAGGCTGGCCACCCGGGCCGCGGCGACCGCGTCCGCGCCGGGCAACAGCATGACGAACTCATCGCCGCCCAGACGGGCGACGACGTCGCTGCCGCGCACGGTTTCCGTCATGCGCCGGGCGGCCTGCTTGAGCACGCTGTCGCCGACCGCGTGCCCGTGCTGGTCGTTGACCGCCTTGAAGCCATCCAGATCGAGCATCAGCAATGCCATGGGGCGTTTTTCCCGCAGCGCGGTCCGCATCGTCAATTGCGCCAACTCGCGAAACAGCAGCCGGTTATTCAAGCCGGTCAGCGGATCGTGATAAGCCTGCTCACGGGCGCGGGTCAGCGTACGCGCGGCATGCACCAGCGCCGCGGCCAGCTCCTCGGTCTCGCGAAAGGCGGTCTCGGGCACCCAGACCGGCGCGCCACGCCCGAGGGCTTCGGCCGGCGTGATCAGGGCGCGCACCGAACGGGTGATGGCCCGCGCCAGCAGATAGGCCACGGCCAGCGCCGCGGCCAGCACCATCAGGCCGGACAGCATGGCCAGCGACATGGAGCGGTACAGCCCCGAGCGCAGCGTGGCCGATGCGGCGCCGACGGCCACCGTGCCGCCGGGGATGTGCGTGAACGCGGTGAGCACGTCCACGCCGTCGCGGGTCGTGGTGTGCAGCGTCCCTTCGGCGCGCCGGCTCACGGCCTGCACCAGGCTGGGCGTGCCCAGACCGCCCACGTGCGACTGCTCGTCACGCGAACGCGCCATGATGTGCCCTTCGTCGTCGAGGACGGCGATGATCCAGCCCGGCACCAGCGGGTAGCGGCGCAGGGCCTGGCTGAGCCGGTCGGAGCCGATGCGGGCATACAGCGCATGCCCGGCCGAGCTTCCCAGCCGGACCGGCAGCCCCATCAACATGCAGGCACGCCCGCTTTGCGCGCCGGCCAGCATGCCCGACACCGCGACCGTCTCCGGGCGCAGAACGGGCCCGAGCATGGGGTCGGGAATACGCGCGGGGCAGGCGGCGTCGCCTTCGCTGAGCAGCACGCGCCCTTGCCCGTCGGCCAGCATGAAGCCATCCACGCCCTGCAGACTCATGATCTGCAGCATGCGGTTGCTCAAACCCTTGAGATTGGCGCCGCGCAGCTCGTCGGAGGCGGCCAGCATGCGCAGGCCGGATTCGACCGTGTTGCGGTCATGCTCCAGGCCCGCGCCGACCGCGCGCGCGGTCTCGACCACGGATTGATACACCCGCTGCTCGCGCAAGGTGTAATCCTCGTAAGCCACCGCCGCGGCGATCAGGCAGGCGGGCAAGGCGCACACCGCGCCCAGCGCCAGCAAAGCTTGCTTGAGGGTCATGCGCCGCCGCGTCGTCCACAGCGAAAGAGAGCCTTCATCCATGAGCAATGCCTTCCAAGGGCCTGTGCCCACGACGGACACAAGGCCAAGTGTAGGCAGCGGGCGCCGCCAAAGTATCAATTCCCTACGATACTTACATTAATTTCTGCGCCGGCGGTTTATTTCTCACTGGGTGTCGATTTATTTCGGCGCCGGCGTCAATCCATCGGCAGGGCCTCGTCCAGCCCCTGGGTCAACGCCAGTGCCTGGCGCTCGAAGAGGCGCCGATAGATCCCGCCCTCACGGCGGATGAGCGCCTCGTGGCTGCCCGCTTCCACGACCCGGCCGTGATCCATCACCAGCAACCGGTCGAGCGCGCGTACCGTTGACAGGCGGTGCGCGACCACCAGGGTTGTGCGCCCTTGCATCAGGCGCGCCATGGCGGCCTGGATCAGCACCTCGCTCTCGCTGTCCAGACTGGAGGTCGCCTCGTCCAGGATGAGAATGGGCGCATCGGCCAGGAAGGCGCGCGCGATGGCCACCCGCTGGCGCTCGCCGCCCGACAACTTGACGCCGCGCTCGCCCACCAGGGTTTCGTAGCCCTTGGGCAGCGCCATGATGAAGTCGTGCGCGCTGGCCTGGCGCGCCGCCTCCTCCACTTCGGCACGCGAGGCATCCGGCCGCGCGTAGGCGATGTTCTCGGCCAGCGTGCGGTGAAACAGGATGGGCTCCTGTTGCACGATGGCGATCTGGCGCCGCAAAGAGGCCTGCCGCACCTGGGCGATATCCTGCCCGTCGATGGTGATGCGCCCGCCATCCAGATCATGCAGGCGCTGGATCAGTTTGATGAAAGTCGTCTTGCCCGAACCGGAGTGCCCTACCAGGCCGATACGCTCGCCGGGCGCGATGCGGATCGAAAAATCTTCGTACAGCGCCTTTTGCTGCGCGTCATAGCGGAAGGTCACATGCTCGAAGCAGATTTCGCCTTCGCGCACCTTGATGGCGCGCGCGCCAGGCCGGTCATCGACACCCAGCGGCTGGCTGTCCAGCATGACCAGTTCTTCCATGTCATTGACCGAGCGCTGCAAATTGCGCAGGTTCATCCCGACTTCGCGCAGATAGCCTTTGAGGACGAAGAACATCGTCATCGCGAAGGTGATATCGCCCACGCTGGCCTTCTCGTTGACCCAGAGGTAAAGCGACACGCCGAGCATGGCGGCCTGCATGGCCGTCATCATCACGCCTTGCAGACCGCCATTGAGGGTGGCGCGCAGCCAGGACCGGCGGGTGCGCGCGCGCCACTTGGCGAGCACGCCCTCGAAGCGCGTTTCTTCCCGCGACTCGGCCCCGAACGCCTTGACCACCGCATTGCAGCTGACCGCGTCGGCCAGCGCGCCGCCCATGCGGGTGTCCCAGGCATTGGACAGCCGGGCCGCGGGCGCCACATAGCGCAAAGCCATGACGACGGTCACGCCGATATACAGCAACGCGCCCAGGCCGACCACCAGCCCCATGAGCGGCCAGTTCACCCCGAGCAGCACGGTCGCGCCGACCAGCATGACCACGGACGGCAGCAGCGCCGTCAACAGCGTGTCGTTGAGCAGGTCCACCGCCCAGATGCCGCGCGTGATCTTGCGCACCGTGGAGCCGGCAAAGCTGTTGGCGTGCCAATCCGACGACAACCGCTGCACGCGATGAAAGGCGTCGGAGGCCATGCCATGCATCAGCGTCAACGTAAAAGGAATGATGTTGCGAAACGCGATCTGACGCAGCAGCGTGCCGCCCACGCCCAACGCCACCAGCATCCAGAAGGCGGTCAGCGCGGCATGCCAGACCGCCTGCTCGCCGGGCGAGCCGGCCACGAGCGCGTCGACCAGCCGGCCGGCATACAAAGGCGTCAGCACGTCGGCGCCCGCGGACAGCAAAGCCATCGCGGCCACGACGCTCAGGCGCCAGGGCTGCCGGATCCAGCGGCGCATGGTGAAAGCCAGCACATTGCGGAAGGTCTGGCCACGGCGTTCTTGAGGTGTTCTAGCCATATCGAATAGGCCGGCCCGCAGGCCAGCGCGCAGAGAAAACAAGGGAATCACGGCAGGCCGCGTTGGCGGCGGCGCCGGATGCGGGCGGGAGGAGCGCGGCGCAAAGCCCGGCATCCGCCAGGCGGCGGGGCCGCGGGCGCGGCGGCTCAGGCGGGTTGCGCAGACAGGCGCGGGCGGGCTTGCGGATGCATCGTCGAGCCTCGCTGAGCAGGGATAGGGGAACGCAGCCGCAGGGCTACGGCAAGCTGCCATTCTAGCGCGCACGCCGCTGCGGCCGCACGAGCCCCCCGGTCAGCCGAAGGGTTTTGGCCGCCCATATACATAGCATTATAATATTTAGCATTCTAACTAAATGACGGAGTTTGCCATGTCCGCCTCGCCTCCGCCGTCCATTGGCCGCCTGCTGGTCAATAGCGGCCGCCAATGGCGCAAACGCATCGATCAGGCGCTGGCCAATGAGGGCCTGTCGCAGGCGACCGCCTGGCCGCTGCTGGTGCTGCGCGTGCATGGCGTGCCGCTGCGCCAGGGCGTGCTGGCCGACGAAATCGGCATCGAGGGCGCCTCCCTGGTGCGCGTCATCGACGCGCTGGAAGCCGCCGGCCTGATCGAGCGGCTGGCCGACCCCGACGACCGGCGCGCACGCTGCGTCACCCTGACGGCCGGCGGCCAGGCCAAAGCGGCCGATATCGCCCGCATCGTCGACCGGGTGCGTGCCGAGGTGGTCCATGGCATCGATCCCGCCGAACTGCGCATCGCCGAACGCGTGCTGCGCGCCGTCCAGGCGCGCCTGGAAACCCTCAACACCGCCGGCCCCGAGGCATGATCGCGAAAGTCCTGACCTATCGCCCCAGCGTGAGCGATGCGATTTTCTCCGCCAAGAACTTCATCGCCGCCATGCTGGCGCTCTACGTGTCGCTCTGCCTGGACCTGCAGCGCCCGGCCTGGGCCATGGCCACGGCCTACATCATCGCCCACCCCCTGTCCGGCGCCCTGACCTCCAAGGCCATCTACCGCGTGATCGGCACCTGGCTGGGGGCGGCCGTGGCGGTGTTGCTGGTGCCCCGGCTGGTCAACGCGCCGGTCTTCATGTCGGGCACTCTGGCCCTGTGGGTGGGCCTGTGCATGTATGTCTCCATGCTGGACCGGCGGCCGCGCAGCTATGTCTTCATGCTGGCGGGCTACACCGCCGCCATCGTCGGCTTCTCCAGCGCGACCGAGCCGCTCAATGTCTTCGATACCGCGCTGGCGCGCTGCGAGGAGATCACGCTGGGGATCCTGTGCGCCACGCTGGTCAGCCATCTGGTGTTGCCGCGCCATGTGGGCGGCCTGATCGCGGCGCGCATCGAGGGCGGGCTGCGCGATTCGGCCACGCTGTTGATCGACAGCCTGCACGGCGCGGAAGGCCGCAAGCGGCTGCCGCAGGACATGCAGAAACTGGCCGCCGGCGTGGCCGAGCTGCGCACCTTCTTCGTCCATCTGGCCTACGAAAAACCGCAGTTACGCGGCGGCGAAGGCGCCTTGCGCGTCCTGCATGACCGCATGTCGCTGATGCTGCCCGTCATCGGCGCCATCTCCGACCGCGTGACCGCCCTGACCCGACTGGCCGGCGCCACCCGCCCGGCCGACATCGCGCACCTGGTCACCTTGCTGGAGCGCTGGTTGCGCCCGCCCGCCGACGGTGACGCCGCGGCCGACCTGCAGGCCCTGCGCGCGGCCATCTCGCGCCTGCGGGCCCGAGCGACGCTGACCGCGGGCCCGCAAGGCGCGCACGCCTGGGAGGCGATTCTGCGCGCCAGCCTGGCCATGCGCCTGGAGCGCCTCATCGAACTGCGCCAGGACGCCCAGGATCTGTGGCGCCACATCCAGCGCGGCGATGCCCCGCGCCGCCGCGTGGCGCGCCATCTGCCCACGACGGAATTGCGCGATCATGGCGTGGCATTGCGCTGCGGCGCGGCCGCCGCCCTGTCCATCGCCTTTTGCGCCCTGCTCTGGATCGGCATGGGCTGGCCGTCGGGCATCATCGCCGTGCAGATGGCCTCGGTCGGCTCCTGTATTCTGGCCTTCATGGACGACCCCGTCCCGGCGCTCAAGGCTTTCGTGCAATGCACCTTGCTGTCGGCGCTGGTGGTGGCGTTGTATCTGTTCGGCGTGCTGCCCATGATTCATCATTTCGCGCCGCTGGTGATGGTGCTGGCCGTGGTCCTGCTGCCGCTGGGCATGATGCAGGCATCGATGGTGCATTTCGGCATCGCCTTGCCCATGATCGCCAACATCATCCTGCTGCTGAATCTGCACAACGTGCAGACCGAGTCCTTCGATGCCTATCTGAACGGCGCCATCGCTTCGGTGATCGGGTTTGCCGTGCCCACCGTGATCATCGGCTTCGTGCGGGCGATGAATCCCGACACCAGCGTGCGCCGCCTGATCGCCGGCGGCTGGGCCGAACTGAGCGAGGTGGCGCGCGGCCGCCTGCGCCTGACGCGTGACCTGCTGGCGCGCCGCCTGCACGACCGCATCGCCCTGCTCGCCCCGCGCGCCAGCGCCACCGCGCCGGCGGTGCGGGCCCGGGCCTTGCGCACCAGCTTCGAGTTCGGCGCGGCCGTCAATCTGGTGGAGCTGCTGCGCCAGCGCGATGAACTGCCGCTGGCCACACGCGCGGCCATGGACGATCTGCTGGCCGCCCTGGCCCGGCTGTTCGACGCTCGGCGCAAGCGCCGCGAGGGCCCGGACGCCCAGGCGCTACACTGTCTGGACGCCGCCCTGACACAGGTGCGGCACGATCCGCCCGCCAGCGGCCAGGCCGAGATGCTCGCCGCGCTGGCCGGCCTGCGGCTGGCCTTCTTTGACGCGGCGCCCCCATACCGGGGCTAAGGCCGGTATGCTAGGTCATTACCCTTCCCGTCTGGAGAACCCTCATGTCCATCCTCAAGCATGCTCCCCTGGCCCTGGCCCTGTGTCTGGCCAGCCTGACGGCCCAGGCACAGACCCAGGCCCAGGAAGTCCCGCGCGGCTGCGCGGCCAAAAAGCAGGCCATCGAGCGCGAAATGGCCTATGCCCGCGAAGCCGGCAATACCAACCGCCTGCGCGGCCTGGAGCGCGCGCTGGCCTCGGCGCAGGATTGCAACGACGCCAGCCTGCAACGCGAGCGCGAAGACAAGGTCCGGGAGGCCGAGGCCAAAGTCCAGGAACGCGAGGCCAAACTGGCCAAAGAGAAAACCGAGGGCAAGGTCAAGGACATTGCCCGCGCCCAGCGCAAGCTGGACGAAGCCCGCCACGATCTGGACAAGGCGCGCGCCGAAGTCCACCGCTAAGGCGGCTCAGGCCGGCAGCGCCGTCAGGGGCTGCCCGCCGGGCAAGGCCAGCCCGCCTGCCGGCTGCGGTGTGGCGGCCAGCGTAAAAGCGCGCACCGAGCGCACCAGCTCGCCCGCCTGATCCTGCAGCGCGCCCGACGCCGCGGCCGCTTGCTCGACCAGCGCCGCGTTTTGCTGCGTGCCCATATCCATCTGCGCCACCGCCTGGTTGATCTGCTCGATCCCCGCGGACTGCTCGGCCGACGCGGCCTGGATGTCGCCCATGATGTCGGCCACCCGCGTGACCGCCGCGACGATTTCCTGCATGGTCGCGCCGGCGCTGTCGACCTGACGCGCGCCGTCGGCCACCTTGCCCGACGAATCCTCGATCAGGGCCTTGATCTCCTTGGCCGCGCTGGCGCTGCGCTGCGCCAGCGTCCTGACTTCGGCGGCCACCACGGCAAAGCCCTTGCCCTGCTCGCCGGCACGCGCGGCTTCGACCGCCGCATTCAGCGCCAGAATATTGGTCTGAAAGGCGATGCCGTCGATCACGCCCACGATTTCCGCGATCCGGCGCGAGCTGGCCGAAATGGCCTGCATCGTGTCGACCACATCGGCCACGGCCCGCCCGCCGCGCAACGCCACTTGCGAGGCGCCGGCCGCCAGCGCATTGGCCTGCTGCGCATGGTCGGCGTTCTGCCGCACGGTGCTGGCCAGCTCCTCCATGGACGCGGCGCTTTCTTCCAGCGCGGCCGCCTGTTCTTCGGTGCGCGCCGACAGGTCGCCATTGCCGGCGGCGATCTGCCCTGAGGCCGCCGAGATGCTTTCCGCCCCGGCCCGGATCCCCGCCACCGTCCGCGCCAGTTGGCCGTTCATGTCGCGCAACGCGAGCAACAACCGGCCGGTTTCGTCCTTGCCGGGCACGTCGATGCGCTGGGTCAGGTCGCCCGTGGCGACGGTCTCGGCGATGCGCACGGCATGGGCGATGGGCCGCACGATGCTGCGCGTGACCCGCCACCCCAGCAGGCCGCCCAGGCCCAGCACCGCCGCCCCCAGGCCGAGCAGCAGATTGCGCATCAGGCCCGCCACCTGATCCACCTGTTCGCCGGCCTGCGCCGCCTCCTGGCGCGCCAGCGCGCCGTAGCGCCCCACCGCGGCGATATAGGCCTGCATGGTGGGCCGCAATTGCCCGCTCACCAGCGCGCCGAACCCGGCATCGCCTGCCGCCGCGCCGCGCTGCTTGCGTTGCGCGGCCTCGGCCCGCACCTGCCGGTACTGCGCCATCGACGCGGCGATGGCGCCCAGAATCGGCTCGTATTGGGCCCCGGCCTCGGCCTGCAACTCCGCCTTGATCGCATCGCTGCGGCGGGTCTGCTCGGCGAACTTGGCGTTCAGGCGATCCTGTTCCTGGGCGTCGGCTGTCTGCAGAAAAGCCGCCACCGCCTCCGTGTGCGCATCCAGCAGCCCCTGCCACTCCGTGGCCAGCGCCGCCCGCTGCATGGCCAAATGCAGGCGGTCGCCCGCCCGGTCCATCTGCCCCACCCCCCACAGGCTCGCCGCCATCATGGCGCCCATGAGCACCAGCAATATCCAGATCGTCGCCCCCAGACGCACGCCTATCCCGCAATCACGCAACTTCATGCCTCGCCTTTTTATGTGAACAATTGCTACAACTTATATATATGTACATCAGTCCGAGCAAGTCTGCCGGCCCGTCCGACAGGCCCGCGCTTGATCGGCATCAAGCCGGGCCGGTTTAGGCCGCGCGCCGCAGGGCCTGCGCCCCGTCCATCCCGCCCGGCGCCCCGGGCAAAGCGCGGGCCGGTCGGCCCTGCATCGCGGCCCGGCCCGCTGGCGCGTGTAAACTCCTGGCTTTTTGGTTCTGCTGCATGGTGCAATCGCCCCGGCGCCCCGGCGTTGGCGGACCGGCTTTCATCCGTCTGCTGACCCGATTGACCGACGCCGATGTTCCCGACTCTGGACAACTCCTCTCGGACCGTCTCAGCCAATGGCTGGGCTGGACGGACGGGCTTGCGCTGGCCGCGGCGTTACGCAGCAAGCCCTTGCCCGGCGAGGCCCGCCTGGACCGGGTTCAGGAGCGTGATCTAGTCCTGTTGCGCACCGGTTTGTCCAACGCGATCGCCCGCGACATCAAGCAGCGCGGCCCCTCGCCCTTTCAGGCCAAGGACGCGCCTGCCGAAGACGATTACAGAACGTACCGGCAACTCTATCTGGCGCTGCAGCAGACCATGGAGACGCGCATCGGCAATCTGCGCACCCGTCTGCGCGCCACCCTGGCCACCACCACGCCGGCGCTGACCCAGCTGGCCGTGATGGATGCCATCATGGAACGCGGCCTCTTGCCGCGTGAACGCAGCCTGCTGGCCACCGTGCCCGGCCTGCTGGAGAAGCATTTCAATCGCCTGCGCGAGGCCGAGGCCGCCGCGCTGGCCGAACAGCCAGACGCCCGCCCGGGCAGCTGGCTGGACCGTTTCCGCAAGGACATGCAGAGCGTATTGCTCGCCGAACTCGATGTTCGACTACAACCGGTCGAAGGGCTGTTAGCCGCCCTTCGCGCCCGCTAATCAGGCCCTCATGACCCGCATCCTCCATCTCATCGTCTTTCTCGTCGGCCTGGCCGCCATCGGCTGGATCGGCGCCGGCTATCTCGGCAGCAATCCCCTGGCCCTGTCCGTCACCGCGCTGATCGGGGTGTGCTATCTGGCCGGCGCGCTGGAGCTGATGCAGTATCAGCAGGCCACCCGCCGGCTCACGCAGGCGCTGGAACAACTGACCGAAGCGCCCGCCCAACTGGGCGGCTGGCTCGAGCGCCTGCCGGCCGGCCTGCGCAATGCGGTGCGGCTGCGCATCGAGGGCGAACGCGCCGGCCTGCCCGCCCCGGCCCTGACCCCTTACCTGGTCGGCCTGCTGGTTCTGCTGGGCATGCTGGGCACCTTCCTGGGCATGGTCGCCACCCTGCGCGGCACCGGGCTGGCGCTCGAAAGCGCCACCGACCTGAGTGCCATGCGCGCCTCGCTGGCCGCGCCAGTCAAGGGACTGGGCTTTGCCTTCGGCACCTCGGTCGCCGGTGTCGCCGCCTCGGCCATGCTGGGCCTGCTCTCGGCCCTGTGCCGGCGTGCCCGCCTGCAGGCAGGCGAATCGCTCGACACCAAGGCCGCCACCACCCTGCGCGGCTACTCGCTGGCCCATCAGCGCGAAGAGAGTTTCCGGCTGCTGCGCAGCCAGGCCGACGCGCTGCCCCTGCTGGCCGACCGCCTGGCCGCCCTGATGGCCTCGATGGAAAGCCAGAGCCAGGCGCTGAACCAGCGCCTGCTGGACGGCCAGCAGGCCTTTCACGGCAAGACCGAAACGGTCTATACGCGCCTGGCCCACTCGGTCGAAACCGCGCTCACGCACAGCGTGGCCGAAAGCGCCCAGGCCGCCGGTGCGGCCATTCAGCCGGCGGTGCAGACCACCATGCAGACGCTGGCCCGCGAAACCAGCGCCTGGCGCGACACCGTCACCCAGGCGCTGCAGCAGCAAATGGATGGGCTGTCGGCGCGTCTGGAGCAAACCAGCGCGGCCCTGGCCGGCAACTGGAGCCAGGCGCTGAGCGAACAACAGCGCGCCAACCAGGCGCTCAACCAGGATCTGCGCGCCACGCTGGAGCAATTCGGCGCAAGTTTCGACGGCCGGGCCTCGTCCTTGCTGGCCGACGTCTCGACGCGCCTGGACGCCACGGCCGCCACGCTGGCGGCCAGCACCGAAGACACGGCCAGCGGCTGGTCGGCCGCGCTGGATGGCCAGCGCCACGCCAATCAGGCCCTGAATCAGCATCTGCACGGCGCGCTGGAGCAATTCACCGCGAACTTCGATCAGCGCGCGACCGCCCTGGTGGAGTCGGTCGCCGACCGCTTGACGCAGACCACCGCGGCGCTGGCCGCCGGCGCGCAGCACACCGCCCAGGCCTGGACGCAGGCGCTGGAGCAGCAGCAACAGGGACAGGCCACCCAGGCCGAACGGCTCGATGCCGCCCTGGCCCGTTTCGCGGCTACGTTCGAGAGCCGCTCGAGCCAGTTGCTCGACGACGTGGCGGCCCGGCTGGCCAGCACCACGGACAGTGTCGCCCTGACCACGGCCGGCGTGGCCGATATCTGGAAGGCGGCCCTGGCCGAACAACAGGTGGCGCAGACCACGCTCACGCAGGACCTGCGCGCCGCGCTGACGCAGTTCAGCACGGGCTTTGACAGCCGCGCCGAAGGGCTGCTCGAGCGCGTGGGCGCGCGCCTGGATGGCACGGCCGGCGCCATCGCCGGCCAGGTGCAGACCGCGCTGGGCGCCTGGCAAGGCGCGCTGAGCGAACAGCAACGCGGCCAGCAGGAGGCCGCCCAGCAACTGCGCGCCGCGCTGGAGCACTTCGCGGCCACCTTCGAAACCCGCTCGGGCACGCTGATCGACGGCATCGCCCGCCGCCTGGAAGGCGCGGCCCAGACCGTCTCGCAGGACACGGCGGCCACCCTGCAGCACTGGCAGGCCGCCCTGGCCGGGCAGGCGCAAGACCAGGCCCGCCTGACCGAGGGGCTGCGCGCCACGCTGCAGGACTTCTCCACCGCCTTCGACCAGCGCGCCAGCGGTCTGGTCGACAACGTGGCCAGCCGCCTGGATCACACCAACGAGCAACTGGCGCAGGCCTGGCACGAAGCCCTGGGCCGGCACGACGCAGCCAGCGCCACCCTGGCCGACGCCCATCGCGCCGCCCTGGATGCCGCCGCCGAGCGTTTCGAGTCGCACGCCGCCGCGCTGCTGGTCACGGTCGACCAGGCGCATGGCCGCCTGCACGGCGAGCTGGCCACCCGCGACGAGGCGCGCCTGGCCGCCTGGACCGAATCGCTGGCCGGCGTGGCCGCCGCGCTGCGCGCCGACTGGGAGAGCACGGGCAATCGCACGCTGGCCCGCCAGCAGGAAATCTGCGATGACTTCTCGGCAGCCGTGGGCGGCATCACCCGCCAGGCCGAGGCGCAATCGCAACGCATGATCGCCGACATGGAGCAGTTGCTCGAAGCGGCGTCGCAGGCGCCCAAGGCGGCCGCCGCCATGGTGGCCGAACTGCGCGAAAAACTCTCCGACAGCATGGTGCGCGACAACGCCATGCTGCAGGAACGCGGCCACCTGCTCGACACCGTGGACACCCTGCTGCAGGCCATCAATCACGCCAGCCACGAGCAGCGCGGCGCGGTCGATGCCCTGGTGGCCTCCTCGGCCGAACTGCTCGGGCGCGTGGGCCAACGCTTTACCGAACACCTCGAAGGGGAAACCGGCAAACTGGGCGAAGTCGCCAGCCAGGTCACCAGCAGCGCGGCCGAGGTCGGCAGCCTGGGCGCGGCCCTGGAAGCCGCGGTGCAAGGCTTCGACCAGGCCAATGGCAAGCTGATCGGCCAGCTCGAGCGCATCGAAGCGGCGCTGGCCAAATCGCTCACGCGCAGCGATGAGCAACTGGCCTATTACGTGGCGCAGGCCCGCGAAGTCGTGGATCTGTCGCTGCTGTCGCAGAAACAGATCATGCAGCAATTGCAGCAGCTCAACCGTGACGGGGCCGCGACCCCATGAAAGACGAGCTCGATGCCGGCCTGGACGCCCCGGCGCCTGCCTGGGCGGTCTTTGGCGATCTGATGTCGGTGCTCCTGGGCGCCTTCGTGCTCATTCTGGTGGGCATCATCGGCGTGCAGTTGCAACTGACCGCCAAACTGGATGAAGAGGTCAAGGAAAGGCAGGCCGAAACCCAGCGCCGCGAAACCCTGGAGCAGGCGCTGGCCGGTCCGCTGGCGGCCGGCCGCGTGACGCTGGTCGATGGCCGCATCGGCATCAGCGGCAGCGTGCTGTTCGCCCTGAACTCCGATCAGCTCCAGCCCGAAGGCCGCGAAGTGCTCAAAAGCCTGGCCGGGCCCTTGCAGACGTATTTGCGCGGCCGCGATGAAATCCTGATGGTCAGCGGGTTCACCGACGACCAGCGCGTGAGTGAATTCAACCGGCGCTTCGCCGATAACTGGGACCTCTCGGCGCAACGCGCGCTGACGGTCACGCGTGCGCTGATCGAGGCAGGGTTTCCTGCCAGCACCGTGTTCGCCGCGGCCTTCGGATCGCAGCAACCCGTGGCCTCCAACGCCGACCCCGAAGGCCAGGCCAAGAATCGCCGCGTGGAGATCGCCCCCGTCCCGCGCCAGGCCGGCACGGGCAAACCGGAAGCGCCCCACGGTGAGTGACGCGGACCGCCTGCAGGCCTGGCGCGATAGCGGCGCCCATCTGGCCGATCCGCTACGGTTCGCCCGGATGGATGCCCTGGCGCGGCGCGCCAGCCAATTGTCGGGCCGGGCGCGCGAGCGGGTCGAGCAGCGCCTGCGCCAGTGCATCGACGACTACGCCGCCCGGATGGCCGCCCCGCCGCCGCCCGCGCCCGCGGCGCCCGCCCCCTCGCCGCTGACGCAACTCCTGGCCCACCTGGCGCAAGACGGCGCGGCGGACAGCGAACCCGGCGGTTTGCGCCAGGCCTATCCCGAGCTGCCCCTGCTGGATGAGTTCCGCGACATCTGGACGCGCTTGAGCGCCGACCAGCAATTGCAGCAGTCGCTGGAGCAATTGCCGGAAAACGCCGGCCCGCTGAATTCCGACCACCTGGTGCATCGCGCGCTATCCCATCTGCGCACGCTCTCGCCCGAATACCTGCATCAGTTCATGGCCTATGTGGAGACCTTGTCCTGCCTGGAGCGCATGCACGCGGCCGCGCCCCCGGCGCCCAAGGCTAGTCCGGGCAAGCCGGCAAAGCGGCGTCCGGCCCGAGCTTCATCCACTCCCTGACGCCCAGTTCGCGGCTGGGCGCCACGCTGAGCACCTCGCCCTCGCGGGCCTGCGCCACCGACTCACCCCCCTGCACATCCGCATGCCCGGCATAGGCCGCGTGCGCGCCCGCGGCGAGGGTGAACAGCCAGGGACGCCGCCCTTGCCAGCCGCGCGCCAGGGTCTGCACCTGGGTACCCACCGGATACTGCAACGGGCCCAGCGCAAACGGACAGATCAGCGTGCCCGCCGACACGGCAAACAACGCGCCGGTCTCATCCAGGCGCAGATTGGCCTCGGCCAGCCACATACCCGCCAGACGCAGGCTCTGGCCCGCCTGGAGCCGGATCACCCAGCGGTCGGGATCCACGTGGCCGTCGATATAGACCGTGCCCTTGCTGGCGCGCAGCCGCGCCCCGGGCACGGCCAGGGCATGGCTGTCGCCGGCGGCCAGCGTGCATTGTTCGAACACCGGCACCCCGTCGTGGAATTCAAACTCGATGGCCTCGCCCGCATCGCAAGACCAGCCCTGCACCCGTTGCGCCCCCTCGCCGAAGACCGACATCGACAACACGTCGCTGCCGATCTCCTGATAGCTGTGCGCGTCGTAGCGGGCCGACACGCGCCGGGCCAGGCGCCGCGCGGCCAGGCCCTGCACCAGGACGGGCTGGTCGAACTCCGCCTCGATGAAGGTCTCGGGCTGCCCGGGGCGCATCAGTTGCAGCCGGGTGCCGGCCGGCATGGCGATGCCCGCCACCGTCCGCGGCGCATCGAGCACCAGCCGCCGCGCCGCCTCCTGGCGCGCCGCGCCCTGCTGATAGCGCCAGACCGACAGCGCGAAGTCCGCGCCATACGCCACCAGGGCCAGCAAGGGCAGCGCCAGGGCCAGGGCGCGCCAGGGATGGCGGCGCAGCGCCCCGCGCCAGCCCGCGCTCAGCGCCAGGCCCAGGCCCCAGACCGCCAGGCAGACCAGGGCCAACAATGACAACAAAGGCAGGAGATAGAACCAGATAGCGGGAATAGCAACAGGAATCATGGCTCAATGATACCCAGACCCCGGCCGCCTTCCGACCTCTTTATGGGTTGGCGCGGCGGTCACGCAATACCCTGCTACACTCGGCCCATCCTTTTGGGGAGTAGCCTCCTTTCCATCCTGGAAAGGGCGCGCGTCAACACTCTTGGCCCGACACGGCCATGGCGCGCGCAGCCTGCCGGCCTGGCGAGACCATGGACCTTTCCTGCTGCGCCGGGCGGCGGGTCGAGGTCTATGCGTACTTGCCCGGCAGGAGTCATTGATGAATGTGTTGTCCACCCTGGTGCTGGCGTTCGCCATGTCGACCGACGCTTTCGCGGCCGCTGTCAGCAAGGGCGCCGCGCTGCATAAACCCCGCTTTTCCGAAGCCCTGCGCACCGGCGTGATCTTCGGGGTGATCGAAGCCATCACCCCGCTCATCGGCTGGGCGCTCGGTTCCCTCGCCGCCAAGTTCATTGCCGATTGGGATCACTGGATCGCCTTCGGCATGCTCTGTGTGCTGGGGTTCATGATGATACGCAGCGGGCTATCCGCCGAAGAGGAAGACGCCGCCCCCCCTTCCCGTCACGGTTTCTGGCTGCTGGCAGCCACCGGCTTTGCCACCAGCATCGACGCCATGGCCGTCGGCGTGAGCCTCGCTTTCATCGACAACAACATCATCGTGACCGCCATCACCATCGGCCTGGCCACCTTGATCATGGTGACGCTGGGCGTCATGCTCGGCCGGGTGCTGGGCGCGATGGCGGGCAAGCGCGCCGAGATTCTCGGCGGCGTGGCGCTCATTGGCATCGGCTCGACCATCCTCTACGAGCATCTGAGCGCCACGGCGGGCTGAGTTCAGCGCGCCTGCGCCCGGATGGGCGCGCCGGCCACGGCAAAAGTGCCCGCGCCCAGGTGATGCAAGGTGTGCAGGTCGCGGTTGTCGGCATGGATATGCCAATGCCCGCCCGCAAAGATCCGGCTGTCGGCCGCCGCGCTCACGACCTCGGCAAAGCAGGTGTCGTAAGCGTCCTCGGTGTGCTTTTCGGGGATCCAGCGGCACTCCATCCAGGCCGCCATCCCGGTTTCCACCAACGGCAGCCCCAGCACGGGGCCGTCGAGGGTGGCGATGCCGTAGCGGGTGAACTTATCGCCCTCGCGCCCGGACACGCTGCCCACGGCATAGGTCTGATCGGCAAAGGCCACGCCCGGGATCAGCAAGCCGAAGCCGCCGCTGGCCTGCATCAATTCGCGCGTGTAGGTGTGCTTGTCTATCACCACCGAAATGCGGGGCGGCGAGAACTCCACCGGCATGGACCAGGCCGCTGCCATGATGTTGCGCACGGCGCCGTGGCGGGTGGTGATCAGCACCGTCGGGCCGTGATTGATGAGGCGGCTGGCATGCTCGAGCGCCACCGGTTGAAAATGCGAGGACGGCATCCTGAACTCCTGGACAGAGGCCCGCGTCACGGGCTGACAGCCATTGAAGCAAAATGCGCCGCGCTTCGCCAGCGCCCACGGCGGGCGGCCAGGCGCAGCGTGCTACAGTCGATGCCCGCGCGGCCGGCCCCGGCCGCGAGGAGAACCTTGTGTCCGCCCGTTTTGCCAACTGGTTGCGCGCCTTTGCCCCGGTCCCCGTAGGCGCCAGCCTGCGCGAAAAATGCTATGGCGCCATGGGCGCGCTGCTGGGCCTGCTGGTTACGGCCTGGATCAGCCGCCAGGCGCTTGGCCCGGCCGGCCTCTGGCTCATTCCGCCCATGGGCGCCTCCGCCGTCTTGCTCTTTGCCGCACCGGCCAGCCCGCTGGCCCAGCCGTGGTCCATCCTGGGCGGCAACCTCATCTCGGCCCTGGTAGGCGTGGCCTGCGCGCACCTCATCCCCGACACGGCCTGGGCGGCGGCGACGGCCGGCGGCCTGGCGGTCGCTGCCATGTTCGCCCTGCGCTGCCTGCATCCGCCAGGCGGGGCGGTCGCCCTGACCGCCGTGCTCGGCGGCCCGGCGGTCAGCCAGCTGGGCTTCGGTTTTGCGCTGTGGCCGGTGGGCATCAATTCGCTGATCCTGCTCAGCGCCGCCGTGGTGTTCAACGGCCTGCTCAAACGCGCCTATCCGCATCGCCCCCAGATCCCGCCCTCGCCGCATCTGACCCGCGATCCGCTGCCCAGCCAGCGGCTGGGGTTCTCCCCCGACGATCTGCGCCAGACCCTGGCTTCCCATGAGACGCTGCTCGATATCAGCGAAGCGGATCTGCAGGCCATCGTGCTGGCCGCCGAAGCTCGTGCCGCCTCACGCCGCCACGCGGACGTTCCGTGCGCCGGCATCATGTCGCGGGACGTGGTGCGCCTCGATGCGCGGGACAGCCTGGCGCAGGCGCTGGAGCGGATGCAGCACCATCGCCTGGACGCGCTGCCCGTCGTCGCGCAGGGCACAGAGGCCTATCTGGGGATGGTGAGCGCGCAGGCGGCGCGCGCCGGCCAGGCCCAAGGGCGCGCCTTGATGGACTGCCTGAGCATCGGGGGCGCGTTCGCCACGCCCGATCTGCCGGCCATCGAACTGGCTCCGGCCATGGCGGATGGCCTGCACAGCGTGCCGGTGCTCGATGGCCAGGGGCGGCTGCTCGGCCTGGTGACGCAATCGGACCTGATCGCCGCGCTCTACCAGATCACGCTGGCGCAGCCCGCCCTGCAGCCGCAGGCAGGGTGAATCCCACCCGCGGCCGGGCCTGGCGGCCTGACCTCAAGCCACTTTGTGCAGCCAGCCGTGCTTGTCGTCGCTGCGGCCGCGCTGGATATCCTGCAGCGCAGCCTTCAGGCGCAAGGTGACCTCGCCTGCGCCCCCCGAGCCGATGGTAAAGCCATGCTTGCGGCCCTTGACCTGGCCGATCGGCGTGACCACTGCCGCCGTGCCGCAGGCGAAGGCCTCGGCCAGCTTGCCGCTTTGCGCATCGGCCTGCCACTGGTCGATGGAATACGGCTCCTCGCGCACGGTCATGCCCAAATCGCGCGCCAGCGTGATCAGGGAGTCGCGGGTGATGCCGGGCAGAATCGTGCCGGTCAGGGGCGGGGTTTGCAGCGAGCCATCGGCAAACACGAAAAAGACATTCATGCCGCCCAGCTCTTCCACCCAGCGGCGCTCGACCGCATCCAGGAAGACCACCTGATCGCAGCCCTCGCGCGCGCCTTCGGCCTGCGCCTGCAGGCTGGCGGCGTAATTGCCGCCGCACTTGGCCGCGCCCGTGCCGCCCGGCGCGGCGCGCGTGTAGTTATCCGACACCCAGATCGTGACGGCCGAACCGCCGCCCTTGAAGTAGGCCCCCACCGGCGAGGCGATGACGGCGTACAGATAATCCGTGGACGGCTTGGTGCCCAGCGCGACCTCGGTGGCGATCATGAACGGGCGCAGGTAAAGCGAAGCGCCGTCGGCCGACGGAATCCAGTCACGCTCCAGGCGCACCAGTTGCTCGACGGACGCGACAAAGAGGTCTTCCGGCAGCTCGGCCATGGCCAGGCGGGCCGCGGAATTGCGGAAGCGCCGGGCATTGGCCTCGGGACGGAACAGCGTGGCGCTGCCATCCGGCAGGCGATAGGCCTTGAGCCCCTCGAAAATCTCCTGCGCGTAATGCAGCACCAGCGTCGACGGGTTCAGGCTCAGATCGGCGCGCGCGCCGATTCTGGCGTCGTGCCAGCCCCGGTCGGCGCTGTAGCGCACGGTGGCCATGTGATCGGTGAAGATCCGGCCAAACCCCGGATCCTGCAGCAGGCGCTCGCGTTCGGCGGGCGTCACCGGATTCGGGTGGCGCTCCAGCAGGAATTCGGGTGTGTCTTGACTCATTTCTGTCTCCAGCTCATCAGGGGTACGGGGCTGGCAAAAGCATAACGCCAATGCCTGCGCCATTGAAATCAATATCGGGTCAGGACGGCGCGGCGGCGGGCTCGCGGCGCGATTGCGCCATGCGCAGCGCCAGCTGCGACAGCACGCAGGCTCCCGCGATCACCAGCACCGCGGCGCGCAGGGGCGAAGCGCCCAAGCCGGCCAGGCTGGTGCAGATGGCGCCGATGGCCATCTGCGTGCAGCCATACAGCCCGGAAGCCGAGCCGATGACCTGCGGATTGACGCTCATCGCCAGGGTCAGCGCGGCCGGCGAACAGGCGCCCGCGCCGACGCAGAACACAAACATCAGCACCATGATCAGCGTGGTGTTCATCACCCCGGCCAGCACGCAGGCCAGGAGCGTGAGCACGCTGATGGCGCTCAGCAGATTGCCGCCCATCAGCAGGCGGTCGATCGGAATGACGTTGAGCAAACGGCCGCAGACCGCATTGCCCAGCCACACGCCGGACACGAGGATGGCCAGATACACGCCCACTTCGTGTTCGGGGCGGTGCAACTGGTCGATGAAGATGAACGGGGCGCTGGCCACGAAGGCATACATCGAGGTCGTCGCGCACCCGCCGCCCAGCGTATAGCCGACGAATCGCCGCGACCGGAACAGCGCGCCGTAGTCGCGCAGCAGCCGGGCCGGCGTCAGCGGCGCGGCTTGGGCCAGGGTCTCGGGCAGCTTGCGCCAGGCCAGCAGCAGATTGGCCACCCCCAACAGACAGAGCAGGGCCAGAATGGAGCGCCAGCCCAGGGTGGCGGCCAGAAAACTGCCCAGCAAGGGCGCCAGCGCGGGCGAGATCATGACCATCATGTTCATGAGCGCCAGGCGCTTGGCGGCCGAGTTGTCAGCCGCGGTGTCGCGCACGATGGCCCGGGCCAGCACGAGGCCGGCGCACCCGCCCAGCGCCTGAAACAGCCGCGCCGCGATCAGGGCATGGGCATCCGGCGCCAGCACGGCGGCCAGGCCGGCCAGGGTGTAAAGGGCCAGCCCGCCCATGAGCACCGGACGGCGGCCGAACCGATCCGACAAGGGCCCGTAGAGCAATTGACCGCCGGCCAGGCCCAGGATGTAGAGGCTGACCGTCATCTGCATGGAGGCGTTGCTCGCGCCGAGATCCTTGCCGGCCATCGCCAAGGCCGGCACGAAAATATGCATGGCCAGCGTGCCGCTGAAGGTAAACACCGCCAGCATCCACAATTGCACGCGGGGAATGGGCCTCGTCATGCGGCCTCCCCCTCGCCGTCGAGCCGTTCGCAGATGCGGGCCAGCAGCGCGCAGGCACGCAGCACTTCTTCTTCGGGCAGATCGGCCAGCGCGGCCTCGCGCACCTGCCGCGCCACGGCCTCCACTTGCTCGACCACGGCCTGGCCCGCCGGCGTGAGCACCAGCGCCTTGGCGCGCCGGTCCTCGGGATCGGCCTGCCGGGCCAGCAGGCCGCCCGCTTCGAGCGCATCCAGCACTCTGACGATGGACGACCCATCCAGCCCCAGCGAGGCCGCCAGATCTTTCTGGCGCATGGGATGCCCGGCGCGCGAGACGCGCAACAGCGGCAGCCAGGTCGCCTCGGTCAGGCCAAAGGGAATCAGACGACGATCAGCGGCGCGGCGCCAACTGCGCGCGGCCTGGGAAAGCAGCGGCCCGAAGCGGGACGCTGCCGTATGGGAATCAGGCATGGAATCAACAATTAGATGACATACAAACTAATTGTATTCCATTAATTGAACCCTATGCTTTCAGGATCCATTCCCCGATGCGGTAGGCCAGCGCTTCGCTGTTGTCGTCCATCATCAGCATGTGCGAGTTGCCGGCGATGCCCATGTCCGCCAGCCGCCAGGTCTGCACCTGCCCGCCGGCGGCGGCCAGCCGCGCGGCATAGTCCTGGCCGGTGGCGCTTAACTGCGACCACAACGGGGTGGCATCGAGATAATCGCCATAGACGAACAGAAAGGGCTTGCCGGTCACGCATTCGGCGCGCACTTCGGCCGAAAAACCCGACGGCTCGATCCCGATCAGGCCGCGCACCAGTTCGGGCCGCTCATGCAGGGCGCGGTAGGCAACCTCGCCGCCGTGGCTATGGGCCAGCACCAGACAGGGCCCGACCCGCTCGAGCACCGCGCAGAAAGCGGCCAGGGCGGCGTCGTTATTGCCCAGCCAGCGCGGCACCGACTGGCGGATGAACGCATCGAACGCGCCGACCGGAAAGCGTTGCCCGGCAAACGGCTGGCGCGTGTCATAGTCCTCGGCGCGCCCGAAGCGAAACAACGACCAGCTCTCTTCGGCCGTACGCATGATGGGCGCGTCCGGCCACACGGCGCTAAAAGGCGCCCAGCCCGCGCGGCCGCGCTCGACGTTGTCCACCACATAGACGGCGTGGCCCTGCTGCAGAAAATGCCGCAGCCAGCCCGGCCGGCCATCGGGGGTCTGCTCCCACATGGTGCCGGTCATCCCGCCGCCATGCAGCAAGACCAGCGGCAAGGGCTGGCTGCGCTGCTGCGGGATGAAGTACTGCACATAGGCCTGACCGAAGTGGTACAGCCCATTGGGATCGTAGGCATAGGCCGCCGTGCGCGTGAACTGAATCTCGCGCACGGGCTGGCCGCTGAGCCGCACCTGCTCACCGCCGGCATAAAAACTGCCGACATCGGCCAGATGCAGACTCACGGCTTTTTCACCAGCGGACATTGGCTTTCGGACAGCGGCCAGGCCAGCGTGTCGCCGGGAATCGTGCGCACGATGTTGTAGTAGTCCCAAGCGCCCTTGGATTGCGCCGGCGTCTTGACCTGAGCCAACATCATGTCGCGCACCACCAGGCCATCCTCGCGGATGTGGGCATTCTGGCTGAAGGGGTCGTCGATGGGCAGGGTCTTCATTTTGGCCATGACGGCATCGCTGTCGGTCGTGCCGGCCGCCTGCACGGCGCGCAGATAGTGCCGCACCGAGCTGTAGACGCCCGCCTGCAGGAAGGTCGACGGATGTCCCACGCGCGCCTGGAAGTCCTTGGAGAACTTGCGCGTGCCCTCATTCATATCCCAATAGGAAGGCACGGTCAGATAGGTCTTCTGCGCCGCCTCCAGCCCCAGGCTGTGCACATCGGTGAGCAACAGCAGCATGGCGGCCAGTTGCTGCCCGCCGCTGGAGACACCGAACTCGGCCGCCTGTTTGATAGCGGAGATGGTGTCGCCGCCCGCATTGGCGATGCCGACGATCTGCGCCTTGGAGGCCTGCGCCTGCAGCAGGAAGGACGCAAAGTCGGAGGCGTTCAGGGGGTGATAGACCGTGCCCAGCACCTCGCCGCCGTTGGCCTTGACCACCGCCTCGGTATCCGCGGCCAGCTGCTTGCCGAAAGCGTAATCGGAGGCCAGGATGAACCAGCGCTTATTGCCTTCCTTGACCACGGCATTGGCCGTGCCCCGCGACAGCGCATAGGTGGTGTAGGTCCATTGCACGCCATAGGGCGAGCATTGCGCCTGGCTCAGTGCGGTCGTGCCGGCGCTGGAGACCAGCACGAGTTTCTTCTTCTCGCGCGCGATCCCCTGCACGGCCAGCGCCACCGATGAGTTCGGCACGTCGACCACGACATCCACGCCATCGGCGTCATACCATTTACGGACCAGGCTGCTGCCGATATCCGGCTTGTGCTGGTGGTCGCCCACCACCAGGCTGACGGGTTTGTCCAGCACCCGGCCGCCGACTTCCTCGATGGCCATACGGGCGGCCTCGACCGACCCCTTGCCGGTGGCATCGGCCGTCACGCCGGCCATGTCGGTCAGCACCCCGATTTTGACGCCATTGGCGTCGTTGGCCTGCGCACCACTGAACGCCAGGCACAACGCCAGCGCGGCAACACTGCGATATTGCTTCATGGTCTCCCCCATGGTTCGCCACCCGGACGGCAGCTGAATTTATGGTGGGGCAGTGTATCGCCGCGCGGGCGCGCTGTCAGGCTTTCTTCGCCGTCACGGTCAATGCGCCCGCCGGCGGTACAAGGTGCTGCGGTGCACGCCCAACGCGCGCGCGGCACGGCTGACATTGCCGCCATGCGCGGCCAGGGCGGCATCGATGGCGCCGCCGGTGACCGACGCCAGGTCGCCAGGCGCGGCCACACTGCCGCGGACATCGGCCGGCAGCATCGCGCGCTCGACCACGCCGGTCTCGGCAGCCAGCACCCGCAGCGTGCGCAGCACGGCATTCAATTGCCGGTAATTGCCCGGCCAGGCATAGGCGGCCAGTTCGTCGGCCAGCGCCGGCGGCAGCGCCGGCCCGGCTTGCGCCTGCCACATCTGGCGCACCAGCGCCGGCAGATCGGCGCGCTCGCGCAGCGCGGGCAGCGCCACCGTGTATTCGGCGATACGGAAATAGAGATCGGCGCGCACCGGCGCGTCGCCCTGCCCGTTGGCCAAAGGCCGGTGGGTGGCGCAGACCAGGGCGAAATCCACGTCGACGGGCTTGCCCCCGCCCAGAGGCGTGACCTCGCGGCTTTGCAACACCCGCAACAGCCGCGCCTGCAAGGCCAGCGGCATGTCGCCGATTTCATCCAGAAACAGCACGCCGCCGTGGGCCTGCCGCAACAGGCCCTTGCTGCCCTGGCGGCGCGCCCCCGTGAAGGCCCCTTCCTCGTAACCGAAGAGCTCGGATTCGATCAGGCTTTCCGGCAGGGCGGCGCAATTGATGGCCACGAAGGGCCCGCGCGCGCGGCGGCTGCGGGCGTGCAGCGCGCGCGCGAACATCTCCTTGCCCGCGCCCGTCTCGCCTTGCAGCAGGACGGACAAGCCGGCATCGCACAAGCGCACGGCGCGATCCAGCGCCGCCAGGGTGGCCGGCTCGAAATGCACGCCGGGCGGGACGGCGGGTGCGGGCGCCGCCGGCGGACGGCGGCCATGCGATGCGCGCAAGCGCAGGGCCGCGCCCTGGCGCGTGCGCACCGCCCCCAGGGCCGGATCGCCGTCGAAGAGGTCGGCATAGCGCAGGCGGCCGATTCCCTCGCTGTCCAGGCCCAGCAGGGCACGGGCCTGACGGTTGGCGCCGGCCAGACGCTCGCCGTCGAACGCCAGCATCGCGCCGCCCTCGAGATGCAGGCGTTCATGCCGTTCGAAGTCGGCCTCGAACAAGGCGTGCTCCATGGCGTCGGCCGCCGCGCGGACCTGCTCGAGCAAGCCCGCGCGCGCCAGCGCGGTCTGGCAGGAGAAATCCAGTACGCCGAGCGACCGCCCCTGCCCGTCGAAGACCGGCACGGCCATGCAGGTCAGAATGCGGTTGGACTCCAGATAGTGTTCGGCGCCCTGCACGACCAGCGCCCGGCCTTCGGCCAGCGCCGTCCCGATGGCATTGGTGCCGGCGGCCGATTCGCCCCAGCTCGCGCCGGGCATCAAGGCCACGCGCCGGGCGCGTTCGGCAAAGCCGGTGTCGCCTTCGCAGTCGAGCACCAGCCCCTGCGCATCGGTCAGGATGATGATGCCGCCCGCCCCGCGCAAGCTGGCCAGGGCAGGCTCGGCCACGCGGCGCAGCATCTCATTGCGCTGGCGCGCCTGGCGCAACTCCGCGGCGGTAAGCGGTTCGGGCACGCGCGCGGCGCGCATGTCGATGCCCCATTCGGCGCAGCGGCGCCAGGAGCGCAGGATGGGCTCGGCCACCAAACCGCTGGGCAAGACGCCCTGCTCGTTGAAAAGCGCGCGCGCCTGGCTCAGCGCTCGTTGTCGTTGGACCATGAATCGTCTCCGTCTCGGGCGTTCTGCGACACCTGTTGCGCGGCGCTGTCGCAAAACGCGACAGACAGACCCGCCCGGCAACGCGCGGGCAGGTCCACGCCGCCCTAATTTCGCATGCGCCACACGGCCCTGTCTACTGGCATGGACTTTGCTTGGAGGAAACCAGGGCCACCCCGCCCCCCATCCCTTATCCCCGGAGACAAACATGGACCTCGCGACCCGCATCACGCCCGAGAGCTACGGCACGCGCCTGGCGCTGAAAAAGGAGTACGGCAATTTCATCGGCGGGCGCTGGCAAGCCCCGGCCGACGGCGCGACTTTCGACAACCTCACGCCCGTGACCGGGCAGCTCCTGTCGCGGCATGCCCGTTCCACGGAGCGCGACATCGAACTGGCACTGGATGCCGCGCACCGCGCCGCGCCCAAGTGGGGCGCCACCGCGCCGGCCGAGCGCGCCCGCTTGCTGCTGCGTATCGCCGACGTCATGGAAGCCAATCTGGAACAACTGGCCACGGCCGAAACCTGGGACAACGGCAAGCCCATCCGCGAGACCCGCGCCGCCGACATTCCGCTGGCCATCGACCACTTCCGCTACTTTGCCTCGGCCATCCGCGGCCAGGAGGGCGGGCTATCGGAAATCGACAACGACACCGTGGCTTATCACTTCCGCGAACCCCTGGGGGTGGTGGGCCAGATCATCCCCTGGAACTTCCCCATTCTCATGGCGGCCTGGAAGCTGGCGCCGGCCCTGGCCGCGGGCAACTGCGTCGTGCTCAAACCCGCCGAGCAGACCCCGCTGAGCATCCTGCTGTGGGCCGAACTGATCGCCGACATCCTGCCGCCGGGCGTGCTGAACATCGTCACCGGCTTCGGTCTGGAAGCCGGCAAGCCCCTGGCCAGCAGCAAACGCATCGCCAAGATCGCCTTCACCGGCGAAACCACGACGGGGCGCCTGATCATGCAATATGCCTCGCAGAACATCATCCCCGTGACGCTGGAGCTGGGCGGCAAATCGCCCAACATCTTCTTTGACAACGTCGCCGCCGCCGACGACGAGTTCTTCGACAAGGCCATCGAAGGCTTCGTGATGTTCGCGCTCAACCAGGGCGAGGTCTGCACCTGCCCCAGCCGCGCGCTCATCCAGGAATCCCTCTACGACAGATTCATGGAGCGCGCGCTCAAGCGCGTGGCGGCCATCAAGCAAGGCAACCCGCTGGACGGCGACACCATGCTGGGCGCCCAGGCCTCGGCCGAGCAGCTGGAGAAAATCCTCTCCTATCTGGACATCGGCAAACAGGAAGGCGCCGAAGTCCTGGCCGGCGGCGGCCGCGCGCCGCCGGCGGGCCATCTGACGGACGGCTATTACGTGCAGCCCACGGTGTTCAAGGGCCACAACCGCATGCGCGTCTTCCAGGAGGAAATCTTCGGCCCGGTCGTGGCGGTGACGACCTTCAAGGATGCCGACGACGCGCTGGCCCTGGCCAACGACACGCTCTATGGCCTGGGCGCGGGGGTCTGGTCGCGCGACATCAATACCTGCTATCGCATGGGCCGTGGCATCAAGGCCGGGCGGGTCTGGACCAACTGCTATCACGCCTACCCCGCGCATGCCGCGTTTGGCGGCTACAAGCAATCCGGCATCGGGCGTGAAACCCACAAGATGATGCTGGATCACTACCAGCAGACCAAGAACCTGCTGGTGAGCTATTCGCCCAAGGCCTTGGGCTTTTTCTAAGGCGGCCGGGGCCGGCCTGGCCGGTCCCGCCTCGCGATAGCCGGAGACACTGCCCATGACCGAAACCACACCGCGCGTGGTCGCCACCGAGGCGGGCCGCGATCTCATCGCCGTGCTCAGGGCCAAGCACGGTCCCTTGATGTTCCATCAATCGGGCGGCTGTTGCGACGGCAGCTCGCCCATGTGCTATCCGGCCGGCGAGTTTCTCGTCGGCGCGGGCGATGTGCTGCTGGGCGAGCTCGAGGGCTGCCCCTTTTATATCGGCGAGGATCAGTTCGCCTACTGGGAGCACACTCAGCTCATCATCGACGCGGTGCCCGGACGCGGCGGGGCCTTCTCGCTCGACAGCGCCGAAGGCCGCCGCTTTCTGCTGCGCTCGCGCCTATACGCCGACGAGGAATGGCGGCATATCGCGCCGGTCCGCCGCGGCGGCTGAAGCGGCTTACTCGGGAAACAGCAGGCGCGTGAAGATCGGCTCCACCGCGCCGCTGCGTTGCCCGTCGCTGCCGAAGTAGCGGTTTTCCCGGCACAGGCGTTCGCGCGTATCGCAGAACACCCCGTTCTCGTAGGTAAAGGCGTGGTGATCGAAGTCCCCCTGCGCGCGCAAGCGCGCGGCCGCCCGCTCGCCGAGGTATTTCTCGGTCAGCGCGGCCGACAGACCCTGCTTGTCGGCGCAGAAGTGACGGTCGCACAGCACGCCGGCCTGCGGCGTGCGCAGCGGCTGCGCGGGCGCGGCCTGCGCCGTCGTGGCCGCCAGGGCCAACGCCATGATGCGAAGCAGTGTTTTCATGCCCATCCCCTTGCGGTGCGTGACAAGCAGGATAGTAGCCCGGCGGCGCCCGCCGGGCTGCCCGCGCTCAGTCCAGCGGATGAAAACAGGCCGCCAGCCGGTCCTGGCCCTGTCCCGCCAGGGCCGGCACCTGCGTGCGGCAATCGGCCTGGGCCCGGGCGCAACGCGGGTGAAAGGCGCAACCCGGCGGCAGATGGGTGGGAGAGGGAATCTCCCCCTCGATCTTCATGAGGCGGATGCGGGCTTGCGGATCGGGCACCGGCGAAGAGTCGCGCAGCACCCGGCTATAGGGATGCCGGGGGGTATCCAGCACCTGCGCCGTGGGGCCCTGCTCGATGATGCGGCCCAGATACATCACGCAGACCGAGTCGCAGAAGTGGCGCACCACGCCCAGATCGTGCGAGACGAAGACGAAAGACAGGCCGCGATCGCGCTTGAGCCGCTCCAGCAATTGCAGAATCTGCGCCTGCACCGACACATCCAGGGCCGAGACCGGCTCGTCGGCCACGATGAGTTCGGGGTCGAGCACCAGCGCGCGCGCAATGCCGATGCGCTGCCGCTGGCCGCCGGAAAACTCGTGGGGGTAGCGGTCCAGCGCCGACGCGGGCAGGCCCACCTCGACGATGGCCTGCTCCACCTTGCGGGCGATTTCCGCCGGGCTGCCCATGCGATGCACGTGCAGCGGCTCGGTCAGCGCCTGGCGTACCGTGCGGCGTGGGTTGAGCGAGGCATACGGATCCTGGAACACGATCTGCACCCGCCGCCGCAAAGCCCGCAACGCCTGCGCGCCGGCACGCCGGATGTCCTGGCCGTCGAACACGATATCGCCTTCATCCGGCTCGATCAGACGCAGCAGCGTGCGCGCGACCGTGGACTTGCCACAGCCCGACTCGCCCACCAACCCCAGCGATTGGCCGCGCCGCACGCTGAAAGACACATCGTTGACGGCCCGCACGACCTGCTTCTGGCCGCCCAGCCAGCCGCCGCCGCTCTCGAAGCGTTTGACCAGATTCCTGACCTGGAGAATGTCGTCCATTTGTTCTTCCTTGCCGCTGTGCTTCATGCTGTTCCTATCGGGCTGGGCTGGGCTCTGACCAGGCAGCGCACCTCGTGCCCGGGCGCCACGGCCGTCAGCGGCGGACGCTGCGTGTCGCAACCCGGCTGGCGCAGCGGACAGCGCGGCGCGAACGCGCATCCCGGCGGCATGGCCGTAATGGCGGGCACCCCGCCCGGAATCGACGCCAGCGACGCAGTGTCGGTATCCACGCGCGGCATCGCCTTGAGCAAGGCTTCGGTATAGGGATGCAGGGGCCGGGCGAACAGGGTCTGCACATCGGCCGTCTCGACGACCTCGCCGGCGTACATGACCGCCACACGGTCGGCGATCTGCGCCACCACGCCCAGATTGTGGGTGATAAACACCACCGCCATGCCATGCGCCGATTTCAACTCCGACAACAGCGTCAGAATCTGCGCCTGAATGGTGACGTCCAGCGCCGTGGTCGGCTCGTCGGCCAACAAGACGCGCGGCTTACAGGCCAGCGCCATCGCGATCATCACGCGCTGGCGCATGCCGCCCGAGAACTGGTGCGGATACGCATCGAAGCGCTTTTCGGCCGCCGGAATCTTGACCTCCTGCAAGGCCTGCAGCGCCAGCTTGCGCGCCTCGGCCCAGGACAGTTTGCGATGCTGGCGGATGGCCTCGGCGATCTGGTCGCCCACCGTCATGGTGGGATTGAGCGAGGTCATCGGCTCCTGAAAGATCATGGCGATGGCGTCGCCCCGCAGCCGCATCATCTGCTTTTCGGGCAGGGGAGCGATATCCCGGCCTTCGAGCAGGATCTGGCCGCCGGCGTGACGCGCGCCGGCCGCCGGCAGCAGACGCAGCACCGACAGCGCCGTCACGCTCTTGCCGCTGCCCGATTCGCCCACCACGGCCAGGGTTTCATTGGACGCAACCGTCAACGAGACATCCCGCACGGCGGCATGCCAGGCGCCGCCGATGCGAAACTCGGTGCGCAGTTGTCGCAGTTCCAGTACGGGAGTGCTCATGATCGCTCCGAACGCAGTTTGGGGTCGATGGCGTCGCGCAAGGCATCGCCCAGCAGATTCAGCGCCAGCACCGTCAGGAGAATGGCCAGGCTGGGAAAGACCGTCAGCCACCAGGCGTCGAGGATGTTCTCGAAGCCCTCGCGGATCATGCTGCCCCAGGTGGCCGCCGGCGGCGGCACGCCCAGCCCGATGAAGCTGAGCGAGGCCTCCGTGCGGATGGCCGAGGCCATCCACAGCGAGCCCAGCACCACCACATCGGAGATCATGTTGGGCAGGATGTGCACGCCCATGAGCCGCAACGGCCCATACCCCAGGGCCCGGCCGGCTTCGACGAAGTCGCGCTGCTTGAGCGCAATGGTCGGCGCCCGGGCCACGCGCACGAAGGGCGCGATTTCGGTGATGGCGATGGCGATGATGAGATTCTCCAGGCTGGCGCCCAGCATGGCCGCGACCATCAGGCCCAGCAGCAGGGTCGGGAAGGACAGCAGCACATCGACCAGGCCCATGATGACCTGATCGATGACGCCGCCCACATAGCCGGCCAGAATGCCCAGGGCCGAGCCGATGCACATGGCGATCATGATGGCCACGAAGCCCACCAGCAGCGATACCCGGGCGCCATAGATCAGGCGCGACAGCACATCGCGGCCGTAGCTGTCGGTGCCCAGCCAGAACTCCGCCGACGGCGGCTCCAGGCGGTAAGCGATGTTCTGCTGCAGCGGATCGTGCGGCGCCAGCCAGGGCGCGAACACGGCCGCGAGGATGATGATCAACAGCAGCCCGATACCCACCCACGACAGGCGATTCTTCGCCAGTGCCTGCAACAGCGGGTTGGGCCGGGCGGAGGATGCGACGGCGCTCATTTGTATTTCACCCGGGGGTCGACCATCCCGTACACCAGGTCGGTCAGAAGATTGACGAGAATCACGCACGAGGCAAACACCACCATCAGGCCCTGCAGCAGGGTGTAGTCGCGCGTGTTGAGCGCACCGAGGATGAGCTTGCCCAGGCCGGGCCGGTTAAAGACGATTTCCGTCAGCACCGAGTTGCCGATCAAGGTGCCGAAGTACAGACCCACGACGGTCACGATCGGGATGAGCGCATTGCGCAGGCCGTGCCGCAGGATCAGCCGCATGGGCCGCACGCCCTTGGCGCGGGCCGTGCGGACATAATCCTCGCCCATCACGCCCAGCATGGACGAGCGGGTCACGCGCATCACATAGGCCATCATGATGAGGCCCAGATTGAAGGCCGGCAGCGTCAGGTTGCGCAACTGCGTGCCCCAGTCGGTGGCCGTCGTGCTGCCAATGACCGGAAACCAGCGCAGTTCGATGGCGAAGGCCAGCAGCATCAGAATGGCCGAGACGAAGGCCGGAAACGACAGGCCGGTCAAGGAGAGCAGCCGGCCCAGATAATCGGGCCAGGCATTGCGCCGCAAGGCCGCCCAGATCCCCAACGGCAGGCCGAAGACCACGCCGATCAGCACCGCCGCGGCGGTCAGCTGCAAGGTCCAGGGCAGCACCAGCGCCACCTCCTGCAAGACCGTGCGCCCGCTGGCCATGGAGACGCCGAAATTGCCCGTCAGCATGTCGCCCAGAAAGCGCAGGTATTGCTCGTGCATGGGCAGATCCAGGCCCAGGCGCAGGCGCAAGGCAGCCAGCGCCTCGGCGCTGGCCTGGTCGCCCAGCATCACCGCGGCCGGGTCGCCCGGCACCAGACGCACGAGCACGAACACCGCGGTCAACATGGCCAGCAGGGTCGGAATCGCCAGCAGCAGACGTTTGATGGCGTAACGGATCATGGCTGCCCCCCCATCAGGCGCGTGGCTTGCAGCGCCTCGATGGGCCGCGACGTCGAGCCGCGCAGCACCAGGTCGGCCATCAGGGCGCCCACCACCGGCACCAGCTCGAAACCGTGCCCCGAAAAGCCGAAGGCATGGAACAGCCCCGGCGCGTTGGGCGAAGGCCCGACGACGGGCAGCAGGTCCTCGGTCTTGGCTTCCAGCCCGGCCCAGACGCGCACGATGCGGATATCGCGCACCATGGGAAACAGATCGGTGGCCGCATGCGCGCCCTTGGCCAGCACGCGCATGCGTGCCGTCGACGTTTCCCGCTCCAGATTGGGCGTGCCCTGCAGGCCACCGCCGATCACCAGGGTGCCCTGATCGGATTGCTTGAAGGACAAAGAACGCCCGACGATGGCGACGACCGGTTTGATAAAGGGCCGCAAGCGTTCGCTGACCATCATCATGGAGGACTTGGTATCGAGCGGAATCTCGTCGCCCGCCATGGCGGCAATGCGGGCAGACCATGCGCCGGCGGCATTGACCACCGCGGGCGCGACCCACTCGCCGCGCTCGGTGACCACACACCAATCCGCGCCCTGGCGCCGCAGGTCCATCACGGCGCAATGTTCCACCAGCGTGACGCCCGCCGCTTCGGCGCTGGCGCGGAACGCGCGCAAGGCCCGGTGCGGATCGGCCGCGCCGTCACGCCGCACCATGGACGCGCCCACGCAATGCGGGCTGAGCGCCGGCAGCAGGCGGCGCAACTCGGCGGCATCGATCAACTCCTCATGGGTGTAGCCGGCCGCGCGCAAGCCTTCCACGCGCGTGGCCAGCTTGGCCAGGCCCTGCTCGGTCTCGGCCACGCAGATCTGGCCATGCGCGTGAAAACCGCAATCATCACCGACCAGCGCCGCCATGTTGTGCCACATGTCCAGCGCCTCTAACGACAGATCCAACTCCCGCCGGTCGCGGTTGAGGGTACGCACGCCGGCGGCGGTAGCGCCGGAGGCATGGCGTCCGGTCCAATGACGCTCGATCACCACCACCCGCTTGCCCTGCCGGGCGATGTGCAACGCGGCCGACAGGCCATGCAGCCCGCCGCCGATCACGACGACATCGAAAATAGGCGCGCTCATGCTTGCTCGTCCTCGATGTCCAGCGATGCCAGCTCGCCCAGCGTGAGCGGCTTGAGCGGCGGCCGGATACGGTAGAACCCCACTTCGGCCACGGGCCGCTGTTCCTCGGCGGCCACGATATGGGCGATGGTGTAACCGCACTGACGTCCCTGGCAGGGGCCCATCCCCGCGCGGGTGTATGACTTCACTTGATTGGGGCCGGGCTGCCCGATGCGCGCCGCGCGGCGGATGTCGCCGGCGGTGAGTTCCTCGCAGCGGCACACGATGGTGTCATCCGGCGGATTGAAAATGCTGGCGCGCGGCGGGTACATCTCGTCGAGCATGGGCCGCAGGCGCAGCAGCCCGTCGAGCTTGGCGCGCAAGGGCGCGGCGGCCCGCTCGGCGGCCTGCGCCTCCAGGCGGCCGGCCTGCCGGGCCACGCCCAGGGCCACCAGCTCGCCCCGTGCGCAGGCGGCCAGCGCGCCGCCTATGCCGGCTGCGTCACCGGCCACGTACACGCCTTCACGGCTGGTCTGCCCCCAGGCATCCAGGTCGGGGGCCAGACAGGCCTGGCGCGGGTCCCAGTGATGGGCGCACTCGAGCGCTCGTGTCATGTGAATGGACGGCACCACGCCCTCATGCGAGAGCAACACCGTGGCCGGCTCGCGGCGGCGGCTGCCGTCGGCCAAGGTGTATTCGATTTCACGCAAGGCGTTCTCGCCCAGGGCGCGCAAGCCCGTCACGCCGCGCACGCGCCGCACGCCGGCCTGCTTCAACTCGCGCAGCCAGCCCAGGCCCTTGCGCACCTCGCCCCAGGATGCCAGCGCCGCGCCGGCCCAGGGCAGCGCCCGGCGCCAAGCGCCCGGCGCGGTCGTGTCCAGCCAGCCCGCGATCTTGCCGCCCGCGCGCAGCAACTGCGCCATATACAGCAAGGGCAGCGGGCCGCTGCCCGCCACCCAGACGGGCGCGGCCGGCACTTGCCGCGCGGTTTTGAGCAGGATCTGCGCCGCGCCCACGGTGAGCACGCCGGGCAGGGTCCATCCCGGAAAGGGCGCCGGGCGTTCCTGCGCGCCGATGGCCAGCACGACGCGGTCGGCGCGCACCACTTCGGCGCGGCCTTCGCGCGTCACGTACACGTGCCAGCCGGTCTCGATCTGCCAGACCTGCGTCTGCGGCTCATAAACCGCGCCACACTGACGGAAGCGCTCGGCCAGCGCCGCGCCGGCGCGATACTCATCGCCCAGCAGCCGTCCGGTCTGCGTGGCGGCCACGGTCTCGACCGCGCGCCAGATCTGACCGCCCGGCGCCGGTTGTTCATCGACGACCAACACCCGCATCTGCTGCTCGCGCAGGCGTATGGCCGCGCTCATGCCGGCAGGGCCGGCCCCAATCACGACGACATCGAATTCGCGCTTCATGCTTGCACGCTCCGCTTGCCGTGCTGGCGTTCGACCCGCATGCCTTCGCGCACCGGCACCATACAGGATTGCGTCGAGGCCACCCCGTCGATGACGGCCAGGCACTCGAAACACACGCCCATCATGCAATAGGGCGCGCGCGGACTTTCATTGACCGGCGTGCTGCGGCTGGCCGGCGTGCTCTGGCGCAGCAGCACGGCCGCCACGCTTTCGCCCGCTTCGGCCTTGACCGGCTCGCCATCGATGGTGAGCGTCAGCGACGCGGCACCGGATTCATGCAACTTTCTGAACATTGAAGCGCTCATGATGGAAGACTTCCAGGAAAGAAGGCGGGGCACCCGCGGCCAGGCCGCGCGCGTAGTCGCCGGCGTGCAGGGCCGCCAGGGTGACGCCCGAATGACAAAGCGCGATATCAGCGCCGGGAAATTGCTGCGAGGAGGCATAGACAGGACAGCCGTCCGGCGTCATGACGCGCAGACAGGACCATTGGCGCACCAGCCGGGCCTGCGCCAGCGCCGGCAGGATGCGCAAAGCATTACGGCTCATGCGCACGGCCGCATCGGTGGTGGTCGACAGGTCGTAGCCCACCTCCTCCTGCGTCAGGCCCACCATGACGGTGCCTTCGCCGGTCTGGCGGATACCGCTGCCCGGCACGGGCAGCAGCGGCGCGAGCCGTTCGGTCACCATGATCTGCCCGCGCTGCGGCCGCAAGGGCACATCCAGCCCCACCATCGGCCCCAGGCCGATGCAGCCCAGGCCCGCCGCGATGACCAGGCGCGCGGCGCGTGCCCGGCGTCCGCCGGCATCGATTTCAAACCCGCCGCCCGTCATCGGCCGGATGGCGCTCACGGGCGCATTTCCCCACAGCCGGCCGCCGCGCTGCTGAAACCCCGCCTGCAGGGCTGCCAGCAGCCGCAAGGGATTGGCGTGGCCGTCCAGTTCGCCCACGCTCGCGCCGCTGACGTCCGGGCCCAGGCGCAGCCCCGGAAAGCGCCGCAGCAACTCGTCACGCGCCAGGATGCTTACACAGTCACCAACCTCGGGCGCCTGCTGGCGCCAGGCCTGCATGCGCGCCGCGCGCGCCTGCAGTTCCTGCTCGCCCAGACAGAAATGCAGGCCGCCGCGCCGCTCATATTGCAGGTCTATGCCGCTGACCTCCTCGAGCTCGCTGGCAAACGCCGGCCACGCCAACACCGACCGGTGCGACAGGCGCTGATAGTGCGGGTTGCCCTGCCCTTTGCCTTGCAGCCACACCAGGCCGAAGTTGGCTTTGGCGGCGCGATAGTCGGTATCGGCGCCGTCGATCAGCAGCACGCGCTGCCCCAGGCCCGCCAGCCCGTAGGCGATGGCCGCGCCCACCATGCCCGCGCCAGCCACGATGACATCGGCTTCGGCGCTTGCCTTGTCCGCCACGGCCATATAACCTTTTTGACTACCCTCTGTATTCATGTCCGTTTCTGCTCATGAAAGACGTCCTCAATCTCCGCCAGATCGAAGCCTTCAAGGCGGTGATCGAGCACGGCACGGTCAGCCAGGCGGCCACCGCGCTGGGCGTTTCGCAGCCCGCCGTGAGCAAACTGCTCAGCCATCTGGAGGCCGACAGCGGCCTCACGCTCTTTGACCGGGTGCGCGGCAAGCTCGCGCCCACCGCGCAGGGCATGCGCCTCTACCGCGAGATCGACCGGGTCTTCAACGGCTTGCGCCAGGTCGAACAGGCGGTCGAATCCATCCGCCGCGCCGAGCAGCGCACCCTCAACGTGGGCGTGCTCCCGGCGCTGGCCGGCGCCTTCACCCGCCGCGTGACGATGCAGTTCCTCAAGCGCCATCCCGATGTCCGCGTGTCCATCCAGAGCCGGGGCTCGCTCTTTCTGGCCGACTGGCTGGCCACGCGCCATATCGATGTGGCCCTGCTGGGCAGTCACGTGGACAACCCCTACATCGACCGCGAGCCGCTGTTCCGCCAGCCCCTGGTCTGTGCCATGCCCGTCAACCATGTCCTGACGCGCAAACGGGTGATCCGGCCGCGCGATCTGGCCGGCCTGCCCTTCGTGTCCTTCGGCGCGGACAGCCAGACCCATCAATTGGTGCAGCAGGCCTTCAACACGGCCGGGCTGCCCATCAATGTGGTGGTCGACACCAACACCGCGCCGACGGCCTGTGAGTTCGTCGCCGCCGGTCTGGGGGTGTCGCTGATCCATCCGCTGTTCGCCGAAGGCATGCAAAGCCGCCTCGTGCTGCGGCGCTTCGATCCGGAGCTGCATTTTCATTTCCAACTGTGCCGGGCTCAGGCGTCGCGCAACGCGGCGCTGATCGAAGATTTCGTGCAAGACGTGCGCGACACCGCCGCGCAAGTCTCGCGCGAAGTCCTTAAGGGGCAGTGACGCTGGTCTGCTCGGTGATGGGCGGCTGCAGATTGAGCGCGCCGCCCAGCTTGTAGCCGTACTTCACGCGGTCGCTGTGCACCCACACCTGCTTGAGGCCGAACAGCGGCACGGCGCAGACATCGGCGCGGATCTTGGCTTGCGCATCCTTCCACAGCGCCAGCTGCTTTTGCGCATCCGGTTCGACGCGGGCCTGGCGGATGGCATCATCGGCCACGCTGCAATGCGAGAAGTTCGACATCGCGCCCGGCGCGCCGATGGCCGCGGCCGAGTCGTAGAACTCGGTCAGATAGGTGTCGGCATTCGGGAAACGGGCCGCGCCGTAGAACACCAGCCCGCTCAGATCCTGCCGGCTCTTGGCCTGGTAGGTGGCATGGTCGACCACCTCCATGTCCAGCTTGATGCCGGCCTTGCCCAGCTGCGCCTGCACGATCTCCATGATGGGTTGCTGCGCCGAGATATTCGACACCACGGATTTGATCTGGATGCCGTTGGGGAACCCCGCCTCGGCCAGCAGCTTCTTGGCGCGCTCGACATCGTAGGCGTAGGCGCCCACACCGCAATCCTGGCCCAGATAGCCATTGGGCACGACCGAACAGCCCTTGTCGGCCACGTCCTTGCCGGCATAGCGCACGATTTCATCGACGTTGATGGCCGCGGCAATGGCCTCGCGCACTTTGGGATTGTCCAGCGGTTTGATGTTGCGGTTGACGTGCAGCGTGCGGAACTCGGCCGGCTCGAAAATATCGACCTGCATGCCGCGCTTGCCCGAACGCTCGACCCAGCGCTGCTCGCGCTTGCCCTGCATCACATCGATCTCATTGGACGTGAAGGCCAGCTCGCGCGCGCTGTCGGAAGGAATCATGCGGTACATGATGCCGGCCAGCTTGGGCTTGCCGCGGAAGTAATCATCGTTGGCCACCAGCTTGACGTATTGCTGCGTGACATGCTCGCCAAAGGCGAACGGCCCCGTGCCCACGGGCGTGGCGCCGAACTTGTCGCCCAGTTTCTCGGCGGCCTTTTTGCTCACGATGTTGCCGCCGTGGTAGTTGGACACGCGTCCCAGGAAGGCGGCGTCCGGGTACTTGAGCGTAAAGCGCACCGTGTAATCGTCCAGGGCCTCGACCTTGTCGATCAGCCCGAAGGCGGCGGCGAAGCTGGAGCGGTTGGGATCCGCGGCGCGCTGGATGGAATAGACCACGTCATCGGCCTTGAGCTCGCCGTAACCGCCGTGGAACTTCACGCCATGACGCAGATGGAAGGTCCAGGTCTTGCTGTCGGGCGAGGACTCCCAGCGCTCGGCCAGATCGGCCTCCAGCGCTTTCGGGTCGGCGCTGCCGGGCGGAAAGCGCACCAGCGCATTGAACATTTCAGCCGCCACGCCCTTGTCGGCCGTGGAGGTGGCGCGGTGCGGATCCAGCGTGGCGTTGTCGGCCGCACCGGAGCTCACACGCAGCATCTGCCGCGCATCGGCCCAGGCCGAAGAGGACAGGCCACAGGCCGCCAGCGCCACCACCAGACCGCAACGCATCAAGACTTTCCGCTTCATGGAGTTCCCCTGGATTTCGCCACATCTCAGCGTGGCCATTGTTGGATGTAGCGCAGACTAAAACCCGGACAACATGGCGTCAAAGTCCTTAAGCTGCACTGCCTATTCCGCAGGGTTATATCTCAAATGAAAACCCCCGCGTGTCCCTGGGAGACCCCTGCCCGGCTAGTGGTAACTACTGAGCCCGCGCGGGGGGGCCCGTCGAGGGTAAACACCGAGACCAAAACGCCGTGCGGCACGCGTCCGGAGGGTCAGGCCGGCGTCTGCCGCTTTGCGCCGCGCTACGATAGCGCCTGCCCTAACCTGACGGAACCTCGCATGCCCGCGCCCCTGATTGCCACCGCCGCCGGCAAAACCGAAACCCACCTGTTTGCCGGCCCGGCCGGCGACATCGAGGTGCTCGTGGACGCGCCCTGCGGGCCGCCGCGCGGCATCGCCCTCATCACCCATCCCCAACCGCTGCTGGGCGGCAGCCCGCGGCACAAGATTCCGCACCGCCTGGCCCATACTTTGCGCGACGACGGCTGGCTGGCCGTGCGCCCGGCGTTTCGCGGCGTGGGCGGCAGCGCCGGCCAATACGATCATGGCGAGGGCGAAAGCACGGACATGCTGGCCCTGGCGCGGGCGTTGCGAACCCAGGCGCCGGGCCTGCCGCTGGCACTGGTGGGGTTTTCGTTTGGCGCCTATGTGCAGGCGCGCGTGGCGCGCGCCCTGCTCGATGCCGGCACCCCCGCCGAGCGCGTGGCGCTGGCCGGTCTGCCCGTGGGCGAAGTGCCGGCCGAACGCTTCTACGACACGCCCGAACTGCCGGAATCGGTCACCCTCATCCATGGCGAACGGGATGCGCAGGCGCCCCTGGCCTTGCTGATGGAATGGGCGCGGCCCAGCGGGCATCCGGTCATCGTGGTGCCCGGCGCGGACCACTTTTTTTCCGGCGCGCTGCCGCTGCTGCTGAATCAGGTGCGCGCGCACCTGGCCGGCTAAAGGCTGGCAGGCGGCTGAAACCACGCGCTCCGGCAGGGGTAATGGACGCCCCGGCGGCAAAAGGCGGGACAATCGTTCTCGTCATCCCCTACCGGAGCGCCCCCCATGACGACGGAATACACCCCTCCCAAGGTCTGGACCTGGAACAAGCACAGCGCCAGCACCGCCTCCAATGCCTCCAGCCTGAACCGCCCCATCTCCGGCGCGACCCACGACAAAATCCTGCCGGTGGGCCGCCATCCGCTGCAGCTCTATTCGCTGGGCACGCCCAATGGCCAGAAAGTCACCATCCTGCTCGAAGAGCTGCTGGCGCGCGGGCACACGGGTGCCGAATACGATGCATGGCTCATCCGTATCGGCGAGGGTGATCAGTTCGGCAGCGGCTTTGTCGACATCAACCCCAACTCCAAGATCCCCGCCCTGATGGACCGCTCGGGCGCCACGCCCATACGGGTGTTCGAGTCCGGCGCGATTCTGCTCTACCTGGCCGAGAAGTTCGGCGATTTTCTGCCGGCCGATCCGGCGCAGCGTGCCGAGTGCCTGTCCTGGCTGTTCTGGCAGATGGGCAGCGGCCCCTATGTGGGCGGCGGCTTCGGCCACTTCTATGCCTACGCCACCGTCAAAATCGAGTACGCCATCGACCGCTTCACCATGGAAACCAAGCGCCAGCTCGATGTGCTGGACCGCCGCCTGGCCGATAACGCCTTTCTCGCCGGCGACACCTACACGATCGCCGACATGGCGGTCTTTCCCTGGTATGGCGGCCTGGTCAAGGGCTGGATCTACGACGCGGCCGAGTTTCTTGCCGCGCACGAGTACCGCCATGTGCTGCGGTGGGCCGACACGCTGCTGGCCCGCCCCGCCGTGCAACGCGGGCGCATCGTCAACCGCGTGCGCGGCCCGCTGTCGGAGCAACTGCCCGAACGTCACGACGCCAGCGACTTCGACAAGGTCGCCAAGGCCTGACGCCGCAGGCCCGCCCCAGGCGGGCCACAAATGCAACAGGGGCCCGCAGGCCCCTGTTGCATTTCAGACCGGAACGATCAGCCGACCACGATGAAGCGGTCCGCGTCGTTCATGAAGGCCTTTTCCGTCTGCGACGACTCGTTCGAGCCGAAGGGCATCTGCGCGCGCAGCTTCCACGAAGCCGGCACCTTCCACTCGCGCGCCACCACGCCGTCGATCAGCGGGTTGTAGTGCTGCAGGCTGGCGCCCACGCCGGCGCTGGCCAGGGCCGACCACACCGACAATTGGGCCATGCCGCTGGATTGCTCCGACCAGACCGGGAAGTTGTCGGCGTACAGCGCGAACTTCTCCTGCAGGCCGCGCACGACGTCCTGGTCTTCGAAGAACAGCACCGTGCCCACGCCGGCGGCAAAGCTCTTGAGCTTGGCTTCGGTCTTTTCGAAACCCTCGGCCGGCGCGACCTTGCGCACTTCGTCGGTGGCCAGGGCCCAGAGCTTTTCGCTTTCGGCGCCAAACAGCACCACGGCGCGCGAAGTCTGCGAATTGAAGGAAGACGGGCTGTGCTTGATGGCTTCCTGGATCAGATTGACCAGGGCTTCCTTGGACAGGGAAACATTGCGGCCCAGGGCGTATTGGGTGCGGCGCTGCTTGAGCGCGTCGAGATAAGCGTTGCTCATGACCTTATTGCCTTTGAGGGTTGAACAGAGAGGAGACGTGAGGGATTCTACCTAGCCAGCCAGCCGGGGTGCCAGCGTTTATTGCACTGCATCCGCACACCAGTACGGGACAGATTGTTCCAGCGCTGGCAACAGTGGCCGCCTCAGCGCGGCATGGCCTGCAGGCGCGGCAGCAAATCCCCGGCCTCGACCGCCTGGCCTTCGAGGTGCATTTGCAGGCTGCCGCGCGCGATCGTCAGCCGCAACAGACCCTGGCCGCCCGGGTAACGCCGCAGAGCCAGGACCAGGCAGTCTTCGTCCTCGCCGCTGACGCCGTAGAGATCCCAATCGCTGCCGGTCAGGTCGAACAGCCACTGGCCGTCGGAAGCGCGCCAAGCCCGAGGCGCATGGATCCAGTGACTCATGCGCACCTCGCGCGGTTGCACCGAAATCACCAGCTCGCCATCCCAATACGCCGTTTCCAGATCCATCGCCTGCTCCTTGCTCCCTGCCCTGTTCATGATACGGCCGCGGCGCGGGCGCTGCAGCACCGATTTCGACCCGAAAAACAATAACGATTACTATTACCGGTTTGATCCCCGGCCGGACGCGCGAGACAGCACGCCAGCCCAATCAGGCAAACGGCGAGATTCTGTGTGCAGCCCACGACCCTAGAAACCCTCTATATCGACCACCACTCCTGGTTGCGAGGGTGGCTGCAGCGCCGTCTGGGCAATACGGAACAGGCCGCCGACCTGGCGCACGACACGTTCATCCGCCTGCTGTGCAGCGAGCGCGTCCCCGCCGCCCTGGACGAGCCGCGCGCCTTTCTGACCACCGTGGCGCAGCGGCTGCTGTCGAACCACTGGCGGCGCGAAAAACTCGAACGCGCCTACCTGGAGGCGCTGGCCCTGGCGCCGCAGCCCCTGGCCCGCTCGCCGGAAGAGCGCGCCCTGCTGCTGGAAACTCTGTTCGAACTCGATCGCCAGCTCGACGGTCTGCCGGCCATCGTGCGCCGCGCCTTTTTGTTGTCGCAACTGGACGGCCAGACCCATGCCGAGGTCGCCGCGACGCTGGGCGTGTCCGTGCCCACCGTCAAACGCCACATCGTCCGGGCGCTGGCGCGCTGCTGCTTCGCCGACCTCGCAGCCTTCCGATGACCCTGCCTTCGACCTGGTACCGCAACGCGCCTGACGCCAGCGGCGTGTCGGCCGACGTGGCCGAACGCGCCCTGCACTGGCTGCTGGAGCTGCGTGAAGACAATTCGCCCCAGACCCGCCGGGCCTGGGAGCAATGGCATGACGCCCACCCCGACCACGCGCGGGCCTGGTCGCGCATCGAATCGGTGATGGGCCAGTTGCGCACGCTGGCCGCGCCCGACAGCGCCCTGGCCACCCGCGCGGCCCTGCTGCCGCGGCGGCGCCACGGTCTCAAGGCCCTGGCGGTGCTGGCCATGGCGGGCAGCTCGGCCTGGGCGCTGCGCGACACGATCGCCTGGCGCGAATGGGCGGCCGATCAACGCACCGGCACCGGCCAGCGCCGCTCGCTCAACCTGCCCGACGGCACGCGCATCCTGCTCAATACGCACAGCGCCGTCGATGTGCGTTTCGGGCCCGCCGAAAGACGCCTGTACCTGGTCGCCGGCGAAATCCTGATCACCACCGCGCCCGATCCGCACGTCCCGCCGCGGCCCTTTCTGGTGCAGACGCGCCAGGGCGTGGCGCGCGCGCTCGGTACGCAGTACAGCGTGCGGCAACACCCTCAGCAGACCTGCGTCAACGTCATCGCGGGCCAGGTGCAGATCGAACCGCGGGATCATCCCGCCCAGGGTCTGCTGCTGGAGGCCGGGCGGCGCGCCCGCTATACCGCCTCCGGCATTGACCAGGCCGGGCCGGCCGACGAACGCGACCTCGCCTGGAAAGACGGCTTCATCGTCGCTCGCGGGATGCGGCTGGCCGACTTTCTCACCGAATTGGGCCGCTACACCGACGACAGCCTGTCCTGCGGTTCGGAGGTGGCCGATCTGCGGGTCTCGGGTTCCTTCCCCACGGGCGACGCGGCCCGCGTGCTCGCGGCCGTGGCCGTCACTCTGCGCCTGCACCTGGACACCCAGGAACCGCTCTGGCGCGCGCGGCGGCTGCATCTGTCCTGAGCACTGTTACAAAAAACCCGTCCGATCGCTGATCTCTTTTGACGTCTCGCGGGTCATGAGGAGTGAACACCATCCTCAAGAAAGACCTGTCCATGAAACAACGCTCTCTTCTTTCCCTGCGCACCGTCACCCTGGCTACCCGCCTGGCCCTGGGCGCGCTGGGCGCGACCGCCTCCCTGGCCTGGCCCCTGGCCGCCCAGGCCCAGGCCGCGCGCCATTTCGACATCCCCGCCGGCACGCTCGAAGACGTGCTCGGGCGCTTTGGCCGCGAGGCCGGCGTCATGCTGTCCTTCCGTCCCGACGTCACGCAGGGTCTGGACAGCGCCGGCCTGCACGGCAGCTTCACCGTGCAAGCCGGCCTTGAACGCCTGCTCAGCGGCACCGGCATTCAGGTCCGCCCGCAAGGCGCCGGCGGCTACGTCCTCGAACGCAGCGGCGGCGTGGCCCAGTTGCAGGCCATCACGGTGGCGGCCGCCGGCGACGTGACCGCGCCCTACGCCGGCGGTCAGATCGCCCGCGGCGGCAGCCTGGGCATGCTGGGCAGCGCCGACGTCATGGACGTCCCGTTCAACACCACCAACTACACCGTCCAGACGCTGGAAAACCAGCAGGCGCGCACGCTGGCCGATGTGGTCGTCAACGAGGCGTCGGTCCGCACCCTGACCTCCAGCGGCGGCTTCGGTGAAGACTTCCAGATCCGGGGCTACACCGTGTCCAGCGGTGATGTCGGCCTCAACGGCCTGTTCGGCCTGACCTCCTCGAGCCGCATGCCGGCTGCGATCATGGAGCGGGTCGAAGTGCTCAAGGGGCCCGGCACCCTCATGAATGGCGTCGGTCCCAACGGCAGCATCGGCGGCGGCATCAATGTGGCGACCAAGCGCGCCGGCGACGATCCGCTCACCCGCGTGACCGCCACCTATCAGGACAAATCACAGCTGGGCGGCATGGTCGATATGGGCCGCCGCTTCGGCGACAACAATGAGTGGGGCATCCGCGTCAACGGCGTCTATCACAATGGCGACACCACGCTGGATGACGGCAGCCAACGCCAGGGCGTGGGCGCGCTGGCGCTGGACTATCGCGGCGAGCGGCTGCGCTGGTCGCTGGATGCCTTTACGCAACGCGAGCGCACCGACAATTTCCGCCCCCAGGTCGGCTTTCAGTCATCGGTGACCGAACTGCCCTCGCCGCCCTCGGGCCACCGCAATTTCTACCCGGGCACCCAGCTCAAACTCGAAGACTCCACCGTGGCCTCGCGCGTGGAGTACGACCTGAACGACGCCGTGACGGTCTACGCCGCCGGTGGCTACCGCTATGGCACCGCCGACCAGACCTTCCCGTCCGGCCCGGTAGACCCGGACGGTAATTTCACCGCCCGCAACGCCTTTTACGACTCATACTCGCGCACCTCCACCGGCGAAGTCGGGCTGCGCGCGCGTTTTGACACCTGGGGTGTCAAGCACAACCTGGCCCTGGGCGCGACGCGCCTGGATCAGGAGCTGGGCAATTTCTACATCACCTCGACGGGCACGGTGCCGTCGAACATCTACCACCCCACGCCGCTGCCCGACGTCGACGGCCATCGCGGCTCGCCCAACAAGGCCTCGGAGACCGCGCTCACCAGTTTCACGCTGGCCGATACGCTGTCGTTTGCCGATGACCGCCTGATGATCACCGGCGGCCTGCGGCAGCAGCGTGTGGCCCTGGACAACTACTCCACCGCCACGGGCGATCTCACCAGTTCCTATGACGAGAGCGCCGTCTCGCCGCTGGCCGGCGTGGTGTTCAAGCCCTGGTCCAATGTCTCGCTGTACGGCAACTTCACCTCCGGCCTGACGCGCGGCGGCGTGGCCCCCGCCACGGCGGCCAACGCCGGACAGGTGTTTGCACCCTATAAGTCCAAGCAGTACGAGGCCGGCGTGAAGGTCGATTGGGGCAGTGTCATCACGAGCGCCTCGGTCTTTCAGATCAAGCGCCCCAACTCCCTGACCGACCCGAACACCAACATCTACAGCTTTGACGGCGAGCAGCGCAATCGCGGTTTCGAGCTCGCGGCCATGGGCGAGGTCGTCTCGGGTTTGCGCATGATGGCCAGCGCGACCTTCTATGACGCCAAGATCACCCGCAGCGCGGGCGGCGTCAATGACGGCAACGATGCCAACGGCGTGCCCGACAGCACCTTCAACCTGGGGGTGGACTGGGACATGCCCTGGGTCCAGGGGCTGAGCCTGAACGCGCGCGTGATCCATACCTCGTCGGCCTGGTTCAACGCCGCCAACACCATCCGCCTGCCGTCATGGACCCGCTATGACGTGGGCGCGCGCTACAGCACGCGCGTGATGGGCCACGCAGTGGTGTTCCGCGCCAATGTAGAGAACCTGTTCAACAAGAGCTATTGGCTGGCCAGCGGCACCTACGCCTCCGTGGCCGCGCCGCGCGCCGTTCTGCTGTCGGCGCAGATAGACTTCTAGCACGCAAGCAAAGACCGGTGTCCAACCTTCTGTGAGAACCTCGGGAGGTTGGGCCCCCTATGCCGGGTGCGCGGTCGTCGCCTCGGGGAGCAGCTTTATGCCGCCTCAGGCGCTTCTACCCGCCGCATCGCGGGCGGCAACTGCCGGATGGACACGCCGGGCCGAGCCCGGGATCGCACCGGCCTATGCTGCGCTCGCCTGAGCACTTGCTGCGCCTGGTGTAGCGCGCCTTGGCGTGGCCCCCCCGAGGGCGGCAGGGGCCTCCTCATGAAACAAAAAAGCCAGGCCGTCAGGCCTGGCTTCGCGTCGCGGGCGGCATACCATGCCGCGCGGCACGGACGTTCAGAATGCGTAGACCATGCCCACGCTGCCGAACAGGTTCGTGCGCCGCTCGTTCAGCGGGCTGTCGCGCGCATCGCCCAGCACCGAGCTCACGCCCAGGTTGGCCAGCATGCTCCAGCGCGCATCGAAGCGGTAAGCCCAGCTGGCGAACAGCGACGCCGACTTGAAACCCGCGGACGGCGAGTAGGTCGACAGGCCTTCGCGGCTATTGGCGGCCTGCGAAGACGTCACGCCGAACCAGGTCTGCATATCGTCGCGGCTGCCCCATTGCGTAGCCGCGCCCACGCGCACGCTGTTGCGCTCGCTCTGCAGCACCGCATAGGAGGTGCGCAGCTCCAGCGCGCCGCCGTAACCGCTGCGCGCGGCCTGGCGATAGGCCGCGCCCAGGGAGTAGCGGCCCGGCGCCCATTCGACATAAGCGCCGTAGGCGGCATGGAACTTGATGTCGCCGATGCCACGGGTGCGGTCGGAGTCGCTGGCGTCGCGACCCAGGTTCGCGCCGATGAAGACACCCGCGCTCAGGTCAGGCGCGAGCGTGGTTTTCAAGCCCATGGCCGGCAGGCCCGCGCGCGGCGTGATGAAAAAATGGCCCGACTCATAATTGATGAGCGGCAGCGGCACGGTCCGGTACTTGCTCGACCCGTCATACACCGGGACGACGCCCACGCCCAGCCCGATGAAATTCTGGCTCTGCGCCATGGCTTGCGAGCAAGCCAACAGCGCCGCCGCTGCCAGCGCGCCTCTCGTAAACACTCCGACGTACATCAGGACTCCTTGCTTGCGTTGTGGGCAGGCTCATGCCCGCCGTTGCCGGCGATATTATCCGGGTTTGAATGCATTTCTCTCAGCCGCTGCGCCGCCAGCGTTGGCCGGGCGCGACAGTCGCGTCCCCGCAGCCCCTAGCGCGCCTGCCGCGCGTCGTCCAGCCACTGGCCGATCGCCGCCAGCACGGCGTCCTCCTGCTCGCGGTGCGGCACGTGGCCACACTGGGCAAACACCTGCTTGCGCCCGCCCGTCAGGCGGGCGATGCGCTCGGCGTGTTCCAGCGAACCGTACTCGTCGTTGTCGCCGTGCAGGGCAAGCACCGGGCAGCGGACCTGGGCCAGCTCGGCATCCAGATTCCACGACGCGAACTCGGGCGCCAGCCAGCTATCGACCCAGGCGCTGAGCACCCAGGCGGCTTTGTCGCCGTGATACTTCTTCAAGCGGTCGAGCTGGCCGGGCAGAGCGAAATCCTCGCGCGCCTGGCGGATGCCGCGCAGGGTGCGCGCTTCGGCAAAGACCTGCGCCGACTCGGTGATCAGGCCCCGGCAATCCTGCGCATCACCGCCCGCCGCCACGATGGCCATGCCCCCGCCCACGCTGTGCCCCATCGCGACAAACGGCCCGAAGCCCAATTGTTCGCGCAGGCAGCGCAGCCCCTCGCTCGCCTCCCGGCTGACGAAATCCAAGCCCAATCGTCCTGGATGCGGATCCGAACGGCCAAAGCCCAGCCGGTCATAGGCGATCACGTCGCGGCCGGCCGCCTGGGCCAGATGCTCGGGAAAATCGCGCCACAACGCCACGCAGCCCAGCGAGTCGTGCAGCAGCACGATGGGCGGCAGCCCGGCCGTGCCAGCCTGCCAGCGGCGGGCGAACAAACGCCCCCAAGCGGTCTCGATGAAGTGGTCCTGCGTCGTGAGCATGATGGCCGCCAGACAAGAAAGAGCACGATATTAGCGCCCTCGCCGGGCTTGTGCTTGCCCTCTCGTGCCGGCGTGCCGCGGCGCGCCCGCCGCGCTCAGCCGTGGCGCAACAGCGGCAACAGCGCCCGGCCCTGCCGCTCGATCTCGCTCAGATAAGGCGTATCGGAAAGCACGAACTGGGTGATGCCCAGATCCTGGTACTTCCGCAACGCCGCGGCCACTTCGGGCGCCGACCCCACCAGCCAGGTCGTGCCCGCCCCGCCGCCGCCATGCCGGCCCGGCGCGGTGTAGAGGTTGTCGTCCAGCACCTCGCCGCGCTGCTGCAAATCGAACAAACGGCGTTGGCCGACCGCCACCTCGCGGCGGTGATCGTGCCAGGCCCCGGTTTGCCCGAGCGCCATCTGGGCCACCCGCGCCTGGGCGTCGGCCCAGGCCTGCTCCGAGGTCTCGCGCACCACGGTGGTGATGCGCAGACCGAACTCCAGCGGCGCGTGTTCGCGCCCCAGCCGCGCCGACAGCGCCTTCAGGCGCGCGATGCGCTCGGCCAGGTCGGCCAGCGGCTCGCCCCAGAACAATTGCACATCAGCCTCGGTGGCGGCCACGCGCTCGGCCGCTTCGGAAGCGCCGCCGAAGTACAGCTTGGGATGCCGCCGCACGCCCCGCGTCACCACTTGGGGCCGCAGCCGGGCGTTGCGGGCCTGGAAGAACTCGCCCTCATAATTGACCGTTTCCTGCGTCCAGAGCCGGCGGGTCAACTGCATGAACTCGCGCGTGCGCGCATAGCGCTCGTGCTGCCCGCCCTCCGCATCGCCATAGGCCTGCAGATCATCCTTGCCCGAGACGATGTTCACGCGCACCCGGCCGCCGCTCAACTGATCCAGCGTGGCGGCCGCGGCGGCGAACTGCACTGGCCGCCAATACCCTGGCCGGATGGCGATGAGCGGCTCAAAACGCGTGCTGCGCGCCGCCAGCGCGGTGGCCACCGTGAACGTATCCGGCCGCCCCCAGCCCGCGCCCAGCAGCGCGCCGGTCCAGCCATGCTGTTCCACGGCGAGCGCGTGGCGCGTGAGCGTCTCGAGACTGTTGTGATCCTCGGTGGCCAGGTCGCCACGGTGCCCCGCATCGGAGTGATTGGGGATGTACCAGAGATATTCGGAAGTCGTCATGCGCGAAGCCGGCCCTGAAAAAACACCAGCTTGCCGCAAGGGGGCGCGCCGGTCGAAGACCGATCGCTTGGACGCTTATAGCCAGCGGCAATATTCGCCGCCGGCCGCGAACCCCGTCTGCGCAACTATGTATATAACCAAAATGAATGAAATATTGTCATTAACTTCCCTAAAATTATTAAGACATAAGCAATGCCCATAAAGGGCTACAGGACCACAGAATCATGTTGCGTAAGCTGTTTGCCACCGCCTTGCTGGCCGCCGGTCTGGGCACCGCCGCTCAGGCTGCCTCTCCCACGCTGGAAATCGGCTATCTGCCCATCCTGCCCGACGCTCAGCTCTTCGTCGCGCTGGAAGACGGCTCGCTGGCCGCCGGCGGCGTCACGCAGCCCAAACTGGTGCAATTCCAGAGCGGCCCGGCCCTGACCCAGGCCTTGATCGCCGGCCAGCTCGATGCGGCCTATGTCGGCATCGGGCCGGCCCTGGTGGCGCGCGCCAAGGGCGCCGATATCAAAGTGGTCGCTTCCAATATCGTCGAACAGGTCGGCGTGCTGGCGCTGGGGCCGCTGGCGCCGTACTTCGCCTCGGGCGATCCGTCCACCGCGTTTGCCCGCTTCGCCCACGACAAAGGCCGCAAGGCGGTCATCGCCAGCTACCCCAAGGGCGCGGTGCCCGAAGCCGCCCTGCAGTACTGGTTGCGCAACGTGCTGAAAGCCGACCTGGCCGATATCGACTTCGTGTACCAAGGCGAAGCTCAGATTCAGCAGTCGCTCATGACCGGCGCCATCGACGGGGCGGCCGTGCTCGAGCCCACCACCACCTCGGTGTTGCGTCGTCAACCCGAAGCGCGCGTGGTCGCGCGCGGCTCGCAGCTGTTCCCGAAACAGCCGGGCGCCGTGCTGCTCGTGCGTGAAAAGCTGATCAAGGAACATCCCGAGCTGGTGCAGGCCCTGGTGCGCGCGCAGATCGGCGCCACCGCGCTGCTGCGCGACGACCCGGCCAAGGCCGCCGGCTACGTGCAGAAATACGTCGGCGGCGGCCGCCTGCCGCAGGATTTGGTCGAGGCGTCCATCCGCAACTCGCGCGACCAGTTCGAAGCCGATCCGCGCGCCATCGTGAAAGCCACCGGGCAGCTGCAGGACTTCCAGGCCCAGTTGGGCACCCAGGCCGAACGCGTCGATGTCGATCAGCTCTTTGACACCAGCTTCTACGCCAAAGCCAAATGAACACCCGCGCAATCGCCCTGGCGCCGGCCGTGCCGCGCCGGCGGCTGTGGCCCCGGCGCATGATTTACGGCGCGCTGGGACTGCTGATTTTTCTTGCCATCTGGAAAGCGGCCCAGGTCTGGGAGTGGGCGCCGCGCGGCACCCTGCCCGACCCCTTTGCCCTGCCCGGCGCGCTGCTGCGTGAATGGCGCGACGGCCGGCTGCTGCCCGCCGTGGGCTCCAGTCTGGTGCATTACTTCTGGGGCCTGGCGCTGGGCACGCTGTTCGGATTCGGCGTCGGCCTGGCCGCCGCCACGACGCAACGCTTTGACATGCTGCAGGCCTGGCTGGCGCGCGTGCTGCGCCCCATCCCGCCCCTGGCCTGGGTGGTGTTCGCCATCGCCTGGTTCAAGGTCAGCCACGCCGGCGCGGCCTTCGTCATCGCCATCGGCGTGTTCTGGGTCAACTATTTCGCCACCTACGCGGCCGTGCGCAACGTCGATCCGCGCCTGTATGAACTGGCGCGCGCCTTCGGCCACGGCAGCTACCTGGCCCGCGCCTGGAGCATCACGCTGCCGGCCATTTCCCCGGGCGCGCTGGCCGGCGTGCGCGCCGGCATCGGCCAGGCCTGGATGACGCTGATCGCCGCCGAACTGCTGGGCGTGCCCGGCATGGGTCAGGAGATGAACGCCGCCGCGGGCGTGGGCGCCTACGACGCAGTCGTGGTCTATATGCTGACCATCTCGCTGGTGTATACGCTGTGCGATTTCGCCTACGGCCAACTGGAAAAACGGGTACTGCAATGGCGGCCGTGATGCGTTTCGAGAACTTCAGCTACACCCATCCCGGTGCGACCGCGCCGGTGATCCGCGGCCTGACGCTGGACATCCACGCCGGCAGCTTCGTGGCCATCGTCGGCGGCTCGGGCGTGGGCAAGTCCACCCTGCTGCGCGCGGCCGCCGGCCTGACCGAACCGGGCAGCGGCAGCGTGCGCTTCGAGGCCCGCCCCAAACCGGGCTGCCGCGCCCGCGCGGTGGTGTTCCAGGACAGCCGGCTCCTTCCGTGGCGCCGTGTCGGCGCCAATGTGGCCTATGGGCTGGAGGGACTGGGTCTGTCCGGCGAAGAAAAGCGCCACCGCGCGCGCCAGGCGCTGGCGCTGACCGGCATGGAAGGCCTGGACAACCGCTGGCCGCACCAGCTCTCCGGCGGGCAGGCCCAACGCGTGGGCATTGCCCGCGCCCTGGCCGTCAAACCGGATCTGCTGCTGATGGATGAACCCTTCAGCGCCGTCGACGCCATCACGCGCCGCATGCTGCAAGGCGAACTCATCCGCGCCTGGCAGAGCACGGGCGCGGCGGTGCTGTTCGTCACGCACGACATCGAAGAAGCCGTTTTCCTCGCCGACCGCGTCATCGTGCTGGGCGGCCATCCGGCCGGCGTGGCCGGCATCCACGACATCCCGCTGGCCCGCCCGCGCAACCGCGCGCTGCCGGACTTTGCCCAGAACGTGGCGCAAATCTCCCATATCCTCGAACATGCCTGACACCCTGCGCGTACTCATTCACGCTCCGACGGCCGACGCCCTGCGCCGCGCCCGCAACAACGCCGCCAATCTGCTCAAGGCCGACCCGCATGCCGAGGTCGAGATCGTGGTCAACGCCGCCGGCGTCGCGGCCGCCCTGGCCGAACCGCACGCCACCGACGCGCGCCTGCGCGTGTGCGCCAACACCCTGCTGGCCACGGGGGCCCAGGCGGCGCCCAATCTGAAGGTCGTGCCTGCCGCCGTCCTGTATCTGGCGCAAAAGCAGGCAGAAGGCTGGGCCTACATCCGCGCCTAGGCTGCGGCGCGGGCAGGCGGCGCGCCGCCTGTCCTTGCGCCTACTCGGGCTGTATCCCGGCCTGCTTCACCTTATCGCCCCACACTTTGAGCTGGCGCGCCACGAAGGGTTTCAGCGCCTCGGCCCGGGCCGGCGTGGGTTCGGCCCCCATGCGGCTGAGCTTTTCCTGCACTTCCGTGGACGACACCACCGCGTAGAGTTCCTCGGCCAGCTTGTCGCGCACCGCCGGCTCCATGCCCGCGGGCCCGAAGATGCCCACCCAGGCCGCCAGGTCAAAGCCCGGCTGACCCAGCGCCTCGGACACGCTGGGCAGATCCGGCGCCAACGCACTGCGTTTTTCCGTGGTCACGGCCAGCGCCCGCAGGCTGCCTGACTGGATCTGCCCCGCCGCCGAGGCCAGGTCGACGAACATGAACGTCGCCCGGCCGCCGATGATGTCCGTCATGGCTTGCGGCGTGCTCTTGTAGGGAATGGCCGCCGCGCGCATGCCCGTCTGCTTGTCGAACGAGGCGGCCGAAATCTGGCCGGTGCTGTTGCCGTAGGCATAGTTGACCTGATCGGGATGCGCCTTGCCGTAACTGATGAGCTCGGCCACGGTGCGCACCGGCAGCTTGCTGCTGACTGCCAGCACAAAGGGGAAGTTGCAGACCTGCACCAGCGGCGTGAAATCCTTGATCGGATCGTAGCGCAGGCTCTTGAACAGATAGGGGTTGGACGAATGCGTGGTGTTGGTCGCCAGCATGATGGTGTAGCCATCGGGCTGGGCGCGCGCCACCAGATCGGCGGCCACCTGGCCGGAAGCGCCCGGGCGGTTCTCCACGATCACGACCTGCCCCAACCGGGCCTGCAGGCGTTCGGCAATCATGCGCGCCACGATATCGCTGGCGCTGCCCGGGCCAAAGGCCGTCACCATCTTGATGGGCTGACTGGGATAAGGCGCCGCGTGCGCAGCCCCCCCCAACCCGCTGGCCAGAATGGCGGCCGCGCCGAGCCGCCGCAACAGAAAAGGCATCATTTAAGTCTCCTTGGTGGTCTGCGGCCCTTGTGCCGGGCCGTCGTTAAGACGTGCTAGCGGGTATCCGGCGCTCCGGCCAGAATGCGCAGCGCCTGCTTCAAATGGGGCCGGTCGAGCATCTCGCCATCCAGCTGCAAGGTGCCCACGCCGGGCGACTGATGAAACGCCTCGACGATGCGCCGGGCCCGCGCGACTTCGGCCTGATCCGGCGTAAACGCCTCGTTGATGACGGCCACCTGATCGGGGTGGATGGCGATCTTGCCCGTAAAACCCATGCGCCGCCCGCGCGTGGCGTCACGCCGCAAGGCCGCCTCGTCACGGAAATTCGCGCAGATGGTATCGATGGGGGCCACGCCCGCCGCATTGGCGCCCAGCAGGCACAGCGACCGGGCGAGCTGATAGCTGAAATCGTATTCCCCATCCTCGCCGCGGTTGCTGATGGCGCCTACCGCCGCGGCCAGATCCTCCGCGCCCCAGGTCAGCGCGCGCAACCGCGCACTGCAATCGCCATAGCTGCCCAGGCTGAACATCGCCTGCGGCGTTTCGGTGGCCACCGGAATGATGCCGATCCCGCCAGCCGGCAGATCGTCGCGGGCCTCGAGGGCGCGCAGATACAGATCCAGCGTCTGAATATCGGCCGGCCCTTCGCACTTGGGCAACAGAATGCCGTCGGGCCGGGCCCGCACCACGGCAGCCAGATCTTCCAGCGCCAGGCCCGAGTCCAAGGGGTTGACGCGCACCCACAGCGCGGGCCCGTCGCCCGGCCGCGCCGCCAGATACTCGCGCACCATGCCGCGCGCCAGCGGCAGGCGCGAGGCATCCACCGAATCCTCCAGATCCAGCACCAGGGCGTCGGCGCCACTGGCCTGGGCTTTGGCCAGTTTGCGCTCGCTATCTCCGGGGACGAACAACAACGATCTCAATGCCATGACTGCCTCCTTTACTTTCCTTGGAATACTGCCGGCCGCCGCTCGGCGAAAGCGGCCACGCCCTCGGCCACATCCTCCGAACCCTGCAAGAGCCGCAAAAAGAGTTGTTCCATGCGCAAGCCCTCGGCCAGGCTCAGGTCGCGGCTGCGTACCGCCAGCTCCTTGGCCGCCTGCACGGCCAGCGGCGCATTGGCCGCCAGGCGCCGCGCATAGTCCTGCGCGACCGTCATCAGCTCGGCGGCGGGCACCACTTCGTTGACGATGCCCCAGCGTTCGGCGCGAGCCGCGTCGAACGCATCGCCCAGCAACAGCAGCTCCATGGCAATGGCGTGCGGCAACTGGCGCGCCACGCGCTGCGTGCCGCCATTGGCCGGGAATGCGCCACGCTTGACCTCGGTCAGGCCAAAGCGGGCTTGCGGCACGCACAGGCGCAGATCGGTGGCCAGCAACAGCGTCATGCCGCCGCCCAGGCAATACCCGTTGACCGCGGCGACCACCGGTTTCCAGACTTCCAGCCCGCGGTTGAGCAACTGCCCCTGTTGCGTGAGCATGAGTTCGCTCAAAGTGGGCGGCGCGTTGACGAAGGACTTGAGGTCCGCGCCGGCGCAAAACGCCTGATCGCCCGCGCCGGTGATGATGGCCGCCCGCACCTGGGGATCGTCGCGGACCTGGCACCAGGCCTGCGACAGGGCCTCGTAATGCGCGTGGTCCAGCGCGTTGCGCCGTTCGGGACGATCGATGACGATGGTCGCCACCGCGTCCTGCACCTCATAGCGGATCGGCATCAGTCGGCCTCCGGCGCCTGCGCCGCCAGCGCGGCGAGAATCTCCTGCGTGTGCGCGCCCAGCGCAGGCGGCGGCGCGCTGGGTTGCGGGCGTTTGCCATCGAAGCGCAAGGGCTGCGACACCACCCGCAAGGGGCCGCGCTGGGCATCCTCGATGGTGTGCACCATGCCGCTGGCGGCCGTATGCGGGTGATCGATCAGTTCGCCGAGGCTGTGAATCGGCGCGCAAGGGATGCTGGCCTGCGCGAAGCGCGCGAGCCATTCATCGCGCGGGCGCTGGCCCAGCGCGGCCTGCACCAGTTCCAGCACCGCGTCGCGATGCAGCACCCGCTGGGCGTTCGTGGCATAGCGGGGATCATCGGCCAGGGCCGGCTGGCCGATCTCGCGGCAGAAGGCCTGCCACAGGCTATCGTTGGCCACGCCCAGCAAAAAGGGGCCATCGGCCGCATCGAACACCTGATACGGGCAGAGCGACTCGTGCGCCGAGCCCCACCGGCGCGGTTCGGTGCCGCGCTCCCAGTAACTCTGCATCACATAACCCATAAAACCCACGGCCGTGTCGAACAGCGAAGCCTCGATGCGGCAACCGCGGCCATCGCGTTCGCGGCGCAGCAGCGCCGCCACGATGCCCATGCCCGCATGCATGCCGGTGGCCTGATCGATGGGCGAGATCGGGCTGCGCACCGGCGAGCCTTTTTCTTCGCCCGTCAGGGCCATCATCCCGCTGAAGGCCTGCAGAATGACGTCATAACCTTTGGCGTTGCTCAGCGGCCCCTGGCTGCCGAAGCCGGAAATACTGCAATAGACGATGTCCTCGCGCAGTTCGCGCGCGCTCTCGTAGTCGATGCCCAAGCGGCGCGCCACGCCGGGGCCGTAGCTCTCGACCACCACGTCGGCGCTGGCGATGAGCTGGCGCGCGGCGTCGCGCCCCTGCGGCGTCTTCAAATCCAGCACCACGCTGCGCTTGTTGCGATTGGCGCTCAGAAACACCGTTCCGTCGCCGTCGCGAAACGGCGGCCAGCGCCGCGTATCGTCGCCTTGCGCCGGCTCCACCTTGATGACATCGGCGCCCATGTCTCCCAGGTACTGGGTGCACAGCGGCCCGGCCAGCACCTTGGAGAAATCCACCACGCGCATACCCTGCAAAGCATCCATGCTCTCGCTCTCCCGGTTCAGAACGCGACCTGATCGCGGCCCTTGGTCTGAATCATGGCGCGCGCCTCATCCGGCGTGGCCACCTCGAGCGACAGCTCTTGCAGAATGCGCCGTATCCGGGCGACCTGGTCGGCATTGGAGCTGGCCAGTTGCCCGCGCCCGAGATACAGGCTGTCCTCCATCCCCACGCGCACATTGCCGCCCAGCAACGCGCTGGCCGTCACGAACGACATCTGATGCCGGCCCGCGGCCAGCACCGAGAGGTAGTAGTCGTCGCCGAACAACCGGTCGGCGATCAGGCGCATATGCATCAGGTTGTCGTGATCCGCGCCGATGCCGCCGAGAATGCCGAAGATGCACTGCAGAAAAAACGGCGGCTTGGCCAGGCCGCGATCGACGAAATGCGCCAGGTTGTAGAGATGCCCCACGTCATAGCATTCGAACTCGAAACGGGTTCCCTGCTCGGACAGCGTGCGCAGGCCATGCTCGATCTGATTGAACGTGTTCGAGAGAATGAAGTCGCGCGTCATCTCCAGATAGGGCTTTTCCCAGGCATGCTTGAACTGGCTGATGCGCTCGCCCGCGCCGGCGATATTGAAATTCAGCGAGCCCATGTTCATCGACGCCACTTCGGGCTGGGCCCAACGCGCCGGCGCCAGGCGCTGCTCCAGCGACATGCCCAGGCCGCCGCCCGTGGTGATGTTGATGATCGCGTCGCTGCGCGCCTTGATCTGCGGCAGGAATTCCGCGAAGCGCTCCGGCGTCTGGTCGGGCTGGCCGGTCTGCGGATCGCGCGCGTGCAGGTGCACCATGGCCGCGCCGGCTTCGGCCGCGGCCACGGCTTCGTCAGCGATCTGTTGCGGGGTGATCGGCAGATGCGGCGACATGGTCGGGGTATGGATGGACCCCGTCACCGCGCAGGTGATGATGACTTTCGGCGCTTTGCGCATGGCTGTCTCCTCCGGCCCGACTGGGCTCAATACGATTTGGGCAGGCCCAGCACCTTCTCGGCGATATGGCAGAGAATGAGCTGTGGCGACACCGGCGCGATGCGCGGCAGCATCGCTTCGCGCAGGTACCGTTCGACGTGGTATTCCTTGGCATAGCCCATGCCGCCATGGGTCAGCACGGCGGTTTCGCAGGCCCGGAACCCCGCCTCGGCGCAGAAGAACTTCGCCGCGTTGGCTTCGGCCGCGCAGGGCTTGCCCTGGTCATAGAGCCAGGCCGCGCGGCGATAAAGCAGCTCGGCGGCCTCCAGATCCACCCAGCGTTCGGCCAAGGGATGCTGCACGCCCTGGTTCTTGCCGATGGGGCGGTCGAACACGACGCGCTCGGCGGCATAACCGACGGCGCGGCGCAACGCCGCGCGCCCCAGCCCGGTCGCCTCGGCCGCCAGCAGCACGCGCTCCGGATTCAGGCCATGCAGAATGTAGGAAAAGCCCATGCCCTCTTCGCCGATCCGGTCCGCCACGGGCACCTCCAGGCCGTCGATGAACAGCTCGTTGGAGTCCACGGCCTTGCGCCCCATCTTCTCGATCTCGCGCACGCTGATACGGCTGCGGTCCAGATCGGTATAAAACAGGCTCAGCCCGCGCGTCGGTTCGCTGACTTCCTCCAGCGGCGTGGTGCGGGCCAGCAACAGGATCTTGCTGGCCACTTGCGCGGTCGAAATCCAGATCTTCTGCCCGTTGACGACATAGCGGTCGCCCTGACGGCGCGCCAGGGTGCGCAGCTTGAGCGTGTTCAAGCCCGTATTGGGCTCGGTCACGCCGAAGCAGGCTTTGTGATCGCCGCGGATGATGGGCGGCAGCCAGCGTTCTTTCTGGGCGGCGCTGCCGTGCACCACCACCGGATGCAGCCCGAAAACATTCATGTGGATGGCCGAGGCCCCGCTCAGGCCGGCGCCGCTGGCGCTGACCGTCTCCATCATGAGGGCGGCTTCCTGGATGCCCAGGCCCGCGCCACCGTATTCCGCGGGCATGGCGATGCCCAGCCAGCCGGCGTCGGCCATGGCGCGGTAGAAGTCCTCGGGAAACCCGCCTTCGCGGTCGCGTTCCAGCCAGTAATCATCATCGAAACGAGCGACGGTCTGGCCCACGGCCTCGCGGATGGCCTGCTGATCGGCGTTAAGCGCAAAATCCATGATCGCGGCTCCGCTTCAGGCCGGCTGGCGCAGCATCAGCGCCACGCGGCGGCACGAGGCCACCAGCTCGTTGCGCTGATTGAAGGCCTGATGCTCGAACACCACGATGCCGTTGTCCGGCCGCGACTTGCTGTCGCGCAGCTCGAGCACGGCGCTCTCCACCCGCACGGTGTCGCCCACGAACACCGGCCGCGGAAAGCGCACCTCGTCCCAGCCCAGATTGCCCACCGTGGTCCCCAGCGTGGTGTCTCCCACCGAGATCCCCACCATCAGGCCCAGGGTGAAGGCGCTGTTGACCAGCGGCCGGCCGAATTCCGTGCCCCGCGCATACTCGGCATCCAGGTGGATGGCGGCAGGATTGTGGGTCATGGTGGTAAAGAGCACGTTGTCCGTCTCGGTCACCGTGCGGCGGATGTCGTGCGTGAAGCGCTGCCCGACCTGGAACTGCTCGAAATACAACCCTGCCATCGTGTCTCCTTCGTGATGCTGGCGCATCGTTTTTTTGTAAGCTACCATATTGTATGCATGCATACTATATAAGGAATAACCCGAGGAGAGAGGCATGAATCGACAAGTCGTTCTGGTCAGCCGGCCGCACGGCATCCCGCAGGCCGAGCATTTCGCCATCCGCTCGGCGCCCCTGCCCACCCTGCAGCCTGGCCAGGCCCTGGTGCGCAATCGCTATCTGTCCGTCGACCCGGCCATGCGGGGCTGGGTCAATGCCGCGGCCAATTACGCCGATCCGGTGGCCATCGGCGCGGTCATGCGCGCCTTCGCCGCCGGCGAAGTCATCGCTTCGCGCAACGACGCGCTGCCGCAAGGCACGCGGGTCATGGGTATGCTCGGCTGGCAGGACTACGCCGTCACCGACGGCAGCGATCTGCGGCGCATCGTGCGCGAAGACGATCTGCCCCTGTCGCTGTCGCTGGGGGTGCTCGGCATCAACGGCCTGACCGCCTATTTCGCCTTGCGCACCCTCGGCCAGCCCGCAGCCGGCGACACAGTGGTGGTGTCGACGGCCGCCGGCGCCGTGGGCTCCATCGTGGGCCAGTTGGCCAAGCAGGCGGGCTGCCGCGTCGTGGGGATTGCCGGCGGCGCGGAAAAGTGCCGCCTGTGCATCAGCGAATTTGGCTATGACGCGGCGCTGGACTACCATGCGGACGATCTGGGCGCGGCGCTCGATGCGGCCTGCCCCGATGGCATCGATGTGTACTTCGACAACACGGCCGGGCGCATCAGCGACGCGGTGCTGCCCCGCATCCGCCGGCATGCGCGCATCATCGTCTGCGGCACCGCCTCGGTGGCCAGTTGGGATCCCTGGCCCCAAGGGCCCCGCGTCGAGCGGCACCTGCTCAACAAGGCCGCCCGCATGGCGGGATTTCTGGTCTGGGATTACGAAGACCGCTACGACGAAGCCATCGCGGCGCTGGCCCCGCTGGTGCGCAGCGGTGCGCTACGCTATAGAGAAGAAATCCAGCAGGGATTGCAGTGCGCGCCGGGCGCCATCGCCGATCTCTACGCCGGGCGCAACCTGGGCAAGCGCCTCATTCAGCTGGAAGATCCCTCATGACGTCCGCGACCCTTTCCATGGCAGAAAACACACCGACAGACCCGCCCGCGCGCGAAGCGCTCCAGGAAAACTGGGATCAGCGCCTGGGCTTTCTCATGCATGATGTCTCGCGCCTGCGCCGCAAGGTCTTCGACGAAGTCATGAAACCCGAAGGCATCACGCGTTCGCAATGGTGGGTCATGGCCCACCTCTCCCGGCACGACGGCATGTCGCAAAGCGATCTGGCCGAACGTCTGGACCTGGGCCGCGCCGCGCTGGGCGGCCTGGTCGACCGGCTCGAGGCCGCCGGGCTGGTGCGGCGCGGCGCCGATGAGCAGGACCGGCGCGCCAAACTGGTTTTCCTGACGCAGGAAGGCAGCTCCGTGATCGAGCGCATGCGCCTGAAAAGCGATCAGATGAGCGAGGCCATCCTCCATGGCTTAAGCCGGCAGCAGCGCACGCAGCTCGCCGAGATGCTCAGCCTGGTCAAAGCCAATCTGCTGGCCTTCGACGAACTGCCCGCCGGCTGAGGCGGGGGCCGCTGCTATACTTTTTTCAGCGCCGCCCCTACTCAGACATCGCGTGAATCCACCCCCGCTGCCAGGCCAGCTCGCCTTCCTGCACGAGATCGACCAGCTCAAGCGCATCGTGCGCCAGACGACGCTCATCGATGCGTCGCGCCGCGAAAACAGCGCCGAGCACTCCTGGCATCTGGCCATGTACGCGCTCACCCTGGCCGAACACGCGGCCGCGCCCGTCGATGTGCTGCGCGTGATCAAGATGCTGCTGATTCACGACATCGTCGAGATCGACGCCGGTGACGCCCCCTTTCATGACGCGGCGGCGCAGGCCGGCCAGGCCGAGCGCGAGCAGGCCGCGGCGCGGCGCCTCTTCTCCTTGTTGCCGCCCGCGCAAGGCGAGCCGCTGCGCGCACTGTGGCAAGAGTTCGAAGCCGGCGCCAGCGCCGATGCCCGCTTCGCCAAGGCGCTGGATCGGCTACAGCCGCTGCTGCACAACGTCGCCACCGGCGGCGGCACCTGGAATGCCGCGCAACTGAGCGAAGCCCAGGTCATGGCGCGGTATGGCCCGGTGATCGAGCGCGGCGCGCCCGCGCTCTGGCACGCGGCCGCCTCACAGGTGCGCGCCCACTTTCACTCCTCTTCCCCTCTCTTCAAGGACGCCAGCCGCATGCTGCGTATCGAAAACCTGAGCAAGCGCTACGCCGACCACCTCGTCTTCGAGGGGCTGACGCAAGACTTCGGCCCGGGCTGCGTGGCCTTGTGCGAACAGGAAAGCACCGGCAAAAGCACTCTGCTGAAACTCATCGCCGGCGTCATGACGCCCGATACGGGCAAGATCTGGATAGGCGGGCACGATCTGGCGGGCGAGCCGCAAGCGGCCCGTGCGCGCCTGGCTTACGTCCCCGACGATTGCCTGGCGTTTCCCGAGCAGACCGGGCTGGGCCTGCTCAGGCAGACCGCCGCCGATAAGCAGGTCGCGCTCGATGACAGCGTCATCGATCTGGCGCGGCGGCTGGGCCTCGAACCGCATCTGGCAAAGCGCTTCGAGCAAATGTCCACCGGCACGCGCCGCAAGGTTTATCTGGCGGCGGCGGCCATCGGCGCGCCGGCCGTCGTCCTCGCCGATGGCCCCAGCCAGGGCTTGGACGCCCCGGCCCGCGAGGTGCTGGCCGAGACCTTGCGCGACTGGGCGCGCGACCGCGTGGTGCTGTTTGCCAGCCATGACCCGGAACTGGTCGCGGCCTGCGGCGCCCGCCTGGCCGACGTCGGCGCGCTGCGCCACCGCAACGCGCCCTGAAGGGCTTATTGCGGTTCGATCTTGGCGTCGACGGCGCGCTGGGTCCAGATCTGACGCTGCGTCTGCGCAAACGCCTTGTGCTCGTCGACCGTATTGGGCGAGACCTGCATGCCCAGCGATTCGAAACGTTGCACCACGTCCGGCTCGCGCAGAATGTCGGCCACCTCTTTGTTCAGGCGCTGCACGATGGCATCGGGCACACCGGCCGGCGCGGCCACCCCGACCCAGACCACCAGATCGAAATTCTTGTACCCCAGTTCGCCCAGCGTAGGCACCTTGGGGAAATCCTTGGCGCGCTCGTGCCCGGTAAAGGCCAGCCCGCGCAGCTTGCCGCTTTGCATGAAAGACGTCACGACCGACAGATCCGCGAACAGATAGTCGACATGGCCGCCCAGCAGATCGGTCACCGCCGGCGGCTGGCTCTTGTACGGCACGGCGTTGGCGGCCGCGCCGGCCACGGTGTTGAAGGTCGCGCCCGCGATCTGGCTGGTGGGCGAACCGTAGGCGTAGTTCAAGGGCTTGCTTTGCGTCGCCTTGACCAGCGCCTGCAGCGTATCGTAGGGCGCGTCCTCGCGCACCACCAGCATCATGGGGATGGTCGCGATGCGGATGATGTGGACAAAGTCGCCCGTGGGATCGAAAGGCAGCTTGCGAAACAGCGCCGGCGTGGCCGAATGCGTCGAGCTGCTGGTCAGGATCAGCGTGTAGCCGTCGGGCTGGGCGCGCGCGGCGAACGACGCGCCGATCGTGCCCGAGGCGCCAGGCTTGTTCTCGATCACGATGGGCACGTTCAGGCGCGGGCCGAGCTTCTCGGAAATGATGCGCGCGCTGGTATCGGTGGCGCTGCCCGGCGAGAACGGCACCACGATGGTGATGGGTTTGTCGGGATAGCCGGCCGGCTCCGCGGCGGCGGCCAGCGTGCTGCTCAGCGTCAGGCCGCTCAAGGCCAATACGCCGACGGCGCGGCTCAGGAAGGTGCGCTTCATCATTGTTGTCTCCTGTGGACCTCGGGGCCCTCTTGCTTGAGACCGTATGATGCGCGCCGACCGTTTATCCCAACAAGAGACTAATTTTCATAGACTCATTCCGGTTCGGGATCAATCTTCCTCGGCCTCGCGCTGACGCAGCGCCTGCTCGGTTTCGTGCAGAAACGCCGACGCCGCCATCGACAGGCGGGCGTTGTGCCGCTGGATCAGCCACAGCTCGTGGCCATGGCGGCGCGCGCCGTCGATGTCCAGCACCCGCAGGCCCAGTTCACGGGCGAGGCCGCGCGCATAGCCCGGCACCACGGTGATGCCCAGCCCCGCGCCGACCAGCTTGAGCACCGAGGTCAGCATCCCCGCTTCGATACGGTAATCGAAGGCAAGGTGCAGATCCGCCGCCACACGATCCAGACTGCGCCTGACGCTATACACATTGCGCAGCATGATCAGCTCGTGGCGCGCCACCTCGGCCCAGGACACGGCGCGCTGCCGCGCCAGCGCATGGTCGGCCGCGCACACCGCGAACATGGTGTCGCGGTAAATGACCCGCGTGCTGAGTTCCGCGGCGGGCGTTTCCAGCGACACGATGCCGAAATCGGCATGGCCATTGCGCACATGCTCGATGGTGTCATCGGTGGACAATTCGAAGAGATCCAGCTTCACGCTGGGATGGGCGCGGTGATAGGCGGTCACGACCTCGCCCAACAGGCCCACCATCATGAGCGGCGAGGTTGCCACGCCCACCCGGCCGCGCTCCAGGCTGCGCAACCCCGACATGCTGCGCTCGGCCGCGCGCACCGTGCCCAGAATTTCCTGCGCATAGGCGTAGAAATCCGCCGCTCCGTCGCAGGGCGTGACGCTGCGGGTCGAGCGCTCGAACAGCGGCTGGCCGACCTCGGCCTCGAGTTCGGCACAGAGTTTGCTGACGGCCGATTGCGTCACGAAGGCCGCGCGGGCGGCCGCCGTGAAACTGCGCAATTCATACAGCGCGCAAAAGACGCGCAATTGCTTGAGGGTGATGTTCATGATCGCGGCCGCGCCCCGGACCGCCGGGCAGAAGCTAGAGCATATCGCGATCGGCATCCTGCTGCGGCGCCAGGCGCCGCAGCTCGCCCGGCGTGCGCGAAAAGCGTACAGGAATGGCGGTCGCCAACAGACTGCCCTCGGTGGGATGCTCCACCGGTTGAAAGAAACCCGTGGCGCGCAGATGCGGGTCGTCCAGCAGCGACTCCGGCGTATTGACGCGCGAATGCGGGATATCCGCGTCGGCCAGCAAGGCCAGCCACGTCTCGGTATCGCGGCTGGCCACGATGTCCGCCAGGTCCTGATACAGGGCGTCGAAGTGGCGCGCGCGCGTGGCGGCATCCCCATAGCGCGCGTCGGCCGCCAGATCGGGCCGCTGCGCCAGCGCGAAAAAGCGCGTCCATTGGGCATCCGTATAGGGCAGCAGCGCCAGATAGCCGTCACGCGTGCGATACGGCCGGCGCTGCGGCGAAAGCACCCGGCTGTAACCCATGGGCCCGCTCGGCGGCACGAAGGTGTGCCCGCTCATATGCTCGATCAAGGTGAACGAGACCATGGTCTCGAACATCGGCACCTCGATGGCCTGCCCCTGGCCGGAACGCTCGCGCTCGTACAGCGCCATGGGGATGGCATAGGCCAGCGTCAAACCCGCGACCTTGTCGGCCAGGATGGTATTCACATACGCCGGGGCGCCGCCATTGCGCCCCTGCAGGTCGGCCATGCCGCTCATGGCCTGGATGATGTCGTCGAAGGCCGGATGCGCGGCGTAGGGGCCGTCCTGGCCGAAGCCCACGGCCGAACAGTGAATCAACCGCGGATAGCGCGCGCACAGCGCCGCCGCGTCCAGGCCCAGCCGGGCCAGGGCCGCCGTGCGCACATTGGAGACAAAGACGTCGGCCCCAGCGATCAGCGTCAGCAGGCGGTCCCGGTCGGCGGGCTGCTTGGCGTCCAGCGTCACGCTGGCCTTGTTGCGATTCAGGTTGAGATAGGCCGGCCCCATGCCTGCATGCCGGGCCGGCGCAGACGTGCGAAAGACATCGCCGTCCGGCGCTTCGACCTTGATGACCTCGGCGCCCATATCGCCCAGGATCTGCGTGGCGTAAGGCCCCATGGCCACCGACGTCATGTCGATGATCCGCACTCCCTGCAACGGCCCTGCCATCACTTGGCTTCCTTATGCTGTTTGCGCGCGACGAATGGCGCCATGTAACGCCGAGGCTCGTCCGTGGTGAACGCCTCGCCGAAAGCGGCCACGCTGCGGTCCAGACCGGCCTGCACCGTGGAGGCGCTCCAGTAACGCAACAGCGCCTTCTGCGAACGTACCGCAAGCGGGCCGCTGGCGGCAATGGGTGCGACCGTCTTTTCGACCAGCTCGTCCAGGGCGCCCTGCTCGCTGACGAACTCCACATAGCCCCATTGCAGCGCCTGCCCGGCGTCCACCGTTTCGCCGGTCAACAGCAGCCAATTGGTCGGGCCCGGTCCAATCAGCGCCGGCAACAACACGGCATGGATGACCGAAGGAATGCCCACGCGCACCTCCGGCATGCCGAAGACCGCGTCCTCATTGGCCAGGCGAATATCGCAGGCGGCGGCCAGTTCCATGCCGGCGCCCAGGCAGAAGCCCGGGATGCGGGCGATGGTGGGCACCGGAATATCGGCCACGGCGTCACAGAGATCGCGCAGCCGCGTGATGAACACCCGCGCGCCTTGCGGATCGAGCTCGGCCATTTCATAGATATTGGCCCCGCCCACGAACGCGCGCTCGCCGCTGCCGCGGATGATGACGGCGCGCGCATCCGCCTGCGCGGCGATCCAGCGCACCGCCTCGGTGAGGCTGAGCGTCACGGCGGAGGCCAGAATATTCAGGCTCTTGGCGTCATGGATGCACAGCGTATAGACGCCGCGCGCATCGCGGCTGATGCGGGCGTGGGCAAAATCGGGGATGGCGGCGGGGGTGCTCATGGACAGGCTCCAGCTAGGGTGATGCCGCCGATGCTACGGGCGCCCTTTGATCACAACAAGCGAGTAATTTTCATGAAATAAGTCCTGTTGAGAATAAATCAGGACAGGCCGGCGGCCCGCCCCTGCCGCCGGCGCGCGCGGGCCCCTCCTTCCCGGCGTGCGACATGCGTGTGCGCGAGGCCGCGCGGCACCTGGCACAAGGCCCGCCGGCCCGCGGGCTCGGCGGGCCGGCAGGCGCTTACCAGCGATGCTGATAGATCAGCTTGAGCACCGCGCCCGAGGCGGGCAGGCGGCTGGTGTTGGTGTTACTGCGCAGCAGCTGGCTGTACAGCGGGTAGTAATCGCGATTGAAGAGATTTTCCACACCCAGGGTCAGCGTGTCCTTGGCGCTGAACTGGTAACGGGCCATCAGGTCCACCGTGAAGTAACTGCTGACATCGCGGCGGCCGAAGCTCGCCACGCCGTCGAGCCGGTAATCATGCGCGGCCTGGAAGTTGCCCTGCAGGCGCGCCGTCCAGCGCTCGTTGGGCCGGTACTGCAGGTAGGCGCTGAGCTTCAGCGGCGGAATGCGGTAGCCCGTCATGTCGCGCCAATCGCCATTGTCCGGCTGCTCGCGGCCCTGCATCCAGGTCAGGGTGCCGCCCGCGCCCCAGCGTTCGTCGTCCGTGGTGGTGTCGAGCGTGGCTTCCACACCGTAGATGCGCTCCTTGGTGCGCGTCAGGATGAGGCCATTGTTAAAGCTCTGCACGTCGCCCAGCTTGGAGGTGGTGTAGAACAGCGCCAGCGAGGTCGAGGTCCGGCCGAAGCTACCGCGCCAGCCCAGCTCGTAGTTGTTGATCTTGACCGGTTCGAGATCGGAGGACGAGATATCGAAGCCCGGCCGGGCGTTGCGCATCTGCACCCCGATATCCGGCAGCTGAAAGCCCTGGCTGAACGTGGTGTAGAACTCGTGGTCGGGCACCGGCGCGAAGGTCAGGCCGATATTCGACAGGATGGCGTCGTAGTTGACCGAGCCGCCCGACACCCGGGTCGGATTGGCCACGCGCAACTGCGACAGCGGCATGAAGTCGTCGAAGCTGGCCTGCGCGTACTCGTACCGCAAGCCGCCATGGGCCGACCACTGCTCGGTGAAGCGATGCTCCAGTTGGGCAAAGATGCCCGTGCTGCGCGTGGTCAGCTCGGGCATGTACGTCAGGCGCCCGGTTTTGCGAAACACCCGTCCGCCGCTGGCGTCGAAGGCCGCCGCGTCGAAGATATCGATGGGCATGTCGCTGCGTTCCTGGTTGAAGTCCGCGCCCCACAGCAAGCGTGTGTGCTCGGCCAGCGGCGTGTCCAGCGTCAGGCGGCTGCCCCAGACCTTGGAGCTTTGCATGACCTGATCCACATGGTTGCCGCGCGTGACCACCGCCCGCGCGTCGAACGGCGTGAAGCGGGTGTAGAAGTCGCGGTAGTACACCTGCGCCGACAGTTTGCTGCCCCAGACGTTGAGGTGCTCGTATTCGAGGTTGAGCATGGTATTGCGGATCTGGTTCTGATCCACCAGCTCCAGGCCGCCCAGCGGCAGCGCGCGCGTCGAGCCGGCCGGCAGGCGCGCCACCGTCGGATCGGAACCATAGTCTGAATCCTGATCGGCGTTGTAATAGCTGGCCGACAGTTGCACGCGCTGTTTGTCGTCGATGCGCAACCCCAGCTTGCCGCCCAGGCTGTAGATATTGGAGTCGAACAGATCACCCTGGCTGGGTTCGGAGGCAATGCGCCGGCCCCGTGCGTCATAAGAGGCGCCGTTATGGCGCGCGCCCAGGTCCAGCGCGTAGTCCAGCATGCCCTGGCTGCCGGCGAAGTACTGCTGCAATTGCCCGCCCAGGCCGTCGGCCCGCAGGCGGCTCAGCGGCGAGATGGCCGTGACCGTGGTCTCGGCCACCGGCTCGCCGCCTGCCGGACGCGTCGTGATGGACACGATGCCGCCCGTGGCGCCCGCGCCGTAGATCGAGCTGCTGCCGCGCATGACTTCGATGCGCTCGATGGACGCCGGATCGACGTTGGCCAGGTTACGCGACGAGTCGCGGTTGGTGTTGAGCGGGATGCCGTCGACCAGCACCAGCATGCCCCGGCCGCGCAGCGTCTGACCGTAGTCGGTGATCGTGCGGCTGGAGTCCGCCATGCCCGGCACCTGTTTGGACAACAAGGTCGCGAGGCTGTCGGAACCGGTGCGCAGCTCCTGCAAGGCCTCGCGCTCCAGCACGATGGTCTGCTGCGTGGCGAACAGACCGGAAGTGCGCGAGGCGCTCACCTCGATGGGCGCCAGCTCGGAGGCGGCTGGCGCCGGCTCGAGAATGTAGGCGTCGCCGTCTTGCCGCAGCCGCAAGGGCTGGCCCGCCAGCAGCGCCTCCAGTGCCTGGCGCGCCGACATCCGCCCCGAGACGGCTGGCGCCTGCAGGCCGCGCACCAGGTCTGGCGAATAGAAAACCTGCAGGCCCTGGGCCTGCGCCAGGCTGCGGATCGCCTGATCCAACGGCTGCGCGGGCAGCGAAATATCGACGTCGGCGGCGATGGCCGCGGCGCTGGCCATCCAAAGCACCGCGCCGGCCGTGGCCAGCCGCACGCGCCGGCCCGGTTTTAGTCTGCGATTCACTTCCTCTTCTCCCTGAATCCGGCCGGGTTCGTTCCCGGCAATGGCGAAGAAGACGCAGCGGCGCGAAAAAACCTGAATCGCCGGCACAAGTATTTTGTAACAGCGCGCCGTCAGCGCGGCACGACCTCGACGCGGCCATCGGCCAGCGTGCGCAGTTCGACCGGCAGGATGCGCGGCAAGGCGCGCAGAAAGGCCTCGGTATCGTCGATGCGGAACACGCTGCTCAGGCGCATCGTGGCCAGGCGCGGATCCGCGGCCGGCACGACCGCATGCTCGCGGTAGCGCGACACCTCGCGCAGCGCCGCGCGCAGATCGGTGTCGGTAAAAACGATCTGCCCCGAACGCCAGGCCAGGGTGGTCTCCAGACCGGCCGGCTCGACCGCCCCGACCCGGCCCTGCGGGTCCACGCTGGCGGCCTGCCCCGGGCCCAGGGCCACGGCCCGGTCGTCATGCTTGCCGGCCACGCTCACCGAACCGGATTCGACCGCCACGCGCAGCGCCTGACCATCGCGCCGCACATCGAAACGGGTGCCGGTCACGGTGGCGGTGCCCGCGCCGGCGTCCACCGAAAAGGGCCGGCTCGCATCCTTGACCACGGAGAACATGGCTTCGCCGGCCAACAGCTCCACCTTGCGGTGGTGGGCATCGAAGCGCAACCGCAGATGGCTGCGGCTATTGAGTTGAGCCAGAGAGCCGTCGGGCAGGCTGACCTCGCGGCGCTCGCCGGCGGCGGTGCGATACTCGATCAGCGGCTCGCCGGGCAAGGACCGCCACACCACGACACCCAGCCCCAGCGCGAGGGCACAGGCGCCCAGCGCCAAGGCCTGCCGGCGGGCAGGCCGGTGGCCGGGCGGCTCGGCCAAGGCGCGCAGACGGTCGGCCGGCACCTGCGCGGCGGCCTGCCAGATGGACTCCAGCGCCTGAAACTCATAGCGGTGGCGCGGATCCTCGCGCAACCAGGCATCGAGGTCGGCGCGGCCGGCCGCGTCCAGGGCGTCGGCGCGGCTGCGTGCGAACCAGCGCGCAGCCTGGGCACGCACCTCGTCGGCCTTGCGGTCAGTTGGGCGCATATTCCCCCAGGCGCTCGCGCAGGTGCAAAGCAGTGCGGATCATGTATTTTTCGACCATGTTCTTGGACAGGCCCATGCGCTGGGCGATCTCGGCCTGGGACAGGCCCTCCAGGCGCTGCCAGATAAAGACCTGGCGGCACTTGAGCGGCAACTCCGCCAGGGCGGATTCCAGCGCCTCGCCCAACTGCTGCGCGCGGGCTTGCGCCACCGGATCGCCCAGCGTGCCGGGCTCGGCAGCTATGGTATCAAGCGGCACCCACTGGCGGTCGCCCTCACGGCGGAAGTTGTCGATCGCCGCATTGCGCGCGGCCTGATGCAGATAGGCCCGCGGCTGCTCGATCTTGGCGCTGTCGGCCTCCAGGCATTTGACGAAGGCATCGTGCGCAAGATCGCGGGCCGCGTCGCGGCAGCCCAGCTTCCGGGTCCAGACCGCAAGCAGCTCTTCGTAAAAGACAAGGAAACCGGAAGGACGCATGGCACATGATCGTTAAGGCCACACATGATAATGGTTTCAATTATCAATTACCAAACGGCCGGTCCGCAAACCGGCCGGCCGGCACGGCGTCAATCCACCTCGGCGCCCGAGCGGCGCACCACCTCGCCCCATTTTCCGACTTCGGCGGCAACGAAATCCGCCGTCGCCTTCGGCGATGAAGGCATGGCTTCGGCGCCGCGGTCATGGAAGAACTTGCGCATCTCCGGGCTGTTGAGCACCTGCCCGATATGCTGGCTCAGGCTGCCGGTGATCGCATCGGGCGTGCCCGCCGGCGCCAGCACGGCGGCCCAGCCGATGGCCTCGAATCCGGGATAGCTCTCGGCCACGGTGGGGACGTCGGGCAGTTGCGCCAGGCGCTTGCGCGTCGTGACCGCCAGCGGCACCGCCTTGCCTGACTGGATGTGCGGCAGCGCCGCGGTGACCGAGTCCACCATCAAGGGCACCTGCGCGCCCAGGAAGTCGGCCTGAGCCGGGCCGCTGCCCTTGTACGGAATGTGGCGCACATCGACATTGGCCGCGGCCTTGAACATCTCGGCCGCCAGATGTTGCGTGCCGCCGATGCCGGCGCTGGCGTAGACCAGCTCGCCCGGTTCGGCGCGCGCGCGCTCGACCAGGGCCGCAAGGCTGGTGATGCCCGAGGCCGGCGTGGCCAGGAAGACCAGCGGCACGGAAAACACGCCGGACACCGGGGCGAAATCCTGGGTCAGGCTGTAGTTGATGTTTTTGTACAGCGTCTGGTTGACCGCGGCGGCGCTGCCGGCGATCACCAGCGTGTAGCCGTCGGGCTTGGCGCGCGCGGCCTCGGCCATGCCGATGTTGCTGCCCGCGCCGGCACGGTTCTCGACCACGATCGTTTGCTTGAGGTTGCTCCCCAGTTTCTCGGCCAGCGCGCGCGCGAAGATATCGGTGGCCTGCCCGGGCGGGAAGGGCACGATCAGGCGGATGGGGCGGTCGGGATAGGCGGCGTGGGCGGCCGAGGCCAGCGCCAGGCTGGCGCACAGGCCGGCAAGAATACGTTTCATGATCAGCTCGAAAAAGGAAATCGTCGCGGGCCAGGCCCGCCCTGTCTCGGTACGCCTTTTGAGCCACCGTCGGGCTGGCGCGCAGCACGCGGCCCCCCCTCCTGCCCTTGTCGGGCCAGGCCTTCATGATAAAGGCAAACGCGGCCGGGCTCGTCGCGCCGCCGCTTGCCGGCAGGGCTGGCCCGGCGCAGCCCGCCTTGCGGGCCCGCGGTATTTGCTCATAAGCACAAGAAAAGAACGAATCCTTCGTTGGGCCGCGCGGCACGCTGTCATAGAGTTTTCGTCAGCAGTGATGCCCGTGATTTTCTTTTCTGGAGCCCGCCATGAACGACCGCCTCAGCCGTGTCCAAGCCTCGCGATCCGCCGCCGTCAAGGCCACGCTGGACTATCCGGTGATCGACACCGACGTCCACGTCAACGATTACGCCCCCATCCTGGAAGACTATGTGCAGCACTATGGCGGCGCCAAACTGGTCGACGCCTTGCGCCGCGCATTGGGCTCGCGCTTCGCGACCAAGTCGCAGGGGCGTGATTGGTATGCGCAGACCGCGCAAGAACGCCAGTACCACCGCACGCTGCGCTCGCCCTGGTGGGCGCGCGTGACACGCAATACCCTGGATCTGGCCACCTACACCCTGCCCGAACTGCTCTATGAGCGTCTGGCCGAACAGGGCGCGGATTACTCCGTGCTCTTTCCGAACGATGTGCTGGCGCCCCTGGCCGCGCGCGATGACACGCGCCAGGCCCTGCACCGCGCCATCAATCATTTCCACGCCGACCAGTACCGCAAGTACAGCGACCGGCTCACGCCGGTGGCGGGCATCCCGATGACCACGCCTGCCGAAGCGATCGAAGAACTGGAATTCGCGGTCAAGACGCTGGGCCTGAAGGTGATCAACATCCCTGGCGGCGTCAAACGCCCTATCCGCGCCATCGCCGACAAATACCCGGCCAGCGACTATCCCGACATCGCCCGGCATGCGCACTACACCGACTTCTACGGCATCGACAGCGAGTACGACTATGACCCCTTTTGGGCCAAGGTGGTCGAGCTCGGCGTGCCGGTTACCACGCATTACGGCAGCCAGGGCTGGACGGGCCGTCAGTCCATCAGCAACTACATGTTCAACCATATCGGCCATTTCGCTGATGGCTCGCAAGCCTTCGCCAAGGCGCTGTTCTTCGGCGGGGTGACGCGGCGCTTTCCGGGCTTGCGCGTGGGGCTGCTCGAAGGCGGCGCCGACTGGGGTTCGCACGTCTACACGCATCTGGTGGATCGCTGGGAAAAGCGCAATCGCGTCGCCGTCCAGAACTACAACCCCGCCAACGCCGACCTGGCCCTGCTCAAGAGCCTGTTCGAGCGCTACGGCGCGGACTTCATCAAGGGGCGCGACCTGGATCCGGCGCAGTTGCTGCGCGATAGCCTGGGCATCTCCGCCCTGCCCCACAGCCGCGATCCCCATCCCGACGAACTCGACGACTTCGCCCTGGCCGGCATCGAAAAGGTCGAGGACATCCGCGACCGCTGGGTCAACAGCTTTTACTTCGGCTCGGAAGCCGATGACCGTACGGTGGCGGCCGCCTTCAATGACCGGGTCAATCCGCTGGGCGCCAGGATCAATGCCATCTGGTCCTCGGATGTGGGCCACTGGGATGTCCCCGATCTGACCGAACCCCTGGCCGAAAGCTGGGACCTCGTCGAACAGGGCGTCCTGAGCGCCGAGGATTTCAAGGCCTTTGTCTTCGGCAACCCCTACCGCTTCTACACCGAAGCCAATCCCGCCTTTTTCGCCGGCACCGAAGTCGAGCGCAAGCTTGCCCCCCAGGCCAAAGCGGCCTGATCCCTGGAGTCCTGCATGAACACCGTGTCCAAGACGGCCGCCCGCGCGGCCCTGATTCTCGCCTTGGCCCTGTCGGCCAGCGCCCAGGCCGCCGAGGTCATCCGCATCGGCGTGGCCACCGCCGGCGGCGGCGACCCCATCACCTGGGGCGGCTCCCCCGGCGGGGTGGCGCGCGCCACCCACGCGCTCGAAGACGCCTTCAAGGCCGATGGGGTCAAGGTCGAATGGCTGTTTTTCAAGGGCGCCGGACCCGCGGTCAACGAGGCCTTGTCCAACAAACAGATCGACTTCGCCTATCAGGGCGATCTGCCGCAGGTCGTGGGCCGCGCCAATGGTCTCAAGACCAAGCTGCTGCTGGTCAGCGGCGCGCGCAACAACCTCTATGTCGTCGCGCCGCCGGCCTCTCCCTTGGCGCGCATCGAAGATCTCAAGGACCGCAAAGTGTCGATCTTTCGCGGCACCAACGGCCATCTGGTCGCCATCAATGTGCTCGCCGCGCACGGGCTGGCCGAGCGCGATATCAAGGGCGTGAATCTGGACGCGGGCAGCGCGCAGGCGGCCCTGGTGTCCAACGGCGTGGACGCGGCGTTCGGCGGCTATGAATGGTTCAAGGTGCGCGACCAGGGCCTGGCCAAGGTCATCTACTCCACGCAGGGCGAGGATCCGGCCCTCACGCGCCAGGCGTCGCTGCTGGTGCGCGAGGACTTCGAGCGGGACAATCCCGCCCAGGTGCAGAAGGTGGTCGACGTTTTCGTTCAGGCGGCCAAGTGGGCCTCCGACGAAAACAACCGGGATGCGCTGTTCAAGATCTGGGAAAAGAGCGGCGTGCCCTATGCCTCGTGGGCCGCCGAGTTCGACAAGCAGGATCTGGCCGTGCGCAATTCGCCGCTGGTCGATGACTTCATCATCGCGCGCTACAAAGCGGTCGCGGCGGATGCCCTGAAAGAAAAACTCATCCGCCGTGAAGTGCCCATCGACGGCTGGTTCGACACCCGCTATCTGGAACAGGCGCTCAAGACGCAGGGCCTGACGGGTTACTGGACCCCGTACGACGCCAGCGGCAAGGCCGTGGCGGCGCCGCGCCAGGCCAGTGCGCAATAACGTGCCCCGCCGAGGAACCGTCATGAGCACTGTGAGCCTGCCGCGCCTGCCGGCAATCGCCCTGGATGGCCGCAACCTGGCCTGGCAGATCGCGCCCTGGCTGCTGCCCATCCTGTTGTACATCCTCTGGCACGCGGGTGCGGCCCAGGGCTGGATCTCGCCCCAGGTCCTGCCGCCACCCGCCTACGTCTGGGACACGCTGCGCGAGCTGGCCACCAGCGGCGATCTCTGGCTGCACCTGGGCGCCAGCATGGCACGGGTGCTGGTGGGCTTTGCCGCCGGCGCGCTGCTGGGCCTGGCCCTGGGCGTGGCCATGGGCCTGTGGCGTCCGCTGCAGGCCTATGTGCTGCCGCTGTTCAACGCGCTGGTGCAGATCCCCGTACTGGCCTGGCTGCCCTTCGTGCTGCTGCTGGTGGGCATCGGCGAGACCCTGAAGTACATCCTCATCGCCAAGGCCGCGCTCGTGCCCGTGACGCTGGGCACATTGCAGGGCTTTCGTCAGGCCAGCCCCGCCTTGCGCGAAGTGGCGCGGGTCTACGGCTATACCCGGCGCCAGGAAGTGCTGGAAGTGGTGTTGCCTCTGGCCACGCCGACCATCTTCACCGGCCTGCGCCTGGGCTTCACAAAGGCCTGGCTGTCGCTGGTGGTCGTCGAACTGGTCGCCTCGAGCGAAGGCCTGGGCTACCTCATCGTGTATGGCCGCCAGTTGTTCCAGCTCGATCTGGTCATGGCCGCCGTCATCATCGTGGGCGCCGTGGGCTATGCCATCGACCGCCTGCTGGACTGGACCGAAGCGCGCCTGATCGGCGCCAGCCGCCGCCGCAACGCACAGGGAGAACGGGCATGAGCACGCAAACGCTGGCCACGGGAGACGAACACCAGCGCCGCTGGCACGGCGCGGTCCTGCCCCTGGCCCTCATTGTCCTCTGGTGGGCCGCCTCGCAGGCCGGCGTCGTCAACTCGGCCTTGCTGGTCTCGCCGGCGAAAGTGCTGGCAACGGCCGCCGACCAGATTCTCACCGGCAAGCTCTGGCGCGCCCTGGGCGCGAGCCTGGCGCGCGAGTTGACCGGTTTCGTCATCGGCACCACCAGCGGCCTGCTGCTGGGCGCGCTGCTGGGGCTGTCACGCCGCTTCAACCGCCTGGTGGGCCCGAGTTTCAACACCTTCAAGCAGATCTCGCTCTTTGCCTGGATCCCGCTGATCTCGGTGTGGTTCGGACTGGGCGATATCGCCAAGGTAGTGTTTCTGTCGCTGGCCGCGCTCGTGCCGGTGGTCGTCAACACCTGCGACGGCATACGCAGCACCCCGCCGGCCCTGCTGGAAGTCGCCCGCGTGTATGGCTATACGCGCTGGCAGACCTTTCTGTACGTGGTGCTGCCCGCGGCCACGCCGGCCATCTTCACGGGCATCTATCTGGCACTGATCTACTCCTGGCTGGCCACCATCGGCGCCGAGTATCTGCTGGTTGCCGGCGTCGGCATCGGCAATCTGCTCATCGAGGGCAGCGAACACTTTCAGATGGATCTGGTGATCTTCGGCATGTTCGTCGTCGGCCTGGTCGGCTGGCTGATGAACGCGCTGGCCCGCTTCCTCGAACGCCGCCTCGCCTTTCTGCGCGGCGCGGCGCAATAACAACAGGACAGACCCGCATGACACAGCATTCTCAAACCCCGCTGGACCTGGACCTGCAGGCCGTCAGCAAACGCTACGCCAGCAACCAGGCCGACGGCGGCGTGCTGCAGGTGCTCGAAGGCATCGACCTGCACATCCCCTCGGGCGAGTTTCTCTCCGTGGTGGGCACCAGCGGTTGCGGCAAGTCCACGCTGTTGCGGCTGATCCTCGGTCTGGACGATCAATACGAAGGCCACATCACGCTGGGCGGCGCCCCCGTGCGCGGAACCGGACCGGAACGCGGCATCGTGTTCCAGGATCACCGGCTCTTCCCCTGGCTGACGGTGGCCCAGAACATCGCCGTGGGCCTGCGCAACGCCGGCGTGAACGCGGCCGAGAAACGCGACCGCGTGGCCGAGCATATCGCGCTGGTCGGGCTCGAGGGCTTCGAGCACTCGTATCCGCACCAGATCTCCGGCGGGATGGCGCAGCGCGTGGCGATCGCGCGCGGTCTGGTCAACCGCCCGCGCGTGCTGCTGCTGGACGAACCGTTTGGCGCGCTCGACGCCCTGACGCGCGCGCGCCTGCAAGCCGAGCTGCAGCGTATCTGGCAGAAGGAGCGCATCACCATGATTCTGGTCACCCACGACGTCGAAGAAGCCGTCTTTCTCGGCGACCGTATCGTGGTCATGCAACCGCGTCCCGGGCGCATCCGCCGCATCGTGCCCGTGCCGCTGGCCCATGCCCGCAACCGCAGCGACCCGCGCTTCATTCAGATCCGCGACGATGTGCTGTCCGATTTCCTCGGGCCGGTGGCGGAAGCGCCGCTGCCCGAGCGCCCCTTGGTTCAACCCTCTCTTGCCTCGCTGCGCATGGCGTGGTGACCGCCCGGAGACTTTCATGACCTCACGACACATCAAGCTCGGCGCCTTTCTCATGCAGACGGGCCACCATATCGCCGCCTGGCGTCATCCCGACGCGCAGGCGGACGCCGGCGTCAACATCCGCCACTACGTGGACCTGGCCCGGCGCGCCGAAGCCGCCTGCTTCGACGCCCTTTTTCTGGCCGATTCGGTCGGCGTGCGCAACAGCGAGATCGACTCCCTGGCGCGCACCGCGCGCAGCGACCAGTTCGAGCCCCTGACGCTGCTGTCGGCGCTGGCCATGGTGACCGAGCGCATCGGTCTGATCGCCACGGTCTCGACCACCTACAACGAGCCCTATCATGTCGCGCGCAAGTTCGCATCGCTGGACCACATCAGCGGCGGACGCTCCGGCTGGAACCTGGTGACCTCCAGCGGCCAGGGCGAGGCGCAGAATTTCAATCTCGACGAACACGTCGAACACGCCGCCCGCTACGCGCGCGCGGCCGAATTCCACGATGTGGTGCTTGGTCTGTGGAACAGCTGGGAAGATGACGCCTTCGTGCGCGACACGGTCAGCGGCCAGTACTTCGACCCGCAGAAAGTCCACCCCCTGAACCATCGCGGCGAGCACTTCCGGGTGCGCGGCCCCCTGAACGTCGCGCGCTCACCGCAAGGCCGCCCCGTCGTCGTCCAGGCCGGCGCTTCGGCCGCCGGACGCGATCTGGCCGCGCGCACCGCCGAAGTCATCTTCGTGGCGCATCAGACCTTCGAGGAAGCCCAGTCTTTCTACCGCGACATCAAACAGCGCGCCGGCGTCTACGGACGCCATCCGGACGACATCAAGATCATGCCGGGGATCTTCCCGGTCATCGGCCGCACACAGGAAGAGGCCGAGGAGAAGTTCGCCCGACTGCAGGATCTCATCCATCCCGTCGTGGGCGTGCGCCTTCTGTCGAACATGATCGGCGCCGATCTGAGCGGCTACCCCGTTGACGGCCCCCTGCCCGATCTGCCGCAGACCAACGGCGGCAAAAGCCGGCAGCAACTGCTGGTGGATCTGGCGCGGCGCGACGGGCTCACCATCCGGGAGCTGTACCTGCGCATCGCCGGCGCTCGCGGGCACCAGCAGATCGTGGGCACCCCCCAAAGCGTGGCCGATCAACTGCAGCAGTGGTTCGAAGAAGAAGGCGCCGATGGATTCAACATCATGTCGCCCTGGCTGCCCGGCGGGCTGGACGACTTCATCACGCTGGCCCTGCCCGAGCTGCGCCGCCGGGGGCTGGTGCGCACCCGCTACCAGGGCACGACCTTGCGCGAGCACCTGGGACTGCGGCGTCCGGCGCATCCGGCGGCCGAAGCGCGCCAGGCGCGCGCGGCCGCCTGAGGCCGGCTCACAGCTTGGCGACCGAGACCTCGGTGGCCTTGACGAAAGCCAGCACCTCGGTGCCGATCTGCAAATCCAGCTCCTTGACCGACCGGGTCGTGATCACCGACGTCACGATGCCGGCCGGCGTTTCGATGTCGACCTCGGAGACCACGGAGCCGAACACGATCTCCTTGATCTTGCCCCGGAACTGGTTGCGCGCATTGATGGAAGGAAGGGTCACAATAAAACTCCTGCGTGAATCGCCCGGAAAGCCCCGGGGTGGCGGGTCCGCGGGCATCGCTGCCGCGTGATCGCATAGCCTAAGGCGATCCGCCCCGCCGGCAAACGCACAATTGCGACTAAGGATATAAGCGCGCGGCCTCAGGCGCGATACCGGCTGACGGCGGCTTCATCCCATTGCAAGCCGACACCCGGCGCTTGCCCGATGATGGCCTGGCCGTCCTGAAAGCCCAGCGGCTGGCGCAGAATCGGCGCCGCCAGATCCATGCGCTCCAGATAATGCGCGCCAGGGGAGGCGGCCAGCACATGCGCGCTGAACTCCTGGAAGATGTGGCTGGACAGGGGCACCCCGTGCGCCTGGGCCAGCGCGGCGGCCCGCTGCCAGGCCGTCACGCCGCCGATCTTCATGATGTCGGGCATGGCGTAATCGCAGGCGCCGGCGCTCAGGGCCTTGTGCATCTCCTCCACGCCGAACCAGTTCTCTCCCATCTGCACCGGCACCGGACCGCGCAGCCGCGCATGGCCCGCATAGTCTTCCTGCAGCGTCGGCTCTTCGATCCAGCACAGCCCTTCATCGCGCAGGGCATGCAGGCGTTGCGCGGCCTGCGGCACGCTCAGGCCCTGGTTGTAGTCGGCCATGATGGCGACCTCGTCGCCCACTGCGCGCCGCAAGGCCCGCAACACCCGCAAATCCTCCTGCAAGGTGGGATAGCCGATCTTGGTCTTGATGGCCCGAAAGCCCTGTTCGCAGGCCTGCGCGGCCCGTCGCACGCCCAAGGCCTCGCCATCCATGGCGTGGCTGTCATAGGCCGCCAGCGGCGCGCACGTGCCGCCCAGCAGACGCGCCAGCGGCATCTCGCACGCCACGGCCAGCGCATCCCAGGCCGCCATATCCAGGCCGGCGCAGGCCATGCCGGCCAGACCGGTGCGGCCCAGCAGGCGCAGACGTGCGCCGAGCCGGCGATCCAGATCGACGGGCGCCAGGGGCTGCCCGGCCACTACCCCGGCCAGTTGCGAGACCAGCAGGCAGGTCGGCGCCAGGGCCAGCGGCGTATAGGTGAAAAGGTAGGCGCGGCCCACCACGTCCGGCCGGCTGGTGTGCAGGTCGATCAACACCAGCGGCGCGGCATCGACCACGCCGACGCTGGTGCGGATGGGATGCTCCAGCGGCACCAACACCGCGCGCGCCTGAATCCCGGTAATGACGATGTCCAACGCTGGTCCCGACATATCGCTTCCCCCTTGGGCTACAAACCCAGATACGCCTGCATGACGCGCGGATCGCGCAACAAGGCTTGCCCGCTGCCCGACACCGTGATGCGCCCCACTTCGAGCACATAGGCGTGGTCCGCCAGCGCCAGGGCCGCACGCGCATTCTGCTCCACCAGCAGCACCGGCATGTCCAGATCGCGCAGGCGCGCCACCACGTCCAGCACTTCGCGCACCAGCAAAGGCGCCAGCCCCATCGAGGGCTCGTCGAGCAGCAACACCTGAGGGCGGCTCATGAGGGCGCGGGCAATGGCCAGCATCTGCTGCTGGCCGCCCGACAGGGTGCCCGCCGGCAGCGACCGCTTCTGCTGCAGCACGGGAAACAGCGCGAACATCTCGTCCATGCGTTCGCGCGCCTGACGGCCGCGCACATACCCGCCCAACAGCAGATTGTCTTCGACCGACAAGGGGCCGAAGACCTGGCGGCCCTCCAGCACCTGCGCCAGGCCCAGACGCACCCGGCCGTCGGCGCTGGCGCGGGTAATGTCCCGGCCCAGAAGATCGATGCGCCCGGCGCGCACCGGCACCAGCCCGGACAATGCCCGCAACAAGGTCGTCTTGCCCGCGCCATTGGCGCCCACCAGGGCCACCAGCTTGCCCCGGGGCAGATCCAGGTCGATGCCGTGCAGCACTTCGATGCGGCCGTAACCCGCTTTCAGGCCGCGCACCGTCAGCGCCTGCGCGGCGCCCGGGGTTTCATTCTGCATGGCTGACATCGTCGGCTCCCAAATAGGCCTGGATCACTTTCTCGTCGGCGCGAATCTCCTGCGCGCTGCCTTCGGCCAGCCGCTTGCCGTGATCGAGCACCAGAATGCGGTTGGACACGTCCATCACCAGCCGCATGTCGTGCTCGACCAGCAGAATCGTGATGCCGCTGTCGGCGATGCGGCGGATGAGCCGGGTGAGCTCGGCCGTTTCGCTATCGTTCAGGCCGGCCGCGGGCTCGTCCAGCAACAGCAGGCGCGGTTCGCTGGCCAAGGCGCGGGCGATCTCCAGGCGCTTGAGCACGCCGAAAGAAAGCTGCGAGGCGTGATGGGCGCCGTAAGCGCCCACGCCCGCCATCTCCATCCAGCCCAAGGCCTCCTGGGCCAGGCGGCGGTCGGCCGCGCGCGTCCAGCCGAACAGGCCCGCCAGCAAGCCGGCATGCTGGCGCAGATGCGCCCCCAGCATGACGTTCTCGCAGGCGGTCATGTTCATGCAGATCTGCAGGTTCTGGAACGTGCGGCTCAAGCCCCGGCGCGCCAGTTGTTCGGGAGCCATGCCCCCCACGGGCTTGCGGTCGAGCAGAATCTCGCCCGCGCTCGGCGCATACACGCCGCTGATCAGATTGAACAGCGTGGTCTTGCCCGCGCCATTGGGCCCGATGACGGCATGCACATCGCCCTCGCGCACCGAGAAGCTGACATCCTGCACGGCGGTCACGCCGCCGAAATGGCGGCTCAATCCTTGGACTTCCAGCATCAGGTTCTCCGGCGCAGAAGATGTTGCAGCGTGGGAACCAGTCCCTTGGGCAGAAAAATCATGGTCAGCATGAGGATGAGGCCAAAGCACATCATTTCGTACTCGTGCAGGCCGCCCAGCAACTGCGGCAACAGCGTCAGCAGCGCCGCGCCCAGCACCGCCCCGAATGTCGAGGCCATGCCGCCGAGCACCACCATGGTCGCCAGCTCCACCGAATAGGTGAAACCGGCCAGCGACGGCGTGATGAATCCCAGGTAGTGCGCCGTGAGGCAGCCTGCCAGCGAGGTGAAGACAGCCGACGCCACGAAGGCCCGGACCTTGTAGCTGGCCACATTCACGCCGGCCACGCGGGCGGCGACTTCCGAGCCATGCAGCCCGCGCAGTGCGCGGCCTGCCGGCGAGGCATAGAGATTGAGCGACAGCGCTACCGCGCCAAAGAGCAGAACCGCCGCCAGGGCGTACCACAGCGTCATGCCCTCGACGGCATGGCCCATGACCTCCAGCGGCCCCACCGGCATGCCGTCCGGGCCGCCCGTCCAATCGACTTCGTTGATGAGGATGATGTTGACGATGATCCCCAGGCCCAGTGTCGCCATGGTGAGCGAATGGCCGCGCAGCCGCAGAATCGGCCGCGCCACCACGTAGGCCACGGCTGCCGCGCCCAGCACGGCGGCAGCCATCGCCGCCAGCGGCGGCCAATGCAGATGGACCGTCAGGATGCCCACGCCATAGGCGCCGATGGCGACGAAGGCCGCGTGACCGATGCTGACCTGGCCGGCGAATCCCATCAGCAGGTTCAGGCCCACGGCGGCAATGCCGGCCAGGCAGATGCGGACCGCCAGATCCATGAGGAAGTTATTGCCCAGGGCCAGGGGCAGCAGCGCCAGCACCAGGGCCAGCACACAGAGCGAGGGGCGGAGAGGCCAGGCTTTCATACACGCTCCGAACTGCGTTTGCCGAAAATGCCCTGCGGCATGACCAGCAGAATGACGATGATGAGCACAAAGGGCACGGCGTCCTTGTAGGCCGAAGACACATACCCGGCCATGAAGGCTTCCAGCAGCCCGACCAGCAGGCCGCCGGCCACGGCCCCGATCCCGCTGCCGAGTCCGCCCAGGGTAGCCGCCACGAAGCCCTTCATGCCCAGCATCAGGCCCAGGTCGTAGACCGTGGTGGTGATGGGCGCGGCGGTCACGCCGGCCACGGCGCTCAGCCCTGCGGCCAGGCCAAACGACAGCATGAGAATGCGCGAGGTGCTGATCCCCACGGCCTGCGCCGCCAGGCGGTTGGCCGCCACGGCCAGCATGGCCTTGCCGGTGAGCGTGAAGCGAAAGAACACCGCGCAGCCCAGCACCATCAGCAGCGACACGCCCCAGATCCACAAGCTCTGCGGCAGCACATAGGCACCGGCCAGCGAGATGGCCTCATCGCCGCTGAAAGCGGGCAGCGTGCGCTGGTTCTTGCCCAGCACCAGCTGCACCGCTCCCTGGATGAAGAGCGAGGCGCCGATGGTGATGATGATGAGCGACAGCACATTGGCCTCGCGGGCCGGGCGGATGGCCAGGAAGTACAGCAAGAGCCCCACGGCGATACCCACCCCCACGCCCGCCGCCACGGCGGCCGGCAGCGGCACCTGGGCGGCGACCAGCGTGGCCGCGACCATGCCGCCCAGCATCAGAAAATCCCCTTGGGCGAAGTTGATGATGCCGCTGGCGTTGTAAATGACGGAAAAACCCAGTGCCGCCAGGGCGTAGATGGCGCCCGTGGTCAGCCCGGCGAAAACGAATTGCGCGAAATCAGCCATGCGAGCCTCGCTTGTCGAAATCCTGCCTGCAAATATGCGTTGCGCCGAAGTCCTGCACGCGCGCCACCCCCATGAGGGTCATGGTGCGCGCCAGCTCGGCGGCCAGAAGCGTCAATACCTGTTCCACACCGGCCTGCCCTGCCACGGCCAGGCCATAGGCCATGGGCCGGCCCACGAAAACGCCGTTCGCGCCGCTGGCCAGGGCGCGCGCCACATCGGCGCCACGGCGCACCCCGCCATCGACGAACAGCGGCAGGGTCTGCCCCGCCGCGGCGCGGATCTGCGGCAGCATCCGAATGGCGGAAGGCGCGGCATCCAACTGGCGGCCGCCGTGGTTGGACACGATGATGCCGTCCACACCCAGGCTGGCGGCCCGGCGCGCATCCTCGGGATGCAGCACCCCTTTGAGCAGCAAGGGCCCCCGCCACAGCGAACGCAGCCAGGCCAGATCCTCCCAGACCAGCGAGCGATCCATGGCGCGCGCCAACAAGGCCGCCTGGGCCTGGGGCGATGCCGTCTGCCGCTGCGGCGCCAGGTTGACGAAACCCGGCGCGCCGGACGCCGCCATCCTGGCCAGCCAGCGGGGATGGCGCAGCATGTCCCATAGCATGGCGGGCCCGGGACGAAACGGCAGCGAGAAACCATTGCGCACATCCCGCTCGCGGTAGCCGCTGACCGGCACGTCGATGGTCAGCACCAGCGCATCGAAGCCGGCCGCCTGCGCCCGCTGCACGATCTGCTCGGCCAGTTCGCGCGCCTGCATGACGTACAGCTGCATCCAACAGGGGCCGGACGTGGCCTCGCGCACGGCCTCCAGCCGGCTGTTGGAGGCCGTCGACAGGACATAGGGCAGGCCCGCGGCACCCGCCGCCGCCGCGGCCAGCACATCGCCGCCCGGGCGCACCAAGCCCGCCAGCCCGACGGGCGCCACGCCCACGGGCGCGGCCCAGCGCTGGCCGAAGACGTCCACGCCGGTATCGACATGGCGCGTATCGCGCAGCCCCTGCGGCAGCAGATCCAGCCGCTCGAGGTCAGCGCGATTGCGCGCCAGGCAGCGTTCGTCCTCGGCGCCGCCTTCGACATAATCGAACACGAAGCGAGGCAGCACCCGGCGGGCCCGCTGACGGAAATCCGCGACATTCAAACGCATGCCGGCCTCGTCAGGGCAGCGCCTGGAAGGCTCCCTTGCGAACCTCCACCATGCGGAACGCGGAGATATCCAGGCCCATATGGTCCTCGGGCGTCATGGTGTAGATGCCGCTCACGCCGACGAAGCCCTTGGTGTCTTCCAGCGCCTGGCGCAGCTTGGCCGGATCGGTGCCGCCGGCGCGCTTGATGGCGTCGACCACCATCAGCAGGCCGTCATGGGCGTAACCGCCAAACGTCGACACCTCCACCTTGTGCTTGTCCTCGAAGGCCTGGGCGTAATTGACGCTGACCTCGCGCTGGGGATCGCTGGCAGGCAGGCTGCGGGCCACTTGCAGCGCCGGCGACGGCATGCGGATGCCTTCCGCCGCATCGCCCGCCAGACGCACGAACTCCATCGAGGCCTGACCATGGCTGGTATAGAGCGGCTGCTTCATGGCCAGTTGGCGATAGTTGCGGGCGATGATGGCCGGCGCCTGGCCGGTGCCGAAGACAAAGACCGCCTGGGCATTGCTGGACTTGATGCGCGTGAGCTGCGGCGTCATGTCGGTGTCGCGCTCGCCATACTGCTGATCGTCGACCACCTCCACGCCCATGGCCTGCGCCAGCTTCAAGGTTTCGGCGCGGCCGGACTTGCCGAAGCCGCCGGTATCGGACAGCAGCGCCATGCGGGTCACGCCGTTTTTCTTCATGTCCTCCAGCACCTTGGCGGCGGCCATGCGATCCGAGTGCGGCATCTTGAAGACCCAGGGTTTGACGGGCTCGACAATCACACTGGCGGCGGCCAGCGACACGAAGGGAATCTTGGCGCTTTGCACCTGCGGCACCATGGCCATGGTGGAGCCCGTGGTCGAGCCGCCGACGATCACGTCGACGCCGTCCTGCATGATCAGGCGGCGCACGAAGGCGTTGGCCTTGTTGGCATCGCTGGCGTCGTCATACAGCGTGAGCGCGAGTTTGCGCCCCAGCACCCCGCCGTCGGCGTTGAGCTTGTCCACGTAAAGCTGCAGGGTCTTCTGTTCCGGGTCGCCCAGAAAAGAGGCGGGGCCCGTGGCCGAGACCACGGCGCCGACCTTGATCGGGGCAGGATCGGCGTGCACGGGGGTGGCGAATACCGCTACGGCACAGGCCAGGGCGGCAGGCAGCCGCCGGGTCAACATGCGCTTCATCGTTTGTCTCCTAGTCGTTTTGGGACTGCTGGGCTTGCCCGCCGTCTGACGCGGCGATGCGGGGGAACTGCCTGCGGCCGTCAGGCCGCCACTCAGGAACTGGCGGCCTTGCGCACGAAGCGCAACGGCTGCTCGATCATCGGGGGGTCGGGAAGATCCAGGGCGCGCGCCAGCGCCTTGCCCTGCGGGTCGGCCAGCGCCGCGCGGCGCGCCGCCGCGATGCGGGCGGGCAGGTCCTGCAGCGCACCGGTCTGCTGTGCATCGTCCAGAATGGCGCCGAGATTGCGGTGCCCGCGCTCGCTGGTTTCGCCATAGCCCTTGACCAGGTTGCCGCACAAGGCGAGCTCCAGCGCGGCGGACGGCGACAGCGGCAGCAGCGCGCGCACCTGATGCAGCCAGCGCTCGATCAAGGCCTGCTCCTGCAGATACCGCTCGGTGCGCGGGCGCCAGCGGCGCAGGCTGCGCAACAGGCACAGCAAGGCAAAGCCGCTCACCGTGCTGGTGCGCACATGCAAGCCCATGCCGCGCTTGCCCAGCCGCGGCGTCAGCCGCCGCCGCAACCAGCCCGCCAGGCCGGCGGGCAGCACCGAACAGACCTCGTCCAGACCCGGCTTGAGAAACTCGGTGACATGCAGCGGCTCGCCCTGGCCCGCGCCAACCTCGCGACGCACGCGCGCCAGCCGTTCGCGCCGCGTCTTCAGATCGGCCACGCGGATCACGTCCTCGTAGCTCATCCACAGCGCCAGATAGCGTGCCGTCTCACGGCTGACATCCAGCGCCGCATCGCCATAGGCCTGTTCGTCCTGCAGCATCCGTTCCACGCGATCCAGATACAGATCCGCGTAGCGGCGATCCTGATAGTCCTGCACTAGCGCCGCCCCGGCGCCAGCCACCTCGCGCAGCACGGCAGGCAGGGCCGCCACGCGCGCCGAAGGCAGCGCCGCGGCTTGCGCGGGCCGCGCCGCCTCGGGCGCCGCATCGCCGCGCGCCCGGTCGTAACCGGCCGCGAAACCGGCCAGGCTGGCCTCGACCGCCTTGCCGGACTGCCGGATCGCGGCCTCACAGGCGCTGCGATCGAAAGGCAAGGCCCCGCTGCCGGCCATGGCGCCGAACAGCACCGTGTTGATCACCGTGCGGTGGCGGGCCGCCAGCACCGCCATATCGAACAGAATGGCCTCATGCGCCAGCGTGGCGGCGGCGGCGGTGACACGCGCGCCGTCATAGCGGCCGTCGCCCATGGCGGATTTCTCCGAGACGGCGTACTCGCGATGCGTCGACGCGACCAGCACCGTCTTCTGCGGATGCACATAGCCGCCCTGCAGCATGCGGCCGGCTTCCACCAACTCGGAAGCGGCCACGATGGACACATCGCCCGGATAGGGCACGAGCGAAAACACCGGCTCGCGGCCACCCAGTTCGGCGCGCGGCACCGGCAGAATCTCCAGGTAATAGTTGGTCGCGCCCGTGCGCTGCGCCACGCCGGGCACCGACGTGCTCTGCACCGGATAGTCCTGCGCCGTGGCCGCCGCGATGATCCAATCGGCCAGCACCCCGCCGCCTTCGCCGCCCAGGGCGGCGATCAATATCGTCACGGGGGCCGTCATGCCGTCACCTCGCGCGGCAGGCTGGCCCGCCCGGCCATGGCATGGATGAGCCGTTCGCGCCAGCGCGCCAGGCGCCGCTCCCACGCGCTGGGGTTCTGAACGATCTCGGCCTTGAAGAAAGAGGGGCACAGCTGCGCCGCATGGGCCACCTCGCCACACAGCCCGCAACCCACGCAACCCTGATTGACCGTGGCCACGGGGTCGGTGCGCAAGGGGCTGGGATTGGGCTTGACCGACAAGGACGGACAGCCCGAGAGCCGGATACAGGAATGATCGCCCGTGCAGACGTCCTCATCGATGCCAAAGCGCGTGCGCACCACGCGCAGCCCCTGCTTGAGCCGTTGCGCGTTCTGCGGTTTGATGCGCCGCTGGCGTTCGAGCTGGCATTCGCCATCGGCGATGATGACTTTCAGACCGCCCTCTTCGGTGGTCATCGCCTCATCCAGGGTGCGCCGCATATCCGCCACGTGATAGCTGGGCACTTTGCGCAACCACTTCACGCCCACCCCGCGCAGCGCCGTCTCGATATCCAGCGTCAGCGGCTTGGCGGCCGGCTGCGACGGCGAAGAAGGAATGGCCTGCGTGCCCGTGGCCGAGGTATAGCCATTCTTCAGGATCACCAGCACGGAATCCTGGTTGTTGTACATGGCGTTGACCACGCCGCTGGTAAAGCCGTTGTGCCAGAAGCCGCCATCGCCCATCACGCTGACCACGCGCCGGCCCATGAGCGGGGCGATGCCCGACGAACTCGCCAGCCCCAGGCCATAGCCCAGCACCGTGCTGCCGATATTGAACGGCGCCAGGGTGCCGAAGGTGTGGCAGCCGATATCGGCGCTGATATGCAAGGGCCCCAGCTTCTGCTGCACCATCTTGATGGCCGAGAACACGGGCCGCTCCGGACAGCCCACACAAAAGCCCGGCGGACGGGTCGGCACCGGTTCGCCCAAGGCCTGCACGGCGGCCTGTTTGTGGCCGGTCAGGCCGCCTGCGGCGGCCGCGCTGCCCGATTCCGGCTGGGCGCGCTCCAGGTAGGCGGCCACGCCCCGCAGCATCACTTCGCCGTTGTACTCACCGGCCATGGGAAACACATCCTTGCCATGCACGCGGGTAGCCAGCCCGGCGCGGCGCAACAGGGCCGTGAGCGCCTCTTCCAGATAATTGGGCTGCCCTTCCTCGACGATCAGCACGGCGTCCTTGCCGGCACAGAAGGCCTGCAGCGCATCCGGCACGAGCGGGTACACCACGTTCAGCACATGGATGGGCAGCTCGCTGGCGCCGAACACATCGGCCAGGCCCAGTTGCTGCAAGGCGCGGATCAGGCCGTTGTACAGGCCGCCCGGCACGATCAGGCCGAGCTTGTCACGCTTGCCCGGAAAGGTCTCGTTCAGGCCCGCACGGCGGATATGCTCCAGCGCCGCCGGCCAGCGCACCTGCACCTTCTGGCGTTCGTGCTCGTAGATCGAGGGCGGCAGATTGATGCGCGAATAATCGAACTTGCCCTCGCGCAGGGCCTGGCGCGTGGACACCGCGGGCGCGACGTTGTCCTTGCACACAAAGCTGCCATGCACATGACAGGCGCGGATGCGCAACTGCATCATCACCGGCGTCTGGCTGGCCTCGGACAACTGAAAGGCCTGCTCGACCGCATCCACGATCGACGTGAGATTGGGGCGCGGATCCATGAGCCAGATCTGCGACTTCATCGCGAAGGCATGCGTGCGCTCCTGAATGATGCTCGAGCCGTCACCGTAGTCTTCGCCCAGGATGATCAGCGCGCCGCCCGTCACCCCGGCCGACGCCAGGTTGGACAGCGCGTCGGAGGCCACATTGGTGCCCACCGTGGACTTCCAGGTCACCGCGCCGCGCACCGGATAGTGGATGGAAGCGCCCAGCATGGCCGCGGCCCCGGCCTCGGAGGCGCTGTTCTCGAAGTAGATGCCGAGCTCGTCGAGCAGCTCGCGCGCATCGCCCAGGACATCGATCAGATGCGACACCGGCGCGCCTTGGTAGCCGCCGATATAGCTCACGCCGGACTGCAGCAGGGCCTTGGTGACCGCGAGAATGCCCTCGCCATGAAAGACCTCGCCGGCGCCGAGCGCCAGACTGCCCACTTCGCGTGCGAATGAACGCTCCATACCCCTTGTCTCCCGGGCGGCTCTGCACCGCCATCATCGATTTGGAGGCATAGTAGGAGCGGAACTACAATCTAAACAATCGATGATTGATATGTTTCATATCGATGTCATCGATAAATAAAAACAGGCGCCAGGCGCCACGGAGACAGTGCCATGGATACCCCCGCCGAGGCTCGCCTCGACCTGAATCTCGTGCGCCTCATGACGGCGGTGTTCGAAACCCGCAGCGTCAGCCTCGCGGCCGAACGCCTGGCCCTGACCCAGCCGACGGTCAGCTACGGGCTGGCGAAACTGCGGCAGGCGTACGGCGACGCGCTCTTCGTGCGCGATGGCCGTGGCATGGCGCCCACCCCGCGCGCCGAACAGATCTACCTCGCCTTCCAGGAGGCCCTGGCCTGTATCGACAGCACGCAGGAGCTGGCCAGCCCCTTCGACCCGGCCACCACGACGCGGCGCTTTCGCGTCGCGATGTCGGATATCGGCGGGCTGTGCTTTCTGCCGCCCTTGGTGGCGCATATGCGCAAAGTGGCGCCGCTGGCGGATCTGGAGGTCGTCCAGGTGCCGGTCGACACCCTGATCGAACATCTGGCCGCCAGCAAAGTCGACGCCGCGATCGGCAATCTGCCCATGCTGCACGAGAAGCTGCACAACCGCCTGCTGTTTCGCGAACACTACGTCTGCCTGATGGCGCAAAGCCACCCCGCCGCGTCGAGCCGGTCCCTGACGCTGCCCTCGTTTCTGGCCGCGCGCCATGTGCTGGTGACCTCGCCCTTCTTCGCGCACCAGCATGTGGAAGACACCCTGCGCGCCCAGGGCATCCATCGCAAGATCGCCCTGCGCATTCCGCACTTCACCATCCTGCCGGGGCTGATCGCGCAAAGCGACCTGCTGGCGACTCTGCCGATGCGCGTGGCGCGCGTGTTCGAATCCTACGGGCAGCTGTGCAGCATGGATCTGCCGGTGGACATCCCGGAGTTCGAGGTCCGTGTGCATATCCACACCTACCATGCCTCCCAGCCGGCGGTGCAATGGTTCGCCGAACAGATCGTGCTGGCCCTGCAGGACCTGTGACCACGATGAGCGCCCTGTCCCAACTCGACATCGCCGCCCTGCGCCTGCTGATCGCCATCGCCGACCAGGGCAGCATCAGCGCCGGCGCGGCGCGCAGCCACCTCTCGGTGGCGGCCGCCAGCAAACGCATCAGCGACCTGGAGACGCGCGTGGGCATGGCCCTGCTGCTGCGCCACCGGCGCGGCGTCAAGCCCACGCCGGCGGGCGAAATCTTCATCGCGCACGCGCGGCGCATGGCCGCGCTGGCCGGCGCGATGGAAGAAGACCTGCGCGACTATGCCAGCGGCGTCGAGGACCGCGTGCGCATCGTCGCGAACTCGGCGGCCATCGTGCAGTTTCTGCCCGAAGACCTGCACGGCTATATGCAGGGCAATCCCCGCGTGCGCATCGAACTCGAAGAACACACCAGCCGCTCGGCGGTCGAGCAGTTGCAGACCGACCGGGCCGACCTGGGCTTGTTCGACGGCGGCTATGCGGCCGCCAACGTGCATTGCCATCCCTACCGCGCCGACACCCTGGTCTGCGTCACGCATCCGCGTCACGGCCTGGCGCGCGGCCGAGGCGCCCTGCGCTTCGAACAGACGCTGGAGCACGATCACGTCGGCCTGTACCGGGGCACGGCCATCCTCACGCAGATGGAGCGCGCCGCCGCGCAAGCCGGCCGCAGCCTGCGGCTGCGCATCCAGGTCACCAGCTTCGACGCCGTCTGCCGCATGGCGGAAAGCGGCATCGGCGTGGGCATCGTGCCGGCCCGCGTGGCGCAATCCTATGTGACGCTGGGGCGCCTGCGGCAGATCCGGCTCAGCGACGCCTGGGCCCATCGCCAGCTCATGCTCGGCTGGCCGCAGCAGCGCGAACCCTCTCCCGGCGCGCAGGCGCTCATCGCCCATCTGCTGACCGCCCCTGCTTTAACCTAAGTCGAAAGCAGCTTGAGAAAATCGCGATTGTCCACGGCGCTCGGCGCGACCTATAACGCGGAAAGCCCACCACGGAGACAATCATGCAGCAGATCGGCGCGGACATGGACATCACACGGGTGTCCGCCATCCCCCTGAATATCGACGTCGCCATGCCGGTGCCCGGCGGCGAAAAACGCAGCAATCTGTCCTGTGTGCTGGTGCGCATCGACACGGCCTGCGGTCTGAGCGGCTGCGGTTTCACCGCCATCACCGAAGAAGAAGTCGTCGCCGCGGCGATCGAACACATCGCCGCCGATGCCCTGATCGGCGAGTCGGCCATGGACAGCGAAAAACTGTGGGACAAGCTCTACTGGCTGCTCTCCCCGCGCGGCCAGAGCGGCTACGCCAGCCATGCCATCGCGGCCATCGATATCGCGCTGTGGGACCTCAAGGCCCAGCGCCTCGGCCTGCCGCTGTGGCGCCTGCTGGGCGCGGCGCGCGCCCGTGTGCCCGTCTATGCCACCTTCGGTTTCAACTTCCTGAACCGCGAGCAACTGGCCGACGCCGCCGCGCAATGGGTCGAACGCGGTTTCTCGCGTTTGAAGATGACCGTCGGCAACCACGGCCTGCAACGCCGTGACGAACCGCGCCCGCTGGCCGAGCTGATCCGCGAGGATGAAGCCCGCGTGCGCGCCGTGCGCGACCGCGTGGGACCGGATGTCGAGCTATGCATCGACGCCAATTGCAGCCTGGATGCCTATCACGCCCGCATGCTGGCCCAGCGCCTGGCCGACTGCGACATCGCCTTCTTCGAGGAGCCCCTCACGCAGAACGACGTCCAGGCGCTGGCCGATCTGCGCCAGCGTGCGCCCATGCCGCTGGCGGCCGGGCAGAACGAAGGCCTGGCGTCGCGCTTTGCCGATTTCTTCCGCGCCGGTTCGGTGGACATCGCTCAGCCCAATGTCGTCATCACGGGCGGCTACACCCAATGCCTGCGTATCGCCGGCATGGCCCAGGCCTGCAACATCGCCATCGCCAATGGCGGGGCATGGCCGTTTCACAACATGTCTCTGCACGCCGGTCTGGCGCATGGCGGATTCATCGAGTACCACACCGTCGCCGTCAAGGTCTGCGAACAGATTTTCAAAGGTCTGCCGCAACCCGAAGCCGGCTGGCTGCCCTTGCCCGACACGCCCGGGCTGGGTTTCACCCCCGATTGGGAGCGTATCCAGGACATCGCCCGGCGCCCGCTGTCGCGCGGCCACGGCAAACACTGACCACCCACCATCCACGAAAAGCCGTGCCATGACGCGGCGGGAGACAAACATGCAAAGCATTCGCCCCAAGGGGAACCGGGCACGCGGCTGGCTGGCCGCCCTCTTCGCTGCAGCGGTCACCTGTAGTTCGCAGGCCGCGCCCTGGCCGCAGCAGCAGCCCATCCGGCTGATCGTGCCGGCCGCGCCGGGCGGCTCGCTCGACATCCTGTCGCGGCCGCTGGCCACGCAACTCGGCGCCATTCTCGGGCAGACCGTCATCGTCGAGAACCGGGGCGGGGCCGGCGGCATGCTGGGCGCGGACTATGCCGCCAAGGCCACCCCCGACGGCTACACCTTTCTGATGGGCGCGGTGCATCACGCCATCGGCGCCACGGTCAATCACAACCTGATGTTCAAACCCGAGCGCGAGCTGGTGGGCGTGGCCAGCATCGGCACCACGCCCAACGTCGTCATCGTCAACAAGAAAATCCCCGTCAACACGCCCCAGGAGCTGGTGGCGTGGATGAAGCAAAAGGGCGACAGCGCGAATTACGCGACCGGCGGCCCGGGCACCTTGCAGCATCTGAGCATGGAATGGTTCAAGGCGCTGACCGGCGTCAAGGCCGTCGCGGTGCACTACCGCGGCAGCGCGCCGGCCATGAGCGACCTGCTGGGCGGACAGGTGGACCTCATGTTCGAGACCATGCCGCTGGCGCTGGCGCAGACCCGCTCTGGCGCGGTGCGCGCCATCGCCGTGACCAGCCAGGCGCGCGCCCCCGCCCTGCCGGATCTGCCCACGCTGAACGAAACGGTCGCTCCCGGCTTCGCGGTCTCGAGCTGGTACGGCGTCATGGCGCCGGCCGGCACGCCGCCGGCCATCATGGACCGCATGCATGCGGCCATCGACCAGGCGCTGCAAACGCCCGAACTCAAAAAGGTCTGGGACGGCGCTGGCGTGCAGCCCGAGCAAATGTCACGCACGCAATTCCAGGCCTTCTGGCTGGCGGACATCCAGCGCTGGGGCAAGATTGCGCGCGAGCACGGCATCCGCATCGATTGAGCTCCCGGCCCGCGCGGCCGCGGGCTGCGCTCAACCGTCGCGCGGCTCCTGCGGCGTGGGCAGAATCCGCTGATAGAAGGCCGCATCCAGCCAGCGGCCGAACTTGAACCCCACCTGCGGCAGCGTCCCGGAATGGGTAAAGCCCAGTTTTTCGTGCAGCGCGATGCTGCCCGCGTTGCTGGCGTCGATGCAACCGACCATCACGTGCAACTGGGCCTGCTGCGCCCGCGCGATCAAGGCGCGCAGCAACAAAGCGCCCAGGCCCCGGCCACGCTGGTCGCGCTGCACATACACACTGTGCTCCACGGTGTACTTATTGGCCGGAAAGGCGCGGAAAGTCCCCCAACTGGCAAACGCCAGCAGGCGGCCTTGCGCATCGACCGCGCCCAGCACCGGAAAGCCTCCGGCCCGCTTGGCCGCGAACCACGCCGTCATGGCGGACGGCGGGCGCGGCACGTAGTCATACAGGGCCGTCGAATTGACGATGGCATCGTTGAGGATGTCGAGAATCGCGGCGGCGTGTTCGGCCTCCGTGCATTCGATCAGGCGCACATCTTCGTGCGGCGTAGAGGCGCTCATCAGAGGCTCCGGCAGGTAGGGACGGTCATGGTGGGGCAAGCGGATCGAGCGTGGCCAGCAGATAGCGGGCGGGGGTGCGCTGCGGATTGCTGAATACGATGGGGCAGTCCAGCGTCATGGCTAGGCAATCGCCGGCGCGCAACTGAAAGCGCGCCTCGCCCAGCAAAATGTCCATGCTGCCCGCCAGCATCCAGAGCTGTTGCTGCAAGGCGGGCTGACGCACCGCGATGTCATACGCCACGCGCGCGCCGGCGGGGAACGTCACTTCCACCAACTGCAGGGCTGAAGACCCGCCCGAGGGCGACAGCGAGCGGCGCGCATAACCGGAAGCGGGGTCGCGCCAGAGGGCTTGATCGGCATGCCGCCGCAAGGGTCCTCCGCCCGGGGGGCCGGCGTCGAACAGACTAGCCAGGGCCACGCCCAGCCCCGCGGCCAGGCGATCCAGCACAACCGCGGTGGGGCTGGCCGCGCCGCGCTCGATCAGCGAGATCATGGAGCGGCTCACGCCGCAGCGCTCGGCCAGGGCCTGCAGGGACAACCCGCGTGCGGCGCGCAGCTCGCGCACCCGCTGAGCGATGCGCGCGTTGACGCCGGCGGCGGCATCCTGTGCATCGGCGTCGTCGGGGGGGCTCGTGATATCCATCATAATAGATATATTATCCATCAAAATAGACAACCCTCACCCGCCCGCCAAACAAAAACGCCCGGCGCGCAAGGCGCCGGGCGTTATCCGCCTGCGGGACGAAACGGCTTACTTGGCGCGTTCGAACGTCAGCGTGGTCACGAAGCGCGTCTTGGTGAACGGCTTGCCGTCGTGCTGGCCGTTCTTCTCGACCAGGTGGCCTGCTTCCAGGACGTACTGGCCAGGCCAGGGGGTCTCGATGGTGAACTTGCCAGCCTCATCGGTGTGGAATTGCTTCATCCACTTGGGCGGGCCGAACACGGTGACTTCGGTCTTGGCCAGGGGCTTGCCTTCGAAGGTCAGCACGAAGGTGTTGCCACCCGCTGCCGTGGGCGCGATCTCCAGGGGCAGCAGGGCCTTGGTGTCGTCGCGGCCCAGGCGGGCGTTGTAGTCCACCAGGGTTTCCTTGAAGAGCACGGGCTGGCCCAGACGCGTATCGCCGCGCGCTTCGAATTCGAAGTAATCCGCGCCAGTGGCCAGCGGCTTGACCTTCTTGCCGTTGACCGACGGCTCGACCACGACCTTGCCCAGGAAGCCATCCGTCTTTTCGCGCTGATCGTCGGCCCATTCGCCGAAATAGGCGCGGACCTTGTTCTCGCCAGCCGGCTCCAGCCACACAAAGTGAGCCGATGCCATGCTGGTCCAGCCCAGCAGCGCCAGCGCTGCCACGGATTTGATGATGCGCATATTGCCTTCCTTTTTGGTGATGTTGTCGCGGCGCGCCCCGACGCACGGCCGCTCATGGGCACGATGGCCGACTTATGGCCGATCGAGGATGAAAATTATAATCATTAATGATTGGCCCACGAACCAAAGCCCCTGTGCATCATGCCGGTATTGCGGCCGGCGCGCGAAGCGCCGCCTGCCCGGCTCAGAGATACAGCCCGCCGTCGATCATGACTTCCGCGCCGGTGATGTACTTGGCGGCGTCCGACAACAGAAACACCACCGTCGGCGCCACATCCTCGGCCTCCGCCAGCCGCCCCAGCGGCACCTCGGCCGCCCGCTGGCGATTGGCCGCTTCACCCCGGAACTGGATCATCGGCGTATTGACCGGCCCCGGCGCCACATAATTGACGCGCACATTGTCGACCCCCACGTCGGCGGCCAGGGCCTTGGTCATGCCGCGCAAAGCCCATTTGGTGGCGCAGTACGAAAAGGAATTGGGCGAACCCCGCATGCCCGCGGCCGAGCCGATGTTGACGATGCTGCCGCCTTTACGGGCGCGCAGATGTTCGGCGAAGACCTTCATCCCGAGAAAGGCGCCCAATTGGTTGACCTGGAAATGGCGCTCGAAATTCTCCGCCGTCGTGCCGGCGATGGGCTGCGGATCATAGATGCCGGCATTGTTGACCAGACCATGCACCTCGCCCAGTTCCTGCGCCACCGCCAGCGCCTGCCGCCAGTCCGCCTCGCGGGTGACATCCATCGGCTCGAAACGCGCGCGCGCGCCCAGGTCGCGCTCGGCCTGCCGGCCTTCCGGCTCCAGCACGTCACCGATCACGACGCTGGCGCCGCGCTCGATGAGCATGCGGGCCTCGAGCAGCCCCTGGCCGCGCGCCCCTCCGGTGATGACAATGACTTTACCGGCGAATTCATCCATGTGTGTGCTCACTGAGTTGTGCTTGACGGGAATCGATGCCCGCCCGCCGACGGGCATCGGGAGTCAATCGGCGGAAATATTGCCTTCCTTGATGATGGCATTCCACTTGGCGATTTCCGCGGCGATGTAGTCCTGCGATTGCGCGCGCGACAGCGCCATCGGCTCGGCGGCGTTCTCGCGAAAGAGCTTCTGCAACTTGTCGGTCTTGATGACAGCCTGCGTGCTCTTGTGCAGTTTGTCCAGGATCTCCGGCGCCACGCCCTTGGGCGTCATCAGCGCCACCCAGGTCGTGGCATTGAACCCCGGGTAGTACTTGGCCACGGTCTCCACCGCCGGATAACCGGCCAGGCCCTTGGCCGAGCCGGTGGCGATGATTTTCAGCCGCCCCGAATCGAGATGCGGCTTGGCCGCCGGCAGCGACTCCACCATCAGATCCACGTCGCCGCCGATCAGCCCGGTCAGGGCCGCCGTCGCGCCTTTGTAGGGAATGTGCAGCACGTCCACGCCGGCGTAACGCTTGAACATCTCCATGGTCAGGTGGTTGGTCAGCCCGATGCCGCCCGAGGCGTAATTGGTGCCTGGCTTCTTCTTCAGATAGGCCACCAGCTCATCGACCCGGTTGGCCGGCATATCGGCCCGCGTGATCAGCACCTGCGCCATTTCATACAGCACGGCGATCTGGTCGAAGTCGCTGAGCGTGTGATACGGGATGGCTTTGTACAGGCTCTCGTTGATGGACGCCGGCCCGCCCGAGGTAAACAGCACCGTGTAGCCGTCGTTGGGCGCCCGCTTGGCCGCCTCGGTGCCGATGATGCCGCCCGCGCCGGCGCGGTTCTCGACGATGATGGGCTGCTGCAGCTCCTTCTGCAGCTCTTCGGCGAAAGCCCGCGCGATGATGTCGGTCGTCTGGCCCGGCGGAAACGGCACGATCAGCTTGACCGGGCCTTCCGGATAGGCCGCGTGCGCCGAAAAGGCCATACAGGCGCTGATCAGCCATCCCTTGATGATGGTCTTCATAATGTCTCCTCGTTTTTATTGTTCGTCGCGCTCAGCGGATGAAGTGCTTGACGAAGTCTCTGCCCAACCCGACTTTCTCGAAATGCGCCTCGGCCAGATTGGCGTAGTAAAAGGCGTCGACCACTTTCTCGATACTGCCGTCCTCCCGGTAGTACGTGATGGCGCCGTGGTTCTGAAAGAGCGTGATCATCTCGTCCTGATCTTCGTCCACGACCAGGGTGTGAATATCGCCCGGCGTCTCGTACAGATAAGAGCCGGCGCGTGCGACCCAGTCACGCTCCAGATAGCGCCACGATCCTTTGATGACATAGGCATGCACCGGCGCGGGATGCCGGTGGCGCGACAGAAAGCCGCGGCCGCGAAAGCGGGTGAGATGGACCCAATAGCCTTGCGACAGATTCAGGCACAGCGGCCTGGACCAGCGGTTCTCGCCATTGGGGACCCATAGCCGGTCGTCGTCGGCCGCGAGCACGTCGGGCACGAACAACTCCGGCAACATATGTCTTTCCTGGGGCCCGGTATAGGGTTTGATTTGCTCCACGATTCCCTTCTGCTGCTCTGATGATCGGAGCGGGCAGTGTAGGAAGCGGCCCGGGCCCTATATACCCCGGTTCGGAAATGGCGCCATCAGTTTTTGTGATGGATCAGGCGCGTCCCCTGCCAAATGCCGTCGCCGATCAACTGCCGGATGCATTCCGCCATGACGGCGCGCGCGGCCAGCGCGGCCGGCGAGAGATCCTCTTCCTTGAGACTGCACAGCAGATTGATCCTGAGCGCATCCTCATCCTGGATGCGCGCCCACTCGAAGCGCTGCGCGGCATCCTTGACGCTGCCCATGACGGCCCAGGGTTGAATCACCGCGCCCAGGCCGGCCGCCAGCGCGGCCATGGTCATGGGCTGGGAGTCGACATCCAGCGCGATGCGCGGCTGGACCTGCGCGCGCGTGAACGCCGCGTCGAGCACCGAACGCAGGCCGTGGCCCACCGTCGGCAGGATGAGGGGCTCGCCGCCCAGATCGCCCAGCCTGACCTCGGCCGGCAAGGCCGGCCCCTGCCGGCGCCGCGCGCGGATCAGGAACAGCTCTTCCTCGAACAGCGGGCGCACCGTCCAATTGCGCCCGGCGAACACGCTTTGCCGGCCGCGCAGGTCGAACAGGATCGCCATGTCCAGCGCGCGCGCATTGAGCATGTCGGCCAGCATGCCGGACATGCCGCCCACCATGTGCAGACGCACATCGGGAAAGCGGCCGCGCAAGGCGGAGATCAGCGGCAATCCCAGCATGGACTCGGTGGTCGCGGGCAGGCCGATACTGACGCTGCCCGTCAAGCGCGGCTGCTGCGCGCTGCGCATGGCCTGCTCCGCATGGCGCAGGGTCAGCTTGGCTTCGCGAAAAAACGCCGTGCCGGCTTCGGTCGGCTCCACGCCGCGCGGGTTGCGCTTGAGCAGGCGCGCCCCCAGTTCGCCCTCGAGCCGGCTGATCTGCTGGCTGAGCGCGGACTGCACCATGTCCAGCTCCAGGGCGGCACGGCTCATCGAACCCAGTTCGACGATACGGATGAAATAACGGAGCTGGCGAAGTTCCATCGCGCGGGCGGACCTGATCGGTGGCAAGGAGCCCGATTATCCCTCACCTGCCCGGCCTCACCGCGGGTCGCGCTAACGGCGCCCGGGCACTCAGTACTGATGCTCATGGCGCGGCAACCCGGGCTCTGCTACTTTATCGCCCCATTCAAATGACCGCGCATGCGATGTTCCCTGCTATTTTCCGGCGCCGCGACCGCTTGGCTCTGACGCGCGCCGCCTGCCTGGCCCTGCTGCTTGCCGCAGCCGCGCCGCTGCACGCGCAAGACAGCCAGGCCGCGGCCCTGGCCCTGGTCGAGCAACGCCATCTGGGCGACAACCTGGCGGCCCTGGGCGCGCAGGTCGCCATCCGCACTTCGACCTACGCCGTCCTCGTCAAGCGCCTCGGCCAGGAACAGGCCGGCGCGCTGGTGCGCCAGCAGCTTAGGCAGGCCCTGCCCAAATACCAGCCCCAATGGAATGCCCATCTGGCCACGGCTTACGCCAGCGTCTTCAGCGCAGCCGAACTGGCCTCGCTGGCGCGCGAAGGCCAGGCCTCGGCGGCAGCCCCCAAGCTCGCCGCGCACCAGCAGGACATCGGCGAAGACATGCGCGCGCGCTCCACGCCCGTCTTGCAGGCCTACGTCACCGAGGCCATGAACCAGGCCTTCAAACTCTCTAAATGACGGCCCGGCGCGACCGCCGCCGGGCCCCTGCGCAAGACTCAGACCTGGGCCAATGCCTGGTCCAGATCCGCGATCAGATCGTCGATATGCTCGATCCCGATGGACAGGCGCACGGTTTCTTCGCGCACGCCGGCGCGCGCCAGCTCCTCGGGATTGAGCTGCCGGTGCGTGGTCGAGGCCGGATGCGTGGCCAACGACTTGGCGTCGCCAATATTGACCAGCCGCGTAAATAGCTGCAGGGCGTCCTGAAAGCGCGCGCCCGCCTCGCGGCCGCCCTTGACCCCGAAGGTGAACAGGCCCGGCGCCTTGCCCCCGAGGTACTTCTGCACCAGCGCGTGGTCGGGATGATCCGGCAAGCCGGCGTAGTTGACCCACTCCACCTTGGCGTGGCCTTGCAGGAAACCGGCAGCCTTGACGGCGTTCTCGACGATGCGGTCCACCCGCAGCGCCAGGGTCTCGATGCCCTGCAGGATCTGGAAAGCGTTGAAAGGCGAAATGGCCGCACCGGTGTTGCGCAAGGGCACCACGCGCGCGCGGCCGATATAGGCCGCCGCGCCAAAGGCTTCGGTGTACACCACCCCGTGGTAACTGACGTCGGGCTCGTTCAGGCGCTTGAAGCGCTCCGCGTGCTGCGCCCACGGGAACTTGCCCGCATCGATGATGGCGCCGCCCAGGCTCGTGCCGTGGCCGCCCAGATACTTGGTGAGCGACTGCACGACGATGTCCGCGCCGTGCTCGATGGGCCGCAAGAGATAGGGCGACGGCACGGTGTTGTCGACGATGAGCGGCAGGCCATGGCGATGGGCCAGCGCCGCGAGCGCGGCGATGTCCGTGATGTTGCCCAGCGGATTGCCGACGGATTCCGCGAAAATCGCCTTGGTCCGCGCGTCGATCTGCCGCTCGAAGCTGCTCAGGTCGCGCGGATCGGCAAAGCGCGTCGTGATGCCGTACTGCGGCAGCGTATGCGCAAAGAGGTTGTACGTGCCGCCATACAGCGTGCTCGACGAGACGATGTTGTCGCCCGCCTCGGCGATGGTCAGCACCGCATAGGTCACCGCCGCCTGCCCGGAAGCCAGCGCCAGCGCGGCGATACCGCCTTCCAGGGCGGCCACGCGCTGCTCCAGCACATCGGTGGTGGGGTTCATGATGCGCGTATAGATATTGCCCGGCACCTTCAGGTCGAACAGGTCCGCGCCATGCTGCGTGTCATCGAAGGCATAAGCCACCGTCTGGTAGATGGGCACGGCAACGGCCCGCGTGGTGGGGTCGGGTCGGTAGCCGCCATGCACGGCGATGGTCTCCAGACGCCATGGGGGGGATGTACTCATGTCTTGCTCCTCCTTGTGCTCACGCTGATCGGGCCAGCCTCGAGGGCGATTGTAGGCGTGCGGAAAACGTCCGCCAGCCCTGACGCCGGCATATCGATATGCGAGGGCGCAAGGCGGCGGGCCGACGGCGCATCGTCTCGTCACAATTTGAAATAATAGGGCCGTAGCCCGGCCGCCGCGGCGGTATCCCCGCTGTCATTCCGGCTGAACGCACAATAATATTGCGGGTTTACCCTAGGTTTGCGGCTATTTTTGCGAAAAACCTACATCCAACGGCAACTTTTAGTAGCGAGATCCGATATACCCCGGGATCAAACAGGTATTCTTCGTGCTCTTGATCGAAAATCCGCGCCTGCCGCGCCTTCGATCTCCAGGCTGGGCCCGACTCGGCCGGATCCCTATTAGCTATTCGAGACAATGAGGGTGGTACTCAATATGCAATTCAAGCCCCAGAAACTGCTGGTCGCAATCGCCGCCGCCGGCCTCATCCCGGCCGCCCATGCCGCCGATATCAAACTCGGCGTGGCCGAAGCCCTGTCCGGCGGCGCCGCGCAGTACGGCAACTCGATCCGCAACGGCTTCCAGCTGGCTGCCGACGAGATCAATGCCGCCGGCGGCATCAATGGCAATAAGCTGGTGCTGGTGGTCGAAGACGAACAAGGCAAGAAAGAAGAAGCCATCAACGTCTTCAAGAAACTGATCTTCAAGGACAATGTCCTGATGGTCTTCGGCCCGACGCTGTCGAACTCCGCCCAGGCCGCCGACCCGATCGCCCAGGCCGCCAAGACCGTGGCCTTCGGCACCTCCAACACCGCCGATGGCATCACCTCCATCGGCAACTATGTATTCCGCAACTCGGTCACCGAAGCCGACGTGCTGCCGGCCACCATCTCCACCGTCAAGGCCAAGACCGGCCTGAAGAACGTCGCCGTCCTGTATGGCAACGACGACGTCTTCACCAAGAGCGGCTACGACAACTTCAAGAAGGCCCTCGAAGACCAGAAGATTCCGGTCACCACGACCGAAACCTTCGCCAAGGGCGACGTGGACTTCAAGGCCCAGCTCACCAAGATCAAGGGCACCAATCCCGACGCCATCGTGCTGTCGGCCCTGCTGGCCGAAGGCGGCCCCATCATGGTGCAGGCACGCCAGCTGGGCCTGAATGTGCCGGTCATCGGCGGCAACGGCATGAACTCGGTCAAGATCTTCGAACTGGCTCCGGGCGGCGCGTCCAACAATCTGTGGATCGGCAGCCCCTGGTCCATCGAGAACAAGACGCCGCAGAACACCAAGTTCATCGACGCCTACAAGGCCAAGTTCGGCAACGCGCCGGATCAGTTCTCGGCCCAGTCGTATGACGCGATGTACATCGCCGCCCAGGCCCTGAAGAACACCAAGCTCACCGGCGACCTGCCCAAGGATCGTGCCGCGCTGCGCGACGCGCTGCCTTCGGTGCAATGGACCGGCGCCACCGGCCCCTTCAAGTTCCGCCAGGCCAACGACCGCGCGGGCAAGCCGGCTGGCTATGACGCCGACCAGGCGCCGATCATCAGCGTCACCAAGGACGGCAAGTACGTCATCGAGAAGTAAGCTGCCGCCTTATCGGTAAGCCGCCTCTCTATCGGGAAGCACAGCGCCTTGCGGAAGACACAATCCTCCGCAAGGCGCTTGATTTGGGAAGTCCCTTATGTTGGAACAACAATTCGTCAACGCGCTCTCTCTGGGTAGCGTTTACGCCCTCTTTGCGCTGGGGTTCACACTGGTCTTCGGCGTGCTCGGCGTCATCAACCTGGCGCACGGGGCCGTGTTCATGGTGGGCGCCTACGCGGCCCTGACCGTGGTACAGCTTTTCGCCCTGCCGCTGTGGCTGGCGCTCATCGTCGCCTTCTTCGTCGCCGGCCTGACCGGTGTACTCATCGATTTTCTGGTGCTCAAGCCGCTGCGCAAGCGCAATGCGCCCCACCTGATCCCGATGATCGCCACCATCGGCGTGGGCATCATCCTGAATAACGCCGCACAGGGCATCTTCGGCGCCGGCAATATGCGCTTCCCGCACGGCACCGTGCCCGAGGAAGTCATCGAGATCGCCGGCCTGCACCTGACCGTCATCGAACTGGGCATCATCTTTCTGTCCTTCGCGCTGATGGCCGTGCTCATGTTCGTCATGCGCCGCACGCAATTCGGCCGCGCCCTGCGCGCCATCGCCGAATCGCCCAAGGCCGCCTGGCTGCTGGGCATCAACGTCGAAAAACTCTTCATCACCACCTCGTTCGCCGCGGCAGCCCTGGGCGGCGTGGCGGGCGTGCTGATCGGCCTGTACTCCAACGCGCTCTTTCCGCTCATGGGCCAGCCCATGCTGCACAAGGGCATCGCGGTCATCATCCTCGGCGGCATGGGCGATATTCGTGGCGCCATGCTGGGCGGTCTCTTCCTGGGATTCGCAGAGGTGCTGTCGGTCGCCTATATCGGCTCGACCATGCGCGATGCGGTGGCATTCGGCCTGCTGTTCCTGATCCTGCTGGTGCGTCCGCAGGGCCTGTTCGGCAAAGTGGTTCAACGCAAGGCGTAAGTGATGAGCGGATTTGAGAATTTCTGGGCCATTTATGGCAACCTGGTGCTCACCCTGGGCACCAACGCCCTGCTGGCGCTGTCCATCTGGCTGACGCTGGCCTGCGGCATGCTGGCCATGGCCAATGCGGCCTTCATGGGTATCGGCGCCTATGCGGCGGCGCTGCTGACGATGAACTACGACGCGTCCTTCCCGGTGGCGCTGCTCGGCGGCATGCTCGCCCCGGCCGTGGTGGCAGCCCTCATCGGCCTGCCCACTTTGCGGTTGTCGGGCGTGTATCTGGCCATGGCGACGCTGGGCTTTGGCGAAGTGGTGCGCGTGACCATCCTCAACACCGAGTCGGTCACCGGCGGCGCGCTGGGCCTCAACGGCATCCCGCAACTGACGCAATGGTGGCATGTGGCGCTGGCGCTGGTCATCGTGCTGTTCGTGCTCTGGCGCATGCGGCGCTCCAAGATCGGCCGCGCATTTGACGCCATCCGGGGCGACGAAACCGCCGCCGGGCTGATGGGCATCGACGTGCGCGCCAACAAAATGCTGGCCTTCGTGCTGGGCGCCATGATCGCCGGCCTGGCCGGCGGCCTCAACGCCCATCTGACCTTCTTCATCGGCCCCAATGAATACGGCTTCGACCGTGGCGTCGAGATCCTGACCATGGCCATCCTCGGCGGCATCGGCAGCCTGGCCGGCCCGGTGCTGGGCAGCACCATCGTGACGGTTCTGCCCGAACTGCTGCGCGGTTTCGCGGATTTCCGCCTGGTCATCAATGGAGTGATCCTGGTTGTGATCGTGTTGTTCCTGCCGCAAGGCATATGGGATCCGGCGCGCTTCAAGCGCTGGTTGCGTCAAGGAGGCAAACGCCATGCTTGAGCTTTCCTCCGTTTCCAAGAGCTTCGGCGGCCTGCACGTCCTGCATGACGTGAATCTGTCCGTGCCCGAAGGCAGCATCTATGGCCTGATCGGCCCCAACGGGGCCGGCAAGACCACGGTGTTCAACCTCATCACCGGCCTGCTGCCGCCCAGCGGCGGCAACATCAGCTTCAATGGCGAGACCCTGCTCAAGCGCGCGCCGCACAAGATCACGCGCATGGGCATCGCCCGCACCTTCCAGAACATCCGCCTGTTCAAGGAAATGACGCTGCTGGAGAACGTGGTCGTGGGCGCCTATCGCCACATGAACTACGGCCTGGCGGGTCTGCTGTTGAGCCTGCCCGCCTTCCGCGAAGCCGAACAGCGCGCCCGCGAGCGCGCGCATGAACTGCTGACCTGGATGCGCCTGGATCACAAGGCCAATGATCTGGCCGACAATCTCTCCTATGGCGAGCAGCGCCGACTGGAACTGGCGCGCGCGCTGGCCACCGAGCCCAAGCTGCTGCTGCTCGACGAGCCGGTCGCCGGCATGAACACCGGCGAGCGCGCCGAGCTCATGCGCGAGATCCTCGCCATCCGCGACCGCGGCTACACCATCCTCATGATCGAGCACGACATGCGCTTTGTCATGGGGCTGTGCGAGCGCATCGCGGTGCTCAACTTCGGCAAGATCATTGCCTGCGGGGGCCCGGAAGAGATCCGCAACAATGAACAGGTCATCGAAGCCTATCTGGGCCGCGAAGACGACGAAGACACCGAACAGGCGGAGGCCGTGCAATGAGCGCCATGCTGGAAGTCCGTGGGCTCGAAGTGAACTACGGCCATATCGAAGCGGTGCGCGGGATCGACCTGAGCCTGCACGCCGGAGACATCACCGCCCTGGTGGGCGCCAACGGCGCGGGCAAATCCACCACGCTGCTGGCGCTGTCGGGGCTGCTGCCCAAGGCCGCCGGCCGCATCGTCTTCGAAGGCGAAGACGTCACCCAACTGGCCCCGCATCAACTGGTCGCGCGCGGCATCGTGCAAGTGCCCGAGGGCCGTGCCATCCTGACCACCATGACGGTGCTGGAGAACCTCGAGCTGGGCGCTTACCGGCGCGGCCTGAAGCATCTCGGCAGCGATCTGGAATATGTCTTCAACCTGTTCCCGCGCCTGAAAGAGCGTATCCACGGCATGGCCGGCAACCTGTCGGGCGGCGAGCAGCAGATGCTGGCCATCGGCCGGGCGCTGATGGCCAAGCCGCGCCTGCTGCTGCTGGACGAACCCTCCATGGGCCTGGCGCCCATCGTGGTGCAGGATATTTTCCGCTCGCTGCGGGCCATCAACGCCGACGGCCTGACGCTGTTCCTGGTCGAGCAGAACGTCAGGCAGGCGCTGAAGATCGCCCAGAAAGGCTATGTGCTGGAAAACGGCGCCATGGCCCTCGAAGGCACCGGACGCGAGTTGCTGGGCCACCCGCGCGTGCTCGAAGCCTATCTGGGCGCCTGAGCCCGCGCGCGGCGCGCGCCACAGCGCCTGCGTCTCGACCTCAGCCGCGAGCGCACGGCGACTGACCGCCAACGCCCCGAAGGCCTGAGTCCGGTATCGCACCGGACTCAGGCCTTTTCACTTGGGCGGGAGGGGGACGCCACGGCGGCCTGGCCGGATGCCGGCCGGCCACGGGCCGAGGCCGGCGATGCAGCCGCGGCTCAGGCCTGCGCCGTCAGCCGCTGCCGCAAGCCTTCGAGCAGCGCGGGCCAGCCCTGCGCGCACCGCAGCAACTCGACCGAGGGGTACCACGGGGTGTCGGCGCGCTGCAGCTGCCAGCGCCAATCCGGCATGGCCGGCAGCAGCAACCAGGTCGGCACCGCCATCGAGCCGGCCAGATGGGCGGCGGCGGTATCCACGCTGATGACGCGATCCAGGTTGGCGACCAGACCGGCGGTGTCATGGAAATCCTCGAGCGGCGGCAGCGCCAGACGCGCCGCCGCGCCGCGGCCGCGCCAGGCGTCGATGGCCTGCAGGTCGGCTTCGCGCACATCCTTCTGGATGCACACGAAGTCGCAGGGCGCATCGAGCAGCGCGGCCAGCTGCGCAAACGGAATCGAGCGGTTGTGGTCGTCCGGATGCACCGCGTTGCCGGACCAGGACAAGCCGATGCGCGGCCGGCGCGGGCCGTCGAACATCGTATCCAGCCGCTCGGCCCAGGCGGCTTGCGAGGAAGCGGCCGCCTGCAGAGGGCGCGCCAGCGGCCAGGGCTCGGCGCCCCGCGCGGCCAAGGCCAGCGGCAGGCTCAGCAAGGGCACATGGCGATCAAAAGCGGGCAGCGGCTCGTCCGCGGCCAATACGGTGACCTCCGGCAGATTGGCCTTGAGCAGGGCCAGCAAGGGAGGCTGCACCTGCAGCACCACTTGCCCGGCCTGCGCGGCCAGGGCCGGCACGTAGCGGCTGAACTGCAAGGTGTCTCCCAGCCCCTGCTCGGCATGCACCAGCAGCGTCAGGCCCGTCAATGCCGTCTCACCCAGCCAGGGCGCGCCTTCGACAGGGCGGGTCTGCCCGCCGTCGCGCCAGCGCCATTCATAATCGCGCCAGCCATGCGCATACTGGCCCAGCAACAGATTGGTCTGCGCGCGGTTGTTGCGCGCGCCGGCGTTGTCCGGATCGATGGCCAGCGCCTGCTTAAAATGCCGCAAGGCATCCTGCAGGCGCAGTTCGTCACGGGCCAGCACGCCCAGATTGGTGTGCGCGTCGACCAGCTTCGGGTCGAGTTTGAGCGCGGTCTCATAGGCTTGCCGCTCGTCGCGGCGGCGGCCCAGCGCACTGAGCGCCATCCCGCGCAGATAATGCAGGCCGGCCGATTGCGGCGCCAGGGCCAGGGTGCCATCGATCACCACCAGCGCCTGCTCGGCGCGCCCCAAGTGCTGCATCAGATCGACGATCTGTCCAAGCAGGGCGATGTCATGGCCCGCGAGCCGGTAGGCGGCCCGGTAGTGGGCCAGGGCCGCCTCGGGCCGGCCCGCCTTGCGATTGACCGCTGCGGCGTCGCGCAGCAAGGCGGCGTCGGTGGGGCGCGCGCGTACTGCCCGGTCGAAATGGTCCGCCGCCTCGGGCAGACGCCCCTGCCGGCTCAGCGTATAGCCCATCGCGCTGAGCACGCCGGCCTCCTCGGGCGCGAGGACCAGTGCCTGCGCGAGCAGCTCGGCGGACTGCGCATAGGCGCCCGAAGCAAACGCCTGCGCGGCGCGCTGGCGCAAATCAGAGAGAGAGTCGGTCATGCGGCGGTCGGAATCCGTGCGGGGCCGGGGGCGACCCGGCTGAGAAGGAAGATCCGGATTTTATCGTCCGCCCGCCGCGGGCGCGCAATCAACGCACCTGCTGCTCCACCACCATGTCCAGCACATAGACCTTGTCCGGCGCGTCGGCCGGCGGCTGCTGCCGCGTGTAACGCTTGACGCGCAGCACCGTCCGCACGCCATCGTGGTGTTGATAGCCTTCGATGCCCTGGTAAAGCGGCTGCCAGTCTGCCTGCGGCGGCAGCGCCACGCCGGATTCGCTGTAGCGGCGCTCCCGCACCTGCAGGCAGCGCTGGCCGGGCATCATGGGATGGTTGCAGGCGGTGGTGGCGCCGGCCACTTCCAGAAAGATCGTCTCGCCCGCTCCGCCGTAACGGGTTTCGGCCGTCGGCTCGCCGGCGAAGGTCAGCACGCTGCCATCGGCCGCCGTCAGTTGCAAGCCCGGCGCGGCCGCGCCGCCGGTGCGATTCAGGCGCAAAGCGCCCTGGAACACCCGCGCGACGTCGGCATCCAGGCGCATGAGCGCGGGTTCGCAGGCTTTCATGCTGGCCGCCAGGTTGGCCACGGTCAGCACGTCGCCGGCCAGCTTGTAGCCGCCGAACTGCGTGTTGCAGCCGCCCTGGATGTTGAGCGCGTCCGGCGTGAAGCTCAAGCGCAGGCCGCGTTCGACGCCGGTGCGCAGGATGGCCTGCCCGCCCGCGTCGGTCGCGCCGCTCAGGCGCCAGGTGTAAGCGGTCAAAGGCAGCGCGGCAGCCGCAGCGTTCATGGTCGTGGATTCCTCGCGAGGCGCAGAGGCCGGCGCGCAGCCCGCCAGCAAGGCGGCCAGCATCGGGGCCAGAAGCAGATGTTTCTTCATGGACGTACCTCTCTGGATTTCAGGCCGCATTCTACGAAGCGCGGACAGGCCGGCCGCCAGGGGCCGTTTCAAAATCTAAACCATGCCCGCCGCCGCGCCGCGCCACCTTACATACTGAAACGATAAAAACCGCGCGCCCAAGCAAAAGCCCCCTTGCGGGGGCTTTGGACTGCCTGCTTCCTCGGGAAGCAGCAAGCGGCATTACACGCGCTTGATCTTTTCCAGCATCTTGAAGATGCCCTTCGGGGCATTGACGAAAAGGCGCTTGAACGACTTGCCCAGGCAACGGCGTTCGAGGGTGTTACGACGTACGCGCTTGCGTTCGGCCATGATGAATATCTCCGCTAAAGGATTCGTGGGGTTCGAGCCGCCCCGCAAGCTGCGCGCGGCGAAAATTCGGGTAACTCGGGATTCTAGCCCGAAATGGGTGCAAGCGACAAACCTGGCTTTGTCAACCCGTCCCCTTTACCTATCCGGCGCCGGCCCGTCCCGCCGGCGCGCCGCCAACGCGGGGATTTGCGATCCGGCCATAAATTTGTTGTACTGTTTATTCATCCAGTTTTGTCTGTATCCCGCGCTCGCGGTCCCGCCCGCGCTCCGAGCGTGACGGCCCCCCGCAAGGCGGGCCCCGCCCCCGCATCCGGGCTCGCCCCCCACACCGGCTACGATTACGCCCCATGAGCTCCCATATCCGCATCGTTGGCGCCCGCCAGAACAATCTCAAGAATCTTGATCTCACCATCGCCACCGGCGAGCTGGTCGTCGTGACCGGGGTTTCCGGCTCGGGCAAGAGTTCACTGGCCTTCGACACGCTGTACGCCGAAGGGCAGCGGCGCTACGTCGAGACCTTCTCGCCCTATGCGCGCCAGTTCCTGGACCGCATGGACAAACCCCAGGTCGACCGCATCGAAGGGATTCTGCCGGCCATCGCCATCGACCAGACCAACCCGGTGCGCAGCTCGCGCAGCACGGTCGGCACGATGACCGAGCTCAACGATCACCTCAAACTGCTGTTCGCGCGCGGCGCGCAGCTGTATTGCCGCGGCTGTGGCAAACGGGTGCGGCGCGACACGCCGGAATCCATCTTCCACTCCCTGGCCGAGCGCAGCGCCGCGGCCGCGGATCCGCGCCTGGTCATCACCTTCCCCATCACGGTGCCGGCCAACTTCACCGAGGAAGAGGTCAAAGGCTTTCTCGAAGGCCAGGGCTACACCCGGGTGCATCGCGAAGAGGCCGCCGCGGCCGTGGCCAAAAGCAAGGGCCGCGGCAAAAAAGCCGAGGCGCCCGAAGCCCGCCGCACCCTGCATGTGGTGCAGGATCGCCTGCGCTTTGGCAATGCCGAGCGCGACCGCGTCATGGAGGCGCTGGACACCGCCTTGCGCATGGGCGCCGGCCACCTCGCGGTGTATGCCATGGACGCCGAGGGCGGCGACGCCGCGGTCTGGAAGTACAGCGACCGGCTGCATTGCGCCGACTGCAATATCGAATACAGCGACGTCCTGCCCAGCAGCTTCTCCTTCAACTCGCCGCTGGGCGCCTGCGAAGCCTGCCGGGGTTTTGGCCGGGTGATAGGCATCGATCTGGGTCTGGTCATCCCCGATGAAAACAAAACGCTCAAGGAAGGCGCGATCAAACCCTGGCAAACCCCTTCCTTCAAGGAGTGCCAGGATGAAATGATGAAGTACGCGCCGCGCGCCGGCGTCCCGGTTTCCGTGCCGTGGAAATCCCTGTCGCCGCAGCAGCGCGCCTGGGTGCTCGATGGCGATCCGGATTTCAAGGGCGGCGCCTCGGCCTGGAAACATCAGTGGTACGGCGTGCACCGCTTTTTCGCCTGGCTGGAGAGCAAGGCCTACAAGATGCATGTGCGCGTGCTGCTGTCCAAGTACCGCAGCTATACGCCCTGCCCCAGTTGCCACGGCGCCCGCCTCAAACCCGACGCCCTGCTCTGGCGCCTGGGCAGCAAAGCCGAGGCCGATGCCGTGCTGCCGCCGGGCGACGCGCGCTATCAGCGTTTCATGCCGGCCGGCGTGAGCTGGACGCGCGAGTTGCTCGACAGCCTCGATGGGCTGTCGGTGCATGACGTGATGTTGCTGCCCATCGAACGCGTGCGGCGCTTCTTCGATGCGCTGCGCTTCCAGGGCGCCATGGATGCCGCCGCCGACCTGCTGCTGACCGAAGCGCGGGCACGCCTGAAGTTCCTGTGCGACGTGGGCCTGGGCTACCTCACCCTGGATCGGCAGAGCCGCACGCTGTCCGGCGGCGAGGTGCAACGCATCAACCTCACCACCGCGCTGGGCACCTCGCTGGTCAACACGCTGTTCGTCCTGGATGAGCCGTCCATCGGCCTGCATCCGCGCGACATGCACCGCGTGGTCGAGGTCATGCATCGCCTGCGCGATGCCGGCAATACGCTCGTGGTGGTCGAACACGACCCGCAGGTCATGGTGGCGGCCGACCGCATCATCGACGTGGGCCCCGGCCCCGGCGAGCGCGGCGGACGCATCGTTTTCGACGGCACGCCGGCGCAATTGCGCGCCGCGCCCACCCTGACCGGCGACTATCTCGGCGGGCGGCGCCACGTCGAGGCCCCGCGCCCCATGCCGGTCGCGGCCAACACGCCGCGCCTGTTGCTCGAAGGCGTGCGGGCGCACAACCTCAAGAATGTCTCCATCGAACTGCCGCTGGGCCGCCTGGTCTGCGTGACCGGCGTCTCCGGCTCGGGCAAGTCCACCCTGGTGCAGGATGTGCTGTACCCCGCGTTGCTCAAGCAGCAGGGCAAACCCTCCGAAGCGCCCGGCCCCTTCGACCGCCTGCTGGGCGCCGAGCAGATCGCCGATGTCGTCATGGTGGACCAGACCCCCATCGGCAAGACCGCGCGCTCCAATCCCGCCAGCTACGTCGGCGCGTTCGACGCGATCCGCAAACTGTTCGCGCAAGCGCCGCTGGCCAGGGAGCGCGGCTATACCGCCGGCACCTTCAGCTTCAACAGCGGCGACGGCCGTTGCCCGACTTGCGGCGGCACCGGCTTCGAACACGTCGAGATGCAGTTCCTGTCGGACGTCTATCTGCGCTGCCCGGATTGCGATGGCAAACGCTTCCGCCCCGAAGTGCTCGAAGTCCGCGTCGAACACCTGGGCAAGAGCGCGTCCATCGACCAGGTGCTGGAGATGACCGTCAGCGAAGCGCTGGAGTTCTTCCGCGGCCTGCGCGACGTGCAGACCGGCCTGGCGCCGCTGGGCGACGTGGGCCTGGAGTACGTGCGCCTGGGCCAGCCCGTGCCCACGCTCTCCGGCGGCGAGGCGCAGCGCCTGAAACTGGCCGGCCATCTGGCCGAGGCCGCGCGCTCGGGGATTTCCACCGCCAAGGTGGCCAAGAAAGGCAGCCTCTTCCTGTTTGACGAGCCCACCACCGGCCTGCACTTCGACGACGTGGCGCGGCTGATGCGCGCCTTCCGCAAGCTGCTGGCCGCCGGCCACACGCTGCTGGTCATCGAGCACAATCTGGACGTCATTCGCGCGGCCGACTGGCTCATCGACCTCGGCCCGGACGGCGGCGATGCCGGCGGCGAACTCGTCGGCGTGGGAACGCCGCAAGACCTGATGGACAACCCGCGCTCGTATACCGGGCGGGCGCTGCGCGATTACGCCACCAGCATCCTGCCGGCCGACGTGGTGGTATCCACCGACGCCGATCGCCAGGAAGCCGAGCAGGCCGGGCTGACCGCGGTGCTCGAAGAGCCCGCCACGCCCTACGCCAGCGGCACGCCCCTGCAATCGCTGATGCGCCGCCGCCGGCAACAGGCCGAGGCCATCGAGATCCGCAACGCGCGCGAACACAACCTCAAGAACATCAGCGTGGAGATCCCGCGCGACACCTTCACCGTCATCACCGGTGTGTCGGGCTCGGGCAAGTCCACGCTGGCCTTCGACATCCTGTTCAATGAAGGCCAGCGGCGCTATCTGGAGTCGCTCAACGCCTATGCCCGCGCCATCGTGCAACCGGCGGGCAAACCCGACGTGGATGCCATCTTCGGCATTCCGCCGACGGTGGCCATCGAACAGCGCACCAGCCGCGGCGGACGCAAGTCCACCGTGGCGACGATGACCGAAATCCATCACTTCCTGCGTCTGCTCTACGTCAAACTGGGCACGCAGTTCTGCCCCGATTGCAACGTGCCGGTCGAACCGCAGAACACCGAACAGATCGTCGCCCGCCTGCTGCGCGAGCACAAAGGCCGCCATCTCGGCCTGCTCGCGCCGCTGGTCACCGCGCGCAAGGGTTACTACACCGACCTGGCCAAATGGGCGGCCGGCAAGGGCTACACCCATTTGCGCGTCGATGGCGAGTTCATCCCGGTCAGCCCCTGGCCGCGCCTGGACCGCTACAAAGAACACACGATCGAGCTTCCGGTGGCCGACGTGGTGGTCGACGCGGCCAACGAGGCGGCGCTGCGCGAGGCCGTCAAGGGCGCGCTGGAGCATGGCCAGGGTGTGATGAGCATTCTTTGGGATCTGACGCCGGGCGCCCAGGGCGACGCGCCGCTGCGCCGCGAGGCGGGCCTGAACCAGCAACTGCAGCAGCAGCATTTCTCGGTCAAGCGCGCCTGCCCCTCGTGCGGCATCAGCTTCCCCGAACCCGATCCGCGTCTGTTCTCCTACAACTCCAAGCATGGCTGGTGCGAAGGCTGCTTCGGCACGGGCCTGCAATTGCAGGGCTTTGACGCCGAACAGACCGGCGAGGAAACCGCCTGGAACGCCTGGTACGAGGGCGAGGCCAAGGCCTGCGGCGTCTGCCACGGCCAGCGCCTGAACCGCACCGCGCTGGCCGTGCGCTGGCGCGATCGCTCCATCGCCGCCCTGGCCTCCATGCCGGTGTCCGAGGCGCACAGCTTCTTCACCGGCCTGGTCATGCGCGGTCGTGAAGCCGAAATCGCGCGCGACATCCTGGCCGAAATCCGCGGCCGCCTGGACTTCATGCAGGAAGTCGGCCTGAACTACCTGGCGCTGGATCGCGCCGCGCCCACGCTCTCGGGCGGCGAGGCGCAGCGCATCCGGCTGGCCGCGCAGCTCGGCTCCAATCTGCAAGGGGTGTGCTACGTCCTGGACGAGCCCACCATCGGGCTGCACCCGCGCGACAACCGCATCCTGCTCGATGCGCTGGCACGGCTGGAGGGCAATGGCAACACGCTGGTCGTCGTCGAGCACGATGACGACACCATACGGCGCGCCTCGCACATCATCGACATCGGGCCGGGCGCCGGCATCCGTGGCGGCCGCGTCGTGGCCCAGGGCAGCGCCCAGGATCTGATCGACGCGCCCGAGTCGGTCACCGGCCGCTATCTCGCCCGCCCGCTGGCGCATCCGCTGCAGGGCCGGCGCGCCATCGACCAGGACACCCCCATGCTGCGCATCAAGGCCGCGCACCTGCACAACCTGGGCAACGTCAATGCCAGCGTGCCGGTCGGGCGGCTTACCGTGGTCACGGGCGTGTCCGGGTCGGGCAAGTCCACGCTGGCGCGTGAGGTCCTGCTCGACAACCTGAGCCGCGTCGTTGCGGCGGGCAAGGCCGACCAATGGATGGGTTGCGCGCGCATCGAAGGGTGGGAAGCCATCGACCGGGTGCTCGAGGTGGATCAGACCCCCATCGGCAAGACGCCGCGCTCCTGCCCGGCCACCTATGTGGGCTTTTGGGACGATGTGCGCAAGCAGTTTGCCGACACCCGCGAGGCGCGCATGCGCGGCTGGGGCGCGGCGCGCTTTTCCTTCAATACCGGCGACGGCCGCTGCCCGATCTGCGAGGGCCAGGGCATGCGCACCATCGAAATGAGCTTCCTGCCGGACGTCAAAGTGCCGTGCGACGCCTGCAATGGCGCGCGCTTCAACGCCGACACGCTGAGCGTGCAGATGCGCGGCAAGAACGCCGGCGAGGTGCTGGCCCTGGAGGTCGACGATGCGCTGGACTACTTCGCGGCGCATCCCAAGATCCATCGCCCCCTGCAATTGATGCAGGATGTCGGCCTGGGCTATCTGACCCTCGGACAGCCCTCGCCCACCCTGTCCGGCGGCGAAGCCCAGCGCATCAAGCTGGTCACCGAACTGGCCAAGGCCCGTCTGACCGACGGGGTCATCAAGACCGGCCGGGCCTCGCGCATCCCCCACACCCTCTACGTCCTCGATGAGCCCACCGTGGGCCTGTCCATGGCCGACGTCGAAAAACTCATCCACGTCCTGCACCGGCTGGTCGAGGCCGGCAATACGGTGGTCGTGATCGAGCATAATCTCGATGTCATCGCCGAAGCCGACTGGCTGCTGGACCTCGGTCCGGAAGGCGGGACGGGCGGCGGCCAATTGGTGGCCGAAGGCGCTCCGGAACATGTCATGAGCCTGCGCGACCGGTCCCATACGGGGCAGGTGCTCGCCGAGTTCCTCAAACAATAGACGGATATGGATTGTTGGTTCGAAGACCGCCTGGCCGGGCGGTCGCGCCGCCTGTCGGGGCAGGTGGCGCGCATCGAGGCCGCGCAGCCGCAAGCGCTGCCGGCGGCCTGGGAGGCCATCGAGGCGGCGCGCCGCGCCGGCCGCTGGGTGGCCTTGCTGCTGGATTACGAATTGGGCGAATGGCTGCTGCCGCAGGCGCTGCACGCGCCGGCCAGCGGGCCCAACCCGCCGCCGCGCCCGGACCTGCCGCCGCGCCTGACCGCACTGGTGTACGAACAGGCCGAGCTGACCGGCCCCTGGACGGGCAGCACCGACGCGCGCGTCGTCTGCGCCACCCCGCGCCAGGCCGAGGCCGACTATATCGAGCGCATCGAGCGCATCCGGACCGGCATCGGGCAAGGCGAGTTCTACCAGGTCAACTACACCCAGCCGCTGGACGTCCGCATCGAGGGCGCGCCAGACGCCCTCTACCGTGACATCGCCCAACGCCATCCCGTGGCGCATGCCGCCTACGTGCGCGACGGCCGGCGCACGGTGCTGTCCTTTTCGCCCGAACTCTTCGTCGCCCGCCAGGGCGAGCGCCTCGTCACCCGCCCCATGAAGGGCACGGCGCCGCGCGCGGCCGATCCGCAGGAAGACGCACGCCTGGCCGGGCAATTGCTGGCCAGCGAGAAAGACCGGGCCGAAAATCTGATGATCGTCGACCTGCTGCGCAACGACCTGGGCCGCCTGGCGCGGCCGGGCTCCGTGAGCGTGGACGCCCTGTTCTCGCTGGAGCGCTATCCGACGGTCTGGACCATGACCTCGACGGTCAGCGCCCACGCGCCCCAGGCCAGCCTGGCCGAGGTCATCACCGCCCTGTTTCCTTGCGGTTCGATCACCGGCGCGCCGAAAATTTCCGCCATGCGCCGCATCCGCCAACTGGAGATAGCGCCGCGCGGCCTGTACTGCGGCAGCGTGGGCTGGCTCGCGCCGGACGGCGATTTCTCGCTCAATGTCGCCATCCGCACCCTGGTGCTGGACGACAGCGGCCAGGGGGTCTACAGCACAGGGGGTGGGATTGTGTACGACTCGGACCCCGGGTTAGAGTGGCAGGAATGCCAATGGAAGGCCCGCATCCTGGGTCAGCCCCTTTAGGATAGCCATGGCCCCCGAGCTGATCGAAACCCTCCTCGTGACCGCCGACCGCAGCCTGCCGCTGCTGGGCCGGCACCTGACCCGGCTGGCGGCTTCGGCCCAGGCGCTGGGCTATCACTGCGACGAAGCCGCCATCGAGCGCGACATCCTGGCCGCCGCGCGTGCGCCGGCCGGCCTGGAGCCCTATCGCATGCGCGTGCTGCTCGAGCGCAGCGGGCGCTACGACATCCAGACGACGCCGCTCGCACCGCTGCCGCTGGTGCAGGAAATCCTGCTGGCGCCCGAACCGCTGGACTCGCGCGAACCGCTGCTGCGCTACAAAACCACCTTCCGCCCCTGGTACGCCAAGGCGGCGGATTGGTTGCCCGCGCATCCGCAGATCTTCGACATGGTGTTCTTCAACGAAAAAGGCCAGCTCTGCGAAGGCAGCCGCAGCAATCTCTACCTGCTGCTGCACGGCCAGTGGTATACGCCGCCGGTCGAATGCGGCCTGCTGCCGGGCGTGCAGCGCGCCGAACTGCTGGAAACCGGGCAAGTCCGCGAGCGGGTGCTGGAGGTCGACGACCTGCGCCGCGCCGATGGCCTGCGCCTGTCCAACGCGCTACGCGGCTGGATCGACGTCACCCTGCACGACTACTGACGGCCCGCCTGGGCGGTCAGGGCGCTGGCGGCCGGGCCAAGATGGCCTGGATGGCCTCGTTGGCGGCCGCCATGCCCATGGCCGCCGTCACCGTCACGACCGATCCGTAACCGGCGCAGGACAACCCCTGCGGCGCGCCGGGCGCCGCCTGCGCGGCGTCGGCCTGCCAGGCCGCCGGCAGGATGGCCGGCTGATCGAACCACAGGGCGCGCACGCCCATGCGCGGCACCCGTTTGAGCGCCCGCCCCTGCGCATCACTGGCGCGCGGGTAGCCATGCTCACGGCGCAGCTTGTTGCGCAACTTGGCCAACAAGGCGTCGTTGACGGCCTGCGACAGATCGCCCGCGCGCAAGGCGAGCGGGTCGGTTTTGCCGCCAGCGCCGCCGCACAGCAGCATCGGCAGCCCGCGGGCCCGCGCATGCAGCACCATCGCGATCTTGGCCGCCGCCTGGTCGGTGCAATCGACGATCATGGCGTAATCGCCGGCCAGCACCTGCTCCACATTGCCGGGTTCGACGAAATCCTCGATGCGCGTCACCCGGCATGCCGGATGGATGGCGGCGATACGCTCGGCCATGGCATCGACCTTGGCCTGACCCAGGGTGGCGCTCAAGGCATGGATCTGCCGGTTCACGTTGGATTCGGCGATATTGTCCAGATCGATCAGTGTCAGGGCGCCGACGCCGCAACGCGCCAGGGCCTCGGCGGTCCAGGAACCCACGCCGCCCAGGCCGGCCACCGCCACGTGCGCGGCGCGCAGGCGGGCAGGCGCCTCGGGGCCATACAGGCGGGCCAAGCCGCCAAAACGGCGCTCGGCGTCAATCTCACAGGCAACAGGGTCGGGCAGCATCATGGGGCGTATTGTCCCACGACGGCGTCGCCGCCCAGCGCCTGATAGATCTGCACCTGATTGCGCAGTTGCTGCAAGCGGTTCTCGTCCACCGCCACTTCCGCGGCGCGGCGCTTTTCCTGGGCGTCGAGCCAGATCCGCAAGGCCACCGCGCCGGCGCGCCAGCGCGTTTCATAGAGCCGTTCGACCTCGCGGGCCGCGTCCAGCGAGGCCTGCAACAGACGCGCCCGGTCGGCCAACTGGCTGCGCGCCGACAAGGCATTCTCCACGTCGCTCATGGCCTGGTAGAGCGCCTGGCGGAACTGCGCCACCAGGATCTCGTAATCGGTTTCGGCGATGCGGATGTTCAGCCGCATCTGGTTCCAGTTCAGAAAGGGCAAGGCCAGGCCCGCGCCCAGCGTGGCCACCGGATTGGCCAGCAAATGGCCCAGCGAATCGCTGGCCGAGCCGACCGAGCCCGTCAGCGTCATGGGCGGGTAAAAGCTGGCGCGCGTGGCATCGGTACTCGCCAGCGCGCCGCGCAGCCGCGCCTCGGCCGCGCGCAGATCGGGGCGCCGCGCCAGCAAGTCGGCCGGCAGCCCGGCGTCCACCCCGGGCAAGGGGCCCTGCGGCAGACGCTGGGGATCGGCCACGATACGATCCGGCGGCCCGTCGAACAGAATCGTCAGGCCATTGATCGCTTCGACGCGCTGCTGCAGCAGATCGGTATGCGCGGCCTCCTGGCTGGCCAGGGTCTGACGCGCCTCGGCCACTTCCAGGCCCGACGCGCCGCCCGCGCCATATTGCGCCTGTACCAGTTCGAGGGTGCGCCGCGCGTAGGCAATGCTCTCGCGGCTGCTGGCCAGACGCTGATTGAGATAGGCGGTCTGCCAATACAGCTCGGCCGTGGTCCCTACCAGGCTGAGCGCCGCGGCCTGGCGGTCCTCTTCGGTAGCCAGCGCCTGCCACTGCGCGGCATCCCGCGCGCGCGCCAGCTTGCCCCACAGATCGAGCTCCCAGCTCGCCGCGAGCTCCACATTGGTGGCGCGCGCGCTGGCCCGCGCGCCGTCCAGGTTGCGGCTGCGATTGAAGCTGCCCGTGCCGCTGGCGGTCGGATAGAGATCGCTTTGCGCCAGCCCGGCCTGCAGCTGCGCGCGGCGCACGGTCAGGGCCGCCACGGCCAGATCGTTGTTGCGCGCCAGGGCCTGCTCGACCAAGGTGTCGAGCACCGGATCCTGGAAATTGCGCCACCACGGGCCACCCGGCGCCGGCGCGCGCGGGGACGTGGGCTGCCCCTGCTGCCAGCGCGCCGGTGTCTGCACCTCGGGCCGCTCGTAGGGAGTATGTATGCATCCGGCCAACAGCAAGGATGCCAGGATCAGGACAGGCTTCATTCTCGTGCCAGCGATTCGATGGGATCCAGGCGCGCCGCATTGCGCGCCGGCAGATACCCGAAGGCCACGCCGATCAGCGTGGAACACACAAAGGCCGCCACCATGGACGTGCCGGAATACACCATCTGGAAAGCGCCACGCGTGGCCTGCGACACCAGCACGCCGATCGACAGCGACAGCAGAATGCCCAACAGCCCGCCGATCAGGCAGACCAGAATGGCCTCGATCAGAAACTGCTGCATGATGTCACTGCGGCGCGCGCCCACGGCCATGCGCACGCCGATCTCGCGCGTGCGCTCGGTGACCGACACCAGCATGATGTTCATCACGCCAATGCCGCCGACCACCAGCGAGATCACGGCGATCAGCGACACCAGCAGCGTCAGGGTCGCCGTCGTGCGCTCCACCGTCTGGCGTATGGTGTCGGTATTGAAGACGAAAAAGTCCTTGGCGCCATGGCGCTGCCGCATGAGCGTGGTGATGGCTTCCTCGGCCGCCTTGGTCGGCATGCTGTCGCTCACGCGCACCGTGATGCTGCGCAGATGCTGCTGGCCCAGGATGCGGCTCAGGGCCGTGGTGTACGGAATCCAGACATGCAGCGTATCGGCGTTGGCGAACAGCGTTTCCTGCGGCTGGGTCACGCCGATCACGCGCGCGGGCACCGCGCCCAGAAAAATCACCTGACCAATCGGATCGGTATGGTTGCCGAACAGACTCTTGGCCGTGTTGGTGTCGATCACCACATCCTGGCTGCGCCGGGAAACACCGGCTTCGTCGAAAAATTGCCCCTGGGCGATCTTCACGCCGCGCACCCGGAAGTACTGCGCGCCCACCCCCTGCACCGAGCCATTGACCGACACGTTGCGATAACGCAGCGTGGTGGTGGTCGAGACCTCGGGTGAGACGCTGTCGGCGTAGGGCTGGCGCGCCAGCGCCTCGGCATCGGCCGGCACCAGCGTGCGGATGGTGGATGCCTTCTCGTCGCCGAAATCCTTGCCCGGGAAAATATCCACGGTATTGGTACCCATGGCGCTGATATCGCTCAGTATCTTCTGGCGCGAGCCCGTGCCCAAGGCCACCACCGACACCACGGCCGCGATACCGATGATGATGCCCAGCATGGTCAGGCAGGTGCGCAACCGGTGCGCGTTCATGGCCAGCAGGGCCATGCCCAGCGCCTCGCGGCCCCGGTCCAGCCAGGCCCGCCAGGGCTGCTGCGGCGGTTTTTCTTCCTCCGGCCCGGCATCGCCGGCCAGCGCGGCGCGCTCGGGCGCCTGCGGATTGGCGCGGTCGGACACGATGCGGCCATCGCTGATCTCGATGATGCGGCGCGCATGGCGCGCCACGCTCATGTCGTGCGTGACCAGCACAATCGTGTGGCCCGCCGCATTCAGCTCTTCGAGGATGCGCAGCACCTCCTGGCCGGTCTGGCTGTCCAGCGCGCCGGTGGGCTCGTCGGCCAGAATGATGCGGCCGCCGTTCATGAGCGCGCGCGCGATACTCACGCGCTGCTGCTGGCCGCCCGACAACTGCCCGGGGCGGTAATCCAGCCGCTCGGCCAACCCGAGCCGGCGCAGCAGGTCGGCCGCGCGTGCCTGGCGCGGCCCGCGCGCCAGGCCGGCGTACACCGCCGGCATCTCCACATTGCCCTGCGCCGTCAAATCGGCCAGCAGGTGATAGCGCTGAAAAATGAAACCGAAGTGCTCGCGCCGCAACTCGGCCAATTCGTCCGGCCCCATGCGCGACGTCTCGCGGCCGTCGACGCAATACACCCCGCGCGAAGGCCGGTCCAGACACCCGAGCAGATTCATCAGCGTGGACTTTCCCGAGCCCGACGCTCCCACGATGGCCACCATCTCGCCGGCCGCGATCTCGAGATTGACCTCACGCAGGACGGCGATGACCTGGTCGCCGGCGGCGAACTCCCGCCAGACGTCCCGCAACTGGATCAGCGCGCCGCTCACGGCCGCCCCGCCGCCGGCGCGGCATCCGCCGATACGACCTTCTCGCCTTCGCTCAGCCCTTCGAGCACCTCGGCCATGACGTTGTTATTCATGCCGACGCGGATCTGGCGCGCCTGCGGCTGGCCATCCTCGCCCACCACCCGCACGGTGTACCACCCGTCCTCGCCCTTTTTGCCCAGCGCCGACGACGGAATCTGCAGCACCTGGCTGGCTTCGCCCAACACCACGAAGACCTGGGCCGTCATCGAAATGCGCAGCACCTCATCCGGGTTGGGCACGTCGAACAGGCCGTTGTAATAGACCGCCGACGAGGTCGAGGTGCTGGAAGTGTTGGTCAGCGCGGAGGTGCTCTCGTCGCGCTGGATGGAGTCGGGCGCCGGTTCGATGGCCCGCAGCACGCCATAGTGGCGCGTGTCGGGCTCGCCCAAAATCGTGAAGTAGACCTTCTGGCCCGGACGCACCCGCGTGACATCGGCCTCCGAAATCTGTGCCTTGACCGTCATGGTCCCCACCTGCGCGACCTTGATGATGGTCGGCGCGCTCTGGATGGAATTGACCGTCTGGCCTTCCTTGGTGACGATGGCCACGACCTTGCCGTCCATGGGCGAGACGATGCGGGTGTAACCGAGGTTGACCTTGGCCTTGTCGACCTCGATCTCGGCCTGCGCGATCTGGGCCTGCAGGGCCACGATGTCGGCACGGGTCACATTGAGGGTGGCCTCGGCGGACTCGAACGACTCGCGCGAACTGGCGTCGGCCGCCAACATTTTGCGCTGCCGGGCATAAGCTTGCTCGGCCTGCTTGAGCGTGGCCTGCTTAGCGCGCAACTCGGCGCGCCGGGTCTCCAAGGCCGCCTGCACATTGCGCAGCTCGTTCTGTTGCGTCATGTCGTCGATCTCGGCGATCAACTGGCCCTGTTTGACCTCCTCGCCCAGCTTGACCTTGAGCGACTTCAGCTGGCCGGAGACCTGCGCGCCCACGCTGACCTGCCGGACGGCTTCCAGCGTTCCGCTGGCCAGCACGCTGTTTTCCAGGTCGCCGCGCTTGACCGTCGCGGTGGCGAAGGTGGGCGGTGGGGCACTGGGGAAGAACAGCCATTTAATCAGCAACGCGGCGATCAACAGGCCGATGGCGATCCAGACATAGCGCTTGAGGCGGCCAGGTTTTGCTTTCATCGACATCCTGGGGCAAGGCCCCGTAGATAGGAAAAGTTTTTATCTGCGAACTGCCCGCATTCTACGGGCGGCCCGGGCAAACCCGAAATGGCGCCAGATAGCTGACGTCCCAACCGTATAGACCTAAAGCGTTGTATGCAAGACACAATCGCGCCGCCGCCGCCCGTCCGCCGCCCCTGCCCGGCTGAAACGGCTACTGCGCCCAACTCCGCCCAACGCCCCGCCAATCGCCGCCGACCTGATGCATACGGCCCCGTTTCCGTCCAACCGCGAGCCGCCGGCCCGGCGCCGGCAGGCCCGCCCCGCTGCCTCGACATTCACGGAAGTTAGGCACAGAATCATTGCAAATAGCCGTGTCCAAGCCCCCCGACTCCTCTTCCTCCAGCGCATCCCACTCCGCCTTCCAAGGAGCCGCCTGGCTGTGCCTGCTGGCCATGCTCAATCACGTGGCATTGACCGGCGGACGGATCACGGTGTCCCTCACGGCGCTGCAGATCGGCCTGTCCACCTTCAAGGTGGGCACCCTGGTGGCAGTCTTTGCCGTGCTGCCCATGCTGTTTTCCGTCCATGCCGGACGCTGGGTGGACAAGGTCGGCGTGCGCAAGCCCCTGATCATCGGCACCTCGCTGGTCACGCTGGGCACCGCGCTACCCTTTCTGACGCCGACGCAATCCGCCCTGCTCATCGCCTCGTGTTGCATCGGCATCGGCTTCATGCTGCATCAGGTCGCCACCCAGGATCTGCTGGGCCATGCCGAACCCCGGCAGCGGCTGCGCAATTTCTCCTGGATGTCGCTGGCGCTGGCCGGCTCCGGTTTTTCCGGTCCGCTGATCGCCGGTCTGGCCATTGACCACCTGGGCAACCGCATGGCCTTCGGCCTGCTGACGCTGGGACCGCTGCTGTCCATCGGCGGCCTCTACCTGCTGCGGCGGCGTCTCAGGCAGGCCGATCTGGCGCTGGCCGGCGTCAGCACGCAGCGCGCCGCCGAAAAGCGCCGCGTCACCGAGTTGCTGGCCGTCCCCGCCCTGCGCCGCGTACTCATGGTCAACACCATCCTGTCCGGCGCCTGGGATACGCATCTGTTCGTGGTGCCCATCTTCGGGGTGGCCATCGGCCTGTCGGCCACCACGATCGGCCTGATTCTTGCCGCCTTCGCGGCGGCAACATTCGTCATCCGCCTGCTTCTGCCCTTTATCCAGAAACGCGTGCGTTCCTGGACGCTGGTGCGCGTGTCCATGGCCACGGCGGCCGTTGATTTCATGCTTTACCCGTTTTTCACCGACGTCAGCACCCTGATCGGGCTGTCTTTCGTGCTCGGGCTGGCCCTGGGCTGCTGCCAACCGAGTATGCTTTCAATGCTGCATCATTATTCGCCGCATGGGCGCGCAGCCGAAGCGGTCGGGGTTCGCATGGCCCTGATCAACGCGTCGCAGGTGACCCTGCCGCTGACTTTCGGCGCCCTGGGCGCAATCATCGGCGTGGCGCCGCTGTTCTGGGCCTATGCCCTGGCCCTGACGGCCGGGGGCTGGTTCAACCGCCATCCGCCGCAAGATACCGAAATGTCGTCGTGACCTCGCCGCTTTCCGCTCCCGCCGACGCGCCCGTCCTCTCCGGCGCGTCCACTCCCTTCCGGCTCTGGACGCCCGAAGAGCGCCGCGCCTCGCTCGATGCCGCGCTGGCGCATTGGCGCGACGGCCAGGACCTGTGGGTCTATGGCTATGGCTCGCTGATCTGGCGGCCGGATTTCGCGTTCGAAGAACGCCGCCTGGCCATGCTGCGCGGCCACCACCGCGCGCTCTGCCTGTGGTCGCGCGTCAACCGCGGCACGCCCGAATGCCCGGGGCTGGTCTTCGGCCTGGACCGGGGCGGCTCCTGCCGGGGCGTGGTCTACCGCCTCGCCGGCGCCCAGGTGCCGGAATACTTCCCCGCCCTCTGGGATCGCGAGATGTCCACCGGCGCCTATCTGCCGCGCTGGCTCACCTGCCAGACCGAGAACGGTCCCGTGCAGGCGCTGGTCTTCATCATGAACCGCGCCAATCCCGCCTATATCCGCGCCCTGCCCGAAGAAGAAGTGCTGGCCATCGTGCGCCGCGCGGCCGGCCGCTACGGCCCCTGCACCGACTACGTGGTCGAAACCGCGCGCGCGCTGCGCGCCGCGGGCATCCACGACGCGCGCCTGGAAGGCCTGGCCCGCCATCTCGACCCGGCGCCGCAGCCCGCCCCCGCGCGCTGAAGGCCGCCCCAGGGGAAACCCGGGGCGGATGGCGGTAAACTGAGATCTTCCCCACGCCACTGCCGACCATCATGTCCGTTTCCGATCTGCGTCAAAGCTATGAAAGAGGCGTCCTGCTGGAAAATCAGGCCGCCATCGCGCCGCTCGACCAATTTGCGCTGTGGTTCCAAGAGGCCATCGCCGCCCAGGTTCCCGAGCCCAATGCCATGACCCTGGCCACGGTCGACGCCAGCGGCCAGCCCTCGGCGCGTATCGTCCTCATCAAGGGATACGACGTCCGCGGGTTTACCTTCTTCACCAATTACGAGTCGCGCAAAGGCCATGATCTGCTGGCCAACCCGCGCGCCGCGCTGCTGTTTTTCTGGCAGCCGCTGGAGCGCCAGGTGCGCATCGAAGGGGTGATCGAGCGCGTCAGCGCCGAAGAATCCGACGCCTATTTCAAAAGCCGGCCGGTCGGCTCGCGCATTGGCGCCTGGGCCTCCAATCAAAGCCAGCCCGTCACGCGCGAAGACCTCGAAGCCCGCGAACGCGATTTCCGCGCCCGCTACGGCGACGAGCCGCCGCGCCCGCCGCATTGGGGCGGCTATCGCCTGGTCCCGACGTGTTTCGAATTCTGGCAAGGCCGCCCGTCGCGCCTGCACGACCGTCTGCGCTACCGCGCCGATGGCAAGCAGGGCTGGGTGATGGACCGCCTTTCGCCCTGACGCCGCCCACGCATGTCCCCTCTTCCCGAATTTGATGCCGCCTTTTTTCGCACCGCCCTGGGCCGTTTCGCCACGGGCGTGACCGTCGTCAGCACCACCGGCTTGTCCGGCGAGCGCATCGGCATGACCGTCAGTTCCTTCAACTCGGTCTCGCTGAACCCGCCGCTGGTGCTCTGGAGCCTGTCGCGCGCATCGTCCTCGCTGCAGGCCTTTCTGCGTTGCGAGCGCTACGTCATCAACGTGCTGTCGGCCGAGCAGATAGCCCTGGCGCGTCACTTCGCCACCGGCACGACCAGCGAACGCTTCAACGGCCTGCCCGACGTCAGCGCCCCGCATGGCACCCCGCGCCTGGACGAGCGCAATGCGGCCTGGTTCGAATGCCGCAACCGCAGCCAGTACGAAGAAGGCGACCATGTCATCATGGTCGGCGAGGTGCTCGCCTGCGGTTGCAGCACCGAAGACCCGCTGGTCTTTCACGCCGGCGGATTCGACCTGACCCCTGCCCGCCAGACCTGAACGCCATGAACACCGATATCGATTGCATCGTCATTGGGGCCGGCGTCGTCGGCCTGGCCATCGCCCGCGCACTGGCCTTGTCCGGCCGCGACGTGCTGGTGGCCGAGGCCACCGAAGCCATCGGCACGGGCACCAGCTCGCGCAACTCCGAAGTCATTCACGCCGGCATCTACTACCCGGCGGGCAGCCTGAAGGCGCGCCTGTGCGTGCGCGGCAAGCATCTGCTCTATGACTACTGCGCCGCGCGCGGCATCGGCCACAAGCGGCTGGGCAAACTCATCGTCGCCACCTCCGAGGCCGAAGCCGCCAGCCTGGCCGGCATCGCGGCCCGGGCCGCAGCCAATGGCGTGGACGACCTGCAGCCGCTGAGCGCGAAGCAGGCGCAGGCGCTCGAACCCGCCCTGCGCTGCACCGCCGCGCTGCTGTCGCCATCGACCGGCATCGTCGACAGCCATGCCCTGATGCTGTCGTATCAGGGCGAGGCCGAGAACGCCGGCGCGCAATTCGTCTTCCATACCCCCATGCTGCGCGCCCGCGTGCGAGACACAGGCGGCTTCGATGTGGATTTCGGCGGGCCCGAACCCCTGAGCCTGAGCTGCAACGTGCTCATCAACAGCGCCGGGCTGCACGCCCCCACGCTGTCACGCCGCATCGAGGGCCTGCCGGCCGCAAGCATTCCGGCCGAGTATCTGTGCAAAGGCAGCTACTTCACGCTCAGCGGCCGCGCGCCCTTTTCCCGCCTCATTTACCCGGTGCCGCAACACGCCGGCCTGGGCGTGCACCTGACGCTGGACATGGGCGGGCAGGCCAAGTTCGGCCCGGACACCGAATGGATTCCGGTCGAGGACTACACCCTGCACCCCGAGCGCGCCGACGTCTTCTACGACGCCGTGCGGCGCTACTGGCCCCAACTGCCCGACCAGGCCCTCACGCCCGGCTACACTGGCATCCGGCCTAAAATCTCGGGCCCCACCGAACCGGCCGCGGACTTCATGATTTCCGCGCCTGCCCAGCATGGCGTTGCCGGGTTCGTGGGCCTGTATGGCATCGAATCCCCCGGCCTGACCTCCAGCCTGGCGCTGGCCGAAGACACCCTGGCCTTGCTGGCCCGCTGATCGCTATCGTTTATTGACCCCAGAGAACATGCAGCACAACGACTACATCCTGACCCTGTCTTGCCCCGATCGCACGGGCATCGTCTATCGCGTCAGCGGCCTGCTGTTCGAACTGGGTTGCAGTATTCTCGATTCGCAGCAGTTCGGTGACGAAGAAACCGGCCGCTTTTTCCTGCGCGTGCACTTCGACCTGCCGGGTGAAGGCGACGCCGCGATGCTGCGCGAAAAGTTCGCCACCGTGGCGGCCGACTACAGCATGGACTGGCAGATCCACGACGCCCGCCAAAAGCCGCGCCTGCTCATCATGGTCAGCAAGCAGGGTCACTGTCTGAACGACCTGCTGTTCCGCGTGGGCAGCGGTCAGCTGCACGCCGAGATCGCGGCCATCGTCTCCAACCACAATGACTACGCCGGCCTGGCGGCCTCTTACGGCATCCCCTTTCACCACCTGCCCGTCACGGCCGAGACCAAGACCGCGCAAGAGCATCAGGTGCTGGAGCTGGTCGAGCGCGAGCGCATCGATCTGGTGGTGCTGGCGCGCTATATGCAGATCCTGTCCGCCGACCTCTGCCACGCCCTGGCCGGACGCGCCATCAACATCCACCATAGCTTCCTGCCCAGTTTCAAAGGCGCGCGCCCTTATCACCAGGCCCATGCCCGGGGCGTGAAGCTCATCGGCGCCACCGCGCACTACGTCACCTCGGACCTGGACGAAGGCCCCATCATCGAACAGGATATCGAGCGCGTGGATCACACCATGACCGCCCAGGCATTGACCCAGGTCGGCAGCGATATCGAATCCATGGTGCTGTCGCGCGCGGTGCGCAGCCACGTCGAGCACCGCATCCTGCTCAACCGCAACAAGACCGTCGTCTTCCGCTGATCCGCCGGCCCGGCCCTCAGCGGCCGAGCGCCACCCCTTCGCGGCGCGGATCCGCGCCGCCCTCGAGGCGGCCGGGCGTCATCATGATGCCCTGCACGCCGCTCGGAAACTCCACCATCTCGACCTTGTGCCCCAGCGCGCGCAGGCCCGGCGCCAGGGCCTGCAGCGTGCTGCCCTGCTCCAGCTCGGTGGCCCGGTTGCGGCTGCCCATGTTGGGCAGGGCGATGGCGCGCTGGATGTCCAGACCGCCATCGATCACGCCGACCAGCGTCTTGGCCACGTAGTTGATGATGGCGCTGCCGCCCGGCGAGCCCAGCGCCAGCCAAGGCTTGCCCGACTGGAACACAATCATCGGCGACATGGCGCTGCGCGGCCGTTTGCCGGGCTCGATGCGGTTGGCGATCAGGCGCCCCTGCGCATCATGCCAGGACGACGAAAAATCCGTCATTTCGTTGTTGAGCAGAAAACCATGCACGAAGATCTTGCTGCCGAAGGCCGACTCGATCGTGGAGGTCATGGAGACGACATCGCCCTGCGCATCGACGGCCACCAGATGGGTGGTGGACGGCACCTCGAAAGCATCATCCTGCCCGCGCGCCTGCCGCATCCCGGCCGGGTCGCCCGGCAAGGCGTGCCCCATGCTGCGGTCCGGACGGATGAGCGCGGCGCGCTGGCGCAGATACGCGGGATCCAGCATGGCCGCCACCGGCACCGGCACGAACTGCGGGTCGGCCACGTAAAAATCCCGGTCGGCGAAGGCCAGCCGGCCGCTCTCGGCGAAATAGTGCACGGTGCGCAGCGATTGCGCCCCGTCCAGGCGGTAGGGCTCCAACTGGCCCAATATCTGCAGCACCGCCAGCGGGCCGCTGCTGGGCGGCGGCGGGCCGCACAGCCGGTAGCCGCGGTAGCGTCCACAGACAGGCTCGCGCCGCAAGGCCTGATAGCCCGCCAGATCCGCCTCGCTCAAGTCGCCCGGCTGGGCATGGGTGCGCACGGCCGCGACGATGTCGCGCGCCACCTCCCCGGTGTAGAACGCGTCCGGGCCTTCGGCGGCGACGCGCCGCAGCAGGCGCGCGAACTCGGGGTTGCGCAGCACATGGCCGACAGGCCAGGGGCGGCCCTGGCCGTCCAGGAAGTAAGCCGCCGCGGCCGGCTGGGCCGCCAGCTGCGGCGTCTCCTGGATCAGCGTATGCAGGCGGGGCGACACCGCAAAGCCCTCCTCGGCCAGGGCAATGGCCGGCGCGAACAGCTCGGCCCAGGGCAAGCGGCCCTGGTCGGCATGCGCCAGCGCCAGCCCGCGCAGCAGCCCTGGCGTGGCCACCGCGCGGCCATTGTTGACTGCCTGCTCGAACGGTATCGGTTTGCCCGCCTGCAGAAAACGGTCGGCCCGCGCCGCGGCGGGCGCGGTTTCGCGGCTGTCGTAGGTAACGAGCTCATGCGAAGCGGCGTTGTAATGCAGCATGAAAGCCCCGCCCCCGATGCCGGAAGACTGGGGTTCGGTGAGGTTGAGCACCAGTTGGGCGGCAATCACGGCATCGACGGCGCTGCCGCCCCGTGCCAGGATGGCCTCGCCCGCCCGGCTGGCCAGCGGGTTGGCCGTGGCGATCATGTAATGGCCGGCCACCGCCAGCGACTTGGGCTGGTAGCCGCTGCCCGCCTCGGGATTGACCTCACGCGCGCCGGCCGGGGCCAGCAAGGCCAGCGCCAGGCTGGCAAGCGCAGAAAAGCGTACAAAAACAAGCCACATCAGCAAAGCCCCGACTCGATCGCGTCAGCCCACATCTTAAGCGGCGAACGGGGATTTCGGCCTTAGAATCGGCCTTTTCGACCCCCGGACCGCCATGCGCCTGCGCCATATCGAAGTTTTCGAAGCTATCCGCCGCACGGGCTCACTGACCGAGGCGGCCGCGGCGCTGCATATTTCGCAGCCGGCGGCCAGCAAGCTGCTCGCGCACGCCGAGACCCAACTGGGCTTCAAGCTGTTCGAGCGCGTCAAGGGCAGACTGGTCGCCACGCGCGAAGCCGACATCCTCACCCCGGAGATCGCCCGGCTCAATCAGGATCTGAACAGCGTGCGCCGCCTGGCGGCTTCATTACGCGAGAGCCCCTATGGCCACCTGCGCCTGGGCTGCGCGCCGGCGCTGGGCCTGGGCCTGCTGCCGGACGTGGTGCGCGCCAGCCGCGACGCCCACCCGGGGCTGACCTTCGACATCCACACCCATCACAGCGCCGAACTGGTGCAAGGCCTGCTGGCGCGCGAACTGGATCTCGCCATCACCTTCGACACCAATGATCATCCGGGGCTGACGCGCAGCGTGCTGGGGCACACGTCGCTGGTGCACTTGAGCCGCCAGCCGGGCCAGGGCCCGGCGCGCCTGGCCGACCTGGCCGAAGACACCCTCATCGTGCTCGACGCGCGCGACGCCTCCGGCTCCCTGCTGCAAACGGCGCTCGATACCTTGGGGCTGGCCCCGGCCGTGGCGATCCAGGTGCAGACCCATTATGTGGCTTGCGCCCTGGCGCAGGCCGGCTGCGGCCACGCCATCGTCGACGCCATCACCGCGCGTGCCATGCTGCGCCCGGGGATGTGGGTGCGCCCGCTGGCGCCGCCGCTGCGCGTGCCCATCGGCGTGCTCACGCGCAGCCGCGATCCTTTGCCCACGCTCTATCACGACTTCGTCGACCGCCTGCGCGAGCAGTGCCAGGCGCTGGAGCAGGCCGGACTGCCCGAGGGCAGCTAGCGCGGGACAAAAAAAACGCCGTGTCAGCGACACGGCGTTCTGTGCAGCAATCAGGCCGGCATCAATCCAGCTTGATGTTCTGCTTCTTCACCACATCAGCGGCCCAGTCGTACTGTTCCTTGATTTCCTTGGCGAACTCTTCCGGCGTGTTGCCCGAAGGCGCGGAGCCCTGGTCATCCAGCGTCTTGAGCACCTTGGGGTCCTTCAGGGCGATCACGGCAGCGTCACGCAGCTTGTTGACGACTTCCATCGGGGTGCCCTTGGGCGCGAGCAGACCGTACCAGACGGGCTGGTTCAGCACCGGGAAGCCCGCGTCGGCGAAGGTGGGAACGTCCTTGATCGCATCGATGCGCTTGGGCCAGGCGATGGCCATGGCGCGCAGCTTACCGGCCTGGATCTGGGGCATGGACGAAGGCAGGTTGTCGAAGATCAGTTCGATCTGGCCGCCCACGGCATCCGCCACGGCCGGACCCGACCCCTTGTAAGGCACGTGCACGATATCCGTGCCGGTGGCCATTTTGAAGGACTCGCCCATCAAGTGCAGCACGCCGCAGGTGCCCGAGCTGCCGTACGAATACTTGCCCGGGTTTTTCTTCAGTTCTTCGAGGAAGCCCTTGAAGTCCTTGGCCGGGAACTTCGGATTGACCGCCACCACGTTGGCCGTATTGGCGAAGTTGGTGACCGGCTGGAAATCCTTGATCGGATCGTAGGGCAGATCGTTCGGGCGGCAGGCCGGGTTCACGGCCATGGTCGACACCGTCGCGATCGACAGCGTGTAGCCGTCCGGGGCCGCGCGGGCCGCTTCGGCCGCGCCGATGGCGCCACCTGCGCCGCCCTTGTTCTCGACCACCATGGGCTGGCCCAGTTCCTGGGACATGCGCTGGGTGACGATACGGGCGATGATGTCGGTCGAACCGCCAGGCGCGAAAGGCACGATCACGCGGATGGGCTTGTCCGGAAAATCGGCAGCCTGCGCGCCGGCCACGGCGGCAAAACCCATGGCCACGGCCATCGCCTGAACGAGAGTGCGTGTTTTGATCATCGGTGTGTTCCTCCTGATAAGCAGCGCCGCGCGTGAGCAGCGCCGGTGTGCTGGATCGGCCATCTGTAGACGGCCTGTGTCTGTATGATTATTTGCGAACGCGATCTGTGTCTGTCGCCGCCCGGGAGCCGGACGGCGTGCGTTCGATGTCGCAGAATAGCAGCAAATGGCGAGCACGCGGTAGGATTCAGCCTTCTCGAACCCCTACGCCCCGCGCTCATCCATGTCGGTTGCCCTGCTCGTTCTGCCTGACTTTCTGCTGGTTGCCCTGGGTTGGGCCTTGCGCCACAAACTGGGTTTTACGCGCGAATTCTTCGCCGGCTGCGAGCGTCTGGTCTATTTCGTGCTCTTTCCGGCCTTGCTCTTCCAGTCCATCCTGCGCACGCCCATCAGCGCGGGCAATGCCGTACTGCTGCTGCAGGCCGCCTTCGCCGTGATCGCCGCCGGCGTGGTGCTGTCCTGGCTCGCCGCCCCCGTCTTGAAGCCCGCCCCCATGGCGCTGGCCTCGGCGGCGCAATGCGGCTACCGCTTCAACACCTACATCGGCCTGGCGCTGGCGGCCAGCCTCAACGGCGCGGCCGGCCAGACCGCCATGGCCCTGATCATCGGTTTCGCCGTGCCCATGGCCAATGTCGCCGCAGTCTACGGTCTGGCGCGCCACAACGGCAACCGGCTGCTGGGCGAACTGGCGCGCAACCCGCTGGTCGTCTCCACGCTGACGGCCCTGGCCTGTAATCTTGCCGGCCTGACCTTGCCCGGCCCGGTGGGCACGGTGCTGGGCCGCCTGGGCGCGGCCGCCATCGCCCTGGGCATCATGTGCGTCGGAGCCAGCCTGTCGTGGGAAGGCGGGCGCGGCCACGGCCGCCTGATCACCTGGATGCTGGTGGTCAAGCTGCTGGCGCTGCCGCTGGTGGCCCTGGGCGTGGCCCGGCTGCTGCACATGCCTGCCCTGGAGGCGCGCATGCTACTGCTGTTCGCCGCCCTGCCGACGGCCTCGGCCAGCTATGTGCTGGCCATGCGCATGGGCGGCGATGGCCGCATGGTGGCCGTGCTGCTGTCGCTGGGCACGCTGTTCTCGGCGCTGACCATCCCGCTGTGGCTGATGGCCGGCTAAAAAAACAGGCTGCCCGCGGCCTTGCCGCGGACAGCCTGCTTATGCCCCCGGGGCGCCTGGACTCAGCGCTTGGCGTTCGTCATGTTGCCCGGCACGACCCATTCGGCGAACTGCGCTTCCGACACATGGCCCAAGGCCAGCGCGGCCTGCTTGAGCGACAAGCCTTCCTTGTGCGCCTTCTTGGCGATCTGGGCGGCCTTGTCGTAGCCGATGTGCGGGTTCAGCGCCGTCACCAGCATCAGCGAACGGTCGACCAGCTCGGCGATACGCTCGAGGTTGGGTTCGATGCCGCGCGCGCAATGCGCTTCGAAGCTGGCCATGCCATCGGTCAGCAGGCGCACCGACTGCAGGAAATTGTGGATGATCACCGGCTTGTAGACGTTGAGCTCGAAGTTGCCGCTGGCGCCGCCGATGTTGATGGCGACGTCATTGCCCAGCACCTGGGCCGACAGCATGGTCAGGGCTTCGCACTGCGTCGGATTGACCTTGCCCGGCATGATGGAGCTGCCCGGCTCGTTTTCCGGGATGCTGATCTCGCCCAGGCCCGACCGCGGGCCGCTGGACAGCCAGCGCACGTCGTTGGCGATCTTCATGGCGCCGGCGGCCAGCGCCTTGAGCGCGCCATGCGCGAACAGCAACGCCTCGTGCGAGGCCAGCGCCTGGAACTTGTTGGGCGCCGACACGAAGGCCACCCCCGTGTCATGCGCCAGCGCGGCCGACACCTTGGCGCTGAACTCCGGGTGGGCGTTCAGGCCCGTCCCGACGGCCGTGCCGCCGATGGCCAGCTGGTGCAGGCCGGGCAGCGTCGCCCGGATCTGCGCTTCGGCCAGATCGAGCTGGGCGACCCAGCCGGAGATTTCCTGACCCAGGGTCAGCGGCGTGGCGTCCTGCAAGTGGGTGCGGCCGATCTTCACGATGTCGAAGAAAGCGGCGCTTTTCTCGGCCAGCGTGGCGCGCAGCACCTTCAGCGACGGCAGCAGATGCTGCTCGACCTGCACGGCGGCGGCCACGTGCATGGCCGTCGGGAAGGTGTCATTGGACGACTGGCCGCGATTGACGTGATCATTGGGATGGACTTTGCGCGCTTCGCCGCGCACGCCGCCGAGGATCTCCGAGGCGCGGTTGGCCAGCACCTCGTTCATGTTCATATTGCTTTGCGTGCCCGAGCCCGTCTGCCAGACCGACAGCGGAAACTCATCCGGCCATTTGCCGGCGATGACTTCGTCGGCCGCCGCGATGATGCCCTTGGCGATGGCGGGGTCGAGCTCACCCAGCTCGGCATTGACCTGCGCGGCGGCGCGCTTGAGCTGCGCCATGGCCGTCACCAGCGGCACCGGCATTCTTTCGGTGGAAATCGCGAAAAAATGCAGCGAACGCTGGGTCTGCGCGCCCCAGAGATGATCGTCGGGGACTTCGATGGGGCCGAAAGTGTCTTTTTCGGTGCGGGTCTTCATGAATCGCGGCTCCGTAACAACGAGACAATCCTGCCGGAAAGAATCGGGCAAGGACAATGAGAATCACTATCAAATCGAAAGCGTAGCAGAAAGCGCGGCCTTCCTATAATCCGACTCACCAATTTGTTTTTACCACCTGCTCGCCGCCATGTCCGCTCCCCTCGCCCACCTCGCCCTGCACCTGCCCGACGAACACGCCACGGACGCGCTGGCCGGCCAATTGGCGCCGCTGGTCAACGGCGCTCACGGTCCCGCCGGGGGGCGGATACACCTGCGCGGCGACCTGGGCGCGGGCAAGACGGCCTTCACCCGGGCACTGTTGCGCGCAAGCGGCATCAAGGGCCGGATCAAAAGCCCGACCTATGCCCTGCTTGAATCCTATAAAGTTTCTAACTTATACTTCTATCACTTTGATTTTTATAGACTTAGTGATACGCGAGAATGGTTGGACGCAGGATTTCGCGATTTACTGCGTGACGATGCCGTCGTTTTGATCGAATGGCCCGAGCGCGCCGGCGCATTTTTACCGGTGCCGGATCTGGAGATTGCCCTGCTCCACACCGAGCAGGGACGCGATGCCAGCCTGACCGCCTACACCGCCCGAGGACAAACATGGTTGAACGCGATTGTCCCTCCGATAGCGGCGCACTCCCGCCACGTGCCGCCACCCGCCGACGCCTGATCAGCGTCGCAGCGACGCTGCTCGTCTTGCCGGTCGTGCCGCGGCTGGCGCAAGCGGCCACCATCCTGGCGGTGCGCACCTGGCCCGCCGAAGAATACACACGCGTCACGCTCGAACTCGACCGCGAGCTCAAGGCCGAGCAATTCACGCTCGAAAATCCCCATCGTCTGGTGGTCGACATCGAAGGCCTGACCACCAACGCCGCCCTGAACGATCTGGTGGCCAAGGTCCGGCCCGGCGACCCCTACATCCAGGGCCTGCGTGTCGCGCAGAACCGCCCCAATGTCGTGCGCCTGGTGTTCGACCTCAAGCAGGCCGTCGCGCCTCAGGTCTTCACCCTCAAGCCGGTGGGCGATTATCAATACCGCCTGGTGCTCGATCTGTATCCCAAGATCGCGCAGGATCCGCTGGTCGCCATCCTGAACAAATCCTCCGGGCCGGATGTCGACGATCCGCTGGCCCGCGTGCTGGACGAGATCTCGCGCAACCAGCCCACGCCGGCGCCCGCTCCGCTGGCGCGCGGCCAGGAGCCTGCCCCCACGCTGCCCACGCCCGCCCCCAAGCCGGCCGCGCCGACGCCGGCGCCCGGGCGCGCCCGCCGACGCATGCTCACCATCGCGCTGGATCCTGGCCATGGCGGCGAAGATCCCGGCGCCATCGGCGCGACGGGCCTGCGCGAAAAAGACGTGGTGCTGCGCATCGCACGCCGCCTCAAGACGCTGATCGATGCCCAGCCGGCCATGCGCGCCTATCTGACGCGCGACGACGACTATTTCGTGCCCCTGCACGTGCGGGTGCAAAAGGCGCGCCGCGTGCGCGCCGACCTGTTCATCTCCATCCACGCCGACGCCTGGATCAAGCCCTCGGCCAACGGCTCTTCGGTATTTGCGCTGTCCGAGCGCGGGGCCTCCAGCACGCAGGCGCGCTGGATGGCCGACAAGGAAAACGCCGCCGATCTGATCGGCGGGGTCAATCTCGGCAGCCATGACCGCCAGGTCGCCAAGGTGCTGCTGGACCTGTCCACCACCGCCCAGATCAATGATTCGCTCAAGGTCGGCACAGCCTTCCTGGACGAAATCAAAAAGATCAACCGCTTGCACAAGAATCATGTCGAACAAGCGGGTTTCGCGGTGCTCAAGGCGCCCGACATCCCGTCCATCCTGGTCGAGACGGCCTTCATCAGCAACCCCGATGAAGAATCCAAGCTGCGCAGCAACTCGCACCTGGACAAACTGGCACAGGCCATGCTGACCGGTATCGATCGGTATTTCACGGCCAACCCGCCGCTGGCCCGCATGGCTGACGTCAGTTGAAGGCAAACGCGGCACAAAAAAAATCCATCCCTCGGGATGGATTTTTTTTGCCTTGCGGCCAGGCCCGCGCCTAGGAGGCCTTCCCCGACCGTTGCCGGCCACGGATAAAGCGCAAGGCGGCGGCGGCGGCAACCGGCACGACGGCCGCGGCCAGCCCCAGCAACACGATGGTGTTCAGATGGTCTCTGACGATGGGAATGTTGCCGAAGAAATAGCCGGCCGTCACCAGCCCGACGACCCACAGCAACGCCCCGGCGATATTGAAAAACTGAAAGCGGCCCTGCGGCATGTGGGCCACGCCCGCCACGAAGGGCGCGAAGGTGCGCACCACCGGAATGAAGCGCGACATGACAATGGTTTTGCCGCCGTGCTTCTCGTAGAACAAATGCGTTTTGAGCAGCGCGCCGCGATCCAGAAACCGGACGTTCATGGTGAAAGCGCGCGGCCCCAGCGCTCGGCCTACCCAGTAATTGAGCGTGTTGCCCGTCACCGCGGCGACCACCAGCAGCGCGCCCAACAGCACCGGATCGATCGCGCCGCTGGCGCCGAACGCGCCGGCGATGAACAGCAGCGAATCCCCGGGGAGAAACGGCAAGACGACCAGCCCCGTCTCGGCGAACACAATCAAGAAAAGCACCAGATAGACCCATGCACCGTACTGCTCGATCCAGACCCCGAATGTCTGATCGATGTGCAGGATCATGTTGAGAAAATCCATTGTCCGCGCGCGCCCCGGCCTTGCCCAAAAAAGAAGAGACACTATAGCAGCGCCGGGCAGGGGCTAAAATCAGCGCTCTTTCCCGCCTCGCCTTCGCCCGCCATGTCCGACCGCCGCTCCATCGCTCAACTCCCCGACCTGCTGATCAGCCAGATTGCAGCCGGCGAAGTGATCGAGCGCCCGGCCTCGGTACTGAAGGAAATCCTGGAGAACGCCATCGACGCCGGCGCCCGCGCCATCGAGATCCGGCTCGAAGGCGGCGGCATCCGCCGCATCGCGGTCAGCGACGACGGCTTTGGCATCCCGCCCGACGAACTGCCGCTGGCCGTGGCGCGCCACGCCACCAGCAAGATCCGCTCGCTCTCGGAGCTGGAGTCCGTCGCCTCCATGGGGTTCCGGGGCGAGGCCCTGGCCTCGATCGCCTCGGTGGCGCGCTTGAGCATCATCTCGCGTGTGCGCCAGGGCGACCATGCCTGGCAGATCGACGCGGCGAGCGGCGAAATCAGCCCGGCGTCGGGCCCGGCCGGCACCACGGTAGATGTCCGCCAACTGTTCGACAACGTTCCGGCGCGCCGCAAATTCCTGCGCTCCGAGGCCACCGAATTCGGTCATTGCCTCGACGCCCTGGAACGCATCGCGCTGGCCAATCCGCAGATTGCTTTCCGCCTGTTCCATCACGACAAGGCGCAGCGCCAATGGCTGCCCGCCGACCCGGGCCAGCGTATCCGCGACGTACTGGGCGCGGAGTTCGCCAGCCAGGCCTTGCCCGTGGACACGCGCTACGGCGCCATCGGCCTCATGGGCATGGTGACCCGCCCGACGGCCGCGCGGGCGCGCGCCGATCGCCAGTATCTGTATGTCAACGGCCGCTACGTGCGCGACCGCACCGTCAGCCATGCGCTGCGCAGCGCCTACGCCGATGTGCTGCATGGCGATCGCCAGCCCGCCTATGTGCTCTATCTCGAGGTCGATCCGGCCGCGGTGGACGTCAACGTCCATCCGGCCAAGCACGAGGTGCGCTTCCGTGACAGCGGCGCCGTGCATCGCTTCGTGGCGCAGGTGGTCGGCCAGGCGCTGGCGCAGACCGGCGGCGCGCAAGCGCTGGACGACACGGCAGCCAGCGAGGCCGCGCCAGCGGCCGCCGCCGGCCCGGCCGCCCTCCCGCCGCGCGCACCGGCTCCGCTGCTGTCGCCCAGCCCGCCCGCGCCGGCCGCACGGCCGCATACGCAAGTGCCGTTCCGGCTGCAGGAACCCGCCGGCGTGGCGGCGCGCGACTGGCAGTCTCTCTACCGGCCGCTGAACGACGCGGCCGCCGCGTCCGCGCCACTGGCCGAACCGGCTTCCGGCTCGGCCCCGCTGCCCGAGCACGACGAGCAGCCCCTGGGCATGGCGCTGGCGCAATTGCATGGCATCTACATCCTGGCGCAGAACAGCCGCGGGCTGGTGCTGGTGGACATGCATGCCGCGCACGAACGCGTCGTGTACGAACAGCTCAAGCGCGCGCTCGACAATCGCAGCCTGCCGCGCCAGGATCTGCTGGTGCCCGTGGTCTTTCATGCTCAGGAAAAAGACGTCGCACTGGTCGAAGAGTTTGCCGAACAACTGGGCGAACTGGGCTTCGAAATGCGGCCCGCCGGCCCCAACGCCATCGCGGTGCGCAGCGTGCCCGCGCTGCTGGCGCGCGGGGATATCGAAAGCCTGACGCGCGCCGTGTTGCGCGACCTGGGATCGGTCGGCGAGTCGCGCCTGCTGACCGAGCAGCGCAACGAACTGCTCTCCACCATGGCCTGCCATGGTTCCGTGCGCGCCAACCGCCGCCTGACCCTCGAAGAGATGAATGCGTTGTTGCGCCAGATGGAGGCCACGGAGCGCGCCGACCAGTGCAACCATGGCCGCCCCACCTGGATACAGTGGTCCGTGAACGATCTGGACAAACTGTTTTTGCGCGGTCAATGAGCATGGCATCACTTCCCCTGATCTGTCTGGCCGGCCCGACGGCGGCCGGGAAAAGCGCGGCCACGCTGGCCCTGGCGCAGCGCTGGCCGCTGGAAATCATCAATGTCGATTCCGCGACCATCTATCGCGGCATGGATATCGGCACGGCCAAACCCTCGCCGGCCGAACAGGCTCAGGTGCCGCAGCATCTGCTGGATATCCGTGACCCGGCGCAGGCCTACTCAGCCGCCGAGTTCTGCAGCGACGCACTGCGCCTGATCGCCGAGATTCAGGCGCGCGGCCGCATTCCCTTGCTGGCGGGCGGGACCATGCTTTATTACAAGGCGCTGCGCGAAGGTCTGGACGCCCTGCCCCAGGCCGATCCGGCATTGCGCGCCCGGCTCGAGGCCCAGGCCGCCGAGCAGGGTTGGCCGGCCCTGCACGCCGAACTGGCGCAGCGCGACCCGATCACCGCCGCCCGGCTCTCGCCCAACGACAGCCAGCGGATTCAGCGCGCGCTGGAAATCTGTGTGCTGTCCGGCCAGCCCATGTCGGCCCTGCTGACCGGCGCGGCGCGCCGCCCCGACGGCGATCATCGTTTTCAGACCATCAGCCTGGAGCCTTCGGAGCGGGCGGGCCTGCACGCACGCATCGCTCAACGCTTCGACGCCATGCTGGACAACGGCCTGGTCGAGGAAGTGCGCACCCTGCGCCTGCGCGCCGATCTGCATCCCGGCCTGCCTTCCGTGCGCTGCGTGGGCTACCGCCAGATCTGGGCCCATCTGGACGGCGAGATCCCGCTCGATGAGGCCCGCGAGCAAGGCATCGCCGCCACGCGCCAGCTCGCCAAACGGCAGCTCACCTGGCTGCGCGCCCAGCCCGATCGCCTCATCACGGACTGCCTGGCGCCGACGGCCGCGCAGCAGGTGGTCGACCTGGCCGCGCCCTATCTGGACGCCCGCCCCCCGGGCTAGGCCCGGCAGCGGAACTCAGCATGAAAAAAACCCGCCGCGGCGGGTTTTTTTTCATGCAGCGGGCCGGACTCAGACCACGAAGGTCTGGGCCATGCCGTTTTCCTGGGCCACGATCTCGCCGATACGGCTGACCACTTCGCCCTGACCCCGCAAGGTGGTGGCGATGGCATCGGCCTGATCGGCCGCCACCACCAGCACCATGCCGATACCGCAGTTAAAGACGCGGTGCATTTCCGCGTCGGCCACGGCGCCCTGTTGCTGCAGCCACTGGAACAGCTTGGGCATGGTCCAGCCGTCGCGGTTGAGCCGGGCCGCCAGGCCGGGCTGCAGAATGCGCGGCACGTTTTCGACTAGGCCGCCGCCGGTGATGTGGGCCAGGCCCTTGATGGCCGTGCCGTGCTGCGCCATGGCCGCCAACACCTGCTTGACGTAGATGCGCGTGGGCGCCATGACCACATCGACCAGCGGCTGGCCGTCGAAGTCCTGCTCGGGACGGGCGCCCGCGCGCTCGAGGATCTTGCGCACCAGCGAATAACCGTTGGAATGCGCGCCGCTGGAAGCCAAACCCAGAATCACGTCGCCCGGCTGGATCGACTTGCCATCGATGATGGCCGACTTTTCGACCGCGCCGACGGCAAAGCCGGCCAGGTCATATTCGCCTTCCGGGTACATGCCGGGCATTTCGGCGGTTTCGCCGCCGATCAGCGCGCAGCCGGCCAGTTCGCAACCCCGGGCGATGCCGCCGACCACGGCTGCGGCCGTGTCCACCGACAGTTTGCCGCAGGCAAAGTAGTCGAGGAAGAACAAGGGCTCGGCGCCTTGCACGAGGATGTCGTTGACGCTCATGGCAACCAGGTCGATGCCGACCGTGTCGTGGCGATTCCAGTCGAAAGCCAGGCGCAGCTTGGTGCCCACGCCGTCGGTGCCCGAGACCAGCACGGGCTCACGGTATTTCTTGGGCACCTCGAACAAGGCGCCAAACCCGCCGATGCCCCCCAGCACGCCGGCGCGCATGGTGCGCGCCGCCAAGGGCTTGATGCGATCGACCAGCGCGTCGCCAGCGTCGATATCAACCCCGGCGTCGCGGTAGGTCAGAGGGGCGTTGTTTTCAGTGGTCATGGGGCAAACCGTGGGAAATGTAATAATTTCGGATTCGGGGGGATAGAGCGGGATTTTAGACGAAGCCGCGAATAGACCCAATCCGGCGCCGGTTGGCGGGGTATCCGCTGCTTTCCGGCACCATTTTTTACCGAGGGGCGGCCGGCTGCCGGCGCCATGCGGGACGGCAGGGGCTTTCGTGGTTTAAAGTTAAGGGTTAGCCGTGCACGGCCAGCCGCCGCGCCCAGCCCCGAGCTCGTTTTCATGCACTTTCAATGAACCGCCAGCTGCTGCTTGACGTACTTCCTGCGCCAGCGCCTTCGCTGAACAATTTCATTGCCGGCCCCAACGGCGAGGCCTTGGCAGCCGCACGCGCGCTCGCTGCCGGACGCGCCATCTACCTCTGGGGCCCGGCCGGTTGCGGCCGCAGCCATCTGCTGCGCGGGCTGGCCGCGCGCGCGCAGGCCGTCTATATCGACGCGCCCAGCGGGCCGCAGCTGCTGCGCCAACTCGCCCAGGCCGACTCCACCGCCCCCATGCCCGCCATCATCGCCGTCGACGACGTGCATCTGATGGACAAGGCGCGGCAGGCGGCCCTGTTTGCCCTGTACAATCGCTGGCGCGAATCGGCTGCGACCGACCGCGCCTTCGCGCTGGCCGTGGCCGGCGACCGGGCGCCCATGTCGCTGCCGCTGCGCGAAGACCTGCGCACCCGCCTTGGCTGGGATCTGGTCTTTCGCCTCGAACCGCTGTCGGACGCCGACAAGCTGTCCGCGCTGTCCGCGCAGGCTGCCGACCGTGGCCTGCAGCTGGCACCCGAAGTCATCAACTGGATGTTGACGCACCACGAGCGCGACATCCGCAAGCTGGCCGCGCTGCTCGATGCGCTGGACCGCTATTCCCTGGCCAAAGGCCGCCCCATCACCACCGCGCTGTTACGCGCCATGCTTGCCGAATCTCAAGCCACATGAGCACCCGCCGCCTCGCCCTGTTCGATCTGGACCACACCCTGCTGCCTCTGGACAGTGACTATCAATGGGCTGACTACCTGGCGCGCACCGGCCGGGCCGGCGATCCGGAGCAAGCCCGGCGCCGCAACGACGACCTGATGGAGCGCTACAACCAGGGCGAGCTCACCGCCGAGCAGGCCGCCGAGTTCATGCTGGGCCTGCTGGCGGCCCACAGCCCCGTCGACCTGGCCGCCTGGCACGAAGCCTTCATGGCCGAAGTCATCCGGCCGGCGATGCAGGCCCGCCCGCTAGCGCTGGTCGCCGAGCATCTGGCCGCCGGCGATCTGTGCGCCGTGGTCACCGCCACCAACAGCTTCGTGACCGCGCCCATCGCCCGCGCCTTCGGCATCCCGCATCTGATCGCCACCGACGCCGAATACCGCCATGGCCGCTACACTGGCCGCATCGACGGTACGCCCAGCTTCAAGGCGGGCAAGGTGTTGCGGGTCAATCAATGGCTGGCCGCGCAGCAGTTATCGCTGAGCGACTTCGCCGAATCCTTCTTCTACAGCGACTCGACCAACGACATCCCCCTGCTGGAAGTCGTCACCCGACCCATCGCCACCAATCCCAGCCCCAGCCTGCGTCAGACCGCGTTGGAGCGCGGCTGGCAGGTGCTGGACATGTTCGACCACCTCGAGGACCATAAGTCCTGATGATCACCGACACCATACGAAAATTCGTCGGACGCCTGTTTGGGCCCGTCAACCGCGGTCCGCAACGCATCGCCAGCGACAAGCACGGCATCGACCGCCGCAATGTCTCGCGCCATGCCATCAAAGTCTGCGAAGTGCTGCGCCAGCATGGCTATGAAGCCTATATCGTGGGCGGCGCGGTCCGCGACCTGATCACCGGCCTGGAACCCAAGGACTTCGACGTGGCCACCAACGCCACGCCCGAACAGATCCGCCCGCTGTTTCGCCGCGCCCGCATCATCGGCCGCCGCTTCCAGCTGGTGCACGTCGTCTTCGGCCAGGAGATCATCGAGACCTCCACGTTCCGGGCGCCGGCCTCGGCCGACCAGGAAACCGACGAGCACGGCCGCATCCTGCGCGACAACGTGTTCGGCAGCCAGGAAGAAGACGCGGCCCGCCGCGACTTCACCATGAATGCCCTCTACTACGATCCGCATACCGAGGAAGTCATCGACTACCACAACGGTGTGCAGGACCTGAAAAAGCGCCAGATCCGCATGATCGGCGATCCGGTCAAACGCTATCGCGAAGACCCGGTGCGCATGCTGCGCGCCGTGCGTTTTGCCGCCAAGCTCAACGGCACCATCGATCCGGCCACGCGCCAGCCCATCAGCACCATGGCCGAGCTGATCGAAAACGTGCCGGCCTCGCGCCTGTTCGACGAGATGCTCAAGCTGCTGACCTGCGGTCACGCCATGGACTGCCTGCGCCAGCTGCGCGCCGACGGGCTGCACCATGGCCTGTTGCCGCTGCTGGACGTAGTGCTGGAGCAACCTGGCGGCGAACACTTCGTCGAACTCGCGCTGGAGCGCACCGACGCCCGCGTGCGCGCCGGCAAGACCATCAGTCCCAGCTTCCTGTTTGCCGCCCTGCTCTGGCAGCAGGTCGAATCGCGCTGGAAAGAACTGCGCGGCCGCGGCGAGCACAACATCCCCTCGCTGCTTCAGGCGGCAGACTCGGTGCTCGACGAGCAGACCGAAAAGCTCGCCATCCAGCGCCGGTTCTCGTCCGATATGCGCGAGATCTGGTTCATGCAGCCGCGCTTTGAGCGCCGGGGCGGCAAGACCGCCTATCGCATGATCGAACAGCCCCGTTTCCGCGCCGCCTGCGATTTCCTGCAGCTGCGTGCCGCGGCCGGCGAGTTCGACAGCGTGCTGGCCCAATGGTGGATGGATCTGGCCAATGCCGACGATGCCACCCGCGCCGAGATGATCGAAGCCTCCGCCAGCCTGCCGCGCGAAGAAAGCAGCGACGACAACAGCCCGGCGCGCCGCCGCCGCCGCCCGCGCCGCCGGCCCTCGCGCAACAACGCAGAATGAGCACGCGCGCCTACGTCGGTCTGGGCGCCAATCTCGGAGATGGCGCAGCAACCCTGCGCACGGTATTGACCGAACTGGCAGCCCTGCCCGGTGTGCAGCGCTGCCGCGCTTCCCCGTTTTACCGCTCGGCCCCCGTCGAGGCGAGCGGCCCGGATTTCATCAATGCCGTGGCCGCGCTCGACACCACGCTGGCCCCGCTGGCGCTGCTCGATGGCTTGCAGGCCCTCGAACACCGCCACGGCCGCGAGCGCCCCTATCGCAACGCTCCCCGCACCCTGGATCTGGACCTGCTGCTCTATGGTGAGCAGGCGCTGGATACCCCGCGCCTGATCCTGCCGCATCCGCGTCTGCACGAACGTGCCTTCGTGCTGCTGCCGCTGCGCGATCTGGCGCCCGATCTGCAACTGCCGCAAGGCAGCTATGCCGATCTGCTGGGCGGCCTGCGCGACCAGGCCATCGAGCGCCTGTAAGCCTCTGCCGCCCCCTCGCGTTGCACGGCATGGGCCGCCAGGGCCGCGCCGCGCAACACGAGGCGGGACTCAGACCCCGATCTTGCCGCCGTCGGCGCGCTGGATCACCACCGTCGAAGAACGCGGCCGCACCACGGCGGCCGAGGCCACGGTGGCGTCGTCGGTATCGTAGGCCGGCCAGTTCACCGGATGCTGCACGTTCAGAAAGATCGTGCTGTAGTCCGGCGTGAAGGCAAAGCCGGTGATTTCGGCTTCATTGGGGCCCACGAAGAAGCGGCGCAGATCCGCCTGATTGGCACTGTTGATGACCGGACCGGTGCCGCTACTGGCGCCCATCGCGGGCGGGATCACGGCCAGCATCTGATCGTTGATGGTGCGGGCCACGTCGTTGTTGCGGCCGTTGTCGATGCCGTTGTCGGTCTGGATCCACAGGATGCCGCGATCGTCGAAGGCCAGGCCATCCGGGCTGGCCAGCTCGTTCATGGCCGTCAGGCCGGACCGATTGGTGTCGGCGTCGGCGCCGGCGTTCGAGCCGAAGACGAAGATCTCCCACTTGAACGTATCCGCGCCGGCCTCGTCATGCCAGCGCACGATGTGGCCGTTGACGTTGTTTAATCGCGGATTGGCCGCGTTGACCCCCGCGGCGGCGTTGCGGCGCGTATTGTTGGTCAGGCTCAGGTAGACGTCGCCATTGCCCGGATGCGTGGCCGTCCACTCGGGCCGGTCCATGGGCGTGGCGCCCACGAAATCCGCCGCGCCGCGCGTGTTGATGATGATGTTCTCCTGCGAGCCAAACTCATCGCCCAGCGTGCGGCCGCCCGTGCCGGCCGAGGCCGGCGTCAGCGGCAGCCACGTACCGCTGCCGTCGGCATCGAAACGCGCGACGTAGAGCGTGCCGCGGTCCAGGTACTTGGCGCCCACGGCGAGGCGGTCGGTGCGCTCGGCATCCTTGGGATCCCACACGGCTTCGGACACGAAGCGGTAGAGGTACTCAAACTGCGAGTCGTCGCCCGAGTAAAAGGAGATCGGCTTGCCGGCTTCGAGCTTGCCGTAGGCGCAGCCCTCGTGCGCGAAACGGCCCATTGCGCTGCGCTTGGTCGCGATGCTGTTCGGGTCATAGGGGTCGATCTCGACCAGATAGCCAAAGCCGTTGACCTCGTTGCGCCAGTCCTGCGTGGCGTCCGCGCCCGAGGGCGTGACGTTAAAACGCGCGAACTCGCCCAAGACCTCCGACGCATCATTGGCGGCGCTTTCCCAGCCATAACGTCCGGTGGCGGTGCTCACGCCGACACGCACCTGGTGCGCCGGGCGGGTCCCGGTGTTGACGAAACAGGAAGCCCAGTTTTCCTCGGCGGTGATGTAGGTGCCCCAGGGGGTCGTCCCGTTGCCGCAATTGTTGTTGGTGCCGCGCACCATCGCGCCCGTGGGCGAGAACGGCGTCTTGACCCAGTCGCTGCCGGCCACCGGACCCGCCAGCTTCATGGCCGTGGCCGAGGTGAAGCGGCGGTTATAGCGCGAGTTGTTGACGATTTCCCAGCGGCCATTGGCCTGGCGGATATGCATGACCGCCACGCCGTGGGCGTTGATCTCCTTGCGCACCTCTTCGACCGGACGCTTGCCGGCCACGCGCGTGGCGCCGTTCGGATGCAAGGCGCCCTGATCGATGTACTCGTGGTTGACCACCAGCAAGCCCTCGGTCGAGCTGCCCTCCAGCGGGAAGTAGTGCATGCCGTCATGATGCATGCCCGTGGAATTGAGCAGGTCATTGGCGCTGTTGTTGCCGTTGCGGTCCCAGGGCTGCGCGTTGTCGTTCAACGGCGTGCCCCAGGCGCCCAACACATGCGCCACATAGCCGGCCGGCACCACACAGGCATGGGTCATCGATGCCGGCAGCGAATCGAAGCCCAGCTTCAAGGCTTCGGGCGGAGTGGTCGGCGTGGTCGGCGTCGTGCCGGGATCGCTGCCCGGCGTCTCGCTCGCGTCGTCATCATCGCTACTGCCGCCACAGGCGGCCAGGCCCAGCGATCCCATCGTGGCCAGCGCGGCCAGGCTGCCACGCATGACGGCCCGGCGCGACAGGTTGCGCTGCAGAATTTCACTGAAGGGAAGATTGCCGCTCGCGTTGCGGATGACCTTGTCTGTTATGGACTTGCTCATGTGGGCTCCTGTCGTAGAGTCGCGCCAGTTGTCGGAAGCAAGATCCTAAGAACTGAACGTTAATCGCTCATGACAGCAAGCCGGGAAATATCGCGGCGAGCCTAGCCGCGCCACGCATGCCAAAGCGGCAGCAGCACATCCGCCACCAGGTAAGGCCCCGCCCCCCAGACCGCCGTCCAGGCCAGCGCACCGATCACATTGGCAGCCAGAAAACGCGGAAACGGCATGCCCGCCGAGCCGGCGATCAGGCCATTGAGCTGGCGCAGCACCACCACGAAACGCGCCACCATCACGAGGTAGACGCCGCGCTGGCGAAACGCCGCTTCCAGCCGCGCCAGCCGCTCGGGCGTGAGTTTGACCAGATGGCCGTAACGCGACAGCAGGCGCCGTCCGCCATAGCGGCCGATGGCATAGCCGGTGCAATCCCCCAGCACCGCCCCCGCGAACACCGCCGCCAGCAGCGCGGGCAGGCTCATCTCGCCATGCCGGGCCAACAGCGAAGAGGCGATCACCGCCGACTCGCCCGGCACCGGCACGCCCATGGACTCAAGATAGACGCAGACAAAGAGCGCCCAGGCGCCGTAGGTCTCCAGAAGATGATGCAGCGTCTGCATGGCGCTCGGCGCGGGCCGGCCGGCGGGCCTCAGGCCGGCAAGCTCTCGCCGGCGCGCTCGAGCAGGTGGCGCGCCCGCGCGATGACCGGCGCGTCGATCATCTTGCCATCGAGCTTGAAGGCGGCCTGGCCGCTGTCACGATGCGCGCGCACGACCTCGCGCGCCCAGGCGAGGTCGGCCAACGGCGGCAGGAAGGCTTCGTGCACCACCGGCACCTGCGTGGGATGGATGCACAGCAGGCCGCCGAATCCCATGTCGCGCGCGCGTATCGAGGCCGCGCGCAGGCCGGCCGTATCCTGAATACCCGGAAACACCCCGTACAGCGGCTGGGCCAGCCCCGCCACGCGGCCGTGCAGCAGCAATTGCACGCGGGCATGGTCGAGCACCAGATCAGCCCCCTCGGTATCCGGCGTCATGGCCAGGTCGAGCGAGTAGTCCAGCGAGCCGAAGGCCAGGCGCTGAACGCCGGGCGTGGCGGCGATATCGGCCAGATTGAGTACGCCCCGGGCCGTCTCGACGATGGGAATGATGGGGATGTTGGTCTGTGCCGCATGACGGACCTGCGCCATGCTCTCGGTCTTGGGCAGCACGATGCCGCTGACCGTGGCCCGCCCCTGCAAGGCCCGCAGGTCGGCGTCGTGCCAGGGCGTGCTGGCATCGTTGACCCGCACCCACAGACGCACGTCCGGCTCGGCATCCAGAAAATCGCTCAGGGCCTGGCGCGCGCTGTCCTTGCCCAGGTGCTCGACCGCGTCCTCGAGATCGACGATCACGGTGTCGGCGCCGGCGGCCAGGGCCTTGGCAAAACGGTCCGGCCGGTTGGCCGGCACGAACAGCGCAGTACGGATGACTGAGGGCATTACACGACCTCCGCGGCATGCAGGCGCGCCACGTCCTCGGGCGCATACCCCAACGATGCTAACACCGCGTCGGTGTTCTGGCCCACCGCCGGCACCGCGTCCATGCGCGGGGTGAAGGCATTATTGTGCGCGGGCGGCAGCAAGGACGGGATGCGTCCGGCCGGGCTGTCGATCTCGCGCCAGTTGTCGCGCGCCTTGAGCTGGGGATGTTCCCACACGCCCTTCATGTCGTTGACGCGGGCATTGGCGATCTGCGCGGCCTCCAGGCGGGCCGTGACCTCGTCGATGGTCAGCGCCGCGAACGCCTGCACGATGAGCTGGCGCAGGGCGTCGCGGTTGGCGGTGCGTTGGGAGTTGCTCGCAAAGCGGCTGTCGCTGGCCAGATCGGGTTGATGGAGCACCTGATCGCAAAAGACCTTCCATTCGCGCTCGTTCTGCAGGCCCAGCATGATGGTCTTGCCATCGCCCACCGGGAACGGCCCATAGGGATAGATGGTGGCATGCGAGGCGCCGGCGCGCGGCGGCGGCGGCGCATCTTCGAAGGCGTAATACATCGGATAGCCCATCCACTCCACCATGCTCTCGAGCATGGAGACGTCGACGCGGCTGCCCTGGCCGGTGCGTCCGCGCAGCAGCAAGGCGTTGAGAATGCCGCTATAGGCATACATGCCGGCCGCGATGTCCGAAATCGAGCAGCCCGCCTTGACCGGTTCATCGGGCGTGCCGGTGACCGACACGAAGCCGCTTTCGCTCTGGATCAACAGATCGTAGGCTTTCTTGTCCTGGTAGGGGCCGCCCTCGCCATAGCCCGAGATATCGCACACGATGAGCCGCGGAAAGCGCTCGCGCAGGGCCTCGAAGGACAGGCCCAGGCGCGCGGCGGCGCCGGGCGCGAGGTTTTGCACCAGCACATCGGCCCCGGCCAGCAGGCGCTGCATCACCTCGTCGGCATCGGGCTTTTTCAGATCGAGCGTGAGACTCTCTTTGGAGCGGTTGGTCCAGATGAAATGCGAGGCCTGGCCGCGCACCCGCTCGTCGTAGCGCCGGGCGAAGTCGCCCACGCCCGGACGCTCGACCTTGATGACGCGCGCGCCCATATCGGCCAGCTGGCGGGTGCAGAACGGCGCGGCGATGGCGTGTTCGAGACTGACGACGGTGATGCCGTCGAGGGGACGGGGAGCGCTCATGCTTCGAACCTCACTTCAGCCTGGTGGGCCAGGGTGCCCTCCTGTTCGGCCCACAGCCGGGCCAGCCCCGGAGCCTCGATCAGCCCGCCGACCTCGAAAGCCTTGGGCGAAATGAGCGGGCGCAAGCCCCGGTAAGCGAAATGCTTCAGCCGCGCCTCGGGATGGGCCCGGCAGAACGCCGAGAGCATGGAGGTGGCGATCAGCGGGCCATGCACCACCAGGCCGGGATAGCCCTCGACCTCGGTCACATAGGGGTAATCGTAGTGAATCCGGTGGCCATTGAAGGTCACGGCCGAATAGCGGAATAGCAGCACGGCGCTGGGCTCGATGGTTTCGCGCCATTGCGCCTGCGGCGCCGGTTCGCTGCCCTCGAGCTTGGGCGGCGAGGGCTGGCGATAGACGATGTCCTGCTCTTCGACGATGGCGGCCCGGCCCTGCTGCAGAAACTCGTGGCGCACGGTCACGAACAACAGCTGGCCGGTGCGGCCGTGCTTTTCCTTGATGGCGGTGACGGTGGACACCCGCTCGGCGGCCTCGCCGACCTTCAGGGGATGGTGAAAGTCCACGCGCCCGCCCGCCCACATCCGATTGCGGTCATCGGCCGGCGGCAGAAAGCCGCCGCGCGCCGGGTGTCCGTCGCGGCCCAGTCCCGCCATATCGGCGGTGCGGATGAAGTACGCCCACTGCCACAAGGGCGGCAGGGCCTCGCCCGCGGCGGGTGCCGCCACCCCCAGCGTGGCGGCGATGCGCGCCGCGTGCACCGGGTCCAGGGTGTCGGCCATGCGTTCGGCGCTGCCGATCCACTGGTCTAGGGCCTGCTCAGACATGAATTCACTCCTTTGCGTGTAATCCCACAGAGGATGCCGGGGCCGCCCCGGCCTGTAAATTCGTTTTTGCTCAAGCCCGGGTTAGCGCCACCTTAAGCACAAAGCGGCCTGCCCTGGCCGGATCACCCTCCCGCCAAGACAAGCCGCTGCTACCGGCCGGGGACCGGCGCCGGTCAGACCGTGGCGACGGGGATCTTGCCGATCCTGGCCTGCCATTCCTTGGGACCGGTGCTGTGCACCGACACGCCCTGCGCATCCACGGCGACGGTCACGGGCATATCCTTGACGTCGAATTCGTAGATGGCCTCCATGCCCAGGTCTTCGAAAGCCAGCACGCGGGCTTCACGGATGGCCTTGGACACCAGATACGCGGCGCCGCCCACGGCCATCAGATAGGCCGACTGGTGCTTCTTGATCGCTTCGATGGCGACCGGACCCCGCTCGGATTTGCCGATCATCGAGATCAGGCCGGTCTGCGCCAGCATCATCTCGGTGAACTTGTCCATGCGGGTCGCGGTGGTGGGGCCGGCCGGGCCGACCACTTCATCGCGCACCGGATCCACCGGGCCCACGTAGTAGATGACGCGGTTGGTGAAGTCCACCGGCAGCGTCTCGCCGCGCGACAGCATGTCCTGGATGCGCTTGTGCGCGGCATCGCGGCCGGTCAGCATCTTGCCCGACAACAGCAGCGTCTGGCCGGGTTGCCAGCTGGCCACTTCTTCGCGCGTGAGCGTGTCCAGATTGACCTGCTTGGACTTGTTGTAGTCAGGCGCCCAATGCACGTCGGGCCACTCGCTAAGCGCGGGCGGATCCAGCCGGGCCGGGCCCGAACCATCGAGCACGAAGTGCGCATGGCGGGTGGCGGCACAGTTGGGGATCATGGCCACGGGCTTGGATGCCGCATGGGTCGGGAAAGTATGGATCTTGACGTCCAGCACCGTCGTCAGGCCGCCCAGGCCCTGCGCGCCGATGCCCAGTGCGTTGACCTTCTCGTACAGCTCGATACGCAGCTCTTCGAGCTTGTTCTGCGGGCCGCGGGCCAGCAGCTCGTACATATCGATGTCTTCCATCAGCGACTGCTTGGCCATCAGCATGGCCTTTTCGGCCGTGCCGCCGACACCAATGCCCAGCATGCCCGGCGGACACCAGCCCGCGCCCATCGTCGGCACCGTCTTGAGCACCCAGTCGACCAGCGAATCGCTGGGATTGAGCATGACGAACTTGGTTTTGTTCTCGGAGCCGCCACCCTTGGAAGCCACTTGCACGTCGACCGTGGCGCCAGGCACCAGGTCGACGTGCAGAATACAGGGCGTGTTGTCGCGCGTGTTCTTGCGCGCAAAGAGCGGATCATCGAGCACCGACGCGCGCAGCGGATTGTCCGGGTTGGTGTAGCCGCGGCGCACGCCTTCGTCACAGAGTTCCTGCAGGCTGCGCTTGGTCTCGAAGCGCACATCCATGCCGATCTTCAGGAACACGTTGACGATGCCGGTGTCCTGGCACAGCGGACGCTTGCCTTCGGCGCACATGCGCGAGTTGGTCAGGATCTGCGCCATCGCATCGCGCGCGGCCGGGCTTTCCTCGCGCTCATAGGCGCGCGCTAGATGGCGGATGTAATCGAGGGGGTGGTAATAGCTGATGAACTGAATCCCGTCGGCGATCGACTGAATCAGGTCTTCTTCTTTGATGGTGACTGTCATGGCATTACGGTGAGAAACAACGGGGACAATCGGCCGGGCGCCAGGCCCGGCCCGCGAAAGGGATTTACTTGCCTTGCCAGACGGGCTTGCGTTTTTCGGCAAAGGCCGTCGCGCCTTCCTTGGCGTCGGCGGACGTGAAAATATGCGCGATCAAGGGACGCTGGCGGTCGAACATGCCTTCCTGCTCCCAATCCAGCGATTGCTGCACGATGCTCTTGGCGGTCTGCACGGCCAAGGGGCCGTTCTCGACGATGACGCGCGCCAGGGCCAGCGCGCCCTCCAGCGCCTGGCCGGCCTCGGTCAGGCGGTTGACCAGGCCCAATTGATGCGCCCGCTCGGCGCTGAGCATATCGCCGGTCAGCACGATTTCCATGGCCACGTGATAAGGCAGGCGGCGCGGCAGGCGGATCATGCCGCCCGAACCGGCGACCAGGCCGCGCTTGACCTCGGGCAGCCCGAACTTGGAATTATTGGCGGCCACGATCAGATCGCAGGCCAGCGCCATTTCGCAACCGCCGGCCAGGGCATAGCCTTCCACCGCGGCGATCAGGGGCTTTTTGGGCGGGCGCTCGTTCAGGCCGGCAAACCCGCGGCCGGGAATCAAGGGCCGCTGGCCGCTCTGCGCGAACGCCTTCAAGTCCATCCCCGAGGAGAAGGTGCCGCCGGCGCCGGTCAGGATGCCGATGCGGATATCGTCGCGGGCATCGAGTTGATCGAGCGCGGCGGCCATGGCCTGGGCGGTCTCGAGATTGATGGCGTTTTTGGCATCGGGGCGATTGACCGTAATGACCTGAATCCCGTCGGCGACTTCGACCTTGACCAACTCTGACATGTATTGCTCCTTCCTGAGGCGTTTGGGAACGGCTCCCAACTTCTATATAAGACTGCGCAAACCAGAATCATACGACCAATGCCCAGCCCGGTACCGGCGCCCCGCCGCCCGAGACCGCGTGGGGCGCGTGCCCACGCTTGCCGTCCGGGGCCCGCCTCCCGTACACTTGTACTATTGTAAGCACAACATAACAGGAGAGAGACATGCACCATTGGCAGCGCCTGACGGCGGGCACCCTTTTGAGCGCCGCGGCGCTGGCCCCGGCCTGGGGCCAGAGCGACGTGGTCAAACTGGTGGTGGGCGCGCCGCCAGGCGGCACCACCGATACGGTGGCGCGCAGCATCGCCCAACATATGTCCAAGGACCTGCAACGCACGGTGCTGGTGGAAAACCGGCCCGGCGCGGGCGGCAATATCGCCGCCGACTATGTCGCCAAAAGCAAGGCCGATGGCGGCACGCTGCTGGTGACCTTCACGGGCTTCTCGATCAACGCTTCGCTCTACCGCAAACTGCCTTTCGATCCGGTGCGCGACTTCACGCCGATCAGCATGCTGGCCCAAGTGCCCAGCGTGCTGGTGGCGCGCAAGGACTTCCCCGCCAACGACATCCCGCAGCTGCTCGAGCAGGTCAAGGCCCATCCCGGTAAATACACCATGGCGCTGGGCGCGGTCGGCTCCTCGCTGCATCTGGCCGGTGAACGCATGAAAATGCTGGCCGACCTGGATATCCTCAATGTCCCCTACAAAGGCACGGCGCCGGCGCTGGCCGATCTGCTGGGCGGCCAGGTCGACATGATGATCGCCAGCTCCCTGAACGCTCAGCCGCACATCAAGAGCGGCTCGCTCAAGGCGCTGGGCGTGACCAGCCCGCAGCCCTTGGCGCAATTCCCGGGCGTGAAGCCCATCGGCGATACCATCAAGGGCTTCGAGTCCAACGCCTGGTTCGCTCTGTTCGGCCCGGCGGACCTGCCGCCGCAGACCCTGCAGGCGCTCAATGCCGCGGCCCGCAAAGCCGTGGCCACGCCCGAGTTCCGCAAACTGCTGGAAAACGAAGCCGCCACCGCCGTCAGCAGCAGCCCCGAAGAACTGGATGCTTTCGTGCGCCAGGACATCGACCGCTATGCCGAAATCGTCAAGTTCACCGGCGCGACGGTCGACTGACCCCCTACCCTCTGGAGTCCCCGTGGCCGACAGCCCGCTACCGCTTTATCACAAGGTTTATCTGCTGCTGAAGCAACGTCTGCAGGCAGGCGGCTTCGCGCCGCTGGCGGCGCTGCCGGGAGAAAATGCCCTGGCAGCCGAGTACGGCGTGTCGCGCCTGACGATACGGCGCTCCCTGGAAGCGCTCGAAGCCGACGGCCTGATCGAGCGCCGACAGGGGCGCGGCACCTTCGCGTCTGCGCAAAGCGCCGCCCATGGCACGCAGCACAGCTCCGACATGGACTCCCTGATGGCGCACCTGGCGCGCATGGGCATGCAGACCCAGGTCAGGCTGCTGGCGCTCGACACGCTCGCCGCGCCGCCTCAGGTCGCCGCGCACCTGGAACTGGCGCCCGGCGCGCCGGTGCAATGCGCCGTCCGCGTGCGCAGCCACGCGGGCCTGCCGTTTTCCTACCTGACCACCTATGTGCCGCAGGCCATCGCTCAGGCCATCACCCAGGCGGATCTCATGAGCAAACCGCTGCTGGCCATCTTCCGCGACCTGGGCATCCAGGCCGCGCGGGCCGAACAGACCCTCTCGGCCGTCCTGGCGGACCCCGAAGCCGCCGCCGCGCTGGACGTCCCGGTGGGCTCGGCGCTGCTCAGTCTGCAGCGCCTGGTCCGCGACGCCAGCGGCCGCCCGGTGGAATGGCTGCATGCGCTGTACCGCCCGGATCGTTATGAATACCGCATGGATATGCAAGCCCATGACATGCCCGGGCAGCCGACCTGGCTGCCGGCCGGCGCCCCCGCTTCCGGAGAGACCCCCGCATGACGGCCCATACGCTGGCCCAGAAACTTCTGGCCGCCGCCGCCGGCCGCCACACCGTCCAACCCGGCGACATCGTCACCTGCCAGGTCGACCTCGCCATGTTCCACGACTCCAGCGGGCCGCGCCGCCTGCAGCCCATGCTGCAGGACCTCGGCACCGGGCTGTGGGATCGCAAAAAAGTGGTCCTGGTCATGGACCATTATGTGCCCGAGGCCGATGAGGAATCCCGCCGCATCGTTCGCATCGCGCGCGACTGGGCGCGTGAGCAGCAACTGCCGCATGTCTACGATTCCGTCGGCATCTGTCACGTCGTGCTGCCCGAACACGGGCATGTCCGGCCAGGCATGTTCTGTGTGGGCGGCGACTCGCACTCGCCGACCGGCGGCGCCTTCGGCGCCTACATGTTCGGCGTGGGCAGCACCGAGATGCTGGGCGTGGTCAGCAGCGGCGAAATCTGGATGCGGGTGCCCGAAACCCTGATGATGTGCTGGCATGGGCGGCTCGCGCCGGGCGTGATGGCCAAGGACATGATGCTCTATCTGATCGGCCGCTACGGCATGAACGGCGGGCGCTATCAGGCGGTGGAGTTCTGCGGCGAGGCCGTCAGCGCCCTGTCCATGCGCGAGCGCATGACCCTGTCCAATCTGTCGGCCGAGATGGGCGCGCAGGCCGGCCTGATCGCGCCGGACGCCGTCACGCAGGCCTATCTGCAAGCCGCTGGCGCGCCGCTGACCGATATCGCGCACTGGCGCTCCGATCCTCAGGCGCCGGCCCATTGGCACGAGTTCGACGCCGCCACCCTGCCGCCGCAGGTCGCCGCGCCCCACAGCCCGGCCAACACCGCGGCCGTGGACGCTTATCCCGACACCCCGGTCCAGGTGGCCTATATCGGCGCGTGCACCGGCGCCAAGCTGGATGATTTGCGCGCCGCCGCGCAGATCCTGCGCGGCCGCCGGATCGCCCCGCAGGTCCGCCTGCTGGTGGCCCCGGCCAGCCAGCGCGAACAGGCGGCCGCTCAGGCCGAAGGCGTGCTCGATGCGCTGCTGGCCGCCGGCGCCAGCCTGCTGCCCACCAGTTGCGGCGCCTGCTCCGGCTACGGCGGCTCGATTCCGCCGGGCGCCACCGTCATCGCGACCACGGCGCGCAATTTCAAAGGCCGCATGGGCGCGGCGGACGCCCGCGTCTATCTGGCCTCGCCGTACACGGTGGCCGCCTCGGCGCTGGCGGGCCGCATCGCCGATCCTCGCGAGGTGCTGCAATGATGTCCCAACACACTGTCTGGCGGGTCGGCGACGACATCGACACGGACCAACTGGCGCCGGGCGCCTACATGAAATTCGGCCTGGACGAGATCGCGCGCCATTGCCTCGAAGGCGTCGACGCGCGCTTTGCGGCCGGCGTGCGCCCCGGCGACGTGCTGGTGGCGGGCCGCAATTTCGGGATTGGATCATCGCGCGAGCAGGCCGCCGCCGCCCTGGTGCAGCTCGGCTTGCGGGCGGTCATCGCCCCCAGCTATAGCGGCCTGTACTTCCGCAATGCCTTCAACGTGGGCCTGCTGTTGCTGACCTGCGAACGCGCGGGCGAGATCGCGGCCGGCGACAGCGTCGGCCTGGACTTACCCGGCCAGCGCGTGCTCAAGGCCGACGGCACGGCGCTGCCGTGCGAACCCGTGCCTGACTTCCTGCTCGACATGGTGCAGGCCGGTGGCCTGCTCATGCAACTCAAACGCCGTCTGGCCGACGGCAGCCTGCCCCGCCACCCCATGAGTGCCGTATGACTGCTTCCTCCTTGAAATCCCGCCTGCGGGCCGGCTCCGCCTTGCTGGCCCCCGGCGTCTACGACGCGCTGTCCGCCTTGATCGCCGAGCAGGCCGGCTTCGATGCGCTGTACCTGTCCGGCGCCTCGATCGCCTACACCCGGCTCGGCCGTTCCGATGTCGGGCTGACGACCTATAGCGAGGTCGAATCCGTGCTCGGCCGCATGACCGAACGCGTGCGCTGCCCGATCATCGTCGACGCCGACACCGGTTTCGGCAACGCGCTCAACGTGCAACGCACGGTGCGCGGGCTGGAGCGCGCCGGCGCGGCCATGATCCAGCTCGAAGACCAGGACTTTCCCAAGCGTTGCGGCCATCTGGACGGAAAGACGCTCGTGTCGGCCGACGAAATGTGCGGCAAGCTGCGGGCCGCGCTCGACGCGCGCCAGCACGACGACACCTTGATTCTGGCGCGCACCGACGCGGTCGCCGTCAAGGGGCTGGAGGCGGCCCTGGAGCGCGCCGAACGCTATCTGGATTGCGGGGTGGACGCCCTGTTCATCGAGGCCCTGCGCTCGCCCGCCCAGATGGACGCGGCGTGCGCGCGCTTTGCCGCGCGGGTGCCCTTGCTGGCCAATATGGTCGAAGGCGGACAGACGCCGATAGAAAGCGCCCAGGCCCTGGCCGCGCGCGGCTTTCAGATCGTCATTTTCCCGGGCGGCACCGCGCGCGCGGTGGTTCATACCCTGCAAGGCTATTACGGCAGCCTGCGCGCTCAGGGCAGCACGGCCGCATGGCGCGCACAAATGCTGGACTTCGATCAGCTCAACGACGTCATCGGCACGCCCGAGCTGCTGGCCCAGGCGCAACGCTACCGCTGAGACGGCGGGCGCGGCAGGCGATGCCAGAACACCGCCGCCGCGGCCAGGCCCAGCGCGCCCATGGCGGCCACCCCGGCCGCCAGCGACACCAGCGCGGTCAGGCCCGACAACAGCACCGGCCCCAGGCTGCTGCCCAGATCGGCCATGAAGCGCCATATCCCCAGAAATTCGGTCCGCGCGTGCGGCGGCGCGGCGTCTGCGCCCAGCGTCATCACGATGCCGGAACTGATGCCGTTGCCCAGGCCCAGCAGCATGGCGGTGATCACGAAGGCCGCCGTGCCGCCCGATAGCGCGATGCCGATCAGCGCCAGCCCCATCATCAAGGCGGACGGCAGCGCCACGGCGCGCCGCCCCCGGCGATCCATGACGACCCCGGCCGGGTAGAACACCGACATATCCACCGCCGCGACCAGACCGTAGATCACGGACGTGACCGCCGCATCGATGCCCAGATGATCCGCCCACAGCGGAATCACGACCTGGCGCGAGGCCCGCACGGCGCTCACCAGCAGGATGCCCAACCCCAGCGTGAGATAGACGTGGCGGTGCGCGCGGAACACTTCGTGCATGCGCGGGCGCGCGGGCGGCACCTCGCCTTCGTTGAGCGGGGCTTTCATGTCCGGGGCGACGGCCGCGATGGCGCCGGCGCCCAGCACCGCCACCAGCGCGACCCAGTAAGCCCCCTGCAAATCCATCAGATGGATCAGCGCCGCGCCGGCGAAGGGCCCGACGAACACGCCGATGCGCATCGTGCCGGCCAGCGTGGACAGGGCGCGCGCACGCATGCCGGCCGGCACCGCGTCGACCATATAGCCCTGCCGCGCCAGCAGAAACACCGAAGAGGCGATCCCCACCATGAACACGCCGGCGGCCAGCATCCCGAGGGACGTGGCAAAAATACACAGCAGCATGGCCAGCGCGCTGACCAGCGAGGCGGCCACCATGGACCGGCGCTCGCCATGCCGCGCCGTGAACAGCGCGGCGGGAATATTGCTCACCAGCGATCCCACGCCCACCAAGGCCACGATGAAGCCGGAGGCCGCCATCGAGGCGCCCAGCTCCCGGGCGCTCAGGGCGATCACCGGCAAAATGGCGCCATTGCTCACGCCGTACAACAAAGAGGGGCCAAAGGCGGGGACGGCGACGTCGCGCAGTCGGAAAGCGGTTTGCGGATCGGATTCGGGCACGGTAGGCGGAAAAGGTCGGCGGCGGGCGTCAACGGACGGGCAGCGGGTATTCTAGCCAGCGGCAGCCCCGGGGGAATGGGCCGGCGGCGCTCAAAATGCATCCGCCCAACCCGCGGGCCCAAGGCCAGTTAAAATGTCGGGTTTTCCACGCTGGCGGGCGGCGAGCCCAACGCGCCTCACTTTCCAACTTCTATGCTTACCTTTCAGCAAATCATCCTCACGCTCCAGGAATACTGGGACAAACAAGGTTGCGCCCTGCTGCAGCCCTATGACATGGAAGTCGGCGCCGGCACCTCGCACACGGCGACCTTTCTGCGCGCCATCGGGCCGGAGCCCTGGCGCGCGGCCTATGTCCAGCCCTCGCGCCGCCCCAAGGACGGCCGCTATGGCGAGAACCCCAACCGCCTGCAGCACTACTATCAGTACCAGGTCGTGCTCAAGCCGGCGCCGCCGGAAATCCTCGACCTGTACATCGGCTCGCTCAAGGCCCTGGGCATCAACCCGGCTGAGCACGACATCCGCTTCGTCGAGGACGACTGGGAAAACCCCACGCTGGGCGCCTGGGGCCTGGGCTGGGAAGTCTGGCTCAACGGCATGGAAGTCACGCAGTTCACCTATTTCCAGCAAGTCGGCGGGCTGGATTGCACACCCACCACGGGCGAGATCACCTATGGCCTGGAGCGTCTGGCCATGTATCTGCAAGGCGTCGAGAGCGTCTACGACCTGGTCTGGACGGAAGGGGCCCAAGGCCGCCGCGTGTTGTACCGCGATGTCTTCCACCAGAACGAAGTCGAGCAATCCACCTACAACTTCGAGCATTCGTCGGCCGACATGCTGTTCGCGCACTTCAATGACTACGAAGCCGAGGCCAAGCGCCTGATGGAAGTGCCGCTGGCCCTGCCGGCCTATGAGGCCGCGCTCAAGGCCGCGCACACCTTCAACATGCTGGACGCGCGCGGCGCCATCAGCGTGACCGAACGCGCCGCGTACATCGGCCGCATCCGCAACCTGTCGCGCGCCGTCGCGCAGGCCTATTACGACTCCCGAGAACGATTGGGCTTTCCCATGCTGGGCGACAGCGCCCCCGCCGGGGAGGCTGCCTGACATGACCACCACTATCCGCCCCCTGCTGGTTGAGCTGCTGACCGAGGAACTCCCGCCCAAGGCCTTGAACCGCCTCGGGCAGTCTTTCGCCGAAGGCGTGCGCGCCACGCTGGAACGGCTGGGCCTGCTGGCCCCGGACTGCCAGGTCACCGCCTATGCCACGCCGCGCCGCCTGGCCGTGCATCTGTCGGCCGTGCTGGCCCAGGCTCCCGATCAGGCCTATGCCGAGAAGCTCATGCCGGCCAAGATCGGCCTGACCGAAGACGGCAAGGCCACGCCCGCCCTGATCAAGAAACTGGCCTCCAAGGGCCTGGAACACCTGGATCCGGCCGCCCTGGAGCGCGAATCCGACGGCAAGCAGGATTACCTGATCGCCCGCGGCACCGCGCCCGGCGCGCAACTGGCCGCCGGCCTGCAGGAAGGCCTGGACCACGCCATCAACGGCCTGCCCATCCCCAAGGTGATGCGCTACCAATTGGCCGATGGCGTGAGCAGCGTGAAATTCGTGCGCCCCGCCCACCGCCTGATCGCGCTCTTCGGCGCGGACATCGTGCCCATCTCGGCCCTGGGCCTGACGGCAGGCCGCAACACGCTGGGCCATCGCTTCATGAGCGAAGGCGATGTCGTGATCGCCCAGGCCGACGCCTACGAGCCCACGCTGGCGCAAGCGCGCGTAGTGGCCTCCTTCGAGAAGCGGCGCGCCGACATCGACCGCCAGTTGCAAACGCAAGCCGCGCGGCGGTCGGCCACGCTGGGCGATGACCCCGAAGTCGCCGCGCTGCTCGACGAAGTCACGGCCCTGGTCGAACACCCCACGGTCTACGTCGGCCAGTTCGAGGAGCAGTTCCTGCAAGTGCCGCAGGAATGCCTGATCCTCACCATGCGCCTGAACCAGAAGTATTTCCCGCTGTTCGACCCCGCCACCGGCAAGCTCACGCATCGTTTCCTGATCGTCAGCAATATGGAAGTCGCCGATCCGGTGAACATCGTCGAAGGCAACCAGCGCGTGGTCCGCCCGCGGCTGGCCGATGCGCAGTTCTTCTTCGAAACCGACCGCAAGGTGCCGCTGGCCGCGCGCGTCGAACAACTGGGCAACATCGTCTATCACAACAAGCTGGGCACCCAGCTCGAACGCGTGGACCGCGTGCGCGCCATCGCGCGCGGCGTGGCCGAGGCGCTGGGCGCCAATGTGTCGGCCAGCGATCGCGCCGCCCTGCTGGCCAAGGCCGACCTGGGTTCGAACATGGTGGGCGAGTTCCCCGAGCTGCAAGGCGTCATGGGCGCCTATTACGCGGCCGGCGACGGCGAACCGGCCGAAGTGGTCGAAGCCCTGCGCACGCAATACCGCAACCGCTACGACAGCCCCGTCACGGCCGAGACGCTGACCGCTGCGGTGCTCTTCGTCGCCGAGCGCGTCGAAACCCTGGTCGGCATCTGGGCCATCGGCCTGGCACCCACGGGCGAACGCGATCCCTTCGGCCTGCGCCGCGCGGCCCTGGGCCTGATCAGCGCCTTCGAACAACTGGCCGCGGGCGGCTGGCTCAAGATCAGTGACAACGGCCCCTTGTCGCTCACCGGCCTGCTCGGATTGGCCGCGGCCAGCTACCCGGCCGGCAAAGTGCCCGCCAGCACCCTGCCCGAAGTGCAGGCCTTCATCTACGAACGCTACCGCAATCAGTTGATCGCCGAGCATGACCGCAATGCGGTCGAAGCCGTGATCGCGCTGACGCCGCCGCTGCATCAAGTCGGCGAGCGCGTGCGCGCCGTGACGGCCTTTAGCCAGATGCCGGAAGCGGCCAGCCTGGCGGCCGCGAACAAGCGCATCGGCAACCTGCTCAAAAAGGCCGAAGGCGACATCGGCGCCGTCGACGCCGCCCGCCTGGCCGACCCGGCGGAAAAAGCGCTGGCCGACGCCATCGCCCAGCTCGGCCCGCAAGCCGCCGCGCAACTGGCCGCGGGCGACTTCGCCGGCAACCTGCGCACGCTGGCGCAGGCACGCGAACCGGTCGACGCCTTCTTTGCCGACGTCATGGTCATGGCCGAAGACCCGGCGCTGCGCGCCAACCGTCTCGCGCTGCTCAAGCAGTTGCACGGCCTGATGAACCAGGTCGCGGACATTTCCAGGCTGGCGCAGTGAAGCTCATCATCCTGGACCGCGACGGCGTCATCAACCGCGACAGCGACGCCTTCGTCAAAAGCCCTGACGAATGGCTGCCGCTGCCGGGCAGCCTGGAGGCCATCGCCCGCCTGACCCAATCGGGCTGGACCGTGGTCGTGGCCACCAACCAGTCGGGGCTGGCGCGCGGCTTGTTCGACATGGATACGCTCAACGCCATCCATATCAAGATGCGCCGCAAGCTGGCCGCCCTGGGCGGCAGCGTCGATGCCATCTTCCTGTGCCCGCATGGCCCGGACGACGGCTGCCAGTGCCGCAAACCCCTGCCGGGCATGATGCATGACATCGCCCTGCGCTATGACGTCGATCTCGACGGCGTGCCGGCGGTGGGCGACTCGCTGCGCGACCTGCAGGCCAGCGCGGCGGCCGGCTGCGCGCCGTGGCTGGTGCTCACCGGCAACGGCGAAAAAACCCGGGCCAAGGGCAATCTGCCCGCCGGCACGCGGATCTGCGCCGATCTGGCCGACGTGGTCGACCATCTTTTGCAGGAAGATTGATCCATGGCCTGGTTGCGTTCCTTGCTCTACATGGTGTTTCTCACCATCACCGTCATCCCCTACGCCTTCGCCTGCATTCTCTGGGCGCCGGTGCCGCTGCGGCTGCGTTACCGGCTCACCGTGGGCTGGCCCCGGCTGGCGATCTGGGGCGCCAAGGTTTTCTGCGGCATCCGCTGGCAGGTCAAGGGCTGGGAGAACCTGCCCGACGGCCCCATCGTGCTGCTGTCCAAGCATCAGTCGGCCTGGGAAACCCTGTTTTTCCCGGCGCACATGCCGCGCCCGGTCTGCTTCGTCTACAAGAAGTCGCTGCACTGGGTGCCGTTTTTCGGCTGGGGCCTGGCGCTGCTGCGCATGATCCCCATCGACCGCGCCAAGGGCCGCGATGCCTTCGAGCAGGTGGTGCGCGAAGGGCAGAAATGCCTCGATGACGGCCGCTGGCCGCTGCTCTTTCCCGAAGGCACGCGCGTGGCCCCCGGCCAGACGAGCCGCTTCAAGATGGGCGGCGCGCTGCTGGCGTCGCGCACCGGCGCGCGCGTCGTGCCCGTGGCCCTGAACGCCGGCGAATGCTGGCGCCGCAATGCCTTCGTCAAGCGGCCCGGGCTGGTTACCGTCTCCTTCGGCCCCGCGATAGAATCGCAGGGACTCACTCCCGAAGAACTCAACGCCAAGGTCCAAGCCTGGATCGAAGCGGAAATGCGGACGCTCAATCCTGAAAGGTATGGCCAGCGCTGATCAGCTCGAACTCCTGTTCGATGCCGGCCTCTCCCGCGAGACGCCGGCAACAGCCAGCGCGCCCCCAGCGGGCATTCCCACCCCCTGTCCCGATCCTCTGCCCGCCGGCGCGCGCTGGCGCGAGGTCCAGACCGAACAGCAGCGGATCGGCTTCGTGCTGCTGCGCTCGCGCCGCCGCAGCATCGGCTTCGTCATTGCCGACGACGGCCTGCGCGTGACCGCCCCCAATTGGGTGACCCTGGGGCAGATCGACGATGCGGTGCGCGAGAAGGCGCGCTGGATACTGGCCAAGCTGCGCGACTGGCACGCCCGCCGCGAACAACTCGCGCTGGCGCAGACCCGCTGGCAAGCCGGCGGCGAACTGCCCTACCTGGGCAAACGCATCATCATCGGCCTGGCGGCCGACCGGCGCCAGGCGCATCTCGACGGCGACGCCGCCGACCCCGCCGAAGGCGCCACGCTCTGGCTGCCGCTGCCGGTCAACGCCGAACCCACACGTATCCGCGACGCCGCCCAGGCCTGGCTGCAGCAGCGCGCCGGCACGCTCTTTGGCGAGCGTCTGGCCCACTTTCTGGCGCGCACCGGCCTGAAGATCCGCCGTTGGCGGCTGTCGTCGGCCGCCACGCGCTGGGGCTCCTGCACCAGCGATGGCAACATCATGCTCAACTGGCGGCTGATTCACTTCAGCCCCGACATCATCGATTACGTCATCGCCCACGAACTCGCGCACCTGCGCGAGATGAACCACAGCCAGGATTTCTGGGCCGAAGTCGGCCACATCCTGCCCGGATTCGAAGCGGCCAAGAAAGTCCTGCGCCGCCACGATCCCGCCATGCTGCCCAAGTTCTGACGCCATGGAACTGCGCCAACTGCGCTACTTCGTCAAGGTCGTCGAATGCGGCAGCCTGGGACGCGCGGCCACCGAACTGGGCGTGGTCACCTCGGCGCTGAGCCAGCAGATCAGCCGCCTGGAGGGCGAGCTGAGCACGCGCCTGCTGACCCGCACCTCCACCGGTGTGGTGCTCACCGATGCCGGGCTGGCTTTCCTGCGGCAGGCGCAGCTGTCGCTACGCCACGCCGACGACGCCATGAAAGCGGCGCGCGAGTCGCGTCTGAGCGGGCATGTCAGCATCGGCCTGGCGCAAACGACGGCCTCGGTGCTGGCGCTGCCCTTCATGCGCGCCATGCGTGAGCGGTATCCGGACGTGCGCCTGCGCCTGGTCGAAAGCCTGTCGGGCCACCTGTCCACCATGCTCAACGCCCGGCAGCTCGACCTGGCCATCGTGTTCCAGACCGAAACCGCGCGGCGCTGGAGCGTCATGCCCCTGCTCGATGAAAGCCTGTTCCTGATCGCGCGCGACGACTTGCCCGGCCTGCCGCCGCCGGGCTCGGTCCGGCTGCGCGACCTGGCCGGCCTGCCCCTGCTGCTGCCCAGCGACAGCCACGGACTGCGCGCCCTGGTCAACAACGGGTTTGCCCGTTTCAACGACCGGCCCAACCTCGCGGCCGAGATCGACGGCCTGGACGTATTGATGGAATTGGTCGAGGCCGGCCTGGGCGCCACCATCCAGCCCGGCGCGGCCACCGTCCGGCTGCGGGGCGAAAAGCTCGCCACCTGGCAGATCCGCGAGCGGCAATTGGCGCGCAGCAATTTGCTGGTCAGCCTGTCCGATGACGAGCTGTCCCCGGCGGCCTTGGCCGTCAGAGTGCTGCTGGCTCAGGTGGCCGCCGACCTGGTGCGCGCCGGAGCCTGGCCAGGAGCGACCCTTCACAAATCGTGAAGAGGCATTGTCCGTCGCCTTCTGGCGGCCCCTGAAAGCGTCCCCTATAGTCGCCCTCATCTGATGATGGACGACGACATGATAGACGTACTCGTGATCGGCGGCGGCAACGCCGCCCTGTGCGCGGCCCTGATGGCGCGCGAGGCCGGCGCCAGCGTGCTGCTGCTCGAAGCCGCGCCGCGCGAATGGCGCGGCGGCAACTCCCAGCACACCCGCAACCTGCGCTGCATGCACGATGCGCCGCAGGACGTGCTAGTCGAGGCCTACCCCGAAGAAGAATACTGGCAGGATCTGCTCAAAGTCACGGGCGGCATCACCGACGAAAAACTGGCCCGTCTGGTCATCCGCGCCTCCTCGTCCTGTCGGGACTGGATGCGCAGCCACGGCGTGAACTTCCAGCCGCCGCTGTCCGGCGCGCTGCACGTGGCGCGCACCAACGCCTTTTTCATGGGCGGCGGCAAGGCGCTGGTCAACGCCTACTACCGGAGCGCCGAAGCCCTGGGCGTGCAGATCCGCTACAACGCCCCGGTCGACGCCCTGGAGCTGGAAGACGGCCGCTTCGTGGCCGCGCGCATCGGCACGGAGCGCATCGCCGCGCGCAGCTGCGTGCTGGCCGCCGGCGGCTTCGAATCCAATATCGAATGGCTGCGGCAGGCCTGGGGCCAGAACGAACGCGGCGAATGGCCCGCCGACAACTTCCTGATCCGCGGCACGCGGTTCAACCAGGGCGTGCTACTCAAGTTCATGATGGAGGCCGGCGCCGACATCATCGGCGAGCCTTCGCAATCGCATTGCGTGGCCATCGACGCCCGCGCGCCGCTCTACGACGGCGGCATCTGTACCCGGATCGACTGCGTCTCCCTGGGGGTGGTGCTCAACCGCGACGCCGAGCGCTTTTACGATGAGGGCGAAGATTTCTGGCCCAAACGCTACGCCATCTGGGGCCGCCTGGTGGCCATGCAGCCAGGGCAGATCGCCTACTCCGTCATCGACGCCAAGGCGGTGGGCCGCTTCATGCCGCCGGTATTCCCCGGCGTGCGCGCCAACTCGCTGGCCGAACTGGCGCAAAAGCTCGAACTGGACCCGGCGCGTTTCGTGCAGACCATCGAAGCCTACAACCAGGCCTGCCGAGTCGGCAGCTTCGACCACACCCGTCTGGATGACTGCCACACCGAAGGCCTGGCGCCCGCCAAGACCCATTGGGCCCGCCCCATCGACACCGCCCCTTTCTTTGGCTATGCGCTGCGGCCAGGCATCACGTTTACCTATCTGGGCCTGAAGGTCGACGAGACCGCCGCGGTGCGCTTCGGCGGCAAGCCCAGCGACAACCTCTTCGTCGCCGGCGAGATGATGGCCGGCAATGTGCTGGGCAAGGGCTATACGGCCGGTGTCGGCATGTCCATCGGCACGGCCTTCGGCCGCATCGCCGGCACGCGCGCCGCAGCCGCCGCGCGCGCCCAAGCCCAGAACGGAGTCCAACGTGAAGCAGCTTGAACACCTTGCCCGCCAGGCCGAACTGGCCGGCGCCGCCCCCTCCGCCCAGCCCCTGAAATTCGTCGCCAACGCCAGCACGGCCGGCGCGCGCATGAGCGAAGACGAAAGCGAAGTCGCGCGCATGATGCAGATCTGCAATGCCTGCCGTTACTGCGAGGGATTCTGTGCGGTGTTTCCCGCCATGACGCGCCGCCTGGAATTCGACAAGGGCGACGTCAACTACCTGGCCAACCTCTGCCACAACTGCGGCGCCTGTCTGCACGCCTGCCAGTACGCGCCGCCGCACGAATTCGGCGTCAACGTGCCGCAAGCCATGGCCCGCGTGCGGATGCAAACCTATACCGACTACGCCTGGCCCCAGGCCCTGGGCAAGCTCTATCAACGCAACGGCCTGACGCTCTCCCTGGCCGCCGCCGCGAGCCTGGCGCTGTTCCTGGTGCTGGTGGTGAGCATCAACGGCGGCTGGCTGCATGCGCCGCTGGCCGGGAATTTCTACGCCATCTTTCCGCACAACACGCTGGCGCTGATGTTCGGGGTGGTGTTCGGCTTCGCGGTGTTGGCCCTGGCCCTGGGCGTGACCCGCTTCTGGCGCGACGTCAGTCCGGGCGCGGCCAGCGGCCCGGCCGTGGCCGAAGCCGCGCACAACGTGCTGCGCCTGAAGTATCTGGATGGCGGACACGGCAAGGGCTGCAACGAGGCCGATGACGCCTTCACGCTGGCGCGGCGGCGTTTCCACCACTTCACCTTCTACGGCTTCATGCTGTGCTTTGCCGCCACCTCGGTCGCCACGCTCTACCACTACCTGCTGGACCTGCACGCGCCCTACCCCTTCTTCAGCCTGCCGGTGCTGCTGGGCACGGCCGGCGGCCTGGGCCTGCTGATCGGTCCGGCCGGCCTGCTGTGGCTCAATCTGCGGCGCGATCCGCGCCAGGGCGATACCCGGCAGCGGCCCATGGACCGGGGCTTCATCGCCCTGCTGTTTTTCACCAGCCTCACCGGCCTGCTGCTGCTGGCCTTGCGCGACACGGCCTGGATGGGCGTGCTGCTGGCGGTGCATCTGGGCGTGGTCATGGCGCTCTTTCTGACCTTGCCCTACGGCAAATTCGCCCATGGCATCTTCCGCAGCGCGGCGCTGCTCAAGTCCGCCATCGAAAAGCGTCAGCCCAACAAACTGCAACTCGGCTCGGACTGAAAGAGAGCTCAAGGCGGCCGAGCGGCCGGGGCCCCTGCGGCTCCCCCGCCGCCCCTGTTACGATGGGGGTCTGAACGCCGCGCCAGGCGCGGCTAGCCTTGAGGATAGACACATGCGTTTTCTGCACACCATGCTGCGCGTCGGCAATCTCGAACAATCCCTGGACTTCTACACCAACGTGCTGGGCATGCGCCTGCTGCGGCGCAAGGACTACCCCGATGGCCGCTTCACGCTGGCTTTCGTCGGCTACCAGGATGAAGAAGACGGCGCCGTCATCGAACTGACCCACAACTGGGACACCGCGCAATACGATCTGGGCACGGGCTACGGCCACGTCGCGCTGGAAGTCGACAACGCCTACGAAGCCTGTGACAAGGTCAAGGCCAAGGGCGGCAAGGTGACCCGCGAGGCCGGCCCGATGAAGCACGGCACCACGGTTATCGCTTTCGTCGAAGACCCGGACGGCTACAAGATCGAATTCATCCAGAAAAAAGGCCGCGCGGACTGACACGCCATGATCCATCCCATCCTGAAAATGGGCGATCCCCGCCTGCTGCGCGTGGCGGCGCCGGTCGAGGACTTCGGCAGCCCTGCCCTGCGGCAGCTGATCGAAGACATGTTCGAGACCATGGTCGAGGCCAATGGCGTCGGCCTGGCCGCGCCGCAGATCGGCGTGGACCTGCAACTGGTGATCTTCGGTTTCGAACGCAACCCGCGCTATCCGGATGCGCCGGCCGTCCCGCTCACCGTGCTGTGCAACCCCGTCATCACGCCGCTGTCCGACGAGATGGAAGACGGCTGGGAGGGCTGCCTGTCGGTGCCCGGCCTGCGCGGCCTGGTACCACGCTACCGGCACATCCGCTATCAGGGGCGCGATCCCGACGGCCAGCCCATCGATCGACAGGCCAGCGATTTCCATGCGCGCGTGGTCCAGCACGAGTGCGACCATCTCATCGGCCGCCTCTATCCCTCGCGCATCCAGGATTTTTCCAAGTTCGGCTTCACCGAGATCCTGTTTCCCGGGATGGACCCCAACCAGGACGATTGAGGCCCGCCCGGGTCAGAGCGGACGACGCGCCGGGCTTTCCGGCTCGCCGGTCAGTTCCTGTGCGGCGAAATCATCCACGGCAACCACCTCCGCCACGGCCGCCTCGGCCGCCAGAATCTGGGCGGCCACCTCATCGCTCAGGGCGCCGGCCGCATGTGCCTGCCGCCAGTCTTTGACGCCTTCGCGCCGCAAGCGGTCCCGTAACGGCCCGAGCGCCGTCACGCGCGCGAAAGCGCTTTCGAGCTTGGCGATGGCGTCGCTGCCGCCGCCGCGCTGCAGGTCCGCATTGAGGCGATCCCGCGTGGGCGAGGGTTCCAGCAGCAGATTGGCGCACTCACGCGTGAGCGCATCGCTGGGCCCGCGCGCCAGGCGCATGGGCAGAATCACCGCCCGCAAGGCCACGGCGGCGGCGCGGCGCGGCAGGTTCGAAAGCACCTGATCCATGGCCTGCTCGATACGCAGGCAGCCTTCTTCCATGCCCCAGGCCACCAGCGGCAGGTCGGCGTGGCAGCGGCCCTCGTCGTCCCAGCGCTTGAGCAGCGCAGACAGCAGATACAGCTCAGACAAAATATCGCCCAAACGGGCCGACAGCATCTCGCGCCGCTTGAGCGAGCCGCCCAGCAAGGCCATGGCGGCGTCGGCCAGCAAGGCAAACCCCGCTGAATACCGCCCCAGGCGCCGGTAATACCGGCTGACCTCGCCGGCGGGCGGCGCGGGCGCAAAGCGCCCGCCCGTCCAGGCCCGGCCCCAGGCGCGCAGAAAGGTCAGGCCGCTGTGGCGCATATGCGGCCAGAAAGCCTGTTCGAATTGTTCCTGCCCCACCGCCTGATCGGTTTCGCCCAAGGCCATGACCTCGCGCATCAGATAGGGGTGGGCCCGGATCGCGCCCTGGCCGAAGACAATCAGGCAGCGCGTGAGAATGTTGGCGCCCTCGACCGTGATGGCGATGGGCAGCGCCCGGTACAGCGCACCCAGGTAGTTGCGCGGCCCGTCGATCACGGCCTTGCCGCCGTGAATGTCCATGGCGTCGTTGACCGACATGCGCATCCGCTCGGTGGCGTGATACTTCATGATGGCCGACACCACCGCCGGTTTATGGCCCTGATTGAGCGCCGCGCAGGTCAGCCGCCGCGCGGCTTCGATCAGATAGGCATGGCCGGCCAGCCGCGCGAGCTTTTCCTGCACGCCCTCGAAGCGCCCCACCGGGATGCCGAACTGGCGCCGCACCCGCGCATACATGCCCGAGGTGTGCGCGCTGATGACCGCGCCGGCAGCCGACAGCGAAGGCAGGGAAATACCCCGGCCGGCGGCCAGCGCGCTCATGAGCATCTGCCAGCCATGGCCCGCCTTGGCCGGACCGCCGATCAAGGCCTCGATCGGCACGAAGACATCATGCCCCTGATTGGGGCCGTTCTGAAAGACCTGCATGGAAGGCAGATGGCGGCGGCCGATCTCCACGCCCGGCGCGTCGGTGGGCACCAGCGCCACCGAAATCCCCACGTCTTCCGGCCCGCCCAGCAGGCCATCCGGGTCGCGCAGCTTGAACGCCAGCCCCAGCACCGTCGCCACCGGCCCCAGCGTGATGTAGCGCTTGTGCCAATTCAGGCGGATGCCCAGCAGATCCTGGCCGTCGATGACCTGGCGGCACACCACGCCGATGTCGGTCATGGACGCCGCGTCGGAACCCGCCTCCGGACTCGTCAGCCCGAAGCAGGGAATCTCGCGGCCATCCGCCAGGCGCGGCAACCAGAACTCGCGCTGCGCCGGCGTGCCGAACTGCAGCAACAGCTCACCCGGGCCGAGCGAATTGGGCACCATGATGGTGACGCCGGCGGTGATCGAATAGGCGGAGACCCGCCGCACGATTTCCGAATGGGCGTAGGGCGAAAACCCCAGGCCGCCGTATTCCTTGGGAATGATCATGCCGAAGAAACGCTCGCGCCGCATGAGATCCCAGACCTCGGGCGGCAGGTCGCGCCGCTTCCATTCGATCTCCCACTCGTCGAGCAGGGCGCATAGCCGCGCCACCGGCCCCGCAATGAACAGCCGTTCTTCTTCGCTGAGCGTGGCCGCCGGCACGGCCAGCAGCTTGTTCCAATCAGGATTGCCCGTGAACAGATCGCCATCCCACCAGACATCGCCGGCCTCGATGGCCTCGCGCTCGGTGGCCGACAGCCCGGGCAGCGCGGCCCGGGCCCAGCGGTAGGCCGGTTCAGCGATGCGCTTGCGGCGCCAATCCGCGAAGCTTGATTTCAAATTCATGGCTGACCTCCGCGGGGATAGGGTTGTGTAACCAAGTTACCAGTTTGAAGGTCCCGGCACAAACCGGCGCGATGACGGTCTGCGACAATAGCGCACCCCTGCTTCACTGGTGAGCGATGCTGAACAAACTCTGGCTGGCTTTCTTTCTGGTTGCCTCGGCCGCGGGACTGGTCCGCTGGATCGGCCTGGGCGAACCCGAGGTGTTCCGCGCCATCGTCGCCAGCCTGTTCGAGATGGCGCGCATCTCGGTCGAAGTCATGGTGCTGCTGTTCGGCACGCTCACGCTCTGGCTGGGTTTTCTGCGCATTGCCGAAGCCGCCGGCCTGGTGGGCGCGCTGGCGCGCCTGCTGGGGCCGCTGTTCGCGCGGCTGATGCCGGAAGTGCCCCGCAATCACCCGGCCATCGGGCTGATCACGCTCAACTTCGCGGCCAACGGCCTGGGCCTGGACAATGCGGCCACGCCCATCGGGCTGCGCGCCATGCGCGAGCTGCAATCGCTCAACCCCCGGCCCGATACCGCCAGCAACGCCCAGATCCTCTTTCTGGTGCTCAATGCCTCATCCCTGACGTTGCTGCCGGTCACGCTCTTCATGTTCCGCGCCCAGCAGGGCTCGCCCGACCCCACCCTGGTCTTTCTGCCCATTCTGCTGGCCACCAGCGCCTCCACCCTCGCCGGCCTGCTGGCCGTGGCGGTGTGCCAGCGCCTCAAACTCTGGGATCCGGTGGTGCTGGCCTGGCTGGGCGGCGGCGCCTTGCTGATGGGCGGATTCATGGGGCTGCTGGCGGGCATGTCGGCCAGCGCCATCGCCGCGCTGTCCTCGCTGCTGGGCAACCTGACCTTGTTCGCCGTCCTGGTGGCGTTTCTGGTGATCGGCGCCTGGAAAAAAGTCCCCGTCTACGAAACCTTCATCGCCGGCGCCAAGGACGGCTTCGGCATCGCGCGCGATCTGCTGCCCTATCTGGTGGCCATGCTGTGCGCCGTCGGCGTGTTGCGCGCCTCGGGCGCGCTGGACTTCCTGCTCGACGGCATACGCTGGCTGGCGGCCGGCGCCGGCTGGGACACCCGCTTTGTCGACGCCCTGCCCACGGCCCTGGTCAAACCCTTCTCGGGCAGTGCCGCACGCGCCATGATGCTGGAAACCATGTCGCATTTCGGCGTGGACAGCTTTGCGGCCCTGCTGTCGGCCGTGATGCAAGGCAGCACCGAGACCACCTTCTATGTGCTGGCCGTGTACTTCGGCTCGGTGGGCATCATGCGCGCGCGCCACGCGGTGGGCTGCGCGCTCATCGCCGACCTGGCCGGCGTGCTGGCCTCCATCGGCGTGTGCTACTGGTTCTTCGGCTGATCACTCCACGCGGAGGATTTTCATGCCGTTGGTGCCGCCGCTGTCGCGATAGAAATCTCCTTTGGTCAGGATGATCCAATCGCCCGGGGCCACGCGGCCGCGCCGCTTGAGCTCATCGACGGCCGCATCGCTCAAGGCCGCCGGCTCGTAGTCGGCCGGCGCGAACGGCACGGTGTACACGCCCCGGAACAGCACCGCGCGGTTCTGCGTCAAAGGATGCGGGCTGTAGCAATAGATGGGCACGCCCGAACGGATGCGCGACATGATGAGCGGCGTATGCCCGCTTTCAGTCAAGGCGATGATGGCCTTGACGCCGGGAAAATGGTTGGCCGCATACATGGCCGCCAGCGCGATCGTTTCGTCGCAGCGCGTGAAGGTTTCGCCCAGGCGGTGATGCGAATGCGTGGTCGTCGGGTGCTTTTCCGCGCCCAGGCAAATACGGGCCATGGCCTGCACGGCCTGCACCGGATACTGCCCGGACGCGCTTTCGGCCGACAGCATCACGGCGTCGGTGTAGTCGAGCACCGCATTGGCCACGTCCGAGACCTCGGCGCGCGTAGGCATGGGGCTGGAGATCATGGACTCCATCATCTGCGTGGCGGTGATGACGAGTTTGTTCAGGGTGCGGGCGTGCTGGATGATGCGCTTCTGGATGCCCACGAGCTCGGCATCGCCCACTTCCACGCCCAGATCGCCGCGCGCCACCATCACGCCGTCACTGGCGCGGATGAGCGCATCCAGCGCCTCGTCATCGGCCACGGCCTCGGCGCGCTCGATCTTGGCGATGATCCAGGCTTCGCTGCCGGCGGCGCGCACCAGCGCGCGCGCCTCGTCGATATCATGCCCATAGCGCGGGAACGACACGGCCACATAGTCCAGCGCCAGCTCGGCGGCCAGACGGATGTCCTCGCGATCCTTGTCGGTCAGGCTCGGCGCGGAAATCCCGCCTCCGCGGCGATTGATGCCCTTGTTGTTCGATAGCGCGCCGCCCACGGTCACCGTGGTGTGGACCTCATCGCCCTCCACCCGCTCGACCTGCAGCACGATGCGGCCGTCGTCGAGCAGCAGCTCATCCCCGGGCCGGCAGTCATGCACCAGCTCGGGGAAATCGATCCCCACCACGGAAGCGTTGCCGGCCTCCTTGGGATGGGTGCGCGACAGCGTGAACGGCTGCCCCACCTCGAGCGTGACCTGCTTGTCGGCAAAGCGCGCAATGCGGATCTTCGGGCCTTGCAAGTCGCCCATGATGGCGACGAAGCGGCCGCGTTCGGCAGCCAGTTTGCGTATGGTGCGCGCGCGCTCGCGATGGTCGTCGGCGCTGCCATGCGAGAAGTTCAACCGGGCCACGTCCATGCCCGCATCGATCAGTGCGCCGATCATCTGCGGCGTGGAGCTGGCGGGGCCCAGGGTGGCGACAATTTTGGTGCGGCGCAATACAGGCATGAACACGCTCACGGAATAATCCTCAGGAAACCCTATGGTACGCCGCCGCGGTGCGCACGGGTATCATGGCCGCTTGCCGCGACACAGGAGCTGCGCGCCGTGAAGATCGTCATCGCCCCGGATTCGTTCAAGGAAAGCCTCAGCGCCGCCGAGGCGGTGCGCGCCATCGAGCGCGGGGTCAAGCAGGCCTGCCCCGGCGCGCACACCGTATGCGTGCCCATGGCCGACGGCGGCGAGGGCACGGTCGACGCCGTCCTGGCCGCCACCGGCGGCCAGGCCCGCCAGAGCCAGGTGCACGATGCCTTGGGCCGCAGCACGCAGGCGCAATGGGGCTGGCTCGACGACGGCACGGCCGTGATCGAGATGGCCTCGGCGGCGGGTCTGGAAGGCATCCCCGCGCCGCAACGCGATCCCCTGGCGGCCGACACCGGCGGTGTCGGCGAACTGATTCTGGCCGCCCTCGATGCCGGCGCGCGCAAGCTCATTCTCGGACTGGGCGGTTCGGCCACCACCGATGGCGGCAGCGGCATGTTGCGCGCGCTAGGCGCGCGCTTTCTGGATGCGCAGGGCAATGCGCTGGCGCCCGGCGGCGCGGCGCTGCAAGCCCTGGCGCGTATCGACCTGAGCACGCTGGATGCCCGCCTGGCCGATCTCGACGTGCAGGTCGCCTGCGATGTCGACAACCCGCTCTGTGGCCCGCAGGGCGCGGCCTCGGTGTTCGGCCCCCAGAAAGGCGCCAGCGCGCCGCAGGTGCGGCAACTGGATGCCGCGCTGGGCCGCCTGGCCGACGTCGCCCATCAGACGCTGGGCCAGGACCACCGCGACGCCGCCGGCGCGGGCGCGGCGGGCGGGCTGGGATTTGCCGCGCATGCCTTTCTGCGCGCGCGCTTTCGGCCTGGCGTCGAACTGGTAGCCGAATTGGGCGGACTGGCACAAGCCTTGCAAGGCGCCACCCTGGCCTTCACCGGCGAAGGGCGCATGGATGCGCAGACCCTGCGCGGCAAGACGCCGGCTGGCGTGGCGCGCCTGGCGCAGCAAGCCGGCGTGCCGGTCGTGGCGCTGGCCGGCTCGTTGGGCGACGGCTACGAAGCGCTGCATCCGGCGGGCATCACCGCCGCCTTCAGCCTGATGCCGGGCCCGCACACGCTGGACCACGCCCTGGCGCACGCCGGCGACTACCTCGCCGCACGCGCGCGCGACATCATGCAACTGTGGATGGCCGCCGCGCGGCGCCGTCTGTAACGCCCCCGAGGACACGCATGACGGATCTGCCCTGCACGACCCTGCACGTCGAACCCGCCTGGATCGACGCCTACGGCCACATGAACGCCGCCCACTACGTGGGCGTCTTCGATCGTCTGGGCTTCGAGCTATTGGGTCAGTTGGGCGTGGGCCTGGACTACACCCAGACCAGCGGCTGCGGGATCTATACGATGAATATCCAGGTCGCCTATCTGCGCGAGGTGCTCGAGGCGGACCCGCTGACACTCAGGCTGCGCCTGCTGCAAACCGATGACAAGCGGCTGCTGTGCCTGATGGAGCTCTGGCAGACGCGCGAGAACTATCTCGCCGCCACGATGGAGCAGCTCTCGCTGCATGTGGATCTGCGTCTGCGCCGGGCCCGGCCTTTCGCCCCCGATCTGGCCGCCAGGCTGGCAGCCATCACCGACGCGCACGGCCGCGTGCCGCTGCCCGTCGGCTACCGGCGCATCCTGCCGCTCAAGCCGGCGCACGGCTAGCCCCGCCGGCGGAGCCAGCGCTCGGGCTCAGGCCTTGATCACGCCGGCGGCCACCAGCGCATCGGTCAGGCCGATGAACTGCGCCACGCCGATCTCTTCGGCGCGCGCCGTGGGCGGCACGCCGAGCGCTTCCCAGGGCACGTGGGCAGCCCAATCGCCCAAGCCGCGACGCAGCATCTTGCGGCGCTGCGAAAACGCACGCGCCACCACGGCCTCGAAGGCCGCGGCGCTGACCGGACGCGGACGCGCCTCGCCCAGCGGCACCATGCGCACCACTGCCGAGACCACGCGCGGCGGCGGATCAAACGCTTCGGGCGGCACATCGAAAAGCTTTTCCATGCGGTAGCGCGACTGCAGCATGACCGACAGCCGGCCGTAGTCGGCGGTGCCCGGCTCGGCCACCATACGATCGATGACCTCGCGCTGCAGCATGAAATGCTGATCGCGCACCAGGTCCGCCGCGCCCATCAGATGAAACAGCAAAGGGCTGGAGATGTTGTACGGCAGATTGCCGACCACCCGCATCCCTGCCCCGAACTGGCCGAAATCCACCGTCAGGGCATCGGCCTCGACCACCGCAAGACGCTCGGGCGGATACTTCTTGCGCAGGCGGGCAGCGAGATCGCGGTCGATTTCAACCACGGACAGCTTGTCCAGACGCTCCAGCAAGGGAGCGGTCAGGGCCGACAGCCCGGGGCCGATCTCGACCACGGCGTCGTCGCGCGCGGGCGCGATGGCCCGCACGATGGACTCGACCACGCTCTCGTCGGTGAGAAAGTGTTGGCCAAAGCGCTTGCGCGCCTGGTGTTGCGACATGGTGCTTCCGTACTCAGCGGTTGTTCTGCTCGATGCGATCCTGCTTTTCCAGGCGATTGTCGATGAAAGCCTGACCGCGCAGTTGCTCCATCCAATCCTCGAAAGCGGGGCCGGCGCGGCGCTCGAACAGCGTCTGGCGAGCCTGCATGCGCTGGACCTCGTCGCTGACGTCCTTCTCGCGGCGCTCCAGCACCTGGACCAGGTGCCAGCCGAAAGGCGACTCGATGGGCTGGCTGACCTCGCCCGGCTTGAGCGAGTTCATCGCGGCCTCGAAGGAAGGCACCATCTCGCCCGGATTGACCCAGCCCAGATCGCCGCCTTGCGGCGCGGTGGCGTCCTGCGAATACTGGCGCGCCATGTCCTCGAACTTGGCGCCGCCCGAGATCAGGCGCTGGCGCACCTGCTCCAGACGCTGGCGCGCCTGATCGTCGCTCATGACGGTGGACGTCTTGATGAGGATATGACGGGTATGCGTTTGCGTCACGCGCACCGGGCCTTGCGGTGCGCGCGGGCTGGCGGCCTGCGCGGCGGGAGCGGGCGCCGGGGCGGCGCGCTGCGGCGAACGCGCCGGCGCGCGGCCATCGGTGCGTTGCAGCACCTTCAGGATGTGAAAGCCGTTGCCGGACTGCACGATGCCGCTGACCTGGCCGGCGGGCACGCCCTGCACGGCCTTGACGAAGAGATCCGGCCAGCCATCCAGCGTGCGCGCGCCCATGACGCCGCCCTGCAGGGCCTCGGGGCCATCGGAGGCCGCCGCGGCCACGCTGGCGAAGTCATCGCCGCGCTTGAGGCGAGCCAGCACGTCCTCGGCCTTCTTGCGCAGGCTGGCGACGGTCTCGGGCGACGAGCCCTCGGGCACACGCACCAGGATCTGGGCCAAGGCGATCTGAACCGGACCGCTGGCTTGCGGCTGCGCATCCTGCGGCGCGGGTTCGGCCGCCGGTTGCGCCGCCTGGGCGGCTTCGCGCTGCAGGGCCGGGTTGCGCGCCTGATCCTTCAGGTAGGCGTCCACCTCGGCGTCGGTGATGACGATGTGGTTGTCGATGGTGCGCTGGCGCAGGCGGTCGGAGCGGATTTCATCGCGCAGCGACTTGCGGTACTCATCCCAGCTCACGCCGCTTTTCTCGACTTCGGCGCGCAGCTGCTGTTGCGTGATCTTGTTGCGGGTGGCCACCATGTTGATGGCCTGGTTGACCTGGTTGTCATCCACGCGGATGCCAAGACGATCGGCTTCCTGGCGCTCCAGGCGCTCGAAGATCAGGCGTTGCAGCACCTGCTTTTGCAGCGTCCGGTCGTCGGGCAACTGGATGCCGCGGTGCTTCAGATCCACCTTGGCGCGCGCGGTGCCTTCCTGCACCTCGCGCATCGTGATGACATCCTTGTTGACGATGGCGGCAATGCCATCGACGAACTGCTCGGACGACGCTGCAGGCGCCTTGGCGGGCGCCGGCTTGGCCGCCCCCGCTTTATCTGCTGCATGGGCCAGAGGCATGGCCAGGCCCAAGGCCAACGCCAGAAGGCTGCCGCGAAAACGGCGCGACGAGTGCAACCTACGCATCATTCATACCTTTCAAATGTCGTGCCTGCCGCGGCAGGCTGCGAAACCGGCTGATAGCCCGGAATGCTCTTATCGAGCAGCTTGAGGGGATCGGTCCCCAAAGCACCCAGCCCGGTCAACTCGAGCTGGAAGAAAATCGCCGTATTGGTGTCATTGGCCGCCACGGCATAGCGCTGGAAGACCATGCGGCCGGTCCAGCAGCAATCACCCTTGTACTCCACCCCCGCGATGGCCTGCGTCACGCGCGGGCCGTCGGAGGCGCCCACCACCGTGCCCGGATCGGACTTGATGGCGTAGTCGATACGGCCCACGCCGTACCAACGGTTGGTAAAGGGCCATTGCAACGCCAGCGTGACCTGATTCTGGCCACGCGGCGCATAGGAAATATTGTTGATCGGATCGCGCTGATAACGATAGGCCACGGCCACCGTCGTCTGGCGCTGCGGCGACCAGCGCGCGCTCACCAGGCCGCGCGACCAGTTGTTGTCGTAGGGGTTGTACTGCGCGGCCAGGTCGGTCGTCAGGGTGTCGGTCAAGGACGCGCTGGCGCCGACCAGGAAGTCCGAACGCACATTCTCGCGCGGCGTCTCGCCGGGCAGCGTGACGCGCTGGTCCTCGAAATACAGGCGTTGCGCGACCGACAGGGCCACGCGCTGGAAGCCGGTGTTGGCGTCCAGCCAGCGCGTGGTCAACGCCGCAGTCAACTGATTGGCGTTGGCGATACGGTCCCAGCCGCCGGTGTAGACGTTTTCCTGGAAGGCCTGCTCGAAACTGAAATCGGACAGGCTGGTGTCGTAGACGGGCAGCGCATCCTGGTTGCGGTACGGCACGCGCAGGTAGTACAGGCGCGGCTCCAGCGTCTGGGTGGACTCTTTGCCGAACAGCGTGGTGGGCCGCTCGAACGTCATGCCGGCGTCGACCGAGAAGATCGGCACTGTGCGCGATTCGGTGGCCTGGTAAGGCGACAGGCTGCCCAGTTTGTTCCAGTCGGTGTTGAACCAGGAGGTGTGATACTGCGTGTAGTTCACGCCGACCTTGGGCGTGATGTACCAGCCGGCCCGCACGATGGGATAGGAAATCGTCGGGTAAGCCTGCAGGCGTTCGCCTTCCTGGCCCAGCCGGGTGCCTTCGAACAAGGGGCGCCGGAAGCGCACGGCCGTGGAATCCATGCGCACGTCGAAGCCGTTCCAGTCGTAGCGCGCGCCCTGCAGGAAGATCTCGGGCTCCTTGTCATACGGCGGCGCGATGGGCGCGTCGGGATCCTGCAGCGTGCGGTACTTGTAGACCTGCACATAGCTTTGCCAATAGCTGGACGACCAGCCCACCCGCGCCTGGCGCGGCAGATAGGTCGTCGAGGCCGTGTTCAGGCCCAGCGTGGTCATGTCGCGATAGTAGTTGTTGTCGGACACGCCGTTGATGTCCCAGTCGGCGTAGAAACCGCCGCCGAAGAACTGCCGGTGCGTCAGGCGGTACATATAGCGGTCAAAGCCGGCATCGCGGTCGCTGGGCAGGTAGGTGCCCGACACCGAGCCGACATAGCTCTCGCCCAGGTAGCGCCCTTCGCCGCCCAACTGCAGACCCCGCTTGCCCATATAGCGCGTGATCAGCGTGGCGTCGTAATTGGGCGCCAGGTTGAAATAGTACGGAACCGAAATATCCAGGCCGGTCTTGCTCGACGAACCGTAGGTCGGCAGCAGGAAGCCGGATTTGCGCTCCTTGCGGATGGGGAAGGTCAGGTAGGGCGACGCCAGAATGGGCACGTCCTTGAAATAGAGCACCCCGTTGCGCGCCACGCCTTCGTTTTCGTCGAAATCCAGATCGACCGTATTCGCCTTGATATACCAGGACGGCTTCTCGCAAGGGCAGCCGCTGTAGGTCACCTGGGTCAGGCGCATCTGCGAGCGGCTGAAAATATCGGCATGATCGGCGCGCGCCGTGCCGCCGCTGGCGCCGATCCAGAAATTCGGCTGGTCGATCTCGCCGCTATAGGTATTCATGTTGAGCCGGGCAGCCGGCCCCGTCACCAGCGTGGCGTCGCGCATGATGCGCGCATTGCCCTTGACGTCCACATCGCCGGTCTCGTTGCTGTAATGAATGCTGTCGCCCTTGACCACGCCGTCGACCCGCCGCACCTGGGCGTTGCCCTTGAGCGTGATCTCCGAAGAGGGGTCGCCGGCGACGTCGTCGGCCTCGAGATAGGCGGGGATCTGATCGTCGGGAAAGTGGCGTACCCGCAGGCCCGGCGAGATGCGCAGGCCGGGCATTTCCTGGGCGGCATCCCCGGCAGCGCTGGCTGGCGTGCTCGCGGACGAGCTTGCCGTCTGGGCAGGGGCGACATCCTGGCTGCCTTGAGCCTGAGCGGCCCCGGCGGCGCTGAGAGCGGAGAGGATCAACCACCTGATCATATGCACGAGAAAAACCAACCTGTGTCTGTGAGGACCTGCCAGCCCCGGGCGGACGCTGGATTGACCCGGTATTATAGAGAAGCCTCGCCGACCCGGTTTCCCGGATCGCCCGGGGCTGGGCGCCCCGGTCCGGGAGCCGCCCGTCCACCCAAGTGCATTTCGCGAGACCGGCCGCCTTGAACTCCCCCCAGACTGATCCCCGCCTGGCATCCCTGCACGCCTGGCTAGCCACCCTGCCCGCCGACCTCGGCCTGCAACCTGACACCCTGGCGCCGGTCTCCGGCGATGCCAGCTTCCGCCGCTACTTCCGACTCCAGGCCGCGGGCCGCAGCCTGATCCTGATGGATGCGCCGCCGCCGCATGAAGACGTGCGGCCTTTCGTGCAGGTCGACAGCGTGCTGGCGGCAGCCGGCGTGAACGTGCCGGCCATCGTAGCCCAGGATGCCGATCAAGGCCTGCTCCTGCTCAGCGATCTGGGTGAAAAAAACTATACCCAGCGCATCCGCGAAGGCCTGGACGACACCACGCTGCAACAGCTCTACCGCGACGCCCTGACCGCCCTGGTGCGCATGCAACAGGCCGACACCGCCGGGCTGGCCGCCTATGACGCCGCACGCCTGCGCGCCGAACTGGAGTTGTTTCCGCAATGGTATGTGGCCGTCCACCACCAGACCGTGCTGGACGACACCACCACCCAGGCGCTCGAGCGTATCTTCAGTCTGCTGGCCGCCAGCAATGGCAGCCAGCCGGCGGTGTTCGTCCACCGCGACTTCCATTCGCCCAACCTCATGGTCTGCGACGAAGCCCGTTTCGGCCCCAATCCGGGCGTGATCGATTTCCAGGACGCCCTGGCCGGCCCCATCACCTATGACCTGGCGTCGCTGGTCACCGATGCGCGCACCACCTGGGAAGAACCCCAGCAACTGGACTGGGCCATCCGCTACTGGGAAATGGCGCGCCAGGCCGGCCTGCCGGTCGACAACGATTTCGCCGAGTTTCACCGCGCCTACGAATGGATGGGCCTGCAACGCAATCTGCGCATCCTGGGCGTCTTCGCGCGCCTGAACCACCGCGACGGCAAGCCCGGCTACCTGGACCACATGCCGCGCGTCAACGCCTACGTCCGCCAGGTGGCGCAGCGCTACGGCGTGTTCAGCCCCCTGCTGCGCTTACTGGACCAACTCGACAACCGCGAGGTCAAGGTGGGGTACACCTTCTGATGCGCGCCATGATCCTGGCCGCCGGGCGCGGCGAACGCATGCGCCCGCTCACCGACCACACGCCCAAACCCTTGCTGCCGGTGGCCGGCAAACCCCTCATCGTCTGGCACCTCGAACGGCTGGCGGCCGCCGGTTTCACCGACGTCGTCATCAACCACGCCTGGCTGGGCAGCCAGATCGAGGCCGCCTTGGGAGACGGGCGGGCCTATGGGCTGAAGCTGCACTATTCGCCCGAAGCGCCCGCGCTGGAGACGGCCGGCGGCATCGCGCGCGCGCTGCCCCTGCTGGGCGACGGCCCCTTTCTGGTCGTCAATGGCGACATCTGGTGCGACTGGGATCCGGCCCAGGCCCGGCCCCTGGCCGCTCAGGTGCCGGCCCGGGGAGCCTGGCTGCTGCTGGTGGACAACCCGCCGCAGCACCCCGCTGGCGATTTCGTGCTGGAAGCCGACGGCCAGACCCACGCCGGCCCGGGGCCGCGTTTGACCTTCTCGGGCATCGGCATCTACGATCCTGCCATGTTCCAGGGCCTGCCGCCCGGAGTGCCGGCGCCGCTGGCGCCGCTGCTGCGCGCGGCCATGGCCGAGGGACGGGTTCGCGGCCAACGCCATCCGGGACACTGGATCGACGTGGGCACGCCCGAACGGCTGGCGGCGCTGGAGCAAAGGCTTCAGCGCAACTAGCCGTCGCATATTTCACGTTATCAACGGAGGAAACCAGAGTTGTCCGGGACGCATCCCGGCAGACACTCGCGGTATCCTCTGTCGTTTTGGCTAGCAGGCGCCTGGCGCCACGCATTACACCCGCTATAGGAATTCAGCTCGCATGGGGATGTTCGGACGGTCGCAAAAACCGGTATTCAGGCCTTCGCTCTACCAACCCGGAAAACGCTCGCGCCGCCTGCCGCGCTGGCTGGTATTGCTTTTTATCGGCATCGGCCTGGGCGCAGGCGGCGTGCTCTTTCTGCAGGCCAATTACGGCCCCCAGCGCCTGACGGTCGAGCAGTCTGAACAACTGCACACCGAACTGAGCGCGGCCAACGTGGATCGCCAACGCCTGCAGAGCCAGCTCGATGAAGCCGTCACCCAGCGCGACAGCAATAAATCCACGCACGAGCAGCTCACCACCGATCTGGCTCAGGCGCGCAGCCGCATCGACGCCCTCAACCAGGAACTGACCCTGTTCCAGGACGCCGTGCCGCCCGATCCGCGCGGCGGCGACATCGGTGTACGCTCGGCGCGCTTCAAGCGCGAACCCGGCGCGCTGGACTATCAAGTCCTGGTCATGCGCGACACCGACACGGGCAAACCCTTCCAGGGCACCGTCGAGCTGGTCGTCGAAGGCAATTACCCCAACGGCCGACGCGATCGCATCACCCCCGATCCCATCCCGCTGAACCTCGCGCGCTACGACCACGCCGTGGGCAAGCTGCCGACTCCCGATGGCTTTATCCCGCGCTCGGTCACCATCCGCGTGCTCGATGGCCAACAGCGCCAGCACGCCATGCGCATCTACTACGTGCGCAACGCCGACGGCGCGCGCGTGAACTGACCCGGCTCAGGCCGGAATCGCCAGGCCGCTCGCCCCGGCCTGCGCGGCCGCCTCGTCCATGAATTGCGCCATGCGCACGTCCAGCTCGGTCACGCCACCGGCATCGTGCGTGGTCAGGATCACATCCACCCGGTTATAGACGTTGGTCCATTCCGGGTGGTGGTCGATCTTCTCGGCGAACATCGCCACCCGGCTCATGAAGCCGAACGCCGCATTGAAATGATCGAATCGGTAGCGCTTTTGCAGCGCCTGCCGGGTGGGATGCGCTTGCCAGTCTGGCAGCGCCGCGCGCGCGATGGACAGATCCATGCGCAGATATCGTTGAGTCATGAGGGGCCTCCGGCACGGGTCTGCTGCCCTGCGAGCAGACCCGTGGCCATACTACTGCTTCACGGCATAGAGGTATATCTCGACGCGGCGGTTGGCCGCACGCCCTTCGGCGGTATTGTTGTCGCCGATCGGATCGGTGGCCGCCCGGCCCTCGACCATGATGCGCGAAGCCGCCACGCCCTGCCGCGACAGATAGGTCGCCACGGCCTGGGCGCGCTGCTGCGAAAGCGTCTGGTTGGTCGCCACCGAGCCGGTATTGTCGGTATGGCCCACCGCCTTGACGCGCAATTCGGGATGCTGCTCCAGCGACTTGGCGACACTGTCGAGCACCGGCAGCAGCGCGGGCTTGAGCTTGGCGCGTCCGGTATCGAAAGACACATTGGAAGGAATGCTGACCTTCAGCGATCCATCCGGCATTTCGACCACGTCCACACCCAGCGACGAGGCGCCCGATTGCTGGACGTCTTCCTTGACGGTCTTCCAGTTGTAGCCGATCAGGCCGCCGGCCACCGCGCCGATGCCGGCCCCGATGGCCGCGCCCTTGCCGTGCCCGACCAGCGCCCCCACGCCCGCGCCCACCGCCGCGCCCGCGCCGGTTCCCACCGCCGTATTCGTTTGCTGTTGCGTGGCGCAGCCTGCCAATAGCATGGCTCCCACCACGCCGACGACCGCAAAGCGCTTGCTGATCTGATCTCGCATGACGACCTCCACAGGGGAAAACCGGCATATGCCGGCAATTCATGCTAACAACCCGTCAGGGGCACACCGCAACAATTTGTAGCCGAGGTGAGCAGAATTGCGTATAACCGCTCTGCGTCAACCTCCACGTCTACCCCATGCGCCCGGCTGCCCGCCTCCTCTTCTGCCTGCTCCCCTGCCTTCTGGCGCAGCCCGCGCTGGCCGCGCGTTCCGACGCCCTGGTCCATGGCGCGGCCGTCAATCCCTGCCTGGTCAGCGAGGCCGCCGGTCAGCACGGCCAAAGGCTGCGCAACCTCTGCACATTCCGTATCAATATCACTTTCTGCCAGATCAAACGCGAGAGCGACGACTGCGCGGCCGGGCGCATCGGCGGCACGACCATGGCGCCCCGCAGCAGCCGCAGCCTGCTGGATGATGTGCTGGCCACCCATTACGTGGTGTGCCGCGCCCCTTACGCACTGCCCCGCGCCGCCGCGGCCTGGCAGAACGGCCGGCTGGTCGGGCGCTGCCAGGCCACGCGCGCCGCGGCACAGGCGGCCCGCCGCCACTGAAGCGGCCCGGCCCACGGCAGGAATCCGGGGTGTAAGATCGGCAGCCAAGGCGTTGCCCGCCGGCGACGCACCGACCGGAGCACTTTCTTGGAATACCGCAAGCTTGGCCGCACCGACCTCTCGGTCAGCCTCATCGGCCTGGGCACCATGACCTGGGGCCAACAGAATACGGAAGCCGACGCCCACCAGCAGTTGGACTACGCCCTGGAACGGGGCGTCAACCTGGTCGACACGGCCGAGATGTATCCCGTCCCGCCCAAAGCGGAAACCCAGGGCCGCACGGAGCGCTACATCGGCACCTGGCTGGCCAAGACCGGACGCCGCCAGGACATCGTCCTGGCCAGCAAGGTGGCCGGCCCCGTGCGCGACGCCAAACGGCCCGGCCACATCCGCGATGGCAAGACCTATCTGGACCGCAAAAACCTGACCGAGGCCCTGGACGCCAGCCTCAAACGCCTGCAGACCGACTACCTGGATCTCTACCAGCTGCACTGGCCCGACCGCACCACCATGACGTTCGGACGCCCCAACTACCCTTGGGCCGACGATGCGCATACGGTGCCCATCGGCGAAACCCTGGAGGTTCTGCAGGACTTCGTGCGCGCCGGCAAGGTTCGCCACATCGGCGTGTCCAACGAAACGCCCTGGGGCGTGGCGCAATTCATCAAAGAAGCCGAGACGCGCCAGCTGCCGCGCCTGGTCTCCATTCAGAACCCCTACAGCCTGCTCAACCGGCACTATGAACTGGGCCTGTCCGAATTCAGCCGCTTCGAAGACGTGGGCCTGCTGGCCTATTCGCCGCTGGCCATGGGCATGCTCAGCGGCAAGTACCTTGACGGCGCCCGGCCCGAGGGCGCGCGCCTGACGCTGTTCGAGCGCTTCACGCGCTACAGCAACCCGCAAGCCGAAGCCGCCACCGCCGAATACTGCGCGCTGGCACGCGAACACGGCCTGACGCCGACGCAACTGGCCCTGGGCTGGGTCAACGTCCAACCCTTCGTGACCAGCAACCTGATCGGCGCCACCACCCTGGCGCAACTCCAGGAAAACATCGACAGCGCCGAGGTCAAGATCTCGCCGGAGATCGTCAAGGCAGTCAACGCCATCCAGGCGCGCTGGCCCAATCCGGCGCCCTGAGCGCCACGCGGGCCGGCAGCGCCGGCCCCGCCCCCTCACCCCTGACGGGTGGCGATGACGAACAGCCGCGGAAACGGCAACAGCACCGTGCCATCGGGCAGCGCCGGGTAGGCCTGGGCGATGGCCGCCTCATAACGGGCGAGGAATGCCGCCTGCTCGTGCGCGTCGAGCCGGTTCAGATAGGGCAGCAGCGCAGTGCCCTTGAACCACTCGACGATGGCGCGCGCGCCCGCCAGCGGATGCATATAGGTCGTGCGCCAGACGTCCACCCGCTGCGCCAGCGGCGACAGCAAGGCGTAGTACCAATCGGCGCTGTGCCGGTCGGGATGGCGCACTCCGCCCAGTTTGTCCGCCCAGGCGGCTTCGCCGGCCACCGCGCGCGCCAGGCGGTGCGCCGGCTCTTCGAGATTGTCCGGCGTCTGCACCGCCAGGCTGCCGCCTGGCGTCAGGCGCTCGAGCAAACGCGGATAGAGCGCCGCATGATCGGGCACCCACTGCAAGGAGGCATTGGCCAGGATCACGTCGTAACGTTGCTCGGGACGCCAGAGCGAGATGTCTTCCTGCCCGAAAGTCAGGCCCGGCAACCGCTTGCGGGCCGCGGCCACCATATCGGCGGAGCTATCCATGCCGCTGACGACCGCCTGCGGAAAGCGCGCGGCCAGCACCTCGGTGGAATTCCCCGGCCCGCAGCCCAGATCGACGGCGTGCCGCACCTCGACCGTGGGGATGGCGGCGACCAGGTCGCGCACCGGACGGGTACGCTCGTTCTCGAAGGCGGAATACTGTTTGGCGGACCAGCTCATGAACCCTCCTCGGGGCAAGATAAGTCTGCCCGACAGTGTATAGGCGCAGCCCTGCCAAAGCCTGAACACGATAAGCCGCCCTGCGGGTATGATGCCGCAAGCCCAAAGGAACTGGCCGTGAGTATTCAAGACCGCGCATCAAAAACCCACCGCCTGCAAGCCGGCGTCTGGCTCGTACTGCTATTGCTTGCCATTGGCCTGGGCCTGGTGCTGCTGCACCGCGTCGCCATCAACAACGGCACCCTGCCCCAGGAAATCAAACTGCTGGAGTTGATGACCGCCAGCGGGACCGTGGGCGCGGTGATCGTCGCGTTATGGCTGTCTTTCGTGCAGCGCCGCGAGCAGGCGCTTGCCAATGCCGCCGTGGCCGAACTGTTCCAGCGCATGCTGGTGGGCAATATCCTGGCCGCCTGGAGCGATCTGCTGTTGCTGCGCGAAGTCTGCGCCCGCACGGACCTCGACGGCCTGCGGCAGTATCTGCGCAGCGCGCGCGCCGGCCTGTACTTCGACGCCCTGCACGCGCACATCGAAAAGTCCACCACGCTGCCGCACGCCGATCTCGTCGTGGTCGCCAATATCTACGGCTACATCCAACTGATCGAACACGAGACCCGGGCCTGGCATCGCATGGGCCAGCAGGACGACGATCTCGAATCGCTGGCCCGCCTGGTGCAGACCACCGCCCAGCTGTTCGCCACCTTCGCCAACACGCCCTGGATCCGCAGCGAACTGCCGCGCTGGGACAGGGACGTGGCGTCCTGATCCCGCGCGGGCGGCGTCGCTTGCCGCGCTAAGGCAGGCGCAACGCGCCGTCGACCAGGCGGCAAATCCCCAGGGGGTTGCTGTCCTGCAGCGCCGGCGGGCGCAAGCCATCGGGTAGATCCTGGTAGCAGACCGGCCGCAAAAACCGGTCTATCGCCGTGGCGCCGACCGAGGTGTACATGGCATTGGTCGTCGCCGGGAAAGGCCCGCCATGCACCATCGCATGGCTGACCTCCACGCCGGTCGGGAAACCGTTGACCAGGATGCGCCCGGCCTTGCGCTCGAGCACCGGCAGCAACTGCCGGGCCGCAGGCGTGTCCGCTTCGTCCAGATGCAGCGTCGCGGTAAGCTGGCCCTCCAGCTTTTCGGCCACCTGCACCAACTCGGCGACGGACTGCGCCCGGATGACGATGGCCGCAGGCCCGAACATCTCGTCTTCCAGCGCCGGGGTATTCAGGAAATGCTGTGCATCCGTCGCGAACAGCGCGGCCTGGGCGGCGTTCTCCTGCCCATTGGCCGGCGCGCCTTCGGCCAGCACGGCAACGCCCTGCGCTGCGGCTACGTTCGCCTTGCCTTGGGCATAGGCCTGCTGAATGCCTGGCGTGAGCATGGTCTGCGCGGCCTTGGCCTGCAGCGCTTGCGCCGCGGCGGCTTCGAAACGCGCCAGGTCCGGCCCGGCCAACCCCAACACCAGGCCCGGATTGGTGCAGAACTGGCCCGCGCCCAAGGTCAGCGAGTCGGCAAACGCCGCCCCGATGGCCGGGGCGCGCTGCGCCAGCGCCGCTGGCAGCAAAAACACCGGATTGATGCTGCTCATCTCCGCGTACACCGGGATGGGCACGCGCCGCGCATTAGCGATCTTCTGCAGTGCCAGCCCGCCCTGCCGCGAGCCCGTAAAGCCCACCGCCTTGATGGCCGGATGCGCCACCAGCGCCTCGCCCACCGTCTTGCCCCGCCCGAAGAGCAAGGAGAAGACGCCTTGCGGCAGATCCAGATCCCGCACGGCTTGCTGGATGGCCCGGCCTACCAGCTCGGACGTGCCCAGGTGGGCGTTGTGCGCCTTGACGATGACTGGCGCCCCGGCCGCCAGCGCCGAGGCCGTGTCGCCGCCCGCCACCGAAAACGCCAACGGAAAATTGCTGGCGCCAAAGACCGCGACCGGCCCCAGCGGTATCTTGCGCAAACGCAGATCCGAACGGGCCAAGGGTTGGCGCTGCGGTTGCGCCGAGTCGATGGTGGCACCCAGGAAGTGCCCATCGCGCACGACCTGGGCAAACAGCCGCAACTGCCCCACCGTGCGGCCGCGCTCGCCGACCAGACGTGCCTTGGGCAGGCCTGATTCCGCATGCGCGCGCTCGATCAGGACGTCGCCCAGCGCCACGATATTCTCGGCGATCGCTTCCAGCAGCGCCGCGCGCCGCGCCAGCGGCAACTGGCGGTAGGTATCGAAAGCCGCCTCGGCCAGCGCCGCCGCGCGATCGACGTCCACCGCGCTGGCCAGGCCGAACACGGGCTCGGCGATCTCGGCGTTGGCGGCCGGATCGAAGGCGCGCTGCGTCCCCTCCTGACCCCGGACCGCTTGCGCGCCTATCAACATTTCACCGGTCATCACTGCATCCACGCTCACGTTTCCTCTCTCTTTAACGAATCCGCGACAGGCCCGCCCGCCGCGCTGCGGCGGGCGGGCCACAAAACTAGTACAGGGGTTTGACGGCCGGGGCAGCCTCGGCCGCCGGCGCGTCGAGCGTATTGACCAGCGCCCGTCCAAACGGCGCGGCCTCCACGACCAGTTCATCACCGGCCTGCAGCCGGTGTCCGCTGGCGAAACTGAACTCGCTCGCCCCATAGAAATACACATGCACGTCGCCGGGCTCGCGAAAGCCCGCGTACTTGAAGTGGTGGTACTCCAGATTGGCGATGCTGTGGGTCATGTTGTCTTCGCCGGTCAGGAACTCGGCCTCCCAAAGCACCTGCCCGGCCCGGCGCACCGACGTCCTGCCGGCGATATGCGCGGGCAGATCGTCGACGAGCAGTTCGGGGCCATAAGAGCACTGCCGCAGTTTCGAGTGCGCCAGGTACAGATAATTCTTGCGCTCCATGACGTGATCGGTCAGTTCGGTGCCCAGCGCGAAACCGATGCGCCACACCTCGCCGTCCTCGCCGATCATGTAAATGCCCACCACCTCGGCCTCATCACCGACATCGTCGCCGTAGGCCGGCATGTCGAATGCCTGCCCTGGCGCCACGGCCCACAGGCCGTTGCCCTTGTACGCCCACTCGGACTGCACGCCCGGCTCGGCACCCGCCGGCTTGCCGCCCTCCAGGCCCAGCTTGAACATCGCCATCGTGTCGGTCAGACTGCCCGCGGCCAGCGTCTTGTGCATGGCGTCGCGCGAGGTGGCGCTGCCCAGATGCGTCAGGCCGGTGATCGCGATCGTGGTGCGGTGTTTGTCGGGATGCTCAAACGGCAACAACAGGCGCCGCTGGCGCACGATCGCGTCGTAGTCGATCGCCTCGCCCAGGCCGTGCGCCAGTACGCGCGCCTTGAGCCCCTGCCCCGCGCGCATGGCCTGCTGCGCCAGGTCATAGCTCGTGCTGGCGTCGCGCACGACACGGAAGCCCTCGCCCAGGTCAGCCGCCACCCGGCGGGCACCCTGTTCGTCCAGATACTGTATGAGTCTCATGTTTGTCTTTGCGTATGAGGTGCTGGTTTTGTGCTGCGAGTCTAGGCCTGGCGTGGCGCGCCGGATAATGAAAACATGCTATCGCGCTAGAACCGCAGGTTATCTCTGATCAAAATATGCCCAGGCGCCGCGCGGCCACGCATGGCCGCCGCGCCGCAGCGCCGGCTACGCCGCTGACGCACGCGCAGCACGCCGCGCCTGCCGGCGCTGCAGCCACGCGATGACCTCGCCCATGACGCCCCTGCGAAAGGCCAGGACGCACACCACGAAAATAAAGCCCGTGACGATGGTGACCGATTCGCCCAGCGCGTTGAACCAGGCGATGTGGGTCAGGCCGGCCAGAAAACTTCCCACGTCGCCGATCTTGTTCTCCAACATCACCACAATCGCCGATCCCACGATCGGTCCGGAGAGGGTTCCCAACCCACCCACCAGTGTCATCAGCACGGCCTGCCCGGAGGTGGTCCAGTGCACGTCCGAGAGGGTGGCAAAGCCCAGTACCAAGGTCTTCAGGGATCCGGCCAGCCCGGCCAGCGCCGCAGAGATGACGAAGGCCAGCAACTTGAAGCGGTCGACGTCATAGCCCAGCGAAATGGCCCGCGGCTCGTTGTCCTTGAGCGCGCTGAGCACCTGGCCAAACGGCGAGTTCACCGCGCGCCATATCACCAGCATGCCCAGCACGACGATCACCAGCGCGACGTAGTACATCGTCAGGTCGTGACCGAGATCCAGCAGGCCGAACAGGCGGCCGCGCGGCACGCCTTGCAGCCCATCCTCCCCGCCGGTGAACCTGGCCTGCACCGCGATGAAATACACCATCTGCGCCAAGGCCATGGTGATCATCGCGAAATAGATGCCCTGGCGGCGGATCGCCAATATCCCGAAAACCAATCCCATGGCCGCGCCCACCGCCGTGCCCAACAGCAGACCGGCCTCGGGCGAAAAGCCCCAGGCCGTCATTGAGTACCCGGCCAGGTAGGCCGAGCCGCCCAGAAACGCGGCATGGCCGAACGACAGCAGGCCGCCATAGCCCAGCAACAGATTGAACGCCGAAGCGAACAGCGCGAAGCACATGAGCTTCATGACGAATACGGGGTAGGCCCCCGCGAACGGCGCGCACACCAAGGCAAGGACCAGGAGGGAATAAAGCACTGCGGATATTTTTTTCATCTGGCGCCTCACTGAGTTTTGCCAAACAGGCCCGCCGGACGCACCAGCAGCACCACGACCATCGCCACGAAGACCACCGTCGAAGCCGCCTCGGGATAGACCACCTTGGTCAATCCTTCCAGCACGCCCAACCCCAAGCCGGTCACGATGGCGCCGAGGATAGACCCCATGCCGCCGATGACCACCACGGCGAAAATCACGGTGATCAGGTTCTGGGCCATGATGGGCGAGACCTGCGTCACCGGCGCGGCCAGTACGCCGGCCAGTGCGGCCAGCGCGCAACCCAGGCCATATGTCAACGTGATCATGAGCGGCACGTTCACGCCGAAGGCCTCCACCAAGCGAGGGTTCTCCGTGCCGGCACGCAGATAGGCGCCAATACGGGTCTTCTCGATCAGGTACCAGGTCACCAGGCATACGAAGAGCGAGGCGACGACCACCCAGGCGCGGTAGTTGGGCAGGAACATAAAGCCCAGATCCGAGGCCCCGGCCAGCGCATCGGGAACGTCATAGCTCAGCCCCGATACCCCGAACGCCGAGCGGCAGATGCCCTCTATCATCAGCGTCAGGCCCAAGGTCAGAAGCAAGCCGTAGAGGTGATCGAGCTTGTAAATCCAACGCAGCATGGTGCGCTCGATCACCACGCCAAGCAGACCGATCGCAAAAGGCGCCAGCACGAGCATCACCCAGTAGTTCAGGCCCAGGCGGTTCAGGCCCACCCAGGTCAGCAAGGCGCCCAGCATGAACAGCGCGCCGTGCGCGAAATTGATGACGTTGAGCAAGCCGAAGATGACGGCCAGACCCAGACTGAGCATGGCGTAGAAGGAGCCGTTGACCAGGCCCAGCAACAGTTGGCTATACAGCGCGGGAAGAGAGATTCCGAAAATTTCCATGACCTGCCCCCTCAAACACCCAGTAGCTCGTTGAGAACGGGCATCTTGGCTTCAAGCTCTGACGCACCGAAGGCCTGCACGATGCGGCCATGCTCCATGACATAGAAACGGTCGGCCAAGGGCGCGGCAAAACGAAAGTTCTGCTCTACCATGACGACCGTGTAGCCTTTCTGCTTGAGCGTCAGAATCATGCGCGCCAGCGCCTGGACGATGACGGGCGCCAGCCCTTCGGAGATCTCGTCCAGCAGCAACAGCCTGGCGCCCGTGCGCAGGATGCGCGCTACGGCGAGCATCTGCTGCTCGCCGCCAGACAACCGGGTGCCCGGGCTGTGTTTTCGCTCCGCCAGGTTGGGAAACATGGCATAAATCTCCTGCACACTCATGGCCTGCTTGCCCGCCTTGAGCACCGGCGGCAGCAACAGGTTCTCCTCGCATGAAAGACTGGAAAAAATCCCGCGCTCCTCGGGGCAGTATCCCAGCCCCAGATGCGCGATGCGATGCGTGGGCAGGCCGATGGTCTCGACGCCATTGACCTTGATCGAGCCTCGGCGCGACCCCGTCAACCCCATGATGGCGCGCATGGCGGTTGTGCGGCCCGCGCCGTTGCGGCCCAGCAGCGTCACGACCTCGCCAGGATTGACCACGATATCCACGCCATGCAGCACATGGGATTCGCCATACCAGGCCTGCAGGCCCGCGATCTCCAATGCCGGTACTGACCGGCCGCTTGTCGCGATTGCCATCTCAGTGCGCCCCCTGCAAAACCGCGGCCGATGTTCCCATGTAGGCCTCCATCACCTGCGCATTGCGCGACACATCCGCATATGGCCCTTCGGCCAGCACGGCCCCGCGTTGCAGCACCGTGATGCAGTCGGCGATGGTCGAGACCACCTTCATATTGTGTTCGACCATCAATATGGTCCTGCCGGCGGAGACTTTCTTGATCAAGCGGGTGACCCGATCGACATCCTCGTGACCCATGCCTTGAGTGGGTTCGTCCAGAAGCATGAGCTCAGGTTCCATGGCCAGGGTGGTGGCGATTTCGAGCGCGCGTTTGTGTCCATAGGAGAGATTGACGGTGCGCTCGTCGGCCATCGCCTCCAGGCCCACCTCGGACAACAACTCCAGCGCACGGCCGTGAAGCTGGCGCAGTATCCGGTCGCTGCGCCAGAAGTGATAGGAGACGCCCAGCTGCCGCTGCAGTCCCAGGCGCACGTTCTCCAGCACCGTCAACTGCGGAAACACGGCCGAAATCTGAAACGAGCGGATGATGCCCCGTCGCGCTATCTGCGAAGGCCGCTCGGCGGTGATGTCCACCCCGTTGAAAACGATGGTGCCTTTCGAAGGAACCAGGAATTTTGTCAGCAGATTGAAGCAGGTCGTCTTGCCGGCCCCGTTCGGACCGATCAGGGCGTGGATGGAGCCGCGCCGGACCCGCAGATTTACCTGGCTGACCGCCGTGAAACCCTTGAACTCCTTCGAGAGTTCGCGCGTCTCGAGGATGAAGTCGCTCATCGTGATGCACTCGTTATGAACTGCCGTGCGTTGCCCTCACCATGCGCGGTGATGCAATGGGCAGGCAGGGGTAGAAACGGCGCCCGGAACCGGGCGCCGGATAAGAGAGACCGCAGGCGCGCCAGGGCGCCGCTAGGCGATCACTTCCAGTACTGGCAGCTCGATTCCGCCTTGGTCATGAAGGCCTGGCTCCCGGGCACGGTCTGGACCAGCTTGGCGTAGTCCCAGGGATACTTCGACTCAGCGGGCTCCTTGACCTGCATCAGGAACATGTCGTGCACCATCCGCCCGTCCGGACGAATCACGCCGCCTTTGGCGAAGAAATCCTCCACCGGCATCTCGCGCATTTTCGCCATGACCTTGTCGGCGTCCGTATCACCGACGGCTTGCACGGCCTTCAGATAATGCATCGCCGCCGACGCATCGCCCGCCTGGTACATCGAGGGCATTTTCTTCATTTTCTCGAAGTAACGTTTGGCCCAGGCGCGGGATTCCGGCGACTGGTCCCAGTACCAGCCGTCGGTGTAATAAAAGCCCTGCGTCTGCTTCAGGCCCAAAGCGTGAATGTCCGTGATCAGCATCAGAGGCGCGGCAATCTGCATCTTTTTGTTGATGCCGAACTCGCTGGCCGATTTGATTGCGTTGATCAGATCGCCTCCGCCGGTCGCAAGTCCCAGCACCTGCGCTTTGGAGCTTTGCGCCTGAAGCAGCAAGGATGCGAAATCGGCCATCCCCAGCGGGTGACGCACGCTGCCGATCACCGTGCCGCCATTGGCCTTCACCGTGTCCGCCAGCTCTTTCTCCAACGACGTGCCAAAAGCCACATCGGCCGTGATATAGAACCAGCTCTTGCCGCCCTGCTTGGCGATCGCGTTGCCCGCCACGCGGGCGGCGGCAGCGGTGTCATAGACATACTGCACGCTATAGGGGTTGCACTCCTCGTTGGTCATCCGGGTGGTCCCGGAGCCGGCGGAGATGAACACCTTCTTCTTCTCCCCGGCGATCTTGGCCATCGCCAGGGTCGCCGAAGAATTGGTCCCGCCGATCAGCAGATCGAGGTCCTGCTGGTCGAACCATTCGCGCGCCTTGCTGGCCGCGATGTCGGCCTTGTTCTGATGGTCTGCCGTGACCAGCTCGATCTTCTTGCCGTTGACGCTTCCGCCCATGTCGGCGATCGCCATGCGGATGGCCTCGACGCCTCCCGGACCATCGAAATCGGAATACACCCCGGACATATCCGTGATGAACCCGATGCGCACGACGTCCTTGGCGGCGTGGGCGGCCAAGGGGCTGAGAAAGGCCGCCGCGACGGCCGCGGCAATGCCAAGACGCTTGACAGCAAAGCCCATGGTTTGTCTCCTGAATAAGTTTTATTGACGCGCGATGTGGCAACGACGGCCTGCATCAGGCCGGGGCCGGGAAACCGAACGAGCCGGCTCGGGTCCTTACCGAGGTCCGGGCCGGGATCAACGAGACTGTAGGAGCGCCAACGATCTTGAGAAAATGAAAAGATTGGATACGGCAATAACCGTAGGTTATGCTTCGCTCTCTCAGAGGAGCGGCGCCATGATCCCCAGCATTTCGCACATCCTGCGGCGCTTGCGCGGCGCGCATCTGGCGCTGCTCGTCGCACTGGATGACACGGGATCGCTGAGCAAGGCGGCCGATCGCATCGGTGTGTCGCAGCCGGCGGCCACCAAGGCGCTGCGCGAAATCGAAACCATGTTCGGCGCCCAGCTGTTCAATCGCTCATCCAAAGGCATGGAGCCCAACGAACTGGGGCGCAGCATCATCCGCGGCGCCTTGAGACTGCGGGCCGAAGTCACCGCCATCCGCAATGAAATGGCGCAGATCCTGAGCGGCGCCGGCGTGCGGCTGTCGGTCGGGGCCGTCATGGGCGCCGTCCCGGTCGTGCTGAGCTCGGCCGTCGCGGCCCTGCACCAGAGCTACCCCGAACTCTCGCTCGAGGTATCCGAGGGGACCAGCGCCAATCTCCTGCGCATGCTCGACCAACGGCTCATCGATCTCGCCATTGCACGCCCGAGCGTCAGCCCGCATTCCAACGCCTACGACTTCACGCCGCTCAATCCGGAGCATTTGCTGCTCGTCGTGGGGCCGAAAAGCCCGCTGGCCAAGCGTCGCAAGCTGAAACTGCAAGACCTGGCAGGCTGCCGCTGGCTCGTGTTTCCGCCGCAAATGCCCATGCGCCGTTTGCTGGAAGAAGAGTTTGTCGATGCCGGTATCGACTTCCCTGTCAGCGTCATCGAAACCGACTCCACCTTCGCCACCACCACGTTCCTGGGCGAGTACGAAAACCTCATCGCCGTCATGCCCAATAGCGTGGCCGACTACATGAGCGCTCGCAAACTGGTCACGGTGCTGCCCGTGCGCATCCGCCGGCAGGCCGACCCCTACGGCATCGTGACCCGCAAGGGCACACCCATCAGCCCGGTCATGCAACGGTTTACCGACGCTTGCCTGCAGGCAACGCTTGCCGTAACGTAAACCCCGACTGGCAGCGTGCAGAGTCGTCCTCCCGAAGGCGGCCGACTCTGTTTTCCCGAGGCCTATTCGATGATATTGAAGTGCTCCAGATGGCGCGTGGACAGCGTCAAGCCCAGGCCGGGCAGATCGTCATCCAGCTGCAGATAGCCGCCCTGCGGTTCGGGATCACCTTCAAAAATGTAGTAGAAGAGTTCATTGCCCGCCTCCACATCGAAGACCGGGAAGAACTCGGCCATGGGGCTGGCCGTGGACGCCATGGTGAGATGGTAGTTGTGCATCTGACCCGCGTGCGGAATGACCGGCACACTCCAGGCCTCGGCAATGGCGTTGATCTTCTGCGCCACCGTTATCCCGCCGACGCGGTTGGTGTCGTACTGGATGACATCGATCGCGCGGCGTTCGATGAGATCGCGGAAGCCCTGCACGGTGAACTCATGCTCGCCGCCCGAAATCGGCACCAGGTTCTGCTTCTTCAGTTCGACATAGCCTTCGATGTCGTCGGCGATGACGGGCTCTTCGAGCCAGCGGGGCCGCAGCTCGGCCAGGCGCGGCAGCATGCGCTTGGCGTAGTCCAGGTTCCAGCCCATATAGCATTCGAACATGATGTCCACGCCATCGCCGACCAGATCGCGCAGCGCGCGCGCCTGCCGCAGATTCTTCTGCACGCCTTGCGGGCCATCCTTGGGCCCATAACCAAAGCGCATCTTCATGCTGGTGAAGCCCTGCTCCAGGTAGCCGCGCGCCTCGTCGAGGAACTTGTCGATATCGTCATTGGCGTAGAGCTTGGAGGCATAGCACTCAATACGCTCCTTGGTGCGCCCGCCCAGCAACTTGAACACCGGCTTGCCCACGGCCTTGCCCATCAGATCCCACAGCGCGATGTCGATGGCCGAGATCGCCGCCATGCCGATGCCGCGGCGCCCCCAGGCCAGGGTGCGGCGGTACATTTTCTGCCAGAGATACTCGTTGTCGAAAGGGTCCTGGTTCAGCACCACCGGCGCCAGATACTGATCGATGATCTGTTTGGCGATCCGTGGCGCGAGCGCGCAGTTTCCGATGCCGACCAGCCCCGTGTCGGTCTCGATTTCCACCACCAGCCAACCGTGGAAGCGGAAGGACCCCATGGCATCGCCATTTTCGAACAGCAGATCGCTGGCGTTGGTGCAGAAGTGGGCCTGCGGGGCGACGGTCTTGCCTTTCCACTCCATGACGCGGGTGCGGACTCGGGTGATTTTCACGATGATGTATGCCTTGTCTATTGATCGAAAGAAGGGGTCAGGCCGCGACGGCGCGCTTGCGGCCGACCGAAAGAAGAACCAGCGCGCTCAGCAGCGCCGTCACCCCCATGACCCCCATGCCAAGGCTGGGCAGCCCACTGCTGGCCTCGGCCCAGGTCTTGAGATTGGGCGCCACGAAGCCGCCCAGATTGCCCAGGGAATTGATCAGCGCGATGCCACCGGCCGCGGCGGTGCCGCGCAGTTGCAAGGTGATGTGCGTCCAGAGAATGGGGGTGGCGCAGAAGTAACCGATGGCGGCCACGCACAAGGCGATGAAACCCATGACCGGCGTCACCGCGGTGGAGACGGCCAGACTGATGCCCAGGGCCAGGTACATGCCGACGATCAGGGGTTTGCGCACGCCGCTGCGGTCGGACCAACGGGTCACGTAATAGGTGGCGATCATCGCGATGATCCACGGCACCGCGGCCACCAGGCCGACCCGCAGGCCGATCTTCTCGCCCATCATCTGCGAGATGATCGACGGAAAGGAAAAGATCAGGCCATAGACGGCGATCTGCACAAAGAAGAACACGACGGTCAGCAGCACCACCGTCTTGTTGAAGACGGACTTCAGCGTGGTGGCCGCGCCATGCGCGGACTTGCGCTGGTCTTCGCTATCGAGCCGCGCCTGCAGATCCCGCTTCTCGGCGGCCGTAAGCCAGCTCGCTTCTGCCGGCCGGTTATCCAGGTGGAAATACGCCCAGATGCCCACGGCCACCGTCAGCAGCCCCTGCACCATGAACATCCACTTCCAGCCGGCCATGCTGGCCAGGCCGTCCAGATCGAGCAGATAGCCCGAGAGCACGCTGCCGAACGTCAGCGAGACCGGAATCGCAAAGTAGAAGACGCCGATGGCCCGCGCACGGTGGCGCTCCGGGAACCAATAGGTGAGATAGAGGATGATGCCCGGAAAGAACCCGGCCTCGGCCGCACCCAGCAAGAAACGCAGGATGTAGAAAGTGGGCTCATTGGACGCGAACATCATCGCCGTGGCCACGACACCCCAGCTCACCATGATGCGGCACAGCCAGGCCTTGGCGCCGACTCGCGCCAGGATCAGGTTGCTCGGCAGTTCGAAAATGGCGTAGCCGATGAAAAAGATCCCGGCGCCGAAGGCGAAGGCGGCGTTGGAAATGCCGGTGTCGGCCTGCAGCGCCTGCTTGGCAAAGCCAACGTTGGCCCTGTCAAGAAACGCCATGACGTACATCAGCATGAGAAACGGCAGCAGCCGGATGCTTGCTTTGCGCACGGCGCTAGCCAGTGCGGGCGACTCGGAAGTCATGTTGTCTCCTAGGAGCCTTTCTCAGGGCCCGTTCGTTCGTATTAGAGACCCGGACCGCGGCAGTCATCGGCCACGGCGCAGGGCATAGGCATCCTAGGGACGACCAAGCTTGTGCGAAATTGAATTTTTATTCATAGTTGATAACCAGATAGAAATCTCATCCCGCCATGACCGCCAGCCCGGATCACTCCCGCCTCCTTGCACGGCTCAAGCTTCGCCATCTGCGCCTCATGGACGCCCTGGCGCAAACGCAAAGCCTGCGCCGATCGGCCGACATGCTGGCGATCTCGCAGCCGGCCGCCACCAAAATGCTGCAGGATCTGGAAGAGGTCTTGGGGGTGCAGTTGTTCACGCGCACGGCGCAATCGATACGCATCAATCCACTGGGCGAGTTCGTCGCCCGCTACGCGCACCGGATACTGCAGGAGACCTTACGCTTTGGCGAAGACTTGCAGGAACTGGACCACGGCGGCGCCGGCACGCTGACGGTGGGCGCCATCATGGCGGCCCACACCTGGATCATTCCCGCGGGTATCGATCAACTCAAAAAGCGCCGGCCGCTGCTGACCGTCAAGCTGATCGAATCCTCCAGCGACCGTCTGCTGGAAGATCTGCGCAAGAATGAGTACGACATGGTGATCGGCCGCTTTTCCCAGGATATCCATCAAGTGGAGTTCGACTTCGCGCCCCTGACCGAAGAGGCGCTGTGCATCTTCGTGCGCAAAGGCCACCCGGCGCAAAACGCGACCACCCTGGCCAGCCTGGTCGAACTGCCCTGGCTGCTGCAACCGCAACCCACCCCCACGCGCACCCTGCTGGGCAAAGCATTCGCGGATGCCGGCCTGCGCCTGCCCACCAATGTCGTGGAGACCGCCTCCATTTACGCCACGCTCAATCTGGTCAGGCATGCGGACATGGTGGCGGTGCTGCCCCGGCCGGTCGTCGAGGCGCAGGGCGATGCGGTATCGATACTGCCCATCCGGCTGGGCCTGACGCTCTCTCCCTTTGGCGTGATCACGCGCAAAGGCACGCCGGCGGCGCCAGCCACCACCGAACTGCGCGACATTCTGATTGCCCTGGCCGCATCGGCCTGAGCGGCCCCGCGCGCCAGGAGCGCTTGCTCAACGCCGGGTCAGCACCGACGGCGCGCGATTGGCAAACCGCAAGGGGTCGCCATGCGCGGAGGTGAACCCATACAACTCCGGACTGACCGGCCCGTCTTCCCAGATCGATGGGCCATCGGCCCAGAGCAGAAGACTGGCTCCATAACGAGACTCGAACACCACTTGAGTGTCCGGCTCCATCACGACAAAGTCCCCGGCCTTGGCGTGGGCGCTGCGCCCGTTGGCGCGAAACGTCACGTCGCCGCCCAGCACATACAGATCGATCAAGGCCGTCAATCGATGCGCGGGAATCTTCGTGCCCGGCAGCAGCATCAATTGCGTCATGCGGCGTTGATGCGGCGTGTGCGCGTAGTCGTACACCAGCCGGCGCGTCAGCCCCGCCACGCGGGTGCCCGTCACCGCCACGCTGGTCAGCATGATGTTCAGGTCGGGCAGGTGCTCGGGAAACTCGTTCTCGAATTCCGTATGGCGATTTCCCGCGTGCAGACTGTGCTGAACATCGGCCCCGTAGGCGACCGGGCCTTCCATCCGGCCGACCGTCAGCGTCGGCAGATAGGCGATGGCGTCATGCGTCGAGCCGGGAAAGTTGATCCCCAGCTCGCCCATGACGGCCGTGCCCTGATAGTCGGTCAGGCCGCCAGACAGAAAATAGCTGAAGGCATTGCCCAGATGCTGATGCACACCGGTGCGGGTGAGCGTGTCGAAAGACATAAAGCCGAACGAATGGCCGGTACGTTCGTCGCGGCGCACGACCTTCTGGGCCAGCCCCGCCTTGCCCACGCCTTGCCAGCTGTTTTCCGCGACGTCATAAACGTAAATGCCCGCTTCGCGCAGGCTGGGCGCGGCGCGCTCCGTGGTGGTGTGCATGTTGTCTCCGATAAGGTCTTTGTTTTTATTATCATATGATAATACTTGGCCGCACGCTATCGCTGCCCGGCGGCCGCATCCGGATAGCATAGAATTTCGGCATCCCTGCTGCCTTCAAACGACCCATGCAATTCAAACGCCTGACCGCCTACCGTGTGCGAAGAGTGGCTGAGTCCATCCTGGGACTGGCCGAAGACCTTTTCGCCCGCCACCTGGGCATACGGGCGCTCGAATGGCGCGTGCTCGTCAAACTGAAGGACGCCGGCCAGAGCATCTCCACCGAGATCGGCCGCGACATGCTCCTGAGCCCGGTGCAGACCGGCCGCTCCTTGCTCAAGTTGCGCGAGCTCGGCCTGGTCGAAGCCATGCCGGATCCGAGCGACGGCCGCGCCACGCGCTACCGGCTGACGGCGGCCGGCGAGCGCAGTTGCGAGGCCGGCATGCGCATCGTCTTGCGGGTGCAGAGCCATGCGCTGCGCGACTTCAGCGCCGTCGAACAGGTGGCCCTGGAGGGCCTGCTCGAACGTCTCATGGCCAGCAGCGATTACACCAGCGAAGAAGTGGATGCCCTGTCGGCCGAGCTTTTCGGCAAAGCGCCAGCGCGCGGTCAGGCCTGATCGCGCGACTTGGCATAGTCTTGCGCGGTGCCGCCGGTCACCAGCGACAGGCCGCCATCGACGTCCAGCGTCGCGCCGGTGATCATGCGGGCCGCCGCGCTGCCCAGAAAGAGGATTGCCTCGGCCACGTCCTGCGGGCTCAGCCAGTTGCCCAGCGGCACCATGCCCGCCACATGCTGGATGTCGTCATCGCTCAGGGCGTTGCGCGTCAGTTCGGTCAAGACCGGGCCAGGGCAGACCGCGTTCACGCGTATCCGCTTGAGTGAAAGCTCGAAGGCGGCGTGGCGCATCAGCCCCAGCATGCCCGCCTTGGCGGCCGTATAGCCTATGCCGCCTGTGTAGGACACCCGCTTGGCCGCCAACGAGGCCACCTGCACGACCGCCTTGCCCTGGCCGGCCTCCAGCAAGGGGACGAACCATTGCGTGCACAGAAACGCCCCCGTCAGGTTGACGTCCAGCGCCTTCTGCCACTCGGGCAGAGAGGTCTCCTCGAAGCGGCTGCGCGACACGATGCCCGCGCAATTGACCAACATATCGACCTGCTTGACGCCGGCCTGCCCGATGGCCTGGATGGCTTGCCGGACCTGGGCTTCCGAACTGATATCCACGCCGATCGGAAGGATGCGCGACGTGCCCGTCCATGCCGAGGCCAGCGCTTCCAGCGCGGCGAGATCGCGGTCCAGCGCCACGACGGTGGCGCCCCGGCTGGCGGCGGCCAGCGCCGTGGCGCGACCGATCCCGCTGGCCGCGCCGGTGATAGCCACCACGTTGAGGGTCTCATTCATTTTTGTCTCCTTGTCTCTGCTCGCCCTGATCACTAGGGATAGTCCCAGTGAAGACGTCGAACGCGTCCGTCGCGAACAGGTATATATTATCAACTGATAATAAAACACGCCTCATCGGATTGGCGTGCCAAGGAGACAAGCCATCATGCATTCCGTGCTCGAGGGCCGCGCGCCCGATCAGGCATCCATCGACGCCAAAGTGTTCTGGCGTTTGATTCCCATCATTCTCGCCAGCCTGATCGTCAATCAGCTGGACAAGGTCAACGTGGCCTTCGCCAAGCTCGAAATGGCGCCCGACATCGGACTGTCCAATGCCGCCTACGGCCTGGGCGCCGGCATTTTCTTCATCGGGTATTGCCTGTTCGAAGTGCCCAGCAACATGATTCTTCACCGCGTCGGCGCCCGCGTATGGTTGACGCGGATCATGATCAGCTGGGGCATTCTGTCGGCCTGCACTTTGTTCGTGACCGGTCCGCTCTCGTTCTACACCGTGCGCTTTCTGCTGGGCCTCGCGGAAGCGGGTTTTGCGCCGGGCATCATGCTCTACGTCAGCCAATGGTTCCCGCCGCGCACCCGGGGCCGCATCATCGCCGCCTTCATGACCGCCCTGCCAATCTCCGGCGTCATCGGCGCGCCGCTGTCGGCCTGGCTGATGAACAGCACGCCGCACTTTCTGCCGCTGGTGGGCTGGCAATGGATGTTCCTCTGTGAGGGCCTGCCGGCCGTGGTGTGCGGCCTGATCTTCTGGCGCCTGGTGCCCGACCGCATCGAGGATGCCAAATGGTTGTCCCACGAGGAGAAAACGCAGCTCAAGGCGGAACTGGGCGATGCCGACCACCACCACACCGGCAGTTTCCGCGCCGGCTTGGTCGATGGCCGCGTCTGGCTGCTCTGCCTGATCTACTTCTGCTTCGTGGCCGCGCTCTACGGCGTGAGCTTCTGGCTGCCGACCCTGATCAAGGCGCTGGGCTACACCACGCTGAGCCAGATCGGCTGGCTGACGGCCATTCCCTACGGCGCCGCCGTGATCACCATGCTGATCCTGGCCTGGAGCTCCGACCGCCATCATGAACGGCGCATGCATCTGGCCTTTGCCGGCCTGCTGGGCGGCGCGCTGCTCGTCGCCAGCGTGCTCCTGCGCGCCGACCCCATATGGTCCTTCGTCGCGCTGACCGTGGCCATGGCGGGCATCGTCAGCACCATCCCCCTGTTCTGGAACCTGCCCACCACCTTCCTGACCGGCGCGACGGCCGCAACGGGCTTCGCGCTCATCACTTCCATCGGCAATCTGTCGGGATTCGCCGCCCCCTATCTCGTCGGCCTGGTGGCCGACGCCACCGGCCAGGTCAGCGCGGGTCTGTACGGCCTGGCTGCGGCGGCATTCGTCGGTGTCGTGCTGGTCTGGCTGTTGCCGGCCCGCATGCTCTCGCAGAAGGCGGTATAGATGACGCGCTCGCTTCCCCGCGTTGCGGTCGTGACCGGCGGCGCCCATGGCATCGGCGCGGCCATCGCCGCCCAACTCGATGCACTGGGCCACCATGTGATCATCGCGGACCTGGACACGGCGGCCGCCAGCCAGGCCGCCGCCGGACTGCGCAACGCCAGCGCGCACAGCCTGGACGCCGGCGATCCGGACAGCATCCGGCGCCTGTTCGACAGCGTGCGCACCCGGCACGGCCGGTGCGACATCCTGGTCAACAACGCCGGTATCGCCCATCCTGGCCGCTTCGAAGACTATCCGCTCGAACGCTGGCAGCAGGTCATGGCGGTCAACCTCAATGGCCCCATGCTGGCCTGCCAGCACGCCATCGGCCTCATGAAACCGCAGGCCTGGGGCCGGATCGTGAACATCACCTCCATCAGCGGCGAGCGCGCCAGCGCGGACCGCGCGGCCTATGGCAGCTCCAAGGCTGGCCTGGCCGCGCTCACCCGCCAGATCGCCGTCGAGTTCGCCGGCGTGGGCATTACCGCCAACTGCGTCGCCCCGGGCCCGATCGACACTCCCTTGACCCGGGCCCATCATCCCGCCGCCACCCGCGCCGAGTATCTGCAGCGTGTGCCCGCCGGCCGTTACGGCGCGCCGGACGAGGTCGCGCAGGCGGTCGCCTACCTGTGCGGCGAACACACCGGCTACATCACCGGCCAGACCCTGGCGGTCGACGGCGGCTTTCTCGCGGCCGGCCTGCGCGGCTGAGCGCGTCACCCGCCGGCCGGCACAGCGGTCGGCGGCAACCTTCTAGGAGCCACTCGCGATCTACAGCATAATTCCAGCGTTCCTGTGATGGATGTGAATGCAATGAGTGAGGTTGTTCGATCTGCGGCGCGGGTGCTGGACCTGCTGGAATTTTTTGCCGAACACGACGCCAGTCATAGCCTGGTGGACATCGCCACGCGCTTCGGCCTGCCCAAGAGCAGCGCCCTGGGCCTGCTGCGCACGCTGTGCGCGCGCGGCTATGTCATTCGCAACGAGAACGGCCACTACGCCATGAACGCGGCCTTCCGGGCGCACGGCTTTGGCTGGGGCGGCGACACCCTCGCGCACATCGTCGCCGTCGCCACGCCGCTGATGACCGAACTGGCTGCCGAGCTGGGCGAATCCGTTTTGCTCGGCGCGCTTCAGGAGCAAGGCAGCCTGCGTATCCTCAACCAGGCCCGCTCCAGCCAGCCCATCCGCTACGAGGCCAAGCCCAGCCAGCACTTCCCCGCCTACTGTACGGCCATGGGGCGGGCGATGCTGTCCATGATGCCGGAGACGCGCCGCCGCGCGGTGCTGGCCAAGTTGCCGCTGGTGGCTCTCACCCCGTTCACGCTGACCAAGCCCGCCGACATCAATGCCCGCATCAAGCAGGCGGCCCTGGACGGCTATTGCGTGGTCGAAGAAGAATGCGAGCGGGGCGGCACCGGCATGGCCATGGCCATCCGCGACCGCAGCGGCGCGCCGGTCGCCGCGCTCAATGTCGCCTTCGTGTCGACCCGCTTCGCAGAAAAGCGCGAGCTCGCCATCGCCGCGCTCGGCGCCAAAGTCGGCACGATCCACGCCGCGCTGGGCTTCCAGCCCTGACCCCGGCGGGCCCGCCGCACGCCGGCGGGCTGCCGCATCCTCCCCCGCCCGGCTGACTCCGGCGGACTCTCCCCGCCTCACGGCTTCCCCCCGCGCACGCCGGCGTTGCGCGCGACGACCGCGCGCGCGCCATCCCCCCACATCCCCTCTGACCTCCGGGCTTCCCCTTATCGACAGGGCAGTTCCGTGCGCGGCATCATGTTCACATATTTGATTGTCGTTCATATATATGAACGATTGCCCGTAGTTCAGCCCTTCACTCTTGAACTGACAGCTCTCTTATGACCACTGCAAAAGCAACCTCTGGCGCCGCGTGGGCGGATCAAAACAGCACGCCGCGCCCGAAGAAACAGCTGGGCGCCGCGATGATCGGCAACGTGCTCGAGTACTACGATTTCATTGTGTATGCCTTCCTGGCCGCGACGCTGGCCAAGAAGTTCTTCCACGGGGACGAGGTTGCCGGCCTGCTGGCCAGCTTCGCCACTTTCGGCGTGGGCTTTCTGGCGCGGCCGCTGGGCGGGGCCATCATCGGCCGCATCGCCGACGTGCGCGGCCGCAAGACCGCTTTGCAGATCACGATCTTCGGCATGGCCTTGGGCACGGTGGGTATCGGCCTGCTGCCCACCTATGACACCATCGGCCTGGCCGCGCCCGTCCTGCTGGTGGCCCTGCGCCTGATCCAGGGCCTGGCCGCCGGCGGCGAATGGGGCAGCGCCACCACGCTCATCGTCGAGTCGGCGCCCGCCGGCCGGCGCGGCTTCTTCGGCAGCCTGGGCCAGGCGTCGATCGCCGCCTCCAGCCTGCTCTCCAGCCTGGTGGTCGCCGGCATGGTCGGCATCTTCACGGCCCAGCAAATGGACGATTGGGGCTGGCGCATTCCCTTCCTCTTGGGCGGTCTGCTGCTGCCGGTCGGCTTCTACATGCGCCGCAATCTCGAAGAGACGCCCGCCTTCACCAAGTTGCAGCAAGACGCCACGCCCGCGCCCAAGACCGAGCGCTCGGAGATGTTCCGGATGCTGGGCCGCGCGTTCGGCTTCACCATCATCTGGACGGTGTCGTACTACATCATGCTCTCCTACATGCCGACCTTCCTGGTCAAGCATGCCGGGCTGACGCAACAACAGGCGCTCAACTCCAACTCGATCGCCCTGGTCGTCCTGGTGCTGTCCACACCCCTGTTCGGCTGGCTGTCCGACCGCATCGGCCGGCGCACATTGCTGCTGGCCTGCTGCGCCGCCTTCATCATCCTGCCCTACCCGCTGTTCAACATCATCATCAGCAAGCCGGGTTTCGGCACCATTCTGACCATCCAGATCATCTTCAACCTCTTTATCGGCGCGTTCTCCGGCGCGGCCCCGGCGGCACTGTGCGAAATTTTCCCCACGCACTCGCGCACCACGCTGCTGTCCATCGGCTACAGCCTGGCTACGGCCATCTTTGGCGGCTTCGCCCCCTTCATCGCCACCGCACTGATCGAAGCGACCGGGTCGTCCATCTCGCCGACGTATTACCTGATCTGCGCAGGCGTGGTCTCCGGCCTCGTCATCTTCTTCCTGCGTGAAACCGCACACGACAAACTCAAATGAGCAACCCGAACCAAGACATCCTGATCTGGGGCGCCGGCGCCATCGGCGGCACGGTCGGCGCCTACCTGGCACGCGCCGGCTACGACGTCACCCTGGTCGACGCCGACCCGGCGCACGTGGCGGCCATCCGCCAGGACGGCCTGCATATCACCGGCCCCATCGACGATATGGTCGTCCGCCCGCCGGCGTTCACGCCGGCCGAGGTGCAAGGCAAGTGGCAGCGGGTGTTTCTGGCGGTCAAGGCACATCACACCACCGAAGCCGCGCGGCAGCTGCTGCCCCATCTGGCCGATGACGGCTATGTGCTGTCGCTGCAGAACGGCCTGTGCGAGCCGCTCATCGTCGACGTGGTGGGCGCCCAGCGCGTCATCGGTGCCTTCGTCAACTTCTATGCCGATTGGGTCGCGCCCGGCGAGCTGCTCTATTCCAACCGGGCTGCGGTGGTCATCGGCGAACTCGACGGCCGCGTCACGCCGCGCGCCGAGCAGCTCCTGCAGGATCTGCACCACTTCGAGCCCGACGCCATACTTTCGGATGACGTCGATGGCTACCTCTGGGGCAAGCTGGCCTACGGCGCCATGCTGTTCGCGCAGGCCGTCGGCATGTCGGGAATCGCCGACGTGCTCGAGCGCGACGATCTTTTCCCTCTGTGGCGTGGCCTGGCGCAGGAAGTCGTCGACGTCGCGCAGGCCGAGCAAATCGACCCTCGCGGCTTCAACGGCTTCGAACCCGCCGCCTTCGCCGCCGGCGCGCCCGAGGCTCGCGCCCGGGCCAGCATTCAGGCCATGGTGGACTTCAACCGCCCCAACACCAAGACCCATTCCGGCGTCTGGCGCGACCTGGCGATCCGCAAACGCAAGACCGAAGTGGACATGATCGCCGTGGTCGTCACCGTCGGCCGCCAGCATGGCAAGCCCTGCCCCATCCTGAGCCAGCTCGTCGCCATGATCGGCGAGATCGAACAAGGCAAGCGCGCCCAGACGGATGACAACCTCCTCGAACTGGTGCCGGCATGAGCACACTGGACTTCACGGGCCGCACCGTCGCCGTCACCGGCGCCGCGCTGGGCTTTGGCAAGGAGATCGCCGAGGCTTTCGCGCGACTGGGCGCGCAGGTGCATGCCTGCGACATCAACCCCATGGCATTCGACCCGCAGCACGACATCCGCACCCGAATCGTCGACCTGCGTGACCGCCGCGCCGCGGCCGACTGGATCGCCGGCGTGGAGAACGGCGGCGCCGTCGACATCCTGATCAATAACGCCGGCGGGGTGGCGGGCCAGGCGCCGCAACCCATCGAAGCGGTCAGCGATGCGCAATGGGACACCATCATCGACATCAACCTGGGGGCCGCCTTTGCCGTGAGCCGCGCCGTGGCCGCGGCCATGAAGGCCGCCGGACGCGGCGTCATCGTCAACATCAGCTCCGGCGCGGCGCTGCAAGCCTCCCTGACCGGCGTGCAAGCCTATTGCTCGGCCAAACACGCCGTGCTGGGCCTGACGCGCCAACTGGCCCATGAGCTCGGCCCGCATGGCGTGCGCGTCAATGCCGTGGCGCCGGGCTTTGTCATCACCAACGCCGCCACGCAGCGGCAATGGGATGCCATGGGCGCCGACGGGCAGGCCGCCTTGCTGCGCGGCATCGCGCTGCGCAAGCTCGCCACCCCCGCCGACATCGCCAACGCCACCTTGTGGCTGGCCTCTGACCTCTCCGCCATGATCAACGGCCAGATTCTGTCCGTTGACGGCGGCAAATAACGCATCCAGACCCCGGAGCATCCATGGACAGCAACTCCCCCCTCGAACCCTGGCAATGGCCCGACGAGACCTGGCGCAACACCATCAATCACGTCCGGGCCGGCCGCAGCCTGCGCCCCGCTTCCTGGCCCGGCGGCGCGCCCTTCGCGGTCGCCCTGTCCTTTGACAGCGACCACGAGACCAACGAGCTGCGCGAAGGCGGCAAATCCATCGGCCGCATGAGCTGGGGCCAGTATGGCGCCCGCGTCGGCGTGCCCCGTCTGGAACGCCTGCTGCAGCGCTACGACGCGCGCGCCAGTTTCTACGTCCCCGCCGTCGCCGCTCTGACCTACCCCGAAGAGCAGCAACGCCTCATCGACGCCGGCCACGAGATCGGCCTGCACGGCTGGATTCACGAGCTGAATTCCGTGCTGCCCTACGAAGCCGAGCGCGACCTGCTGCTGCGCTCGTCGGATGCGCTCGAGCGCATCACCAAAGTGCGGCCGGTCGGCATGCGCACCCCCTCCTGGGACTTCAGCCCCCACACGCTGCGCATCGCGGTCGAAATGGGCCTGGAGTACGACTCCTCCCTCATGGCCGACGAAGACTGCTATGAACTGCTGCTCGACGGCCAGCCCTCGGGCGTGGTGGAGCTGCCGGTCGAATGGATCCGGGACGATGCCGTCTACTTCATCATGCATCGCTTCCAGTCCCTGCGGCCCTATACCCCGCCGCAGGCCGTGCTCGACATCTTCATGCGCGAGCTCGAGGGCGCCGAGCAGGACGGCGGTCTGTTCCAGCTGACCATGCATCCGCACGTCATCACCGCGCGCTCGCGGATCTGGATCCTCGAAGAAATCCTCAAGGCCGCGCGCGCCAAAGGCGCCTGGGTCGCCACCCACGCCGAGGTCGTGCGCCACGTCAAGGCGCACGCCGCCTGAGCGCGCCCGGCGCGCGGGCAGCGGCCCGCCGCCGCCCGCGCCGGCACTAATTGGGGCTCAGCCCCGCCGCCTTGATGACGGCGCCCCATCGCTGCAGGTCGTCGCGAACTTCGGCATCCATGGCCGCGGGGCTGTTCAAGGCCAGTTCATAGCCCATCTCGCGCATGCGCGCCTGCATCTCCGGATGTTTGGCGGCGGCGGCCAGCGCCTCGTTCAAGCGCGTCACCACGGCATCCGGCGTCTTCGCCGGCGCCATCACGCCGTACCAGATCCGCACTTCGTAGCCGGGCACGATCTCGGCGATGGCGGGCACGCCAGACAGGGCCGCCACGCGCTGGGCGTCGGCGACGGCCACGCCTTGCAGCTTGCCGGCCTCGATGAAGGGCTGCGCGGAATTGATCGCCGCCGACACCAGGGAAATATGCCCGGCCAGCAGGTCCGACAGCGACTGGCTGGATCCCTTGTACGGAACATGCGTCATCTTGGTGCCCGTCATATGCATCAGCAGCTCGACCGCCAGATGCTGCGGCGTGCCGACGCCGGGCGTGCCGTAGCTGACCTTGCCCGGGTTGCTTTTGGCGTAGGCGAGCAGACCCTCCAGCCCTTTGAAGGGCGACGCCGCGCCCGAGACCAGCACGATGGGAGAAGTCGCCACGATGCCCACCCCCCGCATATCACGCGCCAGATCGGTCGCGATGTCGCGGTACATGTGCGGGTTGATCGTGACGGTGTTGGCCGCCAGCAGCAGGGTATAGCCATCCGGCGCGGCGCGCGCGGTCTGGTCGGTGGCGATATTGCCGGCCGCGCCGGGCTTGTTTTCCACGACCACGGGCTGGCCCAGCTCCTGAGAAATATGCGTCGCCACCAGACGCGCGATCAGATCGGTGCCCCCGCCGGGGCCATAACCCACGAGCAAACGCACCGGGCGTTCGGGATAGGCGCCCGCCAGCGCCGGCGGCGCGGCCAGCAAAGGCAGCAGCAGACAAGCCAGGGCACGACACAACCAAGCTCTCGACATGATGATCTCCTGATCAGCGGCCCTTGAAGACCGGCGCACGTTTGCTCAAAAAGGCGTCCACCCCTTCCTGGTGGTCCTCGCTCATGATCGCCGCCGTCTGGGCCCAGTTCTCGACATCGAGATAGGTTTCCAGGGCGGGGGCATAGACCTGCCGGAACATCCGCTTGCCGAACCCGTAGGCCAGCGTCGGTCCCTCGGCCAGAGTGGCCGCCATGGCCAGGGCCTCGTCCTGAAGCCGATCGGCCCCGACCACCCTGGTCACCAGGCCCATCTGGCAGGCTTCCTCCGCGCCCAGGCGGCGGCCCGACAGCACCAGCTCCTTGGCGCGCAGCAGGCCGATGTTCTGCGCCAGAAAATGCAGGGCGCCGCCATCGGGCGCCAGCCCGACGTTCTTGAACACCTGCGAAAAATATGCCGTGTCGGCGGCATAGATCAGGTCGCAGGCCAGCGCCATGCTCCATCCGATTCCGGCCACCGCCCCCTGCACCGCAGCGATGACCGGCTTATCGATGTCGGCCAGCGCGCGGATCATCCGGTGCGCCCGTTGCAGACGCTCGCGCGCGGAGTCGACATTGAATTCGCGCATGTTCGACACATCGCCGCTGGCGCAGAAAGCCCGGCCGGCCGCGCACAGCACCACCGCTCGCACCGCGCGGTCGCGGTTGGCCTGGCCGCACAATTCGGCCAGCGTCTCGCGCATCTCGACCGTCAGGGCATTCATCCGCTCGGGCCGGTTCAACTGGATGATCGCCACACTGCCCTCGATCCGGTACTGCACGCACGGTTGCGGCGCTGCCGCCTGTCCGTTTTCCATCGCTGTCTCCTGATTGGTGGGTGTTACTATCGTTGAATCAATGGTCAAACAATTAAACTTCGTCGGGTCGGCCCGCATGCCGCGACGCGGTACCGCCATGAAACTCGACAAACCCGAAGCATCCGCCCCGCCCCGCCTGGAACCGCTGCACATCCCGAAGTCGTGCGATGTCCTGGCCAATCATTTGCGCCAGAAAATTCTCGATGGCAGCTTTCCCGACGGCAGCCTGCTGCCCGGGGAGCGCGACCTGGTCGACCAGACCGGCCTGAGCCGCGGCTCGGTACGCGAGGCGCTGCGCATCCTCGAGGCCGAAGGGCTGGTCAGCACGCGTCCGGGGCGCTATGGCGGCTCGCGCGCCACCCGGCCCAGCGGCACCACCGTCGCGCGCCAGATCGCGCTCTTCGCGCGGGGCAGCCATCTGCCGCTGGCCTCCATCATCGAAGCGCGCGAAGCCGTGGAGCCGCCCATCGCCGAGCTGGCGGCGCTGCATCGCAGTGACGCCGATCTGGCCGAACTGCGCGAGATCGACCGGCGCCTGCAACAGGCCCACGACAACGTGCCGGCCTACCTCGAAGAAAACGTCAAATGGCACTGCCGGCTGGCGGCGGCCAGCCGCAATCCCTTGCTCGAGGCCTTCATGCATTCGCTGGCCAATCTGATTCACGAAGCCTCGACGCTGCACAACTTCGCCACCGATGAAGTGCGCAGCCTCGTGCTGCAAGCGCACACCCGCATTCTCGACGCGGTTGAAAAACAGGACGCGGCGGCGGCCCGGCGCCGCATGACGCGTCACGTCCAGGCTTATTCCGCGCAACTGCGCAACCTGATCAAGCAGCAGGATCAAGGTTTGATATAGACGCTCTTGGTGTCCATATAGGCCTCCAGATGATGCAGGCCGCCCTTGACCCCGTAGCCGCTGCTGCGGGTGCCGCCAAACCCCACGGCGGGATCGATGACACCGTAGCAATTGACCCATAGCGTGCCCGAACGAACGCCATGGACCATCTTCATGGCCTGGCCCAGGGAACGGGTCCATACCGCTCCTCCCAAGCCATAGTCGGTGGCGTTGGCCAATCGCAGCGCCTCGTCCGCGTCATTGAAGGGAATCACCGAAATCACCGGGCCGAATATCTCTTCGCGCGCGATGGTCATCTCGTTGTGGACGTTGGCGAAGATCGTGGGCGCCACGAAATAACCCTTAGCCAGATCGCCATCCAGCCGTTGGCCGCCGCCGGCCAGCGCGGCACCTTCGGCCGCCGCGCCGTCGATATAACCCATCACGCGGTCGAGCTGGCGGGCCGAAATGAGCGGGCCGAGCTGCACTTTGGGATCCAGGCCGTTGCCCACGCGCAGCGTCTTGCTGAAAGCGGTCAGACGCGCGACGAACTCGTCGTGGATGCTGCGCTCCACGAACAGACGGGAACCGGCATAGCAGACCTGGCCGCTGTTGGAGAACACGGCCATGGCCGCCCCCGGCACCGCCACGTCCAGATCGGCGTCGGCAAACACGATATCGGGAGATTTGCCGCCGAGCTCGAGCTGCAGGCGTTTGATATTGACCGTGGACGCTTCGATGATCTTGCGCCCCGTCGCCGTGGAACCGGTAAAGGCGACACGGTCGACGTCGGGATGGCGCGCCAGCGCGGCCCCCGCCTCGGCGCCCATGCCTGTCACGACATTGACCACGCCCTCGGGCAGACCCGCCTCGTGCAGCAGTTCGGCCACGCGCAGCACGCTCAGGGAAGCATCCTCGGCGGGCTTGAGCACCACGGTGCAGCCGCTGGCCAGTACCCCGCCGAGAATCCACCACTGGCTGATCAGCGGCCCGTTCCAGGGAATGATGCCGCCGATGACCCCGGCGGGCGTGCGCAGATTGAGCGTGGTGATCGCGCCAGGCAAGGAGTTGGGCAACGTTTCGCCGGCCAGATTGGCAGTCTGCGTGGCGTAATGCAGAATCGTTTGCAGAATGAAGCCGCGAAACGCACGAGTGCGCGACAGCGGCGCGCCCATGTCCAGCGTTTCGAGCAAGGCCAGCTCGTCATAGTGTTGGTCGACCAGCTCGTGCACGCGAAACAGCAAGGCCTGCCGCTGATAAGGCGTCCAAGATCGCCAGGGCCCTTCGAACGCCTTGCGGGCCGTGCGCACGGCGGCGTCCACATCCGCCTCCGTGCCGCGGGCCAGTTGCGCAATGACTTCCCCCGTGGCCGGATTGCAGGTATCGAACAGCCTGCCGTCCTGCGCGGGACACACGCGCCCGCCGATCAAATGTCCCTTGGCGCCTGTTCCCAGATAGGGATGCGTCGTCGTGTCAGACCTCGTCATACCTGCCCCTTCTCGTCAAACGGATGGTTGCGGTTCACGGCGTGAGGACAATGCGCCCCACCACTTTGCCCTGCTGCAAGTCCTTCAAGGCTTGCGGCGCATGGCTCAACGGCCGGATGTCCAGCGGCACGCGCGGCAGACCGAGACGGCGGGCCAGCGCGATGAACTCGCGCAACTCCGCCGGCGACCCGGTATAGCTGCCCTGTATCGTCAGCACCTTGAGCGGCAAACTCGGCACGGGGATGGAGATGGCGCCGCCAAACAGGCCCACCACGACGAGCTGGCCGGCCTTGTCCAGCGCATCGAGCGCCAGTTGCACGGTCTCAGAACTGCCGACCACATCCAGCACGCCCCAGACCTGCCCGCCCACGGCGGCCTTGATGGCCGCCACCGCATCCGGCGCGGCCGGGTCGATGGCGTGGCTGGCCCCGGCATCGAGCGCGGCCTGCCGCCGGGCGGGATCGATTTCCACCGTCACCACGCCCGTGGCGCCGAGCATGCGCGCCACCGAGATCGCAATCAGCCCCAGCCCCCCCGCGCCGATCACGACCAACGGCCGCCGCGCCTGCAGAGGGCCGAACTTCTTCAGCGCGCTGTACGTGGTCAGGCCGGAGCAGACCATGGGCGCGGCCGCGACCGGATCCAGGTCGCCCAAGGGAATCGCATAGCGCTCATCGGGCAGATCGACGTATTCCGCGAAGCCGCCATCGCGATTCACGCCGATCACGCGCGGCGCCGTGCACAGGTTTTCCAGGCCCTGGCGGCAGTGGTCGCACTCCATGCAGCCGATCCAGGAGCACGCCAGGCATACATCACCCACGGCCAAATGCGCGACATCCGGCCCGACCGCCACCACCTCGCCCGAGACCTCATGCCCCAGGGTGCGCGGAAACCGGATGCGATCGGCAAACGACAGCGTCTTGCCGCCTCCGAGTTGGTAATGGCCTTCGCAGATGTGCACGTCGCTGTGGCACACCCCCGCGCCGATGACTTTCAAGCGCACCTGCGCGCCTTCGAGAGCGGGCAGATCCACGACCGCCTCGCTTAACTCGGTGCCAAACGCCCTGATCTGGTAGCAACGCATTTGCTGCGCCATGTCCCGTCTCCTCGGTGTCGATGATGCGTTGACTTTTGGAAGGCCAATAAATACCATCCACCATAGACTCAGTCAATGGTCTGACCATAAGAGCGATGCGCAGTATCGCCAACGGAGACATCCATGCCGCACCGTAATCCGCTTTGCGCCGGCCGTTTGTTCGCGGCCGCCTGCCTGGGTTTGGCGTTGACAGCCCCCCAGGCGCCGGCCGCGGCCCAGACCCCGGCGCCCTTGAAGATAGGCGTGCTCACCGACCAGTCCGGCCCGGCGGCCGACTACTCGGGACGAGGCACGGTGATCAGCGCCCGCATGGCGGTGGAAGACTTCGGCGCCACCGTGCTCGGACGGCCCATCGAAGTGCTGGCGGCCGACCATCTGTCCAAACTCGACGTGGGTTTGGGCATCGCGCGCAAATGGTATGACAGCGATGTGCAGTTGATCCTCGATGTCGGCATCACCAGCATCGCGCTCGGCGTGCAGGAGTTGGCCCGCGACAAAGACCGCATGGTGATTTTCCTGAGCACCGGCAGCAATGACCTGACGGGCGAGCACTGCTCTCCGAACGGCATTCACTGGACCTACGACACCTACAGCCAGGCGCGCGGCGCCTTCCTCGCCTATGGCGACGACGCCCGCAAAAGCTGGTACTTCCTGACCGTCAACTACGCCTACGGCACGAACATCCAGCGCGACATCACGGCCATGGTGCAGGCTGCCGGCGGCAAAGTGCTGGGCGCGACCAAACACCCCTTCGATGCCTCCGACTACGGCTCAGACCTGCTCTCTGCCCAGGCGTCCAAGGCCGCCGTGGTCGGCCTGACCACCACGACGATGCAGGCAGTGACCGCGCTCAAGCAGGCCGAGGACTTCGGCATGCGCGCCGCCGGCCAGCATATCGCCGTGCCCAGCATCACCTTCCACGACGTCAAGGCGCTGGGCCTGCAGGCCGGGCAGGATCTCGTGGTCACGGAGGCGTTTTACTGGGACCAGAACGAGGCGACGCGCGCCTTCGCCCAACGCTATGCGCAGCGCGTGGGCAAGATGCCCAACGCCAACCAGGCCAGCGCCTATGGCGCCGTCATGCATTACCTCGCGGCCGTCAAAGCCACGGGCAGCACCGACGCGGCAACCGTGATGGCGCAGATGAAGGCCACGCCGGTCAATGACTTTATGACCCGCCAGGGCGTCATCCGCCCCGACGGCCGGCTGGTGCGTGACATGTATTTGTTCCGCGTGAAAAAGCCCAGCGAATCCAAAGGGGAATGGGACTTGATGGAACAGATCAGCGTGATCCCGGGCCAGGACGCCTTCAAGGCGCCCGACCCTGCTGCCTGCAAGTATCTGCGCTAAGCGCGATCTGGAGCCCGATATGAAGGATGTCCTGAACATAGGATGCGGCGCCGGCTTTTCCGGCGACCGTCTCGATGCGCCTGCGCCGGTGGTGCGCACCCTGATAAAGCGCGGCGGCCCGGCCGTACTCATCTTCGAAACCCTGGCCGAACGCACGCTCGCCTTCGCGCAGCTTGCACGCCGCGCCGACCCGCAAGCCGGCTACGAAGCCCTGCTCGAACCGCTGCTGCGGCCCATCCTGCGCGACTGCCTCACCCACGGCATCACCATCGTCGGCAACTTCGGCGCGGCCAATCCGCCGGCCGCGGCGCGGCTCATCGAACGTCTGGCCCGCGACCTCCGCCTGCCTGCGCCGCGCATCGCCGTATTGGCCGGCGATGACTTGTCCGGCCCCTTGCAGCAGGCCGGGCCCATCCGCGACTGCTTCGGCAGCGGCTTTGACGCGGCGCGTTTCGTCAGCGCCAATGTCTATCAGGGCGCCTTCGAAATCGCCGAAGCGATCACGGCCGGCGCGCAGATCGTCGTGGCGGGCCGGGTGGCGGATTCCTCGCTCACGCTAGGCCCGGCCATCGCCCACTTCGGCTGGCAACGCGAGGACTGGGATGCCCTGGCCGGCGGCACCATGGCAGGCCATCTGCTCGAATGCGCCGCGCAAGTCTCCGGCGGCTATTACGCCGACCCGGGCAAGAAGGAAGTCCCGGGCCTGGACGACGTGGGCTTTCCGATCGCCGAGATGCAGGCCGACGGCTCCTGCATCATCAGCAAGGCCGACGACACCGGCGGCATCGTCAACAGCCAGACCGTCAAAGAACAGCTCCTTTACGAAGTGCATGATCCCGCGGCCTATCTGACGCCGGACGTGGTGGCCGACATCAGCGACGCCAGCGTCGAAGAGATTGCGCCGGGCCGCGTCAGGCTGGCCGGCGTACGCGGCCACCCGCGGCCGCCGACGCTGAAGGCCGCCGCGTTTTTTGAAGGCGGCTGGACGGGCGACGCCGAAATTTCCTATGCCGGCCCCAATGCGGAAGCGCGCGCGCGGCTGGCCATGGCGGTGCTGGACAAGCGGCTCGGCGAGCTGCTGCAACTGCGTTTCGACCTGATCGGCGTGTGCAGCATCCTCGGCGACGATCGCGGCCATATGCTGGCCAGCACGCCCGTGGGCCAGGCCACCGACGTCAGGCTCAGGGCCGCGGCGCGCCATGACGATCCCGCTTTGATCGATAGATTGCACCGCGAGGTGACGGCCCTGTGGACGGGCGGCCCGGCCGGCGGCGGCGGCGTCAAAGTCAGCAAACGCAGACGGCTGGAGATGCGCAACTTCATGGTCCCGCGCGAACTCGCCCCCGCCTCCTATCACCTCACCGCGCCGACATCATGATGACTCAGACCCTGCTTTATGAACTGGCTCACGCTCGCACGGGCGACAAAGGCAATCACTCCAACATCAGCCTCATTGCCTACCAGCCGCAAGACTATCCCTGGCTGGTGGCGCAAGTGACCGAGCAACGGGTGGCGCAACACTTTGCCTATCGCAACCCGACCCGCGTGCGGCGCTATCTGCTGCCGCGCCTGGGCGCCATGAACTTCGTCATCGAAGACATCCTGGACGGCGGGGTCAATGACTCCCTCGACCTCGATCTGCATGGCAAATCGCTGTCCTTTCATTTACTGACCCTGCGGATCGATCAGAACCCGCTTTCCCCCCCTCACGGCGCCTCGCGGTAACGCACTGGAGATTCCCATGAAAAGCTTCGTCCGTGTCCTGGCCGCCACCCTGGCCGTGCTCACCGCTGGCGCCGCGGCTGCCGCCGGCTACCCCGAGCGGCCCATCCGCGTGCTGGTGCCCTTCCCGGCCGGCAGCGCAACCGATCAGCTCGCCCGCATGGTCAGCGCCGACATGCAAAAAGTATTGGGCCAGCCGATGGTCGTGGAAAACCGCCCCGGCGCGCAGGGCATCATCGCCGTGGGCACCCTGACCGACGCCAAGCGCGACGGCTACACGCTCATGATCAGCGCCAACACCGCCATCGCGGCCAACGCCAGTCTCTTCAAGAACCTGCCCTACGATCCCCGCAAAGACTTCACGCCCATTGCCGGGCTGGGGGCCAATCTGCTCGTGCTGATGGTCCGCAAGGACTTCCCCGCCGACAATGCGCGCGAATTCATCGACCATGTCCGCAAGCATCCCGGCAAGCTGACTGCCGGCTTCGGCTCGTCCAGCTCCCAGGTCTCGCTGGCCATGCTGAAGTCGGAAGCCGGCCTGGACGTGCTGGCCGTGCCGTACAAAGGCATTCCGGATGCCGTGGTCGATGTCCTGGGCGGCACCCTGGACTTCACCTTCGTCGACGCCGCCAACGCGATCGCGCAGGCCAAGGGCGGCAAGCTCAAGGCCATCGCCATCACCTCGCAATCCGAAAGCCCGCTGACGCCTGGCTGGCAGCCCCTGGCCGAGACGCTGCCGGGCTTTGACATCACCGCCTGGTTCGCCCTGGTCGGCCCCGCCGGCCTGCCCGTGGAGGTCGTCGACCGACTGACCCACGTCGCCCACGATGTGCTGGCGCAGCCCGCGCTGAACCAACGCATGATCGACAACGGCATCGCGCCGGCCTACCAGGATCCGGTGACGCTCAAGCGCTTCATCGACGTGGAGATCGACAAGTGGGCGGACCTGGTCAAGAAAGCCGGCATCGAGCCGCAATGAACCCACGCACGCAGGACCAACCATGACCAAGATCGTTCTGATCACGGGCGCGGGCCGCGGCATCGGGGCAGCCATCGCCGCCATGGCCGCCGGCCAGGGATATGCCGTCGCCGTGAACTACCGCCGGGATGCCGCCGCCGCCGAAGCCGTGGTGGACCGCATCCGCGCGGCAGGGGGCCGCGCCATCGCCGTGCAGGCCGACGTCGGCCAGGAGCAGGAGGTCGAACGCCTCTTTCTCGACGTCGACCGGCAATTGGGCCCCGTGGATGTGCTGGTGAACAACGCCGGCATGCTGGGCCACTGCCTGGTGCGGGACATGGACGCGGGCGAACTGGAACGCCTGTTTCGCGCCAATGTCTTCAGCATGTTCTTCTGCGCCAGGCAGGCGGTCCAACGCATGTCCACCCAGACAGGCGGCAAGGGCGGCGCGATCATCAATCTCTCGTCCGTCGCCGCGCGCCTGGGCGGGTTGGCCGGCGGCTGCCACTATGCCGCCAGCAAGGGCGCCATCGACGCCTTCACGCTGGCGCTGGCCAAGGAAGTGGGCACCCAAGGCATCCGGGTCAATGCCGTGCGGCCCGGTTTGATCCAGACGCAGATCCACGACATCCACGGCGGCCTCGACGCCATGGAAACGCTGGCCCGCACCACACCGCTGCAACGCTCCGGCACCCCGGACGAAGTGGCTGAGGCGGTGCTGTGGCTGGCCTCGCCCGCGGCCTCTTACATCCATGGCACCGTGGTGGACGTCGCGGGCGGCCGCTAGGGCCTTGGGGCTGCCTAGAGGGTCATCCCCGCTTTGCGCGCGCGCTCCGAATAGGCCTTGACGTGCCGCTCCGCGCGGCGGCCGGCCGCCGCGACATCGCCGTCGGCGATCGCCTGAAAGATACGCTGGTAGATATGGATGATCTCCTTGCGGCTGGCTTCGGACGTGAAATCCTCCAGCCCGGACAGATCGTGGATCAGTTCGGCCAGCGAGGTCATGAACACGCGTAGCAGCTCATTGTGACTGGCGGTGGCCACGCCGTAGATCCAGTGCCGCGTCTCGGCGAGAAAGGTGGCGGGATCCTGCGCGGGCGGAGCCGCCAGGCGATCCAGCACCCCCTGCAATTCGGCCAGGTCGTCGGAATTGCGATTGGCCGCGGCCAGCATGGCGATGCGCGGCTCCAGGGACTCGCGCGCCTCGAGCAGGGCTTCCAGCGGCAATTTGCGGCCCCGCGCATAGACCCGGAAGTGGCGCGCAAACATTTCGTCTGAAGGCTGGCACACGAAAGAGCCGCCATAGCGCCCCAGGCGCGTCTGCACCAGGCCCTCGGCCTCGAGAATGCGCAAGCCCTCCCGGATGGCATTGCGGCTCAAGCCTGTCTGGCTGACGAGATCCCGTTCCGCGGGCAACTGCGTGCCGGCCGGATAGACCCCGGACAGGATTTGATTGCGCAGACGCGAAGCCAGCATGTCGCAGGATTTGGGGACATCGATCAAGCCCAGCGTGTCGGATTCGCCAAACGCCATGTTGAATTCCTTATGGTTGAAATATCCATCTCTTAAACCATTGTATTGCGCCAAAGCCATCCCCTTCCAGTCGCCAGCCCGCGACCCCCGGCTTTGCACCGATTGACTTCGCGAGCGTCACTTTCAATAATGATTGAACCTTTTGATGAATGTAATACATAAACCATTAAACCAAGGACGGAGAATGAATTTTCCTTTGGCTGGGTTGAAAGTGTTGGATCTATCCAAAGTCTTGGCCGGGCCGCTGTGCGCCCAGATGCTGAGTGACTTCGGCGCCGAGGTCACCAAGGTCGAGCCGATCGATATTGGCGACGAAACGCGGCACTGGCCGCCCTACGACGCACAGGGCTGCGGCGCGGTCTTCCTGTCGGCCAATCGCAATAAACGCAGCATCGCGCTGGATCTGAAGTCGGCGCCGGGCCAGCGCATCGCGCACCAGCTCGCAGCCGCCGCGGACGTCGTCATCGAAAGCTTCGCGCCGGGCGTAGCCGCCCGCCTGGGCGTGGGCCGCGAGACGCTGCTGGGCGTCAACCCCCGGCTGGTCTATTGCAGCATCTCGGGCTACGGCCAGCACGGCCCCTTGAGCGCGCTGCCGGGTTACGACCTGATCCTGCAGGCCTTCAGCGGCATGCTGTCCATCACGGGCGAACCCGGCGGCGGCCCGGTGCGCTCGCCCATGTCGCCCATCGATCAGGCCACGGGCATGAATGCCTTGTCCGGCATCCTGGCCGCCCTGGTGCAGCGCGAACGCACCGGCAAAGGCGCCGCGATCGAGGTCTCGCTGTTCGACAGCGCGGCCGGCCTGCTGGGCTACACGCTGCAAAACTACTGGCAATCGGGGAAGCTGCCCGGCAAGTCGGGCTCCGGCCATCCCTCGCTCTGCCCGTATCAGGTCTTTCAGGCCCAGGACCGCGACATTCTCATCGGCATCCCCAACGACAACCTCTGGAATCGCTTCTGCAAAGCCGCCGAAGCGCCGCAAGCCGCCAGCGATCCGCGCTTTGCCACCAATGGCGCGCGGGTCAAGCATGCCGCCGAGACCATCGCCCTGGTGCAGCAGCTGATCGGCTCGCGGACCTGCGCCGACTGGCTCGAACGCCTGACGGCCGCCGGCGTACCCGCCGCGCCGCTAAACAGCCTGCAGGATTTACTCGACCACCCGCACATGCAGGCGCGCGGCATGGTGCTGGAAGGCGCGACGGGAAAAACCATCGCCGCCCCGGTCACCTTCGACGGGGTGCGCCCGGCCATGCGCAGCGCGCCTCCGGGCCTGGGCGAGCATTCGCGCCAGATCCTGGCCGAGCTGGGGTATGGCGACGGCGACATCGACGCCCTGCTGTCCGCCGGGGTGGCCCAGAGCGCCCAAGCCGGGGCCGCAGGCAAACCATGACGCATTGAGCAGAACGGCCGCCGCGTCCCGTTGGCGCGGCAATACCCAGGCGCTCCGACAGAGAGCGGCCCGAGAAGGAGACACCATGAAGATAAGTGCGCATCTGGCTAAGCTGGCCGCAGTCTGGTTGGTGGGAGCCGGCGTTGCTGCCGGCGCGATGGCCCAGCCCGTGAAGATCGGTTTGCTCAGCGACATGGGCGGCACGTTCAGCGCCCTGGGCGGCGCGGGGTCTTGCGCCGCCGCCAAAATGGCCGCCACGGATTTCGGCGGCAAGGTCCTCGATCGCCCCATCGAAATTCTCTGCGCGGATCACCAGAACAAAGTCGAGATCGCCTCCAGCCTGGCCCGCAAATGGATGGACAACGAAGGCGTCACCGCGCTGGCCGACATTGCCTCGAGCGCCGCGGCCCTGGCGATTCAGCAGGCCGCCACGGAATCGCGCAAGGCCGTCGTCCTGACCTCGGCCTCCGGTACCGAATCCCTGGTGAACTCGGCCTGCTCGCCCGTCGGCGCGGTGTGGGCATGGAACACCAAGTCCCAGGCCATGAGCACCGTCAAGGGCGCCATGAAGGAAGGCGGCAAGAAATGGTTCTTCATCACCGTGGACTATACCTTCGGCCACGCCCTGGAGCGTGACGCCACCAAGTACGTCGAGGCCAACGGCGGCACGGTGGTCGGCAAAGTGCGGCATCCGCTGAACACCACAGATTTCTCGTCTTATCTGCTGCAGGCCCAGGCCTCGGGCGCCGATGTGGTGGCGCTGGCCACGGGCGGCGCGGATCTGGTGACCGCCATCAAGCAGGCGCAGGAATTCGGCCTGACACGCGGCAAGCAGAAAGTGGTCTCCTTCATCACCTTCCTGACCGACATCCATGCGCTCGGGCTGCAACGCGCCCAGGGCCTGGTGCTGACGACCTCGTTCTACTGGGACCAGAACGATGAAACCCGCGCCTGGGCCAAACGTTTCTACGATATCCGCAAAGCCATGCCGACCATGGTGCAGGCCAGCGTCTACTCCAGCGTGGGTCACTATCTGAAAGCGGTGCAGGCCGCCGGCACCACCGACGCCATGACGGTCATGAAGAAAATGCGGGAACTGCCCGTCGACGACGTCTTCACCCACAATGGCAAACTGCGCGAGGATGGCGTGATGCTGCACGACATGCTGGTCGCGCAGGTCAAGACGCCGCAGGAATCGAAAGGGCCTTGGGACTATTACAAGATCCTGTCCACGCTGCCGGCCGACCAGATCTACTGGCCGCTGTCCGAAAGCGAATGCCCCTTGGTCAAGCCCTGAGCGGAGACACGCCATGCTCATCCGCACCCTGACCGCCTTCGCGCTCGCCGCCGCCACGGCCGGCCCGGCCGTGGCCGCCGACCCGGCGGCCAACTATCCCGACCGCCCCATCCGGCTGGTCATCTCCTTTCCGGCCGGATCCGGCTCGGACATCATCGCGCGCTACCTGGGCAAGCAGGCCAGCGCCACGCTGGGCCAACCCATCGTGGTCGAGCCCAAAGTGGGCGCGCAGGGCAGCGTGGCCGCGCGCGAGGTCGCGCGCGCCAAGCCCGACGGCTACACGCTGCTGCTCGGCACCAACTCGACCCACGCCGCCAATGTCTACATGATGAAGGACATCGGCTACGACCCGGTCAAGGACTTCAGTCCGGTGACGCAGCTGACGTCCAACCCGCTCATGATGGTGGTGCGCGCCGACCTGCCTGCCCGCAACATGACGGAGTTCCTGCGCTACGCGCGCGAGAACCCCGGCAAGCTGAACTACGGCACCGGCAATTCCGGCGGGCTGGCCGCCGCGCAACTGCTCAAGTCGCTCACCGGGATCCAGAGTCTGGGCGTCCCCTACGCCGGCACGCCGCAAGCCGTCACGGATCTGATCGGCGGACGCCTGGACTACATGATCACCGATGTCATGGTCACGCGCCCCTATCTGGAGAGCGGCAAACTGCGCGCCTTGGGGGTCACGAGCCGGCAGCGTCTGCCGTCCAGTCCGGACGTGGCGCCGCTGGCCGAGTCAGGCGTGGACGGCTATGAATTCGCTTCCTGGGTCGGCCTGTTCGCGCCGGCCGGCACCCCGCCGGCCATCGTGAACAAGGTCAATGCCGCCTTCGTCGCCGCGCTGCAGGCCCCCGACACCCGGCAGTTCTTCGACAGCATGGGCATGCTGCCGGCGCCGGGCACACCGCAGGAGTTCTCGGCCTACATCCGCGCCCAGTTGGACCTGTGGGGCAAGCTGACCCGCGATGCGGGCGTATCGGTGCTTTAGATCGCGATGCGGTACACGCGCCGGGCCGTTTCCATGAAGACGGCCCGGCGGTCTGCCGATGGCAGGGATTGCGTCGCAAGCTTGAACGCATTCCACAAGGCGTTGTAGTCGCAGGACTGGCGATCCACCGGAAAATTGCTCTCGAAGAGACAGCGTTGCGCGCCGAAAAGCCCGATGCACCGCTCGATGTACGGCTGCCAGCGCTCGGCCAATTGCGCGGAGGTAGGCGGGCCGTCGCCCGTCTCAAACCCGAAGCCGAACACCGGCATGCCCATCCCGCCCAGCTTGACGACCACATTCGGGCAGTCGGCCAAGGCGGCCATCTGCTCGCTCCACTGCGCAAAGGCCTGCGCCTGCCGGCCAGCGTAGGCGTCCACGCCCAGCACGCCGCCCACGTGGTTGAGCACGATGACGGTGTCGGGAAACGCGCGCGCCAAGTCCCGCAGGCCGGCGAGCTGCGGATGGTACAGCCAGGCATCGAAGCTCAAGCCCAACGGCGCCAGTTGCGCGACCCCCGCCCGAAACCCGGCCTGGTACATGAGGTCGGCGTCCACGGGATGTTTGATGTACTTCCCCACGGCGCCGGTGGCATGCGCGACCTGATGGCGTATACCGCGCAGGCGCCCGCCCGCCGCCGCCTGCTGCGCGAGCAGCACCTCGCGCACCTGCGCGCCCAGCCGCAAATCGGCGTGCGCCACGATGGCCGCGGCGATCCGGCAAGGGCCATAGGTGCCGCTGTCGGCCATGGCGGCCATCCCCGCGGCGAACTCCACCTCTCCGACCGGGCGCAAGGCCTCGGGGCCGTCAGCCCGCCACATGGCGGCGGCCTCGACGTAGACGCTGGCGACGATGTTGTGCCCGCCCTGCACATCGGCCAGATAATCGGGCAACAGATAGCGGTTCCCCACGGCGGGGAAATCCCACAAATGGTGGTGCGCATCGATGATGGGCAGCTCCGGCTCCAAGGCGGCTTCGCGCGCGCGGCGCCCCAGCCAACGTCCCAGGTCGGCACTGTTGCGCGGCTGGTTGCCGATATAGGCGGGATGACTCATGAGGGTTCTCCTGGCGGGCATGCGCCGCCTGGCTGCGCGCGCCCGATCTGAGCGATCAGATGGGCGCGATACTGCCGCAGATAGTCCGCCCGCGCCTCGGGATCGACCTTGGCCACGGCGTAGGCGGCAAACGGCGGCAAGGCCGTCATGCCGACATAAGGAAACAGCCCCTTGTTCAAGGGCAATAGCGTTCCCGCGAGATCGGTGTAGGCGCGCGGGCTGTCCAGCGAAAACCGCGCGGCCGGACTGCCCGTCGTGATGGTCACCATGGCCTGGCGGCCGCTCAGCGCGCCGCGCTCGAAGCGCCGGTCGGCATCATAGGCAAAGCCCACGGACATGACGCGGTCTATCCAGCCCTTGAGAATGGCCGGCGGACCGAACCACCACAGCGGGAAGTTCAGCATCACCAGATCGCACCAGCGCAATTTCTCCTGCTCGGCGGCAATCTCCGCGCAATAGCTGCCGCGCTGGTGGGCCAGGCGCTGCTCGGACTGATAATCGAACGGCGTATCGCAGACATCATGGACAAAGTCGTCCACATCGCCCACGGCGGAAAACTCCATGCGATACAGGTCGGAAACCTGCAGCTGATGTCCCAGCGCTTTAAGCGTGGCGCAGGCGGTGTCCCGCAACGCCCCGCTGAAACTGGCCGGCTCGGGGTGGGCGAACACGATCAGGACATTCATCGCGCACCTGGCGGATCAGAAGGCGACGGCGTCGCCGCCCTTGAGCGCGAGCATCTGGCGCGCCTCATCCGGCGTGGCGACCGACATGCCCATGCTTTCGATCACTTGACGCACGATGCGCACCTGCTCGGCACTGCCCGTGGCCAAGCGCCCGGGGCCGGCCCACAGCGAGTCCTCCAGCCCAACACGCACGTTCCCGCCGCCGGCCAGCGCGATCGCCGCCACCTTCATCTGGGCCGCGCCCGCGCCGAGCACCGACCACTGATACTGGTCGCCGAACAAGCGGTCTGCCGTGCGCCGCAGATGCTGCACGTCCTCCGGATGGGTGCCAATGCCGCCCAGTATCCCGAAGACCGTCTGAATGAACAGCGGCCCCTTGACCAGCCCCCGGTCGAGAAAATGCCGCAGCGTATAGAGATGGCTGGTGTCATAGCACTCGAACTCGAAACGCGTGCCGTTGGCCGTGCCGGTTTGGAGAATGTGCTCGATATCCTTGAAGGTATTGCGAAACACCAGCTCGCGCGAGTTCTCCAGATGCTCGCGCTCCCAGGCATGCTGGAAGTCCTTGTACTTATCCAGCAGATGGAACAGGCCGAAGTTCATCGACCCCATGTTCAGCGACGCCAGCTCGGGCTTGAACGTCGCCGTCGGCCGCAGGCGCTCCTCGACCGTCATATAGGGACTGCCTCCCGTCGTGATGTTCACCACGGCCTGGCTGCGGCGCCGGATGTCGGCCAGAAACGGCGCAAAGGCCTCCGGCCGTTGATCCGGCTTGCCATTGCCCGGATCGCGCGCGTGCAGATGCAGAATCGCCGCGCCTGCCTCGGCGGCGGCTACCGCATCGTCGGCGATCTGCGCGGCGGTGACGGGCAGATAGCGGGACATGGAGGGCGTATGGATGGCGCCGGTCACGGCGCATGAAATGATGACTTTTCGGCTGGTGGCCATGGTTGTCTCCTGAAGGGATAGCGGGTTCAGATCACACCGTCGGCGCGCAAGGCCTGCAAGTCGGCCGCCGGCATGCCCAGCCATCCGCCGTAGATGTCTTCGTTGTGCGCCCCCAGCTCCGCGCTGGGCTCGATGGCCGGCAGCGCGGAGTCTTCGTAACGCATGGGCGAGCGGGGCAGCGTGACGCGCCCGTATTGCGGATGATCGACCTCTTCCAGAAAGCCGCGCTCGTGCAGGTGAGGATCCGACGTGACCTCCTCCAGATCGCGAACCGCCGCGCACGGCACGCGCTGGGCCTGCAGGCGCCGCATCAACTCGGCCTTGCTCAGGCCCGCGGTGAACTCGCCGACCAGCGCGTCGACCGTTTCCATGTGCGCGACACGGCCCGCGAGGGTGGAGAAGCGCTCGTCCTGCAGCAGATCCTCGCGGTCCAGGGCGGTCAGCAGGCTCTTCCAATGCGTTTCGCCGACACACAGAATCGCGATATGGCCATCGGCGGCCGGATAGACGTTGTAGGGCGATTCGGCCAGGCCGCCATGGCGGTTGCCGGTGCGCGCCGGCGCCTCGCCCCCGGAGCCGTACCACAACCCCAGGCTGGAACTGAGCGAGGCGTAGACGGCTTCCAGCATGGCGACCTCGACGCGCCGGCCCAGGCCCGTGCGCTCGCGCTCGAACAGCGCGGTCATGACCGCGCCGTACAGATGCACGCCGCCCGAGAAGTCACAGACGGCCGGGCCCGCGCGCACCGGAGACCGGTCGGGGAAGCCCGTCACGCTCATGATGCCCGAGGCCGCCTGCACCGTGAGATCCATGGCGGGCAAGTCCCGGTAAGGCCCGGACAGGCCATACCCCGACCCCGAGGCGTAGATCAGACGGGGATTGATCTCGCGCAGCGCGTCGTAACCCACGCCCAGGCGGTCCATCACCCCGGGCGCGAAGTTCTCCAGCAAGGCATCGCTGCGCCGGACCATGGTGCGCAGGATCTCGCGGCCGCGCTGCTCCTTGAGGTTGAGCGAGACAAACCGCTTGTTGGAATTGAGCATGGCGAAAGGCAGCGCCGCGCCGCCCACGACGCTGCGCCGGCGCAGGTTCTCGCCTCCCGGAGGCTCGACCTTGATGACGCGGGCACCGGCCATCGCCATCAGGAAGGTCGCGTAGGGGCCGTTATAGATCTGCCCCAGATCGATCACCGTCACGCCATGCAAAGGCAGCTCGCGGCTCATGCTCACCGCCCCTCGAAGCGCGCCGGACGCTTCTCGGCAAACGCCGCGGGCCCCTCCTTGGCATCGGCGGTTTCCTGCAGCAGCCGGTTCACCAGGGCCTCGACCCGCAATCCGGTGTTCAGGTCCATATCGCGGCTGCGCAAGGCCAGCTCCTTGGCCGCCTGCACCGCCAACGGCGCATTGACCGCGATCCGCCTGGCATAGGCCATGGCCGCGTCCATCAACTGCTCGCGCGGCACCACTTTGTTGATCAGCCCCCAGCGCAGCGCCGTCTGCGCATCGATCGCATCGCCGGTCAGCGTCAGCTCCATCGCCAAGGCATAGGGAATCTGCGACATCACCCGCTGCGTGCCGCCATTGCCGGCCACGATGCCGCGCTTGACCTCGGCCAGGCTGAACGTCGCGTGCTCGGCCGCGACGCGGATATCGGTGGCGAACAACAGCGTCGTTCCGCCGCCCAGCGACAAGCCGTTGACGGCCGCGATGACCGGCTTCCAGACCTCGAGCCCGCGATTGAGCAGTTGATCGCGCTGCGTCAACCACATCTCATCCCAGGGAGAAGGCGCGGAGACAAAGGTTTTGATGTCCGCCCCGGCGGTGAAGGCGCGATCGCCGGCGCCGGTAATGATGGCCACGCGGACCTGCGAATCGTCGCGCACCCGCTGCCAGGCGGCGGACAGGGCCTGGTAGTGCTCCAGGTCCATGGCGTTCATGCGTTCGGGACGGTTGATCGTAATGACGGCAATGCCGTCTTCGACGGTGTAATCGATGGACATGAATGCTCCGTTCGCGTTATTTGGATCGGTTGCCAAGCAGATGGCGGGCGACCACCATGCGCTGCACTTCCGAGGGACCTTCGCCGATGCGCTTGATGCGCAGTTCGCGGTACCAGCGCTCCAGCGGCATTTCGCAGGCCACGCCCATCCCGCCCAGAATCTGAATGCAGCGGTCGACGACCCGCCCGGCGGTCTCCGTGGCGCAGACCTTCGCGATGGAGGCATCCACCTTGATGTCCTGACCCCGGTCGGCCTTCCAGGCGGCCTGATAGACCAGCAGCCGCGCGGCGCGCAACTCGATTTCCGAATCGGCGATCATCCATTGCACCGCTTGCCGGTCGGCCAGCAAGGCACCGAACGTGCTGCGCTGACGCGCCCAATCGATGGCGATCTCGAGCGCGGCCTGGGCGATGCCCAGCGTGCCGGCCGCATAAGGCACGCGCCCATGCACCAGCAGGCGATCCACCAGCGCGAACCCCTTGCCCACTTCGCCCAGCACATCCTCCAGCGGCACTTTGTAGTCATTGAAGTGCAGCTCATACGGCGCATAGGCGCGTATCACCGGAATCACCTTGGTGGACACGCCGGGGCGATCCATATTGATGATGAAGGCCGTCACACCATCCCGGCCTGGCCCGGTGCGCGCGAATGCCACCCCCCAGCGCGACTCGCTTGCCGCGGTGATCCAGATCTTGGTGCCGTTGAGCACATAGTGATCGCCCACACGCTCCGCCCGCGTCTGGATCGCCCGGGCCGGGTCCGACCCGCCGCCCGGTTCGCTGATGGCAAAAAACGCCTTCTCGCCACGTTCGATGGCAGGCACCGCGTACTTGCGTATCTGTTCCGGCGTTCCGCCGAAGATGATGCTGGGAGGATCGAAACCGAAGGCCCCGCAAGCCGGAATGTAAGCGCCCATGCGGCACTTGGCGGACTCCTCCGCGACAATGCATTGGCCCAGCAGGTTCAACCCCGCGCCCCCGTAGGCCTCGGGGCTTTGCACGCACCACAGGCCCAGCTCTCGCGCCTTGGCCTGCAATCGGGCCAGGTCGGCCGGCGGCAGGGCATAGGCGTCGTGCTCCAGCCTGTCCTCCAACGGCGCCACCTCCTGGCGCATAAAACGCCTGACAGTTTCCTCCAGCATGCGGAGTTCCCCGGGCATCTCCCAACTGCCCAGCTCCGCGGCCGCCTGCACCTGCTCCATGGTGAGTCTCCTGATTGTTCTTGGACCTTCGGCGGCCGGTCTGACCGGCCTGCGAAATCATCTTATCTCAATCTTTTTAAAAAATGAACCATTGAAATGATTGAAATGGTGTGATGAAATCTGCCGCACACAAACTCGAACGCTGGAGACAAGCAACATGGCCATTCGATCACTGCTGTTCGTACCCGGAGACAGCGAGCGCAAGTTCGCCAAAGCGGTGCAGACCCATGCCGACGTCCTCATTCTGGATCTCGAGGATTCGGTTTCCGCCGAGAAGGCCGGCATTGCCCGGCGCATGGTGCGCGAATTCCTGGATGCCCATCCCGCCGCCACGCGCAAGCAGCAACTCTGGGTCCGCATCAACGCGCTGGACCACCCGGCCGCCCTGGCCGATCTGGTGGCGGTCGCCGGCGGCCAACCCCAGACCATCCTCTTGCCCAAAACGCGCGGCGGCGCCGACGTGGCCCGGCTGGACCACTACCTGACCGCCCTGGAAGAACGCGACGGCGTGCCCGCGGGGGCCATCACCATCGTGCCGGTGGCCACCGAAACGCCGGAGTCGGTCCTGACCATGCACAGCTATATCGGGTGCAGCCCGCGCCTGTCCGGCCTGACCTGGGGCGCCGAAGACCTGGCCGCCGCGGTGGGCGCGTCGAGCAACCGGCAGGAAGACGGCACACTGGAGCACACCTACCGCAACGCGCGGTCGGCCTGCCTGCTCGGCGCCCGGGCCGCGGGCGTCGAACCCGTCGACACCCTCTGGGTCGATTACAAAGACCCCGAAGGGCTGGCCAAGGACGCGGCGGCGGCCCGCCGGGCGGGCTTTACCGCCAAGGTCGCCATCCATCCCGACCAGGTGGATGTCATCAACCTCGCCTTCACTCCCAGCGCCGAGGAGATCGCCTACGCGCGCCAGGTCGTCGAGGCCTTCCAGACGCAAGGCACCGGAACGGTCGGCCTCAAAGGCAAAATGCTCGACATGCCGCACCTCAAACAGGCCAAGCGCCTGCTGGCCCAGGCCGGGCAGTAAGCCCGCGCACTGACATCCTGGGGGTGCCCCATGCACAAGCAGCATCCGGACTCGGCACGCGAAGCGTCCGCGCCCGCCATCCTGGAGGGGCGCGGCCTGCGCCGCGACTTCCGTGGATTCACGGCAGTGGACGGCGTGGACATCAGCGTGCGCGAAGGCAGTATCCACGGCCTGATCGGCCCTAATGGCGCGGGCAAAACGACCGTCTTCAACCTGCTGAGCAAGTTTCTCGCGCCCAGCAGCGGCCGGATTCTGCTCGATGGCCAGGACGTGACCGCGCTGAAACCCGCCGAGATCGCGCGGCGCGGCCTGGTGCGGTCGTTTCAGATCTCGGCCATCTTCGACAGCCTGAGCACCCGCGACAACCTGCGCGTCGCGCTGCAGCGGCAGGCCGGCCTGGCCACCCAGATGCTGGCCTCGCCGCGCCGGCTGGACGCGCTCAACGACCGGGCCATGGCCCTGCTGGCCGACGTGGGCCTGACGGCCTTCGCCAACGTGCGCGCCGGCACGCTTTCCTATGGGCGCAAACGCGCACTCGAACTGGCGGCCACACTGGCGCTCGAGCCCCGGATCATGCTGCTGGACGAGCCCATGGCGGGCATGGCGCACGAGGACGTCGATGCCGTGCGCGACCTGATCCGCAAGGCCGCCAGGGGCCGGACCGTGGTCATGGTCGAGCACAACCTCCCGGTCGTAGCCGCGCTGTGCGACCACGTCACCGTTCTGGAACGCGGCAAAGTCATCGCCCAGGGCAGCTACACCGAAGTCAGCAACCTGCCGCGCGTACGTGAAGCCTATATCGGAGTCGACGATGACTGAATCCGCCATCGACGTGCGCGACCTGCACGCCTGGTACGGCGAAAGCCATGTGCTTCACGGCGTGTCGCTGTCGCTGCAGCCTGGCGAGGTCGTCGCCCTGCTGGGCCGCAATGGCGCGGGCAAGACCACGACGCTCAAGTCCATCCTCGGTGTGCTGCGCAAGCGGCGCGGCGAGATCCGCATCGGCGGCAGGGACGCCAGCCATTGCGCCCTGCACCACATCGCCGATTACGGCATCGGCTTCGTGCCCGAGGAGCGCGGCATCTTCGCCAGCCTGACCGTGGCCGAGAATCTCGTGCTGCCTCCCGTGAAAAAACCCGGCGGCATGAGCCTGGAAGAGATCTATGCGCTGTTTCCCAACCTGTACGAACGCCGCCACAGCCCCGGGACCCGCCTGTCGGGCGGCGAACAGCAAATGCTGGCCATCGCGCGGATTCTGCGCACGGGCGTCGACATCATCCTGCTCGACGAACCCACCGAAGGCCTGGCCCCGGTCATCGTGCAGCGCATCGGCGCCCTGATCCACACGCTCAAAGCGCGCGGCATGACGATTCTGCTCGTCGAACAGAACTTCCATTTCGCCCGCAAAGTGGCCGACCGCTACTACGTGATGGAGCACGGCCGTATCGCCGACACCTTCGTCAGCGCCGAACTCGAAGGCCGTCACACCCAACTGACCGCCCTGCTCGGGCTTGCCTGAAGGCGTGAACCATGACCACTTTATTTGGCATTCCGACTGCGGCGCTCTACGGCCAGTTGTTGCTGGGCCTGATCAACGGGTCTTTCTACGCGCTGCTCAGCCTCGGCCTGGCGGTGATCTTCGGCATGCTGCGGGTCATCAACATGGCCCACGGCGCGCAATACATGCTCGGCGCTTTCGCCGCCTGGCTGCTGCTGAACTACTTCGGCGTAGGCTTCTGGCTCTCCCTCGTCCTGGCGCCGCTGTGCGTGGGCCTGCTCGGGGTGCTGATTGAAAGGCTGCTGCTGGCGCGCCTGTATCAATCCGACCATCTCTACGGCCTGCTGCTGACGTTCGGCGTGGCGCTGGTCGCCGAAGGCTTGTTCCGTTACTGGTTCGGCTCGGGCGGGCAACCCTATGCGCCGCCGGAAAGCCTGCAAGGCGCCCTGGACCTGGGATTCATGTTCCTGCCGGCCTACCGCGGCTTCATCGTACTGGCCTCGCTGCTGATCTGCTTTGCCGTGTGGTGGATCATCGAGCGCACGCAGTTCGGGGCCTACCTGCGCGCGGCCACGGAAAACCCCATCCTGGTGCAGACCTTCGGGATCAACGTGCCCTTGCTGATGACCCTCACCTATGGGCTGGGCGCGGCGCTGGCCGCGCTGGCCGGCGTGCTGGCGGCCCCCATCTATCAGGTCAGCCCGCTCATGGGGCAGAACCTGCTGATCGTCGTGTTTGCCGTCATCGTGATCGGTGGCATGGGATCCATCGGCGCGGCCATCGCCACGGGCTACCTCGTCGGGCTGATCGAGGCGGCCACGAAACTGTTTTATCCGGAAGCCGCCAACACCGTGATCTTCGTGCTCATGGTGCTGGTGCTGTTCTTCAGTCCCAAAGGCCTGTTCGGGAGGGAGCAATGATGACTGTCCGCAAAGACCTCGCCCTCTATCTGGCGCTGGGCATCGGCCTGTTGCTGATCGCCCCTGTCCTGATTTACCCCGCGTTTCTGATCAAGATCCTGTGCTTCGCGCTGTTTGCCATCGCCTTCGACCTGTTGCTGGGCGGCGCCGGCCTGCTGTCCTTCGGGCACGCCGCCTTCCTGGGCTGCGGCGCTTACGTATCGGCCTACACCATCAAATACCTGAACGCCGATCCCCTGCTGGGCATTCTGGCCGGTACCGTCAGCGCTGCCGTGCTCGGTCTGCTGTTCGGATTGGTGGCGATCCGGCGCCAGGGGATTTACTTCGCGATGATCACCCTGGCCCTGGCCCAACTTTTTTACTTTCTGTGCGTGCAGATTCCGCAGACCGGAGGCGAGGACGGCATCCAGGGCGTGCCGCGCGGCAAGGCACTGGGTTGGCTCGATCTGAGCAGCAACCTCACGACCTACTATCTCGTGCTGGCGATTTTTCTGCTGGGGGCGTATACGAGCTGGCGCATTCTGCGATCGCCATTCGGCACGGTCCTGCGGGCCATCCGCGACAATGAAACGCGCGCCATCTCCCTGGGCTACCGGACCGCCAGGTACAAACTCGTCGCCTTCGTCGCCTCGGCGACGCTGGCCGGCATGGCCGGCGCCACCAAAGCCATGGCGTTTCAGGTGGCGTCTCTGCTGGACGTGCAATGGCAGACCTCCGGCGAGGTCATCCTCATGGCGCTGATCGGAGGGATCGGCACGCTGCTCGGCCCCCTGGTCGGCGCCACGGTGGTCGTGTCACTGGAAAGCTATCTCGCCGATCTGGATCTGCCCATCACCGTCGTGATCGGCGTCATCTTCATCGTCTGCGTCTCCGTCTTTCGCGCCGGCATCATGGGCGAAGTCGAAAAGCGCCGCACGGCCCGGCTCGAACGCGAGCAGGACGCCAGGACCACGGCCTGACGGGCACGAGACGGCGCCCAGGCGGGGCGGGGCGGCGCGCCGCCCCGCTTGGCTCTACTGATAAGACATCGTAAACGTCGCCAGCCCGTTGACCGTGCCGCCCTTGATCTGCGTGTCCGTTTTGATGTACCTGGCCTTCAGTGGCACGTTCAACTTCCCGCTGACGGGTTTACCGGCATACCATTGGTTCGGGTTGCCCGAGGAGATGGAGTCGGCGCCGTAAGAGATCGGCGACCCCGATGGGTCCAGGATCTGCAAGGCGACACCGCTCGCCGTGGAGGCCTGGGTCAAGGTGAGCTTGTCCGTCAGGTTGGATCGATTGGCGCTATCCGTCAGGGTCATATAGACACCGCTGATGGAGGTCGGGCAAGTCAGGTTGATGGAGAAGGGCTTTTCACCCGCCGTGCTGTTCACCCCGGAAAACGCAGTGGTGAAGACGGGATCCAACGTGACCGGAATCGCGCTGTTGACCACCGAACATGACCCCGAACTGATCGTGGTGACGTTGGGCAGCATGGTCACGTTGAACACCACCGAGTTGCCGGCCGTGCCATTGCCGGCAAAGAACGTAGCCACGGTATTGGCCACGCCGGTCCCGCGCGGATTCAACGTCAGTTTGCCCGTCCCGATGGTCGACTTCGTGGCGATGAGTTTCACCGTCACATAAACCTGCGAAAGAAACTTCATCTCCTTGTCGAGGGTATTGATCTGCTTGTCCATCCAGATGGGGCTGGAGCTGACGCCGGACAGGCTGGCGGTATAGCCCACGCCATCGATCGAGGTCGAGCCGACGTTGTTAGCCACGTACGAGTTCGACTTGATCTGCCAGTAGTAAGAGTAGTAGGTATTCCCTGTGCAGGTCGCGTATTGCACGCCCTGCGCCGTACCCGGGACGGCCACGGTGATCGTGGCGAGCTCCGTATTGGCTGCGATGTTCGGCGGGATCACCAGCGTGGGCGGAAAATTGACGTTGAGGTCCGGCAGCCTCACCGCCGTGCAGTCCGCGAGCGCGGGCGCGGCGAGAAAAAACGTCGCCAACACCCCCGCGACGGCGGCCAACAAGCCTTTGCCGCGCCGCGCGGCGCCCGCCCCGCCGATGGGTTGACGGAATACCTTGAACACAGACTTCATCACTGCTCCTGCTTATCAGTTGCGGAGGCAGATACGCGCTTGGCGTGGGGCGTGGCGTCATGACCCGGCCGGCCCCCCTCCAGATGGTTGGAATGGCCCGGCGACCCGTCGCCAACCGCCACGCACTGCAATTGCAGGGAGAGGTAGGCGGCCCGGGATTGGGGCTTGTCTTGCGGCAGTTGGTAGTCGATCCGGCACTGCTTGTGCGAGCCTTGGCCCCACTTCACGAACAAGCTGCCCTTGGGCTCCAGGCCGCGCGCAAAAATCTGGCTGTCCTGGGCGACGACCCCCACGCTCACGCCCTTCTCGTCCACCACATCGGCACCGAAAGGCAAAGGCGCATCATTGGCCAGCGGGGCGCGGATCAAGGCTGCCCGGCCGCTCACCATCTTGTACTTGAGCATGACCACCGAACCCAGGCGCGGCACCGCTTCTTCCGACGTGGATTCGAACTCGACCTCGGTGGACGTCCCCTTCGGATCGATATCCACCATATTGCTGCCGTACGGCGTCAGATAAGGCACAACCGCGTAGCCGCTGCTGTTGATCTCGACCCCGGGTGCGCTCAGCACGCGAGCCCCCTCGGCGCCCGGCGCCTCGACCACGCCAAAGGTGTCACCCACCATCTGCGACAGAGTCACGCCGCCCGGGTGAGCCACGATGGACCCGCTGATACCGGCGGAAACCTGGTTGGTGTCCCTGCCGCTGCTGCCCGACGCCGTGATCTGCGCATACGGCGCACGGTAGGTGCCGCTGACCCCCGCGTCGGTCGAATGGCTGGCATTGCCCGACGCATAGGTGCCGTAGGCGTTGTACGAGTACTCGTTGGTCTCGCCCAGCGAGCCGCTCAGGCTGGTCTGCATCTGCGTATCGCCGCCCGACCGGGACAGACTGGTCGACAGCATGGGGGCGTGCTGGGTGCGACCAAGCGGGATGCTCAGGCTGACCATGAACTGGTTGGACATGGTGCCGTCCCAGCTGCGCGTGCGCCCGGCGCTCAGGCTGTAGGAGCCGTACTTGAAGCTGTCGGTGTAACCGGCCTGATAGAACGTGTCGCTGCCGCCGCGATTCCAGTACTGTTGCGCCGAGGCGCTGACGAAGACGCTGCCGCCATACTTGAAGTTCTGGTTCAGGGTCAGTTGCAGCCGGTTCTTCTGCCGGTAACGCGACCGGATATCCTCGTTGCGCCGCGCCAACTCGCGCACCCACGAGGCATCGGTCAGGCTCAGATAGTTCTCCGTCGAGTAGCGGTAGGCCGCCAGCGCGATATTGGTGTTCGTGGGATCGATGAACTTGTTGTAGCCCAGGCGCCAGCTCGTGCCGCGCATCGTGCTCTGCCCCGGCACATGGGTTTGCGCGCCCGTCACGTCGACCGAGACCGCACCCAGGCTGGTATTGGCGGCCACCCCAAGGTTGGCCGAGGCGTAGCCGCTGCTGCCGACTCCCCCGCCATACAGCGTCCACATATTGCTCAACCCGTGCTGCACGGTGAACTGCCCGAACTTCGGCTTGTGGTCAAAGCCCAGATTGCGCAACTGGCCCGCCGTGCCCGAGAACCGCGTCACGCCCTGGCGCAGCGACTGCGTCACCGACGCAAAGGGCACGGTGAAGGTCTTGGTCCTTCCCCCGGCTTCGGTCACGGTGACGTCCAGATTGCCGCCATAACCGGTGGCGTACAGGTCCCGGATCTCGAACGGCCCCGGCGAAACACTGGTCTCGTAGATGACCTGATTGTTCTGCCGGATCGTGACGCGGGCGTTGGAGTCCGCCGTACCGCGCACCACCGGCGCATAGCCGCGCTGGGAGTCGGGCAACATGCGGTCTTCCGACGCGATCTGCACGCCGCGGAACTGCACGCTATCGAACACATCGCCCGTCGTCGCGCCGTCGCCCAGCGTCACTTGCGACTTCAGCGCCGTCACGTCGTGCTGCAAATAGGTCGCGTAGTTATCGAAATGCGAGGAATTGCCGGAAGACTGCGTCAGCGATGATTGATGCCGCAGGCGCCAGCCGCCCAGATTGAAGCCGGCGTTCAGGCCCAGATAATTCTGCGTGGAGCTAAAGCCCGAGCCGCTGGTGTGATAGGTATTGGCGTTGTAGCTGACAAAGCCGGCGGTCACACCGTCCTGCCACAGTTCCGGGGGCACGTAGCCGCGCACCGTGTTACGCATATACATCTGCGGCACGGTCAACATCAATTGCTGATCCGAGAAATCGAAGTCCACCTTGGCGCCGGGCACCGCGCGGGCCAGGTCGACACACTCCCCCACGCTGGCGGCGGTATTGCCCGAAGGCACCTTGCTGAAATCCACCCCCAGCGTATCCAGCAGCGTGCGCGTCAGACAGGGCTGCGACCCCGCACCGGCGCGGTTCGCCTGAAACCGGACAGGCTGGCGGGCGACGCGCTCGTCGTTGACGAAGATGTCCACCGAGTAAACCCCCGGCGAGACCGGGTTGCCGCGCGCAAAGCGCGTCACGTCGACGTGCTGCGCGGAATCCACGCGCAGAAAGGACTCATCAAACGTCACGACAGCGGGGTCGGCTTCCGGCGCTGGCACCGTGGCCACTTCCGCCGCTTGCACGCCCCCCACGAGCAGGCAGGCGCTCACCACTGTCGCCACGCTGGGGTACAGGCGGGCCAAAGCCATCGAGAGGGCGGTTCTGGTCCAAGACGGGAATTGCGGAGTCTGCTTCACGATCTGGCATGTCCTGCTGCGGATCGACAGGCGTGCGCATACACCGCCCGTGCTCACCACGTTCAGATTGAAAACGAAAGGAGAAGAAATCGCGCCTGGCCGCGCGCGGCAGCCGCCGCGCGCTAGCGGCCTAGCGTGGCTTCGCCCACAATGGCGCCGCCGTAATCGTTGATGGCGCTGTACTTCACTTTGGCGCCCGCGGACACGGCCTTCATGTTGGTGACGGGAAGCACTTGCGTGGCTTTGGGTGCCACCATGCCGCCCACTTCATTCTTGAACGTCTGACCCCCGCTCTGCACCGTGATCTGGCTGAACGAGACGTGATAAGGGGTGGGATTCGAGACACTCAGGGACTGGCCCTTGCCGCCCTGTCCATCGACGATTTTCCAGTCGAGTTGCGCGGGCGCCTCGTCGGCCTTGCCCGGCAGATTGTCAGGCCGCACGAACAGCTTGACGCGCGTGCGATAGGCCACTTGCATCGTATTGGTTCCCGGCGCCACATCCGGCTTGGGAGGGATATCCAATACGTTCAACCAATATACCGACTCGCGATCCTGCGGCAATGCTTCGCCGCCCGTATGCATGATGCGCAGCGTCTGGCGCTTCTTGGCATCCATACGGAATATCGGAGGCGTAATGACAAAGGGTGCTTTGACATCACCCGGTTGTGCATTCTGTTCACCGTTGTCCAGCCACACTTGCACCAGCGAAGGCGAGGCGCTGTCGTTCTCCAGCCTCACCGTGACTTCGCGCTGGTCGAGCGGATAGACCACCCGAGTGCCGCCGATAATTACGCTTGCATCCGCTCCGCCCGCCAACAGCAGGCATGCCAGCCCGAATCCTAGTTTCAATTTCTTGGGGAGCTTCATTTTCTACCCTTAAACCGATCACCTGTCTGTTGTAGAAGGAGGCGCCCATGACCGTAAGCGCCTCCTTGCACGTGCGCTTACTGGTACTGCATCGTGAAGTTGACCGAGGTGTTCACGGTACCGGCCGTGGCCTGACCCGTGGCGTAGTAACGGGCGAAGTACTTCAGATCCGCCACGCCACCGGTGATCGCCGCACCGTTGGAATCCATCGTGTTGTTGGAGTTGGTGGTGATGTTGATCGGCGCCATGTTGCCGTTCAGCAGCTGGACTTCAACGTTCTCGGCGGTGCCGCTGTTGATCAGGTTGCCGGAATCCTGGTTGACCTTGGAACCGTTCTCGAACGAGGCGATCGCCTTGACACCCGAGGTGCAGCCCGACAGCGCGAAATGCAGGTCGGCCGGTTGCGACGTACCAGCGGTTTGGCCGGGGGAGGTCAGCGAGCTGGCGTTGACCGACGGCAGCGTGATGGTCTTGCTGTAGGACGAACCGGCGGTGCCACCATTGATCGAGCAAGTCGTGTCTTCGACGACGCCGTTGATAGTGATGGTGCCGTCAGCTGCGTGCGCCATCGACGACAGGCCCAGCAGACCACCGAGTGCGAGAGCTGGAATGAGTGCTTTCATGTTGGTTTACCTAAAGGTTAAGTTTCGGAAACTCGGCCGATGACAGATGTCCCGCAGCCGCTTGTGCCAGCACGCCCCATCGAGCCTCGCGGACTGATGTGCTTTTTAGGTGGATTGATTTCACCTGTCTGGCCGAAACGATATTAGGCATTCCGCCCGTCCGGCTATATAGGACAGGTCTGAAATATCCCCGTGGTTTACAGGACTGGCGTCCCCGGCTTGTGTTGTGTCAATAAACCGGTAAAACACGCGCGGCGCCGCGGTGTTCAAGCTTGGCGAAAATCGTTCGCCAGCACCGCGAAAGCGGCGCCGACGGAGTCGCGCGCGGGCGTGGCGACGCCTGTGGGCAAGCCACGCCAGATCATGGCGCCGATACGCCCCCTGCCGTGCGCCGGGATGGCCCCGTCAACCCGGCGCGTGCTAGGCCTTGTGCGTTTGCGCGTGGGTGCGATCGAGATCGCGCAAGGAAGCGAGCAAGATGCGCGAGAGCGCGCGCGTCGTGTCGTGCGCGCCGCCGTCGGCGGATCCCTCCGCACGCTCCCTCAGCTTGCGGTCGAGGCGCTGCGCCTGATTCGACAGGCAGGCAGGATCCCGCGTGGCCGTGGCCTGCAGCGCATCGCAAAGCGCTTGCACCGTCTCCGGATCCTCCAAGGCGCCGCGCTGTCGCAAGGCGTGCTCGGCCTGCGCGCAGCACGCGCCTATGTGGTCGAAGCCGAACACACGGCAGGCCCCCTGCACCGAGTGCAGTTCGGCCAGCAGGGTGTCCACGTCGCCCCGCTTGGCCGCAAACTGCAAGCGCTGCACCGAGGCTTCACACGCCTGCACATAAGCGCGCCAGGTCTCTTCCGGCAGCGGGCGCCCGCCGAGCGGCCCGGGACCGGCGGCGGCGCTGTCCACCCGCCCCGGGCCGGCCAACTGCGCCAGGGCGCCGGCCAGCTCGGCCAATGACACCGGCTTGGCCAATACCCTGGAAATACCGGCCAGCCCGGCCTGCTCGAGCTTCTGCGGCGTGACGTTGGCGGTGGCGGCCAATACCGGCATATCGGGCCAGCGCTGCCGCACCAGCCGGGTCAGGGAAAAACCGTCTCTGCCGGGCATGGCCAGGTCCGTCAGCAGTACATCGAAAGCGGCCTGGGTCAGTTGTTCGAGCGCCGCGCCCGCATCGTGCGCCGCCGTGGGCAGGCAGCCCAGCAGCTCCAGTTGATCCATGAAAAGCTGGCGATTGAAGGCATTGTCTTCGACCACCAACACCCGCAGCCGCTGCGCGAGCTTGCGCAGCGGCGCTTCGCGCACCGCGGGGGCTTCGCCCAGCAAGGCATAGCGCAAGCCATCGGCCAAGGCCCGCAACCCGAATGTGGAGACGGCCACCACGCGCCCCGATGCGATGGGGTAGCCAGGCCCGTCCTCGGTGCCGTCGATGACCCAGCTGGCCTCGTCGGCCAACCGTCGCTCATCCTCGGGATGCCATGTTTCTCGCCCGCCCCAGAAGACCAGGGCCTCGGCGTCTTCGGCCTCGCGCGTCTGGACCAGGGCAGGATGCCCGTAGGCCGCGACCAGCAGTCCCCAGCCGGCCAGCACTTGCGACACCGCGTCGCGCTCCGCGGGCGCGGCCGTCAGCAGCAATATCCGTTGGCCCTCGAAACGAGGCGGCTGCAGCGTCGCGCTGAATGCCCCCCGCGGCAAGGTCACCGCGAAAGCGCTGCCCTCGCCCAGCCGGCTACGGGCCACGAGAGTGCCTTGCATGGCATGCGTCAAACGCCGGCACAGCGCCAGGCCCAGCCCGGTGCCGCCGAAACGGCGCCCGATGCTGGGATCCATCTGCCGGAAATCCTGGAACAGCTCCTGCACCTGGCCGGCCGTCATGCCTATCCCCGTATCCGTGACCGTGACCGTCACCTCGGAGCGCGCATCATCGCGCGCAACCTGTAACGTCACCGCGCCGGTCGCGGTGAACTTGATCGCGTTGGACAGCAGATTGTTCAGCACCTGGCGCACCCGCAGCGGATCGCCGCGCATGGGCAGCGCCACCTCGGCGCCCAATTCGCCATGCAGGGCCAGGCCCTTGTCCTTGGCCAAGGGCGCGAACACCCGCAGCGCATCCGCGGCCAGCTCCATCAGGTCGTAATCCAGATCTTCCAGCGCCAGCTCACCGGCCTCGATCTTGGAAAAATCCAGGACATCATCGACCAGCGCCATCAATCCGCCAGAGGCGCTGCGGATGACGTCCAGGCGATCGCGCTGCGTCTCGTTCAGGGGCGAATAGGTCAGCAGCTCCAGATTGCCCAGGATGGCATTGAGCGGCGTGCGGATCTCATGACTCATGGCCGCCAGAAACGCCGATTTGGCGGCGTTGGCGTGTTCGGCGGCCAGGCGCGCGTTGCTCAACTCGATCTCGAGCTCTTTGTTCCGCGTCACGTCGGTGATGGCCGCGACCAGCACCTCCTGCCCCTGGTAGCGCGCGCCCACCATGCCGACCGACAAATCCAGGCGGCGGCCCGCGTCGAGCGGGAACACCAGATCGCTGCGCAGAATCCGCGGCTCGGCCGGCGGCGCGGCCGCCTCCGCATCACCGTTCTGCTCGCGGTAGTTCTGCAAGAGTGCCTGCGGCAGACTCCCGCCGGCCTCGTTCACCTTGGCCGTCAGCGCCGCCATGGCAGGGCTGTGCAAGAGCACCTCGCCATCCTCTCTGGCGATCAGTCCCAGCCCGACGGGCGCGGTCTGCACCAGGGTGCGGCTGAGCTGTTCGCTGTCGAACACCCGTTGCGACTGACGCACCGCCGGCGTCAGCACGCGCCGCTTGACCAGCAGCAACAGCACCCAGACCAGAGCAATGATGAGCACGGAGGTCGCGACCGTCACCGCGACCTGATCCCGCACGCCGGCCAGGATCTCCCGCCATGACTGCACATGGACCAGCGTCCAGCCAGTGGGCCCGAAGGGCCAGGTCTTCATCACCGCGCCCAGGGCCAGGCCTTTGCCCGAGGACGGATCGACATGCTGCAGGTCTGCCGTGCCCGCCTGCGATTGGCCGAATCGCGCATCCGCCGGACAGCGGGCGACTTCGGAATGGTCGCTCGCGAGCAACAGGCAGGCGCCACCCACCGCTCCCGAAGGCAGCAGTTCGAGCAAGGTGGTCAGCGGCATTTCATAAACCAGCGTGCCGATGGGACCGCCGTCGGCGTCCTTGAGCTGGGCCGCGATGCGTACGGCATCCCTGCCCGACAAGGGGCTGCGATACGGCGGCAACCAGCGCATGCGCGGCGCCGCCGTCGACACCAGCCCCTCCGCGGAAGGCGCGAACGTGATGTCTTGCCCGTCGGAAGACGTCAGCGCCGCGAACAGGGCAGGCGGGTTTTTCAGGATGCGGTCCTGCCATGGCGGCCCGCCCCAGGGCAGCGCGGACAGGATGATGTATTTCTTGTCGGGGCTGAACACGTAGGCCGCCAGCGAACCGCCGTTGCGCGCGGCCGCGGCGCTGGCGGTCGCGGCCATGCGTTGCGCCACCTGCGCGAAGCGCTGCGTCACGGCGGCATCGGGCGTGCCGCCATCATGGATGACCAGCAAGGGCGGCACATCCGGCGTGGGCTGCACGCGCAGAACATTATCCTGGCCCAGCGCCAGCGCCGCGTCGGGTTGCGCTCGGGAAGCCTCGGCCCAGGCCGACTCGATGTTGCCTACGTTCTGCCGCAAGGTCGCGATCGCCTGCGTGGTGACGTCGAAGGACCTGCGCACATCTTCCTCGATGGCTTCCTTCGTGTGCGTCAGATAGGCCTGCGCGGACGCGCCGATCTCCACCAGACTCGCCACGATGATGGACGCGGTAATGATGACGCCGCCGCCAATCAGCAACGCATGCTGGTAGCGGCGAAGACGCGCCAGCACGGGACTCGGTTCGCTCTTTTGGACACTCATGTCAGCTCATCATGGTCTGAGATTGGGGTTGCAGCATCGGTGCTCATCCAGGCGCGCGCGGCGTCTGGCCATTCCTTGAACCGTCTGCGCCGCCGTCAGCGGCGCCCTCCAGCTGTTCTTCTATGGAATCCAGCAGCGATCCCGATACGGCCAGACCGCCCTCGGCCTTGAGGTAGGCCTCGACCTGGCACACGACACGGCCCAGCTTGTTCTCGCCGAAGATGGACAGCATGCCCCGCAAAGTGTGCAACTCGGCCAGCAGAACGATGACGTCTCCGCCCTGGCGCGCCAATCGCAGCCTGGCCAGCGATGTCTGGCAGGCCTTGGCGTACAAGCCCTCCCAGTCTTTGGCCGCCGCGATATCGCCGGCCGCCGCCCCGGCGCGCACATGCAAGTATCTTATCCGCTCGCCCGTGACTTCCGAAATTGCCTGCGCCAGCTGCGTCTGCGCCAGCGGCTTGCTCAACACCACCGCCACGCCCGCCAGCCGGCAGCGCGCGCGCTCCTGCGAGGCCACATGCGCGCTGGCGGCAATAATGGGCATATCGGGCCAGCGCGCGCTCGCATGCTCGGCGACGGTGTAGCCGTCCAGCCCGGGCATGGTCAGATCCGTCAACAGGATATCGAAGGCGGCGCCTTCCAGGCAGGCCAATGCCCGCGACCCGTCCTCGACGCAGACCGGCTCGCACCCCAGCATCCGCAACTGATCCTCCAGCAAGGTGCGGCTCATGGCGTCGTCTTCGACGACCAGGATACGCAGCGCACGCTCGAAGTACGCCCGTTTGAGTCCGCTGCCGTTGAGCGGCGCGCCGAGCAAAGCATGCCCCAGGCTCGCCGCCAGACCGCCCAGACCAATACTGGAGGTCTTCAGCACGCGGCCCATCACCAAAGGATCGCAGGGCCCATCCGCGGCGCAATCGATCACCCAGTGCGAGAGCTCGATCACCCGGTTTTCGTGCTCGGGCGGCCAGTTGGCCGTATCGGCCCACAGCACGACCGCCGAGGCCGCCTGGATGGCGTGCGGATCCAGCAGCCCCGGATCGGCACACATCTGAGGCCGCAGGCCCCAGGCGCGCAAGGCGGCTTCAAGGCGCAGGCTCGCCGTGGGGCAGGCGCTGAGCACCAGCACGTGCTGGCCATCGAAATGCGGCATTTGCGGCGCGCCGGGCGCCTCCTCCAAAGGCAGCCGCAGCGTGAACACACTGCCCTGCCCGGCCACGCTGCGCACCGATAGCGCGCCGCCCATGGCCTGCGCCAGCCGGTGCGACAGCGCCAGGCCCAGCCCCGTGCCGCCAAAGCGCCGGTTGACCGTGACATCGCCCTGGCTGAAGGGCCGGAACAATCGGCTCATCTGCTCAGCGGACATGCCTATCCCCGTGTCGCGGACCTCGATGGTGATCCAGCCGGCTTCCTGCTCGAGCGCCAGGCACAGATCGACCTCGCCGGCAGGCGTGAACTTGATGGCGTTCGACAGCAGATTGTTGATGATCTGCCCTAGCCGGGTGGGATCACCGGCCATCGGCAGCTCCACCGCCTCGCCAAACCAGCCCGTCATGCACAGCGACTTGGCGCGGGCGGCAGGCAGGAACAACCTCATCGCCTGGCCCAAGACGCCCACCGCGTCGAACTCGATGCGCTCGAGCCGCAACTCGCCGGCCTCGATCTTCGAGAAATCCAGTACGTCGTTGACCACGGCCAGCAGCCCCTCCGAAGAATCCCAGATCGTGCGCAGCCGCTCGCTCTGCTCCGGCGTCAGGGAGGATTGAGACAACAGCTCCAGATTGCCGAGGATGGCATTCATGGGCGTGCGGATCTCATGGCTCATCGCCGCCAGAAAGGCGGACTTGGCCGCGTTGGCCGAGATCGCGGCCTGCCGCGCCTTGCGCAACTGCTGCTCCACCCGCGTCTTGGCCGTCACGTCGGTAAACGCCGTCACCAGCACGCTTTTGCCCTGGTAGCGGGCCCGCACCATGCTGACCGACAACTCCAGCCCGTTGTGGTCATGCGTGTCGAACCGGAAATCCTGATTGAACACGCCATGCCGCCAGCTGGCGTCGCCGCTGCTCACGTGGCTTGCATACTGCTGCAGACAGCGCTCCGCCAAGGTCTCTTCGGCAGGCGCGATCCGCCGGGCCAGCTCCGCCATCACGGGGCTGCGCATCAGCACCTTGCCGTTATCGGTGGCGATCACCCCCAGACCGACCGGCGCGGTATCGATCAGCGCCCGGCTGAGCCGGTCGCCCTCGTAAACGCGGCGCGACCACTCCAACAGCGGGCGGAAAACCCGCAGTTTCAGCGAGAGCAGCAACAGCCACATCATCGCCAGGGTAGGCAGCGTCAGCATCAGATCGATGACGACATTGCCGCTGGCCGTCGCGCTCAGCCCGTGCGGCGAGTAGGCATGGATCAGCACCCGCGAATCCGGCAGCCGGCGGTAGAGCAGCAGCAGGCCGTCGGCCCGTTCTTCCTTGACCTGGCCGCCCGCGCTGGCGGCCAGCCGGGTGATGGTCTTCTGCGTCAGCGGACAGGCGTGCGACACACAATCGCCCTGCCGGGCATCCGTATCCCCCTGCCGGTCGACCAGCACGGCCAGGCCCTGCCTGCCGCTCAGTCTTTCCGGGGCGATCACGCCCTGCCGCCCGAAGTGCTGGACAAAGTCGTAGCTGGTTGCAAAAGCGCGCCGCTTGGCCTGCAAGGACGCCTCCAGCGTGGCGTTCACCCCCCAGGCGAGCAGGAAAATCGCGATCAGCGTACACAACAGCCCGCCGCCAAAGAGCAAAAACCGCTGGAAACGCCGGATGCGGGCAAGAATGGTGAGGTTTCTATCGACAGTCATGCGTGCTAAGGTTGCCTTGTAGGCGCACCCCTTCCCATTGCGGATCTGCTTCCCGGTAATGGGAGACGGAGAGCGGGATCCATCACGTTGTTCTTCAAAGCCTGCTGCGCGCCCCGAAGCTGCACCCGAGCAGTTTGCATTCCACGGACGGCCGCTCGTCCTTACCGTTTACCGCGCGGCGCCTGGCGTTGCCGACCCTCGCCCCTTGATATTTGCCCAAGGCCAACCGTCGCCATGAAGATCCACGTCCTGCTCGCCGATGATCATCCCGCCCTGCTTTCCGGCATCAAGCACGAATTGCAGGCCGTCGCCACGCTCAAGGTCGAGGGTCTGGCGCGCGACTCGGGGCAATTGATCGCGCTGCTCGATACCGTGCCCTGTGACGTGCTGGTGACCGACTACGCCATGCCGGGCGGCGCTTACGGCGATGGGATCTCCTTTGTTTCCTATTTGCGCCGCAACTACCCCGGCACGAAAATCATTGTCTTCACCACGCTGGACAGCCCGGCCATCGTGCAGGAGCTGTTCAAGCTCGGCGTGCATTCAGTCATCGGCAAGTCGATGGAGATCCGCTATCTGATCTCCGCCATCCACGCCGTCTATGCGGGCGCGAACTACTTCCCGACCAGCAATCCGTCACAGATGGGCGACAGCCGCAACCAGCCCGCACGATCCGGCCCCGATCTGACCAAACGCGAACTCGAAGTCGTGCGCCTGTTCACCTCGGGGCAATCCATCAACGAAATCGCGGCACACCTGAACCGCTCCAAGCAAACCATCAGCAGCCAGAAGTCCAGCGCCATGCGCAAGCTGGGCATCGAGCGCGATGCGGACCTCTTCCGCTTTGCCTTCGAAACCGGCCTCGTGGCCGCGGCGGAAAAGCCGCCGCCCGACCCGGATACCGGTTGATCAGGGGCTCGTCCGGCTGCCGTACGCGTCGACTTTGCGCACATAGGCGTCAACCTCCATCGGCCGGTCCAGCCCGTAGCCCTGCCCGGTCAGGCAACCCAGGTCCTGCGCATACCGTGCCTGCTCGGCGGTCTCTATCCCCTCGGCCACCACCGACGCACCGATCACCCGCCCCAGCTCCAGCGCGGCCGACACCACGGCGCGCGACGCCGCGTCAAACGGCAAGCGCTGCACGAACACGCGGTCGATCTTGATCTCGTCAAACGGCAGCAGCACCAGACGCTCCAGGCTCGAAGAGCCGGTGCCGAAGTCATCCATGCTGATCCCGAACCCCCGCGCCCGCAGCCGCAGCAGCCCCGTTTTCACCGCCGCCATATCGGCGATCAGGCCACGCTCGGTCACTTCGATGTTCAGCAGGCCGGCCGACAGCCCCCGGTCACGCACCCGCGCATCCAGGCTGTTGACCACCCCCGGCATGGCGAGCGTCGCCACCGAGGCATTGACCGATAACCGCGTATAAATCCCGGCCCCGACCAGCTGCAATTGCAGGGCGATGGCGCGTTCGGTCACGAAATGGAACAGCATCGGCCCCAATGACAGACGCGCGACGTCGCGCAGCATGTCTTCGACCGGAATGTCGCCCAGCGCCGGCTGCCGCCAGCGGATGAGCGCTTCGGCGCCGACGATCCGGCCAGTCGACAACTCCTTTTGCGGCTGCAACACGATGCGCGCCTGCCCGGTGTCGGCACCGGCCAGCGCGGCCACCAACTGCTCGTCGCGCTCGCTCATGACCTCGGCCGGCAGCTCCACCGCGCGCGGGGCCGACGTCAGGCAGCGCAACACCGCCTGCGACACGTCCTCGTCGGGCGCCGCCGTGCGTATCCGCACCCCCTGCTCCTGCCACAGCGCCGCGAACGGGTCGAGCGCGCAAGCCGGCATATCGCTGATCCACAGCACCTTGGGCAGGCGCTGCGCCTGACGGGCCTGGCGCAACATGCGCGACGGCACCCACAGGCCTTCGCTGCGGCCATCCGTGACATCGCAGACGATCACATCCACGCCCCCGCCACGCACCCAGTTCATCAGCACATCCAGATCCGGACAGTGGTGCAGCGCGGCCACGGCATCATGAGCGCGCACGCGCTGCCACACCGCATCAAGCGCGCGCTGCCGCCCCAGCACGACCACGACCGCTCCGCCGGCAAACGCGGGTACAGATTTCACGAGTGCGTTGTCCATGATGAAGGTCCCACGGGTTGCAATAAGGGCGCCACGGACGACCCAGACGCGAGCGCGCAGGCGCGCGCGCCATCGCGCCCGGGTCGGGCGTCAGGGTTTCAGGAAGGCCGGCGTGCGCGGCGACAGAACAAGTATGGGCGGCGCCCTGGGGGCCAACAATCGGACTAGTACCAAAAATGCAGCGCGGCCCGGATCGTGCGCATCGCTAGTCCTCGTTGCTGCCGCTTACGCTCAGCAGGCCGGTTTCATAGGCGAATTTGAACAACTCGACGTCCCGCTCTATTCCCAGCTTGCGCATGGCGCTGGCCTTCTGCGAGCTCACCGTCTGCTTGCTGCGATTGAAACGGCTCGCGATTTCGCTGACCGACACCCCGGAGACATAGAGGCGGATCACCTCCGCTTCGCGCCGCGACAGCTTTCTTTGCGCAGCAGCGTCCATCGCCCCGCCACTGATGGCGGCGGGTCTGAACTTGGGCGACAGATATGTCGCCCCCGCATAGACCGCATGGATGGCCGAGATCATGTGATCGATCACATCGGCCTTGCTCAGCACGGCGTTGGCGCCGGTTCTGACCACCTCGGCCACGACGGCGCGATTCTCTATCGTCGTGAACACAATGATTTTCAGATCCGGATAGCGCCTGCGCAGCGATGAGACCATCTTCATCCCATCGCCAAAGTCACCGCCCGGCATCACATAATCCGTCACCAGCAAATCGCAGGGATAACGTTCGAGCAGCGCGAATATCTCGGTGGAATTGCTGGCCGTGCCGAGCACGGAAATGGTGCGAAACTGCGTGAGTTCGTACTTCAGACCCGCGATGAGCGTAGGGTGGTCATCCGCGAGAATTAAAGAAATTGTCATCGTGCATTGCCTTTTTTTGCCATGTCCGGCACGAGAGATGACAACTGTAATTCCGCGCCCCGGGCCGCCCTCTCGTACTTGTTCGCATCCTGACGAGAAAGCGGCCGTACTAGTACGAAAAAACGCCGAGGACGGGCGCGCGGCGTGCCGTGCTTTACGAAACAGGGCAAAAACCGGGGCGGGCCGCGCCGCGGCACCCCCACGCGCGCTGATGCCGCCAAGCAACGTTTACTCACAACTCTTTGCGGAAATCCCCGCTTCTGCGATAATTGATATTCATTCCCATTTAGATCATGGATGTCGGGGACGGCATCGCAGACCAGATCGTGCCCGATCCCTCCTCTTCTCACGTCGAAGTCCTCTATGGCGAGCATCACGGATGGTTGCTCGGGTGGCTGCGCCGCAAGCTCGGCAACTCCTTCGACGCAGCGGATCTCGCGCACGACACCTTTGTGCGCGTGCTCCGGGCGCGCGATCGCGACGCCATCCGTGAACCCCGCAGCTACCTGACCACCATCGCCCACGGCCTGGTCGTCAGCCACTGGCGCCACCAGGCCGTCGAGCGCGCCTGGCTGCAGGCCTTGGCCGCCCAACCCGAAGCCACGGTGTACTCCCTCGAACAGCGCGCGCTGATTCTCGAAACCCTCGAAGACATCGCCAGCCTGCTCGATGGCCTGCCCGCGCGGGTCAGCAGCATCTTTCTGCTGTCCCAGATCGAGGGGCTGACCTACCCGCAGATCGCCCAGCAACTGGGCGTCAGCGTCAACGTCGTGCAAAAGGCCATGGTGCGCGCCATGGCCCAGTGCTACAAAACGCTCTACGCGCAGGGCTGAAGCTGGCCATGGATGAAAGCGTTCGCGCTCGCCTGCTCGCCGCCGGGCCAGACCACGAGATCCCCGTCCCGCTCGACGCGCACGCGCGGCCCATTCCCGACCCTGTCATCGAGCAGGCCGTGACGTGGTACGCCCAGCTGGCCTCCGGCGTCGCCACCGACCAGGACCGCGCGGCCTTCGCCCGCTGGCGCGACGCCCAGCCCGATCATGCCCTGGCCTGGGCGCGCCTGCAGAACATGGGGCAGCGCCTGCAGGACAGCAAGGCCCGCGTGGCCCCGGCCGTAACGCAGGCCACATTGACGCGGCTGGCGGCGCTGTCCAACCGCCGCCAGGCCCTTAAACGGCTGGCATGGATGGGCGCGGCCGGCGCCGGCCTTTACCTGGCCCAGGATCAATGGGCCTGGCGCAGCCAGCTCGCCGCGGCCCTGGCCGATGAGCACACCGCCGTCGGCCAACGCCGCCATCTGATGCTCGCCGACGGCACGCGTCTGTCGCTCAATACCGACACCGCCGTCGATATCCGCTTCAACGCCCACCAGCGCCGCATCGTGCTGCGCAACGGCGAAATCCTCGTGTCCACCGGCAAAGACCGCATGCACCGGCCACTCGTCGTCATCACGGACGACGGCGAACTCGTGCCCATGGGCACCCGCTTTACCGTCCGCCGCGATGCCGATGACAGCGGCCCGGCGGTCACGCGCCTGGCCGTCACCGAAGGCGCGGTCGAAGTCCGCCCCGCTGCCGCCGCGGCCGCCCAGCGCATCCACGCCGGGCAGCAAGTCAGCTTCACTCGGGAGGCCATCGATACGCCCATGGCGGTCCAGCCCGAACGGCTGGCGTGGATACAAGACGCGTTCGCGGCCGAGAGCATGCGTCTGCAAGCGTTTCTTGCCGAACTCAGCCGCTACCGCACGGGCCGGCTGCGCTGCGCGCCGGCGGTGGCCGACCTGCGCATCACCGGCGTCTGGCCCCTGGACGGGCCGCAGGCCACCGAGCGTATCCTGGACGCACTGGAGCGGCGCCTGCCCGTGCGCGTGCAGCGTTACACCCGCTACTGGATCACGGTCGCCGGCCGCTGATCCGCCGCCGCTTCCCCGGCCTGCCGTCGCCGTTACAACTTAAACCGGCAGTTTTTTCCCGCTCTCGCGGCTTACCTCTTGGAAGCCCGCGAGATACATCGTCTTTCCCCTCTCAGGTGCTCCCCTAACCCACCCCGCATCGCATAGAGGAATCCGCATCATGGTCGCCAGCCGGGCCCCATCGCCCCATCTCTCGGTCTCCCGCCTTCAGCGCGCGCGCGCGTCGCTCCCGCGCCGCCCCCGGCTGCCGGCCCTGACACCGTTCGCCCGCACGCTGCTATGGGCCGCCGCGGCAGCCCCGCTCGGCTTGGCGCCCCAGGCGGCCCTCGCGCAGCCCGCGACCGCCCCCGCCCAAGCCTGGCAAGACTTCGACATCCCAGCCGGCTCGCTGGACCAGGCCCTGGTGCGCTTCGGCCAACAATCCGGCGCGGCGCTGTCAGTCGACGCCCGCATCACCGCCGGCCTGAGCACCGCTGGCCTGCGCGGGCGCTACAGCCGGGACGACGCCCTGGCGCGTCTGCTCGACGGCACCGGCATGCAAGCCGTGCGCGACGCCACGGGCGAATACACCTTGCGCCCACGGCCCGAGGCCGCCGCAGGCGGCGCGGCGACATTGCCGGCCATCGCCGTCACCGGCAACAACACCGAAGCCGAGCGGCTGAACCCACCGACGACCGTGGGCTCCAAAACACCGCTGGCCCAGCGCGAGATCCCGCAATCGGTCAACGTCATTACCCAGGCACAGATCCAGGCGCAGAACCTGAGCACCATCGCCGACGTCGTGGATCGCTCGCCCGGCGTGACCGTCATCCGGGGCCTGCCTACCCCCTTTCTCGGCTCCCAGGCCTACTCCCGGGGGTGGCAGATCACGAACTACAACGTCGACGGGATTCCCACCACCATCGACCTGATGCCCCAACAGAACTCGGCCCTGTATGACCGCGTCGAAGTGCTGCATGGCGCGGCCGGGCTGTATGGCGGCCTGGGCGGCGCGGGCGGCACCATCAACGTCGTCCACAAGCAGCCCGGCAAAGACTTCGCCCTGAACAGCTCCGCCAGCATCGGCACCCACGACACCTACATCGGGCAGATCGACGCGACCGGGCCGCTCAACGAAGCCGGCACCCTGCGCGGCCGGGGCGTGGTCTCCTGGCAGCGGCTCGGCTATGACAACGGCACCTTCGACAAAGGCACGTCGGTGTACGGCATCCTCGAGGCCGACATCGCGCCGCGCACCCTCGTGCAACTGGGTGCGAGCTATGAAGCCGACAGCGGCCGGCCGGACACCGGCTTTCCGAACGAAGAGGGCGGCAAACTCAGCCAACCTTCGCGCTCGAATTCCTCCTTTTATCCGCCGTGGCAGCGCTACACGAACGACGTCGCCACCGTCTTCGCCAACATCAGCCACCGGCTGGAAAATGACTGGACGCTCAAGCTGGCGGGCCACTACTCCGATACCCGCACGCTGAATCACAACACCTGGGCCGCCAGCGCGATGGACCCCGCCACCCAGACCTTCCTCGCCTGGGCGGCCTACTCGCCCTACAGCCGTCACGAGCAGGCCTATGACCTCTACGCGGACGGCCCCTTCACCCTGTTTCAGCGCAAGCACCACCTGACCATCGGCGCCAACTACTACAAACTGGACCTGAAGAGCGACCTGAATGAACCGTGGGACATCTTCACCACCTCATTCGCGACCTCCTATCTCATGCCGGGCTTCGACTGGCAGACCACCGGCGGCGGCGTCTATGAAGACCGGCAAAGGCAAACGGCGGAAAACTATGGCGTCTACGCCAACGCCAGATTCAGCCTGGCCGACCCGCTCACCCTGGTGCTGGGCGGCAGAATGGCCTGGTACAAAGACTCCACGACTAACGACTACAACAACAATGGCGCGTTCTCGAGCGCCTCGACCGGCTACGGTTATCACAACAAGCTCACGCCGTTTGCCGGCCTCATCTACGACATCGACAAAACCTACTCCGCGTATCTGAGCTACTCCACCGTCTTCACGCCCAGAAACGTCACCGACAAAACGGGCAACCTCATGAAACCCCTGGAGGGCCGCCAGTACGAACTGGGCATCAAGGGCGAATACTTCGAAGGCAAGCTCAATGCCTCGGCCGCCATCTTCCGCGGCACCCAGAAAAACCGCATCGTCCAGGACCCCACGGACCACAACTACTACGTCCCCGCCGGGTCGGCACGCGTGCAGGGCGCCGAAATCATGGCCTCCGGCCAGCTCACGGACAGCCTGACCCTCTCGGGTGGCTACACCTACCTGAACACCCAGGTCTTTGACGACAACGCGTCCAACAGCAACTTCAGCCAGTACACCCCCAAGCACATGTTCAAACTCTGGGCCAACTACCGCCTGCCGGGCAGCCTGGAGCAATGGAGTGTGGGCGGCGGAGTGACCGCGGTCAGCGCCACGGGATTTCAGGATTGGCGGCAAGGCGGCTACGCCATCACCAGCGCGGCCATCGGCTACAAGGTCGACCGCAACGTACAGCTCTCGCTGTCGGTCACCAACCTCTTCGATCGTTATTACTACGACTACGTGGGCTCGGGCTACAACCACCTCGGGCCCGGCCGCAACGCCATGCTGACCGTCCGCGCCACCTACTGACGCCCGCCCCCGTCGGCGCTGCCCCTGCGCCCGCGAGGGGGCCGCGCCCTCGTTCCCCGCGCGAACCTGCCCGCGGCGTGGCTGGACAATCGACCGTGATCTGCGATAATGAGAAAAATTCCCATCATCATTACGACAATCAGGTTGGCCGTCGCCGCGCAGCGGTCCCAGACCGCCACCGGGAATTCACCCCCTTGGCATCGCCCGCCCCGTGCTCGAGCGCTACTACCGCGAACTGCTGAATTTCTGCGCCCGCACGGTCAAAAGCCGCGATGCGGCGACCGATGTCGTGCAGGAAAGCTACGCCCGCGTCCTGGCGATCCAGCAGTCCGGCCAACCCATCCCCGAACCTCGTGCGCTGCTGCATCAAACGGCGCGCCGCCTGATGATCGATCAGCATCGGCGCAATGAAGTCCGCGACCACGACGACATCGACAGCGACGCGCACACCGAGGCGCTGGCCTCGCCCCGCCATCAGCAACCGGACGCGGTGTACGAATACCGCCAGCACGCCGAAGCCATCCTGGCCACCATCGACGCCCTGCCGGCACGCTGCCGCGAAGCCTTTGTCCTGAACCGGTTCGAAGGCCTGTCGCACCAGGAAATCGCCGAGCGCATGGGAATCTCCAAAAACATGGTGGCGCAGCACATCATTCGCGCCGTGCTGGCGTGCAAAGCCTGCGAAGACCGGCTCAAGAACTAGTACCCTGACGCCATGACCCTGCATTCATCCGTGAACGACCGCCCCGCCTCCTCGTCCTCGGCCGCCCTGGCCAACGACGAGGCGCGCGAGTTCGCCACGTTTGCACAGAGTCAGGATGCACTGACGCTCATGGCGGCGAGCTGGCAGGTTCGCCGCCAGGATGGCCTGAGCGCCGGTGAAGAAGCCGAATTCCAACAATGGCTGGCCGAGGCGCCCGCCCACCAGGCCGCCTTCGATCAGCTGGACACCGTCTGGCGCCGGCTGGCCAGCTTGCCGGCCGCCGACGTCAGCCGCCTGGGCGCCGCCCCGCGCCCGACGCCTGCCGCGCCCGCTCGACCGGCCCGCCGCGCCGCGCGAGCCGGCGCCAGCCGACTTTTCTCCGGCATGGCCGCGGCCGGCGTAGCCCTGGCCGTCGCCGGCGCCGCCTGGATAGGCTGGCATCAATGGCTCAACCCCTGGGGCTACGCCCACACCTATGTCACCGCGCGCGGCCAGCAATTGGAGGTCCGCCTGCCTGATGGCAGTACCCTGCAACTGGACACCGCGACCCGCGCCGACGTACGGCTCACGCCGCAACGACGCGAAGTGCTGCTGCCGGAAGGCCAGGCCCTGTTCCAGGTGCAACCCGACGCCGGCCGTCCCTTCGACGTGCTGGCCGGCCCCCTGCGCATTACCGTCGTGGGCACCCGTTTCTCCGTGCGCAACACCCAGACGGGGCTCGACGCCGGCAGCGTCAACGTCGTCGTCGAAGAAGGCCGCGTGCGCGTCGCGCCCGCTCTGGCCACCGGCGCGACCCCGCCCGGCGCCGTGGAGCTGACGGCGGGCCAATCCATCCGGGCGGATGCCGCGGGTCACCTGGGCCCCGTCACGGCGCAGGCTCCCGGCGGCCTGATGCCATGGCGCGAACACCGCGCCAACTTTGAAAGCACCCCCTTGGCCCTGGCATTGGCCGAATTCGAACGCTATGCCGCGACCGGCCTGACCATCGACGACCCTAACGTCGCCGCCCTGCGCGTGAACGGCAGCTTCGACCTGCGCCAGGCCGGGGCCTTCGCCAAGGCCTTGCCCCAGGTCTTGCCGGTGCGCCTGGTCAAACGCCAAGGCAGCACCGAGATCGTTTCCGCCCCATAGCGGGCAGCGGGCCGCTGCGGGGCGGCCCCGCCTCACACTGACCCGCAATCCCCGGCTCCCCAAAAAGCATTCAAGAAATTTGTAAATCGACCTCAACTGTTTCGACGCTGGTGCGTCTTCATGGGTAGTGATTCTTATTGTGACTACCGTTGCGGAGATTGCGTTGATGTTGCCCCCGAGCCTGCCCCCTCTTTCCCTGGTCATTGCCCTCGCACTGGGCACGACCGCCCTCGCCGCCACGGAGCCGGCCGCCGCCCAGACCGCGCCGGCCGAAACCCCGGTCGAGATCTCCCTGCCCGCCCAAGCGCTGGGCAGCGCGCTGAACGAACTGGCCCGCCAAGCCCATCTGCAATTGCTGGTGCATCCCGACCTGGTGGCGGCCAAGACGGCCCCGGCGCTGTCGGGCAAATTCACCGCCCGCCAGGCGCTGACCCAATTGCTCGCCGGCAGCGGACTGGAAGCGCACCTCGACGGCAACATCGCCATCATCAAAGCCGCGCCCTCGGGCGCGGGCGCCACCACCCTGCCAGCGGTGGCGGTCACGGGAGACTTTCAGGAGACCGCATCCGGCCATGTGGAGGGCTACGTGGCCCGCCTCAGCGCCACCGGCACCAAAACCGACACCCCCATCGTCGAAACGCCCCAATCCATCTCGGTGATCACGGCCGATCGCATGGAGGCCCTGGGCGCCACGCGCGTCACCGACGCCCTGACCTACACCCCGGGCGTCAAAGCCTTCGACAGCTTCGACACCCGCTACGACTGGCTCTCCATCCGGGGCTTTGACGCCTACTCGCCAGGCTTCTACCTGGATGGCATGCAATTGCGCAACAACGCCGGCTACTCGGTCTGGCGCACCGAAACCTACGGCGCCGAACGCATCGAAGTCCTGCGCGGCCCGGCCTCCGTGCTCTACGGCCAGAACTCGCCGGGCGGCATGGTCAACATCGTGAGCAAACGGCCGACCGAAGAACCGCTGCACGAACTGCAGGCCCAGATCGGCAACCACTCGCGCCGCCAGATCGCGGGCGACTTCTCCGGCCCCGTGGACGAAGACGGCAAAGTGCTCTACCGCCTGACGGCGCTGGGGCTGGACAGCAACACCCAGGTCGACCACGTCAAAGACGATCGCTACTACATCGCGCCGGCCATCACGCTGAAACCCTCCAGCGACACCACCCTGACGCTGCTCAGCCACTACTTCCGCATCGACGCCGGCAACTCTTACGGCTTCCTGCCGCCCGACGCCACGCTTCTGTCCAACCCCAACGGCCGCATCCCCACTTCGACCTTCGTGGGCGAACCGGACTTCGACCGCTTCAATCAAACCCAATGGTCAGTGGGCTACCTCTTCGAGCACCGCCTCAACGACGCCCTCACCGTCCGCCAGAACGCCCGCTTCAGCAAGATCGAGACCGACTACCGCCAGGTTTATCAAGGCGGCTTCATCACCACCAACCCCAACAACCCCAAGGATCCGGCCAACTACCGCGAAGTCGAACGCTACGTATTCGGCAGCCCGGAAAACGGCCGCGTCTTCACGATCGACAACCAAGTGCAGGCCAAACTGGGCTCGGCCGACTGGCAGCACACCCTGCTCCTGGGCCTGGACTACCAGCACGGCGACTACAAACAACGCAGCTACTTTGGGGCCGCGCCGTCGCTGGACATCTACGCGCCGGTCTATGGCCAGGCCATCACCATCCCGGATGCCTACATCGACGCACATACCCGGCTGGCGCAGACCGGCTTCTACCTGCAAGACCAGATCAAATGGCGCGAAAACTGGGTCGCCACACTGGGCGGGCGCTACGACACCGCCAAAGTCAAATCGCACAGCTACCTCGACGGCAGCAACGTCAACCAGACGGACAACAAATTCAGCGGCCGGGCCGGCCTGGTCTACCTCGCGCCCAACGGACTGGCGCCCTACGTCAGCTACGCCGACTCCTTCTCGCCCACCACGACCATCGACCCCTCCACCAGCCGCCCCTTCAAACCCGAAACCGGCGCGCAGTATGAAATCGGCCTGCGCTACCAGCCGCCCGGCACGCGCGACATGTACAGCGCCGCGATCTTCGACCTGCGCCGCAAAAACGTCATCACCTTCGGCCAGGGCTTCGTCCCCATGCAAACAGGCGAAGTCCGCGTGCGCGGTGTGGAACTCGAGGCAAACTTCCGCCCGCTCCCCAACATCAACACCATCCTCGCCTACACCTGGACCCCGGAAGCCAAAGTCACCGCCAGCAGCGACCCCGACCAGATCGGCAAACAACTGGTCGCCACCCCGCGCAACCAGATCTCCTTCTGGACCGACTACCGCTTCAGCAACGGCCTGAAAGCCGGCGCGGGCGTGCGCTTCGTGGGATCCACGCACGGCGCCAACGAAACCGCGCCCGCCAAGATCCCCTCCTATACCCTGTTCGACGCCATGCTGAGCTACGGCTACCAACACTGGACGCTCGCACTGAACGTGCGCAACCTCACCGACCGCACCTACATCGGCCGCAACTGCGACGCCTACAGCTGCGGATATGGCGAACGCCGAACCGTCATCATGACCGCGGCCTATCGCTGGTAACGCCGCCCGCGCGGCGGGGCCTGAGCATGCGCGACACCGCTCGGGGCGCGACGCTGTCGCGCGCAGAATGCCCATCGTTCCGGCCGCGCCGACGGCATGCACCACATCGACCCACCGCCCTTGCGCACACCACGCGCGGATAGCGCTCCCACTCCCCCGCCACTCATCCCATGAAGTCCCAGTAAGAAAGGTCCTTCGCCGCTTCCACTCCGAAGCAATCAGCGCGTCACGGACTCGGCGCTCAAAGCCATGCTATGACGCTCCGTCTTGATGGATTCGAGCATGACGCGTTTGTTCTCGCGGCTGCGGTGCGCGTGCTCACGCATGATGTTTTCGGCTCGAGAGGACTCCCGCCGCGTGATCGCACGCAAGAGGTCTTCGTGATCAGCCTGAGCGCGCAGTACATAGGGAGTCTCGAGCATGGACGGCGTGGAGGGCAGGGTCAACGCTGCCGGTCCGGCGAGCGGCGTCTTGTTGTTGTGCTCTAGCGCTGACAATAGCGCACGATTGCCTGCGGCCTGACAAATAATGTCGTGAAAACGCTGATTGATGCGCCCCCAAGCTCGGGCATCTACGAGCGCCTTGGGATCGCGGGCAGCAGGAGCAAGCAATTGCCGTCCGGCCTCGACAGTTTCAGTCAAGTTGGCCAACACATCCTCGGGCACGCCACGTTCGGCCAGCAGGCGAACAGCCATGCCCTCCAAGACACCACGAACCTCCACCGCATCACCAATTTCATCGACCGTAAACGCTCGCACGCGAAAGCCGCGTGACGGCAGCCGCTCGAGCAAACCCTCTGTTTCCAGCTCGGTCATGGCGATGCGCAATGGTGTACGGGACACCCCCAATCTTGCGGCGAACTGCAGTTCGACGATGCGTTCCCCGGGAGCGATTTCTCCCGAAAGAATCATGTCGCGCAATTCTGAAATGACCTTATCGATTTGAGCGGCCATGCAGTCTTCTCCTCTAACTAGGGACAGTGTATCGGCGGATTGCATGCAATGAGGGTTTTTTCTAGGTCACCAGGCTTGTTAAAACACATAATTGCATGCAATATAGAAAAAAAGGAGCAGTGGACGGGCTATTTCGCCGCCATTGCATGCAAAGCGTCGCTGGAATGTTTTTCAGGGCGTGAACTCGAGGAGACAAAATGAAGCTTCAAAGCTTCGTACACGCTGGTGCCCACGCCTGGGGCGTCAGGGAGGGCCAGCACATCCGCCTCATGACGTCCCATTGGCCCGATGTGGTCAGTGCCTTGGATGCGGGGTTGGATCAAATCGCCCGAGCCACCCAAGAGGCAGCCCCCTTGCTCGACGTTGCCGGGTTGCAGTGGCTGACTCCGGTAGTGGCACCGCGAAAGATCATCTGTGTAGGGCTCAACTATGGCCGTCATGTCCTGGAGGCCGGCCGAGAACTCCCCCGGCATCCTTCCGTGTTCATCCGATACGCAGACTCGTTGGTGGGATCGGAGCAGCCCGTTTGGCGCCCTCGCGCTTCGGAGATGCTGGATTTCGAAGCCGAGTTGGCTGTCGTAATCGGTCGTGGTGGCCGCCATATTCCAATGGAGCAAGCAAAGGCCCACATCGCCGGTTACACCTGTATGGCCGAAAACTCGGTTCGTGACTATCAAAAACACAACGCGCAGGTCACGCCAGGCAAGAACTTTGACCGTTCCGGAGCACTCGGCCCGTGGATTGTCACTGCGGACGAAGTACCTGATCCAGCCTCGCTACGAGTGCGCTCCTTCCTCAATGGCGACTTGATGCAGGACGGCAGTGTTGCCGACCTGATTTTCTCCATCCCTGCCCTGATCTCCTACATCAGCAGCTTTACGACTCTGGCCCCGGGTGACGTAATTGCCACCGGCACACCGGAGGGTATCGGCGCCACGCGTAAGCCGCCACGTTTCCTGAAACCGGGCGACGTATTCGAAATCGACATTCCCGGCGTCGGTCGGTTGGTCAACCCAGTGATAGATGAACCTCAATGCGGGCAGGACGTGGAATGAGCCAAACCATGCGGTATCTATCAGAAGCCGACGTAGTGGGTGCACTGGACATGCCGGCAGCAATCGAAGCGCTAGCCGCTACGCTGTCCTTGCAGGGACAGGGGCAAGCCCGCAATGTCCCAAAGGCGCTTGCGACGTGGGGAGAAGGCAGTTCAATGCACGCCCTGGGATCGGTGATCACCGGAGAAGACGGCGTCTGTGGTTTCAAAACCTGGGTGCATACGCGACAGGGGGGAGGGTCCATCTTCACTTTGTTCGATGCGGCCCGCGGGACACTGTTGGCAGTGATCGAAGCTCGGGCGCTCGGAATGTTGCGCACGGCAGCCATCACTGGGTTGGCCACCCGCACGTTGGCACCTGAAGCTCCACAGTGCGCCGCGTTGATCGGAACGGGCCCACAGGCCGTCACACAGTTAGCGGCGTTGGCCGCCGTCCGCACGCCGCAGTCTCTACGTGTCTATAGCCCAACTGCGGAGAAGCGAGAAACCTTCGTTCGGCAAGCACGAGAGCGCTACGACTTTGCGATAGAAGCCGTCGGGAGCCTGGAGCAGGCTCTCGATGGCGCACAGATTGTGACGTTGATCACCCGCGCTGAAGAACCGTTTGTCGATGCAGTTTCCCTGCGCGACTGCCAACACCTGAATGCCATAGGCGCCATCCTGCCGGCCCGAGCCGAGTTTGCACAAGACGTCTTCGACAGCGCAGATCTGGTCGTCGTCGACGACATCGAGAATGCACGCCGCGGATCGCGTGAGCTGCGTGAACGTTACGGTTCTGGCGCCGCCCCCTGGGAGGGGGTCGAGGTGCTGTCAGATCTGCTCGCCAGAAAATACCAACGTCCACCCGAAGCGCAACTGACGGTATTCAAGGCCATGGGCATGGGACTGTCCGATCTTGCCTTGGCACGCGTGGTTTACCAAATGGCTTGTGAAAGAAACCTGGGTCAACGTCTGACGCCTCAGACTCGCGAGAACCTGCTGTTATCGCGCTGATTTCGCCCCTCAAAAAAACTGGCGAGTTCGACTCGCCATCAAGCAAGGAGAACACCATGTTCGTGGACGTGAGCGGGAACTCGCCCCGCCAACAGACTATGTGGCCATCTATCGTGATTGCCAAAGAGGATATCGATCTGGAGATCGAGCGTCTTATCGACGCCGCGCGTCCTGATAATGGCCGCAGAGCAAGCCTCATCGTTCATCCGCTGGCTACAGCCCCCGGCCTGGGCCTTGCGCCCGGAACCGATGTCACGATCAACGTCGTCAATCCCGGAGAAAGCACCAGAAAACTGCGTAAGAACTCCAACATGCTGGAGATCTGTATCAGCGGAGAAGGCGTAGCAAGTGTCGGGGGCCGCACCTTCTCCATTGGGAAATGGGATGTATGGAACACGCCGTCCATGCAGGTACACAGTTACCGCAATGAGGGCCAAGTACCCTGGGTTCGACTCTCATACTCCAATGCCCCACTTCTGGAAAAGTTGGAAGTGCATTTCGTGGAGGAGTTCGACGGCGATGTACCACCATCGGATGCCAACACCACTCGTCGTGAAGGCCCGCAAGCCGGATCCGCGCGCGCGCGAGACCTGGCGCTCAATGCGCCGGTTGGCACGGAAGGCGCTCGTCTCCTCGGCTATGAATGGCTGATCGACATCGACGTATTGGAGTCCAAAGCTTTGCACTGGCCATATGCAAGCGTGGCAGAGCACCTCCCCTCCGTGGAGGACATCGCAAAGGGCTATAACGGCCGCCGTCTTTTTGTGCTCTATAACCCGGCGACGGAACGCAGGATTGGCACGACGCACAGCTTCTTCGCCACAATTTCCAGTTCGCCGCCCGACAACCATCATGTCCCGCACCGCCACAGCTCATCGGCCATCAACTATTACCTCCGCGGAGAGGGCTATAGCAAGGTCAATGGCGTGCGTCTTGACTGGAAGGCTGGCGATCTGATCTTGTCGGCACCGGGATGGGCAATGCACTCGCACCACACAAAAAACAGTACGACATCGTCGTTGACCGTCCAGGACCATCCCTTGCAGATCGCAATGGAATCACTGATCTGGCAGGAACGCTTGCAGGAACCCATCCTCGCGTTGGGCAGCCAGAGTGGATTCGAAAGCAATCGGGCGCAGCTTACTGCGGCCCGCTGACTCACTACGCACGGATACTTAACGCTATGTCGAAACATGACGAGCTCGATACTCGTGAACTGCGCGCTGCGCTTCGCGATCTCTACGATGACTATGCCTTCTGCTTGGACGAAGGCGACCTAGAATCTTGGCCCGATTTTTTTACCGAAGACAGCCACTATCGAGTCCTATCTCGCGAGAACCACGATGCTGGTCTACCGCTTGGCCTGATCTACTGCATGAACAAAAACATGCTCAAAGACCGAGTCACAGCATTGCGCGAGACGACGATGTTCGAACCGCGTTCCCTGCGGCACTTCATAAGCGGAGTGCAGGTGCGTAAACGGCGTGGCGAAGAGGTGGAAGCGCAGGCCAACTTTGCCATCATGGAGTCGCTGTCTGATCGGGAGCCCAGCCTGAACATGGTGGGGCGCTATCTCGACATCTGGCGGCAAACAAATGACGGTTGGCGTTTGGCGCGCCGCGACTGTGTCTACGACAACTATCGTGTCCGCACCTCGCTCATTGTGCCCATTTGATTCTGGAATCGACCATGTCCTGCACTCACAACGAATCTCATGAGGCTTGTGCCTCGCATGCGCCGGCCGCAGCCGAGCAACCCATTCATATCGAACGCCGGTGGCCAGACGGAGGGCATACCCGGATTCCAAATTGGGTATATACCGATCCGGCTGTTTTCCAGAAGGAGATGGATATCTTCTTCAACGGCAATACCTGGAACTACATCGGCCTGGAGTGCGAAGTCCCTGACATCGGCTGCTATAAGCGCAACTGGATCGGAACGAGCCCGGTCATCATGGTGCGCACCGAAAGCGGCGAGATAGCTGTTCTGGAAAATCGCTGTGCGCACCGCGGCGCCCAGATCTGCTGGCAAAACACTGGCAAAGTCGCAGACTTCACCTGTCCCTACCATCAGTGGAACTACGATCTGAATGGCAACCTGCAGGGCGTCCCGTTCCGCCGTGGAGCGATGGGCAAGGGGGGAATGCCACGTGACTTCGACCCCAAGAAGAACGGGATTCGAAAACTCCGCAGCGTCAATCGAGGCGGATCAATCTGGGCGACATTCTCAGACGAAGCACCGAGCTTCGAAGACTACTGCGGCGCCGAAGTGCTGGCAGAGATCGACCATATGTTGCCCGGGAAAAAACTCAAGCTGCTGGGTTACAGCCGCCAACTAATTCCTAGCAACTGGAAGATGTACCTTGAGAATCTCAAGGACCCGTACCACGCTACCTTGCTGCACACTTTCTACATCACCTTCGGTCTGTGGCGCGCCGATTCAAAATCAGAGTGCATCCCGACTGGAGGTGGGGCACATAGTGTAATGGTCTCGCACAACGAGGGTAAGAAAGTCACCGAGGCGACATCTGAGATGAGCCGCTTTCGCAATGACTTGGAGCTGCTGGACCTCGAAACCGTAACGCCGCGTGCAGAGTTCAACCGCGGTCGGGTAGGTGGTGCCTGGGTTTTCCCAGCAGCCCAGTTCGGCATTCAAGCCAATTCCCTCAAAACCCGCCATGTTATTCCTCGCAGCCCCACAGAACATGAGTTGGTCTTTACCTACTACGGTTACGAGGACGACGATGAGGAAATGACGCGTTTGCGCCTAAAACACGCAAACCTTCTTGGACCTGCTGGGTTTGTCTCAATGGACGATAGCGAAATGCTGACCCAGTGCCAGATAGGTGTCACGGGCTATCCCAACGAGCGCGGCGTCATCGAAATGGGTGGGCGTGATACTGAGCCCGCAGATTACATGGTTACGGAAGTTCTTATCCGCTCGTTCTACCAGTATTACCGTCAAGCGATGGGTTACTGATCATGGCGGAAGCAAAAACATGGCAGCCGGTAGCCCTCGTCAAAGACATATCTCCCGACACGCAGACCCTACGCGTAACGCTCGACGGCGAGGCGGTCTGCCTCTACAACCTACAAGGTCGGATCTGCGCCACTCAGGACAAGTGCCCCCATGGAAATGCCAGTTTGGCTGAGGGCTGGGTAGAAGACGGCACCATCGAGTGCCCGCTACATCAGGGTGTCTTTGATATCTCCAGCGGCAAGCCACAATGCCCCCCGGTAACGACCCCCCTCCGCTGTTACGACGTGCGCGTTGAGGATGGAACCGTGTTTCTCCTCGGCGATTCGGCATGAGCAATTCAAACACAATGCTGATCGTGGGCGCCGGCCAGACGGGCGCATGGGCGGCCCGCACACTACGGGAGCAAGGCCACACTGGCCGTATCGTGTTGTGCGGCGTCGAGCCGCACTACCCCTACGAACGCCCGCCGCTGTCAAAAGGCCTGATTACAGGAACCACCTCTACCAACGACATTGAACTGCTGAGCAAAGCAGAAATGCACACGCACGGCATCGAGTTCCTGCCGCAGTTAAGGGTCGAGATGATCGATCCCGCAGCTCGCCGCGTGCAATGCGCGGACGGCCGATACATCACGTACGAAAAACTCCTTTTAGCCACAGGTGGTCGCCCTTTCAGACCGCTCATCCCTGGCATTGAGCACTCCTGCGTGTTGCGCTCGATCGACGATGCAATAGCTTTACGCCAGGCGTTCAATGCCCGCGCACGGGTGGCGATCATCGGTGGCGGGTGGATCGGGCTAGAGGCGGCCGCGACCGCCCGTGCGCTGGGTTGCGAAGTCACGATAATCGAAGCAGCGCCACGGCTGTGTTCCCGCAGCGTCATGCTCCCGGTTTCGACATATCTGCAGCGCCGGCACGAAGCCGCCGGAGTCACAGTACATCTTAACTGCTGCGTTACCGGCCTGAGCCGCAGCGCCGCCGGGATCGAAACAGTGTTAAGCGCAGGCCCACCCCTCGAGGCCGACCTAGTCTTGCTGGCCGTCGGCATGACGCCTAATGATGAATTGGCACGCGAAGCAGGGCTGGACTGCGCTCGCGGCGTTCGCGTAGACGGCGCCTGCCGCACCTCTGATCCTCACATTTTTGCAGCGGGCGACGTTGCCTTGCTTGCTCACCCCCGATCAACCCAGGGCTTGCGGTTGGAATCTTGGCAGAACGCGCAAGATCAGGGCGTGGCGGCAGCACAGGCAATGCTGGGCCAGGACGTGAAATACACGCCCATACCGCTGCTTTGGTCCGAGCAATACGACCATTTAATCCAAATCTCCGGATTTCCAGGCCTAGCGCGTAGAACCATCTCGAAGCGCCTGAGCAACGGCGGACAACTTTTCATCGGTCAAAGCACCGAAGGCGCGGCGGTCGTCGCCGTCGGGATCGATGCCGGCCGCGAGTTCCGAGCAGCTAGAAAATGGGTCGAACAAAGCGCTGTCCCTCCTGACGATAACTTCCAGGTCTGCGATACAGAAATTGAGCATGGAGTACCGATATGAGTGATGCGCTTCTTCCCCTCCGCCAGCAAGCTGGCGAGCAGGTACTGAACTTCTTTGCAGCGCTGGATCAGCGCCGCCATGAGGCCGTTGCGGCTCTCATGGACCACGATGGCATCTGGCATCGCCAAGGACAAGCTCTGGTAGGCCCGGCAGGCGTAGCTGCAGCGTTGGCACAGCGCGATCCCGCGCGTGAGACTGCTCACATCGTCAGCAACTTGCGAGCTGAGATGACGGCTTCCGACCGCGTACAAGTGCATTTTTACCTAGTCGCCTACGACGGCCGCCGGGGCGATGAAGCCCCCCGCCTGGTCGCGATCCGCTCCTGCATGGATGAGTTGCGACTTACCCCCGAGGGATGGCGGTTCACCAGCCGGACCAGCAAACGTCATTTGCCACCTGAGCTGCGCTGATCTTTCTTCCCCTTTTCATCGAGAGCAACCATGGCCTTGAACGCCCTTACCGTTGACGCGATCGCGCACCGCCTGCACGAGGCTGAACGCACTCGTACGCAGATCCGCCAGATCTCGCTGGATCATCCTGATATGGACATCGCCGACGGATACGCTATCCAGCGCCGTTGGCTTGAAATCAAACAAGCCGAGGGGCGCCGTCTAGTCGGCCACAAGATCGGGCTCACATCGCGCGCCATGCAACTGTCCTCACAGATCGACGAACCGGACTTCGGTGCCCTGCTCGATGACATGATATTCACAGAGGCAGCGGCAATCCCCCGCGATCGCTTCATCGTCCCCCGGCTGGAGGTAGAGTTGGCCTTCATCCTCGACAGACCGCTGCGTGGCCCTGACGTCACGTTATTCGACGTTCTGGATGCCGTTCGCTATGTCATCCCAGCGCTAGAGATCATCGACGCGCGCTCCCACCAGATCGACCCCGAGTCACGCCGCCCTCGCAAAGTCTTCGATACGATTGCCGATAACGCGGCCAACGCCGGCGTGGTGTTGGGCGGGCGGCCCGTTAAAGTGAATGACATTGATCTGCGCTGGGTGGGTGCGATCCTCTCGCGAAATGCGGTAATCGAAGAGACGGGGCTCGCCGCGGGCGTCTTGAATCACCCCGCCAATGGCGTCGTTTGGCTGGCCAACCGGCTGTCCGACCACGACGTCGCTTTGGAAAGCGGCCAGATTATTCTCAGCGGCTCGTTCACGCGCCCAGTCTATGCCGAGCGGGGAGACGTTTTCTATGTCGACTACGGTCCTTTGGGCACCGTCAGCTGCCGCTTCGAGTAACTCCCATGCGCACCCCCGACAACACCTTTAAGGCTGCGCTATTGCGTGGCGAGTCGCAGATTGGCCTGTGGCTGGGCCTGGCCAATAGCTACGCTGCCGAAGTGGTCGCAGGCGCCGGTTTCGACTGGCTGCTCATCGATGGCGAACATGCTCCCAACACCTTGGACAGCATCCTGACACAGCTGCAAGTCCTCGCGGCATACCCACTAGAGCCGGTGGTACGACCCGCCTGGAATGACCCGGTGGAGATCAAGCGCCTGCTTGATTTGGGGGCTCGTACCTTACTCGTCCCCATGATTCAGAGTGCCCAAGAGGCGGCAGCTGCCGTAGCGGCCATGCGTTATCCACCTATGGGAGTACGAGGCGTAGGCAGCGCCCTGGCCCGGGCATCTCGTTGGAATCGGTTACCCAGGTATTTGGCCGAAGTCGAAGCGACTATTTGTACGTTGGTGCAGGTCGAAACACGCCGCGGCATTGAGGCACTGGACGAGATCTGCGACGTGGACGGCGTGGACGGAGTATTTATCGGGCCGGCAGATCTGGCGGCAGACTACGGCTATCTTGGTCAGCCAAATCACCCCGTGATCCAGGAGACCATAGAGAGCGCCATTGCCAGTATTCGCAAAGGAGGCAAGGCAGCAGGAATCCTGACAAGCGATCATCAACTCGCAGAACGCTACATCCAATGCGGCTGCGCTTTCACTGCGGTCGGTGTGGACGCCACGCTACTAGCACGAGCGGCGACAGATCTCGCTGCACGCCACGGGCGCTCAGCCTCAAGCGGCACCGCAGGCATCTACTAACCCCAAAGGCTGAAACTCATCGGCCGCTCATAAACACTAAGGCCGGGATAAGGCCAATACCCGAAATCGAGGAGACTAAAGCATGAAACGCACCAAATCCCGCGCTGCCTTATGGGCGGCCAGTATCGTAAGCTGTATGGTCTTCGCCTCGCCCAGCAGCGCGGAAACCTGGCCCAGTCGCTCCATTAACATGATCGTGCCCTTCCCCGCAGGCGGAGGTGCTGACACTCTCGCACGGCTAATGGCCGGGCCCATCATGCAAGAACTGGGCCAGACGATCGTGATAGAAAACCGACCTGGAGCGGGGGGCAACATTGGTAGCGCCACGGCCTCGCGTGCCGAACCTAATGGCTACACCTTGGCCTACGCGACCAACGGCACACAAGCTATCAATCACTGGCTCTATAAGAACACCGGTTTCTCGCGCACCGATTTCGAACCCATTTCGAGACTAACAACAATTGCTGCCGCCGTTGTCGTCAACCCCGACGAACCGTACCAGAATCTGACTGATCTCTTGGCTGCCGCAAGAGCCAAGCCCGGTGTCTTGACCTGTGGCTCCGCAGGCAATGGGACCACGTCCCATCTGGCCTGTGAGCTGCTAAAACAAATGACGGGGGTTAATATCGTCCACATCCCCTACAAGGGGGGGGCTGCCGCCATGACAGATCTCATGGGAGGGCGACTCTCGCTCCTCATCGATGTCATGCCCAATGTGGCGCCACAGATTAAGGCGAAACGTCTGCGTGCATTGGCCGTGACGACCGATGAACGGTTAGCCTCCAATCCTGATATCCCGACGGTGGCGGAGGCAGGCGTTCCAGGGTACTCGTTCTTTGCTTGGGACGCCCTCTATGCACCTAAGGGCACTCCGTCAGCGGTACTGGACAAGATGAACGCGACAGTAAGAAAAGTCTTGGCTGACCCGACGGTTCGCGCACAACTGGAAGAACGGGGCGCTCAACCTGCACCGACCACCCGCGAAGGCCTGCGCACCTTTTCGAATGAGGAATATGAGCGCCTGGGCAAGCTGGTGCGGGCATCGGGTGCTGTTATCGACTAAACGCCGCTGCGAGACCGGGCGACGTCCGTCGGAAACGAACTGCCAGATCGCTCCTCGGGCCCCGTCTTCTGGGGGGATGCTCAAGAGAACTTGAGCGTCTCCTCTAAATGTGTCGCAAGGGGGAAACTCGCCAGATGCCGTGAATCAAAGATCGCGAATCCAGCACGAGCGCCAGCTATACGCCCCAAGCTTTCGGTAGCCCGAGCAGAGCTGCCCGTAGGCCGAACCGCGGTCTCCCTCGCATCCGATAAAACTGGCGAAAATCCCTACACGAAAATGTATGACCCATCGAATTTCCCGGCAGGACTACTGTAATTTCTCCAATCCAAATCGGCACTGAAAACAGGGTTATGGTCGCACTGCCCCTAAGACTCGTCCTCGACACGACAATAAAAATACCAATCCAATCAGTCGTATTTAATCCGATCAAAATAATGGTCGCGATGATACTTCAAGTACTCTTTACTGATTTCGTGCCCTTTTTTCACTGTAAGAACACCGTCAGCACCAACCAACGTCATATCCTCTTCTATCGAGAAAGCACCTAGATCGAACATCACATGATGATTTGGACACAAGGTAATGATGTTTTCTGGGGTATCTGGACCATTGTGGGGGTTTCCTAACGGTCTAATATGGGCAGCCTCTGCATAGGGCCCAGACGCCGTCATAAGCCTCACATTGCATACCTGACAGTGATAATCATAGTGTCGCTTGATTTCCTTAGAGCACGTCGTATCACGCACTACCCTTTGCGCGATGACCAACTTACGCTCTGGCTTTGGATTACCTGCGCCCAAAGATACGTCAGCCTCAGTCTTGGTCGAAACATCGAATACACCATCAATCTTTTCAAGCCGAAACCGCCACACTCTAAATCCGCTTTTTCCGATTTCATGCCAATGACTTGCGACTGTAAATAAGCCATCGTATCGGTAACCATGTTTGGGAGAGAATTTGCTCTTAGGGTCTTTTCCCCTGATCACACGGAGTGGCAGACCTTCTTTTTCACTCACAGCTAACGCCAAGTTACCTCGAGTTAGCTCTTGGTCTTTGACATGTTTACCCGAATCATCTCGCCCTCCCTGACCGGTATAAACAATAACGTCCCCCATATCCTCATCATCTTCGTAGCCTCCCGAGATAACAATAGAATCGGCACCAACAGATCCTGGTCCAGAGATTCCTCCCATTGCCGAACGGTGGACCCCAATCAGATTCATTTGTTTATAAGAATCGAAAGTCGTTCCAACCGAAACGCCTGGAACATGCCCGAAGATTTGCTTAGATTTCATTTTTTAGCACACCGATGCCATGGCCGTACGCTTAGCAGTTTCTGGCCGACTCTTTAAGTCATCCAATCGATTACGTGGACAGGCCAGCATCCGCTCCGTTCCATTTACCATTTCCACGTGACGAATACCTGAGACCGTAGCATCAGGCAAGAAAATTCGAACAGGTTTCCCAGATTACATGACAGAGCGCCCCCATCTAACCAACTAGATATTATGATATTGCACAGTACCAAGCAAATTTATATTTTATGTAGCTCAAATTATTTTTTGTTTTTCTCAGAAGCCTCAACTGCACTGATAGCAGTCGCAGAAATTAAATCCTCAACGCTCGCACCATCTGCAATACCGTACCGCTCCCGAATCAACCACGGCACTCTACGCTCCCAAAGCACCCCACTACCACGCATACAACGCGAATACCCGGGCCATTCTTCGCTTTGGCCGCATCACCTGAGCCACGTTCGCTGAGTCATTACATGTCCTTCGTATCCTGGTCGAACAGTACGGTCTGCTTCTTTGCCTTCTTTCCGCGACCGGCGTGTTCCGGCACGCGAAAGAAGTCGCTGGCAGGGCGACGGCCTTCGCGCTTTTGTGGTCGCGTCGCATCTTCCGTGCGCCGGTGAAACTTCGGCTCATCGAATGAGCGAACTGATGATGGGCGCTTCGACAGCTTTGATTTGACTCATACTGCATCCAACGCTACTTCATGGCGAACGCCATCAACCAACTCTCTGAGGCTGGGTGAGCGAGGGTTATCAAGGTCGAGGTGCGGTGCAATAGCCTCCGCCCAAGCATACTTGTCCGCGCCAGTCACCAAATGCTTGTTGACCCCCAAAGCATCGGCCAAAGTCTCCCATGCGCCAACTATCGCGTCTGGCTCGATATTGCGGAGCCTCTGCACTTTGGCCTTCGGAAACGCAGCAAGAATCGCAGTTTCGTCCGCAATGAACCAACTTTCGGTTTCCTCTATGGCGAGACGAAATAGCACCCGTCGAGGCCGCGTTGGTAGCTGCTCCAGCATTGCTTGTAGGCTGGCCAATAGCTCATCGCGGGGAGTGTCATCCGCGTCCAGGACAACAAGTACGCAAGAGTCATCACCTAGATACCGACCAAATCCGCGCAGTTTTGCAGGAAGCTGCTCCAACAATGCTTGATGCTTCGGGTCTGGTTGTGCCAACACATTTCCCGGCAACTTTCCACGCCCTTTGTGTGGATGAATCCGAAAGTGCGTGTCTTCTTCCAGGTTAAATTTGCGAGTCAGAATCTCCCGAAGGGTCGGCACGTCAGAGCCGCCCTCGACCAACACTTCGAAGTAGCTCATGGGTTACCGATGCCAAAATGATTGCTGAACCACAGGCTGCCCATCGGGATGCCCTCCTCGAACATGGCACGAACTCCCGGAATGTCTGCCGCGCGAGTCAATCGACTGTATCCATCTTCTCCCTTGTCCAGAATCCAGACCTCTTCTGGCGATAGGGCATCGACGAAATTCGGCGCATGCGTAGTAATCAGAACCTGTGGCCCCTTTGATTTTCTTGCGAAGTCCTTGAATTCAGTGGCAAGGTCGGCCAAGAGCTGGTGATGCAGGCCGTTCTCGGGCTCTTCAATACCAATCAATGGCGCAGGGTCGGGGTCTTCCATCATCAGCAGATACGCGAGCATCTTTAGCGTACCGTCAGACATATCCTGCTGATAAAATGGCTCTGCATATCCTTTGGAGCGAAATGCTAGTAAAAGCCTCTTGTCGGGCGCTTCCACTGATGAAATTTCAGTAATACCCGGAATTTTCTTAGCGACACGATTCAGCATCAATCGGAAATTTTCAGGGTTTTCGCGGGCGATATACTGTAGATACTTGGCCAAATTTTCTCCGGTACTGTCCAGATGCGGTTCTGCACCAGAAATCGGCTGAGTTCGAGCAAGTTGTGGGACAAAGTACGACAAGTACCATCCCGACAAAAAAGCCCGGAACGAGGAAATTCGAGGGTGGTCAGCCAAAGTACCAAGCGTTGCGATACCGAGAACCTGACGGTCACTCATCTTCACATCGTCATGGCGCGTACCTTCCTGTTCCGTTGTGGCTTCCCCGGCCCACACGGTACCAATGCCATTTTCAATTTGCAGAAAGGAATGGGGCCACCCTGAACTCTGACCCTTGCGCCTTTGACGGAGACGCTCATAGACCACCTGTGCACGACCATGCTTATCGCAATTAATGTGCAGCGAATAGCTAATCGGTCGCGCGTCCGAATTTTGTCGATATCGAATCTCAATCTTTATTGGCTCAGTCACACCTTGCGTGCGCAAGCGTTCGAACCCGCCGCGATGCGGCTTATCGCAAGCCGCCTGCACCCCTTCCTGTAGACAGTCACCAACAAATCCCAACGCATCCATCAGGCTGGATTTTCCAGAGCCATTTGGACCGATTACCGCCATAAGGCGCGGCAAGACTTCTTTGTCATTGTCGAATGTCTTACCCAAAGTGACGTTCTGCAAGGCCCGGAAATTTTGGATTTGAATCCCTTCAAGGATGGGCATTACGCTATCTCCACAATACGCATCAACTCGTTGCCACGTTCATCAATCACCTTGACCGCGATGCGATGACGCGCCCCAAAGACAAACGGCTCGCTCGTGGTGCCTGCCAAGTGCGACCACACCGACTCATCGCAATCAGCCCTGAGAGAGTTTTTCAGATTGTCCCAGGTGCTGGTTTTAGGGCAAAACACCTGCGAGGCATAGAAAAAACCGAGGGGTCATCGTCAGTGCCCAGCACCCAGCAAGATAGGCTGTTTTTCAAATAATTTTTCCCTCTTCAGCCTCTCCGCATCCTTTGCATACCAAAGCAAATAATTAACGAGCGTAGCGATGGCACAAGTTGCAAATCCCGATGTCGGTTGAAAGGTGGCCAGGGATATAAATTTTTTAGCGTCAAATACCTCGTCTATTATTTCACGGAAGTGATGGATTTTGTCGTAGCTCCCAAGTGTCACAATAGGTTTTGACCATTTCCGGCTCGCGGGTCATCTCGTTATCCGCGCCGTCCTTTACATCGCGCTTCCGTACGAACGGCTGAAAATTCGAGCCGAACCTCACCCCGTATGCAGGATCTATATAGACCATCTGCATCTGGCCGTCCAAAGTTTCAAACTGCTGCATAGAATTCATGACCTGCAGGCTATCGCCCAGAATCATGCGGTTCTGCCACTGCCCCTTGTGCTCATAGGCATCAAGTCGGTAGGTCATGTCCAGTTGCGAGTCGCCACACAGGTCAAGGATGGTACTTTTAGCCCTGCGGTTCTTGATGCCGTGTAGGATGGCTTTGGTCGAATGCCGTTCATGCACGAACAGCGGGATGGTTGGCTCGCCGAGTTGATGCCGTTCAGTTGTGCCAGCCCAGGTCAGGAAGGGTTGAGAGAGGGTCTGCAACAAATGTGCTGCAGCCTGGAAAGACTGCACTTGAACCCCACCTCCTTTCCAGACTTGCGGCGACTGAAAAACCGCCGCTTCGCCTTCCTCCGCACAGCGGACAACCACGCCAATCAGCCACTCGCCAAGCTCGCGCTCACGATTCCCATCCCACGACAGCGCCGGGTCCAGCCTGGAGTCGTAGCTATAGACCCGGTTCGGCCTTTTGATGCTGAACTGGTTCTGGACACCTACGTCAGGCCGTTGTACCGCCTCTTGTTTATGCTGGTGTTGGGCTGACTTATGCTGGGGTTGGGCTGACGTATCGCTCACCGGGGCTCCTTTATCCCATCGCTGATCATCGCACTAACCTCAGATAATAGCGTAAGCCCCTGTCAAGTAGACACCGTCTGATAGACGATCGGAGCGAGGGTTAACCGAGGCATGAATTGCACCACCGGGAGGCCACCCCGCGATTCGTGTGGGCGGTACTGGTTGTAATCGACCAGCCATTGATCGGTAATCGCTTGGACCTGCTCAAGATTGGCGAACAGGTGCGCGTCGAGCACCTCGGTTCGATACGTTCGATTAAAGCGCTCGATGAAGGCATTCTGATTTGGCTTGCCAGGCTGGATACAGCGGATCGCTATGCCCTTTGCGCCAGCCCATTCGGTAAAGGCTTCTGAGATCATCTCCGGACCATTATCCAGGCGTATTGCGGTAGGCGACCCATAGCAGGCGATCAATCGGCCCAAGACTCGAATCAGGCGTGCCAAAGGGATGGGCACGCCTACCTCGATGGCCAAGCACTCCCGGTTCGCCTCCTCGATCACGTTCAGAGTTCGAAACCGTCGGCCGCAGTAAAGAGCGTCGTGCATGAAGTCGAGCGCCCAACAACGATTAGGCTCTGTGGCCAGATCCAGTGGCTGTCGCAGCCGGTCGGTTAGCCGTTTTTTGCAGCGTCGAGGCGAATTCACACCCATGTCGCAGTACACCCGATGAACGCGCTTTTTGTTCCAGCCACGGCCGCCGAGCTGCAGCCGGGTAAAACACTTCCAGAATCCCCAGCGCCCATGCCGAGTCTCAATAGCATTGAGAGCATAAATAACTTGGGCATCCCGCTCAGATGCCGGCATTGGTTTCTTGAAGTACGCCGCCCGCGATAGGCCGGCAATCTGACAGGCGCGCGTGATTGAGAGCTTGGCTTGTACCGGCTGTTCCATCACTTCGCGCCTGGCCGACGGCGTCAAGATTTTCGATTCAAGACATCCTTGATCGCAGCATTCCTGTGCCAAGTCGGAAAACATGCGTTTGAGCTTGGCGTTTTCAGTTTCCAGCTCGCGTAGCCGTTGCAACTCGGAAACTTGCACGCCGGAGAACTTGCTCTTCCAAAGGTCATACGTGGCGTTGCGGATGCCATGCTTACGGCACAACTCGGCGACCGGCATGCCGGCTTCGCCTTTCTCCAGCACAGCAACGATCTGGCTCTCGGTAAATTTGCTTTTCTTCAAGGGAATCTCCGACTCAGGGAGGCTCCAAAATTCTACCGATTGGTGTCTACCTGAAGGGGGAGCTTACGGATTGCACTTAACAATTGAAAATCTACAATGCCAACCGCGATGCATAGTAGTCGCTCATCACACCCTCTATCCTCGATAGAATTCCCCTAAAAGCATTGAAGTCTATCTCGTCGGCATATTTCTCAACGACTTCTTTAGCAAAGATTGCCTTACCATAATGAGTACCTGTGTCGTGCTCATCGCCCGGGTCAAATGCCTTGCCTTCGACCGTTCGCAATTTCACTGCATCGTCAAAAAAATCCTCAATTGTCGATGGTTTTTCGCCATGCAAAAACGGCGTCAAGACCAAGTAGAGATTCTCGCCCAAGCGAAAAAAATCACCACCCCTATCGACAGAAATTTTTGTCCTCTTTAGTGCATAGCTACAGACCGCATTAGCCCCCGAATCATTATCCATCATAATAATTACCGGATGTTTTAATCCGGCAATAGGGTGCGTGGGAAACTGTCCAACCTCAGACAAATAGGCATGAGCAAATTTTTGAAAATCTCCGCCCCCACCGCTTAGCCCAAGAATTCTTCCTGTACTAGAGTCTGCAAACTTATAAAAACGTACGTTGTGTTGAAATTTATTCTCGCCGGTCTGCTCACCCAGCTTAGGGTACTTAGCAGCCAGTTGCCGCACAGCATTCTTCAGATAAATAATATCTGTCTTACCCTCGCAAAGCACTACCGGTCTCTCGGCTAGAAAAAAGTCCTTATACAGCAAAAATTTCCTGTAAGTTTTTTCTTTCTCGGAAAGCTCTTCGAGCCTTAACCCGTGCTTTCGGATGTTGTATTGATCCACTCCATCTATAAAACCCAACATGCCATGCAATTGGGGGAGCGAGCCCGGCTCCTCACTTGACACAGCGCCTGCTGCTGTCGCGGCCACTTTAGTACTCGGAACTGCAAACTGGCCGGTCGTAAATAGTCGATGCACCATCGCACGGACTCTACGACGATACTCGCTACGCACGTTAACTTTCCGATTAACGACCAACCCCGTGACAGTTTGACGCGAATCGCAGTATTGCATTCGAGTTTTCTTAGTATTTAATGAATAATTATTTGCACTAAGGACAACCTCAAGCTCGGCCCCAACAACCCAAGCATGAGAGTCTGGCTCTCGCATAGCAATGGCTTGTGGAAATTCTTTTTTGTTGGTGGAAAAAGTAATATCATCCGCATAGCGGGAATAGCGACATCCATTTTTCGCAGCTAACCCAGCAAGCCGCACGTCTAGAATGTGGCCTATGAGATTAGATATTACTGGGGAGCATGGACTACCCTGCGGCAGGGTGTGGTTTCTGCAGGCAATCTGCGCCAGGATAGTCGCCACATTCGGATTCAACTCGAACCGATCGTCCTTAATTAAAAACCCTCTTAGCCGACCAAAGTTTATCGAACCGAAAAAATCAGATATATCAATGTTGAACACAAAGCGCTTGGCACGGTGCGTCACCGCGTTAGTTACGATTCCTTTTTTCCTTAGGAAACCATGCGCCATATCGTCTTTATATAGCTTTTTTTCTCGCAACTCATCCAGACAGTTGAGCAACAAGACAGACAGGTTGCGCTGAAGCTGTTTTAGTCTGGGGTCGGGGGCAGCAATCGAGCGTGTGCCACCACTTCTTTTAGCTATTTCAAACGTTTTATACTTTTCCTCATCCTCTGCTATGTACAGCAAGTAGGACAACTTATTTGGTTTGAAATTTAGCAGCGTCGCCACATCATGAAGGTTTTTAGCTTCCTTCAGCTTCTGTAACTGCGTCATCTTTGATCCGTGAGGGTGGCCTACAGGCACTCCTATGCGCTATGCGCAGACACCACATGATGGACTCATGAGGCTTAATGGGACCGACAGGAGCAATGCACCTGCCATTACTGTCACATGCCACGAAACGATGGCAAAAAATCTGCCTGTAGGCCGACTACAGACTATCATATTATGTGTCTAGTTACAACATATAAGGTTGCGCTATCGATTCCATATATCGCCATCGCGGCATCTGGGTGCCGCAGACTGAACTGCACAGCCAACCGAGTCGCAGACTCTATGAGCTTCGGACTGCGCTTCAGCGCCAGCCTGAGGCGGGCGGCGAATGCCTGCTTGTCGTCCATGCTCTGCATGGCCGGAAGTGTGCGAGAGCGCAGGCACTTAAAGGGAACCGTTTGGTCGTTCTGACGTTCTCCCAAAAAACGTGGGTAAGTCAAAACTAGAGTAAGGTCGCCTCAGGCTCTTTTGAAGAATGAGCAAGACGCGATGAAGGAGTCTCGTTACACCGAGGCGCAAGTGACATATGCACTAGGCCAAGCAGAAGTCGTAACGCCTGTAAAGGATGTCTTGGTATTCACCGCGCTTCTGAATGTTAGCCACGCTGCTTATCTCACAATTTGAGGATTGAGGTATAAGCGCCAACGCGGGAGGGCCCTTGCTTCGCGGGGCCCCGTTTCGCCGAAAACTACCAGCAAATGGAGGCAGAAATTTTTTCTGTAACAGCGCTCGAAGGTCGCTGCCAGAGTCCGCAAAAACACCGGAGTGCGTTAGAAGTGCGGTCAAAATTCCCTGAAAGCAAAAAGCCCACCGTTTCCGGTGGGCTAAGCGCTTGATACTACTAGAGAATTCTGGTGGGCTGTGAGTGGCTCGAACACTCGACCTACGGATTAAGAGTCCGCTGCTCTACCAACTGAGCTAACAGCCCGGCGCATGCAGTGTTATCACCGAGGAAATGTGCCAGCAATTCATGACCCGAAGGTTTTGAGACGCTGGCCTTATTTCGCTGCAGAACCGCTGCAATTGCGAGAGGCCGAATTATACATAGTTTTTTGGGCTTGTCCAACTCAAGCCCAAAAAGGTTGCGCGGGGCCCTGCCGGCCTTACTTCTTGGCGGGCTGTTTCAGACGTTGGAAGAGTTCGCTGCATTGGTTCTCCTGGGGGGAGCTGGGCACGATCAGGGCCAGCAGGCCGGCGGCGGGGGTCAGGAGTACGCCCAGGGCCACGGCGCCGGCGCCGCGCGCGGCCAGGGGCAGGACGTGGACGCCGGTGTCCGGATGCTTGAAGGTGCCGCGCACATAAAGGGGCGAGCGCAGCGAGAACAGGCGAAAGCCCTTGCTCTCCGGCGAGATGTCGAGGTCCATGGCTTCGGTGCGGAAGTTGATGCTGCCGTCGATGGAGATGATGGCGTTTTCGGTGTCGAAGACGAACAGGCGCGTGTCCATGACGCCAGCCTTCATCTGCAGGTCGGCCGCGCCGCAGTTGATCTTGACTTCGTCGTCGCCAAACAGTTTGCTGACTACGTAGTTGCCGACGTTCAGGCCCGCAAGTTCCATGAGGGCGCGGCTGATGACGCCTTCATTGATCAGCAGTTGCGTGTTGCCGTTGGCCGAGCCGAGCAAGGCGGCGACGGAGTTGCCGCTGCCGGAGAGGGTGGCGTCGCCATTGAGTTCGCCCAGGGTGCGCTCCATGGACTGCATCTTGGGAAACAGTTGCTTGAGCTGCAGGCCACGCGCCGCCATGTTGATGCGGCCCGCCATGGGCGAGGTGGAGCCGTCGAGGTTGAGTTTGCCGTTCAGGCGCCCACCCGCCATGTTAAAGCGCAGCGGGTCGAGGGTCAGTTGGCCGTCCTGCAGGACGACGCCGACGTCCAGGTTGCTCAGCGGCAAGGTCTCGCCATGGATGATGCGCGCGGCGGCCAGCTTGATGTCGGCGTCCATGTCACGCCAGCGGTCGGTGCGGAACTCTTGCACCGGCAGGACTTTGTCGGCTGGCTGGGCCTGGGTTTTTTCGCCCTCGGCCTTGATGCTTTTGGCGGTGGTGCCCGCCCCGGATTGCACGCCCACCAGTGGGCCCAGGTCGGCCATGCGCAATTGGTTGGAGGAGAGCTTGCCGGTGAGTTTGGGCCGCGGGGGCTGCATGGCGAAGCTGATGTCGCCGTGCAGGTCGCTGTTGCCCACCTTGCCGTTGAAGTCCCGGTAATGAAACACCGGGCCGCCGGCTTCGTGCAGCCGGGCTTCAAGGTGGCCGTCCGTGGAATAAGGCGGGGTATCGGGCAGGGTGACACCCGTCAGGGTATGCAGATTGGCCATGGATGCGCCTGACAACTTCAGGCGCAAATCCAGTGCGCCCAGTTGCAGCGGATCGGTCAGCGTCCCGACGACGGAGGCCTTGGTCGAACCGGTGCTGACCTCGGCCTGCAACGGAAATGGTTGCGAGGCATCGCGCAACGCCAGCATGCCGCCCACCTTGCCCTCGCCCTGCACGGGCAGATCTTTGTACTTGCCCTTGACCTTCCAGCCAAAGACGTAATCGGCCGGTTGAGCTTGGGTGGCGGGTTCGGCGGCCGGGGCGTCTTTTTTGGCCAGCGCATTGCCAGCCAGTTCGGCAAAGGGCACCGGCTTGCCCAGCGGGTCGACCAACAGTTCGAGGTCGGCCTTGAGCAGCGCGTCCTGATAGCTCACCCGGCCCTGGTCGAAGCCGATTTCGTTGAGGTCGATGGTCCAGGGCGACGGCTTGCCGGTATCCGGCATGACAAAGACCCAATTGGCCTGGCCGTCGGCCTGGCGCTCCAGGTTGGCGCTGGGATGCGTCAGTTGCACCTGGCGGATGACGACGCGGCGGGCCAGCAAAGGCAAGGGCGACAGCGTGAAGCTCGCCCGCTCCAGCGTGGCCAGCGCGGGGGCCTGGCCCCAGGGCGCATTGGCAATGGTGATGTCGGAGGCCGAAATGCGCGGCCACGGCAGCCACGACCGCCACCCGGTTTCTTCCGCCTGGCGCGCCCATTGGACGCTCAGGTCGCCTTCGATGGCGAACGGCCTGCCGATGGCCGCCGACACCTTTTCATTGATGGTCGGCTTGAAGCGGTTCCAGTCCAGATTGCTGATCACGACCACGGCCACCACCGGCAAAGCCAGCAGTACCACGAGGATAGCGACGAGGATCTTGCGCCGGGTTGTCATTGTGTATGCGCCTTGGATCGCGCCGCCGGAAGCACCTCGCCCCCGGCAGCCTCCCGTTCAGGGTATCTCAGTCGACGCGCGGGATAAACCCCGATGCAGCGTCAAGATACAAAGCGCAAACAGTCGTCACGCAGCCGGGCGTTGGAACTGTCGGCGCGCTTGCGCGCATTGACTCTGCGCATAGCAATCGGCGTGATGATCATTGACCATGCCGATGGATTGCATGAAGGCGTAGACCGTCGTCGGCCCGACGAAAGACCAGCCGAGCTTTTTCAGGGCCTTGGACAAGGCGATGGCCTCCGGGGTCGGCGCGCCATCGGTCAGGGGCCTGTCCGGCCCCTCGAAACGCCAGAAGAACGCCGCGAGCGAGCCTTCACGCTCGCGCATTTCCCGCGCCCGCGCCGCGTTGTTGATGATGGCCTCGATCTTGCCCCGATGCCGGACAATGCCCGCGTCCTGCACCAGCCGCTCGACATCCTGCGGGCCGAAATGCACGATTTTGTCGATATCGAAACCGGCGAAGGCCTGCCGGTAGCCCTCGCGCTTATTCAGAATGGTGCGCCAGCTCAACCCCGATTGCATGCCCTCCAGGCAGATCTGTTCGAACAGATGGCGGTCGTCGGCGCTGGGCCGCCCCCATTCCTGGTCATGGTAGGCGCAATAAATGGCGGAGTGGTCGACCCAGCTGCAGCGGGTTTTGCCGTCGGGAAAGTCGTGGCGAGCGGGCATGTTGGCGTTGATCAGGATGGCGGACCGCTCATTCTGACGGGGATGGCCAAAGCCGGCAATCCGGCGTGCCGCGCCCTGCTAATATTGCGCGTCGGCGAGCCAGCGGCGCCCGGCCGACCTGCACGGATCTCGCCATGACGCGACTCACCCACGACCCCACCACGATAGTTTCCCTGGCCGATCTGGCCGGGCACCCCGACGCCAATCCCTGTCTGAGCTGCGGCGCTTGTTGCGCGCACTTCCGCGTGTCTTTCTATTTTGGAGAGGTGGATGTGCACGGCGGGCTGGTGCCCGAAGCGCTCGTCACTCAGATCAGCCCCTCGCGCGTCTGTATGAAAGGCACGGAGCAGGGCTCGGGCCGCTGCATCTCGCTGCGCGGGGAGCTGGGCCAGCCCGGCATCCACTGCGCCATCTACGAAAACCGCTCCACGCCCTGCCGGGAGTTCGAAATGTGGCAAGCCGATGGCAGCCCCAATCCGGATTGCCAGCGGCTGCGCGCGCAACTGGGACTGGCGCCGCTGGGTGCGCGGCCTGACGCCGAGAACGACCCCCAAGGGCCCTCGACGCCGTCCGATCAGCCGCGCGCCGCCTAGCTCAGCGGCCCTGGCCCACGCTCGCGGGGTCGATCGTGCGCACGTCGTGGCGCATTTTCTTCAGGTCGACTTCCACGGCCTGGCCGGCCGACAACTCGACGAATTCGCGCGGGCCGGCCGATTGCGTGCGCACTTTCACCTCGCCCTGCTTGACCCGCACGATCAAACGCTCGGCATCGAGGCTGACATCGAAGATCGTGTCGGGCGTGGCCATGGCCGAGGCCAGCACATTCACTTCATTGACGCCCATAAGCACGTTCAGATTGGTGCGGAACTTGTAAACCACGCGGAAATAGACCTGCCCGTGCGCCAGCGTGACATCCCGGCGGCGCGGATAGACCGCCACGCCCAACTCGGTATCGCCGCCGGCGATGATCTCCGTGCCGTCGGCCAGCGTGATCGCGCGCGACTGGCCCGGCGGCGTATCGACCTGCACGCTGAATTCCGGGCTGCTCTCCCGCAGCACCCAGTTGGCCGTGAAGGCCAGCGCCAGCCCCGACGTGATCACCACCAGGACAATGGCCAGCAAATGTTTGCGCCAGAAGGGACGAGGGTCGATGCGGGACTCGGGCATGACGGATGACTCAAGGAAAGCAACAATGGGCGGATTATAGAAAGCCCGCTTCGTTCTGACCCGCGACAAAGGGACGCGCACCCCGCGCCAGCGAAGACGGCGGGCGGCCCAGCGCGCGCCGCACCATGGTGGAGAACGCCGCCGGGCTGTCGTAACCCAGGTCCAGCGCCACGGTCGTCACCCCCGCGCCGCGCGCCAGTTCGGCCAGCGCCTGGCCCAGGCAGGCGCGCTGCCGCCATTGCGCGAACGACATGCCGGTGGCGCGGCGAAAACGCCGCAGCAAGGTGCGCTCGCTCAGGTTGAGGCGCTGCGCCCAGGCCGCAGGACGCTCGTCGATGCGTGGTGCGCGCATAAAGGCCAGGCAGGCGGCGTGCAGCCGCGCATCGTCCTGCGGCAGCGGAATATGCAGCGGCAGACTGGGCGCGCGCGCCACCTCGTGCAGCAGCAGCGCCACCAGGGCGCCGTCGCGCCCGGCCGCGTCGTACAGCAAGGGCATGTCCACCGCCTCCAGCAACAATTGCCGCAGCAAGGGGCTGACCTCCAGCACTTCGCAGTCCGCCGTGTGCCGCGGGGCGCACGCGGACTCCAGATAGACGCTGCGCGTGCTCACGCCGAGCATGCGCACCCGATGCGCCACGCCCGCGGGAATCCACAACGCCTGCCCGCTGGGCACCACCCAGGCGCCCTGCCCGGCGGCCACCTGCATCAGGCCGGTGGCGCCGTAAAGCAACTGCGCGCGCCGATGGCAGTGCCAGTCCAGCAATTGGCCGTCGGGGTAGTCGGTGCCGATGGCCACCAGCGGACGCGGCGTAGATTCGATCTCGGCGATGCTCACGTTCCGCATGTCTGAAACTCAAATAAATCTGGCAGAAATTCGAATGTACGCCAAAGCGCCCCGGCGTATCGTCGCCAGCAAGACAGGAGCGGGCATGGCCTTTTATCTCATTTTGGCGTTTTTCGGTGTGCTGGCGGGCGTGACCACCCTGCTGTTCGGCTTTGGCGGCGGCTTCGTGGTCGTGCCCTTGCTCTATCAAGGCCTGCTGGCCACGCATCCGCCGGGCAGCCCCGAGGCCACGGCGGCCATGCATATCGCGGTGGCGACTTCGACCTGCGTGATGATGGTATCGGCCGGCCTGGCGACCCGGCGGCGGGCGCATCTGCTGCAGTGGCGCTGGCTCTGGCCGCTGGCCGGCTATATCGCCCTGGGCGCGCTGCTGGGCGCGGCACTGGCCGTGCGGGCCCCGGGCGGATTGCTGCGCGCGGCGTTTCTGGTCTACCTGGGCATCACGATCGGCGATTGCCTGTTGCGCAAGGGCTTTCTGAACGGCGGGCAAGGCCGCCCCCTGGGCGTGGCGGCCACGGCCGGCACGGGGATAGGCATCGGGGCGATCGCGAGCTTTCTGGGGGTGGGCGGCAGTGTCATGACCGTCCCCCTGATGCGCCGCCGCGGACTGGACATGGCGTCCTCGAGCGCCATGGCCAACCCCTTGAGCCTGCCCGTCGCCGTCGTCGGCACGTTGGCCTATGTGTTGCTGGCCTGGCGGCAGGGAGGCCCGGTCGGGCCCTGGCATGCCGGCTATGTGGACCTGCGCGCCTTCGCGGTACTGACGCTCAGCGCCTACGCCGGCATCCGCCTGTCGGCGCCACTGGCCGGACGCATCCCGGACCGCCTGCATGCCCGCATCTACGTGGGCTTGCTGATGCTCGTCTTTGTCGTAATGGCGCTACGCTAACGGCCCGCGTTTTCCCGAAAACTGAGAACGAAGCGCCCAGGCTTCCCGGTTGCCCGCAGCGCGGGCCCGGGTCTGCCTATGATGGAGGCCATCTCAGTCATCTTCCAAGACAGCCTCAGCATGACGCTCCACTTCTTTGACACGGCCACCGTCGCCGCCACCCCCTGGCGCAACGGCGGCGGCACCACGCGCGAACTGGCCTGCTTTCCGGCCGGCGCGGCCATGGACAACTTCGCCTGGCGGATCAGCATCGCCGACATCGCGGCCGACGGCCCGTTCTCCGCGTTTCCGGGTGTCGACCGCGTCATCACCCTGCTCGACGGCGACGGCGTGCGCCTCTCTACCGCGGACGGCCAGCTCGACCATCGTCTGGACACCCCGCTGGCGCCCTTTGCCTTCGCCGGCGAAGCGCCCATTGTGTCCACGCTGCTGGGCGGGCACACCCGCGACTTCAATGTGATGACGCGCCGCCAGGGCTGGCAGGCCGAGGTCAGCATCCTGCGCTCGGCCGCGACGCTGGCGGCCTGCGACGGCGGGCTGCTCTATGCCTGCGGCGGCAGTTGGGCCGTCAATGACACCGCCGCGCTGCAGGCCGGGCAAGGCGCCTATTGGACGGCCCGCGCGGTTTGCGTGGCGCTGGCCCCCGCATCCCCGGACGCCGCTCTCATCGCGGTGCGCCTGATCCGCGTCGCGGGAGCCTCGGCATGAACGCCCTGTTCGCCGCACACGCCTTGCTGCCCGACGGCTGGGCCCGGGACGTACGCCTGGAATGGGACGCCGCGGGCCGGTTGACCTCGGTGCAAGCGGGCGTGAGCGCGGGCGCCACGCCACGCGCCGATGGGCCGCTGCTGCCCGCCATGCCCAACCTGCATTCGCACGCTTTTCAACGAGCGCTGGCCGGGCTGACCGAGTACCGCGGCCAGGCGCGCGACAGCTTCTGGAGCTGGCGCACCCTGATGTATCAGTTCGCCAACCGGCTGGATCCGCAATCCCTGGAGGACATCGCCACCTGGCTCTATGTGGAAATGCTGCAGGCCGGCTATGGCAGCACCTGCGAGTTCCATTACGTGCACCATGACGCCGACGGCCGCCCCTATGCCGACGACGCCACGCTCAGCCAGGCCCTGCTGGCCGCGGCCCGCCGCAGCGGCATGCGCCTGACCCTGCTGCCGGTGCTCTACCAGACCGCCGGCTTTGGCGGGCAAGCCCCTCATGACGGGCAGCGCCGCTTCATCCGCAGCACCGACGCCATGCTGCGCCTGCTGGAGCGCCTCAAGCCGCAATGCGATGCGCAGGATGCCTTGCTGGGGCTGGCGCCGCACTCCCTGCGTGCCGTCCCGCCGGACAGCCTGAGCGCCGCACTGGCCGGGCTGCAGCGCATCGCCCCCGGCGCGCCGGTCCACATCCACATTGCCGAGCAGGTCAAGGAGGTGGAAGACTGCCTGGCCTGGAGCGGGCAGCGTCCGGTGGCCTGGCTGCTCGATCACGCCCCGGTGGATGCGCGCTGGTGCCTGGTGCATGCCACCCACCTGGACGCGGAAGAAATCCGCGCGGCGGCCGCCAGCGGCGCGGTGGCCGGCCTGTGCCCCACCACGGAAGCCAACCTCGGCGATGGCATTTTCCCGTTCGGGGCCTGGCGCGATGCCGGCGGACGCTGGGGGCTGGGATCGGACAGCCATATCTGCGTGGATGCTGCCGAAGAAATCCTCATGCTCGAGTACAGCCAGCGCCTGGCCACGCGGCAGCGCAATGTCGGTGCGCTGCCCGACAGCCCGCAAGTGGCGCAGACGTTGATGCAGCAAGCGCTGGAGGGCGGTGCACAAGCGTCCGGCCGACCGGGCAGCGCGCAATTGCGGGTCGGGGGGCTGGCGGACTTCTTCACGCTGGACGAGCGCCAGCCGGCCCTGGCGGGTCTGTCGCCGGACCAGATGCTCGCCTCCCACGTCTTTGCCGCCAGCCGCGGCAACGCCCTGCGCTCGGCCTGGACCGGCGGGCGCCAGCACGTCTGCGACGGCCGCCACGTCCTGGCAGCCGAGGCCGCCCAGGCCTTCATCGCCGCCCGCCGCCGCCTGCTCGCAGACTGATTTCTGCCGCCCGGCCAAATTACGCCGGGCGGTATGAAATTATTCGCAAATTTCTAAGTAAAAAACGACTGCGATGCGGCGCAGAAACAAATTGTGCTTTTTTTTCACCGGGAGTAGCCTGAGAAAATCGGGCTGAGGATACTCTTGCGCCGCCTCCGGATAAATGCAAGGCGAGCCTGCAATTGGTTCCCATATTTATCTCCAGCAGCCTCACCCGTTTTAGGTAAGACGAGAGAAACCACAATCCAGGACAATATTGCCGAGCAACATCTTGCGTGATCCGATTCCAAACGGAATAAACCCTGGCAACGTTTGACGCAGCCTGGGCAGGATCACTGCGCATAATGCAGTAAACTCCTGCGGATGTGACGAGCCATGCTGAAACTCCGTATTGGCGCAATACCAGTGACGATCCAGCCGCAAACTGGACGGGTGCTTCAGCCAACACCATATGAATCCACACACTGCGTCTGGCGCGGCGGCCCTGGCCGCCTGCGGCAGATGGCATGCCTTGCGCTCTCAACGCCAGGCCGCCGGCGGCATGACCGCCCCTCGAATTACCAGGCCCCTACATTGATGCCGCTCGCCGCGCGTCAATGTCGCCCGCAGCCTATCGACGCCGGCCCCCAGCCGGTGCGGCGTCGTGCGCGCGTTCTCATCCAAGCGGACCTGACGTCCGCGGCCCGGCCGCGCGCGTTTGCGCAAGCTGGCCGGCTTCGCCTGGGCAGGAAAGACCTTACATGACAAAACGCGTAGCGATCATAGGCCTGGCCTTCCGCTTCCCGGGGACCAGCACCGAGCACTATTGGTCTGACCTGCTCGACGGCAAGAACCTCATCACCGAGGTCGACGCCACCCGCTGGTCCGACGATGCCTATCTGCATCCGGACAAGAACCATCCCGGCACGGCCTACACGCGGGCAGCGGGCTCGCTGGGCGATGTCTCGCAGTTCGACGCCGATTTTTTTGGCATTTCGCCACGCGAAGCCTCGCTCATGGATCCGCAGCAGCGCCTGTTGCTGGAGATGAGCTGGGAGGCCCTGGAGAACGCCGGCGTCAAGCCCACCGCCCTGCGCGGCTCCGACTGCGGCGTCTATATCGGTATTTCCAGCGCGGACTACGCCTATCGCATCTCCGAAGACCTCGGCGCGATCGACGCCTCCACCGCGACTGGCAACACCGCCAGCATCGCCGCCAACCGGCTGTCGTACTTCTTCGATCTGCGCGGCCCCAGCATCGCGCTGGATACGGCGTGCTCGTCGTCGATGGTGGCCTTTCATCAGGCCTGCCGCGCCATCCAGAGCGGGGAGTGCAGCCACGCCCTGACCGGCGGCATCAGCCTGCATCTGCACCCCTACGGTTTCATCACGTTTTCCAAAGCGTCCATGCTCTCGCCCAGCGGGCAGTGCAATGTGTTCGACGCGTCGGGCGACGGCTATGTGCGTTCCGAAGGCGGCGGGATTTTCCTGCTCAAGGACTATGACAAGGCCCTGGCCGATGGCGATCGCATCCTGGCCGTGGTGGCAGCCACCGGCGTGAACACCGACGGCCGCAAGGCCGGCCTGACCGTGCCCAGCGCCGAGGCCCAGGCCGAGCTGCTGCGCCATGTGTACGCCCAGGCGGGCATCTCGCCCGCCGACCTGGATTACCTCGAAGCCCACGGCACGGGCACCTCGGTCGGCGACCCCATCGAAACCCGCGCCATCGGCGCGGCCCTGGGCAAACGCCGCGCCGCCACCCAGCCCCTGCCCATCGGTTCGGTCAAAAGCAATCTCGGCCACCTCGAACCGGCCTCGGGCGTGGCTGGCCTGGTCAAGGCCATCTATGCCCTGAATCACCGGCTGGTGCCGGCGACCATCGGCGTGCGCAATCTCAATCCGAATATTGCGTTCAAAGACTGGAACATCGAAGTCACCACGCAGAACCGGCCGCTCAAACCGTCGGGCAAGCTCACCATCGGCGTGAACTCGTTCGGCTTTGGCGGCGCCAATGCGCACGTCATTCTCGAAAGCCCCCCGGCCGTGGCCGAGCCCCCTGCCACCAAGCTGGTCAAGAATGCGCCCGTGCCGCTGATCGTCAGCGGCAAAACGCAGGCCGCCTTGCGGGATGCGGCAGCGGCCATGGCCCGGCGTTTGCGCCAGGACCACGGCCACCCGCTGTACGACCTGGCCTATCACGCCGCCTTGCGCCGCGATTGGCATGCGCATCGCGCGCTGGTGTTCGCCAGCGACCGGCAAGGCGCGGCCGACGACCTGCAATCGCTGGCCGACGGCACGGCCGCCAAATACCGGGTCGCCACCGAAACCCTGCAAGCGCAGGCGCGAGGCCCGGTCTTCGTCTACTCGGGCAATGGCTCGCAATGGGCCGGCATGGGCAAGCGCCTCATGGCCGATCCCGTCTTTGCCTCGGCGGTGCACGAGGTCGACGCCTTGTTCTCGGAGTACGCGGACTTCTCTCCGGCCGCCGAGCTGAGCAGCCACAGCGCCAACGAGCGCTACGACTTCACCGAAATCGCTCAGCCCACGCTGTTTGCGCTGCAGGTCGGCATCACCCGCATGCTGGCGCAACGCGGCGTCGTCCCGGTGGCGACCATGGGCCACAGCGTGGGCGAAGTCGCGGCCGTGTGGGCCTGCGGCGCGCTCTCGCTGCCCGACGCGGTGCGCGTCATCTACCATCGCAGCCGGCTGCAGGGCCTGACCAAGGGCAAAGGGCGCATGACGGCCGTCGGCATCAGCGCCGCCGAGACCGACGCGCTGATCGCCGAGCTCAAACTGGGACGCGGCCTGTCCCTGGCTGGCGCCAATAGTTATCGGGGCGCCACGGTCGCCGGAGACCCGGCGCTGCTCGACGCGCTCGAAGCCGTGCTCAGCGAGCGCAGCATCTTCCACCGGCGCCTGAACCTGGACTATGCCTTTCACAGCGCGGCGATGGATCCCATCGAAGGCGGTATCCAGCAATCGCTGGCCGGCATCACGCCGCGCGATGCGGACATCCCCTTCTATTCCTCCGTCAGCGGCCAGGTCGAACCGGGGCGCACGCTCAACGCCGCCTACTGGTGGCGCAACGTGCGCCTGCCCGTGCTCTTCGAGCCCGCCAGCGCTTCGGCCATCGCCGACGGCCTGAATGTCTTCGTGGAGATAGGCCCCCATCCCGTGCTGCGCGGCTATCTCAAAGACGCGCTGCATACGGCCGGCACGAATGGCCGCATCCTGATCACTGCCTCGCGCGGCAGCGACGATCCCGAAAAAATCCACGATGTCGCCGGGCAGTTGATTCTGAGCGGCGCCGACGTCAACTGGCAGGCGCTCTTTCCCTGGACGGGCGAACACACCGACCTGCCCGCCTACCCCTGGCAGCGCGAACGCCATTGGCATGCCGTCACGCCCGAGTCGCCCATGCTGCTGACGCGCAAGCGTGTGCATCCGCTGCTGGGCTACCGCCATCCGCAGCAGCAAGGGTTGTGGGAAAACCAGCTGGACACCTTGCAGCAGCCCTCGCTTGCCGACCACGTCGTGGGCGAAGCCACGGTGTTTCCCGGCACGGGCTTTGCCGAGCTGGCCCTGGCCGCGGCCCTGCAATGGCGCCCCGGGCACCACGCCGATATCGAAGAACTGGAAATCCGCGCCCCGCTGCTGCTCGGCGCGGCGCCCAGCAAGCGCCTGCGCTTCGAACTGGACGAGGCCGATGGGCGTTTTCGTATCCAGTCGCGCGAGCAGGGCAGCGAAGAACCCTGGACGCCGCACGCCACCGGCCGCATCCGTCAAGAAGCCGGCCCCATCGGCCTGGCCCAGATCACGCCGTTGGCCTTGCCCTCCCGCGCGCCCGACTTCGACCACGATGCGCACGAGCGCCTGACGCGCGCCGTCGGCCTGGACTACGGCCCGGCCTTTCGCGCCATCGCGCACGGCTGGCACGAGTCGGCCGGCAGCGTGCTCGCGGTGCTGCAGCCCGATGCCTGCCTGGACGACGAACTGAGCCGGATGCATCTGCATCCGGCGCTGCTGGATTGCAGTTTCCAGCTCATCATCCAGTTGCTCAAGGACGACCCGGCCATCGGCCAGGGCATCGCCTTCGTGCCGTCCAAGATCGGCCGCCTTTGCCTGCACGCCGGGCAGGGACAACCCAAATATGCCCGTGCGCGCCTGCGCCAACGCGCGCCGCACTCCCTGACCGCGGATTTCGAGCTCTTCGATGCCCAGGGTCGGGCGCTGGCCAGCGTGCGCGAAGCGCGCTTTCGCAGCATCCGCCTGAGCAAAGGCGCGGGCGAGCATCTCGACTTTGTCGATTGCGTGCTCACGCCCCGCCCCCACCCGCTGGCGCCGGCAACGGACAACCCGCTGCACACCGCAGCGCTGGTGCGCGACATCGAACGCATGCTCGAGACGACCGCCTCGCGCGGCGGCGAGCGTTACGCGCAAGAGGTCGACCCCTTGCTCGAAAGCCTGTGCGACCGGCTGGCGCTGGAGGCCTTGCGCGCCCAGACCGCCGGCGGGCCGACGCTGTCGGCCGCGCTGGTCGAGCGCCGCCTGCGCCGGTCGCCCCAAACCGCCGCGCTGCTCGAACATCTATTGCAGCGTTGCGTCGCGGCCGGCTTTGCGCAAAGCGCGCCCACCGGCTGGACGCTCGCGGCTGATGAGGAAGGCCAGCCCACCGCGGCCGACATCTGGAACAGCCTGCTGCGCGAGTACCCCGATTACTTCCCGGCGATCTACGCCGCCGGCCGCGTCGGCCTGCATCTGCCCGCGCTGCTGCAGGGCAAGACCGACATCGACGCGGTCATCCCGCGCGCGGTCACGCCCACCGCGATCAGCCGCCTGCTGCTGGGCGCCGAACTCGGCCAGCAGTTGGCGGCCGTGCTGGCGCAGGCCGCGCGCCGCGCCGTGGCGCGGCTGGCCAGCGGACAACGCCTGGCCATCCTGGAGATCGCTCAAGGCGCGCCCATCGTCGGCCCGGCCTGCTGCGCGGCCCTGGACTTCGGCGTGGCCGACTACTGCTACGCCTCCCCGGACAGCCAGGCCGTCGAAGACGCGCGCCACGCACTGCTGGACAGCTACCCGGATGCCGGGGCGGTCTTGCTCGGCGACGACGCGGGCGCGCAGGCGCAAGCGCGCTACGACCTGATCATCGTGCACTGCGAGTTCGACACCCAGCAAACCTGCCTGCAGGCGCTGGCTTACGCGCGCGCCAGCCTCAAACCGGATGGCAAGCTGCTGCTGCGCGGCACGCACCCCTCGCAATGGCTGGACTTCGTGTTCGGCGGCCGCCCCGAGTGGTGGCAAGGCAGCGACAACCTGACCGCCCTGCCGCCGGCCAGCCGCTGGCAGCAATGGCTGCAGGAGCAAGGCCTGGCCTGCGAACCGGAAATCGAACTCACCGGCAGCCCCTACACGGGCGCGTATCTGCTGCTGGCCAGCCTGCCCCAGGCCGCGCCTGCCGCGCCCGCGACCGAGGCGCGCTCACAGCTCATCCTGGCCAGCGCCAGCGGGCCGGATCTCGGGCTCGGCCAGGCGCTGCACGCCGAGTTGCAGTTCCAAGGCCAGCACAGCATGCTGGCCACCGGCACCCATGCCGCCCAACTGGACGCGCTCATACAGGACGCCCTGAACCGGCACGGCCCGCTGCACGACATCCTGCTGCTCGACGGCTGGGGAGCCGACAGCGCCGACGACGCCAGCCGCCTGCAGGCGCAGATCGCGCGCTGCGCCCTGGCGGCCGGCCTGATTCAAGCCTGCGAACGCAGCGGCGCGGCGGCCACGGTCTGGATCGTCACCCGCAATGCCGGCGTGTCCATGGGCGGCGGCCAACCGCAAGACCCGGCCATCGGCGACGCGGCCGTCTGGGGCTATGGCCGCACACTGGCCAACGAAGCGTCCAACTACCGCATCAGGCTGGCGGACCTGCCGCACTCGGCCGCCGCGGTGGCCGCGCTGGCGCGTGAAATCCGCTACCCCGACGCCGAAGACGAGGTGCTTTTCGGCGCCGGTGGCGAGCGCCATGCCCCGCGCCTGCGCGTGGTCGAGCGCCCACGGCCGGACAGCGCGGGCGCGGCGGCGGACAACGCCTGCCGCCTGGGGTTCACCTTCCCCGGCCAATTGCGCAACCTGCGCTGGGAAAGCTATGCCGCCCCCGAGCCCGCCGACGATCAGATCGAAGTCCGCATTCATGCCACCGGCCTGAACTTCCGCGACGTGATGTACTCCCTGGGCCTGCTATCGGACGAGGCCATCGAAAACGGCTTTGCCGGCCCGACGCTAGGGCTGGAGTTCTCCGGCGTGGTCAGCCGCGTCGGCTCGGCCGTGACGGACTACCGCGCGGGTGATGCGGTCGTGGGCTTCGGCCCGGCCAGCTTTGGCGACCGCGTGCTCACACGCGCCAGCGCCATCTCGCGCATCCCCGCCAACTTCTCGTTCGAAGCCGCGGCCACCCTGCCCAGCACCTTCTTCACGGTGTACTACGCCCTGCATCATCTGGCGCACCTGCAAGAAGGCGAAAAAATCCTCATCCATGGCGCGGCCGGCGGTGTCGGCATCGCCGCCATCCAACTGGCGCAATGGCTGGGCGCGGACATCTACGCCACGGCCGGCTCGGAAGAAAAACGCGACTTCCTGCGCATGATGGGCGTGAGCAAGGTCTACGACTCGCGCTCACTGGCTTATGCCGATGAAATCCTCGCCGACACCGGCGGCGTGGGTGTGGACGTCGTGCTCAACTCCCTGGCCGGCGAAGCCATCAACCGCAACCTGCAGGTATTGCGCCCGTTCGGCCGCTTCCTGGAGCTGGGCAAGCGGGATTTTTACGAAAACACGCGCATCGGCTTGCGCCCTTTCCGCAACAACATCAGCTATTTCGGCATCGACGCCGACCAACTGATGAACGAGCGCCCCGACCTCACGCGGCGCCTGTTTGGCGAAATGATGCAGTTGTTCTCCGATGGCGCGCTGCATCCCCTGCCCTACACCGTGTTCGACGCCAACGAGGTGGTGGATGCTTTCCGCTATATGCAGCAGGCGCGCCAGATCGGCAAGATCGTGGTCACCTACCGCCACGGCATCCGGCGCCTGCACCGCCCGGCCGGCACTGCGCCCCCGCCCCTGAGGCTGACCGCCGACGCCAGCTATCTGGTCACCGGCGGCCTGGGCGGCTTCGGCCTGCGCACCGCGCAATGGCTGGTCGAAAAAGGCGCGCGCCACCTCATCCTCATCAGCCGCCGCGGCCCGCACGACGACCACGCCAAAGAGGCGCTGGCCGCTTTCAAGGCAGCGGGCGTACAGGTCCATGCAGCGGCCTGCGATGTCACCGACCGCAAGGCACTGCTGGAATTGCTGGCGCACACGCGCCGCAGCATGCCGCCCTTGCGCGGCCTGGTGCACGCGGCCGTGGTCATCGACGACGGCCTGGCGCGCAACGCCAACGCCGCTCAGATCGAACGCACCCTGTCCGCCAAGGTGCTGGGCGCCTACCACCTGCATACGCTCACGCGCGAAACCGAACTGGATTTCTGCGTCTACTATTCGTCGGCCACCACGCTGTTCGGCAACCCGGGACAAAGCAACTACGTCGCGGCCAATATGTGGCTCGAAGCCCTGGCCATGCACCGGCGCGCAATCGGCCTGCCGGCGACCTGCGTGCGTTGGGGCGCCATCGACGATGTCGGTTTTCTGGCCCGCAACGAAAAAATCCGCGATGCCCTGCAAACCCGCATGGGCGGCTCGGCCCTGCCGTCCAGCGTGGCCCTGGCCGCGCTGGAGAGCCTCTTGCTGACGCACCGCAACGGCCTGGGCGTGCTGGAACTGGACTGGCATGCCTTGAACCGTTTCCTGCCCTCGTCCCAGGCGCCCAAGTTCAGCGGGCTGGCCCGCCGGGCGGGCGATAGCGAGCACGAGGGCGAGCAGGGCAACGACATCGCCCACTTGCTGGCCACCCTGGACGAACCCGCCCTGCACGCCGCCTTCGGCGACATGCTCAAGGCGGAAATCGGCGAGATCCTGCGTGTATCGGCCGACAAAATCGACCCCGAGCGCTCGATCTACGACATGGGGCTGGACTCGCTGATGGGCGTGGAGCTCATCGTCGCCCTGGAAAACCGCTTCGGCATCCGCCTGCCCGTCATGGCGCTGTCCGAAAGCCCCACGGTCAACAAGCTGGCCAGCCGCCTCATTCTGCTGCTGCGCGGCGAAACCGCCGACAGCGGCGGCGACCATGTCGCGTCCACCGTGGAAAAACTGGTTGCGGATCATGCCGCCGACGTCTCTCCCACCGCCATCAACGCCTTCGTCGCCGACCTCAAAAGCGGCGAGGCCGAAGGCCCGCAGCGTATGATTCAGTAAACCCAAATCAGGCAGGGGTCCGGGTCCGCCGGCCCGGACCCGCCGGTTCGCCCTGTACACACCCGCATCGTGACCAAACCCAAACTCCCCGGCCTGGCCGCAGGGCTCAAAGACAAGCTCATTCAGCAGGCGCTGGAGCGCAAGCTGCGCCAGGCCGCGCCCGCCGCGCAGGCCACGGCGGCGGCGCGTCCGGCAAGCCATCGCCAGGCCATCGCGGAAGAGTTTTATAAGTTCCACCTGCACCCCAGCTACAAGCAACTGCGCATCCTCAACGATGGCGCCGCCCGCCTGGGCCTGCAAAACCCGTTTTTCAAGTTGCATGAAGGCACTGCCAGCGACCAGACACGCATCGGCGGGCAAACCTACATCAACTACTCCAGCTACAACTACCTCGGTCTGTCCGGCGACCCGGCGGTCAATGAGGCCGCCAAACAGGCCATCGACCGCTATGGCACCTCGGTATCCGCCAGCCGCCTGGTCTCGGGCGAGCGCCCCATCCATCGCGAACTCGAACTGGCCATCGCCAGGTTGTACGGTGTGGACGACGCCGTCACCTTCGTCAGCGGCCACGCCACCAATGTCTCGACCATCGGGCACCTGTTCGGGCCGCGCGACCTCATCCTGCATGACGAGCTGATCCACAACAGCATCCTGCAAGGCATCCAGCTATCAGGCGCCCGCCGCCTGCCCTTCCCGCACAACGACTGGAGCACGCTGGACAACCTGCTCGATGAACAGCGCCATCAGTTCGAGCGCGTCCTCATCGTGCTCGAGGGTATCTACAGCATGGATGGGGACTACCCCGACCTGCCGCGCTTTATCGAGTTAAAGCGGCGTCACCGCTGCTTTCTCATGGTGGACGAAGCCCACTCGCTGGGAGTCATGGGCCCGCAAGGCCAAGGCATACGCGAACACTTCAATCTGGATGGCGGCGACGTCGACATCTGGATGGGCACGCTGAGCAAGACCCTCGCCGCCTGCGGCGGCTACATCGCCGGCGAAAGCGCCCTGGTCGAGCATCTGAAATTCCTGGCGCCCGGCTTTCTGTACAGCGTCGGCATGCCCCCGCCCGTAGCGGCCGCGGCCCTGGCCGCGCTCAAGCGCATGCATGAAGTGCCGGCGCGCGTGCACGCCTTGCAGAACCGGGGCAAGCAGTTCCTGGTGCAGGCGCGCGCGGCCGGCATCGACACCGGCACCAGCGAAGGCCTGGCCGTGGTCCCCGCCATCGTCGGCAGCTCGCTCAAGGCCACGCGCCTGTCGGCGCAGTTGTTTGACCAGGGCATCAACGTCCAGCCCATTCTTTATCCGGCCGTGCCCGAGAAAGCCGCGCGCCTGCGCTTTTTCATATCGTGCACCCACACCGAAGACCAGATTCAGCAGACGATTCGCAAGCTCAAATCCCTGCTCTGAACCGAGAACCAAGATGACGCTCAGCATTCACATCACGGACACCATCCGTTGCGCCAACGACTCGCCCTTCGTGCTTTTCGGCGGCATCAATGTCCTGGAATCCGAAGACCTGGCCCTCAAGGCCTGCGCCGAATACGTCCGCGTGACCCGGCAACTGGACATCCCCTACGTATTCAAGGCCAGTTTCGACAAGGCCAACCGCTCTTCGATCCACTCCTACCGCGGGCCGGGCCTGGAGGCGGGCCTGCGCATCTTCGAGAAGGTCAAGGCGGAGTTCGGCGTGCCCGTCATCACCGACGTCCACGAACCCTGGCAGGCCCCGCTGGTGGCCGAAGTCGTCGACGTGCTGCAACTGCCGGCCTTTCTGGCGCGGCAGACCGACCTCGTCGTGGCCCTGGCCAAGACGGGCAAGGTCATCAACATCAAGAAACCGCAATTCCTCAGCCCCTCGCAGATCGTGCATATCGCCGAGAAATTCCGCGAGGCCGGCAACGACAAGCTCATCCTCTGCGACCGCGGCACCTGCTTTGGCTATGACAACCTGGTCGTCGACATGCTGGGCTTTGACGTCATGAAACAGACCACCGGCGGCCTGCCCGTGATCTTCGACGTCACCCATGCGCTGCAGCAGCGCGACCCGGGCGGCGCCGCCTCGGGCGGGCGCCGCCAGCAAAGCGCCCAACTCGCGCGCTCAGCCATGGCGCTGGGCCTGGCCGGCCTCTTCCTGGAAGCCCACCCCGATCCCGCCCGCGCGCTGTGCGACGGCCCCAGCGCGCTGCCGCTCGCCCAGTTGGAGCCCTACCTGGCACAACTCAAGGCGGTCGACGAACTGGTGAAGTCGTTTCCGCCGCTGATCATCGATTGATCCGAGAGGCTCTGGATTTGTTAGGCACCTTCTCGCGCAAACTCTCTGAACTGCCCGGATTGCCGGCACTCGTCGGCGAACCGGTGGCGTATCTGCGCCGTGCGCGAGATCTGGAAGGCAAACAGATCCACGCGCTCGTCGGCTGGGGACTACGTCCCACGACCCGTAAGCCCCGCCAGCTCGCGCAACGCTACGGACGGCCTTTCCTGTCCCTGGAAGACGGTTTTCTCCGAGCCTTCGGCACCGGCGCGACGCACCCTTCGCTGTCGCTGGTCGTAGACCGCGAAGGAATTTACTACGACGGAACGCGGCCATCCAGCCTCGAATCCCTGCTTGCCTCGCCCGCCAATCTTTTGATCGGACCTGGCGCCTCCTACCGTCAGGCACGCGAGCTGATCGTCGCTCACGGCTTGAGCAAGTACAACGCGGCGCCGGACACTCTGCCGCCGGCCGTCCACTGCGCCGGCAAGCGCGTACTGATCATCGACCAAACGCTCGGCGATGCCAGCGTTCAGTATGGGCTGGCCGAGCCCGCCACGTTCCGCATGATGTTGGACTGTGCTCGCCGCGAACATCCCGACGCCACCCTGTTCATCAAGACGCATCCGGAAGTCAGCCGAGGCGACAAGCACGGCTACCTGAGCAGCATTCACGGTAACGAACGCTGCGTCCTGCTGCGCGAAGCCATCAATCCCATACGGCTTCTGGAGTGCATGGACCATGTCTACACCGTGACCTCGCAAATGGGCTTTGAGGCCCTGCTGCTGGGTAAGCCCGTGACGTGCATGGGACTGCCCTGGTATGCGGGCTGGGGCGTGACGGACGACAGGATCACCTGCGATCGCCGCCAGCGCCCGCGCAGCATCGACGAACTCTTCGCCGCCGCCTATCTGCACTACACCCGCTATCTCGACCCCGACACGCTCGAGCGCGGCACGATTTTCGATGTCATCCAATGGTTGCTGCGGCAGAAAACCCGCCATGCCGCCGAGCGCGGCAGAAACATCGCCATTGGATACCGGCGCTGGAAAGCCAGCAATGTGTCTCCCTTCCTCGCGCTCGACAGCCAACGCACCCAGTTTGTGAAAAACGCGGCGGCAGCCCGTCGGCGGGGCATTACCCCCGATGACAGACTGATTGTCTGGGGCGCGAACCCGCCCCAGGCCGTACGCGAACTGGCGCAGGCCAGCGGGGCGCGCCTGTGCCGGATGGAAGATGGCTTTATCCGCTCTGTCGGCCTGGGTTCGGATTTCATCCCCCCCGTGGCGCTCGTCATGGACGACCAAGGCCTCTATTTCGACGCGCGCCAGCCCAGCGCGCTCGAAATCATGCTGAACACCCGGCCCTTTTCCGCTGAAGATCTGACGCGCGCTCGCGCTGCGCGTGAGCTCATCGTCGGCCATCAACTCACGAAATACAACATCGAACCAACCGAAGCCACGGGTTGGCAGCCGGGGAGCAAGCGCGTCGTGCTGGTGCCTGGCCAGGTGGAGGATGACGCCTCCATCACCTACGGCTGCGCCGACGTTCGCAGCAATCTGGCCTTGCTCAAAGCCGCCCGGCAAGCCTGCCCGGACGCCTTCATCGTTTATAAGCCGCACCCCGATGTCGCGGTGCGCAACCGCAAGGGACGGCTGCACCGCGCAGAAACCCTGCGCTACGCCGACCTGATCGAAACCCGCGTTTCCATCGTCAACTGCATCAGCGCCAGCGACGAAATCCACACGATGACCTCGCTGAGCGGATTCGAGGGCTTGCTACGCGGAAAACACGTCGTGACCTACGGCACCCCTTTCTACGCCGGCTGGGGTCTGACTCAAGACACCACCCCCGTCCCGCGGCGCACCCGCCGCCTGACACTGGACGAACTCGTCGCCGGCGCCCTGCTCCACTACCCCACCTATTGGGACTGGACGCTCAAAGGCTACACCACCTGTGAAGCCGCCCTGAACCACATCATCCGCCAGCGAGACCACTTAACCCGCACCCACAGACTGAACACCGTGCGCAAGACCTACCTCCAACGCCAGTGGCACAAAGTGAAACTCTGGGCCCAGGCAGGCTTCGTTGTCAGAAGATGAGCCGTTCTCAACGCTTCCTCTTCCTCCAGGGTGTCTGCTCACCGTTTTTTCCGCGTCTTGGATATGCACTGAGAAACCTCGGACACCACGTGCAGAAGGTGAATTTCAGCGCAGGCGATCGGCTGTACTGGAGTGGTGGCAATGCCACCTCCTACCGCGGTCCGATGGATGACCTGCCTGACTTTTACCGCCAGCATTATGAGCGGCACCAGATATCGGATCTGATTCTGTTTGGGGATTGCCGGCCGGTCCATCGCCCGGCCATCGAAATCGCCAAGTCCCGAGGGGTCCGAGTACATGTGTTCGAGGAAGGATATTTCCGACCACATTGGATTACGCTTGAGCGAGATGGCGTCAACGGTAACTCTCGACTGCCCAAAGACCCCGAGTGGTATCGAGAAGAAGCGAAAAAAATCTCCCACGACCAGAAAGGGCTCCCGTTCTCAAATCCTTTCTGGAAACGGGCGGCCTACGATGTCGGCTACAACTTTTGGGCGGGGCTCAACCCTATCCTTCACCGCGGCGTTCAAAGCCACGTACCCTATAGCCCGGTAACGGAATACCTCGGATATGCTCGTAGAGGCCTGCGCCTGCAATACACAACCCGCAGAACCCGCCGCACCGAGAACATGCTGATCGCCGAGTCTCCCGATGTGCCCTTCTTCTTACTGCCTCTACAACTAAACACCGACGCGCAAATCGTCCATCACTCGCCGTTCGGCAGTATGCTCGAAGCGATGATCGCCACGATGCGCTCCTTTGCGGCCCACGCGCCGGCCAATACCCGCCTGGCCGTCAAGATCCATCCTTTGGACCCTGGTCTGGTGCCATACGAACGCGTGATGAACGAACAAGCGGCGCTGCTAGGTATCTCCGACCGGGTGTTTTATTTGGAGAGCGGAAATCTGCCAGCCCTACTGAGCGCCACACAGGGTGTGGTTACGGTGAACAGTACCGTCGGCGCCTCCGCGCTGATTCACGGCAAAGCGACTAAAGTATTGGGCAAAGCGGTATACGATCTTCAAGGGCTGACATTTCAGGGTGAAATCGACAGTTTCTGGGCCACCCCCCCCAAACCCAGTGGCCGTCTAATGAAAGAGTTTCGCAGCGTAGTAATCGCGCACACCCAAATAAACGGAGGATTCTACTCCAACAACGGAATTATTTTGGCAATAAAGCACGCTACGAATATAATAACGCGACCAGACTAAAGCCAACCAGCAACTAAAACTACGGATTTACAAAAATGAATAATACAGAAAATCAAATTCAAAAAAAAATATTTGGCTTATTCGGGTCTGGAGGCTTTGCAAGGGAAATAATGCCTTTGCTAAAAAAACACATCGAACACTGCCAAAATGAAGATCCAAACAGCGCATACGAGGCGTATTTCGTTGAGCTAACACCCACAACCACCGAAATAAACTCCTACCCAACAATAAGCGAAGATGCTTTTTTTAAAATAAACTGCTCCGAACGAAGCTTCAGCATCTGCATCGCAGACTCAAAACTACGCGAAAAAGTGGCAAACAAATGCATAGCATCCGGAGCGACGCCAATCAATCTCGTATCGCATCAATCAGTTATTTATGACTGCAATGAAATTGCTGGCGGAGCCATAATTTGCGCCTTCACAACAATAACTTCAAATACAAAAATAGGAAAACACTTTCACGCCAACATTTACTCATATGTAGCGCATGACAGCATAATCGGCGACTACGTAACATTCGCCCCCAATGTGCACTGCAACGGAAATGTCCACATTCATGATCATGCCTATATCGGAACAGGCGCCATCATCAAACAAGGGACACCTGAAAAACCGCTAACAATAGGGCAAGGAGCGATAGTTGGAATGGGAGCGGTAGTAACAAAAGATGTCCCACCCTTCACTACAGTTGTAGGCAATCCGGCACGGCCGCTCAGCAAATCCAGCTAACCATTAATTTGAGAGCCGCCGCAAAACACTCATCCTAAAGAGCGAGGCCGAATGACCTCTCCCTTTCGAACGAGCTCCTCCGCGAAGTGCCAGTCACTCCATGTATCAATATCAACTGACTCGCTGGCACTCGACATCTTTGCAGGTACGAAGTCTTCGGACAAGAATCTTCTATCAGCTCTCAAACGTGAAGGACTAATTACGTAAACGGCTCCGTTGAGCATCCAAACTGGCTCAAGGTCTTGGCTTCGCCCTGATAACTTATCCCAACCCAATACAGGATCTACACGCTCACCGAAAACTCTAAACATCCACGCTGGGTGGACGGGAGCGGGCGTCAGAGTAACAACGGGTTTCAATCCGCCGTGAGCAAAGAACGTTTCCACTGCATGGTCAATTGACTCTGAAGATCGAAAAGGAGATGTCGGTTGAAGCAGCACCAATGCGTCGACGGCGCCATATTGTTCTTCAAATCGTTCGAGCTCAAACAAAGCAACATCTACGCTTCCAGCCGTATCCCCCGATAACGCGGAAGGACGTAGGCCAAGAACCGCCCCGCCCCACTGCTTGGCGACATCAGCAATCTCAAGATCGTCGGTCGAAACGACAACGTCTGTGCAACGAGCGCTTGATTGCGCCGCTAGCAAGGTCCAAGCAATCAATGGCAATCCAGCCAACGGCAACACATTCTTCCGTGGCACACGCTTCGACCCACCTCGAGCAGGAACCAAAGCTAGGATACGCTCGCTCATTTCCAAAGATTCCCGAACTCGGTCTGAGCACGTTTAAAATCTTCCATGCGACCAATATCGAGCCAATATTCGTGAACGGGAAACGACGCAACTTTCCCGCCAAACCCTATTGACTGTTCGAGCAATGTCGGCATATCAACGCGTGTACCGGGTTTAACACTGCGTATCAAATCAGGCGACAGCGCGTAGACACCGGCGTTCACGAAAAATTTCTGAGTAGGTTTTTCTACCATAGAGCGGACGAGGTGCCCTTCGCTCTCGATCACTCCGTAAGGTATCTGATGCTCATATTCACGCACGCACATCGTAGCTTGGCATCCGTGCTCCTCATGAAAGTCCAGTAACCCTCTAAAATTCAGATTAGACAATAGGTCACCATTCATCATAACGAGGGGATCTTTAATCTCATCATGAGGCAATAGACCCAATGCCCCCCCTGTGCCCAAAGGTTCTTCCTCGTGAACATAACTAATATTCACGTCCCATTTTGAACCGTCGCCAAAATAATCCCGAATCATCTCGGGAAGATAATGGGTAGAAATATAATACCTTTGAAATCCTGCAGCAATAAAACTATCGAGAATAATCTCGAGAATAGGTTTATCGCCAACTTTCAAAAGCGGTTTTGGGCACTTTGTTGTCAGCGGATGTAGGCGCTTCCCGAAGCCCCCTGCCATCAGGAAGACAGGATTCTGACGATACTCTTTCTTGAGTAGATCATGGAGCGTTGTGAGACCAACTAGACGTCCTTCTGCGTCCACCAGCGGTACATGAGAGAGGCGATGTTGCTCCATCACATGGCGCACCCGCTCTGTGCTCCAATCCGCCATTGCAACATGCGGTGAAGAACCCATCACTTCGAAGACGGGCGCGTCTAGAGACGCGCGCCGCAGCAAAGCTCTCCGTACGTCCCCGTCGGTCAACGTTCCGACGAGGCGCCCATTAGAATCCGTGATCAAACCGATCTGCAGACCTGATTTATCAATAATCGAAATGGCTTGACCCAACGTAGCCGCTTGGTCGACGACACACTGCTGCCAGTTACTCATATATCACCTCGGATCAAAATTCACATCGTAGAATTTCTTAGCGACTAAGTTTTCCAAGCAGACACTATCAAGAACCGCCGCGACGCGCTTACTTGCCCCCCCGTCCCCGTAAGGATTGACAGTATCAGACGCTATTGCTTTGAACTCATCGCTGAACAAATAACGTAAGCCTTCTAAAATTGACTCACGCGTCGGTTCGCAGTTAATCACACTACTGGATGCAAGCCGTCCCTTCTGACGATCGCCGATATTCAACGTACCGATCTTGAATGTCGGAGCCTCCGCAATTCCGCTCGACGAGTTGCCGACTACGCCATCGACGAACTGCAAGCAGGACAGATATCGCAGTTGTCCTAGAGAAGAAAAGACAATCGCTCTATTTGGATTTCGAGCAACAAATGCACTTACCTGTGATGCCAAGGCTCGGCCGCCGGTGTCCGCATTTGGCATCGTAAAAATTAGTCCAGTGTCAGAAAGACTTTCCAAAGCGGCGAGCATTTCTGCCATCTGCCCTTCCGAACTCGCTTGCGCTAACGTGACTGGGTGAAATGTCACGAGCAAGTTTCTCTGATGAAACTTAAATCCCAAGGCCACCTCGAGATCTGCTTTGGAGAGCAGGGATACACGCCTAATGGCATCTATACCGAGCCCCCCAACCATATGGACACGGTCCGGTGCTTCGCCCAACTGAATAACGCGCCGTCGATACTCCTCTGTGCCGGTAAAATGCAAATGCGACATCTTCGTTACGGCATGACGAATCGCCTCGTCAAAAGCCCCTTCCGTCGTCTCTCCGCCGTGTAAATGAGCAACCGGAATTTTTGCGATTAGCGCAGCAGAGGCAACGGAAAGCATCTCATATCGATCTCCCAATATAACGATAATATCTGGGTTTAAGCGTTCGAGTGCATCCGCCACGCCCATGAGACCAAGCCCCATGGACTTACTTATTGCAGTATGGCTGTCGGCGCTGAGAAGCATCTCAACTTTCGCGTCAATACTAAAACCGTCGGCCTCGATCTCCCGGTATGTGCTCCCAAACTCCGGCGACAAGTGGGCACCCGTCACCAGTATCTGAAGCTGCATACTGCTACTAGCCGCAATGTCGCGCATCAACCACTTCACCAAACCATACTCAGCGCGAGTGGCGGTAACGACGCAAACTTTGCGTTTCATAGTTCAATCAACTCATCAGCTCTAAAACTGCGTTTCGCAATCGTGCCTATAACTTCATCCCAACGCATGGGAGAAATACCATTACCGGGTCGCTTTGTTGCTAAACAATCCGCTGTAAATATCTCTCCGGATTGAATATCCCGAGACGCAACAATTGAACGCCTCGCAACTATCCGATTCTTAAGCTCGACGTCGGTGGGCCGTTTTAGTCCATCTCCGCGTGCGAGCTCAATGTTGCGAATAGATCGAACCATTGCCGACAACTCCACCGGCTCTAAACTTGCCTTGTGATCTGGTCCAGGTAGGTCCTTCGACAAAGTAAAATGCTTCTCAATAACCACTGCTCCCAATGCGACAGCAGCTATAGCGACCTCTATGCCTTCCGTATGGTCTGAATAACCAACTGGCGTTCCAAATGCATGCTTAAGTGTCCGCATCGCACGCAAATTAACGTCTGCCATTGGCGCTGGATACTCTGTCGTGCAATGAAGAATCGTAACCCTGGACCTGGGTGTGCCCGCCTCTTCTATAACTCGAAGTGCTGCCTCTATATCACCAAGATCTGCCATTCCTGTTGACAAAATCAAGGGCAGGCCAAGTTTTGCCATATACTTTAGAAACGGTTTATTAGTTAACTCTCCGGATGGCACCTTCACCATCTCGACCCCTAAGCTGACTAGCATATCGAAGCTACGAGGGTCGAAGGCCGTCGAAAAGAACTTGATTCCGTGTGCGTCGCATTCTTTAACAAGAGAAACATGATCTTCTTTCGAAAGCTCTAGCTTTCTAACCATGTCATATTGGGACTCATCACCACCCGTTGCTCGAACTTGGTACTGCGCTTTAGGAGCTGCAGGTGAAATTACATCCTCTGTAATGAAGCTCTGAAACTTAACATAATCAGCGCCGGCCCGAGCGGCCTCACGAACTAGTTGTTTCGCGAGTTCGATATCACCGTTATGGTTGACACCTGCCTCAGCAATAATAACGACACTCATCTAAACCCCTATTTGCAGAACCCTCAAGAACTACGATACAAGCACGCATCGCAGACCGTAGATCAAGGACCCGGCACCAATTGGTTAAAACTCAGCTTACTTACATTCAGACCGAATAAACCAATTAAATTAAATTTTAGAAAAAACTGCTTGGAAGATTGACAACTCGTTGTTCCAACCAACGAGAGTTTGATAGATCGCCCTTCTCACTATTCTTGTACATCGGAAGATCAGACATTAACGCCCAGATAGGACGCGTCATCACGCCTGCTTGATTAGTCTTCTGCAACAAATCTTCTCTCGCCAAAGCGCTATCACAAATAACCGCGTTTAGCCAATAATTAGACCGACAATCTGCAGGCTCTTTAACGAATGCATAGCTTCCCGAATTCTTGAACAAAGCCTCATATCCTGCAGCAAGCTCACGCTTCCTTGCGACGAAGCTTTCCAACTGCTCTAGTTGAGCGCAGCCAAGAGCTGCATTGATATTTGGCAAGCGGTAATTGAAACCAAGCTCATCGTGAACGTAATTATATGGATGGGCGATTTTAGCGGTCGTAGTAAGATGCTTCGCTCTAGCCCCCAAAACTTCGCTAGTGAGCAACATCCCACCGCCACCAGTAGTAATTATCTTATTTCCGTTAAAACTCAAAACGCCAATCGTTCCAAAGGTGCCGGTGTGCTTATGTTTGTATCGGCTACCTAACGACTCCGCCGCATCTTCGATCATTGCCAAGCCCCAAGTGGCGCAAACCTCTAGCAGACCGTCAATATCCGCGGGATGCCCGAAAGTGTGCATGGGGACGCAGGCTCTAATAGCTTCACCACTCCCTCGCCGCCGGCATATGCCTGAGTCTCCGTCCATAACCGCATGCTCCTGCAACCAAGCATTCAATGCGGACGGCGACATCCCGAGGGTTTCGCGATCGACATCAACAAAAACCGGATTCGCTCCACAATATGCAATAGCATTACATGTGGCAACGAAAGTAAGCGCTTGGGTTATAACCAGGTCACCGCGCTCAACTCCGGCCAATAGCAAAGCCATATGAAGAGCAGCTGTACCATTCACCGTAGCTACAGCTCTCGCTGCGCCCGTATAAGTGGCAGTATCCCGCTCGAATCGATCTACATAAGCACCAACGCTAGATACGAAGGTCGAGTCGATTGTATCTAGCACATAGCCCTTCTCATTTCCTCCGAATACGGGCGCGTGCAAAGGGATGAAGTCATTCGTCTTGTACGTATCTCGCACGAAATCAATGATCGAATCTATCATGGCATTAAACGTTATAGATATCGGATTTATACTTGGCCAGGTTCTCTGGTTTAACAAACCAATCCACGGTTTCTTTCAGGCCCTCATTAATAGAGTAAGCAGGCTGAAATCCCGTCAAAGAATTGATTAGCGAGTTATCGCACCAAAGCCGGAACACCTCAGATTTCTCAGGGCGTAACCTGGCGTCGTCCGTAATAAACTCTACGTCGCTATTCATAATATCTCGAATTAGCAACAATGTATCACCAACAGATATCTCGTAGTTGGAGCCTATATTCACGGTCTGGCCAATTGCAGCATCGCACTTGGCTAGCTGAAGAAACCCACGGCAAGTGTCCGCTACATAATTGAAGTCCCTGGTTGGCGAGACGTCCCCAAGCTTAATCTGTTTCTTACCACTAGCAATCTGGCTAATAATTGTCGGGATAACAGCTCTCGCAGACTGCCTAGGCCCATACGTGTTAAACGGCCTTGCGATTGTCAAAGGCAAATTGAAAGCGTTATAAAAACTCATCGCCATTGCATCTGCCCCAATCTTTGATGCACTGTAAGGCGATTGAGGCTGCAGCGGATGCTTCTCATCAATTGGTACATATCTTGCCGTACCATATACTTCACTAGTCGAAGTATGAATAACTCTTATTCCACCCAATTCTTTGGCGGCTTGGCAGATATTTAGCGTGCCTTTCACATTGGTATCTACGTAACTATCAGGAGCTACGTATGAGTACGGGATCGCGATCAATGCGGCCAAATGAAAAACCGTATCGACATCCCGCATGATGTGCTTACAATAATGGGGATCGCGGACATCGCCCGTCAAAACCTCCACTTGTTGCAAATCTTCAATATCCTCAAGCCAGCCCCAGTTATTGAATGAATTGTACTGAGACAGCGCTTTTACTTTATATCCCTCTCTTACGAGCATTTCTGTGAGATGAGATCCAATAAAACCATCAGCGCCAGTTACAAGAACGTTTTTCATTTTCTACCTTTTAAAATTATAGGCCTGCTTTTGGCAACCGTGATGCGATAAAGTTTTCCACAGACTTAGCATCGTAAGGTCTCTTTAGTTGTGGATTTAAATCTAAATATGCATTCCGGGACTCTAGCAATGTGCGCGCGAGATCCCCGCCCCGTATCAGTTCCACAATCGCTAGCTCTAAGGTCTCCGGATTGTGCGCCTTGACTGCAAGACCTAATCTGGAGAAATCTATAGACGGATCAAGATCTCTAAATGCGGAAACCACAACATCCTTACCGTAAAGTGCACCCTCAAAAAGTACACTACTGAAAAGTCCAACGATCAACTGAGAGCGGGCGACAGCATCATAGGTATCGCTATCCCTCCCAAGGACCCGAACGAAGCTACTATCCCCGAAAATCGACCGTACTTTATTTAGAACAGGAAACTCTTGATGCGGATGTGGCTTTACTATGAGAGTAAATCCGTATCGACTACAAATATCCTTTAATGCCTGCGCTGTCGCCAGCATTTCAAAAGACGTAGAGTGCTGCATTGCAAAGAGAATGCTTCCTCTTGGAGGAGTTGAACCGAAGCGTTGCACGGCCTCATCCATAGTACGCAGGCGTTCTGATATGTTCACCGAGCCAATCGGTAGCAACTTAGTCGGATCTGCTCCCAAATCCACAAAAGTAGTTACTTGTGATGTATCAATAACCCCCATGCAGTCCACGGCAGGCGCTTTATATCGTGACGATTTCGAAATAATCTGAGGTTGTATGCCGATACTCGGGACCTTCTTCTTGCGGGCGACAGCCGCAAGTATTCTAGAAATATGGCTACGGTCCATTGAGGTGGCGTAAAGAACCGCGCGATCCATTGCGTGCCCCGCCTCAGCAGCAAAGATAGTCTGCGCGAACAAAGACTCACAATATTTTAGAATTCTTCCCCGGAATATATCTATAAAGCCCTCTGGCAATCTTTGACGAACTAACTCCTGGAATCGATCAAAGAATGGGCCGGAGAAAAAACTAGAATAATCTAATATTTCTGGTGGGTACTTTGATTTAAAACTAAGAATATTCCCGTTATAGACGGCGCACCGCTTACTAAGATCTTCCAGCAAAGAAATGGTCTTTACCTCCTCTTGCCCAACCACCGGAAGAAGCGAGGAACTATAGTAAAGCATTGGCAAGGAAGAACGCTTATCGACCGTATCTACTATTTTTAATGACGCAGGTGAATAAGCATAGTTCATACCACTTACGTTTCCACATATAGCAACGTGTGGACCGTATGTAGAATAGTCGTCATAACTGGCCTTCTGGAGGCTCCACCAGAACCTTGAAAAAGTAGTCCTTAGCTCTGATATATCTTGCGGTTTTGCGACAGGAGCCAATGGCAACGTTGCATTGTCTACTAATATTTGCTTAGTCCCACCAATGGTAGAAACCAAGAATATCTTCCCTAACATAGACTTCGCCTGTCCATGGAAAATATACGATTTTATTAAATCTAGGTTTGATTCAGAATCGTCAAATATCATTGCGACGCTGTCGTACTCCTCCAAAGACTGCTTAACCCCGTAGAATCGCAAGGCTTCATAATATATGTAGTCCTCTAGCCCAAAGGACAATGCCTCTACAATCTCCGCAGAAAGATGCTCTCCGGCTACCTCAGTCAACGCTAAGCGCAAACTGTCTGAAAATGTACTTGCCAGTTTTACCGCATTGCGTTCTGACTCTGACATAGCGACACTATATTTCTTGTGAATTGAAGTCACAGAAACAGTATCCGCAGCATCAGTGCTGACCGTCAACGACTCATCGTTGGCCAAGGTATCTCGAGCAGCGATTATCGAAACGCGCTTACCAGATTGGACTAAACCTTGCGCCACCAGCCAACTACTCCGCGAATCAGTGACTAACGCTATGTGTTGTGCCGTAGAGTTATATAGCAATCTAGCATCCACGGGATGCCTTGTAACAAGATTGTATGGGGCCAATCTCCGCAAAGCTTTTTGAGGCGTAACGACCTCTATTGACTCTAACTGCTCTTTGAATTCCTCGATCACTCTCGGCAACGTCATTTTTCTATACGTTATCGGATCTCTATATCTGGGATAAAGGATATACGCCGCTGCGAATACCTCCTCCACGGTCAAGGTGCGATCACGCCTGGCAACTAACTGCCGGTCATCGGTAAATCCCCAACCGGAATAGAATGGAGCACCTAAAGTCGTAACCGGCACTCCGTGGATAGCTGCCTCGAATCCTGCTAGGGAGGTCATCGTATAGACCCGATCAACTCCTTGCAGTGCGTCAATCAGGGAGAGTGGCACTCTCAAAATTTCTACAAGGTGTGCAAGGGCACTGGTATTAGACATTTCTTGCCTGAGGCCAGCCTGCACATCGGGATGCGGCTTATATATAATCTGTGCCTCGGGATTTTCCTCTGCAGCCAACTTAATCAGCTCTGCATTACTCATGATGCGAGCGCATCCATGAAGCAACGACTGGTCATCTTCGACCTGCCCAATGACTAGTATTCGAGTACGTATCTTTGGGCCATAGAGAACAGAGGCGAGATCTGTTCTAGCTTCATTATATTTTGACAACCGCAACTGCCTGATCGACTCGAGGCATTTTCGAGCCGTGTTCATTACGTGCGGATGGTATTGGAAATTATAGCGGAGCAAAATAGACTCGAGATCAGACGGTTTTCCCGAGTCATAATAAAGTCCGCTTTTGTCATAACATAGGGAGTATGGCAACACGTGCGATGCACCAAGCCCTATCGAGCGCATAAATCCATCTTCAACGTGGTGAATGGGAATCTCGAATTCTGTGGCGAACTCTTCAATTCGCTCGGGAATAGTCCTACCCCATATCACAAACAACGGCCGGCGTGACATTCGAATCCACCGTTCCTTTGCATATACGTCGTCTTTAAATGCAAGAAATTTTAGGTTGTAACCAGAGAAATATCTGCGCAATAGTGGCCGCTTCCACTTTGCAACGTTGAACACCCAAGCCGTCCTACGCCAAATACACAAAGGACTCAATACCGTGCGTAAGGCATCCGATCCAAGATTTATGGATCGACGCGCAAATGATGCACGATTGACAACGCTAGACGAACCCGACATTATATTTTTTCTCTGATATTCAGACATTACTTTGGCATCTACTCAGCTATAAGTTCTTACCTTGGCCTATACAAATTTCCGTTATTAAAGATTCTTATAATAGGCAATGCCCTCATCCACATCATCGAACCGTCTTAGCTCCCCCTTCTCCAACACCAGAACAACATCGCACATTGTTTTTACCTGCGTCATTCCGTGAGTGACGAGAATAATATTTGCTTTTCCAATTTTTTTCTTAAACTCGTCCGTCGCCCGACTTTTAAATTTCTGGTCCCCGACAGACATAGCCTCATCGACCAAATAGTAATCAAAGTCGAAAGCCAGGCTCAGTCCGAAAGCGACTCTTCCACGCATGCCGGATGAGTATGTTTTTACTGGTTGATCGAAATACTCGCCGATCTCCGCGAAATCCTCGACATACTTTATGATTGATTTCATGCGCTCACGGTCTGCTCCGTACACCCGAGCAACGAACTTGACGTTCTCCCTTCCGGTCAACGAGCCTTGAAAGCCTCCACTCAACCCAACCGGCCACGAGATGCTATCTGGAGTAATGACGCGCCCACTGTCCGGGGAGTCCAACCCAGCCAGGAGGCGCATCATTGTCGATTTTCCAGCCCCATTTCTGCCGATGATGGCAACGTTTTTCCCGTCAGGAATAGAAAAATTCAAGTTCCTAAATACGTACTTGCGCCCCTTTGTCGTTCTATATGACTTAGTAACATCCCGAAGTTCAATCATATGGCCACCAGATTCGTTCGTCTTGCGCGATATAGCGCCATGCCTATGAACAGAACCACTAAAGTGCAGAAGAACGGGTAGTATAAATTGATACCTGCGGCAGCATGGTAGTGCAAAAACATGCTTTGCCGCATTTCATCAATTATGTGCAGCAGCGGATTCCACAGCAGAAACTTCAACATTTCCGAAGGTATCAACCACACAGGGATAATCACTCCGGAAATAAAATACAGCGGCATGAACAGGAGCCGTATGAAGATCTTTAGCTCTGGCATCGCGTCCACTACGACACAGAGAATTAACGCCATACCGAACGAGAAGCCGACGCCGATTGCCAACACAGCCAACCATCGGAGAGGATCAGCAAGCGAAACATCAAATCCTCCCCAAAAACCCAAACCGCCCATAACCACAATATAGACGCAACCCATTAGGGTAAACTCAACAATGGTCCTGGCAACGATAGTGTCGAAAGGTTTTATTTGCTTATACGCGAAAAGTGCTTTGTTTGCATTTACAGCTTCCATCCCCTTCAACATGATGTTCTTAAACATAAGGAATGGAACTATTCCGGAAATCAAGTAGACAGGAAAGTCCAAGCCTGGAACTTGCCTTCCCCTAAGCAAGGAATACAAAGACATGACTACAAGCACGTGAGCTATGGGTTCAAAAAAGAACCAAAACATTCCGGCTCTACGCGCTCCAAACCGTCCTCGCATTTCTCGAAGCACAAGTGCAAAAATAACAGCTCGCACTATATTGAATGACGATCGCTTAATCATGCCACTCACCTAGCCTCAGAATGTGGCGTTGATGGCACGGCCGAGTACCATTACCTGGACTATCGGTGTGATAATTTTTTGCCATTCGTAGACGGCGGCGTTGGTAACGTAAATTGCATCCTCAGGCTGGACCAGAAACTGCCGTGCAAGAAAGATCGCAGCTGGCTCCTTCATGTTCAGACGAAAAACCTCTGCACGAGGTTTTGACTCTCCCGTCGTGCTATCGACTTCGTCCACCAATCGGAAGATAAATACGCCAGAAGCATCTGCGCTCGACTCGCTCAGTCCCTTCACGCTCCCCAATACCTCCAGGAGGCTAGGGTTATTAGACGGGAGATCGTGTAGCCCGGGATCGCCAACCGCGCCCATGGCGACAAATCGCTTACGATCACGTTCTAGAACCACTTCGGCACCTGGGGGAACCAGTTGATTTTTCCCGGATAAGAGATCTTGATAATTGAATTCGTAAGATTTTTCGCCAGTACGGATAACTACTCTTATCAGATGCGGCTCTAGCATCGGGCCGCCAGCTCGATTTATGGCGTCCAAAAGCGTCAGCGGACCTTGCAATGCAGAAAAGCGTCCAGGAGCTTTCACCGCGCCAGCCACTAACACAGATCCGGACAAATCTCCGGTCAGGCTGACCCTAACCTGCACATCGGTAGTGATGCCCTTCAATCGAGCCCGTATCTGCTGCTCTACTTCGGTCGGCGTCAACCTTGTGACCATCAATCGGCCAATGTATGGCAAAGAGATGTCGCCTTTACTATCAACGCGCACAGTGTCGAAAATCGTCCCTCCAGTGGCCAGAGGGGCAAAAATGCTTCCGTCCCTAGCACTATCTGCCACCATTATTCGCAGCACATCGCCCGGCACTAGACGAACCTCAGGGACCTCAGGCAAAGCTACAGCGGAGGTGAGCCCATTTTCTTTCGCACGCATATAAGGCGCGATCGTCTGAGCAGTCAAATCCACGAGCGTGTAGTTTTGGGCTTCCTCATTATTTAGCACTGCATTCCGCGAAGGCCCTGCAGAAGACAACAGGGACCCACACCCGGCCAACAGCAATGGGGCACTTAATATTGCGCCCCGAATAAGTAAACTAATGTTCATGATGTTTATATCTTATCGCCGGTTAATCTCGGTGGTCCTGGATTGTCGCTATGACGAAGCGCACAATTCCGTATAGCAACAATAGGCCCAAAGCTAACGTAATCAAGATATAAATTCGCTCCGGATATAGCGGCTTATCCGGCATGTTCGGCGTAACAACGGTCACTAGACTGCGAAGCTTTTTGCTAGCCTCTACACGAGCCGTTTCCACTGAACCCACTGCAAATTTATAAGCCTCTTCAGCAATATGTGCGTCGATTGTCAGATTTCTGTAGCGAGAAGCCACCACATTAAGCTTGTCCGCACCATTCTGAGACACCAGCCGTTGGGTTTCAGCTGTAAGTTGCTGCTCCATTGCGCGGATATGTGTCATCTGCTGACGTACCTGCGGCGTGTCGGGTGCCAAACTAGCTTGAAGTGCCTTTAATCGAGCTTTCTCTTTAGTGAGCGCCCCTTCCAACTCTGCGATAACCTCCGCCCGTGCTTTGGCCGTTGCTTCCGCATCCAACAAATTATTATTACTTTGGAATTCAATAAGCTCTTCTCTACGGTTCTCGTAGGTTTTTCGAGCCCCTTGAAGTTCTGCCTGGGCAAAGGCCATTTGATCCCTTGCCATCCGATGAGAGATTTCGTTAACGAAACGCTCACTCTCAGCAAGGATAAGGGCCAATGTCTTCTGAGCAAATTCAGGATTAAACGCCTCTACGCTGACGGCCAATAGCCCCGTTTGCTCATCGAAATGTGCGGTCACCACTCTACGGAAGTATCGCAGGACATCTTCCTCCGGAGCATCTTTAGCAAGCCAGTACAACGGGTCCCGCATATTCGTCGCGTATTGACTAGCCCAATCTAAATTCTTTTGAAGTACGTTGAGCATATCTTGCGAAGTCAGAAACTCTCTCAGGTACAGAGTCTCTTCTCGAGAAACGGGGTTTATTCCGCCAAGGACGCTGGCTAACCCGGGTACTTGAGGAACTTCATTGCGCCCGCTCTGGCGCACCACGACCTGTGCACTGCTTACATATCGATCCTGTGCAAAGAACGTGTAGTAGGCTGCTGCTACCAACAAAGGAATGACCACGACCCATATTAGTAGCCATTTTTTACTAAGAAACTCAACTTTATTTTTCATATTTTCAAAATATGCCAACATGTCAGCAGTGCTATTTTCTGAACTTAATTTATCCAGCTAAAATATTTTAGAGATCCTATTTATATAGTCTCTTTTCTAAATTACCTCTACACTGCTTAACAACATTTTCGCTAGATTAGCCACTGCTTGACTCGCGTGATAACAGTGATCTGCGTTCCGGTCTTGCCAAATAAAATAATCCGTCTCAGATGCAGGTAAGCCAAGGACTCCATAAGTTCTCGACATCGCGGGGACATGGTCCCCGAACGCACACAACAAGGCCCTCTGAGACTGATGCCGCAGCGCAGCCCTCATCGCTCCAAACATTTCGTCTGCGTTGCGCAAGTGGCGCGTATATGCCACAAGCTCCTCGCAACCCAAAGGCATACACTGCTTCAATACCGAAGCCACATCCCCCTCATCAACCGTCTCCCAATGCAACGGCCCATGATTCTCCATGGTGATGACGTGCACATACAAAGGACGCGTATCCTCGTCGGCGATGAGCTTGGAGACAAACTTCCCCAAGGCAATATCACCCACGTAGGCGCCTTCGAGATCGCTTCGGTCGAAGGCGCGGATGTCGATGAATTCTTCAAAGCCCAGCTTGGGCAGCACTTCATCGCGGCGATAGAAGCTGCCGTGGTAGGGGTGAACGCATACGGTCCGGTAGCCCAAGGCCTTCAGGTAGGACGCCAGCGTCGGCACGCTCTGCCGCCTGGCCAGTTTGCGGTACGGATTGAAACGGTGGACGCCCAGTACCTTGGGATCAAGCCCCGATAGGAACGCAAATTCCGTGCGCACGGTGTTGGCGCCTCTGGCCGCCACGTCGAGCTCGCCATAGGCCATGGATTCCGCGCAGAGCGCGTCGAAGTTGGCCAGGACGTCTTTTTTGACAATGGGGAAGGCGCGGCGCACGTCGAAGAATGACTCGCTCTGGATGCAGACCAGGTCGGGCAAGGCTTCGGGCAGCCCCTCGCGATTCACCTTGCTAAAAGGCGATATCGCGTCCAGGGATATCAAGGGTTGCCGCTCTGCTCTGGCATAAGCCCACAATGCCGCGATCAAACCCAGCCGCCGCAAATCGTCATCCGCGTCGAAGTTGACCACCAGCTTGCTGCCCGCCCAGCGGGCGATCATCACCCCCGCCACGCAGAGCAGCGCGACGGCCAGATAGAACGGCAGGGGGTCGGCCACGGGGTGCAATACCGATCCCTCCATGAGGTTCGTATCGGCAATGATGGACGCTTCAAACGTCAGGCCCAGCCAGAGGGCGACGCCGTAGCCCGCCGCGGCGGCCAGCGCATTCCAGACGCCGAAGAACGGCAGGTAGAGCCGAGGATGTTTTATTGCGTCGGTAAAGTATTCGAAATCGGGGTAAACGAAGGGTTCTCGCAGGGCCTGGTACTTGGCGCGGCTGACCAGAACGATCACCAGCTGTATCGCCACGAGGTTGGCGACGGCAAAGTAAGGCCGGCGAAACAGGGCAAGCTCCAGGCCAAAGCCCACGAGCCACACCGCCAGATGCGTCAGGTTGGCCGGCCACGGCCGCTGCCAGGGCGCGGCGGGGCGCGGCAGGAGCAAGCCTTCCATGGCCCAGCTCAGCAGCAGGCCAATCGCCATGGGCGGCAGCAGAGGGAGCCAGAATGCGTCAAGCACCGTAGCCCATTCTGCGCAGGATCCAGCCCGATACGGCCGGATGGATGATGGAGAGCAGAAAGCAGCCGAGGTTCAGCGGGAAGGGGAAGCTGATCCGCGCTTTGTTGGCCAGCAACCCGCGCCGGATGACGTTCGCGGCTTTGGGTGCGCTCCAGAGAAAGGGTTTGGGCCCCGGCATGTCAAAACACATTTGCGATTCGACATACCCAGGCATGACTACGTTGACGCGTACGCCTTCGCCCGCGAGATTGTCGCGCAGGGCTTCGCCATAGACTTTGACGGCTGCCTTGCTGGCGCTGTAGCTGGGGGTCTCGGGCAGGCCGCGCCAGGCGGCCAGGGAACTGATCAGGGCAATCTGGCCCGAGCGGCGCGAGCGCATACCGGGCAGCACGCCATGCACGGTGGCAAACACGCCGCGGACGTTGACCTCGAGCAGGCGCTGCACGTCAGCCCAGTTTTCTCCGGCATTGTCGGGGCCGACATCGATGTTGACGCCCGCGTTGGCAACCACGAGATCCAGGTCGACGCGGGCGCTGAGTTCAAGCAGCCATTGGGTCAGCGCTTCGTGATCGCGCACGTCCAGCGCCTGGGTCTCTACCCGCACGCCGAGCGCCGTGCATTCGGCGGCCAGTTCCTGGAGCCGGGCCTGGTTGCGGCCTTGCAGGATGAGGGTGCGGACCCCGGATTGCGCGTACTCACGCGCGAGGGCAGCTCCTATGCCGCCGGTCGCCCCCGTGATCAACACGCTGTCTGGCGCCCCCTGCCGGGCACCGCTCGGATTCTTCATGCCCCCATCCCGTTCGTGTCTGCTTACACCCAATCGGGGGGACGGCTAAATAACGGGAAGACCGCATGAATTGCACTGCATACACCGGCACCGTCCAAGCCGTATCTAATACGGGGACGAAAATATTCAAATAAGAATCGTAGTTCTTTGAAATATTGCACAGCGTATAGCGCGCGCCTAAGGGCCTGATTTACCTGCTATTAGCGGAATTTCCTCGGGCAATCCGACGCTCTAGGACGCGAGGAAGGCGCATTGTAATGCAGGGCGCGCAAGATTTCTTTTTCTTTATAAAGAATTGCAACTTCTTATTTAGTGACAAAGCGAATTTGACGATATTCGCTGAGTAAATCGCAAAGCACTGATCGACCCCGTTTTCATTAAATCGGGCTCGAGCGGTGCATGCGGGGTCTTGGCTCTGGCAACGCGGACCAAGGTGCTGCGTTGTTGCTCCCGCCCCCCGACCCGGCTTGGCGCGCCAGACCGGCCTGGGCCCGATGGCCCTCTGCGCACCCCCGCTCTGCCCCTGCCCTGCCGTGCGCAAAAGCGCCGCGCCAAAGCAAAAACGCCACACAGGTGATGTGTGGCGTTTTGCAAGCCGCAAAGAAACTTCGCGGCGGTATTTGGTGGTGGGTCGTGCGCGACTCGAACGCGCGACCAACGGATTAAAAGTCCGCTGCTCTACCGACTGAGCTAACGACCCGACCGAAGCCCGAAATTATGACTTAAGTCGTCTGCTTTGTCAAAGAAAGCGTTGACTGATTACCAGGCGGGGATGACCGCGCCCTTGTACTTCTTCAGGATGAACTGCTTGGTGGCATCGCTTTGGTAGACGCTCACGAGCTTTTTGATCTCGGGGCGATCCTTGTCCGCGCCACGCACGACCAGCACGTTGGCATACGGCGAGTCCGGCGCTTCCTGGGCGATGGCGTCCTTGGCCGGATCCAGGCCGGCTTCCAGCGCGAAGTTGGTGTTCACGGCGGAGGCGTCGGTGTCATCCAGCGAGCGCGGCAATTGGGCGGCGTCCAGTTCGATGAAGCGCAGCTTCTTGGGGTTCTCGACCACGTCGATGGGGGTCGCCTTCAGGCCGGCCTCGGGGCGCAGCTTGATCAGCCCCTTGGACTGCAGCAGCAGCAAGGCACGGCCGCCATTGGTCGGGTCGTTGGGGATGCCGATGCGCGCGCCATTGGGCAACTGGTCCAGCGATTTGATCTTCTTGCTGTAAATGCCGATGGGGAAGATCACCGTTTTGGCGACGCTGGCCAGGCCGTATTTACGGTCGGCATTGGCGTTGTCCAGATACGGCTGGTGCTGGTAGCTGTTGGCATCCAGGTCGCCGGCGGCCAGGGCCACGTTGGGCTGGACGTAGTCGGTGAACTCGATGACCTGCAGTTGCAGACCCTGTTTGGCGGCCTCTTCCTTGACGACCTCGAAGATCTGGGCGTGCGGCCCGGCGGTGACGCCAATCTTCAGGGGTTTGTTTTGCGCCAGGGCCGGCTGGGCCAGCACGGCGGCGCCCAGGGCAAGGGCGGCCAGCGACTTCAGAAACGTGTTGCTCATGTTGCGATGGGTTCCGGTAAATGAAGGGGGAAAACCGTGATCAGCGGTGCGACAGGCGCCGCACCAGCCAATCACCAAAACTCTGTACGGCCTGCACGAGAACGATCAGCACCAGCACCACGGCCAGCATGACCTCGGGCAGAAAACGCTGATAGCCATAACGGATGCCCAGGTCGCCCAGACCGCCGCCGCCGATGGCCCCGGCCATGGCCGAGTAACCGATCAGGCTGACGATGGTGACGATGGTCGCGGCGATCAGGCCGGGCAGCGCCTCGGGCAGCAGGACCTTGCAGATGATCTGCATGGGGCTGGCGCCCATGGCGCGCGCCGCCGTGATCAGGCCTGGGTCGACCTCGCGCATGGCGTTTTCTGCAATGCGCGCCATGAAAGGAATGGCCGCCACCGACAAGGGCACGATGGCCGCGGCGGTGCCGATGGAGGTCTGCGCCACCCAGCGCGTAAACGGGATGATGGCCACCATCAGGATGACGAACGGCACCGAGCGCGTGGCATTGATGATGATGCCCAGCACATGGTTGACCGCCTGGTTCTGCAGCAGCGCGCCCCGGCTGGTGACGATCAGGGTGACCCCCAGGGGGATGCCGACCAGCACGGCGATGCCGCCCGCCACGCCGACCATCAACAGGGTCTCAAGCAGCGACGTGATAAGCAGATCGATCAGTTGCGGACTCATGTGCAATTTCTTCTATGGTGATGTCATGGGCGGCCAGGGCCGCCAAAGCGCCCTCGATGGCCTGTGGCGCGCCTTGCGCCAAGACGAACAACGTGCCGACGGCCACGCCCTGGATGTCATCCACGCGCGCCTGAATCAGGCTGATGTCCAGGGCGTGGTCGCGCGCCAGATCGGAAATCAGCGCACCGCCGGCATGTTTGCCCGTGAGCGACAAGCGCCACAGGCGTGCGGCGCGGCCCGGCTGGGCCGCGGCCTGCGCGGCGATGCGTTCGCGCACCGCGGCCAGGGTGCCCTGGCTCAGCTCGGAGGCGGTTGCCGCCGACACCATGGCGCGGGTGACGTCATGCTTGGGCGAGGCGAACACGTCCTGGGTACGGCCCATCTCGACGACCTGCCCGTGCGAGAGCACCGCCACGCGGTCGCAGATCTCGCGCACGACTTCCATCTGGTGGGTGATCATCACGACGGTCACGCCGGTCTTGCGATTGATGTCGCGCAGCAGCGCCAGGATGTTGTGCGTGGTTTCGGGGTCCAGCGCCGAGGTGGCCTCGTCGCTCAACAGCACGTCCGGATCATTGGCCAGCGCCCGCGCAATCCCCACGCGTTGCTTCTGGCCGCCGGAAATCTGGCTCGGATAGCGGTCGCGCAGGTGCTCCAGGCCCACCAGCGCCAGCAGGCGCTCGACCTTGGCCGGGATCTCCTGGCGCGGCACGCCGGCGATCTCCAGCGGCAGCGCGACATTGCCGTACACGGTGCGGCGCGACAGCAGATTGAAGCCCTGGAAGACCATGCCGATGCGGCGCCGCTGGGCGCGCAACTGCGCTTCGGACAGGCCGGTCAGTTCCTGGCCGCCGATGCTGATGCTGCCCTGGTCGGGGCGCTCCAGCAGGTTGATGCACTGGACCAGCGTGCTCTTGCCCGCCCCGCTGGGACCAATGATGCCGAAGACCTCGCCCTGCTCGATCAGCAGTTCGATGCCGCGCAAGGCCTCGAAGCGGCCATGCGGCGTGGCATAGGTCTTGGATAGGTGTTGAATATGAATCATGGCATGTGATTTTGTCTTGCCGCCCTTCTAAAGAGAACGACTGTTTATTCCTCTTTTAATAACCGACAGTTATATAAAAGGACGCAAACCCGAACCACGCGCCAGCGCGGATCGGGTCGGGAGGAAACCTCGGAGACGTGCCGGCCGCCGGCCGGCACGGTATCAGCGAGCTCGGGAGATGCGCACTTCTGCGCCGCGCCGCTTCACTTCCAGGCCTTCGGAGGGCAGGATGCGCAGACCCTCCAGCCCCTTGATGTAGCTGGAACCCTGCATCTGCATCACGCGGATTTTATTCCGCATGACGACCGGGTTGTGCACCGGCATGCCGAACATCCATACCTCGTCGAGGATACGGGCCGAATTGAACTCGCCCGTATGCTGGGCCTGGGGGCCCAGGCAGAGCATATGCCCTTCGCGGCCAAAGACCGGGAACTGGCCCAGGTCACAGTCCAGCGTCCAGGTCGTGCCGCCCTCATAGCGATGCCCGGTGTTCAGATCCCACCAGGCTTCGCCCTTGGGCAGATAGACGCGCCCCTGCTGCCCCGGCTCCAGAATGGGCGCCACCAGCAAGGCCGGCCCGAGCAGGTACTGCAGATCCCAGGCATGCGCCTCGGCGTCGTTGGGGAAGGACATGGCCATTGAGCGCTGCACCGGCAAGCCGGTGCGCGCGGCATCCTCGATCGCCCCCAACACATAGGGGATGAGGCGATAACGCCATTGCATCCAGGTCTGCACGTGCGCCAGGATTTCCGGCCCGAAGTCCCAAGGCAACAGCCCCGGCACGCCCTGGAAGCTGAAGTTGGCGGAGAACACATTGGCCGCCAGCCAGCGCACATAAAGCTCGGGCGTCATGCCTTCCAGGCTGGCCGAGGCCGAACCCAGGTTGTGCACCTGAACCGGCAGGCCGCTTGCCCCGATGGACAGTGCCGTGCGCAAGGTGTGCTGCAGACCGGCCCAGTCATTGCTGACCTGCGGCCCGTTCTGCCAGGGCAGGCGCTGCGCGGCCGGGAACAGATCGGTGCTGGGCACCACCCCTTCGGGCGGCACTTTGTGGCCGGCCACGGCATCGAACAAGGCGCGCCGCGCCAACAACGGATAAATCGTGCGCAGGGCCGGGCCGGTCTCGCCGTTGCGCGCCGACACCCCGTCGGGGATGGCGATCTGCGCATTGCAAGCCGGCGCATCCAGGCCATCATCGACCAATTGGCGATGACGCTCGACCCACAGCGCGTAGGCATCACGGTAGGTCAGATCCAGCAGGCCATAGGGCTGGCCCGCCGTGGCGTCGTTGCCGTCGAAGATCTGCGCGCTGCCGTCGTCGCGCGTCAGCAGCCAGCCCCGGTCTTCGAGCTCCTCGAACAGCGGGGTGTGCTTGAGCACGGCCGGAAAACCCTGGCCCGCTACGTGGACATGCAATTTGTGAAACAGCGCCAGCATCTGGCGCGCATCCGGAAAGCGCTGGGCATCCCATTCGACGGCCGACTTGTCGGCCTGAAAGCCCCAGGCCGCCGGCAGCGCCAGCGTCACGGCGTCCAGCGCGATCTGTTGCGTGCGGAACGTTTCGACCAGCGCGGCGGTGTCGGTAGGCATCTGGCCCGCCACCTGCTGCAGCCAGGCCCCCATGGCCCAGAGCACCGGCTGACCGGCGCGGCCCGTCAGCGCCGAATACTGGTTGAGGATTTCCGGGGGATCGCCGGCAAACAGAAAGACATCGAGCACCGGATCATCCAGCGTCAACACATAGCTGCTGTCGTCCGGGGCCACGCCCACAGTGTGCTCGACGCGGCGTGCCGTATTGACGTAGATGCCCCAGCCGCGCGGGCTCCAGGCCAGCGGCAGGGCACGGTGCTCGGGGTCATCCGAAACCACCGATTCTTCGCGGCGATTCAGGTCGCCCGGGGTTTCGCCCAGGCCATAGACGGGCTCGCCCTCGCGCAGCGCGAAAGCAGCGGTCCAGACGGCCTCGTCCACCTCGTCCAGCGCATTGTGACCAAACGGCGGATTGTGCGGCGACAAGGACGACGTGAGCACGTCGGCGTCGCCGCGATACAAGGTCAATTGCAGCGGATCGGTACGCAGTTCGAGCGCCACGTCGCCCTGCGTGATGCGCCAGCCCTGCGCGTCATCGCGCGGGGCGATCGTCGCCTCGCCGACCGCCTCCTGACGGGCGAGCAGCATCTCAGCCACCGCGCGCGCACGCGCGCTGGGCTTGTCATCCGTCAACAGGCCAGCCTCGCCACAACGCACGCGGAACACGCCCGGCGCATGGGCCTCGACCACCATATGCAGCCCGCCACCGGCGTCAAAGTCGATGCGGCTGGGGCGGGATGTCAGCAACTCGACGGTATCGAGTTGATTAGTATGAGCAAAGTCGTACTTCGGCGGCACAGAGCATCCCCCGGCTTTAGCCAAAAACCAATAAAAGTCGTTATTTTGACGGATTTGGCCCCCGAAATAAACTCGGTCCCTGTTTTGCCTTCGAAGCGACAGGCAAAGCGGGCGCCATCCTCCGCCGGCGTGCGGCGTTGCAAGTGCGCATTCACTCTACGCCGAGCAGCCCTGCCCCGGGATAAAAATCGAATAAAAAACCCCTAACAGCCCTCAAATTTCCCTAAATAACGACATATCGCCATTCAACGCGGCGCGATGGCCGCCAGCAGATCCGCTTCCAGCGGAGCCGGTTCGCCGCACAATCCGGCCGCAAGAATATCGCCGGCCAGTGCCGACCAACTCAGCCCGCGCGAGGCATAACCGGTAGCGAGAAGGATGCCCGGGGCCTGCGGCAACGCGCCCACGGCGGGCAAGCGGCCCGGCAGCACGGCGCGCCACCCGGCCCAGCCGGGCAGCTCGCCGCCGGCCACGGCGACCGCAGCGCCCAGCAGCCCGGCCGCCTTGCCCAGATTGGTGTGCTGGCCCTGCGCGCTGACCGCGCTCGCCGTGGCGCCATGCACATAGGTGCTGCCCGCCACGCACCAGCCCGCCACGGCCGGCAGTAAGTAACCCTCCCCCGCCACGACGCAACGCGGCCCGCCCGCCAAGGCGGCCGCGGGCACGTGCGTGACCTCGCCGGCCAAGGCATGCATCTGGGCCAGCCGGGGCAGCGCGTCCAGTAAACCGCTGGCCTGCAGCACGGCCTGTGCGCCCTGCGCATTGGCCAGCACGATGTGCCCGCCCTCGGCCAGGACGCCGCCGCCCTCATCCAGCGCCTGCCAGGCCGCGCCCGCCTGCGCCAGCCGCGCCACGCGGCCCTCGATGCGCACGATGCCCGGTGTGCCCAGCAAACGCTCGATGAGCGGCTGGGGCTGCACCAGCAGCCCATCGCCGAAGAACAGCCCGCCGCGCGCCACGGCCAAGCCCGCCAACGCCGAGGCTTGCTCGCCATCGACTTCGCGCACCCACTCGGGCGGCAAGGCCAGGATGCGCAAGGTCTCGGCCAAGGCGGCGGTGCGCCCCGCATCGCGCTCCAAATGCAAGGTGCCCACCCGGCGCACGGCCGGTATGTCCGCCCAGCGGCGCAATGCCCGCTGGCTGCCCGCGCGCGCCAGCCTGGCGCGCGGGTTGTCGTCGCGCGCCACGACCGGCGTCAATGCGGCGGCCAGATGCCCGCCATGCGCGGGCGCGCGCTCGGCCACGACCTGCACGGCGAGCCCGCGCAGCGCCAGGGCGTGGGCCACGCCGGCGCCCGCCAGCCCCGCCCCCACCACCACGATGGGCGCGCGCGGCGCGGCCACGGGCCGGGGCGCGAACTTGTGCGCCCAGGCCGAACGGCGGCCCACCGTGACATGACGCTTGCCGCCAAAGCCCTGCACCCGCTCGACCGCATAGCCGGCGTCCTGCAAGGCACGGCGCACGAAACCCGCGCTGCACCAGGTGGCCAGCGTCGCGTCAGCGCTGCCCAGCCGCAGCACGCGGCGCAGCAGCGCGGGCTCCCACATGGCCGGGTTGACCTTGGGCGCAAAGCCGTCGAGAAAAAAAGCGTCCACGCAGCCCGACAAGCGCGGCGCCATCTGCTCGATCCCGCCCCATGCCAGCGTCAGCGTGACCGCGCCGGACTCGAACTCCAGACGATGCATGCCAGGCAGGAGCGCCGGCCATTGCGCGGCGAGTTCGCGCGCCAACCCGCGCAGCGGCTCGGGGACATGCCGGGGCCACAGCTCGCGATACGCTTCGCGCGAAAACGGATGCCCTTCGATCGAAATCATGTGCAAGCGGCCGCAGCGCGCCGGGTCTTCGCGCCACGCCTGCCATAGCGCGAGAAAGTTGGTGCCCAGCCCGAACCCGGTTTCGCAGACCGTGAAGGCCTCGCGCCCCTGCCAGCGGCGCGGCAGGTCATTGCCGCCCAGAAACACCGTCCGCGCCTGCCCCAGGGCGTCGGTCGGGCCGTTGTAGACATCGCCATAACGGCGGCTGAACAGACGCCCGTCCTCGTCCAGATCGGCGTGCGCGGGTTTCAGAGGGGTGTAAGCGAAAGCCATAAGCGTCGCGGGTTATCGGCCCGCCAGTCAGGGAGGCGTTGGCCTCAAGCCACGCCGAAAGATTAAATTGTCGTGAAAAAACAGCCTCCGCGGAGCCTGGGCTTACACTCGACTCATGCAAAGCTCAGAGAATCTCTCCTCCAAAGCGGTGCTTGATCTCGGCGCCGCCATCGACATCGCGGTCAGCGCGGCCCACGCGGGCGCGGCCATCCTGCAGTCATATGCGCATCATCGCAGCGATCTGATCATCGATCACAAAGCGCGCAACGATCTGGTCTCCCAGGCCGACCGCGAAGCCGAAGCCGCCATCCTGGAAGTCCTGCGCGAGCGCAGCCCGGCCTACGGTATTGTCGCCGAGGAAACCGGCGGCCAGGCACAAGGCCCGGCCACCTGGTATATCGATCCGCTGGACGGCACCACCAACTTCCTGAGCGGCATTCCGCATTACGCGGTCTCCATCGCCCTGGTCGCGCATGCCGGCACGCAGGCCTCGCCGGGCGCCCCGCTTACGGAAGACACGCCCGTAGTGGGCGTGGTCTACGACCCGAACCGCGAAGAACTCTTCGCGGGCGTCTACGGCATCGGTTCGTGGCTCAATGGACGGCGCATCGCCTGCTCGCGCACGCCGCGCCTGGAAGACTCGGTGCTGGCCACGGGCTTTCCGTTCCGGGATTTTTCCTTTGCCCCTGAATACATGCCCATGCTGGGCGACGCCATCGCGCGCGCCCGCGGCGTGCGGCGCATGGGCGCCGCCGCGCTGGATCTGGCCTGGGTGGCGTGTGGGCGGTATGACGGCTACTGGGAAATGGGCCTCGCCCCCTGGGACGTTGCCGCGGGCACCCTGCTCGTGCGCGAAGCCGGCGGCGTCTGTCGCGACATGGACCGCCAGGCGCCCTGGCCGATTGCCGGCCGCCTGGTCTCGGGCAACCCGGCCGTCTACGACGCCTTGCACGCCATGGTCACGCCCCACCTGAAACGTCCGGCCTGAAGCCGCCGCGCGGCCCCGCAGGGCCGCTGGGCCGCATCCCCTCAGGCCTTGCTGTCCGTCGCCTCGTCGCGCAATTCGCGGCGCAGGATTTTGCCCACATTGCTCTTGGGCAGCTCGTCCCGGAAGATGATCGCCCGCGGCCGCTTGTAGCCGGTGAGTTTGCCTTCGCACCATTTCAGGATTTCGGCTTCCGTCACGGCGGGGTCGCGCCGGACCACATAGGCGCGCACCGCCTCGCCGGAATGCCCATCGGGCACGCCGACCACCGCGCACTCGCGCACGCCGGGGTAGGCCGCGATCACGGCTTCGACCTCGTTGGGATAAACCTTAAAGCCCGAGACCGCGATCATGTCTTTCTTGCGATCCACGATGCGGGTAAAACCGCGTTCGTCCATGATCCCGATGTCGCCGCTGCGAAAGAACCCATCGGCCGTCATGACCAGCGCGGTCTCTTGCGGCTTTTGCCAATACCCGGCCATGACCTGCGGGCCGCGGATGGCGACTTCGCCGCGTTCGCCCAGCGGCACCTCCTGGCCGGCATCGTCGAGGATGGCCACATCCGTCGAGGGCAGCGGCAAGCCGATCGCACCGGAATAGGCCGCCGAATCGGTGGGGTTGACCGTCGCCACCGGCGAGGTTTCGGACAGCCCATAGCCCTCGATCAGCGGGTGGCCGGTGATCTTGAGCCAGCGCTCGGCGACCGAAGGCTGCACGGCCATGCCCCCGCCCAAGGTCAGGCGCAAGCCCGAGAAGTCCAGGCCGGCGAAGTCCGGGTTGTCCACCAGCGCGTTGAACAGCGTATTGACGCCCGGAAACACATTGACCGGCACGCGCTTCCAGGCGGCGATCAGCGAGGCCTGGTCGCGCGGGTTGATGATCAACAGATTGCGCATGCCGGCATGCATGCCGAACAGCCCGCAGACCGTGAGCGCAAACACGTGGTACAGCGGCAAGGCGCTCAGCATCGTTAGCTGCGGGCCGCCCGACTCTCCGAGCACCGGACGCGCCACCGCGCCCACCTGCAGGATATTGGCCACCAGATTGCCATGGGTGAGCATGGCGCCCTTGGGCACGCCCGTGGTGCCGCCCGTGTACTGCAGCACGGCCAGGTCGTTCATGCTCAACGACGGCGCGGCAAAGGGCGCCCGCGCGCCCTCCTGCATGACGCGCATCCAGGGCCAGGCGCCCTCGATGCGCCAGGCCGGCACCAGCTTTTTGATGTGCCGCGCCGCGAAGTTCACCAACGGCGCCTTCAGGCCGCCGAGCAGATCTCCCGGCCCCACCACGACCACATGCTTGAGCGCGCCGCGCTCGGCCACGGCCTGCAAGGTGGCCGCGAAATTTTCCAGAATGACGATGGTTTCGGCGCCGCAGTCGAGCAACTGCCGCTGCAATTCGTCGGGTTTGTAGAGCGGATTGACGTTGACCACCACCATGCCGGCGCGCAGACAACCCAGCAGGGCCACCAGATACGCGGGCACGTTGGGCATCATCAGCGCCACCCTGCTGCCCCGCGCCAGCCCGCGGGCCTGCAGCCAGCCGGCAAAAGCCCGCCCCCATTGGTCCAATTGCTCGAACCGGATATCGCTGCCCATGGCGGTGCAGGCAATGCGGCTCGCGTGGCGCTTGCAGGCCTGATCCAGCAAGTCCGTCAGCGAGGAATAAGGCGCGGTGGAAATCTCGGCGGGCACGCCTTGCGGATAATGTGCGAGCCAGGGTCGCTGCATGGTGTTTGCCTCCATTCAATTTGTTTTTTATTTGATGATACCCTTCAAAAGTCCCTGCTCATACATAGAGATTTCCGCATGAAGATCCTCGAACCCATCCTGGCCTGGCGCGAAGAGATCGCCGCCCTGCGACGTGATATCCATGCCCACCCCGAACTCGCGTTCGAGGAGTTTCGCACCGCCGATCTGGTGGCGCAGCGCCTGCAGGAATGGGGCATCGAGGTCGACCGCGGCCTGGGCGGCACGGGCGTGGTCGGCATCATCAAGGGCAAGCAGGCCGGCCCGCGCGCGGTCGGTTTGCGCGCCGACCTGGACGCCCTGCCCATGCAGGAGATCAACACCTTCGCGCACGCCAGCCAGCACGCGGGCAAGATGCACGCCTGCGGCCATGACGGCCATACCGCCATGCTGCTGGGCGCGGCGCGCTATCTGTCGCAACACCGCGATTTTGCCGGTACGGTGTATGTGATCTTCCAACCGGCCGAAGAAGGCGGCGGCGGCGCCAAGCGCATGGTCGATGACGGTCTGTTCACGCGCTTTCCGATGGATGCGGTGTTCGGCATGCACAATTGGCCCGGCATGCGCGCCGGCCAGTTCGGCGTCACGCCCGGCCCCATCATGGCCTCGTCCAACGAGTTCATCATCCGCATCACCGGCAAGGGCACGCATGCCGGCATGCCGCACCTGGGCGTGGATCCGGTCATGACCGCGGTGCAACTGGCGCAAAGCCTGCAAACCATCATCACCCGCAACCGCGCGCCGCTCGAGGCCGCGGTGCTGTCCATTACGCAGATCCACACCGGCAGCGCCGACAACGTCGTGCCCAACGACGCCGTCATGCGCGGCACCGTGCGCACTTTCACGCACGAAACGCTGGATCTGATCGAGCGCCGCATGGAAGAAATCTCGCGCCACACCTGCGCGGCCATGAACTGCGATCTGGAGTTCGAGTTCACGCGCAACTATCCGCCGACCATCAACCACGTCGCGGAAACGGCGTTCGCGGTGGGCGTCATGCGCGACATCGTCGGCGCCGACAATGTGTTCGACCAGGTCACGCCCACCATGGGCGCGGAGGATTTCGCCTTCATGCTCCAGGCCAAGCCCGGCTGCTATGTCTGGATCGGCAACGGCAGCGGCGACCACCGCGACGCCGGCCACGGCGCCGGCCCCTGCATGCTGCATAACGGCAGCTACGACTTCAACGATGAGCTTATCCCGCTGGGCGCCACCTACTGGAGCCAGTTGGCGCTGAAGTGGCTGGCGCAACCCGCCTGATGCCGCCTCAGGCCGCTGCCTGACAGGCGGCCAGAAAGCGGCGTGCCGCGCGCGAGCAGGCCTGCGCGTGCGGCACCAGAATGCTCAAGGTGCGGGTCAGCGCCTGCGGCGCCAGGCGCAAGGCAGCCAGGCTGCCGTCTTCATGGCGCATGGACATCACCGACACGAAACCCGCGCCCAGCCCTGCGCGCACCGCCTGCTTGACGCCTTCCACGCCGGCCAGCTCCAGCCCGGCAACCACCGGCAGCGCGGCCTGCTCGAAAGCCTGCTCCACCAGGCGCCGCACGCCCGAGCCCGGTTCGCGCATGACCAGCGGCAACGCCGCCAGCTCGGCCAGGCTCACCGTGCCCTGGCGCGCCAGCGCATGGTCCGCGCGCACGATCGCCACGACCTCATCGCGCCGCCAGGCATGGACCTCGGTGTCGGCCGGCAGCCCCGCCGGCACCTCGCCCTCGATGAACGCCAGATCCAGCGTAGGCAGGCGCTCGACGATCTGCCGCGTGTTGCCATCCGACAGATGCAGACTGATGGCCGGAAACTCCGCGCGGAACTGCGCCACCAGGGCGGGCAAGAGATAGCTCGCAGGGGTGGTGCTGCCGCCCAGGCGCAGCGAACCGGTCTCCAGCCCGCGCCAGGCATCCCGCATGGCGCGTGCCTGGCCATAGACCTGGCGTAACTGCCGCGCATGACCGGCCAGCCGCTCGCCGGCCTCGGTCAGGGCGATGCCGTGGCCGCTGCGCCGGTAAAGCGGCTCGCCAAACCACTCCTGCAACATGCGCAACTGCCCCGACAGGGCAGGTTGCGACAGATGCAGTTGCTGCGCGGCGCGGCTGATGTTGCCCGCATCGGCCACGCAGGCAAAGCTCAGAAGCTGTTCGGGTGTCATGGCAAACCATCGGAAATTCTTATATTACATATAGAAAATAAAGATTTTTCAGATAGTTCGCAAGCGCTTAATATTTCTTCCAGTTATTTAGTTATCCCTGATCCATGACTACCGCAGCCCTACCCACCCCCACTCCCTGGCGCGACAAACTCAACGGCGTGCTCTTTGTCGCCCTGATGGCCGGCGCCGTCGTCCAACTGGCCGACATCCCGGCCATCAAGCAACTCGGCTTCTCGCCCCTGGTCGTGGGCATTGTCTGTGGCATGCTCTACGGCAACTTTCTGCGCGGCACCATGCCCGCCGACTGGGGGGTGGGCGTCAATTTCACCGCGCGCCGCCTGCTGCGCATTGCGGTGGCCTTCTACGGGCTGAACATCAGCATCCAGCAGATCATGGCGGTCGGCCTGCCGGGTCTGGTCGTCTCAGTGGCGGTGGTCGTGGGCACCCTGGTGATCGGCACCTTAGTCGGCCAGCGGCTGCTGGGGCTGGATCGCGATACCGCCATGCTGACCTCGGCAGGCAGCGCGATCTGCGGCGCGGCCGCCGTGCTGGCCTTCGAGCCCACGCTGCGCGCCGCCCCCCACAAGAGCGCCGTGGCCGTGGCCACCGTGGTGCTGTTCGGCACGCTGTCGATGTTTCTCTACCCGGTCGCCTACCACGCGGGCTGGCTCGATCTCGATACCCAGGCCCTGGGCATCTACATCGGCGGCACGATCCATGAAGTGGCCCAGGTCGTCGGCGCGGCCAGCAATATCGACCCGGCCACGACCGAAGTCGCCACCATCGTGAAAATGACCCGCGTGGCCCTGCTGGTGCCGGTGCTGCTGGTTCTGGGCATGTGGTTGCGCGGCGGGCGCGGCAACACCGATGCGCAAGGCGGCGGCCGCCTGCCCGTGCCCTGGTTCGCGGTGGGCTTTCTGGTGCTGGCCATCATCAACTCGCTGAATATCCTGCCGGCCGAAGCCATCACCGCGATCCGCCGCCTGGACATCTTCGTGCTCACCATGGCCATGACGGCCCTGGGCATCGAAACCCGCTTCGCCCAGATCCGCAAAGCCGGCCCGCGCGTCATGGCGCTGGGTTTCATTCTGTATATCTGGTTGCTGTTCGGCGGCTACGCCATCGTCAAACTGGCCGTCTGAACGCGCGCCCGGGCGGCGGCCAGCACGCCCGGGTCACGTTTTTCCTGCATAATCGGTCGGTTCGCCATCAGGAGCCGGCCATGACGACCAAACCTCAGTTCACCACCCTGCCCGCCGGCCGAGAGCCCGTATTGCGCGTCATGCCGATGCCGGCCGACGCCAACATCCACGGGGATGTCTTTGGCGGCTGGATCATGTCTCAAGTCGACATCGCGGGTTCCATCCCGGCCGCGCGCCGCGCCGCCGGCCGTGTGGCCACCGTCGCGGTCAATGCGTTTCAGTTCAAAAAACCGGTCTTCGTCGGTGATTTGCTCAGCTTCTACGCCGAAGTCGTCAAAACGGGCAGCACCTCCGTGACCGTCGAGGTCGAGGTCTACGCTCAGCGGCAGCGCCTGGACGCCGAGATCGTCAAAGTCACCGACGCCACGCTTACCTACGTCGCCACCGACGAAGCCCGACGTAGCCGCCCGCTGCCCACTCTCTGAGCCCGATTCGCATGACGCAGTCCGCCGCCGCGCAAAAGCCTCCCGCGACGCCTCGCCGCCTGGATCCCGAAGACGCCCAGCACGCCCTGGAAGAAGTCCAGGAATGCCTGCGGCGCCAGCAGCTCGTCTCTGACCTGGTGCATCGCCAGGAACAGGGCGACCGCAAGGCAGACCTGGTCGAAGACCTCGTCCACCGCCAGCAGCAGGCAGAACTGCAGACGTTGATCAACCGCCTGCATCCGGCCGATATCGCCTTCATCCTCGAGTCGCTGCCCAAGGACGAGCGCCAGCAGGTCTGGCATCTGGTCAGCCCCGAGCACGACGCCGACGTGCTGCTGGAAGTCGAGGACTGGGTCCGTGAGTCGCTGATCGAGGCGATGGACCGCCAGGATCTCGTGGCCGCCACCGGCAATATGGATGCCGATGAGCTGGCCGATCTGGCGCCCGACCTGCCGCCCGATGTGGTGGCCGAAGTCCAGAAAGGCCTCACCGAGGAAGAGCGCGCGCAACTGCTGGAGGCAATGGGCTATCCCGAGGATAGCGTCGGCGCCATCATGGACTTCGAAATGGTCCGGGTGCGCGAGGACGTCTCGCTCGAAGTGGTGCTGCGCTATTTGCGCCGCCTGCACGAACTGCCCGACCACACCGACCAGATCTTCGTGGTCGATCGCCAGGACAAGCTGCAAGGCGTATTGCCGATCGCGGTGTTGCTGGTCAGCGAACCCGACATCGAGGTGCGTTCGGTCATGAACACCGACTATCTCACGCTCGGCCCGCTGGACTCCGACGCCGATGCGGCCGGCGCCTTCGAACGCTATGACCTGGTGTCCGCCCCCGTCACCGACGACCAGGGCCGGCTGATCGGCCGCGTCACCATCGCCGATGTGGTCGATGTGATGCGCGAAGACTCCCAGGAACAGGCCCTCTCGCGCGCCGGTCTGCAGGAAGAAGACATCTTCGCGCCGGTGTCCATGGCCCTGCGCAACCGCGCGCCCTGGCTGCTGTTCAATCTCTGTACGGCGGCCACGGCGTCCTTCGTGGCGTCACGCTTCGAGGGCACGGTTAGCCATATCGTGATCCTGGCCTTTCTGATGTCCATCGTCGCCGGCATCGGCGGCAACTCGGGCAACCAGACCATGACCATGATCATCCGCGCCCTGGCGGTTGGCCGGATCACGGGCCGCAACATCTGGCAGTTGGTCAAACGCGAAATGCTGGTGACCTTGCTGGTGGGGCTGTGCGGCAGCGTGGTCGCCGCCGCTTTCGCCTGGGCCATCTCCGGCTCGCTGTCCATCGCGCTGGTCATGATGGCGGCCATGATCTGCAACATGCTGGTTGGCGCCGGCGTGGGCGTGCTCGTGCCCATGGTGCGCGCCCGCTTCGGCAAAGACCCGGCCATCGGCTCTTCCGTGCTGCTGACCTTCGCGACCGACTCGCTGGGTTTCTTTATTTTCCTCGGTTTGGCAACCATCTTTTTGCTGTAAAAACGCGACAGGAGAAACGGCGTAATCGGTGTACATTGGCTGCAGCAATTTTGTCATCTGTTTGGTGTACTGCCGCCGTGTCAACCGTGTTTCGCCGCTCTCTGGCCGGGCTTGCGCTCTGCCTGCCTGCCCTCTCCCACGCCTGTGAAAGCCTGCCCTCCTGGGCGCAATCCGCCTGTCAACGCCTGGACCAGATCTGGACCGAGGGCGGCGACGACCTTTATGTCTCGGGTTACGCCTGGCACAACCGCTCGATGTACAGCGCCTCCAAGATCCGGTCCTTCAACGAGAAGGCCTGGGGCGGCGGCTGGGGCCGCAGCATCTACGACGAAGATGGCGACTGGCAAGGCCTGTACGCGATGGCGTTTCTGGACTCGCACCGCAAGGTCGAACCCATCGCGGGCTATGGTTTTCTCAAGATAGGCAAGGTGAGCGAAAACTTCCGCCTGGGCGCCGGCTACACCGTCTTCATGACGGCCCGGCACGACATCATGAGCTACGTGCCCTTTCCGGGCATCCTGCCGCTGGTGGGCGCCGGCTATAAAGACGCCATGCTCTATGCCACCTACATCCCCGGCGGCAAAGGCAACGGCAACGTGCTGTTCGTCTTCGGGCGCTGGCACTTCTGAGCGCCGGCGGGCTCAGCCCGCCGCCTGCACCAGCTTGCGCACCAAGGCGCCCAGGCGCCCATCATCGATGCCGCTTTCGCGCAGCGCCTGCTCGGTCTGCACGACGTAGTCCAGGCAACGGCCGGATTGGCCCACGGCGCGCCGCACCGAATCCAGCAATTGGTCATCGGATAAGTCGCGCGCGTAATCGCCGCAACGCCGGTTGAGCAGAAACACCAGCCCGCGCACCGCCTGCCCGTCGGTCTCGCAACTCAGCCAACGCGGCACATAAGCGCCGCGCCGCATCTCGCGCGCCCACAGCATCTGGAACGTGTCGGGCACCTCGGCGGCCGCGATGCGATAGGCCACGCCCCGGCAACAGCCGCCGCGATCCAGACCGAAGACCAGGCCCGGCAGATCCGGCGACCCCCGGTGGTCGTGTGACCACAGGCAAAGCGAGCGGTGGTAGCCCCGGACGGTGGCCAGACGGCGTTCGAGCCAGTTGAAGTTCGGCCGCCAGATGAGCGATCCGTAGGCAAATACCCAAAGGTCGTCGGTGCGATTCCAGCCGAGCAGCAGATCGTCGACGGAAGCAGGTTCGGCGCAAAGGGCCGAGGACGGAAACATCATGGCGGGAAGTGCGTGACGGCGGCAGCCGATTCAGGATGGGAGATATGCTAAGCCGGCACCCGCGCAAATGCATTGCCACCTGCGCCGGCAGCAAGCCACTGAAATAAAAATCTCATCCGCGCTAGCTGCCCTGGCTGAAAAAAATTTCTCCATGCCCGGCTTACATGCCCGGCAAGGGCAGCTCCGTCGTGCTTTTGATGACTTCCATCGAGAAACTGGCGCTGACATCCAGCAAATCCACGGCCTCGATCAGGCGGCGGTAAAAGCGATCGTAGGCCGCCATGTCTTCGACCACGACCTTCAGCAGGTAATCGATGTCGCCGGCCATGCGATGAAACTCCACCACATTGGGCAAGGCCATCACCGCGCTGATGAGCGCGTGCGTCCATTTTGCATTGTGCTGGCTGGTCTTGATGGTGACGAACACCGTGAGGTTCAGGCCCAGCGCGGCGGGGTCGAGCAAAATGGCGTTGCGGGCGATGACGCCATCGTCCTTGAGCTTCTGGATGCGCCGCCAGCAAGGCGTGACCGACAGATTCACCTGCTCGGCGATTTCCGCCACCGACCGGGTGGCATCCTGCTGCAGCAGGCTCAGTATTTTGATATCGGTCTGGTCCACGGCGCTTTTCCCCAATGCCTTTGCCGTCCGGTGTGCGGGCATCCTGGCCCGCCCCGGCGGCGGCACCAATCTTGCCTGTTCCCCAGGGCCGCGTCCACCGCTGCGCACGCGGGCGGGCGCGCAGACCCGGAAAGTTTTTCTAAAAACCCCTCGGGCCGGGCCGCAATTGGCAAAACCATACTCCGCCAAGCTCCCTAGGATAGAGGCCATGTTGTCTTCCCTGCCCGCTCCCATGCCTCAGACCGCCACCGCTTCGCCGCTGGGCGATCTCTGCCGTCTCGTCGACCAGGCCGCACAAAAAGCGGCCGCCAACCTGCTGGCCGAACTGGCCGAAGGGGTCGCGGCAGCCGAGGACATGCTGGCCTATCTGCCCGCCGCGCTGCGCCAGGGGCGGGCGGACAACTACACCCGCCATGTCGCCTACGCCGATCCGCAAGGCCGCTACACCATCGCCTATCTGATCTGGCGGCAAGGCCAGTTCAGCCCCGTGCATGGGCACAAAACCTGGTGCACGTACCGGGTGCTGCAAGGCCAGTTGCACGAACGGCACTTCCGCTGGGATGCCGACAGCGGGCTGGCCCGACCCACGGGCGGCAAGGACCGCCGCCCGGGCGAGATCGTCACCGCCATGCCCGGGCTGCAGCAAATCCATCAACTGGGCAACGCGCAGCCACAGACCGCCATCTCGCTGCACATCTATGGCGTGCCGCAAGCGGATATCGCCACCGGCGTCAATCTCACCGTCCCGCCGGCCGCAGGCCCGCTGGCGGCCTGACGCTCACGCTCGGCGTCAGTTTTCCAGGCTGATCTTGCTGGACTTGATAAACGAATCCCAGCGCTTGAACTCGTTTTGGACGTAGGCGTCCAGCGCCGGGCCGTCAGACCCCACCACTTCGAATCCAGCCTCTTCCAGCTTGCGCCGCACCTCGGCATCCTTGAGCACTGTCTGAAACGCCGTGGTCAGCTTGTTGACGACCGGATCGGGCGTGGCGGCCGGGGCGAACATGCCGCTCCAGGAGTAGGCCACCAAGCCCGGAAAACCCGACTCGCTCAGGGTGGGCACATCGGGCAGATCCGGCAGACGCTTCTCACCCGCCACGGCCAGCGGCTTGATCTTGCCGGCCTGAATCTGGCCGCGCAGGGCGGCAAAGCTCAGCCAGGTCATATCCGCCTGCCCGCCCACCACGGCCTGCACCGCGGGACCGGCGCCGCTGTAAGGCACATGCAGCAGATCGACCTTGGAGCGCTGCTTGAGCTCTTCGGGCGCCAGATGGTTCAGCGAGCCCACGCCCGTGGAGGCGTAATTGAACTTGTTGCCAGGCTCTTTGCCGGCCGCGGCCAGAAACTCCGCCAGATTCTTGCCCGGCACCTTGGGGTTGGCGCCGATCACCAGCGGGAAACGCACCGTCTGGCTGATGCCTTTGAAGTCCTTGAAGGTGTCGTACGGCAGGTTGTTCCGGACGGCGGGATTGATGGCGTGGTTGTCGAAGCTCACCAGCAGCGTGTTGCCATCCGGCTCGGCGCGCGCCACGAAGGCCGAGGCGATCTGGCTGGCCGCCCCCACCCGGTTTTCCACCACCACGGGCCGCCCGCCCAGTTCCTGCGACAGGCGCGGCTGCATGATGCGAGCCAGAATATCCGTGCTGCCCCCCGGCGGATAAGGCACGACGAGCACCAAAGGCCTTTCCGGGGCAGCCTGCGCGGAGCCGCCCACCAGGGCCACGACGGCACATAGGCCGCTCATTATTTGCCTGAGCTTCATCATTTTTCCTTCAAACTGATCAAGAGGCTTGCGCCCCCGATGCCTACCCGGCCGCCCACAGCGTCCGAGCTCGGACTAGAGCTAAGATGGTAAAGCCAACAACGGCTCAGGAGACCCTATGCCCATTTCGATTTATCAAGCTTCGGTTCCCGTTTTCGTACGCGGCCTGTCCACACTGGCCACGCTGCTGGACAAGGCCGACGCGCATGCCCAGGCTCAAGGCCTGGACCCCGCCACCCTGGTGCAGGCCAGGCTGGCCGAGGACATGTACCCGCTGGCCGGGCAAATACAGCGCGCCAGCGACACCTCGAAGTTCGCCGTCCAGCGCCTGAGCGGCGTGGCCGCACCGGCTTTCCCCGACACCGAAACCACGCTCGATGAGCTGCGCAACCGCCTTGCCCAGACCATCAGCTACATCAAAAGTGTCGCGCCCGAGAAATTCGACGGCGCCGAAAGCCGCAGCATCAGCATCAAGCTGGGCACCCTGCAGCCCAGCTTCAATGGCTCGTCGTATCTGTTCACCTTTGCGCTGCCCAATTTCTACTTCCATCTCGTCACGGCTTACGACCTGCTGCGCCATGCCGGCGTCAAGATCGGCAAACTGGACTATCTCGGACCTTACCCCGGCGCGTAAAACCCATGCCGTGGCGCGCGCGCAAATGACAACCCCCGCCGCCGGATCGCAACCGGTAAGCGGGGGCGGGGTGGATGGCGCGGACAGGCCGCGCCAGGCCAGCGTTCAGATCGGCGTGGCCAACACCCGCTGCGAACCATCGCGGTAGGCCAGCGTCAGCGCGCGGATCACGGGCGCCGCCACGCTGTCGTCATCGGCCACGTGAATCCGCAGATTGGCCAGCACCACGTCCCAGCCCTCATCCGCGGCCTGGACCTCGGCGTCGGCCACCAGCGCCAGCCGCCAGGCGACCATCTGCGCATCGGCCGCGTGCACATCGATGCGCACCAGGCTGCATGCCCCGTTGGGATGATCCATGAATTCAGGCGCCCAGACGCACTCCGGCGTCAGGTGCCGGCAAAAATACATGCGCAGGCCCGCAATGGGCTGGTCGGCGAATCGCACGGTATGAAACCGCGCCGGCAGCTCGCGGCCGCCCACGTGGGCCGTGCGGGTCAGCTCCTGGACGGGATTGACCGAAAACCCCGCCTCCACCAGGCGCTCATACGTCGCATGGGCGTCATCGCTGCGAAACACCAGCGCTTCCAGCCCCAGCGGCGAATCGGCGATTTCCTTGCGCGCCGGCGGCGCGCCGGGCGGCCAGCCCAGCAACTCGATATAGCTGTCGTCCAGAACGATGAGCTGGTTGCACGACCCCAGGTTGTGCACCGCCTTGTCGCTCAGCCGAAAACCCTGGCCCTCATACTGGGGCGCGAGCGCTTCGAGGCGATCGCGCACCATGATGACGGCGTGGTCGAACTCCGTGCGGCCAGGGTCGTTCAGCATATCAAGTCAGTTTGCCGTGGCACTGCTTGTACTTCTTGCCGCTGCCGCAAGGGCAAGGATCGTTGCGGCCGACCTTGGGCAGGACGTTGCGCGTCGGCTCCTGGCCTTCCGGCTGAGCGTCGGCGGCCAGCGCCTCGTCATAGTCGGAATGGTGATACTGCACATTCTGCACATGCGGCTGCGCGGCTTCGGCTTCGGCCTGCTCAACCTGCTCGGTCGACTGCACGCGCACCGTCATGAGCACGCGCACGACGTCGTCACGGATGCGGTCCAGCATGCCCGAGAAGAGCTCGAAGGCCTCGCGCTTGTATTCCTGCTTGGGGTTCTTCTGGGCGTAGCCGCGCAGATGGATCCCCTGGCGCAGGTAATCGAGCGCCGACAAATGCTCGCGCCAGTGCGTATCGATCGACTGCAGCATGATGGAGCGCTCGAACTGCCCCCAGGACTCCGCGCCCACCAGATCGGCCTTGCCGCGATAGACCTCACGGCCAGCCTGCAACACACGCTCGAGCAGTTCTTCGTCGGTCAGGTTGGGCTCGGCTTCCACCATGTCGGCCAGCGGCAACTGCAGCTGCCAGTCACCGGCCAGCGCCGTTTGCAGGCCGGCGATATCCCATTGCTCCTCGACCGACTCGGCCGGCACGAAAGAGCGGAACACTTCCGTCATGGCCGCGTCGCGCAGGCTCTCGATGGAGTCGCTGATGGAGCCGGCTTCGAGCACGTCATTACGCTGGGCGTAAATCACCTTGCGCTGATCGTTGGCGACGTCATCGTATTCGAGCAGTTGCTTGCGGATGTCGAAGTTGCGGCCTTCGACCTTGCGCTGCGCCGTCTCGATGGAGCGGGTCACCATGCCGGCTTCGATGGGCTCGCCTTCGGGCAGCTTGAGCCGCTCCATGATGGCGCGCACCCGATCGCCCGCGAAGATGCGCATGAGCGAATCTTCCAGCGACAGATAAAAGCGCGAAGAGCCCGGATCACCCTGGCGGCCGGCACGGCCGCGCAACTGGTTATCGATACGGCGCGACTCGTGGCGCTCGGTGCCTATGATGCGCAGGCCGCCGGCGGCCTTGACCTGCTCGTTCAGCGGCTTCCAGCCCTGGCGCACGGCTTCGACGCGGGCAGTCTTGTCGGCCTCGCTGAGGCTGTCGTCGGCGCGGATCAGATCGATCTGCTTGTCGACGCTGCCGCCCAGCACGATGTCGGTGCCCCGGCCAGCCATGTTGGTGGCGATGGTGATGTGGCCCGGCTTGCCGGCCTCGGCGACGATCTCGGCTTCCCGCGCGTGCTGCTTGGCATTGAGCACCTCGTGCGGCAGCTTGGCCTGCTTGAGCAGGCCGGACAGCAGCTCGGAGTTCTCGATGCTGGTGGTGCCCACCAGCACGGGCTGGCCGCGCTCGTGGCAGTCGCGGATGTCGTTGAGGATCGCGTTGTACTTCTCTTGATGGGTCTTGAAGACCTGATCGTTCTGATCCTTGCGCTTCATGGGCTTATTGGTCGGGATGATGACCGTTTCCAGGGAGTAGATCTCCTGGAATTCATAAGCCTCGGTGTCCGCCGTCCCCGTCATGCCGGAGAGTTTCTCGTACATGCGGAAGTAGTTCTGGAAGGTGATGGAAGCCAGCGTCTGGTTCTCGTGCTGGATTTTCACGCCTTCCTTGGCTTCGACCGCCTGATGCAGGCCATCGGACCAGCGGCGGCCCACCATGAGCCGGCCGGTGAACTCGTCAACGATGACGACTTCGCCGTCCTGGATCACGTACTGTTGATCGCGGAAGAACAGCGTGTGCGCGCGCAAGGCCACCATCAGGTGGTGCATGAGCGCGATGTGGCGCGGGTCATAGAGCGACTCGCCATCGGGCAGCAAGCCGACGCGCGACAGAATTTTCTCGGCGCTCTCATGGCCGGATTCCGACAGGTAAACCTGCTGGCTCTTCTCGTCGACCCAGTAATCGCCTTCGGGTTCGGGCTCGTGCGGCTTGGGCTCGCCGGCCATGCGCTTGAGCAGCGGCGGCACGGCGTTCATGCGCACGTAGAGCTCGGTGTGGTCTTCTGCCTGGCCGGAGATGATGAGCGGCGTGCGCGCCTCGTCGATCAGGATGGAGTCCACCTCGTCGACGATGGCGTAGTTCAGCGCGCGCTGACGCCGGTCCTCGACGCGATACTCCATGTTGTCGCGCAGATAGTCGAAGCCGAATTCATTGTTCGTGCCGTAGGTGATATCGGCACGGTAAGCGGCGATCTTCTCGTCGTTGGGCTGCTGCGGCACGACCACGCCCGTGGACATGCCCAGGAAGCGGTACAGACGGCCCATCCAGTCGGCATCCCGGCGCGCCAGGTAGTCGTTGACCGTCACCACGTGCACGCCCTTGCCGGCGATGGCATTGAGGTAGACGGGCAGCGTGGCCATGAGGGTCTTGCCCTCGCCCGTGCGCATTTCGGCGATCTTGCCGCTGTGCAGGGCGATACCGCCGAGCAACTGGACGTCGAAGTGGCGCATGCCAAACACGCGCTTGCCCGCTTCGCGCACGACGGCAAAAGCCTCGGGCAACAAGTCATCCAGGGAGCTGCCCTTGGCGTGGCGGTCACGGAATTCCTGCGTCTTGGCCTGCAGCGCCTCGTCAGAGAGGGCGGCGATCTGTGGCTCAAGATTGTTGATCTGAACGACCAACTTGCGGTACTGCTTGAGCAGCCGGTCGTTGCGGCTGCCGATGAGTTTTTTGAGCAGAGAAACCATGCGTGTCGTGGACGGCCACGGCGCGCGCCATCCGCAAGCTACGCGGCGGCCACGCCCATGCCGATATTTGTCTGTGTCTGGTTAAGCGGGATCCCCGCTAGGAAACAATCCAGTTTAACGCACTGGAGCGCAATAATCCGCCGCGAGCGCGGCGCACCGCATCAGGGGGCGGCGGGAGTGGCCGCGCCCTTGGCCTGCTGGGCCTGGGCCACGACGGGGGCAACCGTGTTCTGGGAGCCCAGAAACAGGCGCGGGTCCAGCGGCTGGCCAGCCAGCCGCACTTCAAAGTGCAGATGCGGGCCGGTGGAGCGGCCCGACGATCCCACGCGGGCCACTTCCTGGCCGCGCTCGACGACGTCGCCGGCCTTGACCAGGATGCGCGAGGCGTGCGCGTAACGGGTAATCAGGCCGTTGCCATGATCGATTTCGACCATATTGCCGTAGCCGGGCTGGTTCTTGGCCAGCAGCACCACGCCGCCGGAGGCCGCCAGAATCGGCGTGCCGGGCGGCGCGGAGAAATCCAGCCCTTCGTGCATGGCATAGCGCCCCGTCACCGGGTTGCGCCGCCAGCCATAGGAAGAGCTCAAATAGGGATAATCGCGAATGGGCATGGCCGTCGGCACGCGGGCCTGCTCAGCCGAATGGCTGGTCAGGGCGGCGTCGAGCAGCTTGAGGTTGTCGGCCTGCTCGGCCAGCCGCGCCTGCATGTCATCGAGCTGCCGGCCCAGGGCCTCGGCCGACTCGGGCGTCGGCGGCTGGCGGTCGGTGAACAGATCGTCCATCACATGCGTGGCCTCGTCCAGCGGCGCCGGCGGGGTGGCGGCCTCGGCCCCGGTGTACTGCAGGCCGGCGATCTCGGCCACGCGGCGGCCCAAACCGTCTATGCTGACGAGCTTGGCCTGCAACATGCCCACCTTGGAGGCCAGCATGTTGACGTTTTCGCGCATGAAATCGGCATCGCGATTGGCTTGCGAGCGTGCATACGACGGCCAATCCACCGTATAGGGTGAAGCCGTCGCGCCGAACAGCAAGCGCTGCATGCCCGCCCCGAACATGGCCGCTGCGACCAGCGCCAGTCCCATGAGCAAGGCCAGACGCCCACCGCCGACGGTGAAATGCCGGTCCTGCCCTGCCCGGGCATGCATAATCACTACCTTCAAGGTTGCATCCTACTAATATTGAACGGCATGAATAGACCACCTTCATCCCGCTCGCGTTCCTCGACCAGCAAGCCCGGCGATCGCACCGCTCTGGGCTGGCTGGGTCATGATATGCGTGGCGCCGGCGTGCTGGCGACGGCGCGGACACACTTGCAGATCCAGCAGGCAGTGGCTGCGGTGCTGCCCCCTGCCTTGGGTGCGGTCTGCGTGGTTGCCAAGCTGGAAAACCAGCGTCTGCAACTCGCGGTGCCTGGGCCGGCGCATGCGGCCAAATTGCGGCAGATGGCCCCGCGCATTGCACAGGCGCTATCCTCGCAAGGCTGGAACCTTAACGAAATTAGCGTCCGCATTCAAGCCGGCATGCCACGGCCCGGACAACGGGCACCCCGTCCCCCAAAAGAGGCGGTGCCGCTGGGCGATACCGCACTCAAGGCCTTCGAAGACCTGCAACAGCAGCTCACACCCGGGCCTCTGGCTGACGCGGTCACGCGTCTGCTGCGCCATCATAAACCCAAGGGCTGATCCGCCCCCGCAGCATGCCGGCGCGCGGACTACTTGCTCTTGCCGGGCGTGGCGCTGCCGCTGTCGCTATTGAGCGAGCGGTTGATGGCGCGATTGGCGTCATCGACCAGGCCATCGAAATCACTGAACACCCGATTGATCGCCTTGGGGGCGTCCGCGATGCTGATGCCGTTTGCGGTGGTGGCGTAATTCGACGCACAAGCGCCCAACAAGACGGGCAACAGCAGAGAAAGCAGTGACAGACGCATCATGGACCCATCGTTAGACAAAACGAGGGGCCCTGCACAGGCCCCTCATCGCGAGCCATCCAAGGCTCAGGCAGCAGCAACCGCAGGCTTCAGGCCAGCTTCCATTCGTGACGGAAAGCCTGAGGGGCCGCGGCCTGGGATTCGTAGGTGACCAGTTCCCAGGCGTCTTGCTGCTCGAGCAAGGCGCGCGCCAACTGGTTATTGAGGGCATGCCCGGATTTTTGCGCCACGTAGCGCGCCACCAGCGGCTTGCCCAAGAGATACAGGTCGCCGATGGCGTCGAGAATCTTGTGTTTGACGAACTCGTCGTCATAGCGCAGGCCATCGCTGTTGAGCACGCGGAACTCGTCCATCACGATGGCGTTGTCCAGGCTGCCGCCGCGGGCCAGACCCATGGAACGCAGCGCTTCGACCTCGTTGACGAAACCGAAAGTGCGGGCGCGGGCGATTTCACGCACGTAGGAGTGGGTCGCGAAATCGATCTCCGCGAAATTGGCGGTGGAATCGATGGCCGGATGACGGAAATCGATGGAAAACGCCAGCGCGAAACCTTCGTGCGGCTCCAGCCGGGCCCATTTTTCGTTGCGCCCCTCACCCTCGCGCACTTCAATGGGCTTGAGCACGCGAATGAAATGCTTGGGTGCGTTCTGCTCGACGATGCCTGCCGAGCGCAGCAAATACACAAACGTGGCGGCACTGCCGTCCATGATCGGCACTTCTTCGGCCGTCAGGTCGACATGCAGATTGTCGATGCCCAGGCCAGCCAGCGCGGACATCAAGTGCTCGACCGTCGAGACGCGCACATTGCCCTGCTGCAGCACGGAGGCCATGCGGGTATCGCCCACCCCGGTCGCTTCGGCCGGGAGATCCACCACCTCGGGCAGATCGACACGGTGGAACACGATGCCAGTATTGGGTTGCGCAGGGCGCAGGGTCAACTCGACCCGCCGTCCGGAATGGACGCCGACGCCAGTCGTGCGGACGAGATTTTGTATGGTGCGCTGTCGAAACATAATTGGTGCTTTTATGACCTGCCAACCTCGGCGGACTCCCGAACAATGAGAATGCCGTCAGTTTGTTGGTTGCATTGTAACCCCGGGGACTTCGCCATGCCATGCAAATGAAACAATATACGCTACGCATCCGACCCCAAAATCGGGCCGGCAACGCTCCTGCGCTCGTCTGCCCTGGGGAAGGAGCAGACGAGCGTTGAGGGAGTGCTGCGCCTGTCGCGGGCCAGGCGCGGCTACGTTCAGTCAGCCTGCTTGCGCAGGAAGGCCGGGATGTCGAAGTGATCCATGCCCGAGCTTTCCAGCGCACGCACCTGGGCCGAAGCCTGGGTGCGCGGATTGCGCATCACCGACGGCATGTCCAGACCGCGGTAATCGCCGCTCTGGCCAGCCAGCATGCCGCCTGCGGGCATGTTGTCGGTACCGGTACGCAGTTCCTCGGTGACGGTCTGCACCAGTTGCGGACGCGCGGCAGCGGCACGGCCCAGGCCGGTCGCCACGACGGTCACGCGCAGGTTCTCGCCCATGGTTTCGTCGTAGGCGGTACCGAAGATCACGGTGGCATCTTCCGAAGCGTAGCTGCGGATGGTTTCCATGATCTCGCGCGTTTCGCGCATCTTCAGCGAACGGCTGGAGGTGATGTTGACCAGCACGCCGCGAGCGCCGTTGAGGTCCACGCCTTCGAGCAGCGGGCAAGCAATCGCCTTCTCGGCCGCCACGCGGGCGCGGTCGGCGCCGCTGGCCGTGGCCGTGCCCATCATGGCCTGGCCCTGCTCGCCCATGATGGTCTTGACGTCTTCGAAGTCGACGTTGACATTGCCTTCGACATTGATGATCTCGGCGATGCCGGCGCAAGCGTTGTGCAGGATGTCGTCGGCCGACTTGAAGCAGTCTTCCTGCGTGGCTTCTTCGTCCATCAGTTCATAGAGGTTCTCGTTCAGAACCACGATGAGCGAGTGCACATGCTTGCCCAGTTCGGAGATGCCCTCTTCGGCCATCTTCAGGCGCTTGTTGCCCTCGAAGCTGAACGGCTTGGTCACCACGCCGACGGTCAGGATGCCGAGCTCCTTGGCCACCTCGGCCACCACCGGGCCTGCGCCCGTGCCCGTGCCGCCGCCCATGCCCGCGGTGATGAACACCATATGCGCGCCATTGAGGGCCGAACGGATTTCCTCACGCGCCGTTTCGGCGGCTGCACGGCCTTGCTCGGGCTTGGCGCCCGCGCCCAGACCGGTACGGCCCAGGCGGATCTGCACCGGTGCGTTGGTCGCCGCCAGTGCCTGGGCGTCCGTGTTGGCGCAAATGAAATCGACGCCGCTCACACCGCTGCGAATCATATGCGCGACGGCATTGCCGCCCGCGCCCCCAACACCAACGACCTTTATGACGGTCCCTTTGGTGTTGTTCTCAAGCATCTCAAAGTTGATCATGATGACTCCCTCACAAGTCCGATTTCCAAAAGCCCGATTTCAAAACGCCGAAATCCCCAACAACCTGTTTTCTATCGCCTCAATTCCGCAGCCGACTGGCTATCAATCCGCTACGGATTTGAGACGCTCCCTCTTCCGTCACCGGCCGCAGGCTGCACGGCTGGCAACGAGGGATGGGCCCGCACCCACCCCTGATCAATTCATAAACCACTCTTTCATGCGCGCCAGCAGGCCCTTGAAATTGCCCGTCTGCGCGGCCACCTTGCGGCCTCGCACACGCTGCATGCGCGCTTCCTGCAACAAGCCCATGACCGTCGAGAAGCGCGGATTGCGCATCACGTCGGCCAGGCTGCCTTCGTATTCGGGTACCGCCACGCGCACCGGCTTGAGGAACACATCCTCGGCCAGTTCGATCATCCCGGGCAGTTGCGCCGAGCCGCCGGTCAGCACCACGCCGGAGGCCAGCAGATCCTCGTAACCGGAGTCGCGCACGACCTGCTGCACCAGCGAAAACAGTTCTTCGACGCGCGGCTCGATGACCGCGCCCAGCGCCTGGCGCTTGACCTGCCGCGGACCGCGGTCGCCCAGACCGGGCACCTCGACGGTCTCGTCGGGGCTGGCCAGCACCTGTTTGGCCACGCCGTAGCGCAGCTTGATCTCTTCGGCGTCCGGCGTCGGCGTGCGCAGCATGGCGGCGATGTCATTGGTGATCTGATCGCCGGCGATCGGAATCACCGCGGTATGCCGGATGGCGCCGCCGGTAAAGATCGCCACGTCGGTCGTCCCGCCGCCGATATCGACCAGCACCACGCCGAGTTCCTTCTCATCGGCCGTCAGGCAAGCCAGGCTGGAGGCCAGCGGCTGCAGGATCAGATCCTGGACTTCCAGGCCGCAGCGGCGCACGCATTTGACGATGTTCTGCGCCGCGCTGACCGCGCCGGTGACGATGTGCACCCGCACTTCCAGGCGCAGGCCGCTCATGCCGATCGGCTCGCGGATGTCTTCCTGCCCATCGACGATGAACTCCTGGGTCAGCACGTGCAGCACCTGCTGATCGGTGGGGATGTTCACCGCCTTGGCCGTTTCGATCACGCGCGCCACATCGGTGGCGGTGACTTCCTTGTCCTTGACCGCGACCATGCCGCTCGAATTGAAAGAGCGGATGTGGCTACCCGCGATGCCGGTATAGACATCACGGATCTTGCAGTCGGCCATGAGCTCGGCTTCTTCGAGCGCACGCTGGATGGAGTTGACGGTGGTCTCGATATTGACCACAACGCCCTTGCGCATGCCGCGCGACTCGTGCTGCCCCAGCCCGAGTACTTCGAAGCGGCCTTCGGGCAGGATTTCGGCCACCACCGCAATCACCTTGCTGGTGCCGATATCGAGGGCGACGATTAGGTCCTTGATGTCACGGGTCATGGCGTCAATTTTTCTTGGCAGGTTTGGATTTGGAATGTGATTTGCTTTCCGACGGCGGCAAGGGCGCGAGCGCCAGTGCGAAGCCGTTGGGGTAACGCAGGTCCGCGCCCGTCACGGTGCGCCCCTCCAGATGGCTGGCCACACCGGGCCAGACTTGCACGAAGCGTTGGATGCGCGCGGCAAAGGGCAGCGCACCCGGCAGGCCGTGCGGATCCGGTGCATCGGCACCGGGATCGCGGCCCAGATCCAGCGTCATGCCGTTGGAGAGCACCGCTTTCCAGGCATAGCGCGGGCTGAGTTCGAGTTCTTTGACGTGCAGATCGAGCGGCGCGAACCAGCGCGCCAGTTCCGCATAGCGCTGCACCACCAGGCTCTCCGTTCCGTCCGGACCGGCGAACTGCGGCAGCGCATCCTCGTCCTCCAGCTCGCCGGTATTGGCGGTGAAGGACTCGCCCCAGGTGTTGATCATCTGGTTCTCGTTCCAGAGCGCCAGAGGCTGCTGCTCCTCGACGCGCACCCGCAGAATGTTGGGCCAGATACGGCGCACGGTGGCATGGCGCACCCAGGGCACCGACTCGAACACCTCGCGCGCCTCGTCCAGGTCCACGGTAAAGAAATTGCCCTTGAACCGGCCGGCGATGGCCGAGCGCACCGAGCCGGGCGATACGTAATGCAACTCGCTGTCCGGCATGGGCTCCAGCTCCACGGCGGACAGGTTGAAATAGGGCCGTTGCGCCACCCATGCCACGCCGGCCAGCAGCAAGGCAGCGACCGCCAGCACGGCGAGCGTGTTGGCGATCAGGTTGATGGTGCGAGCCTCGTTCCACACGGGGTGTCCTATTCGTCAGTGCGCGCAGGCGCGTGCAGCTTGCAGGAAGCCTCGGCCAGGATGGCCACGCAGAGCTCGGCATAACTCATGCCGACTGCCCGCGCAGCCATCGGGACCAGGGAATGGCTGGTCATGCCGGGAGACGTGTTCATCTCCAGCAGCCAGGGCTGGTGCTGCGCATCCAGAATGAAATCCGCGCGCCCCCACCCTGCGCAACCCAGGGCGCGGTATGCCAGCACGGCGATACGCTCGACCTCCGCGGCCACGCCTTCGGGCAGATCGGCCGGGCAGAAGTATTGGGTGTCGTTCGTGAAGTACTTGTTCTGGTAGTCGTAATTGCCATCGGGCGCGACGATCTCGATGACGGGCAGCGCGCGCGCGCCCCGGCCCGAGCCCAGCACGGCCACCGTCAGCTCACGGCCTCGCACGAACTGCTCGGCCAGCACGACTTCGTCAAAATGCGAGGCCGAGGCATAGGCTTGCTTGATGTCCGAATAGCCCGCGACCTTGGTGATCCCGACCGTCGAGCCTTCGTGCGGCGGCTTCAGGATGAGCGGCAAGCCCAGGCGATCCGGCACCTGGCGCAGGTCCGTCGCGGCGTCGATCTCCTCGAAAGCCGGCGTCGGCAGCCCGTGCTGCAGCCAGATCCGCTTGGTCATGATTTTGTCCATGGCCACGGCCGAAGCGGCCACGCCGCTACCCGTATAGGGGATGTTCAAGAGTTCCAGCGCGCCCTGGATGGCGCCGTCTTCACCGTAGCGGCCATGCAGCGCGATGAACACCCGCTCGAAACCGGCGGCCTGCAACTCGGCCAGCCCCTGCAGACCGGTATCAAACAAATGGGCGTCCACGCCCGCGCTGCGCAAGGCTTCATGCACGCCGGCGCCCGACATCAGCGAGACTTCGCGCTCGGCCGACCGGCCGCCGTAGAGCACGCCAACTTTTCCGAATTTCTGAGTCATGCCTGCTCTCCCAGCTGGGACGGCACCTTGCTGATCGAGCCTGCGCCCATGAGGATGAGCACGTCGCCATCCCGCATGAAGCCGCGCACGGTCTGCGGCAGCTCGGCCACATCTTCGACAAACACCGGCTCGACCTTGCCGGCCACGCGCAAAGCGCGCGACAGCGCCCGGCCGTCGGCGGCCACCAGCGGGGCCTCGCCCGCGGCATAGACTTCGGTCAGCAGCACGGCGTCGGCCGTGCCGAGCACCCGCACGAAATCTTCGAAGCAATCACGGGTGCGGGTGTAGCGGTGCGGCTGAAAGGCCAGCACGATGCGGCGCTGCGGCCACGCGCCGCGGGCCGCGGCCAAGGTCGCGGCCATTTCGACCGGATGATGCCCATAGTCGTCGACCACGGTGTACTTGCCGCCGCCGTGCTCGGCCGCCACGGGATAATCGCCCCATTGCGTGAAGCGGCGGCCGACCCCCTTGAAGGCAGCCAATGCCTGGCAGATGGCCTGATCGGACACGCCCAGCTCCGACGCCACGGCGATGGCCGCCAGCGCGTTGCGCACATTGTGCAGCCCCGGCAGGTTGAGCTCGACTTCCAGCGTCGGCAACTCGATATCGCGATGACGGCGGCTTACCGAGAAGCGCATGCGAGTGCCGTCGGCGCGCACGTTTTCGGCGCGCACCTGCGCTTCCGGGCTCAGGCCGTAAGTCGTGATGGGCCGCGACACGAAGGGCATGATTTCGCGCACGTTGGCGTCGTCGACGCACAGCACGGCCGAGCCATAGAAAGGCAGACGCTGCGTGAACTCGATGAACGCACTCTTGAGGCGCGCCACATCGTGTCCATAGGTGTCCATGTGATCGGCGTCGATATTGGTGATGATGGCCATCACCGGCAGCAGATTCAGGAACGAGGCATCCGACTCATCAGCCTCGACGACGATGAACTCGCCTTGGCCCAACTGCGCGTTGGCGCCGGCCGAGTTCAAGCGCCCGCCGATCACGAACGTCGGATCCAGATCCCCAGCGGCCAGCACACTGGCCACCAGACTGGTCGTGGTCGTCTTGCCATGGGTTCCCGCCACGGCGATGCCGCGCTTCAGGCGCATGAGTTCGGCCAGCATGACCGCGCGCGGCACGACCGGTATCCGCGCGGCACGAGCCGCGATGACCTCGGGGTTGTCGCCCGCGACAGCCGTCGATGTGACGATGGCATCGGCGCCGGCGACGTTGTCGGCCGCATGGCCGATGGCGACCTGCAAGCCGAGATCCGCGAGCCGCCGCGTGACGGCCGACTCGGTCAGGTCGGAGCCGCTGACCTTGTAGCCCAGATTGAGCAGCACTTCGGCGATGCCGCTCATGCCCGAGCCGCCCACGCCTACGAAATGGATATGTTGAATGCGATGTTTCATGATTGACGCCCCGCTGCCGCCATGCAGACGTCGGCGATGTGTTCCGCCGCATCCGGGCGTGCTTGCGCGCGCGCCCGCTCGGCGACGGTTTGGAGTTCGGTACGGTTGCGCTGGGCCAGCCAGTCGGCCAGCCATTCGGCCGTCAGCGCGCTTTGCGGCTGCAGCCAGGCGGCCTGCGCATCGCTCAGATAGCGCGCGTTGGCGGTTTGGTGATCGTCGATGGCATGCGGAAAAGGCACGAACAAGGCCGCCACGCCCGCCGCGGCGACTTCGGCCACCGTCATGGCGCCGGCGCGGCAGATCAGCAGATCCGCATGGGCCAGGGCGCCCGCCATGTCCTCGATGAAGGGCAGGCATTCCGCCTGCACGCCAGCCTGCGCGTACGCCGCCTGCAATGCCTGCACATGCTGGGCCCCCGCCTGATGCACCACCACTGGCCGCTGTGCCGGCGCAAGGCGGGCCAGCGCCTGCGGCACCACGGTATTGAGCGCCTGCGCGCCCAGCGACCCCCCTACCACCAGGATGCGCAAAGGCCCTTGGCGGCTGGCATAGCGCAAGGCGGGCGCGGGCAGATGGCACACTTGCTCGCGCACCGGATTGCCGACATTGTCAGCGCCCGGCAACACATTGGGAAAGCCCGTGAGCACGCGCTGGGCCATGCGCGCCAACCAACGGTTGGCCGTGCCCGCCACGGCGTTCTGCTCGTGGATCACCATGGGCGTGCGCCGCAGGGCCGCGACCACCCCGCCCGGAAAGGCGACGTAGCCGCCCATGCCCAGGACGACATCCGGTTTGATGGCCGACACATGCCCCCAGGCCTGCGCCACGGCGCGCGTCAACAAGAACGGCAATTTCAGCAAGGCGGCGGCGCCGCGGCCACGCACCCCCTGAAAACGCAGTTCCGCCAGCGCGATACCGTGGGCCGGCACGAGCTTGCCTTCCATTTTGTCGGGATTGCCCAGCCAACGCACCTGCCAGCCACGCTGACGCAGGATGTCGGCCACGGCCAGGCCCGGCATGATGTGCCCGCCCGTGCCGCCGGCCATGATGAGAATGGTGGGCGCGCTCATACGCGTCCTCCCCGCATCATCATCCGGTTTTCATAATCGACCCGCAGCAGCATGGCCAGCGCGCAGAGATTCATCACGATGCCCGAACCGCCATAGCTCATCAGCGGCAGGGTCAGGCCCTTGGTGGGCAGCAAGCCCAGGCACACGCCCATATTGATGAAGGCCTGCACGCCAAACCACATGGCCACGCCGTGGGCCACCAGGCCGGCGAAGGTGCGCTCCATGGCGATGGCCTGCCGCCCGATGTCAAAGCCGCGCTGCACGATGATGCCGAACAGCACGATGACCAGCATCACGCCGGCAAAGCCCAGCTCCTCGCCCACGACCGCCATCAGAAAGTCGGTGTGGGCTTCCGGCAGGTAATGCAGTTTTTCCACGCTGGCGCCCAGACCCACGCCAAACCATTCGCCACGCCCCAAGGCGATCAGCGAATGCGACAACTGGTAGGCGCTGCCATAGGCGTTTTCCTGATTCCAGGGATCGAGGTAGGCGAACAGCCGCGCGCGGCGCCAGGGCGACAGCCAGATCAGCATCAGGAAGGTGCCCACCAGCACGGCCAGCAGGCTGCTGAAATACTTACCGTTGATGCCGCCCAGGAACAGGATGCCGATGGCGATGGCCACGATCACCATGAAGGCGCCCAGGTCGGGCTCGAGCAGCAACAGCATGCCCACGCCACCCAGGGCGCAGGCCATGGGCAGAAAGCCGCGTGCGAAAGCCTGCATATGCTCCTGCTTGCGCACGGTGTAATCGGCGGCGTAGAGCAGCGCGGCCAGCTTCATCAGCTCGGAAGGCTGGAAATTCAACGGCCCCAGCGGAATCCAGCGGTGAGCGCCATTGACCTCGCGGCCGATACCGGGAATGAGCACGGCCACCAGCAGCACGAGCGCCACCATGAACAGCGGCACGGCCAGCCGCTGCCAGACCCGTATCGGCATGGTCAGCACCAGCGCACCGGCCACCAGACCCGCGGCCATGAACAGCCCGTGGCGGATAACGAAGTAATAGCGGCCATAAGAGGCGTATCGCGGCCCGTCGGCCAGCCCGATGGAGGCCGAGTAAACCATGAGCAAGCCCAGCAGCAACAGCGTCGCTGCCGCGACGATGAGCGGCAGATCGGTGTTGCGCATGCGCGTCCGCCCCGGGCGCACGGCATTGACGCTGGCGGTCAGCTCGGCAAACAGGCTCATAGCACCTCTCCCCGATCGCGGGCCAGCTCATCGACCTCTTCCGCGAAGACCTCACCGCGGTGCGGGTAGTTGCGGAACATATCCAGGCTGGCGCAGGCCGGCGACAACAGCACCGCATCGCCCGGCTGGGCCAGCTCGGCGGCCTGGCGTACGGCATCGCGCATATCCTGGGCATGGACCCGTTGCACGCCGGTGGCCGCCAGCACTTCGCCGATGGCCGGGCCATCGGTGCCTATCAGCACCACCGCGCGGGCATGGCGTGCCACCACGGGGCACAACGGCGAGAAATCCTGGCCCTTGCCTTGCCCACCGGCGATCAGGACCACGCTCTGGCCCAGGCCCTCCAGGGCCGCCACCGTGGCGCCGACATTGGTGCCCTTGCTGTCATTGATGTAGTCCACGCCGGCGACACTGCGCACAAAGGCGGCGCGATGCGGCTCGCCGGCGTACTCGCGCAACGCGCGCAACAGCGGCCCCCAGCCCAGATCCAGCACGCGGGCCAGTTGCAGCGCCGCCAGCGCATTGAGCGCATTGTGCACGCCGCGAATGCGCAGGGCATCGACCGGCATGAGCCGGCTCATGCGCCCCGTACTGCGCTGCGGCGGCGGGGCATCTTTCTTGCGGCGCACCGGCGCGGCCTGGTCTTCGAAGTCGCTGGGTTCGCACGCGACCAGCCAGGACACGCCCTGCCCCAACTCCAGCCCCATATCGCCCACCAGCGGCGGCAGGTCACGCCCGAAGCTGCGTACGTTCAAGCCGTTGAGGTCGGCCACCATCGACGTGGTCAGTGCATCGTCGCGATTGACGATGGCCACGCGTGCCATCGTCAGCAGACGCGCCTTGGCTTGCGCATAGGCTTGCATGCTGCCATGCCAGTCCAGGTGGTCCTGGGTGACATTCAGCACCACGGCCGCGTCGGCGCTCAGGCTGTGCGTGGTTTCCAACTGGAAACTGGAGAGCTCCAGCACCCAGACGTCGGGCAACTGATCCTGATCCAGCGCATCCATGAGTGACGTCAAGGCCGCCGGGCTGATATTGCCGGCCGCCCGCACGCTCAGGCCGCTGGCCTCGATCAATTGCCGGGTCAGTGCCGTCACCGTGGTCTTGCCATTGGTGCCGGTCACGGCCAACAGGCGCGGCTGGTACTCGCGGGCAGCGGCCAGCCGGGCCAGTGCCCGCGCAAACAATTCGATCTCGCCCACCACCTCGATGCCGCGCGCCGCCGCGGCCGTCAGCAAGCTGGCGGCGGGCTCCTGCCCGGGCGCCAGGCCGGGGCTGAGCACGAGTTGCGACACGCCATCGAGCAAGGCCGGATCAAACTGCCCGGCGCATCCCAGGTGGTACTGCACATCCGCGTCGCGCAAGGCGGCGCGCAAAGCATCCAGCCCTCCCGGCTGCGCGCGCGTGTCGGCCACGCGAAGGCGGGCGCCTTCACGTGCGCACCAGCGCGCGGCAGCCGCGCCCGTCTCGCCCAATCCGAGGATCAGGACAAGCGGTGCGTCGGCACGGGAGGTTTCTTCGGTGTTCATCGCAACTTCAGGGTCGAAAGGCCAATCAGCACCAGCATCATGCTGATGATCCAGAAACGCACGACGACCTGGGTTTCCTTCCAGCCGCCGACTTCAAAATGGTGATGGAGTGGCGCCATCCTGAAGATGCGCCTGCCCTGCCCGTATCGGCGTTTGGTGTATTTGAACCAGGTCACCTGCAGCATCACCGAGAGGGTCTCGACGACAAACACGCCGCCCATGATGAAGAGCACGATCTCCTGGCGCACGATCACGGCGATCGTCCCCAGGGCGCCGCCCAGCGCCAACGCGCCGACGTCCCCCATGAAGACCTGCGCCGGATACGCGTTGAACCACAGGAAGGCCAGCCCCGCGCCCCCGATGGCCGCGCATAGCACCATCAGTTCGGAGGCGCCCGGTATATAGGGAAACAGCAGGTATTTGGAGTAATCGACCCGCCCGACCACATAGGCAAAAATGCCCAGCGCGCCGCCCACCATGACGGTCGGCATGATGGCCAGGCCATCGAGGCCGTCGGTCAGGTTGACCGCGTTGCTGGTGCCAACGATGACAAACCAGGTCAGGGCCACGAACCCCAGCACACCCAGCGGATAACTGACGGATTTGAAGAACGGCACGATCAGGTCGGCTCGCGTGGGCAAGGGCATGCTGAAGCCGCTCACGACCCAGGCCTTGAACAGCGGCCACAGTTCCGTATTGGCCGGTGCCGACACCGCGAAGGCGAGATAGACCGCCGCCACCAGGCCGATGGTGGCCTGCCAGAAGAATTTCTGCCTGGCGGGCATGCCTTCCGGATCGCGATGCACGACCTTGCGGTAATCATCCATCCAACCGATCCAGCCAAAGCCGAAGGTCACCAGCAACACCACCCAGACAAAGCGGTTGGTCCAGTCGGCCCACAACAGCGTGCTGATCGCGATGGAGATCAGAATGAGCGCACCGCCCATGGTCGGCGTGCCAGTCTTGACCAGATGCGTCTGGGGGCCATAGGCGCGCACGGCCTGGCCAATTTTCATTTCGGTCAATTTGCGGATCACACGCGGCCCCGCCGCCAGCCCGATGAGCAAGGCGGTCGCGCAGGCCAGCACCGCGCGCAGGGTGATGTACTCCAGCACACCGATCGCGCGCACATCGTCGGACAACCAACGAGCAATCTCAAGCAGCATGCTTGTCCCCTTGGCCGGGGGCCGTCTGGTTGTCATTTACAGAAAAAGCCGTCACTACCTGCTCCATGCGCATAAAGCGCGAACCTTTAACCAATACGCTGGCCGGACGCAGGCCGCGCAATGCGGCAACGACTTCGTCTACCGATGCGCAGGCGCGCGCCTTCGCGCCGAACTCGGCCGCGGCCGCTCGGCTGGCGTCACCTAGCGTGAACAATGCGTCGATCCCGTGATCGCGCGCGTACCCGCCGACTTCACGATGCATGGCGGGACCGTTGTCTCCGACTTCGCCCATATCGCCCAGCACGAGTGCGCGCGGGCCGGGCAACTGCGCGAGGACCTCGATGGCCGCGCGTACCGAATCGGGGTTCGCATTGTAGGTGTCATCGATGAGCAACGTTCCGTCACTCATTTCCTTGCGTTGCATGCGGCCTTTGACGGCGGCAAAGCCCTGCAGCGCGCGAATCGCGCTCGCCAACGGTGCGCCAGCAGCCAGTGCGCAGGCGATCGCGGCCAACGCGTTGCGCAGATTGTGCTCACCCGGCACGGGCAAAGACAGCTCCGCCACTCCGACCGGTGTTACTACACGACACAAGGTGCCCATCAAATCGGCGCGCACATCCTGCGCATACACATCGAGACCCGGCTGCAGACCGAAACGCAGCACACGCCGCGCGCCCGCCAAGGCATCCCAGATCACCGTGTACCGGTCATCGCCGGGATAGACCGCAATCCCGTCATCCGGCAACGCGGAGATCACCGCGCCGTTCTCGCGTGCCACGGCTTCGACCGTGTGCATGAATTCCTGATGCTCGCGCTGCGCGTTGTTGACCAGCGCCACCGAGGGCTGGGCCATCTGCGCCAGCAGCGCGATTTCGCCGGGATGATTCATCCCCAGCTCGAATACGGCCGCGCGATGCGAGGCGCGCAGGCGCAACAGCGTCAGGGGCAGCCCGATGTCGTTATTGAAATTACCCGCCGTCGCCAGGCGATGATCCTCGCCCTGCCAGTCGGCCAGAATGGCCGAAATCATTTCCTTGGTGGTGGTCTTGCCGTTGCTGCCGGTCACGGCAACGGCCGGCAAAACGAAACGCGACCGCCAGGCCGTGGCCAGACGCCCCAGCGCCTGGCGCGTATCGCCCAGCACCCATTGCGGCAAATCGGTATCGGCGACCCGATGCGCCACCACGGCGGCGCAGGCGCCGGCGGCCTGCGCCTGAGGCAGGTAGTGATGGCCGTCGAAAGACTCGCCCGCCAAGGCCACGAAGAGCTGATTGGCGGCAATGCTGCGCGTATCGGTCGACACGCCGCTGACATAGGGCAGCCACAAGGCTGCGCGCGCCCACTCGCGATCGTCGAAGGTGTTTTTGCGCCCGGCGATTTCCTGATAAGTCTCGTGGCCCTTGCCCGCCAGCAGCACGACGTCCTCGGGCTTGCTGGCCCAGATGGTCTGCAGAATCGCCTGCGCGCGATCGACCTGGGACGACACCGGCCGCCCTGCGCTCACCCCGGCCAGCACCTGTTCGATGATGGCTTGCGGGGATTCGCTGCGCGGGTTGTCGCTGGAGACGACGATGCGGTCAGCCAGCTCGCCGGCGATGCGGCCCATCTCGGGACGCTTGCCCGGATCACGGTCACCGCCGCAGCCAAACAGGCAGACCAGGGCACCGCCACGCGCCTGCGCCACCGGCCGCAGCGCGGCCAGCGCGCGCGCCAGCGCGTCAGGGGTGTGTGCGTAGTCGACCACCACCAGGGGCCCCGAGGCCGGGACGCTCAACGGCGGCAGCGCCACGGTTTGCAGGCGACCATCGACGGGCGCGGCGGCGGCGATCTCGCGCGTGACCGCTGCGACGGGCCAACCCAGTTTGAGCAACATGCCCGCCACGAGCAAGAGATTCGACACGTTGTGGCGGCCGAGCAGGCTGGTGACGACCTGCGCCTCGCCCTGCGACGTCTTCAAGGTGAAAACCTGGCCGTGCGCGGTGGCCTGCAGATCGCAAGCGTAAATCTCGGCCTGGCTGGATTCGATCGAATACCCGCTGGCCAGCGCAGCCGGCAGCGTCGCCAGCAGGCGCTGACCCGCGGCATCGTCCGCGTTGATGACCGCGGCCTGCAGATCAGGCCAGCCGAACAGCAGGGCTTTGGCGGCCTCGTAGTGCTGCATGGTGCCGTGGTAATCGAGATGGTCGCGCGTCAGATTGGTAAAGCCCGCCACCACCAGCCGCACCTTGTCCATGCGGCCTTGTTCCAGACCGATGGAGGAAGCCTCCATCGCCACGGCCTGGGCTCCGGCGTCACGCATGGCCGCCAGCCAGCGGTGCAAGGTGACCACATCGGGCGTGGTCAGGCTGCCGCCCAGCGACCGCCCATCGGGCAGCAGACCGCCCAACGTGCCTATCGTGCCGCAGGGCTTACCCAGGCGGGTGAGCGCCTGGGCCAGCCAATGCACGCAGGACGTCTTGCCATTGGTGCCCGTGACGGCCAGGACATTCAGGTTGGCCGAAGGTTGGCCATACCAGGCATCGGCCAATTCGCCCAGCATGCCGCGCAAGCCGGCCACGCCCACCAGGCGCTCGTCCTGCGGCAGCGCGACGCTCAAGGCGTCCGTATCGTAGGCCACGGCACCCGCGCCGGCGGCCAGCGCCTGCGCGATATAGCTCCGGCCATCGCCGTGCACGCCCGGGCAGGCTAGGAAGACATCCCCCGCGTGCAGATCGCGCGAGTCCAGGCGCAGATCGGCATCGGCCGTCACGCGTGCACGCAAGTCCTGCAGTACCGACTGGAAGCCGCCGGTGGCGGCGCGCCGCTCGCTCATCGCGCCCCCCCGCCTTCGACACCCGCGACAATGGTGGATTCGAACGGCGCGTCAGGCTGCACGCCCATCAGACGCAGCGTGCCACCCACAATGCTGGAGAACACCGGCGCGGCGATGGCGCCGCCGTAATAGCCGCCCACTTGCGGCTCATCAATGGACACGGCGACCACGACTTTGGGATTGGAGACCGGCGCAAACCCCACGAACGAGCTGCGATAGCGCTGCATGCTGTACTTGCCATCGACGATCTTGCGCGCCGTGCCGCTCTTGCCGGCCACGCGGTAGCCCTGCACCTGGGCGGCCTTGGCCCCATCCGGTCCGGCGGCGGCCTCGAGCATCGAGCGAATCAAGCCGGCGGTTTTGGGCGTATAGATCTTCACACTGGTCGGGTCGCTGTCGCGCTTGACCAGCGTCAACGACACCATGTCGCCATCCCGCGCGAACACGGTATAGGCGCGCGCCACCTGCAACAGCGACACCGACAGGCCATATCCGTAGGCCATCGTCGCCTTCTCGATCAGGCGCCAGCGATCCCACGGCCGCAAGCGGCCAGGCGCGGCGCCCGGGAAACCCAATTGCGGCGCCTGCCCCAGGCCCAGTTCGGTGAAGCGATCCCACATCTCGCGGGCCTGCAGCTTCTCCGAAATCATGGTCATGCCGATATTGCTCGAGCGCCGCAACACGCCCGCGACGTCCAGCACGCCATTGCGGCTGACATCGCTGATGGTCGAACCCTGGTACTGGAAACGCCCATTGCCCGTATCGAACGTCGTCGAGGTCGAGATGCGCCCCAGGTCCAGGGCCAGCGCGGCGGTAAAGGGCTTCATGATGGAACCCGGCTCGAAGGTATCCGTGATGGCCTGATTGCGCAGCGTGGCGACCTTCCAGTTTTCACGCCGGTTGGGGTCATAGGACGGCAGATTGGCCAGCGCCAGGATCTCACCGGTATGCACGTCCAGAACGACGGCCGTGCCCGCGCGGGCCTGATGCTTGTCCAGCGCCGCCTGCAGTTCTTTATAGACCAGGTATTGCAGACGCGTATCGATGGACAGGCGCAGATCGCGGCCATCAACCGGCAAAGTGACGGCTTGCACGTCCTCGATGACGCGCCCGAGGCGATCCTTGATCACGCGCCGCGTGCCAGGCCGACCCGAGAGCTGCTGATTGAATGTCAGCTCCACGCCTTCCTGACCCTGGTCCTCGACGTTATTGAAGCCCACGATGTGGGCCGTGACTTCGCCTTCCGGGTAATAGCGGCGTGACTCGGGCTGCTGATGAATGCCGGGCAGCCCCATCTGCTTGACCTTTTCGGCCACGTCCATGGGTACCTGACGCTTGATGTAGACGAAGTTGCGGTCCTCGTCCGACAGGCGGCGGCGCAGCTCGGCCGGCGGAATGTCCAGCAGCTTGCCCAGGGTATTGATCTGATCGGCGGTGGCGACCTTGGCGTCTTCCGGGATGGCCCAGATGGCCCGCGCCGGAACGCTGGACGCCAGCACCACATTGTTGCGATCCAGAATCTTGCCGCGCGTGGCCGACAAGGTCAGTGTCCGTTCGTAGCGCCGCTCGCCCTGCTGCTGCAGGAACTCATTGGTCAGCCCCTGCAGAAACAGCGCGCGGCCGGCCAGCACGGCCAGGCCGGCAAACAGCAGGATCAACACCAGGCGCGCGCGCCACATCGGCAGTTGGCCGCGCAGCACCGGATTGTCGAAGAACGGCACGCGTTTCATTGCGCGCCTCCGGCGATGGGCGCCGGCTGCACCATATAAATGGTGCGGTCGGGCACGATGGGAATCATCTTCAGTTCTTCGCGCGCGGCGCGGTCGACCCGCGCGTTGCGCGCCAGTTCGGCCCGCTCAAGTTGCAGCCTGCGCCAGTTGGTGTCCAGATCGCGCGCCTCGGCCTGCCCGCGCCCCAACTCTATATAGAGCTGGCGCGCCTGATAACGGCTCGTGACCAGCGAGATGGCCGAGAGCATCAGCAAAGCAGCGACGACGAGGCTGGCGCGACCCATCAGCGGCGCCTCCCCTTGGACGGTTGTGCGGCGCCGGGAACGACCGGCGCGAAGCCAGCCGCGCCGTCGGCGGGCAAAGGCTGTTCGGTACGCTCGGCCGCACGCAGAATGGCCGAGCGCGAGCGGGCATTGCCCGCCACCTCGGCCTCATCGGCCACGACCTTGCCCAGCGATTGCAAAATGGGTTGGGGCAACTCGCTTTCTCGCAGAGGCAGGCGCGGATGCGCGGCAGCCGGCCTGGCCGCCGCCGCGATGCACTGCTTGACCATCCGGTCTTCCAGCGAGTGAAAACTGATCACCGCCAACCTCCCCCCTGGGGCAAGCAGCTCTATAGCTGACGTGAGGGCGCGCGCGAGCTCTTCGAGCTCCCGATTGATGTAAATCCGTAGAGCCTGAAAGGTGCGTGTGGCCGGATGCTGCCCCTTTTCGCGCGTGCGGACGGCGCTGGCGACGCACTCGGCAAGCTCGAGCGTGGTGCGCAGCGGCCGTGTTGCGCAGCGAGCAGCAATCGCCTTTGCAACCTGAAAAGCAAACCGTTCTTCGCCATAATCTGCGATCACCTCCCGCATCTCTTCCACACTGGCTTGCGCCAGCCATTCCGCAACCGTGGGGCCACGGCTCGTATCCATACGCATATCCAGCGGACCATCTCTCATGAAAGAGAAGCCCCGCTGTGCATCATCGATCTGGGGTGAGGACACACCCAGATCCAGCATCACGCCATCGATCTGCTCGATGCCGCGCGCCGCCAACGCTTCGGTCATGGTGGCAAAGCCGCCATGCACCACTTGCACCCGGCCATCCTCGGCGGCCAGGGCCTGAGCCACCGCGATGGCTTGAGGATCTTTATCGAACACCACCAGGCGAGCCTGCGGCCCGAGCCGGCGCAGCAACTCGCGGCTGTGCCCGCCGCGGCCGAACGTGCCGTCGACGAAAGTGCCGCCTGCTTGCCGGCGTTGCGCGGCCTCCTCGTCCCGGGGGCGCGTACGAGAGGCGCCCCTGCCGCCGAAATCGGCTTGCAGCAAGGCATCCACCGTCGGCTCCAGCAGAACGGGCCGGTGCTCGAATTCCATAGTCGGTTTCAGAACGAAAACTGATTCAACACGTCCGGCATCCCCTGGGCCAAATCGTCCGCCTCGCGGCGGGCCAGGGAAGCGGCATCCCAGAGCTCGAAGTGCGTGCCCATACCGAGCAGCATCACGTCGCGCGTCATTCCGGAAGCGTTGCGCAGTTCGGGAGCGATGAGGACCCGGCCGGAACCGTCGATCTCAACGTCCTGGGCATTTCCCAACAACAGCCGCTGCAAGGCGCGCGCCGACATCGGGAAAGCCGCGATCTGCTCGCGCTTCTTTTCCCACTCGGGTCGCGGATAGACCAGCAAGCAGCCGTCCGGGTGGCGAGTCAGGGTCAGCCGGCCTTCGGCCTGCGAAACCAGGGCGTCACGATGCCGGGTCGGAATCGAGATCCGTCCCTTAGCATCCAACGTGAGCGCGCTGCTTCCCTGAAACACGGATTTGCCCCACTTAATTGCACAAATTCCTACTTTTTCCCACTCTACGGGAAGGCTCAGGACGGGTCAAGCCAGCGGTTGCAATTTTTTCAATCACAACAAGGACTTAGAGCAATTTGTAAATGAGGGGACAGAGAAAACATCCTGATAAATCAGCATGTTGCGCCGGGAACTAAAAGTCCTTAGTCAAGAAGTGGTCGCAAACAAGTGGTTTCTCGCTCAGACGAGCCGACGGATCGGGGACGCGCGACGCCATCGGCCCCTGAGGGACCGGTGGCGACGGGAAGAAGAGAAAGCAGAGCAGATCTATAGGCCGGATTCTGTACGCCAGGTCTCCCTGGCGGGCAATCATTCCTCTGGGCGAACCATTGCTGGAACGCTCTAGCCACCTACCCGCATGCTCGAGCGAGCCGCTCTTCCCGGTCCGAAGACCTTGCGCATGCCTATTTGATGTTGCTCCGGATAGAGGTTGCCGCGTTTCACCCTGCGATGCCGGCAGCCGTTGCCAGCTGCCACGGCACGGAGTGGCCGTGCCGGTGCATTCTTGCGAATGCCCGCCCCGCAGACTCGTCTCTGTGGCCCTAGTCCTCGGCTCGATGCTTGCGCACCTCACCGGACGGCCGTTAGCCGCTATCCTGCCCTGTGGAGTCCGGACCTTCCTCGATGAACGAATCACCGCGATTGCCCGATCTGCCCTGCGGCCCGCATTGTAGTACACCCTGCCCCCGGGCCCGGTTCTGCGACAATACGACTTACGTTCCGCGCAGAATCCCATGGCTCAAAACACGCTTATCTCCCTGACCAACGTCCAGCTGGCTTATGGACACCACCCCTTGCTCGATCACGCCGACTTCGCCATCCAGGAAGGCGAGCGCATCGGCCTGATCGGCCGCAATGGCGCCGGAAAATCGTCGCTGCTGCGCCTGCTCGATGGCCGCAACCAGCCCGATGACGGCGATATCAGCCGCAGCTCGGGGCTGCGTGTGGTGACGGTCGAGCAGGAGCCCACGCTCGACGAAAGCCGCACGGTCTACGACGTCGTCTGCGACGAAGAGGCCAATCCCGAAGACTGGCAGCGGCCAGCGCGCGTGCGCGCCACGCTCGAGAAACTCGGCCTGCCGACCGACGCCCTGATCGCCGGCCTGTCCGGCGGCACACGCAAACGGGTGGCCCTGGCGCGCGCCCTGGTGGATCAGCCCGACCTGCTGCTGCTCGACGAACCGACCAACCATCTGGATTTCGAGGGTATCGCCTGGCTGGAAGAGCTGCTGCGCACCTGGAAAGGCGCCGCCGTCATCATCACCCACGACCGGCGCTTTCTCGACGCCATCGCCACGCGCATCGTCGAGCTGGACCGTGGCCGGCTGCTGAGTTTTCCCGGCAACTTCAGTCAGTGGCAAGAGCGCAAGGCGCAATGGCTCGAATCCGAGCGCCTGGAGCAAGCGCGCTTTGACAAGCTGCTCGCCCAGGAAGAAGTCTGGATCCGCAAAGGCGTGGAAGCCCGGCGCACGCGTAACGAAGGCCGCGTGCGCCGCCTCGAGCGCCTGCGCGTGGAACGCGCCGACCGCCGCGAACGCATGGGTAACGTCAATTTGGCCGTCGCCCAGGGTCAGCGCTCCGGCAAGATCGTCTCCGAGCTGCGCGACGTCTATCAGGCTTTCGGCGACAAGACCGTGGTCAACGACTACTCGACCACCATCCTGCGCGGCGACCGCATCGGCATCATCGGGCCCAATGGCGCCGGCAAAACCACGCTGCTCAAGATCATCCTGGGCCAACTGACCCCCGACCGCGGCACGGTACGCACCGGCACCAACGTCGAGGTGGCGTATTTCGATCAAATGCGCGCCCAGCTCGACGAAGATGCGGCGCTGGCCGATATCATCAACCCCGGCAGCGAATGGGTGGAAATCGGCGGCACGCGCAAGCACGTCATGAGCTATCTGGGCGATTTTCTGTTCTCGCCGGCTCGCGCCGGCTCGCCCGTGCGCAGCCTGTCCGGCGGTGAGCGCGCACGCCTGTTGCTGGCGCGGCTGTTCGCACGTCCGGCCAACGTGCTGGTGCTCGACGAACCCACCAACGATCTGGACATCGAAACGCTGGAGCTGCTCGAAGAGTTGCTGCAGGATTATGCGGGCACCGTGCTGCTGGTCAGCCATGACCGCGCCTTTCTGAACAACGTCGTCACGCAAACCATCGCCTATGAAGGCAATGGCCACTGGCGTGATTATGTCGGCGGCTACGATGAGTGGCTGCTGCAGCGCCCGTCCGCCCCAGCCGCGGAGCCAGCGAGCACGCCGGCGGCGCCCGCCGCGACGCCCGCCACGCGCGCCAAGCCGACGCGCGCGGCCAAGATCAGTTCCTGGGAGTTGCGCGAACTCGAAGGGCTGCCGGATGCCATTGCCGGCCTGGAAACCGAACAAGCCACCCTCAGCGCCAAACTGGCCGACGGCAGCCTCTACCGCGACGCCCCGGAGGAAGTCGAGCGCATCCAGGCCGAGCTGGCACGCATCGAAAAAGACCTCGAAGCCAAATTCGAGCGCTGGGAAGCGCTCGAGGAGCGCCGCGCGGCCAGCGCCTGAACAGACGCGCCGGGCCGTGGCATCAGCCGGGGCCCGGCGCCGTCAGGGCGCTCAGACCTGCACGCGCCAGGGCAGAGCCTCACCCGCGGCCAGCGGCACGATTGACGTATTGCCGTAAGGCAGCTCGTCCGGGATGGAGAAAGGCTCGCGCACCAGCATTAGTGTGCCGGTATTGCGCGGCAGGCCGTAGAAGTCCGGACCATGGTGGCTGGCGAAGCCTTCCAGTTTATCCAGGGCCCCGGCGTTCTCGAAGGCGGTTGCGTACAGCTCCATCGCGTGCAATGCCGTGTAACAGCCGGCACAGCCACAAGCATGTTCTTTCAGGCCTTTGGCATGCGGGGCGCTATCGGTGCCCAGGAAGAAACGCGGGCTGCCGCTGGTGGCGGCCTGGACCAGCGCCTGGCGATGCACTTCGCGCTTGAGAATCGGCAGACAGTACCAATGCGGACGCACCCCGCCCTGAAAGATGGCGTTGCGGTTGTAGAGCATGTGTTGCGGCGTGATGGTCGCCGCGATGGGACCCTCGGCATCACGCACATACTCGGCGCCTTCCTTGGTCGTGATGTGCTCGAACACCACCTTCAAACCGGGATAGGCACGGCGCAGCGGCTGCATGACGCGCTCGATGAAAATGGCCTCGCGGTCAAACACATCGATGGCAGGATCCGTGACTTCGCCATGCACCAGCAACGGCATGCCGGCTTTCTCCAGCGCGGTCAGGGCCGGGGCACACTTGCCCAGCAAGTCCGTCACGCCGGCATCGGAGTTGGTCGTCGCGCCGGCCGGGTACAGCTTGACGGCGAAGACCTGCCCGCTGGCCTTGGCGCGCTCGATCTCGGCAGCCGGCGTATTGTCGGTCAGATACAGCGTCATGAGCGGCGTGAAATCCACGCCCTCGCCGACGGTTTTGTTCAAGGCCGCGACAATGCGTTCGCGATACGCCAGCGCCTGCTCGGTGGTCGTCACCGGCGGCTTGAGGTTGGGCATGATGATGGCGCGCGCGAACTGGCGCGCCGTATCGCCGACCACCGCTTCCAGCGCAGCACCATCGCGCAGATGCAAATGCCAGTCGTCGGGTCGGGTGATCGTGAGTTGAACAGGGTGGGACATGAATGAGGGCCTTTACTCGGCCAAGGGCATGCCGCGTTCGGCCAGGGCAGCAAACATGGCGCTACCCAGCGGAATCACGGCGTCATTGAAATCGAAATGGGAGTTGTGCAGCACGCAGCCCGACTCCGCCCCGCCTTGTCCAAGGCGGAAATAAGCACCGGGCTTGGCTTGCAGCATAAACGAAAAATCCTCCGAGCCCATGGAAGGGATCAGATCGCGCACGACCTTTTCCTTGCCCACCATCTCGGTTGCGATGTCGGCCACCAGCGTGGCGTGCTGCGGCGTGTTCAGTGTCGCCGGATAAATCCGCTCGTAGGTCACCTCGGCCGTGGCGCCAAAAGCGCTGGCAATCGCCGAGGCCAACTCCCGCATCCGCGTCTCGACCATTTCCTGCACCGACTTGCGAAAGGTACGGACGGTACCGACCATCTTCGCCTCGCGCGGAATGACACTCATGGCCCCCGGGTGGCCGGCCTGTAGCGAGCCGATGGACACCACGGCCGAGTCCAGCGGATTGACGTTGCGCGACACGATGGTCTGCAACGCCGTGATGAGGTGGCCGGCGACCGTCACCGGATCGATAGTCTGGTACGGATGCGCGCCGTGGCCGCCGCGGCCATTGATGACGATCTCGAAACGGTCGGCGGCCGCCATCATCGGTCCGGGATTGACACCCACCGTGCCCGGGGGCAAGCCCGGCCAGTTGTGCAGGGCGTAGATGGCGTCGCACGGAAAGGTGTCGAACAGGCCGTCGTCGAGCATGGCCTTGGCGCCGCCACGGCCTTCTTCGGCAGGCTGGAAGATCAACACGGCCGTCCCGTCAAAATTGCGGCTTTGGGCCAGATACCGGGCCGCACCCAGCAAAATGGCGGTGTGTCCATCATGGCCGCATCCGTGCATCAGGCCAGGCTTGGTGGACTTATGCGCAAACGCGTTGTCTTCGGCCATGGGCAATGCGTCCATGTCGGCCCGCAGGCCGATCATGCGCCCGCTGTCGCAGCGGCGGCCGCGGATCACCCCCACCACGCCTGTCTTGCCGATGCCGCGATGCACCTCGATCCCCAGCGCCTCCAGGGCGCCGGCGACGATGCCTGAGGTGCGCACTTCCTCGAACCCCAGTTCGGGGTGAGCGTGCAGATCGCGGCGCAGCGCGGTCAGTTCGTCATGAAAAAGCCGTATCGATTCAAGCGGGGAGCGTGCGTACATAGGACGTTACAGGAACCTGGCTGAGGGGTGTGTGTAGGCCGATTTTAGTTGCTACAGAGGATAAATGCCTTTGTCTTTACCCGGTAGACACGTTATGCTGCGGCCCGCAGGACATTTTTTCCAACATCCAGAGAAGGAGCGCCGCATTATGGCCACACCCTCCAAAACCGCGACCACGCGCAAACCGAATGCCGCGTTTATGAAGCCTCTGACCCCCAGCGCCGAGCTGGCTGCCGTCATCGGCTCGGAAGCCGTGCCGCGCACCGAGGTCACCAAAAAGATCTGGGACTACATCAAAAAGCACAACCTGCAAGACGCCAGCAACAAGCGCAACATCAACGCCGATGCCAAGCTGCGCCCCATCTTCGGCAAGGATCAGGTCACGATGTTCGAGCTGACCAAACTGGTCAACGCTCACCTGAAGTAAGCACCAGGGTCGAGGGCGTACCTCGTACGTCCCTTCCTTGCTGCGCGCTGCCTTAGCGCCCGCCGAAGCTGACCGGGAGTCGCCGTCCTGCCTGCCCGGCCATGCTCTCCTGCATTGCCCATCCCGTTTGCCCCAAGCCGTTGCGTCTTCGCCGTCGAGCACCAGACGCAAACGCAAATAAGCCGGCACCAGGCCGGCTTATACGCAAAGCATTCCTCAGGCGTAGCTCGACGGAGGATTCCCCTCCAGCAGCGCCAACCATCCTCTGATCAATCGGTAGAGCACCCAGACCACGGTGGCTATCATCCCGATCCAGCCGATATAAATCAGCGTCAGCACAAAGCTGACAGCCAACCACAGCAGCGACCACCAAAAGGTGCGCAGCAGCCAGTCAAAGTGCGAGGCGTAGACCGTCCCTGCGGTATCCGATCGCTTCAGATACATCAGCACCACGGCCGCCAGCGTCGCTACGCCCAGAATGCCGCCGGTGAGAAAACCCAGTGCAAACAAGCCATAGGACACATGCGTGAGAGTGCGCAGATCCAGGGGTTGGGAACCCGGTAGGGGATTGGGAGATTCGCTCACGATCACAGCTCCATCGAATACATTCGCCCAATCTTACCGCACTATGCCGGACGTTCCCGGCGTGCGTTGTTATTTGGGTACGCAGCGATAAATAGCCCTTGCCGCATGGCCAGATGCGAGGCTGTTTCAACAGCCGATGGCCGCATAGCCGTCTGGCTGGCCGACTGACTGGCCGCCTGACGGCGGTTTGAGCGCGCATCTTCGCGGCCATACCTGAGCACGGGCCGACGTGGGGTGCGCAGGTGGTTCAGTGAAGCGGCATCGATTCGCACTTGTCGCCAGCGGCGTGGGCCAACGCCGGCCGTGGCGGTGGAATACGAGCCTTCAGTTTCAGCGTATCCGTGCGAGCAGACGATCTGCCAGGCCAGTGCGCCAGACCGGCATCCCCGCAGCGGGTCAGCGCTAGCGCCAAAGATCACGTTCACACAACGCAGCTCGCGCGGCCTACGCCCACACCCTCTGCGCCGCACAACGCAACGCGCCTACAGCGGGCAGTGCTGCCGCCAGGTATCAGCCTCACACAAGGGAGCCAGCGCAGCACGCCGCAGCTCAGGCATCTGAGGGCAGGCCAGCGAGGAGGGTTTACGCTTTTCGGGGAGCACGTGCCGCGAGAGACGCCGGCGCGGTAAGCGCTGGAGCGGCTGCGCGGCAAGGCGCGGTCAGCAGCACGAGGGCCAGAGGCGGTCACGCACGTTGCGCGCGCCGCACAAACAAAACGCGCAAAACAAAACCCCGTAAGCGGATAGCTTACGGGGTTTTGAGGAATAAAAGCCTGACGATGACCTACTTTCACAGACGTACGTCCACTATCATCGGCGCGAAGGCGTTTCACTGTCCTGTTCGGGATGGGAAGGAGTGGGGCCACCTTGCTATGGTCGTCAGGCGTAACCGGCTAAGCGGTTGACGCATTGTCAACGGCTTGAATTTGGAAGAAGCAGCAACTGAGTTGCGTTGATGTATGTTCAGACGGCACTGGCGCGATATGGCCAGCAATCGTATATGTAAGACTAAAGAGTTATAGGATCAAGCCGCACGGGCAATTAGTATCGGTTAGCTTAACGCATTACTGCGCTTCCACACCCGACCTATCAACGTCCTGGTCTTGAACGACCCTTTAGGGGGATCTAGTCCCCGGGATACCTAATCTTCAGACGAGTTTCCCGCTTAGATGCCTTCAGCGGTTATCTCTTCCGTACTTAGCTACCCGGCAATGCCATTGGCATGACAACCGGTACACCAGAGGTACGTCCACTCCGGTCCTCTCGTACTAGGAGCAGGCTCCGTCAAGTATCCAACGCCCACGGCAGATAGGGACCAAACTGTCTCACGACGTTTTAAACCCAGCTCACGTACCTCTTTAAATGGCGAACAGCCATACCCTTGGGACCGGCTACAGCCCCAGGATGAGATGAGCCGACATCGAGGTGCCAAACACCGCCGTCGATATGAACTCTTGGGCGGTATCAGCCTGTTATCCCCAGAGTACCTTTTATCCGTTGAGCGATGGCCCTTCCATTCAGAACCACCGGATCACTATGTCCTGCTTTCGCACCTGTTCGACTTGTCAGTCTCACAGTCAAGCACGCTTATGCCATTGCACTATCAGCACGATTTCCGACCGTACCTAGCGTACCTTCGAGCTCCTCCGTTACACTTTGGGAGGAGACCGCCCCAGTCAAACTGCCCACCATGCACTGTCCCCGATCCGGATAACGGACCAAGGTTAGAACCGCAAACAAACCAGGGTGGTATTTCAAGGTCGGCTCCCTCGAATCTAGCGACTCGAGTTCTGCGCCTCCCACCTATCCTACACAGGCCGGTTCACAGTCCAATGCAAAGCTACAGTAAAGGTTCATGGGGTCTTTCCGTCTAGCCGCGGGTAGATTGCATCATCACAAACACTTCAACTTCGCTGAGTCTCGGGAGGAGACAGTGTGGCCATCGTTACGCCATTCGTGCAGGTCGGAACTTACCCGACAAGGAATTTCGCTACCTTAGGACCGTTATAGTTACGGCCGCCGTTTACCGGGGCTTCGATCAAGAGCTTGCACCCCATCACTTAACCTTCCGGCACCGGGCAGGCGTCACACCCTATACGTCGACTTTCGTCTTTGCAGAGTGCTGTGTTTTTAATAAACAGTCGCAGCCACCGATTCTCTGCGACCCCATCATGCTCAGCGCGCAGGCGCTTCACACTACCGGGGCATACCTTCTCCCGAAGTTACGGTATCAATTTGCCGAGTTCCTTCTCCCGAGTTCTCTCAAGCGCCTTGGAATATTCATCCCGTCCACCTGTGTCGGTTTGCGGTACGGTCTCGTACAGCTGAAGCTTAGAGGCTTTTCTTGGAACCACTTCCAATCACTTCGCGAGACATGCTCGCTCGAGCCACACCCTTGATTCTCGCGCCCGGATTTGCCTAAGCGCCATCTTCAATGCAGCAACAGGGACATCCAACACCCTGATGATCTTCCGCGATCCGTCCCCCCATCGCACTGTACGACGGTGCTGGAATATTAACCAGCTTCCCATCAGCTACGCATCTCTGCCTCGCCTTAGGGGCCGACTCACCCTGCGCCGATGAACGTTGCGCAGGAAACCTTGGACTTACGGCGAGGGGGCTTTTCACCCCCTTTATCGCTACTCATGTCAGCATTCGCACTTCTGATACCTCCAGCAGCCTTCACAAGCCACCTTCGCAGGCTTACAGAACGCTCTCCTACCGCGTGTACAAAGTACACACCCGCAGCTTCGGTTTATCGCTTAGCCCCGTTACATCTTCCGCGCAGGACGACTCGATCAGTGAGCTATTACGCTTTCTTTAAAGGGTGGCTGCTTCTAAGCCAACCTCCTGACTGTCTATGCCTTCCCACTTCGTTTCCCACTTAGCGATAATTTGGGACCTTAGCTGGCGGTCTGGGTTGTTTCCCTCTTGAGTCCGGACGTTAGCACCCGGTGCTCTGTCTCCCAAGCTGTACTTGCGGGTATTCGGAGTTTGCCATGGTTTGGTAAGTCGCCATGACCCCCTAGCCATAACAGTGCTCTACCCCCCGCAGTAATACTTGAGGCACTACCTAAATAGTTTTCGGAGAGAACCAGCTATTTCCAGATTTGTTTAGCCTTTCACCCCTATCCACAGCTCATCCCCTAGTTTTTCAACACTAGTGGGTTCGGTCCTCCAGCACGTGTTACCGTGCCTTCAACCTGGCCATGGGTAGATCATCTGGTTTCGGGTCTACACCCAGCGACTGAACGCCCTATTCGGACTCGCTTTCGCTACGCCTTCCCTATTCGGTTAAGCTTGCCACTGAATGTAAGTCGCTGACCCATTATACAAAAGGTACGCCGTCACCCCACAAGGAGGCTCCGACTGTTTGTATGCATACGGTTTCAGGATCTATTTCACTCCCCTTCCGGGGTTCTTTTCGCCTTTCCCTCACGGTACTGGTTCACTATCGGTCGATCACGAGTATTTAGCCTTGGAGGATGGTCCCCCCATCTTCAAACAGGATTTCACGTGTCCCGCCCTACTTCTCTTACGCTTAGTTCCACTATCTGCATTTCGTCTACAGGACTATCACCTGCTACGGTCAGACTTTCCAGACTGTTCGACTATACAAATAGCTAAATCGTAAAGGCTGTTCCGATTTCGCTCGCCACTACTTTCGGAATCTCGGTTGATTTCTTTTCCTCGAGCTACTGAGATGTTTCAGTTCACCCGGTTCGCTTCCACTGACCTATGTATTCAGTCAGGGATACTGCTTACGCAGTGGGTTTCCCCATTCGGACATCTACGGATCAAAGCTTGTTTGCCAGCTCCCCGTAGCTTTTCGCAGGCTACCACGTCCTTCATCGCCTGTGATCGCCAAGGCATCCACCATATGCACTTAGTCGCTTGATCCTATAACACTTGAGTCTTATAGGACGCTGAACATTTCGCGTTTGTGCCGTTCTTAAGTTCAAAAGCTCTGATCAGTTAAAAACCAATCAGCTTGAGACTTGGAACATAAATCATGCAATCACAACCCGTATCTATCTTCATCAGAGTTGCCCCTGACTACTCGATAAACACTTTACGTTGTGCTTCTTCCAAATTGTTAAAGAACAAATATAGCTGTCAGGCCTAAACCTAACGATTAACACTGCACGCAGTACTAATCGTTACCCTCAGGCTGCATCACCACAAATCAGTGGTGGAGGTGAACGGGATCGAACCGATGACATCCTGCTTGCAAAGCAGGCGCTCTCCCAGCTGAGCTACACCCCCATGTAATGCGTGGTGGGTCTGGTTGGATTCGAACCAACGACCCCCGCCTTATCAAGACGGTGCTCTAACCGACTGAGCTACAGACCCTAGACCTTCAAAATCTTCCCGGATCTGTTCGATCCTTCCAGCAGCTATATTCTAACAACCGATAAGCGTGGACACTTGACGCGAGCACTTAGCTCTTAAAGGAGGTGATCCAGCCGCACCTTCCGATACGGCTACCTTGTTACGACTTCACCCCAGTCATGAATCCTACCGTGGTAATCGCCCCCCTTACGGTTAGGCTAACTACTTCTGGTAAAACCCACTCCCATGGTGTGACGGGCGGTGTGTACAAGACCCGGGAACGTATTCACCGCGACATGCTGATCCGCGATTACTAGCGATTCCGACTTCACGCAGTCGAGTTGCAGACTGCGATCCGGACTACGATCGGGTTTCTGGGATTGGCTCCCCCTCGCGGGTTGGCGACCCTCTGTCCCGACCATTGTATGACGTGTGAAGCCCTACCCATAAGGGCCATGAGGACTTGACGTCATCCCCACCTTCCTCCGGTTTGTCACCGGCAGTCTCATTAGAGTGCCCTTTCGTAGCAACTAATGACAAGGGTTGCGCTCGTTGCGGGACTTAACCCAACATCTCACGACACGAGCTGACGACAGCCATGCAGCACCTGTGTTCCGGTTCTCTTGCGAGCACTCCCAAATCTCTTCGGGATTCCAGACATGTCAAGGGTAGGTAAGGTTTTTCGCGTTGCATCGAATTAATCCACATCATCCACCGCTTGTGCGGGTCCCCGTCAATTCCTTTGAGTTTTAATCTTGCGACCGTACTCCCCAGGCGGTCAACTTCACGCGTTAGCTGCGCTACCAAGGCCCGAAGGCCCCAACAGCTAGTTGACATCGTTTAGGGCGTGGACTACCAGGGTATCTAATCCTGTTTGCTCCCCACGCTTTCGTGCATGAGCGTCAGTGTTATCCCAGGAGGCTGCCTTCGCCATCGGTGTTCCTCCGCATATCTACGCATTTCACTGCTACACGCGGAATTCCACCTCCCTCTGACACACTCTAGCTCGGTAGTTAAAAATGCAGTTCCAAAGTTAAGCTCTGGGATTTCACATCTTTCTTTCCGAACCGCCTGCGCACGCTTTACGCCCAGTAATTCCGATTAACGCTTGCACCCTACGTATTACCGCGGCTGCTGGCACGTAGTTAGCCGGTGCTTATTCTGCAGGTACCGTCAGTTGCGCAAGTTATTAGCCTGCGCCGTTTCTTTCCTGCCAAAAGTGCTTTACAACCCGAAGGCCTTCATCGCACACGCGGGATGGCTGGATCAGGGTTTCCCCCATTGTCCAAAATTCCCCACTGCTGCCTCCCGTAGGAGTCTGGGCCGTGTCTCAGTCCCAGTGTGGCTGGTCGTCCTCTCAAACCAGCTACGGATCGTCGCCTTGGTGAGCCGTTACCCCACCAACTAGCTAATCCGATATCGGCCGCTCCAATAGTGCGAGGCCCGAAGGTCCCCCGCTTTCCCCCGTAGGGCGTATGCGGTATTAGCTACGCTTTCGCGTAGTTATCCCCCGCTACTGGGCACGTTCCGATACATTACTCACCCGTTCGCCACTCGCCACCAGACCGAAGTCCGTGCTGCCGTCCGACTTGCATGTGTAAAGCATCCCGCCAGCGTTCAATCTGAGCCAGGATCAAACTCTTCAGTTTAATCTCTGTGTTGCGCCATCAGTTTTACCCAATGACGACTTTCGCTTGCTCAAAGGAAGTGAGGTGATAGTTTCGAAAAACTAAACCTTACTTCATATATGAGCACTTGATAGTTTCGCTTCCCGACCAGGCCGAAACCCAGTCGTTGCGCACTCACACCAAGTGCCCACACTTATCGGTTGTTTAATTGTTAAAGAGCGGTACTGCCAACTGCACTTACTAAACTCGCTACCCACTTAACTTCGCGCAACTTACAGCGTCTTGCCTTGCTGTCGTCGCTGCGTCGTTGTCAGCAGCAGAGAAACGAGATTATGAAGAAGTTTTTTAAGTTTGTCAACTCGGCTTCGCTTTTTTTCGCGCCGCTCGCAAAATTTCTTCTGCTCACGCCTGCCTTGCCAACTCACCACTTCTTCAGAGACTCGCGTCCCTCGGATCACCTCTCGGCAACCCGTGCTTAGCAACTAGCGAAGCATCCTGCGTCAGGCGTCTTGCTCTTGCCACCGCAGATCAGGGTTAACCCTGACGTTTCGCTAACTGCCAAGCCCGAAACTATAACACAACTTTTGCAGATCATGCAACCGAAGCTGCTTTATTTCTACACCGTCGTGCAACACTGGAATCCCGGCCGGCGCTACGCCTAAACCACCCTCCCCGTGTCAGAGACCCCTTTCGCTTCCTGCGCCCCGCTCATGCGGCAATCGCTTTGGAACCCGAAAAACCATCTCGCTTCGGTCTCGCTACACCGGCTGCGTTGCGTTTGCATTGCTGTCTGTGCTGCGAGGGGGCGAACTATAGCACAGAAAAAAATCGCGTGTCACGGCTTTGACACCTTTTTCTGGGAAAAAGGGTTTTTTCTTCTCGGAGCCAGGTCTTCCGGCCCCGGTTGCCGGCTGCTGCCCCTATATAGAGGGGCAGCTCAGATGTGAAGCTCGGTTGTCTCCTTGATCTGCTGCAAGGCAAAAAAGGATTTCATATCGACGACCGCCGGATGCAGCATCAGGGTATCCATCGCAAAACGGGAGAAATGCGCCAGGTCTTGGACCTGGATGCGCAGCAGGTAGTCCATGTCGCCCGACATGGCATAGCACTCCACGACTTCCGGCCAGAGCTGCACATCGCGGTGGAAATCCGCCATGGAGGCATGACTGCCCCCCACGTGCTTGTTCAGCCGGATGGTCACATAGGCCAACAGCCCCAAGCCGACCTTGTCAGCGTCGACCAAGGCCGCATACCGCTTGATATAGCCCTGCTCTTCGAGACGGCGGACCCGGCGCAGACAGGGGCTGGGCGAGAGGGAGACCCGGTCGGCCAGCTCCTGATTACTGAGCCGCCCGTCGCGCTGCAATTCGGCCAGAATTCGCCGATCTGTCCTATCCAGACCATTTTCGGTCATTTTCTACCCTTAGATTCTAATTTTGAGCAATCAGATTGCCGATGATAGGGCTTGGCGGGCTATTTTCGCAATCGCCTGCCAGGGCAAATGCCTAGAATTTTGCTTTTCGCACACCAACAAAGAGACAAGGACGCGCAGCCATGACGACGCAATTCCAGCCTTGGGACAACCCCATGGGCACCGCCGGTTTTGAATTCATCGAGTACACCGCCCCCGATCCCGTGGCGCTGCGCAAGGTGTTCGAGTTGCTGGGCTTCAAGGCGATCGCCAAACACCGCCACAAGGACGTGACGCTGTACCGCCAAGGGGGCATCAACTTTCTGATCAACGCCGAACCGGATTCCTTCGCCCAACGCTTCGCCCGCCTGCACGGCCCGTCGATCTGTGCCATCGGCTTTCGCGTGGACGACGCGGCGCGCGCCTATCAACGCGCGCTGGAACTGGGCGCCTGGGGTTTCGACTCGCACAGCGGCCCGATGGAACTGAACATCCCGGCCATCAAGGGCATCGGTGATTCGCTGATTTATCTCGTGGACCGCTGGCGCGGCAAGAACGGCCATGGCGGGATTGGCGATATCAGCATCTACGACGTGGATTTCGAGCCGCTCGATCCCGCCCATGCCCAGGAAGATCTGACGTATGCCGGCGCCGGCCTGACCCTGGTCGATCACCTGACGCACAACGTGCACAAAGGCCGCATGGCGGAGTGGGCGGAGTTCTACGAGCGTCTGTTCAATTTCCGCGAGGTCCGCTATTTCGACATCGAAGGCAAAGTGACGGGCGTGAAGTCCAAGGCCATGACCTCGCCTTGCGGCAATATCCGCATCCCCATCAACGAGGAAGGCACCGAGGAAAAAGGCCAAATCCAGGAATACCTGGATCTGTACCGCGGCGAGGGTATCCAGCACATCGCGATGGCGACAGACGATATCTATGGAACCATCGAAGCACTGCGCAAGAATGGGGTGGTCTTTCTAGACACCCCGGAAACCTACTACGAACTGCTGGACCGCCGTCTGCCGCAGCACGGCGAGAACGTGGATCGCCTGCAGAAAAACCGCATCCTGCTCGACGGCGCGCCGGGCGGCGGACTGCTGCTGCAGATCTTCACCGAGAACCAGATCGGCCCCATCTTCTTCGAGATCATTCAGCGCAAGGGTAATGACGGGTTCGGAGAGGGCAACTTCAAAGCCCTGTTCGAATCCATCGAGCTGGACCAAATGCGCCGCGGCGTGGTCAAGACCGCGGACTGAACCCGCCCACCCGCAAACGACGAAGCCCCCTGCCGGGGGCTTCGTCACATCGGCCATCGCTTCAATGCTTGAGGCGATCCTGGAATTGCTTGCGAAACTTCGCCACCTTGGGTGCGATCACGAACTGGCAATAGCCTTGCTCGGGGTGCAGCGCGAAGTAGTCACGATGGTAGTCTTCGGCCGGCCAGAAGCGCGCCGGCGCAAGCAATTGCGTGACCACCGGCGCGTCGTAGATGCGCGCGGCGTCGATTTCCTCGATCACGGCCTGCGCCTGCGCACGCTGCGTGTCGTTCTGCCAGAAGATCGCCGATTCGTACTGAGGGCCGACGTCATTGCCCTGACGGCCCGGCGTGGTCGGGTCATGCGTGGCGAAGAAGACTCGCAACAAATCGGCGTAGCTCAGTTCGGCCGGATCGAACTGCACCTGGGCCACTTCGATGTGCCCGGTATCCTTGTTGCACACTTGCTGATAACTGGGGTTGTCGACATGGCCGCCGGCATAACCGGGCAGCACGCTGACCACGCCACGCAAGTCCTTCAGAACCGCTTCGACGCACCAGAAACAGCCGCCGCCCAGCACCGCGACTTCCAGGCCGGAACGAGCAGGGGATTCAGACATCATGATTTCCTTGAGATCAGGGTTGCTTGGCCGGCTTGAGCGTCAGCACCCACTGCGCCAACTGCCTGGCCTCTTCGGGCGTGACTTGCGACTGCGCCGGCATGGGAACGGCGCCCCAGGCGCCCCGCCCACCCGTGCGGATCTTGTTGGCCAGATAATCGACGGCCTCGGGATGGTCGGCATAGCGCTCGGCCACGCTGATAAAAGGCGGCCCCACCCGCTTGTTGTCGACCTGATGACAGGCCATACAGGCTTTGCTTTTGGCGAGGTCCAGACCGTTGGTCTGCGCCTGGGCCGCGCCTGCTGCCAGCAGCGCTACGCCACAAAGAATCAGCTTGAGATTCAAATACATAATACGGACTTCCACTACGGAGAGCGCCTGCAGGACTACCCTCGACCGCAAGGATGGTACCCGAGTTTGCCATGGGGAACGAATCTCTTCATGGGCCTGTCCTTTCAACTGAGCCCGCGCCGGCTGCCACGCGGCAGGCACGCCGGTTATCATCGAATAAATTTTCTCACAGACCTCTCATGCTTCAAGCACCTCAATTCGACCCCGTCGCCCTGCGCCTGGGTCCGCTCGCGATTCATTGGTACGGCCTGATGTATCTGCTGGCCTTCGCCCTGGTCTATCTGCTGGGCCGCTATCGCATCAATCGTGGACAGGGCGGCAACCTCACGGCCAAGGATCTCGAAGACCTGATTTTCTATAGCGTGCTGGGCGTGGTGCTGGGCGGGCGGCTGGGCTATGTCTTGTTCTACAAGCCCGGCTATTACCTGAGCCATCCGCTGGAAATCGCCTTTCTGTGGGAGGGCGGCATGTCCTTTCACGGCGGGCTGATCGGGGTCATCCTGGTGATGCTGCTGTTCGCGCGCAAAAAAGGGGTGAGCTTCTTTACGATCAGCGACTTCATCGCGCCGCTCATTCCGCTGGGCCTGGGTGCCGGGCGCATGGGCAACTTCATCAACGGCGAGCTCTGGGGACGCCCCTCGACGGTGTCCTGGGCGATGGTCTTCCCGCAGTCGGGCGACAACCTGCCCCGCCACCCCTCGCAACTGTACGAACTGGGGTTGGAAGGGCTGGTGCTGTTCGTGATCCTGTGGTGGTTTTCGAGCAAGCCGCGCCCCACCGGGCAGGTCAGCGCCCTCTTTCTGATGGGATACGGCGCTTTCCGCTTCCTGGTGGAGTTCACGCGCGAGCCGGACAACTTCCTGGGACTGCTGGCCGGCGGAATGAGCATGGGACAGTGGCTGTCGCTGCCGATGTTCCTGGCCGGCCTGGCCCTGTTTGTCTTTACTGCAAGACGATCGTCCCGCCAACCGTGACGCTGACGGTCACTTCGCCGGCTTCCAGGGGAACGCCCGGAGCCGGCGCGGCGGCCGTGTCCGCCTTGGCCATCTGCGCCGTCATCATGCGCGGCATGGGCGCCGATGCGCCGCCCCCGCCCCCGAGTTCCAGCCGGGCCAGACGATAGCCCGCAAAGCCGAAGGCATTGGCCGCGGCCAAGGCCCGCTCTTTGAAAGCCTGGGCCGCCTGGCTCAGCAACTTGCGCTCCTCGGCCTCGCGCCCCTCGCGCGACAAAAAGAAAGCAATATTAGAGATCGCCGTCTTGTCGCCCAATTTGGCGGCCAGGGCCGAGGCAGCCTCGAAATCCTTGGATTCCAGTACGACTTCGCCCTGTCCGCGCCAGTTGACGATCTTGCCCTTGGCGTTGGTGTTGGGCCAGACGTTGTAGCCGCCGGAGCGCACCTCGACATTCTTGGCGCCGCGCGCGCGCTTGACGACCTCGTCCAGCGCCGCCGTCAGGCGCTTGCCGGCCGAGACCTGATCATTGGCCTCGACCTCGACCGACAGACTGATGCGAACCGTATCCTGCTTGATCTCGGCCGAAGCCGAAGCCTGCAGACTCAGTTCGGGCGCGGTGCTGCGCTGCGATTCAGGCGCGGCCGTCGGCGCGGTCTGGGCGACACTGGGCTGAAAGGCCGACAAAGCCAGGGTGGCGCAGCAGGCGGCCGCGATTCGGGTGAGCGAAAACGCTAAGGGTCGGTGCATGAGGAAACCCGTGAGATGGATGGGGGGGGGAAAGATCCGGGCAAACCCGGTCCCGAGGCAGGCCCAAGCTTCGCAAAGGAAGCAGGCCTGCCGGGATAGATGCCCCGCATGTGCCGTCTAGGCCGGCATCTCGAACCCTTAGGTTCAAGGTGGTCGCGATCCGAAGAGCATCGGGTTCGTCAACAAAGTGACAATCACTCCAGCTCAACACTCCCGCAACCATTATGCCGATAGCATCGGTTCAGAGAATGTATGGCCAAGTCACGAGCACCGCAGGGACAAACTGACAACGCAGTGTCCAGAGGGACGTTTAACTACGCTTAAATGAGCTTTTCCTGGCCCGACAGTGCGTCGTCGAGCAGCAGGTTCATTTCTTCGATTCTACGCTTGAAGTCGCCAACTGCCAAACCTCCCAGCGGGCCGTCCGGCGCTTTCATGGCCAGCAGCTCGCCAGCGATCTGCAAGGCGGCCATGACGGCGATGCGTTCATTGCTGGAGATCTTGCCCGTGCCTTGAATGCGCAGCATGAGGTGATCTACATGGCGCACCGCAGCCAGCAGGACGGGTTTTTCTTCGGCCGAGCACGCGAGCGAATAGTCGCGGCCCAGGATAGAGACATCGAGGCGTTCCATCAGGCTTGTTCTCCCGCTGCGGCGCCAGGCAGGCGCGCCAATACGGCGTCGATACGCTCGCGCGCCGACGAGGCGGCCAGACGCAGACGCTGCAGTTCGGCGTCACGCGCGGCCAGCGCCTGCTGCATCTCGCCCTCACGCGCGGAGACCCTGGCCTCCAGCGCGAGGCGGTCGGCAGACTCGCGCGCCAACTGCTCGCGCAGCGCCGCTTCGGCCTGTTGGGATTCGGCCTTGCAGAGGTCGAGCGCGCCACTGTGATCGCGCATCTGTTCTTTCAGGGCCTGGAGTTCGGCTTCGCGGTCGGCGCAGCGCTGTTTGAGCGCGCGCGCTTCGGCGTCGCTATCGTTAAGTCGGATACGCAACGCATCACGCTCGGCGTGCAGTTGCCGGGTGCGTTGCACCAATTGCCCTAGCCGGGCGGCGAGTTGATCGAGGTCTTGCAGCATGGGCGCTATCGTAAACCATCCGGAACCGATTCGGGCCCCTTCACGCAAGCTGAGAAAACCGGCAATATTCAGTACCACATGAAAGCTTTTTGCCAGAAGCCTGTCGCGGCCGTAAAACCTGGCCGGCCACTCCGACAGCCCAAATCAGCTTTCGCCAAACTTTCTTCAAGCTTTCATTAAGCTTTCAAACCGCCTTCAAACTGACGCCGCGGTTACAGAATAGACCCGGATCATCCCCTATTTGCGCCCAAACCGAGGGAAAACCCCAGTGTATCTGGTGTAGCCCAGGGTTTGCATGCGTGATCCCCTCCATTACCATTCGCCCTTCAAAAAAGAGCAATCTCGCTTTCAATAAAAGCGCTGAAAGCTTTCAACAACAATGAATGGCACCTCCAAGTGCCTTTTTTGTGCCCGTCGTCAGTGACCAACACGGCAGCGGGCTTGCACCAATCTACACGCTGTAAAACAGGAGCCAACCAATCATGCAGCTACGCAATCGACAGGATTTCTGGTCGGGGGTGATGTTCATCATCCTCGGGCTGGGATTCTCCTGGCAGGCCAGCAGCTACCAAATGGGTACTGCGGCCCGCATGGGACCGGGGTACTTCCCTTTCTGGCTGGGCTTAGTCCTTGCCTTGCTGGGCGCGATCGTTCTGATCGGCTCGCTCTCGAAGAAGGCCACCGAGACGCACGTCGACCGTTTCGACTGGCGCATCGTGTTTCTGGTCATTGGCTCCGTCGTCGTCTACGCCCTGGTGCTCAAGCTCCTCGGTGTGTATATCGCGGTCTTCCTGCTGGTCGTGCTGAGCAGCCTCGCAAGCCATGAGTTCAGTCTCAAGGTCGCGGTTGCCAACGGCATTTTCCTGGTGGTGTTCACGTACCTGGCCTTCATCAAGGGCCTGGGGCTGATCTTCCCGCTGTGGCCGTCGTTTATCTAAGGCTAGAGGAGAACACTCGCCATGGAATTGCTTGACAACCTCATGCTGGGTTTTTCGGTGGCCATCAGCCCCGAGAATCTGGCCTACGCTCTGCTGGGCTGCATCCTGGGCACGCTGATCGGCGTGCTCCCCGGCATCGGCCCCGTGCCGACCATCGCCATGCTGCTGCCCATCACCTATGTGCTGCCGCCCGTCGCCGGTCTGATCATGCTGGCCGGTATCTATTACGGTGCGCAATACGGTGGTTCGACAACCGCCATCCTGGTGGCACTACCGGGTGAGACATCCGCGGTGGTGACCGTGCTCGACGGCCACCAGATGGCCCGCAATGGCCGCGCCGGCTCGGCACTGGCCATCGCAGCCCTGGGTTCTTTCTTTGCCGGTTGCGTGGCCACGCTGCTGCTGGCCGCCTTCGCGCCCCCGCTGGCCGAAGTGGCTTTCAAGTTTGGCCCCGCCGAGTACTTCTCGCTGATGGTGCTGGGTCTGGTGGGCGCCGTGGTGCTGGCTTCGGGCTCGCTGCCCAAGGCCATCGCCATGATCATCCTCGGCCTGCTGCTGGGCATGGTCGGCACCGACGTGAACTCGGGCGTTGCGCGTTTTGATTTCGGCATCCCCGAACTGCAAGACGGCATCGACTTCGCCATCGTGGCCATGGGCGTGTTCGGTTTCTCCGAAATCATGACCAACCTCGAGCAGAAGGAAAACCGCGTCGACATTACCGACAAGATCGGCTCGCTGTACCCGAACAAGCAGGAATTCAAGGAAGCCGCCCCGGCCGTGCTGCGCGGCACCGCCCTGGGTTCGGCCCTGGGCATCCTGCCGGGCGGCGGCGCCGTGCTGTCGTCGTTCGCCTCCTACACGCTGGAAAAGAAGATCTCGAAGAATCCCGAGCGCTTCGGCAAGGGCCACCCGGCCGGCCTGGCGGGTCCGGAATCGGCCAACAACGCCGCGGCTCAGACCTCCTTCATCCCGCTGCTGACCCTGGGCATCCCGGGTAACGCCGTGATGGCGCTGATGGTCGGCGCCATGACCATCCACAACATCCAGCCGGGTCCGCAGGTCATGTCCAGCCACCCCGAGCTGTTCTGGGGTCTGATCGCCTCGATGTGGATCGGCAACCTGATGCTGGTGATTCTGAACCTGCCGCTCATCGGCCTGTGGGTCAAGCTGCTGAAGGTGCCCTACCGCATCCTGTTCCCGGCGATTCTGGTGTTCTGCACCATCGGTGTGTACTCGCTTAACTACAACAGCTTCGACATCTTCATGACTGCCGCCTTCGGCGTGGTCGGTTATGTCTGGGCCAAGTTGAAGTGCGAAGGCGCGCCGCTGCTGCTGGGCCTGGTGCTGGGCCCCATGATGGAAGAGAACTTCCGTCGTGCCCTGCTGCTGTCGCGCGGTGACTTCTCGACCTTCATCACCCGTCCGCTGTCGGCCTCGCTTCTGGCGCTGGCCCTGGCTCTGGTGGTTCTGGTTGCACTGCCGGCCATCCGCAAGAAGCGCGAAGAGACCTTCGTCGAAGAAGAATAAGCCGTCCTTTTTCGATCGAATCAACCGGGCCTGCGGGCCCGGTTTTTTTTCGCCCGCGCGCCGCGCTCGCGGCCGGAAGGCGATTGGGGTAAGTTAACGGCTTCGCTGTCTTACTCTCACCGGGAAAATCAGGCATGGCAAGCATCGGTTCGAAAACCTATGACAACGTCGCGGCTAAGAAGGTCGCCTTCCTCGGGCTGGGCGTCATGGGGCTGCCCATGGCCGGGCACCTTGCCAAGGCGGGCCACGAGGTCACCGTCTACAACCGCAGCGCCGCCAAGGCTCAGGCCTGGGTGCAGGAGTTTGGCGGCAAGTCGGCTCCCACGCCCCGTGAAGCGGCACAGGGCGCGCAAATCGTGTTTGCCTGCGTGGGCAACGACGATGATCTGCGCAGCGTCGTGCTGGGCGAGGACGGCGCATTCGCCGGCATGAGCAAAGGCGCCACGTTTGTCGACCACACGACGGCCTCGGCCGATGTGGCACGCGAGCTGTACGCCCGCGCCCAGGAACTGGGCTTGCAGTTCGTCGATGCGCCGGTCTCGGGCGGCCAGGCCGGCGCGGTCAACGGCGTCCTCACCATCATGTGCGGTGGCGAAGCCCCGGTGTTCGATGCCATCAAGCCCGTGGCGGCAGCCTACGGCCGCGCCGTCACGCTGGTGGGCGCGCCGGGTGCGGGCCAGTTGGCCAAGATGGTCAACCAGATCTGCATCGCGGGCGTGGTGCAGGGCCTGTCCGAAGCCATCGCTTTCGGTCAGGCGGCCGATCTGGATATGAAGGTGGTGCTCGACGTCATCAGCAAGGGCGCGGCGCAAAGCTGGCAGATGGAAAACCGCGGCGGCACCATGGTCGACGGCAAATTCGACTTCGGTTTCGCGGTGGACTGGATGCGCAAGGACCTCGGCCTGGTCCTGTCGGAAGCGCGCAACAATGGCGCCCGACTGCCGCTGACCGCCTTGGTGGACCAGTTCTACGGCGACGTGCAGAAAAACGGCGGCGGCCGCTGGGACACCTCCAGCCTCATCACCCGCCTGCGCGACTGAGCCGCGCGGCGGCCGCAGCATCGAACGAGGGCCTTGCGCCCTCGTTTTTTTTCGCCCGCCGGGCGCGGCCGCATCCTGTCCGGCGGCCGCAGCAAACTTCATCAAAGCCATAAACCGGCCTATGATGAAGTCAATGTTCCACTCCCAGAACGAACATGCAAGACCTCAACGACCTTTTTTATTTTTCCCAAGTCGTCGATCAGGGCGGCTTCAGTGCCGCGGCGCGCGTGCTCGATCTGCCCAAATCGCGACTGTCACGACGTATCTCCCAGCTGGAGGAAAGGCTGGGCGTGAGGCTGCTGCAGCGCACGACGCGCCGGCTGCGCCTGACCACCGCCGGCGAACGCTATCTGCACTACTGCCGCGAGATGACCGCGGCAGCCCGGGCGGCCGATGAGGCCATGCGGCAGTTGCAGACGCAACCGTCAGGCCCTGTCGTCGTGAGCTGTCCCATCTCCATCGCGCAGCAACTGCTGGCCCCGCTGCTGCCGGAATTCCTGGACACCTGGCCGGAGGTTTCCATCCAGATGCTCGCCACCAACCGACGGGTGGACTTGATCAGCGAAGGGGTGGATCTGGCCTTACGCGTGCGCACCAAGCTGGATACCGACGCCGAACTCGTCGTGCGCCAGTTGGGCGCGGCCAGCGGCACACTGGTCGCCAGCCCGGCCTATCTGCAACGCCACGGCACGCCGGACACCCCGGAAGATCTGGCCCGGCACACGACCCTGAGCTTCAACGACCCGCAGACCGAAGTCATCTGGACCTTGCACAACGGCCAGGGGCAGGAGCGCGCCATTACGGTGACCCCGCGCTTGTGCTGCAATGACTTCATCGTCCTGACCGAAGCGGCGGTGCGCGGCCGCGGTATCGCGCTGCTGCCGGCGGTGGCCACGCAGGCCGAACTGCGCCGGGGAGAACTGGTGCCCGTGCTGGCGGACTGGCGTTCGCCCGAGGGCATCGTGCATTGCATTTACCCTTCGCGGCGCGGGATGATTCCCGCGGTCCGTGCCTTCGTCGATTTTCTGTTCGAGCGCCTGCCGCCCAGCTATGAGCGCATGGGCATGAAGCCGGTGACGCGCTGAGCCCGCCTCCGGCCCGGCTGGGCCGGGCCTAAAGTTTCGCCCCGCCACGCTTCGCCGACGAAGCGGGTCCAGGCAACGCACTGCCCTATAGGAGACAGACTGTTGGAGACCGCCCTTCCCTTGCAAGGCATCCGAGTCCTTGAGTTCTGCAATGTCGCAGCCGGCCCCTTTTGCGGCATGCTGCTGGCCGACATGGGCGCGGATCTGGTCAAGATCGAACACCCCGACGGCGGCGACACCTTGCGCGCCTGGCCGCCGATTAACAACGGCTATAGCGAGAACTTCGCCTCGCTCAACCGCAACAAACGCTCGGTCACCCTGGACCTGAAATCGGCTTCGGGTCTGCAACAGGCCCGCGCATTGGCCGCCGAAGCCGACGTGCTGCTGGAGAACAACCGGCCAGGCGTCATGCAACGCCTGGGCCTGGACTACGACAGCCTCAAAAGCGTCAATCCCAAACTGCTGTACTGCTCGATCTCGGCCTACGGCCAGACCGGCCCGCGCGCCGCCGAGGGCGGCTTCGATCTCACGATTCAGGCCATGGCCGGCGTAATGAGCGTGACCGGCGAGGCAGAGGGCGCACCGGTGAAATGCGGCGTGCCCCTGGCGGACTTCGCCGCCGGACTATACGGGGCATTCGCCATCGCGGCCGCGCTGCGCCAGGTGGAGCAATCGGGGCAAGGCGCGCACATCGACGTCCCCATGCTGGGCACCACCCTGGCCATTGCCGCCTTGCAGACCTCCGAGTATTTCGGCAGCGGCAAGGACCCGGTCAAACTGGGTTCGGCCCATCCGCGCAATGCGCCTTACCAGGCCTTCCGCTGCCGCGACGGTTATTTCGCCATGGCCGCAGGCAACAATGCCCTGTGGCGCTCGGTCTGCCAGGTGGCAGAGCGCCCGGAGTTGTTCGAGGACGAGCGCTTTCAGACCACGACGCTGCGCGCCCGCCATCAGGATGCGCTGCGGCAACTGCTGGAAGACGTGTTCGCGACCCAGGACGCCAGCCACTGGCTGCGGCGCTTTCAGGAGGCGGGCGTACCCAGCGCGCCCATCAATTCGTATTCGCAGGTGCTGGCCGATCCGCAGGTCGAACACATGCAATGGGTCCAGGACATCACCTTGCCCGGGGCGCATGTCACCCGGACTTTCACTTCGCCCATCAAGATCAACGGCCAGGGCTTGCCCGTGCGCAGAAATCCGCCGGCCCTGGGCGAGCACAACGCGGACATCCTGCAGGAGCCCGAGGAATGAGCGACGCGCTGAAAATCGGGCGCCATGCGCAACACTGGGAGCTGACACTGAACCGCCCGCACAAGCGCAATGCCTTGTCGGCGGAGCTGGTGGAATTGCTGCTCGAGGCCGTGCAGGCCGCGCAATCGGCGCAGGTGCCGCTGTTGATCCTGCGCGGCGAGGGCAGCAACTTCTCGGCCGGCTTTGATTTCTCCGACTTCGAGACCGCCAGCGAAGGCGATCTGGTGCTGCGTTTCATCCGTATCGAAACGCTCTTGCAAGCGGTGGCGTATGGCCCCTGCACGACGCTGGCGCTGGCGCATGGCAATAATTTTGGCGCCGGGGTCGACCTCATCGCGGCCTGCCGCCATCGATGGGCCGCGCCCGATGCGCGCTTTCGCCTGCCAGGCCTGAAGTTCGGCCTGGCGTTGGGCACCCGCCGGTTCGCCCAGCTCGTCGGAGAAGACCCTGCCTATGAGGTGCTGGAAAGCGCCCGCAGCTTCGACGCCGCGCATGCCCGGCACATCGGTTTGCTGCAAGGTGTGGCGCCCGTCGATGAGTGGCCGCAGCGGATCGCTCAGACCCGCGAGAATGTGCTGTCGCTGCCCGCGGACAGCCGCCAATGGCTGCGTGCGCTGACCCGCCGCGCAGATCCGGATGGCGACATGGCGGCCCTGGTCCGCTCCGCCTCGCACCCGGGCCTGAAGCAGCGCATCCACGCTTTTCGGGCCGCCTGAGCCGGGCGGGCCTGACTGACAGGCGAAAAAAAGGGCGGCACGAAGGCCGCCCCACACGCTGAGTTGTATTCTGATCAGGCCGACGTCTGCGCGGTCTGCGGCTTTTTGCGATTACGCCGCACATAAGCCCAGATCTGCGCGAGGATCAGCAATGCGCTGGCCGCAATGAACCAGGCACTGATCGGACGCTCGACGAAGATCATCATATCGCCGCGCGACAACAGCAAGGCACGACGGAAGTTCTCTTCGACCATCGGGCCGAGCACGAAGCCCAGCAAAATAGGCGCCACCGAAAAATCCAGGAACATGAGCAAGGCGCCGATCACACCGAAGGCCAGCACTTCCCAGATCTGGAACAAGCTGTTCTGCGTACTGAAGACCCCCACCGCGATAAAGAACAGCGCGGACGGGAACAGATAGCGGTACGGGACTTGCAGCAACTTCACCCATACACCGATCAGCGGCACGTTGAGCACCATCAACAGCACATTGCCCACCCAGAAGCTGGCAATCAACCCCCAGAAGATGTCCGGATGCTCGGTGATGAGCTGCGGACCGGGCTGGATGCCCTGAATGAGCAGCGCGCCCAGTATCAGCGCCATGACGGCGTCGCCGGGAATACCCAGGCTCATCGTCGGGATGAAGTCGACCTGCGTCTTGGAGTGCGAGGAAGCTTCAGGCGCGGCCACCCCGGCGATCATGCCCGTGCCGAATTTCTCGGGCGTCTTGGAGACTTTGCGCTCCAGAGCGTAGGCGATGAAGGTGGTGATGGTCGGGCCCGTGCCGGGCATGGCGCCAAACACCGTGCCCACGAGCGTGCCGCGCACCATGGGCATGAAGGCCTGCTTCATTTCGGCCTTGGTGGGCCGCATATCACGCACCCGCAGCTTGGCGCCGGTGCTGATCGACGCCATGCGATTGACGCTCATCAGGAAGTCGGCCACCCCGAACAACCCCATGGAGATGGCGACCAGTTCCAGGCCATCGGACAGATCGAGCAGACCGAACGAGAAGCGGATCGTGCCCGTATTCACGTCGGTGCCCACCACGCCGCACAGCAGACCGAACAGCGTCATGGCCACGCCACGCAGCGGCGAGCCGCGCGACATCGTGGCGCCGGCCAGCAAGCCCAGGAGCATGATGGAGAAGATTTCGGTGGGACCGAACTTGAAAGCCACTTCGACCAGCAGCGGCGAAGCGAAGATCATCACGATGATGCCGACCGAGGCGGCAAAGAAAGAACAGATCATCGTGATGCCTAGCGCCGTCCCCCCCTTACCCTGTTTGGTCATCGGGTAGCCGTCCAGGCAGGTCACCGCATGCGGCGGATGCGAGGGCAGATTCAGCAGGATCGCGCCGATGGCGCCGCCGTATTGCGAGCCGTAGAAAATACCGGCCAGCATCAGGATGGCGGGCACCGGTTGCATGACGTAGGTCAGCGGCAGCAGGATGGAGATGGCCGACAGCGCGCCCATGCCGGGCAGCACGCCGATGAGGTTACCCACCAGCACGCCGAAGAACGACCACATCAGGTTGTGCCACTGGAAGGCGACTCCGAAGCCGTACCAGAGGTCAGTCAAAGATTGCATGATCATGGCGTTCAACCCCAGCGAAACAGCGGCAACTGCAACTGCAGCGCCCACCAGAAAACAACGACAGCAATCGCGCACATCGACAGGGACAAGTACAGAGCCTGTTTCAACGTGTTGGTGCGATCACCCAGCGCCGAGATGAACACGATGGCAAACGTGGCCGGCAGCAAGCCGCCCCACTCGCCCAGAAGGAGAAACGCCAGGATGCCGAGCAGGATGCAGATGCTGCCGCGGATATCCGGAAAAGCGTGGCTATGCCCGCCGGGTTCCGGTGTCTCGGGCGCTTCTTCGCCGAGGTCGGCGGCGCCCTTGGTACGGGCCGAAATGGCGATCAACAGGCCGACGAAGGCCAGCAGGCCGCCCACTGCTGCCGGGAAGAACCCCGGGCCCATATGGGACAAAGAGCCAAGATGATAATCAGTACCGGCATACACGGCGCCCAGGCCGACCAGCACCATCAACGCTCCCCCGTAGTAATCCTTTTTATAGCTTGATAAGTCCACACGTGCTCCTCGCGCGCCCTGGGCGCGGTTGTTCCGCCAACGCCCCAAATGCGGACGCGGCATATCCCGTTTTCAACGGGACCGGCACGCAGAATACGAAGCGAAGCTGCTAATCCGCTTTCTATTGACTGTCGGGTTCCTGAATCCCGGGGTTATCCCTAGGCATATTCGGCAAGTTTTGCTTCAGGAGCGCGCTTCAGGAGCGGATGCGGACGCGTCAGCGTCGATGGTGGGCATCCAGAACACGGCGGCCAGGCCATGCCCGCCCTGGTCATTGGGCTCACCATCGCACAGCTCGATATCGCCGTCGTTGCGGCGCGCAAAGCCGCGCGCGATGGACAGGCCGAGGCCGGTGCCCGACGACGAAGGAGAACGCTCACCGCCGATGCGGTCAAAGCGTGCGAAGGCCCGTGCGCGCAGCACCGGATCGATGCCGGGCCCGTTATCGGCGACGATGACTTCCGCCCGCCCGGCCTTCTTCACCACGGAAACCGTGATGCGCGCGCCGACGGGCGCGTAATTGATGGCGTTATGCACGAGATTTGAAAGCAACTCGTGCAGCTCGGCCTCGCTCCCCATGACAGGCACCACGGCCTGGCCGCTGTCCTCATGGGCGGTGTCCTCACCGCGCGCGTCGACCCAGCCCAGATCCTGGCGTTTCTCGTGCGCCAGGGGCAGATACTGCAACACCACCTCGCGCGCCAGGTCATTGAGGTCCAGCACCTGCCGCGGCGTAACTTCGGCCTGATTGGCGTGCGCCAGCGACAGCAACTGTTCGGTCAAGCGCCGGGTGCGGCCCAATTGATCGACGATGGCGCGCAGGCCTTCCTGCGCGCGCGCGGGGTCGCGCTCGCGCAGCGCATACTGGGCCTGCGTGAGCATGATGGCCAGCGGTGTGCGCAACTGATGCGATGCGTCGGCCAGAAACTGGGCCTGTTCGTCGATCACGTGCCGGTGGCGGGCAATGTGATAGTTGACCGCCTCGACCAGCGGCGCGACTTCGCTGGGCACGCGCGACGCGTCCAGCGCGGTCAGGTCATCCTGGCGGCGCGAGCGGATATCGTTGCGCAGCCGCACCAGGGGCCGCAGGGCCCAGGTCACGCCCCACCACACCAGCAAGGCCACCAGGGCCAGCATGCGCGCATCGCGCAGCACTTCCTGGCGCTGGGCGGCAGCCTCGGCCGCCAGGCGCTTGCCCATGCTTTCGGCCACGATGACCAGCACCTGGCGGTGCTGCCCGTGGTAGTAGAGATCGCGCAAAACGGCGACGGCCCGCACGGGATCGTTGCGATAGACCGCATCGTAGAACACCGGCTGCCCATTGCCCTGCGGCCACTCCGGCGGGCGCGGCATCTCGGGCATGCCGGCCAGGCTGCGGCCATCGTTCGGCTGATTCTTGGCGCCTTCCGGCCAGGGAGGATCGATTTCTTCGATGCGAAAGTATTTGCGCAGGCCCGCCCGCGATTCGAGCATCACCTGAGCGTACAGGGGCGTGGCCACCTGCAGACTGCCGTCCGGATTGAACTCCAGGCTGCTCTCGAGCACGCGCGCCGGCTCGAGCAAGGCCGAATCGTAGGCTTCGTTGGTGATGGCCGACAGCGTGCGGTAGTCGTTCAGGCTGTCGATGACCAACAGCAGGATCACCCCGGGCAGCAGCAGCGAAATCAGCAGCGCCCGGATGCCCAGCAAGGGCCGGCGCCAGCGGCGCTCAGGACTCAGAGGGCTCACGCGCCACGCTTTCGAGCATGTATCCCAGGCCGCGCACGGTCACGATACGTACATCGCTGCCGGCAAGCTTCTTGCGCAGGCGGTGCAGCACCACCTCGATGGCGTCGGGGTTGGCCTCGCTGTCATGCGTGAAAACCTTGCCGAACAACTGGGCCTTGTCCACCGGATAACCGCTGCGGGTCAGCAGCGCGGCCAGCGCGGCGTGTTCGCGCGGGGTCAGAAAGAGCAGCGAACCGTCCAGAGTGAAGGCCCGGCTCTCGCCGTCATACGACAGCGACCCGCATTGCAGCCGCGGATGCTGACGCCCGCGGCTGCGCCGCACCAGGGCGGTCAGGCGGGCCTCGAGTTCCTCGAGCGCGAAAGGCTTGGTCAGGAAATCGTCGGCGCCCAGATTCAGGCCGCGCACGCGATCCTGCAAAGCGCCCTGCGCGGTCAGCAGCAGGACCGGCGTGCGATCGTCGCGATTGCGCATCTCGCGCAACAGCACCAGCCCGTGCTTGTCGGGCAGACGCAGATCCATGACGATGGCATCGTACTCATTGCCGGCCATCAAGCCTTCGGCCGTGCGCGCATCCGGCGCATGGTCGGGCAAAAACCCGCTTTGCGCCAGCGCGCGCATGAGCCACGAGGCCATGTCGCGCTCATCTTCAACCAGCAATATGCGCATGTCCGTCTGTTTCCGCGGAATTATCTGAAGAGCGAGGTCCGTGCACACGCTGCCGCAAGTAGCGCGTTTCGTGATGCCGGCGGAACAGGATCGTAGCCAACTCGTTCAAGGCCTGTGTGTAAACATCGCGCTTGAACTCGATCACCGCGTCCAAGGGCACCCAATACTGGCTCCAGCGCCAGGCGTCGAACTCCGGATGCTGCGTCGAGCGCAGGCAAACGTCGCTGTCGCGCCCAACCAGCCGCAGCAGGAACCAAATCTGCTTTTGTCCTTTATAGTGGCCACGCCACTCACGCCGGACGAAGTGATCCGGCACGTTATAACGTAACCAATCACGTGTACGCCCCAAAATGCGGACATGCTCGGGCTTGAGGCCCACTTCCTCATGGAGTTCGCGATACATGGCCTGCACCGGGCTTTCGCCATATTTGATGCCGCCTTGCGGGAATTGCCAGGCGTGCTCCCGGATTCGCTTGCCCCAAAAGACCTCGTTTTTACCGTTGACGAGAATGATGCCGACATTGGGGCGGTAGCCTTCGCGATCAAGCATGGGCCACCCCCACCGAATTCAATACAATTACGGACGATTATACGTATCTGCTGCCACCTTTAAACATGCGCGCATCCAACTACCATATCAACACCCTGAAAGAGGCTCCTGCCGAGGCAGAAGTCGCCAGCCACAAACTCATGACGCGGGCCGGCATGATCCGGAAACTGGCCGGCGGCATCTACACCTACATGCCCCTGGGCCTGAAGGTCATCCGCAAGGTCGAAGGCATCATCCGCGACGAGATGAATGCCGCGGGCGCCGTGGAGCTGCTGATGCCGGTCGTGCAACCGGCCGAGCTCTGGGTGGAATCGGGGCGCTGGGAGCAATACGGCCCGGAATTGCTGCGTATCAAGGACCGGCACCAGCGCGACTTCGTGCTGCAGCCGACCTCCGAGGAGGTCATCACCGACATCGCCCGTAACGAAATCCACAGCTACCGCCAGCTGCCGGTGAATTTCTATCACATCCAGACCAAGTTCCGGGACGAACGCCGCCCGCGCTTCGGGGTGATGCGCGGCCGCGAATTCACCATGAAGGACGCCTATTCCTTCGACCGCGACGAGGCCGCCGCGGGCCGCAGCTACGACATCATGTTCGATGCCTATCACCGGATTTTCCGCCGTCTCGGGCTGGAATTCCGCGCCGTGGCCGCCGATACCGGCTCCATTGGCGGGTCGCGCAGCCATGAATTCCAGGTGATCGCCGATACCGGCGAGGACCTGCTGGTCTTCAACCCCGAGTCGGAGTACGCCGCCAATATCGAACTGGCCGAGGCGCCCTGCCTGTTGGCCGAGCGTGCCGCGCCGGCCGAGGCCATGCAGCAGGTTGCCACCCCGGGCGCGGCCAAGTGCGAGGATGTCGCCAAGCTGCTGGGCCTGCCGCTGACGCAGACCATCAAGTCCATCGTGCTGGCCACCGAATCCGAAGACGATGGCGTGCAAGTCTGGCTGCTGCTGCTGCGCGGCGACCATGAACTCAATGAGATCAAGGCGGGCAAGCTGCCTGGCCTGAAGAACTTCCGTTTTGCCACCGAAGCCGAGATCGTCGAGCATTTCGGCTGCAAACCGGGCTATCTGGGCCCGATCGGCACGGCCAAGCCGGTGCGCATCATCGCCGACCGCACCGTGGCCAACATGGCTGACTTCGTGTGCGGCGCCAATCGCGAGGACTTCCATATCCGCGGCGTGAACTGGGGCCGCGATCTGCCCGAAGCCGAACGGGTGGCCGATCTGCGCAATGTGGTGGCGGGCGATCCCTCCCCCGACGGCAAGGGCAAACTGGCCATCCAGCGCGGTATCGAAGTCGGGCACGTGTTTTTCCTGGGCACCAAGTACTCGGAAGCCCTGAAGGCGACCTTCCTGGACGAAACCGGCAAGCCGGCCGTCATGCAAATGGGTTGCTACGGTATCGGCGTGACCCGCATCGTCGGGGCGGCCATCGAACAGAACTTCGACAGCAAGGGCATCATCTGGCCGCGCGCCATCGCCCCCTTCGAGGTCGTGATTTGCCCGGTTGGCTGGGGCAAAAGTGAAACCGTACGTAACAAGGCGGAGGAGCTCTACGCCGCCCTGCGCGAACGCGGCGTGGATGTCATCCTGGATGACCGCGACGCCCGTCCGGGCGTGATGTTCGCTGAATGGGAACTGATCGGCGTGCCCTTGCGGGTCACCATCGGCGACCGCGGCCTCAACGACGGGGTCATCGAGCTGCAGGGACGGCGTCAGACAGAGGCTGAAAAAATTTCGCTGGATTCGGCACTGAAAGAGATACTGGACAAGCTCGAAACGCTGTAGACTGCGCCCCGGGTCATTATTGGCCCGGGTTTCCCCTAGGCCGTTTATCCATCGTGAGTCTGCCGACGTCTGCCGAATCCGCGCTGAGCGTGCGTGTCTACTATGAAGACACGGACGCCGGCGGCGTGGTTTTCTATGCCAATTACCTCAAGTTCTTCGAGCGTGCCCGCACCGAATGGCTGCGCAATCTCGGAGTCGACCAGTCTCGGCTGGCGCGCGAGGAAAAGCGGCTGTTCGTCGTCCAGTCTCTGGACATGGCCTACCGGCGGCCGGCGCGGCTCGATGACCTGCTCACGATCCGCAGCCGCGTCACACGACTGGGCCGTGCTTCGATACACTTTGCACAGCGCGCCGAGCGGGACGGGGAACTGCTAGCCGAAGGGCAAATCCAAGTCTGTTGCGTAGACTCGGAACGCTTGCGACCCGCGGGGTTGCCCGATTTCCTCCGCGCCCTACTGGAATTCACTCAGGAATAACCATGCAAGTCACCAGCGACATGTCGTTGTCTTCGCTGATTCTCAATGCCAGCGTGCCAGTTCAATTCATCATGCTGCTGCTCCTGGGCATCTCGGTTATGTCCTGGACATATATTTTCGCCAAGCGAATGGCGATCAAGCGCGCGCATCAGCAGACGCGCCGGTTCGAAGACGACTTCTGGTCGGGCGGCGATCTGGCCATGCTGCAGCAGGCCGTGGCCAGCCGCCGCGACGAACAAGGCGCCCTGGCGCGCATCTTCGACGCCGGCATGACCGAATTCCTCAAGGCCCGCCGCGGCGGCGGGGACTCGGTCGCGCAACTGGACGGCCCGCGCCGCGCCATGCGGGCGGCTTACCAGCGCGAAATGGATTCGCTCGAATCGCATCTGAACTTCCTGGCTTCGGCCGGCTCGGTGAGCCCCTATATCGGCCTGCTGGGCACGGTGTGGGGCATCATGCATGCCTTCATCGGCCTGTCGAACATGCAGCAGGCCACGCTGGCCTCGGTGGCTCCCGGCATCGCCGAAGCCCTGATCGCCACGGCCATCGGCCTGTTCGCCGCCATCCCCGCCGTGGTGGCGTACAACCGCTTCACCAACGACATCGACCGCATCTCGATCCGCTTCGACAGCTTCGTCGATGAGTTCCTGAACATCTTGCAGCGGCAGGTGCGCTAATGCCTTCGGTACGTTCCAGCGGCCGCGGCGGCCGCCGCATGAAGGCCGACATCAACGTCGTGCCCTACATCGACGTGATGCTGGTTCTGCTGGTGATCTTCATGGTCACCGCGCCGCTGATCACGCCCGGACTGATCCAGCTGCCCTCGGTGGGCGCTGCGGCCGATGTGCCCGCCAAACCGCTGGAAGTCCAGATCTCGCAGGACGGCCAGATTGCCCTGCGCATGCGCGAGCCCGGCGCCGAATTGCAGGACATCGCCCGCACGGCGCTGGTCAGCGAGGTGCGCTCGCGCATCACCGCCGAGACCCCGGTCGTGATCGCCGCCGACGGCAAAGTCCCCTATGAAACCGTGGTCAAGGTAATGGACGAGTTGCGCAGCAATGGCGTCACGCGCCTGGGCCTGCTGGTGGATCAGGGCGGCAGTTCGCAGCCGCCGTCCACGCCCGCCAAGAAACGCTGACCGGCGCACCACGCCCGCCTGACCTCGCAAGCCCATGCCCCCGATTATTCGATCCGACAGTAAAACCCCGTGGTCTCCAGAGCGCAAGGACAATGCCAAGTCCCTGGGCCTGGCGGTGCTGGCGCACATACTGTTGATCATCGTGTTGTTCTTCGGGCTGAACTGGCACACGCAGAACCCGGGCCCGGTACAGGTCGAACTGTGGATGGACGGCGACACGCCCGACGCGGCGCCGCCCAAGCCTACGCCCGAACCCGAGCCGCCCAAACCCCAACCGGAACCGCCCAAGCCGCAGGCCGAGCCGCCCAAGCCCGAACCCGAGCCCAAACCGGAACCGCCGCCTCCGCCCACGCCGCCGCAGGCTCAGCCTGAACCGCAGCCCGATCCCGAGATCGCGCTGGAGGCTGCGCGCAAGAAGCGCGAGCAGGAAGAAAAAGCCCGCCAGGCCGCCGAGGCGGCCAAGGAAAAGGCGCGCCTGGAAGAAGAACGCCGCCAGGCCGAGCTGAAAGAAAAGCAGCGCCTGGAGCAGGAACGCAAGGCCGCGGAACAGAAAGCCAAGGACGCCGCCGAGAAGAAAGCCAAGGAAGACGCTGCCAAGAAGGCCGCTGCCGACAAGGCGGCGGCGGAAAAGGCAGCAGCCGATAAGGCCGCGGCAGAGAAGGCGGCAGCCGAGAAAGCCGCTGCCGAACAGAAAGCCAAGGAAGACGCCGCCAAAAAGGCCGCCGCCGAGAAAAAGGCCAAGGAAGACGCCGCCAAGAAGGCCGCCGCCGACAAGGCGCTGCGCGATGCCTTCCGCAACGACATCCTGGGCACTGCCGGCCGCCCGGGCGGCACCGCCGACCGCAACCAGGCCGGTGGCGGCCGTGACGACGGCTATGGCGCCAAGGTGCGCGCCTGCGTGCAACCCAAGGTCGCCTTCCCCACCCCGCCGCGCGCCGGCTCCGCCAATCCGACGGCGGAATACCGGGTACAGTTAGGGCGTGACGGCAAGGTAGGCAATGTGACGCTCACGCGTTCGTCCGGCAATGCCGGTTTCGATCGCGCGGTCGAGAACGGCATCCGCAGTTGCAACCCCTTCCCCCCGCCTTCGAAGGGCAGTTACGAGCCCCTCATCGACGTCGTGTACCGTATGTATGATTGACAGGAGATTGCTGACCATGACACCCGCTTCCAGCCGAGCCTCCCTGCCGGGGGTCTTGCGATCGTATGGCCTTGCGCTGCTGCTGCTCATGGCGGCCTTTATCGTCTGGCAACCCGCCCACGCACAGCTGCGCGTCGATATTTCCGGCACGGGCGCCACGCAGTATCCCATCGGTATCGCGGACTTCTCGGGCGATGATGTGCGTGGCCGTGCCTTGGCCGACATCATCCGCGCCGACCTGACCCGCACGGGCCAGTTCCGCCTCATCAACACCGCAGGCGCCGGCCTGACCGTGGACTCGCCCATCGCCTATGACGACTGGCGTGGCCGTGGCGCCGACTTCCTGGCGTACGGCAGCATCACTCGCGGCGCCGATGGCCGCTACGAAGTGCGCTACCGCCTGGCCGATACGGTCAAGAAAGGCCAGCTCGACGGCGTGGCCTTTTCGGGTACGGAGCAGGAACTGCGCCGCATCGCCCACCAGATCGCCGACCGCATCTATGAAAAGATCACCGGTGTGCGCGGCGTGTTCGCCACGCGTATCGCCTATGTGGTCAAGCAGGGCAATACCTACGAATTGCAGGTTGCCGACGCCGATGGCCAGAATCCGCAGGTCGCCCTGCGTTCGCGTGAGCCCATCATCTCGCCGACGTGGTCGCCGGACGGCTCCAAGCTGGCTTATGTGAGCTTCCACTCCGGCAAGCCCGTGGTCTACGTGCAGACGCTGGCCAGCCGCTCGCAAATCCCGGTGGCCAATTTCAAGGGCAACAACAGCGCTCCGGCCTGGTCGCCCGACGGCTCGCAGCTTGCCGTGGCGCTCACCCAGGATGGCTTGTCGCAAATTTACATCGTCTCGGCCGACGGAAGCGCCAAACCGCGCCGTATTACGCGCTCGCCCGGCATTGATACCGAGCCGAGCTTTACGCCCGACGGCCGTTCCATTATCTTTACCAGTGATCGTAGCGGCGGACCGCAAATCTACCAAGTCGGCCTCGATGGCGGAGAAGCCCGTCGCCTGACGTTTAACGGTAGTTACAACATTTCACCCCGAATTTCTCCTGATGGATCGACGCTGCTGTACGTTGCAAGACGCGACGGCGCGTTCCGAATCGCCTCGCTAAACCTGTCCACTGGCACCGAGACTCTGCTGACGGATGGTCGTGATGACCAGTCGCCGAGCTTCGCGCCCAACGGCATGCAGGTGCTCTACGCGACCATACAGAATGGCCGTAGCGTGCTTGCAGGTGTATCGAGCGATGGCCGCGTGCGGCAGACCCTGTCAGTCCTGAATGGGGAAATACGTGAACCTACGTGGGGCCCATTTACCCGATAACACGTGTGACTCTCTTTGCAAAGGAACTATCATGAAGTCGCGCATTGCCAAAAGCCTAACCATTGCTGCCCTGGCTGCCACTCTGGCCGCTTGCAGCTCCGTCCCTCTCGACGATAAAGCCGGTCAAGGTGGCGGCACCCAGGGTTCGACCACCGGTCAAATCCTGGATCCCTTCAACCCTCAAAGCATCCTGGCGCAACAGCGCTCGGTGTACTTTGATTTCGACAGCTACGGCGTGTCGGATCAGTACCGTGGCCTGGTCGAAACCCATGCCCGTTACCTGGCCTCGCACCCGCAACAGCACATCAAGATCGAAGGCAACACCGATGCCCGTGGCGGCGCCGAGTACAACCTGGCCCTGGGCCAGCGTCGTGCTGATGCCGTACGTCGTATGATGACCCTGCTGGGCGTCGCCGATGCGCAGATCGAAACGATCTCCTTCGGCAAAGAAAAGCCCAAGGCTCTCGGTACGACCGAAGCTGATTACGCTGAAAACCGCCGCGCCGATATCGTTTATCAGCGCTAAGTTTTAGCGGTAATCAAGTGCCCCACATGCGTCGGGACGGTCTACCGATCGTCCCGACGTTTTTGCTTCAAGAGACCTGGAATTTCTATGCGCGATCGAGTTCTCTCCCTGCGTAACCTGACCCTGGCCGCCAGCATTGCCATGGCCACCCTGGCTGCGCCGGCCCATGCTTTTTCCGATGACGAGGCCAGACGGGCCATCCTGGAGCTGCGGCAGCAATTGCAGCAACAGAACGAACAGAATTCTCGCGCCCGCCTGCAATTGGCGGACCAGCTCCAGTCGCTCCAGCAAGAAATCGCGCAACTGCGCGATCAGCTCGAACTGGTTTCGCGCCAGCAGCCCAGCGGCCAGGCGCAAGGCCAGCAACATCCGGGCAACCCGCAAGGCGTGGAAGTGGGCGACCCGCAGGAGCAGACCGCTTTTGACGGCGCGACGGATCTGTACCGCAAGGGCCAATACAAGGAAGCCGCCGAGTCTCTGGCCGCCTTCACCGCCCTGTACCCCAACAGCCAGCTGGCTCCCACGGCGCAGTTCTATCTAGGCAGCGCGCGTTATGCCTCGCGCGACTACAAGGGCGCCATCGAACAGTTGAACAGCCTGCTGCAGAAATCGCCCGACAACGCCCGGGCGCCGGATGCGCTGCTGGTGATTGCCGGCAGCCAGATCGAATTGAACAACCGCGCGGGCGCCAAGACGACGCTGCAACGCATCGTGCGGGATTATCCGAACTCTCCGGCGGCCAACACCGCCAAGAGCCGCCTGCAATTGCTCTGAACGAGCAAGGCCAGGATCGCGGCGGCCTGCGGGCCGCCGTTTGCATTTCAGGCGCGCTGCGCGACGTCGGCGGATTCGGCGCCGGTCAGGGCCGCCAACTGCGCCGGTGTCAGGTTGAACACGGCATTGGGATGGCCCGCCGCAGCCCAGAGGCTGTCGTAGAGAAACAGGTCGCTGTCGAGCAGCATGACCGGCCGCACCGTGTGCCCGATGGGGCAGACCCCGCCGATGGCATAGCCGCTCGTCTCGCGCACGAATCGCGCATCCGCCTTGCCCAGGGCGCCGACGCGCGCGGCGACCTTGGCCTCGTCCACGCGGTTGATGCCGCTGGCCACCACGAGCACGGGCGCATCGTCGGCCAGGCGCCGGAAGATGATGGATTTAGCGATCTGCGCCACCGAGCAGCCCAGCCCCTCGGCAGCCTGAGCCGAGGTCTTGCCGCTGGCCGGCAACATCACCACGGGTTTGTCATGCCCCAATGATTGCAGCAGCAGGGCAACGCGACGCGCCGAATCCGGCAACTCGTCCAGGGCAGTGACAAGCATGAATACGCTCCGGGAAAGGAATGGGGCAGTGTATCAGCCGCCCGGAGGCCGCCCGCACTACAATCTTGCGCGACTGTGCCACAACCCCTGCCATGCGCTCCGAACCCGAACTCGATCTGAAGACCGTCGATCTCGACGGCTACCCCCTGACCTATGCCGAAGCCGGTGACGGCGATCCCCTGGTCCTGGTGCACGGCTCGCTGTGCGATTGCCGCTACTGGAAACCGCAGTTGCAGGCACTGTCACGGCGCTTCCGGGTGTTTTCGCTGTCCTTGCGCCATTACTGGCCGCAGCACTGGGATGGCAGCGGCGATGGGTTTTCCATCGCGCAGCACACCACCGACGTCCTGGCGTTCATCGCCGCGCGGGCGGGCGGCTCGGCCCATGTCGTGGGGCACTCGCGCGGCGGCCGCATCGCGGTGGAGGCCGCGCTACGGGCGCCGGACAGCGTGCGCAGCCTGGTGCTGGCCGACCCCGGGATGACGCGTCCCGGCGAGGACGCGCGCGGGGATTTCCGCCAACGCGCGCTGGCCTTGATCCAGGCCGGCGATCCCGACGCCGGGCTCGCGCTGTTCATCGATACCGTTACGGGGCCGGACACCTGGCGACGCATGGTGCCGTGGTTCAAGGAGATGGTGCGCGACAACGCGACCACCCTGTTGGGCCAGGCGCGCGAACCGGCCACGCCAGTGGGCGATATCACCGCGCTGTCCATGCCCGTGCTGCTGATCGGCGGCGCCCTCAGCCCTGCGCCCTACCCCGCCACGCTGGACCGCCTGCAAAACCAGCTTCCCCAGGCCCGGCTCATCCGGATCGCCGGCTCGTCGCATGGCATGAACCTGGGCAACCCGCGCGCCTTCAACCAGGCGATCATCGACTTTCTCGCCTGATCCCGGGCCCGCAGGGCCGGAATCAGGCGCGCTCAGCCGCGCGAGCCAGAACGCGCGGCAATGACCTGCTCGGCCACCTGACGCGGCGCCTCGGCGTAGTGCTTGAACTCCATCGAGTAGGTCGCCCGCCCCTGCGTCAGCGAACGCAGCGAGGTGGAGTAGCCAAACATCTCGGCCAGCGGGACTTCGGCACGCACCAGCTTGCCGCCTCCGCCGGCGATGTCCTCCATGCCCTGCACCATGCCGCGCCGGGACGACAGGTCGCCCATCACATTGCCTGTGAAGTCTTCCGGCGTTTCGACTTCGACCTGCATCATGGGCTCGAGCAGCACCGGATCGGCGCGACGCATCCCTTCCTTGAACGCCATCGAGCCCGCCATGCGAAAGGCGTTCTCGTTGGAATCCACGTCGTGATACGAGCCGAAGGTCAGCGTGACCTTGACATCGACCACGGGGTAGCCGGCCAGCACGCCGGTGTTGAGCGTGTCGACGATGCCGCGTTCGACGGCCGGAATGAACTCGCGCGGGATGACGCCGCCCTTGATGGCGTCGACGAACGCAAACCCTTTGCCCGGCGCCTGCGGCTCGACGGTGATCACGGCATGGCCATACTGGCCCCGTCCGCCCGATTGTTTGACGAACTTGCCCTCCACGCCGTCGACTTTCTTGCGCACGGTTTCACGGTAGGCCACCTGCGGTTTGCCCACCGTTGCCTCGACACCGAACTCGCGCCGCATGCGGTCGACCAGGATCTCGAGGTGCAGCTCACCCATGCCCGAGATGATGGTCTGCCCGGACTCCTCATCGGTGCGCACGCGGAATGAGGGGTCTTCCTGCGCCAGGCGATTGAGCGCCAGGCTCATTTTCTCCTGGTCGGCCTTGGTCTTGGGCTCGACGGCCTGGGATATCACCGGCTCGGGAAAGACCATGCGCTCGAGCACGATCACGTGCCCCGGATCGGTCAGGGTGTCGCCGGTGGTGACATCCTTCAACCCCACGGCGGCGGCGATATCGCCCGCATAGACCTCGCTGATTTCCTTGCGCTCGTTGGCATGCATCTGCAGGATGCGGCCCAGACGCTCTTTTTTGTTCTTCAGCGGGTTGAGCACCGAGTCGCCGGATTTGACGACGCCCGAGTAGGCGCGGAAGAACACCAACTGGCCGACGAAGGGGTCGGTCATGATCTTGAAGGCCAGGGCGGAGAAGGGATCTTTGTCGGAAGGATGGCGTTCGATCTCGTTATCGCGCTCGTCATGCCCCTTGATCGCCGGCACATCCAGGGGCGAGGGCAGATAGTCGATGACGGCGTCCAGCATGGCCTGCACGCCCTTGTTCTTGAAGGCACTGCCACAGAGCATGGGCACGATCTCGTTGGCCACGGTACGTTGACGCAGGCCGGCCTTGATTTCCGCTTCGGTCAGCGTCTCGCCGGAGAGATATTTTTCGAGCAGGACTTCATTGGCCTCCGCCGCTTTCTCGATCAGCTTGTCGCGCCAGCGCAGGGCCTCGGCCAGCATGTCGGCCGGGATGTCGGTGTACTCGAACCGCACCCCCTGGCTGGCGTCGTCCCAAAGGATGCATTTCATCTTCACCAGATCGATCACGCCCCGAAACTGGTCTTCCGCGCCCAGGGGAAGCTGGACCGGCACGGCGTCACCCTTGAGGCGCTCGACGATCTGGCGCTGCACCCGCAGAAAATCCGCCCCGACCCGGTCCATCTTGTTGACGAAGGCGATGCGCGGCACGCGGTACTTATTGGCCTGGCGCCAGACGGTTTCGGATTGCGGCTGCACACCGCCGACCGAGTCGTAGACCATGCAGGCGCCGTCGAGCACACGCATGGAACGCTCGACTTCGATGGTGAAATCGACGTGACCCGGCGTATCGATGATGTTGATGCGATGCTCGGGATAGTTGCCCGCCATGCCGCGCCAGAAGGCCGTGGTGGCCGCCGAGGTGATGGTGATGCCGCGCTCTTGTTCCTGCTCCATCCAGTCCATGACGGCCGCGCCTTCGTGCACCTCGCCCAGCTTGTGGGTGATCCCGGTGTAAAAGAGAATGCGCTCGGTCGTCGTGGTCTTGCCAGCGTCGATGTGAGCGCTGATCCCGATGTTCCGGTAAAGCTCGATTGGCGTCCTGCGAGTCATGGCGGTCCCTTACTCAAGGCGTTGGGTCATGGAAGGCACAACAGGAAAAGCATCGTGTCCTGGAGGGTGTCCAGACTGACTAGCATAGTACTGAGCCCCGCTCCGCGCAGCATTTGCCCGCGTCCTCGGCCGGGTCATTGCGCCGCCCGCAGCGCCGGCGGGCAAAGAAAAACCCCGCGCACCGACCAGGCGGCGCGCGGGGTTGGGAAGCCGGAAGACGGCGCGAGCCTTACTTCTTTTCTTCCTTGACGCGGTAGACCAACACCGCCGTGCCGGCCAGCGACAGCACCTTGGCCGTGACGCTGCCCAGCAACAGGCGGGACAGGCCGCTGCGGCCATGGCTGCCGATAAAGATGAGGTCGCAACCCGCGTCGGTGGCGGCCTGCACCACGCCATCGGCGACGTTGAAGTTCGACACCGCGCGCGACTCGACCGTCACGCCGGCGGTATGTGCCCGATCGATGATCTGCTTGAGATACTGCTCAGCCTGTTCGGCGGCGGCCTTCTCGTAGTCTTCGTCGGTAATGGCATAGGCGGCGGCCATGCCGTCAAAACCGATGGTTGCCGCAAAAGGCTGCGTCACGTGCAAGGCCACGACCTCGGCGCCGATCGAGCGCGCGAACGTAATGCCGGCATTGGCGGCCTGTGCAGAGAGAGGGGAACCGTCGGTGGGAATCAGGATCTTTTTGAACATGCTGCCTGCTCCTTTTAGTAGGAAGCCACATGCTACCGGAAAACCCGGCAGGCACGCAGCGATAAGCCCGCAGGCTTGATGACCATCAAGCCAGTTGCTGGGCTGCCACGAAGAGGTTGGTGCAGCGCGTTCCGGTACGGCAATAGGCCAGCACCGGCGCCGGCAAAGCGCGCAGCAATTCCGCGAAACGGGCCACATCGGCGGCCGTCATGGCGCTGCCCACCACGGGTTGATACTCCACCGCCAGACCCGCCGCCGCAGCCGCCTTGGCCACATCGGCCGCCTGGGGCTGATCCGGACCGCCTTCGAAATCGGGACGGTTGATGATCACGCTTTTGTAGCCAGCCTCGGCCACGCCAGCCATATCATCGGGGCCGAGCTGGGGGGCCACGGCGAAGTTCTCGGTCAAGGGGCGAATCGGCACGCTCATGAGGGGATTCCTTGGATAATGGCCCGACGCGCGCCCGCCGCGCCGCGGCGCGGCCCGCGCCGGGCGGGGAAGATGCTCAAAGTATAGTGGCCCCGGGCCTGCCCGCGGGGTCGGCCATGAGGTCGGACAGAATACGCCAGGCCTCGGGCGAATCGATCATGGCGACCGAAAAGCGCAGCATGGTCGACGGCTGCTGCGACGGCGAGAACAGCGTGCCCGGCGCCAGCAGCATGCCGCGGTCGGCGGCCTGGCGCGCCAGGATTTCGGAGTCGCGTCCGCAATCGGCCCAGACAAACATACCCGCGCTGGGCTCATGCGGGATCGCAAAGCCCAGGGCGTGCAGCCGCCGCAGGCAGTCGCGCCGGGCCTGGTCCACCCTGACGCGCACCCGGTCCAGATGCCGTCGGTATTGCCCGTCGACCAGGATGCGATGCACGACCCGTTCGCCCAGTTCGGGCGTGGTCAGTCCGGCCAGCATTTTGAGGTCGGCCAGCGGCTGGAGAATGTCGGCATGGGCGGCCACATAGCCGACCCTGAGGCTGGCGGCCAGCATTTTGGAAAACCCGCCCACCAGGATGACCCGGTTGAGACGGTCCAGCGCGGCCAGACGCATGGCTCCGCCCGGATGCAGTTCGCCGTAGGTATCGTCTTCGACGACCATGAAGTCGTGGCGTTCGGCCAGCCGCAGCACCCCATACGCCGCGCCCGCCGACAAGGTCAGGCCGGTCGGGTTGTGCACCGCGGCGTTGATGATGAACAACTTGGGCTTGTGTTCGGTGGCCAGCAGTTCGAGCATGGCCAGGTCCGGGCCGTCCGGGCCGCGCGGCACGCCGATCACCCGCGCGCCAAACGCCGCCAGCCGGCCGAAGAAGACAAACCAGGCCGGATCCTCGACCAGCACCGTGTCGCCGGGTTTGACGAGATGCCGGGCGATCAGATCCAGGCCATGGGTCACGCCGTTGGTGGTCAGCAAGTGGTGCTCGGGATGAGCCGGCACGCCTTCGCCCTGCAGCATGGAAGCGATCTGCTGGCGCAAGGGCAGGAAGCCCTGCTGCCGCCCGTAGGAGACCAGATTGGCGCGCGCCGAACGCCCGACGGCGCGTATCGCGGCGGCAACCATTTCAGGATCGAGCCAGTCTGCCGGCAACAAGCCCGCCCCGCCCGGCGAGCCGGGCGTGGTGTCGCGAAACATGCTGCGCAACAGCCAGGTGACGTCGACCCGTGCGGGCACGGCCAGGCCGGGCGCCGGCGTGGCCTCGTGCGCCAGCGCGCCGTCGTTACGGGCACGGACGAAAAAACCCGCGCCCCGGCGCGACTGGACCAGCCCGCGGGCCACCAGGCGATCGTAGGCCTCGACCACGGTAAAGCGGCTGACGCCGGCCTGCTCGGCCATGCGCCGGATGGAAGGCAGACGCGTCCCGGGACGCATGCCCTGATCGTCGATACGCCGGGCCAGATCGTCGGCCAACTGGGTGACCAGGGTCGCATCGCCTGCGCGCACGGGTTGCCAGTCGGCGGGCAATTGAGGGGAAAACACCGTTTCGGATGCAACTGTCATGGGAGTTTTACCAGGCCAGTGATAAGCGTGAACCGCATAAGTGTATCGGTACTGTACCGATGACTGTGCGTAGAGTGACAGGCTTGATCCCCCTCGGCAAGACCCGACCCTGAATTCACGGCCCGCCATGTCCCGAAGCCCTACTTCCCCTAACCTCGAAGGCTATGTGTTCGGCCTGCTGGGCGTGCTCGTGTTCTCGCTGACGCTGCCCATGACGCGTCTGGCCGTGGCCGAGATGCCGCCGCTGCTCGTCGGCCTGGGGCGCGCGCTGGCCGCGGCGCTACCCGCCGCCGCGCTGCTGCTGGCCACCCGCAGCCGCCTGCCCACCCGCTCGGAGTTCAGCGGCATTGTCCTGGCCGCCGGCGGCATCGTGGTGGGCTGGCCCTTGACCTCGACGCTGGCCATGGCCAGCGTGCCCTCCTCCCACGGCGCGGTGGTCAACGGCCTGCTGCCGCTGTCCACGGCGCTCTTTGCCTGCTGGCGCAGCGGGGAACGGCCGTCGGGGGCATTCTGGGGCTGGGCCCTGGTGGGTGCGTTGCTGGTGGTGGGCTTCATCCTGAATCAGGGCCACGGCAGTCTGCAGCCGGGGGATCTCTGGCTGCTGCTGGCGGTCGTGCTGGGCGGGATGGGGTACGCCGAAGGCGCCCGTGCGGCGCGCACGCTGGGCGGCTGGCGCACCATTTGTTGGGCGCTGGTGATCAGCGCGCCGTTTCTGGCCGGCCCGGTCTGGTGGATGGCGGCGCACGCGGCCCGGCCCGGTACGCATGCCCTCTGGGCTTTCGGGTATCTGGCCTTCTTTTCGATGTTTCTGGGCTTTTTCGCGTGGTATCGCGGCCTGGCGGTCGGCGGCATCGCGCGGGTGGGCCAGGTCCAGCTGCTGCAACCCTTTCTGACGGTGCTGGCCGCGGCCTGGCTGTTCCAGGAGCCGGTCACGCCCGACACCTATGTCTTCGCGCTGGCGGTGGTGCTGGTCATCGCCGGGGGCCGCCGCGCCCTGATCCGCACGCGCTAGCCCGTTTTCCTCGTCTGGTTCATATCCATGTTGATCGACTCGCTGCCCATTCTTTCGCTGTCTCTGCTCGGCCCGCTGGCGTTGTTCGCGCTCGTATCGTCCATCACGCCCGGGCCCAATAATGTCATGCTCGCCTCGTCGGGCCTGACGTTCGGTTTCCGGCGCACCATCCCTCATATGCTGGGGGTGACCATCGGCTTTTCCTTCATGATCCTGCTGGTCGGGCTGGGCCTGGGCGCGCTGTTCAGCCAGGCCCCCTGGCTCTATACGGCCCTCAAATACGGTGGCGCCGTCTACCTGCTCTACCTGGCCTGGAAGATCGCCCGATCCGGCCCCATGGAAGACGGCTCACAACGCGCACACCCGCTGACCTTCATGCAAGCCGCGCTGTTTCAGTGGGTCAACCCCAAGGCCTGGGTCATGACCGTGGGCGTGGTCGCCACCTACACGCCGCAACAAGGGTTTCTGGGCAATCTCTGGATCGCCGCCCTGGTCTGCGGCGTGGTCAACCTGCCCAGCATCTCGATCTGGGTGTCTTTCGGCATGGCCTTGCGGCGCGTGCTGCACCGCCCCGGCGCGGTGCGGGCATTCAACCTGAGCATGGCGCTGCTGCTGGTGGCGTCGCTCTACCCGATCGCGCTGGAGCTGCTGCCGCAGTAACGCTGCTGCCGGGGAACCTGGCGGATGCGCGCGTGTCTGAACCAAACACCATGGTCTCTTTTCCCCGAACTCTCCGCCGGCTGGCTGGCCTGGCCGTCCTCGTCGCCCTGGGCGCGGTCGGCTGCTCCGAACTCGACAGTTGGCAACGCCAGGCGATTTTCTCCCCGGTGGCCGAACAACAGCGCTGGTGGCGCGATCCGCCCGCCGGCACGCAAGTCTTCGACTTGCAGGTGGCCCGGGGCGAAACCGTGCGCGCCTGGTATTGGCCCAGCCCCGTGCCGCATGCGCCGGCCGTGCTCTACCTGCATGGCGCGCGCTGGAACCTGAACGGCAGCGCCTTTCGCATGGAGGCATGGACCCGCCTGGGCTATTCGGTGCTGGCCATCGACTACCGGGGTTTCGGCGCGTCCAGCCCACGCCTGCCTTCGGAGCGATCCGCCCTGCAGGATGCCCAGGCCGCGCTCCAGGAACTGGCGCGCCGCCAGCCCGACCCCGCGCGCCGCTTTGTTTACGGGCATAGCCTGGGCGGGGCGATTGCCATCGACCTGATGTCGCAACCCCGCCAGCCTGAAGTCGCCGGGTTGATCGTGGAGTCCAGCTTCACGAGCATTGCGGCCATGATGACGCAATACAAATGGGGCAAGGTCCCGGGCGCTGCCTGGCTCGTCACCCAGCCCTTCGATTCGCTGGGCAAGCTGGCCCGCCTTTCCATTCCGCTGCTGCTGTTGCATGGCACGGAGGACCGCATCGTGCCCGACAGCATGAGCGATGAGTTGTACGCCGCCGCCATCCTGGTGCCGCCCGAGCTACGGCGGCTGGTGAAGATCCAGGGCGGCTCGCATTCGGGCGGGGTGCGCTCCGGCGCGCCGTACAACCAGGCAGTATCGGACTTCGTGCGCGACGCCGGAAAAGCGCGGCGCGTGGCGGACCGAGCGGTCAGCGGCTGATCAGGGGCCGATCGGCCTCCTCCCAGCTTGGCCGCCGCGCTTGGGGCTGCGTAGCGCTGACCGGGATCATCTGGCTCAAACGGGCAATCGACACCCCGTTGCCGACCAGCCAGTCGCGCAACTCGGCGCTGGCCAGCACGTCGAACTCCGCCACGCGCTGCTGGGCGTGCGCGACCGGACCGGGCAGCGAGGGATGGCTCATGATGAGGTCGCCATCCAGGGCATTGCAGAACCAATGATGCAGCAGCGCTGCGTAGCGGCGCTTGCCGCCGGTGAATCCGTAGGCACCAAAGAAGCGGCCATTGGCCGGCCAGCCCGCTTTGCCGGCCTGCGCGGCCAAGGCGTGCCCGCCCAGCGCGGCGATGAGATGCGCTTTGGCCACGGCCGACCACGGCAACCCCTGCTGCGCACCGGCGCGGGTCAGGCGCAACCAGGGCCGCTGGCCGCCATAGCGCCGCTGCAAGGCCTGCAGCAGCAGCTCGCGCACCCCCGGCAACTGATGCACATGCTGGTGGCCATCGACGTAATGCGGCGCCTGGCCCATCTGATCCTCGAAAGCGTCGAGTTGCCGCTCGATGGCCTGGCCGACCACCTGCCTATCCAGGCGGCCGCCATAGGCCCGCAACAACAAGGTCCGTAAAGGCAGCATGCCTTGGTCGACCACGGACAGGGGCTCGGAAAGATTCAAGTGCAGGCCGATGTCGGTCCCGCGGGCCTTGAGCTCGGCGGCATGGCGCGCAAAACTCGGCCCGCCGGACATGCAACTGACCGCGCTCAGGCTGCCGGCATCGAGCAATTGAAAAATCGCGTGGTCGACGCACGCATCCATGCCAAAATCGTCGCCGCAGACAGCAACCCGCCGTCCATAAGCCGATGCTTGCATCGTCATTTCCATCCCCTTGCCTTCGCCATGCCCGCTTTGTTGCGCCAAATCGCCTGGTTCGTCTTTGTAGGTTGCGCTGCTGCCGCCACCCACTGGCTGGTCGCCGTGCTCTGCGTGGAGTACGGCGGCCTGGCCCCCGCCTGGGCCAACGTGGCGGGTTGGCTGGTCGCCTTCGTGGTGTCGTTCACCGGACACTACCGACTCACTTTTCGTCATCTGACGCTCTCTTGGATCCTAGCCGCGCGGCGTTTCTTCCTTGTGTCAGCCGCTGGCTTCGCATTGAACGAAGCCGCCTACATCTGGCTGTTGCACACCACCCGGCTGCCTTACGACGTGCTGCTCGCATTGATCTTGATTGGATTGGCCGTCCTTACCTTTGTGGCGAGCCGCTTATGGGCCTTCCGCCACACACCCTCTGGCGCACCGCGTCGTTGACGTCCACCTGCCAGACCTGGCGCCGGCCATCGACAAAACGCGGCGTCTGCCCCCGGATGGCGGCATAAGACTCACCATCGGCGGCCTGCCCCCATATCCAGAAACGCGCGCCATTGGGCGCGGCGCACAGCCGCTCGTTGAGCGTCGCGGCCGACACCAGCACCCGCTGCCCGACCGCGGGCTCGAACAGCGCGGCGTCGTAGAGTTCCTTGCGCCAGTTATCGCGCGTGGGGATCTCCGGGTTGGACCAATCGTCGACCACCCACATCGGCTCGGTCGAAGCGGTGTAGATGCCCAGATCGAACGGGAAATGATGCAAGGCCACCATGGTGTCGTAGGGACTGGCCTCGCTGCGGACCTGCTCGCCCAAGGCGCCGCTGCCGCCACGCGGATTGAACGTCGCAACCAGGATGCCCGTCAGGCAAAGCACCACGGCCACGCCCAATGACGCCCATGCTCGGCGATGCAGGCCCCGATTCCAGGCCGGGATCACCGTCTCGGTAACCAAAAAGGCCAGGGCGGGCACGGCCGGCAGGATATAGCCGATCAGTTTGGAACTCGGCAGCGAGAAGAACCCCACCACCGCGATCAGCCAGATGAGCATCAGGCGGCGCAGGCCATCGCTATCCTCGGCGCCCCAGAAGCCGCGACGCAAGGCGCCGCCCATCCACAAGGACCACGGGAGGGTCAGCCCGGCCAGCACCGGCGGATAGAACCAGAAGGGCTGGACGTTGTTAAAGCCGGACAGGGCAAAGCGCTCGAAATGCTGATAGATGAAGAAATAATGGAAAAAGCCCGGATAACGCATCTGCATGTAGACGAACCAGGGCAGCGCGGCGAGCGCGAAAACGGCCAGCGCCGGCGGCCAGACCAGCGCCTTGAAGCCGCGCCAGTCGCGCCGCATCAGCAGCCAGCCCAGCAAGATGGCGCCAGGCAGAACAATGCCGATCAGCCCCTTGGCCAGCACGGCCAGCGCGGCCAGCAGCGCCGTGGCCAGCGACATCCCGCGCCAGGGCAAACCACCCGCGACGCGCAAGATGGTGTCCGCGCCGGCCAGCACACAGAGCGTGATCATGCCGGCGACGGACATATCCATGTTGGCGAACTGGGCCCCGCCATAGAAGAACGGCATGGTGCAAAGCACGAGCACCGCGCACAGCGCGAAGCGCTCGCCACGATAGCGGCGCGCAAACGCGTACAAGCCGGCGACGCTGGCCCAGGCGATCAGCAGCGAGGGAAGCCGCGCGGCCCATTCCGTCAAGCCGAACACGGCAAACGATATCTGCGCGAGCCAGTAGTAAAGCGGCGGCTTGTGGAAGTACGGCATGCCGTCCATGAGCGGCACGAACGGAGAATGACTGCGCAGCATCTCCCAGGCCACCCCGGCGTAGCGGCCTTCGTCGGGCAGCGTCAGGGGACGCGACCAGGCCAGCCCCATGAGCCACAGGGCGACCGCCGTCAGGACCAGCCAGGTGGAGAGGCGATACCGCGCGGCATCGCGCGTGGGCAAGGCCAGGCTGCTCATCGCGTGCCCGCCTTGCGCATGGCGCGCGCGCGCCCGCGGCGCTGGCGCGCCACGTACAACGGCCGCCCCTTGACCTCGTCGAAGATGCGCGCGACGTACTCGCCGACCACCCCCAAGGAAATAAGATTGATGCCGGCGAAAAACAGCAATGCGGTCATGATGGTGGTCCAGCCCGAGACGGCATTGCCGACCATCACATAGGCCCCCACCAGATAGGCCGCATACAACAGCGACAGCAGCGCGAACAGCAGGCCGAGAATACTGAGCACCCGCAGCGGCCAGGTGGTGAAGGCGGTCAGGCCGTCGAGCGCCAGGCCAAAGAGGCGCATCGGCCGGAAATGGCTGCGCCCGTGCAGACGGACATCCGGCGTATACGGCAAGGCTTCGCTGCGAAAGCCCACCCAGGCGTACAGGCCTTTCATGAAGCGGGTGCGTTCGGGCAGCGCCACCAGGGCTTCGACGACGCGCCGATCCATCAGGCGGAAGTCGCCTGCGCCCGCGGGAACGTCGACACGGCTGCCCGAAAGCATGCGATAGAACCAATGCGAGCCCCAGCGTTTAAAAGGGCTTTCATCATTGCGGTCGCGGCGCACGGCATAGACCATCTCGGCGCCGGCGCGCCAGCGGCGCAGCATTTCCTCGATGAGAAAGGGCGGGTGCTGCATGTCGGCGTCCATGCAGATGACTACGTCGCCATCGGCGGCCTCCAGCCCGGCGCTGATGGCGGCTTCCTTGCCGAAGTTACGGGCCAGTTGCACGTAGCGAAAGCCATCGATCGCGCTCCACTCGGCCATGAGATCGGCGGTGGCATCGCTGCTGCCGTCATCGATGACGATGATTTCCCAGCCGGAGCACAGCGAATCGAGCCGGCTGCGCAAGGCCGGCAGCAATACCCGCAGATTATCCGCTTCGTTCAGGCAGGGTACGATGCAACTGACCTGGGCCTCCACATAGAAGGAACGGGTTTCGCCGGCCAATTCGAGCGGTGCGTCAGCGGACTGACGCGGGACGGGAAAAGCCTTGGAGCGGAATTCGACTTGCATGGTGCTGACCCGATAGAGGGTTGAATGTGCAGCAAGTATGCAAATCGCCCTGTCAAATTTTTATCAAATCAGGCCAATCCCGCAAAAATAGGCGCCGCCGTCTCCCCGCGCCCGCAGCAGGCCGCGAAACACTCCAGCAAGCTATTGATTTTATTTATATTTATGCTTGAAAACCTGATCTGCCGCCCCCTGGACGCCAACGATCTGCCCCGGATTTTGCACCTGCAGACCGAGGTTTATCCCGGTGATCTGCACGAAACCGCGGCGTTTTTTCTGAATCGGCTCGGCCTGGCCGCCGCGACCTGCCGCGTGGCCCTGCACGGGCCGCGCCTGGCAGGTTATCTGATCGCCTACCCGTGGAACTCGGGGCTGCCGCCAGCGCTTAACCGCCAGCTCGCGGCCTTGCCGGCCGATGCGGACTGCTGGTTTGTCCATGATTGCGCGGTGGCCCCCTGGGCGCAGGGCGCCGGCGTCGCCAGGCTGATGCTGCGTGACAGTGCCCGATCGGCGGCGCTGGCCGGGCTGACCCGGGCCAGCCTCGTATCGCTGGCGCCGGCCGTGGCCTATTGGGAAAAACAAGGCTATGTGGCTGCCGCCGCGTCGGCGGCGCTGGCCGCCAAGCTGGCCGGCTACGGCGAAGGCGCGGTCTACATGAGCCGCAGCCTGCCGGATCAGTAGAAAGAACTGAAGGTGATGTAGGCCTTGTAGAGAATGGTCAGCAAGGCCACGATCAGGCCCAGCCCCATCAATCCCAGGCCCAGATTGCGATCGCGCAGCCCAAACCCCACCAGCATGAGCGCCACGGCCAGGCACACGATGATGAGCATGGTGTTGGTATTCGGATGCATCGACTTATTCTCCTGATCGTATCGTCTCGGCCTCGCTCCAGCCGCCACCCAAGGCCTGGTACAGCTTGACCGTTACCTGAGCGCGGGCGGTTCGCACCTGCGCCAGTTCGTCCTCGCGGTGCAGGGAGTCCAGCTGGGCTTCGAGCACATCCTGAAGCGTCTGCCTGCCCGCGTCGTACAGCCGGCCCGCCTGCGTGGCGTTGCGCCTTGCCGTGCCCGCAGCCTGCACCAGCAACGCCTCGCGCGCATCCAGCCCGCGTCGCATGCCATAAGCGTTATCGACGTCCTGCAATGCGTCCAGGATACTCTGATCGTAACGCGCCAAGGCGCCCTGCAGACGGGCATCGGCGGCCTCGACATTGGCCGCGATGCGCCCGGCCGTGAAGATGGGCAGCGTCACCCCCACCCCGAACAGGCCGGCGGTGCCCTGCAGCACCGGCAGGCCGGCAATATCCAGGCGCCCGTCGCGCAGCAGAAAATTGATCGAAAAGCGCGGCAGCCAATCCGCCTTGGCGCTGCCCAGCCGGGCCGCATAGGCGCTGACTTCGTGTCCGCGGCCACGCACATCGGGCCGGCGGGCCAGCACGTCCGAAGGCAGCATGCCGCCCGGCGCCGCCGGCACGACGGCCGTCGCGGGCAGTTCCGGCAAGCCGCGCAGCGCCTGCGGCGGCTGCCCCGTCAAGACGGCTAGGCGGCGCAGCCGCACATCGAACTGCGTGACCAGCAGCGGGCGCTGAGCGCGGATATTCTCGGCCTGGGCCTGAGCCCGGTCCACTTCGTAGCGAGTCACCTGCCCGGCGCCGAAGCGGCCCTTGGCATAGCGCAGCAGTTTGTCGCTGGCGACGATACTGGTGTCCAGCACACGCAAGCGCGCCTGCAGGCCGCGCGCCTCGAGATAGGCCTGTGCGATATCCGCCGCGACGAGCATGCGCGCGCCGTACAGGCGCTGCTCAGCGCCCAAGGCGGACTCGCTGGCCGCCACGGCGTCGCTGCGGCGCCCGCCAAAGATATCCACCTCCCAGACGGCCGCCACCCCGGCCAGATAATCCGTGACCATGGCCGTGTCGCGCGGCAGTGGGCGCGGTTCTCTGAGTTCGGCCTTGCCGCGCTGTCCCCCGGCGTGCGCCACCAGATTGGGATAGAGCGCGGAGTCGACCACGGCGGCCATGGCGCGGGCCTCGCGCAGGCTGGCCTCCGCCTGTTTGAGATCGTTGCTGTGCGCCAGGCCCTGCTCGATGAGCGCCGTCATGACGGGATCCTGCCAGCCCAGCCACCAGGCCTGCAGGTCTTGCTGCGTGGCGTCGGCGGGCATCTGGTCGAAGCGCTCCGGCAGGGCGCGCTGCGGCGGCGGCTCCACCCGCACCGCGCAGGCGGCCAGCGACGACACCAGTAATAGGGAAACGAGGGGTCGGGTTGAAATCATGAGGCTATCCCTGCTGCGCCAACATGGAACGGAAACGACGCAGCGCCAAGCCGAGAAATAGCGCCCCGCACACCGCGATGGCCAGGAACTGCGGCCAGACAATGGCGAAGCCGGCTCCGCGGTACAGAATGGCCTGAGTCAGCATGACGAACTGCGTGGTCGGAAGAATCGGGACGATCTGCTGCATGACCTCGGGCATGCTTTCGACGGGAGTGGCCGCGCCAGACAGCAGATAGGCCACCACGTAGACCGGGACCGACAGCAGGCCGAACTGCGCCATGGTGGGCGCCAGCGTGGCCAGATACATGCCCAGGGCCGTCACCGAAAACAGATAGATCGCCAGGCCGGCCATGAACAGCAGCTGCGAGCCGTGCAAGGGAATACCCAACCCGCCGTGCACGATCCAGCGCAAAGACAGCATGGCGGCCACCAGGATCACCGCGCCATTGGAGAGTATCTTCGCCATCGCGATCTCGCTGGCGCGCACCGGCATGACCAGCAAATGCTCCATCGTGCCGTGCTCGCGTTCGCGGATGACTGCCGCCCCCACCAGGATGATGGACAGCACGGTGACGTTGGTCACGATCTGCATCACCGCCGTGTACCAGGACGATTGCGCGTTGGGGTTGAACAACTGGCGCGTGACCGACACCACGGGCAGCTGCGAGGCGATGCCCTGGGCATTGAGAAAACCCAGCACTTCGCGGGCGATGATTTCGTTCAGATAGGTCATGCCCAGGCCGGCCTGGGTCATGGCGGTGGCGTCGACCAGGATCTGCACCGCTGGCTGGCGGCCGGCCAGCACATCGCGCTCGAAATTCGGCGGGATCTCGATCACGAAGATATAACGGCCATGGTCCAGCGCATCATCGACGTCTTCCCGCACGATGGATTCCGGCGGCTTGAAGTACGGCAGCTGAATGGCGTCCCGGATGCGAAACGAGAGATTGGACCGGTCGCTGTCGAGCATGGCCACCGAGGCATTCGCGACCTCGGCCTTCACGCCGCTGGCCACCGAATAGATCGCCACCGAAAAGGCGAACACGATGAGCAGCATCATGGTGTAGTCGCGCGCCAGGCTGCGAAACTCCTTGCCGCATAAGCGCATCACATTGCGCATCCATTGCAGCATCTCAGGCCTCCTGCTTGCGCAACAGCAGGCGTGCCGCGCCCATGTAGACCAGCGCAAACCCGGCCAGCGCCGCGTACATCGGCAGGAAGCTGCGCCAATCCAGCCCTTTGGTGAATCCGCCCAGGCTGATCACCTGAAACCACGACGATGGAAAGCCCACGCCCACCCAGTAACCGCTGCCGGTCAGCGTCGAGACCGGGTACAGCAGGCCGGAAAAATTGACCGAAGGAATCAGGCAGATGATGGCGGTGCCGAAGATGGCGGCGACCTGCGAACGCACAAAGGTGGACATGAGCAAACCCAGGGCGGTTGCCGCCAGCACGAACAGCAGCGCCCCGAAAGACATACTCAGGAAAGCGCCGCGCAAGGGCACGCGCAATAGCACGATACACAGGAAGACCAGGGTGAGATAACTCATCATGGCCAACACGACATAAGGAATCTGCTTGCCCAGCAGATACTGCCCCACCGATGCCGGCGAAGCATAAAGATTGGTGATCGACCCCATCTCTTTTTCGCTGACCACACCCAGCGCGGTCAGCATGGTGGGAATGAGGATCATGGCCAGCATCACGATGCCGGGGGTGATGGCGTAGATGCTGCGAAACTCCTGGTTGAACGTGAAGCGCGATTCGACCCGCACGGGCAGCGTCTGCCCGCCCTGCGGGCTGGCCGCCATGAGGCCGCCGGTGTATTCCAGCATGATGCCCGTGACATAGCCGCGCACATTCTCGGCCGTAAAGGGCTGAGCGCCATCGATAAAGAACCCGATCTGCGGCGCGCGGCCGGCCAGCAGATCGCGGCCATATCCCGGCGGGATATCGATGACGAGCTTGGCGGACGTGCCGCGCAGCCGCTCGACGATCTCCGCGTCATTGGTCAGGGGGGCATCCTCGCGGAAATAGCGCGAACCGGAAAAATGTTCGAGCAGGCGCCGGCTTTCCAGGCTCTGGTCGCGATCCAGCGCGGCATAACGGATGTTCTCGACGTCGAATGAGACGTTCCAGGCGGCAATGCACAGCAGCACGATGGGGCCGATCAGGGCGAACGCCAGCCGCATCCGGTCGCGCCGCAACTCCAGCGACTCGCGCTGGGCGAACGCCCAGGTGCGCCGCCACCAGGCCGCCATGCCGCTGTGCACGATCTCGTCGTCGGTGGCCAGCTCGGCGGTGCCCGCTTTGGCCTGCTCGACGTTCTGCTGCGGATCGGCCTGCTCCAGATAGGCCACGAAGGCGTCTTCCAGCGTCTGCGCATGCTGGCTCTCGGTCAGCGATTGCGGCGTCCCCACGGCCAGCACGCGTCCACGGTGCATCAAGGAAATACGATCGCAGCGCTGCGCTTCATTCATGAAGTGCGTCGACACGAAGATCGTCACGTGTTCCTGCCGCGACAGCCGCAGCAGATGCCGCCAGAACATATCGCGGGCGGCCGGATCCACGCCCGAAGTCGGCTCATCCAGGATGAGCACCTCGGGCCCATGCAGGCAGGCCGCGGCGAGTTGCAGGCGCTGGCGGATACCCAGCGGCAGGCTGGACGGGTAGCTGTCGGCCACCTCGCTGAGTTCGAATTGCTCCAGCGAGTGGTTCACGGCCTGGACGGCCGCCTGCCCCTCCAGCCGATACAGGTGCGCATGCAGCTCCAGATTCTTGCGCACCGAGAGCTCTTCGTAGAGCGAAAACGCCTGCGACATATACCCGACTTTCATGCGGGTAGACATGTCGCCGGCATCAACGGGCTGCCCCAGCAGCTTGGCCGTGCCACTGGTGACGTCCAGCAGGCCGGTGAGCATTTTCATGGTCGTGGTCTTGCCGCAACCGTTGGAGCCCAGAAAGCCGAAAATCTCGCCGCGCTCGATCCGAAAACTCACGTTGTCCACGGCCACGAAGTCGCCGAACTTGCGCGTGAGCGCTTCGGCCTCGATGGCCGGAGGCCCCTCCTGGGCGACGAACGGCGCGATCTCCAGCGGCTTGCGCTCGCCGGCCTGATCCGCCGGCAGCAGGCTGATATAAGCCTCCTCCAGCGTCTGCGCGCCCTGCCGCTGCATGACGGCCCGGGTGTCGTCACATACCAGCACTTTGCCGGCGTCCAGGGCCACCAGGTATTCGAAGCGCTCGGCTTCCTCCATGTAGGCGGTGGCCACCAAGACCGTCATGCCAGGCAGTTCGGCGCGCAGGGAATCGATCAGCGTCCAGAACTGCCGGCGCGACAGCGGGTCGACCCCGGTTGTGGGTTCGTCCAGGATGAGCAGCTCGGGGTTGTGCACCAGGGCGCAGCACAGGCTGAGCTTTTGTTTCATGCCGCCGGAAAGCTTGCCCGCCGGCCGGTCGGCGAAAGGCGTCAGCGCCGTGGCGCCGAGCAGACGCTCGATGCGGGTCTTACGTTGCTGGGGATTCAGACCGTAGAGGCGCGCAAAGAAATCCACGTTCTCGTACACGGACAGCGTGGGATAGAGATTGCGGCCCAGGCCTTGCGGCATGAACGCCAGCCGTGACGCCAAGGCAGTGCGAAACTCGCGGTCGGCGATATCCCCGCCCAGCACCTGGAGTTTGCCCGCCTGCTGGCGTTTGACGCCGGCGATCAGCGACAACAGGGTGGACTTGCCCACTCCATCCGGGCCGATCATGCCTATGGTCTTGCCCTTGGGCAGCGCAAAGGACACCTCGTGCAGCGCCCAGATCGCGCCATAGCGGTGCGAGACCTGCTCGACGACGATGGCTTCATCCATCGCGCTCACTCCTTGGGCAACGACACGTCCAGCTCCGCGGGCCAGGCCGCATCAGCCTGCAGATTGACGTAGCCATTGCCCGTCATGCCGGCCTTGAGCAGCCCGGAATAGCGATTGGCGATGTCCACGGGCACTTGCAGCTTGACGCGATACATCAGCTTGTCGCGCTCGTTGACGGTCTCGACATACTTGGGCGTGAATTGCGCTTCGGCAGCCACGAAACCCACTTTGGCCGGAAACACCGCGCCCGGCATGCCGTCGAGCACCAAGCGGGCGTCCTGCCCCAGGCGCAAATGGCCCGCCACCCGGGCAGGCCAGAAAACCGTCATGTATACGTCGGCGGTATTGAGCAGCGTGAGGATGCGCCCGCCAGCGGGCAAAACTGCCCCGACCTCCACGATGCGGTACTCGATGCGGCCCGGCACGGGCGCGCGCAGGTCCATGTCATCGATCACGCTCTGGATTCTGGCGATCTGCGCCTGGGCTTCGGTGCCGGCGGCTTTGGCCTCGCCCACGGCCGCCCCGGCCGCGGCGACACCCGCGCTCTCGCCCTGCAGGGACAACTGGCGGCGTTGCAACTCGATATTGGAGACCAGCGCGTCGCTGCGCAGCCCCTGGGTTTGCTTCAGCTCTATCTGCGCCAGCTTTTGGCGCGCCTGGCGGGCGTCGGTTTCCGCCTGGGCACGTGCGACGGCCTGATCGGCACGGCCGTGAGCGGCCTGAGCCGCGGCAAGCTGGGTGCGCAATTCGGTGGTATCCAGCCGCGCCAGCACCTGATCGGCCGTCACGGTGTCGCCCTCACGGGCCAGCAACTCGCGCAAGCGCCCGGCGTACTTGGTGGCGATATCGATCCGGCCCACTTCGAGCCGCCCGTTGGCGCTGCCGATATTTTCCGGCAGCCCTTGCCCCTGGTGCTGATTGACCCAGACCGCCCCCACGGCAGCCACGACAACCAGCACGGCCACCGATCCCCAAACCAGCGACTTTTTCATCCGATCTCCACGACTTACGGCAGATGCAAGACGGAAAAAGCCGTCATCAGCCGCGCGAAGAGAATCCACCACGCTCGTGATTCAGCCTGCTTATCCGCCCAACACCGTCATGTTATCCATTGGCTGCCCCTGTGCGGCGCACAGGTCTGCCTGGCCTTGCGTCAGATCAAGCTCTGCCAAAAGGCGCAGCAGGCTTGGCCTGAACATACACGAAAATCGCGCCCATGCGTCAAGTGACCGATACGCTGTACGGGCATGCGCCCAGTCCGCAATCGGCAGGGCTTGCCCTGTGTTCTACCGTGCGTTGCGTCGTGGCTTTGGCCATGGATTCCGTCGCGCAGGGTGTCGCGCAGGGTGTCGCGCCGGCAATCAAGGGCCCGGCTGGGTAGGCCTGGCCAGACTGGCGGCATCGGGCGATACCGGCACCCGGGGCGCCACATCCGGCGCCGGAAAAAGAAAAAGCCCGCCAAAAGGCAGGCTTTTAGCGGGCTTTCTCAGGTGTCTGGTGGGTGGTACAAGTTTCGAACTTGTGACCCCTGCCGTGTGAAGGCAGTGCTCTACCACTGAGCTAACCACCCTGAAAGAAGCGAGATTCTAGCACGCTTTTTTACACGTGCGCAAATCAACTCAGGCCGGCTGCGGCTGTGCCGTCTCGGCCGCGTCGAGGGTGCGCCACAGGCAGGCGCCGCCCACGGATTTATCGAGGGCCGCCAGGTACGCATCGTGCTCGGCGAGCTCTTCGTCACGGGCGGCGATGACCGGCAGCACGGAAGCGTCGAAGCGGCTGAGTTCGACCTGAGCGCCGCCCGCGCCCTGCGCGTCGTCCACATCAATCAGCAGGGCATCCTGCCCGCGCGTCATCGCCAACCACACCTCGGCCAGCAACTGCGAGTCCAGCAAGGCGCCGTGCAGCGTGCGGTGGGCATTGGAAATGCCATAGCGGTCGCACAGCGCATCGAGCGAATTGCGCTTGCCCGGATACAGCGTGCGCGCATGGGCCAGCGAATCCACGACGCTGTCGCAGTAGCTGTCCAGGCTCTTGAGGCCGGCCTTCTGCAGCTCGGCATTGAAGAACTTGACGTCGAAACCTGCGTTGTGCGCGATGAGTTCGGCACCTTCGATGAAGGTGATGAACTGCCGGGCCACCTCGCCGAAACGCGGTTTGTCGGCGAGAAACTCCGTGGTCAGCCCGTGCACGGCCAGAGCCTCGGGGTCGCTGTCGCGATCGGGATTGAGGTAGAGGTGCAGATTGCGGCCGGTCACCGTGCGATTGACGATCTCCACGCAACCGATTTCCACGATGCGGTGACCCTGCGCGGGATCCAGGCCGGTGGTTTCGGTATCGAAGATGATCTGACGCATGGCGGGCTACTCTGAAACGGGTGAGGATGCGGCCGGTTTGCCCTCGGGGGCGGGCCGGGTGGAGACGATGAGCGAATACGCCACCGGCACCACGAACAAGGTCAATAGTGTACCCAGGCTGAGCCCGCCGACCAGCACCCAGCCGATTTGTTGCCGCGATTCCGCCCCGGCGCCATTGGCCAGCGCCAGCGGAACCGTGCCCAGCACCATGGCGCCGGTGGTCATCAGAATCGGCCGCAGGCGCAGCACGCTGGCCTCGACCACGGCGTGCATGACGTCATGGCCCTCTTCGCGCAACTGATTGGCGAACTCCACGATCAGAATGCCATGCTTGGTGATCAGGCCCACCAGGGTGATCAGGCCGATCTGGCTGTAGATGGACAAGGTGCCGCCGGTCAGCCACAGCGCCAGCAGCGCGCCCGTCATGGACAGGGGCACGGACAGCATGATGATGAAGGGATTGCGCCAGCTCTCGAACTGGGCCGCCAACACCAGATAGATGAAGGCCAGCGCCATGGCGAACACCAGGTAGATGCTGCCGGAGGAGTCGCGGAACTCGCGCGACTGGCCGTCCAGATCCGTGACCACGGTATGCGGCAGGACCTCACGCGCCACCTCATGCATATGGTCCAGCACTTCGCCCAAGGCGTAACCCGGCGCCACCGAGGCGTCGACCTTGACTGCCCGCAGCCGGTTGAAGTGATTCAGCGACTGGGGCGACACGCCTTCGCGCACCGCCAGCAGATTATCCAGTTGCACCATGCTGCCATCGCGGGCCCGCACATAGATGCCGGAGATATCGGTGGGCGTGGCGCGATCGCGCGGCGTGACCTGCACGATCACATCGTACTGCTCGCCCTCGTCCTTGTAGCGGGTGACCTGGCGCCCCCCCAGCATGGATTCCAGTGTGCGCCCGACCACGTCGACGCTGGCGCCGACATCGGACATCTTGTCGCGGTCCACGTGCACGCGCAGCTCGGGCGTGTTCAGGCGCAGATCCGTATCCAGGTTCTGCAGCCCCGGATAGTCGCGCAGCCCGTCCAGGAAGCGCCCCACCAGCTTGGCCAGCTCTGGATAAGGCGCCTGGCTCATGATGATGAACTCCACCGGTTTGGAGCGGGCCGACTGGCCCAGCGACGGCGGATTGGTCGGGAAGGCGCGCACTCCCGGCAGCGACGAGAACTTGGGTTGCAGTTCGCGCGTAATGTCCTGCTGCCGGCGCGTCCGCTCTTCCCAGGGTTTGAGGCGCAAAATGGCCGTGCCGTCGGTGACCGTGGGAAACCCCACCGTGGTCTGGCTGACGCTGGCTTCGGGGATGGTTTCGTAGAACTTCTCGATCGCCAGCATGTTGTCGAGCGTGTAGCCCAGGGTGGCCCCCTCGGGTGAGGTGACGATGCCGAAGATGACACCGCGGTCCTCGATGGGGGTGAGCTCGCTCTTGACCACTTTGAACAGCACGCCGCTGGCCAGGGCGACGACCAGGCCGATGGCGATCACCACGCCGCGATGCGCCAGCGACCAGGCCAGCGAGCGCCGATAGCCGCGGCCCAGCGCATCGAGCCAGCCTTCGATCAGGTTGTAGGCACGGTTATGGCTGGTCTGGTGCCGCAGCAGCAGCGAGCACATCATGGGGGTGAGCGTCAGCGCCACGAACCCCGACACCAGCACCGCCGCGGCCAGGGTCAGGGCGAACTCGATAAACAGCCGTCCGGTGCGGCCGGTGGCGAAGGCCAGCGGCGCGTAGACCGTGACCAGTGTCATCGTCATCGCCACCACCGCGAAGCCGATCTCGCGCGACCCCTGGATGGCGGCCTGGCGGCGCGGCATGCCGTTTTCGATATGGCGGAAGATGTTTTCCAGCACCACGATGGCATCGTCGACCACCAGTCCGATGGCCAGCACCATGGCCAGCAGGGTGAGCGTGTTGATGGAAAAACCAAACATATACATGATGGCGCAGGCGCCGATCAGGGATACCGGAATGGTGACGATGGGCACCAGACTGGCGCGCAGATTGCGCAAAAAGAAAAAGATCACCAGCACCACCAGGACGATCGCCTCGATGATGGTGTGATAGACCGAATCGATCGAGCGCTCGATGAACACAGAGGTGTCGTAGGAAATGCTCAGCTTCATGCCGGCCGGCAGGCTTTCGTTCAGGCGCTCGACCTCCTGGCGGGCCGCGGCGGACAGCTCCAGCGGATTGGCCGTGGACTGGCGCGTGATGCCGATATTGATGGCATTTTTGCCATTGAAGCGCGAGAGCACGCGATCGTTGGCCGCGTCGATCTGCACCCGGGCCACATCGCGCAAGCGCACGGGGTAGCCTTTGACATTGGCGATGATGATGTTCTCGAACTGCGGGATGGTCTGCAGATCGGTCGAGGACACCACCGAAAATTCACGCGCCCGCGACTCGATCCGCCCGGCAGGAATCTCCACGTTCTGGCTGCGCAGCGCGGCCTCGACGTCCTGCACCGTGAGGTTATAGCCGGCCAGCTTGTCCCGATCCACATAGATGCGCATGGAAGGCAGCCGCTCGCCGAAGACCCGCACCTCGGCCGCGCCCGGCAGCACCGACAGGCGTGTCTTGATGTACCGGTTGATGTAGTCGGAGGTCTGGATGGCCGAATAGGGGCCCGACTCGACGGCGATGTAGATGATGGGCTGCGAGTCCGCCTCGACCTTGCCGATGATGGGCTCATCGATTTCATCGGGCAAGAAGCGGCGTGCGCGCGAGACTTTGTCGCGCACCTCGGCGGCGGCCGCGTCGGGGCTGCGCGACAGATTGAATTTGATGTTGATCAGGCTGCGCTCAGAGCGGCTGCGCGAGGTCATCACGTCCACGCCCTCGATGCCCGCCAGCTGATCTTCCAGCGGTTTGGTGACCTGCGACTCGATGACCTCCGGCGACGCGCCTTTGTAAGTGGTGTCGACCGAGACGATGGGTTCATCGATCTTGGGATACTCGCGCACCGTCAGGCGCGAGTAGGAGATCAGGCCGACCAGGATGATGATCAGCGACAGCACCGAGGCGAATACCGGCCTGCGGATACAGATTTCGGATATGACCATGGCTGGCCTCCTGGCTTACTTGGCCCCGCCGTTGACAATCGACACCGGCGCGCCGTCGGTCAGACGCTGCAGCCCGGCAATGACGACCTGGTCGCCCGCGCCCAGCCCGGTCAGGATCTCGGCGCGCCCCTCGCGGCGCTCGCCCACCCCCACTTCGATCTTCTCGGCCCGGCCATCGCGCACGCGAAAGACATACTGGCTCTGCCCGGCCGGCGCGAGCGCCGCTTCCGGCACGACCAGGGCGCGATCCTGGCCAAACTGTAATTGCACGCGGGCGAACATCCCGGGGCGCAGCACATGATCGGCGTTGGGAACCGTGGCGCGCAGCAGGATGGATCGGCCGCCGGCGTCGACCAGCGGGCTCACGGCATAGACCTGGCCGCTGCGCTCCTGGCCCGGCAAGGCATCGAGCCTGACGCCCAACGACTGGCCGGCCTTGAGCTTGCTCAGATACATCTCCGGCACGCGAAAGTCCACTTTCAGCGGATCGATGGCCTCCAGCGGCGCCAGATCCTGCCCCTGATTGACGTAATCGCCCACCGACACATTGCGCAGACCGACCATGCCCGCGAAGGGCGCACGGATGGTCATTTTGTCGAGCTTGGCTTGCGCCAGGGCGGCGGCGGCCTGCTGAATCTTCAAGGTGCTGGCCGACTCATCGCGCGCCTGCTGGCTGACGAAGCCCCGGCCGTGCAGATCGACGGCCCGCCGGTACTGGCTTTCGGCCAGCGCGAGATTGGCGCGTGCCTGCTGCAGTTCGGCGCTCGGCACCGAATCGTCCAGGCGTATCAACACCTGATTGCCCGCGACGGCCTCGCCTTCTCTGAAATCGATTTTCTGGATACGGCCGGCGACTTCGGGGCGCAAGACCACCGACTCATCCGAGCGCAGGCTGCCGACGGCGGACAGGCCGCGCGCGAAGGGTTGTTCTTCGACCTTGGCGACCTCCACGCGCGTGGCGCTCGGGGCAGCCGGCGCGGCGGCCGGCTTGGCGGGCGCGCTGGCTGACGCGGCGAACCAACGGGGCAGATAAACACCCGCGGCCGCCCCAGCGGCCAGACCAACCACGAGGGTGGCGAGCAATGCTGCTTTTTTCATGCTGGGATGTGAAGCGCCAGCAAATGAAACCCGCCGGCATGGAATGGGAGCATGGCACTGTAGCATCCGGACTTATCTCCGGGGACAGGCCAGGCCGCCAATTCCCTAGGGAGTTTCCCCTGGACTCAGCGCCTGGCGACGCTGGCCACACCCTGGTTGGCCAGCATATCGGCCATCTCGTTGCCCGGATCCCCGTTGTGGCCGCGCACCCAACGCCAGCTGACGCGATGGCGGGCGACCTGGGCATCCAGGTCCTGCCAGAGCTCGACATTCTTGACCGGTTTTTTGTCGGCGGTGAGCCAGCCGCGCCGCTTCCAGTTGGGCAGCCATTCCGTCATGCCTTTCATGACATATTGCGAATCGGTATGAACGACGACGGTGCACGGCCGCTTGAGCGCGCGCAAGCCTTCGACGACGGCCAGGATCTCCATGCGGTTGTTGGTGGTGTTGGGGTCGCCGCCGAAGAAGGTTTTTTCGTGGCTGCCGCTGCGCATGAGAACGCCCCAGCCGCCCGGCCCGGGGTTGCCTTTGCAGGCTCCATCGGTCCACATTTCAACAAGATCGGCAGTTGCAGCAGGGGTCGACATGGCATTCCATCAGAAAACAGGCCAAAGAAGATACTGGATTTCGGCCGCCCTTGCAGCGCGCGCGGCGCCTAGCTGCCGCCGTCGGAGGCCTGGCGGTTGACCACGACTTGAGCGGCCTGGGCGGCTTTGGGCTTTTTCTTCCAGGCCGGCCCGATCAGACGCATCCCGCCCACCCGCTTGACGGCCGACACGACATAGACCGCCCCGCCCATGCGCCACCAGCGCTCGCCCATCGCTTCCATGAAATGCCAGCGCTGTAGCCATTGCTCGCTACGGCAAGCCGGCGCAAAGCGCCCGTGCCGCCCGCGGTCGGCCTCGAAGGACAGCAGCTTGAGCCAATCGCGCAAGCGGGGCAGCGAGACCTGGGATTTCAAGGGCACGGGCAGCCAGGGCTCCATGCCGGGCAGCGCATTGCGCACGCCCCACAAGCTCCAGGGATTGAAGCCGGAGATCACCACCCGCCCTTCGGGCATGAGCACGCGTTCGGCCTCGCGCAGCACCAGGTGCGGCGCCTCGGCGCACTCCAGCACATGGGGCAAGAGCAGCAGGTCCACGCTTTGCGATTCGAACGGCAGGAGCTCCGGCTGCGCCACCACCCGCGCCTGCCAATTGACTCCGCCCTCGACCGGCTCGGCGCCGATCCAGCCCTTGAAGGGCATGCGGTTGTTCAGCAGCAGATCGGGCGCGCTCAATCCCATCTGCCAGGCGTAAAAACCAAAGACGTCGGCCACCGCTTCGTCGAAGCGGGCGCGCTCCCAGTCCAGGACATATTTGCCCGGCGGAGTCTCAAACCACTCGGCCAGTTCTACAATCGGCGCTGTCATTTCCGCCACTTCGCCCTCCTCATACGATGCCCGCCCACACACTGACTTCGGGCCATGCCAGCCTGGTCGTGCCCATCGAGGCCTTCACCGACAACTATATATGGGCGGTGGTCCGTGACGGCGACGCCGTCGTGGTGGACCCCGGCCAGGCCCAGCCCGTGCAGGATTTCCTGCAACGGCATGGGCTGCGACTGCGCGCCATTCTACTCACGCATCACCATGCCGATCACGTGGGCGGCGTGCTCCAACTGCGCGCCGCCGCGGCGGTGCCGGTCTACGGGCCGGCGCGCGAGTCCCTGCCGCATTGCGATTTCCGCATGCAGGAGGGCGACCTGGTGGATATCCCCGAATTGGGACTTTCCCTGACCGTGCTGGACGTGCCGGGCCACACCGCGGGCCATATCGCCTACGTCGGCCATGCGGGCGACCTGCCGCTGCTCTTCTGTGGCGACACCCTCTTTGCGGGCGGCTGTGGCCGGCTGTTCGAGGGCACCCCGGCGCAGATGCACGCCTCCCTGGAGAAATTGGGGACTTTACCGGAAGATACACAGGTTTTCTGCGCACACGAGTACACTCTAGCGAATTTGCGCTGGGCCACAACGGTTGAGCCAGCCAATCCTGCCCTGCAACTGTGGCAGGAGCAGGCCCGCCAAATGCGTGCAGACGGCCGCCCCACCCTGCCCACCAGCATCGGCAAGGAAAGGGCCACCAATCCGTTTTTGCGTACCCAACAGGCAGAAGTAGCCAAAGCCGCCCTAACCTGGGCCGGACACCCGCTGTCCAGCTCCGTGGATGTCTTTGCTGCCCTGCGCGACTGGAAGAACAACTTCAAGTGAACCACCGATGAGCCTGCTCCGACTTCTGCTACCTGTCCTCCTCGTCATCCTTGCCGGTTGCGCCGGCACCGGGCAAAAGCAGAACGCCGCAGGCAGTTCGACGCGTTACGTGGCCAAGGACACGTCGCGCACGGTGGATCTGACCAGCCCGCCAAGCGACGCCTGGGATCGCATCCGCCGCGGTTTCGCCATCCCCAACCTGAACACCGAGCTGTCGCAGCAATGGACGGACTACTACGCCGCCCACCCCGAGTCGGTGCAGCGCATGGCCGAGCGGGCCGGCAAGTATCTGTATTTCATCGTCGATGAGGTCAACCGCCGCGGCCTGCCCACCGAACTGGCCCTGCTGCCCTTCGTGGAGAGCGCCTACAACCCGACGGCGCTGTCGCGTTCGCAGGCCTCGGGGCTGTGGCAATTCGTGCCGGCCACCGGCCAGCACTTCAACCTCAAGCAAGATTGGTGGCGCGACGAGCGCCGCGATCCCATTGCCTCGACCTACGCGGCGCTGGACTACCTGGAAAAGCTGTTCGAGATGCAGGGCGATTGGTATCTGGCCCTGGCCTCCTACAACTGGGGCGAGGGCTCGGTGCAGCGCGCCATGGCCAAAAACGACGCCGCCGGCCTGCCCACCGACTATCTGTCGCTGAACATGCCTGATGAGACGCGCAACTATGTGCCCAAGCTGCAGGCCATCAAGAACATCATCGCCGATCCGCGCAAATACGCCGTCGCCCTGCCCAAGGTCGACAACACCCCTTACTTCGTGACGGTTCAGAAAAACCGCGACATCGATATCGAACTGGCCGCCAAGCTGGCCGAAATGCCACTCGATGAATTCAAGGCGCTCAACCCGTCCTTCAACCGCCCCATGATCCGCGGCGAGCATGAGCCCACCCTGCTGCTGCCCGCCGACCGCCTGGCCGTCTTCAACGCCAACCTGCAGAACTACAAGGGCGACCTGAGCACCTGGTCGACCTATGCCACGCGGCGCGGCGAAAACTACGCCGCCATCGCCAAGCGTTATGGCGTGTCCGAAGCCCGGCTGCGCCAGATCAATGACGTGCCGGCGCGCCAGAAAGTCGCCGCCGGCCAGGTGCTGCTGGTGCCGGCCGCCGGCGGCGTCGACAAGCCCACGGGCAATGAAGCCGTGCAACTGGCCTCATTGTCCACGCCCGTCGGCGCGCTGGACAAACCGGCGGCGCCGAAATCGGCGGCCCGCACGCTGCCCACCACGGCCGCGCGCAGCGCCAACGCCCGCCCCAATGTGCGCACCCACAAAGTGGGCGCCGGCGACACGCTGTTCAGCCTGGCCAAGCGCTATGGCACCACGGTCGATGCCCTGCGCGCCCTGAACAACCTGAAAGGCAACAATCTGAAGGTTGGTTCGCAGTTGCGCGTGCCCGGCACAGGCACCCGCGGCTGATCCGCAGCGATGCCCGTAAAATAACGGCCTTCAAGCAAGGCAACCAAAGGAAAACACTATGGGCTTTCTCGCCGGCAAGCGCATTCTCGTCACCGGAGTGCTCTCGAACCGCTCCATCGCCTACGGCATCGCTCGCGCCTGCCATCAACAGGGCGCCGAACTCGCCTTCACCTACGTGGGTGATCGCTTCAAAGACCGCGTCACGGAATTCGCCGCCGAGTTCGGCAGCGACATCGTGCTGCCCTGCGATGTGGCCGAAGACAGCCAGATCGATTCGACCTTCGCCGCGCTCAAAGAGCGCTGGGGCGGCCTGGACGGGCTGGTGCATTCCATCGGTTTCGCGCCGCGCGAAGCCATCGCCGGCGATTTTCTCGAAGGCCTGTCCCGCGAGGCCTTCCGCATCGCGCACGATATTTCGGCCTATAGCTTCCCGGCCATGGCCAAGGCGGCCCTGCCCCTGATGGAAGGCCGCAAGGCGTCGGTGCTGACCCTGACGTATCTGGGCGCCGAACGCGTGGTCTCGAACTACAACACCATGGGTCTGGCCAAGGCGTCGCTGGAAGCCAGCGTGCGCTATCTGGCCACCGCCCTGGGCCCGCTCGGCATCCGCGCCAACGGCATTTCCGCCGGCCCCATCAAGACGCTGGCCGCCAGCGGCATCAAGGACTTCTCGTCGATCCTGAAGTTCGTCGAAGCCAATGCGCCTCTGCGCCGCAATGTGACGATCGAAGACGTCGGCAACGTCGCCGCGTTCATGCTCTCCGATCTGGCCGCCGGCGTAACCGGTGAAATCACCCATGTCGATGCCGGTTTCTCGACCGTGGTGCCGGGCATGGAAGGCTGAGTCTTTCCCGCTCCGAGCATAAGGCGCCCTCAGGGGCGCCTTTTTTTATCTTGCGGGCAACGGGGCAACGTTGCTCGGCTCGTTTTTAGAATAATATAACGTTTCTTTTTTAGCCCTGCCGGCCCATGCCGACCGCCGCCCGTCCCCTCTCCTGTCTGCGCGCCGCGCGCAGCACCCTCATCGCCCTGGCGTGGCTGATGATATGCGCGGCCGGCATGCCCCTGGCCACGGTGCTGCATGCGCTGACGCATCTGCCGGCTCAGGTCAGCGACACAGGCCCGCGCGATCCGCGCGATGACGGGCACAGCAAGGCGCACAGCGCTTGCGATCTGTGCTCGGCCCTGGATGCTTTCGAAGAAGGCCTGCTCTCGGCGCCGCTCTGGCTTGCCGGCACGGCCCTGCAACACGCCCGCTTTCCCTGGAGCGCGCGCTCGAACCCACTGGTTGCCCCGCGTTGGTTCGAGCCGCGCGCCCCGCCTGCGCGATCCGCCTTGTTCTCCGCCTGACTTTTTATGGATCGCGCTTCGGCGCCCACGGGATGCTTTTTTCATGTCCGCTTTCTCAAAGAAGGCGCGCCTGCGCGCGCGCCCGCTGCCTTACGCCCTGGCCTATGCCAGCCTTCTCGCCCTGCAACCCGCCCATGCCCAGAGCGATGCCGCCGCCGCGGCCACCCTGGCTCCGGTGGTCGTCACCGGCAACCCCTTGGGCAGCGACGCCCTGAGCACGCCGTCGACCGTCGTGTCGGGCGAAGCCCTCGACCTGCGCCGCGCCGACTCCTTGGGCGAAACCCTCAACGGCTTGCCCGGGATCTCCACCACCACCTATGGCCCCATGGTGGGCCGGCCCATCATCCGCGGCATGGACGGCGACCGGGTGCGGCTGTTGAGCAACGGCGTAGGTACGCTCGATGCCTCTTCGCTGTCCTATGACCATCAGGTGCCCAACGACCCCATTGCCTCCGAGCGCATTGAAATCCTGCGCGGGCCGGCTGCCCTGCTCTACGGCGGCAACGCCATCGGCGGCGTGGTCAATACCATCGACAACCGCATCCCTGCCGAAGCCATCGACGGCGTCCAGGGGCAGGTCCAAACGCAGTACGACAGCGCCAACAACGGCCGCAGCGCAGGCGCGCAGGTCGAAGCCGGCAATGGCAGTTTCGCCCTGCATGCCGATGTCTATGGCCGCGACACCGACACCCTGCGCATCCCCGGTTACGCGCGCTCGGCCTCATTGCGCGCGGCCGAGCCCGATATGCCGGGCGCCCGCGACCGCCTGCCCAACAGCGACGGCCACGATAGCGGCGGCGCCATCGGCATGAGCTGGACGGGCGACCATGGCTATGCCGGCCTGTCGTATAGCGGCTATGACTCGGACTACGGCTCGGTCGCCGAATCGGATGTGCGCATCCGCTTGCACCAGCAACGCCTGAACGCCGCCGGCGAAGTGCGCGACCTGGACGGCCCTTTCTCGCGTCTGGCGTTCAGCTTTGGCTATACCGATTACCAGCACAAGGAAATCGACGACGGGCAGACGGGCACGACCTTTAAGAATCACGGTTATGAAGCGCGGCTTGAAGCGCAGCATGCCGACTGGGGCCCGATCAGTGGCGTGCTCGGCCTGCAACTCGGCCAGGCGCGCTTCTCCGCCCTGGGTGACGAGGCGCTGGTGCCCACGACGACGACCGATACGCTGGCCCTGTTCGACGTGGAGAGCTGGCGCGTCAATGAGCGCCTGACGCTCAGCGCCGGCGCACGCGCCGAACTGACCCGGCTCGACCCGGCCGACAATGGCAACGAACGCTTCGCCGGCAGCCAGAAACGCAGCTTCACGGCGGGCAGCTTCTCGTTGGGTGGCGTTTATCTACTGACGCCGGTCTGGTCGCTGGCCAGCAACGTGTCGTACACCGAACGCGCACCCACCTTCTACGAACTGTATGCCAATGGGCCGCACGAAGCGACCGGCCAATACCTGGTGGGCAATCCCGATCTGGGCAAAGAGCGCGCCTGGTCCGGTGACCTCGCGCTGCGCTGGAAACACGATGCCGATCACGGCAGCGTGGGTGTCTTCTACAGCCGCTTCGGCAATTATCTGGCCGAGCTGAACACCGGCCGTCTGCGCGACGATGACGGCAATGTCCTGAGCAGCGCCGACGACGACGCGCTGCCCGAAGCCCTGTATCGCGGGGTGCGCGCCGAGTTCTACGGGATCGAGGCCGAAAGCAGCACGCGGCTGTATCGCGGCAACGGCAATACCCTCGACGTGGCACTGGGAGGCGATTACACCCACGCCCGTGACATCGACAGCGGCCAGCCGCTGCCGCGCATTGCGCCGCTGCGTTTGATGGCCGGACTCGATTGGCGCCGGGGCGCCTGGGATGCGGGAGCCCAGATCACCAAGGCGTTCGCGCAACATCGCCAGCCAGCCGAGGATACGTCCACGGCCGGCTACTACCGCCTGGACGCCCATGCCGGGTATCGCTTCAAGGTGGGCGCGACGCGCTGGCAGGCCTATGTGCGCGGCATCAACCTCACCAACCAGGAGATCCGCTACGCCACGTCGGTGCTGCGCGATGTGGCGCCGCAAAGCGGGCGCGCCGTGCTGGTGGGCCTGAAGGGGAATTTCTAAGCACCCGCAGGCGCGGCCCGCCCATCCTGACAAAAAGCTGAACTTTCTCGCCGCACAACGATCAGAGCTCTTTGACCTGTTCAGGGAGCACGACTTGAGCGCACGCCAACTACTCGATCAATTGTTGCGGTCCGGCCAGGATCTGGCGCGCCAGGCCGCCGAGAAAGTCCCCGGCCAGCAGGCCGGCCAGGGCAGCGCCCTGCTGGCCGGGCTGGGCGGCGGTGCGCTGGGCGCGGGCGCGCTCGGGCTGTTGCTGGGCAGCAAAAAGGCGCGCAAGATTGGCGGCAAAGTCGCCGCCTACGGCGGCATGGCCGCGCTGGGCGCGCTGGCGTATCGGGCCTATGGCCAATGGCAAGAAAATCAGGCCCGGGACGCGCAGAGCGCCCCGCCCGCCACCCCGCACACGCCGGACCGGCTGCCAGCGCCGCACACCGAGGCGCACAGCAATGCTGTCCTGGCGGCCATGATAGGCGCGGCCAAGGCCGACGGCCACATCGGCGCCGAAGAACGCCAGCAGCTGGAGGATGCGCTCACACGCCTGTCCGGCGACAACGCCGACCGTCAGTGGCTGCATGCCGAACTGGCCCGCCCCGTCGACCCGGCGGCCGTCGCCCGGACAGCCAGCAGCCCGGAGATGGCGGCCGAAATGTATCTGGCCAGCCTCCTGGTCATCGACGAGCAAAGCTATATGGAGCGGGCCTATCTCGACGAACTGGCCCGTCAACTCAAGCTGCCGCCGGGATTGCAGCAACAACTGCAAGACCAGGTCGCGCAGCTGTCCTGATCAGTCCACCCGCAAGCCCATGCGGGCCGTCAGGTCGCCGAACCGGCGAATATCTTCCTGCACGAGCTGATCGAACGCAGCGGGGCTGCTGGCCACCGGATTGAATCCCAGCTCCATCAGCTCGGCCCGCATCGCGGGCCGGGCCATGATGGCGCCGAACGCGGCGTTCAGGCGGGCAATGACGCCAGACGGCGTGCCTGCCGGCGCCAGCAGACCATGCCATTGATCCAGTTCATATCCGGGCCAGCCCAGCTCCGCCACGGTCGGCACCGTCGGCATGAGCGGCGAACGCTGCGCCGAAGTCACAGCCAGCGCGCGCAACTTGCCCGAACGGATAAAGGGCGCCGCACTCGATGCCGTGATCACGCCCAGCGGGACATGTCCGGACAGCACGTCGGTCAGGGCCGGCCCGCAACCCTTGTAGGGGACCTGCTGCAAAGAGGCCTTGCTGCGCGCGCGCAGCATCTCCGCGGCCAGATGCTGGGGCGTGCCGTTGCCGCAGGAGGCATAAGGCATGGGATCCTGGGGCAGGCCCAGCCGCAGGGCTTGCCCCAGGCTGCTCAAGGGCGACTCGTTGCGGGTCACGATGACCGAGGGCACGAACGCCACGTTGATGATGGCGCTGAAATCCTGCTGCGGCGAAAAATCCAGATGCTGGAATACTCCCGGATTGATCGCAAAAGAGCTATTGACCATCAGCAGGGTGTAGCCATCCGGCCGGGCTTCCGCGACCGCGCGCGCGCCGATATTGCCGCTGGCGCCGGGCCGGTTTTCCACCACCACGGCCTGCCCCAGATCCTGCTGCAGCGCGGCGCCCAGCTTGCGCGCCAACAGATCGGTGCCGCCGCCGGGCGGAAAGGTCACGATGATGGTGATGGCGCGAGACGGAAAAGGCGGCTGCGCCCGGGTCGGCGCGGACCATCCGCACAAGGTGAGGAGCGTCAGTAAGCAAGCAAGCAATCGCAGCATGGTTTTCTCGGGATGAGCGCCGCCGCGACGCCCTTGCCGGCGCCGTCAGCGGTCAACGACTATGAAAAACGGACTCAGCTGTCCAGGCCGATATCCAATACCCGCGCGCTGTGCGTGAGCCAACCCACGGCCATCAGATCCACGCCCGTGGCGGCCACGGCCGGCGCCGTGTCCGGCGTGATGCGGCCGGAGGCTTCGGTGATGGCGCGGCCATCGACGCGCCGTACGGCTTCGCGCAGCGTGTCGTGGTCCATGTTGTCCAGCAACACCACATCGACGCCAGCGGCCAGGGCCTCATCCAACTGCGCCAGGGTATCGACCTCGAGTTCGATCTTGACCATGTGGCCGACCGCCGCCCGGGCACGCGCCAGCGCCTGCGTGACACCGCCGGCAAACACAACGTGGTTGTCCTTGATCAGCACCGCATCGTCCAGCCCGTAACGGTGGTTGCTGCCACCGCCGACCCGCACGGCGTACTTTTGCACCGCGCGCAGCCCGGGCATGGTCTTGCGCGTGCACGTGACTTTGCAGGACGTGTGCGCGATGGCATCGGCAATGGAGGCCGTGGCCGTGGCCACGCCGCTCAGATGACCCAGAAAGTTCAGGGCCGTACGTTCGGCCGTGAGCATGCCGCGCGCCGGGCCTTCGATCAGGGCGATCTCGCTGCCAGGCTCCAGACGTGCCCCATCGGCCAGCAGCACCTGAAAGCGGATCTCCGGATCGATCAACCGGAACGCCAGGCGGGCGAGCTCCAGGCCGGCCAGCACGCCGGCCTGGCGCGCCACCAGGCGGGTCTGGCCGCGCGCCTCGGCCGGCACGATGGCATCACTGGTGATGTCGCCGGCGCGGCCCAGATCCTCCAGGAGCGCGGCGCGCACCAAAGGCTCGAGCATGACCTGCGGCAAATTCGGGAAGGTGTGTGCCGTCTCCTGGGCGGTAGTCGCTGCGGCGATTTTTATGCTCATTTTGAGTATATATGGTGTTAAAAAAATGGCGGGTGACCCATCGACTTATGCTAAACCTGAGCATAAATTGCTGTCAAGAGGGACCGCGGCGCTTGCCGCGCCCGGCCTCAATACTGGCGCGCCAGGGGCAGCTTGCTGCCGGAGATGGCCCGCTCCAGCATGACGTCGCGGCGGAAACGGAACAGCTTCGCCGGCCGTCCCGCCACGCCGCTGGACATGTCGCCCGTCTCTTCGACCAGATCCTGCTGCTCCATGAGGCGGCGGAAGTTCTGCTTGTGCAATTGACGCCCGGCCAGCGCCTCGACCGCGTTCTGCAACTGCAACAGCGTGAAGGCTGCCGGCATCAGCTCAAATACCACGGGCCGGTACTTGATCTTGGCGCGTAACCGCGCAATGCCGGTGGCCAGAATGCGGCGATGATCGTGCGCCATGGCCTGCCCGGGCACCGCCCCCGTCCCGCCCGCCTCCGGCACCAGCCCTGCCTCATAGAGCAACTCATAGCGCTGCAGCACCATGTCTTCGTTCCAGGTGGCGCCGTCCAACCCGAAGCTGTAGGCCAGACGTTGGGAGCGCCGCGCATCGCCCCGGGCCCAGCGCCGCATGCGCTGCTCGATATCGGCCAGGATGTCCGGCGTGCCGCCGCGCCGGTCTTCCCAGGGGAAATAGCGATACCAATCCTGCCAGCCCACCTGCGCCACGCCCGTGTCGCCAGCCTCGCGCGTGAGCGCCAGATAACTGACCGAAATCACGCGCGCGCCCGCCTCGTTGGAGCGGTCGCTGTCCGCGAAGGTATAGAGCTGCTCGACATAGCCCAAGGGATGGTGCGTCTGGGTTTCCACCCAGGCGCGCAGGCCGGCCTGCAGGGATCGGTGGCTCAGCTCGAAAGGACCGGCCGGCAGCAATTGGCCGCAATCGGTCGTCAGCACGCGGGGCTGCCCGGCCGTCACGGCGACGAGCACAGCCACCAGTTCGGCGGAAAGAGATCGGTCTAGGGTGTCAGTCAAGGAAATCCCGGGAGAAAACACGGCCAGGCCGCCCCCGATTATAAGGGTCCAAGCCGTCACACCTGGACACCCGCGGCCGCGGCCGCCCCGCGTACGATGCGCAGACAGGCTGCTGTTCCGGCCTGCGTGTGGCACGCACAGCAAGGAGTCGGATCATGGCAATCGCTCGTGAAGTTCTCCCGCCCTCCAGCATCACCCGGCAACGACAGTTCTACGGCACGGCCGAAATGCCCATGCCCAGCGCCAACCGGCAGGTAGCCGGCATGCCGCGCAATGGGCGCACGATGACCGCACCCGGAGATCCCGGCGTGCTCACGGCCGAGGATGATGTCCTGCCCGGCGCGGCACACCGCGCCGACGACCCGGTCTGAAGCCTCGGGCCGGCCGGGGCCTATTCGCTACCGCTGAACATATAGCCCCAGCCATGCACGGCGCGGATGGGCAGGCGCAATTGCCTGTCCGTGGCCTTGCGGCGCAACCGGCATATCAGCACGTCCACATACCGGAGCCGGGCGCGCTCGCCCCGCTCCGGCCTGACGTCGACCACTTCGAGCAGATCGTCACGGCTCAGGCGTTGCGTGGGCGCTTGCACCAGCGCCTGCAGCAGCGCGCGTTCCGTCCCGGTGAGCGGCAGTTGCACGTTGTCGGGGCTAGCCAGTATCCAGCCATCCTCCAGCAAACGCCAATGCCGCTCCGCGGGCGCGTCCTCGGTGCCGGCTTCCGGCGCCGGCGTGGACGCCGGCAAAGCGCGCGGGGCCGCCGCAGACGGGCTCGCCAGCGTCTGCGCCGCGCCGCGCCGGGCCAGGGCCTGCAAGACCGCCGCGATTTCCTGGTGGCTGCTCGCCTGTTCGAGACAGGTGTCGACACCGCACAGCAGCAACTGCACCCGTGCATCGGTGCTCAGCGGCGGCGTCAGCGCCACAATGCCCACGCTGGGCGCCAGCGTACGCAACCTGGCCGCGGCCACCAGCGCCTCGCCCTGGCTGGCCATGAGAATCACGAAACTGTGCCGATGCTGGGCATGCAACTCGTACATGGCCGCCAGCTCATTGCAGATGGCCATGGGAAATCCGGAGTCGATCAGCGACTGCGACAAGGCCTGGCCCTGCGCCGGATCGCCGCACAACAACAGGACGCTGGCATTGAGCGCGGTGGCCGGCTGGCCAGCCGTGAAGGGGTCTGGAGAAGCGTCTGCCGGAAGTCGCACGGCACGCTCAGCTACACCAAACGCGGAGGTGGAAAACGCGGATCTCATACCGTCCTGCTCAGCCTTATAAATACACCTGCGTGTAAGAAAATAGACCTTAGCCGTGCCGGGTTGCATACGGGCGTACCCGTTCTGGACAACCGCAGGGCTTTACAGACAACAAACGAGTACTACCTGGCCGTGCCACCGCTTCGCTAGCATGTTGACGTGCGCTTGCCCTGGCGGGCGTCCGGAGAACACCGCGCATACGCGCGGCGCATGCGAGTGTGGCGGCTTGAACGCACACCTGCGCCACAGGGACATGGCGCTGCCTTAGGGAGGGGCCTGAGGCCATTGCCGCAGGCATACACACAGAGCGCGGCGATTGCCGCCGCGGATCCCGCTTGCCCGACGCTGCTGCGCATTGTTGAGGCGCCAAACCTGCAACCAGGTATCTACTGCCCTGACCGCGCTTTCTGCCTCTCACTCGCAACCACTTCCGTTCCGGCAATCGTCCGGGTACCCCCTCAGAAGCCACTTTCGGCTCCGGTTCGCGCAAGGCGGTCGGGTACATCCGGCCCATGGGCTTGCATCGTCAAGCCATGAGGTAACGCGCCGGAGTGTATTGCACTTTGCGCTCCTGTGGGTAACTCTTTTAAGAAATTGACAATTCCACGGGGACGGATCACTCAGCGCGGCAGCGCGAAAGCGGTGAGCCGCGCGCCCTGCACACCGCCGCGCGGCAGCGCGCGGGCGGTGGCCACCAGCACGAACTGGCGGCCCGCTGCGGTCTGGTAGGTCAGCGGCGTGGCCTGCGAGCCGCCGGGCAGGCGGCTTTTCCACAGCACGTCGCCCGACCGCAGATCCACGGCACGCAAGGCCTGCTCCTGTCCGGTGGCCAGAAAGACCAGGCCGGCCCGCGTAATGAGCGCACCGGCGGGCGGCAGCGTGCGCATGCCGGCCAGCGGCCAGGCCGCCTCGAACGCCGAGCCCAGACGGGTATTCCACAGCACCTGCCCGTCGTTCAGATCCACGCCGGTCAGATAGTTGTGCGGCGGCGCGGTGCAGGACATGCCCAGCGGCGAGACCAGCGGATCCTGGCCGCGCACGGCCGTCCCCGGCGCCCAACTGAGCACCATCAAACCGCGCTCGGGATCCGCAGCCACGCCCCCCCAGCTCGAAGGCGCCAACGTACCCGGCAACTTGAGGAACGTCGCGCTGCTGACGTCCTTGCCGGCAGCGCGCTGCCGCACCCGGCACCACAGCTGGTCAAACGGCGTCAGGCCCCACATCGCCTCTTCACCCTCCGGCCCCATGGGCTCGAGCGGGATGCTCAGCCGCAAGGGCCGGCCATCCCGGCGGTCCAGCAAAAAGAGCTGGCCGCGCCGCGTGGCCTGGATCAAGACGGGCAGGCGCCGGCCTTCATAACGCACATCGAGCAAGGTTGGTTGCGCGGCCTGATCGCCGCTCCAGACATCATGCGGGGTCGTCTGGAACACCCAGCGTTCCTGGCCATTGCGGGCGTCCAGCGCGATGACCGCGCTGGAATAGCGCAGCGCGCTGCCGGCGCGGGTGGCATCACGGCCATAGTAGTCGGGCATGGCATTGGCGGTGGGCAGGTAGATGACGCCCAGCGCTTCGTCGACCGACAGCGGCGCGCCGGCGTGCGCCAGACCGAGCAAGGCAGGCTGGCCATCGGGCGTGACCGGGCTGAAACTCCACGCCGGCTGCCCGGTGGCGGCATCGAAGGCGCGCAAGGCGCCCGCCGACTCCCCCGCCGAGCGCGCATCCCGTTGCCAGCCCGCCACCACCACCTTACCCTGCACCACGCGCGGCGCCGATCCCATATAGCGCTGCCCGGGCAGGGGCACGGCCGGATTGAGGTCGATCTGCCCCTGCCCGCCGAAGCTGCGGCAGGGCCGACCGCTTCTGGCATCCACGGCGATGAGACGAGCGTCGTCGGTGGTGGCGTACAACCGGGCCGCGCACACGGCGCCAGCGGCCATGCCGGGTACGCGGTAATAGGCCAGGCCACGGCAGGCCGGGGTGGCGCCACGCTGCTCGTCACGGTGCCGCCAGCGCAGCTGGCCGGTGTCGGCATCCAGCGCCACCAGGCCGCTGGCGCACAGATAGAGGCTGTCGCCCACCTTCAGCGGAGCGATCTCGAAGGACCGCGCGTCCTCGCCATCCTCACCCTGGTAGGTCCAGGCTACCTGCAAGGCGGCCACGTTGCCCGGGCCGATCGGGGTCAGCGGCGAAAACCGAGTGCCTTGCGGGTCGCCCGGCCACTCGCCATCGCTTTGCATCGGCTGCGCATGCGCGACCACGGCCGGCAGGATTTCGCGCGGGCTGACCGGGTCACCCTGCAGCAGACTGGCCATGACCAGAATGCCGAACAGCAGAAGAAAAATCGCGGTAATGAGGCGGGCGGCGCGATTGGAGCGGGGCCCGCGCGCCAGCGAGCGCACCACGGGCGGCAGCCAGAAGCCCAGCCCCAGCAGGCAGAGAAACGCCAGCCGCGCCAACAGGCCCCAGAAATCCAGCCCCACCTGCAGCAAAGACCACAACATGGTCGCGGCCAGGGTGGCCGCATACAGCCAGGCGCTCCAGGCATTGCGATGCCAGAGCAGCACGCCGCTGGCCACCAGCGCGACACCCGTGACGACGTAATACCAGGAGCCGCCCAGCAAGGCCAGCCTGACGCCGCCTATCCCGAGCACGACGCCCGAGACGGCGAGCACGATGGCCAGACCATACGCCGCCACATGCGATTTGCCGGCGACCGCAGTCATAGAAACACCCCCAGGTCCGCCGTGGCCGGCGTTGCGCTATAGCGCCCGCCGCGCAGCGCGCGCGGCAGGTCCCCCTTACCTCTGGATGCCCGAAACGCTGCTGCTCATCCCGCTCCGGTTGATCCCTATGCTATCAGAGGGCGGCACTGGTATATGCTTGTGCGGCCGAATGGGATGCCGCGCCCGCGCATCACCGGCGTGACGGCCCCGCCCTCGAACCTGCAAGGAAAACTCTCGTGAACTTCATTTTTCGCGGCGATGAGCTGCTGGTGCGCGAAACCGGCATCGACCTGCCTGATGCCGGCGTGTGCGCCACGCTGGGCATCGCCCCTGAATCCATGCAGCCGCTGTGGCATCTGCAGCAGACGCACTACCGCAGCATTCACGTCGCGCGTGACCTCGACGCGCCCGCGGGCTATGCCTTTCGCAAACTGCGCGCCCTGCTGCCCGAGTTGGGCGAGCAAGCCGCGCTGGCCGGCCGGGCCTTCCAGATCGCCGAGTGGGTGCGCACCCATCGCTTCTGCGGTGTCTGTGCCACGCCCATGCAACACGCCACGCATGAGCTCTGCCTGCAATGCCCGCAGTGCGGCCTGCATGCCTACCCGCGCATTTCGCCGGCCATGATGGTGCTCATCAAGCGCGGCGAGCACATCCTGCTGGCGCGTCACGCACGCTACGCCACGGCGCGCTATACCGCGCTGGCCGGTTTCGTCGAAGCGGGCGAAAGCATCGAAGACGCCGTGCATCGCGAAGTCGCCGAGGAAGTCGGCCTCAAGCTGCGGGATCTGCGCTACTTCGGCAGCCAGTCGTGGCCCTTTCCGCACTCGCTCATGATCGCGTTCACGGCCGAATACGACGGCGGCGACATCCAGGTGCAGGAAGATGAAATCTCGGATGCGCAGTGGTTCGGGCCGGGCGACACCATTCCCAACATCCCGATGACGCAATCCATTGCCGGGCGCCTGGTGCGCGCCCATCTGCCGCCTGGCGTGCAGCTGGTGGAAACCTGAACCCGCGCCCGCCCGCGCGCCGGCGGTATCATGCCGCCAGCCGCGCGCCGCGCGGCCATCCACCGGAAATCCCATCGTGTCCGAGAACTCTAGCCGCCTGGTGCGTTTTGACACCGGCCCCCTGACCGCAGCCGAGATCGGTAAACCGCGCCGTCCCATCGAAGGCGAGACCGTGTTCCGCACCGCCAACGCCTTCGAGGGCAACGACGGGCGCGTGCTGTCCGGCGTCTGGGAAAGCACGGCGGGCAAATTCCGCTCCGACACCACGGGCTACATCGAGTTTGGCTATATCCTCGAAGGCCAGGCCCGCATCGTCGACCCCGACGGCACGGTCCATGACCTCAAGCCCGGCGATCCCTTCATCATGCCGCAGGGCTACAAAGGGCACTGGGAAGTCGACCACTTCGTCAAGAAGGTCTACTTCATCACCCACATCGCCTGAGCCCTGCGCAGGATCAGCGATACACCAGTACCGGCAGATCCGAGTGGGCCAGGACTTTCTGCGTCACGCTGCCCAGCAGCATGGCAGACAGGCCGCTGCGGCCATGTGAGGCGATGGCGATCAGATCGCAGCCCCGCTCGTTTGCAGCGGCCACGATGGCCTCATAAGGCTGGACGTTGACGGCGGTCACCGCTTCGCACGGCACGCCGGCATCGGCCGCGCGCGTGGCCGCCTGCGCCAGCCATTGGTCGACCTGGCCGCGCTCCTCGCGCTCGTACTCTTCCAGCGTGCCGCGCAATTGCACCGACTCACCGGCCGAGGCCCGCACGGGCTGGATGACCTGAATGAGCGTGACGCGCGCCTCCAGTTTGCGCGCCAGGGCCAGGCCCTGCGCGACCGCGCGCTCGGCCAGTTCGGAGCCGTCAGTGGGGATCAGGATGTGCTTATACATGGAGCCTCCTCTTTCTGGGTGACAGGCCATCGATGGCCTGGGGAGAAACACAGTAACGCCGCCTTGCCGAGTCCATATTGCGCCGTATCAGGCCGGCGCGCAAACACCGCGCCGCGCCGCCTCCAGGAAAGCCGCCATTCCTGCGCCCGCGGGCAGGCGGTATGCTCGAAGGCTTGACGTCCAAGAACTCGCGGCGCCAGCCGCCCTGCGGAGACTCTCCCTGATGAAACACACGCTTTGCCTGCTCGCCCTGGCCCTAGGCAGCGCCACCGCTGGCGCCCAGGCTCCGGCCCCCGCCGCCAAGACCGATGCCGCGCCCGCGGCCAAAGCGGCGCCGGCGCCCAAACCGCCGCACGACGAGTTCTTCTGGCTGGGGGAAATCAACAAGGCCACCGCCGTCATCAATACGGAACAGGGCCTGCTGGACAAGGCCCTCGCGCCCAAGGTGGCCGCAGGCGTGGCCCAGGTGATCGAGGCGGGCAACCAGCCCGGCGGCAAGCGCCCCTCCAGCGTCATTACCTTCGAGCCCCTGATGATCAAAGCGGCCGGCCAGGATGTGACCTTGCTGCATGCGGGACGCTCCAGCCAGGACATGCACGCGACCTACCGCGCCGCCATCCTGCGCGACAACATGCTGACCCTGGCCGATCAGCTCAATCGCAGCGCCACCACGCTGGTGGATCTGGCCGCCAAGCATGCCGACACCGTCGTGCCCAACTACACCAACGGCGTGGCCGCCCAGCCCAATAGCTACGGGCACTATCTGCTGGGCCATGCCGCCGGGCTGGCGCGGGATGCGCAGCGCATCCGTGAAGCTTATGCGCGCATCGACCGCTCACCCATGGGCACCACGGTGCTCAATGGCAGCAGCTGGCCGCTGGACCGCAAACGCATGGCCGACTATCTCGGCTTTGGCGCCATCGTCGACAACGCCTACGACGCCGCGCAGATCTCCTCCATGGACGAACCGGTGGAGGTGGCCTCCATCGTCACGGCGATTGCCCTGCATGCGGGCAATTTCGTGCAGGACATCATGCCGCAATACTCGCAGACGCGGCCCTGGATTCTGCTCGAAGAAGGGGGCGGCAACACCTATGTGTCCAGCGCCATGCCGCAAAAGCGTAACCCCGGCCTGCTGAACTCCTTGCGCAGCGACGCCTCGACCGCCGTCACGCTGGCCATGGGCCCGGTCATCCAGATGCACAACATCACCCCGGGCATGCCCGACCCCAAAGAGGTCGATCAGAACAGCGCCATGGTCGACAGCGCCACCAAAGTGCTCAAGAAATGGGACCGCGTCATGAAGGCGCTGGTCATCCATCGCGACCGCGCCCTGGAAGAACTCAACAGCGACTGGACGGCGTCTCAGGAGCTGGCCGATGTGCTGATGCGCAAATACCAGGTGCCCTTCCGCGTGGGGCATCACTTTGCCTCCGAGATCGTCACCCTGGCGCGCGACAAGAACATCAAACCGCTGGACTTCCCCTATGCCGAAGCGCAGCGCATCTATCATGAGGCCGTGCAGGGCAGTAAATATCCCCAGCAACTGCCGATGAGCGAAGCCGAGTTTCGCGCCACGCTCGACCCGGTGGCCATCATCAAGCATCGCGCCACCACGGGCGGGCCCCAACCGGCCGAAATGGACCGCATGATCAAAGAGGCGCGCGCCCAGCTGGCCGACAACGCCGCCTGGATCAAAGCCCGGCGCGAGCATATCGACGGCTCGCTCGCGCGCCTGGATCAGGACTTCAACAAGCTGCTCAACAGCGCGCGCTAAGGCGCGCGGGCGGGGCGCGCGCCGTACCGGCCCGCCCCGGTCACACCCCGGCCAGGCTGTGCAACAGCCAGGCGCCGGCCGGGCCCAGGGTGCGGCGCGTGGACCACACCGCGTCCACCTTGATGTGCCGGGGCCAGCCCGGCGCGGCCAGCTCGTGCAGCCGCCCCTGCCCGAAACGCTGCAGCATCCAGCGCGGTAATTCGGTCCAGCCAAACCCCAGGCTGGCCATCTCCAACAGCATGAGATAGCTGGGCGCGGACCAGACGGGCCGGGCCGGCGGCGCGAGCTGGTCGGTCATCGCCACCGTGCTCAGCCGTAACTCGCGCGCACTGGCCAGATCCTGCAAGCCGACGCGGGGCAAGGCCGCCAGCGGATGCCCCAGCCCCACGCACAGCGTGATTTCCGAAAGCTCGGCCAGCGTGGCCTGCGCCACGTCGGGCGGGTAATCTTGCTGGGCCGCCATCAAGCCCAGATGGGCACGGCCCTGCTGCACCAGCGCCACCACGTCCGCATGCTCGGCAATCAGGCATTCGAAGCGCAGCGCCGGATAGCGCTGGTCGATGGCACTCAAGGTGGTCTCGAAGGTGTCCGATTGAAACGTATCCGACAGCACCACCGTCAGGCGCGGCTCCTGGCCCCCGGCCAACTGGCTGGCCGCGCGATTCAAACGCTCGTTGGCCGCCAGCACCTGATGGGCATGCGCCAACAGTGTCTGGCCGGCCTCGGTCAGCACGGGCTGGCGTTGGCTGCGGTCAAACAGCGCCAGATCCAGATCCACTTCCAGATTGGCGATGGTCTCGCTGACGGTGGATTGACGCTTGCCCAGGGCGCGGGCCGCGCCCGAAAACGATCCCGCCGCCGCGACCTGGGCAAACGTGGCCAAAGACTCCAGAGAATGCCGCATGGGGGCTCCGCGCTATTTCAATCGGTTTTTCCGATGGATATCAACTTTATCGTATCGGGTTATTCGGAGAGAATGCCGGCATTGAAGACCGAGGTAGGTCATGACACAAGCCAAGAAAACACTCAAAGAACGCTTTATCCACGCCTTTCTGTTCGAAATCCTGGCCATCGGCCTGTGCGCGCCGGTGGCGGCCTGGGCCATGGGCAAGTCGTTGTTCGAGATGGGCGTGCTCACGGCGGTGATCGCCTGGATCGCCCTGCTCTGGAACATGCTCTACAACGCAGGCTTTGACCGCCTGGAAAACCGCATGGGCTGGACGCGCACGCTGCGATTACGCGTCGTGCACGCCCTCGGTTTTGAAACCGGGCTCATCCTCATCGTGATCCCGCTGGCGGCCTGGTGGCTGAACATCAGCCTCTGGCAGGCCTTCGTGCTGGATATCGCGCTGGTGCTGTTTTACCTGCCCTATGCGTTTTTCTACAACCTGGCCTACGACAAGGCCCGGTTGCGGGTGTTGCGCTGGATCGCCCAGCGCAACGGCTACGCCCAGGCCTGATTCGGCCTACTCCAGGTGGGGATGACGGTCGGCCAGACGCTGACGCTTGGCGCGCAGCGTCTCTATCTGGGCTTCCAGCTCGGCGATTTCCGCTTCCACATCCACCAGCGACTGCTCGATATCGTCGTAGACCTCCAGCAGCAGCGCCTTGGCTTCGCGCCGGTCCGAGGCATTGGGCGTATCGCCGCGCAACGGCTTGTTGGCCGTCTCCGGCAGGAAGAACGAGGTCACCAGGCCGATGGCCGCGGCGATCATCAAATAGAAGGCCGGCATCAGTAGATTGTCGGTCTCCTCGACCAGCCAGGCGGCCAGAGTCGGCGTCAGGCCAGCCACGATGATGGCCACATTGAACGAGCTGGCCAGCGCGCTATAACGGATGCGCGTCGGAAACAGCGCCGGCAAGGTGGAGGCCATGACCCCGGTCATGCAATTGAGGAAGATCGCCAACAGCAGCAAACCCAGGAAAATCAGGCCGATGTTGTCGCTGGCGATCATGCCGAAAGACGGGATGGCGAGCACCAGCACACCGAGGCTGCCGATCAGCAGGAAAGGCCGGCGGCCGACCTTGTCGCTCATGAAACCCACCACCGGTTGCACGAACAGCATGCCTATCATCACCACCACGATGATCAGCACCCCGTGGGATTCGGAATACCCCAGGCTGCTCGACAAATAGGTCGGCATATAGGTCAGCAGCATGTAGTAGGTGATGTTGGTCACCAGCACCATGCCGATGCTGATCAACAGCGCGCGGCGATACTTGGAGAAAATTTCACGGAAGGAAATCGTCGGCCGGTCCTGCAGCGCGTCGCGATCCTCGCGCTCCATTTTTTCGAGCTGCTGCGTAAAGGCCGGCGTTTCCTCGGCCGCATGACGCAGATACAGGCCCAGCAACCCCAGCGGCCCGGCGACGAAGAACGGCAGGCGCCAACCCCATTCGAGAAAGGCGCCCTCGCCCAGCAGCGTCTGCAACAGCACGACCAGACCCGCGCCCAGCACGAAGCCGGCGATGGAACCAAAATCCAGCCAACTGCCAAGAAAGCCGCGCCGCCTGTCGGGCGCGTATTCGGCGACGAAAATCGCCGCGCCGGTGTACTCCCCCCCGACCGAAAACCCTTGCGCCAGCTTGCACAGCAACAAGAGCACCGGCGCCCACAGGCCGATGGTTTCGTAGGAAGGGATGAGCCCGATACAAAACGTGCTGATCGCCATGATGATGATGGTCAGCGACAGCACTTTCTGGCGCCCGTAGCGATCGCCCATCACACCGAAAAACACCCCTCCCAGGGGGCGTACGAGAAAGGGCACCGAAAACGTGCCCAGCGCGGCAATCGTCTGAACCGCCGGCGAGGCGTCGGGGAAGAACACCTTGCCCAGCGCATAGGCAACGAAACCGTAAACACCGAAGTCGAACCACTCCATCGCATTGCCGAGCGCGGCAGCCGTGACCGCCTTTTTCAGCTTGGTATTGTCGATGACCGTGATGTCGCCGATCTGCAAGGGCCGTGCATTCTGTGAGGCTTGCTCCGCCATGATTTTCTCCTCTTATGAGCGAAGATGGATGTCATGCACTTGAGTCTTTCCTCCTCATCATACGCGTGCGTGCGCCCTCTTGAAGGACGAGGCATACTACGGTTCAATGACCCAGGCATGCGCGTCGTTTCCGGCCGCAGCCCTGCCCAGCACGGAGCGCCGCCATGGCCACGCAAAAACTGTTGTCCGACGATGAAGTCCGCCGCCACCCCCAGGCCTGGGCCGTCTTCGAAGACATCCGCGCCACGCGCCAATCCGACTTCATCAACAACTTCTGGCGCGCACTGGCCAACGACCCGCCGCAGTTGCAGCGCGTGTGGGAGCAGCTCAAACAGGTGATGATGACCGAAGGCGAACTCTCGCCCCTGGTGCGCGAACTCATCTATATCGCCGTATCCACCGCCAATGGCTGCAGCTACTGCATCCACTCGCATACGGCCGCCGCGCGCGCCAAAGGCATGACCGACGGCCAGCACGCCGAACTCCTGGCCGTCATCGGCATGGCCGCGCAGACCAACGCCCTGGTGACCGCGCTACAGGTCCCGGTCGATGCCGCCTTTCAGGTGGGAGCGGCCTGAAGCCGCCGGCAAATCGAGGCAGCCAAGCCACCCTGACGCCGGGATAACCGTCCCACCTTCAGAGAACCCTGCACAGACTATGCCATCGGCCAGCGTATGCAGGCGCAGCGTCGCCGCGCCCTCGCTGGGCTCAGCCCTTACAGCGCCATTTGCGTCAGCGCGGCGCGGTTCGCCCAGCGATAGGGGTTGAGGCCATGGTGTATGAGCTTGTTTATCGCGAAGATCGTTGACCTGGATCAACCGCCACGGCGTTTTCGGGATCAGGTAGCGAACCCTCACATCAAGCACCCGCAACGCCCGCCGCGATGCCCTTTCGCTGCCGCCGCGAATCGGAATGCTCAGCCTGTTTCCACGTCTGCCTTGTCCGCGGGCACCGCGGACAAGGCAGACATCCGCCATCGTCAACATGACCGCCACATCCGTGGCGAACAATCGTCATGCGCCCGCCGCACCCAAAAACAAAAAAGCCCTGAAATCCGGCGCTTACGCGCAGTTTTCAGGGCTGTCTGTTTTGGCTGGCCGGTAACGGCCTGGGAATTCTTGGCGGACAGAGGGGGATTCGAACCCCCGATACGTTTATCACGTATACACGCTTTCCAGGCGTGCGCCTTCAACCGCTCGGCCACCTGTCCTAATTTGGGTCGCTTCCGGCAGGGAAATTACCGCTGCTGAAAATGCGAATCCGCGATTCTAGCAGAAATGCGCGCGCTTGGCAGCGAGGCCCTGGCCGGGCTCAGGGTGAGGCTGCGGCCTGGCGGGCCAGGCTTTCGGCGGCCGCAATGGCCTGGGCCAGAAAGGGCGAGGAGTCGCCGCGCCGCCAGCTGAGGATGACCGGCGAAGAGAAGGCCGGCGCATCCACAGGCAGCCAGACGATGTCGCGGCGGTTGGAGCGTTGCACGCCGGCGGGCACCAGGGTCAGGCCCAGGCCAGCCACCACCAGGCCGAGGGCGGTCTGCAGTTCGTTGGCTTCCTGGATGACGGTGGGCTGGTGCCCGGCCGCGCGAAACAGGCCCAGGACGTGGTCGGCGTAGTTGGGCCGGGGCCGCGCCGGGTAGAGCACAAAGGGTTCGGCGGCCAGTTCGGCGATGCTCAGGCGCTGCCGCCCGGCCAGCGGGTGGGCAGGATGCAGGGCGGCGACCAGCGGCTCTTCCATCAGCACTCGCCGCTCGATGGCGGGGTCGTCGAAGGAAATGCGGCCGATGCCCAGGTCGATCCGGCCGCTCTTGAGGGCTTCGATCTGCGGCAGGGTGGTCATTTCGCTCAAGCCGACCTCGACCTGGGCGTCGGCCTGCCGCAGGTAACGGATGAGTTCCGGCACGACGCCATAGAGGGTCGAGGGAACGAACCCGATGCTGAACCAGCGCGCGGATTGGGCGCCCAGACGGCGCGTGCCGGCCACGATTTCGTCCAGGCGCGCGGTCAGTTGCAAGGACTGCTCCAGCAGGAAACGGCCGGCCTCGGTGAGCTTGAGGCCGCGGCTGCCGCGTTCGATCAGCGTCACGCCCAGCTCTTCTTCGAGCTGGCGTATCTGGCGCGACAGCGGGGGCTGCGCGATATGCAGGGCCGCGGCGGCCCGGGTGAAGCTGCCCTCGCGCGCCACGGTTTGAAAATAGCGCAGATGCCTGAGCTCCATGCTCATACCTTACAGGTATTGAAAGTGACCAATATAGTCTTAGACGCGCATTTTTTCCATGTCCATACTCGACGCTGTGGGATGCCTCATTCAGTTCAGGTATGGTCTTCCGCCTGCCGCCGCCATCGCCTCCTGGCGGGGGATCGGCTCCTGAGCGGATACGGGATGCGGACCCGCCGGCCTGCTGCCCACCATAAAAGAGATTGGAGACGAGAGATGCGCCTGACCCATGTTTTCGCGCGTGCCGCACTGGCCGCGACCTGCCTGCTGAGCGCCGCCGGGGCGCAGGCCGGCGACTATCCCGACCACCCCGTCAAATGGGTCGTACCCTTCCCGCCCGGCGGCGCGATGGATGCCATCGCGCGCACGCTGGGTGAATCCATGGGGCGCGCCCTGAACACGACATTCATCGTGGAGAACCGCGCCGGCGCAGGCGGCAATATCGGCGCCATGGCCGTGGCGCGCGCGGCGCCCGACGGCTACACCATCATGATCGCGGCCAATGGCATGGCGGTGAACCCGGCGCTGTACAAGGATATGGGTTACGACCCGCAGAAGGACTTCACGCCCCTCTCCCTACTGGCGGTGGTGCCCAATGTGCTGGTGACCAACCCGGCGCGCAACCCGGCCAACAGCGTGGCCGAGGTCATCGCCCAGGCCAAGGCCAGGCCCGGCCACGACACCTTCGCCTCGGCGGGGGTGGGCACCTCCATCCATCTCGCCGGCGAGCTCTTCGTCGCCATGACCGGCGTCGACATGCTGCATGTGCCCTACAAGGGCAGCGGCCCCGCCATGGCCGACCTGCTGGGCGGCCAGGTGGACTATATGTTCGACAGTGTCACTTCGGCCAAGCCGCATATCCAATCCGGCAAACTCAAGGCCCTGGGCGTGACGACCCGCCAACGTTCCTCGGCGCTGCCGGATGTGCCGACGCTGGCCGAAGCCGGCGTACCGGGTTACGAGCTGCTGCCCTGGTTTGGCGCCTTCGCGCCGGCGGGGACCCCGCCGGCCGTGGTGGCCAGGCTCAACGATGCCATGCGCCAGGCAATGGCCGATCCCAAGGTGCGCGAAACGCTCAACGCCATCGGCGCCGAGCCCATCGGCAGCAGGCCGGAACAGTTGAGCGCCCACCTGGCCAAAGAAACCGATCTCTGGGCCAGGCTCGTCAAAGAACGCAATATCAAAATCCAGTGAACGCGTCAGGGCTGGGGCACGGCCCCGGCCTTTTCCTGTGCGCGCGCTTCGCCAGGCAACAGCGTCACCATGGCCGCCGTGCAGGCCGCGATGAGGGCCATGACCAGAAGCAAGGTGGTAAAGCCCGCCTGCTTGACCACCGGCCCCAACAACCAGACCGCCGCCGAACTCACCCCGAAGGACACCGTCAAGCGCATGCCCGCCACGCGCGAGCGGCTATGGTCGTCGACATAGCGCACGATCATCGCGTCGGTAAACGGGATGGCGCCGAAGATGAAGATCATGGCGCCCAGCAAGGCCGCGTACAGCGCCCAGCCCTGCGCCCACGCGGCCCACAGCAGCAACGGCACCTGGATCAGCGCGATCACGAGATAAAGCGTTTTCAAGGCCACCCGGTCGATCAGGCGGCCGACGACGACCTGCGCCAGCGACGCCACCACATAGATCGCGGCCAGCAGCGCGCCCAGGCTGACCGGATCCTCGACCACGCCGCGCAGCCGCTCATCGAGCAGTTGCGCGTTGCCGTTGGTGGTGAAGTTGAACAACAGACTGCCGGTCACCGCCGCGGCCGTCATCACCGCGAAGGCGCGCGCCAGATCGCGCGGCGACAGGCTGACCGCCGCGCGGCCCTTGCGCCGAGCCGGCGCTTCGGCCTCCCGAGGGCACACCCACATGAACAACAGGCCGCACAGCAGCGCAAACACGCCCGGCAACGCGAACGCGGCACGCCAGCCCAGCGTCTTGACCAGATAGCCCGTCACCAGCGCGGCCACGGCCACACCCAGATTGCCCGCCAAGCCGTTGACGCCGATCACCGCGCCGGGCTTGGCGGCGTGCTGCACGATCATGGGGATGCCCACCGGGTGATAGATCGAGGCGAACAGACCCACCAGCGCCAGTCCGCCGGCCAGTTGCCAGGCATCGCGCGCCAGTGCGCACAGCAAGGCCGACGCGCCGATCCCGAAGAAGAACAGCAGCATCATGCGCCGCCGTCCCCACAGATCTCCCAGCCGCCCGGAGGGCCAGGAGCCGATGCCGAACAGAAAGAACGCCGCCACGCCGTAGGGCATCAGGTCCTCCCAGCGGGCAAAGCCGAAATCGGCCGCGATGGTGGCCACCGCCGCGGCGAAGATCAGCAGGAACATATGATCGATCGCGTGCGCGACGTTCAGCAGCAACGTCACGGGGCGAGTGTGCGGGCGCTCGGTTGGGATGGCGGACATGACGGGCCTGATCAAAGAAAGGAATTGCGGCCAGTGTGCCCAGAAGCGGCTATTCTGTCTCTCTTGGTTTTGACGAAAACTATCGCAATATGGACAAGGCCCAGCTCGCCGCGCCGATCATCGAAGTGGGGTATCCGGACGCGCCCGGCGTGGTCACCCGCCGGCGCGAACTGGCGGCGGATTTCCACATCGAACCGCACTGGCATGAGCGCGCCCAATTGCTGTATGCCTCGCATGGGGTGATGCGCGTATCCACGCCACGCCGCCTGTGGCTGGTGCCGCCCACCCGCGCGCTGTGGATTCCGGCGTGCGTCGTCCACGAGATCCGCATGGGCACCGCCGTCGACATGCGGGCGCTCTATATCGACGCCGATCTGGTGGCGGCCATGCCCGCCGATTGCGCCGTGCTGGAGGTCAGCCCGCTGATGCGCGAACTGGTGGTGCGCATCTCGCTCACGCCGCCCAGCAGCAGCGCGGATCACGACCTGCTCAGCGCGCTGCTGCTCAATGAAATGCCCCGCCTCGCGCCGCGCGGCTTTGACCTGCCCTTACCCGAAAGCGCGCTCCTGCGGGCGCTGTGCCAGGACCTGATGGCCGACCCCAGTATGGCGCCCTCGCCCGGCCAGGCCGCCGCGCGCCTGGGCATCAGCGCGCGCACGCTGTACCGCCGCTTTCTCGATGAAACCGGCCTGAGCTATATCCGCTGGGCGCAACAGGCCCGGCTGCTGGAAGCCGTGCGCCGGCTGGCCGAGGGCCAGGCGGTCACCACGGTGGCGCTGGATCTCGGCTACCAGAGCCCCAGCGCCTTCACCGCGATGTTTCGCAGGCAGCTTGGCCGCCCGCCGCGCCAATGGCGCTAGGCGTCGATCTGCCGATAAGACAGCACGGTGCCGTCCGACGTGGCCTCTTCGAGCCGCACACGAAATCCCCATAGCCGTGCCAGATGCTTCATGACCTCATCGGCTTCGTCGCTGTCTAGCGGCCTGCCGCGGGTTTGTTGATGGCGCAGCACCAGGGCGCGATCCGACTCCCGCTGATAGCGCACCACCTGAATATCCGGCACCTGGTTGTCGCGATTGTGCTGAGCGGCCAGCAGCTTGCGGATCTCGCGGTAGCCCTCGTCATCATGAATGGCGGCCACCTCCAGCTTGGGATTGGCCGTGTGATCGGCGATGGCGAAGAAACGGAACTGCCGAATCAGGCGCGGCGACAGATACTGCGAGATGAAAGACTCATCCTTGAAGTTGCGCATGGCAAAGTCCAGGGTCTTGAGCCAATCCGAGCCGGCGATGTCCGGGAACCACTTGCGATCCTCGGCGGTGGGCGCCTCGCAGATGCGCCGAATATCGCTCATCATGGCAAAGCCCAGCGCGTAAGGGTTGATGCCGCCATAGCCGCGCTCGTCGAAGCCGCGCTGGCTCACCACATTGGTGTGACTTTGCAGCACTTCGATCATAAAGCCGTCATTGACCAGGCGCAGCTGGTGCATGCGGTTGAGCAGGGTGTAATGCCAGAAGGTCGCCCAACCCTCGTTCATGACTTTGGTCTGCGTCTGCGGATAGAAGTACTGCGAGACCTTGCGCACGATGCGCACCAGTTCCTTCTGCCAGGGTTCCAGTGTGGGCGAATACTTCTCGATGAAGTAGAGCAGATTCTCTTCCGGCTCGGGCGGAAACACGGCGGTCTTGCGCGCCGCGGGCGCGGCGTCCACGCGCGGCAAGGTGCGCCAGAGGTCGTTGTACTGCATGCGGGCATGCTCGGCACGCTCGCTCTGGCGCTGCGCCTCCTCGCGCAGCGATATCGGCGGCGGACGCTTGTAGCGGTCGACCCCGTGCAGGCTGAGCGCGTGGCACGAGTCCAGAATGGCCTCCACGGCATCGATGCCGTAGCGCTCTTCGCAATCCATCACGTACTTGCGCGCGAACACCAGGTAATCGAGCACGCCGTCGGCATCGGTCCACTGCCGAAACAGATAATTGCCCTTGAAAAACGAATTGTGCCCATAGCAGGCATGCGCGATCACCAGCGCCTGCATCGCCATGGAGTTCTCTTCCATCAGGTAGGAGATGCAGGGGTTGGAGTTGATGACGATCTCGTAGGCCAGCCCCTGCATGCCTTTACGGTAATACTGCTCGTTGCGGATGAACTCCTTGCCGTATGACCAATGCGGGTAGCCGATAGGCAGGCCCGCCGAGGCGTAGGCGTCGAGCATCTGCTCGGAGGTGATGACCTCGATCTGGTTGGGGTAGGTGTCCAGGCCGTAGTCGCGCGCGATCGCGCTGATGGCCTCGTCATAGCGCTGCAGCAGCTCAAAGGTCCAGTCCGAGCCCTCGGACAGCGGCGCGCCGACCTCTCGTCCGGTGGCGATCGCATTCATGCGGCCTCCTTCTTGAACAGCTCATGGAAGACGGGGAAGATCTCGCTGCGCTGACTGATGCGGCGCATGGCGAAGTGGGCGGCCGTCTCCTGCTCATACTCCGCCCACAGGCTGCTCTTGCGCGCCTGGGCGGAATCCGGCACCTCGATATAGGCAAAATAACGCGTGGCCGGCAGCAGTTTCTCGGCCAGGAAGCGCGCGCTCTTGCCGGCATCGGCGCCAAACGAATCGCCGTCGCTGGCCTGCGCGGCATAGACGTTCCAGGCCGAGGGCGGATAGCGCTCCTGCACGATCTCGTGCATCAGCTCCAGCGCCGACAGTACGATGGTGCCGCCGCTTTTGGGGTCATAGAAAAACGCCTGCTCATCGACCTCCTCGGCATTGTCCGTATGGCGGATGAAGACCACCTCCACCTTCTCGTACTTGCGCGACAGAAACAGGTACAGCAGCGTGAAAAAGCGCTTGGCCAGGTCTTTCTTGCCCTCGTCCATGGAGCCGGACACGTCCATCAGGCAGAACATCACCGCACGCGCGACCGGCGTGACCACCGGCACCCGGTTGCGGTAGCGCAGATCCAGGTCATCCAGAAAAGGCACGCGCGCGGCGCGTCCGCGGCAGTCTTCCAGCGCCAGGCGCAAGCGCGCCAGATCCTCCTCATCGGCCTTGCCGTCGATGGCTTCCTGCAGACGCGCCTCGGCCTGCTCGACCTCGTTGCGGGCGTTCAGGCCCAGCGCCACACGGCGCGATAGCGACGCGCGCAGCGTCCGGTTGACCGACAGCAGGCTGGGCGAGCCGGTCGTGGTGTAACCGGCCCGCTGCCATTTCTTCTGCGAGACATCGCCCAACTGGGTGCGCACCAGATGCGGCAGTTCCAGGTCGTCAAAGAACAGATGCAGAAACTCCTCCCGGGACAGGCTGAAGGTGAACTGATCCACCGATTCGCCCTCGCCCGGTTCGGAGCCGCCCTCGCCCTGTCCGCCGCCTTGCGGACGATCGAAGGCATCGCCCTTGGCGAACTCCCGGTTGCCCGGGTGCACCATCTCGCGGTCGCCTCCCACGCCATGACGGAAGTGCGGCTCGGAGATGTCGCGCGCGGGCAGATTGATCTCCGCGCCCTGGTCCATATCCGCAATGGAGCGGTCGCGGACCATATCCTGGACTGCCTTGCGGATCTGGTCCTTGTAGCGCCGCAGAAAACGCTCGCGGTTCACCGCGCTCTTATTACGGCCATTCAGGCGACGATCAATGAGCGAATTCATGATCCACCTCGACTCAGGACGACTTCCTCACCCGCAGATACCACTCGCACAGCAGCCGCACCTGCTTCTCGGTATAGCCCTTGTCGACCATGCGATCAACGAAGCTCTGATGCTTGCTCTTGTCTTCGGCCGATGCCTTGGCATTGAATGAAATCACAGGCAGGAGATCCTCCGTGTTGGAGAACATCTTCTTCTCGATGACTTCGCGCAGTTTCTCGTAGCTCGTCCAGGTCGGATTGCGCCCGCCATTGTTGGCGCGGGCACGCAGCACGAAATTCACGATCTCGTTGCGAAAGTCCTTGGGGTTGGCGATCCCGGCCGGCTTTTCGATTTTCTCCAGTTCGTCATTGAGCGCGCCGCGGTCGAAGCTCTCGCCGGTCTCGGGATCGCGGAACTCCTCGTCCTGTATCCAGCAGTCGGCGAACGTGACATAGCGGTCGAAGATGTTCTGCCCGTACTCCGAGTACGACTCCAGATAGGCCGTCTGGATTTCCTTGCCGATGAACTCGGCGTAACGGGGCGCCAGATAGCCCTTGATGAACTCCAGATAGCGGCGCCGCACCTCTTCCGGGAAGTCCTCGCGCCCGATGCGTTGCTCCAGCACATACATCAGGTGCACCGGATTGGCGGCCACTTCGGTCTGATCGTGATTGAACACGCTGGAGAGAATCTTGTAGGCGAATCGGGTGGACACGCCATTCATGCCCTCATCGGTGCCGGCGTAATCTTTGTACTCCTGCAGGGCTTTGGCCTTGGGATCCACGTCCTTGAGGCTCTCGCCGTCATAGACGCGCATCTTGGAATAGATGCTGGAGTTCTCGGGCTCTTTCAGGCGCGTGAGCACGGAGAATTGCGCCATCATGTCCAGAGTTCCCGGCGCGCACGGCGCGCGCGACAGCGAGCTGTTGCGCAACAGCTTTTCGTAGATGTGGATCTCTTCGGTCACCTGCAGGCAATAAGGCACCTTGACGATATAGATGCGGTCCAGAAACGCTTCGTTGTGCTTGTTATTGCGGAAGGTCTGCCACTCGGATTCATTCGAGTGCGCCAGAATCGCGCCATTGAACGGGATGGCGGAAAACCCTTCGGTTCCCTTGAAGTTGCCTTCCTGCGTGGCCGTCAGCAGGGGGTGCAGCATCTTGATGGGCGCCTTGAACATCTCGACGAATTCCAGCAAGCCCTGATTGGCCAGGCACAGCCCGCCCGAATAGCTGTACGCATCCGGATCATCCTGCGAATAGCGGTCCAGCTTGCGGATGTCGACCTTGCCCACCAGCGAGGAGATATCCTGGTTGTTCTCGTCTCCGGGCTCGGTCTTGGCAATGGCCACCTGACGCAGCACCGAGGGGTTCAGACGCACCACGCGGAATTGCGAAATATCCCCATCGAACTCCCGCAGGCGCTTGACGGCCCAGGGCGACATGATGCCGCTCAGGTAGCGCCGGGGGATGTTGTATTCCTTCTCGAGGGTGTCGCCAAAACGCTCGGGGTTGAACAGCCCCAACGGCGACTCATTGACCGGCGACCCCTTGAGCGCATAGATGGGGTAGGCCTCCATCAAGGCCTTGAGGCGCTCGGCGATGGACGACTTGCCTCCCCCCACCGGGCCCAGCAGATAGAGGATCTGCTTGCGCTCTTCCAACCCTTGCGCGGCGTGCTTGAAAAACGAGACGATCTGATCGATCACGTCTTCCATGCCGTAGAACTCGCGGAAGGCCGGATAGCGCCGGATCATCCGATTGGAGAACAGACGCGAGAGGCGGGAATCGTTGCGGGTGTCGACCAGCTCCGGCTCGCCGATGGCGGCGAGCATGCGCTCGGCCGGGCTGGCATACGCCATGGGATCCTGCCTGGCCAGCGTCAGATACTCTTCCAACGAGAGTTCTGATTCCTGGTCACGCGCATACTGCGACTTGAAGCCTTCGAGGATGCTATGCACGGCAAACCCTCCTACAGTACTGAGAGCACGGGTCCAAAACGCGGGTCCGTTGGGCCATTGTGTTCCTCCTATACCTGCCTCGCCAGTCATTATTGCGATCGCACAACACACATCATGTAGCCGTCGTACTTTCACCACACACAATAGGCAGGATAGAAAACTCCCGATTTACTTAGGGTCGGATTGCGCGCAACAAGTTCCGCACTGCCCGGAAATACGCGCAAAAAAGCCGTGGCAGCGAATGGCAGCCACGGCTTCGGAGTGCTGATAATAAAGGCCGGATTACACGCGCAATGCGACACCATCGGCCATAAGCTTATGCGCCTGAGCGGGTTCGCCGCGCGGCCTCACAGCCAGGCCGGCGCGCGACCCTCCACCGCGCCCGACGCGCTGAGCATGCGCTCGACATAGCGCGCGATCATGTCGATTTCGAGATTGACCTTATCACCGGCCTGCACATTGCGCAGGGTCGTGACAGCCTGCGTGTGCGGGATGATGTTGATGCTGATTTCGCAACCGTCGGCGCCATCCTCAACGCGATTGACGGTCAGGCTGATGCCGTTGACGGTGATCGATCCTTTGTAAGCCAGGAAACGCGCCAGGGTCTTGGGCACGGCGATCACGAGCTCGCGCGATTCGCCGGCATCGGAAAAACGCAGCACCTCGCCCAGCCCATCGACATGGCCCGACACCAGATGCCCGCCGAGCTTGTCGCCCAGGCCAAGGGATTTCTCCAGGTTGACCTCACCTTCGCGCTCCAGCCCCACCGTGCGGTTGAGGCTTTCGCGCGAGACATCCACCTCGAAACCCTGCCCCGTCAGATTGACCACCGTCATGCAGGCGCCCTGCACCGCGATGGAGTCGCCGATGGCAACGTCCTGCAGCCCGAGGTCGCCCGCGTCGATATCCAGCCGCACGCCGGCGTCTTCGCCCGCCAGCGGCTTGACCGATATGATGCGGCCCACTGCCGCCACCAAACCCGTAAACATATGAATCTCCCAGAGATGTGACTAGTGCTGCGCGGCGCGGCGCGTGCTGGCCAACAAGGCCTGCCAGCGCGAGGCATCGCGCGCGCGCAGGCGCACGTCCTCACCCACCCGCATCAGATCGGTAAAACGAAAACGGCGTGCGGCGTCCAGATGCTCCAGCATGGGCATCTGCACCATACCGGCCGCATCCCCCAGCATCACCGGCGCCAGATAGACCAGCAATTCGTCGACGCAATCGGCGGCCAGCAAGGCCCCCGACAGGCCCGCGCCCGCCTCCACATGCACTTCATTGCATTCCCGCGCGGCCAGCCAGCGCATCATGGCCGGCAGGTCCACGCGCTGGCCTGCCGCATCGGGCAGGCAGACCACCTCGACATTGCGCCGGGCCAGGCGCGCCGCCTTGGCCTCGTCCTGGACAGCGGTGAACACCCAGGCCGGCGTGCCGTCGAACAGCCGCGCGTCCTCGGGCACCTGGAAGCGGCCATCCACCACGGCTTTACGCGGCTGGCGCGGCGTTTGCACCGCGCGCACATTCAGTTGCGGATCGTCCTTCAGGACCGTGCCCATCCCCGTGAGGACGACATCGGCCCGGGCCCGCCAGGCATGGCCATCCGCACGCGCCGCATCGCCCGTAATCCATTGCGATACGCCGTTGTGCAGCGCGCTGCGCCCATCGAGCGAGGCGGCCAGTTTGAGCCACACCCAGGGCGTCACCCGGCTCATACGCGCCACGAAACCGGCGTTCAAGGCCAGCGCCTCTTCTTCGCATACGCCCGTGGTCACCGCGATGCCCGCCGCACGCAAACGCGCGAAACCCTGCCCGGCCACGCGCGGATTGGGATCCCCCAGCGCCACGACCACGCGGGCGGGCGCGGCCGCCACCAGCGCGTCGACGCAGGGCGGCGTGCGGCCGAAGTGGCTGCACGGCTCCAGCGTGACATAGATGGTCGCCGCGGCCAGGTCGTGTCCGCCGGCCCGTGCGGCGCGCAGCGCCATGACCTCGGCGTGCGGGCCGCCCGGCGGCTGTGTGGCGCCCTCGCCCAGCACCTGGCCATCGCGCACGATGACGCAGCCCACGCGCGGATTGGGGCTCGTGGTGTAGATCACGCCCTGGGCAAGCTCCAGCGCGCGCCGCATCCAGAGAAGATCTTGGGGGTCGCTCATGGCAGCGATTGTATCCGCCCCCTTGGGCAGAAAGACGACAGACGCCACGGCCGCCGCCGCGGCACAGGTAAGCATGTCCGTTTTCGGCCCATCCTGGTCCTGGATCTGTCTGGCCGCCGGGCCCGCCCCCGCGCAGAATGCGGGTATTCTTCCCTCATCGACAGGTTAGCCATGAAACAAGCCCTCCTCTTCATCGACGCCCAGGAGTCTTTCCGCCAATGTCCGTTTTGGGATGACGCGGAGCTCGCCGATTTCGTGCGCAATGCACAAGGGCTGATCGACGCCGCTCAGGCTCGCGGCATTGCCGTGCTGCAAGTCTTCCACGTCAACGAAACCAATCCGCAGTCGCCCTTCGCCCTCGCATCCGGACACGTGCGCACGCTGGCCGAATTGCACGTCACCCCGACGGCCACCTTCCACAAGACCGTGCATTCGGCGCTCTTTGCGCGCGCCGCCGAGGGCAGCAGCCTGCAGAGCTGGCTGGCGCAGCAGGGGATCGAAGAGGTGATCGTGGCCGGTGTCCGCACGGAGCAATGCTGCGAAACCACGGCGCGCCACGCCTCCGACAGCGGCTATAAAGTGCGCTTTGCCACCGACGCCACCCTGACCTTCGCCATGCAGAGCCCGGCCGGCAAACCCTACACGCCGGCCGACATCCGGGACTGCACCGAACTCGTGCTGGCCGGGCGTTTCGCGCGCATCGTGCCCGCGGCCCGGGCGCTGGAGGGCTGATGCCGACCACGCCGGTCTATTTCGTGGTGCTGGAAGACATCGTGCTTCTGGATCTGGCCGGCCCTGCCGAGGCCTTGCGCATCGCCAATCGCTACGTGCCGGGCCGCTATGCGCTGCACTACTGCGGCCCGCAACGCGACGTGCAAAGCGGCCTGCAGGGGCTGTATCTGTCGGGACTGGCGCCGCTGCCCGACAGCCTGCCCGCCCATGCCCTGGTGGTGATCAGCGGGCTGGTGGGCGCGCGTTATGACCTGGACCGGCCCGACCGCCGCGCCCTGATCGACTGGCTGGCGCGGCGCGCGCCGGCCGATGGATTCGGTTTGATGTCTGTCTGCGCCGGCGCCCTGATGCTGGCCGCGGCGGGCCTGCTCGCCGGCCGCGAGTGCACCAGCCATCACAGTTGCCTGGAAGCGCTGCGCGCGCTCGCACCCGAGGCGCGCGTGCTGGAAAACCGCATTTTCGTGGAATCGGCCGGCTTATGGACCAGCGCCGGCATCACGGCTGGCATCGATCTGGCGCTGCACATGGTGGCGCGCGATTGCGGCCCGCGCGTGGCCAGCGCCGTGGCGCGCGAAATGGTGGTCTATATGCGGCGGGCCGGCAGCGACGCCGCGCTGTCGCCGTGGCTGGATCACCGCAATCACCTGCATCCGGGCGTGCACCGCGTGCAGGATGCCATCCTGCGCGACCCCGGCGCGGACTGGTCCGCGCCGCGCCTGGCCGAGCAGGCGCACACCAGCGCGCGCCATCTCAATCGCCTGTTTGCCGAACATGCGGGCTGCACGCCCATGGATTATCTCTACCAGGTGCGGCTGACCCTGGCCAAGGAATTGCTGCGCGAAACCCGGCTGGACCTCGAACGCGTGGCCGAACGCGCGGGTTTTGGCTCGGCCCACCATCTGCGGCGCGTCTGGCGCCGCTACGAAGCCCAGCCGCCCAGCGCCTTGCGGCCCGGGCGCTGAGGCCTCAGTCTTTGCGCAGCTTGCCGTTGACAGGCCGCAAGGGCCCTTGCATCTCGCGTATGGCTTCGACGAACTCGCCGATATCCTCGAAACTCTTGTAGACCGAGGCAAAGCGCACATAGGCCACTTTATCCAGGCGCTTGAGTTCATTCATGACCAGCTCGCCGATATGCTCGCTGGGCACCTCGCGCGCGCCGCTGGCCAGCAAGGTCTCTTCGATGCGCGCCACGGCGCCATCGACTTCCTCGGTGCTGACGGGCCGCTTGCGCAAGGCCAGCGCCAGGCTGCCGCGCAATTTGCCCGCGTCGTAATCGCTACGGCTGCCATCACGCTTGACCACGGTAGGCATGGCCAGCTCGATACGCTCATAGGTGGTGAAGCGTTTGTCACAGGACAGGCAGCGACGGCGCCGCCGTATGGTGTCGCCCTCTTCCGATACCCGGCTGTCTACCACCTGGGTATCGGCATTTCCGCAAAATGGGCACCTCATATCGCGCTCCCCCGTGCCTGTAATCGCAATATTGTAACGACAGCGCCGTCTCCCACGCGCACAGGCGCGCGGATATGTTGCGCCGCCGGTACAACCGGGCCGGATCGACCAAAAAAAACGGGCCCCAGAGGGGCCCGTCGTTACAGCCTGGCCAGGATTACTTGGCGCTATAGACAGGCAGACGCGCCGTCAGCGCGTTGACCTTGGCGCGCACGGCGGCGATGTTGGCCTCGTCACGCGGATTTTCCAGCACATCGGCGATCAGGTTGGCGGTCAATTCGGCTTCGGCCTCCTTGAAACCGCGCGTCGTCATGGCCGGCGTGCCCAGGCGGATGCCGCTGGTCACGAAGGGCTTTTCCGGATCGTTGGGGATGGCGTTCTTGTTGACCGTGATGTGGGCCTGGCCCAACACGGCTTCGGCTTCCTTGCCGGTGATGCCCTTGGCGCGCAGGTCGACCAGCATGACATGGCTTTCGGTGCGGCCCGAAACAATGCGCAGGCCACGCTTGACCAGGGTTTCGGCCAGCACCTTGGCGTTCTTGACGACCTGGGCGGCGTAATCCTTGAAGTCAGGCGACAGCGCTTCCTTGAAGGCCACTGCCTTGGCGGCGATGACGTGCTCGAGCGGGCCGCCCTGGATGCCGGGGAAAATAGCCGAATTGACGGCCTTTTCGAACTCGGCCTTCATCATGATGACGCCGCCGCGCGGGCCGCGCAGCGACTTGTGCGTGGTCGAGGTGACGAAGTCGGCGTGCGGCACCGGATTCGGATACTGGCCACCGGCGACCAGGCCGGCGTAGTGGGCGATATCGACCATGAACAGCGCGCCGTTGTCGTGCGCGATGCGGGCCATGCGCTCGAAGTCGATGTGCAGGGCATAGGCCGATGCACCGGCGACGATCAGCTTGGGCTTGTGTTCTTTGGCCAGCGCCTCGACCTGGGCATAGTTGAGGACTTCGTTTTCGTCCAGGCCATAGGGCAGGAAGTTGTACAGCTTGCCCGAAGCGTTGACCGACGCGCCATGCGTCAGGTGACCGCCCTCGGCCAGGCTCATGCCCAACACGGTGTCGCCCGGCTTGAGCACGGCCATGTAGACGCCCTGATTGGCCTGCGAACCCGAATTGGGCTGCACGTTGGCCGCCTCGGCGCCAAAGACCTGCTTGAGACGATCGATCGCCAGTTGCTCGACGACGTCCACGTACTCGCAACCCCCGTAGTAACGCTTGCCCGGGTAACCCTCGGCGTACTTGTTGGTCAACTGCGTGCCCTGGGCCTGCATGACGGCCGGGCTGGCGTAGTTTTCAGAGGCGATCAGCTCAATGTGCTGCTCTTGGCGTTCGTCTTCTTTCTGGATGGCGGCCCAAAGGTCGGGGTCCACCTTGTCGAGGGTGAGCTTGCGGTCGAACATGGAGGGAGGTTCCTGGAACGGAGAAGGGGCAAAAACAATGCGCTTAGTGTACCCCGTCCGGCCCGCACTCCGCGGCCTGAAACAAGGCAAAACCCGGTAAACCGTTGGCAAAAACCGCCAACCCGCCGTTTACTGGAATATGGCTCATGGCAGGCATGAGCCAGGCTCATATCGGCCGGCGGCAAGGCGCCGGCCGCCCGCGCATCAGGACGCGGAGGTCGCGCCGATCTGGCGCGGCGCCAGGGCGGGATTGAGGGTATAGGTGCCGGTGACTGCCGCCTGCGCCAGCACATGGCCTTGCATGGCCTTGAGCACATCGGCGCCGGTGAACTTGCCCTGCACGTTCAGCTTGGCCACATCCAGCGCATACAGCGTGAACACATAGCGATGGACGATGGCGTCGTTCCAGGGCGGGCAAGGGCCGTCGTAACCGAAGTAGTCGCCGCTCATATCGCGATCGGCGGCAAACCAGCCGGTGTAATCGTTCAGGCCCTGACGCGCCTCGTTGGGCGCCAGCGGCCCACCCTTGCCGCGCGGCGTGATGCCATCCGAGAAAGCGCCTTCCTGGATCTCGCGCAGTTTGGGGGCCAGATCGATCAGCACCCAATGGAAGAAATCCACCCGCGGCAGCGAGGCCGGCACCTCGCGGCCATCCTCGTTGACGTCATCGGGTTTGGACGGCACGTCCGGGTCATGGCAGAGCAAGGCAAAGGACTGGGTGCCCTCCGGCACATCATCCCAGGCGAATTGCGGGTTGAAGTTGTCGGCCAGGGCAATCCGGGATTGCGGGTCGATCCGGCCGAACGCATAGCGCTCGGGGATGGACTCGTTATCGGCAAAAGACAGGCTCGCGAGTTTCATGAACGTCCTCCTAGACAAAACCGCTGGCGCCAGGCCAGTCACGCCACCAAGTTAACACGCGCGAACTTGCGTTTGCCCACCTGCAGGACATAGGAGCCCGGCTGCAATTGCAAGGCCCGGTCTTCGACCTTGACGCCATCGACCTTCACCCCGCCCTGCTCGACGGCGCGCTGCGCCTCCGAACTGGAGGCGCACAGCCCGGCCTCACGCAGGATGCGCAGCACGCCCATGGGCGCGCCGGCCAGCGGAATCTCAGGGATGTCGTCCGGAATGGCGCCGTCACGGAAACGCGCCTCGAAGTTGGCCAGCGCCTGCTCGGCATCCTGCTGGCTGTGGAAACGCGCGATGATCTCCTGGGCCAGCAGCACCTTGGCGTCGCGCGGATTGCGGCCGCCCTCGACCTCGGCCTTAAGCGCGGCGATCTCTTCCAGCGAACGGAAGGACAGCAGCTCGAAATACCGCCACATCAGCATGTCCGAGATCGACATCAGCTTGCCGAACATGGAATCGGGCGACTCGGAGATACCGATGTAATTGCCCTTGGACTTGGACATCTTCTCGACGCCATCGGTGCCGACCAGCAGCGGCATGGTCAGGATGCACTGCGGCTCCTGGCCATACTCCTTCTGCAACTCGCGGCCGACCAGCAGGTTGAACTTCTGGTCGGTGCCGCCCAGCTCCAGGTCGGCCTTGAGCGCGACCGAGTCATAGCCCTGCATCAGGGGGTAGAGGAACTCGTGCACGGCGATGGGCACGCCGGTTTTGAAGCGGCGCGTGAAGTCCTCGCGCTCCATCATGCGGGCCACGGTGTAGCGCGACGCCAGCTGGATCATGCCGCGCGCACCCAGCGGATCGCACCACTCGGAGTTGTAGCGGATCTCCGTGCGGGCCGGATCCAGCACCAGGCTGGCCTGGGCGTAATAGGTCTTGGCGTTGTGTTCGATCTGCTCGCGCGTCAGCGGCGGGCGCGTGGAGTTGCGCCCGCTGGGGTCGCCGATGGTCGAGGTGAAGTCGCCGATCAGAAAGATGACGTTATGCCCCAGATCCTGGAGCTGGCGCATCTTGTTCAGCACCACGGTATGGCCCAGATGGATGTCCGGCGCGGTGGGGTCCAGCCCCAGCTTGATGCGCAGTGGCACGCCCGTGGCGCGGCTGCGGGCCAGCTTGCGGGCGAACTCGGACTCGACCAGGAGCTCATCGCAGCCGCGCCGCGCCACGCGCAGATCGGCTTCGACTTCGGGAGTAATGGGAAATTCGGCTTGCGGCATGATGATGAGCCCCGGAAGACGGGAGTTAAGCGAAAAAAAGGTGTAAAAACTGTATAAATCGGTCGAAAATTCTAGCTTATTCGGCTAGGATACTGCCCTAATCATACGCAACTGTCATATTCATGACGGTCAGCGTCCCTGCTAGCCGCCCGTTCTTCCAAAGTTTGCCCACGATATCGCCGCCCCGGCGCACCCTGCCTCCGGTCCACAGACTGCCAGGAGGATAGCCGCGGTCAGGCGCTATTCGTGCATCTGTACCCATCTAAGGTCCGCCCAATGAATCGAGGCTTCAACAGTCTGGTGCGCAGCCTGAGCCGCAAGGTTGCCGCCCTGTTTACTCCCGCCGTCGAACCCAGCTCTTCCCGTGGCGGCTCGCTGCTGCGTCGTACTCTGGTGGTTTCCGCGCTTGGCCTGTTTGCCGGCGCCGCCGCGCTGGGCATGGTCCAGCAACCCGACCGCACCGAACTCCCCCCCCTGCGCCTGATCAACAGCGAGTTGCCGCTGCAACCCGACCAGCTGCAGATCAGCGCCAGCGCCCCGGCCCCCTACATCAGCGAGACCCGCATCCGCTCCGGCGACACGCTGGCCAGCGTGCTGCAGCGCCTGGACCTCGACGACGGCAAGCTGCAAACCTTCCTGACGCACGAAGCCAGCGCCCGCAGCATCTATCGCCTCTACCCGGGCCGTTCGGTGCAGGCCGCCACCGACGAAGAAGGCAAGCTGGTGTGGCTGCGCTACATCCACACGCCGGGCAACGAGATCGACGGGCAGGTCTACACCAAGATGCTGAACGTCAAGCCCGCCGGCGACAGCTTCAAGGCCGAAGAAATCACCGAGAGCACCGAGCTGCAGACCCGCGTGGCCGTGGGCACGATCCGCTCGTCGCTGTTTGCCGCCACCGACGCGGCCGGCATCCCCGATTCGATCACGCTGCAGATGGCCGACATCCTGGGCGCCAAGATCGACTTTCTGCGCGACCTGCGCCAGGGCGATCAATTCCGCGTGGTCTACGAAGTCCGCTCCCATGACGGCCGCTACGCCGGCGCCGGCCGCCTGCTGGCCGTCGAGTTCGTCAACAACGAGAAGGTCTACAGCGCGGTCTGGTTCAGCGCCGACAACAAGAGCGGCAGCTACTACGATTTCGATGGCACCAGCCTGCGCGGCGCTTTCCTGCGCACGGCGCTGAAGTTCTCCCGCATCAGCTCGACCTTCGGCATGCGCATGCATCCCATCCACCGCACCTGGACGGGCCACAAGGGCGTGGACTATGCCGCTCCCTCGGGCACGCCCATCCACAGCACGGCCGACGGCACGGTGGAGTTTGCAGGCTGGCAAAACGGCTATGGCAACGTGGTCATCGTCAAGCATTACGGCAAGTACTCCACGCTGTACGCACACCAGAGCAGCATCCGCCCGGGCCTGAAAAAAGGCGACAAAATCGCCCAAGGCGATCTGGTCGGCTACGTCGGCGCCACCGGCTGGGCCACCGGCCCGCACCTGCACTATGAGTTCCGTATCGACAACCAGCCGGTCGATCCGCTGTCGGTCGACCTGCCCGTGGCCCGCAAGCTCGAGCCCGCCGAAGCCCGCGCCTTCGCCAATACGGTGGCGCCCTTCCGGCAGCAGATCCAGTTGCTCACCGAGTTCCAGCAGACATTGCCGGAATCCATGACCAACGTGGCCAGCCGCTGAGCCGCGCCATGACGCGTCCCACCGACGGCCCGAGCAGCCCGCTGCCGGGCCGTTGTTTCATCGGCCTGATGTCGGGCACCAGCATGGATGGTGTCGACGGTGTGTTGCTGCAGCTCGATCCCGGCCCGCGCCTGCTGGCCAGCACTTCGCTGGACATGCCGCAACCATTGCGCGCCACCCTGCTGGCCCTGAACACCAGCGGCGCCGATGAACTGCACCGCGCCGCGCTGGCCGCCAATGATCTGGCGCAGCTCTACGCCCAGGCCTGCACGCGTCTGCTGGCAGCCACCGGGCTGGCTCGCGAACAGATCCGCGCCATCGGCGCGCACGGCCAGACCGTACGCCACCGGCCCGACTTGGGCTACACCCTGCAACTGAACGCGCCCGCCTTGCTGGCCGAGCTCACCGGCATCGATGTGGTGGCCGATTTCCGCAGCCGCGACGTGGCCGCAGGCGGCCAGGGCGCACCGCTCGTGCCGCCCTTTCACGACGCCATGTTCAATCATGGCGCGCCGCGCGCCGTCCTCAATCTGGGCGGCATCGGCAACGTCACCCTGCTGGCGCCGGGCCTGCCGCCGCGCGGCTTCGACACCGGGCCGGCCAATGTGCTGCTCGATGGCTGGTGCCAGCTACATACCGGCCGGGCTTTCGATCAGGACGGCCTATGGGCGGGCAGCGGGCGGGCCAATGCCAACCTGCTGCGCCACCTCCTGCACAGCGAGCCCTGGTTCGCGCTGCCCGCGCCCAAATCCACGGGCCGCGATCTGTTCGGCCTGCCCTGGCTGCAAGCCCGCCTGGCCAGCTACGCGCAGCCGCTGGCGCCCGAGGATGTGCAGGCCACGCTCGTCGCACTGACAGCGCAAACGGTAGCGCAGGCCGTGGCCGGCCACCCCCTCACTGACCTCCTGGTCTGTGGCGGCGGGGCCCGCAATCCGCAGCTGATGACGGCCCTGGCGCAGGCGCTGCCCTGCCCCGTCGCGCCGACCGACCGCGAAGGGGTTCCGGGTCAGTGGGTCGAGGCCATGGCGTTTGCCTGGCTGGCGCGCGCCTTCATCGACCGCGCAGCTGCCGGCGTGCCGCAAGTCACCGGCGCACGCGGCCCGCGTCTGCTGGGCGCGCTTTATCCTGCCGGCTGAATCCGGCCAAACAAAAAGCCCCCGCAGGGGCTTGATGTCGCCGACACGCTGACGCGCGTCAGACCGAGAAGGACGAGCCGCAGCCGCAAGTCGTCGTCGCATTGGGATTGCGGATGACGAACTGCGCGCCTTCGAGGTCTTCCTTGTAGTCGATCTCGGCGCCCACCAGATACTGGAAGCTCATCGGGTCGACCAGCAATTGCACGCCTTCCTTGTCGAGGACGGTGTCGTCCTCGTTGACGACTTCGTCGAAGGTAAAGCCGTACTGAAAGCCGGAACAGCCCCCGCCCTGCACGAAGACGCGCAGTTTGAGCTCGGGGTTGCCCTCTTCGGCCAACAGATCCTTGACCTTGGCGGCAGCCGAATCAGTGAAGATCAGCGGCACCGGCGGGGGGGCTTGGAGATCCACGGTTTCGGTAACAGCATTCATGATTACACTCCTGGCCGCGAGGGCCGAATTCCGGATGGCGGCCGGGGCCGCGCGAATAAGATCACTATAGCGCAGCCAGGCCGCGCGTCAAAATTCCAATTTGACATTTCGTGTGGCACGCACTGTTCCATCCTCCAGCACCGTCACGGTCACACTTTCGGGGACAAATCCCTCGGGCAAGGCCAGCACACCCTGGCTGCGCTGGAACTGATCAAAATGCAAAGCCAGAAAGCTGGCGCCATTGCCGCCATTGGCCGTGGCCGCCGCGGCCGGGGAGCCTGGCTTGGCCGCCTGCGCCTCATCGCCCGGCAGTGCATGGGCGGCGGCCGGCGGCAGGACGGCCGCCGGCGCGGCGGCCTCGTCCGTTTTGACCTGGCGGGGGCTGAGCGGCAGCGTCACCGTCTGCCCTTGCTGGATGCCGACGGCCTCAAAACGCAACTCGCCGCTAAAACCATTGTCATTGCCCCGGCCGCTGCGCATCAGCAACACCCGGTAGTGCAAACCATTGCCTGCGCGCGAAAACTCCGCCCCACGAATATCAATGGAGCCGGCCGGCCCGGGGGGCAGTAACTGCTCATAAAAGGCCAACTGATCCCGCACGCGGCCGACCTCGGCCTGGGCCGTGCGCAACTGCGCCTCGAGCTCCTGGCGGGCCGCACGCTCGACGGCGATTTCGCCATCGGCCGTATCGAGCTGGGCGCGCAAAAAGCGCGCCTCGGTTTCCCGCTGGCGCAGGCTGGCATCCTGGGCCTCGGCCTGAGCTTGCGTGAGCATCACCATGTGCGCAGGCCGGCCCGGCCCCAATGCATATTGATAGCCCACCCCCACGCCGGCGCCCAGCCCCAGGCCGAGCATGAGCGCCATCCAGGCAGCGCGCCGCCAGCCTCGTTGACGAGGCGGGACGGCGGGAACGGCGGGCTCGGGCATCGAAACTCGGGGCGTCGGCAGGGCGATGGCGATCGCCGGGTATCAGGGAAGAATGGCGACCTGATCCAGGCCGGTGGCCTCGGGCAGACCAAACATCAGGTTCATGTTCTGCACGGCCTGGCCCGCCGCTCCCTTGACCAGGTTGTCCTGGATCACGAGGATGACGAGCTGATCACCGTTGCCCGGCCGCTGCACCGAGATGCGCAGATTGTTGGAGGCGCGCACCGAGCGGGTCTCCGGCAGGCTGCCGGCCGGCATGACGTCGATGAAGGCCTCATCGGCGTAACGGGCCTCGAACAAGGCCTGGAAGTCGGTGTCGCGCGCCTCGGGCAGAATGCGCGCATAAATGGTGGAGAACATGCCCCGGATCATGGGGACCAGATGCGGCACGAAGGTCAGGCCCACCTTGCCGCCGGCCAGCTTCTCGAGCTGCTCGGTGATCTCGGGATGATGGCGGTGCCCCGCCACGCCATAGGCCTTGAAATTGTCACCGGCTTCGGAGAAGAGCGAACCCACTTCGGCCTTGCGGCCCGCGCCCGACACGCCCGACTTGCAGTCGGCGATCAGGGTCTGGGTGTCGATCAGTTTCTTGCCGCCCTCGATCAGCGGCGCCAGGCCGAGAATGACGGTGGTGGGATAGCAGCCGGGGTTGCCGATCACCTTGGCCCCGGCAATGGCGGCGCGATTGAGCTCGACCAGGCCATAGACAGAGTCCTGGGCCAGGATGTCGGGGCAGGTGTGCGGCATCTTGTACCAGCGCTCGAACACCGCGGTGTCCTGCAGGCGGAAGTCCGCGGCCAGGTCGATCACCCGCGTGCCGGCAGCGGTCAGTTCCTGCGCCTGCGCCATGGCCACGCCATGCGGCGTGGCGAAAAACACCACGTCGCAATCGGTCAGGGTGGCTTTTTCCGGAGCGCTGAAGGCCAGCTTCACGCGGCCGCGCAGATTGGGATACATGTCCGCCACGGGCAGGCCGTCTTCCTTGCGCGAGGTGATGGCGGTCAGTTCGACTTGGGGGTGCTGCGACAGCAAGCGCAGCAGCTCGACGCCGGTATATCCGGTGCCGCCGACGATGCCGACCTTGATGCGGGAATTGGTTGCTTGGGCCATGGTAGCTTCTTCCTGGGAGTGAGGCACGCTCGGGTGCGGCACTGGGCACGACACGCGTGCCTGAATTGTATCGCTGCGGCAACCGCCGTCGCCCTGAGCACTGGCGCAGGTTGGGACAAATGTTGCGGCCCGGGGTTCCGCTGCGCGCAGCGGGAGACGGGCCCAAAAGCAAAAAGGCCGCTTGCGCGGCCTTTCTGCATACAGCGATTAACGCTTGCTGAACTGCTTGCGGCGGCGCGCCTTGCGCAGACCGACCTTCTTACGTTCAACTTCGCGGGCGTCGCGGGTCACAAAGCCGGCTTGCGACAGCGCGGGCTTGAGGGTCGCGTCGTAGTCGATCAGGGCACGCGTGATGCCGTGACGAACTGCGCCGGCCTGGCCGGTTTCACCGCCACCGATCACGTTGACCTTGATGTCGAACGATTCGAGGTGACCGGTCAGCGCCAGAGGCTGACGCACGACCATGCGGCCGGTTTCGCGAGCAAAAAACTCGTCGACGGGCTTGCCGTTGACGACGATCTTGCCCGTACCCTTCTTGATGAAAACACGAGCCACCGAGGTTTTGCGACGGCCGGTTCCGTAGTTCCAGTTACCGATCATGGCGTTTCCTTAGATATCCAGCGGCTTGGGCTGCTGAGCGGTGTGCGGATGCTCGGCACCAGCGTACACCTTGAGTTTCTTGATCATGGCGTAGCCCAGCGGACCCTTGGGCAGCATGCCCTTGACAGCCTTCTGGATGGCGCGGCCGGGAAAACGCTCTTGCATTTTCTCGAAGTTCGTTTCGCGGATACCGCCCGGGTAGGTGGTGTGGCGGAAGTACTTCTTGTCTTGCGCCTTGGTACCCGTAACGACGATATCGGAAGCGTTGATGATGACGATGTAATCGCCGGTATCAACGTGCGGCGTGAATTCAGGTTTGTGCTTGCCACGCAGACGACGTGCGACTTCGCTGGCCACACGACCGAGGACTTTGCCCTTGGCGTCGATCACAAACCAGTCACGCTTGACTTCATGCGGCTTGGCCACAAAGGTCTTCATGATGGTTCCTAAGAATGAATATAAAGGTTTTCCCGCCAGAACATCCTGGCCGGGTTCTTCCCTTGCGGCAAACCCAAGCGCCTTGTCTGGCGCCCTGGGACTGGCCCCCTGTCTAAGCGTTATTACCCGCCCGTACTGGTGACCCTAGCCATACTCTGGCGCAAGGCCAGATAAAGGGAAAGCTAGCTAGTTTAGCATGTCTGCTCAAAGTTTGTGCAAACCGGGCCCAAGCCCGCTGCCCGGAGCCCTGCCTCCGGCAAGGGGACGGATCATCGTTGCCGGCCCGCGGCCAGCGCCATGCTCATCAGATACTGGTCGTAGGCGCTTTCGCTGACGCGGAACCAGGGCAGCAACTGATCACGGAACCCCATGTAGTTGCCGTGGATGGCCTTGAACCGAGGGTCTTTGTCGGCCAAGGCGCGGTAAACCTCGGTGCTGGCCTCGAAAGCGGCGTCCAGCACGGCGCGCGGAAACGCTCGCAGCTGCGCCCCGGCCGCCGTCAGCCGGCTCAGGGCCGCGGGGTTGCGCGCGTCGTAGCGCGCCGTCACCGAGGCATGGGCCGCGCGGCTGGCGGCCTCGACCAGGCTCCGGTAATGCCTGGGCAGCTTGTCCCAGGCCGGCGCGCTGATATAGAGCGTGGCCTGTGCGCCCCCTTCCCACCAGCTCGGATAGTAATAATAGGGAGCAAGCTTTTGCAGCCCCAGCGCTTCATCGTCGCTGGGACTGGCCGCCTCGACCGCATCCAGCGTGTCTTTCCCGAGTGCGCCGGCCACCTCGTCGGCGGCGACCTGCTGCGGGACCACGCCCAGGCGCGCGAGCACTTCGCCGGCCAGGCCGGCAGTCAGCATGCGCACCCCCTTCAGATCCGCAAGCGTCTTGATCTCCTTGCGATACCAGCCGCCCATCTGCACGCCGGTATTGCCCAGGGGCAGGTTGATGATCTGATGCGGCTGATAAAGATCGCGCGTGAGTTTCAGGCCATCGGCTTCGAGCATCCAGGCATTCATCTGCCGCGCATTCATGCCGAACGGCACGGCGGAATCAAAACACAGCGCCGGGTCCTTGGCAAAGCAGGCCGATGCGAAACCATGCCCGCAATCGACCGCGCCGCCGGCGACCGCCTCGAACACCTGCACGCCGTCGCTGCCCTGGGCCGACGGCCGGATGCGGAACCTGCCGCCGCTGGCCTCGTCCACATACCTGCAGAACGCCTCGCCCGCGCCATACAGCGTCGGCAGGCCGGGCTTGAAACTGGAGGCCAGGCGCCAGCTCACCGAGGGCATGTCCTGCGCCAAGGCCGGGGCGGCCACCACGGCACCGCCGGCGGCCGCGCCCAGGCTGGCATGCTTCAAGAATGAACGACGCTGCATCGGCTGGCTCCTCGTCTTTCGGGACTGGATCAAAGCTGTCCGGAACGATATTACACGTCGCCGGCAAGCGCCCGGCCCGAGGAGCGCGCGGGCGTCAGACGCCGGCGATGGACATCTGCTCGATCAGGATGGAACCGGTTGACTTCGTGCCGCGCGACAGCGTGTCGGCGCCCACGGCGACGATCTGGCGGAACATGTCCGCCAGGTTGCCGGCGATGGTGATTTCCTCGACGGCGTGCTGGATCTGGCCGTTTTCGACCCAGTACCCGAAGGCCCCGCGCGAATAGTCGCCGGTCAGGTAGTTCACGCCCTGGCCGATGAGTTCGGTGACGAGCAGCCCGGTGCCCAGCTTGTTGAGCATGGCGCGGAAATCGTCTTCAGGCCGGGTCAGGCGGGAGGTCAGCGACAGATTGTGCGAGCCGCCGGCGTTGCCCGTGGTGCTCATGCCCAGCTTGCGGGCCGTGTACGAGGACAGGAAATAGCCCTCGAGCGTGCCGGCCGCCACCACGCGGCGCGCCTGGGTGCGCACCCCCTCGTCATCGAAGGCCGACGAGCCCATGCCCCCGCGCACGTGCGGATCTTCGAGCACGTCGATATGGTCGGCGAAGATGGGTTTGCCCAGCGAGTCGACCAGAAAGCTTGCCTTGCGGTAGAGCGCGCCGCCGCTGACGGCCTGCGCGAACGCGCCCAGCAGGCCCAGGGCCAGCGGGGCCTCGAACAGCACCGGCGCCTTGGTCGTGCGCAGACGGCGGGCCGAGAGCCGGGCCAGCGTGCGTTCGGCGGCGTAACGGCCCACGGCCTCGGGCGAGGCCAGCAAGGCCGGATCGCGCTCGGCGGTGTACCAGTAGTCGCGCTGCATCTTGCCGCCGCGCCCGGCGATGGGCGCGACCGACAGGCTGTGCCGGCTATAGGGATAGCCGCCCAGAAAGCCCCGCGTATTGCCCATGACGAACTGGCCTTCATAGGTATTGACGCCGGCGCCGTCGGTATTGGTAATGCGGCCGTCGACGGCGCGCGCGGCGCGCTCGCCCCGCAGCGCCAGCTCGGCGGCCGCGGCGGTGTCGATGGCCCAGGGATGGTGCAGATCGAGGTCGGGATGCTCGGTGGCCAGCATGTCGGCGTCGGGCAGGCCGGCGGCCTCATCGGCGGCCGTGTGCCGGGCGATATGCCAGGCGGCCTCGACTGTCTGGCGCAAGGCGGCCTCGGAGAAATCGGAGGTCGAGGCCGATCCCCGGCTCTGGCCAGCGTAGACAGTCAGGTCCAGCGAGCGGTCGCGCGTCTGCTCGACCGTTTCGATGTCGTTCTTGCGCACCGACACCGACAAACCGAGGCTTTCGGAGACTTCGGCGACGGCGTCGCTCGCGCCGATCTGGCGCGCATAGGCCAGAACCTGTTCGACGAGTTCGGAAAAACGCGCGTGATTCGCGGCGATCGGCAGGGAGGAGGAGGGAGTGACCATTGCTGTCCAATTTGCAGAGACGGTTATCATAGCCAAGTCCGTCTTTTAGCAGTGTCCCATGAGCTTTCCTGATACCGAAAATACCGTCGATGACGACGGCTACGATGAAAACGGTTACGACCGGCCCAGCAAGTCCCAGATCAAGCGCGAGATGCACGCGCTGCTGGACCTGGGTAAGCAACTGATCGAGCTGTCTCCCGAACGCCTGCGCAAGCTGCCCATCGAGGAGCGGCTGTATGAGGCCATCCGCGAGGCGCAGCGCACGACCAGCCGTGAAGGCCTGCGCCGCCAGACCCATTTCGTGGGCAAACTGATGCGCGCCGCGCCCGCCGATGAGATCCGTCACCAGTTGGATGTCTGGGAAAACGGGTCGCGCGAAGAGACGGCGGCCATGCACCGGCTGGAAGGGCTGCGCGAGCGCCTGATCCAGGACGACGAGGCGCTGACCGAGCTGCTGGCGCGCTATCCGGGTGCCGATGTCCAGCACTTGCGCGCGCTCATCCGCGCCGCCCGCAAGGAAACCCAGAACAACGCGGCGCTGCAGCAAGGCCAGGAGCCGCAGCGCAAACAATACCGGGCGCTGTTCCAGGCGCTCAAATCCCTCACCAAATGATCACCTCATGAGCCAAGACCTGCTGGAATGCATCGAAGTCGAAACCGGCCCCAATCCCGGCCATGCCGTGATCTGGCTGCATGGCCTGGGCGCCGACGGCAATGATTTCGTGCCCATCGTGCCCGAGCTGGGGCTGAATCTGCCGGTACGTTTCGTCTTTCCCAATGCGCCGGTCGCGCCGGTGACGATCAACGGCGGCATGGCCATGCGCTCGTGGTACGACATCCTGGTCATGGACCTGGTGCGCCAGGAAGATGCCGGCGGCATCCGCGCCTCGGAAGCCGCCATCCGCAAGCTCATCGCCCGCGAAAACGCGCGCGGCATCCCCACTTCGCGCATCGTGCTGGCGGGTTTTTCGCAAGGTTGCGCCATGACGCTGCACACCGGCCTGCGCCTGCCCGAGCGGCTGGCCGGCCTGGTGGGCCTGTCGGGCTATCTGCCGCTGATCGACACGGCACAGGCCGAGCGCCATGCGGCCAATGCCCAGACGCCTGTTTTCATGGCGCACGGCCTGTACGATCCGGTGGTGGCCCTGGCCCGCGCCGAAGCCTCGCGCGACAGGCTGCAAAGCCTGGGCTATGCCGTGCAATGGCATAGCTACCCCATGCCGCACTCGGTCTGCCTCGAAGAAGTGCAGGACATCGGCGCTTTCCTGCGCGACGTCCTGCGCTGATCAATACGTCTCGAAATGCATGCGGCCTTCGCGCCGCAGCGTTTCGGACAGCGCGGCCCAGTCGTGGCCGCCTTCGCGCGCGATCTCGGCCAGAACCTCCAGCACCCCCTGCTCCATGCCCTTGAGCCCGCAGACATAGATGTAGGTGTCGGCGGAGGTGAGCAGCCCCAGCACATCCTGCGCGCGCTGCCGCATGGCGTCCTGCACATAGCGCCGAGGTTGCCCGGCCTCGCGAGACAAGGCCAGATTGATGTCGATGAAATCCTTGGGCAGTTTCATCAGCGGGCCGAAGTACGGCAGCTCACGCTCGGTGCGTGCCCCGAAAAACAGCATCAACCGCCCGAGATCGCCCTGCGCCAGCCGGCGCCGGCTGGTTTCGGTCATGGCGCGCATGGGCGCGGCGCCCGTGCCCGTACAGATCATCATCAGATTGGCGCGCGGATGATTGGGCATCAGGAAGGTATTGCCAAACGGCCCGATGACTTGCACGGTATCGCCTTTGGCCAGGTCGCACAGGTAGTTGGAGCACACGCCGCGCACCGCCTGCCCGTCATGCCCTTCGGTCACGCGTTTTACGGTGATGGACAGATTGTTGTAGCCGGCGCGCTCGCCATCGCGCGGGCTGGCCAACGAGTACTGGCGCGCGTGATGCGCGCGGCCGTGCGCGTCGCCGCCGGGCGGCAAAATGCCGATGGACTGGCCCTCCAGCACCGGGAACGGACGCGCGCCGAAATCCAGCACGATGTGGCGGATATCGCTATCGGTGTCCGGACCCGTGACCCGGTAATTGCCCACGACGGTGGCGGTCACGGGGGTTTTGTGGGTGTAGAGATTGACATAGGGATGCGCCGCCGACCAGGGCGGCACGGTGGCGCTGGGGCCGGTGGCCACCGACACCGCGGGCGCGTCGGGCACGGCGGCGGCAGCGTCTGCGGCGGGCTCGGCCAGCGGCTGCTCGGCGGGCAGCTCGTCCCAGCCGAGCTGCTCGTCCAGCCCATAGGCCTGCGCCGGCGCCACCAGGCGCCAGCTATCGATCGCGCCGGTCGGGCACGGCGGCACACAGGCCATGCAACCATTGCAGATGTCCGCGTTGACGACGTAGTTGCGGCTGTCGTGCGTGATCGCATCGATCGGGCACGTTTCTTCGCAGGTATTGCAACGGATGCATATCTCGGGATCGATCAGGTGCTGCCTGAGCAGTTCGGCGGGCGCATTCATGGCAGGACTCAGCTGAAACGGACGTACTCGAAGTTCACCGGCTGGCGATTGATGCCCATGACGGGAGGGGCGATCCAGTTCGCGAACTTACCGGGTTCGCTCACGCGGCCCATCAACGACGCCACGAAAGCACGGTCCTCGGCCGTAGGCAGCCACTTGTCGCGATTGGCCAGCCACTGGCTTTCGCTGAGCACCTCGCCCTCGGGCGAGACGCGGATGCCGGCCAGGGTGCCGATCTGGCGGTTGAAGGCCTTGTGCGGCACCGACAGCCGGAAGGGGATGCCGTTCTTTTCGATCACCTTGTTCCAGCGGCCCACACCGGCCATGGAGTCGCGGATGAAGTCATCGCGCAGCACTTCATTCAGGGCGTTGAGCATGGGCACCTCGATCTCGCGCAACCGGCCGTCGGTCACCGTCAGCACGCGATAGGTGTCGTTCTTGAGTTGGTGATCATCATTGCGCTTGCCCTCTTCGTAGCGGCCCTTCAACCCCGAGCTGTAGAAGATGGCGGCGTTGGAGGACTGATCCGCGCCAAACAGATCGATGGTCACGCTGTAATGGAAGTTCAGGTAGCGCTGGATGGTCGGCAGGTCGATCACGCCGGCGGCGCGGATGGCGGCCGGATCATCGGTCTTGAGCTGGTTCATCACTTCGCAGGTGCGCTGAATGACGCGCGACACCCCCGACTCGCCCACGAACATGTGATGCGCTTCTTCGGTCAGCATGAACTTCGTGGTGCGCGCCAGGGGATCGAAACTGGACTCGGCCAGCGCGCAGAGCTGGAACTTGCCGTCGCGGTCGGTGAAGTAGGTGAACATATAGAAGGCCAGCCAGTCCGGCGTCTTCTCGTTAAAGGCGCCCAGGATGCGCGGATTGTCTTCGTCGCCAGAGCTGCGCTGCAGCAGCGCATCGGCTTCCTCGCGCCCATCGCGCCCGAAATAACGGTGCAGCAGATAGACCATGGCCCACAGATGGCGGCCCTCTTCGACGTTGATCTGGAACAGATTGCGCAAGTCGTATTGCGACGGCGCCGTCATGCCCAGGTGGCGCTGCTGCTCGATGGAAGCCGGCTCGGTGTCGCCCTGGGTGACGATGATGCGGCGCAGATTGGCCCGGTGTTCTCCCGGCACATCCTGCCAGGCGTCGCGGCCCATGTTCTCGCCGAAATGGATCTTGCGCTGCCCGTCCTGCGGCGCCAGAAAGATGCCCCATCGGTAGTCAGGCATCTTGACGTGATCGAAATGGGCCCAGCCATCCGGCTGCACACTGACGGCCGTACGCAGATAAACATCGAAGTTCTGCGAGCCGTCCGGCCCCATGTCGCGCCACCATTGCAGGTAGTTGGGCTGCCAGTGCTCGAGCGCGCGCTGCAAGGTGCGATCGCTCGACAGATTGACGTTGTTGGGGATTTTGTCGCTGTAGTTGATACCGCTCATGTCTGTCTCCTGAAGGGCGGCGTGCGCGGCCGCCGGATGATTCCGCTGCCGGCCGGGTTCAGACCCGGTTCCAGTCGAAGTTGGCCTGTTCGCCCTTGCCATACAGCTTGAGCGCGCCCTTCTCGCCGGCGGCATTGGGGCGATTGAAGATCCAGTTCTGCCAGGCGGTCAGCCGCCCGAAAATCCGGGTGGCCATGTTTTCGCGGCCACCAAAGCGCAGATTCGCCTCCAGGCCGGTCAGGGCATCGGGCGACAGCGCGCGGCGCTCTTCGAGGGCCAGGCGGATTTCGTCATCCCAGTCCAGGCTGTCGGGCGCGAAGGTGACCAGCCCCAGTTCCAGCGCCTGCTGAGGGCCGACCGGCTGGCCGGCGGCGGCGCGCACGGCCTCGAGCGGCCCCGCTTCCTCATAGAAGCGGCGCTGCAGGCGCGACTGGCCATTGACCATGGGGTAGGCGCCGAAGTTGCGCTCATTGATGTTCAGGGCGGCGGGCTGCTCCTCGTCGTCGAGCATGTAGATGCGGTCGGCGGCCAGGGCCAGTTCGAGCAAGGTGCCGGCAAAGCAGGAGCCCGGCTCCACGCAGGCATACAAGGTGCGCGAGGTCACATCCAGGCGCGCCAGCGTGCGGCGCAGCATGCCGGCCGTTTCGCGCACGAACCAGTGCTCGGCGTGCCGTTGCAGGACATCGTCGGCGGCCAGCACGGCCGCCGCGTCGCCCTCGGTCTTGATGACCCAGGTGCCGATGTCCAGCTCATTGGTGCGCATGTACAGGATGGCGTCGTCCAGTTCGCGCGCCATGGCCAGGGGCCACCAATCCGCGCCCGCATCGAGGATGGCATCGATCTCGGTCTGCACCGGGGCATCGGGCGCACGCACCACCCAGGTGGCGAGCCGTTTGTCGCGGTCGATGCTGACTTCCACATGGCGGTAGCGCAGGCCCTGCGGGCCCGCCTCACGCTCGAGCCGCGTCAAGGGCACGCCGGCGCCGCCCGGGCGGTCACTGCCGGCGGCCAGCTCGCGCACACGCGCCTGCACGGCCTCCTGGAATTGCGCCGGCTTGACCACGGCATCGACCAGCCGCCAGTCCTTGGCGCGCTGACCGCGCACGCCTTCGACCAGCGTGCAGAAGATATCGGCCAGATCATGGCGCACGCGGCGCTTGTCGGTCACTCGGGTCAACCCGCCCGTGCCCGGCAACACGCCCAGCAAAGGCACTTCCGGCAACGCCACGGCCGAAGACCGGTCGTCGACCAGATAGATCTCGTCGCACGCCAAGGCCAGCTCGTAACCGCCGCCGGCGCAGGCGCCGTTGAGCGCGGCGATGAACTTCAGGCCGCTGTGCTGGCTGGCGTCTTCCATGCCGTTGCGGGTTTCGTTGGTGAACTTGCAGAAATTCACCTTCCAGGCGTGCGAGGACAGACCCAGCATGAAGATGTTCGCGCCCGAACAGAAAATGCGGTCCTTCATGCTGGTGACGACCACCGCGCGCACTTCCGGATGCTCGAAACGGATGCGCTGCAAGGCATCGTGCAGCTCGATATCCACGCCCAGATCGTAGGAGTTGAGCTTGAGCTTGTAGCCCGGACGCAAGCCCGCATCCTCGGAGACATCCATGGCCAGGGTGGCCACCTCGCCTTCGCAATTCAAACGCCAATGACGGTACTGCTGGGGTTCGGTCCGAAAATCCACCGGGGGGGTGCTCATGCTCAGTCTCCTCAAAACCTTCCGGGTCTGCGTTCTCGCCACCGCTGGCGCACGCACAATACTGCATGTGATGAATTAAAATGCAGAATAGTGCAGAAAAAAAGGCACGTCAACACCGACGTGCACTAAAACGCAGTTTTTGAGAAAACGTCAGAGCGGCAGGCTGCAGGCCTTGCGTACCTGTGTGCGCAGACCGCCGAAACTCTCCGGCAGGCTCAGGTCGCTGGTTACCCAGGTGAGATCGGCCTTGGCATAGAACGCCTCGCGGCCAGCCAGAATGCGCTTGAGGTCGGCCATGGCCTCGCCATTGCCCGACATGGGGCGGAAATCGCCCTGGGCCATGACCCGGCTCATGTGCTCCTCGGGCGTGGCGCGCAGCCACACGGTGTAGCAATGCGCCAGCAAGAGATTGAAGGTGGCGGGCTCGGACACCAGGCCGCCCGGGGTGGCCAGCACCATTTCCGGGTAGATCTGCACCGCCTCCTCCAGCGCCCGGCGCTCGTAGCGGCGATAGGCGTTGGGGCCATACAGATTGTGGATTTCGAGGATGCTGCAGCCGGCCACGCGCTCGATTTCACGGTTCAGTTCGATAAAGGGATAGCCCAGGTCGTCGGCCAGCATCTGCCCCAGGGTGGACTTGCCCGCCCCGCGCAGGCCGATCAGGGCCACGCGCTGGTAACGATTGGGCCGCTGGGCCCCGGCGCCGACGCCAAAGAGCTGCGACAAGGACTCCCGCGCGCGCTGCAGATCGGACTCGCTGCGCCCGCTGAGCAATTCGCGGATCAGCAGCCACTCGGGGGACTCCGTCGTCACGTCGCCCACCAGTTCGGCCAGCGCGCAGTTAAAGGCGCGGGCTATCTGCAGCAGCACCAGGATGGAGGCATTGCCCACCCCGTGCTCCAGGTTGGCCAGATGGCGCTCGGACACGCCGGTGGCCTGCGACAGGCTCTTGCGTGTCATCCCGCGTATGGCGCGCAGGCGCCGCACCCGCTCGCCCAGGGCAATCAGGAAAAGGTCACGCCGCGGCTCCTCCGCGATCGGCTCCAGCGCTGGCTCCATAGTCTGCGACTCCGCACTAACCCTTAAGAAAACATGAACTATAGTGCTTGACGCTCTCGATATAAAGCACTATTTTTCCATCAACAAGCGCCAAATACGGTTTGACGATGTCAGCTTCGGCCCCGACACGCACTCTGTTGCATGCGATCAAGGCGCGGGACGATAAGTGTATAGGACGACACCATGAGTACGCCTGAACAGTTCCACGCGCTGATGCGCGAGGTCACCGACCAGATCGGCGCGGCCGACCTGGACCAAACCCTGGAAGACCGCCTGAATCGCGATCTGGGCGCTGACAGCGAGCTCTACCAGCGCATTTTCGAGGCCTGTCGCCAGGGGATCGCCGCCGGCTGGATGTGCAAGTACGAAGGCGGCGGCATCCGTTACGGCCGCGTCATCAAGCCCGACGCCGCGCTGGCCGGCTATTCGGTCGACGTGGTCGACATGAACGATCTGGCCGGACCGCATCATCGCCACCCGCAAGGCGAGATCGACCTGGTCATGCCCCTGAGCGACGCGGCGCGCTTTGACGGCCGTGGCGCGGGGTGGCTGGTATACGGCCCCGACTCGGCGCACAGCCCCACCGTCCGAGGCGGCCAGGCCCTGGTGCTCTACCTCCTGCCCGCTGGCGCCATCGAATTCACCCGCCCATCGGCCTGAGGACATCCCCATGCATCTGCTGCAAAACTACGTCGCCGGCCAATGGCGTGCCGGCCAGGGCCAACCCGCCACCCTGCACGACCCGGTCACCGGCGCCGCGCTGGCCAGCGCCAGCAGCGCCGGTCTGGACCTGCCCGCCGCCTTCGCCTGGGCGCGCGAGCGCGGCGGCGCGGCCCTGCGCGCGCTGACCTATGCGCAACGCGCGGCGCTGTTGAGCCGCGTGGCCGAGGTGCTGAGCGCCCATCGCGACAAATACTTCGACATTGCCCTGGCCAACAGCGGCACCGTACAGGCCGACTCAGCCATCGACATCGACGGGGCCATCTACACCGTCGCTTACTACGCCAAGCAAGGCGCGCGCCTGGCCGAGGACGCCTGGCGCATGGACGGCACGGCCGACCCGCTGGCGCGCGACGATGCCTATGCCGTGCGCCACGTCTGGACGCCCGCGCGCGGACTGGCGCTGTTCATCAATGCCTTTAACTTCCCGGCCTGGGGATTGTGGGAAAAAGCCGCGCCGGCCCTGCTGTCCGGCGTGCCCATCGTCATCAAACCCGCCACCGCCACGGCCTGGCTCACGCATGAGATGGTGAGCGACGTGGTCAAGGCAGGCGTGCTGCCCGACGGCGCGCTCAGCCTGATCTGCGGCGGCTCGGCTGGTCTGCTCGACGCGCTGCGCCCGCTGGACCTGCTGTCCTTTACCGGCTCGGCCGATACCGCCGCCCAACTGCGCGCTCACCCGGCCCTGCTGCGCGGCGACGTGCGCCTGAATGCGGAGACCGACAGCGTCAATAGCGCGTTGCTCGGGCCCGATGCCGTCGCCGGCAGCCCGGCCTTCGATACGCTGGTGCGTGAAGTGGTGCGCGAGATGCGCGCCAAATCGGGTCAAAAATGCACGGCGATCCGGCGCATCATGGTGCCGGCCGGGCAGTACGACGCGGTGGCACAGGCTATCTCGGCCCAGTTGGCGCGCATCACGGTCGGCAATCCGCGCCATGCCGACGTCAAGATGGGTTCGCTGGTCAGCCGCGCGCAACTCGATAACGTGCAATCCGGCCTGGCCGTGCTGCGCACCGCCGCCGATGTGCTCTTCGATGGCGCCGGCCAAGCCTTGATCGATGCCGACCCCGCCGTCGCCGCCTGCATGGCGCCCACCCTGCTGGGCTCGCGCCAGCCTCAGGCGGTGTTGCACCACACGGAAGTATTCGGGCCGGTCGCCACGCTGATGCCCTACCGCGATACCGCCCAGGCCTTTGCCCTGGCTCGGCAGGGAGACGGCTCACTGGTGGCGTCGCTCTATAGCGACGACAGCGATTTCCTGGCCCAGGGCGCGCAGGCCCTGTCAGAAAGCCACGGCCGCGTGCATCTGGTCAGCCCCGAAGCCGCCAAGGCGCATACCGGCCATGGCAACGTCATGCCGCAGGCGCTGCATGGCGGCCCCGGCCGCGCCGGCGGCGGCCAGGAGCTGGGCGGCCTGCGCGCCCTGGACTTTTATCACCGCCGCAGCGCCATACAAGGCGCGCCGCCCAGGCTGCAGGCGCTGCCCGAGGCCCGCGTCCCGGAGTTTGCTGCCTAGCCCTGTTCCCCGGCCCAGCAGAGCCATCAGGCCGCGGGCCCGCCTCTCGAGGAGACAACCATGCACGATTGCCCTGCCGAGCTGAATTTCGCCAGCCATCTGGCCGCGCTCAACGCCCCGCGCGCGGCCAAAACCGCCTATATCGATGACCAGCGCCAGCTCAGCTATGGCGAGCTGGCCGAACGTGTGGCCCGCTTCGGCGGCGCGCTGCGCCAACTCGGCCTGCGCCGGGAGGAGCGCGTGCTGATGGTGATGCACGACACCGTGGACTGGCCCGTGGCCTTTCTCGGCGCCCTGCACGCCGGCATCGTGCCGGTGGCCGTCAACACCCTGCTGACCCCGGACGATTACGCTTACATCGCCGGGCACTGCCGGGCGCGCGCGCTGGTGGTCTCGGCGAGCCTGCTGCCGTCGTTGCAGGCCACGCTGGACAGCGGTCAGCATGACATCGCGCACGTCATCGTCTCGCAAGACACGCCGCAGGCGGCGGGACATCTCGCCTTCGAGGCGCTGCTGGCCGACGCCCCCATCGCGCCGGCGGCGCGCACGCTCGCCGACGAAATCGCCTTCTGGCTTTATTCCTCCGGCTCCACCGGCAAGCCCAAAGGCGTGGTGCACACGCACGGCAACCTGTGGCATACGGCCGAACTCTACGCCAAGCCGGTGCTGGGCATCCGGGAAGACGACGTGGCGTTTTCGGCCGCGAAGCTGTTTTTTGCGTACGGCCTGGGCAATGGCCTGACCTTCCCGCTATCGGTGGGCGCGACCACCATCCTCATGGCGGAGCGGCCCACCCCCACGGCGGTGTTCAAACGCCTGACCACGCATCGGCCCTCCGTGTTCTATGGCGTGCCCACGCTGTATGCCAGCATGATGGCCGCACCCGACCTGCCGCCCCGCGAGACCGTGGCCATGCGCATCTGTACCTCCGCGGGCGAAGCCCTGCCGCGCGACATCGGCGAGCGCTTCACTCGGCATTTCGGCTGTCAGATCCTCGACGGCATCGGCTCGACCGAGATGCTGCATATCTTTCTGTCCAACCAGTTGGGCCAGTTCCGTTACGGCACGACCGGCAAGCCCGTGCCCGGCTATGAGGTCCAGTTGCGCGACGAGGCCGGCCTGCCCGTGGCCGCCGGCGCCATCGGCGACCTCTATATCAAAGGCCCCAGCGCCGCGCTCATGTACTGGAACAACCGCGACAAGACGCGCCAGTGCTTTCTGGGCGACTGGCTCAAAAGCGGCGACAAATATGTCTGCGATGACGAGGGCTATTACGTCTACGCCGGCCGCAGCGACGACATGATCAAAGTCAGCGGACAGTATGTCTCGCCGGTCGAAGTCGAAAGCGTGCTGGTGCAGCACGAAGCCGTGCTGGAGGCCGCCGTCATCGGGGTGCCCGACCACGACGGCCTGGTCAAGACCAAGGCCTATGTCGTGCTGCGCCCCGGCTACGCCCCCGATGCGTCGACCGGCGCGGCGCTGCAGGACTACGTCAAATCTCATCTGGCGCCGTTCAAGTATCCGCGCCATATCAACTTCACCGAAGAGTTGCCCAAGACGGCCACCGGCAAGATCCAGCGCTTTCGTCTGCGCCAGATGGAAGAGGCCAGTCTGTGAGCCTGGCCACCGCCGAGCGCGTGGCCGTTTCGGCGCACGGGCAGCGCTTCGATCTGGAGTACGCCTGGATCGATGCGCACGGGCAGGGTCGACCGCTCCTGGTCTTTCTGCACGAAGGCCTGGGATCGGTGGCCATGTGGCGCGATTTCCCGGCGCGGCTGTGCGCGGCGGCGGGCTGCCGCGGCCTGGTCTATTCGCGCCGGGGCTACGGCCAATCGACGCCTCGCCCGCCCGGCGAACACTGGCCGCCCGACTTCATGCATCGCGAAGCCCGGGATGTGCTGCCGGCGCTGATGCGCGCGCTGGCGCTGGAAGGCGAGCGCCCGGTGCTGTTTGGCCATAGCGACGGCGGCTCCATCGCCCTGCTCTACGCCGCCATGTATCCGCAGCGCGTGGCCGCCGTGGTGGCCGCCGCGCCGCACATCTTCGTCGAGCCCGTCACGCTCACGCGCATCGAAGCGGCGCGCCAGGCCTATCTGCAAGGCGATCTGCCGCAGCGTCTGGCGCGCTATCACGCCGATGCCGACTCGGCTTTCTGGGGGTGGAACCAGGCCTGGCTCGACCCCGCCTTCGCACAGTGGAATATCGAAGCCCATCTATCCCGCTTGCGCTGCCCGGTGCTGGCCATCCAGGGCCTGCAGGACGAATACGGCAGCCTGGCGCAGATCGCGGGCATTGAGCGCCTGGCGCCGCAGACCCAGTTGCTGGCCTTGCCCGATTGCCGCCACTCCCCGCATAAAGACCAACCCCAGGCCGTCATCCAGGCCGTCGCCGACTTCGTCGGCGGCCTGGCCGGCCATTGATAACAAGCCCAGGAGACTCGCGATGCCATTCCCCTCCCCCCGCGCCGCCCGGCTGGCCGGCGCCGCCTTCCTCGCGCTGGCCGCCTGCCAGGCGCAGGCGGCCGATCCTATCAAGGTCGGCTTCATGCTGCCCTACAGCGGCACCTATGCCGCGCTGGGCACGGCCATCGAAAACGGCTTCAAACTCTACGTGCAGGAGCAGGGCGGCAAGCTCGGCGGGCGTGACGTCGAGTACTTCAAGGTCGACGACGAGTCCAACCCGGCCAAGGGTCCGGAAAACGCCAACCGCCTCATCAAGCGCGACAAGGTGGACGTCGTCATCGGCACCGTGCACTCCGGCGTGGCCATGGCGCTGGCCAAGGCCGCCAAGGACAGCGACACCACCCTGATCGTGGCCAATGCGGGCGCCGACGCCATCACCGGCCCGATGTGCGGGCCGGGCATTTTCCGCACCTCGTTCACCAACTGGCAGCCGGCTTACGCCATGGGCCCGGTAGCCGCCGGCAAAGGCCACAAGACGGCCATCACCGTCACCTGGAAGTACGCGGCCGGCGACGAAGCCGTGGCGGGTTTCCGCGAAGGCTTCGAAAAATCCGGCGGCAAAGTCATCAAGGATCTGACCGTCCCCTTCCCGAACGTGGAATTCCAATCGGTGCTGACCGAAATCGCGGCCAGCAAGCCCGATATGGTGTTCACCTTCTTCGCTGGCGGCGGCGCCGTGAAGTTCGTGCAGGACTATGCGGCCGCCGGGCTGAACAAGACCATCCCGCTATACGGATCCGGCTTCCTGACCGACGGCACGCTGCAGGCCCAGGGCGATGCGGCCCAGGGCCTGCTGACCACGCTGCACTATGCCGACGGCCTGAACACGCCGCGCGATCAGGCTTTCCGCGCCGACTACAGCAAGGCCTACAAGCAGACCCCCGACGTGTATGCCGTGCAGGGCTACGATGCGGCGCAATTGCTGCAGGCGGGCCTGAAGGCCGTACAAGGTGACGTGGGCAAAAAGGCCGACATGCGCAGCGCCATGCGCGCGGCCACCATCGACTCGCCGCGCGGGCCTTTCACGCTGTCGGCGGCCGGCAATCCGGTGCAGGACATCTATCTGCGCAAGGTGGAAGGCCTGGAGAACAAAGTGGTCGATGTCGCCGTCAAGAAACTGGCCGACCCGGCGCGCGGCTGCAAGCTCTGACACGGACGCTGCCATGGATCCAGGCATTTTCCTCATCCACGCCCTGAATGCACTGCAATACGGGCTGCTGCTCTTTCTCGTGGCCAGCGGGCTGACGCTGATCTTCGGGATCATGGGCATCATCAACCTGGCGCATGGCAGCTTCTACATGATCGGCGCGTACATGGCCTTCGCGCTGGGACCGCTGGTGCAAGCCCACCTGGGCGGCGGCTTTTTCCTCACGCTGGCCGTCTGCGTGGCCGCCGCCCTGCTGCTGGGCTATGTGCTGGAGGCGCTGTTTTTCAGCTTTCTCTACACACGCGATCACCTGCAGCAAGTGCTCATGACCTACGGACTCATCCTGGTGTTCGAAGAGTTGCGCAGCCTGCTGATCGGCAATGACGTGCACGGCGTGCCCATGCCGTCCTGGCTGGCCGGCTCGGTGCCGTTGGGCGACGTGATGACCTACCCCGTCTACCGCCTCTTCGTGGCGGTGATGGCCCTGCTGGCCGCCGCCCTGCTTTACTGGGTCATCACCCGCACCCGCATCGGCATGATGGTGCGCGCCGGCGCCAGCAACCGCGAAATGATCGGCAGCCTGGGCGTGAACATCAACCGGCTGTACCGCTGGGTCTTCGCCGTCGGCGTGGCCATGGCCGCGCTGGCCGGCGCGCTGGCCGCCCCCGTGTCGTCGGTCTATCCCGGCATGGGTCAGGGCGTGCTCATCATCTGTTTCGTGGTGGTGGTGATCGGCGGCATCGGCTCCATCCGCGGCACGTTTCTGGCCGCCATGCTGGTGGCCGCGGTGGAGACTTTCGGGCAGGTGCTGTTTCCGGCCGCGGCCGGCGTGCTGGTTTATCTGCTGATGGCCACGATCCTGCTGTTCCGGCCGGAAGGCCTGTTCCGGCAAGGTTGAGGAGAGTCTCATGTCGCAACCCGCATCGAACCGCTTCGTGCGCCACGGCCTGCCCTTGCTCTGTCTGTTCGGGCTGGGCGTCTTCGCCTTCGTGGGCGGAGACTATTACACCGGCCTGGCGCTCAAGATCATGATCTACGGCATTTTCGCCCTGGGTCTGCAATTGCTGGTCGGCAGCGCTGGCCTGGTGAGCCTGGGCCAGGCGGCCTTCTTCGGCCTGGGCGCCTATGCCGCCGCCCTGCTGTCGCCGGCCAGCTCGGCGGGCTCGCTCTGGTGGCTGCTGCCCGCGGCGCTGGGCGCCGCCGGCCTGTATGCGCTCATCACCGGCGCGCTGGTGCTGCGCACCAAGGGCATTTACTTCATCATGGTGACGCTGGCCTTCGCGCAGATGGCCTATTACGTCATGCACGATACCAAGCTGGGAGGCGGCAGCGACGGCATCTACCTCTACTTCCGCCCGGAGCCGGCCATCGGCGGCTGGCTGCCGTTCGATCTGAGCGAAGCGCGCACCTTCTATTTCTTCGTGCTGGGCTGCCTGGCCGCGGTCTGGGTCTTCCTCGCGCTGCTGCGCCGCTCGCCTTTCGGCGCGGCGCTCACCGGCATCGGCATCAACGAGCAACGCATGCGCGCCGCCGGTTACGCCAGCTACCCCTACAAACTGGCCGCCTATGTCATCGCCGCCATGCTGGCCGGCCTGGCGGGCTTTCTCTACGCCCTCAAAGATGGCTTCGTCACGCCCGAACTGCTGGCCTGGGAGCAATCCGCGCTGGTGCTGCTCATGGTCATTCTGGGCGGCCAGACCCGCCAGGGCGGCGCGGTGCTGGGCGCGGCCGCCTTGCTGCTTCTGCAGGAAGTCTTCCAATCGCAGGAGATTTTCGGCCGCTTTGCCGACCATTGGCATCTTCCGCTGGGCCTGGCCATCATTGCCCTGGTGGCCTGGCTGCCCCAGGGGCTGATCGGTCTGGCGGGCCAGATCGCGCGCAAACCGGCGCCGGCGGCCGCCCCGGCCGATACGCTGCCCGTCTCGGGAGACTCTCATGCCTGACATCCTGCTCAGCGGCCGCGACATCACGCGGCGCTTCGGCGGCCTGGTCGCCGTCAATGCGGTTTCGCTGGAACTGCCGCGCGGCGCCGTGCATGCCGTCATCGGCACCAATGGCGCCGGCAAATCCACGTTGATCAACATCCTGTCCGGCGAGCTGGCGGCCAGTTCGGGCCGCGTCACGCTCGGCGCCCAGGACGTCAGCGCCTGGTCGCAGCCGCGCCGCGCCCAGGCCGGGCTGGGCCGCACGTATCAACGCTCCACCATTTTTCCGTCGCTGTCGGTGTTCGAAAACTGCCGCCTGGCCGCCCAGGCACGCCGCCAGCGCTTCTGGCACTGGACGGCCAGGGCCAGCGCCTGCGCCCACAGCGCCGACCAGGCCGATGCCGCGCTGGCGCGCACCGGCCTGCGCGCCTCGGCCCAGCGGCCCGCCGGTTTGCTGCCGCATGGGCACAAGCGGCAGCTCGAAATCGCCATGTGCCTGGCCGGCATGCCCAGCGTGCTGCTGCTGGACGAACCCCTGGCCGGCATGGGTCCGGAAGAGACCGACCGCATTCTCGACCTGCTGCAGGCGCTCAAGCAGGATCACGCCATTTTGCTCGTCGAGCACGATATGGATGCCGTGTTCCGGGTTGCCGACCAGGTCACCGTCATGGTCAACGGCACGGTGCTGGCCAGCGGCACGCCGGCCAGTGTCCGCGCCGACCCGCAAGTTCAGACGGCTTATTTGGGAGAACACGCATGACCGCGACCACGCTGGTGCAGGCCCAGGACCTGCATGTGCACTATGGGGCCAGCCATGTCCTGCGCGGCGTGGACATCGCGATCCGACCGGGTGAAGCCGTCGGCCTGCTGGGCCGCAATGGCATGGGCAAAACCACCTTGATCCGCAGTCTGGTCGGGCTGCTGCGGCCCACGCGCGGATCGGTCAGCGTGCAGGGCCGGCCCGCCGGCGCGCCGCACGCGGTCGCGCGCATGGGCCTGGCCTATGTGCCGGAAGGCCGGGGCGTCTTCCCCAACCTGAGTGTGCGCGAAAACCTGTTGGTGGCGGCCCGCCCGGGCCAACGCCACGCCTGGCACTACGACCGCGTGCTCAAGACTTTTCCCCGGCTGGCCGAGCGCCTGGGGCATGGCGGGCATCAACTCTCGGGCGGCGAGCAGCAGATGCTGGCCATCGGGCGGGCGTTGATGACCAACCCGGATCTGCTCATCCTGGACGAAGCCACCGAAGGGCTAGCCCCGCTCATCGTGGCCGAAATCTGGAGCACCATTGCGCTGATCCGTGCCTCGGGCATGTCCACACTGGTGGTCGACCGCAATTTCCGCGCGGTGCTGGCCCACACCGACCGCTGCGTCGTCATGGAAAAAGGCCGGCTGGTCGAGAACGGCGACAGCGCCGAGCTCGCCCGCCAGCCCCAACTGCTGACGCGCCATCTCGGCGTCTAAGCCGCGCCGTCCGCGCCAGCGGGCTCCGCATCCGGCTCCAGATTCAGCCACACCCGCCGCATAGTCGGATCCTCCGGATCGGCGTCGTTGGTAAAGCCCAGGCGCGTCATCAGGGTCAGCATGGGCCGGTTGGTCGACAGCACCAGGCCGTCGATGTACTCCAGGCCCTGCGCGCGCGCCTCGGCGATCAGCGCGCTCATCAACTGCCCGCCCAGCCGCATGCGCTGCCAATCGTCGCCGATCACCAGCGCATATTCCGCGCCGCGTCCATCCGGATTGCGCAGATAGTGCGCGAAGCCGATGATCACTTCGCGCGGATGGCCGCGATTGGCCGGGTTGGGCACCTGCGTGGCGGCCACCAGCGCCAGTTCGCGGTGGTAATCCACCTGCGTATAGCGGGCGACCATGCGGGGAGTGAGCTCGCGCATCATCGACACGAAACGCATATAGCGCGAGCGTTCGGACAGCCCGCGGATGAACTCCTGCAGCGGCTCGCCATCCTCCGGGCGGATGGGCCGGATCATCCAGGGCGTGCCATCGTCGAAGCGCCGCATCTGCACCAGACGGGCCGGATAGGGATGGATCGCCATGTGCGGATAGCCCGACGTCTGCGGCGAGGCGCAGGCAGGCGTTTCGGTCAGCGTCATGCGCATCCCGCCGGCGCGCAGCCGGGTTTCGCCGGCGTAAAGCGGGTCGATGTCCAGCGACTGGATGTCGGGCATCTCGGAGACCAGTTCGGAGACCTGCACCAGCGCGTGCTGCAGGGCCTCGGTGGCGGCATTGCTGACCTGCGGCGCCAGGACCCGGCGCCAGATGCGGCTGCGCTCGATCAATTGCCGGGCCAGAAAGTTGTTCAGCGGCGGCAGGTCCATCCCGCGCTCGGCCACCGACAGCAGAGCGTCGGGCCCGCCCGCGCCAAAGCGGATCACCGGCCCGAACCGGGCGTCGGTGCGCACCCGGATGGCCATGGGCCGCGACTCCGGCTCCACCGGCCGCACATCCATGGGGCCGTCGCGCAAGGGCACATGGAAGGCATCGAGCAGCACGCGGCACTCGGCCGGCGTCAGCTCGACCCGGCCGGCAGCGCGCGCCGCCTCGATCACCGTGCGCGCGGCCTGCCAATCAGGCAGCAGCCCGGGCGGCTCCGGCGGCTGGGTCTGCAGCAGCAACTGCTGGTTGTAATAGTGCGTGGCCAGCACGCCAAACGCGTCGGCGGCGGACTCCGGCGTGCGAAACGCCGGCGTGCCCGCATCATCGAGCATGCGGCGCAGGGGCCGCATGCCCGCGTCGCCCATGAAGCAGCTCACCACCGGCTTGCGCGCCTTGGGGGAAAACTGCGCCAGTTGGCGCGCCACCGCCGGCATATCCGCCAGCGCGTCGGGGGCCAGCAGCACCAGCACCCCGTCGACCCCGGCATCGTCGATCAGACAATCCAGCAACTGTTGCAGGCGCTCGGGCGTGAGCGGCGGATAGGTGATCACGGGGTTGCCGGCCGGCGCATCGGGCTCGAGCAGCCCGGCCAGCGTGCGCTGGGTGGCCGGCGACAGCTCGGCCTTGAGCACGGCGGCCTCCGGGCCGATGAGATCCAGCGCCAGTTGGGGCGGACCACTGCCGTTGGACAGCAAGGCCACGCGCCGCCCCCGCGGCCGCCTGGCATAGCCCAGCACCTTGACCGCCGAGAACAGTTGGACGAAGTAGCGCACGCGCACGGCGCCGGCGCGGCGCAAAGCGGCGTCGAAGACGGCATCGGCGCCGCCCGGCTCACTGCGCCCGGCCTTGAGCACGATGACCGGTTTGACGCTGGCGGCCGCGCGCAAGGCGCTCATGAATTCGCGCGCGGGGCCGATGTTTTCCAGGTAAAGCACGATGCTGTCGGTGCGCGGGTCGCTGGCCAGATAATCCAGCACCTGGGTCGGCCCCACCACGGCTTCATCGCCCAGCGAAACCGCGAGCGAAAAACCGATATGCACGTCCTCGGCCCAATCCATGACGGAGGCCATGATGGAGCGCGATTGCGCCACCAGCGCGACGCGCCCGGCGCGGGCGAGCGTGGGATGCTGGCTCAGGTTCAGGCCCGCGTGCGGGCGCTGCGCGCCAAAGGAGCGCGGCCCCAGCAGCGGACAATCGTGCTCGCGCGCCCAGGCCTCGCACAGCGCCAGCGTGCCGCGCGGATAGGGATCGGGCAACTCATGCGGCAGCAGGATCAGCCCGCGCGGCGCCAGCGGCGTGAGGCGGCGCAGGGTCTCGGGCAGCACGGCCGGCGACACACAGACCAGGGCGAGGTCCACGCGCTCGCCCTCGTCCAGACCGGTGCAGCGCTCGGGCAAGGTCGGCGCTTCGCCCGGAGGGCTGTCGACCAATGTCGTGCGGGCGCGCAAAGGGCCCGGCAGCACGGCCGTGGCCGGGAGATTGCGATCGGCCACGATCAGCAGGGACCGGGGCTCGAAAAGCGGTGCAAGCACGTGTCGAAGCATCGGGTTTTGGCGCTATTCTAAAATGCAGTCATCGTAACAATACAACCAGCCCACCATCCACGGTGAACCGAGCGCGCCAAGCGCCATTTTTATGGAGGGCCGCCGCGGCCAACGCGGCGCCAACATCGGCTTATGACTTCCGCCAAACCCGTTCGTACCCGCTTCGCCCCGTCGCCCACCGGCTTTCTGCATCTGGGCGGCGCGCGCACGGCCCTGTTCTCGTGGGCCTTTGCCCGCCATCACAAGGGCACCTTCGTGCTGCGCATCGAGGACACCGACGTCGAACGCTCTTCCGATGCGGCCGTTCAGGCCATCATCGACAGCATGGACTGGCTGGGCATGCAGCCCGACGAAGGCCCCTTCTACCAGATGAAGCGCCTGGACCGCTACGCCGCCGTCCTCAAGGACATGCTGGCCGCCGGCACGGCCTATCACTGCTACAGCACGCCCGAAGAAGTCGAAGCCATGCGCGAAGCCGCCCGCGCCAAGGGCGCCAAGCCGCGCTATGACGGCACCTGGCGTCCGGAGCCGGGCAAAACGCTGCCGGCCATTCCCGAAGGCCGCAAGCCCGTCATCCGCTTCAAGAACCCGCAAACCGGCGTCACGGCCTGGGACGACATGGTCAAGGGTCCGGTCAGCTTCGACAACGAGGAGCTCGACGACCTGATCATCGCCCGTCCGGACGGCACCCCGACCTACAACTTCTGCGTGGTGGTCGACGATTGGGACATGGGCATGACCCACGTCATCCGCGGCGATGACCACGTCAACAACACGCCCCGCCAGATCAACATTCTCAAAGCCCTGGGCGCCGAAGTGCCCGAATACGGCCATGTGCCCATGATTCTCGGCCCGGACGGCCTGAAGCTGTCCAAGCGCCACGGCGCGGTCAACGTCATGGAGTACGACGACGAAGGCTATCTGCCCGAAGCCATGGTCAACTACCTGGCCCGCCTGGGCTGGAGCCACGGCGACACCGAGCTCTTCAGCCGCGAGGAATTCGTCGAGTGGTTCGACACCCGCCACCTGTCCAAGTCGCCCTCGCAATGGGATCCGAAGAAGCTGAACTGGGTCAACGCCCATTACATCAAGGGCATGGACAACGCCGAACTGGCCCGCCGCGTCGCGCCGCGCATCACCAAGCGCGGCGGCGACGCCACGCGGGCCGACCTGCCGGAGATCATCGGCCTGTTCAAGGACCGCGCCGAAACGCTGGAGCAATTGGCCGATGACGCCATGCTGCTCTGCGGCCCCTTCAAGCCGGCCGATGCCGATGTGCTCGCCCAGCACCTGACGCCGGCCGCGCGCGAAGCGCTGGCGGGATTCGCCGCAGCCGCCAGCGGCACCGAATGGACCCGCGAGGCCGTGTCGGCCCTGATCAAGGCGCAGTTGGCCGAACGCGGCCTGAAGATGCCGCAGCTGGCCATCCCGCTGCGCGTGGCCGTCACCGGCCGGGCTCAGACGCCGGCCGTGGACGCCGTGCTGGTGCTGTTGGGCAAGGACGTCGTGCTCGAGCGCCTGGCCAAGCTCGCCGCTTGACGCCCGGACACGCTGCTCAGGACGCCGCCGGGCGCCTGCGCAGCGCCTGGGCGAAAAACAGCCCCAGCAAGGGCAGGCCCATGGCCGCCAGGCCGAACAGGGCCTGCGCGCCGACCGCGTCGACCAGGGCACCCGCCAGGGCCACCCCGGCGGCCTGCCCCATGAACAGGCAAGACGCAAACCACGCCACCGCCGTGCCGCGCACATCGGGCACCATCTGCGTGGCGTTGGTCTGCAAGGTGGCGTGCAACAGGTAATAGCCAAAGCCGGCCAGCGCGCTGGCCAGAATGGCCCAACCCCAGGCCGGGCCCAGCAGATAGATCAGAAAGGCCAGGCTGAGCACCAGGCCGCCGGCCAGCGCCAGGCCGCGTTCGCCCAGGCGGCGCAATACCGCGCCCGCCACCACGGTGTAGATCAGCCCCCCCACCGCATACAGCGCCACCAGCGCGCCAGCCATGGTCAGCGACACATCGAAACGGTCGTGCAGATAGGCCGGCGCGAAGGCCAGCGTGCCAAAGACCAGCATGCCCTCGAAGAACACCGTCACCAGCACCACGCGCGCCCAGCGTACGCTCCAGACGCGCCGCGCCTGGGCCAGAAAACCCTGGCCCGCCTTGCCGCGCTGCACGAACAGGCCCAGCGTTTTCTGCCGCCGCAACTCGGCCAGCAGCAACAGGCCGACGACGATATAGCCCAGCACCAGCACCAGAAAAGCGCGGCGCCACCCTATCGTGTCGGCAAACAGCCCCCCGGCCAGGCTGCCCGCGGCCATGCCCAGGATGGTGCCGGTCAGAAAGCGCGCCAGGGTGGCCTGGCGCCGCTCATAAGGCACGTTGTCGCCGATCCAGGCCATGGACAGCGGCACGATGCCCGCGCCGGCCGCGCCTGACAGCATGCGGCAGACCACCAGCATATCCAGACTGTCGGCCATGGCCGCGCCCGCGCTGCCGATGGCACAGGCAAACGTCGCCAGGCACACGACCCGATACTTGCCATAGCGGTCCCCCACCGGGCCGAAAAACATCTGCAACAGGCCATAGGCCACGGCAAAGGCCGTGACGGCGTGGCCCGCCTGTCCGGTGGTGGTGGAAAACTCCTGCGCCAATTGAGGCAGCATGGGATCGCAAATGCGAAAAGCGCTGGCGCTGACGAAAGCGGCCAGCGCCAAGAGGGCGATGGCTCGTCCCTCGGAATGGGCGGCGGACATGGAAACGAGTCGGAGAGAAAGTCCGAAACCTTACTCCAAGCGCGCGCCCTTGGCGACCCTGCCCGGCTGCCCGGGCGAGGCGTGCGCTCAGTTGGGCAGGCGGTAGCCGGCCTGCATGCGCCGGGCGGTCAATTGCTGCCCGCCGGACTTCAGTTCGCGCAGCATCAGGCGCGACTGATCCACGCTCTGGACCTGATAGCGCGTCTGGTAGATGGGATCCTCCGCATCGACCAGCTCGCCATTGGACTTCGTGGTCTGCAAGGTATAGATGCCGTTGGCCACCGTCCAGCAGCCGCTTTCGCGCAAGGCGGGGCGGATGCGCTTGCCCACCTTGAGTTGGGTTTCGTAGGTCATGCTGCCATCGGCCGACAGCACGGTCAGCGTCTGCAGATCACCGCCGAAGCCGCGCGGGCGCGACACCGAATACCAGGTTCCCACCATCGGGCTGCCCGCCTCGCTGGGCGTGCACGTCACCTGCTTGGGTGCGGGCGCCTGCGCCGGCGTCTCGGCGCTGGGCTGTTTTTTGGCGGCGCAACCAGCCAGCGCCGCCCCCACGATCAGACCGCCGCAAACGGCGCGCGCGAACGACACATACGAATACATCATGACTTCCTCGAAATCTCCCCGGCACGATAGGTCGCGTGCGCCTATGCAGGCGCCTGCAGCGACTGCTGGCACTCTAAAGAGCGGCCCGACACAATGCAATCCGCGCGTGCAGCCTAGTGCATTTGCGCAACACTCATGGTCGCAAATCTGCGCAGACCCCGGGCTTTACAGCTGTTTCCGAATCTTAAAGCCGCCGCTGGCCCCACCCTGATCAGGCAGGCTCACAAGGGCAGCCGCACCTCATGCTTGATCTCGCGCAGCGCCACAATGCTGCGCGTCTGGCGGATGCCGGGCAGGTTGAACAGAAAGCGGTGCAGAAAGCGGTCATAGTCCTCGGGGCTCTCGACCAGGATCTTGAGCAGGAAATCCGAGTCTCCCGTCACGGAATAGCACTCCAGGATCTCGGGGGCATCGCGCACCGAGCGCTCGAAATTGGCCACGGTCTCGGCCGAATGCCGCTCCAGGCTGATCTGGGCGAAGACGCAACCGCCCAGGCCCACCTTGCTGCGATCCACCTGGGCGCTATAGCCCTGGATGACGCCAGCCGACTCCAGCGCCTTGACCCGGCGCCATACCGGCGCGGGCGACAACCCCACCTGATCTGACAATTGCTGCGCCGAAGCCCGGCCGTCTTCCTGCAGGGCGCGCAGGATGGCGAAATCGGTTTTATCCATGTTGTTGTCTCCTAACCAGCCAAAACGAAATGTTTATTTCAAATTATAGGGAATTCACGATCCAATAACGCAAGAAAACGGTATGCCGCCGCTCCTATCATGGTCGGACTAAAGGAGCATTCATGGACGGCACACCCGTGGTCGACCCGCATATCGATCTGGACTACCAACTCGCAGACAATCTCAGCCGCCGTCAGGGCCGCATTTTTCTGACCGGCACGCAGGCGCTGGTGCGCCTGATGCTCGCGCAGCGGCAGGCCGACCGCGAGCGCGGCCTGAACACGGCGGGCTTCGTCTCGGGCTACCGCGGCTCGCCCCTGGGCGGCGTGGACATGGCCATGTGGAAGGCCCAGAAAGCGCTGGATGCCAACCAGATCACCTTCATGCCAGGCATCAACGAAGACCTGGCCGCCACCGCCGTCATGGGCACGCAGCAGGTCGGCACGCGCAGCGACCGCAAGGTCGATGGCGTCTATGCCATGTGGTACGGCAAAGGCCCGGGCGTGGACCGCGCCGGCGACGCCCTGCACCATGGCCATGCGGCGGGCGCTTCGCGCCACGGCGGCGTGCTGATGGTGGTCGGCGACGATCACACGGCCGTGTCCTCCTCCATCCCGCACGCCAGCGAAACCTCGCTCATCGGCTGGCATGTGCCCATCGTGCACCCGGCATCCATCGACGAATACGAGACATTCGCGCTCTGGGGCTGGGCGCTGTCGCGCTACAGCGGCGCCTGGGTGGCTTTCAAAGTCACGTCGGAATCGGTGGAAACGGGCCAGTCTTTCGATGTGCGTCCGGCGCAGCACTACGACATGCCCGAGGACGCCGAAGCGGGCGAGCGCGAGTACAACGCGCGCGACTTCCTGTCGCCGGCCATCGAAACGCGCATGGCCCGCCGCGAGCGCGCCGTCGCCGCCTTCGCCGCGCGCCACAGCATCGACAAAATCATTTCCGCCGCGCCGCAGGCCACGCTGGGTATCGTCACCGTGGGCAAATGCCACCTTGACGCCATGGAAGCGCTGCACCGGCTGGGCGTGGACACCCGCCAGGTGCGCATCTACAAGCCCGGTCTGGTGTGGCCGCTGGAGCGCGGGCGCCTGCTGGCTTTCGCCCAGGGACTGCGCCACATTCTGGTCATCGAAGAAAAAGACGGCATCGTCGAAGCCCAGATCAAGGATCTGCTCTATAACCAGGAACAACGCGCCTCGGTCTGCGGCAAACAGGGGTTCGACGGCGAAACCCTCATCCCGGCCGCCGGGCAGCTGCGCCCCTCCCTGCTGGCCGCGCCCCTGGCCGGCTGGCTGCAACGCACCGGCGGCCTGGCGCTGGCGACCGACATCTCGGCCTTCGCCTGTACCGAAGCCTTGTCCAACGAGGCCGACGGCATGCGGCGCCGGCCCTATTTCTGTTCAGGCTGTCCGCATAACAGCTCGACCAAGGTGCCCGAAGGCAGTCAGGCCCGCTCGGGCGTGGGGTGCCATTACATGGCCGCCTGGATGGACCGCGAGACCGGCGGCCTGACCCAAATGGGCGGCGAAGGCGTGGACTGGATCGGCGTGGCGCCCTATATCGAATCGCCCCACGTGTTCCAGAACATGGGCGAAGGCACTTACTACCACTCCGGCTATCTGGCCATCCGCCAGGCCGTGGCCGCGCGCGCCAACATCACCTACAAAATTCTGTTCAACGACGCGGTCGCGATGACCGGCGGCCAGCCGGTCGACGGCCCGATCTCCGTGCCGCAGATCTGCCAGCAACTGCGCGGCGAGCATGTGGCCCGCATCGTCGTCACCACCGATGAGCCGCAGAAATACCAAGGCATCGACCTCGGGCCGGGCATCGCCGTGCATCACCGGCGCGAGCTCGACGCCTTGCAGCGCGAGCTGCGCGCCACCGCCGGCGTCACCGTTCTCATTCACGACCAGACCTGCGCGGCCGAGAAACGCCGCCGCCGCAAGAAAAAGACCTTCCCCGATCCGGCGCGGCGCATGCTCATCAACAGCGCGGTCTGCGAAGGCTGCGGCGACTGCGGAACGCAGTCCAACTGCCTGTCGATCGTGCCGCTGGAAACCCCTTATGGCCGCAAACGCGCGGTGGATCAGTCCAGCTGCAACAAGGATTATTCCTGCGCCGAAGGCTTCTGCCCGAGCTTCGTCTCGGTCGAAGGCGGGCAGCCGCGCAAACGCCGCGCGACGGGTCAGAGCGACTGGCAAGCCCAGCTCGATACCGTGCCCATGCCCGTCATCGCCGACATCCACACCCCCTATCGGCTGCTGGTGGCCGGCATGGGTGGCACCGGCGTGATCACCATCGGCGCGCTGGTCTCCATGGCCGCGCACCTGCAAGGCCTGTCGGCCTCGGTGCTGGATTTGACCGGCCTGGCCCAGAAAGGCGGCACGGTCATCAGCCACATCCGCCTGGCCCCCGCGCACACGCCCGCCGGCCCGGCGCGTCTGGACTGGCAACAGGCCGACGCCGCCATTCTGTGCGATCCGGTGGCCGCCGTCTCGCCCGAAGCCCTGGGCACGCTGCGCCGGGGGTTCACCCGCGTGACCGCCAACACCTATGTGGCGCCGGTCTCGGATTTCACGCGCCAACCCGACGTGCCGATGCGCGGCGAGGCCTTGCTGGAGAAGATCCGCCATGCCGCCGGCAGCGAGCAGACCGCCGCGCTGGATGCGCATGGCGCGGCGCTCACCCTGTTTGGCGACAGCATCCTGTCGAATATTTTCCTGCTGGGCTACGCCTGGCAGCGCGGGGATGTGCCGCTGACGCTGGCCGCCTTGACCCGCGCCATCGAACTGAACGGCGTGGCCGTGGCCAGCAATCGTGCCGCCTTCGATGCCGGCCGCCTGGCCGCGCATGCGCCGCAGGCACTGGCTTTCGCGCTCAAGCCGCCCGCGCAGGTGATTGCGCTGCATCGCCCCGAACGCCTGGAAGATGCCGTGGCGCGCCGCGTGGCCGATCTGACGGCCTATCAGGATGCCGCCTACGCCACCCGCTACCGCCAGCTGGTCGAAGAGGTGGCCGCGCGCGAACGGGAAGTCGGCGGCAACGCCGGGCGCCTGGCGCTGGCCGTGGCGCGCGGGCTGTTCAAATTCATGGCCTACAAGGACGAATACGAAGTCGCCCGCCTCTACACCGATGGCCACTTCGCCGCGCAATTGAAAGACCAGTTCGAGGGCGACTACCAGTTGCGCTTTCACATGGCGCCGCCGCTTCTGGCCCGCAAGGACCCGCGCACCGGCGTGCCGCGCAAGATGGCGCTGGGCCCGCGCACCCTGGGCGCGCTGCGCTGGCTGGCGCGCTGCAAGGGCGTGCGCGGCACCTGGGCCGATCCCTTCGGCTATACCGCCGAGCGGCGCATGGAGCGCGGCCTGATCGGCGAGTACGAAACCCTGGTCCGGCGTCTGCTGGCCGGCCTGTCGGTGGACAAGATCGGCGCTGCGGCTACAATCGCTGCCCTTGCGGAAAATGTGCGCGGCTACGGTCATATCAAGGCCGCGGCGGTGACACGCTTTCGCCAGGACCGAGACCGCCTTCTGGAAAGCTATGACCAGCCTGGCTTTGCGCCGAGCGAGGTCCGCAGAAGCGCATAAAACCTCACGCTGAGCACTCACTTCGGCGGGCGCGCCTTGATCGGCGCGCCCTTCGCATTTCGTAACAACTAAATTTGAACTTCCGCAGGCCCCAGACTTGTCCAGTGTACCGAGCCTCACTAGAATTAGTGTCACGCGAGGGGGTGGTACACTACATATTGTGGTCGATTTGATCAGCTGTTGAGCCGCTGACCACTGTCTCAGGACCGCGCGTCCTGACTTTTTTTGTCCCCCGCCGACCGAATTCTTTCTGTTCCGACATGGCTCGGCCATGTCCCGTTTCCGCTATTCGCACAGGAGCTTCCATGCAGACTACGATCGCCTCTGTGACTCGGCCCACGGCCGTGCCGCCCGAATCCAACGAACACCAGGCCAATACCGGCCAGGCTGGCCAATGGGCCAGTTACAACATCATCCGCCGCAATGGTTCGGTGGTCGGCTTTGAGCCGGGCAAGATCGCCATCGCCATGACCAAGGCCTTCCTGGCCGTCAATGGCGGCCAGGGCGCCGCTTCGGCGCGCGTGCGCGAACTGGTCGAGCAATTGACCGCCCAGGTCGTCAACGCCCTGGTGCGCAACCGCCCCAGCGGCGGCACCTTCCATATTGAAGACGTGCAGGATCAGGTCGAGCTGTCGCTGATGCGCTCGGGCCAGCATGACGTCGCCCGCTCCTATGTGCTGTATCGCGAGCGCCGCGCGCAAGAGCGCGCTGCAGCGGCCGAGCTGCAGGAGAAATCCGCCCCCGCCGCGCAGGAAAGCACCCTGAGCGTGAGCGACAACGGCGTGCGCCGTCCGCTGGACATGGCGCAATTGCGCGCCACCATCGAAGCCGCCGGCGTCGGCCTGACCGAGTTCATCGACACCCAGACCATCCTGAAGGAAACGGTCAAGAACCTGTACGACGGCGTGCCGGTCGACGAAGTCTTCAAGTCCGCCATCCTGGCCGCCCGCGCCCTGGTCGAAAAAGATCCGGCCTACAGCCAGGTCACCGCGCGCCTGCTGCTGCACACGATCCGCAAGGAAGTGCTGGGCGAGGAAGTCTCGCAGGCCGACATGGCCCAACGCTATGCCGACTATTTCCCGACCTTCATCCAGCGCGGCATCGAAGCCGGCCTGCTCGATGCCAAACTGGCCGAGTTCGACCTGGCGCGCATCGCCCGCGCCCTGGACGCCAATCGGGACCTGAAGTTCGGCTACCTGGGTCTGCAGACGCTGTACGACCGCTATTTCCTGCACGTGCGCGGCACGCGCATCGAGCTGCCGCAGGTGTTCTTCATGCGCGTGGCCATGGGCCTGGCGCTGCGCGAAACCGATCGCGAAGCGCGCGCCATCGAGTTCTACGAGATTCTGTCGTCGTTCGACTTCATGAGCTCGACGCCGACGCTGTTCAACTCCGGCACCCTGCACTCGCAACTGTCGTCGTGCTATCTGACCACGGTCTCCGATGACCTCGAAGGCATCTACGACGCCATCAAGGAAAACGCCCTGCTGGCCAAGTATGCCGGCGGCCTGGGCAATGACTGGACCCCCGTGCGCGCGCTGCGCAGCCACATCAAGGGCACCAACGGCGAAAGCCAGGGCGTGGTCCCCTTCCTGAAAGTGGTCAACGACACCGCCGTGGCCGTCAATCAGGGCGGCAAGCGCAAGGGCGCGGTGTGCACCTATCTCGAAACGTGGCACCTGGACATCGAAGAGTTCCTGGAACTGCGCAAGAACACCGGCGACGAGCGCCGCCGCACCCACGACATGAACACGGCGAACTGGATTCCCGACATGTTCATGAAGCGCGTGATGGAAGGCGGCGAATGGACGCTGTTCTCGCCCTCCGACTGCCCCGACCTGCACGACAAGTACGGCCGTGAGTTCGAGCGCGCCTACCTGGGCTATGAAGCCAAGGCGGCCAGCGGCGAACTGACGCTGTTCAAGAAAATGCCGGCGCTGTCGCTGTGGCGCAAGATGCTGTCCATGCTGTTCGAAACCGGCCACCCGTGGATCACGTTCAAGGATCCTTGCAACATCCGCTCGCCGCAGCAGCACGTCGGCGTGGTGCACAGCTCCAATCTCTGCACCGAGATCACGCTGAACACCAACGAGTCCGAAATCGCCGTATGCAACCTCGGTTCGGTGAACCTGGTCGCGCACATGAAGCCCACCGCCAACGGCGGCTTCGAACTCGACCACGACAAGATCAAGCGCACCGTTAGCATCGCCATGCGCATGCTCGACAACGTGATCGACATCAACTACTACGCCGTGGAAAAGGCGCGCAATTCCAATATGCGCCACCGCCCCGTCGGCATGGGCATCATGGGCTTCCAGGATTGCCTGCACATGATGCGCGTGCCCTACGCTTCGCAAGCGGCCATCGAATTCGCAGACCGTTCGATGGAAGCCGTGTGCTATCAAGCGTATTGGGCATCGAGCATGCTCGCGCAAGAACGCGGCCGCTATCAATCGTATGAAGGCTCGCTGTGGTCGCGCGGCATCCTGCCGCAAGACTCGATCGCGATGCTGCGCGAAGAGCGCGGCGGCAATGTCGATGTCGATGAATCGAGCGCACTCGATTGGAATACGTTGCGCGCGCGCATCAAAGAACATGGCATGCGCAACTCGAACTGCATCGCCATCGCCCCAACTGCGACGATTTCCAATATCATTGGCGTATCTGCGTGCATCGAACCCACTTTCCAGAACTTGTACGTCAAATCGAATCTCTCCGGCGAGTTCACGGTCGTAAACGATTATCTCGTTCGTGATCTGAAGAAACTCGGTCTGTGGGACGAAGTCATGGTCGCTGACCTCAAGTACTTCGACGGCAGTCTGTCCCGCATCGATCGCGTTCCGACTGAACTGCGCGAACTCTACGCCACCGCGTTCGAAGTCGAACCGAGCTGGCTGGTTGAGTGCGCCGCGCGCCGCCAGAAATGGATCGATCAGGCGCAATCCCTGAACATCTACATGGCGGGCGCATCGGGCAAGAAGCTGGATGACACCTACAAGCTCGCATGGCAGCGTGGCCTGAAGACCACCTACTACCTGCGCACCATGGGCGCCACCAGCGCCGAGAAATCCACGGGCCGCGGCGGCGAACTGAATGCCGTCAGCGCTGGCAATCACAACGTCACGGCCTCCGCATCCGCAGCACCTGTTTTGCCCGAACCCGAGATCGTCGGGGCGGTTTGCACGATGCGGCCGGGTGACCCCGGCTTCGAAGAGTGCGAAGCCTGCCAGTAACGACTATCGGAGAATCGATCATGCTTAATTGGGAAGACGACAAGCTCGCCACGCAAGCCGCCAAGGCTCCCGCCACCAATGCGGGCGCCGATGCCGGCGCGCCCGACACCCTGCGTGCCGCCACCGGTGTGTTCGGTGACACCGCAATGCCCACCCCCGCCGCGCCGCAAAGCGCGGCCGACCTGGGCACCACCGCCCGCCGCGTGAAGGTCGCCGACAAGCGCATCATCAACGGCGAAACGGACGTCAACCAGCTGGTGCCGTTCAAGTACAAGTGGGCGTGGGAAAAATACCTCGCCACTTGCGCCAACCACTGGATGCCGCAAGAAATCAACATGTCGCGCGACATCGCCCTCTGGAAAAACCCCAACGGGTTGACCGAGGACGAGCGCCGCATCGTCAAGCGCAACCTGGGCTTCTTCGTGACGGCCGACTCGCTGGCCGCCAACAATATCGTGCTGGGCACCTATCGCCACATCACGGCCCCCGAGTGCCGCCAGTTCCTGCTGCGCCAGGCCTTCGAAGAAGCCATCCACACCCACGCTTACCAATACATCGTTGAAAGCCTGGACTTGGATGAGTCGGAAATCTTCAACGCGTACAACGAAGTCGCTTCGATTCGCGCTAAAGATGAGTTTCTGATTCCGTTCATCGAGGCCATTGCCGATCCCAACTTCAAGACGGGCACGCCCGAAGCCGACCAGACACTGCTGAAGTCGCTGATCGTGTTCGCTTGCCTGATGGAAGGGTTGTTCTTCTACGTCGGTTTCACCCAGATCCTGGCGCTGGGCCGGCAGAACAAAATGACCGGCGCGGCCGAGCAGTACATGTACATCCTGCGCGATGAATCCATGCACTGCAATTTCGGTATCGACCTGATCAACACCGTGAAGCTTGAGAATCCTCACCTCTGGACGCCAGAGTTTCGCGAAGAAATTCGCGAACTCTTCCGCAAAGCGGTAGAACTCGAATACGCTTACGCTGAAGACACCATGCCGCGCGGCGTGCTGGGGCTGAATGCGCCGATGTTCAAATCGTATCTGCGCTTCATCGCCAACCGTCGTTGCCAGCAGATCGGCATCGAGCCGCTCTACCCGCAGGAAGAAAACCCCTTCCCGTGGATGGCGGAAATGATCGACCTGAAGAAGGAACGCAACTTTTTTGAAACTCGCGTGATCGAATACCAAACCGGCGGTACGCTGAGCTGGGAGTAAGTGGCAGGGCCTGGTGGCCCGCCATGGTTGTGCTCCTGGTTGGTGTATTCGGACACGTAGGACGTAACGGTAGGCTGCCGGTTCGCTGGCGCCTACCGATGCCATTTGAAATGGCTCGCGCCCCGCTGCGGCGGGGGCCATATCAAATGGCTGTGCTGAATTCATTAGCGCAAGCCGTACAAGCTGTCGCCCGCAAGGGACAGCGGCATGCGCCGATGAATAGCCCGGGTGCGGTTCGCCGTTGGCGTTCCGTGACGCGGGTTTAAGTTCTGGGACCCCTGAACCTAAGGAGCATAACCATGGCAACTGCCAAGAAAGCCGCCAAGAAAGCGGTGAAGAAACCCGCCGCCAAGAAGGCTGTGGCCAAAAAGGCCCCCGCCAAAAAGGCTGCGGTCAAGAAGGTCGCTGTGAAGAAGGTCGCTGCCAAGAAGCCGGCGGTCAAGAAGGTCGCCGCCAAGAAGGTTGCGGCCAAGAAGCCCGCAGCCAAGAAGGTAGCCGCCAAGAAACCGGCCGCCAAGAAGGCTGTCGCCAAGAAGGCCGTGGCCAAGAAAGCCGTAGCCAAGAAGGCTGTCGCCAAGAAGGTCGTCGCCAAAAAGGCCGTGGCCAAGAAGGCCGTAGCCAAGAAGGCTGTCGCCAAGAAGGCCGTCGCCAAGAAAGCCGTCGCTAAGAAGGCCGTTGCCAAGAAAGCCGTAGCCAAGAAGGCCGTCGCCAAGAAGGCGCCTGCCAAGAAAGCTGCTGCCAAGAAGGCTGCTGCCAAGAAGCCGGCGGCTAAAAAGCCTGCTGCCAAAAAGGCTGCCCCCAAGAAGCCCGCTACGCAGCCCTCCACGGCTGCTGCCCCGGGCGCCAAGACCGCGCTGAATCCGGCCGCGTCGTGGCCCTTCCCCACGGGTGGCCGTCCCTAAGGGACTCGCCAGCCTGAGGTAGGCATCAAGCCGCCTGACGCAAGTCGGGCGGCTTTTTCATGCCCCAAGCATCGTGCCGCCAACGCAATGAAAGCCACATGGTTTTCACAAGCACCATGCGACAATAGAACGCGTTACTTTTGGTAGATAGTCCATGATCGGCGATATCCTGCGTTTTCTCATCGACATCCTGTTCACGCTCTTTGGGGCGGCCCTGCTGTTGCGGGCCTGGATGCACGCGGTGCGGCTGCACCCCTTCAATCCCCTGGCCCGGGCCATCTACCAATCCACCAATTGGCTCATCCTGCCTTTGCGGCGAGTGATTCCCGCCACCGGCAGCATCGACTGGACCAGCCTGTTCGCGGCCTGGCTGGCCGCGCTGGTGTTTTTCCTGCTGGTCATCCTGGTCACCATGGGCATGCTGCCGCCGGCCAGTGCGCTGCCGCGCATCCTGCTGACCGCGCTGTTTACCGAGATGCGCTGGGCACTCAATCTCATCGTGTGGCTGACCTTGATCCAGGCGGTGCTGTCGTGGATCAACCCCATGTCGCCGCTGATGGCGCTGCTGCAGACGCTGACCGCCCCGCTGCTTGACCCCATCCGCCGCATTCTGCCGCGCACGGCGATCGATTTCTCCCCGCTGGTGCTGCTCATCCTGGCCCAAATCGCCGCCATGATGCTCACCCGCCTTTCTTACGGCGGCATCTGAGGCCAGCCGGATAGCAACAAGGCGCCTGACGGCGCCTTGTTTCACTTCAGAGGCCGGCGTAGATTTCCAGCAGCTTCTTGCGGTCGGTCTTGTGATTATTGGAGACCGGCAAGGCCGGGCACACCACCAGCTCCGAGGGCACCATATACGGCGGCAGCCGCTCGGCCAGCAAGCGCTTCCAATCCGCTTGAGCCGCCTCGCTGGCATAGGCCGGCGCCGCCACCTCGGCATCCAGAAAACCAATCAGCCGCACGGCCGTGCCATCCGGGCGGCGCAATACGGCGCAGGCGCCGCCACGCACGCCAGCCAGCCCGTGCAAGGCCGCATCGATCTCGGACAGCTCGATGCGATAGCCGTTGAGCTTGATCTGGTCATCCATGCGGCCGCGGCAAAACAGCAAGCCTGCCTCGCCCTCTTCACCCAGATCGCCGGTGCGAAAGCCGCGGCGGCCGTCGGCATCGCGGAAGCATTTCGTGGCGTTCAGGTCGGGACGGTTGAGATAGCCGCGCATGACGTGGTCGCCCACGATGCACAGCTCGCCGTCTTGCACATAGACGCGCGAATCCGGCTTGGCGTAGCCGATGGGCAGCGGATCGTGCGCGGCAATCACGGCGTCGTCGACGACGATGGCCGTGGTGGCCACCGTGGCCTCGGTCGGGCCATAGGTATTGATGATGCGGGCCTGCGGAAAACGCTGGCGCAATTTTTTGGCCAGTGCGACGGTCAGCGGCTCACCGCAAAACAGAAACGTATCCAGCGCCGGCAAGGTCGCGGGCGAAAAATCGCGATTGACCAATTGCTGATGCGCGAACGATGGCGTCGACACCCAGCAGCTGATGCCATGCGCAGCCAGACGCGCATACCACTCGGCGGGCGCGGCGATCTGCTCCCGCGCGCTCAGCACGCAAGCGCCGCCCAGCGCCAGGGCGCCGAAGACCTCGTACATCGACAGGTCGAAGCTAAAAGGCGCCTGATTCATGAAGACCGGCGCCTCTCCCAGGCCGAAAGTGCCCAGCCACACACCCAGCAGCGCCACGCTCTCGCGGCCGATCTGCACGCCCTTGGGGTCTCCCGTGCTGCCCGAGGTGAAGATCACATAGGCCAGCCCTTTTTCATCCAGCGCGCGAGGCTGCGGCGCACCCGCCTCGAAGCGATCCGTCCCGGCGTCGTAGACGGCGCCGGCCCCGACGATCTCGACGATGCGGCGCAGGCGCTCCGTCGGGTAAATAGTGTCGACGGGCACGAAAGGCGCCCCCAGCATCAACGCGCCCACCATGGCCACGAAAAACGCGGTCTGTTTGTGCCCGTAGACGACCACCGGCACATCGGCCGCGATGCCTTGCGCGCGGGCCCGCTCGACCCAGTCCGCGGCGGCCTGCGCCAGTTGCTCCCAGCTCAGATCGCCGTCCGAGCCCGAGACGGCCAGCGCTTGCGGCGCACGCGCCGACGCGACGAATTCGAAAGTATTCAGATCAAAACGCATGGCAGGAGGACTCAGATCGGGCTACGACCGCTGAAGACATAAAGCGCCAGCGCGGCCAGGATGAGCGTGATGATGCGGCCGGCGAACTTGACCCAGCCACGCCCCAGCCAGGCCGCCAGCGCGGGGCGGGTGCGAGCCGCATTGATAAGCAGGTTGTGACCCACGGAATAGGCGCCGAACATCAGGCCGCTGACGACGTAGTGCCAGGTCAGGCCGTTCCAGATGCCCATGGCCAGCAGCGTGGCAAAGATGCCGATGTTCTGCGCGGCCAGCCGGTGGCGACCGAAGAACGCGGTCTTGGCCAGGGCTTTGTAAATGGGCATGAAGACCACGTCGCGCAGCCATTCCGACAGACTGATATGCCAGCGCCGCCAGAAATCCTGCGGGTTGGCGCTGGCCAGCGGATTGCGGAAGTTGGTCGGCAGCACGAAACCAAACAACATGCCGATGCCGATGGCCATATTGCTGTAGCCGGCAAAGTCGAAGAACAGATAAAAACTGTAGAGCGTCGCGTTGGACACCACCCCGGTGAAGGAGTAGTCGTGCGCGTCCAGCGTGGACAGGCCATAGCGCCAGATGGCTTCGGCCAGCCCGAACTTCTGGATGATGCCCAGTAAAGTGAGCTCCAGGCCGCTGAGCCAGGTGTCGAGCGTGACCCCATCGTAGCCGCGCCGGAGGTCTGCCTGAAAGCTGCGCCACCGGTACATGGGGCCGGCCAGCAGGGTCAGCGGGAAGAACAGATAAATGAAGTAATCGAGCGGCGACAGACGCTCATCGCGGTGCGCAAACAACAGCACATCGATGGCGCGGAAGGTCGCGAACGACAGCCCCAACATGGCGGGCAGATGGGTCGCGCCAGTCTTGACCAGCAGCAGCGGCGTCATGGTCACGATCACGGCGACCCACGTGGGGATCCAGCCGCGGCGGTTGGCCCACAACGCGGCGCCGGCAATGGCGTACAGCGCCGCCGGCTGCCAGGGACGCACGCCGAAGACCGCCAGCCAGATCAGCACCGACAAGGCCGCGATGACGTGACGATAGCCCAGCCGCCAGGGCGCGGCCAACGAACGATAAATCAACAGGCCCAGGCCGCCGATGATGGCGCCGCCGAAGAAACTCAGGCTACCGAACAGTTCCATGGCCGGCTCAGAACTGCTGGTACTGGAATTCGACCTTGATCGGCCCGCCGCTGCCCGTGGTGGGCTGCGCTTGCAGGATGAAGACCAGGATCAGGCCAAGATAGAGGCAAAGATGCCAGAAGAAACGCTTCATCGCGAGAAGAACTCCGCAATGCCTCTATCGGCCAAGGCCCAACCCACTTCGGCCAGGTGCATGTCATCACGCACCATGCCGGGCTGGAAGGGAATACTGTAGAGATCCAGGCAACCCATGTCGTAACGCTCGCACATGCCCATGATGGCCGTGACCACCGGATCGAAGCGCTCGACGTCCAGAATGAGCTTGGGATTGAAGGGCTGGATGACGAAATAGGCCCGGACTTTACGCTGCTGCAACAAGGCCATGACGCGCGCCAGATCACCCAGCTCGGGGCGGGTCATGGGCGGGACATCCGGAAACTCATTACGCGCCGGCGAAGGCAGCATGGCCAAGTACTTTTCGTAGTAGTCGTCGCGCACATCGTAGGGATTCTTGCTGCCCAACTCGCGCTCGACATCGGTCGCCTGATCGATCAGCTCGCTCCAGTGCTGGCCGGACAGCCGGGCCGACGATGGCCAGCTCACGAATTTGTGCGCCGGCACGGCCAGGGCGCTGCGCGGCATGTCGAGCTGCGGCTGACTGCGCGCATGCCACCAGGCCGCGACTTTGTCTTTGAACTCCGACACCTGCCCATTGGCCAACAACCACAGCAAGCCCCAGTTGGCGTTGTCGCTGATCCAGGTTTGCATCTGCTCGCGGGTCGCCTGGCGATTCCACAGCCGGTCCCAGACCGGGCCGGTGACGTGTTCGGCGAACGCAGAGCGCGGCAACTGCCCGCCCGAGGCAAACCAGGCCGGCGAGATCATCACCACCAGGCGCGTATTGGGCGTGAGCGAGTCGGCCACCGATTCCAGCACACTGACGATGCCGTACGACTGGAACATGGCGTGGCCGTAGGCCAGCGTCGGCACTTTCAGTTCGCGCGGGAAAAAGTGATACGGCACGAAGCGCAAGTCATGGCTGGACAACTCGGAGGAGCCCAGCACCACGAGCGTGCCGTCGCTCAAGGCGCGAGACAGCCGGTTCAGGTTGACATGCTGCGTGCCCCAGTCCGGTCCCAGATTGGGCAGATAGTTGTCCGTGACCGACGGCGCGTTGGAGATCGGCTGGACATTGCTGTCCAGAAAACGATCTGCTACCCAATAAAACGCCATGGCCAATACACAGGCCGTGAGTGCCGCAGCGATATGCGACAGCAGCCGGGTATTACGTATGGGCAGCGACATAGCCGGCGAGCGTGCGGACCGACTGCATGTGCTCGGCGATTTCCGGAGCCGGAATGCTACAGCCGTACTCTGACTCGACGGCCAGCGTGATATCCACCGCGGCCAGAGAATCGACCAGGCCAGATGCGATCAGGGGTGTATCGACGGTAACTTTTTTCAGAACGATCGATTCAACGATCTCGGCGATACGGGTATGGAGTTCTTGCTCAGTGTGCATAGTCTATGTTGCCGCGCAGCCTGTTAAGGCCGATTACCCCCGCCCCCCGGAGTTAGCAGCGCGACTATACCAAGGGATACTGACTCTGTTCTGAAATTTCTGAAATTTTTTGGGCCCCTGCGCCGCCGCTGTTGAAATACCGCAACACCGCGGCGGCGCCGGGGCCCTTTGCCAAGTAAAACACCCCCCGGGCGCTGCCGCCCGGGGGGTGTTTCTAGCCCTGCGGCCGCAAGCGGCTTAGTAGGGCACGACGCGGGTCGGGCCGCTGCCGCTGATGACCTGCACGCGCTGGCCAACGCTGACCGGCACGTCGGCTTCCTGGGCCACGACACGGGTTTCGCCGTTATCCAGGCGAACCGTGATTTCGTAGCCGGAGTTCTTGCCGACCTGGTTTTCAACGGCGTTGCCGGCCAGCGCGCCCAGCAGGGCACCGCCGACGGTGGCGATGGCGCGGCCCGTGCCGCCGCCGATGGCGTTACCCGCCACGCCGCCCAGGGCACCGCCGGCCACCAGACCGACACCGCTGGACTTTTCATTCTGGATGGTGATCGGGCGCACGCCCGTCACCGTGCCCGTGCGAACGATCTGCTCGCGCTGAGCCTGGTCGTAGCTGTAAACACCGGCCGACGCACTGCGGTTGGCGCAACCGGCCAACGTCACCATGCCAGCAGCCAGGGTCACCACGGCGATTCCGCGGGCGATACGGCCAGCCGAAACAGACGAAGAAATAGTTGTGCTCATTGAGACTCCTCGATCGGGATGTACCGACACATTCGATAATACTCCCCCGCAACAGGTTTCGTTGCCAGGCGAGAAACAGGGTGCAACCAAAAAATCAGTCATGCGGGCCCGGCGCCCTGCCCACAGTATAAAAGCACGCCCGGCCAGCGGCGCCCGAGCCGCTGCCCGTGGCTCAGGCCGGCAAGGCCAGCCCGTAGGCCTGTTGCAGGCGGCGGCTGATCTCCTCGCGCGCCGGCGCATGATTCTGCGGGCCCCGCGACGCGATCTTGATGGCGCCCATCAGGTTGGCCAGCCGCGCGCTGTCGGCCCAGCTCCAGCCAGCGATCAAGCCATAGAGCAGGCCGGCACGGTGCGCATCACCGCAACCGGTGGGATCGACCACCTCGGCAGCCTGCACCGGTTCGATCTGGATTTCCTGGCCATCGGTGTAAAGCGTGGCGCCCTGGGCGCCGCGCGTCACGATCACCGCACGCAAGCTGCGGGCAATCTCGGCCATCTTGCGGCCGGTGCGCTGCTCGACCACGCTGGCTTCGTAATCGTTGACCGTCAATGCCTGGCACAGGCCGAGCATGCGCTCGAGGTCGGCGCCGTCAAACAGCGGCATGGCCTGGCCGAGATCGAAGATGAAGGGGATGCCGCGCGCGGCCAGCGCCTGCGCATGGGCGAACATGCCCTCTTTGGCGTCGGGCGCAACGATGGCCCAGGCCGCGTCGGCCTGACTCAGGTCGTTCTGGGCCGAAAAGGCCATCGCGCCCGGGTGGAAGGCCGTGATCTGGTTGTCGTCCAGATCGGTGGTGATGAAGCACTGCGCGGTGAACGTGCCAGGCACGGTCTTGACGCGGCTGATGTCGATGCCCAGGCCGCCCAGGCGTTCGAGATAGTCGCCCGAATCCTCGCCCACCGTGGCCACCGGCACCGGTTGGCCGCCCAGCAACTTCATGTTGTAGGCGATGTTGCCGGCGCAGCCGCCATATTCCTTGCGCATGCCAGGAACCAGAAAGGACACGCTCAGCGATTGGATGCGATCGGGCAGGATGTGATCCTTGAAGTGGCCTTCAAAGACCGCGATGGTGTCGAACGCCATCGAACCGCATACCAGCACAGAAGAAGCCATGGTCATCCTTCAGGGGAAAAATTTATCGAGTTGGTAACCGTTGACATTGATGCCCTGGATCTCGATGGGCACCGCCAGCGTGACCTCGGCGCCCGCGCCGAAAGGCCCGGCGGCCTGGGCGGGATCGAGGTAATCCTGGGGCATGAGCACCTTGCGTGCCACCACGGTATCTGAAATATCGGTCAACTCCAGGACCAGGGCGGGCCAGGGCTGGGGTTTGTCGTAACGATTGCGCATGACCACGTTGAGCACCATCGGCGCACGCCCTTGCGCGGCGCTGGCCGCCGCGCCCTGCGGCGTGCGCAGGGACGAGGACGTAATGGCGATGCGCTCGAGCCGGCGCGCGTAGCCCACCGTGCAACCCAGGGGTTTGCAAGCCGCCTCCAGCACCGGCCGCAGCCACGGCAGGCTGGTCGCCACGGCGCTGCGCTGCACATAGAGCAACTGCAAGCCAAGCGCCACCAGCGCCAGCAGGCAAGCCACGGCCCAGAGCCGGCGGCCCAGCCCGCGCGAGCGTTGCCGGTCATCGTCGAGAAACTCGGGCGGCGTGCGGCCGCTGTCGGTGGCGCTGGAATACCGGGTACGCCGCTCGCCGGGGACCAGGGGCCCGTCTTCGTCGTCCCAGGTGGGTTCATCGCGCCGCGCATCGTCGGCGTCGGCGCTCAAGCCGGGCTCACGCGCCACCCGGCGCCAGACTTGCGGTTCGGCGCTGATGCGCCAGCTCGGCGGCGCGTCGTCACGGCGTTCGCCACGGAAGGTCGCGCGCCAGGCCTGGGAGTCGGCCGCCTCGGCCGGCGCCGGGCCGAAGGCTTGCGCCGCGTCGGCCTGCGGCGGCTCGCGATCGTCCTCCTCGTCCTCGGAGATGTCCTCCGGCACGTCCTCAGGAACGTCCTCGGGCGGCCGCGCCTCGCGCATGGCCTGCCGGGTGCGCAGCACCGCGGGCGCCTCGGCGCGCGGGGCCGGCGGCTCGGGCTCGGGCTCGGGCTCGGGTTCAGGCTGCGGTTGCGGCTCGGGCAGCACGGGGGCCGCCGCCGCTTGCCAGGCCGGCAGCACGATCGCCTGCTCGACCACCGGCAACGGCGGCCGATTGGCCGCGTCGGGTTCGCCCGGGGTCACCAGGCAGGCGCGGCCATCGAATACGGTATTGCAAACGCCGCAGCGCACCAATCCATTGCGCACCCGCAATTGATCGGCGACCACCTTGAAGGCAGTGGCGCAATGCGGGCAGCGTGTCACCAGGGACATGATCTTGCCTCTGTCCGTGCGTCAGGCCTTGCGTCCGTGCAGGCAAACCCAGCCGTCGCGCTCGCGCCAGACGGACATGGCGATCCAGGGCGCATAAGCGGCGGCCACCTCTTCGGCCTGGCGTTGCAGCACACCGGACAGCACCAGATCCCCGCCGGGCGCGACCCGGCCGGCGAGCATGGGCGCGAGCACCTTCAGCGGATTGGACAGGATGTTGGCCACCACGACTTTGAACTGCCCGTCGGCCAGGCCTTCGGGCAACTGCGCCCGCAAGCTGACCTGATTGACGTCGGCGTTGTCGCGCGTGGACTGCACGGCCTGCGGATCGATATCCACCGCCGTGGTGTCGCCGGCGCCCAGCTTGCGGGCGGCGATGGCCAGAATGCCCGAGCCGCAACCGTAATCCAGCACGTCGGCGCCGGCGGGCAGCTCGGCTTCCAGCCAGGCCAGGCACAGATGGGTGGTCGGATGGCTGCCGGTGCCGAAAGCCAGACCGGGATCGAGTTCGATGCGGATACCGCCGGCAGGGGTCTGCACGCTGTCGTCATCGCGGTGCCAGCTGGGCACGATCCACAGTTGGTCGGAGATCCGAATGGGCCCGAACTGCGATTGCGTCAGGCGCACCCAATCGGCGTCCGGCACGTCGCGCAAGCTCCAGCCGGCGAACTCGGCCACATCCAAACTGACCGATTGCGCAGCTTCTTCGAGCAATTGGGCCGGATCCGCGCCATCGGGCAGAAGCGCCACCACGCGGTTGCGGTCCCAGGCCTGCACGGCAGGCTCGGTGCCGGGTTCGCCAAACAGCGGCCGCTCGTCCTCGGTGCCCAGATCGGCATCCTCGACGGAAACCGACAACACGCCCGCTTCCAGCAGCGCGTCGGACAGTGCCTCGGCCTGGGCCTCACGGCAATAAAGGACCAATTCACGCATATGTGCTTCTTCCTTGCGGCAAGGCCCGCGTCACGCGGGCCCTGTCGCCATCAATACAAAAAACGGGGCCACGCGGGCCCCGATCGCTGCTCAGGGACGCTGAGCCAGCTTGTTTTCCAGATAATGGATACTGGTGCCGCCTTCGATGAAGCGGGCATCCTGCAACAGCTCGCGGTGCAGCGGGATGTTGGTCTGAATGCCTTCGACCACCATTTCCGACAACGCAATGCGCATCCGGGCCAGGGCCTGTTCGCGCGTGTCGCCATAAGTGATGACCTTGGCGATCATCGAGTCGTAATTGGGCGGCACGAAGTAGCTGTTGTAGGCGTGCGAGTCGATGCGCACGCCCGGGCCGCCCGGCGTATGCCAATTCGTGATCCGCCCCGGGCTGGGCACGAAGCGGAAGGGATCTTCGGCATTGATACGGCATTCGATGGCATGGCCCTTGAACGCCACATCCCGCTGGCGCAAGGTGAACTTTTCGCCGGCGGCGATCAGAATCTGCTGCTGAACCAGATCCACGCCTGTGATCAATTCGGTCACCGGGTGCTCGACCTGAATCCGGGTGTTCATTTCAATGAAATAGAACTCGCCGTTTTCGAACAGAAACTCGAACGTGCCCGCGCCGCGGTAGCCCATCTTGCGGCAGGCATCGGCGCAACGGTCGCCGATGCGCTCGATCAGGCGGCGGGGAATGCCCGGCGCCGGCGCCTCTTCGATGACTTTCTGGTGGCGGCGCTGCATGGAGCAATCGCGCTCGCCCAGCCACACGGCGGTGCGTCCGCCATCTGCCAGCACCTGGATCTCCACGTGACGCGGATTTTCCAGGAACTTCTCCATATAGACTTCGGGGTTGTTGAAGGCCGCGCCCGCTTCCGAACGCGTCATGTTGACCGCGTTGATCAGGGCCGCCTCGGTATACACCACGCGCATGCCGCGGCCACCGCCGCCGCCTGCGGCCTTGATGATGACCGGATAGCCCACTTCGCGGGCAACACGCATGATTTCCTGCGGATCATCCGGCAACGCGCCTTCCGAACCCGGCACCACCGGCACGCCGGCTTCGATCATGGCGTGTTTGGCGCTGACCTTGTCGCCCATGAGGCGGATGGTTTCCGGACGCGGGCCGATGAAGACGAAACCGCTTTTCTCGACGCGCTCGGCGAAGTCGGCGTTCTCGGACAGAAAACCGTAGCCAGGGTGAATGGCCTCGGCGTCGGTCACCTCGGCGGCCGAAATGATGGCCGGCATATTGAGGTAGCTTTCGCGCGACGGGGCCGGCCCGATGCACACGGACTCGTCGGCCAGGCGCACGTACTTGGCTTCGCGGTCGGCTTCCGAGTGCACGACCACGGTCTTGATGCCCAGCTCACGGCAGGCGCGCTGGATGCGCAGAGCAATCTCGCCGCGGTTGGCGATCAGGATTTTCTCAAACATTTTTCGCTATCAGCCAATAACGAACAGCGGTTGACCGTATTCGACCGGTTCGCCGTTCTCGACCAGGATTTCTTTGATCACGCCGGATTTGTCGGCTTCGATCTCGTTAAGCAGCTTCATGGCTTCGATGATGCACAGCGCATCGCCTTCCTTGACGGTCTGGCCGACATCGACGAAGGGCGCCGAGCCAGGGTTGGGCGAGCGGTAGAACGTACCGACCATGGGAGCCTTGACGACATGGCCCTGCACCACGGGCGCGGCGGGCGCGGCCGGGGCGGCGGCGGGCGCAGCGGCCACGACCGACGGGGCGGCTTCCGGCGCATGATAGGCAACCGGCTGCAGGGTCTGGGAGAACTTGACGATGCGAACCTTGCCTTCGCCTTCAGTGATTTCAAGCTCGGCAATACCCGATTCAGCCACGAGGTCGATCAGGGTCTTGAGTTTTCGGAGGTCCATGGAAGCTGCTTCCCGATAATGTTGGCGGCGCCCGCGCTGGGCGGATGCTCGTGATGTTTTGCTAAGGAAAAACGTGGGTCCGGGTGAGTGTCAATGCCGCGCCGCGTAGCGCAAGGCCGCCTCGTAGCCGTTCGCTCCCAGACCGCTGATAAGGCCGATGGCGATATCGGAAAGGTAGGAGTGATGCCGGAAGGTCTCGCGCTTATACAGGTTGGACAAATGTACTTCAATAAATGGGATCGCCACTCCGGCCAGCGCATCGCGCACCGCCACACTGGTATGGGTGTAGGCTGCCGCATTGATGATGATGAAATCCGTACCGTCGCGGGCTGCCGCCTGGATACGATCCACCAAGGCCCCTTCATGATTGCTCTGCCAAGCCGACAAGGTCACGCCGAGCTCCGTCGCCAGGGATTCGAGACCCGCGTTGATCTGTGCCAGCGTAAGGCTGCCGTAGATCTCGGGCTCCCGCGTTCCGAGGAGATTCAAATTCGGGCCGTGCAATACCAGTATGCGTCGCGCCATTTGGCCTGCCAGTTGCTGGCAAAACAATCGATAAACCGCCTTTTTACGCCAATTTGAACTATTTGTGCAACTGGCTCAGGCGGCAAGGCCCATAACTGTCTTTTCCAGCACAGCGGGATCGATCTGGCCGAGGATCTTCTGCTTAATGCTGCCATCTGCATTCAAAACCAGGGTAAATGGCAACCCTCCGGCCGGATTGCCCAGCCCGCGCAGCATATCGACCGCCCCGGCGCCCATCACCAGCAAGGGGTAGGAAACCGGCACTTTGGCGACGAATCTTCGCATGTTGTCGGCGGTATCGACACCGATCCCGACAAATTTGACTTTGCCGGCCTTTTTCTGCAGTTCGTCAAGCTCGGGCATTTCCTTGACGCAGGGCGCGCACCACGTGGCCCAGAAATTGATCACCATGGGCTGGCCTCGCCATTGCGACAGGGCCTGGGGCTTGCCGTCCAGATCGGGCAACGACAGCGCGAGCAGGCTGGCCAGCGCGTCCGGCGGCACCGCCGGCGGCGGCACCGCCGGCGGCGGGGCCTGCCGCGCCGAACGCGTATAGATAAAGCCACCTGCGGCCGCCGCGACGGCGACTGCCCCTGCGCAAACGAAGAGTCGTCGGTTCATGCGCCCATCATATACCGGCACCGCCCAAGCCGGCCACGGCCATCCCCTCTACAATGCCTGCAGGAGAACCCCATGCATCTACATATACTTGGCATTTGCGGCACCTTCATGGGCGGACTGGCGCTGATCGCGCGCGAGGCTGGCCATAAAGTGACAGGCTGCGATGCGGGCGTCTACCCGCCCATGAGCACCCAACTGACCGAACAGGGCATCTCTCTGATAGAGGGTTTCGGCGCCGACCAGCTCTCCCTCAAGCCGGATCTGTTCGTGATCGGCAACGTCGTCAGCCGGGGCAACCCGCTGATGGAAGCCATCCTCAACAGCGGCGCGCGCTACATCTCCGGACCCCAATGGCTGGGCGACAACATCCTGCCGCAGGCTCATGTGCTGGCCGTGGCCGGCACCCATGGCAAGACGACCACCAGCTCGATGCTGGCCTGGATACTGGAAGAGGCTGGCCTGCAGCCCAACTTCCTGATCGGCGGCGTGGCGCCCGGCCTGAAGGTTTCAGCGCGCTACCGGCCTACCGTGCGGCCCTTCGTCATCGAGGCCGACGAATACGACACCGCGTTTTTCGACAAACGCTCAAAGTTCGTCCATTACCGGCCCCGCACGGCCATCCTGAACAACCTCGAATACGATCACGCCGACATCTTTCCGGATCTGGCCGCCATCGAGACGCAGTTTCATCACCTGGTGCGCACCATCCCCTCGGAAGGCCGCATCGTGCTGCCCACCCGCAGCGAAGCGCTCGAGCGCGTACTGGCGCGGGGCAATTGGTCGCGCACGGTGCGCTTTGGCGCGGGCGGAGCCTGGCAGGCGGGCCCGGTCGACGAGGATGGCGCCTTTACCGTGCTGCGCGAGGGCCACAGCGTGGGCACCGTGCGCTGGGCGCTGGGCGGCGAACATAACCGCATGAATGCCCTGGCCGCGCTGGCGGCGGCCGAGGACGTCGGCGTGCCGGCCGCCGAGGGCGTGGCAGCTCTGAGCCGTTTCGCCGGCGTCAAACGGCGCATGGAGTTGCGCGGCACGGTCCACGGCGTGACGGTCTACGACGATTTCGCCCATCACCCCACCGCGATCGCGACCACCGTCGCGGGCCTGCGCCGCCAGGTTGGCCCGGCCCGCATCCTGGCCGTCCTGGAGCCGCGCTCGAACACCATGAAACTCGGCACCATGGCGGCGCGCCTGCCGCAGGCCCTGGCCGGCGCGGATCTGGTGTTCTGCTTTGGCGCCCACGAGGGCAAGCACGCCCTGGGCTGGAACCCGGCCGAGGTGCTGGCGCCGCTGGGCGAACGCGCCAGCAGCTACGAGGACCTCGACGCACTGGTGGCGGCCGTCAGCCAGGCCGCGCGCCCGGGCGACCACGTCCTGGTGATGAGCAATGGCGGCTTTGGCGGCGTGCACGACAAACTGCTCAACGCGCTGGCGCGGGTGTGATGCGTCCCGCCGCCATGCCTGCCGCCAAAATCCTGTATCTGCACGGTTTCCGCTCGTCACCGGACTCTTTCAAAGCCCGGCTGATGGGGCAGGCCATGGCCGAACGGGGCCGGCAGCAGGATTACGCCTGCCCGGCGCTGCCCGCCAGCCCGCGCGCGGCAGCCGCGCTGGCGCGGGACACGGCCCGGCAGTTGCTGGCCGACGACGACACCACGCCGCTGACCGTGGTCGGCTCCTCGCTGGGCGGCTATTACGCCACCTGGCTGGCCGAACAACTGGGCTGCAAGGCAGTGCTGATCAACCCGGCGGTCCATGCCGCGCGGGACCTGGCCACCCAGGTCGGCGAACACACGATGTATCATTCGCCGGCCCCTTTCGTCTTTCTGCCCGAGTACGTGCAGGAGCTGCGCGAGCTGGATGTCCCGGAGTTGACCCGTCCGCAACGGTATTTCCTGCTGGCGGCCACCGGCGACGAAGTGCTGGACTGGCGCGAGATGCGCGATCGCTTCGAAGGCTGCCGCCAACGCATCATTCCGGGCAGCGACCATGGCCTGTCCGACTTCGCGCAATGGCTGCCGGAGGTACTTGATTTTGCCCTGGTTCACCCCCACTGATTAAACTCCCGATACGCCCGGCCGCGCTGCGCCCCGGCCCGATGGACTGATATATGTACGTGTTTTACGAAGATGACGGCAGTTTCAAAGCCGGCAATATCCTGTCGGAAACCGACACCAGCCTGCAGGTGGAGTCGGAGTCGGGCAAGCGCAGCAAAATAAAGCGCGCCAATACCCTGTTCAACTTTGCCGCGCCGGAGCCGGCCGCGCTGATGCGCGAGGCCGCCGCGCTGGCTGAAGATATCGATCTGGCCTTTCTGTGGGAATGCGCGCCTCAGGAAGAGTTCGACGCCCCGGTACTGGCGGCCGACTACTTCGGCCACGCGCCCAGCGCCGTGGAGCAGGCCGCCTTGCTGATGCGCCTGCACGGCGCGCCGGTGTACTTCCACCGCCGCGGCAAAGGCCATTACCGTCCGGCACCGCCCGACATCCTGCAAGCCGCGCTGGCCGCGCTGGAGAAAAAACAGCGCCAGGCCGAGCAGCAGCAGACCTGGGTCGACGCCATGGCGCAGGGCACGCTGCCCGAGGAGATCGGCCAGATGGCCGAATCGCTGCTGGTGCGCCCCGACAAGAACACCATGCAATGGAAGGCGCTGGACGCGGCCTGCGCGCGCCTGCAGAAAAGCCCCGACCGGCTCTTGCTGGAGCTGGGCGCCTGGCCCAATGCGCTGGCCTTGCACAAGCAGCGCTTCCTGGCGGTCAACTTCCCGCGCGGCGTGGGTTTTCCGGATATCAGCCTGCCCGCGGTCACGCAGGAGCTGCCGCTGGCCGACGCGGAGATCTATTCGATCGATGACGTCACCACCACCGAAATCGACGATGCGCTCTCGGTAACCCGCCTGCCTGACGGCCGCGTGCGCGTGGGCATCCACGTCGCCGCCCCCGGCCTGGCGGTCACGCGCGGCAGCGATCTGGACAAGCTGGCGCGCCAGCGCCTGTCGACGGTCTACATGCCGGGCGACAAAATCCCCATGCAGCCCGACTCGGTGATCCAGACCTTTTCGCTGGACGCCGGGCGCGAAGTCCCCGCCCTGTCGCTCTATGTGACGGCCGACCCGGCCACGGGCGAGATCATCGCCTCCGACACCCGCGTCGAACGCATCGTGGTGCGCGAAAACCTGCGCCACAACCAACTCGACACCCAGGTGACCGAAGCCGCGCTGGCCGACCCCGACGCCCCGCTGCCCTATGGCCACTGGCTGCGCCCCCTGTGGCAATTGGCCCAGTCGCTGTCGGCTCAGCGCGAAATCATCCGCGGCAAGCCCGAGAACAACAGCCGGGTCGAGTACAGCTTCTACCTGGACGGCGACCCCGACAATCCCGACACCCCGGTGCGGCTGGTGCCGCGCCAGCGCAATGCGCCGCTGGATCGCATGGTGGCCGAGTACATGATCCTGGCCAACAACCTCTGGGGCGGCCTGCTGCACCAGCATGGTGTGCCGGGCATCTACCGTTCGCAGCAGGCCGGGCGGGTGCGCATGAGCACCCAGGCCTTGCCGCACGAGGCCATCGGCGTGCCGCAATACGCCTGGAGCACCTCGCCGCTGCGGCGTTATGTCGACCTGGTCAACCAGTGGCAGCTGATCGCGGCCGTGGAGAACGGCGTGTCGGCGCGCCTGGTCGCGCCCTTCAAACCCAAGGATGCCGATCTGTTCGCCATCATCGGCGCCTTCGACGCGCAGTACGCGGCCTGGGCCGACTTCCAGAACGCCATGGAACGCTACTGGTGCCTGCGCTGGCTGCGGCAGCAGAACATCAGCCGCAGCGTCGCCCACGTCCTGCGTGACGATCTGGTGCGCCTGGGCAATGCGCCCCTGGTCACGCGCGTCGGCGGGCTGCCCGAGCTCGAGCGCGGCGCGGCCGTCGAAATCGACATCATGGGCATGGACGAGCTCGCGCTCGAACTGGACTGCCGCTACCTCGGTCCGGCATAACACCGCGCTGAGCGGGGAGCGGGCGGTTCACCTAAAATGCTCGGGTGCATCGCCCCATCCTCCCCTCCTCCTGGGTGGCCGACCGGCGCTATCTGCTGGTGGCCATCGCCATTTCGCTGCTGGTCCACGCGGGCCTGCTGGCCTGGCGCCTGGGCGCGCCGCCGTCGCGGCGCACGCCGCTCACCAGTCTGGAAGTCACCCTGGTCAATGCCCACACCGACAGCACGCCCGCGCGGGCCCAGGTGCTGGCCCAGGCCGCGGTCGACGGCGGCGGCAATGCGCAGGCCGGCGTGGCCAGCTCCCCCCTGCCCCGTACGGGCGATTCGCCAGACACCATCGTGCTGCAGGCCATGCGCAAGCGCCAGGCCCAGCTCGAGGCCGAGCAGACGCGTCTGCTGACCCAGATTTCCTCGGCCGATCTGGCCGGCGCGGCGCGCGAGCCGGTACATCCCTGGGATGAGTCGCAAGCCCCCGGCGACAGCGTCGAAGATCAGGCCGGGCTGGTGCAAAACGGCCAGGTGGCCACCCTGGCCAACCGCGTCCAGGCGTATAGCGCGCTGCCGCGCAAAACGTTCGTCGCGCCCGCCGCCCAGGCCTCGCCCTATGCCGCCTACCTGGATGCCTGGCGCACCCGCATCGAATCCATCGGCACCCAGCATTTCCCCGCGCAAGCGCGCGGCCGCGTCTACGGCAGCCTGCGCATCACGGTCAGCATCCGCCCCGACGGCAGTCTGGCGGGGTTCGAGATCGATCAGCCTTCGGAGCACGCGGTGCTCAACCAGGCCGCACGCCGCATCGTGCAGATGGCCGCCCCCTTCGCCCCCTTTCCGCCCGATCTGGCCCGCGACACCGACGTGCTGGTCATCACACGCACCTGGCACTTCGTCAACGATTCCCTGGAAACCTCCGCACCATGAGCCTCACCCCGGCCGACGCCCTGCTGCGCTACGCTGTCATCGGCAACCCCATTGCACATAGCCGTTCGCCGCAAATCCACGCGATGTTCGCCGAGCAGACCCATATCGCGCTCGACTACGAGCGGCTCGCCGCGCCGCTGGACGGGTTCCGGGACACGGTAAAAACCTTTTTCCTGCAAGGCGGCCGGGGCCTGAACGTCACCGTGCCCTTCAAGCAGGAGGCCTATGCCCTGGCGCAGGATCATCTGTCGACGCGCGCGCGCGTGGCCGGCGCCGTCAATACGCTGACCTGGCGCGACGGGGTGGTGCACGGCTGCAACACCGACGGCGTAGGGCTGGTCGACGACCTCAAGCGCCTGGGCGCCGCACTGCAGGGCGCACGGCTGCTGCTGGTCGGCGCGGGCGGCGCGGCCCGCGGGGTCCTGCAACCCTTGGCCGAGGCGGGCTGCGCCGACATCCGGATCGTCAACCGCAGTCCGGCGCGCGCCGCGGAACTGGCCGCCACCTGGCAAGCCAGCGGCTTGCACAGCGGCACGCGGGTCAGCGCCGGCGGTCTGCCCGATGCGGCCCGGCCAGGCGGCTGGGATGTCGTGGTCAACGCCACCGCCAGCAGCCTGCGGGACGAAGCGCCCGCCATGCCCCCGGGGCTGTATGCCACCGACGCGCTGGCCTACGATATGGTGTATGGGGCCCGCCCCACGGCGTTCATGCACCAGGCCACGGCCGACGGCGCGGCGCGCACGGCCGACGGCCTGGGGATGCTGGTGGGCCAGGCAGCGGAGAGCTTTTACATCTGGCACGGGCTGCGTCCCGACCCCTCGGCCGTGCTGACCACGCTGCGCGCCGAGCTGCTGGCCGAGGACTAGGCATCACCGGAGATCCGCATGGCTCGACCCCGATCCTGGTTTCGCATCGTCACCGGCGCCCTCATGGCGCTGCTCAGTTTGCTGCTCATCTATGAGCTGGCGATGTTTTCCATGGTGGTGTGGTACGCCTACCGCGATCCGGGCAGCAGCGCCATCATGCGCCAGGAGCTGTCGCGCCTGCGCGAGACCAACCCCAAAGCCGAGCTGAGCTACACCTGGGTTCCCTACGACCGGATCAACACCTCGCTCAAACGGGCGGTCATCGCCTCCGAGGATGCCAATTTCACCGAGCACGACGGGGTCGAATGGGACGCCATCCGCAAGGCCTGGGAGTACAACCACGAGCAGCAGGCCGAGGGCCGCAGCAAGCTGCGGGGCGGCTCGACGATTACCCAGCAATTGGCCAAGAACCTGTTTCTGTCCAGTTCGCGCAGCTATCTGCGCAAGGGACAGGAACTGGTGCTTACCTATATGATCGAACACGTCATGCCCAAGGAACGCATTCTGGAGCTTTATCTGAATGTGGCCGAATGGGGCGTGGGCGTGTTCGGGGCGGAAGCCGCCGCGCGCCATTACTATGGAATCAGCGCGGCCAGCCTGGGCGCGTCGCAATCGGCCCGCCTGGCGGCGATGCTGCCCAATCCGCGCTACTACGACAAGCACAGAAACACCAGTTATCTGAACTCCCGCACGGCGACACTGTTGCGCCGGATGCGCATGGTGGACATTCCGTAACAGCCATCAGGCGGCCCTGGCCTCATATTTGTTAAAGTTTTGTGTTTTACGCGCCGCAAGAAGCGCCCTGAAGGTTTTCGAGATTCATGCGTACAGCCCGCCGCTATCTGGCCCGCGAGATCTATCGCTCCTGTGCAGTGGTCCTTTTGGCCCTGCTGGGGCTGTTCACGTTTTTTGCCCTGGTCGATGACCTGGACAACGTGGGCGACAAATTCAGCATGCTGGCCCTGCTCTATATGCAGGCGCTGGCCCTGCCCACTCGTCTGTACGATCTGCTGCCCATCGGCCTGCTGATCGGCGCCATTCTGGCGCTGGCCGGCCTGGCGCAACGCAACGAGCTGGTCATTCTGCGCGTCTCGGGCGTGAGCGGCATGCGGCTGATGCGCATGCTGTGGATCATCACCATCCCGCTGATGATAGGCGCGACCCTGCTCTCGGAGTACGTCACCCCCATCGCCGAAATCAAAAGCGGCGAGGCCGACCTCACTTTCCGCGGCAAGGCCGGCGGCGGCCGCCTGAACAGCGGCTATTGGTTCAAGGAACCCACCCGCGACGGCGGCACGCGCATCATCAACATCAAGACACTGCTGGCCGACGGCCAGGTGCGCGATGTCACGCTGTACGAACTCAAACCCAATCTGGAACTCGAATCGCTGTCCACGGCGGCCACCGGCCAGTTCGCCGGCGGCGACCTGGTCCTGACCGATGTCGTGCAGACGCGGATCGACGACAAGGCCGCCGAGGCCCTGGCCAACGCCAAGCCGCCCGCCACGCCCCCGGCCCAGGTCAGCAAGCAGGCCAGCCTGCGGCTGGACACCACGCTCAGCCCCGAACGCCTGCTGGCGCGCGTGCTGACGCCCGAGCGCATGTCCGCCGTCACCCTGCTGGACTACATCGATTATCTGCATCACAACCAACTGCAGGCCGACCGCCAGATCGTCGCCCTGTGGCGCAAGTTCGTCTATCCCTTCACCTTGCTGGTGATGATCACCATCGCCGCGCCCATCGCCTTCATGCAGACCCGCCGCGGCGGCGTGGGCGTGAAGGTGTTCATCGGCATTCTGATGGGCGTGGCCTTCTTCATGATCAACCAACTGGCCCTGAACGTCGGCATGCTCAGCCGCTGGCCGCCCTGGCTGACCGCGCTCGGGCCCAACGCGGCCGCCATGACACTGGCGCTGGGCGCACTGGTCATGATGGAATACCGGCATGCCTTCACGCGGCATCGACAACAACGCAAAGCTGCCTGAGCGCAGCCCTTTACCGAAGACTCCACAACGCGGAGATGAGCGTCGGCATGACGACTGGCAGCATCTGGATGATTGGTGACGTGCAAGGGTGCTGCACGCCGCTGCAGCAACTCTTGGCGCACCCCGATATCGCGGGCGACCCCGACGCGCGTTTCTGGTTCGCGGGCGACCTGGTCAACCGCGGGCCGGAGTCGCTGGCCACACTGCGCCGCATCATGGCCCTGGGCGACCGTGCCGTGGCCATCCTGGGCAACCATGACCTGCACCTGCTGGCCGCCGCCGCGGGGGTGCGCAAGCCCTCGCGCTCGGACACGCTGAACGACATTCTCAACGCGCCTGACGCGGCAGACCTGATCGACTGGCTGCGCCACCGGCCGCTGGCGCACTACGCCCACGACCACCTGATGGTGCATGCCGGCGTGCTGGCCAAATGGGATGTGCAAAAGACGCTGGCGCTGGCCGGCGAGGTGGAAGCCGCGCTGCGCGGCCCGAACTGGCAGAAAGCCCTGCAGAAGATGTATGGCAACGAGCCCGTCACCTGGAAGGAAGATCACAAGGGCGGCAAGCGCCTGCGCGTGATCATCAATGCCCTGACGCGCATGCGTTTGTGCACGCCGGCCGGCCATATGGAATTCGACACCAAGGTCGCGCCGGGCGCCTGGCCGCATGGGCTGGTGCCCTGGTTCGATGTCCCGCGCCGCGCCACGCGCGACGTGACCATCGTGTTCGGTCACTGGTCCACGCTGGGCTTGCTGATCCGCCCGCACCTGATCTGCCTGGACACCGGCTGCGTCTGGGGCGGCGCGCTGACCGCCATGCGCCTGCAGGATCGCAAACTGGTGCAGATCAAATGCCGCCAGTTTCAGGATCCGCTGTCCGAGTAAGCCCTCAGAGCTGCGTCACAATGGCCTCGCGCGTCAGGCGCGAAAGCTCCAGCCGCGTGTAGGGCGTACCGTCTTCACGGACCGTCGGCACGGGCGGCAGAAACACCACTTCCACGGCCAGGCCCGTGGCGCCCAGCACCCGCCACAGATTGGCGACCAGGCTCTCTTCGCCGACAAACGCCGCAAAGCCGCTGCGTTTGCCATGATGCAGGTAGCGCAAGGCCACCGGCTGGATATCTACGCCGTCGGCGCGGGCCGGTTCGAACAGGCTGGCATGAAAAGGCTTGAGTTCGAAGCCTTCGGTGGTCGTGCCTTCGGGAAACAGGCCCACCGCATCGCCACGCGCAAAGCACTCGTGAATGGATTGCCCCATGGCATGCACCGCATGCCGCTGGGTGCGTTCGATGAACAGGGTACCGGCCCCGGCGGCCAGCGAACCGATCACCGGCCAGCTGCGTATCTCGCTCTTGGCCACGAACGAGGTGGCGCGCACCGCATTGACGACGAAAATGTCGATCCAGGAAACGTGATTGGCCGCCCACAACACGGCCCCCTGCATGCGCGGCTGGCCGCCGATGCTCAGGCGCACGCCGCACAGACGCATCAGCCAGCGCGACCAGAAGCGGTTGAGTGCCGCGCGCCGGGCGCCCGACAACACCCGGTACACCACCGTGACGCAGAAGAGCCCGAACAAGAGCCAGGGCAGCACCAGCAAGGCGCGCAACACAAAGCGCAAGAGCTTCAAGCAGGGATCTCCCAAAGTATGTTCCCGCCGACCAGGGTCAGGTGAACGCGGCCGGGCAGCATCATACCCGCGAACGGCGTCTGGTCGCTGCCGCTGTGCGACGCGGCGGCCGCAGACTCGGCCTGCAGGTCGACCACGCACAGATCGGCCGGCGCGCCCGGTTCGAGGCTGGGCGCTTCGCGGCCCAATACCCGGGCCGGCCCCAGGGTGAGGCTGGCCAGCGCCCGCACCGGCGGCACGCCGCGCTCGCGTGCCCATTTGAGCAGGGCCGGCAACAGCAGCTCCACACCGCTGGCGCCCGGCGTCGTGGCGCCAAACGGACCGCGCTTCTCCTCCGCGCTCACCGGCCGGTGGTCGGAGCACACAGCATCCAGGATGCCATCGGCCAGCGCCTGGGCCAGCGCCTCGCGATCACGCTGCCCGCGCAGGGGCGGGCGCAGATGGCAGCGGCTGTCGTAAAAGCCTATGTCCAGATCGGTCAGATGCAAATGATGCATGGACACGTCGGCCGTCACCGGCAGGCCTTCGGCGCGCGCGGCCCGCAGCAAGGCCACGCCGGCCGCGCTCGATATCCGGCACAGATGCAGGCGCACGCCCGTGGCGCGCTGCAAGGTGAACAAGGTGTGCAGCGCCAACACTTCAGCCTGCTCAGGAATGCCCGGCAGCCCCAGGCGCGTGGCATAGGCCCCCGCCGCCATCACGCCGCCATCGGCCAGGCCGGCGTCTTCCGGGCGCAGCCAGAGCGTGGCGTCCAGACCGGCGGCATATTGCATGGCGCGCCACAACAGGCCGCTGCCCGGCAGCGGCGCGTCGGTCTGGGCGATCCCCACGCAGCCTGCATCCAGCCAGCCGGCCATGGCCGACAATCCGCCGGCCGGACTGAGCAATGGCCCCAGGCGCAGGCATTGCGGCATGCCGGCTTCGGCCGGCGGCGCGTGCGGCAGCACCAGACGAACCACGCCGCCGGCCAGCGCCGCGCGGCCCTCTTGCCGCGCGTGCGGACCGAGTTGCGCGGCCAGGTCGGTCAGGCCGGGCAGCACGGCCAGCCCGGCTGCGTCAATGAGCCGGTCGGCGCAAAAACCTGCCGGCGCCTGCCCGCGCGCCACGATGCGCCCATCGGCCAGAAACAGATCGGCGACCTCGTCGCGGCCCTCGCGGGGATCGATATTGCGCCCGCCGCGCAGATGGATTTTCATGCCGCCCCCGCCATCAAGTGCGTCAGCACTGCGCGCGATGCCGTCTGATAGGCCGCGGGATCGACCGGCCCGAGCGTGAGCACCCCGTCGGGCAACGGCCCCAGCGTCCAGCGGCGCGCATAGTCCTCGGCCGAAGGCAGCACCGACAAAGCCGCATCGCTCAGCCCCAGGTCCACCACCACATCCACGCCATCCAGGGCTTCGTCCAGCGTCGCGCAGGCACGCAGCCCGAGTTGCGGCAACCCGTCAGGCAGCAGTGGGCGCGGACCCGCGGCCCGCAGTTCCGGGGCGCCCAGCGTGGTCAGGGCATGCGCCAAGGAGCGCGCGCGCCCGGAAAAAGCAAAGTCGCCGATGAAGGCGACCCGCAACTCGGTAAAGCCGCCGCGGGCCTGGCGGATGACGAGCAGATCGGCCAGCGCCGCCAGCGGGCGGGCGTGCCAACCGTCGCCGGCGTTGATCACGCGCGGCAGTTGCGCGGCCAACGCATGCGCCGCGCCGCTGGCCGGGGAGCGCAGCACATGCACATCGGCCTGGCTGGCCGAGGGCGGCGCGGACAAATGCCGGGTGCGCGCCCCCAGGGCGCTTGCGGCCTGCCCGAACGCCTGCAAGGCAGCGCAGTCCGGCCCGATCAGGCAGACCTCGCGGCCCGCCAGGCCAGGGCCGCCTTCGGCGGCCAGCAGCGGCTCGAGCAGGCGCTTGGGCAGCCCTTCGGTCGTCAAAAAATGCAGCAGCCCGCCGCGCGGGCTCAATTGGGGATTGAACATACGCCTTAAGGCAACCGGTCGAGATAACGCTGCAGAATGATGGCCGCCGCCATGGCGTCATCCGCCGCGTGAGTGCCCAGTTCCGCCTGAGCCTCCATGCTGGAGCCGCGTTCATCCACCAGCTCCACCGCCAGGCCGAAGCGTCCGTGCAATTGGTTGGCAAAACGCCGGCAACGCTGCGTGGCGGGCTGTTCGCCGCCGTCGGTGGCCAGGGCCAGCCCGACCACGACGCGCTGCGGCTGCCAGGTCTTGAGCAAGTGTTCGATGCGGCCAAAGCGTTCGTCGCGGCGCTCGGAGAAGATGATCTCCAAGGGCCGCGCCTGACGAGTCAGGGTATTGCCGATCGCAATGCCGATTTTCTTTTCGCCGAAATCAAAGGCCAGCAGGGTTTCCTCAGGCATGGCCTGCTTCGCCGGCCAGCATGATCGGATCGACGCCCAGCAGCTTCATGGCCGCCGGGTAGCGCTCCTCGGCGGGCACGTCGAAAATGACGGCCGGGTCGGCCGCCACGTTGAGCCAGGCGTTCTGGCTCATCTCGCTTTCGAGCTGGCCGGCGCCCCAGCCGGCATAGCCCAACGTCACCAGCATGCGGGCGGGCCCATTGCCATCGGCCACGGCCTGCAGCACGTCGCGCGAGGTGGTCAGGGCCAGGTCCCCCATCCGGATGCTGGAACTGTAATCCCCGGCCGGCGCGTGCAGCACAAAGCCGCGGTCGGTCTGCACCGGCCCGCCAAAAAACACCTTGGCATCGCCCACCGGGCCGATTTCCAAGGTCAGCTCGATACGTTCGAACAGCGAGGCCAGCGTCAGGTCGGTAGGCCGGTTGATGACCAGGCCCAGCGCGCCGCGGGCGCTGTGCTCGCAGATATAGATCACCGTGCCGGCCAGGTTCTCATCCACCATCCCCGGCATGGCCATCAGGAACTGATTGGCAAAGCCACTGGGGGATGCCTGGGCGCCGGCGTCGGCCTCGGAATGCGGAATATCAGTCATTGGCGGTCTCCAGAACCTGCATGCGGCGGCCTGCCAGGCCGCCTGATAGGCCAGCGACCGGGTCAGATTTCCATCAGCTCGAAGTCTTCCTTGCGGGCGCCACACTCCGGACAGACCCAATTAGGGGGCACATCTTCCCAACGGGTGCCCGGCGCGATTCCCTCGTCCGGCAGACCAGCCTCTTCATCATAGACCCAGCCGCAAATAAGACACATCCAAGTACGCATAGTTCTCCCTAGTTCACGATGTGCTCGGCCCCGGTCGGGGCAAAGCACGAATGGCATCCATTAGAATGGGCATATCTTACCGAAACCCTGTCGGGATGCCGTCTGATGCAAAGCAAAGAAAGCATCTCTTCCTGTCCTGCCCAGCCCCCCGTGACCGCTGTTACTCCCCCTCTCGTACTCATCCTCGGTCCCGTGGACCCCACCGGCGCCGATGGTCTGCCCGCCGACGCCGTGACCTGCGCGCAACTGGGCTGTCATGGCCTGGCCACCGTCACGGCCGTGACGGTGCAGGACACCGCCGGCATCGAGGACATCCATCCCGTGTCGCCCGAACTGCTGGACGACCAGGCCCGCTGCCTGCTCGAAGACATGCCGGTGCAGGCGATCAAGGTGGGGGGCATGTTTTCGCCCGAAACCGCCAGCGTGGTCGCCCAGTTGGCCGCCGATTACAGCCAGGTGCCGCTGGTGCTGCATCTGGGCCCGCGCGCGCCCATGCCCCAGGACGCCGTCGAGCAGGACACCGCCGAAGAACTGCTGGCCGCCACGCTGGAGCTCGTGTTGCCGCAGACCGACCTGGTGGTGGTCGAGCATATGCGGCTGGCGCAATGGCAGGCCGATGGCAGCATCGACACCTCGGGCTCGCCCTCGCCTGCCCACGCCCTGCTGGCCGGCGGCGCGCAATGGGCCCTGGTGCTGGGCAGTCCGGTGCGGCCGGGCCACGTCGCCAACGTGCTGGTGGGCCAGGACGGCAGCAATTACAGCTGGCCGTGGCAGGCGCCGCCGCCGCGCAGCGGCGACACGGGCGGCCTGCTGGCGGCGGCCGCCGCCGCCATGCTGGCCAGCGGCCAGGAGACCCCCGCCGCGGTCGAGCAAGCCCTCGCCCATGCCGAGCGCGGGTTGGCGGCCAGTTTCACGGCCGGCATGGGCCGTCCGCTGCCCAACCGGCTGCCCCAGCCATGAGCCCGACCCGATTCCCGGTCGGCCTGTATGGCGTGACGCCCGAATGGGATGACACCGCGCGCCTGCTGCAGGCGGTGCGCCAGGCCGCCGACGGCGGCATGCGGGCCCTGCAGTTGCGCCGCAAACACGTCACGCCGGCCGTGCGCCTGGCCCAGGCGCGCGAACTCGCCGCACTGTGCCGCGAACTGGGCGTCGTCTTCCTGGTCAACGACGATTGGCAAACGGCGCTGCAGGCCGGCGCCGATGGCGCCCACTTGGGCCGAGACGATGCCACCCTGGCCGAGGTGCGCGCCGCGGCGCCGGGCCTGATTCTGGGCGTGTCCTGCTATGCCGATCTGGACCGCGCACGCGGCTTGCTGGATCAGGGCGCCGACTACGTCGCCTTCGGCGCGATGTTTCCCTCCACCACCAAACCCGAAGCCGTGCACGCCCCGCTGACGCTGCTGACCGAAGCCGCTGCGCTCACGCGCGCGCACGGCCAGCCGCGGCCGGCGGTGGTCGCCATTGGCGGCATCACGCCCGCCAATGCCGGGCAGCTCGCCCATGCGGGCGCCGACAGCATCGCGGTCATCACCGGGCTGTTCGAAGCGCCCGACATCCGCGCCGCGGCCCGGGCCTGCGCCGCCCCTTTCACTTCTTCCCGAGGTTAGAGCCATGTCCCAAAACGCTGAACTCTTCGAACGCGCCTGCCGCAGCATCCCCGGCGGCGTGAACTCGCCCGTGCGAGCCTTCCGTTCGGTGGGCGGCACCCCGCGCTTTATCAAGCGCGCACTGGGCCCGCACATCTGGGACGCCGAAGGCAAGCAGTACATCGATTACATCGGCTCCTGGGGACCGGCCATCCTGGGCCACGCGCATCCCGAAGTGGTGCGCGCCGTGCAAGAGGCGGCCACCGGCGGGCTGTCCTTCGGCGCGCCGACCGAAGCCGAAATCGAACTGGCGGAACTGCTGATCCAGCGCCTGCCGTCCATGGAACAGGTCCGCCTGGTCAGCTCCGGTACCGAAGCCACCATGACCGCCATCCGCCTGGCGCGCGGCGCCACCGGACGCAACAAGATCATCAAGTTCGAGGGCTGCTATCACGGCCATTCCGACAGCCTGCTGGTCAAGGCCGGCTCCGGTCTGCTCACACTGGGCAATCCGAGTTCGGCTGGTGTGCCGCCCGAGTTCGTCTCCCACACCATCACGCTGGACTACAACAACCTGCCCGCCGTGCAGACGGCCTTCGCCGAGCACGGCGCCGACATCGCCTGCATCATCGTCGAGCCCGTGGCCGGCAACATGAACCTCATCAAGCCCGCAGCCGGTTTTCTGCAGGGTCTGCGCGATCTGTGCACCCAACACGGCAGCGTGCTGATTTTCGACGAAGTCATGACCGGATTCCGGGTCGGGCCGCAAGGCGTGCAGGGGCTGACCGGTATCAAGCCGGATCTCACCACGCTGGCCAAGGTCATCGGCGGCGGCATGCCTGTCGGCGCCTTCGGCGGCAGCGCCGAACTCATGCGCCATATCGCACCGCTGGGCGGCGTCTATCAGGCCGGCACGCTGTCCGGCAACCCGGTGGCCGTGGCCGCGGGCCTGGCCACGCTGCGCCTGATCGCCCAACCGGGCTTTTATGAAGACCTGTCGGCACGCACGCAGCGCCTGGCCCAGGGCCTGGCCGAACGCGCCCGGGCGGCCGGCGTGCCCTTCAGCGCCGATGCCATCGGCGGTATGTTCGGCCTGTATTTCATGCCCAGCGTACCCGCCACCTTCGCCGAAGTCTCGACCGCCGACACCCAGGCCTTCAAGCGCTTCTTCCATGCCATGCTGGATCGCGGCGTGCATTTCGCGCCCTCGGCCTTCGAAGCGGGCTTCGTCTCGGCCGCGCATGACGACGCCGTGCTGCAAACCACGCTCGACCATGCCGAAGCCGTGTTCAAAGCGATCAAGCAACCCGCCTGAACACGCCCCTTGATGACCTTGCCCCCGGCCTTTGGCCGGGGGCATTTTTTTACGCCGGCGGCATGACAGGGCCATGAAAACCCCGATAAAAAAGCGCCTGACTACGCCGGTCACATCGCTTAATATGTCTTTATATTTCTAGTTATTACTCAGCAAGAGCGCTTATCCCGCCACGCATTGCGGCCCGGAACCCGCGCCATCTAGGGGAAAAGACATGCCGCCTGCCGAACCCGCTTTTCGTCTCGAACTGGACGAGAGCACGCGCGCCCTCATCGCCAGCTACAGCCCCGCCGAGCAAGCGGCCGACCCGCCCACCTGGACCGCATTGACCAGCCTGGCCCAGGCTCAGGGCTGGGGCACGGAAGCGCTGGACCACGCCAGCGCGGTGAACTTCATCGAAGCCTGCCGCGAAGCCCGAGAGCCGGTTCTGGCCTCCGTGGGCGAGGTGCGCGACGGCAGCTTCGAACTGGAGCTCTCGCCCGACCGCATGGCGGCGGTGCTGGCCGTCAGCCCGCCGCGCGGCGGGCGCCGGGTAACGCTGGGCGACGTGCAGGCGCATTTGCTGGAAGTGGGGGTGGTCTATGGCGTGCGCGAAGACGCCATCCAGCATGCCGTGGCCGACCGGCGCACCAATACCGCCATGATCGCCCAGGGCACCCCGCCGACCAAGGGCACGCCCGCCCATTTCGAAAGCCTGCTCGATGCGCTCAAAACACGCCAATCGGAGGATGACGACAATGCCCTGGTCGACTACCGCGAACTGGGTAATCTGACGCTGGTCGCGCCGGGCACGCCGCTGATGCGCCGCATCCCGGCAGTGCAGGGCAAGCCCGGCCTGAACGTGCTGGGCGAATCGGTGCCGCCCGCCCACATACCGGACACGCAGTTTGCGCGCAATCTCACCGGCGTGACGGTCGACGAGAATGATCCCTGTCTGCTGCGCGCGGCTCAGTCTGGCTCGCCGATGGTGGTCCCTCAGGGCGTACTGGTCAATTCCCTGGTGGAGGTCGACCGCGTGGATCTGTCGACCGGCAACATCATTTTCGACGGCACCCTCAAGGTGCGGGGCGATATCACCGCCGGGATGGAAGTGCGGGTCAGCGGCGACGTGGTGGTCAACGGCACGATCGAAGCCGCCCAGGTACAGGCCGGCGGCAACATCAGCGTCAACGGCGGCGTCATCGGCCTGGCCACGGTGCGCCAGCCCGTCTTGCGCGGCCAGATCAGCACGGCGCAACCCGCCCAGGTACGCACGGCGCAGCTCAGCGCGGGCGGATCGGTCAAAGCACGCTTCATCGAGAACGCCGTCGTCAACGCCGAACGCAATATCGCCGCCGAGCGCGAAGTGCGCCAAAGCCGGCTCTATGCCGGCGAAAGCGTCACCGTGGGCCCGGCCAAATCCAGCCTGGGGGTGATCACCGGTGGCGAGACCCATGCCACCAAGTCCGTGCATGCCGGCACCATCGGATCGCTGGCCGGGATTCCGACCACTGTCAGCGTGGGCCTGCATCCACATGGCGAGGCCAAACGCGCCGCGTTGCGTCAGCGCCGCGCCACGCTGCAGGAAGAACAGGGCAAACTGGAAAAACTCATCGTCTTCCTGCACGGCAACCCCGCCAAGAACATCAACGGCATGGGCGACCGGGCCAGAAGCACCTATGCGCGCGTGATCGACGATCTGAATCTGCTCGAAAGCGAAGAAGAGCGCCTGAACGAAGTCCTGCAGCCATTGGGCAGCGCCACGATCGCGGCGCACCGCCGCTTCTGCTGCGGCGCGCTGCTGCGCATCAACGGCAAGGTGCTCGACATCCTTGAGGACTTGCCGGCCGGCCAGGCCGCGCTCGACACCGAGACCGGCCTGGTGCAGATCCGCTGACCCCGGGCGGGGTCAGCCCTGCACCACCGCCGTCACTTCGATTTCCACCTTGGCCCGCGCTTCGACCAGATCCGCCACCTCGACGGCGGTCATGGCCGGGAAGTACCGGCCAATGACCTCGCGGTAATGCTTGCCGATCTCCGGATAGGCCGCCACGTACTCATCCTTGTCCTTGACATACCAGGTCATGCGCACGATGTGCTGCGGGCCCGCGCCGCCCTCTTTCAGGATGGCGACGATGTTCTCCAGTGTCTGGCGCACTTGCAGCGCGAAATCGTCGGTCTCGAAGACCTGCTGGCCGTTCCAGCCTATCTGGCCGCCCACGAAAAGCAGGCGCGAGCCGACGGTCATCTCGGTCATCATGCCATTGGAATAGCCGCGCGGCGCGAGCCAGTCCGGCGGTTGCAGAATCTTCATGTCAGTCTCTTCCTTTGGTTTTTCATGCCTGCGCGGGCAGCAGAAACGCCTGCATCCGCGCGCGCAAATCGTCCGGCAAAGCGATGGCGCGCATGCGCGCCAGATCGACGGTGACGATGGTCACCTGCGCGCTCAGCCGGGTCTGTCCGTCCTGCCCCTCGAAGCGCACCTGCAGCTGCAGGGACGAGCCGCCGATGTGCCGCAACGCCAACACCTGGCGCAGGCGCTCCCCCCAGCGGCTGGGCAACTTGAAATCACACTGCACGGATGCGGTCGGCGTGCCGATGCCGCGCTCCGTATGCAGCGTGTGAAAGCTCAAGCCCAAGCCTGTCTCGAACCAGGCTTCGATGAAGTCGTTGATCATCTCGAAGTAGCGGGGATAGAAGACGATGCCGGCGGGGTCGCAATGCCGGAACCGTATCTCCACCTCGCTGACATAGGGCTGGCCCATCAACGTCCTCCCGAAGCCAGCTGCCGCAGCACGAACCGCTGCAGTTTGCCGGTTTCGGTGCGCGGCAGCGTCACGACGAAGCGGATCACGCGCGGGTATTTATAGGGCGCGATGCTTTCCTTGACGTAGGCCTGCAGCGCCGCGGCCAGCTGCGGTGTCTCCTCGCAGCCGGGCTTGAGCACCACGTAGGCGGCGACCACCTGACCGCGCTCGTCGTCGGGCATGCCGACCACGCCGCACTCGGCCACGGCCTCGTGCCGCATGAGCGCATCCTCGACCTCGGGGCCGGCGATGTTATAGCCCGCCGAGATGATCATGTCGTCGTTGCGCGCCTGGTAATACAAATAGCCATCGGCATCCTGCACAAAGGTGTCGCCGGGAAGATTCCAGCCTTGCTGCACGAACTTCATCTGCCGCGCATCGGCCAGATAGCGGCATCCGGTCGGCCCCTTGACCGCCAGGCGGCCCGGCGTGCCATGGGGTACGGGCTGCATCGCGTCATCGACCACCTGGGCGATATAGCCCGGCACGACCTGGCCGATGGCGCCGCGCCGCACGGACTCGGACGGGCTGGAGACAAAGACATGGATCATCTCGGTCCCGCCGATGCCATCGATCATCTCGATGCCCGTGGCCCGCTTCCAGAGCTGCCGCGTGGCATCGGGCAGCGCCTCGCCGGCCGATACGCTCTTGCGCAGGCTTTGCAGGCGAAACCGGCTCGCCAGCGGCGCCATCTGGCGGTAGAAGGTCGGCGCCGTGAACACGACGGTCGCGCGGAAATCCTGAATCAGCTGCAGCAGGGATTCGGGCGTGAGTTTCTCGGCCAGCACGGTGCTGGCCCCTACGCGCAGCGGAAAGCACAACAAGCCGCCCAGGCCAAAGGTGAAAGCCAGAGGCGGAGTGCCGCAGAAAATATCGTCCGGCCCGGGCTTGAGCACATGGCGCGGAAACAGATCGCACATCGCCAGCACGTCGCGCTGAAAATGCATGCACCCTTTGGGCGCGCCGGTCGTGCCGCTGGTAAAAGCGATCAGGCAGACATCGTCGGCGGCCGTATCGCAAGCCTGAAAATCCGCCGGCTTGCCCGCGGCCAGGCTGTCCAGCGCCTGCGGCGCATCGTCGTTGAACAGCATGATCTGCCTGAGCGTGGGGCAGAAGTACTCGCTGGCGGCATCCTGGCAGTCCCGTGCCTCGTCCTGAAGCCGGGCGTCACACAACATGGCCTGGATCTGCGCCTTGTCGATGATCTGCTTGAGCTCCTTGGCGCGCAGCAAGGGCATGGTGGGCACGGTGACCAGTCCGGCCTTGATGGCGCCCAGCCAGGCCGCCGCCATCATGGGATTGTTGGGCCCTCGCAGCAAAACGCGATTGCCCGCCTCCAGCTTCATATCCTCCACCAGCACGCGCGCGATGCGATTGGTCAGCGCCTGCAATCCCGCATAGCTCATGCTGCCCTGGCCGCCCGGTTCCGGCCAGCGCAGGGCGATGCGCTCGCCCTGGCCCTGGCGCACCATGGCGTCGACCAGTTCGACGGCGCAATTGAGCCGCGCCGGATACTGGGTGTCAGGTCCGTCGAGCAATAACTCAGGCCATTGCTCGGGCGGCGGTAGATTGTCGCGGGCGAAGGTGTCCGTGTGCGCCGATACTTCCATGGTGTTCCCCTGTCGCTATAAGTGTCGAGTCCACCGGAATCAGTTTTTCAACAGTTCCCGGGCAATGATCAACTTCTGCACTTCGGTGGCGCCTTCGTAGATGCGCAACGCTCTGATTTCCCGATACAGCTTCTCGACCGGCTGGCCGCTGACCACCCCCGCGCCGCCGAACATCTGCAGCGCGCGGTCGATCACCTGCTGCGCTGATTCGGTCGCCGCCATCTTGGCCATGGCCGCTTCGCGGGTGCTGCGTTCCCGGCGCACGTCGCGCGTCCAGGCGGCGCGATAAGTCAGCAGGGCCGCGCCGTCGATGGCGCAAGCCATGTCGCCCAGCGCGGCCTGCGTCAGTTGCAGATCGGCCAGCGCCTGGCCGAACATGCGGCGCGAACGGGCCCGCTGCAGGCCTTCGTCCAGCGCGCGGCGCGCGAACCCCAGGGCCGCAGCCGCCACCGACGCGCGGAAAATATCCAGCGTCATCATGGCCAGCTTGAATCCCTGCCCCGCCTCGCCCAGCCGATGCGCCGCCGGGATGCGGCAGTCCTCGAAAGAGAGCGTGGCCAAGGGGTGCGGCGCCATCAGGTCGATGCGCTCGGCGATACGCAGCCCCGGCGTATCGGCATCGACCACGAAGGCACTGATCCCGCGCGCGCCAGGCGCTTCGCCGGTGCGCGCGAACACACAATAGAAATCCGCGATGCCGCCGTTGGAGATCCAGGTTTTGCTGCCGTCGAGCACATAGCTGTCGCCCTCCAGCCGGGCCGAACACTGCAAGGCCGCCACATCCGAGCCCGCATCTGGCTCGGACAACGCAAAGGCCGCAATCGCCTGGCCGCGCGCGACGCGCGGCAAATAGCGTTCGCGCAGCTCGGCCGAGCCCATGAGCGAAATCGCCCCGCTGCCCAGCCCCTGCATGGCCAGCGCGAAGTCGGCCAGCCCCTCATGGCGCGCCAGGGTCTCGCGCAGAATGCACACCGCACGCGAATCCACATCCGGCAGCTTGCCGCCCCAGGCGCCGCCGGGCCCCGCCGGCACGCAATAGCGCAACCAACCCGCCTGCCCCAGGGCCGCCACCAACTGGCGGCAGGCCGCATCGGTGTCGTGATGATCGATACCCGGCAGCTCGCTGGCGCACCAGGCATCCAGTTCGCGCGCCATGTCCGCATGCCACGACTCAAAGAAGGGCCAGTTCATCCAGCTCGTATCGGGCACGGCTCAATCTCCCTCGAAGACGGGTTTGCGCTTGGCCACGAAGGCCTCGTAGGCGCGCCGGAAATCGTGGGTCTGCATGCAGATGGCCTGCGCCTGGGCTTCGGCCTCGATGGCTTCGTCCAGCCCCATGTTCCACTCCTGATGCAGCAGCTTTTTGGTCATGCCGTGGGCAAACGTCGGCCCGGCGGCCAACTGCGCGGCCAGTTGCGCGCCGGCCTCGTGCAAGGCCTGCGGCGCATGCAGGGCATTGAAAAAGCCCCAGGCCAACCCCTCCTCGGCGCTCATGGCGCGGCCCGTATACAGCAGATCGGAGGCGCGGCCCTGCCCGATCATGCGCGGCAACAAGGTGCATGCCCCCATATCCGCGCCGGCCAGCCCGACCCGGGTAAAGAGAAACGCCGTGCGCGTCTCGGGCGTGCCCAGCCGCATATCGGCGGCCAGGGCCATCATGGCGCCCGCCCCGGCGCACACGCCGTCGACCGCGGCCACGATGGGCTGCGGGCAGGCGCGCATGGCCTTGACCAGATCGCCCGTCATGCGCGTGAATGCCAGCAGCTCCGGCATGCTCATGCGCGTGAGCGGCCCGATGATTTCATGCACATCGCCGCCCGAGCAGAAGTTCCCGCCCGCGCCGGCCAGCAGCACCACCTTGATGTCGTTGGCATACACCAGGCCACGGAAGAGGTCACGCAGCTCGGCGTAGGAGTCGAAGGTCAACGGGTTCTTGCGTTCGGGCCGATTGAGCGTGATGCTGCCCACCTTACCGTCGGCACTGACTTCCCAGCGGAAATGCCGCGGCTGGTAGCCAGCCCAAGGTTGGTGATGGTGCTTCATGCTGTGTGCCTCGCTCGTCATGCTGTCTCCTTATTGTTCAGGCGGCGGCTTCGCCGCCATCGACCGCGATGGCCTGCCCATTGACCGACGCGCTGGCCGGCAGTGCCAGCCAGGCCACCGTCGCGGCGACCTCATCGGCCGAGACCAGCCGGCCCTGGGGATTGCGTTCGGCCAGCCGCGCGCGGGCGGCGGCTTCATCCATACCGGTCTTTTTCATGATGTTTCCCACGGCCTCGCGCACGATGTCCGTCTCGGTGTAGCCCGGGCACACCGCATTGACCGTCACGCCTTTGCGCGCGACCTCCTGCGCCAGCGCGCGCGTCAGCCCCACCACGCCATGCTTGGCCGCGCAATAGGCCGTGACATAGCCATAGCCGATCAGGCCCGCGGTGCTGGCCACATTGATGACGCGCCCCCATCCGCCCTGCAGCATGTCCGGCAACGCCGCCTGGGTGCAGTGGAAGGTTCCGCTGAGATTGACCTGCAGCATCTGTTCCCACACGTCGGCCGACGTCCGCTCGAAGCGTTCGCTCACGGCCTGGCCGGCGTTATTGACCAGAATCTGGATGGGCCCGTGCGCCGCACGGGCTTGGGCGAACGCCACGGCCACGTCCTCGGGGCGCGCGATATCGGCCGCCACGGCCGCGACCGCGAGCCCCTCGGCGGCCAGTTGGCGGCTCACTTCCTGCAAGGTCTGCGCATTGCGCCCCAGCAGGGTGACGGCCGCCCCCCGGGCGGCCAGTGCCCGCACGCAGGCCAGCCCGATGCCGCGGGCGCCGCCCGTCACCAGGGCGTGGCGCCCCTGCAATTCCGTCGCAGCGGTCATTTCGCCTCCCCGGGCGCCATGCTGGCGGCGCGTTCAAAATTGGTCTCGAGCTGGCGTTTACCCGCCACATACTGTGGCGGCCATGCGGTGTCGCGATAGCCCACGCGCGCGGCCTCGCGCAGCGTCCAGGCCGCGTCGGCCAGATGCGGACGCCCCAAGGCGCACAGGTCGGCGCGGCCCGAGGCGATGATGCCGTTGGCGTGATCGGCCTCGAAGATCGCGCCCACGGCCAGGGTAGGAATGCCGGCCTCATTGCGCACCCGATCGGCGAACGGGGTCTGGTACATGCGGCCATAAACCGGTTTCTGATCCGGGCTCACCTGTCCCGAGGAGCAGTCGATCATATCGGCGCCGGCCTCCTTGAAGCGGCGCGCAATCGCCACCGCCGCGTCGGCGTCGATGCCGCCGTCGACCCAGTCGTGCGCCGAAATCCGTACCGACATGGGTTTGTCCTGCGGCCACACGGCCCGCACGGCACGGAACACTTCGAGCGGATAGCGCAAGCGGTTCTCCAGACTGCCGCCGTACTCGTCGCTGCGCTGATTGGTCAGCGGCGAAATGAAGCTCGACAGCAGATAACCGTGGGCGCAATGCAGTTCCAGCCAGTCGAAACCGGCCTGCGCCGCCCGCTCGGCGGCCGCCACGAAGGTCTCGCGCACCTCGTCCATGTCGGCCCGCGTCATCTCGCGCGGCACTTGAGACACCCCAGGCAGATAGGGCAGCGGCGAGGCCGACAACAGCGGCCAGTTGTCCTCGGGCAAAGGATGATCCATCCGCTGCCAACCCAGTTGGGTCGAGCCCTTGCGGCCCGCGTGGCCCAGCTGGATGCCGATGCGAGCCGGGCTATTGGCGTGCACGAAGTCCACGATACGCGCGAAAGCCTGAGCCTGCGTGTCGTTCCACAACCCAGGACAACCCGGGGTGATGCGCGCCTGCGGCGAGGGGCAGGTCATTTCGACCATGACCATGCCCGCCCCGCCCATGGCGCGCGCGCCCAGATGCACCAGGTGAAAGTCACCCGGCACACCGTCCTGGCAGGAGTACATGGCCATGGGCGAGACCACGATGCGGTTGGGCAGCGTCACCGACCGCGCTTGATAGGGGGTCAGCATGGGCAAAGGCGGACGCACGTCCTCGCGCACCGTCAGGCCAGCCTGCGCGGCCAGCCAGCCCTCATAACCCTGCAGCCAGGCGGCATCCCTCAACCGCAGGTTCTCGTGCGAAATCCGCTGCGAGCGCGTCAGCAGCGAGTAGGCAAACTGCTCCGCCGGCAGGTCGGCATAGCGGGCCACGTTCTCGAACCATTCGGTCGAGTTGCGGGCAGCATTCTGGATCTTCAGCACCTCGACGCTGCGCACGGCCTCGTATTGCTTGAGCGCGCCCGGCAGATTGCCGGGTGCAGCATCCATGCAGCGCGCCAGCTCGATTGCGTCTTCGAGCGCCAGCTTGGTGCCCGAGCCGATGGAGAAATGCGCGGTGTGCGCGGCGTCGCCCATCAGGACGACCGGCACATCGCGCAGCCCGCGCGCGGTCTCCAGGGTATTCCAATGCACCCAATGGTCGCAGATCACGCGGGGGAAGCGGATCCAGATGGCCGAGCCGCGCAAATGGGTGGCGTTGCTGATCAGGGGATTGCCGTCCAGCCACGGCGCGAACAGTTGCTCGCAATAGGCAATGCCGTCCTCCTGGCTCATCTTATCGATGCCGGCGGCCTGCCACGTTTCCTCGGGAGTCTCGACGATGAACGTCGACAGCCCATCCTCGAAACGGTAGGCATGCGCCTGAAACCAACCATGCTCGGTCTGCACGAAAGCAAAGGTGAACGCGTCGAAAACTTTGCGCGTGCCCAGCCACACGAACCGGCAGCGCCGCTGATCGATGTCGGGTTGGAAGGTCGCGGCGTAACGGCCACGCACCACGCTGTTGATGCCGTCCGAGGCGATGACCAGATCGGCATCGTATTGGCGGGCAATCTCCTGATCGTCCTGTACCAGCGTCTCGAACACCAGCTTCACGCCGACCTCTTCGCAGCGTGCCTGCAGGATGTTGAGCAGGTGCTTGCGGCCGATGCCGATAAAGCCATGCCCGCCGCTGCGCACCGTCTGGCCTTTGAAGTGGATATCGATGTCGTCCCAGTGATTGAAGGCATCACTGATGGTGCGAGCGGAGACCGGATCGGCCTGGCGCAGGTTCTCCATCGTCGCGTCGGAGAACACGACGCCCCACCCGAAGGTGTCATAGGGCCGGTTGCGCTCGATCACCGTGACGTCATTGTCCGGATGGCGCAACTTCATCAGCAGGCCGAAATACAGACCGGCGGGACCGCCGCCCAAGCATACGATCTTCATTGCCTCTCGCTCCTTGCGCCCTGCCCGCCAGGGCGACACAGATTTTTAGGCCTTGATAGTTTAGGCTTGAAATATATACCGCAAAGGGCAGCCGGCGCCAGTGGGGGAAATCCCCGGAGAGAGAATCAGGGACAGGCCTTGCCCAGGCCCGCGGAACGTCAGCGCTTGGCGCCGGTCAGTGCGACCCGGTCGCGGCCGTCGTGTTTGGCCAGATAGAGCGCCTGATCGGCCCGGCTGAGTGTTTCGGACAGGCTTTCGCCCATCTGGTGGTCGGCCATGCCGACACTGACCGTCAAACGCAGGACGTCGCCGCCCACGCCGATGGACAGGCCGCGAACCGCGCCGACCACACGATCCATGGCCAGCTGGGCGGCGGACAAATCCGTGTCCGGTAGCAGCAGAAGGAACTCCTCGCCCCCCCAACGCCCGCAATGGTCACTCCCCCGCATGCTCTGCTGCAGCACGCCGGCCAACTCCACCAGCACCCGGTCACCCGTCTCATGGCCATGACGGTCATTGACCGACTTGAAGTGGTCCACGTCCATCATGGCGACCACGAAGGTCCTGCCGCTGGCATCGGAGCGCGCCACGGCCTGACGGACGATGTCCATCAGCGCACGGCGGTTGAGCAAGCCGGTCAGGGGATCGCGCCGGGAGGTTTCCTCCAGCGTGTGATTCAGGTCCCGCATCATGCTCTGATAGTGATCGGAGATGCGTGCGATCCGGGCCAGCCTTTGCAGCTGGCGGTCAAAACGTTCGTACAGTCCCTGCTCGCGGTGCAAGGCCATGGACTGATAGGCATCGGAGATCTGCGTGACCCGTTCGATCCGGGCCATATGCTCGTTGGCCTGTTTCCAGAGCGTCTCCAGCGCCGCGCGCAAGGGATGGCCCTCATGGGCCGGGTCCGCCAACAAATCGGCAATCTGCCGGTCCAGGTCGGACTTGGCGGCCATCACGACCGCCCGATGACAGAGAAGGGAAACGTGCAGTCTTCCTTGAATTCTTCGGCCAGCTCGCCCACCCGCTCGTTGCGCATGTCGTAGTACCAGGTCACGGCCACCTCCTGGCCTTTCTGGTGGAAGGACTCCAGGATGTCGAAAATATCCATGATCGCCTTGATGCTGCTGGTGTTGAGATACAGCAGCTCCAGCTCCAGGCGCAGCGCCTGGCTGCCATCGGCCAGAAAGGCTTCCACCCACTCGATCACGGGCCCGAACAGTTCGAAAGAGTTCTCCGGATAGGAGTCGCCGGCCATGACCAGCAGGCCTGCGCCGCGGTCCGTGCGAATCGCTGGCGTGGACTGCGTCCCGGCAATATTCAAGTCACTACTCATAGATCGCTCCAAAATTGCTTGCATGGGCGCTTGCATGGCCTCAGATCTCCACGCTGAGACTGAAGAAATCCCAGCCAGGCTGCGCGCTGGGGCTGAGACTGGCCCGCAGCGGCGCGCCCGCGCGCCGTGCGATATCGATCAGACCCAGGCCCGCGCCACTGGCCGCGCCGGGGTCGCGCGGCTTGTGCAACTGCGCCTTGTAAGCGGCTTTCAAGGCCACCTTGTCCAGCGTGGCCAGTTCGGCGATGCGGTGCACCAGCACCTGCCCATGCGCCGATTTCACGAGATTGCCCGCCGACACCTCATAGCGGTTTTCACCGCCGCGCCCGATGACCACGGTGGCGCGCGCCTCGGCGGCATCATTGGCCGCCGCGTACTGGCGGATGTTCTGGACCATTTCGATGTAGACCGAAAACACGTCCATGGCCTCGGCCGGCCGCGCATGCTCGGCGCTGAGGTAGTTCTTGAGCGCATTGCCGATTTCTTCGATCAAACTGCGCGAGATCGGGCCGTTGAAGCACAGGAGCACGCGGTTCTGGTCGAACCGCTCGCCCAGCGCATAGAGATCGGCAGCGTTCATGCATTACCCCAAGAAGAAATTCAATCGAAACGGAAGGACAGCAAAGTAATGTCGTCTCGCTGCGGCAGCTCACCCTGGTACTCGGCCAGTACCTGGGAAAACGCCTGCGCCTGCTCGTCCATCGAGCGGCGCGCATGGCGTTTGAGCATGGCCGCGAAACGGGTGTTGCCAAACCCGAAGCCGAACTCGCCTCCGGCCTGATCCAGGAAACCATCGGTCACCAGGTAATACGTCCAGCCCGACTGCAGCGGCAGTTCGATGTTCTCGTACTCTCCCATGCGCTTGTCACCCAGCGCCCGGCGCGCGCCATGGACTTCGTGCGCATCCTCGCCGTTGCTGGCGTACAGCGAAATCTTGGCGCCCGCATAGATCAGACGGCGCTTATCCCGGTCAATATAAACCAGTCCGGCATCGGTATTGGTTGCCAGCGCCCGCGGCAGTTGCGCATCGGCCAGCATGGCGCGGATGGCATGGTCGGTGCGGCGGAGAATGGCGGCCGGGTCACGCGGGCCGGCCTCGCTGACGGCCAGGTCGATGGCCGCGCGCGCCAGCATGGTCATCAGTGCGCCCGGCACGCCGTGGCCGGCGCAATCCATGATGCCCAGCAGGCAGTTCGCGCCGTCGGAGCGAAAGACGTAGAAATCGCCGCCCACCACATCGCGCGGTTTCCAGAGCACGAAATGATGTGCGCCCAGCGACTGGGTCATTTGGCGATCAGGCAGGATGGCGCGCTGGATCAGGCTGGCGTAATCGATCGAAGCGTCGATCTTCTGGCGGGCCGCGGCCATTTCGCGGTTGGCCGACTCCAGTTCGGAGGTCCGCTCGCGCACCTTGCTCTCCAGCTCGGCGGTGTGCTTGCGCACCTTCTCGGCCATCACGCCAAAAGCCCGGCTCAGATCGCCGATCTCGTCCTGGCCGCCCGGCGGCAGGCTCACCTCATAACTGCCATCGGCGATGGCGCGGGCCGACAACTGCAAGCGATGCAGCGGCCGCAGCATGAGGCGCTCGATCGCAAAACCAAAGCACAGCACCAGGGCGATGAACAACAAGGCCAAGCCGATGACCCCCGGCCACAGCCAGCCCGGATCGACCACCCGCGCCGCGCCGAAATCCACCAAGGTGACCGCATGCCAGCGCAGTTCAGGCATATAGGCCACCGCCACGAGCTGGCGGGCGCCGTCTATCGTGGCCCAGGTCATGGCCACGCCATTGGGATCCTCCTTGGCCTGGCGCATCGCCGCCTCGAGATTGCCGCGGCTGTCGCCGGCATCCAGCAGGCTGAACACCTGGCCGTGCTCCTTGGCCTGCCCCTGCGCCCCGGAGTTATAGGCAATGCGCGTGGCGTCCTTGTATGCCTGGATGGCGCCCTGCTCATCGATGATGACCGGCGTGACGCCGGCACGGCCGCTGTCGACGAATTCACGCAGAAAGCCGCCCACATCCAGGCCGGCGCCGCTCAGGCCCAGAACCCGATCGCCATCGCGGATCTGTACGTTGATCCAGACCTTGGTGGTCTTGATCTTGAGATCCGGATTGACGTTGATGTTGTAGCTGTCGGGCGACTTCAGCGAGGCATAGAACCAGCCATCGTCCGGCGCGTCGCGGCTCAGGGTGTAGCGGGGCGCGTCGGATTGCCCGGCGGCATCGCTGTAGTAATAATTGCCGCTGTCGGCGCTGGCGATGAAATAGGCATGGCCCATGAAGTCATGCCGGTAACCCTCCGCCTCGCGGAAGAACAGCTCGCGTGCTGCCGGATCGTTTTCATTGCGCAGCCAGCGTCGTGTCACTTCGCTATTGGCCAGACGCATCGACAGCGCCATCTCGCGCGAGACGGGCGCCAGAATGCGCTGGCGGCTCAACTGCGTGAAGTTCTCGGCGAAGGCGCGGCCGAAATGATCCCGCACGCCGTCGAACACGAACCAGGCGATCAGAATGGCCGGCGCGAGCATGACGATGCACGCCAGCAGTAACGCCATGAAGGACTTCTTGCGCAAACCCCACTTCGCCATACATTCTCCGAGCGGCCACCACGAACTGCCACGGCGGGGACCGTCGGCCGGGCCTGCCTATCTCCCCACCCGCGCTTGGTCGGCGCAGTTTCCCCACGCCGCCAAAGGCGCCGCTAGTGTAGATGGCCCGGCGGGGGATGGAAACATGCGAACACAATAACGCTGAACTATATCGACTTATTGCATAAATATCGGCAAAAGACGATGTTTATAACGTTAAATATCAAAATAAAACGCCCGTACCGGCGGGCGGCTACACGCCCAGATAGCGCTCCCACAGCCCCCGGTCCGCATCCAGCGCGGCAGAATCGCCGGTCCAGACCACGCGGCCGCGCTCGAGGATCACATGGCGGTCGGCCAGCGCCAACAGGCGCTCCACATACTTGTCGATCACCAGAATGGTCTGCCCGGCCGCGCGCAAGCGTGCCAGGCATTGCCAGATTTCCTCGCGAATCTTCGGGGCCAACCCTTCGGTGGCTTCGTCCAGGATCAGCAGGCGGGGATTGGTCACCAACGCACGGCCAATGGCCAACATCTGCTGCTCACCGCCGGACAATTGATTGCCCATGTTGGCCGCCCGCTCGCCCAGGCGCGGAAACAGCTCGAAGACGCGCTCCGGCGTCCAGGGCTGCGCGATATCCGGGTTGCGGTGCGCCACAAACGCCGTGAGATGCTCGCGCACCGTGAGGTTGGGAAAACATTGCCGGCCCTCCGGCACCAGCGCCAGACCGCGGCGCGCGATGCGATCCGGACTCCAGCCGCCCACCTGGTTGCCGGCGAACTCGATCGTGCCGGCCCGCAAGGGCAATTGCCCAAAGAGCGTGCGCAGCAAGGTCGTTTTGCCCATGCCGTTGCGGCCCAGCAAGGTCACGACCTGCCCGGCGCCTATGTGCAGATCCACGCCGAACAGGACCTGGCTGGCGCCATAACCACTGGCGACTTGCTTGATGCTCAGCATGTCTTCTCCTGCGCGTGTTCGCCCTCGTCCCCCAGATAGGCCTGGCGTACCTCGGGATTGGCGCGGATCTCGTCAGGCGTGCCCGTGGCGATGATCCGCCCATACACCAGCACCGAGATCCGGTCGGCCAGGCGGAACACGGCCTGCATATCATGTTCGACCAAGAGCATGGCGGCCTGCCCGCGCAAGGACTCGATCAACTCGGTCAGGCGCAGGGTTTCGTCCGGCCCCATACCGGCCATGGGCTCGTCCAGCAGCAAAACACTGGGCTTGGCAGCCAGGGCCAGGGCGAACTCCAGCTTGCGCTGCTCACCGTGCGGCAAGGTGCCGGCCTGACGCTCCATCAACGCCGCGTCGATGGCGCACTGCCGGGCCAGCTCGCGGGCGGCCTCGTGCAAGGCGGCCTCCGCGTCGCGCGGCCGCCAGAAACGGAAACTGCTGCCGGCATGCGCCTGCACGGCCAAAAGCAGATTCTGGCGCACCGTGAAACCGCGGAAAATATTGGTGATCTGGTAGGAGCGTGACAGGCCGCTGGCCACGCGCTCATGCGCCGACAACGCGGTGACGTCCTTCTCGCCCACCGTCAGGCGGCCGGCGTCGGCGGCCAGCGTGCCGGACAACAAATGGATGAGCGTGGATTTGCCCGCGCCGTTCGGGCCAATCAGCGCATGGATCTCGCCGGGCGCCAACTCCAGGCTGACATTGTCGGTGGCCAGCAAGGCGCCGAAGCGCCGCACCAGACCGGTGGCGCGCAGCGCCGCAGTCGTCTGCACGGTCATGGTTGAACCTTCGAAGAACGGCTGGCGAACCACGGCGCGACCAGGCCGGCCAGCCCGCGCGGCGCGCCCAGCACCACGGCCAGCAGCAACAAACCCAAGGGCAGGTGCCAATACTCTGTCCATTGACGCAGCACTTCTTCGAGCACCAGCATCACGGTCGCACCGGCCACTCCGCCATAGCGCAGGCCGATCCCGCCGACCAGCACCATGATGAGCAGATTGGCCGACTGGGTCCAGTGCATCAGGCTGGGAGAGATGAACAGATTGTGGTTGGCCAGCAATGCGCCGGCCAGCCCCGCCGCCGCGCCGCTCAGGACAAAGGCGTTGAGCTTGATGCGATAGACGGGATAGCCCAGGGCTTCCATGCGGCCTTCGTTCTCGCGCACGCCCTGCAGGGCCGCGCCATAGCGCGAGGCGACCAGCCGATTGAAGCCCAGCATCACCAGCACCAGGATGGCCAGCACGACGTAATAGAACACGACGTCATTGCTCAGATCCAGGCCGGGCAGTGTGGAATAGCCATTCAGATTCAGACCGTCATCGCCGCCGTACTGCCGCAGGGAAATGAAGAGGTAATACACCATCTGCGCGAAGGCCAGCGTGATCATGATGAAGTACACGCCCCGCGTGCGCAGCGAAATGGCGCCGATCACCCAGGCCAGCACGCCGGCCAGCAACATGGCCGCCGGCCACACGATGAGCGCGGGCATCACGCCCGCCGCCCCGAGCATGCCGACGGCATAAGCCCCCGCGCCGAAGAAGGCCGCGTGCCCCAGCGCCACCATGCCGCCATAGCCCAACACCAGATTCAGGCTGGTTGCCGCCAGCGCGTAAATCATCACGCGGCGCAAGAAAGAAATGTAGAAATCCAGGCCCACGGCCGGGGCGACCAGCGGAAAGATCACCAGCGCGGCCAATAGCAAGACACTGCACCACAGGCTTTTGTTCATGCTCAGCCCCGCGCCGGAAACAGGCCCGATGGGCGAAAGACCAGAATGGCCGCCATCAGGACATAAATCAGAATGGCCGCCAGCGTCGGGCCGACACTGGATGCCACGGCGGGCGAAAACACCTGTCGCAACAACATGGGCAGAAACGCCCGGCCAGCGGTATCCACCATGCCGACCAGCAAAGCGCCGACAAAGGCGCCACGTATGGACCCTATACCGCCGATGACGATGCACACCAGCACGAGGATGAGGATTTCTTCGCCCATACCGATCTGCACGGCGGTCACCGGCCCGAGCAGCGCGCCCGCCACGGCAGCCAGCATGGCCCCGAGCGTGAACACGCCCAGAAACAGCACCGGCACGCGCACGCCCATGAGCGTGGCCATCTGCCGGTTCGACGCGCCGGCGCGCACCAGCACCCCGGCGCGGGTGCGGGTGACGAACCAATACAGGCCGGCCGCCGCGGCCAGGCCGAAGATAATGATCATCAAGCGGTAGGCCGGATAGAGCAGATCAGGCAGCAGGCGCACCGGGCCCGACAGGGCCGCGGGCATGTTGAGCATCATCGGCGCCGGACCCCAGATCATTTTGACCAGATCATTGGCGATCAGGATGACCGCATAACTGCCCAGCACCTGGGCCAGGTGATCGCGCACCGCGAGCCGGCGTATGAGCACCAGCTCCAGCAACGCGCCGACCAGACCGGTGGCAAGAGCCGCCACGATCACGGCGGCGGTAAAAGAACCCGTGCGTTGCATGGTCTCGGCCGCGACATAGGCGCCTGCCATGTAAAGCGAGCCATGTGCGAGATTCATGATATCCATGATCCCGAACACCAGCGTCAAGCCCGCCGCGATCAAAAACAACATCAACCCGAACTGGAGACCATTGAGCAATTGCTCGACGACCAGCGTGAACGTCATGAACCTTTTCCCCGTGTGCCGCGGGCGGCAGCCGCGCCGCCCGCTCTCATCCCCGCGATGGGATTACAGCTTGCACTCGCCGACGTAGACGTCCTGGTACTTGTCGAACACCTTGCCCACGAGCTTGTTGGTGATGCGGCCATTGCCATCCTTGTCCACGACGCGCACGTAATAGGACTGGATGGGATAGTGGTTCTTGCCGTAGGTGAAGGGACCGCGCACCGAGGGGAAATCCGCTTTCTGCAAGGCGGCGACGACGGCATCGCGGTCGCTGGCCTTGCCCCCCGATTGTTTGACCGCCGCGTCGATCGCCATGATGACGTCATAGGCCTGGGCGGCATACACCGACGGATAGCGGCCGTTGTACTCCTTGCGGAAGGCATCGACGAACTGCTTGTTCTGCGGGTTGTCGAGGTCATGGGCCCATTGCGCGGTGTTGTACATGCCGAGCATGGGCTCGCCCACGGCCTGGATCACGTCCTCATCGGCCGAAAAGCCCGGACCGATCAGCGCGGTGCCCTGCGCCAGACCCGACGAGACGAATTGCTTGACGAAGTTGATCCCCATGCCGCCGGGCAGGAAGATATAGACGGCATCCGGCTTGGCCGCGCGGATCTGCGCGATTTCCGCGGCATAGTCCAGCTGGCCGAGCTTGGTATAGAGCTCTTCGCCCACGGCGGTCTTGTAGCCGCGCTTGAAGCCGGTCAGCGCATCCTTGCCGGCCGGATAGTCCGGCGCCATGATGAACACTTTCTTGTAGCCGCGATCGGCGGCCACTTTGCCTGCGGCTTCATGGAAGGCATCGTTCTGATACGACAGCCCGAACCAATAGCGGTTGCACTGAGCGCCCGCGAACTGGCTGGGGCCAGGATTGTTCGACAGATAGGGGACCTTGGCGGCAAACAGGGCCGGGCCCACGGCCAGCGCCACATTCGAGCCGATCGGGCCGGTGAAGAAATCGATCTTGTCGCGCTGCAGATAACGCGTGACGAGTTGGCGGGCCTGGTCGGGGTTGCCGCCCATGTCGGTCTGCACGAACTCGGCCTGCTGTCCGCCCAGCTTGCCGCCGAGCTGCTTGATGGCCAGATTGAAGCCATCGCGGGCCTCGGCGCCCAGCGCCGCGAACGGACCGGAGATATCGTTGGCGATGCCGACCTTGATGGTGTCGGCCGAAGCCAGGGCGGGCACCAGCACGGCGGCGGCCAGAAGAGAGGGGAGAAAACGCATGGTGGAGCTCCTTGCGCTTGAGCGCGGCAGAGATATTGTTATTGCGGCGTTCGAATGATTTGGCGAGTGCTGCGGCAATGCCCGCGACGCCACGACGTGATCCCCCGGGGCGGCTCTCCGGGCGGCAATCCCGGAGAAAAACTGGCATCCCGCATAGTTTAGGTTTAAAGTATTCGACAAAACAAGTCTAGGGTTTGCCCCAAGACTCAGCAGATTCGTTTTTCTTCTAGGCTCGCTGTTTTACGCCAGGTGCAAGCGCCGATGACCATGCTCTACCGCAACTACGACCGCAGCGCGTTGGACGTGCAGTACAACGCACGCGCGACAGTACCCGACATCCAGGCGATACTCAAGCAATACACCGACGACAGCCGCCGGGCCCGCCAGACGCTGCCCTGTCTGGCGGATATCGCCTACGGCCCGCACGCCGACGAAACCCTGGACATCTTCCCGACCGCGCACGCCGATGCGCCGGTATTTTTCTTCATCCACGGCGGCTACTGGCGCGCGCTATCCAAGGACGATTCCTGCAACATGGCGCCGGCTTTCACGGCAGCAGGCGCCACCGTGGTCGTCATGAACTACTCGTTGGCGCCCGCCGTCACGCTGGACCGCATCGTGGACCAGACGCGCCGCGCCCTGGCCTGGGTTCATGCCCATATCGCCCGCCACGGCGGCGACCCCGCCCGCATTCATGTCTGCGGCAGCTCGGCGGGCGGCCATCTGGTGGGTATGCTGCTGGCGGCTGGCTGGCACGCCAGCCACGGCGTACCGGAAAACGTCATCCGGGGCGCCTGCGCGCTGTCCGGCCTGTACGATCTACGCCCGCTCATCCACACCCACATCAATGCCTGGATGAATCTCTCGCAGGCCGACGCCGAGCGCAACAGCCCGGCGCTGCTGCCGCTGGACGCCGGCAGCGCAGCCTTAATCATCGCTTACGGCGAATCCGAAACCGACGAGTTCAAGCGCCAGAGCCGCGACTATCTCGCACAATGGCAGGCGGCGGGCCGCGCCGCACACCAGGTCGACGTGCCCGACAGCAATCACTTCGACCTGGTGCTCAAGCTCAATGACGCGCACGCACCGCATACCCGCGCCATTCTCGAACAAATGGGCCTGCCTGCCGGGCCGGCCGCCCCCTGACCTCCGCCGAGATCCTCATGACCGACTCGCCCGATCTGGAAAGCCGCGCCGCGCCGGAAGACCATCATGACCTGCGGCTGTGGCTGCGCATGCTGACCTGCTGCAACCTGATCGAATCCGAAATACGCAGCCGCCTGCGCACCGAGTTCGACACCACCCTGCCCCGCTTCGACCTGATGGCGCAGCTGCAGCGCGCGCCCAAAGGCATGAAAATGGGCGAACTGTCGCGCCATATGATGGTGACCAACGGCAATATCACCGGCATCACCGACCAGCTCGAGAAAGAAGGGCTGGTCGTGCGCACCAAGGTCGAATCGGATCGGCGCAGCTCTTTGCTCAAACTCACGCCCCAGGGCAAGCGCGTCTTCGCGCGCATGGCCCGCGCCCATGAAACCTGGGTCAAGGCCATGTTCGGCGATCTGCCCGACGCCAGCCGCAATGCGCTGTACAAAGCGCTGGGCGAACTCAAACTGCAGGTCGTGGCGCGGCAGGGGCAACCCTAGCGCGGCCGGGGGGCCCGAGGCGGGGCGGGGACGGCCGGATGCCGGCCAAAAAAGCGCATAATGCCCGGCATGATTCCGGTATCTCTTCCTGGCGGCAATTTCTATGTGACCATGGCGCTGTCCCTGGTCTGTCTGGCAACGCTGCTCACCTGGGGCGCCACGCTGGTGCGCAGCCGCGATGCGCGCCTCTGGCTGGCCGACCATCGACGTCTGGCCACCCTGCTGGTGGCGCTGCTCGCCGGCGTGGGCGCCATCTTTCCCTGCCAACAACTGAGCGACTGGGTCGAAAGCCAGCGCGTGGCGCGGGCCGAAGCCGCGCGCCGCAGCGTCCTGGATCACGCCCGCGAGCTGGCGGGCGTGTCCATGCCGGCCGGCACGCAGCTGCGCCTGCGCACCGCCGGCGAGCCTGACAGCTTCGACCAGGCGAGCTTCCCCGCGCCCACCCTCGTGGCGGGCGTCAGAACGGCCCGTCTCGTACGGCACTTCGATGCCGACGGCGCCGCCAACGCCTGGTCGCTGAGCCTGGCGGGCGACGAGCCGGTCTCCGGCTGGACCTGCAGCCGGGGCCACCAGGCCGAGTTCCGCCTCGAACAGGGTCAGCCGCGCTTTGCCAGCTGCCACCTGGCCGCGGGCAATCAACTCGACGGCCACAAGCTGCCCACCGGCACCTGGCTGCAGGCCATCCCGCAAGGCTGGCTGCTGCGCACCGACGGCAGTGAGGCCTTCCGCCTGGACGGCCTGGATCTGCTCAAGGCCGATGTGCGGCTGGCCCCGGATCATCAACGCCTCGGTTTCGAAGGGCTGCTGGCGCATGAATCGGCCCTGGGCGATGTGACGTATCCGGCCGGCACCCGCGTCACGCGGGCCGGCGACAAAGTCCCCGGCATGCAGCCCGGCGACCTGCTGTTTTCGCCCTCGCGCGGGCGCAGCGCGCACCGCGCGGGCGGCACTGAGATCGCCGCCGGCAAATCGGTGCTGCAGGCGCCCGACGGCACCGTGCGCGCCGTCCTGGACAATCGCGCCGCCGGCGTGCTGGATGTCGCCAGCATGCGCGTCGGCCCCTGACCGCCCCCATCCGCCAGCGATGGGATAATAATGACTTTGCCCGCCGCCGCTTCCCGGCGGCCATAACTGCCCAGCCCAGCGAGACGTACCCATGGCCGTTAATCTCCAGATTCCTTCCGAATCCGAAATCTTTCCCGTCGCCGGTGTCGAAATCGGCGTGACCGAGGCCGGCATCCGCAAGGCCAACCGCCGCGACCTGACCGTCATGCGCCTGGCGGCCGGCGCCACCGTGGCCGGCGTGTTCACGCGCAATCGCTTCTGTGCCGCTCCGGTGCAGGTCAGCAAGGCCCACCTGGCCAAGGGCGGCCCCATCCGGGCCCTGGTCATCAACACGGGCAATGCCAATGCCGGCACGGGTGAGCCCGGCCTCAAGAACGCCACCGACACCTGCGCCGAACTGGGCAAGCTGCTAGGCGTGCCCGCCGAGCAGGTCCTGCCCTTCTCGACCGGCGTCATCCTCGAGCCGCTGCCGATGGACCGCCTGCTGGCCGGGCTGCCCAAGGCCGTGGCCGCGCTGGGCGGCAACGAATGGTTCAATGCCGCCCACGGCATCATGACGACCGACACGCTGCCCAAGATCTACTCGCGCCGCGCGCAGATCGGCGGCAAGACCGTCACCATCACCGGCATCAGCAAGGGCGCGGGCATGATCCGCCCGAACATGGCGACCATGCTCAGCTTCCTGGCCACCGACGCGGGCATCGCCCAGCCGCTGCTCGACACGCTGGCGCTGGAGCTGGCCAACCAGTCGTTCAACCGCATCACCATCGACGGCGACACCTCCACCAACGATTCCTTCATCGTGGTGGCCACGGGTCAGTCCGGCCTGCAGGTCAACGCCGCCAGCGATGCCGACTATGCCGCGCTGCGCCAGGCCCTGGCCGAGGCCGCTGCGGATCTGGCGCAGAAGATCGTGCGCGACGCGGAAGGCGCCACCAAATTCATGACCATCCGCGTCGAGGCCGCCGGCAATACCGACGAAGCCCTGAAGGTGGCCTATGCGGTGGCGCACTCGCCGCTGGTCAAGACGGCCTTCTACGCCTCCGATCCCAACCTGGGCCGCATTCTGGCGGCGATCGGCTATGCCGGCATCGACGACCTGGACGCCAGCAAGATCCAGCTCTGGCTCGACGACGTGCTGGTGGCCAAGGACGGCGGCCGCAACCCCGAGTATCGCGAAGAAGACGGCCAGCGCATCATGAAGCAGGCCGAGATTCTGGTGCGCATCTCGCTGGGCCGAGGCCAGACCAGCGACACGGTCTACACCTGCGACTTCTCGCACGAGTACGTCAGCATCAACGCCGACTATCGCTCCTGATTCGTCTCAGCGGACGGGCGCCCTGCCCGTCCCGCGCGCGCCGCGCCACCCCTGCGGCGCCCGCTCGCCGTCGCGTCCTATGCAACCTCCTGGCCGGCGCCGGCGTCCTCACCAGACGGTGCTGTCGACCAGCACCCCCGCTGCCCTTCTAGGAAACACCGTGACCGCAACCGATTTCACTCAATTGATCGCCCGCGCCGAGCGCGTGCTTGCGCAGATGGAGGCCTGGCTGCCGCCCGCCCCGCCCGACATCGACTGGAGCGCCCACGCTTTTCGCTGGCGCAAGCGCGGCTCGCGCGGCTGGCTCGATGCCGTGCGCCATGTCGCGCGCATCCAGCAAGACGACCTGCAGCATATCGAGCGGCAGAAAGACATCATCGACCGCAACACGCGCCAGTTCCTCGCCGCCAAACCCGCCAACAACGTGCTGATGACAGGCGCGCGCGGCACGGGCAAGAGCTCGCTGGTCAAGGCCATGCTGGCCTCCTATGGCGAACGCGGCCTGCGCCTGATCGAAGTCGACAAGAGCGACCTGGGCGACCTGCCCGATATCGTCGAACTGGTGGCGGGCCGCCCGGAGCGCTTCATCGTGTTCTGCGACGATCTGTCCTTCGAAGAGGGCGAGGCCGGCTACAAGGCCCTGAAATCGGTGCTCGACGGTTCGGTGGCGGCCGGCGGCGACAACCTGCTCATCTACGCCACTTCCAACCGCCGCCACCTCATGCCCGAGTACATGAGCGAGAACCTGCAGGCCAAGCATCAGGCCGATGGCGAAATCCACCCGGGCGAGACCGTCGAAGAGAAGATCTCCCTGTCCGAGCGCTTCGGCCTGTGGCTGTCGTTCTATCCCTTCAAACAGGACGACTACCTGGACATCGTGCATCACTGGCTGCGCGAACTGAACTGCCCCGCCGACCAGATCGAGGCCTCGCGCGCCGAAGCCTTGCAATGGGCGCTGGAGCGCGGCTCGCGCTCCGGACGCGTGGCCCACCAATTCGCGCGCGACTGGGCGGCCCGTCATGCCTGAGCCGATCATCGACGTCGCCGCCGGCCTGATCCTGCGGCCCGACGGCCAATTGTTGCTGGGGCAGCGTCCCGAGGGCAAGCCCTGGGCCGGCTGGTGGGAGCTGCCCGGCGGCAAGCTGGAGCCGGGCGAGACCGTGCTACAGGCCCTGGCGCGCGAACTGCAGGAAGAACTCGGCATCACCGTGACCGAATCGCGCCGCTGGGTCTGCTACGTCCATGCCTATCCGCACACCACGGTGCGGCTGGCGTTCTGCTTCGTCACCGGATGGACTGGCGAGCCGCGCGGCCTGGAGAACCAGCGTCTGGCCTGGGTAGACCCCCGGCAGGCCGGCCAGGTCGGCGAACTGCTGCCCGCCACCTTGCCTCCCCTGCGCTGGCTGCAATTGCCGCAGACCTACGCCATCAGCGCGGTCGGCTCGGCCGACGCCCTGCCCGCTTTCCTGCAGCGGCTCGAACGTGCCCTGGCCGCGGGCCTGAAACTGGTGCAATGGCGCGAGCCCGCCTGGCCAGGCGGGCCGGCCGCCTCGCGCGCCGGCTTCGAGGCCACGCTGCAACGCTGCCGCCAGGCCGGCGCACGCCTGCTGGTCAACAGCCTGCATCCACACCAATGGTGGAGCGAAGCCGACGGCGTGCACCTGCGCGCCGGCGATGCCGCGGCCCTGCAAAGCCGCCCGCCGTTGCCCGATGGGCACCTGGTTGGCGTGTCGGCGCATAACCAGGCCGACATCGTGCATGCGCGCGCACTGGGCGCGGACTTTGCCGTGCTTGGCCCGGTAGCCGATACCCCCAGCCACCCGGGGCAGACGCCGCTGGGGTGGGCCGGTTTTGAAGCCGCCAACCGCGATGCCGGCCTGCCCGTCTTTGCGCTGGGCGGGCAGTCACTGGCGACGCTGGCCCAGGCGCAAGGCCATGGCGCGCACGGGGTGGCCGGCATCCGCGGCTTGCTCGCCTGACGGATCGCGTCCGATTCGGCGCGGGGCGGCCTCGCCTGAGGTCATGGATTCAGCGGCGCTCTTCCGCTGTTTCCGAGCCCCGCGGCGCGCACACTGGCTTGCCGCAACCGGGAAAACAAGCCATGAAAGACCATGCAATCCGCAATCCGCAATCCGCAATCCGCAATCCGCAATCCGCAATCCGCAATCCGCAATTGAGTGCGTAAAGCTCGTCGCCGCCTCGCTGGCGATTGCCGGCATGATGCCCACCCCCGCACGGGCGGTCGATGGCACCATCACCATCAATGGCGAGATCACTGACCAGACCTGCAAGATCAACAACGCAGATCCGCCGCACAACCTGGTCGTCAACCTGCCCAAGATCGGCGCCAAAGCCCTCAAGAACGTCAACGACACCGCGGGTGCGACGCCTTTCGTCATTCAGCTCACCGACTGCCCGCAGACTGTGAATAACCAGAAAGTAAAAGCCTTTTTCGAGTCGGGTTCGACAACCGATTACGGAACGGGAAATCTCGTCGCCTACACAGAACAAAGCGCCAAAACCAATGCGGTATCCAGCATCCCCGATCGCACAGGCGCGACCGTCTTCAGCAGTGTTCAGATCCAGTTGGCCAATCCGAGCGGCGGCAGCATCAAAGTCGGCGAACCCAGCGTCACCCAGGGTTCGCAAGAAACCACGGTCACCAACAACAAGGCCACGCTGCGTTATCTGGCGCGCTACATCAAGACCGGCAGCAACGCCATCAGTGCCGGCAAGCTGGTGAGCTACGTCCAGTATTCCATCGTCTATCCCTGAAGCGGCACCGCGCCCAGCCAGTCATCCGATTTTGCGGGCGGCGCCCTGCTGCCGCCCAGCCAGGGATGACAGCCGGCTCAGCGCCTTCCGAAGCCGCACTGCGCTGAAATAGGCCGCTGATCGATATAAGGAATATTCTTGAATCCGTCATCCGCAACCCGGCGGTGGGCGCGCGGCGTCTGGCTGATCGCGGCCGCCTGCCTGACGCCGCACGCTCAGGCGGTCAATGGCACCGTCACCATCACGGGCGAAATCACCGACCAAACCTGCAAGATCGACAGCAAGGATCCGCCCCATGACCTCGTCGTGACGCTGCCCCGCATCGGCGCCATGGCGCTCAAGGAGATCAACAGCACGGCCGGCGCCACGCCTTTCGTCATTCGCATCTCCGACTGCCCGGATTCGCTCAGTGGCACGGTCAAGGCCTATTTCGAACCCGGCGCCACCACCGATTACGGCACGGGCAATCTCATGGCCTACAACGAGGCGCTCCCCACCGGCATCCCCAGCAGCATCCCCGACCGCAGCCAGGCCATCCTGTTCAACAATGTGCAGATCCAGTTGATCAATATGAACGGCAGCGTCATCAAGCTGGGGCAGTCCGTCGAAGAGCAGAACGCCCACAGCGTGCCGTTGACCGGCGACGTCACCAAGACCGCCACCCTGCGCTATCTGGCGCGCTATATCCGCACCACCGCCAACCCGCTGCATGCGGGCAAGCTGCTCACCTATGTGCAGTACAGCGTGGTCTACCCCTGAACCCGATCAGGGCTGAGCCGCCGCCGGCGGCGCGGCCTCGGCGGGTGTCAGCCCCTCCCAGCCGCCGCCCAGGGCGGCAACCAGCTGCACGCTGGCGATCAGGCGATTGCCCAGCAGGCTGATGGCATTGCGCTCGCTGGACAGGGCGGTGGCCTCGACCACCGCCACGCTCAGATAGTCCACCAGCCCGGCTTCATACTGATTGCGCGTCAGGCGCATGGATTCGCGGGCGGATTCCAGCGCCCGGCGCTGCACTTGCTGCTCCTGCTCCATCACGCGCAACTGCACCAGATAATCCTCGACCTCGCGCAAGGCCGTCAGCACCGACAGCCGGTAGGCGGCCGCTTGCGCATCATAGGCGGCGCGCGCCGAGGCAATCTGCGCCTCGCGGGCCCCGCCATCGAAGATGGTCAGGGCCAGTGCCGGGCCCAGAGACCAGAAGCGCGCCGGCGCCGTCAGCCAGTCGGCGAATTGCCCGCTGCGAAAGCCGCCCGAGGCCGACAGGGTCAGGTCGGGAAACCAGGCCGCCGTCGCCACGCCGATCTGTGCGTTGGCCGCCGCGGCGCGCCGCTCGGCCGCGGCGACGTCGGGACGACGTTGCAGCAAGGCCGAAGGCAAACCCGGCGGAATCTGCGGCAGCCGCTGCGTAAAGGGCGCCGCCGGCAGCGAGAACTGCGACGGCGCCTTACCCACCAGCACGGCGATCGCGTTCTCGTACTGGCCGCGCTGCCAATCCAGATCCAGCGACTGCGCGCGCGTGCTCTCGAGCTGAGTCTGCGCCACGGCCACGTCGGCCTTGCCCGCCACGCCCGCTTCGTAACGGTTGCGCGTCAGGGTGAGCGAGCGCTCATAGGCCTGCACCGTGGCTTCGAGCAGGCGTTTCTGCTCGTCCAGCACGCGGACCTGCAGATAGTTCTGCGCCAGTGCGGCCTGCGCCGACAGCCGGGTCGACGCCAGATCCGCGGCGCTGGCCGCTTCGCTGGCGCGGCTGGACTCCAACTCACGGCGCACACGGCCCCACAGATCGGGCTCCCAGCTCACGCTGCCGCTGAGCGAGTACTGATTGCCCACCGTCGTACTGCCCGAAGACGTCCCGCCGCCGGAGCGCGTCAATCCGGATGCGGCGCCCACGGTCGGGAAGAAACCCGCCCGCGCCGTACCGACCAGGGCCTGCGCCTGGCGATAGTTGGCCTCGGCCTGCGCGATCGTCTGGTTGGCGGCGTTCAGTTGCTGCATCAGCCCATCGAGCACGGGGTCGCCATAGATCGACCACCACTGCCCGCGCACGGCGCTGTCGGCCGGCTGCGCCTGCTGCCAGCCCGGCACGGTTTGCGGGGCATCCTTGAAAGCGGTGCCCACGTCGATGTCGGGCCGCTGATAATCGGGGCCGACGGCGCAGCCCGCCAGCAGGGCAGCCAGCGCCAAGGGCAGTACGCGCGCGGGAAGGAGCTTAGGCATCATGGGTGTTCGGGTTCAGGACGGGCCGCACGCCGGCGATTGGCCCAGAGACGAAAACGGTCGAGATAGAGATAGACAACCGGCGTGGTGTAGAGCGTCAGCACCTGGCTGAGCACCAGCCCGCCGACGATGGTGATGCCCAGGGGCTGGCGCATCTCGACACCCGCGCCAGTGGCCAGCACCAGCGGCAGCGCGCCAAAGATGGCGGCCAGTGTCGTCATCATGATGGGGCGAAAGCGCGTCAGGCAAGCCTGGTAAATGGCCTCGCGCGGCGCCATGTTTTCCTTGCGCTGCGCCGCCAGCGCGAAGTCCACCATCATGATGGCATTTTTCTTGACGATGCCGATCAGCAGAAACACGCCGATCAGCGCGATCAGGGTGAACTCGGTGTTCAGCGCCATCAGCGCCAGCAAGGCGCCGATACCGGCCGAGGGCAGGGTCGACAGAATGGTGATCGGATGGATATAGCTCTCGTAGAGCACGCCCAGGACGATATACATGGCCACCAGGGCGGCCAGAATCAACCAGGGTTGGCGCGCCAGCGTTTTCTGCAGCTCGGCCGCCGTACCCTGAAAGCCTGCCTGGATCTGATCCGAGGGCAGCCCGATGCGCGCCACGGCCGCATCGATGGCCCGCGTGGCCTGCTCCAGCGAGACCCCCGGCGCGGTGCCGAAGGAAATCGTGTCGGCCACGAACAAGCCTTGGTGGTTCACGCTCAGCGGCGCATTGCCGACCTCCAGGCGCGCGAACGCGGCCAGCGGGACCTTGCTGCCGTCGGCCGCCACCACCGTGAGCTGCTTGAGCGACTCGGCATCCTCGGCGAACTTCTGATCCACCCCCATCACCACGTGGTACTGGTTCAGCGGCCCATACATGACCGACACCTGCCGCTGACTGTAAGAGTTGTTCAGCACGGCGGCGATGGTCGCCATATTGATCCCCAGGCGCGTGGCGCTCTCGCGATCGATGACCAGATTGATCTGCCGTCCCTTGTCCTCGACATCGGCGTCGACGTCGGTGAGCTCCGGCAGCTCCGACATGGCGCGCTGCACCTTGGGCATCCAGGTACGCAGCAAGGCCAGATCGCCCGACATCAAGGTGTAATCGTACGATCCCGTGCTTTGCCGCCCGCCAATGCGGATATCCTGCTGCGACACCAGGAAAAGCTGCGCGCCCGGCTCGCGCTGCAGGCGCCCGCGCAGGCGATTGATGACATCATCGGAACTCACGCCGCGTTCGGCCTGCGGTTTGAGCTGGATCTGCATGAAGCTCGTGTTGCTGCCGCCGCGCCCGCCGGCGTAGGCGGTCAGGCTCTGCACGGCCGGATCGGCCATGATGATCTTGCGGAAATACTCCAGCTTGGGCACCGTGGCTTGAAACGACGTGCCCTGATCGACCCGGAAAAAGCCCAGCAACTGGCCGGTGTCCTGCTGCGGCAGAAAACCCTTGGGGATGACGGTATACAGATAGACGTTCAGTGCGATGGTGCCCAGCAGGATGGCGATCATGAGCCGGCCGTGGTTCAAGGCCCATTGCAAGGAACTGGCATAGCCTTCGAGCAGGCCATCGAAAAAATGCGCCACCGCCGCGCCGATGCGGCTGGCGCGCCCGCGCGGGGCCGCGTCCTCGGCCGGCTCGGGGCGCAACAGCCGGGCGCACATCATGGGCGTGAGGGTCAGCGACACCACCAGCGAAACCAGGATGGCGGCCGACAGCGTCACGGCGAACTCGCGGAACAGCCGCCCCACGACCCCGCCCATGAGCAGTATGGGGATGAACACCGCCACCAGCGACAAGCTCATGGACAGCACGGTGAACCCGACCTCGCGCGAGCCGCGCAGCGCCGCCCGCAGGGGCGATGCGCCCTGCTCGATGTGCCGCATGATGTTTTCCAGCACCACGATGGCGTCATCGACGACAAAGCCGGTGGCCACGATCAGCGCCATCAATGAGATGGTGTTCAGCGTGTACCCGCACAAGTACATGATGCAGAAAGTCCCGACCAGGGACACCGGCACCGCCACCGAGGGGATCAAGGCCGCGCGCCAGCGCCGCAGAAACAGCAGCACCACCAGCACCACCAGGCCCACCGCGATCACCAGGGTGGCCTCGGCCTCGTGCAAGGACGCACGGATGCTGGGAGTGCGGTCCTGCGCCACCATGAGGTCCACGTCGCCGGGCAACAGTGCCGCGAGCTGGGGCAACTGCGCGCGCACGGCATCGACGGTCTCGATGATATTGGCATCGGCCTGCCGCCGCAGAATCAGCAAAATCGCCTGGCCGTCGTTATAGAAGCCGGTTTGAAACAGGTCCTCGACCGAATCTTCCACGGTCGCCACATCCGACAGCCGCACGGCGGCGCCATTGACCCAGGCGACGATGAGCGGCCGGTATTGCTCGGCGCGGCTGAGCTGATCGCTGGCCAGGATCTGCCAATGGTATTCGTCGTTTTCGAGCACGCCCTTGGGTCGCAGGGCATTGGCGTTGGACAACGTCTGGCGCACCTGATCCAGCGAGACCCCGCGGTTGGCCAGCGCGCCTGGGTTCAGGCTCACCCGCACGGCGGGCAGCGAGCTGCCGCCCACCGTCACTTCGCCCACGCCGTTGACCTGCGCCAGCTTCTGCGCCACGATGGTCGAGGCCAGGTCGTAGAGCTGGCCCTGGGTCTGCGTCTTGGACGTCATGGCCAGCGTCATGATGGGCGCGGCCGACGGGTTGGCCTTGTGATACGTCGGGTTGCTGCGCAAGCTGGTCGGCAACAACGAACGCGCCGCATTGATGGCCGCCTGCACGTCGCGCGCCGCGCCGTCGATATTGCGGTCCAGATCGAACTGCAGGGTGATGCGGGTCGAGCCCTGGGTGCTGCGCGAAGTCATTTCCGTCACGCCAGCGATACTGCCCAGCGAGCGCTCCAGCGGCGTGGCCACGCTGGAGGCCATGGTCTCGGGGCTGGCGCCAGGCAGGCTGGCCGACACGGAGATCGTCGGGATATCCACCTGCGGCAAGGGCGCGACCGGCAGAAGCCGGAAAGCCAGCGTGCCAGCCAGCACGACGGCCAGGGCCAGCAGGGTGGTGGCGACCGGCCGGACGATGAACGGCGCCGACAGAATCATGGTTCGGCCCGCGCCTGGCCGGGCGCGCCGCGCGGCCGGGACAGACGGTCAAACATCAGATAAATCACGGGCGTGGTGAACAGCGTCAGCACCTGGCTGACCAGCAAGCCGCCCACCATCACCAGACCCAGCGGTTGGCGCAGCTCCGCCCCCGTGCCGCTGGACAGCATCAGCGGCAAGGCGCCGAACAAGGCCGCCAGGGTAGTCATCAAAATGGGCCGAAAGCGCAACAACGCCGCCTGATGAATGGCCTCGCGCGGCGCCATGCCTTGCTTGCGCTCGGCCTCCAGGGCGAAGTCGATCATCATGATGGCGTTCTTTTTGACGATACCGATCAGCAAAATGATGCCGATGATGCCGATCATGTCCAGCTCGGTGCCCGAGATCATCAGCGCCAGCAAAGCGCCCACGCCCGCCGAGGGCAGGGTCGACAGAATCGTGATCGGATGGATGTAGCTCTCGTAGAGCACGCCCAGCACGATGTACATCGTGACGATGGCCGCCAGAATGAGCCACAGCGTACTGTTCAAGGAATTCTGAAACGCCAGGGCCGCGCCCTGAAAGCGCGTTTCGATCGCCGTGGGCATGCCGATATCGCGTTCGGCGGCGTTGATGGCGTCGACCGCCGCCGACAGAGAAGCTCCGGGCGCAAGATTGAAGGACACCGTCACCATGGGAAACTGATCCAGCCGGTTGATGGCCAGCACGGTGTGCCCTTCGGAGATATGCGCCACCGACGACAGCGGCACCTGCCCGCCGCTGGACGTCGGCACATGGATCTGGTCCAGTGACGAGGCATCACGGCGAAACTGCGGCAACACTTCGAGCACCACGCGATACTGATTGGACTGCGTGAAGATGGTGGAGATGAGCCGCTGCCCGAAGGCATCGTAGAGCACCTCATCGATGGTCGAGGCGGTGATGCCCAGCCGCGAGGCGGCGTCGCGGTCGATGTCCACCCAGGTCATCAGCCCCTGATCCTGCAGATCGTGCGAGACATCGGCCAATTCGGGCAGCTTGCTCAGGCGGTCGACCAGCTTGGGCGCCCATGCGCTCAACTGCGCCAGGTCCGGGTTGGACAGCGTCAGCTGGTACTGGGTGCGCGCGACACGATCCTCGATGGTCAGGTCCTGCACCGGCTGCAGATACAACGTGATGCCATTGTTCATGCCGGCCACGGCGTGCTGCAGGCGCTGCATGATGGTCTTCAGATCAGCGCCGCGCTCGTCCTGCGTCTTCAGCGCGATCTGCATGCGCCCGGCGTTGACGGTGGCGTTGCTGCCATCGACCCCGATGAACGAGGACACCGCCGCGACATCCGGATCCTGCGCGATGCGATCGGCGATCTGTTGCTGGCGCTGCGACATCGCCGCGAAGGAGATCGATTGCGGCGCCTGCGTGATGCCCTGAATGAGCCCGGTGTCCTGCTGCGGGAAAAAGCCCTTGGGGATCACGATATACAGGATCACCGTCAGGGCGAAGGTCGCCAGCGCCACCAGCAGCGTGGCGGTCTGGTGCCGCAGCACCACCTGGAGCATACGGTCGTAAGCGGCGATGACGCGGTCGATGAACTGGCCGGTCCATTGATGAAAGCGCCCGTGGCGCTGGGCCGACTCGGGTTTGAGCAGCCGCGCGCACATCATGGGCGTGAGCGTGAGCGACACCACCAGGGAAATCAGGATGGCCACGGCCAGGGTCACGGCGAACTCGCGGAACAAGCGGCCCACGACCTCCTGCATGAACAGCAGCGGAATCAGCACGGCGATCAACGAGAACGTCAGCGAGATCAGCGTGAATCCGATCTGCGAGGCGCCCTTGAGCGCGGCCTGCATGGGCGACTCGCCCTCCTCGATGTGCCGCGCGATGTTCTCGATCATCACGATGGCGTCATCCACCACGAAGCCGGTGGCGATGGTCAGGGCCATCAGCGTCAGGTTGTTGATGCTGAACCCGGCCAGATACATGATGCCGAAGGTGCCGACCAGCGACAGCGGCACGACCACGCTGGGGATGAAGGTCGCCGTGGCGCTGCGCAGAAAGACGAAGGTCACCATCACCACCAGGGCAATGGCCATCAGCATTTCGTGCTGCACATCCTTGACCGAGTCCCGGATGGTCTGGGTGCGATCGGACACCACCTGCAGATCCAGGGTGGCCGGCAGGGCCGCCCGCAACTGCGGCAGCATCTCGCGGATGCGGTCGACCACCTCGATGACATTGGCGCCCGGCTGGCGCTGCACGTTCAGCAGAATCGCGGGCTTGTCGCCCGCCCAGGCCGCCTGGCGCGTGTCCTCGGCGGCCTGCACCGCCTGCGCCACATCGGACAGGCGCATGGGCGCGCCGTTCTTGTAGGCGATGATGAGGTCGTTGTAATCCGTGGGCGACTTCAACTGGTCGTTGGCGTCAATGGTCGTCGAGCGCAGCGGCCCGTCCAGATTGCCCTTGGGCTGGTTGACGTTGGCCCCCACCACGGCGGTGCGCAGATCCGACAGGCTCATGCCCGCGGCGGCCAGCGCCTGCGGATTGACCTGCACCCGTACCGCCGGCCGCTGCCCGCCCGCCACGCTGACCAGCCCCACGCCCGGCACCTGCGACAGCTTTTGCGCCATGCGCGTATCGACCAGATCGCGCACCTGCGGCAGCGGCATGGTGGGCGAGGAGATCGCCAGCGTCAGCACGGCCGCGTCCGCCGGATTGACCTTGTTGTAGACCGGCGGCACCGGCAGATCGCTGGGCAGCAGATTGGAGGCGGCGTTGATGGCCGCCTGCACCTGCTGTTCGGCGACATCCAGCGGCAGGCTGAGGCTGAACTGCAAGGTGATGACCGATGCCCCGCCCGAACTGGTCGAGGACATCTGATTCAAGCCGGGCATCTGCCCGAACTGGCGCTCCAGCGGGGAGGTCACCAGCGAGGTCATCACGTCGGGGCTGGCGCCCGGATACAGCGTCACGACCTGGATGGTCGGGTAATCCACCTCGGGCAGCGCCGACACCGGCAGCAAGCGATAGGCGATCAGGCCGGCGATCAGAATGGCCACCATGGACAAGGTGGTGGCGACCGGCCGCAGAATGAACAGGCGCGACGGGCTCACGGGGAGTTACCTGGCGGCGTGATGGCGGCCGGACTGCGCGGCCTGGGGTTGGCCGGCAGGCGTCGGCGCGCCGTTGGCCGCGGGCGTGCCAACCTGCACCTTGGCGCCGGCACGCAGACGGTCGGTACCTTCGGTGACCACCCGGTCGCCGGGTGACAACCCTTCGTTGACCGCCACCCAGCCGGCGTTGATGGCGCCCAGCTTCAGCGGTTTGACGACGACCGTGTCGTCGGCCTGCACCTGAAAGACAAAGGAACCCACGGAGCCCTGCTGCACGGCGGCCGTGGGGATGGCGGTCACGTCCTTGCGCGTCTCGACCAGCAGATGCACGTTGACGAACTGATTCGGAAACAGCGTTTGGTCGGCATTGTCGAAGCGGGCCTTGAGCTTGACGGTACCGGTAGAGACATCGATCTGGTTGTCGATGGTTTCGAGCACCCCGCTGGCGATGCGCCGCGTATCGGCGCGGTCATAGGCCTCGACCGGCAAGGTCTTGCCGGCCCGCACCTGCTCGAGCACTTGCTGCAGTTGCGTCTCGGGCAGCGTGAACACCACCGAGATCGGCTGGGTCTGGGTAATGACCACCAGCCCGTTGGTGTCGCTGCTGGACACCAGATTGCCCTGATCCACCTGGCGCAGGCCCAGCCTGCCGCTGATGGGAGCCGTGATGCGGGAATAAGCCAGATTCAGCTTGGCGCTGTCGACGGCGGCCTGATCGCTTTTGACCGACCCCTCGTACTGGCGCACCAGCGCCGCTTGCGTGTCGAGCTGCTGGCGTGCGATGGAGTCCTGCTTGAACAGCGTCTGGTAGCGCTGCAGATCGCGCTTGGCATTTTCGAGCTGCGCCAGATTCTGCTGCTGCTGGCCCTGTGCCTGCGCCAGCGCGACCTCGAACGGCCGCGGGTCAACCTGAGCCAGCAGTTCGCCGGCCTTGACCATCTGCCCCTCGGTGAAAGCGACCTTGACCAACTCGCCGCTGACCTGCGGCCGCACCGTGACGGTGTTGTAGGCCGTGACCGTCCCCAGGGCGCGCAATACGATGTCGATATCCTGCGAACGCGCCTCGGCCACTTTGACAGGAATGGCCATGTTCATCAGCGCGGCGGAACCGCCCGGCCCTCCCGGCCCGGGACCGCCAGGGCCGCCGGCGCCGGGCCGCCCCATGCGGTTGACCGGCTTGGCCGGTTTGAGCACCACCCAGGCCACCGCGGCCAATGCAATGACGACAAGCGCAATGCCGATCCAGCGGCGGCGCGAGGCGGTGTTGGAAGAATCATGCATAGGACGGGCCCAGGATGCGAGAAATAAAGAAGAAGGGACGGGAGCGGCTATTCTCCCTCAGACCCGCGCGAAAAGGCAGGGTTCTGACGCGGCTCTGAAATCCCGCGCAACATCTTCACCCCGGGGAAAATAATACGTCCCTTTTTATGCCGCCGGCGGCTGGCATGCGCTCAGGACGAGCACAACGACATCTTGAAGTCGATGTTGCGGCTCACCTGCTGCGGCTTGAGGTCGCCATCCTGGGTGGAAAAGCGTATCCACACCATGTATTTGTTGGCGCTGATCTCCGGGAAGCACCCGGACTCGGGGTCTACCCAGACCCGCAACAGATGGAAGGTCTTGCCTCCCAGCATCTGCTGATAGGCGCCCTGCTCGGCCTGGGCGTCGTTGCGCCGGCCCGCCTCGCGCAACAGACGCAAGGCCAGGCCCAACCCCTCCTGCAACGGTTGGAACGGCTGCATCCAGCCTTGCAGATCGGCCAGCCGCAGCGACTCGGCTTTGTTCTGCCAGGCGTAGTAGGAGGGCATGTCGACCTGCGTGGCGCCGCCGGGCACGGCCAAGCGGCCGCGCAGGCTGCCGAGCCACTCGTTTTCGCGCAGGCCCTGGCCGGTCTTGCCGACCACCGACAGGGCACTGAAGACACGCTCGAGCTCGCGCAGCATCGACTCCAGGGCGTCCTGGTCGACGCCCGGATGATCGCGCAGGCCATTGAGCGCCATGCGCTGGCGCTCCAGATCCTGCAGCACAGCCCCTTTCATGTCCGTACGCTCGCAGGCGTCCAGAATGTCGAACAGCGACGTGACGGCGACCTGGTGCTGGCGCGCATCGCCTTCACGCGCGAAGAAGGTCAGGCGGTCGAAGAGGTACTCCAGCCGCAGATAGGCCCGGATGCGTTCATTGAAGGGGTATTCGTACAGAATCACGCTGGCTACAGGCCCGTCTTGTATCGGCCGCGAGGCCGAGGTTGGTCAAGGATTGCCGGCTGCGGTCTGCCCGGGCCGGTCCTACGCGCGCGCCAATCCAAGATAGCGTTCGTGCAGACTTCTTGTCCGCGCGAGCAAGGTCTCTGCCGTGGTGGAGCCGTCATTGAGGATGACATCATCGGCGGCTTCCAGCCGGGTTGATCGCGCGGCCTGTGCTGCCATGATACGCCTGATGTCGGACTCCGTCAGCCCGCTGCGCTGCTGAACCCGCGCAATCTGAGTGTCGGGATCGCAATCGACCACACATATACGATCAATCCGCTGGCGCCAGCGTCCCGACTCGACCAGCAAGGGCACCACGAACACCACATAACTGCCTTGCGCCGCCTCGGCCGCGGCCTGGGTCTGCTGGCCGATCAGCGGATGCAGGATGGCTTCGAGCCGGGCCCGCGCGTCGGGCTCGCGAAAGACCCGCGCCCGCATCCAGTCGCGGTCCATGGCGCCATCGGGGCGTACCGAGTGCGCCCCGAAAGCCTGCACGATGGCGGGCATGGCCAGCCCGCCGGGCTGGGTCAGGGCATGCGCGATGACATCGGTGTCGATCACACACGCGCCCCATTGGCCGAGCAGGTCGGCCACGCGCGTCTTGCCCGAGCCGATGCCGCCGGTCAAACCGATCTTGAGCATGACGATTCCCGTCAAAACAATCCTCCCCACTGTGGCGGCCACATCAGGCCCACGATGCCGGCCAGGGCCAGAAACGGCGCGAACGGCTGAGGCCTGTCCGGCCCGCCGCGCAGCCGGGCCGTCACGCCGACGATCAGGCCCGCCAGCGCCGCCAGCAACAGCAGCGGCGCCAGGGCCCCCGCCCCCAGCCAGGCGCCCAGCGCGGCAGTGAGCTTGAAATCGCCGTAGCCCATGCCTTCACGGCCGGTGCACCACTTGAACACATGATAGAAGACCCACAACAGACCATACCCGAAGACCGCGCCGAGCACCGCATGAGGCAAGGGGGTGAGCGCGCCGTCCAGATTGACCAGCAGGCCGGCCCAGAGCAGGGGCAATGTGAGCAGGTCGGGCAGAATGTAGCTGCGGCTGTCGACCCAGGCCATCAGCACCAGGGCCAGGCAATAGCCCATCGCGCAGGCCGCCAGCCAGCCCGGGCCGAAGCGCCAGACGCAGGCCATGAACAGCGCCGCCAGCAGCAACTCCGGCCAGGGGGTCCGCCAGGCGGCGGCCTGGCGCGGCGCCCCATGCGCCGCCAGCCACCAGCCGACCGCCGGCCACAGGCGGCGGCGCGCGCGCGGCGGCAGATTCAGGCCGGCCTGGCGCCCGCGCCAGACACGCCGCAGATAGGTGGGCAGATAGTGGCTGAACACGGTCGCGCAGCCGCCCAGCGCCAGACCCGCCAGGGCGGCCAGCAGATAAACGGCGGAAAGAGACATGCGCGGCCTTTGAGCGAGGAGGTTGCGAGAGAGGGCAAGCGTGCACCCGCGAGTGTATCGAACCCGATCGCGCGCGGAGGCGGCTTTGTGGACGCAAAACGTTGTCAAAGCAATGCGGCCGGCGAGCCGACGTATCGAATCGCGGCAATCCTGCGTAAAATCAGGACAGACCAACAAACTCCGGACACGCTGCCATGTCGGCCCTCACGCTCGCTTCCCGAATCCGCCCTCTTCCTCTGGCTGGCGCCATACTGGCCGCGGCACTCATGGCCGGCTGCGCGCAACAGCGCAGCGAGGGCTATTACAACCCGCCGGCGGCCAGCACCGTGACGGATGCGCAGGCGCAGGCCCAGGCCGCCGGCTACCGCACCGTCGTGAACGCGCCGTCGCAATTGCAGATCGAGCTCAAGCCGCGCCAACCCGGCCGCCAGCAGGCCGTGCAGCAGGCCACGGCCGACAACGAGCAGGGCGTCGCCGCGCCGAGCTACGACAGCAGCGCCGCTGCCGTCGCGCCGGCCAATGTGACCACGGCCGCGCGCGAACTGGTGCCCCAGGCCCAGACTTTCCAGGGCACCCTGCCCTGCCTGCATGCCGACATGAACTGCAGCGCCCAACTGGTGACGCTGACGCTGGCGCCCACGGGCCAGTGGCGGGCCCGCATCTCGTATCTCAACGGCCACCCCAACGCCGGCAAGCCGACGTTCGAGCAGGGTTGCTGGGATGCGCTGCATGAGCGCCCCCCGCGTATCCTGCTGATGGATGCCAGCGGCAACGTGCGCGCTGACTTCACCGTGCCGGCCAACAACACGCTGCGCGTGCGGGCGGTCAACGGCCACATGCCCAACCTCAACTACACCCTGACCCGCCAGCCGGATCTTGATCCGGTGTCCGAACTGGACAAGCAGCCGGCTCCGCGCTGCGGCCAATAAGCCCCAGCCTGAAGCAGGCCGGCGCGGGCTCAGCCAGCGCCGGCCGGTAAGGACACAGGCGGCATATCAGCTCCAGCACGTTGCGCACGCCCAATTTGCGGAAAATGCGCGCCCGATGCGCCTCGACCGTACGCATGGAAATCCCCAACTCGATCGCAATGACCTTGTTGGCCTGGCCTCGGGCCAGATAGGCGAGCACCTCGCGCTCACGCGGCGTGAGCGCGGCGACTGACGCAACATCAGAGAAAGAATCAACGCGCATGACGAGCACCTGCAATCGAGCTTTGCAGGCAGTCTGTCAGCCGCGTTCGGCCCCGGCCATCTGATTGTTCCGAGGCCGGAGCGGTTTTGCGACAGCCGTCAGATTTCGAGGTTGTCGATCAGCCGGGTCGCGCCGAGTTTGGCGGCCGCCAGCACCACCAGGGGCTCGCGGGCGCCGAAATCCTCGGCCGTGGGCGCCTTCAGATCGCGCTGCCGGCGCAACGACACATAATCGACCTTCCAGCCGTGCGCGGACAATTGCGCCGCCGCCTCCTGCTCCAGCAGGGCAAGGTCATCCGCGCCATCGAGCACGCGCTGGCGCAATGCGCCCAGCACCGCGTACAGGCGCGGCGCTTCGCCGCGCTCCTGGGGCGACAGATAACGATTGCGCGACGACAGCGCCAGGCCGTCGGACGCGCGCACCGTCTCGTGCGCCAGAATCTCCACCGGCAACTGAAACTGGCGGCACATGGCGCGCACGATCATGAGTTGCTGATAATCCTTCTTGCCGAAGACCGCCACGCGCGGCTGCACGCAGGACAGCAGCTTGAGCACCACCGTGCACACGCCCTGGAAAAACCCGGGGCGGAACTCGCCTTCGAGGATGTCGCCCAGGTCGTCCGGCGGCTGGACCCGGTAGCTCTGCGGCTCGGGATACATTTCGCGTTCGTCCGGCGCGAACACCATGTAGACGTCGCGGTCGCGCTCCATTTTCTCGACATCATCCTGCAGCGTGCGCGGATAACGGTCGAAGTCTTCGTTCGGGCCGAACTGCAGACGGTTGACGAAAATACTGGTGACGACTGGATCGCCATGCTGGCGGGCCAGCTTCATGAGCGCGAGATGGCCCTCATGCAGATTGCCCATGGTGGGCACGAAGGCGATACGGTTCTGACCGCGCAAATGATCGCGCATGTCCTGAATGGTGTGGACGACTTTCAAGAAAATCTCCGGAGGCTAGGCTGCGGCAGACACGCTGGTATAAGCCAGGCGCACGTAGATAGGCGCGTAAGGTTCGGCCTGAGTGATATCCAGCAGGGACTCGCGCGCGAGCTCCAGCATGGCGATGAAATGCACCACCACGACCGCCACGGGCGCACCCTCGGTGATGCGCTCCAGAAAGAGGTCGGTGAACTCGATGAAGCGCACGTCGTTCAGGCGCCGCAGGATGTGCGTCATGTGATCGCGCACCGAGAGCTGCTCGCGGGTGATGTGGTGATGCTGGTTCAAGCGGGCGCGCTTGATGATGTCGGCCCAGGCGCTGCGCAAGTCCTCGAGGCTGACCTCGGGCAGGGCGCGCTCGACGTTGATGTCGGCCACGCCCTGGGCGCGCTGGAAGTCGCGCCCCAGTTGCGGCAGGGCATCCAGGCGCTGGGCGGCCAGCTTCATCTGTTCGTACTCGAGCAGGCGGCGCACGAGCTCGGCGCGCGGATCCTCGGGTTCTTCGCCGGTGTCGCTCTTTTTGACCGGCAGCAGCATGCGCGACTTGATCTCGATGAGCATGGCCGCCATGAGCAGGTACTCGGCGGCGAGTTCGAGATTGTGCGTGCGGATCTGATCCACATACGACAGATACTGCCGCGTGACATCCGCCATGGGGATGTCCAGCACATTGAAGTTCTGCTTGCGGATCAGATAGAGCAGAAGATCCAGCGGCCCTTCGAAAGCCTCGAGAAAAATCTCCAGCGCATCGGGCGGGATGTACAGATCGGTGGGCAGCTGAAACAGCGGCTCGCCGTAGAGGCGGGCGAAGGCCACGCTGTCGACGGTGTCGGGCGTGCTGTCGACCGGCGGCTGTACCAGCGCCTGCAGATCATCGCCCGGGATCATCGTTTTTTGCGACATGCGCGCCCGCTGCCGGCCGGCCTCAGTCGGCCTGGTAGACGTAAGGCTTTTGCGGCACGCGCGCGGCGCGGAAGCCTTCGAGCAGCTCGGTGTCCTGCGGCTTGTCCCACAGGCGGGCACGGCCCTCACGCTGGCCCTCTTCGGTGCCGGGGTGGCTGGCCTTGTAGTCCTTCAGGAACTTGGTGATCTCGGATTCGTAATTCTTGGCCATGGCAAAGCACACAGATAAGGTGACGGGATAGTACATAGTGTACTGTAGGCAGGCCGGGCCGCCGCCGTCGACGGCGGTACAATCGACCGGCACTTTTCCACCAGCCGCCCATGCCCGCCGAACCCGCCTCAGCCGCCTCGTCTTCCCTGACCGATCCCAAGGCCGCGCGCGCGGCTCGCATGATCCCGTTTATCGTCGGCTGCGCGCTGTTCATGCAGATGCTGGACTCCACCGTGGTGGCGACCGCGCTGCCGGCCATGGCGGCCGCGCTCGGTTCGACCCCGGTGCGACTGAACGTCGCCATCACCTCCTATCTGCTCGCGGTGGCCGTATTCGTACCCATCAGCGGTTGGGCCGCCGACCGTTTTGGCGCGCGCCGGGTCTTCGTCAGCGCGATCGCCCTGTTTGCCTTGAGCTCGGTGGCCTGTGCGGTGTCACAAAACCTGTCGCAACTGGTCATCGCCCGCATCGTGCAGGGCCTGGCCGGCGCCATGATGGTGCCGGTGGGCCGTGTCATCCTGCTGCGCACGGTGCCCAAGCAGGACTTGCTCAAGGCGATGTCCTTTCTGTCCATCCCCGCGCTGCTGGGTCCGGTCATCGGCCCGCCGCTGGGCGGCTTCATGGTCACCTATATGTCCTGGCACTGGATCTTTCTGATCAACGTGCCCATCGGCATGATCGGCATCTACCTGGTGCTGCATTTCGTCGAGGAAATCCGCATGGACAACACCCCGCGCCTGGACGTGGTGGGGTTCATCCTGAGTTCGGTCTGTCTGGCCGGCCTGGTCAGCGGCTTCGAGGCGCTGGGCCATGGCCTGCTCAGCCCCGCGCTGCTGGCCCTGCTGCTCATCGGCGGGCTGGCTTGCGGCCTGCTCTATCTGTGGCATGCCAAACGCGTCGCCTATCCCATCCTGGACCTGACGCTGCTGCGCATTCCGACCTTTGCCATCTCCACGCTGGGCGGCAATCTGTGCCGCTTCGCGGTGGGCGCGGTGCCCTTTCTGCTGGCCATGCTGCTGCAGGTGGGCTTTGGCCTGTCGCCCTTTGAGGCCGGCATGATCACCTTCGCCAGCGCGGCCGGCGCGCTGCTGATGAAATTTGTCGCCACGCCCATCGTGCAGCACTTCGGCTTTCGCCGTGTGCTCACCATCAACGCGGTGCTGACCGGGCTGTTCATCATGGCCTGCGCCCTGTTCACCCCTCAGACACCGGTCTGGTTGATGATCCTCATTCTGCTGATCGGCGGATTCTTCCGCTCGCTGCAATTCACCGGGGTCAACACGCTGTCCTACGCGGACATTCCTGCCGAGAAAATGAGCCGCGCCAGCAGCTTTTCGGCCATGGCGCAGCAACTGGGCATCAGCCTGGGCGTGGGCGTGGCGGCCATTACGCTCAACCTGAGCATGGCGGTGCGCGGCGACGACCATCTGGCCGTGCCGGATGTCATCGTGGCCTTCATCACCATCGGCCTGCTGTGCGCGCTGTCCACCCTGTCCTTCCGCCGTCTGGCGCCGGACGCCGGCGCACTCCTCAACCGGAACAAGGTGCAAACTGACGATGAGTGACTACGTGCTCGCCCTGGATCAGGGCACGACCAGCTCCCGGGCCATCGTGTTTGACCGCCAGGGCGCCGTGCGCGGCGTCGGCCAGCGGGAGTTCCGTCAATACTATCCCCGCCCGGGCTGGGTGGAGCATGACGCGCTGGAGATCTGGAGCAGCCAGCTCGAAGTCGCGCGCGAGGCCCTGCGCAACGCCGGCGCGAGCGCGGCCGATCTGGCCGCTATCGGCATTACCAACCAACGCGAAACCACCTTGCTCTGGGAGCGCGCCACCGGCCGGCCCCTGGCGCGCGCCATCGTCTGGCAGGACCGCCGCACCGCCCCCCTGTGCGAACAACTGCGCCGCGACGGCCATGCCGACTGGCTGCAGCAGCGCACCGGCCTGGTCGTCGATGCTTACTTCTCGGGCACCAAGCTCGCCTGGCTGCTCGACCATGTGCCGGGCGCGCGCCCGGCCGCCGAACGCGGCGAACTGGCCTTCGGCACCGTGGACACCTGGCTGGTGTGGCAATTGACCGGCGGCGCGGTGCACAGCTCCGACCCCAGCAACGCCTCGCGCACCATGCTGTTCGACCTGCACACTCAGGACTGGAACGACGAGATTCTTAGTCTGCTGAACATCCCGCGCTCGGTGCTGCCCCAGGTCGCGCCCAGCAGCGCGGTCATCGGCCAAGCCAGCCCCGAGTGGCTGGGCGGGCCCATCCCCATCGCCGGGGTGGCCGGCGACCAGCAAGCCGCGACCTTCGGCCAGGCCTGCTTTACGCCCGGCATGGCCAAGAACACCTATGGCACAGGCTGCTTCATGCTTATGAACGTGGGCGACCAGCCGGTGGCCTCGCATAACCATCTGCTGGCCACGGTGGGCTGGGGTCTGCCCGAGGCCGCGGGCTGGCGCAGCACCTATATGCTCGAAGGCGGGGTCTTCGTGGCGGGCGCGGCCGTGCAATGGCTGCGCGACGGGCTGGGCATCATCCAGCATGCCGAAGATATCGAACCCCTGGCCGCCAGCGTGGCGGACACCGATGATGTCTTCATGGTGCCGGCGTTCGCCGGGCTGGGCGCGCCGCACTGGGATCCCTACGCGCGCGGCACGCTAGTCGGCCTGACTCGCGGCACGACCCGGGCGCACATTGCGCGCGCCACCCTCGAATCCATCGCCCTGCAAAGCGCCGAACTGCTCGAATGCATGAATTCCGACAGCGGCATCCCGCTCTCGGAATTGCGCGTCGACGGCGGCGCCTCGCGCAACGATCTGCTGATGCAGATGCAGGCCGATCTGCTGGGCGTGCCGGTCGTGCGCCCCCGGGTCGCGGAGTCCACCGCCCGGGGCGCGGCGGGCCTGGCCGGCCTGGCGGTCGGTTTCTGGAGCGATCCACAGGAGTTCGCCGGGCAATGGCAGGCCGAACGCAGTTTCGAGCCACGCTGGCCGGCGCCAGTGCGCCAGGCACGCATGCAGCGTTGGCGCCAGGCCGTCGAACTGGCCAAGAACTGGGCCCGACCAGCGTCCTGAGGCTCAGAAAAAGGGCTTGGCCACCGCCAGCGTGATCGCCAGCGCCGTGAGCAGAAATACCGCGGCGCCGGACAAGCCCATCCAGCCGGGGGCCCGGTATTCCGCCTCATCCAACATGCGCCGCAACACCCGGGTCTGCCACCACTGCAGCAGGGTCAACAGCAGCACCAGGCCCATTTTGACGTCCAGCCAGAGCTGGCCAAACCAGCCCACCATGCCGCCCATGATCAGGCCACAGCACCAGGTCAAGGCCATGGCCGGCAGCACCACCCGGTGGTTCCAGCGCGCCATCCGCCGCAGGCTGGCCGCCGACGCGGCCGAGAAACCCGTGGTCGAGGACAGCCACAGCAGGCCGAGTATCCAGACCGTGATCGCCAGCACATGCACGATCTTGACGGTGGTGTACATCAACATGGGGCTGCCGGACCCGCTCAGTTCAGGCTGGCGCCCGAGATCTTGACGATCTCCTGGTATTTGTCCTTCTCGGCCTTGACGAAGGCGGCGAACGCTTCGGCGCTCATCGGCCCCTGCTCCGAGCCCATGGTCAGCAGACGCTCGCGCACTTCCGGCCGGTTCAGCGCATCGCTATAGGCCTTGTTGAGCTTGGCGACCACCGGCGCAGGCGTGCCGCCGGGCGCGAACACGCCGAACCAGGTGCCCAGGTCAAAGCCCTTGACGCCCGACTCTTCCACGGTCGGCACATCGGGCAGCAGCGAAGACCGCTTGGCCGTCGTGACCGCCAGCGCCTTGACCTTGCCGTCCTTGATGAGCGGAGCCGAGGCAGCCAGGTTGTCGAACATGAAATCCGATTGACCCGACAGCAAGGCCAGCTGGGCCGGGGCCGCGCCCTGATAAGGGATATGTTCGGCCGAGATGCCGGCGCGGGCCTTGAGCAGCTCGCCGGACAAATGGCCTGCGCTGCCATTGCCCCCCGAGCCATAGTTCAGACGGCCCGGGTTCTTCTTGGCGTAGGCGACCAGATCGGCCACGTCCTTGATGTTGTTCTTCTGCGCGAACTCGACGTTCATGACCAGCACATTGGGCACCGAAGCCACGATGGTGATGGGCGCGAAGTCCTTGATGGGATCGTAGGGCAGGTTGGCAAACAGAAAAGGATTGATGGCATGCGTGGCCACCGCCCCCATCACCAGCGTATAGCCATCTGGGGCGGCCTTGGCCACCAGATCGGCGCCGATATTGCCGCCCGCGCCCGCCTTGTTCTCGACGATGACGGGCTGGCCCAGCGAATCGCGCACTTTTTCGGCCAACAGGCGCGCCATGGTGTCCAGCGGACCGCCGGGCGGGTAAGGCACGATAAAGCGCAAGGGTTTGCTGGGGAAGTCGGTCTGTGCGGCGGCCGGCGCCAGCAGGGACAGGCTGGCGGCCAGGGCCAGGGCGCCGCCCAGCAGCGCGCGGCGCGAGGCGGACACGAGAGAACGAGTCATGAGAGTCTCCGGACAGGGATGTTTTGTGTACGTCTGTTTGGTTTGGCCCGTAGCATAACGCAGCCATCCCTGTCCGGGCGTGCCCCCCACGCGGCCGCTTGCGGCCGCGCAAGGCGTCAGTGAAGAATCTGGCTGAGAAACAGCTTGGTGCGCTCGTTCTGCGGATGGTCAAAGAACGCGTCGGGCGTGTTCTCTTCGATGATCTCGCCACGGTCCATGAAGATGACGCGGTTGGCGACCTTGCGCGCAAACCCCATTTCGTGGGTCACGCACAGCATGGTCATGCCGCTTTCCTGCGCCAGGCTCACCATGACGTCCAGCACCTCCTTGACCATTTCCGGATCGAGGGCCGACGTCGGCTCGTCAAACAGCATGATTTTGGGGCTCATGCATAGCGAGCGGGCAATGGCCACGCGCTGCTGCTGCCCGCCGGAGAGCTGGCCCGGAAACTTATGCGCCTGATCCGGGATGCGCACGCGTTCGAGGTATTTCATGGCCGTGGCCTCGGCCTCGGCGCGCGATTTCTTCAGCACCCAGACCGGCCCGAGGGTCAGGTTTTCCAGCACCGTCAGGTGCGGGAACAGATTGAAGTGCTGAAACACCATCCCGACATCCTTGCGGATGGTCTCGATCTGTTTGAGGTCGTTGGTCAGCTCGGTGCCATCGACGATGATCTTGCCTTGCTGGTGCTCCTCGAGCCGGTTGATGCACCGGATCATGGTGGACTTGCCCGAACCGGAGGGGCCACAGATCACGATACGTTCGCCGGGTGCCACGTCCAGATTGATGTTGCGCAAGACGTGGAACTGGCCGTACCACTTGTTGACGTCCTGCAGGCGGATGATGGCATTGGACATGCCTGTACTCCCGAAAAAGTGACCGGCCGCCGCGAGGTCGGCCGGCGCGTTTCTATCGTTGATGACCGGTCGCCAGGCGGCGCTCCAGCCTCTGGCTGTATTTGGACATCGAGAAGCAGAAGACGAAGTAGATCAGCGAGATGAAGATATAGGCTTCCACGCTGAAACCGCGCCAGGCCGCATCCGACAAGGCCGCCTTGGCCGCCAGGGTCAGATCGAAAATACCGATGATCACGACCAGCGAGGTGTCCTTGAACAGCGAAATAAAGATGCTGACCAGCGGCGGAATGACGATCTTCAGCGACTGCGGCAGAATGATCTTGCGCATCTTCTGCCAGTAAGACAGCCCGAGCGAATCAGCCCCTTCGTATTGCCCCTTGGGGATGGCCTGCAGCCCGCCGCGCACGGTCTCGGCGATATAAGCCGCCGCGAACAGGATGATGGCGATCTGCGCGCGCAGCAGTTTGTCGATCGAAAACCCCTCCGGCAGAAACAAGGGCAACATGACCGACGACATGAACAGCAGGCTGATCAACGGCACGCCGCGGATCAGCTCGATGTAGACCACGCACAGCGTCTTGATCGCCGGCATGTGCGAGCGCCGGCCCAGGGCCAGCAGCACACCGAACGGAAAGGCGAAGGCAATGCCGAAGGTCGACAGAATGAGCGTGAGCGGCAGCCCGCCCCAGCGGCTGTTCTCGACGTAGGTCAGGCCCAGCACGCCGCCCCACATGAGCACCGCCACCAGCGACAGGCCCACGACCCAGATCAAGGCCAGAATGGGCTTCCAGAAGCGGCGCATGCCGCTGACGATGATGACCGCGATCAGGATGAAGGTCGCGATCAGCGGCCGCCACTGCTCATCGTAGGGATAGGTGCCGAACAGAATGAGGCGGTGTTTCTCGACGATGAAAGCCCAGCAGGCGCCGCCCGAGGCCCGGCATTCCTGCGCCGAGGTGGCCGTGAAATTGGCCCGGATGAGGGCCCACTCCACCAGCGCCGGCACGGCCATGATCACCAGCCAGGCCAGCAACACCGTGGCCAGAATGGACAAAGGCGAGGAAAACAAGCGCGTCTTCATCCAGGCCCAGACGCCGACATGATGGGCGGGCGGCGGCAGGTCGGAGCGCGGGGTTTGCGTAGTGCTGCTCATATCAACGCTCCACCAGCGCAATGCGCTTGTTGTACCAGTTCATGAAGATGGAGATCGACAGGCTGACCGTCAGGTAGGCCGCCATGATGATGAGGATGCCCTCGATCGCCTGGCCCGTCTGGTTCAGCGTGGTGTTGACCACCGACACGATGTCCGGATAGCCGATGGCCACGGCCAGCGAGCTGTTCTTGGTGAGGTTGAGGTACTGGCTGGTCATGGGCGGGATGATCACGCGCAGCGCCTGCGGCAGGATCACCAGCCGCAACACCTGCGAACGGCGCAGGCCCAGCGAACTGGCCGCTTCCCATTGGCCGCTATTGACGGCCTGGATGCCGGAGCGCACCACCTCGGCGATGAAGGCCGAGGTATAGATCACCAGCCCGGCCAACAGCGCGGCGAACTCCGGCGTCAGCGTCAGGCCGCCCTGGAAGTTGAAGCCCTTGAGCTCGGGCATGGACAGCGACAGCTGCATGCCGCTCAACAGCCAGCCCACCACCGGACACAGGATCAGCAGGGCCAACGCGGCACGGCCCAGCGGAAACACCTGCCCGGTTTCGTGCTGGCGCTTGCGGGCCCAATGGCCCAGCACCAGCGTGGCGACGATGGCCAGGCCCAGCCCGAGCAGTATCCAATCCAGCGAGGCGCCGACCGCTTCCGGCACTTTGACGCCCCGGTTGGAGATGAACACGCCCGGCAAGGGATTGTGCGCCTGGCGCGGCCCGGGCATGTTCTCGGTGATCAGCGCATACCAGAAGAAAAGCTGCAGCAGCAGCGGCACGTTGCGCATGACCTCGACGTAGAGCGACGTCAGGCGCGCGACCAGCCAGTTCTTGGACAACCGGCCGATACCGATCAGCGTGCCCAGGATAGTGGCCAGCACGATGCCGAGCACGGCCACGCGCAGCGTGTTGAGCAGGCCCACCAGAATGGCGCGGCCATAGGTATCCGAAGGGGAATAAGCGATGGGCGTCTCGCCGATCGCGAAACCGGCTTCCCTGTTGAGAAAGCCAAAGCCGGTAGAAATATTGCGCACTGCCAGGTTGTGCAAGGTGTTGGACACCAGGAACCAGACAGCCAGTGCCACCAGCCCCACTGCGACCACCTGGTAGACCACGGCGCGAAAACCGGGATCATTCCAGCTGATTCGACGTCGCGGCGCCTGGGCCGGGGCGTTTTTCTGGGTTGTCGCCATAGATGCTTCTGCCAATAACGGATTCAAGGCGACGGCATGCCGCCCGTAGCTACCCGCTCCGCACGGGCTCGGCCGGGTGCGGCGCACCCGGCCGGTAAACCACTGTGCTTAGCGCACCGGCCAGCCGTACATCAGGCCGCCCTGTTTGTAGGAGGCGTTCAGACCACGCTCCAGCTTCATCGGACCACCCTTGCCCAGCGTGGATTCGAAGCTTTCGCCGTAGTTGCCCACCTGCTTGATGATGTTATAGGCCCATTTGTCGTCCACGCCCAGGTTCTTGCCCATGCCCGGGGTCACGCCCAGGATGCGCTGCACGTTGGGATTGGAGCTCTTGAGCTGCTCGTCCACGTTTTTGGAGGTGATGCCGTACTCTTCGGCCTCCAGCATGGCGTTGAGCGCCCAGCGCACGACGTTGAACCATTGCTCATCGCCCTGGCGCACCATGGGGCCCAGCGGCTCCTTGGAGAAGTCTTCCGGCAGGATGATGTATTTGTCGGGATTCTCGAGCGTGGTGCGGGTCGAGGCGAGTTGCGACTTGTCCGTCGTGAAGGCATCGCAGCGGCCGGCCGAGAAGGCGCGCACGATTTCGTCGTACTTGTCGATCACCACCGGCTTGAACTCGATCTTGTTTGCGCGGAACCAGTCGGCCAGGTTCAGTTCGGTGGTCGTGCCAGGCTGCACGCAGATGGTCGCGCCGCCCAATTCCTTGGCGCTCTTGACGCCCAGGTCCTTGGAGACCATCACGCCCTGGCTGTCGTAGTAATTCACGCCCACGCCGATCAGGCCCAGGGTGGTGTCGCGAGTCTGGGTGACGGTAGTGTTGCGGGTCAGCGCGTCGACTTCGCCGGATTGCAGGGCGGTGAAGCGCTGCTGCGTGTTCAGCGGCGTGACCTTGAACTTGGTCGCGTCGCCGAACATGGCGGCGGCGATGGCGCGGCACATGTCGACGTCGATGCCTTTCCATTCACCCTTGCTATCGGCAATGGAAAAGCCGGGAATACCGGTGGACACGCCGCACTGGACGAAACCCTTCTTCTTCACGTTGTCGAAGGTTGCGCCAGCGTGAGCTGCCGAGCTGGCGGCGAACAATGCGGCGCCCAGAGCGGCCAATTTCAGTGCTTTCATGGTGATCTCCGTGTAAGGATGACATCGAAGCGCCAGCCTGGTGGGCCAACGTGCTTTGGCGGATGGTAAAGGTTGGTTAAATTTGGGGACATGGGGGAAATCCCTTTCCGTATTTTCCGCATTTCGGGGACGCAATCCGCCGGTCCGCAAGGCCTGTAGGAGACCGCCGCCCCACCCATCGCTCAGGCAGCCAGGCGTCTGGCATGGCAAGATACGGCAGAGTTACTATTGCAGCTTCATCTGCCTGCTCGCCATGATCGAATTCCAGCACGTCTTCAAATCCTATGGTCGCGGCCGGAATATCCTGGCCGACATCAACTTCCGCGTGGATGCGGGGGAATTCGTCTTTGTCTCGGGGCCTTCGGGCGCCGGCAAATCCACCCTGCTCAAGCTGATCGCCGGCCTGGAGCCCCCCAGCCGGGGCTCCATACAGGTGCATGGCCAGCGGCTGGACAAACTGTCCCTGCGCGCCCGGCCCTACCTGCGCCGCGCCGTCAGCGTCATCCTGCAGGACACCCATCTGCTCTATGACCGCAGCGCGCTGGCCAATGTCATGCTGCCCCTGTCGGTCACGGGCCAGGCCTCGGACGCCGCCGCAGCCCGCGCCCGGGCCGCCCTGGACAAGGTCGGTCTGGCTGGCAAAGAAGACCTCAACCCCATCGAATTGTCCGGTGGCGAACAGCAGCGCCTGGCCATTGCCCGCGCCATCGTCAACCGCCCGGCCATCCTGATCGCCGACGAGCCCACCGCCAATCTGGACGACGACAACGCCCAGCGCATCATGAATGTGTTCCGTGACTTCAACCGTGTCGGGGTCACGACCCTGATCGCCTCCCACGACCAGCAACTGATGGCGCGTTACACGCGGCGCACGCTGCGCATCGATCTGGGCAAATTCCACGACACGCAAGGAGAGGCCGCATGAAGTCCTGGCTGCGGCAACATCGCTACGCGCTGTCCATCACCCTGAAGCGCCTGGCCGCGCAACCGTTTTCCTGGCTGGCCAATCTGCTGGTCATGGCGCTGGTGCTCGCCCTGCCCTTGCTGGGCAGCGCCGTGCTGGTCTCGGTGCAACCCCTGGCGCGCCAGATCTCGGTCACGCCCGAACTGACCCTGTACATCCAGCCGACCGCGCCGGCCGGCACCGCCACGGCCATCACCGAACGCATCGCGCGCGAGTTCAGCGAGCAGATCGCCGCCGTGCGCCAGGTGCCGCGCGATCAGGCGCTCAAGACACTGCGCCAGAATCCCGCCTGGGAAGGCGCCCTGGCCGTGCTGCCCGGCAATCCGCTGCCCGATGCCGTGGTGGTCACCCTGGCCGACGGCAACGATCTGGCCAAGCGCGCCGGCGCCCTGGCCGATGGCTGGCGCAAATGGCAGTACGTGGATCAGGTCCAGCTCGACAGCGCCTGGGTGCAGCGGCTGGAGGCCATCCTGCGCTTTGCCAGCCTGGGGCTGGGTTTTCTGGCGATCTGCGTGGCAGTGGTCGTGCTGGCCACCGTCTTCAACACCGTGCGTATGCAGGCGCTGACGCAGCGCGAGGAAATCGCGGTGGCCCGCCTGGTCGGCGCCACCGAGTCCTTCGTGCGCCGGCCCTTCCTCTACCAGGGCGCCCTGTCCGGCGCGCTGGCCGCGCTGCTGGCCATCGGCGCGGCGGCCGCCGCCCTGGTGCCGCTGAACCAGGCCGTGCTGCGCCTGGCGCGCAGCTACAGCACCGAATTCGCCCTGCATCTGCCGCATTGGCCCGCGCTGGCCGCCGCGGTCGTGGCTGCCGGCGTCCTGGGCGCCCTGTCGGCGCGCTGGTCAGTCACGCGCAGTACTCGCTTTTAAGGCCCTTGATCGATCGAAAGCCGGCGCCCGTTCAGGCCTACCCTGTCTGAACGGGCGCTTTGCTTTGTGGCCCCGGACCCGCCGCGCCATCTCGTGCAAGACAAAGGTCATGCAGATACGGCAGAATATTGCGAACGAAGCTAACAATTTGAAACCCAGCCCGGTTTTTGCGGTCTGACCTCTGCTGAGTCTGCCCATGACAGCCCGCCTCGACGCCCGCGCCTCCCGCCATTATTTCGACAGCACGTTCAACAGCCAGGCGGTCAAGGTCTTGCCGAATGAGTACTTCGTCACCAGCGGCGAAGACCTCATGCTGTCCACGGTACTGGGTTCCTGCGTGGCGGCCTGTCTGCGGGATCCGCTCACCGGCGTGGGCGGCATGAATCACTTCATGTTGCCCGAGGGCGATGCCCAATCGCCCGCCTCCTCGACCATGCGCTATGGCGCCTTCGCCATGGAAGTGCTGATCAATGAAATGCTCAAGGCCGGCGCGGCGCGCGAGCGCCTGCAGGCCAAGGTCTTCGGTGGCGGCGCGGTGCTCAGCGCCATGCAGCAGATGAACATCGGCGAGCGCAATGGGCGCTTTGTGCTGCAGTACCTCAAAACGGAAGGCATTCCGGTGCTCGCCCAGGATCTGGGCGACATCCATGCGCGGCGCATTCATTACTTCCCGCGCGATGGCCGGGTGCTGGTGCGCAAGATGGCCGCGCATCATGCGCGGGCCGAAGAAGTCATCGCCCACCGCGAGCGGCTTGCGGCCCAGACCGCCCAGGACAACTCGCGCTCGGCGCCGCGCGTGGAGCGATTCGATCGCCCCAAAATGAAAGTCGAGCTGTTCACGACGCCGCGCCGCCCTGCAGGCCAGTCCTAGCCCGGCGGGGCGAGGCGGTCAGTCCGTCCAGCGCGGTGCGCGTTTTTCGGCGAAAGCCAGCATCCCTTCGCGCGCCTGCGGCGTGGCCGCGGCATTGCAGAACACCTCGACCGCGGCGGCCACGTTGCGGCGGTAATCGCCATCGGTGGCATAGACGAAGGCGCGCCGCCCCATGGCCAGCACCTCACGCGGTTTGGCGGCCAGCGATTGCGCCAGCTCCCTGGCGCGATCCATCAACACATCCTCGGCGCATACCCGCGCCACCAATCCCAGATCACGCGCCTCGCCCGCATCGAAGATGCGCCCGGTGAAAAGCAGGTCGAAGGCGCGGTGCTTGCCGACGATGCGCGGCAGATGCGCATAGTGAATGGCCGGCAGCACGCCGACGTCGATCTCCGGGTAGCCGAAGGTCGCGGTGTCGGCGCAGACCAGCATATCGCTGGAGATGGCCACGGTCATGCCGCCGCCGCGCACCGCGCCGCTGACCACCGAGATCGAGGGCTTGCTCAACTGAAACTGCGTGTCGTAGAGCTGGATGTAGAGCCGGCTGAGCAAGGCGTGGATCTGCGTCGGGCTGCTGGCGAGCAGCCGCTTGAGATCCAGGCCGGCGCAGAAACGTCCGGGCAGATCGCTGGCCAGCAGAATGGCGCGCACCTGCGGATCAGCATCGGCGCGGCGCAAGGCGGCAATCAGGGCATCGAGCACCTCGATGTCCAGCGCGTTGACCGGCGCATGGCACAGCCGGATCTCGGCCAGACGGTCACGGACTTTGTAGCGGATAGAACTCATGCGTTGGCTCCTGCCTGGCTGCCATCGGCCTGTACCGCGCCGCGCTGCAACAGCGCCGCGATCTCGTCGTCGCTATAGCCGGCTTCGGTGAGGATGGCCCGGCTGTGCTCGCCCAGCAGCGGCGCGGCGCGCCGCACCTGCCGCGCCTGGCGGCCAAAGCGCACCGGCAGACCGACCTGCCGCACCGTGCCCAGCACGGGGTGTTCGCTTTCGGCCACGATGCCGCGCGCGGCCACTTGCGGATGCGCCAGCGCCTGGTCCAGCGTCTGGATGGGCGAGCAGGCCACGCCGGCAGGCTTGAGCGCGTCGAGCCAGGACTGCACGCTGCGGGTGGCAATGCGCGACTGCACCAGTTGCACCGTGGCGTCGAAGTTGCGTACCCGATCGGCGTTGCGCGCGAACTCGGGCGCCTCGACATACTCCTGCAGGCCGGCCACGGCGCAGAAGCGCCGCCACTGCGCATCATTGCCCACCCCCAGCATCAGGTCGCCGTCCTGGGCACGGAAGGCCTGGTAGGGGCACATCGCCGGATGCGCCGTGCCCATGCGTTGCGGCGCCTTGCCCGTGCGCCAGTAGTTCTGCGCCATGTAGGACATCAATCCGAGCGAGGTATCCAGCAAAGAGACGTCCAGATACTGCCCCTGCCCCGTGCGCTCGCGCTCGAGCAGCGCGGCCAGCACACCGGACAACGCGAAGGATCCGGTGCCCAGATCGACCGGCGAAAAGCTGGCGCGCGCGAACTGGCCACCCGGCTCGCCCATGGTGCTGATCATGCCGCTGAATGCCTGCAGCATGACGTCGTAGCCTGGCTCCTCGCCCAGAGGCCCTTCCCGTCCATAGCCGGAGATCTCGCAATAGATCAGGCGCGGATTGATGGCGCGCAGCGTGGCGTCATCCACCCCCAGCTTCGCGGCGGTCTTGCCGCCAAAGCCTTGCAGCACGATGTCGGCCGACGCGGCCAGCCGGTGCACGACCGCCCGGCCTTCGGGCTGCTTGAGGTCCAGCGCCAGGCTGCGCTTGTTGTGATTGACCGCCAGAAAGGTCGCGGACTGGCCGGCTTCCTGGGGCAGCCAGGCGCGCGTATCGTCGCCGCTGCCCACCGGCTCGATCTTGATGACTTCGGCGCCCAGCTCGCCGAGATACTGACCGCAGAGCGGTCCGGCCAGGACCTTGCTCAAGTCCAGGACGACCATGCCTTTCAGAGGAGTCATTATTGCTACCGCGTTGAGAGAATCAGTGGTCCGCTTTCAGCCCGATCGAGCGCGCCGCGTCCGTCCAGGCGCCCGTCTCGCGGGTCATGAAAGCATCCAGCGCGTCGGGCGCCACCGACAGGGCCTCGGCGCCGCGCTCCTGCATGGCGGCCCGATACGCGTCGCTGGCCACCACCCGCGCGATGGCGGCACGCAGCTTCTGCTGCGCTTCGGGCGGCGTTCCCGCCGGCGCCTGCAAGGAGAACCAGAACTTCAGATCCCCGCCGGGATAACCCGCTTCCTTGAGCGTCGGCACATCGGGCAGCAACGGCGAACGTTGCGCCGACGTGATGGCCAGGGCTTTGAGCCGGCCCGTCTGGATCTGGCCCAGGCTGGTGGTCATGCTGTCGAACAGGAAGTCCACTTGCCCGCCCAGCACGTCGGTCACGGCATTGGCGCTGCCTTTGTAAGGCACGCCCACTGCCTCGAAGCCCGCCAGTTTCTGCAGCAGCGCGCCGTAGACATGGGGCGAGCTGCCCGGGCCGAAGTTGGCATAGCTCAGCGTCTGCGGCGCCGAGCGCCCCCGCTCGACCAGCGCCTGCAGGTTGGCGAAATCGTTCTTCTGCGGATTGATGACCAGCACATTGGGCATGGCGCCGGTGATGCCGACCGTGACGTAATCCTGCGCCGGCTTCATATTAGTCTCGGGGTACATCAGCGGATTGATGGCCTGCATGCCCACGGTGTTGTGCAGCAAGGTGTAGCCATCATGCGGTCCGTTGAGCACACTTTGGTAGCCCACATTACCGCTGGCGCCGGCCTTGTTCTGCACGATGACCGGCTGCCCGAGCTCGCGCGCCAGCGGCTCGGCCACCAGACGGGCGATGAAGTCGGTCGGCCCGCCCGCCGAAAAGGGCACCAGCAGGGTGATCGGGCGCTCCGGCCAGCCAGCCGCCGCGGCCTGCGCCGACATCAGTAACGCCACCGCCGAAATAAGGGTACGCAAAGCCATCATGTCTCCTGGTTTTATTTGCCATGCAATGGCGATGGATTATGGAGACGCTGTCGATATATTTGAAATACATATACTCTATGCAACTCATATTCAACTTGTTATAGCTAAGCCACCATGACCTTGAGCGTCAGAGCCATGCAGTGCTTCGTGGCGGTCTGTTCGGCCGGCTCCATCAGCGGCGCGGCCACCCGCCTGCATCTGGCGCAACCGGCCCTGAGCCTGGTGATACGCAAGCTGGAAGAAGAACTGGGCGTCACCCTGCTGCGCCGCACCTCGCGCGGCGTCATGCCCACGGCCGAAGGGGTGCGCATGCTGGCCCATGCGCGCGAGATTCTCGAGCGCATCGAGGCCGCGCGCGCCGATGTCCGCGATGACCGCAACACCCCGCGGGGCGCCGTGGCCATCGCCATGCCCATGTCCATGGCGCGGCTGTTGACGGTGCCGTTGTTGCGCTCCTGCCTGGCGAACTGGCCGGATGTCTACCTGAAAATCATCGAAGCCAGCACCGGCTACATTCCGGGTTTCGTGAGCTCCGGCCATGCCGATCTGGGGCTGACCTTCGGCGACGAAGGCTCGCCCGATCTGCAATTTCAGCACGTGATGGACGAAGAGTTGGTGCTGGTGTCGCCCCCGCAAGGCAAGCGCGCCGCCCGGGCCATGCCGGGCATCACGCTGGACCGCCTGGCGCAGCTGCCGCTGGTCCTCCCCGGCGAGCCGCACAGCCTGCGCCGCCTGCTCAACCGGTATCAGCAGGACAAGGGGGTGCGCTTTAACGTCATCGCCGAGGCCAATGCCATTGCGCAGTTGGTGCAGTTGGCGGCCGCCGGCGTGGCGCACACCATCGTCTCGCACGCGTCGGCGCGCCAGGAGGCCGAACGCGGCGAGGTCAGCCTGCGCCGCATCCGGCCACAACCCTTATGGCGGCCGGTGTATCTTTGCCGCTCGGCGACCCTGCCGCTGTCCATGGCCGCGCTGGCCGTGGGCGACAAGATCGCCGGCCTGCTGGCAGAAGAAGCGCCCGGCGCCTGAAGCAGGATCGCGCGCCGGGCGGGGCTTCAGGCGGCCCGTGCGCCGCCCAGGGGCAGCACCGCGGCGCTGAACTCGCGCAGCAGCACCTCGCGCTTTTGCTCGGCGCGTGCCATCGCCGCTTCCTTGACGTGGCCATAGCCGCGGATCTCCTGCGGCAGGCTGGCCAGCGCCACGGCCGGTTCGAGATTGCCCCGATTGAGTTTGCCGATGACGGCGGTCATGTGCTGGGCATACTCGCGAATCAACTCCCGCTCGGCGCGCCGCTCGGCCGTACGCCCGAAGACATCCAGCGGCGTGCCGCGCAAAAAGCGCAGCCGTGCCAGCAAAGCGAACACCCGCAACATGCCCGGCCCGTAAGCGCGCTTCTGCATGACGCCCTGCGCATCGCGCTTGGCCGTCATGGGCGGCGCGAGGTAGAACTTCAGCTTCCAATCGCCCTCGAATTGCGCGGCCACTTTCTTGATGAATTCGCCGTCGCTGTAGAGCCGGGCCACTTCGTACTCGTCCTTGTAGGCCATGAGCTTGAAGTAGTTCTGCGCCACCGCCTCGGCCAGCCGGGTGGTGCCCGTGGCGGCGCGCTCGGCCTGCGCCACCTGATCCACCAGGTCCGTATAACGCTTGGCGTAAGCGGCGTTCTGATAGGCCGTCAGGAAGTCGCGGCGCACCTGCACGGTCTGCGCCAGCCCGGTGGCGGGACGCTTGAAGTCCACCACGGCCTTGTCGCCGCGCCGCACCTCGACGATTTCCGCTTCCTGGCTGGCCGGGGCCTGCCCGATCAGCGCCTGCACCGCGGACAGATCCGCCGCCGCGCGCCGGCCCCAGGCAAACGCGGCCAGATTGTTGGGCACCTGCTGGCCGTTGAGTTCAATGGCGCGCAACAACGCGGCTTCGCCCAGCGGCAGCCAGCCCTTTTGATAGGCATAACCCATCATGAGCGGATTGGCGTAAATGGCGTCGCCCAGCAGGCCCACGGCAAGCGCGGCGGCATCGATCTGCGAGACCGCCGCGCAGACGCGCTGCAGATCACCCTGCAGATCGGAGCCGGGCAGTGTCCAGTCCGGGTTGTGCACAAAGGCGGCGGTCGGGGCGACATCGGTGTTGACCAAGGCGCGCGTGCGGTCCGGGCGCATGCGCGCCACGGCTTCCTGGCTGGTGCCCACCACCAGATCGCCGGCCAGCACCAGGTCGGCCTCGCCCATGGCCACGCGGGTGTTCATCAGCTCGCCCGGCGTCGGGGCCAGCACCACGTGGGAGTACACCGCACCGCCCTTCTGGGCCAGCCCGGCCATATCCAGGACGGAGCATCCCTTGCCTTCCAGATGCGCGGCCATGCCGATCAACTGCCCGATGGTGACCACGCCGGTGCCGCCCACACCGGCAATGAACACACCGTAATGCCCGTCGATCGCCGCCTGGCGCGGTTCGGCCAGTCCGGCGGCGATATCGCCTTCGGCGGCGAGCGCGCGCGGCTTGCGCAGCTTGCCGCCTTCGACCGTCACGAAACTGGGGCAAAACCCCTTGAGGCAGGAGAAGTCCTTGTTGCAGCTCGACTGGTTGATGGTGCGCTTGCGCCCGAACTCCGTCTCCAGCGGCTCGACCGACAGGCAATGCGATTTCTCGGAGCAATCGCCGCAGCCCTCGCAGACGCGCTCATTGATGACCACGCGGCGGGCGGGGTCCGGATAGGCGTTGCGCTTGCGGCGCCGGCGCTTTTCGGTAGCGCAAGTCTGGTCGTAGATGAGGATGGATACGTCCGGATACTCGCGCAGCTCGCGCATGACGCCATCGAGCTCGTCGCGATGCTTGACCGGCACCCCCGGCGCCAGCCCGGTGGCGTGCTGATACTTCTCCGGTTCATCGGTGACGATGATGATCTTCTGGATGCCCTCGGCCGCCATCTGCCGGGTGATCATGGGCACACTGATGGGGCCGTCGACCGGCTGGCCGCCCGTCATGGCCACCGCGTCGTTAAAGAGAATTTTGTAGGTGATGGGCGCCTTGGCGGCGACCGCGGCGCGGATGGCCAGCAGGCCGGAATGAAAATACGTGCCATCGCCCAGATTGGCAAAGACATGTTTTTCTTCGGTAAACGGCGCCTGCCCCAGCCAGGGGACGCCCTCGCCCCCCATCTGGGTGAAGACCTGGGTGTTGCGCCCCATCCAGGTCACCATGTAGTGGCAGCCGATGCCGGCCAGCCCGCGCGAGCCTTCCGGCAGGCGGGTCGAGGTATTGTGCGGACAGCCCGAACAGAACCAGGGCTTGCGATCGACCACCAGACGCGGCTTGGCCAGCGCTTTCTCGCGCTCGTCGATGAAGGCCAGCCGGGCCTGGATGCCGGCGCGCACGTCTTCGGGCAACGCCAGGCGCAGCAGACGCGCGCCGACGGCCTTGGCGACCATCGCCGGGGAGAATTCATAGTGGGCCGGCAGCAGCCAATTGCCTTGCGGCACCGACCACTCGCCGCCGTCCTTGTCGTCGAACTTGCCGACCACGCGCGGGATCTTCTTGCCCGTGCCTATCCAGGAAAACAGTTCTTCCTTGAGCTGATATTCGATGACCTGGCGCTTTTCCTCGACCACCAGGATTTCATCCAGGCCCTCGGCGAACTGCTGCACACCGGTGGCCTCCAGCGGCCACACCATGCCGACCTTGAACAGGCGCAGCCCGATCCGCTGACAGGCCTGCTCGGACAGGCCCAGATCGGCCAGGGCCTGCCGCGTATCGAGGTAGGCCTTGCCGGAAGTGATGATGCCGAACCGCGCGCGGTCCTGCGGCACGGTCCAGAGCTCGCGGTTGAGCTTGTTGGCGCGCGCATAGGCCAGCGCCGCGTACAGTTTGTAGTCGAGCAGGCGCGCTTCCTGCTGCAGGGGCGTGTCGGGCAGGCGGATATTCAGGCCATCCGGCGGCGGCATGAAATCCTCCGGCAGCACGATGCGCACCCGCTCGCTGTCGACCTCCACCGAGGCCGACACCTCAACGATATCGGTGATGGTTTTCAAGCCCACCCAGACCCCGGCATAGCGGCTCATGGCCCAGCCGTGCAGGCCGAAATCCAGCACTTCCTGGACGCTGGACGGAAACAGCGCCGGAATCATGCAGGCCTTCAGGATGTGGTCGCTCTGATGCGGCAGGGTGGACGACTTGGCGGGATGGTCGTCACCGGCCACCACCAGCACGCCGCCATGGCGCGACGTGCCAGCCGCGTTGGCATGCTTGAAGACGTCACCGCAGCGGTCCACGCCGGGGCCCTTGCCGTACCACATGCCGAACACACCGTCGTACTTGGCGCCCGGGAAGAGATTGACCTGCTGCGACCCCCACACGGCGGTGGCGGCCAGGTCCTCGTTGATGCCCGGCTGGAACTCGATGTGATGTTCCTTCAGGTACTTGGCTGCCTTCCACATGTTCTGGTCCACCCCGCCCAGGGGCGAGCCCCGGTAGCCGGAGATGAAGCCAGCGGTATTCAGGCCGACGCGGGCATCGCGCTCGCGCTGCATCATGGGCAGACGCACGAGGGCATGGATGCCGCTCATCCAGGCTCGGCCGGTTTGCAGGGTGTATTTGTCGTCCAGATGCACGGACTGTAGCGCGGCGCGCTGCGCCGGCGTGAGAGGGGCATTCATGTCTACTCCGTTGGTGAGGATTGCCGACACCAGCGCTCGAAACAGCCCTTGTGGGGCACACTGACCGCTGCGTCGGGCGCTTACGCCTTGTTGTTTTCTCCCTTTTTACTCGTCCCCAACCGTCCCCGCAATAGGGCGATGCGATAATCCCCGCATGGAATTCGCCGCCCTCATCGCCGACTGGCAGGCCCATCACGGCCGCCATCTCCTGCCTTGGCAGAACACCCGGGACCCCTACCGCATCTGGCTCTCGGAGATCATGCTGCAGCAGACCCAGGTCGCCACCGTCATCCCCTATTTCGAGCGCTTTCTGGCGCGCTTTCCGGATGTCGCGGCGCTGGCTGCCGCCAGCCAGGAGGAGGTCATGCCGTATTGGGCCGGCCTGGGCTACTACGCGCGTGCGCGCAACCTGCACCGCTGCGCGCAAGACATCATGGCGCTATGGGAAGGCCGCTTCCCGCCCGATGCCGAGCGCATCGCCACGCTGCCCGGGATCGGGCGCTCCACGGCGGCGGCCATCGCGGCCTTTGCCTATGGCGAGCGCTCGCCCATCATGGACGGCAACGTCAAGCGCGTGTTCACGCGCCATTTCGGGATCGAGGGAGACCCCGCCCGGCGCGAGGTCGAGAGCCGCCTCTGGCAACTGGCCGAAGACCAGGTGCGGGCCGTGCCCGATCTGGACATGACCGCCTACACCCAGGGGCTGATGGACCTGGGCGCGACGCTGTGCACGCGCGGCAAACCGGCCTGCGAACGCTGCCCGGTGGCGCCATCCTGTATCGCGCGCCGCGACGGGCGCCAGCAGGAACTCCCCACCCCGAAGACGCGCCGCGCGGTCCCCGAACGACAGACCGCGATGCTGGTGCTCGAACACGACGGCGCCATCCTGCTGCAGCAGCGGCCGTCGCCCGGCATCTGGGGCGGGCTCTGGAGCCTGCCGGAGTTCGACGCCGCCGGCGATGCCCGGCTGGCCTCCCGCTCGCTGGGGCTGGAGCCGCAAGCGCACTATGAGCTGGCCGCCTTCGCCCACACCTTCACCCATTACCGGCTGCACGTGCGGCCCTGGTATGTGCCGGTGCGCCTGGCCGGCCTGAGCGCGGGCGCGCTGCCCGCGCGCTGGGTGCCGGCCGGCGAATTGGGCACGATCGCCTTGCCCGCGCCCATCAAGAAGCTGCTGCTGGGCCTGACCGAAGCCGGCCTGCCCGGCATGCTGACGCTGCAGGCCTGAGGGCCGGCCGCGCGGCTCAACCTGCCGCGTTATCGCGCAGCAGCATCACCAGCTTGAGCTCGGGATGGGTCGCCAGGCGGAAAGTCACCTGTTGATAGCGCAGCAGACCGCGCACCGGATGATTGAAGTCGCGCAGCCCGCCCTCGCGGTCGACCACGGCATGGCGCGTCCACCAGTGCGCAAACACCGCGCTGGAGCGCTCGAGCTCATCGATGAGCCCGCGCACATCGGGCTCATCCAGATGCGCGCCGGCATCGGCGCGGAATTCGGCCACCACGCGCCGGGCGCGCTGCTCCCAATCCACGACCAGCGACCGCGCAGCCGGATCCAGAAAGATGTAATGCAGCAGATTCGGCTGCGGGTCGCGCTCCGGCCAGTGATCGAACAGGACGCGCATGGCGGTATTGCTGGCGAGCACCCGCCAGGCGCGATCCAGAACATAGGCCGGCGCAGTCACCGCGTCCACACACGCTTGCAGCAGCAGGCCGGCCGCCCCGGCCGGCTCGTCGCGCGGATGCTGGGGATCGGCGCACTCGGCCAGCTCAAAGAGATAGGCTCTTTCGGCGCGCGCCAGTTGCAGCACATTGGCTATGCGCGACCACACCGCCGGCGACACCGACACCTCGCGGCCCTGCTCTATCCAGGTGTACCAGGTGACACTGATATCCGAGAGCTGGGCCACCTCTTCGCGGCGCAGACCGGGGGTGCGGCGGCGCGAACCGGCCGGCAGGCCGGCCATCTGCGGGGTGATGCGGGAGCGGGCGCTGCGCACGAACTCGCCCAGATTCTGTCGGCGCAAGGAGGAGCCCGGGGTGGCACTATTCATACCAGGATGATCTATGGTCTTGTACGGGTACTGTAGATTGCCTATCTTAGCCCGCACCCTCTCCGCGCACCAAGGAATCCCATGACCGCACCCAGCCACGACGCCGCCGTCCAGCGCCAGTTCAGCCCCCAGGCCTCCGCCTATCTGACCAGCGCTGTTCACGCCCAGGGCGAAGATCTCCAACACATGGCCAGTATCGCGGCCGCTCACCCGCAGGCTCGCGTGCTGGATATGGGCTGTGGCGGCGGGCATGTGAGCTTCAATGCGGCGCCGCTGGTCGCCGAGGTCGTCGCCTATGACCTGTCGCAGGCCATGCTGGACGTGGTGGAGGCCGAAGCCGCCAAACGCGGCCTGAGCAATCTGCGCACCTGTCAGGGCAAGGCCGAGCGCCTGCCCTTTGACGACGGCGCGTTCGATCTGGTGATGAGCCGTTACTCCACCCATCACTGGGAAGACCCGGGCCTGGGCCTGCGCGAAGCGCGCCGCGTCCTCAAGCCGGGCGGCATCGCCGTCTTCGCCGATGTGGTCTCGCCGGGCCAGGCGCTGCTCGACACCTGGTTGCAGACGATCGAAGTGCTGCGCGATACCTCGCACGTCCGTGACTACTCGCAAGCCGAATGGATCGCCATGCTGGCCGACGCGGGCTTCGTGCTGCAAGGCATGACCCTGCGCCGCCTGCCGCTGGAGTTTGCGTCCTGGGTGGCGCGCATGCGCACGCCCGAGCCTTTGGTGCGCGCGCTGCGCGAGATGACCGCCATCGCGCCGCAGCCCGTCAAGACGCACTTCGAGATCCAGGACGACGGCTCCTTTACGAGCGACAACGCCGTCATCGTGGTCTACAAACCCCGTTAACCGGGGCGTGAGGCAGGGCTGCCGGTCTGCGGCAGCCCCCGCGCTCACTGGCCCAGATTGGGCGCCAGCGTGCGGCGCAGATCTTCCTCGGTCCGACCGCTGCGGGCCACATAGTCGGCCAATTGATCTTCACCGATCGGGCCCACGTTGAAGTACTGCGACTGCGGATGGCTGAAGTAAAAGCCCGACACGCTGGACGCTGGGAACATCGCGTAGCTGTCGGTCAGTTCCATCCCGATATCGTCGGCCTCAAGCACGCGGAACATATCGCGCTTGACGACGTGCTCGGGGCAAGCCGGATAGCCCGGCGCCGGGCGGATGCCCACATACTTCTCGGCAATGAGGGCCTCATTGTCGAGCTGCTCATCGGCGGCATAGCCCCACAGATCACGCCGCACGCGCGCGTGCAGGCACTCCGCGAAAGCCTCGGCCAGCCGGTCGGCCAGCGACTTGAGCATGATGCTGGAATAGTCATCCAGCGCGGCGTCGAACTCGGCCTCTTTCTTCTCGATGCCCAGGCCGGCCGTCACGGCGAACAGGCCGATGTAGTCCAGCTTGCCGCTGTCGCGCGGCGCGATATAGTCGGCCAGGCACTTGTTGCTCACCCCCTCGCGCTTGACGCCCTGCTGACGCAGGTTGCGATAGGTGAACAGCACTTCGCTGCGCGTCTCGTCACGATAGACCTCGATGTCTTCATCGTTGACGCGGTTGGCCGGATAAAAGCCCACGACGCCATTGGCGGTCAGCCAGCGGCCTTCAACGATGCGTTTGAGCATGGCCTGGCCCTCGGCAAACACCTTGCGCGCCTGCTCGCCCACCACCTTGTCATCCAGGATGGCCGGGTAAGCGCCGAACAGGCTCCAGGTCATGAAGAACGGGCCCCAATCGATGTAGCGCGCGATCTCGGCCAGGTCGTAACTCTTGAAGGTGCGCCGGCCGATGAACTTCGGTCGCGGCGGCGTGTAATGCTCCCAATCGATTTGCGGGCGCGAGGCGCGCGCCTCGGCCAGCGGCATGAGCGGCGTGGCCTTGCGGTTGGCATGGCGGCGGCGCACGTCCTCATACTCTTGCGCCAGCTCGTCCAGATAGGTCTGCGCCTGATCCGACATCAAGCTGGTGGCCACGCCCACTGAACGGCTCGCGTCGGGCACGTAAATCACCGGCCCCTCGTAATGCGGCGCGATTTTCACCGCGGTGTGCACCCGGCTGGTGGTGGCCCCGCCGATCATCAGCGGCGTTTTGCGGTCGCGGAAGTAGGGGTCGCGCTGCATCTCGGCGGCCACATAGGCCATCTCTTCGAGGCTGGGCGTGATCAGGCCAGACAGCCCGATGATGTCGGCGTTTTCTTCCTTGGCCTTGTCCAGGATCTGGGCGCACGGAACCATCACGCCCATGTTGACGACTTCGAAGTTGTTGCACTGCAAGACCACCGACACGATGTTCTTGCCGATATCGTGCACATCGCCCTTGACCGTGGCGATGACGATCTTGCCCTTGGCGCGGACGTCGCCCCCGGCGGCGGCGATCTGGCGTTTCTCTTCCTCGATGAAGGGGATGAGATGCGCCACCGCCTGTTTCATCACGCGCGCCGACTTGACCACCTGCGGCAGGAACATCTTGCCGGCGCCGAACAGATCGCCCACGACATTCATGCCGTCCATCAACGGCCCTTCGATCACCTCGATGGGCCGCCCGCCACGATCGGCGATCTTCTGACGCACCTCTTCGGTATCTTCGACGATGAAGGCCGTGATGCCATGCACCAGGGCGTGCGACAGGCGATCCTCCACGGTGCGGGCGCGCCAGGCGAGGTCTTCCTCTTTCTTCGCGCCCGAGCCCCGCACCGTCTCGGCGAACTGCACCAGCCGCTCGGTGGGCGTGCGCTCGTCCTCGGCGTCCTTTTTGCCCAGCGGCTCGGGGCGATCCAGGATCACGTCTTCGACCAGATCCCGCAGCACCGGGTCCAGATCGGCGTACACGCCCAACTGACCGGCGTTGACGATGCCCATGGTCAGCCCTTCGCGGATGGCGTAATACAGGAAGACCGTATGGATGGCCTCCCGCATCGGCTCATTGCCCCGGAAGGAAAAGCTCACGTTGGAGATGCCGCCCGAGATCCGCGCATGCGGCAGGTTCTGGCGTATCCAGCGCGTGCCCTCGATGAAGTCCACCGCGTAATGATTGTGCTCGTCGATGCCCGTGGCCACGGCGAACACATTGGGATCGAAAATGATGTCTTCGGGCGGGAATCCCTCTTCCTCGACCAGGATGCGGTAGGCGCGGCCGCAGATTTCCTGGCGCCGCTGCAGCGTGTCGGCCTGCCCTTTCTCGTCGAACGCCATGACCACGACGGCCGCGCCGTACAGCCGGCACAGGCGCGCGTGTTCACGGAACGGCGCCTCGCCTTCCTTCATGGAGATCGAGTTGACCACCGGCTTGCCCTGCACGCATTTCAGGCCCGTCTCGATCACCTCCCATTTGGAGCTGTCGATCATGAGCGGCACGCGCGCGATATCGGGCTCGGAAGCAATGAGGTTCAGGAAGCGGTGCATGCAGGCCACCGAATCCAGCATGGCCTCGTCCATGTTGATATCGATGATCTGCGCGCCGTTCTCGACCTGCTGACGCGCCACGGCCAGCGCCTCATCGTATTTTTCTTCGCGGATCAGGCGCGCGAACATCTTCGAGCCGGTGACGTTGGTGCGCTCACCCACGTTGATGAAAAGCGTCTCTTCGTCGATGTTCAGGGGCTCGAGGCCGGACAGGCGGGTCTTGACGGCGATCTCGGGCACCACGCGCGGCGTCAGGCGCTCGATCTTGTCGGCGATGGCGCGGATGTGGTCTGGCGTCGTGCCGCAGCAGCCGCCGGCCATGTTCACCAGCCCCGAGGCGGCGAACTCTTCCAGCAAGGCCGAGGTATCGGCCGGCGTTTCGTCAAAGCCGGTTTCGGCCATGGGGTTGGGCAGACCGGCGTTGGGATACACGCACACATAGGTGTCGCAGATCTTGGACAGCTCGGCCACATACGGACGCATCAGCGCTGCGCCCAGCGCGCAGTTCAGGCCCACGGTCACCGGGCGCGCGTGGCGCACGGAGTTCCAGAAGGCCTCGACCGTCTGGCCCGACAGGATGCGGCCCGACGCGTCGGTCACCGTGCCGGAAATCATCACCGGCAAGCGCACGCCCCGCTCGGCGAAGACTTGCTCCACCGCGAAGATGGCTGCCTTGGCGTTGAGCGTATCGAAGATGGTTTCGATCAGGACGATGTCGATGTCGCCGTCGAGCAGGCCGTTTAATTGCTCGACATAGGCCAGGCGCAATTCTTCGAACGTGACATTGCGGGCGCCCGGATCATTGACGTCGGGCGAAATCGACGCCGTCTTGGGCTGCGGGCCCAGGGCGCCGGCCACGAAGCGGGGCCGCTCGGGCGTGCTGTAGGCGTCACAGGCCTGCCGCGCCAACCGGGCCGAGACCAAGTTCAGCTCATAGGCCAGCTCGGGCAGGTCATAGTCGCCCTGCGCGATGGCCGTCGCGCCGAAGGTATTGGTTTCGATGACATCGGCGCCCGCCTCGAGATACTGCCGATGGATCTCGGAGATCACATCGGGGCGCAGCAGCGAAAGCAGCTCGTTGTCGCCCTTGAGATCCTTGTGGTGCTCGGCAAAGCGCTCGCCGCGGAAATCGGCCTCGCTGAGCTTGTAGCGCTGGATCATCGTCCCCATGGCGCCGTCCAGGATCAGGATGCGCTCGCCCAGAAGGCGAACGAACTCGGCGCCGCGCGTATAGGCGTCCAGCGGGTAAGGCATGCGAGGATAAGACACTACAAGGTCCCAGTGTGGCAAAAAGGCAAAAAACGCCCGAAATGAACCCTAGATGGTAACAAAATGGGGCTATTTCCGGCAGGACGGTGATACAGTTCCGACCCCGAACCGGTACTTGTCGCGTCTTTCGACGCGCAGGATTTAAACGGGAAACAGGAAGGCCGAGCCGAAACAGGCCCGCCCAGCCTGTGCTGCCCCCGCAACGGTCCCCACGGTGTTCGTCCCGTGGCAGCCCGATACCGGCCGGTTCGCCAGCCGGGCCAACCCTCCTCACAGGGCGGGCCCATATCCCGAGAACGACGTGCGGGGTCGCGCGTCAACCGAGAGCCTGTCCATGAAAACCCGCTCCCTCCGGCGCTACGCCGGTGTCCTCGCCGTGGCCGCACCCGTTGCCGCCGGCGCCCAGCAAGCCGCCACGCCTGAATTGACGCCGGTCGTCGTCACCGGCAGCCTTACCCAGCAAGAACAGAAGAACACGCTTGGCGATGTCAGCGTGATCGATCGCGCCACCATCGAGCGCGCCGGCCAGAGCAGCGTGGCCGAACTGCTGCAACGCCAGCCTGGCGTGGAAATCAACAGCAATGGCGGCCAGCAGACCGCCACCAGCGTGTTCCTGCGCGGGGCCAACTCCAACCAGACGCTGCTGCTGATCGACGGCCGCCGGGTCAACACCGCCACGCTGGGCAGCGGCGACTTCCAGGGCATGCCGCTGAGCAATATCGAACGCATCGAAATCCTGCGCGGCACCGCCAGCAGCCTGTACGGCGCCGACGCCATCGGCGGGGTGATCAACATCATCACGCGCCAAGGCGGCGGCGATCGCCCCCTGAATATCTACGGCAACGTGGGTTACGGCACGCATGACACCAGCCGCGTCAGCGTGGGCCTGGACGGCGCGTCCGACGGCTGGCGCTACGCCCTGAATGCCGGTTATGGCCACAGCCGCGGCTACAACGCCACCAGCAAGACCGTGGGCGGCGCCGCCAACTGGAGCTATAACGCCGACCGCGATGGCTACGAGCAGAACGATGTGTCGGGCTCGGTGGGTTATACCTGGGCGCCAGGCCAGGAAATCGCCTTCGATTTCTACCACACCAAGCTCAATGGCCAATTCGACGCCGGCGGCGGCATGCCGCCCATGAACGAGTACGACGACCGTCTGCGCCAGATCATCAATCTGTACACGCTGAGCAGCACCAACCAATTGACCGACTGGTGGCGCAGCACCGTGCGCCTGAGCCAGAGCAACGACACGCAACGCAACCTCGTGGCGCCGGGCACCTACGGCTACCCCGATGACGGGCGCACGCGTTTCCGCACCCGCCAGGAACAATACACCTGGCAGAACGACTTCCAGGTGGCGGCCAACCAGACCATCACGGTGGGATACGAGTTTCTCAAGCAGCGCGTCGATGGCGACCTGTACGACGCCTCGGCGCCCTGGCCGGCGCCGGCCACGATCTCCGACTACGGGGTGGACTCGCGCATCACCAACGCCTTCTTTGGCGAGTACCGCGCCCGCTTCGACCGCCACCATTTGCAGTTCAATCTGCGCAGCGACCACAACACGCTGTATGGCGGCAAGGTCACCGGCGGCGCCGAGTACGGCTACGACATCACCCGCAACCTGCGCGCGGGCATCGGCGCGAGCACCGGCTTCCGGGCGCCGACGTTCAACGATCTGTACTGGCGCAATGACGGCGGCACGGTGGGCAACCCCAACCTGAAGCCGGAAAGCTCGCGCAACATCGAGCTGTCGCTGAACTATGCCGACGAAACCACCACCGCCGGCGTGGTGGCCTACCGCAACCGCGTCAAGGACATGATCGTCTGGGCCGACCGCAACGACGGCTCCTATCTGTGGTCGCCGATGAACATCGGCCGCGCTGAACTGCGTGGCATCACGCTGACCGGCAGCCAGCGCTTCGGGCAGACCACGCTGCGCGCCAGCGCCGACTTCCAGGATCCGCATGACCGCGACAGCGGCAATGTGCTGCCGCAGCGCGCGCGCCAGATCTATCGCGCCAGCGCCGAACAGCGTTTTGGTCCGGCCACCGCCGGCATCGAGTACCTGTGGTCGGGTTCGCGCTACAACGACGCGGCCAACAATCAGGAACTCGGCGGCTATGGCCTGGTCAATCTCACCGCCTCCTACGAGGTGAACAAGAACCTGACCTCCCAACTGCGCTGGAACAACGTGTTCAACAAGGACTACACCCTGGTGCGCGGCTACAACACGCCGGGCTCGACGGTCTTCCTGAACCTGGCCTGGCGCATGTAAACCGGCCCGAGTAGGATGGCAGCGCTACCTCATTCCTGTGAGCCCGAGCTTGTTGAGTGCCATTCTTCTCGTCACCGTCGCGCTGGCCGGTTCTCCGGCCAGCGACCCGCCGGTCAGCCTGACCGACGATGCCGGACGCCACGTCCAGCTGCCCGCCCCCGCACGGCGGGCCGTCGCCCTCACGCCGCATGCCACGGAACTGGCCTACGCGGCCGGCGCCGGCGCCTATCTGGCGGGCACGGCGCGCGGCAGCAACTATCCGCCGGCCGCGCGTGCGCTGCCCAATGTGGGCGACGCCTTTCAGCCGGATCTCGAGCGTCTGCTCGGCCTGCGCCCGGATCTGCTGATCGCCTGGCAGCCTTCGGCCACCGGCACGCTTGCCGGCCTGCCCGCCAAATGGGGCATTCCGATCTACTACAGCGACCCGCGCAAACTCGAGGACATCCCTGTGGCCATCGAGCAGTTCGGCCGCCTGTTCGGCACCGAGCCGGTGGCCCGGGCCGAAGCCGAGCGGCTGCGCGCCCGCCTGCAGCAACTGCGCCAGCGCTATGCGCACAAAACACCGGTACGGGTCTTCATCCAGGCCGGCACGCAGCCGCTCTACACCATCAATGACGACAGCATCATCGGCGACGCGCTGCACCTGTGCGGCGCGGTCAATGTCTTTGCCGCCTCGCAACTGCTTGCGCCGCAGGTCAGCGTCGAAGGGGTGCTGGCCGCCGCGCCGGATGCCGTGATCGCCGGCGTGACCTCGGCGCGCGAAGCCGAAACCCTGCAGCACGACTGGCGCACCGCCGGCCTGCCGGCCGCGCGCGCTGGCCACGTCTATGCCCTGGATGCCGACACGCTGTACCGCCCGGGCCCGCGCCTGATCGAAAGCGCCGCCACACTTTGCGAGCAGATCGACCGGGCCAGGCACTGATCGCCCCCTCTTGCCTTGGGGCGGCCCCGGGCGGTGCTTTATCATTGGGGGCATCCTTTGCCTTTTCATGCGCGCCGGGCCCTGCCCGCCGCCTCGTCCCGCACAGCCATGAGCTCACAAGACCTTCTTACCATCGCCGGCCAAAGCTATCACTCCCGCCTTCTGGTGGGCACCGGCAAGTACAAAGACTTCGAACAGACCCGCGCCGCGCTGGACGCCAGCGGGGCACAGATCGTCACCGTGGCCATCCGCCGCACCAACATCGGCCAGAATCCCGGCGAGCCCAGCCTGCTGGACTACGTGCCGCCCTCGCGCTTCACCCTGCTGCCCAACACGGCCGGCTGCTACACCGCCGAAGATGCCGTGCGCACCCTGCGGCTGGCGCGCGAACTGCTCGACGGGCACGATCTGGTCAAGCTGGAAGTCCTGGGCGACCCGACCAATCTCTTTCCCAACATGCCCGAGACGCTCAAGGCCGCCAAGACCCTGATCGACGACGGCTTCAAGGTCATGGTGTATTGCACCGACGACCCGATCCAGTGCCGCATGCTTGAAGACCTGGGCGTTTGCGCCATCATGCCGCTGGCCTCGCTGATCGGCTCGGGCATGGGCATCCTCAATCCCTGGAATCTGCGCCTGATCATCGATCAGACCAAGCTGCCCGTCATCGTCGACGCCGGCGTGGGCACAGCCTCGGACGCCACCATCGCCATGGAAATGGGCTGCGACGCCGTCCTGATGAACACCGCCATCGCCGGCGCCAAGGATCCGGTGCTGATGGCCAGCGCCATGAGCAAGGGCGTGCAGGCCGGCCGCGAGGCCTTCCTGGCCGGGCGCGTGCCGCGCAAGCTCTACAGCGGGGTGCCCTCCTCGCCCACCGAAGGCATGATCGCCGCCGCCAAATGAGCCCGACCTCCGCCTCGGCCCAGGAGCGCCGTATCCCCAATGCCCTGACCATCGCCGGCGTAGACCCTTCGGGCGGCGCCGGCATCCTGGCCGACGTCAAGGCCATGAGCGCGCTGGGCGCTTATGGCTGCGCCGTCATCGCCGCGCTCACCGCCCAGAACACCCAGGGCGTGACCGGCATCCTGCCGGTCGATCCGGCCTTCGTCGGCCAGCAGATCGACACCCTGTTTGCCGACGTACGCATCGATGCCGCCAAGATCGGCATGGTGGGCCAGGAGCCCGTCATCCGGGTGGTGGCCGAGAAACTGGCGCGCTGGACACCGGCGCACGTCGTGCTCGATCCGGTCATGGTCGCCAAAAGCGGCGACCTGCTGCTCGAGCGCGGTGCGGTCGGGGCCATGCGCGAGTCGCTCTTGCCGCAGGCCACCCTGCTCACGCCCAATCTTCCCGAAGCCGGCGTGCTGCTCGAAGAGCGTCCGGTCGAGACCATCAAGGAAATGCGCCGCGTGGCCGAAAAGCTGCGCAACAAGCTGGCGCACTCCGGCCAGCGCTGGGTGCTGCTCAAGGGCGGCCACCTGCCCGGCAGCGAAACCGTCGACATGCTGCACGACGGCGACCGCATGCTGGAGCTGCCCGGCCGGCGCATCGACACGGCCAACACGCACGGCACCGGCTGCACCCTGTCGGCCGCGCTGGCGGCGCTGCTGCCGCAAATCGGGGACGTACCCGAAGCAGCGCGCCGCGCCAAAGCCTATCTGACCGAAGCCATCCGCCACGCGGACCGGCTGTCGGTGGGGTCCGGCCACGGCCCGGTGCATCACTTCCACGCCTGGTGGTAAACGCGGCCGGCTCCCTTGCCGGGGAGCCGGTACAATGAGCCATTAGTTCACTGTCCATTTTTTTTCAGCCGTCATGAACGCTTCAACCCTGCCCGACGTAGAACAAGCCCGTTTCAACATGGTGGAGCAACAGATCCGCCCCTGGAATGTCCTGGATCCCCGTGTCCTGGATGCCCTGTTCACCGTGCGCCGGGAACAGTTCGTGCCGCCGGCGCTGCGCGCCCTGGCCTTCTCCGATCTGGAACTGCCGCTGGAAATCAACGCGGTGGACACCCGTCAAAGCATGCTCTCGCCCAAGATGGAAGCCCGTCTGGCCCAGGAGCTGCAACTGCAACCCACGGACTGTGTGCTCGAAATCGGCACCGGCTCGGGCTATCAGGCCGCACTGCTGGCGCACCTGGCCCAGCAAGTGACCACGGTCGAAATCGACAGCCGCCTGGTGGCCTTCGCGCAGCAGAATCTGCAGCTGAACAACATCATCGACGTCAAGATCGAAACCGGTGACGGCCGCAATGGTTGGGGTTCGACCGAATACGACGCCATCCTGTTGACCGGCTCGGTGCCCGTGGTGCCCGACGCGCTGAAGTACCAATTGCGCGTGGGTGGCCGCCTGGTCGTGATCGTGGGCGAAGCGCCGGTCATGACGGCCTGTCGTATCACCCGCAGCACCGCCGCCAGCTTCGAAACCGAAGAACTCTTCGAAACCGTCATCAAACCGCTGCGCGGCACAGCCGTTTCGCACTTCAAATTCTGACAGAATGCGCGTCCGGACCGTTGCGGCAGTACTGATTCTGTTCTGCGCCACGGCAACCGGCGCCTCTGCCCAAGACCTGATGCAGGTCTGGCGCGACGCCCTGGCGCGCGATCCGGTCTACGCGGCCGCGCGCGCGGCCTACCGGGCCAATAACGAAAAACTGCCACAGGCCCGCGCCGGTCTGCTGCCACTGCTCAGCGGCGAAGCTGGCGGGGTCTACAACGAAATGCGCAGCACCCGCGGCCTGTCCTATGACAGCAGCGGCGGACGCGGCACCTGGGACCTGGTCCTGACGCAACCCCTCTTCGATTGGGGCCGCTGGCAGCGCTTCGAACAATCCAAGCTGGTCGTCGCCGACGCCGAAGTCCAGTTGCAGCAATCCCTGCAAGGCCTGGTGCTGCGCGTGGCGGATGCCTACTTCGGCATTCTCAGAGCCCAGGATGCGCTGACGGCCACCGAAGCCGAAAAGGCCGCCATCGCCGAACAATTGGCGGCCGCCCAACGCAAGTTCGAACTGGGCACGGCCACCATCACCGACACCTATGAGGCCCAGGCGCGTTACGACCTCGTCACGGCCGAAGAACTGCGGCTGCAGAACGAGGTGCAGAACCAGCGCGACATCCTCGCCAAGATCCTCGGCCAGGCTCCTGGCGCCCTGGCCGAGCTGCCGCCCGGCGTGGCGCTGCCCATGCCCCAGCCCGCCCGGCTGGCGGATTGGTCGCAACAGGCGCAGGACGCTTCGCTGGACGTGTTGCGGGCGCAATTGCAGACCCGCATCGCCGGCCGCGATATCGACATCGCGCGCTCGGGCCATTACCCCACGCTCAATCTGCGGGCTTCCAGCGGCAGCGCCTCGGACGGCGTGCTCAGAGGCACGGGCCCGGGCCGCCCCATCGAGAATACCGTCGGCGTGACCTTGTCCATCCCGATTTATGCCGGCGGCGGGATCTCCTCTCAGGTAACAGAAAAAGTCCAACTTGAACAAAAAGCGCGCCAGGATTACGAAACGGCCAAGCGCGAATCGCTGCGCGCCACGCGCGAGTATTTCAATGGGGTGGTCACGGGCCTGGCGCGCGTACGCGCGCTCGAGGCGGGGGAGAAATCCAGCCGGGCGGCGGTGCAGGCCAACCAGACGGGCTATGAACTGGGCGTGCGCATCAACCTGGACGTGCTCAACGCCCAGCAGCAACTCTATGCCACGCAGCGCGACCTGGCTCAGGCGCGCTACCAGACGCTGCTCGACGGGCTGCGCCTGAAAGCCACCAGCGGCATTCTGGCCGAGACCGACCTGGACGCCATCAATCGCCTGCTGCGCCCGCCGCCTTGAGCCGCGCGCGGCTCAGGCGCCGCGGATCTTGCGCACCAGCGTCGTGGTCGAGCGCTCGAACTGAAAAGGGATCGCCACCGCCCGGCCGCCCCAGCTGCGCACCAGCGCGGATTCGGGCAGGGTGTCCATATCGTAATCACCGCCTTTGACGATGATGTCAGGCCGCAGCTCGGCGATCAGGGCCTCGGGCGTGTCTTCGGCGAATGACGTCACCGCATCCACGCACTGCAACGCGGCCAACAGCGCGGCGCGGTCGGCCTCGGTATTGAGCGGCCGCTCTTCGCCCTTGCCCAGACGCCGCACCGATGCGTCGGTGTTGACCGCCACGATCAGGCTGGCGCCCAGGCGGGCTGCCTCGTCCAGATAGGTGGCATGCCCGCGATGCAGCAGGTCGAACACCCCGTTGGTGAACACCAGCGGACGCGGCAGTTTGCCGGCGGCCACGGCGGCCACCAGCGCTGCGCGGGAATAGATCTTGGATTCGAAACGGGCTTGAGACATGCCCGGATTGTAGCGGGCTGTCCGCCCCGCGCTCAAACGCCGATCAGAATGCCCTCGCCCGGCTCGCCGCGCACCGAACGCGCCAGGCGGGTGGACAACTCCTTGCGGTAGCGATTGAGATCCTTGACGTTCTCGAAGGGGCTGTCGAGCAACTTGGACAGGATGTGCAGGATGCGGCTGCTCACCTTGTTCTCCCACTGCCCGTCAAAGCGGATCTGCGTGTCCAGCCAGTGCTCCAGCCAGCCCGGCTCCGGCAGACGCGACTGCACGGTGTCATTCGGAAAGAGGGCTTTGTTGACGTGCAGATTGGTCGGATGCATGGCCTGGTTGCTGCGATGCGCCGAAGCCATGAGCACACCGATCTTGGCGAAGGCGTGGCGCGCGTCGCCGCTGACCGACTCGCCGCGGTCGTGCAGCGCGCGGCGCATGTATTGCAGATAAGCGCCGGCATGGCGCGCCTCGTCCTGGGCGATGGTGCGATAGACGGCCTGGATGACCGGCTCGGTGTGCCAGCTCGCTGCGCAGCGGTACCAGTGATTCAGGCGGATCTCGCCGCAAAAGTGCAGCATCAGCGTTTCCAGCTCAGGCGCCGGATCGAATTCGAAGCGCACCTTGTGCAGCTCTTCCTCGGTGGGCATCAGATCCGGGCGGAAACGGCGCAAATACTCCATCAGCACCAGCGAGTGCTTCTGCTCTTCGAAGAACCACACCGACATGAACGCGCAAAAATCGCTGTCGCTGCGATTGTCACGCAGGAACATCTCGGTGGCGGGCAAGGCCGCCCATTCAGTGATGGCATTCATCTTGATGGTGAGTGCCTGTTCCTCGGACAACTTGCTGCGATCAAAGTCGTCCCAGGGAATGTCGGTCGCCATGTTCCAGCGCACGGCTTCCATGGTCTTGAAGAGTTCAGGATAAAGCATGAGTCGCCCTTTTTGGATTTCCCGCAGATAGCTCAGGATGTGGGAGAGACACTCAGGTCCCGGTCTCCCCTTTCCACAGATTTATAGGAATGGTTCTAGTTATCGCCCGCCAACACGAAGCTGGCATGACAGCCCGATGACGAAACTATGACAGTGCAAGACTTACAACATGCACCGCCCTATCTCGTCAGCGCCCACAGCGCCACCGCGATCCCCACGGCGAGCACCGCGGTCAATGCGGCGACCAGGCGATTGCCCTGCTCCTGCGCGCGGCGCAGTCGCTTCGTCTCGGCCAGCATCTGCTGCGAAACATCCGGGCGGTTCAGATAGTCGTGCACCAGGCGAGGCACGGCCGGCAACATCTGCGACCACTGCACCGCCTCCTTGGTCAGACTGCGCTTGAGCCCATCCCAACCCACCCGCTCGCGCATCCAGCGCTCCAGATAAGGTTTGGCGGTCTTCCACAGGTCGAGGTTGGGGTCCAACTGACGGCCCAGGCCTTCGACATTGAGCAAGGTTTTCTGCAACAACACCAGCTGAGGCTGGATTTCGACGTTGAAACGCCGCGAGGTCTGGAACAGGCGCAACAACACCTGCCCCAGCGAGATCTCGGCCAGCGGCCGGTCGAAATAAGGTTCGCAGACTGCGCGCACGGCGCCTTCGAGCTCTTCTTCGCGCGTATCGGCCGGCACCCAGCCCGACTCGATGTGCAACTGCGCCACGCGGCGGTAGTCACGGCGGAAAAAGGCCAGGAAATTCTGCGCCAGATAATTCTTGTCGAACTCCGACAACGACCCCACGATCCCGAAATCCAGGGCGATGTAACGCCCCAGCGTGGCCGGGTTATCGGAGACGTAAATATTGCCCGGGTGCATGTCGGCATGGAAAAAACCATCCGCGAACACCTGCGTGAAAAAGATCTCCACGCCGCTGCGCGCCAGCGTCGGGATGTCGATGCCGGCGGCGCGCAAGCGATCGATCTGTCCCACCGGCACGCCGTACATGCGCTCCATGGTGAACACCGTGCTGGCCGTGAACTCCCAGATCACCTCGGGCACGATCAACACATCGCCACGCCCGGATTCCGGGCCGAAATTGCGGCGCAACTGGCTGCAATTGGAAGCCTCGCGCACCAGGTCGAGCTCGTCGTGCAGATATTTGTCGAACTCGGCCACGACTTCACGCGGCTTGAGACGGCGGCCATCCGGCCCCAGCCGCTCGATCACGCGCGCCACGATACGCAACAGCGCCATGTCTTTTTCGATGACGTCGCGCATGCCCGGCCGCAATACCTTGACCGCCACCTCGCGCCCATCATGCAGCACCGCGAAGTGCACCTGCGCGATGGAGGCCGAAGCGACCGGGTCGGTCTCGAATTGCGCGAACAACTGCGTGGGCGGCGCGCCCAGCGCGGCCTCGATGGAGGCCGCGGCCTGCGCCGACGGAAACGGCGGCACGCGATCCTGCAACAGGGCCAGCTCATTGGCGATATCGGCCGGGATGAGGTCCCGTCGGGTCGACAGTACCTGACCGAACTTCACGAAAATGGGGCCCAGCGACTCCAGCGCCCGCCGCAGACGCTCACCGCGCGGCGCGCGCGGCCGCGTACCCAGCCGCATGACGCGCAGCAGGCCATTGGCCACCGGATGGTTCAGGCTGGACAGCACCAGCTCGTCCAGCCCATATCGCAGGGACACGCAGATAATGCGCAGCAAGCGCAGCAGCGTCATCATGGGCGTGCGCCCCGGGCCGCCAGGCCAGCCACACGGCCCTGCAGCGCGGCAATGGCGCGCGCCACACGGTCGGTGTCGCGCTCCAGATCGGCCTGATCCAGGCGCCATTGCTCAAGCGCCGGCCTGCCCGCCAACATGCCGCTTTCTTCGGCCAGATACTCGGCGGCATTGCCGGCCAGCCGGTCGGCGGCCTGCCGCGCGCCTTGGAACACGGCCTTGGCGCCGGAGATCAGGCGCAGCGCCGGGATGTCGCCCACCACGCGCGCCAGATCGTCTTCGGCATCCCAGCGCAGATCCCGCGCCAGGTCCGCCACCACCTGTGCCAGGGCGGCATCGCCCGAAATATGGGTCAGCTCGGCCAGATCGGGCTTGGCCGAACCGGGCAAAAACCGCAAGGGGTTGAAACGCTCCGGCACGGCCGACAGCGTCACATCGGGCACGATGGCCGGATCGGCCTGCTGCAGATGCCCCTCGCTGTCGATGGTCAGGGCCGCGCCGACGCCGCCCAGCGCAAAGCGCAGGGTCTTGCCGCTGTGGCGAGCCAGGCGCTCACGGGCCCAGGCCTCGCGGTCAAGCAAGGTATTGAGGGCGCGCAACGCGAAACGCGTGGGGGTAGGCAGGACGGAGAATGGCAGCATCGAAAACGATAGGACGGACAGGCTCGCAGGGCGAACATTCCCGCAGTTTACCGTTTTAAGGCGCAAGCGGCCCGCCGCCGCCGCCCTAGCGGCTGGCGCGCGCCATCAATGCGTCCAGCACCCGCAGGCGATGCGCGGCTTCGGCCTCGCCCAGGCCCGGGTCCACCGGGAAGGCCAGGCTGCTCAGGCCCAGCGCTTGCGCCACCGGCAGCGGCGCCGCCGGCGCCAGGCCCGCCCGCTGAAACGCCGCCTCGCGGTAGATCTCGGGGCAAGCGCCCTGATAGGCGCGCACCCCTTCGGCCTGCAGCGCTGCCAGCAGCGCGTCGCGCGTCCACCCCGCCCGCAAGGCGGATGCCTGCACAAACACATAGCAGCGGTAATAGGCATGGCCGATATGCTCGGGCGGGCGGGGCACCCGCAAGGCGGGATAGCGGGCCGCGGCATCCAGCAGCCGCTGCGCATGTTCGCGCCGCCGCGCCACCCAGGCCGCGCACTTGCGCAACTGGAGGCGCCCGATAGCCGCCTGCATGGCCGTCATGCGGGCATTGCCCCCAAACGCCTCGTGCCGCCACTGAAAACCCGGCCCGGTGCTGGCCAACGGCCCGGGCCGCTTGCCATGATCCTTCAGGCTCCAGACGCGCTGCCACACGTCGGCCGAGGCCGTGGTGACCATCCCCCCTTCGCCGCCCGTGGAGATGATCTTGTCCTGGCAGAACGACCAGGCCGCCGCGTCGCCCAGGCTGCCCGCCGGCGCGCCGCGATAGCTGGCGCCATGCGCCTGTGCGCAATCCTCCAGCGTGCGGATGCCATGCCTGCCCGCCCAGGCCAGGATCTCGTCCATCTCGCACATCCAGCCCGCCAGATGCACCAGCACCGCCGCGCGCGTGCGCGGCGTGCGGGCCGCCTCCAGCGTGCGCGCGGTCACGTTCTGGCTGTCAGGGTCGACATCGGCAAAGACGGGGCGCGCGCCCGCCGCCACGATGGCGCTGGCCGACGCCACGAAAGAGCGGGCGGTCACCAGCACCTCGTCGCCCGGGCCGATGCCCAACGCCCGCAGCGCAAGCTCCAGCGCCACCGTCCCGTTGGACAGCGCCACGGCGTAAGGCTGGCCCACCTGCCGCGCATACTCCTGCTCAAAAGCCGCCACATCCGGACCGGCCCAGGCATTGCCCTGGCCTCGCCGCAGGACATCCGCCACGGCGGCGATCTCGTCGGCAGCGTAAACGGGCCAGCTCATGAAAGCTCTCCTGGCCCCTCCTGGCCGCGGAACTCCTCACCGGTGGGCCTGCCCGGCGACCCTATCCCCGCCCCGCCCAGCACCACCCAGACCGTCCGCCACAGGATGCGCAGATCCAGCCGCCAGTTATGGTGGTCGACATACCAGACATCGAGCTGCAGCCGCGTCGGCCAGTCCAGCGCATTGCGCCCGTGCACCTGCGCCCAACCCGTCATGCCGGGCGGCACCAGATGCCGGCGGCGCTGCTCGGCGCTATAGCGCGGCAGATAGTCCAGCGGCAAGGGCCGCGGGCCGATGAAGTTCATCTCCCCGCGCACGATGCTCCACAGCCCCGGCAACTCATCCAGGCTGCTGCGCCTGAGCCAGCGCCCCAAGCGCGTCAGCCGCGCCTCATCCGGCTCGCCGGCATAGCGCGGCAGGCGCATGGTGCGGAATTTGCACAAGGCAAAGGCCTCGCCATGCTGGCCGGCGCGCCACTGCCGGAAAATGACCGGCCGGCCCTGAGTCAGCGCCACCGCCGCGGCCAGCACCCCCAACAGCGGGGCCAGCGCCACCAGCAAACCCGCCGCGGCGATCCGGCGCATCAGGCGGCTAACGCAAGACACGGATCTCGTCCGCCACGAGAGAGTCCCGCACCACCCCGGCTTCCAGATCCTGGCGGATGGCCAGCGTGTCATAGACCACCACGCCGCGCCCGAGCTTGACCGAGGTCGTCTCTCCCCGGTAGCCATGCACTCCGCCCACCACGCAGCCATCGGCCAGATAGCTGCCGCTGCCGATTTCACTGCCGCGTTTGACCACGCAGCGCGCGCCGATGAAGCAGTGATTGCCGATGTTGACGCCGTCCTCGATGACGGCCCCCGGCCCGATGATGGTGTTAAAGCCGATCACGGATTGCGCGTCCACCACGCAGTGCGGGTAGAGTATCGAGCCCGTGCCGACGCGAGCGTCCTCGCTGACCAGGGCTTCGTCGAAGATCGCCGTCCCCAACGACAGGCCCAGCGCCTTGAGCCGGGTAAAGATGGCCGTGCGCGCCGAGTTGGAAAACATGCCGTCGCCAAACAGCAAACAGTCTCTGTCGGCGCATTCGAGCGCGGCAATGGCCGCCGGATCGGGCCCGAGGTTGGGCACACTCTCCAACGTCTGCACCGTGGCCTCGGGATGCCTGGCCGCGATATAGCGCCGGACCAACCCGGGAAGATAGGCTTGAGCAAGAATGATATGCATGGCAGTCAGGCCTGACACGTAGGAGGTTCTTGATAAACAGCGCCGCCCATATAACGCATGAACTGCATGATGGGCGTTTCATAATCGCCTTGCGTGAAGCGGAAGCGCCGCTGCGCCATCGCGGTCAGATTCTGCTGCACGCGCCTGAGGATCACGCTATCTTCATCGATGACGTAGCGCTCAGATCGGGCGATCGACGTCAACAACCCTTGCGCATCAAATCGCTGCAACATCTGCGGCATGGCAATGCTCAGCCGATAATCGAACGTCGTCGCGCTGGTGGGTAGATACTGCTGCATGGCGTAGTAACGGCCGCCGACAGAATACAGATTCGTATTGGGAAAGAGCAGCATGTTGAGAAAGCAGTCATGCGGCAAAGAGCGCTGCACCATGCTGTCGTACCAGTAACTGCCTTCATCCAGATACGTCCGCCAGATATAGCTGAGGTCGCGCAACGCCGGAACGCTCGGGTCATATCTGGCGTAGTCCTGCTGCTCGGTCTGCTGCAGGCGCACGATACGGTCCTGGTTGTAGGCGTCGGTGACATCCGGCAGCACTGACGAAAAACTCTCGGTGTGCACGAACAGCGGGTGCAGCGAATCACGCACGTTCTCGGCATTGAGCTTCCAGTTAAAGTCCCCTTTGAAACTCAACTGGATCATGGTCGAGGTTTCTCCCATGCGTCCGAACACATCGATCAGCTCGTCATTGAACTGCTCTTCGAACGGCAGAGGATTGTCGGCCAGGTTCACGAAGATGAGCGGACCGACACAATGCACGGCCAAAGGCTTGAGACTGCGTCCACACGAGCGATCCCTCATGGCATCGTCGCTCTCGAACTGAGACCCCATGGGCACCCCGGTCAGGCCGCGGCCATCACGGAAAGCCCAGCCGTGGTATTTGCACACCGGACGTGTATTACCCATTTCGGCCGTGGCAATCACCCCGCCCCGGTGGGGGCAGGCATCCACATAGGCAACGATCTCTTTGCCAAGGCGATGCACCAGCACGCGCTGCCCGTGGATCATCAGGACAAAATAATCACCGTTGTTCTTCACCGCAGAGGTAAAGCCGGCAGCCAGCCAAAGTTTCTCAAATACGTTTTTGCGCTCCAGCTCGGCATAGTGCGGGTCGCAATACCACTGAGGCTCAAATACTGCTTCCTTCATCCAACTCTCCTTGCAGGATTCCCCACCATCACTGCCTCGGGCGGGACGTCCCGCAGGACGACCGCGCCCAGGCCGATTTCGGCCCCCTTGCCGATGACCACGCCACGGCTGATACAGGCCCGGGGATGAATGACCACGTCTTCTTCGATGCGGCATTCGCCGCCGATAAAAACGCCTTCGCCGATATGGCAATACGCACCGATTTCGGAGTCGTGCCCGACCACCACGCCGGCGGACAGATGGACGTAGTCCGCCACCCGGCAATCGGGTGAGACGCGGACGTCATCAAACGCACAGGACAAGCCGAATTCGCTGCGTGCGCCCAGCATGCGCGGCGGCAGCGCCAACATGGCGCCGCCGCGCGCCACGATGCCGCCGACCAGCAGGCGCTTGATGCGCGGGCTGCTGACGGCGCACAGAAACAGCATGTCGCCGGCGATGGGCACGTCATCCGGGCGGCCCAGAATGGGCAGCCCGGCGACCTCTTTGCCTTGCATCTCCTCGCGGGTATCGACAAAGCCCACGACATGCTCGTCCAGCCAGGCCTGGACTTCGCGGCCCAGGCCGCCAGCGCCCAACAGGCAGATGCGTTGCGTCATATGTCGACCACGCCTCCGGTCAGCAGCGTGTCCCAGCCCGTGACCGAGACCGCCTCGTCAGACAGCAGAAAAAGCACCAGCGCGGCCACGTCGTCAGGCGAGGCCACGCCCATGGGGTAGCGCTCGCGGGCCATTTCTTCGAGGCTGAAGACGTCGCTGCCGGCGGTCATTTTGGTGCGCACCATGGCGGGCGATACCGCATTGATGCGGATGTCGCGGCGCTGCAGCTCCAGCGCCAGATTACGCACCCCCGCCGACAGCGCGGCCTTGGACATGGCGTAAGGCGTCACGCCTTCGGTGGCCGTGTGCGCACTGATCGAGGACAGAGCCACGATGGACGCGCCGGCATTGAGCTTGCGCGCCCGCAACAGCGCCGCCAGCAGCGCGACAAAGCTGCCGACATTGACGTCCATGACCCGGGCGATGACCTCGCGTCCCAGCATATGCGCCGGCATGAGCAGGGCCTGGCCGATGCAGAACACCAGACCATCGAGCGGCTGCGCCAGCTCGCGCACCCAACCCTTGAGCGCCTCGTCGTCGAGCAGATTGACCGGCGTGACGGCAGGATCCTCCTGAGGCTGACGCGCCACCCCCTGCACCACGGCGCCCAAGGCGCGCGCGCCCTCGGCCGTGGCCTTGCCGATATCCGAGCCTGCGCCCGCCACCAGCAGGTGCTTGCCCTCGAGAGACATGAAGGGATGCGACATCATGACAGCGGCACCTTGCGTAAGCTCAGGCCCCGATCGGCCACCATGCGGCTGCCCGTCATCCAGCGCGAGGCATCGCTGAGCAGAAACAGCATGGGGCCGGCATCGGCGTGCTGGCCGGAGAGGAAGTTGACTCGTATGCCGGCCTGCAACAACTCGCGCCGGCCCTGGAAAAGCGCCTGCTGCAAGCCGGCCGAGGCCGCGGCCGCGGCGAGGTCGCCCCCCGAGGCGTCATCCATGCACAGCACCAGCGATGCCCCGGCGGCAAACCGGCCTGAAGCGGCCAGGCCCTGGATCAGTTGCAACGGCGCCAAGACATTGCTGCGCAGCCGCGCCTCCCAGGTTTGCGGATCAGCGCCCAGCAAGGGGACGGGCCCGGTTTTCCAGGGCGCGATCACGGCCCCTTGCAGCACCCGGTCGGACAGAGCGTTCAGCCAGCCCGCGGCATCCGGCTCTGCCCCCACGGCCAGGCGGCAGGGTTCGAGCGCGGGTTCCAGCGCCTCGGCGCACACGATGTGCACCGCGGCGCCTAGGTCGAGCAAACGGCGCGCAGCCTGCATCTCCGGGCCAGCGGCGCGGCCCAGGACCAGATAGCGGCGCTCACGAAATCCGAGTCGGCTGGAAATCATAGCGATGCTCCAGTACAAAGGGTTCGGGTGCGTAGAAGGGCTCGGTCTGCAGATAGAGCGTGCCCCAGCTCAGGCCGATGCCAAAGCCGCACAAAATCCATTGCAGCCGGCGCGCTTGCGCGGCGGCGCTCAATTGGCTGGATATCGTCACCGGGATGCTGGCCGAACTGGTGTTGCCATAGTGTTCCAGCGACGAAGGCCACTGCTCCACGGAGCCGCCCACCTTCTGGCGGATGGTGTTGTTGATCATGCGGTTGGCCTGGTGCACGACGTAGTAATCGATGTCGTCCACCCCCTTGCCGACATGGCTCAGCATGCGGCGTATGGCTTCAGGGGCGCGCAGCGTGGAGAAAGTCAGGATGGCCGGGCCGTCGAGCCAGACATCATCGGCGCGCCGCATGACGCCATCGGCGCACAGGCGCGGCTGGCGGCTGCTGTCATTGGACGGATAGCGCTTGCCGCCGTGCGGGATGATGATGGCCTCGTAGCCCGAGCCATCCGAGAACCCTTCGAAGCAGATCGGCTGCGCCTGGGGGTCGTACTCGAGCGCCGTGGCCGTACACGCATCGCCAAAGAGGATGTCGCGGCCGTTGTCCAGACCGTCGTTGGAGGAGGCCTGGTCACCCACCAGCACCAGCACGCGGCGAAAACGATGTTCGCCCACCAGCGCGGCGGCGTTGAAAATGCCGTAGGTGTAGCCGGAGCAGCCCAGATTGATGTCGAAGGCGCTGGTCCCCAGCGGCAGGCCCAGCCGGTGTTGCAGGATGATGGAGGTGGCCGGGATGGTGAACTCCGGCGATTGCGTCACCAAGATGAGCGCATCGATGGAGGATTTGTCCCAAGCCAGGCCGTCGAGCAGCGTCTGCGCGGCGTGCTGGGCCAGATCAGAGAAGATCATGCCGGCGGCACAATAGGGCCGCCACCGCACGCCGACGTTTCTGACCAGGCGCTCGCGCTGGGCGAGCTGCTCCGGCGGCACGGCCAGGTTGTCCATGCGGCCCGGCGGCACGGCAGTGGTGATGCCGCGCACCGCGACATGATCCAGGCGCACGACACCCATCACTGCTCTCCCTGGGCGTAGGCGTGCAGCGCGGCCACGCTGCCCAGCGCAAAGATCTTGTCGGCCGTGACCGGGCGACCGAATTCGGCTTCCATCATGATGATGACCCCCAGCATGGCCAGGGAATCGAAATCGGCCATTTCATCGAAGCGGGTGTCGCCCGTCACCCGGACTTCCTGGACGAAGTCGCAGGCCGTCAGGAACGACTCGATAAACGCTTCCAGACTCGGTTTTTGCATTGCTTTCCTCAAAAAGACGCGAACGATGTGGGCGAGACTTCATGCAGGCGGCCCGAATCCAGCACCAAGATGCGATTGCAATACCGCCGCAGCAGCGCTTGATCGTGGGAAGCCAGCACCGTGATGTGCGTGCGGTCCATCATCTGCTGCAAGCGGTTCAGGCTCTTTTCCTGGAACTCGGCATCGCCGGTCGAGAACCATTCGTCGAGCAACAGGATCTCGGGCGTCACGGCGGTGGCCACGGCAAAGAGCAGGCGCAGCCGCATGCCGCTCGAGTACGCGCCCACGGGCACGTCGCGCCAGGCCTCCAGACCGCTGAAGGCCAACACCTCGGGCTCGAGGGCGCGGCATTGGTCTGCCGGTAAACCCATGATGAGGCCGAGGTTTAGGACGTTTTCGCGGCCGCTCAACTCCGGATCCAGACCGGCCTCGATATCAAAGAGCATGGCCGCCTGCCCCTGCACCGAGATCCGCCCGCGCTGCGGCGGGTAGATGCCGGCCATGGTGCGCAGCAAGGTGCTCTTGCCCGCGCCGTTGTGGCCATACAGCCCGACTCGGTCGCCCTGGGTGATTTCCAGGTTGATGTCGCGCAGGGCATCGATGGCGCGCACCTGCCCGCCCCGGTGGCACAACAGACCCAAGGACAGCCACTTGGCAATCTGGTTGCGCAGAAAGGAAGCCTGCAGGTCGAACAACGGATAGGTGAGCGACACCCCCTCGAACCGGATCATCGCCATGTCAGATCCAGAACAGAATGCGGCGCGGATTGCGCCAATAGATGGCCGCGCACACCAGCACCATGACGCCCAGGAAGATCAGGCCGCCGTCGTAGACCCAGCCGGCCGCCCGCAAGGGGCCGCCCAGGGTGGACAACAGCGGGGTGCGCACCACCTCGATGAGGTAGGAGACCGGGTTGAGCCAGATGTACTCGCTCACGAGGCTTTCCGGGCGAAACAGCACCGGGCTGACGAAGAAAAGCAGCGGCAAGCTGACCTCGATGGCGTAGCGCACATCGCGATACCGCGCGCCCAGGGCGGCCAGCGCCAGGCTGAGCAAGGCACAGATCGCCACCACCAGGAGCAAGCCCGGCAAAAACCAAACCAGGCCTGTCGTCGGCCGCGCACCGAAGTAGCACAGCACGGCGGCGACCAAGAGGAGGTTGTGCGCGAAATTGATGAGGTGGTAGCCCTGGATGCGTACCACGAAGAACCACACCGGCATGCGCAGATTGCGCATCACGGCGGCATGCTGGGTGTAGGCGGTCACGGAGGAGGTCAGACAGCCTGAGATGTATTGCCAGATGACCAGCCCGACCGTCAGCGAAGGCACGAACACGGCGCGATCGACGCGCAGCAGCTGGGCCCAGACCGCGCTGAAACCGACGATGGCGATGGTATTGCCCAGTGTCAGCCACAACGGACCCAGTACGCTTTTGCGATAGCGCGTGCGGACATCCACCCAGCTCAGGTGCAGGGCATTTCGCACATAGCGAAGGCAACCGACTCCATCCCGCTTCACGCACTGACCTCCATGAATCACCCTCTTTCTGGCAGTGATAAACCTGGATGCAGAGTCTAAAGAGGCGCGCCAGCGTGGTCTGTCAGCCGGGGTCGCTGCGCCTGGAGCCGATTTCCTGTAGACACGTCTTACGGCACCCGGCGGCGGGGAAGGAAATTTCTGCACGGCAGCCGCGCTGCCGGAGGCGCACGGCTGGCGCGCGACAGGCGCGGGCGGCATGAATAGTCTGCCTCGCCGCTGGCGCCCTGCCTGTCAGGGGTTTCGCGCAAACGGCGTGCCGGTTTCGCTGCCGCCGGTAGAAGCCGGTTTGCGTCCGCCAAGAAAAATGCCCGCGCTAGGCGCGGGCATCCAAAGGTACTACGGAGTCTGAAAGATCAGCTGGCGTATTCGACCGGGATCTGTTGAATGCCGGCCAGCAGCCAGCCGCCGCTGGTGGGCTTGAAGAGATTCCAGACCTCTTCGAAGCGGAAGGCTTCGGCGCCCGGGGTCTCGCGCAGCATGCCGGAGAAGCGCACGCTGGCCAGATGGCCATCGGAGACCGTCTCGATACCCAGCAGCTCGGCGTTGAGCAACACGACCTCGGTCTTGTTGGCTTCGTTGCCACGCGCTTCGAGTTGCGGCTTGAGCTCGGCGATCAGGTCATCGGTGAGCAGATCGCGCAGATTGTCGACGTTGCCGCTATCCCAGATGGCCTGGATACGCACGAACTGGTCTTTGGCCTGCTGCAGAAAACGCGGGGTGTCGAAGTCGCCGGGGATGAACCAGTTGCCGTCCTCGCCCGCCTTGGGCAGAGCGGCGGCCGCCACGGGTGCGGCCGCGGCCGCGGCGACGGGCGCGGCGGCAGGCGCCGGCGCGAGGCTTTCGCGCCAGGCCGGCTGAGCGTTCTGCTGCGCAGACGGGTTGGCCGAGGTGCTGTAAGCCCCCTGCATGGCCTGACGCGGCGCGGCGCCGCGCAAACGGCGGACGATGAACAACACGGCGAAGATCACCAGGCCGATGAGCAGGGCGCTGCTGAGGAACTCGGCCAGCGCGCCGCCCAGACCCAGGCTGGAGAACAGCGCCGCCAGACCCAGGCCGGCGGCGATGCCGGCGATGGGGCCCAGCCAGCGCGATGCGCCGCTCTTGGCCGCGGCACCCGCTGCAGCGGTGCCTGCGGCGGCGGAGGTGGCGCCGGCGGTGGTGCCCGCACCCGGGGTGGCCGGCGGCTTGGTCGCCTGACGCTGGGTGGTGACATTGGAAGATTGGCGGCCAGCGCTGGAACCGCCGCCGGCGCGGCGCGCTTCCGCGTCGAAGGACGCGGTGATCAGCGCGGCGCCGGAGACAGCGATCAACGCCGCGGCCAGCACTCGGGAAAGGCCAAACTTGATGGACATGACGATAATGCTCCTCGTATATTGCCCCCCCGCAGGAGCGAGGGGCGGCCAGGCGGTGCCTGCCGCCCTTTTCTTACATAAAACTGAATAACCTGAAGAATAACGGACAAGGTCGTCCGCCACAAGTTCCGCCCATAGGGAAAAACACCGCCCCGGGCGGAACTCGCGCTCAGCTCAGGCGCACCCCTTCGTGCAGGGCGGCCACGCCGGCGGTCAGGTTGAAGTACTGCACCCGGTCCAGGCCGGCGGCGCGCATCATGTCGGCCAGGGTGTCCTGGTCAGGATGCATGCGGATGGACTCGGCCAGATAGCGGTAGCTCGCCTCGTCATTGGCGACCTTCTTGCCCAGCCAGGGGAGCACATTGAAGGAGTACCAGTCGTAGGCCGGCGCCAGCGGCTTGGCCACGCGCGAGAACTCCAGGACCAGCAATTTGCCGCCGGGCTTGAGCACCCGGCTCATTTCCGCCAGCGCGCGGTCTTTGTGGGTCATGTTGCGCAAACCGAAGGCCACGCTCACACGGTCGAAGTAAGCGTCCGGAAAAGGCAGCTTTTCGGCATCACAGACGGCCACCGGCAGGATGAGGCCGCCATCGGTCAGGCGGTCGCGGCCCACGCGCAGCATGGAATCGTTGATGTCGGTCAGCCACACTTCGCCCGTCGGGCCGGCGCGCTTGGCAAAGGCGCGGGCCAGATCGCCCGTGCCGCCAGCGATATCCAGCACTTTCATGCCGGGCCGCACGGCGGCGCGGCCAATGGTGAAGGCTTTCCAGATACGGTGCAGACCGCCCGACATCAGGTCATTCATGACGTCGTAGCGCGAGGCCACCGAATGGAAGACTTCGGCAACTTTGCGCGCCTTGTCGCCTTCGGCCACGGACTGGAAGCCGAAGTGGGTGCTGCCGGAAGGGGACGTATCGGAAGGAGAGGAAGGCTTTTGCATGGTGAAATCCCGGGATATGGTCCAATGGTAGCCGATTGGCGCGGGCAATCCGGCCGCGGGCTTGGTCACATACCTGAAATATTGCGGCCATACTATGGCAACGTTCGCGCCATCAGGCGCCCTGCTGCGTACCCATCCCTATGTCTAGCACTATTCTTGTCGTCGAAGACGAACCCGCCATCCAGGAACTGATCGCGGTCAACCTGTCTTTCGCCGGCCACAAAGTCCTGCGTGCGTTCGACGCCGAACAGGCTCAAACCCTGATCCGCGCCGAACTCCCCGATCTGATCCTGCTGGACTGGATGCTGCCCGGCATGTCGGGCCTGTCGCTGGCCCGCAAGTTGCGCGACGACGAGCGCACCCGCAATGTGCCGGTCATCATGCTCACCGCCAAGGGCGCCGAACAGGACAAGGTCGATGGCCTGGAGGCCGGCGCCGACGACTACATCACCAAGCCCTTCTCGCCCAAGGAGCTGATGGCGCGCATCAAGGCGGTGCTGCGCCGCCGCGCCCCGCAACTGACCGATGACATCATCGACGTCAGCGGCCTGAAGCTGGATCCGGTCACGCACCGCTTGTCGGGCAATACCCAGCCCCTGCAGATCGGCCCGACCGAGTTCCGCCTGCTGCATTTTTTCATGACCCACCCTGAACGCGTGTTCTCGCGCTCGCAACTGCTCGATCAAGTCTGGGGCGATCATGTCTTTGTCGAAGAGCGCACCGTCGACGTCCATATCCGCCGCCTGCGCAAGGCACTCGAGCCCAGCGGCCATGACGCGCATGTGGAAACCGTGCGCGGCAGCGGCTACCGGTTCACCTCCCAGGTGCCGGCCCGGTAGAAGCGATCCACGATGATCTGGCTGCGCACGCTGTTGTTGATTGCCCTGTGGGGGGTGATCAGTCTGGTCCTTCACGCGCTGGCGGGCTCGCCTGCCGGCTGGATCCTGTTTTCGGCCGCCATGGCGGCGATGGTGCTCTGGCGCAGCTGGCGCCTGCAGCGGGTCTCGGCCTGGGCGCATGATCCGGACTCGGCGCCGCCGGCCGGCGTGGGGCCCTGGGAAGACATCCTGGCGCCGCTTTACCGCTATACCCGGGCGCGCCGGCGCGAGCTGGCCGAGCTGCAGGAAACCATGCAGGGCATGCTGGCCGCCGCCCAGGCGCTGCCCGATGGCGTGGTGACCCTGAACGAAGACTTCCAGATCGAGTGGGGCAATCGCATGGCGCGCCGCCATCTGGGACTGCGCCTGCCCGCCGACCGGGGCCAGAACCTGATGAATCTGCTGCGCGCGCCCGAATTCGTCGCCTACGCGCATCGCAGCAGCTGGCCCGAGCCCATCCTGGTGCGCCTGGGGCAGAGCGGCCAGGAGCGCGTCATGATGATTCAGCTGGCCACCTATGCTTCCAGCCGCCGTCTGCTGATCTCGCGCGACGTCACTCAGATCGAAAAGCTCGAGACCACGCGGCGCGACTTCGTGGCCAATGTGTCGCACGAATTGCGCACCCCCCTGACGGTGCTGGCGGGTTTTCTGGAGACCCTGCACGATATGCCGGCCGAGGCGCTGGGTGAAGAGCAGCGCAGCCAATACCTGGCGATGATGCTGGAGCAGGCGCAACGCATGCAGGCCATCGTCGAGGATCTGCTCACCCTCTCGACGCTGGAGTCCTCGCCCGGCACCGACCCCGTGGCCGTGAACATCCACGCTTTGCTGCAGGCCGCGCGCCAGCAGGCCGAGGCGCTGTCCGGCGGCCGCCATCAATTCGACTGGCATATCGATGCCGAGCTGGACGTGCTGGGCAGCGGCTCGGAGCTGGCCTCGGCGTTGTCGAACCTGCTGACCAACGCCGTGCGCTACACCCCCGAGGGCGGCCACATCAGCGTACGCTGGGAGGGCATGCCGGACGGCGGCGCGCGCTACAGCGTGCGCGATACCGGCATCGGCATTCCGGCGCGGCATATCCCGCGCCTGACCGAGCGGTTCTATCGCGTCGACCGCGGCCGTTCGCGCGCGGTGGGCGGCACCGGCCTGGGTCTGGCCATCACCAAGCACATCGTGCTACGCCACGACGCCGAGCTGGTGATCGAAAGCGAACCCGGCAAGGGCAGCACCTTCGCGCTGCACTTCCCTGCCGACCGCGTCGTACCCGCCTAGCCAGGCCGCGCAACAGGATGGCGGATAATGGCGCGTCCGCCATTTCCCGCCATCTGCCATGCGCATTCTCGTCGTCGAGGACGAACCCAAGCTCGCCGCCTACCTGCACAAAGGCCTGTCAGAACAGAATCATGTCGTCGATCTGGCGCATGACGGGATCGATGGCTGCCATCTGGCCATCGAGGGCGATTACGACGTGGTCATTCTCGATGTGATGCTGCCCGGCCGCGATGGCCTGAGCGTGTTGCGCGAGCTGCGCCAGCGGCGCAGCACCCCGGTGCTGATGCTGACCGCGCGCGACCGCGTCGAAGACCGGGTGCGGGGCCTGGAAGGCGGCGCGGATGATTATCTGGTCAAGCCCTTTGCGTTTTCCGAACTGCTGGCCCGGGTGCATGCCCTGCAGCGCCGCGGGCGCGCGCAGGAGCCAACCGTCCTGCGGCTGGACGACCTGGAGCTGGATCTGGCCAGCCGCAAGGCTTTGCGCGCGCGCCAGCGTCTGGATCTGACGGCCAAGGAATTCACCTTGCTGGCCCTGCTGCTGCGCCGGCAGGGCCAGGTGCTGTCGCGGGCCACGCTGGCCGAGCAGGTCTGGGACATGAACTTCGACAGCGATACCAATGTGATCGACGTGGCCATCCGGCGGCTGCGCGGCAAACTCGACGACCCTTTCGAACACAAGCTGCTACACACGGTGCGCGGCATGGGCTATGTGCTGGAGCGCCGCGCGTGAGAACGCCTTCGCTGCAGCGGCGGCTCACGCTGGCCCTGGGCGCCATCGCCCTGCTGGTGTCTCTGGTGGCGGGGCTGACGCTTTATTGGGCGCTGGATCGCGAAGTGCGCCGCCAGGAGGTGACGGAGGCGGCCGGCAAGGCCGAGCTCATCGCCCATCTGGCGGGCATGCAGCCCGGCTCGCTGAGCGGGCTGCGCGCCATCCTGGACGGCATGACCGCTGGCCACGGCAATCTCGCCGTTTGGGTCCAGGCCGGCGGCGAGCTGCTGTACGGCGACGCCGAGCCGCGGATCCACCGCCGCGCCGGCCAGGAAGTCGACGTCCAGACGGCCGGGGGTGCGCGGCTGCACGGCGTGCAATGGCCCCTGGATGCGCATGGCCTGCCCGGCGGGCAGCTGACGGTGGCCGTGGGCACGGGTGCGGGCAGCCAGTTTCTCTATGCCTATGGCAGCGCGCTTTTGCTGATCTGCGTGCTGTGGGTGAGCCTGACCGTAATCTTGTCGGCCTGGGCGGTCAGGCGCACGCTCGCGCCGATGCGGCGCCTGTCGGCACAGGCCGCCGGCATCGGCCCGGAGCACCTGGAGCGCCGCCTGCCCTTGGCCGGCATCGATCGCGAGGTGCGTGATCTGGCCGCCAGCGTCAACCGGACGCTGGAGCGCCTGCAACAGGCCTATCAGCAGATGGAAGGCTTTAACGCCAATGTGGCCCATGAATTGCGCACCCCCCTGGCCACCTTGATCAACGGCGCTCAGCTCGCGCTGTCGGCGCCGCGCAGCAATAGCGAATTGCGCGACACCTTGTCCTCCAGCCTCGAAGAGCTGGAAGACATGAAGACATTGATCAACGATATGCTGTTTCTGGCCCGCGCCGACGGCGGAGAACGGGCGGCTGACGCCGCCCCCGTGGCGCTGGAACAGGAGGCCAGGCGGGTGGCGGAATTCTTCGAGCCGGCGCTCGAGGCCGAGCAACTGCAGCTACTCGTCCAGGGCCGGGCGCAAGTGCGCGCCAATGCCAATCTGCTGCGCCGCGCCATGGTCAACCTGGTGGCCAACGCCATTCGCGCGACCGCGCCCGGCGGCACCATCCGTATCGTGTGCGAAGCCCTGCCCGGCCAGGCCGCCCGGATCTCCGTCCAGAATCCCGGGCCGCCCATCGCGGCGGCGGATCTGCCCCAGCTGTTCGAGCGTTTTTATCGCGCCGGCGCGGCCCAACGCCGCCGCGGCGAGGGCCACGGGCTGGGGCTGGCCATCGTGCGGGCCATCGCCATCATGCACGGCGGCCAGGTCCATGCCCGGAGCGACGCGCGCGGCACCGACATCGGCCTGACGCTGGGCCCGGCGCGGATGACAGAATCGTAATGTTGGCGACAGGCTGGGGTCAGCCCGCCCTGGCTAGAGTGGCAGCCCGACTTACCGAGGCTGCTTTCATGAAATCCTTCCTTGCTCTTGCCGTGCTTGCCATCGCCGCCGCAGCGCCTGCCGGCCCGGCCACGGCCGCGCCCGATCACGCCGGGATGCACCCGGCCACGGCCGATATCGGCCATCCTGCCAGCCAGGCCACGCGCACCGTTCAGATCGACATGACCGACAACATGCGGTTTACGCCGTCACGCATCGACGTCAGGCCAGGAGAGACCGTGCGCTTCGTCGTCAAGAACAGCGGCCAGATCCGGCATGAGTTCGTGCTGGGCACACCTGCTGACCTGCAGGCTCACTATCAGATGATGCTGCAGCAACCAGGCGCGGCCCATCACGCGGGGGGCAATGCCGTTTCGCTGGCGGCAGGCCAGACGGGCGAACTGAGCTGGCAGTTCCCGGCGCAAGGCGAGGTCGACTTCGGCTGCCTGGAACCCGGGCACTACCCGGCCGGCATGCTGGGCAAAGTGATCGTCGCGGCCCCCTGACACGCCCGGGCCGCCACGCGCATTTATTGCGTCCCCATTAAATGGGCGCGCCGCCAGACCGCGGCATGAGGCCACACTGACGCCAAGGGATTGTGCGCTTGCAGCATGAAATTGCGCCACAATGGAATGCCGGTGCCCACTGGCGCCGGTTCCGGGACTGCCCGGGCCACTCTTTCCTTACGGCAAGCATCTATGGCTCAAATCGTTTTTTTCGAGAACGTCCACCCCAGCGCGCGCGCGGTCTTTGAAGCCGCCGGCTACTCCGATATCGCCACGCACAGCACGGCCTTGCCGGCCGCCGAGTTGCGCGCCGCCCTGCGCGGCGCCGAAGTGGTGGGGATCCGCTCTCGTACTCATCTCGATGCCGAGCTGCTGGCCGAGTTTCCCGACATCCGCGTGGTGGGCTGCTTCTGCATCGGCACCAACCAGGTCGATGTCGACGCCGCCATGAAGCGGGGCATCCCCGTGTTCAATGCGCCCTTCTCCAACACCCGTTCGGTTGCCGAACTGGTGCTGGGCGAAGCCATCCTGCTGCTGCGCCGCATTCCCGAAAAGAACCTGCGCGTGCACCAGGGCCATTGGGACAAAAGCGCCGCCGGCGCCTTCGAGGCGCGCGGCAAGACCCTGGGCATCGTCGGCTACGGCAATATCGGTTCGCAGATCAGCACGCTGGCCGAAGCCATCGGCATGCGCGTGGTGTACTTCGACGTCGAGGCCAAGCTGCCGCTGGGCAACGCGCGCGCGGCCGCCTCGCTGACCGAACTGCTGAACCAATCCGACGTGGTGACGCTGCATGTGCCTGGCGGCAAGAGCACCGAAAACATCATCAACGCCGACACGCTGTCCCAGATGCGCCGTGGCGCCATTCTGATCAACGCCTCGCGCGGCGCGGTGGTGGATATCGACGCACTGAACACCGCTTTGCGCGAAGGCCATCTGGCCGGCGCCGCGCTCGACGTGTTCCCGTCCGAGCCCAAGGGTCCGGATGAACCGTTGGCCAGCCCGCTCATCGGCCTGCCCAACGTCATCCTCACGCCGCACATCGGCGGCAGCACCCAGGAGTCCCAGGAAAACATCGGCCGCGAGGTCGCTGAAAAACTGGTGCGTTTCCTGCGAGCCGGCACGACCAAGACGGCGGTCAACTTCCCGGAGCTGGCCTACGTCGAACCCGCCGGCGCGGCGCGCATCCTGCATGTGCACCGCAATGCGCCGGGCGCGCTCGGCTCGCTGGACAACCTGCTGGCCGAGCATGGCCTGAACATCGTCAGCCAGACGCTGCAGACCCGGGGCCAGATCGGCTATGTGGTCACCGACGTCGACGGCACGGTCGATGATGCCGTCATGAGCGCACTGCGCAGCCACCCCATCACCGTGCGCTGCGATCGTCTCTGATGGACGCACAGGCCGGGTCCACGGGCCCGGCCTGTTCGACACTGGCCTGCCGCAGGCAGTCCACCATTTTTTCCAGGATGGCCGGACGCGACAGGCGTCCGATGACGCCGATCTCGCGAGCGAAGTCCGGCTCACCCAGATCGATCAGGCGCAAACCATCGAGATTGAGCCACCGCGTGCGGGGCAGAATGGCCACGCCCAACCCGGCGCGCACCAGATTGGCCAAGGCGTCGATTTCATCGAGCTCCACCGCCTCCTGCACCGCGATGCGGTGCTGCCGCAAGAAGCGATCCACCAGGCGCCCCCCGAATGAAGCGCGCTCATAGCGGATGAAAGGCTCGGACTCGAGCACTTCGCGCCACGGCCGGATCGGCATATGGTCCGGCACCGCCAGCACCATGGGTTCGCGCAACAAGGCCTGCCAGGCCAATTCAGGCGGCAGGGCAAACGGCGGCCGGATCTGCACGACCAGATCGACTTCCCCGGCGTCGACCTGGCCCAGCAGTGTCAGCGACACGCCGGGCACCACACGCACCCGGACATCGGGATAGGCGGCCCGGAAGGGCCGCAGCGCATGCACCAGCAAATCCTGCTGCACCGAGGCGATGGCGCCGATGCGCAGCACGCCGCTGACGCGCCCGCCGGCCTGCTTGACCATGCCGTCGGCCAGCGCCAGCAACTCCTCGGCCTGGGGCAGGAGCTCGCGGCCATGCGCATTGAGCGCGGCCGCCTTGGCGCTGCGGTCGAACAAGGTGACCCCGAGGTGATCTTCCAGACGCCGGATCTGGGCGCTGACCGCCGACTGCGTCAGGCCCAATTGCCGGCCCGCGCCGGTGAAGGTGCCGTCCCGCGCGACGGCAACAAAGGTTTTGAACTCTCGCAACATAATTAGGGACGACCTTTATCCCCTTACAAGCATCAAATAAATTGATTGTCAGTCCCAAAAAATATCGTTTTTCGATCAAAAAAACAATCCGTACACTATGTCGCTCGCAGCATTGTGCTGCCCTGCCTGGGAACTGCCATCATGACCACTCAAACCGCCATCCCCCCTTTCCACCTTGCCTTCCCGGTCCGCGACCTGGCCGAGGCCCGCGCGTTCTACGGCGAACTGCTGGGCTGTTCGGAAGGGCGCAGCTCGCCCGAGTGGATCGACTTCAATTTCTACGGTCACCAGATCGTGGCTCACCTGGCCCCTCAAGAATGCGGCGCAAACGCCACCAATGCCGTAGACTCACACAACGTGCCCGTGCGTCACTTCGGCGTCGTGCTTTCGATGGAACAATGGGAAGCCATGGCCAAGAAGCTGACCGACGCAGGCACCGATTTCGTCATCGAGCCCTACATTCGTTTCAAGGGTGAAGTCGGCGAGCAAGCCACCATGTTCTTCCTGGACCAATCGGGCAATGCCCTGGAATTCAAGGCCTTCAAGAACATCGAGTCGCTGTTCGCCAAATAAGCCCTTGCCGCCCAGCAGGATTGCCGTTGTCCGAGACTCAAGAAGCCCCTCCCGGTCATCCCGACTGGCGCATCCAACCCCAGGGCGACCGCTGCCTGCTGGTCATCCTGGGCGACACCATTGCCGAAACCACCGGCCGGCTGTGCCTCGGGCTGGCGCGACAGATCCGTCTGGCGCGATGGCCCGGAGTGGTCGATGTCGTGCCCTCCTTCACCACGGTGGCCGTCCACTACCGCCCCGTGCCGCAAGGCGGGTTGCGCTATGCGGAGCTGGCCGAGCGCGTGCGGGCCCTGCTGGCGCAGGACATCGCGACCGACACGCTGGTGAGCCGCGAAGTCGACGTGCCGGTCTGCTACGGCGGCAAGCACGGCCCTGATCTGGCCGAAGCCGCGCAGGCCTGTGGGCTGACGCCAGACGAACTGATCGCCCTGCATGGCCAACCCGGCAGCATGGTTTACATGCTGGGATTCGCGCCCGGCCACAGCTACATCGGCGTGCATGACGCCCGCTTGAGCCTGCCGCGGCGCGACTCGCCGCGCACCGAGGTGCCCGCCGGCTCGGTCGCCATCGCCAATCGCCAGACAGTGATCTATCCCAATCGCCTGCCCGGCGGCTGGAGCATCATCGGCGCCACGCCGCTGGTGCTGTTCGACGCGGCGCGCGAGCCGGCGTCGCTGTTGCAGCCGGGCGACCGCATCCGCTTCGTGCCCATCGACGAAGCCACTTTCGATCGCCTGCGTGCGGAGCAAGCATGAGCATCACCGTACTGAAGCCCGGCATGCTGTCGACCTTTCAGGACGAGGGCCGCTACGGTTACCAGCATCAGGGCATTCCCGTGGCCGGCGCCATGGATGAGCGCGCCCACCGCCTGGCGAATCTGCTGGCGGGCAACAACGCCCAGCCGGCCACTCTGGAAATCACCCTCACCGGCCCGACCCTGCGCTTTGACAGCGCGGCCTGCCTTGCCGTGACCGGCGCGGATCTGGACGCCACCCTGGACGGCAAGCCGCTGCCCCTGCACCGGCCGCTGATCGCCCGGCCCGGCGCCGTGCTGGCCTTCGGCGCGCCGGTTCGAGGCGCGCGCGCCTATCTGGCCGTCTATGGCGGCTTTGCGCTCGATCCCGTCATGGACAGCAGCAGCACCTATCTGCGCAGCGGCTTTGGCGGCTGGCAGGGCCGCGCGCTGCGCAAGAACGATCGCATCGGCCTGGCACGGCCGCTGCAAGGCCAGGCTGAGGTGCTCGACGCCCTGGCCCAGGCCCTGTGGGACACGCGGATTTATCTGCCCGCCACCCTGCGCCCCCAGACCCGTGACACGCTCAGGGTGCTGCCCGGCCCGCACTGGGAGGAGTTTTCCGAGCGCGCCCGCACGGACTTCCTGAACCACGCGTTTCGCATCAGCGCCCAGTCCGACCGCATGGGCTACCGGCTGCAAGGCCCTGCGCTGCGGATGGAGCGCCCGCGCCAGATCCTGTCCGAAGCGACCTGCTTCGGCACGATACAAGTGCCGGCCGGCGGCGAAGCCATCGTACTGATGGCCGATCGCCAGACCACGGGCGGCTATCCCAAGCTGGCGCAGATCGCCAGCGTGGACCTGCCTTCGCTGGCGCAACGCATGCCCGGCGAGGAAGTCCGCTTTGCCTTGATCGACCTCGAACAGGCCCAGGAGCTGGACGCCGCCCGGGCGCGCGCCTTTGATGACCTGCACGCCAGCCTGCAGGCGCTGCGTGACCCGCTGTTGCAGTCCATCGCCCTGAAGGAAGCCCGGACATGAGCAAGACCCTCGATCTGAACTGCGACATGGGCGAGAGCTACGGCGCCTGGCCCATGGGCAACGATGCCGCCGTACTGCCCCTGGTGAGTTCGGCCAATATCGCCTGTGGTTTTCATGGCGGCGACCCCGGCACCATGCGCAAGACGGTCGCTCTGGCGCTGGACAATGGCGTGGCCCTCGGCGCGCATCCCAGCCTGCCCGACCTCGGCGGCTTTGGCCGCCGCGTCATGCAGATCAGCCCCCAGGAAGCCTACGACATGGTGGTCTACCAGGTGGGAGCGCTGGCCGGCGTGGCCGCCTCGCAAGGCGCCCGGCTGCATCATGTCAAAGCCCACGGCGCCCTGTACAACATGGCCGCCAAGGATGCCGCGCTGGCCCGGGCCATCTGCACCGCCGTGCGGGATGTCGACCATGAGCTCATCGTCTACGGGCTGGCCGGCAGCGCCTGGATCACCGAGGCGCGCAAGCTCGATCTGAGCTGTGCGCAGGAAGTCTTCGCCGACCGCTCATACCAGGATGACGGCAGCCTCACGCCGCGCACGCAACCCGGCGCCATGATCACCGACGTCGATCAGGCGGTGGCCCAGGTGCTGCAAATGGTGCAGCAAGACAGTGTGACCAGCGTCAGCGGCAAGACCGTGATGCTGACGGCCGACACCCTGTGCATTCACGGTGACCAGCCCAATGCCTTGCCATTTGCCAGCGCCATCCGCCAGGCGCTGCAAGCCGCCGGTATCGTGATCACGCCGCCCTGAGCGGCCCTCAGCGCTGGCCCGACTCGGCCGCGGCGGCGTCATACAGCTGCACCATGCCGGGCAAATGGGACATGACGTGCGTGCGCGCCGCCTCCGCCGCGCGCAGCAAGGCGCCGCTTTCCAGCGCCAGCAGCACCTCGCGGTGAAAGGCGTCGTAAGCCATATGCGTCAGCGCGTGGCGCAGCACGATATAGCGCATGGGCTCGACCTGCTCGTAAAGCCGCGACAGCGTGTCTTCGAGCGGCGTGTTGCCGGTGTGCCGCACCGCGATCAGATAGAACTCGCGCAGCGAGTCGGCGTAGCCACGTAAATCCTGGGCGGCATGGGTACGCGCCATCTCCCGATCGCAAGCCTGCAAGTGTTGCAACAATTCGATAGAAATCAGGCCATCCAGCTCGCGGATGCTGTAGGCCGCCAGTTCGGCGCGCAACGCATAGAGCTGGCGGATTTCAACCTGCGAGTAGCGTCTGACGCGAAATCCCCGGCGCTGCACGTGAACCACCAGGCCGGTCAGCTCGAGCAGGCGCAAGGCCTCGCGTATCGGGCTGCGGCTGATGCCAAAGCGCTGCTCCAGATCCTGTTCGCGCAGCGGCTGCCCGGGCGCGAAGGTCCCCTCAATGATGAGATCCCGGATCTGCTCCTGCAGGAAATAAGGGATGGTGGCGGGCGCCTTGACAGGCAGACGGGAGTCCGACGGCATGAAAGATTGTTGCAATGTGGCAAGGCAAACATTGAAACACAAAAGCCCCGCCGGCCGGCCAAAATCCCGCAGCGCCCGAGGCGGGCGCGGACCCGTCGTCCGCGCCCTGCTCGCTAGACGAGCACGCGCTCGATGCCGCCGGTATTGGCGCGGCGCACGTAGTCTTCCATCCAGCTCTCGCCCAGGATGTGGCGCGCCATTTCGACCACGATGTAATCGGCCTCCAGGCTCGTATCGCCCTCGTAGCGCGACAACCCCTGCAGACACGACGGGCAGGACGTCAGCACCTTGACGTCGCCGGCAAAGCCATCGGCGCGCACGGCCGCGCTGCCCTTGAGCAGCTCTTCCTGCTTGCGAAAGCGCACCTGGGTCGAGATGTCGGGACGACTGACGGCCAGCGTGCCCGATTCGCCGCAGCAGCGATCGGTCTTGACGGCCTGATCGCCCACCAGCGAGCGCACCGTTTTCATCGGATCCTGCAGCTTCATGGGCGTGTGGCAAGGGTCGTGATACATGTAGCGCACACCCTGGACCCCGTCGAGCTTGATGCCTTTTTCGAGCAGATATTCGTGGATGTCGATCAGGCGGCAACCCGGGAATATCTTGTCGAATTCATACCCGGCCAACTGGTCATAACAGGTACCGCAGCTCACCACCACGGTCTTGATGTCCAGATAGTTCAGGGTGTTGGCCATGCGATGGAACAGCACCCGGTTGTCGGTGATGATCTGCTCGGCCTTGTCGGTCATGCCATTGCCGCGCTGCGGATAACCACAGCACAGATAGCCCGGCGGCAACACCGTCTGCACCCCGGCATGCCAGAGCATGGCCTGGGTGGCCAGACCCACCTGCGAGAACAGCCGTTCGGAGCCACAGCCAGGGAAATAGAACACGGCCTCGGTATCGGCCGTCGTGCTCTTGGGATCCCGGATGATGGGCACGTAGTTGGCGTCTTCGATATCCAGCAACTTGCGCGCGGTCTGCTTGGGCAGCCCGCCCGGCATCTTCTTGTTGATGAAATGCACGACCTGCTCGCGCAAGGCGGGCTTGCCCACCGTGGCCGGCGGATGCTCGGTCTGCTTGCGGGCGACGCTGGCCAGCAAATCATGCGCGGCGCGCTGCACCTTGTACCCCACTCCCACCATGGCCTTGCGGGTGGCGTTGATGGTGGCCGGATCCTTGGCGTTCAGGAAGAACATGGCCGCGGCGGTGCCGGGGTTGAAAGACTTGCGGCCCATGCGGCGCAGCAGCGCGCGCATATTCATCGAGACATCGCCGAAGTCGATATCGACCGGGCACGGCGTATAGCACTTATGACAGACCGTGCAATGGTCGGCCACGTCCTCGAACTCTTCCCAGTGCCGCAGGCTCACGCCCCGGCGCGTCTGCTCTTCGTAGAGAAAGGCTTCGACCAGCAGGGACGTGGCCAGGATTTTGTTGCGCGGCGAATACAGCAGATTGGCGCGCGGCACGTGCGTGGCGCAGACCGGTTTGCATTTGCCGCAACGCAGACAGTCCTTGACCGACTCCGAGATCGCTCCGATGTCGCTTTGCTGCATGATGAGCGATTCATGGCCCATCAGGCTGAAGCTGGGCGTCCAGGCGTGGCGCAGATCGGCTCCCGGCATGAGTTTGCCGGCATTGAAGTGGCCGTTGGGATCGACGCGGCGCTTGTAGGCCTGGAAGGGGGCCAGTTCCTCCTGCGTGAGGAATTCGTACTTCGTCAGGCCGATGCCGTGCTCGCCCGAAATCACGCCATCCAGATCGCGGGCGATCTGCATGATGCGGTCAACCGCTGCATGCGCTTCGCGCAGCATGCCGTAATCGTCGGAGTTGACCGGCAGGTTGGTGTGCACATTGCCATCGCCGGCATGCATGTGCAGCGCCACGAAGACGCGGCTCTTGAGGATGCGGGCGTGGATGTTCCGCAGTTCATCCAGGATGGGTTTGGCGGCCGCGCCGGAGAAAATCCCTTGCAGCCCGGCCAGCACTTCGGTTTTCCAGGACACGCGCACCGTGCGGTCTTGCACGATGTCGAACACCCGCGTCTGCGGCTGGCTCTGCAGACGTGCGCTGAACACGTCGGCCATGTTTTCCAGACCGATATCGGCCAGCTGCGCACCGGCCTCGGCCAGCGGCAGGTCGAGGTTGTCCAGCAGCCATTGCCAGCGGCGGCGCGCCCCGGCCAGCAGCACCACGGCTTGCTGTGTGCGCTCGGCCAACACCTCGGCGCGCGTGAGCGCGGCGTCCTCGGCATCCTCGGGCTTGCCCACCGGCAGCGGCTGCGCGAGGTATTCGTCCAGCGCGTCGAGCAGGCGCAGCTTGTTGCGCGTGGACAGCTCGATGTTGATGCGCTCGATATGGTCGGTGTACTCGCCCATGCGGTTGAGCGGAATCACCACGTCTTCGTTGATCTTGAAGGCATTGGTGTGCCGCGCGATGGCGGCCGTGCGCGAGCGGTCGGCCCAGAACTTCTTGCGGGCTTCGGCGCTCACGGCCACGAAACCTTCGCCGTGGCGCGTATTGGCCAAGCGCACCACTTCGCTGGCCGCGGCGGCCACTGCATCCTCATCATCGCCCACGATGTCGCCGATGAGCACCATCTTTGGCAACACGCCGCGCTTGCTCTTGGTGGCATAACCCACCGCGCGCAGGTAGCGTTCGTCCAGATGCTCCAGCCCGGCCAGGATAGCGCCGCGCTCGCGGCCCTCGCCATCCAGGTAGCCCTTGACCTCGACGATGGACGGAATCGCATCGCGCGCCTGGCCGAAGAACTCCATACAGACCGTGCGCGTGTGGCGCGGCATGCGGTGCACCACCCAGCGGGCCGACGTGATCAGGCCATCACAGCCCTCTTTCTGCACGCCCGGCAGACCGGCCAGGAATTTGTCGGTGACGTCCTTGCCCAGCCCTTCCTTGCGGAACACCCGCCCGGGGATTTCCAGAATCTCGGTGCGCAGCAGCTTCTCGCCAGCCTTGCCCGCGCCATCGAAGCACTTGACCTCGAAGCGGGCCAGGTCCACGTCGTGGATCTTGCCCATATTGTGGTCCAGCCGCGTGACTTCCAGCCAGTTGCCGTCCGGATCCACCATGCGCCACCAGGCCAGGTTGTCAAGAGCCGTTCCCCAGAGCACGGCCTTCTTGCCGCCGGCGTTCATGGCGATATTGCCGCCCACACAGGAGGCCTCGGCCGAGGTCGGATCCACGGCGAAGACAAAGCCGCCGCGTTCGGCGGCTTCGGCCACGCGCTTGGTGACCACGCCGGCGCCGGTGGCGATCACGCCCACTTCGTCATCGCGGCCGGGCAAGCGCGCCAGCGCGACTTCGCTGATCTGGTCGAACTTCTCGGTATTGATGACCGCCGACTTCCAGGTCAGGGGGATGGCTCCGCCCGTATAGCCCGTGCCACCGCCCCGCGGGACGATGGTCAGGCCCAACTCAATACAGGCGCGCACCAGCGCGGCGATCTCTTCTTCGCCGTCGGGCGTGAGGACCACGAAGGGGTATTCCACCCGCCAGTCGGTCGCATCGGTGACATGCGCCACCCGCGACAGCCCGTCGAACTTGATATTGCCGCGCGCGGTGATGCGCCCGAACACTTTCTGCGCCTGCTTGCGCATCTGGTCGGTCAGATCGAACTGCGCCTCGAACTCGGCCACCGCCGCATGGGCCCGGGCCAGCAGCTCCACGACCTTGACGTCGCGTTGCGGATCCTGGCCCTGGGCCGCCTCCGAGGCCGGATCGCGGCGCTTGTCGATTTCGCCCAGGCGGTGATGCAGGGCCTCGATCAGCAGTTTGCGGCGCTTGGGATTATCCAGCAGATCATCCTGCAGATAGGGATTGCGGCGCACCACCCAGATATCGCCCAGCACTTCATAGAGCATGCGGGCCGAACGGCCGGTTCGCCGCTCACCGCGCAGGTCGGACAGCAATTGCCAGGCGTCCTCCCCCAGGAGTCGGCCGACGACCTCACGATCCGAGAAGGAGGTGTAGTTGTAGGGGATTTCGCGCAAACGCGCGCCGGGTGCAGGCGGCATCGCCGCAGTCAGAATTTGGCTGGCGAGGGGGGCGTTCATGGAGGCAGCTGGAAGGGGCCCTAAAAAAACATTTTAAGACATTGCCGACCCGGACCCCGGAATGCCCCCCAAACCCGCCAGAATTGTGCGTTCAGCTTTTCGTCAGCAGCCCCTCAGAGGGCCCAGAGCAGCCCGGCGGTCAGCACGACATAGCGCACCAGTTTGCCGAGCGCCATATAGGCCACGCAAGGCCAGAAGGACAGCCGCAACCAGCCGGCCACCGCGCACAAGGGGTCGCCCACGCCAGGCAGCCAGGACATCAGCAGAGCCACCGGCCCGACGCGATGCAGCCAACGGCGTGCATGGGCATTCCAGCGCCCGGCCATCCGCTGAGAGAAGCCGCCCGACGCTTCCGGAGCGTGGGGATGTTTTTCGCGCCAGCGCTCGAAGGCGCGCTGCGCGCCCCTGCCCATGGCATAGCTGATGACACCGCCCGCCGTATTGCCCAGCGTGGCCACCGCGATGGCCGGCCAGAACATATCGGGCTGCAATTTGATGAAGCCGAACACCACGGCCTCCGAGCCCAAGGGCAACAGCGTGGCCGAGATCAGGCAGATCAGAAAAACGGCAGGCAGCCCGACCGAAGGCAACGCCAGCGCGGCCAGCAGCCAGTCCACGGAGTCGAGCAGCCATTGTTCCATGGGGCGCAGTGTACCTGTGCGGCGCGCAGCCGCGCGGAAGCCCTTTCCCCCTGTGTTAATCTGCCCGACGCTACTTTTTCAAGCACTACCACCGGCTGTTTTATGTCCACTGACTATCTGAAACGCATCCTGACCTCCAAGGTCTACGACGTCGCTGTCGAATCCCCGCTCGAACCCGCCCCTCTGGTGTCGCAGCGAATTTCGAACACCGTCCTGCTCAAGCGTGAAGATACCCAGCCGGTGTTCAGCTTCAAACTGCGCGGCGCCTACAACAAGATGGCCAACCTGCCGCCCGCCGCGCTGGCCCGCGGCGTGATCGCTGCCTCGGCCGGCAACCACGCCCAGGGCGTGGCCCTGGCGGCACGCCGCCTGGGCTGTCGCGCCGTGATCGTCATGCCCACCACCAGCCCGCAGGTCAAGATCGACGCCGTGCGGCGGCTGGGCGGCGAAGTCGTGCTGGCCGGCGAGAGTTTCACCGATGCCTACCAGCACTCGCAAAAGCTGGAAAAAGAACAGAAGCTCACCTTTGTGCACCCCTTCGATGACCCCGATGTCATCGCCGGCCAGGGCACCGTGGGCATGGAAATCCTGCGCCAGCATCCGGGCGCCATCGACGCGGTGTTCGTGGCCATCGGCGGCGGCGGCCTGATTGCCGGCGTGGCCGCCTATATCAAACAGTTGCGCCCCGACATCAAGATCATCGGCGTGCAGACCGAAGACTCCGACGCCATGGTGCGCAGCGTGCGCGCCGGGCGCCGCGTCACCCTGAGCGACGTGGGCCTGTTTTCCGACGGCACGGCGGTCAAGCTCGTGGGCGCGGAGACCTTCAAACTCACCCGGCAATACGTGGATGACTTCGTGGTCGTCAACACCGATGCCATCAGCGCGGCGATCAAAGACGTTTTCCAGGACACGCGCAGCGTGCTCGAACCGGCGGGCGCCCTGGCACTGGCCGGGGCCAAGCAGTACGCCGCCCAGCACAAACTGAAGGGCAAGACGCTGATCGCCATCACCAGCGGCGCCAATATGAACTTCGACCGGCTCAGATTCGTGTCCGAGCGCGCCGAAGTGGGAGAAATGCGCGAAGCGGTGTTCGCCGTCAGCATGCCCGAGCAGCGCGGCAGTTTCCGCCGCTTCTGCGAACTGGTGGGCGACCGCAGCGTCACCGAGTTCAACTACCGCATTTCCGATGCCGACCAGGCGCACGTCTTCGTCGGCCTGCAGGTCAGCTCGCCGGCCGAGCCAGACAAGATCGCCGCGCACTTCCGCAAGCATGGTTTTGCCACGCTGGACCTGACGCACGATGAGATGGCCAAGACCCATTTGCGGCACATGGTGGGCGGACGCTCTGCGCAGTCAAAGCATGAACTGCTCTATCGTTTCGAGTTCCCCGAGCGGCCGGGCGCGCTGATGCGCTTTCTCAACGCCATGAATCCGGACTGGAACATCAGCCTGTTCCACTACCGCAATCAGGGCGCCGACTACGGCCGCATCCTGATCGGCATCCAGGTGCCGCCCACGGACAAAAAACAGTTCCGCACATTCATCGCCGAGCTCGGCTACCCGCACTGGAACGAGACGGAAAACCCGGCCTACAAGCTCTTCCTCTAGCCCACCCGGCCGCCGGCGCCCGGCGCCGGCCATGCATGAAAAAAGGCCTCCCTTTCGGGAGGCCTTGCTTCTTCGCGTTCGAGACGTCCGGCGGCAAACTTGGGGTTCGTGTCACTCACGGTCTACGGAGATAGGTACCGCAAATTCCTTCAACTTGATGCCGGACGTCTAAAGCGCTTAGAACCGGTGACGAATGCCGACCGCGAACGCCGTATCCTTGGCGTCACGTTGGAAGGCATAGTTGTCGGCGTACGAAGCGTAGGCGTACAGGTTCGTACGCTTGCTCAGGTCATAGGTGTAACCCAGGCTGTACACGTTGAACGTCGCGTCATCGCCCGTCAGCTTGTCGTTGTTCGGGGTGGCACGCTGCCAGGAACCGAACACGGCGTGACGGCCCAGGGGCACCGTGGCGCCGACCATGTACGAATTGGCGCGGAAGCCATCAGCACCACGGAAGGAGCCGAACTTTTCCATGCCCGTCGGGGTCGTGCCCATGTCCTGACCAACGAACCAGCCGTCGCGGGTCTGGCCGAAAGCGGCAGCCAGCTTGACCACTTCGAAGTCATACGAAGCGCCGATGGCGTAGGTCTGCACCGAATCGGCATCCTTGCCGCCGGTCAGGTTGTTGCTCAGGTTCAGACGGTCATAGACCACCGCCACGTTCAGCGGGCCATTCAGGTACTGAAGGCCGGTCGTCAGGACGCGGTTGTTGTCGTTGGTCTGGAAGCCCTTACGACCATCGCTGTCCTGCGTATCGTCGGCGTTGAACGCGTAGCCGATACCGAACTTGAAGCCGCTCATGCTCGGGGTTTGATACAGAACCATGTTGTCCAGACGCATCGTGTTAGCGGAGCTGAACGTGGTACCCAGGTTGGCGGTGTTGTAGCTGATCGAGAACGGATCGATCGAACCCAGGAACTTGGAAGCCATGTTGGTTTGGCGACCGAATTCCAGACGACCCCAGTAGTCGCTGTCCAGGCCAACGGTAGCTTGACGACCGAACAGGCGGCCATTTTGCTGCGAGTTGCCGTTCAGCGGGCCGAAGCCGGCTTCCAGGTTGAACACGGCGCGCAGGCCGTCACCCAGGTCTTCCACACCGCGCATACCGAAGCGCGAACCGCTGCTCACGCCTTGCGTGGCGCCGAAACGGCTCTGCTTGTCGCCGTTGAATTTAACTTGCTCGTAACCGATACCGGCGTCGATCAAACCGTACAGCGTGACCGAGTCAGCAGCCTGCGCCGCGCCGGCGAAACCGGCCAGCAACGTCACAGCCAATAGCGTCTTTTTCATGATGAGTTCCCATTGCGGAAGGACTTGAAAAGGCTTGCGCGCGCTACGCTTTTTTGCGTCTACCCTTCCGCTTTTTCAGGGCCTCAGGGCGGCGCGCACAATGAAAGTTTCAGTCGTGTAACGATCAGGAGTAACCCTTATTTCGGAGAACACCTTTCCATCAATGAAAATATAAGCACTCAGAATTCCAATTGAATTCATAGCTGGAACGCCCCACTGCAGGCGGCTCCCCAGGAGAACCCGGGTAAAACCCCGGTTTTTCATCTCCCGGCCATCCGCGCCGCCGCTCCTCGCACCGGGATGCGGCCCGGGCAGAAAGTTACTTCTGCGCCCGGGCCACCTGTTGTAATTCTGCTGCAATCTGGCCGCCGCCCCGACGGGAAAAACACCGCTGGACGCATAAGCCCGCGCATTCAGGCAGTTTTTAGCCGACAACCCAGCGCTTGCTGAACTGCGCCATCCTCGCCTCCGCCGGCACCCCGGCGCGACGCGAACCGGCAACCCGATCGGCCATGCCGACGCGCTACCGCCACCCTCGCACGGGTCCGCCGCGGCGAAGCGGCGCGCATGTGGAGTATCCTTGGCATTGATGTTAGTAAAAACCCTTAATTTGAGGATCATCTTTCCATCAATGGGATTAACTTCCATCAAAGGTGAAATAGTCGCCTTGTACAGAATAAAAATCCGCCCATTCAGTTAGCCGAAAGGGGTAATTGAAAAGCAGATTTCCAATTGAGCAATAATCAGGGCACGTATCATTGGCGCGCCAGCAGACTTACCCAGGAAGACATATGGATATCCAGCTCAACGACATCGCCTTGTTCGTCGAAGTCGCCAAGCGCAAAAACTTCAGCCATGCGGCCGAAGCCTTGGGTATCCCCACGTCTACCCTGTCGCGCCGCGTCAGCGAACTGGAACGCAACATCGGCATGAAGCTGCTCAATCGCAGCACGCGCCGCATCGACCTGACCGAAGCCGGCGCGGTGTATTTCGAGCGCTGCCGCCATATCGTCGAGGAAGCCCGCGTCGCGCATGAGCAGTTGCAGGACATGGCGGCTCAGCCCAAGGGACGTCTGCGCATCTCCATGCCGACCAGCCTGGCGCAGTTATTTCTGCCTATCGTGATCCGCGATTTCCGCGAGCAGTATCCGGACATCGAGTGCGATTTCGATCTGAGCATGCGGCCCATCGATCCGATCAGCAATCCTTTCGACCTGGTGCTGCGTTTCGGTCCGCAGCCCGACTCCAGCCTCATCGCCAAGCAGATCGTGCTGATGACGCAGCAGCTCTACGCCTCGCCGCAGTACCTGGAGCAACATGGCGAGCCGCGCGTCCCCTCTGACCTGGGCCACCACGAGTGCCTGCGCCCGGCCATGAACGAAGCGTTTTCGTACTGGGTGCTGCACTCGGGCGAAAAAGTCGAGCGCGTGCAGGTGACCGGGCGGCTGGCGGCCAACAACGTCGGGATGCTGGGCCGTCTGGCCAGCCAAGGGATGGGCATCACGCCGCTGCTGGTGTTCGACGCCATGGAGCGGGCCATCGCGCAAAGCGGGCTGGTGCGGGTGCTGCCCCAATGGAGCCTGACACCCATGCCGCTCTTTGCCTTGCTGCCCTCACGCCGCATCCCCGCCAAGACGCGGGCCTTTCTGGACTTCATCCAGCCGCGGCTCACCGACGCCTGAAGGGCTATTCGGTCTGGGAGAACTGACAGACCGTGTAGAGCGGCGTGCCCGTATCGGCGATGTGTTGCGAGCCGTTCAGGTAGGGCAGATCAATCACGGCGGCCGCCTCCACCACATTGGCGCCCAGGCGCTGCAACAGTTTGATGGCGGCGACCATGGTGCCCCCGGTAGCGATCAGATCGTCGATCAAGACCACGCGCTGACCGGTACGCACCGCGTCGGTATGCATCTCGACCGTGGCGTTGCCATACTCCAGCGAATACTCTTCGGCCACGGTGCGGTAGGGCAGCTTGCCCTTTTTGCGCACCGGCACAAAGCCCAGATTCAGTTCATAGGCCAGCACGCTGCCCAGAATGAAGCCGCGCGCGTCGACGCCTGCCACCAGGTCCAGCCGCTGGCGCATATAGCGATAGACGAACAGATCGATCAGCGCGCGAAAGGTGCGCGGATCCTGCAGCACCGGCGTGATGTCACGAAAGGTGACCCCGGGAGCAGGCCAATCAGAGACACTGCGTATGGTGCGCCGTATGACTTCGGCGTAATCGGTCTGCATAAGAAAACTCCCGGTTTAAAGCAAGGCGAACTATAACCGCGCCCGGCTCTCGAAGCCAGGCCGCTCAGTTCAGACGCCCGCCCTGCATCGCCATGACGCGGTGGACGGCCCCCTCGGGCAGACGCGCATGCGTGGCCAGCACCACCGAACGTGCGCCGCAGGCTTGCGCCAGATCGGCCAGAAAGGCCGCCTCGTTCGGCCGGTCCAACCCGGCTGTCGGCTCATCCAGGAGAATGATGTCGGCCGGCGACAGCAGCACCCGCGCCAGGCACAGCCGCCTGGCCTGGCCCGCCGAGAGGCCGGCCCCGGTTTCGCCGACCCAGGTATCCAGCCCTTGCGGCAGGGCGCGCGCAAAGTCCGCCAGGCGCGCCGATTCCAGCGCCTGCCACAGCGCGGCTTCGTCGGCCTCGGGTGCGCCGATCAGCAGATTGCTGCGCAGGCTGCCCAGAAACACCGGCGAGTCCTGCGACAGCAGCGCCATGCGGCGATGCACATCGGCCTGCGCCGCCTGCCGCAGATCGCAGCCGCCCAGGGTCACGGCCCCGGCCTGAGGATCTTCCAGACGCAGCAGCAAGTGCAACAAGGTGGACTTGCCCGCGCCGCTGGGCCCGACGATGGCAATACGCTCGCCCGGCGCCAGCGTCAGGTCCACACCATCGATCACCGCCTGCTCGCGGCCGGGATAGGCAAAGCGCAGATCCTGCGCCCGCAACACGCCCCCCGGGGGCAACGCCTGCGCCACGGCGGGGTCGCGCAGATCGGGTTCGGCGCGCGTGAGCTCGCCGATGCGGCGCGCCGCGGCGCGGGCGGCCCCCAGCCGCGACACGCCGCGCATGATGGGGCCGGCCACCTCGAAAATGCCGAGTGTGGCCAGGAGCAAGCCCGCCAGCAGCGGACCGGAGATCTGGCCCGCGGACAAGGCCGGCAAACCGAACCACAGCACGGCCACCACCGCGGCTCCCGCCGCGGCCTGCACCAGCCAGAGGCCATGCGCGGCCAGCCGCGCCTGTACACCGCGAGCCTGCTGCAACTGCCCGCAGGAAGCGGCGAAGTGCTCGCAGGCCTGCGCCTGAGCATGCAAGGCCGCGATATCCACATGGCCCTCGACTGCTTCCAGCACGGCATGCCGCAAGGCGGCGGCGCTGGTTTGCGCCTGATCGCCCGGGCGGCGCGCGGCGCGGCCCAGCCACCACGGCACCAGCACACTGACCACCAGAAGCGCCGCGGCCACCGCCAGGCCGGCGGCAGGCAGGTGATAACCCAGCACCAGGCAGAAAATGGCCCCGCCCGCGATGGCCGTGGCCACGGGGGCAATCACAAAGAGAAAAACCGTATCCAGCGCGTCCACGTCGCCGGTCAGGCGGGCCACCAGATCACCGGCGCGATAGCGCGCCAGCTGCCTGGGCGTCAGACGCAGCAGGGCGCGAAACACCGAGCCGCGCAGATCCGACAGCAAGCGCAGCGTCGTGGCATGACCGGCCAGGCGCTCGGCATAGCGCGAGGCGATGCGGATGAAAGAAAAGCCTCTGACCAGCGAGGACGGTACAAAAAGGTTGAAGACCGCGCCCGCGCCCGCCAGGGCGGCGCCCGTCAGGAACCAGCCCGACACTCCCAGTAGCGCCACGCCCGCGGCCAGGGTCAGCAAGGCCAGCAACAAGGCGCCGGCCAGGCCGCCGCGGCGGCGCGCATACAGGTCTTTGAGCAGCTCCCACATGATCAGCGCGTCTCCAGGTGACCGTGAGCCAGATGCCAGCATTGCGGCAAGCGCTGCGCCACCGCGCTGGCGTGCGTGGCCAGGATCAAGGTGCGTCCCTGGGCAAAGGCCAGGATTTCCTCGAGCACCCTGGCCTGCGTGGCCTCATCCAGATGCGCGGTCGGTTCGTCCAGCAGAATGAGCGCCGGATCGCGCAGGAACAGCCGCGCCAGCGCCACACGCTGCGCTTGTCCGCCAGACAGCCCCTGGCCGCGGCCATCGAGCCAGGTCTGCAAGCCCTGCGGCCAGCGGTCGGCGAACTCCAGCACACAGGCGCGGCGCGCGGCCTCGTGCACGGCGGCGTCATCGGCGCCGGGACGCGCCAGCCGGATGTTGTCGGCCAATGTGCCGGCATGCAGATACGGCCGCTGCCCGATGAAAGCCACGCGCTCGCGCAGCGCCGCCTCATCCCATTGCGCCAAGGCGCGCCCGTCGAGCCACAGTTCCCCCTCGGGCACCAGGCCCAGGCGGCCCACGGCCTGCAGCAGGCTGGACTTGCCCGCTCCGCTGGCGCCCATGAGGGCGACCTGCCCGCCGGGCGCCAGGTCGAAATCCACGCCATCGAGCACGGCTTGCGGCCGCCCCGGCATATGCAGGGTGAGGCCGCGTGCGCTCAGGCTGGCGGCAGCGGCCGGGGCTTGCGTGGGCGGCGAGCCCGCCGGGGTCTGCGGCGCCTCGGAAAGGTCTCCGAACACGGCATGCAACTGATGCACGGCCGCCCGCGCCGTGCCCCGGTCGTGATAATGCGCGGCGAACTGGCGCAAGGGCGCATAGACTTCCGGCGCCATCAGCAGGCAGAAAAACCCGGCTTGCAGTGTCAGGGGTGTAAAGCGGATATCGATGTAACCCAGATAGGTCAGCCCGATATATACCGCCACCCCCGCCACGCCGAGGGCAGCAAAAAACTCCAGCACGGCGGAAGACAGAAAGGCAATGCGCAGCACCGACAGCGTGCGCCGCCGCAAGGCTTCGCTGGCCTCGACCACGGTCTGGGCTTCGGCCTCGGCACGGCCAAAGAGCTTGAGCGTAGACAGGCCGCGCAGGCGGTCGGCAAAGAAGCCGGACAAGCGTCCGAAAGCCTGCAAATGACGGCGGCTGGCGGCTTCGGCCCCCCAGCCCACCAAGGCCATGAACAAGGGAATCAGCGGTGCGGTGACCAGCAGCAGCAGGCCCGAGACCACGTCAAACGGCAGCACGACGACCGAAAAAGCCACCGGCAAAATGGCGGCCGCACCCATGGCCGGCAGATACTTGGCGAAGAAGCCATCCAGCGCCTCGACCTGCTCGATCATGGCGCTGGCCAACTCGCCCGAGGCGCGCTCGCGCGACCATTCCGGGCCCTGGGCCAGCAAGCGCGCAAAAAGCGCCTCGCGCACTTGGCGCTTGATGGATTCGGCCGCGCTGGCGCCCGCGCGTTCGCCCACCCAACCGAGGCAGGCGCGCAGCACAATGAGCGCGGCAATGGACAGAATCGGGGTGATCAGTTCGGCGCGCGGCACCTGAGCCACGATGGCCTGATGCAGCACATGCGCCAGCAACCAGGCCTGCACCACCAGCAGCGCCCCCGAAAGCAGGGGCGCTGCGGCAGCCAGGCCGATGGCCCGGCCCGCCAGCCGGGTTCGGGACATCAGCCAGCGCGATTGCTCGCGCGGCAACTTCAGGAGCACGGCCGAGGGGTCGTGCTCCACACCGGACGGACCGCTCACTCGTCAGCCGGCCTTCTGAACGGATCGTGGGCATGGCCCTCGCGCAGTTCAAACCACATCCCATTGAGGATGGCAAAGGCGCAGGCCAGGCCCAGGCCGAGAATCCACGAGAAATACCACATGACCGGGCTCCTTGATCAGTAAGAGTTGGGCGTGCCGCCGACGGTTTCCTGGGTGACCTTGCCGCGCATGACGCGGTACACCCAGGCGGTGTAGAGGGTCACGATGGGCAGGAACACGACCACGGCGATGACCATGATCCACAGGGTCAGATGGCTGGACGACGCATCCCAGATCGTCAGGCCGGCGGTCGGGTTCACCGACGAGGGCATGATGAAGGGGAACAGCGCAAAGCCCACCGTCAGGATGATGCCGGCAATCGTGATCGACGACGTCAGGAAGGACAGCACGTTGGCGCGCAGGGCCAGCAGGACTATGGTCAGCAGCGCACCGGCCACGCCCAATGCGGGCGCGATCCAGAACAAGGGCCACTTGGCGAAATTGTGCAGCCAGGCGCCCTGCTCGACGGCTACCGTCTTGAGCATCGGGTTCGACGGGCCATTCGGATCGATGACGCTGGTGATGACCTGGCCGTCGAGCTTGGCCACCCAGAAGCCGGCCGCCACGAACAGCACGGCGGTCAGCAAGGCCGTGATCTGGCCCACGCGGCGCGAACGCCCCGACACCGGATCCTCGGTACGCCAGGCCAGCAGCACCGCGCCATGCATGACGAGCATGAGCACGCTGATCACGCCCGCCAACAGTGCGAACGGCGTAAAGAGCTGGAAGAAATGCCCTTCCCAGCTCGGGCGCAGGGTGACCGGGTCGAAGTTCTGCGGCACGCCGAGAATCACGTTGCCCATGGCCACGCCGAACACCAGCGAGGCCACCACGCCGGAAAAGCACAGCACGTAGTCCCAGTTGTTGCGCCAGCGCGGGCTTTCCATCTTGCTGCGGTACTTGAAAGCCACCGGCCGCAGGATGAGCGCCAGCAGCAACAGCAGCATGGCCAGGTAAAAGCCCGAGAACGACGCGGCGTACAGCACCGGCCAGGCGGCAAAGATGGCGCCGCCGGCGGTAATCAGCCAGACCTGGTTGCCTTCCCAGACGGGACCGACCACGTTGATCGCCACCCGGCGCTCCGTGTCCGTCTTGGCGACGATGGGCAGCAACGCGGCCACGCCAAGGTCAAAACCATCCATCACGGCAAAGCCGATCAACAGGGCGCCAAGCAGCACCCACCAAATCACGCGCAGCGTGGCCAGATCGAGAGGAATCAAGGTATCCATATGCGTTCTCCGGGTCAGGCGTCAATGGCCGCGCTGACGGGGTTGCCCGCCCGATTCGTCGGAACCAGAGGCTTATCGGGTTTGGGGCCGGCCTTGATGGCGTGGGTCATGACCTTGATGCCGATGATCAGCAACACGGTATAGAGCACGATGAACACCGTCAGGCTCACCGCCAGATCCAGCATCGTCAGGCCCGACGCCGCGTAATACGTCGGCAACACGCCTTCGATCACCCAGGGCTGGCGGCCGTATTCCGCCACGAACCAGCCGCACTCGATCGCCAGCCAGGGCAGGGGCAGGCTCCAGAAGGCGATCTTGAGCAGACGCGGGTAGGTATCGAGGCGGCCACGCGTGGACAGCCAGAACGACACCGCGAAGAAAAGGATGAAGTAAAAGCCCAGCGCCACCATGATGCGGAAGGTCCAGAACAGCGGCGTCACCGACGGGATGGTGTCCAGCGCCGCGGCGTGGATGTCGGCGTCGGTCACCTTGCTCAGGTCAGGCTGATAACGCTTGACCAGCAGCGCGTACCCCAGATCCTGCCAGGTGCGATCGAACGTCAGGCGCGCCTCGGAGTCCTTGGGATTGGCGCGAATGCGTTCGAGCGCGGCATTGGCCACCATCCCTTCACGGATGCGCGACTCGGCGCGCCGCACCAGATCATCGATGCCCAGCAGCGGGGTGGTGAGCGAGCGCGTGCCGATCAGGCCCATCACATAGGGGATGGAAATCGAGAAATCGTTCTTGCGCTCGGCCTGGTTAGGCCAGGCGATCAGGTTGAAGCTGGCCGGAGCCGGCTCGGTATGCCACATCGCCTCGATGGCGGCGATCTTCATCTTCTGATGCTCGGTAGTGAGGTAACCGCTTTCGTCACCCAGCACCACGACCGACAGGGCCGAGGCCAGGCCGAAGCTGGCGGCCACCGCCATGGAGCGCTTGGCCAGATCGATGTGACGGCCGCGCAGCAAATACCAGGCGCTGATGGCCATCACGAACATGGCACCACAGACGTAACCGGCGCTCACGGTGTGCACGAACTTGGCCTGCGCCACCGGGTTGAACAACACGGCGGCGAAGTCCGTCATCTCCATGCGCATGGTGTCGGGATTGAAGATCGCGCCGACCGGGTTCTGCATCCAGCCGTTGGCGATGAGAATCCACAGCGCCGACAGATTGGTGCCCAGCGCCACCAGCCAGGTGACGATCAGATGCGACACCTTGGACATGCGATTCCAGCCGAAAAAGAACAGGCCGACGAAAGTCGCTTCCAGGAAGAACGCCATCAGGCCTTCGAGGGCCAGCGGCGCACCGAAGATGTCGCCGACATAATGGCTGTAGTACGACCAGTTCATGCCGAACTGGAATTCCATCACCACGCCGGTTGCAACGCCCAGCGCGAAGTTGATGCCGAACAGCGTGCCCCAGAACATCGTCATGCGTTTCCAGATCTGGCGTCCGGTCATCACATAGACGCTTTCCATGATGGCGATCAGGAAAGACAGCCCCAGAGTGAGGGGCACGAAAATGAAGTGGTACAGGGCGGTAGCCGCGAACTGAAAACGCGACAGGTTGACGACGTCGAGGTCAATCATGAGTACGCTCCCGAACAGGCGAGAGGCTGGTACAGCCAACATGGCCTTCCGGCACGCTCGCAAGCCATGATACGGCCCTTGAATGCAAGTTCATAGATTTATTCCCGAATGCTAGTGGGCAGGCTCTTATCCCGGCTCCGCAACTTACCGGCAAAATCCAACACCTTCTGAACCTTGGATCCCAGCCGCATCAGATTCTGCAGGGTCTCAGGGGGCAGGCGTTGCACCTCATCGAACCAGCCGGTAGACAGTTCAATGAGTTCCAGCATTTCGTGCATGCGCTGTTGCGCATACTTTTCACCCTCATCGGCAGGCCGCGCCAGCAGCGTGTCCCGCAACAGGGTCAGCGTGGGGTCGATTTCGCGCTTGCGCTTCTCCTCCATCAGGATGCGGAAGATCTCCCAGACATCCTTCGGGGTTTCGAAGTAATCGCGCCGGTCGCCGACCTGATGCATCAACTTCACCAGCCGCCACGATTGCAACTCTTTGAGACCCATGCTCACGTTCGAGCGCGAAAATCCCAGCGCTTCGGCGATGTCATCGGCATTGAGCGGCTGCGGCGACAGAAACAGCAGGGCGTACATCTGGCCAACCGTACGGTTGACCCCCCAACGGCTGCCCATCTCTCCAAAATGGAGAACAAAGCGCTCGATTTGAGGGGACAATGCCACGGTAAACCTTTGTTACTTTAATTTCAGTAATTCCTGAAATTATCGAAGCGGCAGGAACAAAAGGCAAGCCCTCTATTCGCGATGTTGCAATCAACACGACCCACGGGCGCCATTGTGGGGCCGACGCATGACAAAAGGACGGGCGGCCGGCCTGCTCCTTTGATCTGGAGCAAACCGGCCGCGGATCGGTGTCTTGAAATGGGGTTCAGAAGTGCAGCGTTGCCGAGGCCACGAGGCTGCGCGGCTCTCCGGGCTGGATCTGCCCCGCGCTGGAAGCGGAGCGGAAATAATGCGCGTCGCCCAAGTTGCGCAGGGCGAGCCTGGCCTCCCAACGGGCGTGCCGATAGCCGAACGAGGCATCCCAGCGGACATAGCCGGGCAGCGTCACCCGATTGGCGCTATCGGCATACCGCGCGCCCACCAGGGTCAGCCCGGTTTCGGCAAACCACCCGCCCGGCGCGGCGTAAGCGACGAAAAGGCTGCCGTTGTGCCGCGCCACGTTGCTCACGCGTCTGCCTTGCAAGCCGGCGCTGTCCCGCACGATGGACGCCTGCTGCAGCCCTACGCCGCCGCGCACTTGCCAGCGCTCGGACAACCTGCCCGCCAGGGTGAACTCCAGGCCGCGCGAGCGCTGCAGCCCGCGCAGCACGATGCGCGTGGGGTCATCGGCGTCCCGGGTGCGCCGGTTGTAAAGCTCCAGCTGATAAACCGCCAGCGTCGTGCTCAGGCGCCCATCGAACCCGTCGCTCTTGAAACCCGCCTCATACTGGCGGCTGAATTCCGGGGCGAGCGCGTTTTCCGCCGCGCCCGGCGTGATGCCGATCAAGCCCCCGCCGGCCGGCGCGAAGCTCTTGCCATACGAAAGATAAAACGCCTGCCCGGGCAGCGGTGTCCAGACCAGCCCGAAGCGCGGGCTGAAACGGCGGCTGGCGCGCGCCTCCGAGCGCTGGCGCAAGCGGTCGTCGGTGCGCACCCGGAACTGGTCCAGCCGGCCGCCCAGCAACAGCCGCCAGCGCTCGCCCAGGGCGAGCTGATCCTGCAGATAGAGCCCGCCGCTGCGCACCCGGTGGTGGTTATCGCTGCGCAGCGCCAGCCCTGCCTGGTGCTGCCGTGACAGGTCGGGGTCGTACAGATCCACACTGGGCACGTCCCCCACGGCGCGCAACAATCGCGGCTGGCGCTGCTGCGCGCCCCACTCCAGCCCCAACAGCACGGTATGGCCCAGCCCGCCAGCGCTCAGCCTGCCCTCGAGTTCGAGCGTGTTGTAAAGATTCTGTGTGCGCAATTGCTGACCCCAGCGCTGACGCAGCACCTGGCCGGCACGCTGGCCGGTCGGATAAGTATTGCCAAAATCGCTGCGCAAGCGGAACCAGGACAGCGTATGGCGCAGTTCCCAGCCATCGGGCAGGCGCCAGCCCAAACGCGAACGCAGCGTCCGGACGCGGTCATCGATCTCGTCCCGGGCCGGATCGCCGTAGACCGTGGTACGGGGCACCGCGGCCGGCCGGCCATCGACGCTGGGAATGCCACGGTCAGGTACGCGGTCGAAACGGCTGAATTCATATTGCAGCAGCCAGTCCACCGCGGGCGACACGCGCCAGGCCAATGCAGGCGCGAGCAACTGGCGCTCGCCTCGGAGGCGATGGCGAAAACTGTTCCAGGCTTCGGCGCCCGTGTTCAGCCGCAGGCTGATGTCCTGCCCCGCGTCGAACGACGCGTCCAGATAGCCGCTGCGCAGATCATGGCTGCCGGTCTGCACGGCCAGATGGCTCGCGCGGCCCGGCTCCGGCACCTTGCTGATCCGGTTAACGATCCCGCCGGGCGCGCCGCGGCCGTACAGCGCAGCGGCCGGCCCCTTGAGGACTTCGACCCGCTCGACATTGCGCAGGTCGCGGACATACTGGCTGTCATCGCGCAGGCCATCGAGAAAGAAATCACTGCCCGAGCTAAAGCCCCGGATGCGCAGGGCATCGAAACGCGTGTCCTGCGCGTCGCTGACATTGGGCAACCCTTCCAACACCTGGCCCAGCGTGCGCACCCCATAGACCTCGGCCTGGGCCGGATCCACGATATCCACGGTTTGGGGCACCTCTCGCAGCGGAGTAGCGGTGCGCGTGCCGGAACGCGAGACCGCGCCGGTGCGCGGCTGGGTCACCGCGATGGCGGGCAGTTCGGCCACGGGAGCCGCGGCCGGCTCGGCGGCGAGGGCCGCCGACATGCCATATAACAACGCCCCCGCCAGGCGAACCTGAGGCAGCGGGCCAAACTGTGAAACGAACACCGGACCTTACCCTTAAAAAGAGAACGAATCCCATTCTCTTTTTGGAGCCCGGCTGCCGCGGCTCGCGGCAGTCCGAATCGGATGTTTTCCTTCAGCCGGCCTTGACCGTCACCGCCGCCGACACCCGCAGGGCCTTCTCGCGGGCGGCCTCGGGCGTCTCGGCCACCGCCAGGCCCACGCCCATGCGGCGCTTGGTGAAGGCTTCGGGCTTGCCGAACAGGCGTACATCGGTGCCCGGTTCGGCCAGCGCCTGGGCGACACCATGAAAAGTCACGCCGCGGCCATCCAGGCCACCGTAGATGACACTGCTGGCGCCGGGCTGGCGCAAGGTGGTGTCGACCGGCAGGCCCAGCAGCGCGCGCGCATGCAGTTCGAATTCGTTCTGCGCCTGGGTCGCCAGGGTGACCATGCCAGTGTCGTGCGGGCGCGGGCTGACTTCGGAGAACCAGACCTCGTCCCCGGCGACAAAGAGCTCGACGCCGAAAATCCCCAGGCCGCCCAGCTCGCCGGTCACGCCCAGGGCGATTTCCTGGGCCCGCTCCAGCGCCCGGGCCGTCATGGGGTGCGGCTGCCAGCTTTCGACATAATCGCCATCGACCTGTTTATGCCCGATGGGTTGGCAGAACTGGGTTTCGATCTGGCCGTCGGCGCCGCGCGCACGCACGGTCAGCAGCGTGATCTCGTACTCAAAATGGATGAAGCCCTCGACGATGGCGCGGCCACCGCCCACGCGTCCGCCTTCCTGGGCGTAGCGCCAGGCCGCTTCGACGCCGGCCTCGTCCCGGATGACCGACTGGCCCTTGCCCGAGGAAGACATCACCGGCTTGATGACGCAGGGATAACCGATGGCGGCGATGGCGTCGCGCAATTCGTCCAGGGTATCGACGAAACGGTAGGGCGAGGTCGGCAGGCCCAGGGTTTCAGCGGCCAGACGGCGTATGCCCTCGCGGTTCATGGTCAGGCTGGCCGCGCGCGCGGTGGGGGTCACGCGCACCGCGCCGGCGGCTTCGAGCTCGACCAGCAGCTCCGTGGCGATGGCCTCGATCTCGGGCACGATGATGTGCGGACGCTCGGCTTCGATCACGGCCCGCAGCGCGGCGGCGTCGGTCATGGACACGACGTGGGCGCGATGCGCCACCTGATGGCCGGGCGCATCGGCGTAGCGGTCCACGGCGATGACTTCGACGCCCAAGCGTTGCAGGGCGATGATGACTTCCTTGCCCAGCTCGCCGGAACCGAGCAGCATGACACGAGTGGCCGAGGGGGACAGGGGGGTGCCGAGCACCGGAGCGGGGAAGGTGGACATGAGGAGAGCGACCTGGGGCGGGAAAAAAGACAGCGGGCGGCCAAGCGCCACCCGGCCGCCAGAATGCCATAGGCCTGCCCCCCCGGCAAATGCCGCTGCCTCTCGTTTAAAATCCCCCCATGACGAACCATGTCCCCACTTCCGCCGACGCCCTGGCCTCGGCTCGACGCAGCTTGCATATCGAGGCCCAGGCCATCCTGGACCTGGCTGCGCGCCTGGACGACAGCTTCACCCGTGCGGTGGACATGCTGCTGGCATGCCAGGGCCGCGTGGTGGTCAGCGGCCTGGGCAAGACCGGCCATATCGCGCGCAAGATCGCGGCCACCCTGGCCTCGACCGGCACGCCGGCGTTTTTCATGCACGCGGCCGAGGCCGCCCATGGCGACCTGGGCATGCTGACCGGCCAGGACGTGCTGGTGGCGCTTTCCTATTCCGGCTCGGGCCAGGAACTGCTGACCATCCTGCCGGTGACCCGCCGCCTGGGCGCCGGCGTCATTGCCATTACCGGCAACCCGGCTTCCGAACTGGCGCAACTGGCCGATGTGCATCTGGACGCCAGCGTGGCCCAGGAGGCCTGCCCGCTCAATCTCGCTCCCACGGCCAGCACCACGACCTCGCTGGCTCTGGGCGACGCGCTGGCCGTGGCCTGTCTGGAGGCGCGTGGCTTCGGGCCGGATGACTTCGCCCGCTCGCATCCGGGCGGCGCGCTCGGCCGCCGGCTGCTCACCCACGTGCGCGACGTCATGCGCCAGGGACCGGCGCTGCCCACGGTGACCGGCTCCGAGCCGCTGTCGCGGGCGCTCGAAGAAATGTCCGCCAAAGGCATGGGCATGACCGCCGTGGTGGACGAGAATTTTCATCCGGTCGGCATTTTCACCGACGGCGACCTGCGCCGCCTGATCGAACGCAAGGGCGATCTGCGCGGGCTGACCGTGGCCGAAGGCATGACGCACAATCCCCGCAATGTCGATCCCGATGCGCTGGCCGTCGAGGCCGCGCGCATCATGGACGAAAAACGCCTGAGCCAGATGCTGGTCATCAACGATGACGGCGTGCTCATAGGCGCCCTTCACATGCACGATTTGATGGCTGCGAAAGTGGTATGACGATGCCTTCCCGACTCCCCCATCCCGCCGAGGCCCTGGTGCTGGCCCGTATCCCGGCCCCCGTCCGAGAGCGCGCCGCAGCGGTGCGCCTCATGGTGTTCGACGTCGACGGGGTGCTCACCGACGGCAGCCTGTACTTCGGCGAGCACGGCGAAATGTTCAAGCGTTTCCATGCGCTGGACGGCCACGGCTTGCGGCTGCTGATGGAAAGCGGCATCCAGGTCGCGATCATCACCGGCCGTTCGGGCCCGGTCGTCGACCGCCGGGCCGCCGAACTGGGCATCGCCGAGGTGCTGCAGGGCGTGCGCGACAAAGGCGCGGCCCTGACTGAACTTGCCCAGCGCCTGGGCGTCCAACTGGATCAGACCGGCTATATGGGGGACGACATCATCGATCTGCCCGCGATGCAACGCGCCGGCTTCGCCGCCAGCGTCCATAATGCGCCCGCCTACGTCGCTCAGGCCGCCCACTGGGTCTCGGCCCTGCCGGGCGGCAGCGGCGCGGCGCGCGAGTGCTGCGACCTGCTGCTGGCCGCCCAGGGCCGCCTGGGCGCCTTTTTGACCTCACCCACGGGCCTGACCGGCCCCGGCGCCATCCAATAAGCCCATGAAAGATCGCTTCCCCGCGCTGATCGCTCTGTTTCTGCTGGCCTGCCTGGTGGTGGGTACCTGGTGGGCGGCCGATTACGCGCAGCGGGCCATCCCCATCGATCCGCCGCGCCGCATCACCCACGAAAAAGATGCCTGGTCGCATAACTTCGTGATGCTGCGCACCGATCCCGAGGGCAAGCCCATCAATCGCATGGAAGGCGTCTATGGCGAGCACTTCCCCGATGATGACTCCTACCATGTGACCACGCCGCGGGCCATCGGGCAGCGTGCCGGCAATCCCATCACGGTCGGCACCTCCAAGACGGCCATCATGGAGCAGGGCGGCAAGCGCATCGTCATGAATGGCGACGCCCATGTGCACCGCAACGCCGACGCCAACAACGACACGCTGGACGTGCGCAGCCAGCAGCTCATCCTGTTGCCCGACGACGATCTGGTCATGACCGACCTGCCGGCCCAGGTCATCAAGGGCAATTCGCGCATGAACGGCACCGGAATGCGTTACAACAACAAGACGCGGCAGTTGGAGGTCCATTCCTCGACTGACGTCGAGATCGCCGGCGGCGCAGGCCGCAAGCAAGCCCCCGCGCCCGCCACCACAAACCAGAACAAACCATGACCGACACTTTCTTTGCGCATCGCTTGATCGGCTCGCTGCTGCTGGCCGCTGCCCTGTGCGCCCCCGCGCTGGCCCAGCAGGCCGCCCAGCCCGAAGACCCCAGCACGCTGATTCTCTCCGACTCGCTGCACTATGACGACATCAAGCGCCAGAGCGTGTTCACCGGCAACGTCGCCCTGACCCGCGGCCTGATGACGCTGAACTCCGACAAGCTCGAAGTCCACGAAGACGCGCAAGGCAATCAGTACGGCACGGCCACCGCCAACAAGGGCAAACTCGTGCGCATCCGCCAGGAGCGCCCGGAAAACTTCGAAGTGATCGAAGGCGAAGGCCTGCGCGCCGAGTACGACGGCACCAAGAGCCAGTTCGACCTGATCGGCCAGGCCGTGGTCACGCGCTTTATCTGCGGCAAACCGTTTGACACGATACGCGGCGACCGCGTGCGCTATAACGAAAAGACCGGTACCTACCAGGCCGAGGGCGGGCCGAACTCCTCGGCGCCCGGCGGCCGCGTGCGCTCGTTCTCGCCGCCGCGCGCCAAGGCTGACGCGGCCATCGCCGAGTGCCGCGCCAGCAAGAAAGCGCCGGCCCCCGCGAAGAAGTAAGGCCGCCTCGGCCCTCGCTGCACACAGGACTCTGCTCTCGATCCATGACCCCCTCCATTCCTTCCACCAGCACGCTGTCCGCTCTGCAACAGGGCAATCTGCGCGCCACCGGGCTGCGCAAGACCTATAACGGCCGCACCGTCGTACAAGACGTGTCCCTCTCCGTCGAAAGCGGCGAAGTCGTAGGCCTGCTGGGACCCAATGGCGCGGGCAAGACCACCAGTTTCTACATGATCGTGGGCCTGGTGCCGGCCGATGCCGGGCGCATCGAGATCGATGGCCATGAAATCACGTCCATGCCCATCCACAAGCGCGCCCGCATGGGCCTGTCCTATCTGCCTCAGGACGCCTCTGTGTTTCGCCGCCTGACGGTCGAACAGAACATCCGCGCCGTGCTGGAGCTGCAGGTCGACGCGCAGGGCAAAACGCTGTCGGCCGCCAAAATCAACGAAAACCTCGAATCCCTGCTCGAAGAATTGCAGATCGGGCATATCCGCAGCAATACGGCCATCTCGCTGTCTGGCGGTGAACGCCGCCGTGTCGAAATCGCCCGCGCACTGGCCACCAATCCGCGCTTCATCCTGCTGGACGAGCCCTTCGCCGGTGTGGATCCGATCGCGGTGATCGAAATCCAGCGCATCGTGCGCTTTCTGAAAAGCCGTGGCATCGGCGTGTTGATCACCGACCATAACGTGCGCGAGACCCTGGGCATCTGCGATCGCGCCTACATCATCAGCGAAGGCAAAGTGCTCACCGACGGCCACCCCGACGAGATCGTGGGCGACCCGGCGGTGCGCCGCGTCTATCTGGGCGAACACTTCCGCATGTGAAAAACCCCAGGGCCGTCCTGATGGACGGCCCTGGGGCAACCTACTCCCAGCCTGAAGGCTCAGGCCGCGGCCATCTGCGCGGCCTGGCCCGGCACCGGCACCTCGGCCGGAATCGGGCAGCGATAGGGCTGGCCGCCGCGCCGCTCGATCAACTCCTGGCGCGCCTGTGTCATCAAGGCCGGGTCATCCAGCAGGGCAATCGCCGTGGCGGCCAGAATCTTGCTCGCATGGACCATCCCGGTGTGCGCCAAACCCATCTGGCCCTGGGACACCATCTGCCATGAATGCAAAGGCGTGCCGAAGGCAAAGCACGCCACCCAGGCCTGGACCGTGGGCGTGACCCAGCTGACATCGGCCACGTCGGTCGACCCGAACACCGTCTCGTCGGCCTGCGGATCGTAAGGCACGAGGCCATCGAAGATGGCCGGTACTTTGCCGCGCAACACACTGGCCAGCGGACGGCTGGCCTGCTCCAGATCGCTGGCATCCAGCGTGGCCTGAAAATCCCCGGCCTGCCTTTGCTGTTCGGCATCCACACCCAACTGGCCCAGCGCCTGCATCTGGGCGTACATCACCTCATTCAACGTCCGGTTCTGCATCAGGTTGGAGCAGGCTTTCTCGAACACGATCTCCAACTGGCACTCGGTCATCAGTTCGGCGCCCCGGGCGATATTCTTGACCCGGCGGTAGAGGTCGGCCGCGTCGCTGTTGTTGCGCGCACGGATCAGATAGAGCACCTCGGCGCGCGCCTGCACGACATTGGGCGACAGGCCTCCCGAGTCGGTGATGGCGTAGTGCACGCGGGCATCGGCAGGCATGTGCTCGCGCAGATAGTTCACCCCGACATTCATCAGCTCAACCGCGTCGAGCGCGCTGCGTCCCAGATGCGGCGAGTGCCCGGCGTGAGCGGCCCGGCCACGAAAAATGAAGCGCGCCTGTATGTTGGCCAGCGTCGCCTGGCTGAACAAGCCCGTGAAACTGCCGGGATGCCAGGTCAGTGCGGTATCCACGTCGTCGAACACGCCGGCACGCGCCATGAACGTCTTGCCCGAGCCGCCTTCTTCGGCCGGGCAGCCGTAGTAGCGGATCCGCGCACGGCCGCCACAGCGGCGCAGATGCGCTTGCACGGCCAGGGCCGCGAAATGCGCCGAGGTGCCAAGCAAATGGTGGCCGCAGCCATGGCCGGCGAGGCCGGGGCTGTCGATCGAAGGGGTGCAGACCAGCGCGCCGCTTTGCTGGTTCAAACCCGACAGCGCGTCATACTCGCCGAGGAAGGCCAGCACCGGCCCCTCATCGCCCCATTCCGCCATGAACGCCGTACCGATACCGGCCACGTTGCGGGTGATGCGAAATCCCGCGGCCTGCAAGGCCTGCACATGCAGGTCGGCCGACACCGTCTCGGCATAGCGCAGTTCGGCCAAGGACCAGATCTGGTCGGCCAGCGCGGTCATGCGCGGCGTCTCGCGCGCAAAGAAGTCCGCGAGCTGGGCGAGGGCGTGAACTGCCTGGGTCATCGTCGGCCTCACTCGGGTTTGACGTTCAATTTGTTGAGCAACGCCTTATTGCGGCTGAGCTCGGCGGCGATCTGCGCGGGAAACTGCGCCTGATCCATGTCGACGGCGACCGCGCCGAGCGAGCTCAGGCGCTCCTGCACGGCCGGCGAGCGCACGGACGCCAGGGCGGCCTCTTGCAGACGCTGCACGATGGGCTGCGGCGTACCGGCAGGCACGACCAGGCCAAACCAGCTCATGCCCAGTTCATTGAGCTCGGGGTAACCCAGCTCGGCGAACGTCGGCACCGAGGGCAGCTCGGCCGAGCGCGCTGGCGCAGCCAGCACGAAAGGCACCAGTTTGCCGCCCTTGATGTGGGGCATCGCCGAGGGCAACTGATCCGCCATCACCTGCACGGTGCCGCCGAGCACATCATTGAGCGCCGGGCCCGAGCCACGGTAAGGAACGATTTCGAGGTTGATGTTCAAGGCCTCGTTCAGCGCCGCCAGCATCAAATGCCCCAGCGAGCCCAGCCCCGGTACCGCGGCGCTGTATTCGCCCGGGTGCGCGCGGGTCTTGGCCAGAAAGGCCTGGAAGTCACTGACGCCCATTTTCGGATTGGCCATGTACACCGAGGGCATGCTCACCAGCTTGGCCACCGGCTGCAACTTGCCTTCCAGTTTGGCGGCACGCGTGAACAACCCGGGGTTGACGGTGGCCGTGCTGACCGTGGACATGCCGATGGTGTAACCGTCGGCGGCAGCCTGAGCGACGCTCTCCGTACCCAGCAAGCCGCCTGCGCCGGCCTTGTTCTCGACGATCACGGATTGCCCCAAGGGGCCGCGCATCCCTTCGGCGACCACGCGCGCCACGATGTCGGTCGAGCCACCAGGCGCAAACGGCACCACGAGCCGGATGGGTTTATTGGGATAGGCCTCGTCGGCCTGGGCAGTGCCCGGGCCAGCGGCGGCCAGGAGCGTGATGGCCGCGCAGGCGAGCACCGATAGCGAACGACGGCGGGTATGCAATAACGAGGAGGAAGACATGGGGCCCTTGAGTCATAGAGTTTTCATGGATCCGCAGGTGGACAACCACCACGCAGAAATCCGTGACAACTGTAGAAAAAACCCAGCCCGCCGACATCGCGGTAATCTTGCAAAGGTATAAGCAAAACCGATAGCTTGAGCCTCCCTCATGACGACCTCCCTTCACAGCCCGGCCGACGATCTGCCCGACCCTCCCTCCCAGGCCGAAGGCAGCGTGCTGTTTGCGCGCTTGCTCAAGCACGCTCGCCTGCGCCAGTTGCAACTCCTGGTGGCGTTGCAGCAAAGCGGCTCGGTGGTGCAGGCCGCCGCGCTCCTGCATATGAGCCAGTCGGCGGCCACGCAATCCCTTGCGGAGATGGAGCGCATCCTGGGCATCAACCTGTTTGACCGGCACGCCCGGGGCCTGCGCCCCACGCTGGCCGGCCATACGCTGATCGACACCGCGCGCGGCATTCTGGCCGCGCTCGAAGAATCGGCTGAATCGCTCGCGGCGATCCGGCGCGGCGCGCAGGCCGCGCTGCGCATCGGCACCACCCCGGCCGCCTCGCTGTCGGTGCTCTCGCCGCTGCTGGCCCAGCTCTACGAGCGGCACGCGCAATTGCATATCGATGTGCACGAAGACACCAGCGCGCGGCTGCTGCCGCAATTGTTCAAAGGCAGTGTCGATGCCGTGTTCTGCCGCAAACCCGCGCTGCTGCCGGCCTCTTTCGTCTTCAAGGCGCTGCTGGAGGACAAGCCGGTGGTGATCGCCAGCGAGGAGCACCCGCTGGCCGGCCGCCCCGACCTCGGGCTGGCGGCATTTAAGGATTCGCGCTGGGTTTTCCCCACGGCGCAACTGGCGGTGCGCGACATCTTCGAGCGCGAGGTGCTCGCCATCCTGCCCGATGCCTTGCGCGTGCCGATCTCGACGGTATCGCTGGCGGTCTTTTCGAGCTTTTTACGCAAGCCCGATGCCGTGGCGTTGATGCCGCAAAGCGTGCTGCCCGGCATGCCCCTGGGCAGCACCCTGTGTCAGCTGAGTGTGCGGCTCGACAGCCCGCTGGCGCCGCTGGGCGTGGTCTTTCACAAAGAGCAGGCGCCCGCCCTGCTGGGCCAGATGCTGCGGTTGTGGCGACGGTAAAAGTTCCCCGCTTTCACCCCCGGGAATATCCCTAGTCCTGCGGTCATAAAACTATACGGTTTTGTACGCTAGGGCGACTTGAAATCGGCCGCAGAGTCTATACACTAATCATCAAGAGCTCGCGTTTTTCACGACGCTTTTTCAAGAAGGAGGATGCCTAACGTTACACAACGCGCTATCGCGCAATTGTCTATCTCATCTCTTTTTCTGGAAGGAGAGCGCACTATGAACCTGAGCATTAGCGGTCGTCGCCTCGATGTCACCCCGGCCATCCGGGAATACGTCATGAACAAACTGGCGCGAGTGTTGCGGCACTTCGATCACGTCATCGACACCCAGGTCATGCTCTCAGTGGAGCCCCTGCGGCATAAAGCCGAAATCACGATGCATCTGAGCGGCAAGGATATTCATTGCGAAGCCGTGGATGAAAACCTCTATGCGGCGATCGACATGCTTGTCGACAAGCTGGATCGCCAGGTCATCAAGCACAAGGATAAGGTCCAGAGCCACGCCAGCGAGTCCGTGAAGCGACAAAGCGCCGCCATGAATGCGTCGCAACCCTAGTCCCGCGCTTCACACGCACTCAACCCTTGCTTGATCCAGGCAAGACCTGATACAGGTCGCATCGGATCCGGTGTCCCTCAAGATCCGCTTGACGGGACATCGGCATCACCACCCCGTCCCCCGATACTCACTTCTCCGCGCCAGGCTTCCCACGACCGCCTACACGGACTATGCTTGCCTGCCCGGTGCGAATTCCCTTTTTTTGCACTGCGTCATAAAACTCTATAATGGTTCGCATGAATCACTTGTCGCGCATTCTGCCCGCCGGCAACGTCGTGCTCGATATGCTTGCCACCAGCAAGAAGCGGGCATTCGAACAGGCCGGTCTGCTATTCGAGAATCACAATGGTTTGGCTCGATCCGTCGTGTTCGACAGCCTGTTCGCGCGCGAACGGCTGGGCTCGACGGCATTGGGGCAAGGCGTCGCGGTGCCGCATGGCCGGGTCAAAGGCCTGGAGCAAGCCGTCGCAGCCTTCGTCCGACTGGCCCAGCCCATCCCCTTTGATGCTCCCGATGGCCAACCCGTCTCCATGCTGCTCTGTCTGCTGGTCCCGGAAACCGCCACGCAACAGCATCTGGACATCCTCGCCGAGCTGGCGCAGTTGATGTCCAACAAAGCCTTGCGCGAGGCGCTGGCCACGGAAACCGATCCGTCCCTCGTGCATCGCATGCTGACCACCGGGCAACTCTGAGGCAGGACTGCCATGCTCACCGTCCAGGAACTGGTCGACGACAACGCCGACAAAATCCCCTTCAACTGGATAGCCGGGCATGGCGCGGCCGATCGGGCCATCCCCGATGACGGCATGGCCGCGGCCGACCTGGTCGGCCACCTGAATCTGATCCATCCTTCGCGCATCCAGGTCTTTGGCCAGGAAGAGCTCGCGTACTACACGCGCTTCGACCTGCGCCGCCGCATGCACCACATGGATGAGCTGCTCATCGGTGGCGTGCCGGCCATTCTGCTGGCCGACGGGCTGTCCGCGCCACAGGATCTCATCGACCAATGCGATCAGCATCAGGTGCCGTTGCTCTCCACCCCCGTGGCGGCCGCGCAACTGATCGACCTGCTGCGCATTTATCTGGGCAAAAAACTGGCCCCCACCACCACCGTGCACGGCGTCTTTCTCGACGTGCTCGGTCTGGGCGTGCTGATCACCGGGGAGTCGGGCCTGGGCAAAAGCGAACTGGCGCTCGAACTGATCTCCCGCGGCCACGGGCTGGTCGCCGACGACGCGGTGGAGTTCTCGCGCACCGCGCCCAATATGATCGAAGGGCACTGTCCGCAACTGCTGCAGAATCTGCTCGAGGTGCGCGGCCTGGGCCTGCTGGACATCCGCACCATCTTCGGCGAGACCTCGGTGCGCCGCAAGATGCGCCTGAAGCTCATCGTCCATCTCGTGCGCGCCACCGCGCAGGACAAGTTCGAACGCCTGCCGCTGCAGGACATCACGCAAGACATGCTGGGCCTGCCCGTGCGCAAAGTGATGCTGCAAGTGGCGGCCGGCCGCAACCTGGCCGTGCTGGTCGAGGCCGCCGTCCGCAACACCATCCTCAAGCTGCGCGGCATCGACACCCTGGGCGAATTCATGGAGCGCCAGGCGATGGCGATCCTGCAAAGCAGCAAATAACACCCCGCCGCCCCGTTTCAGGGGCGGGCATCCTGACGGGCGCGCTTGACCTCCAAAGGGGTCACCGCGCCCGCGTTGTTGCCCCAACTGCTGCGGATATAGGTCACCACCGCGGCGATGTCGTTGTCATCCATGAAGGGGCCGAACGGCGGCATGCCATGCGGCCGGGGGTTGGCTGCCGTGGCCGGCGCAAAACCGCCGTCGAGCACCATATGGATGACATTGAGCGCCGAGATCGCCGTCACCGACGAGTTCATCGCCAGCGGCGGCCAGTCCTGCCCGCTGCCGCGGCCATTGGCCTGATGGCAGGACGCGCAATGCTGGCTATACAGCCGTTCTCCCAGACTCATAACGCTGGCCGTGGGCGCGCGCTTGCTGTCAGGCAGGGCCACCGCGGGCGGCAGGGATTTCAGATACAGGCCGATGGCCTGGGCATCGGCTTCGGTCAGATGCTGGGTGCTGCCCAGCACGACCTCGGCCATGGGGCCGGTGGCGACCGAAGGCGTTGCCATCCCGTGACGCAGCAGCGCGGCGATATCCGCGGCGCTCCAGGTCCCCAGCCCGCGCAACGCATCGCTGTTGAGCGGCGGCGCATACCAGTGCAGCACCGGAATTACGCCCCCCGGCAGCCGTGCGCCATCCTGCGTCGCGCCCAAGGCATCACGCGGTGCGTGACAGGCCGCGCAATGGCCTGGCCCCTGCACCAGATACCGCCCCCGGTTCCACTGGACCGACTGGGTCGGATCCGGTTGATACACACCGGCGCGAAAGTTCAGCGCCCGCCAACCCGCCAGCAACGCGCGCTGGTCGTAAGGCCACGTCAGCGCGGGCGGACGGCTGGCCTGACGGACCGGCGCCACGGTGCGCAGATAGGCATACAGCGCATCGACGTCTTCGCGCGGCATGCGGGTGTACTCGGTATACGGAAAGGCCGGATACAGCAGCTTGCCGCCGGGGCCCTTGCCCTCATGCAGCGCCCGCCAGAAATCCTCTGCGCTCCAACTGCCGATGCCGGTTTGCGCATCCGGCGTGATATTGGGCCCGTAGAGCGCGCCAAACGGCGTCGGGATAGGCGTGCCGCCGGCGTAGGGTTGCCCGCCGCGCGCCGTATGACAGCCCGCGCAATTGCCCACCTGGGCCAGATAGCGGCCGCGCTCGATCAGGGCGCTGGCATCGGCGCGCGCGGGCGCGGGCACGGCCTCCTCCCGCATCCCCAGCCAATAGGCCAGGCCGCCGGCGGCCACCAGCAGCAAGACCAGCACCAGACCGCCGTACATCGTCCATTTTTTCATCGGGCGCCTTCCTGCTGACTGCCGCAGCGCACGGGCAAGGGCTGGTCCGCCTCGGGGCGGTAGTCTGGCGGCACTGGCTGCGCGGCCAGCCAGTATGAGAGCGCTCCCACCTCCTGGGGCGTGAGTTTGTGAGCCACGGCGGCCATACAGTCGGGCGCGGCGGCATGCCGCAGGCCGTTTTGCCAACTGCCGATCTGCGCCACGAGGTAGTCGCGCGGCAATCCCAGCAAACCCGGGATCGCCGGCAACATGCCGCCCAGGGTCTGTCCGTGACAGCTGGCACAGGCCGGCAGCCCGCGCGCCGGGTCGCCGTCGAACACCAGCGCGCGGCCCTGCGCGTGTTGCGCGTCCCCGCCCGCGGCCGGCGGGGGATAGGGCACCTGCTGATGCGAAAAATAGGCGGCGATCTCGCGCAGATAATCATCCGGCAGACCCGTGAGCAAATGCATCATGGGCGGATACTGCCGCTGCCCGTCACGGAAATGCAGCAGTTGCTGATACAGATAACTTTCCGGCTTGCCGGCCAGGCGCGGATAGTAGCCATCGGGCCCGGCGCGGCCCTGTGCGCCATGACAGGCCGTACAGGCGGCCACCCGGGCCGCCATGGTGCCCGGCTCCACGCGGGCCTGCTGCGCCACGGCCGCCCATGGCGAAGCCAGCCCACAGAGGATCACGAACAGACGTGCAATATTGCTGAGAGAATTGGGAACTAACATCTCGCCGTCGTTTGCAGCGCCACAGGCGCGGTTGACCAGACAGACCCGGGTGACGCTCCCATGCAACCGCGCGGCACCATGACGGGGTGATACCGACCGCCGTCGGCAAAACCATGCCACAATCATAGCCATGTTAAGAGTCGTCCTCATCACTGGCATTTCCGGCTCTGGGAAGTCAGTTGCGCTACGCATGCTGGAAGACGCGGGTTTTACCTGCGTGGACAACCTCCCCTTGCGTTTTCTGACGGAGTTTGTCGCCGCCTCGCGCGATGACGGCATGGAGCGCGTAGCCGTGGCCATCGACGTGCGTTCGCCCGGCGAACTGGCCGAACTGCCCAACGCCATCACGGCCCTGCGCTCCATGGGGACCGACCTATCGGTGGTGTTTCTGGACTCCAACACCGACACCTTGGCCCAGCGTTATTCGGAGTCACGCCGCCGGCACCCCCTGACCGACCGTGTCTCGCGTGGCGGCAAAGCGGCCTCTCTGACGGACTGCATCGCCATGGAGCGCGAACTGCTCGCGCCCCTGCGCGACCAAGAGCACGTCATCGACACCTCCGATCTCACGCCCGGGCAATTGCGCTCGTGGATCCGCGACCTCATCAAGGCCGACCGCGCCCCCCTGGTGCTGACCTTCGAGTCCTTCGCCTACAAGCGCGGCGTGCCCAGCGATGCCGATCTGGTGTTCGACGTGCGCTGCCTGCCCAATCCCTATTACGACCGCAATCTGCGTCCCCTGACCGGGCGGGATCAGCCCGTGGCCGAATGGCTGTCCGGCTTTGACATCGTGCATCGCATGGTCGATGACATCGACGGTTTCATCCGGCGCTGGCTGCCGCAATACACGCTGGACACGCGCAACTACCTTACCGTGGCGGTGGGCTGCACCGGCGGGCAGCACCGCTCGGTCTATGTGGTCGAGACGCTGGCGAGCCGGTTCAGCGATCATGATCCTCTGCTCGTGCGCCACCGCACCCAGTTGCCAGAAGAATCCGCATGAGGTCGCCGGTCGCGCTGTTGATGATGCTGCTGCTGGCCGTGGTGTTGGCCGGTTGCAGCACCACCGGCAAGCGAGGTGGCGGCTACTACAAGGATGACGGCCCGGATGCCAACCCGCCGGCCAATCTGGACAGCATCCCCGACGCGGTGCCGCGCCTCGAACCGCTGGCCAGCGGCGCCAACCGGCCCTATGTCGTGTTCGGCAAGCGCTATGTGCCGGACCTGACGGAGCAACCCTTCCGCCAGGAAGGCGTCGCGTCCTGGTACGGCAAGAAATTCCACGGCAATTCGACGTCGATCGGCGAGCCCTACGACATGTACAGCATGACGGCGGCGCACCCGACCATGCCCATACCCAGCTATGCCCGGGTGACCAGCAAGGTCAACGGACGGACCATCATCGTGCGGGTCAATGATCGCGGGCCCTTCCACAGCGACCGCATCATGGACCTCTCCTACGTCGCGGCCCACAAGCTGGGCATCATCGGCCCGGGCAGCGGCGCGGTCGTGGTCGAGCGCATCCTGCCCACGGAGATCCGCAGCATGCTGGCCAGTGGCAGCGCCACGCCGGCCGTCAGCGGGCTGGAGCCCGTCGCCCTGGCGGACTTGCCGGCCGCCACGCCGACCCCGCTGCCGCTACCGGACGCCGCACCGCGGGCGCCGGCCACCGCGCGCCGCGCCGCCGCCGGCGGCGTCTATCTGCAATTGGGTGCATTCAGCCAGGCGGCCAACGCGCAAAGCGTCGTGAGCAAGGTCAACGGCCTGATGACCGGAGAACCGGCCGCCACCGTCGAACAAGGCAGCCAACTCTACCGCGTGCGCATGGGCCCCTACGCCTCGCGCGAGGCGGCGCTGGAAGCCGTGCGCCGCGTCTCGGATCGCACCGGCATCCTGCCCAGCCTGGCGGCTCAATAAACGACAGCGTCCGACGTGCTTACCAGGGCAGGTCCATCTGCCCGTCACAGACCCGGCGCGCGCGCGGCGAATGGCCGGGGTAACGATGGCCCTCGTGCGACAGCAAGGCGCGCTTGCGTTTCAGGCCGCCGCCAAACCCCGTGAGCCGGGTGTCATAGCCGATGACGCGATGACAGGGAATGATGATGGACAGGGGATTGCGGCCCACGGCCTGCGCCAGCGGCCGAATGGCGCGCGGCCGGCCGATCGCCTGGGCCAGTTGCCCATAGCTGACCGTCGCCCCGAAAGGCAGCGCCAGCAGGCCATTCCAGACCGCACGCTGAAAGACCGTACCGCGAGGCGCGAGCGGAAGATCGAAGTCGCGCCGCTGGCCATCGAACCATTGCCGCAATTGCGCCTCGGCCAGGCTCAGCACGGCGGCCTCGTCCGCCGTCGCCTGCTCGCGCGCCGGCAGGGCCAGATCGTCCTGGTCGAGAAACCAGGCGCCGCACAAAAAGGGGCCGCTGGCCAGCAGCCGCAAGCCGCCCAGAGGCGTGTCGATCTCCAGAGCGGCGCTATCCTCCATGACACGGCTCATGACTGGCCTTTGCGCGCTAAGGCGCGCTGATAGAGCGCGTCTCGCGGAGCGCCGGTCGCCCGGGCGGCGATCCGCGCCGCGTCGCGCACCGAGACGCTTTCCAGCAAGGCATCCAGCAAGCGGTCGGTGGCCGGGTCACTGGCGACCTCGTCCTCGCGCCGCGGGGCCGCATGCAGGATCAGCACAAACTCGCCCTGCTCGCGATGGCTGTCGCCCGCCAGCCAGGCCGCGCCATCGGCCAAGGCGAAGGTCTCGATTTCCTCGAACCGCTTGGTGAGCTCGCGCGCGACGGTCAACTGCCGCTGCGGGCCGCAGACCTGCAGCAGATCGGCCAGCGTGGCCGCCAGACGGTGGGGCGACTCGAACATGACCACCGGCGCCGGCAGGGCGCTCCACTCGGCCAGCCAGCGCTGGCGCGCCGCGGCCTTCGGTGGCGCGAAGCCCGCGAAGGCAAACGCCGGGTTCTCGTCCGTGGTCACGCCGCTGCCCATGAGGGCGGTGATAACGGCGCTGGGACCGGGGATGGGCACCACGGGATACCCCGCCTCGCGCACCGCGCGCACCACCCGGGCGCCGGGATCGCTCACCGCAGGCGCGCCCGCATCGGACACCAGGGCGACGCGCTGGCCCTGCGCCAGGCGCTGACAGATGTTGTCGGCCGCCTGCGCTTCGTTGTGCCGGTGCGCGGCCATCAAGGGGGTGGCAATGCCCCAGGCATCGAGCAGCGTGCGGCTGGCACGGGTATCTTCGGCCGCGATGACATCGGCGCGCGCCAGCGCCTGCCAGGCCCGCAGACCCAGATCGCCCAGATTGCCGATCGGCGTGGCCACGACATACAGCGCCCCCTCGGGCCAGTGCTGCGCGGCCACCCGTTCGGCAACCCGGCGCCAGGATTCGCCGACTACGGCAGATGTGACTTCTTGATTCATAAGGGGACCGCGGCGGTGAAAACCCTGTCAGTGTAGCCCCATGCGACTGCTCTCCCTGCTGCTGCGCCGGTGCCGGCCCGCGCCGCGCGCCGATCCCCGCCACCGGCAGGGACGACGTGCCGAAGACCAAGCGCTGCGCCTGTTGCGCGCGCACGGGCTGCGGTTGCTGGCGCGCAATGTACGCAACCGCTACGGCGAGCTGGATCTGGTCATGCGCGACGGCCAGCAGCTGGTGGTGGTCGAAGTGCGCTGGCGCGCCAATCCGGCCTACGGCGGCGCGGCGGCCAGCATCGGGCCCGCCAAACAGGCGCGGCTGGCGCGCGCGGCGCTTTGCTGGCAGGCGCAGGCCGGCGGGCAGCCGCGGCCTCTGCGCTTTGACGTGGTGGCCTTCGAGGCCGGCCGGCCGCACTGGTTGCCCGCGGCCTTCACCCCCGACATTCAGTCACAGCCGTTACGCGGACGGCGCCCTCGCCGCCGGTCGCCCCGGGCGGCACCGTGAGATAATCCGCGCCATGGATATGACCTCTCGCATGACGTCGCACTTCCGCGATGCGATGGCGCTTTGCGAACAAAGCATGCATGCCCTGGCCGAGCCCTTGTCGGCTGCCGTGGAGCTGCTGTTCGCGGCCTTGGCCAATAACGGCCGGATTCTGGCCTGCGGCAACGGCGGTTCGGCCGCCGATGCCCAGCACTTCATTGCCGAGCTGGTGGGCCGCTTCGAGCGCGACCGCCTGCCTTTGGCCGGCATCGCCCTCAATACCGACACGTCCATTCTGACGGCCGTGGGCAATGACTACGGCTTTGACGAAATCTACGAGCGCCAGGTCAATGCCCTGGGCCAGCCCGGCGACGTCCTGGTGGCGATCTCCACCAGCGGCAACTCTCCCAACGTGGTGCGCGCCATGGAAGCCGCGCGCGACCGCGAAATGCACGTCATTGCCCTGACCGGCAAGGGCGGCGGCGTCGTCGGGGAACTGATCACCCCGAATGACGTCCATTTATGTGTTCCGCACGACCGGACCATGCGCATCCAGGAGGTCCACATCCTCCTGCTGCATGCCCTGTGCGACGGTATCGATGCCCTACTGCTTGGAGACACCGAATGATGATGCCCAACGCGCAACGCGCTGTCCGCCCCCTCGTTCTGGCCTTGGCCCTGGCGACCACGGCCGCCTCGCTGTCGGCCTGCGTGCCGCTGGTCGTGGGCGGCGCCGCGGCAAGCACCGCCGTGGTCGCGACCGACCGGCGCACCTCTGGCACCCAGCTCGATGACCAGAACATCAACTTCCGGGTAGAAAGCCAGATCAGCCAGAAGCTGGGCGAAGCCGCCCGCGTCAACGCCATGGTCTACAACGGCCAGGTGCTGCTGACCGGCGACGTCCCCACCGAAGCCGACAAGGCCCAGGCCACGACCATCGCCCAAGGGGTCGAAAAGGTCAAAAGCGTCAGCAACCAGCTGACCGTCGGCCCGTCGGCGGCCTTCTCGACGCGCTCGAACGACACCTGGCTGACCTCCAAGGTCCGCACGGCCCTGATCAACGCGCAATACGTGCCTTCGCGCACCATCGCCGTCACGACCGACAAGGGCGTGGTCTATCTCATGGGCATGGTGACGCAATCCGAAGGCGACTACGCCGCCAATGCGGCCGCCAGTGTCGGCGGTGTCACGAAAGTGGTAAAACTGTTCGACATCATCAGCCGCGAAGAGGCGGTTCGGCTCTCGAACAACAACAATGCCAAGGACGCGCCCATCGAAACCGGCGCGGCCTCGTCACAAGATGGCGCCGCATCGGGGGCAAGCACCTCGGGCAGCAGCGGCGGCACGGACGGCGGCATCGAACTCATGCCCATCAAATGAAAAAGCTCGCGCTTGCCCTGGCCGTGGCGATCATCGCCGGCATCGGTGCCTGGTTCGTCTGGCGGCCGGCGCCGGCCGCCCCCCAGGTGGTCTTCACCACCTTGCAGGGCAAGCAGGTCTCCATGCAAGACCTCAAGGGCAAGGTGGTGTTGGTCAAGTTCTGGGCCACCAGCTGTGTGACCTGCGTCAAGCAGATGCCGGACACCATCGCGGCCTACGACCGCTATGCCCCGCAGGGCTACGAAGCCATCGGCGTGGCCATGCAGTACGACCCGCCCAACTACGTGCTCAATTTCGTCCAGACCCGCAAGCTGCCCTTTCCGGTTGCCCTGGACACCAAGGGCGAGCTCGCGCGGGCGTTCGGCGACGTGCGCCTGACACCCACCGCCTTTCTGATCGACAAGCAAGGCCGCATCATCAAACGCTACCTGGGCGAGTATGACGTGGCGGAGTTCCACGCCACGGTAGAAAAAGCCCTGGCCGCGGGATAAGCCCGCGCCCAGGGCCTGGCTGGCGCGCCTGCCTCAGAAGGCCGGCACGACCGCGCCCTTGTACTTCTCGACGATGAACTTGCGCACGGCGTCGCTGTGCAGCGCCTGCACCAGCTTCTTGACCGCCGGCGCATCCTTGTTGTCTTCGCGCGTGACCACGATGTTGGCGTAGGGCGAGTCGGAGCCCTCGATGAACAGCGCGTCCTTGGTCGGCACCAGGCCGGCCTCCAGCGCGTAGTTGGTGTTGATCAGCGCCAGATCGACGTCATCCAGCGAGCGCGGCAGCATGGCAGCCTCGAGCTCACGGAACTTGAGCTTTTTGGGGTTTTCGACCACATCGATGGGCGTGGCCACGATGTTGGCCGGATCCTTCAGCTTGATCAGGCCTTGCTTTTGCAGCAAGAGCAGCGCGCGGCCGCTATTGGACGGATCATTCGGGATCGCCACCGTGGAGCCGGCCTTGAGTTCATCCAGCTTCTTGATTTTCTTGGAGTAAGCGCCAAACGGCTCGACGTGCACCAGGGCCACCGGCACCAGGTTGGTCTTGCGGTCCTTGTTGAAGGTGTCCAGGTACGGCTTGTGCTGGAAGAAGTTGGCATCGAGCTGTTTGTCGGCCACCTGCAGGTTGGGCTGGACGTAGTCGCTGAACACCTTGATATCGAGCTCGACGCCGTCCTTGGCCAATACAGGCTTGACCACCTCCAGAATCTCGGCGTGCGGGACCTGGGTGGCGGCGATCGTCAGTTTCTCGGCGTGGGCCTGGGTCGCGCCCAGGGCCAGGGCGGAAAGCAGCATGGCCGAGCGCAAGAGCTTGAATGTCATCAAATTGCCTCTGGTATCGTTGATCTTAGGGGGCCAGGCCGCCGGAATCGGCCCCGGCCGTTGCAAAAACGCCCCCAATTTACTTGAAACCTGCCCGTTTGTCGGCCATATGAACATGGCGCCGAAGCATATGCCTACGGTCTTGACTACAATTCGGACTGTGCTTGCCGCCATGCCGCTACCCCGCCATGGGCGCAGGCACTTTTTCCATCTTTTTTATTAGGTTCATAACTGTTGCCATGACCGACGCCCCCGACCCTGCCGCCGTAATGTCTCCTGCTGTCAAAGCCGCCGTTCTCTCCGAAGCCTTGCCTTATATCCGACGATTCCATGGCAAGACCATCGTAGTGAAATACGGCGGCAATGCCATGACGGAAGAACGATTGCAGCGCAGCTTCGCCCACGACGTGGTGCTGTTGAAGCTGGTCGGCCTGAACCCGGTGGTGGTCCATGGCGGCGGCCCGCAGATCGACGACGCGCTGCGCCGCATCGGCAAGCAGGGCACCTTCGTGCAAGGCATGCGCGTGACCGACGCCGAGACCATGGAAGTGGTCGAATGGGTGCTGGGCGGCCAGGTGCAGCAGGACATCGTCATGATGATCAACGAGGTCGGCGGCAAGGCCGTCGGCCTGACGGGCAAGGACGGCATGCTGATCCAGGCCAGCAAGAAGCTCATGACCAACAAGGAAAACCCCACTGAGCCGCTGGACATCGGCTTCGTGGGCGACATCACCCGTGTCGAGCCGGCGGTGGTCAAGGCCCTGCAGGATGACCAGTTCATCCCCGTGATTTCGCCCATCGGTTATGGCGAGGACGGCACGGCCTACAACATCAACGCCGACGTGGTCGCCGGCAAGATGGCCGAAGTGCTGGGCGCCGAAAAACTGCTGATGATGACCAACACCCCGGGCGTGCTGGACAAAAGCGGCAATCTGCTGCGCAGCCTCTCGGCCCAGACCATCGATGAGCTGTTCGAGGATGGCACCATCTCGGGCGGCATGCTGCCCAAGATCTCCTCGGCACTGGACGCGGCCAAGAATGGCGTGAATTCCGTGCACATCGTCGACGGGCGCGTTCCTCACTGCCTGCTGCTGGAGATCCTCACCGACCGCGGTGTGGGCACCATGATCAGTTCGCACTGATGCTGGCGCGCCGCCAGTTGTCGCGGCCGGCGGCGCGCGTGCGCCGCTCGCGCCGCGAGCCGGCCGATGAGGGCCTGCTGTGGTTGTTCGATCTGGACAACACCCTGCACGACACCTCCCACGCCATCTTTCCCAAGATCGACGCGGGCATGACGCGCGCGGTGTCGGAGTTGCTGGACGTCGATGTCGACGCCGCCAACGAATACCGCACCCGCTACTGGAAACGCTACGGCGCGACCGTCATCGGCATGGTCCGCCATCATGGCGCGGACCCGCATCGCTTTCTGCACCGCAGCCACGATTTCGACGTCAAGCCCCTGGTGCGCGCCGAAAAAGGCCTGGCCGGCAAGCTCAAGCGGCTGCCTGGCCGCAAGGTCTTGCTCACCAATGCGCCCTTGCATTATGCGCGCGCTGTGCTGCGCCACCTGGGCATTCTGCAGCAGTTCGACGCGCTCTGGGGCATCGAACAAATGCGCCTGCATGGCGAATTCCGTCCCAAGCCGTCGGCCGCGCTGTTGCGCTATGTGCTGGCGCACGAGGGCGTGTCGGCCCGGCGCGCGGTGCTGGTCGAAGACACGCTGGAGAACTTGCGCGGCGCCCGGCGCGCGGGCCTGCGCACGGTGCACGTCTATCATCCCGGCACCCCATTTGCCCGCGCCCACCGGCACCGGCCAGGCTATGTCGACTTGCGGGTAAACTGCGTCACAGACTTGCTGTTGCGCCGCCGCCCGTTGCGGGGCTGACAGTCAACCCGCCCAGATCACGGCCCTGTCATGTCGACCAAACCCGGCGAACGAAAAACCCAGATCCTGCAGATGTTGGCCGAAATGCTGGAGCAGCCGCACGCTGCCCGCATCACCACGGCCGCGCTGGCAGCGCGTCTGCAGGTCTCTGAAGCCGCGCTTTACCGTCATTTCGCCAGCAAGGCGCAGATGTTCGAGGGCCTGATCGAATTCATCGAAACGACGCTGTTCACGCTGATCAACCAGATCGCCTCGGCCGAGCCGCAAGCCTTGCCGCAAACCCGTAAGACGGTCTCCATGCTGCTGGCCTTCGCCGAGCGCAACCGCGGCATCACCCGGGTGCTGACCGGCGACGCCCTGGTCACCGAAGACAATCGCCTGCAAGAACGCATCAACCACATCAATGACCGTATCGAGGCAACGCTCAAGCAGTGCCTGCGCAACGCCGTCAGCGAAGGCAGCCTGCCGGCTCAGGCCAATGTGGCCGCGCACGCCAGCCTGCTGACCCACCTGGTCATGGGGCGCTGGCTGCGCTATGCGCAAAGCGGCTGGCGCGTCGCGCCCACCGTGCATCTCGAAGAACAGTTACGGCTGGCGCTGCCTTGAAACCAATGCTTGCCTGACGTCGGGCTGAGCAGCATAATCTGCGGCCCCCCTGCCCACAAGCGTAAAAGCGTGCTAGCTTGATAGCCATCAATACGGGTTTCCCTCTAGTCGTTACACTTGTTTCGTCGTGGTTTTGACTCAGAAACGGAGATGCATATGACCGCGCAAGCCGCTGTCCCTGCCCCGCAAGCCCCAAAAAAATCCAGTATTCCCATAGGCCTTGTCGCGGGCATTCTCGCCCTCATCATCGTCCTGCTCATCCCCACGCCTGCCGAGCTGCCCGTTGCGGGTCACCGCATGCTGGCCATTCTGGCGTTTGCCGTCGTGGTCTGGGTGACAGAAGCCGTCTCGTATGAAGCCAGCGCCATCATGGTCACGACCCTGATGGCGTTTTTGCTCGGCACGGCGCCGTCGATCAAGAACCCGGATGTGCTGATCGGCACGTCGGCGGCCATCACCATGGCCCTGCAAGGCTTTGCCAACTCCGCCCTGGCGCTGGTGGCCGGCGCGCTGTTCATCGCCGCGGCCATGACATTCACCGGCCTGGACCGGCGCATCGCCCTGGTCACGCTCTCGAAAATCGGCACCACCACGCGCCGCATCATGATCGGCGCCATCGCCGTGACCATCGTGCTCAGCCTGGTCGTGCCCAGCGCCACCGCGCGCAGCGCCGCCGTCGTGCCCATCATGATGGGCGTGATCGCAGCCTTCGGCGTGAACAAGCGCTCCAACATCGCCGCCGGCATCATGATCATCGTGGCCCAGGCGACCAGCATCTGGAACGTCGGCATCCAGACCGCCGCCGCGCAAAACCTGCTGACCGTCGGCTTCATGGAAAAAATGCTCGGCCAGCGCGTGAGCTGGGCCGAGTGGCTGATCGCCGGCACGCCGTGGTCCATCATCATGTCCGCGGTGCTGATCTTCGTCGTGCTCAAGATGCTGCCGCCGGAAAGCGATGAAATCGCCGGCGGCAAGGAAGCCGTCGAACGCGAGCTGCGCGAACTCGGCCCCATGACGGGCCCGCAAAAGCGCCTGCTGGCCGTGTCCATCATGCTGCTGGTGTGCTGGTCCACTGAAAAAATCCTGCACAACTTCGACACCACCTCGACCACCTACTTCGGCCTGGTGCTGCTCATGTTGCCGCGCATCGGCGTGATGACGTGGAAAGACGTGCAATCGCGTATTCCGTGGGGCACGGTCATCGTCTTCGGCGTGGGTATCAGCCTGGGCTCGGCCCTGCTGTCGACACAGGCCGGCCAGTGGCTGGGCAATCAGGTGGTCACGCATACCGGCCTGGATCACGTCAGCCCGCTGATGATCTTCGCCATCCTGTCGGCCTTCCTCATCCTGATCCACTTGGGTTTTGCCAGCGCCACCGCACTGACATCGGCCATGCTGCCCATTCTGATCTCGGTGCTGCAGACCTTGCCGGGCGACTTCAACCGCCTGGGCATGACGATGCTGCTGGGCTTCGTGGTCAGCTACGGCTTCATTCTGCCCATCAACGCGCCGCAGAACATGGTGTGCCTGGGCACGGAAACCTTCACCGCCAAGCAGTTCGCCAAGGTCGGCATCATCATCACCCTCGTGGGCTACGGGCTGATGCTGCTGATGGGCGCGACCTACTGGCGCTGGCTGGGCGTCATCTGAGGAGCCACGCATGAAAATCGCGATTGCCGATGCAATTGCCTACGGCGAGGCCCTGCTCCGTGCGCAAGGCGTGCCGCAGGACATCGCCCACGACGTGGCCGAGCACCTGACCGAATCCGACCGTGTTGGCTACACCAGCCACGGCCTGTCCATCCTGCCCAACTACGCACGCGTGCTCAAGGACGGCTTCGTGCGCGCCGACGGCCGCCTGCAACTGCTGACCGACAATGGCAGTTTCCTGGCCTTCGATGGGGATAACGGTTTCGGGCAGCACGTGGGCAAGATGGCGGTGCAGGCCGCCATCAAGCGCACCAGTGAGCTCGGTTCGTGCATCCTGACCCTGCGCCGCAGCCATCACCTCGGGCGCATGGGCCACTATGGCGAGATGGCTGCCAACGCGGGGCTGATCCTGCTGGCCTTCACCAACGTGATCAACCGGGCACCGACCGTGGCGCCCTATGGCGGCGCCCGCGCCTGCCTGACGACCAATCCGCTGTGCTTTGCCGGCCCGCTGCCGGGCGGCCGGCCGCCGCTGATCGTCGACATGGCCACCAGCTCGATCGCCGTGAACAAGGCGCGCGTGCTGGCCACCAAGGGTGAGCCCGCGCCCCCGGGATCGCTGATCGATGCGCAAGGCAACCCGACCACCGACCCCAACGCCTTGTTCACCGACCCGCCCGGCGCGCTGCTGCCTTTCGGCGGGCACAAGGGTTATGCCATGGGTCTGGTCGCCGAGCTGCTGGCCGGCGTGCTCTCGGGCGGCGGCACTATCCAGCCGGACAATCCGCGCCAGGGCGTGGCCACCAACAATCTGTTTGCGGTGCTGCTCAACCCGCAGGTGGACTTCAACGCCAGCTGGCGCACGCACGAAGTGGATGCCTTCATCGACTATCTGCATGCCTGCCCGCCACAGCCGGGCGTGGACCGGGTGCAATATCCGGGCGAATACGAAGCCGCCAACCGCGAGATCAATCGCGACGCGATCGAGTTCGCGCCGGCCATCTGGGAAAATCTCAGCAAGCTGGGGCAATCGCTAAATGTCGCGCCGCCGGCCGTCCAGCCGGGCTGACGCGGCCCGCGCCGCCCGAGGCGGCGCGGCGGCGGTTCAAGGCCTGGGCGCGCTCAGGCCTTGACCGGCTTGGCGCGGCTGATGCTCATCATGATGCCGAAGGCCACACCCATGGTGAGCAGGGCCGTGCCCCCATAGCTCATGAAGGGCAGGGGCACACCCACCACGGGCAAGATGCCCGTGACCATGCCGACATTCACGAACACATAGATGAACATCATCATCGTCATGGAGCCCGCCAGCAAACGCCCGAACTGATTGCCGCAGCGGGAGGCAATCGCCAGCCCGCGTGCAATCAACAGACTGTAGAGCACCAGCAGCGCAACGCCGCCGTACAGGCCGAACTCCTCGGCATAGACCGCAAAGATGAAATCGGTCGTGCGCTCGGGGATGAAGTCCAGATGGGTCTGGGTGCCCTGCATATAGCCCTTGCCGTACAGGCCGCCCGAGCCCACCGCGATCATCGACTGGATGGTGTGAAAGCCCTTGCCCAGCGGATCGGAACTCGGATTGAGCAAGGTGCAGACGCGATGCTTCTGGTAGTCGTGCAGCACGACCCAATCGACATCGGGTTCGCAAAGCTGATCTTCGTAGTACACCAGCGTCCCGATGGCGATCACGCCCACGAGCACCGCCGGCACCAGCAGCTTGAACGACAGGCCGGCGAAATAAATCACGAAAAACCCCGCGCCGAACACCAGCAGGGCCGTCCCCAGGTCGGGCTGCAGCACGATCAGCCCGAAGGGTGCGACCAGCATCAGCGCGGCCACCAGAAAGTCGCGGATGCGCACCTGGCCCTCGTGGCGCTGGAAATACCAGGCCAGCATCATGGGCACGGCGATCTTCATCATCTCCGAAGGCTGAATGCGCGTGAATCCCAGATTCAGCCAGCGGGTCGCGCCCTTGCTCGTCTCGCCGGCGAACTCCACGCCCAGCAGCAGCACGATGCCCAGCACATAGAAGGGCAGCGCCAGCTTCATCAGGGTCTGGGGCGGCACGAGCGCCATGATCCACATCGCAAAAAAAGCGATGATGAAATTGCGCGACTGCTCGGCGAAACGCCAGTCGGTGCTGCCCACCGCCGAGTGCATGACGGTCAAGCCCAACGCGGCGAACAACACCAGCACCAGCAGCAAGGGCCAGTCAAACGCGGTGAAGATCCGCAGCAGGATCAGGCCCAGACGCTTCATTCGGCGCTCTCCCGCGCCGCGACAGCCGGCTGCGCGCGCTCGATCTTGTCTTCCCGCTTGGGACCGAGCCAGTAGTCGAAGACCTCGCGCGCCACGGGCGCGGCGGCGCTGGCGCCCCAACCCGCGTTCTCCACGATGAGCGCCACGGCGATGCGCGGGTGATCGGCGGGCGCGAAGCCCATGAACAGGGCATGGTCGCGCAAACGCTCATCCAGTGCCGAGGCCCGGTATTGCCCGCCGCGCAGGCTGAACACCTGCGCCGTGCCGGTCTTGCCCGCTGCCTGATAGGGTGCGCCGGCGAAGGCGCGCCGCGCCGTGCCAGAACGGATCACGTCGGTCATGGCGCCCTTGATGACGTCCAGATTGGCTTGCTTGAGCGGAATGCGATAGTCGGGCGTGGACGGGGTGGCCGCCAGCGATCCGGAACGGGCGTCGCGCACCGCATGCACCAGATGCGGCCGGCGGTACAGGCCGTTGTTGGCCAGCGTGGAGGTGGCCTGAGCCAGTTGCAGCAAGGTAAAGGCGTTGTAACCCTGGCCCACGGCCACCGAAATGGTTTCCCCGGCATACCAGCGCTGGCGTTCACGATCCTTGTAGGCGCGCCGCTTCCAGTCGGTCGAGGGCAGCACGCCCGCGCGCTCGCCTTCCAGATCGATGCCCGTGATCTGGCCGAAACCGAATTGCTTGGAAAAGTCATGCAGCGCATTGACGCCGATTTCCGGACCGAGCGAATAGAAATACGTATCCGAGGACACGACAATCGCCTTATGCATGTCGGTCATGCCGAAGACCGCGCCGGCGGCGTTGCGGAATTTCTGGCCGCCGAACTCGAAATATCCCGGATCGGGCATGCGGTCGGTGGCCCGGCGCTTGCCCAGTTCGAGCGCGGCCAGACCCACGAAGGGCTTATAGGTCGAGCCGATCGGATAGGTGCCCGACAGCGGACGGTTGATCAGCGGGTGATCGGGCGATTCGTTCAGGCGGCGCCAGTTTTCGACGTCGATGCCGTCGACAAACAGATTGGGGTCGAAGGAGGGCTGCGAGACAAAGGCCAGCACTTCGCCCGTGTCGGGGTCGAGCGCCACCAGCGCGCCGCGGCGGCCCTCGAAGGCCTTCTCGGCGATGCGCTGCAACTCCAGATCGATGGACAGCATGATGTCCGAGCCGGGCACCGGATCGATACGCCGCAGCGTGCGCACCGGACGCCCGCCGGCGGTGACTTCGACTTCCTCCAAGCCGGTGCGCCCATGCAGGGCCTGCTCCCAGGTCTTTTCGATGCCTTTCTTGCCGATCACATCCGTGCCGCGGTAGTTGCCCATCTGGCCGCTCTTTTCGAGCTCGTCCAGATCGTTTTCGGCGATACGGCCGATATAGCCCACGACATGGGCGGCGGCTTCACCCTGCGGGTACTCGCGCACCCAGCGCGCGCGCAGCTCCACCCCGGGAAACTCGAAGGCATGGGCCGAAAACCAGGCCGCCTCGGTGTCATTGAGGTTGTTGCGCAGCACCAGGTTGGCATAGCGGCTGGACTCGGCCACCCGGCGCTTGAAACGGCGCTGATCGGTCGGGCTGATATAGACCACGGGCGTCAGGCGCGCAAACAGATCATCGATGGAGCCCGCGCGTGCCGGCACGACTTCCAGCGTGTAGGTGCGGTAGTTGCGCGCCAGCACCACCCCATTGCGGTCGAGCACTTCCCCGCGCCGGGGCGCGATGGGCTGCACGGCGATGCGGTTACGGTCGGCGCGCTCGGACAGGCCTTCGTACCGATCGACCTGCAAGAACCAGAAGCGGCCGGCCAGCACGCCGAAGCACACCAGCGCGAACAGGCCGCCCACCCAGGCGCGCAGGCGAAAGCGCTGCTTCTGTTGCTGGCTGGTCTTCTTGAACTCGAACATGGGCGCGCCGCTCAGCTGGCGGAAGACTCGACGTCATCGTAACGACGTTGCGGCAGTTGCAGCACCCAGCCGAAGATGGGCCACAATGCGGCGGTCAACAACACGCCGATGGCCCAGTCCCAACCGGCCCACCGGCCGGCCAGCCAGGCCAGGATGATCTGGGTCAGCAATTGCGGCACGAAAAAGATCGGCAGCATATGCATGGCCTGGCTCCAGAGATCGAAGCGCTGCAGCCGGCGGCTCAGGGCCAGCGCCCCATAGGCGATGAGCGTATAGGACAAGGCATGGGCGCCCAGCAGGCTGGCGTCATGGACGTCGAGCAGCAGGCCAAAGGCAAAAGCGGTGAACATGCCCACCCGGCGCGGCTCGTAAGCACTCCAGAACGCGATGACCAAGGCCAGGATATCGGGCGAGGCCGGCCATTGCCGCCAGGGCAACAGAGACAGCAGCCACACCAGCAGCAAGGTGCCCCAGACGAAGGCGCCGTTGGCAGGCCGGGTGAGCCGCTCGGGCTGCACGTTGCTGGGCGTGCCCAGCGTGCGCGGCGCGCGATGCGCGGCGTTATTGCGGGGCGCCAAGATCGGCCTCCTCGCGGTTGGCTTCTGCGCGGGCCACATCGACCTGCAGCACCAGAAAATGGCGGTAGCGTTCGGGATGCGCCAGCGGTTCGCACAGTGCGCGCGCAAAGCCGGAGGCGGTATCGCGTTCGACGGAGGTCACCTTGGCCACGGGCAGCCCCGCCGGAAACAGGCCGCCCACGCCGGAGGTCACGATGGTGTCGCCGGGCTTGATGTCGGCATTGGCCGCGAGATAACGCACTTCCATGACACCAGGAGAATTGCCGCCAAAGGCGACCAGACGCAAGCCATTGCGCAGCACCTGCACCGGGATGGAGATGCGCTCGTCGGTCACCATGGCGGCCTCGGCCGTCATGGGCGTCACGCGCACGATCTGACCCACCACGCCGCCTTCGTCAATGACGGGCATGCCCGGCGCGATACCCGCCTTGCTGCCCTTGTTGAAGACCAGGCGCTGATGAAACGCGTTGGGCGGCTCATACAGCACCTCGACCACGCTGGCCGGCTGGCCGACCGTGTCGGTCACGCCCAGCAGGCGGCGCAACTGGGCGTTTTCCGCGGCCAGTTGCACGGCATGGGTGGCCACCTGCGACAGTTCGATGCGCTGCCGTTGCAGGGCTTCGTTTTCGCTGCGGATGAGGTTGGCGGCGTTGATCCACTCGTCGACCTGCTGCACGAGGTCGCGCGGCGCCATCACGGCGCGCTGGAAAGGGTAGAGCACGACGGACACCGTGCGCCGCACCGGTTCGAGCAGACGCAATTGGGAATCGACGACAAGCAGCGCCAGCGCCAGCGCGACGAGGACGGCCAGACGCACTTCGGCCGGCGGGCCGCGCCTGAATAGCGGTGGGGTGCCTTGTCGTTGCATGAATCTCAGCCCGGGCCCGTGGGCCCGTTGGCGTGAGGCCGTCCAGGATCGCGCGAAGGCGACCCGAAGACCGGCCGGTCAAGCTTAGTCGTTGATGAAAATCGCGCCGAGCTTTTCAAGGTGTTCCAGCGCCTCGCCGCAGCCACGCACCACGCACGTCAGGGGATCATCGGCCACCACCACCGGCAGGCCGGTTTCTTCTTGGAGCAGACGATCCAGGTCGCGCAGCAGCGCGCCGCCACCGGTCAGGGCAATGCCCTTGTCGGTGATGTCCGCGCCCAGTTCGGGCGGCGTTTGTTCGAGCGCGATCTTGACGGCCGAGACGATCTGGTTGAGCGGATCGGTCAGGGACTCCAGGATTTCGTTGGACGAGACCGTGAAACTGCGCGGCACGCCTTCGGCCAGATTGCGGCCCTTGACCTCGATCTCGCGGACTTCGGAGCCGGGGAAAGCCGAGCCGATTTCCTTCTTGATGAGTTCGGCGGTGGGCTCGCCGATCAGCATGCCGTAGTTGCGGCGGATGTAGTTGACGATGGCCTCGTCGAACTTGTCGCCGCCGACGCGCACCGAGCCCTTGTACACCATGCCGCCCAGCGAAATGACGGCCACTTCGGTGGTGCCGCCGCCGATGTCGACCACCATGGAGCCGCTGGCGTCGGAGACCGCCAGACCGGCGCCGATGGCCGCGGCCATGGGTTCTTCGATCAGGTAGACATGCGATGCCCCGGCGCCCAGCGCGGACTCACGGATGGCCCGGCGCTCGACCTGCGTCGAGCCGCAAGGCACGCAGACAATGATGCGGGGGCTGGGCGCCAGCATATTGCGCGGGTGCACCATGCGGATGAACTGCTTGAGCATCTGCTCGGTGACAGTGAAGTCGGCGATGACACCGTCCTTCATGGGGCGGATGGCCTCGATATTGCCCGGCACGCGGCCGAGCATCTGCTTGGCCTCCTGGCCGACGGCCTGGATGACTTTCTTGCCATTGGGGCCGCCTTCGTGGCGGATGGCGACCACGGAGGGTTCGTCCAGCACGATGCCCTTGCCCCGGACATAGATCAGCGTATTGGCCGTACCGAGGTCGATCGCCATGTCGCTGGAAAAATAACTGCGGAGGAATCCGAACATGGGAGCTCAGCTAGATTCAAGAATTAGGGTCAAGCCGCGACCTCAGGGGCGACGAGCTACACCATCGTGGCCTCTGACCGCAGCGATTAAACCGTGAATCATAACTTATAATTTCCTTGGAAATAGCGTACAAATCGCAGCTATTCAAGCTTTGTAACGGGTTCGGCCTGCGCATGCCGCCAGGTTTCCTTCACCCGCTACGCCCCCTGTTTTTTGACCTTACCCCATGGCGCTGAACGAACAAGACGTGGCCCGCATTGCCCGCCTGGCCCGAATCGAACTGACCCCCGAGCAGCGCGTCCGGGCGCAGGATGAGCTCAACGGCATCCTGCACCTGATCGAGCGCCTGCAGTCGGTCGACACCCAGGGCGTGGAGCCGCTGGCCCACCCGCTCTCCGCGCATGAGGACATCGTCCTGCGCCTGCGCCAGGACGCCGTGACCGAAATCCCTTCGGACCAACGCCGCTCCGAGCTGCTGGCCAATGCCCCCGAGCAGGATGGCGGCCTGTTCCTGGTTCCCAAGGTCATCGAGTAAGCCATGAGCCATTCCCCTACTGAATTCGGCGATATCGCCGGCCTGCGCGCCGCCTTGGCCGACCGCCGCGTGAGCGCGGTCGAACTGGCCCGGGACGGCCTGGCCCGGGCCGCGGCCGCCGCCCACCTCAACGCCTTTCTGCACATCGATCCCGAGCTGACGCTGGCCCAGGCGCAGGCGGCCGACGCGGCCCTGGCCGCCGGCACCGCCGGCCCGCTGGCCGGCATCCCCATCGCGCACAAAGACGCTTTCGTCACGCGCGGCTGGCGCAGCACGGCAGGCAGCAAGATGCTCGACGGCTATGTCAGTCCTTTTGACGCCACCGTGGTCGAGCGTCTGCAGGCTGCCGGCGCCGTCTCGCTGGGCAAGCTCAATTGCGACGAATTCGCCATGGGTTCGGGCAATGAGAACTCCGCCTACGGCCCGGCGCGCAACCCCTGGGACCTGAACGCCGTGCCGGGAGGGTCCTCCGGCGGCTCGGCCGTGGCCGTGGCCGCGCGCCTGGTGGCCGCCGCCACCGGCACCGACACCGGCGGCTCCGTGCGCCAGCCCGCCGCGCTGTGTGGCGTCAGCGGCATCAAACCCACCTATGGCACGGTCTCGCGCTACGGCATGATCGCCTTCGGTTCCAGCCTGGATCAGGCCGGCCCGCTGGCGGCCAGCAGCCGCGACCTGCTGGAATTGCTGGACGTCATGAGCGGCTTCGACGAGCGCGACGCCACCAGCCTGCCGCATTGCGACGGCGTGACGAACGCACCGGGACGCATCCGCGCGGCCTTCGACGCGGCCCAGCAGGGCTACCAGGCCGCCGGCAGCCTGCCGCTCAAGGGCCTGCGTATCGGCGTGCCGGCCGAATTCTTCGGCCCCGGCCTGGCGCCCGACGTGGCGGCGGCCATCGAGGCAGCCCTGCAGCAATTCGAAGCGCTGGGCGCCGAGCGCGTGGCGATCTCGCTGCCGCGCACCGAGCTGTCCATCCCGGCCTATTACGTGATCGCGCCGGCCGAAGCGTCGAGCAATCTGGCGCGCTTTGACGGCGTGCGCTATGGCCACCGCGCGGCCCAGTACAGCGACCTGAACGAAATGATCAGCCGCTCGCGGGCCGAGGGCTTCGGCGACGAGGTCAAGCGCCGCATCCTGATCGGCACCTATGTGCTGTCCCACGGCTATTACGACGCCTACTATCTGCAGGCGCAGCGCCTGCGCCGCCTGATCGCGCAGGATTTCCAGCGCGCCTTCGCCGGCCAGTGCGATGTCATCATGGGGCCGGTGGCTCCGGGCGTGGCCAAGAACATCGGCGAAAACCGCGACGATCCGACCGCCGACTGGCTGGCCGATATCTATACCCTGGGCGTGAGCCTGGCCGGCCTGCCGGCCATGTCCGTGCCTTGCGGCTTCGGCGGCACGGGCCGCCCGGTCGGGCTGCAGATCATCGGCAATTACTTCGATGAAGGCCGCTTGCTGGCCGTCGCCGACCGTTACCAACAAGTGACCGACTGGCATCAACGCACGCCGGCAACGCAGGACGCCTGACCATGGAATGGGAAATCGTCATCGGACTGGAAACCCATGTCCAGCTCTCCACCGCATCCAAGATTTTCTCGGGCAGCAGCACCCGCTTCGGCGCCGCGCCCAACACCCAGGCCAATGTGGTGGATCTGGCGCTGCCGGGCAGCCTGCCCGTCATGAATCGCGGCGCGGCCGAACGCGCCATCCTGTTCGGCCTGGCCATCGGCGCCCACGTGGCGCCGCGCTCGGTGTTCGCGCGTAAAAACTACTTCTACCCCGATCTGCCCAAGGGCTATCAGATCAGCCAGTACGAGCTGCCCGTGGTGCAAGGCGGCACGCTGTCCTTCTTCGTGGGCGAAGAAGAAAAAACCATCAACCTCACGCGCGCCCACCTCGAGGAAGACGCCGGCAAATCGCTGCACGACGACTTTCATCTGGGCAACGGCGCGCCGGCCAGCGGCATCGATCTGAATCGCGCCGGCACGCCCTTGCTGGAGATCGTCACCGAACCGGAAATGCGCTCTGCCGCCGAGGCCGTGGCCTACGCGCGCGCCCTGCACAGCCTGGTCGTTTGGCTCGGTATCTGCGATGGCAATATGCAGGAAGGCTCCTTCCGCTGCGACGCCAACGTCTCGGTGCGCCCGCGCGGGCATGCCGAGTTCGGCACACGCGCCGAAATCAAGAACGTGAACTCCTTCCGTTTTCTCGAGCGCGCCATCCAGTACGAAGCCCGCCGCCAGATCGAGCTGATCGAAGACGGCGGCACCGTCGTGCAGGAAACCCGCCTGTACGACGCGGATCGCGATGAAACGCGCAGCATGCGCAGCAAGGAAGATGCGCACGATTACCGCTACTTCCCCGATCCCGACCTGCCCACGCTGGTCATCAGCCCGGAATGGGTGGACGCCGTGCGCGCCGGCATGCCGGAGCTGCCCAGCGCCATGCGCGCGCGCTTCGAGGCCGACTACGGCCTGTCGGCCTATGATGCGGCGCAACTCACCGTCAGCCGCGCCATGGCGGCCTACTTCGAAGAAACGGCCCGCGCGCTACCGGCCGGCCAGGCCAAGCTGGCGGCCAACTGGATCATGGGTGAGGTCACCGCCACGCTGAACCGCGAAGAAAAAGAGCTCGCCGCCGCGCCGGTGCAGGCCGGGCAACTGGCCGCGCTCATCAACCGCATCGTCGATGGCACGATCTCCAATAAGATCGCCCGCGACGTGTTTGCCGCCATGTGGGCAGGCGAAAATGGCGCCGACCCCGACGCCATCATCGCGGCGCGCGGCCTCAAGCAGATCAGCGACAGCGGCGCCATCGGCACCATGATCGACGAGGTGCTGGCCGCCAACCCCGCCATCGTGGCGGAGTACCGCGCCGGCAAGGAAAAGGCCTTCAATTCCCTGGTGGGCCAGATCATGAAGGCCGCACGCGGCAAGGCCAATCCGCAGCAGGTCAACGAACTGCTCAAGGCCAAGCTGTCGGCCTGAGCCAGCCGGCCGCGGCGGCACCTTGCGGGTGCCGCCGCGCCGGGCTCAGACGCCGTATTTCTGGCGATAAGCCAGCACCGACTCACGATGGGCCGCAAACTGGCCGTCATCTTCGAGCAGTTTGAGGATGTCGGCCAGCGACGCAATGCTCACCACGGGGATGCCATACGTGTTGGCAACATCCTGCACCGCCGAATGCGGCGACAGGGCATCGTCCGGACCGGCGCGCTCCATGCGATCCATGGCGATCAGCACGGCGGCAGGCTGGGCGCCGGCCGCGCGGATGATCTCCACCGACTCGCGCACCGAAGTGCCCGCGGTGATCACGTCATCGATGATGACGACCTTGCCGGCCAGGGGCGCGCCGACCAGCGTGCCCCCCTCGCCGTGATCCTTGGCTTCCTTGCGGTTGTAGGCAAAGGGGATGTCGCGCCCGCCCGCCTGCGGATGCGAGGCCAGCGCCACCGCCGTGGCCGTCGACAGGGGGATGCCCTTGTAGGCCGGCCCGAAAAGCATGTCGAATTCCACGCCGGAATCCAGCAGCGCCTGAGCATAAAAGCCTGCCAGCTTGCCCACCGAACGGCCGCTGTTGAACAGCCCGGCGTTGAAGAAATAAGGGCTGATCCTGCCGGATTTGACCTTGAAGCTGCCAAAGCGCAGCACACCCTCGTCAAGGGCGAAACGGACGAAATCGGTGGCGGTAGTGGAGGACATGCGGGGGTTCCGAATCAGGATGGCAAACCCCGCCATTATCCGCGATTTACAGCGCGTAATCGTAGTCGATGGTCAAAGGCGCGTGGTCGCTGAAGCGGGCCTCTTTGTAGATGGCGGCGCGGCGCGCCGTGTCAGCCAGGCCATTGCTGGCGACGTGGTAATCGATGCGCCAGCCCACGTTCTTGGCCCATGCCTGGCCGCGGTTGCTCCACCAGGTGTAACCCTCGCCGGTGGCCGTCGGCGCCAGGCGGCGATAGACATCGACCCATTTCAATTCGTCGAAAACCCGCGTCAGCCAGGCACGCTCCTCGGGCAGAAAGCCGCTGTTCTTCAAGTTGCCTTTCCAGTTTTTGAGGTCGGCTTCCTTGTGGGCGATATTCCAGTCGCCGCAAATGACCACCTCACGGCCACGCGCGATCAGATCGCCCAGATGGCGGTAGAAATGCGCCATGAAATGGTATTTGGCCGTTTGCCGGTGCTCGCCGCTGGAACCCGAGGGCAGGTAAACCGAGACCACCGACAGCTTGGGATAGACCAGTTCGATGTAACGGCCCTCGGCATCGATTTCGGGCACGCCCAGGCCAATGACGACATCGTCCGGTTGGTGCGGCGTGTAAATGCCCACGCCGCTATAGCCTTTTTTCTCGGCGTAATGGAAATAACCCTGGCAGGGGCCGGGCGCTTTCATGGCCGGCGCGATATCCGCCTCCTGCGCCTTGAGTTCCTGGACGCAAACAAAATCGGCGTCCTGCTGACCCATCCAGTCGAAAAAGCCTTTGGTGTTGGCAGACCGGATGCCGTTCAGGTTGGCGGAAATGACTCGCAACATAGAAATTCCAGAAGCAGGTGGCGGCGCAAAGAGCCAGGGGCCTCAACTATAACGAGATCACCTGGATTGGAGGCCTGGAGGCGACAAATAAAAAGGGGACAAAACAATGGGCGAAATTTTTTTGACCCTTTTGAATTACCCGACAAAATTGGGGATGGGTTTTCAGGAAGCCGTCAATCAAGCGTGTGATTTGTTCTCATTTTATTGGGGACGTATTATATATTTCATTGATTTTATTGAAAATAAGACGCCACTCAAGGAAAAATGTCACTCCTGAAATCGCTTATTTCAAACCGCCCCGATAATAATGCGTCCCCGTTTAATAAGCGAAATTGGCGACAAGAAGCCGGTGCTCGACCCCCCTGCCGCGGTGCAAAAAACCTCCCTACAATCCGCGCACCAAATCAGTGCTTTTTGATGGCGACGCACCGTTTTCGATCAAACGATGCACCGAGTTGATTCATCTGGCACCGCTATGCAGCATTACCGGAGACTTTTTTTCATGCAGTCATTGAACGACTTCCTGAGCCGCGTCGCGAGCCGCGATCCCCATCAGCCCGAATTCATGCAAGCCGTCCACGAGGTCATGGGCAGCTTGTGGCCATTCATCGAGAAGAATCCGCACTATGGTCAGCAGGCGCTGCTCGAGCGCCTGGTCGAACCCGAGCGCGTGATTCAGTTCCGCGTGTGCTGGACCGATGACAAGGGCCGTGCCCAGGTCAATCGTGCGTTCCGCGTCCAACACAGCTCGGCCATCGGTCCGTTCAAGGGCGGCATGCGCTTTCACCCCAGCGTGAACCTGTCGGTCCTGAAGTTTCTGGCCTTCGAACAGACGCTGAAAAATGCCCTGACCACCCTGCCCATGGGCGGCGGCAAGGGCGGCTCGGATTTCGACCCCAAGGGCAAGTCCGATGCAGAAGTGATGCGCTTCTGCCAGGCGCTCATGATCGAACTCTATCGTCACCTGGGCCCGGATACCGACGTGCCGGCCGGCGACATTGGCGTGGGCGGCCGTGAGGTCGGCTTCATGGCCGGCATGATGAAAAAGCTGTCGAATTCGGCGGCGGCCGTCTTCACCGGCAAGGGCCTGACCTTCGGCGGCAGCCTGATTCGTCCCGAAGCGACCGGCTACGGCACGGTGTACTTCGCCGAGCAGATGCTGCGCCGCGTGAGCATGTCGTTTGACGGCCTGCGCGTGTCGGTCTCCGGCTCCGGCAACGTGGCGCAATACGCGGTCGAGAAGGCCATGGCCCTGGGCGCGCGCGTGCTGACGGTCTCCGACTCCGGCGGCACGGTATTGGACGAAGCCGGCTTCACGCCGGAAAAGCTCCACGCCCTGATGCACGTCAAGAACGTGCAACGCGGCCGCGTCGAAGACTATGCGCAACAACTGGGCCTGCGTTTCCTGCCGGGTGTTCGCCCCTGGCAGGTCCCGGTGGACGTGGCGCTGCCGTGCGCCACCCAGAACGAACTGGATGAGAACGACGCCCGCACCCTGATCGACAACGGCGTGAAGTGCGTGGCCGAAGGCGCCAATATGCCGGCCACCCTGGCCGCCGCTCAGGCCTTCATCGACGCGCATGTGCTGTACGCGCCCGGCAAAGCCAGCAACGCCGGCGGCGTGGCCGTCTCGGGCCTGGAAATGAGCCAGAACTCGGGCCGCCTGGCCTGGACGCGCGAAGACGTCGACCAGCGCCTGCACGCCATCATGTGCGACATCCACGAGAACTGCGTGCGCCACGGCCATGCCGAATCGGGCTACGTCAACTACCTGGACGGCGCCAATATCGCTGGCTTCGTCAAGGTGGCCGACGCCATGCTGCAGCAAGGTCTGTACTGATCGACCGGCAGTCTCAGGCAAAAGCTTCCCAGGGAGCTTTTGCCTGGCCGGCGGCGCGCCGCATCAATGCCAGTCGCCGCGATAGACGAACTTCGGCATTTGCCAATTGAAGCGCAAGGCCAGCAGACGCAGCGCCAGCCCGGCCACCAGAGCCAGGGGAACGGCCAGATTGCTCGTCCCGGTGTAGTCGTCCAGCGCGATATATAACCCGCCGGTCAGCAGCGACACGCTGGCGTAGAGCTCACTACGGAACAAGAGCGGAATATCGTTGCACAGCACGTCGCGCAGCACGCCGCCCGCGCAACCGGTGATCACGCCGCTGATGATGACCACCGGCAAGGACAGATCCATTTGCTGCGCGACTTTGCAGCCGATGATGGTAAACGCCACCAGCCCCAGCGCATCGAGCAGCAGAAAGACTTTGCGCAGATGGCGCAACATGCGTGCGCACAGCGCCGTGAGCAGGGCGGCGCCGGCCGTCATGGCCAGATACTCCGGATGCGCGACCCAGCTCAGGGGATAGTGGCCCAGCAAGACGTCCCGAATCGATCCGCCGCCGAGCGCCGTCACGCACGCGATGACGCACACCCCCACCCAATCCATATCGCGGCGCCCGGCGGTGAGCGCGGCGGTCATGGCTTCGGCCACGATGGCGACGAGGTAGAGCGAATGCAGCAGCAGGGTGGAAGTTTCGGGGGCCATGCCGTCAATAGGGGTCGGTACAGAGGCCCTATTGTAGGGCTGCCACCTGCCGTTGACGGCGGTCAAGCCCCTCAGGCACGATAGGCAGGACAATCATTGCATCCCCCGCACAGACGTGCGCTCCCCCGGCTGCCGCAGGCAACCCCACCAGGAGTAGACGCATGACCGACCCCGCTGGCTCCATTTTGCTCGCCACGGACCTGAGCGCACGCAGCGACCGCGCTCTGGACCGCGCCATCATGCTGGCCCGCCAGCAACATTGCCGCCTGGTGGCCCTGCACGTCATGGAGGCGCCCCACGCCACGGCCCTGACCACGCCGGCCTGGCGGCGCCTGACTCCCGATCACAAATCCCTGGCCGAAAGACGGCTGGCCGACGATCTGGCCGACGCCGGCATCGCCACTGAGGCCGTGGTCGCCAACGGCCATCCGCTGGACGTCATTCTGGATACGGTGGCGCATTTCGATGGTTCGCTCATCGTGACCGGCGTGGCGCGCGAAACGACGCTGGGCCGGCTCATGCTGGGCAGCACCGTCGAACGCCTGGCCCGCCAGGCCACGCAACCCGTGCTGGTCGTCAAGGCGCGCCCGCGCAAGCCTTACCAGGACGTCGTGATCGCCACCGATTTTTCGGAAGGTTCGCGCCAGGCACTGCGTGCCGCGCTCAAGGTCGCCGGCCAGGCCCGCATCACGCTTTTCCATGCCTACGCGGTGCCCGCGCAGCAAGAGGGCGTGCCGCAGGACACCGTGGTGCGCAGCTTTTATAACGATGCCTTGCAGAAGGCCCAGGCGTTTCTGGCCGCCACCCCCGAGCTGGCCGGTAGAACGCCGCCCGACATCGTGCTCGAGCCCGGCCAACCGGAGAACCTGCTGTCGGAATTCGTCTTCAATCGCCGCTGCGATCTGGTGGTGACGGGCACGCACGGACTGACCGGCATCCTGCGCACGGCCATCGGCAGCGTCGCGGAGAAACTGCTCGAAGCGCTGCCTTGCGACGTACTGATCGTGCGTCAGAACAAGACAGCGGACTGAAGCGGCGGCCAGGCCGCCGCACGGTCAGAAGATGTGGCGTATGCCTACGGCTGCGCCCACTTGCGAGCTCTGCCCGGCGATATCCACCGCCGAGGCGTCGTAGACCTTGTTGTAGTCCACGGTGCCATAGAGCTGGGTCCGCTTGGTCAGGGAGTACTCGGCCACGCCCACCAGGGCCAGCCGCTTGCCCTTGTCGCCATCGACCTGGATATTCTTGGCGACATCGTAGTAGGCCGCGCCGGTCAGCGCCCAGCGGCCGGTGGCCTGCCAGGTCGCGCCCAGGAAATAACCGTTGTCCTTGCGGTCCAGGCCCGTCGTGGGCATGGCGTTACCCACCACCGCGTTGACCCAACCGGTTTCGTCGCGGCCATTGAAATAGCCCGCAAACAGCTTGACGGTCTCGAGCTTGTAGCTGGCGTTCAGGTTCCAGACCTGTTGGCGGTAATCGGAGTTGCTCTCCGAATATGTCTTCTGATAGCCGCCGCCCAGGGAGAAGGGGCCGGTGGTGTAGGTCAGCGTGGTCCCCACCTGCTTGCCCAGGCGATGGTCGTCGAAGTCACTGCCAAACGCATAGGAGACGATGAAATCAAAGCCGCCCAGCTTGGCGTTGCGGTAACGCACCGAATCCGAGCTGCGCGCGCGCGACATGGCGACCGGCAGCCAGGAGTTCTCGGCGTAGTTGCCCACCGTCAGCGGATCGTAGGAGTCCGCCAGAATGGTGAACAGCGGCGTGTCCTGGCGGCCCAGCGAGATCGCGCCCCATTGGCCGCCATCCAGGCCGACATAGGCGTGACGGTTGAACAAGCGGCCGCTGTCTGACTGCTCGCCATTTTGCAGATTAAAGCCGCTTTCCAGCCGGAAGAAGGCCGTCATGCCGTTGCCCAGATCCTCGACACCCCGCAAGCCCCAGCGGCTGTTCGAGATGGCGCCGTTCTCCATGGAGAAGCGGCTGGCATTGACATTGGTGGCACCGCTGCTGGTGCTCAGATAGCGCAGGCTGGCATCGGCAATGCCGTAGAGCGTGACGCTGGTTTCAGCATGGATGGCCGGTGCAATGCACAGGCCAGCGAACGCGATGGCGTATCGCTTCATGGAGGTCTCCTCGTTGTCGGGCGGGGTCGGCCCTGTGTTGTTCACCCGGCGTTCGAGGCCGGGCAGCGCGGATAACGCTGGGCCAACCTTATCACCGTCCACCCCGCACCGGGCAAGCCTCAGCCCTTCGCAACGTCCCGTTCCAGCGCATCGATGTCGTCTTTGCGCAACCAAAGCAGCACCAGCCCCGGCAAGGCGATGAACACCGTCACCATGAAAAAGCCCGCCCAACCCATGTAGGCCACCAGCACCGGCGTGAGCGGGCCGGCCAGATAGGTGCGGCCCACGGCCGACAAGGCGGACAGCAGGGCGAACTGCGTGGCCGAAAACGCCCGGTTGCACATCGCCATGAGCAGCGCCACGAAGGCTGCCGTGCCCAGGCCGCCGCAGAGATTCTCGATGCCCACGGCCGCGGCCATCAGGGGCAGGCTTTTCGGCGCCACCGCGATGACCCAATATCCCAGATTGGAGACAGCCTGCAGCAGACCAAACGCCATCAGCGAGCGGTAGAGCCCCCAGCGGCCCATGATGGCCCCGCCGGCCAGCGCGCCCACAATGGTCGCGGCCAGGCCCAGGACCTTGTTGACCGTACCCACTTCGGTGGGCGTGAACCCCACGCCGCGCAGCAGGAAGGTGGTCGACAACGCCCCGGCAAAGGCATCTCCCAGCTTGTAGAGCACGATGAGCGCCAACAGCGTCAGGGCGCCCCGGCGGCTGAAGAACTCGCGAAACGGCTCGACCACCGCGCGCCCCAGGCTGCGCGGGGCGGCGGCGGGGCGTTCGGGCTCGGGCGCCCACAAGGTGCCGAGCACCCCGGCCAACATGAGAAAGCCCATCAGGACATAGGTGGTGCCCCAGCCCAGCCAATGGTCGGCCAGCACCAGGGCAAGGCCGCCGGACACTAGCATGGCCAGCCGATAGCCCAGGACTTTGACCGCCGCGCCCGCCCCGCGCTCATTGTTGTGCAGAACGTCCGTGGAATAGGCATCGAAGGCGATGTCCTGCGAGGCCGAGAGAAAGGCCACCAGCACGGCGAGCAATGCCAGCGGCAAGAGCGACTTGCCCGGCGACAACAGCCCCATGCCCATGATGGTGACGGCCAGCAGCAACTGCGTGACCAGCATCCAGCTGCGCCGCCGCCCCAGGAACGGCGGGGCATAGCGGTCTATCAGCGGCGCCCAGAGGAACTTCAGGGTGTAGGCAGTGCCCACCAGCGTGAGAAAGCCGATTTCCTGCAGGGAGACCCCTTCGACGGTGGCCCAGGCCTGCAGGGTGCCGCTGGTCAGCGCCAGGGGCAGCCCGCTGGCAAAGCCCAGCACCAGCAAGGGCGCCACGCGACGGCTCAAATAAATCCGGTAGCTATCGGAGGCGATGATCAATCTCCACGGCTGCGGCCCGCGGGCGGGCCAATATCAAGGCAAGGTGGGATATTAAAACCTAAGCCTCGAATCGATACACCGCCAGCGTGCTGCGCCAGCTCGGCAGGAACCTGACCTCGTGCTCATCGTTGAACGTGGCCCGCTCCAGGATGCGCACGCCGACATCGCGCGCCAGATCCTCAAAGTCCTTGAGGGTGCAGAGGTGAATGTTGGGCGTGTTGTACCACTGATACGGCATCTGGCCGGTGACCGGCATGCGGCCGCGCAGAATCGACCAGCCATGCGGCCAATAGCCGAAATTCGGAAACGAGACGATGCCGAAACGCGACACCCGCGCCATTTCGCGCAGGATGTGCTCGGTGCGATGCACCGACTGCAAGGTCTGCGACAGCACCACGGTCTCGAACTGCTTGTCGTCGAACATGGCCAGGCCCTCTTCGAGGTTCTGCTGGATGACTTCGACGCCGCGCCGCACGCAGGCGATGACGCGCTCATCGTCGATTTCGACACCGGCGCCCCGCACCTGACGGTGATCGCGCAGATAGGCCAACAGGGCACCGTCGCCGCAGCCCAGATCCAGCACCCGCGAAGCGGGCGCGATCCAGCTGGCGATGCGTTCAAGGTCGGGGCGCAGCGCCAACGGCGCGACAGGGTTCTGGGCAGGACTCATGCCAGGCATTCCTCGGCGGATGGCTGGGACTGCAGCCCCAGACTGCGGGCGATGCGCTCGTAATAGCCTCTGACCACGGCGTGGTAGCGCGCATCCTCGAGCAGGAAGGCGTCATGGCCGTGCGGCGCATCGATTTCGGCGTAGGTCACCGGGCTGCCATTTTTCAGCAGGCCCCGAACCAGTTCGCGCGAGCGCTCGGGCGGAAAGCGCCAATCCGTGGTGAACGACACCAGCAGGAAGTCGGCGGTGGCCGGCGCCAGCGCGCGCGCCAGATCGCCGCCGGTATCGCGCGCCGGATCGAAGTAATCCAGCGCGCGGGTGATCAACAGATAGGTGTTGGCGTCGAAATAGCGCGAAAACTTTTCGCCCTGATAACGCAGATAGGATTCCACCTCAAACTCGACGTCGTACCCGTAGCGGTACGCGCCGTTTTCGGCGGGTTCGCGCTGGGTGCGGCCGAACTTCTCGGCCATGTCGTCATCGGACAGATAGGTGATGTGGCCGAGCATGCGCGCCACGGCCAGGCCGCGGCGCGGGACGGTGTTGTGCGCGTAATAGTCGCCGCCGTGGAAATCCGGATCGGTGATGATGGCGCGGCGCGCCACCTCATTGAAGCCGATGTTCTGGGCCGACAGGCGCGGCGTACTGGCGATGACCACGCAATGGGCCACGCGCTGCGGCAAGGTCAGCGACCAGCTCAGCGCCTGCATGCCTCCCAGCGAACCGCCCATGACGGCGGCAAAGCGTTCGATGCCGAAATGATCGGCCACGCGCGCCTGGGCGCGCACCCAGTCTTCGACCGTCAGCACGGGAAAGGCCGCGCCCCAGGGCTGGCCCGTCTCCGGATTGAGGCTGGCCGGGCCGGTCGAGCCGAAGCAAGAGCCCAGGTTGTTCACGCCGATGACGAAAAACACATTGGTGTCCACCGGCTTGCCGGAGCCCACCATGTTGTCCCACCAGCCGACATCCTTGGGGTTGTCGGCCGCGATACCGGCGACGTGGTGCGAGGCGTTCAAGGCGTGGCAGATGAGCACCGCGTTGCTGCGCTCGGCATTGAGCGTGCCATAGGTTTCGACGGCCAGCTCGTAGGCGTGCAGCGACTGGCCGCTGGCAAGCGGCAGCGGCTCGTCAAAGCGCAAAAAGACAGGAGAGACGACCCCGACGGAATGCAGGGTTTCGGACGGTGCGGCGTTGGCCGCAGCAATAGCAGGGCTAGTCATGCAGACAGACCTCTTTAGCTGGATTTATAAGAGGCGCCCGCAAGCGGATCAGGCAAATCGGCGCCGACAATGTGCGAGACATTCTAGCACCGCGTGGCCAAGGGCCCAATTGGCAGCGCGCAGATGCGCACATTCCTGCATCGTGGCAGGATGCCGGTAACACGGCGCCCACGCCGCCGTCACCCTTCTGGAAATCACATCATGGCCCATGTCTATCTCGACGAATTGCAGTTGCTGGCCGCCGCCTCGCTGGTGGCCGCCGGCGCCACGCCCGCCATGGCCCAGGCCACGGCCAGCGCCCTGGTCTACGCCGACAGCCAGGGCCTGACCTCGCATGGCGTATCGCGGGTGGCCGCCTATGCCGGCCATCTGCGCGCCGGCCGCGCCGTGGGCAGCGCCGAGCCGCGCCTGGTGCACCATAAAGGCGGCGCGGCGCTGATCGACGCCGGCTCGGGCCTGGCCTATCCCGCCTGCGCCATGGCCATCGCCGAGGGCATCCGGCGGGCGGGCGAGCACGGGGTGGCGTTCATCGGCGTCGGCAACAGCCATCATTTCGGCGCGGCCGCCTACCATCTGGAGGCCGTGGCCGAGGCCGGGCTGGTCGGCCTGGCGCTGAGCAACTCACCGGCGGCCATGCCCGCCTGGGGCGGCAAGCGGCCGCTATTCGGCACCAACCCGATCGCGGCGGTCTTTCCGCGCCGGCGCGGCGCGCCCCTGCTCATGGACCTGTCCTTGGCGCAGGCCGCGCGCGGCAAGCTCATGATCGCCGCGCGCGATGGCAAGCCCATCCCGCCGGGCTGGGCGCTGGATGCCGAAGGCCAGCCCACCACCGACCCCAAGGCCGGCCTGGCGGGCAGCATGTTGCCCGCCGGCGGCGTCAAGGGCGCCATGCTGGCCATGATGGTCGAACTCCTGGTGGTGGCGCTGACCGGCTCGCAATTCGGCTTCGAGACCGAATCCTTTTTCGGCAACGAAGGCGGCCGGGCGCGGCTGGGCCAGGCGTTTTTACTGATCGACCCGCAAGCGCTGGCCGGCCGCGAAAGCTATCTGGAGCGCGTCGAGACCCTGATCGAAGCCATGCTGGCCGACGACGGCGTGCGCCTGCCCGGGCAGCGCCGCAGGGAGTTGCGCAAAGAGGCGCTCAAACACGGCGTGGACATCCCCGACGCCCTGCTCGCGGAACTGCGCGGCATGTGCGGCGCAAGCTGAGGCGTGGGGCGGCCTCAATGCCGCGTGAACCACAGCAGCGCGGGGGCAATCAGCAGAAACAAGACCGTCGACACCAGTACGGCGCCGGCCGCGGTGTCGCCCATATCGGTGTAACGGCGCGCGTACATATAACTGACCACCGCGCAGGGCATGGCCATCTGCAGCACCAGCGAACCGGCCAAGGGGCTTTCCAGCCCCAATGCCCAGACCACGGCCAAGCCCACCAGCACGCCCACCACCAGCCGCATCACCCCCAGCCCCGCCCCCACGCGCAAGCCGCCCGAGGGAATCAAGGCCAGCGCGTGACCCAGGCTCAGCAGCATGAGCGGCACCGTCACCCCGCCCAGCATGCGGGCCGTCTCGATGATCCAGGCCGGCACCGGCACGCCGCTGTAACGCCACGCGACCGCGATCACCGACGCCAGCAAGACCGGGCTGCGCCAGCCGCCGCGCGTGGCCACGCCGGGCAGGATGCGCACGCCCACCGTGTGCATCACAAAGGAGTTGATGGCGAAAAAGGCCACGGCCGCCGACAGCCCCACGTCACCGAAGGCCAGTTGCGAGACCGGCAGGCCGAGATTGCCCGCATTGGGCAGAAAGGCCGTGGGCAGCAGCTTGCGCACCGGCAGGCCGCTCACGCGCAGCAGGGCGGCGCACACCAGCGCGCATAACAACAGCGCCAGCAGTGAGGCCAGGGTGATGTCGCCCAACGCACGGTCGTCCAGCTTGGTGGTCACAAAGGTGTGGAACACCAGCGCCGGCGTGGTGACGGAAGTGACCAGCATGGTCACGAAAGTGCCCCCGAAGGGATAGTCGCGCTTGCCCCAGAACACGCCTATGCCCACGCACGCCAGCAGGGGCATCAACATCATCACGGCGGAAAAATAGAACTGCACGACGGCAAACATGGCAAACCTGTTCTCTCAAACCACCCGCGGCGGAGGATTCCGCCACGGCATTCAGGGGCGCAACTGCGCCGAGCGCAGAAACTCGCGGGCGTGCTCGGGCGACAGCGAGCGGCTGCTGCCCGTGGCCATGACCTCGATCAACATGCCGGGCGTCACCCAGATCCTGGCCACCAGCCAGGCATCGGGCTGCCCGGCGCCGGCGTGAATCTCGATCTCCGCGCCATCGACGAACGCGGCATCGGGCGGATCCGCCCCGAAGTTGGCGTACAGGCCGCGCCTGAGCGCCTCGCCCAGCGCGCGCGCGGCGGGCTGGCCCCGCAAGGCTTCAGGCAGATGCGCATAGCCCACCGCGAAGACCGCGCCCTCGACCCGGGCGGAGGTCAGCGAAAAACGCAGGGCCTGCCCGGCCAGAACGAGATCCCGGCTATCGGTCTGCACTTTGGCCGGAAAAGCCGCCCGCAGGCGGCCGTCGGCCACGTCCAGTTCGCGCCAGTCATAACGTGGAGAACACGCGGCCAGCAGGACGCAGGCGGCCATCAGGATGAGTTTCTTGAGCATGCAATGAAAGCGCGCTGAAATGGCGAAACGCGGATGCCCACCGGCAGCCCGCTCCTGCAAGGAAGTTGGGAATTGTCGCCTATTTTGCTTGACCCTGCCTTGGCCGACGACGGCACGCCGCTGGCGCGTTACCGTTGGCCCGCGCGCGCTGCGCAACCCGCCGCGGCGGCCTACCTGTTGCACGGATTGGGCGAGCATGCCGCCCGCCATGAACGCCTGGCCCGCTGGCTCAATGCGCGCGGCTGGCTGGTGGGCGCGCACGACCATCGCGGCCACGGACGCTCGGGCGGGCCGCCGGCCGGTTTGCGCGAACGCGATGATCTGGTCCGCGACGCGGCCGGGCAGATCGCCGCCTTCGCGGCCGAGACCGGCCAACGGCCTTTGCTCATCGGCCACAGCCTGGGCGCGCTGGTGGCCCTGCGTCTGGCCTTGCAGGCCGGCCCGGCGATCAGCGGCCTGGTACTGTCCAGCCCGCCGCTGGCGCTGCGCATGCCGGGGTGGCTGCTGCCACCGCTGCGCCGTATCGCCGGCCGTTGGCCCGACGCCGCCCTGGCCTATCCCCTGGCGCCCGCGCGGATCTCCCATGATCGGGCCGTGGTGCAGGCTTTCCGGCGCGATCCCCTGGCGCGCCGCTGCATCACCGGTCGCTTGGCCGGCTTCATCGACGCCTCCGTGCCGCTGGTCATGGCGGCCGCGCCGCGCCTGCCGCTGCCCACGCTTTTGCTGGTCGCCGGCGATGACCGCGTCGTGGCGCCGGCCGGCAGCCGGCTGTTCGCCCAGCGCGCCCCCGCCGGGCTGTTGACCCTGCGCTGGTACCCCCGCGCCTGGCACGAACTGTTCAACGAACGTGCCGACTACGCCGATCCGGTCTATGCTGACCTGGCCGCCTGGCTCGACGGCCGGCAGATTTCCCTAGACCGCACGGGGCCAAATTCGGCGCCCCGCGCGCTCTGAACGTAAAATCTCCGCTCGATAACCCAAATTCATCGCCGTGACAGCACATTCCAACCCGCGCTTTGCCCTGGTTCAGGCTCATCTCGATTTGCTGGCGCAAACCCTGCGCGGTGTCGAGAAAGAGGGCCTGCGGGTGGACGCCCAAGGCGCATTGGCGCGCACGCCCCATCCCAGCGGCCTGGGCTCGGCGCTGACCAACGAGCAGGTCACGACCGACTACTCCGAGGCCCTGCTCGAACTCATCACCGGCACGCACACCAGCGTGGAAGCCTTGCTCGACGAACTGCGCGACACGCACCGTTTCGTCTACAGCGTCCTGGACGGCGAGTTCATCTGGAATCAATCGATGCCGGCGCGCCTGCCGCCCGAAGCCGAGATTCCCATCGCCTGGTATGGCAAGTCGAATACCGCCATGCTCAAGCATGTCTACCGCCGCGGGCTGGCCGCGCGCTATGGCAAGACCATGCAATGCATCGCGGGCGTGCACTACAACTTCTCCCTGCCCGAGGCGCTCTGGCCCGTCATCGAGCCGGGCGCCGCCTCGCTGCAGGAAAGCCGTTCGCGCGGCTACATCGCCCTGATCCGCAATTTCACGCGCTATTCCTGGTTGCTGATGTATTTGTTCGGCGCGGCGCCGGCGCTGTCGAGCGCCTTCATGAGCGGACGCGAGCATCCCTTGCAGCAACTCGGGCCGGACACGCTATACCTGCCGTACGCCACCAGCCTGCGCATGAGCGACCTGGGTTACCAGAATAAGGCCCAGGCTCAGCTCAAGCTTTGCTACAACGACCTGAGCACCTTCCTCGGGCGCCTCTACGAGGCCGTCACCCAACCGTGGCCGGCCTACCAGGCCATGGGCACGCATCGCGACGGCGAATGGATCCAGCTCAACACCAATGTGCTGCAGATCGAAAACGAGTACTACTCCAGCATTCGCCCCAAGCGCGCCACCGGGCGCGGCGAACGGCCGATCACGGCGCTGGCCGAACGCGGCGTGCAGTACGTCGAAGTCCGTTGTCTGGACATCGATCCGCACGAGCCGACCGGCCTGTCGGCCCAGACGGCGCGCTTCGTGGATGCTTTCCTGCTGTTCTGTGCGGTCTCGGAAAGCCCCTTCTTCTCCCAGCAGGGCTACTGTCAGCGCAGCGCCGACAACTTCGCCACGGTGGTCAAGGAAGGCCGCAAGCCGGGCCTGATGCTGGACCGCGATGGCCAGGCCATCGGTCTGGCGCAATGGGGAGAAGCGCTGCTCGACGACATCTCGCACTACGCCGCGCTGTACGACCAGGCCCTGGGAGGCCAGGCCTACGCCGAAGCCGTCGAACAGCAACGCGCCAAACTGCGCAACCCCGATCTGACGCCCTCGGCCCGGGTGCTGGCCGAGTTGCGCACCAGCGGCCTGTCCTTCCAGGACTACACGCTGGCGCAAAGCCAAGGCCACGCGCAGACCCTGCGCGCGCAGCCCCTGCCGGCTGAGCAAGCCAGCGCCTATGCCCAGGCGGCGGCGGCGTCGCAGGCGCAGCAACACAAGATCGAGCAGTCCGATACGGTAGACTTTGACACCTATGTGGCGCGCTATCACGCCGCCCTGAAAAACCCGCTGCCGGCCCGCGACGCCAACTGAAGCGCCTCAGGCGGCCGCCCTTGCAGGAGAGTTCGCATGCGCCGCCTGATGTTGCTTAGCCTGGCCGTGCTCGCCGCCACGCCCTGGGCGGCGTGGAGCCAGACCCCCGCGGTGCGCGCCGTCGAGCAGGTCGATCTGGCCCGCTACGCGGGGCGCTGGTACGAGATCGCGCATTTGCCGATGTTCTTTCAGCGCAATTGCGTCGGCGACACGACGGCTGAATACACCCGCAATGCCGATGGCACGGTCGGCGTGACCAACCGTTGCCGCGACAAGAACGGCGACATCGACAGCGCCTCCGGCACCGCCACGGTCGTCGAAGGTAGCGGTAACGCCAAACTCGAAGTTTCTTTCTTCAAGCCCTTCAAGGGGGATTACTGGGTCATCGGCCTGGATCCCGACTACCGCTGGGCCGTCGTGGGTGAGCCAGACCGCAAGCATTTGTGGATTCTGGCCCGGACCCCCACGCTGCCGCCCGAGACGCTGCAACAGGCCTTGGCCATCGCCAAAAGCCAGGGTTACGACCTGAGCGAGCTCAAGTACACCGAACAACGCTAAGGCCCCGCCGCCCGCCGGCGGCGTCCGGCCGGTCTTGACAAGCAACCGACCAACTAGTAGATTGGCAGCCAAGCACCGGACTGCCGGCGGCTCCTTGTTCACATCCCAGCTTGCCATGCCTACCGAACTGTCTCCCCGCGCCGCCGAAATCGTGGATCACGCCAAGCAATTGCTGGCCGAGGGCGGCTATCACGGCTTTAGCTATGCCGATGTCTCCAAACGAGTGCATATCGGCAAACCCAGTATCCACCACCACTTTCCCAGCAAGGCGGATCTGGTGCTGACCGTCGTCAACCAGCATCGGCAGCAGGCGCGCAGCGGTCTGGCGGCGCTCGACAGCCACGTCACCGACCCCCTGGCGCGCCTGACGGCCTACACCGACTACTGGGCCAAGTGCATCCGCGAAGGGAGCCAGTCGATGTGCATCTGCGCCATGCTGGCCGCCGAGCAGACCATGATTCCGCCTGAAATCGCCAGCGAGGTGCGCGGCTATTTCGAGGATCTGAGCGGGTGGCTCGCGCGCGTGCTCGACGCCGGCGCGGCTGGCGGCAGCATCGTCTTGCGCGACAGCGCCGCGATCGAAGCCCAGACCTTCATGGCGACGGTGCACGGCGCCATGCTCACGGCCCGCGCCCTGAACGATCCCCAGGCTTTCCAGACGATCGCCCAGGCAGCCATCCACCGCTTGGCCCGAGCGGCCTGAACGAGATGTTTCGCGGGGCGGCAAGCCGCCTCTTTTTTTAACGCCCGTTAACCGACCAACTAGTTGATTGTTTTCTAGCGTCTTTGCCCGCGGCCTTAGCGCCCTCATTCCGGAGCCATCATGCCTCATCCCATTTCTTTGCTGGGCGCCTGCCACACCGCCATCAGTGTGCTGACCTTTGCGGCGGGCGCCTACGCCTTTGCCCGATACCGCCGCATCGACCCCGCCCATAAAAGCGGCCAAGGCTACGAAGCCGGGATGGTGCTGTCCGTGGTGACCTCCTTCGGCCTGTCCAGCACGGGGGGCTTCAATGTGGGCCACGCCCTGGGCATCCTGGCGCTACTGGCCCTGCTGAGCGCCCGTCTGCTGCCTCGTATGACCTTCCTCGGCGGCGCACGGGCCTATCTGGCCCAGCTTGCCTACACCTTCAGCTTTTTCCTGCTGCTGGTGCCCGGCATCAACGAAACCCTTACCCGCCTGCCCGCCAGCCACCCTCTGGCCAGCGGCCCGGAATCGCCCCTGGTGCGCGGCGCGCTGGCCAGTTGGCTGGGTATCTTCGTGCTGGGCGCGATCGTGCAGACCTGGTGGCTGCGCACCCAGCGCAAACGCGCGCAGTGAACCGCCTCCCATGACCGGACGCGACCCTGCGCCTAGCGCACCGGCCGACGCCCTGCGTCTCATGCTGACCGACCGGGAAGCATTGGAAGGCGTGGCGGCGTGGTTGCGCGGGCAACACCTGACCCTCGCTCTGACGGCAGGCGACCCGCGTCAGGCCATCGAGGTGGAATCGTGCGCGGGATGGCTGTTGCGTCTGGTGTGCCATGCCTGTGCCCAGGCGTCGGCGCAACCGGCGCACCGGGCCGCGGTGCCGGCCGGCCCGCGGCCGTGACCGCGAGACGGCCGGCGCCGCAGCGCGCCCGGCCTGGCTTACATGGCGTAGCGCAAGGTCAGCATGGCACTGCGCGGCGCGCCATAGATGTTGTAGAAAATGCCGTAACCCGGCGTGCGCAGGTACTCACGATTGAACAGATTGTTCACCGACAAGGCCGCATCCCAGTTCTTGCTGATCTGGTAGCCCAGGCGCGCGGACACGGTCATATAGCCGCCCTGGCGCATGGACGACGTATACACATCGCTTTGCGCCTGCACGCCGGCACCAATGCGCCAGCCCAGCAATGCGCCGCCGAAATCCTGACCATTGAACCGGTACTGCGTCCAGAGTTTAAAGAGATGGCGCGGCAGCACATCCGCCCCGAAACGCTGCCCCACATTGTCCGGATTGGAATCCTGCAGGTACTTCGCGTTGGTGTAGGTATAGCCGGCCGCGATGTCCCAACCCGGCGAAGGGCTGCCGCTGATCTCGGCTTCCCAACCCTGGCTCTGCACCTTGCCCGCCGACCGGTAGCAGCTGCCCGTCAGCGTGCCATCGCAACCGACGTGCGACTCATCCAGCATGGCGCGGTTCTGATCGCGGATGCGGAAGAAAGCCAGCGACGCGTTGAGGCGCTTGTCGAAGAACTCGCCCTTGATCCCGGCCTCGGTCTGCCAGCCCACACGCGGCTTGAGCGTCTGCTCGTTATAGTCCTTCTCGGTCTGCGGCACGAAGATGTCGGCGTAACTCGCGTAGACCGACACCTGCTTGCTGACGTCCCAGATGAGGCCGCCAAACGGGGTGAACTTGTTGTTCACGTCGGCCGCGCTGCGGGTGTAGTCCGAGGGGTCGGGCGAAACGTCGCGGCTTTTCTCGGCGTAATCCGTCCAGCGCCCGCCCAGTACCAGCGTCAGCGGATCGGCCAGCTTGAAGCGGCCCGTCGTATACAGCCCATACTGCGTGGTGATGGTCTTGCTCTTGCTCAGCACGGGCAGTTCGTAGAGCGCGTTGAAATCGTGATCGTTCAAGGGCTCCACATCGGACAGCACGGAGAATCGGCTGCCGGTGAGCGAATCGTAACGCGCGTAGTTGTAGCCCACGGTCAGAATGTGGTCGCGACCCAGGAGGTGGACCGGCCCGGACACGTGAATGTCGCCCTGGTCCCACTTGAAGTCATTGGCGATGCGGCCCACATACATACCGCTGCGGCCCGTCGCGACATCCAGCGGCGCGCTCGCGAAAGCCGAGTAGCCGCGATAACGCGTATCGCGATGCATATAGGCGGCCGACAACTCCCAGCCGCCGCCCAGGCGATGCGTCACATCCATGCCGACGTCGTAGGTATTGTCCTTGGACATCCGGCTCGGCCCGACGTAATCGTCGCGCGAGGGCAGCGTGTCATCGGCGTACAAGGGCAGGCCGTTGAAGTTGCGAAAGCGCCGCTCGTTGTAGGTGGCGGTCAGGCCAACGGTGGTGTCTGGCGTAAGGTCGTACTCCAGCACGCCGTAGAACGTCGTGGGCTCGGTGCGGCCGTAATCATAGAATTTGTTCTCGGCCTCGTAAGCGCCCACCAATCTGCCGCGCAACGTGCCGGACTCGTTCAGCGGGCCGCCGCCGTCGGCTTCGATGCGCCGATGATCCCACGAGCCGACCGTGGTCGAGGCCGAGAAGTGCGCCACATCCAAAGGACGCTTGCGCACATAATTGATGACGCCGCCGGGCTCGCCCGTACCGGTCAACAGGCCCGACGGGCCGCGCAGGATCTCGACGCGGTCGTAAATGGCCAGATCCATGTGCGGGCTGTAGTCCTGCTGCGGCAGGCCATCGTACTGGGCACTGGTCGAAAAGCCCCGCGCGCTGAATTTTTCCGTGCCTTCGTAATCGGAGGCCGTCATGCCGGTGACATAGCTCAGGGCATCGGCCACCGAGTTCATGCCCTGGTCATCCATCTGCTGCCGCGTCATCACCGAGACCGATTGCGGGATCTCCCGCAAGGAGTCCGCCCCCTTGGTGAGCGACACGCCGCGCGCGGCATACGAGCCGGTGCCCTCGGTGGCGATATTGTGACGGCCTTCCACGCGCACGGCCTCGAGCGTGGACACGCTCTCGCGCGTCTGCGGGTCCGGCACCAGCACGTAACCGACAGCGGTTTTATTGGCGCGGTAGCCCGTACCGCGCAACAGCGCGGCAAACCCCTCGTCCACCCCGTAGCTGCCGCGCAGCCCTTCGGTGCGCAACCCGTCCAGGCTGCGTACATCCAGCACGATCTCGGCGCCGGACTGCTGCGCATAGCGGCTGAGCGCCGGCGCCAGCGGGCCGGCAGCGATATCGTACTGCACGGCGGCGGCGGGAGCAGGCTGCGCCTGCGCCATCGGCGGCAGGGTCAGCGCCAGGGCGGCGGCGACGGCCACGGGCAAGTGCCGGATCAAGGGGAGGCGGGGCGTGCGCGCCACCGGGTACGCGTTGGCGCGCTGAGCGCCACGGCGAGGGGAAGCCATGTCTTCGGGTCCTGTTGGTGTGTTCTCTCTGTTTGACGAACGAGAATTCCAAACTGGAACCACCCCTGCGAAAAAAATAAATCAGCGCGCCCCCGGGAAGTCCACCCGCACCAGATACGGTGTGTACTTCCGTACGCGCAGACCGGGCAGATTTGCCGCCAGCAATTGCAAGGCCCGGTCCGTATCATCCAAAGGCAGCACCGCCGAGATGCGCAGATGCCGGATGGCCGAGGCGTCGTACTGGATGCTGCCGCTGCGGTAGCGGCTCAAGTCATCCAGCACTTCGGCCAGAGGCCGGTCATCGACCAGCAGCCGGTGCTGGGCCCAGGCCTCTTCGATACTGCGCGCATCGAGAGGCGTGACCGGCGACACACCGTCGGCGCGGATACGCACCCCCTCTCCGGCATGCACCACGGTCGACTCGGTGCTGTGCGCGCGGCGCTGCTGGGCGGTCTGCACCCCCACGCGCGACTCCAATACCTGCAGAACGGTGTCGTCTTCCTCGCGGCTGACCACAAAGCGCGTGCCCAGCGCGCGCATCGAACCGTCGCGCGTCTCCACCACAAACGGGCGCGCGGCATCCTTGGCCACCTCGACCAGGATTTCGCCTTGCAACAACTCGATGGCGCGGCGCGCGGCGTCATAACGCAAGTTGACCGCGCTGGCACTGTTGAGGGTGATGCGCGTGCCGTCGGCCAGCGTCTGCGTCGTCCATTGCCCGGTGCTGGTGCGCACATCGGCCATCAGGTAGGCCGGCGGGTACACCCGCAGCACGGCCCACAGCGGAATCAGCAGGGCACACGCCAAGGCCAGCGCGGCGGCATAGGTCTTGGCGCGGCGGCGGCTCTGCGTGCCCAGCACCGAGGCCAGCGCCGCACTACCGGCGGCGCCGCCCCGGACCGAACGGACATGACCCAGCAAACCCTCCATGGCCACCGCGGCGGCGGCATGGCGCGGGTCGACACGCTTCCAGGCCTCGAACTGCGCGCGGGCGCGCGTGCGCTGCCCCGGGTCGTCGGCAGAGAGCTGCACAATCCATTGCGCGGCCTCGGCGGCCAGAGAATCGTCTTCGGCGGTGGTCACAGCGTCAGCAGCATCAAGCCAAAAGGCGATTGCAATGCAACAGCACCTGCACCAGGTACTTTTGCACCATCTTCGTGGACACGCCCAGATGCGCGGCCACGGCAGCGTGCGTCTGCTCTTCGAGGTAATGCAGGAGAAAGGCGGCGCGTGCCTTGGACGACACGCCTTCGAGCACCTCGCAGATCTGCGTCAATGCCTGCAGCGCGATCAGAAATTGCTCGGGAGAAGGGTAGAGCGACGCCTGCGGCGCGGCCAGCTCCAGCTCGGCCAGATAGGCCCGCTCGATCTGCTCGCGCCGGGCCCGGTCCACCAGCAGACGTTTGGCCGTGGTGGTCAGATAGGCCCGCGGCTCTTGAATCTGCAGGCGTTGGCCCAGCAAGGCATCGCGCGAGGCCAGCAGCCGCTCAAACGTGTCTTGCGCCACGTCGGCCGCATGATGCGCACAGCCCATGCGCTTGCGCAACCAGCTGAACAGCCAGGAATGATGGTCGCGGTACAGCACGTGCAATTGCTGCTGTACGCCGGATTCTGCGGCCACCTTTCCTCCCTGCGCAAGCTGCCGAACCAAATCTAAATGAGAATATTTATCAAATTTAAAACAAAAAAATAAGGCCGGCAATCGACATCCTGTGTCAGCCCCGGGCGGGGTGGCGTAGAAACCACAGTGGGCCTGGGCGCGGCGGCATCGCAGGCCGACCCGAAGGGAATCCACGCTCACCGCAACGGCCTTGCGCCATCGCGTGGCAAGCCCATGCAGGCCTTCGGGCGCGCGCCAACGCAGCGGTATCCGCATCGTCTGCGCCGGTCGAAAAAATACCGCTCCGAAGGTCACAAAGTTAGGCCCATTCACTGGATTCCTCATCGGACTTTCGCAATACTCAAAGTGCGTCCTACAGCCTGACAACAAGGGGCTTCATCACGATCGGGCAGACGCCAACTCGCGGAGCAGAGGCAATGAGCAGGCTTGGACTATGGGGCGATTACAGCAAGAAGATCGTCTGCAATGAGTTGCGCCAACAGAACCTTCTGTCGATCTCCGACTGGGCCCAAGAGGCCAGCGACTGCGCCACGAAATTCTCCCTGACGACCTATCAAGGCTACAAACTCTGGGCCGTGCCGTGCCTGCGCCTTGTCCGCCAGTACCCCTGGTTTGCCCGCTGCATCGCCACCGTGGTGCGCTGGATGGTGGCCGACATCCGGTTCGAGCGCGGCCTGCGCGCGCGACCGCATTACGTTGGCCGCCTGATACGCCAGCGCGTGTTCTGGCCCACCAACTGGTTCCTCGGCAAATGTCTCCTGATCTTGCGCCACGCAAGGGCGACGGGCGCGGAGCGCGCTGCCGTCTGTGCTGGTCCGCGCAAGCTCGAGCCGGTGCCTTTTCTGTAAGTCGGTTCTCTTTACTTTTTTGAAGGATCTTCCATCATGAAAAAAGTACTTATCGCAACCGCCATCGCGGCTTCCATGGCGCTCATGGGCAACAGCTTTGCAGCGGACACCGGCACCATCAATTTCGAAGGCGAGATCACCAATTCGGCGTGCTCCCTCGGCGGCGGCCAGCTTGGCACCAATATGACCATCCAGCTGGGATTGATCTCGACGAACCGTTTTGCCGCTGCAGGAGACCGCAGCCCCATGGTGGACTTCACCATCGCCCTGGTCGGCTGCGACACGTCCGTGGCTCAGAACGTGGATGTCGCTTTCGCGCCGGGTGCGGGGGCAGTGGTGAACAGCCGCCTGCTTGGGCTGGAGAACAATGGCGGCGCCCAAGGCGTAGCCATCGGCATTCAGGATCAAGACGGCGCCAACGTCGTGATCGGCGGCCCGGCCACGCGCTACGGGCTCTCCGATGGAAACAACAACCTGAATTTCAAAGCCTTCTACGAATCCACGAGCGCTACCGTCGTCGCGGGTTCCGCAAACGGGAAGGCTATCTTCACGCTGACCTACGTCTGACAGACGCCCACGAAGACCTGAGCCGGATCTGAGATCCGGTTCAGCCCCGAACCCAGCCAGGTACCGACCCTCTGGCGCGCTCGAACCGCGCGCCAGAGTGGGCCTGCGTCTGCCGGACTCCGCACGGGATGCACGATGCGCGCTCTCACAATGGCAGTTTTCGGATGGCCCACGGCGCTGACGCTGGCGCTGAGTGCGGGCTACGCCCATGCATCCACCGTATTGACCATCAACGCAAACCTGACGACGACGCCCTGCACGCTGTCTTCACCTACCGTCGTTCTGGGGCGGGTTCCCATCATCGAATTCGGCCCCAACGGCGCGATGGGCGCTAACTACACCAAGGATTTCTCCCTCACTATCGGAGATTGCGAATTGACCACACTGCGCTCGGCGAGTCTGACCTTCACCGGGACGGTGGTCAGCCAGCTTCCAGATGCCACCGGCCTGGCATTGACACCCGTGAGCGGAGTGGCCCAAGGCATCGCCATCACGCTGAAGAACAACGACCCCATTCATGGAACGCTGGGTCAGAACATCAGCTTCAACGGTCTCGTCAGCTACCCGCTCGATGTCGCCAGCGGGAAGACCACCTTCGAACTGCGCGCCGCGTACGCACGCATCCCAGGCGCGACCGTCGTGCCCGGGCCCGCGTCCAGTTCGGTCCTCGTCACCATCTCCTATAGCTGAATCCCCGGCGGCCCGACCCCGTCTCCGTCTCGCCCTTTGCGCTGCTGCAACAATAGGTGTACTTGATGAAACTCAGACCGGCCATTTGTCTTTACCTGGGCGCCTTCCTCTGGCCCATGGCTGTTCCCCAAGCCGATGCGGCGGTTCAGTTATCCAGTACGAGGCTGATCTTCGAGGAAGGCAAACGCAGTGCTGCCGTCTACGCCAAGAATCTTGGCGAGCCCGTCGTCGTCCAAGCCTGGATCGAAGGCGTCGGCGAGAAGATGGAAACGCCGTTCTTCATCACACCGCCGTTGAGCCGCTTCGATGGCGACACCGAACGCAGCCTGACCGTCACACGGGTCGGCGACAACGTGCCCCAAGACCGGGAAAGCTATTACTGGATCAACGTTCTGGAGATCCCCCAGAAAGCGCAATCCACCACCAACACGCTTGCCTTCGCCACCCGCACCCGGATCAAGCTGTTCTATCGACCCGCCGCGATCCGCGGCCTGCCCCGGGGACCGGAGCAGCTTGGCTGGACCGTACAGCGCGGTGCAGCGAAATGCCAGCTCAGCATCGCCAACGCCTCCGCCTTCAATGTCAATTTCTCCAAGCTCGTCGTTTCCGGGCTCAACCAGGAGGTGGGAAGAGGCGTAGTGGCCTTGCCGCTGACGACCACTACCGTCGAACTCGCCTCGTGCCCCCCGCCCGGTTCCACCATCACGCCGCATGTCGTCAACGACTACGGCGCTTTCGAAGCATGGCCGGCCGTCACGCCGCAGTCAGGAGGCACTGCGGCCAGGCCGAGGTAATGACAACGCGCTTGCCGCCACGACCCTCTGCGTCCCTGGGCACGACGCTGCTTATGCTCCTGGTCAGCGTGGCTCAGGCCCAATCCCCGGATCCCGATCCGGAGACTGCCGCGTCGGGGATGCAGTTCGACAGTAATTTTCTGCATCACATCGATGGCCAACCCAAGGCCGACCTCTCGGTGTTCTCGCAGTCCAACCGCGTGCTTCCCGGCATGCACTCGGTTTTCGTTCGGCTCAACGAACAGCCCTTGGGTATCCGGGAACTTGATTTCGTCAAAGCGGCAGGAAAGTTCGACGCCCAGCCCTGCATGACGCCTGCGTTCTTGCACGAGCTCGGTGTGAAAACCGAAGCCTTCCCTGCCTTTCGGAATATCGATCCTCAGGACTGCCTGAGCGGGCTGAACGCCTTACCCAATGCCTTCACTCGTTACGATCACAGCAAGAACATCCTCAATGTGTCCATCCCTCAAGCCGCCCTGGATAACAAGGCGCGCGGCTATATCCCGCCGGACATGTGGGACGACGGTGCGACCGCTTTCTGGTCCGCCTACCGGCTCTCGATGAACCGCACGCATTACTCATTCGGCGACCAAAAGCAAAGCAGCGACACGCGCTTTGCCAGCTTGCGCAGCGGCCTGAATGTGGGCGCCTGGCGGGTCCGGGTCAATGGAAACTATTACGACTCCGGCGGCCGCGCCGAATGGGACTGGGGAGACCGATACCTGGAGCGCTCGATCAACCCATGGCGGGGGGTGCTTCGCATGGGCGACGCTTATACGTCCGGAGACATCTTCACCGGCCTGCGGTTACGCGGCCTGCAGCTACGCTCCGATGAAGGCATGCTGCCCGACAGCCAACGCGGTTATGCGCCCGTCATTCGCGGCATTGCATCGGGCTACGCCAAGGTGACCGTGCGCCAACGCGGCAACGTCATCTACTCCACCTTCGTGCCCGCCGGCCCCTTCGTCATCAACGATCTTTATTCCACGCCGGGGGCTGGCGACCTGGAGGTCGAAGTCCAGGAGATTGGCGGCAAGACGACACGCTTTATGCAGCCGTTTGCCGCCCTGCCCATGCTCATGCGCGAAGGCATATGGAAATACAACGCCGCCTTGGGCGAGTATCGCCACAACTACGGATCCTCCAAGCCCTGGCTCGGGCAGGCCACGGCAGCCTACGGCCTGCCTTATGGGTTGACCGCCTACGGTGGTGCGATGGTTGCGCAACACAAGTTTCAATCCCTGGCGCTTGGCGCCGGATGGAATCTGGAGTATCTCGGCGCCCTGTCGCTCGACGTCATCGGCTCGCGCTCGGAGAGCGACAAGGGCAAACGAGATTCGGGCCATGCCGCGCATCTGCAGTACGCAAAGTCGTTTGCCGGCTCAGGTACGGACTTCACCCTTGCGGGCTATCGCTACAGCTCCTCAGGATTTCGCAGCCTCGACGACGTGGTGCGCGAACGCGCCTCCCTCTCGCAAACGCAATACGCCTACAACCGGCAACACGAATACCAACTCTCCCTTGCTCAGCGGGTCGGCACCGTCTCTTCGATTTCTCTCAATTACTTCGGGGTTACCTACCGCAACGCGCCGCGAAACTCCGCCTATATGCAGCTCGGCTTCAACAGTTCGGCCGGTTTTATCGGCTACTCGGTGAACTACAGCCTGAGCAAGGGGCCATGGGGCGCCACCGACCGCATGCTGATGGTCACCTTCAGCATTCCCTTGGGCGCGCGCCAGACGGCCAGCTACACGCTCAACCATAGCAACCACAATGGCACCAGTAACGACGTCGCCCTAAGCGGGCCGCTCAACGACGACTATTCATTGACCTATGCCGTCCAGACGGGCGTCACCAGCGGCAGCGGCGACAACAACGGCAATCATGGTTATGGCTCCCTGGGATATCAGTCGCCCGTAGGCACAGTCAACCTCAGCCATGCTTACGATCAAAGCAACCGCAGCACGACGCTGGATGTCAGCGGCGCCATGGTGATCGACGCGCGCGGGCCGCTGTTCGGCCAGGACATCGGCGAGACCGCAGTCATCATCGATGCCCCGGGCGCCGGCGGCGTGGAAGTCAACAACTATCCCGGTGTACGCACCAACGCCCAGGGGCGCGCCCTGGTTCCGTACGCCACGCCCTACCGCGAGAATCGCATGCTTCTGACCGCCGCCGAAGAGGATATGGAGGCTACGCTGAAAGACAACATTAAATCTGTCGTGCCTACCCGAGGGGCCATCGTCGTCGCAAAGTTCGACACCGACGTGGGACGCGCGCGCCTGATCAGCCTGCGCGACCCGCAGGGCGATATCCTGCCGTTCGGCGCCAGTGTCTACGACACCGACGGCGAGCAACGCGGCATCGTCGGGCCCGTGGGCCGCGTATGGCTGACCGGCCTGCGGACCGACGTCCATCTGGTCGTGAAATGGGGAGAGCGGCAGCAGCATCGTTGCACCGTCGTGGTCGACGACGCCGTCGTGCAAGACAAGGCTGATGCCGCGCCCAGGGAGTTGGTATGCCAGCACTAAAGCCATTGCGAGCCGGCGCGCGGCCCGTCGTACTGACCCTGCTGGCCGCGGCAGCCAGTCTGGTGTCGATGCATGATGCGCGCGCGGCGTGCGCCGTCAATCCCGGTGGCACGGGTCCGGCCACCGGCACCACCTACGAACGCTATGACCCGAACTCGGCGCGCTACCCCTTATCGCCGCCGCAGACGATCATCGCCGCGCCCAGCAATCCGACGCCGGGTCAGATCCTGATGCGCATGACCAAGCCCTTGCCCACTTACTCGGGCGGGCAGCAGGGGCGGGGCACCGCCTACTACGGTTGCACACAGGGAACCGTCGAGAACTTCGCGGGTGCCGGCGCGCTGGTCGCCGGCTTCAGCGACGTCTACAGCACGGGTTTGCAGGGCATCGGCTACCGCGTCGCTTACTACATGCAAAGCGGCGATCCGAACAGCGCTGTTTTCGCCCCGCAGTCCTATGCCAACCCTTACGCCAACGGCGTGCTGTACTACCCGTTTGGCGGAGGAGAGGCGGGGCCGAGCCTGGAGACGATGATAGAACTGGTGGCCACCGGCGGACCGGTGGGCCTGGGAACCATTTCCGCCTCGCAGGTATACGGCCAATCGACCGTAGCAGGGGCGCCTGCGACACAGCTCTACAAGGTCTACCTGGCCAGCAGCATCACCGTCGCGAATCCGACCTGCGACACGACGAGCGCCGCCCTGACCCTGACCTTGCCCGATGTGTCGACCACGACGCTGCTGCGCGACGGGGAAGGACCGAAGACCGACCTGACTTTCTCGGTCGCATGCAATGTCCCCAGTACGATTTCGCCTTCGATCACGATCGCCTCCTCGCATCTCGTCGCCGGGACGCAGAACACCCTGGCGAATATGTCGTCGGCCGCCAACAAAGCCGAAGGCGTCGGCATCGATGTATGGCTCGGATCGCCTACGCCTGGCGGCGGCTATACGGCGCCCACATTCGGATTGGCCCATCCCGACTATGGCGTCTCCGCCGATGGCGCCTCGCCCACGTCCTTGTGGAGCTTCCGCATCGCGGCCAATCTGAAGCAGATCGGGGCCAACAACACGGTAAGGGCCGGACCGGTGACGTCGACGGCCACCCTTACCTTTACCTATAACTGAGGCGGCGCAAGGCCCGTGCCGCTGCTGCCCTGAGGTAAGATGCAGGCGTACCAAGTAGTTCGCGCCATCGGCCGGCAGGATATGAGGCCGGTCTTTCTCCCTTCTGAGTCCGCGATGCCGACGCAACTTGAAGAAATCGCTTTGCCCGCGACTGACGAGTTGCGCCAAAAACTGGCCGAGATCGTCGCCCGCGTCTGTAATTGCGATCCGCAGCCATTGCTTGACGACCAACCATTCTCCAGCGCCGTCGAACAGTTCGACTCGCTCGCGGTGCTCGAGATATTGCTCGAAATAGAAAAGACCTACGGCATCGATACCGACGAAATGCTCCCCGTCGATGAGGAGGCAGGCGCGCAGGAAATGACCAGTATTTTCCCCGCCAACCTGAGCGCGCTCATCGACTACATGCATGATGTCATCGCTCAGCGCCCGGCGCGCCAGGCCGCCATGCAGGCGCGCATACGCCAGGCGCAACGCAAGGCCGGCACACCACCGAGCGACGATGGACACGCGCCGATCGAGACGCGCGGCCGCCAGGCGCCGGACACCCCGGATAGCGGTCAGCGCCCGCCCCATCAACCATGACCAAACGCCGTGTCGTTATCACCGCCATGGGCATGGTCACTCCGCTCGGCGCGACCGCTCAGGAAACCTTCGCCGCGGCCCTGGCAGGCCGCTGCGGGCTCATTGCCGATCCGTCCGGCCGCACCGATCGCCAGGTGGGTATCGTTACCGCACCGGTCACCGATTTCGTCGCAGCCTCTCAGGCCCGCAACATGGATCGGGTGACCCTGCTGGCCGATTCCGCGGCTCGTGAGACGCTGCAGGCGGCCCGCCTCGATGAAGATCAGATGAGCCAATGTGGCGTGTTCATCGGCACGGGCGTGGGTGGCGTGAGCACGCTGAGCGAAGCGGTGGAGATTTTCCACCATGTCACGCCCAAACGCGCGATCCTGGTGATCCCGGCCGTCATGGCCAATGCGCCCGCGGCGCATCTCGCACAGAGCATGAAGTCCATGGCCGAAGCGCAGACCTATGCGACGGCGTGCTCCGCGGGCGCCGTGGCGATCGGCGAGGCCTTTCGCAGAATCCGCGACGGCTACCTCGATCTGGCCCTGGCGGGCGGCGTCGAGTCCATGATGGTCGCGCCCGTCATATCGGGCTGGCAGCAATTGCATGTCCTGTGCGGCGCACCCGAGGCGGGCAAGGTGGGCGGCTGCCGCCCCTTCAGTCTCAAGCGATCCGGCTTTGCCTTGTCCGAAGGCGCCGGTTTGATGATGCTTGAGTCCGAGGCGCACGCCACCGCACGCGGCGCGACCATCATCGCGGAGATCTGCGGATACGGAACAAGCAATGATGGCACCCATCCCCTGCGTCCCGACTCGCGCGGCCAGTCTCTGGCCATGTCGCGCTGCCTGGCGGACGCCGGCATCGCACCAGAGGAAGTCGGCTATTTGAACGCCCATGCGACCGGCACCCTGCTGGGCGACCGCATCGAAACCGAGGCCATCAAGCAGGTCTTCGGCGCTCACGCCAGCGATCTTCCGATCAGCAGCACCAAAGGGGCGCTCGGCCACTTGATCGGTGCGGCCGGCGCGGTGGAAGCGGCAATCACGGCCTTGGCCGTTCAGGCGCGCCACGTGCCCCCTACGCTGTACTGGGAAGCAGGTGACGAGCACTGTGATCTGGACTACATCCCGGAGGGATCTCGTTCGATTCCCACGTTGCGCACCGCCCTCTCCAACTCTTTCGGCATGGGCGGAAACAATGCGGTGTTGGCGTTTCGGGGCGCATCGTCCGGCTGAGCCGACAGTCGCACCATGCAGACTGCGATCGGCCCGCAGGGCCCGCCGCAGCATTTCCCCGACGCGGCGCTCGGCAACATATCGCATTGGACGGCAATGTTTGCCCGCTTCAACAGGCCGCGAGCGCCTGCACGATCAGCCCGGCCGACGGAGACAAGCCGGACTCGGCGCGCCACCACACGCCGATGGGGCGTTCGGTGTCAGGCAGTTCGATCGGCAGCGCCACGACGAGTCCGCTGCCGGCCTCGACGTCGGCGAGATGATGTGGCCAGATCGTGATGAAGTCCGCCGCCAGCAGCAGGGTGCGGTTGCTCAGAAAAGACATCGATTCCACATGGGGCACGGGCGGCTCAAGCTCGGCGGCTTCGAAGGCTGAGTCGATCTGGCGCCGCAGGCTGGCATTGACCGGCGGCAGAATCCACGGCCAGCGTTTCATATCGGCCAGTGACGGCGAAGCCATCTGCAACAGCGGATGCGAGGCGCGCACGACCAGCTGGGCGCGGTCCGGACCCAACACTTTCTGCTCGATGTCCACCGGCACGCCGCCCGGCGGAAGACGGCCGACCACCAGGTCCAGCTCGCCTCTGCGCAGCAAGGTGGTCAGCCATTCGTGCTGCCCTTCGGAGATGGATACACGCAGGGCAGGATTGGCGCCGATGACACGCGCGACCGCCTGAGGCAACAGCCCGCCGGCCGCCGAAGGCAGGGTTCCGATGGCGACGCTGCCATGGCCCTCGCGCCATTCATCCAGGTCACGGCTGACGCGCCGCAATTGGGTGAGAATGCCGCGCGCATGCCCCACCAGCATCTGGCCGCAGGCCGTGGCGACGGCGCCGCGGCTGGTGCGCCGAAACAAGGCCACGCCGATCAGGGCCTCGACTTCCTGCAGCGCCTTGGTGACGGCGGATTGGGTCATGTTCAGCCGTTCGGCCGCACGAACCAGACTCCCCTCGCGCTCGATCACGTCGATGAGCCGTAAGTGACGCAGGGAAATGCGATGCTCCAGATTGCTCATGGCTGACGGATCGGGTTTTCCCTGGGTATTCATTTTGGTTAATTCAGCGGCAGTGTAATTCACTTCCTCGAACATCTGGCCGTTGAAATAATCCGTCCCACGCTGCTTCACGCATCTGCCAACAGGACGGCAGCAGCCACCGCGCTGCACAGAACAACGGAAGGTATTCCAGATGAGCGACTATCCCGATCTTCACCTCTACATCGATGGCGCCTGGCGCAAGACGGCCGACGAGTTGCCGGTGGTGAACCCGGCCACCGAACAGCAGATCGGCCGCCTGCCCTGCGCCCGCCAGGCCGACCTGGACGATGCCCTCACGGCAGCCGAGGCGGGCTTCCGCATCTGGAGCCGCACCTCGCCGCGCAAGCGCGCCGACGTCATGCTCGCCGCGGCCCGCCTGATGCGCGAGCGCATCGAAGACATCGCCCATTCCATCACCCTCGAGCATGGCAAGCCGCTGGCCCAGGCGCGCCTGGAGGTCATCCGCGGCTGCGAGTTCCTGGAGTGGGATGCCGGCGAAGCGGTGCGCACCTACGGGCGGATCATCCCCAGCGCGAGCGGCACCCGCTACATGGTGCATCACCAACCCATCGGTACGGTGGCGGCCTTCTCGCCGTGGAATTTCCCGATGAGCCAGCCCGCGCGCAAGATCGGCGGCGCCATCGCCTCGGGCTGCGCCATCATCCTGAAGGCGGCCGAGGAAACGCCGGCCGGCGCCCTGCACATCGCGCGCGCCTTCCACGACGCCGGCCTGCCCGCAGGCGTGCTCAATCTCGTGTTCGGCCATCCGGCCGAGATCTCGGGCTACCTGATCCCGCAGGATGCGGTGCGACTGGTTGCCTTCACGGGCTCGACAGCGGTAGGCCGCCATTTGACGACACTGGCTGCGCAGCACATGACGCCGGTCTTGATGGAGCTGGGTGGGCATGCTCCGGTGATCGTGTGCGACGACGTGGACGTGGCCGAGGCTGCGGTGATGTCGGCCAATCGCAAGATGCGCAATGCGGGCCAGGTCTGCACGTCTCCCACCCGCTTTTTCGTGCACGAACGCATCTTCGACGAATTCACCGCCAGGTTCGCCGAGCGCGCGCGCGCCATCCGCGTGGGCGACGGCATGGCCGCCGGCACCGAAATGGGTCCGCTCGCCAATGGCCGCCGCATCGAGGCGCTGACAGGACTGGTGCAGGACGCCACGGCCGCGGGCGCGGACCTGGTGGCCGGCGGCGACCGGCTCGGCAGCCGCGGCTACTTCTTCCAGCCCACGGTGCTGGCCAATGTGCCCGACCAGGCGCGGGTCATGGGCGAAGAGCCCTTCGGTCCGCTGGCCGTGATCAATCCCGTGCGTTCGCTCGACGAGGCCATCGACAAGGCAAACTCCGTTCCGTATGGCCTGGCGGCCTATGGCTTTACGCACAATGCGGCCAACGTCGATCGCATGCTCGACGGTGTGGAGTGCGGCAATCTCTCCATCAACACGCTCGAGGCTTCGCTGCCCGAGACGCCGTTTGGCGGCGTCAAGTCCAGCGGCTATGGCCGCGAGGGCGGCTCGGAAGGACTGCATCACTACATGACGGTCAAGAACCTCTCGCATTTCATGCAGCTCGATCTGGGCGCCCGCAAACTGGACATCAAGGAATCCGCATGACCATCCCCTACCGCAAGCAGGACGCCAAAGCCTACGCCCGCGAAAACTTCCGCGGCGTCTGGGCCGCCACGGCCACCCCCTTCAAGGAAGATCTGTCGCTCAACGAGGAAGGCTTGCGCCGCAATCTGCGCCACTGGATCGACGACCTGGAACTGGGCGGGCTGTTTGTCTCGGGCAAACAGGGCGAGTTCTTCTCCATGTCAGTGGCCGAACGCAAACGCACCTTCGAACTGGCCGTCGAAGAAGCCGGCGCGCGCTGCGGCGTGGTGACCTCGTGCTCCGATACCAACCTGGATGTGGTGCTGGAGCTGGCGCGCCATTCGCAGAACATCGGCGCGCCCTACATCGTGGTGCACAGCCCCGTCCTGCACTTTCACCGCAATCCCGAAGAGACGGTATACGAGTACTACCGCTACCTCAGCGAACAACTGGATATCGGTATTGCGCTGTGGAACCATCCTGACTGCGGCTACATCATGAGCCCGGAACTGTGCGCCCGGATCGCGGAGTTGCCCAACATCGTCGCCATCAAGTACAGCGTCGACCGGCCGTTGTACAAAAGGCTGACCGAACTGGCGGGCGACAAGATCCTGGTCAGTACCGCCTCCGAAGAGGAATGGCTGGACAACATCATCGAACTGGGCTGGCAACTCTACTTGTGCTCGACCCCGCCGTTTCTGCTGCAGACGGCCGCCGACCGCCGCATCAATGACTACACGCGCCTGGCATTCGCCGGCCAACACGACGAAGCGCGCAGGGTACGCAACAGCCTGGAGCCCGCGCGGCAGGCCTTCCGGGCCGCCCGCCCCGACGGCACCCCCCAAGCCGTCACCAAGTACTGGCTCGAGATGCTGGGCCAGGTGGGCGGGCCGGTGCGCCGTCCGCTGCTCAATCTCAGCGACGCTGACAAAGCCAAGGCCCGCGAGGCGTTCGCGCACAGCGGCCTGAAGCTGGCCTGAGGCGCAGCCATGACAGCGCATCTGAAGGCCTCGGCCGCTGCCTTGCCAGACAGCCGAACGCTGCCCGGCTGCGATATGCACGGCGCGCGTTCCACGCCGCCGGCGCCGCTGCGGGTGGGGATGATAGGCTACGGCGCGATCGGGCAAAGTCTGGCCCGCAGCCTGCTCGCGCATCCCGGGCAGGTGCAGTTGACGGGCGTGCTCACGCAAAGCCTCGAGCAGGGTAAGGCCGCCTGCACCGGGGAGTTGGCCGCGGTGGCTGCGCGGCTGATGAGCGACCGCGCCGAGATGCTGGCGCAGCGCCCGGACCTCGTGATCGAGTGCGCCGGGCACGCGGCCGTCGACGCCCACGCCGCCGTCGTCCTGCAGGCCGGTTGCGACCTGATGGTGGTCTCCATCGGCGCGCTGGCCGATGAGCGGCGCCGCCACGCCCTGCAGGAGGCCGCGAGCCGGCATGGCCGGCAGATCCTGCTGGTCGCCGGTGCGATCGGCGGCATCGACTGGCTGGCCGCCGCGCGCGAAGCGGGCTTGCACCAGGTCATCTATCGCGGGCGCAAGCCGCCCGGCGCATGGAAAGGCAGCGCAGCCGAGCACGCCCTGGATCTGGATGGCCTGACCGAACCCACCCTGTTCTTCGAAGGCGACGCGGCCCAGGCCGCGCGCGACTACCCGCGCAATGCGAACGTGGCGGCCACCGTGGCCCTGGCCACCCTGGGCATGAGCCAGACGCGCGTCCAACTCTGGGCCGACCCGACCCTGACCGAGAACCTCCACGAAGTCGAAGCCACGGGCCGCGCTGGACGCCTGCGCGTGCAACTGGAAAATCACCCCGAAGCCGACAATCCGCGCACCTCGATGATCACCGCCTACAGCATCCTGCGCGCGGTGCTGAACCGGCGCGCGGCCATTGTGCTCTGATCGCCCTGCCCCTCATTCAAGAGAAGGACACCCCGCATGCGCTCACCCATCAACTTCTCGCGCTGGATCGAAGCGCACCAGCACAAACTCCAGCCTCCCGTGGGCAACCAGCAGGTATGGGATAAATCCGAGCTGATCGTGACGGTAGTCGGCGGCCCCAACCAGCGCACGGATTTTCACGACGATCCCTATGAAGAGTATTTCCATCAGTTCAAGGGCAATGCCCATCTGCTGATCGCCGACCGCGGCAAGTTCGAGCGGGTGGACCTGCGCGAAGGCGATATTTTTCTGCTGCCCGCGCACGTGCGCCATTCGCCCCAGCGCCCCGAGCCGGGCAGCCTGTGCACCGTCATCGAGTCGTCACGGCCGGCCGGCGTCAAGGACGCCTTTGAATGGTATTGCGCCCACTGCGGTGATCTGGTGCGCCGCATCGAAGTGCAGCTGGGCAGCATCGTGGATGATCTGCCCGGGGTCTATCGCCAGTTTTACGAAACCACCGATGAACAGCGCAGTTGCCCCTCTTGCGGCGCGGTTCACCCGGGCCGCGACTGGCAGCGTTGGCACGCCCAGCGCGAAGCCGCCGCCACACCGAGAGCGCTCACATGACCGACACCCCGAAACGTCCCAACTTCATCTTCATCATGGCCGACGATCTCGGCTATGCCGACCTTGGCTGCTATGGCGGGCGCGCGCCCGTCAGCCCGCATCTGGACCAAATGGCCGCCGAAGGGGTGCTGTTCACCGAGGGGTACTCGAACTCGCCGGTGTGTTCGCCCACACGCTTCGCCCTGATGACGGGACGCTATCAGTACCGCCTGCGCGGCGCGGCCGAGGAGCCCTTGACCAGCCGTTATCGCGGCAGCCCCGATCTGGGGCTGTCTCCCGAGCATCCGACGCTGCCCTCGCTGTTGCGCGATGCCGGTTACCACACGGTGCTGGTCGGCAAGTGGCACCTGGGTTTTCTGCCGCACTTCGGCCCGCTCAAAAGCGGTTACGACGAGTTCTTCGGCGCCATGGGCGGCGGCCTGGATTACTTCACCCACAAAGACAGCGCCGGCACGCACGACCTCTATGAGGGCGAAACCGAAACGCACGAGATCGGGTACCTGACCGACCTGATCTCCGAGCGCGCCGTACGCACCATCGAAGCGCGGGCGCAGGCCGGGCGGCCATTTCTGATGAGCGTGCACTATACGGCGCCGCATTGGCCCTGGGAGACGCGCGACGATACGGCCGAAGCACAGCGCATTGCCGGTGAACTGGCGCATACCGATGGCGGATCGGTGCGCACCTACCAGACCATGATCCACCACATGGACGAGGGAATCGGCCGCATCCTGGCCACCCTGCGCGAGACCGGCCTGGACGACAACACCATCGTCGTCTTCACCAGCGACAACGGCGCCGAACGCTTCTCCGACACCTGGCCGCTGGTGGGCAAGAAAATGGATCTGCTCGAAGGCGGCATTCGTGTGCCACTGATCGTGCGCGGCCCCGGCCACGTCAGCGCGGGACGCGTCAGCGCGCAGGTCGCGATCACCATGGACTGGGTGGCGACCTTTTTCGATTGGGCGGGCGTGGCGGCCCATCCGGACTTCCCGCTGGACGGGATGTCGCTATGCAGCCATCTGCGCGCCGTGGATGAGGTCCAGCCGCGCAGCCTGTTCTGGCGCATGAAATACCGCGAGCAGCGCGCCATGCGCCAGGACCACTGGAAGTATCTGGCCATTGGCGCCAACGAGTATCTGTTCGACCTCTCGCGCGATGAGCGCGAACGCGCGAATCAGGCTCGCCGCGAGCCCGAGCGCCTGGCCGCCATGCGCGCGGCCTACGATCACTGGAGCACGACGATGCCCGGCATTCCGCAAGACGCCAACAGTGTGCTGGCCTATACCCAGGCCGACATTCCCTGATTTCAACCATGACCGAATAGCCCTCAAGCGGAGACCATCTTGAGTATTTCCCTGCCTCGCATCACCCGCGCGGACGTCGACAAGCTGGATGCCGGCGACACGCTGGCGCACTGCAAAGACCGATTCCTGATTCCGGACAACGTCATCTATCTCGATGGCAATTCGCTCGGCGCCTTGCCCCGCTCGGTTCCGCCGCGCATGGAACAGGCCATCCGACAGGAGTGGGGCGTCGGGCTCATTCGCTCCTGGAACGACGCGAACTGGTATCCCGCACCGCAGCGCGTCGGCGACCGCATCGCGACCTTGATCGGCGCGGCACCGGGCGAAGTCATCATGGCCGACTCCACCTCGGTCAATCTGTTCAAAGTGCTGGTCGCGGCCTTGCGGCTGCGTCCGGGGCGGCGCCGCATCCTGGGCGAGCGTGGCAACTTCCCCACCGACGGCTACGTGGCCAGCGGCGTGGCCGAACTCATGCAGGCCGAGTTCGTGGCGCTGGAGCCCGATCAGGTCTACGACGCCATCGACGAGCAGACCGCCATCGTTTCGCTGACCCACGTCAACTACAAGAGCGGTCGCGTGTATGACATGGCCCGCATCACGCAGCGCGCTCATGAGGTCGGTGCGCTGGTGGTCTGGGATCTGTGCCACACCGCCGGCGCCATGCCGTGCGACCTGAATGGTTGCGAGGCCGATTTCGCCGTGGGCTGCGGCTACAAATACCTCAATGGCGGACCGGGCGCGCCCGCTTTCGTCTTCGTCGCCCGACGCCATCAGGACGCGGTTCGCCAGCCGCTGACCGGTTGGCACGGCCATGGGCGGCCGTTCGAGTTCATCCACGAGTACGAGCCCGCGCCCGGCATCGACCGCATGCTGGTCGGCACGGCCTCGCAACTGGGGCTGATCTCGTTGGAAGCCGCCCTGCAAGCCTTCAGCGGCGTGGACATGCAGGCCCTGCGCCATAAGAGCGTGGCCATGACCGAACTGTTCATCCGCCTGGTCCAGCAAGAGCTGCCCGACTTCGGCTTCGGCCTGGCCACACCGCTGGACGCGGCCAGCCGCGGCAGCCAGGTGTCGCTGACCCATGCCGAAGGGTACGCGATCATGCAGGCCCTGATCGCGCGCGGCGTGATCGGCGACTTCCGGGCCCCCGATATCCTGCGTTTCGGTTTCGCGGTGCTGTATCTGCGTTTCGTCGACGTGTGGGATGCCGTCGCGGAGTTGAAGGACATCATGGCCTCCAAGGCCTGGATGGCCGCCGAGTTCCGCCAGCGCAAGGCCGTGACCTGAGGCCCCGGCCCCAGCGTCATGCACAGCAGTTGAATCTCTACCCTTACACAGCCATGACTCTCAAACTCGTAAAGAAGCTATTCATCGGTGCGTGCATGTCGCTGGCCGTCATGAGCACCGCGCATGCCGAGACCAAGGACCGGTTCGGCGGCCCGATCAAGTTGCTCGTCGGCTTCCCGGCCGGCGGCGCGGGCGACACCATCGCCCGGCTGATCGCCGAGAAACTGACCAGCAGCCTCGGGGCGACGGTGATCGTCGAGAACAAGCCCGGCGCCGGCGGCCGCATCGCGGCCGAAGTCCTGAAGAACGCGCCCAACGATGGCCGCACGATACTCATCACGCCCCTGGCGCCCATGGTGATCGCGCCGCTGACGTTCAACAAACTCCACTACAACCCGGACAAGGATTTCGTGCCGGTGGCCGGACTGGTGAAGTTCCCCTTGACCATCGCCACCGGCGCCAACAGCCCCTACAGCACGTTGCCCGAGCTGATCGCCTGGTACAAGGCCAATCCCTCGCAAACCTCATTCGGCACCTCGGCCACGGGCAGCCAGCTGCACTTCCTCGGCCTCATGCTGAGCCAGGCGGCGAAGGTCGATCTGACGCATGTGGCCTATCAGGGCGGCGCGCCGCTGGTCACCGATCTCATGGGCGGCCATATCCCGGCCGCGATCGACCAGTTCCCGCTGGAGCTGTACCGCAACGGCAAGATCCGCCTGCTGGCCTCGTCAGGCGCGACCCGTTCGCCGCTGATCCCGGACGTGCCCACCTTCAAAGAACAGGGCTATCCCGGCGTCGAGGGCGAAGCCTGGTTCGGCGCCTTCATGCAGGCCAACACGCCGCCGGCGGTAGTGCAGCAGGTCAGCGAGGCGCTGGCCAGCGCCGTGCAACAGCCCGACGTCAAGCAGAAACTCATGCAGGCGGGCATGGAGCCCACCGGCCTGAAAGCCCCGGAGTTCGCCGCGCAAGTGCGCGAAGACCAGGCCCGCTGGAAGCCCGTGATCGAAGCCTCCGGCTTTCGCGGCGATTGAGCCCGCTCGGGCCGGGCTGCCGCTCAGGCAGATCGGCCCGCCGCGCGGCCAACCGCTCGTTCCGGGCCGCGCCGGCGCGGAACGAGCGGGCCGCCACGTCAGAAGTCCATCGTGGCCGACAGCGTGAAGGTGCGCGGCTGCCCCAGATAGAGCCAGTTGCCCGAACTGCCCGACCAGTAGTTGCGGCCGAAAGCGTTGTTGATCCCCGCGCGCAATACCAGAGGATGCTCCCAGGCGCGGGTGGTGTAGCGCGCGCCGAAGTCCCAGCGCGTCCAGCCCGGAATGCTGCGCGCATTGGCCTCGTCCAGATACTGCGGGCTGGTGCTGATCATGCGTGCGCTCAGGGTCAAACCCGGAATGGCGGGCAGATCGTACTCGCCGCCCAGATTGAGCTGCCAACGCGACACATTGGGCGCGGTGTTGCCGCTGTACGCATTCTTGGTGATCTTGGGTTGAATGTAGGCCACGCCGCCGAGCAGACGCACGCCCCGGGCCAGCTCGCCAAAGAGGTTCAGCTCCACGCCACGGTTGCGCTGCTCCATGCCGACCCGGTAGGTGGAGGTGCCGTCGCCGTTATCCATCGCCAGGCCGCTGGGCTTTTCGATCTGGAACAGGCTGAGCGTGCTGCTGACACTGCCAAAATCATATTTCACGCCGATCTCGCGCTGCTTGACCTTCACGGGGGCAAACATCTGCCCGGCGTTGGTGGTGCCCATGGGTGCCGTGTCGCCCTGGATCAGACCTTCGATGTAATTGCCGTAGATCGACAGGTCCGGCAGGGGTTTGACCACGGCCGCGAGCACGGGTGTGAGCGCATGGCGATCGTAGGTCGCGGCGGCCACGCCGATGCCGGTGTCCCTGACGGTGTTCTTCACGCGCTGATAGCGTGCGCCCACAGTGAGCGAAATGCGATCGTCCAGCCACGACAGCGTATCGGTGGCGGCCAGCGACGGCAGCTGCACGCGGTTGGTGCGCGGCGGATCGGAATCAAAGCCGGCGGTCGAGGGGCGGCTGACGCTGGCCGGGTCATAGATGTTGGTCGCAAAGCTGCTGAACCCGTAGTACGCATTGGTATAGCCGGTATCGCTGGTCAGATAGGTGCCGCTGAGACTGACCCGGTGTTGCGTCGCGCCGGTGGCGAAACTGCCGCGCAGCCCTGCCTGCACCACGCGGTTCTCGATCCAGTTCGGCCAGTAGTACACACTGGCCTGCGCATTGCCGGCGCTGTCGGTCACATAGATATCGCTGGACAGATAGCTGGATCGCGTCTTGCTCGCGCCGGCCGCGCCAAAGACGGACCAGTTGGCGTTGAGGTCGTACTCGGCCTGGGCCAGCACGTAGTTGCTGCGGGACTTGGCATATTCCCAGTCCTGCGCGAGCCGCTGCGTCGCCTTGGGCGGCGTGGGAATGGGCAGGCCATCGTCGATGCCGAAGCCCGCTGCGCCTTGCGGCGCTTTGTTGTTCATGGTCTGGTGCCCGACGTCCAGCGAAGCGCGCAGCGTGGCGCTGCGGTAATCCAGGCCGATCGCGGCCGCCCCCAGTTCCACCGACTGGCCCGCCGTGGCCGTGTCGCCATCGCGGTAGAGCGCGTTGACACGGATACCCCAGGCGTCGTCCTCGCCGAAGCGGCGGCCGACATCCACATGAGCGCCCAGATTGCCATCGGAGAGATAGGTGGTCGTCAGGCGGGTCAGGGGTTGGTCCGGCGCATGCTTGGTCACCATATTGATCGCCCCGCCCACGGCGCCGCCCGCGCCCAGCGCCATGCCGTTGAGCAGCGCACTGGGGCCTTTGAGCAGTTCGACGCGCTCGGCCAGCTCCACGGCGCCCGCCCGGCTGGAGATGATGCCCGGCACCCCATCGAGCAGGATGGAGTCCTGCACCGACAACCCCCGGATCATGAAGACCTCGCCGCCGGCGGCCGAGTTGGTCAACCCATAAGACACCGTCCTCACGGAGGGGTCGTTGGCCAGCACGTCGGCCACCGTGAGCGCCTGCTGGTTCTCCATCAGTTCAGCGGTGTAGCTGGTGGTGTTGAAAGGGGTATCCATCACATCCGTATTGCCCAACACCCCCATCCGGCTGCCGCGCGCCACCTGGCCGCCCGCATAGGCCTCGGGCGGCGTGTGAGCGCCACCGTTGGCCGTCACGGCCACGGCGGACAGCACGGTAGCCCCCGCGGCGATCGGCGCTTCGCGCAGGAAGTACACGCCATCGGGTTGGCGCAGCGCTTGCAGGCCGTGCCCCGACAACAGCGCGGTCAGGCCTGCTTCGACCCCATAGTCGCCCTGCAAGCCCGCGCTCGTCTTGCCCGCGGTCAGGCTCCCGGGCGCCGACAGCAGCACGCCAGCCTCTTCGGCAAAGCGGTTCAGCACCGTATTGAGCGACCCGGCTGGAATGTCATAGCGGCGGATCGGCGCACGGTCGGCGGCCTGCGCGGCCAGCGGCACGGCCGACGCGGCCAGCACACCGGCCGTCAGCGACAGGTGCAGCGCGAGCGCGAGCGGGCGCACGGCAGTGCGTGGCGTACGGACAAAGGGATGGCGCAAGAAACGGCGGCGGAGCATGGATGCTGATCCTCAGGGGTTGATGGCGATGACCCGGCCAGGGGCGCATCCCGACCGGGGTAGCGCGCCGTCTCTGGCGGTCTCATCTCCTTAACCGTCCGAGATCCTCGAAAAGGGAACTCCGCCGCGAAAAAAAATCAGCGCCCCTGCACCGTGACCCACCAGGGCAGCGGCCGATGCACTCGAATGGGCAGCGTCGCGGCCAACATCGCCAGCGCCCGATCCGTGTCGTCGGTGGGAAAAACGCCCATGACCTTGAGGTCGGCCACCTCGGGCGCCACGCTGATATAGCCATGCCGGTAGCGCCCGAGCTCGGCCAGCAGCGCCCCCAAGGACATATCGTCGGCCGGCACGATGCCCTTGCTCCAGGCCGCGCGCACCGGATCGGCGTGCGCGATCGGCCTCAGGCTGGCGGCATCGAACCAGGCCGCCTGGCCGGTATCGATGCGGCGGCGCTCGCCGGAGCGGGTCACGACTTCGACCGCGCCGTCGAACACATCCAGGCGATCCTGCGTTTCCGTGAGCCGGACGCTGAACCGCGTACCCAGGGCCTGCAAACGGGCCGAGCGCGTATCGACGTAAAAAGGCCGGTGCGCGGGATCCGCGGCGGTCTCGACGAGGATTTCTCCGGCCAGCAGCACGAGGCGCCGCAGGGTCGGCTGCTCGTCGACCTGCACCGCGGTATCCGTATTGAGCCAGAGCCGGGTGCCATCGGGCAGCACGATTTCGCGCCGCTCACCCGTATGCGTGGCATAGTCGGCGCGCCACGCGGCCAGACGGGTCGGCAGCGGGGTCAGGCGCCACGCCAGCCAGGCGGCCGACCCCAAGCCCAGCACGGCGGCCAGACTGCTGACGACGCGGCGGCGCGTGGCGAGCGTGCGGCGCGCGGCCTGCACTCCGGCCAGCGTGCTGGCCGCGCCCCCGTCGCGCAACGGCCCGAACTTGCGGCTGACCGACTCGACGAACTGCCACGCCCGCGCATGCGCGGGCGATTGATCCAGCCAGGCCCGCCAGGCCGAGCGCTCGGGTTCGGACACCGTGCTGCCGCCCAGCGTGGCATACCATTCTGCGGCCTGCCTGAGGTTCTCGGCAGTCACCTCGGGCGCCGGCGTGCGCGACGGCGCAATAGGAAGGGCGTCGGGCATGGTCAGGCGCTCAGGCCAGCTTCGATCAAGGTGCACTCGAACATGGCCTGCGCCATGTATTTTTTGACCATGCGCTCCGACACGCCCAGCGCCAGCGCGATCTCGCGATAGGGCTTGTCTTCGACTTGCGCCATGATGAAAGCGGCGGCGGCCTTCTGCGGCAGGCGGCCCAGCATACGGCCGATCTCGAGCAAGGTTTCGACGACGATGGCCTGATGCTCCGCCGAGGGCACCACGGCCTGCGGTTGCGCGGCCAGGGACTCGAGCCAGGCCCGCTCCACCTCGCGGTGGCGCCAGAGATCCACGCACAAGGCACTGCCGACCTGGCGCAGATAGGCGCGCGCCTGCGCTGCGCTGGCGAAGCGCGGTGCCTCCGCCTTGCTCAACAACCGCAGAAAGGTGTCATGCGCCAGATCCGCCGCATCGGCGGCATTGCCCAACCGGCGCTGCAGCCAGGTGTACAGCCAATGGTGGTGATCGCAATAGAGGGACTGCGCGCAGGAAGAGACGGGAGGAGAGGAGGCGCTCACGGAGGATAGGCGGCTCGTGCAGGGCCCGGCGCGCAGATCAAAAGAGTTCAACAACGGGAATGAGAATTACTCGTGATCGTAGCGCAGGCGCCGCGCCTTGCAAAATGCGGGAAAACGGCAGGGCCCGCGGCCAGGCCGCTCGCAAGGAAGACCTTGATCTTCAACGGCAGCGTCAAAGCCGCGCGCGCGGGCAGGGCGCAAGGACTAAGGGGCGGGAGAAAAAGCGGCAAGGACCGCGTTGCAGCGGGGCTACCGGGGCGATGTTATGGAGATCGGGGCCCGTCCGGGCAACGGAAGACCGGCAAACCTGGCTGGGCGGCATGCGGCATATTGACGTCGACCCGAGCCCTGACAGAGACCGCGCAAGAGCCGCTTGGCATGGCCTGGGCCAGCGATGGACCTGAAAGCGTAAAGCTGTGATCGGATGGCGCGCCCGACAGGAATCGAACCTGTATCAAGAGCTTCGGAAACTCTCATTCTATCCATTGAACTACGGGCACAGCGCGGCGCTATTGTACCCATTTTTCCGTCCTCCGTTGGGGACTTACCCCAATTCGGATTTCACCGCCGCTTGGCGTTATATAATCGATCGTTCACTGCAGGCCGGAGGTTCGTTCTTGCTCCGTCCCACCTCGTAGTTGCGTTGAGTTGTCGTGTCAGTCTGATTCCGCCACCCGGCGTTCCGATTAGCAGGATTAGGATATGAGCAACGAGCAGGATCACGTCGAAGAACATTCCTCCCCCATCAAGACGCCGCGGCAGCTGATCTTCACGATCGTCCTGTCGTTCATTGTCCCCATCCTCGTCATCATCCTGCTGGTCAACCTGGTCGTCTCGGGTGCCAAGGTCGGCGCAGGATCGGACACGCTCTCCGAAGACGCCACCAACAAGCGCATTGCTCCGGTCGCCGGTTTTGAACTGGTCGACGCCAATGCGCCGCGCGTCTACAAGACCGGCGAGCAAGTGTTTGCCGCCGTCTGTACGGCCTGTCATACCGCCGGCGTCGCCGGCGCGCCCAAGGTGGGCGATAAGGCGGCGTGGGGGCCTTTCCTGCAGAGCGGCTTCGACGCCATGCTCAATGTGGCGCTGCACGGCAAGGGCGCAATGCCGGCCAAGGGCGGCAACCCGGCGTTGAGCGATTTCGAAGTCGCGCGAGCAGTGGTCTATATGGCCAATCAATCGGGCGGCGATCTGCCCGAACCCGCCGAACCCGCGCCGCCCGCCAAGCCGGACGCCGAGGCGCCCGCCCCGCCCGCTGCGGCAGCGCCGGCAGCTGCGGCCACGCCAGCAGCCCCAGCAGCACCAGCAGCCCCGGCTGCCGCCGCGCCGCCCACGGCGCCCGCGCCTCAGGCCGCGGCCACCAACCCCGCGGGCGAGAAACTCTACAAAAGCACCTGTTTCGCCTGTCATGGAACGGGCGTGGCCAACGCGCCCAAGTTCGGCGACAAGGCCGCCTGGGCGCCTTACATCGCCACGGGCATGGATGCCATGGTCAAGGTCGCGCTCAGCGGCAAGGGCGTGATGCCGCCCAAGGGCGGCGCGACCACGGCCTCCGAAGACGACATTCGCGCCGCCGTCGAATACATGGTCAACGCGGCGAAGTAAGCCGCGCGGGCCGGTGGCGCCCGCAATAAAAAGCGCCCCGTAAAACGGGGCGCAGCTTGACCCGGCGTGCCGCTGGATCAGGCCTGCGTCAAGGGCAGGCCCAGTTGCACACGGCGCTGCAGCCACAGGCTGGGGCGATATCGCGGATCTCCCGTTACACGCGCCATATTGCGCAGAATTTCCAGCACGCGCGCCGCACCGAGACGGTCGCCGAGGGCCAGCGGTCCTTGGGGGTATCCCAGGCCCAGATGCACGGCCTGATCGATGTCCTCGGGCGTGGCGATACGCTGCTGCGCGATGTCGCAAGCGATATTGACGATGGTCGCGACGATACGTTGTGCGATGAAGCCGGGCGAGTCTTCGATGACACTGACGGCCACGCCGTCCTTGGCAAAGAGCGCGTGGGCGGCGTCGCGCCAGCGCGCCTGCGTGGCCGGCGAGGTCATGACCGTGCGGCGACGGCTGCTACTGAAGTCATTGAGGACATCCAGACCCACCACGCGCGTTCCGTCGAGCTGCTGGCCGGCCACGCAGGTGGATACATCCTCGCCCAAGGGCGTCACCACCAACAGCGCATCTTCCGGCGCGGCGGCGTCCTGCACCACCTCGGCACCCAACTGACGCAACAAGGCCTGCGCGCGCGCCTGCCCATCGGCATGCGCGGGGCTGACCCAGACGCGCAGCGACGCGGGCAAGGCCGGCACGGGCGCTTCGGGCGCCACCTGCTTCTGGCCATCCTTGTAAACATAGAAGCCTTCGCCGACCTTGCGGCCCAGCAGCCCCCCGGCCAGACGCACCGTGGTGATGGGCGAGGGACGGAAACGCGCTTCGTCGAAGAACTGGCGATAGATGGACTCCATCACCGGATGCGAGACGTCCAGTGCGGTCAGATCCAGCAGCTCGAACGGGCCCATGCGAAAGCCCGCTTGCTCACGCATGATGGCGTCGATCTGATCGAAAGGCGCCACCGCCTCCTGCGCGGCACGCAAGCCTTCGGTGTTCATGCCCCGGCCGGCGTGGTTGACGATAAAGCCCGGCATATCCTTGGCGCGCACGGGCGTGTGACCCATGCGGCGCGCCAGCGCGGCCAGCGCATCTCCCACGGCGGGTGCGCTGCGCAGGCCGTCGATCACCTCGACCACCTTCATCAGCGGCACGGGATTGAAGAAGTGGAAACCGGCCACGCGCTGCGGATGCTGGCAGGACGCGGCGATCGCCGTGATGGACAGCGACGAGGTATTGGAAGCCAGGATGCAATCCGCGCCGACAATGCCTTCGAGCTGGGCAAACAGATCGCGCTTGACGTCCAGACGCTCGACAATGGCCTCGACCACCAATTGGCAATCGGCCAGATCGGTCAAGGCCTGGGCCGGCAGCACGTGCTCCAGGGCCGTCTTGGCGGCCTCGGCGCTGAGCTTGCCCTTCTGGACCAGCTTGTCCCAGGTTTGCGTCAGCGCATCGCGCGCGGCGGCCACCGCTTCGGCGTTGTTGTCGTACAGGCGGACCTTGATGCCTGCCTGAGCGGCGATCTGCGCGATGCCCCGGCCCATGGCCCCGGCACCGACCACACCCAGGGTCTGAATATCTGCCATCTCACTCTCCTTTATTTTGTATCTCGTTGTCAGGCCGCCGGACCCTGGGCCAGCGCCTGGATTTCCTCATCGGACAGGCCCAGGCGTTCGCTCAGGATCTGCCGCGTGTGCTCACCCAGCATGGGAGCAGGGCGGCGGTACTCGATCGGTGTTTCGGAGAGCTTGAGCGGGCTGGCGGCGATCGGTGCGGTGCCAGCCAGCGCGTGCGGCAGCTCGCGCTTCATGCCGCGCGCCTGCACTTGCGGATCTTCGTAGACCTGATCCAGCGTATTGATGGGGCCGGCCGGCACGCCGGCGGCCTCGAGTTCGGCCAGCCAGGTATCGCGCGCGCCCGTGGCCATGCGCTCGACCAGCAAGGGCACCAGCGTCTCGCGATTGCGCACCCGCTGCGGATTGGTGGCAAAGCGCGGATCATCGGCCAGCTCCGGCAAGCCCAGCACCCGGCAGTAATTGCGGAACTGCCCATCGTTGCCCACGGCCACGATGAGATGGCCATCGGCCGCGGCGAAGACCTGATAGGGCACCAGGTTCTGGTGCGCGTTGCCGGCGCGCTGCGGCGCCTGCCCGGAGGTCATGAAATTCAGATTCTGGTTGGCCAGCATGGCCACCTGGCAATCCAGCAGCGCCATGTCGATATGCTGGCCCAGGCCGCTGCGCTCGCGTTCGATGATGGCCGCCAGAATGCCGACCGTCGAATACATGCCCGTCATCAGGTCGGCCACGGCCACGCCCGCCTTCTGCGGCCCGCCGCCCGGCAGGTCGTCGCGTTCACCGGTGATGCTCATCAAACCGCCCATGCCCTGGATCATGAAGTCATATCCGGGACGGCTGGCGTAGGGGCCGGTCTGGCCAAAGCCGGTGATGGAGCAATAGATGATGCGCGGGTTGATCGCCTTCAGGCTGTCGTAGTCCAGGCCATACTTGCGCAGGCCTCCGACCTTGAAGTTCTCCACCACGATGTCGCACTGCTTGGCCAGCTCGCGCACCAGTTCGGCGCCGCGCGGGCTGGCGATATCCAGCGCGACCGAAAACTTATTGCGATTGGCCGACAGGTAATACGCGGCTTCGCTGGTGTTCTGGCCGGAGGCGTCCTTCAGATAGGGCGGGCCCCACGCGCGCGTATCGTCGCCCGCGCCGGGACGCTCGATCTTGATCACTTCGGCGCCGAGATCGGCCAGATTCTGCGTGCACCAGGGACCGGCAAGCACTCGGGTGAGATCCAGCACGCGAATGCCGGTCAGGGGAGCGGTACGTTGCGACATGGTTTTACATGAGTCAGACTTGGGGGAAGCTGGCATATTAGCCCCAGCCGCCCGGGATTGTTTTCCGTTTTGCGCACGACCTTGTGCGGCCAGCGCACAAGGCAGGCCCGCTCAGGCGTAGGCCTTGAGGGCTTCGCGCGCGATGACCAGTTGCTGGATCTGCGTCGTGCCTTCAAAGATGCGAAACAGCCGCACGTCGCGGTAGAAGCGCTCGACCGCGTACTCCGACATATAACCGGCGCCGCCATGGATCTGCACCGCACGGTCGGCCACGCGGCCGACCATCTCGGTGGAGAACATCTTGGCGCAGGCGGCCTCCATGGTGGTGTTCTCGCCGCGGTCGCGCTTGGCGGCCGCGTCCAGCACCATGCAGCGGGCGGCGTACAACTCGGCCTGGCTGTCGGCCAGCATGGCCTGCACCAACTGAAACTCGGCGATGGGTTTGCCAAACTGCTGGCGCTCCAGCGCATAGCGGGCGGCGTCACGCACCAGGCGCTCGGCGATGCCCACGCACAAGGCGGCGATATGCAGCCTGCCTTTGTCCAGCACCCGCATCGCGGTGCGAAAACCCGTGCCTTCCTGCTCGCCCAGAAGCGCGCTGGCCGGCACGCGGCAGTTGTCGAACACCACGTCGCAGGTCAACGCGCCAGCCTGACCCATTTTCTTGTCCGGCTTGCCCAGCGTCAGGCCAGGCGTGCCGGCCTCGACCAGAAAGCAAGAGATGGAATCGGCGCGGCGCTCGGCCGCGGTGCGCGCCATGACGGAAAACAGGCCGGCAATCGGGGCGTTGGTGATGTAGCGCTTGGTGCCATTGATGATGTAGTGGTCGCCATCGCGGGTGGCCGTGGTGCGCAGCGCCATGGCATCCGAGCCGGCGTCCGGCTCGGTCAGCGCAAACGAACCGACCAGCTCGCCGCTGGCCAGGCGCGGCAGGTAATGATTGCGCTGCGCCTCGGAGCCGGCCAGCACGATGGACTGCGAGCCGATGCCGATGTTGGTGCCGGCCAGCGACCGGAAAGCCGGCGAGGTCTGGCCCAGCTCGAACACCACCCGCACCTCTTCCTCCATGGTCAGGCCCAGGCCGCCGTATTCGGGCGCGATGGACAGGCCGAACAGGCCCAGTTCACGCATCTCGCGCACGATGTCTTCGGGAATCGTCCCGGTGTGCGCGAGCTCGTCTTCGGCCGGCACCAGGCGCTCGGTCACGAAGCGGCGCACAGCGTCCAGCAACAGGGTCAGGGTTTCTTGGTCCAGGGCCATGATTTTTACCTCGGTTCGGTCTCGGGGCGGCACAAGCCGCCGGTGATCAGGTCAAAATAATCTTGCGCAATGGCGCGGGCGGTCTGCCCCTGGCCGGGCTTGTACCAACGCACCATCCAATTCAGCAGCGACAGCACGGCGCGCCCCGTGGCGGCGACCTCGCGCCGCCGGAACACGCCTTGCTCCGTACCCTGCGCAAGGATCTCGCGCAGCAGCGCCTCGTAGCTGTCGCGCAGGCGTGCCGCGTCGGCCTGCTCGGGCAGGGCCATGCCGGAGTAGCCGATCAGCATGGTGACGAACTGGTCGTGATGCGCCTCGAAGTAATCCGCATGCGCCAGCATGAAGGCGCGCAGACGGGCGTCGGCGGCTTGCTGCGCGGCGCAGGCCTGCGTGACGGCCGCCAGCAACCCTCCGAGCACCTCCACGATGATGGCGTCGTAGATATCCTGCTTGGTGGGGTAATAGTGATAGATGGCCGCTTTGGACACGCCGATGGCCGTGGCCAGGTCGGCGATCGAACTGCCCTCATAGCCGCTTTGGGCAAACAGGGCCGCGGCCGCCTCGAGAATGCGTTCGCGCGCGGCAGTCAGTGTGGGCGGGCGGCCGGCGCGGCGGCCCGGCGAAGGAGAAACAGGCATAAATAAAAAGGCGGGCGGGCGCGGGTTTACTGGAGAATCTGCATTGACAGCGATTTACCGCATGCCGTTAAATGAATTTAATTAATTACCGGACGACCGGTAGGTAATTATAGACCCGGCACACGCCACGCTCAATACCATCGGAAACCCTCATGACCGCCCGAGACACCGCCGCGCCCCATCCCGTGGTCGCAGACCTGTATGGCCAGATGCAATTGCCCGTCATCTGCTCGCCCATGTTCATCGTCTCCAACCCGGCCCTGGTGCTGGCGCAATGCACCAGCGGCGTGATGGGCGCCTTTCCGGCGCTCAACGCGCGTCCGCAAAGCCTGCTGGCGGACTGGCTGGCTGAGATCCAGACCGGCCTGGCCGATTACCGCCAGGCGCATCCGCAAGCCCGGGTCGCGCCCTTTGCGGTGAACCAGATCATCCATCAGTCCAACGACCGCCTGGAGCACGATCTGGCCGAATGCGCCCGCCACCGCGTGCCCTACATCATCACCAGCCTGCGCGCCCCCGGCGACCTGGTCGCGGGCATCCATGCCTGGGGCGGCAAAGTCTTCCACGACGTCACCACGATCCGCCATGCCGAAAAAGCGCTGGAGGCAGGCGTGGACGGCCTCATTCTGGTGGCCGCCGGCGCGGGCGGCCATGCCGGCACGCTCAGCCCCTTCGCGCTGTTGACCGAAGTCCGGCGCTTCTACGACGGCCCCATCGTGCTCTCGGGCGCCATTGGCCACGGCGCGGGCATCCTCGCCGCGCAGGCCATGGGCGCGGACTTCGCCTACATGGGCACCCGTTTCATCGCCAGCGAGGAGGCCAACGCCAGCCAGGCCTACAAAGCCGCGCTGGTGCAGGCGCAGGCCGGCGATATTCTCTACACGCCTTTTTTCACCGGCATCCCCGGCAACTACCTGAAGTCCAGCATCGTCAACGCGGGGCTGGATCCGGCCAACCTTCCCGCGCCAGACAGCGGGGCCTCCAACTTCGGCACCTCGCGCGCCAAGCCCTGGAAAGACATCTGGGGCGCCGGCCAAGGGGTAGGCAGCATCGACGCCGTGCAGCCCGCCGCCGCGATCGTGGCGCAATTGCGCACCGAGTATGACGCGGCGCGCGCCGCGCTGGCTGCCAAGGCCTTCGTATGAGCGAGACCTTGTTGAGCGAACGGCAAGACGGGGTGCTCACCCTCACGCTGAACCGCCCCGAACGGCGCAACGCGCTGGATACGGCCACGTATCACGCCCTGGCCGAGCAGTTGCGTGCCGCGCATCAGGACGCCGAGGTGGGCGCCGTGGTGCTGACCGGCGCCGGCGCGCACTTCACGGCCGGCAATGATCTGCGCGATTTCCAGGCCGAGCGGCCCGCCGGCGACAGCCCCGGACTGCATTTTCTGCGGGCGCTGGTGGATTGCGATGCGCCAGTGATCGCCGCCGTCGAAGGCCATGCCGTGGGGGTGGGGGTCACGCTGCTGCAGCACTGCGATTTTGTCTATGCCGGACGCGACGCCCAATTCAAGCTGCCGTTTCTGGCGCTGGGGCTATGCCCGGAGGGCGGTTCCAGCCAATGGCTCGCGCAGATCGCCGGCGCACGGCGCGCGGCGCAATGGCTGTTGTTGGGCGAGGGTTTCGACGCCAGCGCGGCGCACGACGCCGGCCTGGCCAGCGCGGTCACCGAACCGGGGCAGGCCTTGCCCCTGGCCCAGGCTACCGCCGCGCGGCTGGCGGCCCAGCCGCGCCAGGCGCTGCGCGTCTCCAAGGCGCTCATGCGCGGGCCGCAACGCCCGGCCTTGCACGCCACCCTGGATCGCGAAGCCGAACAATTCCGTCAGTGCCTGGCCAGCGCGCCAGCCCAGGCCGCCTTCGCGCGTTTCTTCGCTCCCCGGCAGCCCTGACTCAGAAAGGCGCGTCCGGCTTGAAGTCGGGCGCGCGGCGCTCGCGCAAGGACTGGATGCCTTCGCGCACGTCCGGCCCGGCAAAGCCCATGAATTCGAGCGCCAGCGAGGTGTCGAAACTCGGGCCGGCCTGGCGCAGCCAGTTATTCAAGGCATATTTGGTCCAGCGTATGGCCGTCTGCGAGCCGCGCGCCAGGCGATAAGCCACCTCGAAGGCGCGCTCGATCAACTGCGGTTCGTCCACGCATAGCGATACCAGGCCGATGCGCTCGGCCTCCTCGCCACTGACGGTTTCGCACAGCAGCAGGTAGTACTTGGCCTTGGCCATGCCGCACAACAGCGGCCAGACGATGGCGGCATGGTCGCCCGCGGCCACGCCCAGCCGCGTGTGGCCATCGATGATGCGGGCGTCGCGCGCGGCGATCGAGACATCGGCCAGCAGGCCGGCCACCAGGCCGGCGCCGACCGCCGCGCCATGCATGGCCGAGACCACGGGCTTGTTGCAGTTGATGATGTTGTAGACCAGATCGCGCGCCTCGCGCCAGACGCGCGCGCGCACCTCGAAGTCATCGGCCATCTGCTGCACCAGATCCAGGTCGCCCCCGCCCGAAAACCCTTTGCCTTCGCCGCGGATGACCACGACCCGGGTCAGCGGATCCGTATCGATATCGCGCCAGATATCGGCCAGCTCGCGGTGCAGGCGGTGATCGGCGGTCGAGAGCTTGCCGCTGGCATCCTTGGCGCCCATGATCAGCTCCAGCACGCCTTCGGGATGGCGGCGCAGCTTCAGGGCTTCGTAGCGGGCGTAGTGCGCCAGGGTGGCATCGGTGCTCATTCGTCAGTCTCCAGAGAGCGCGCCCAGGCGCGCGGTTTTTGGGCACTATAGTGGAAAGCCGTCCCCCTGGAATCCCCATGTCCGCCTCCGCCCCCGCGCTTATCGACCCCAGCCAGTTTCCCGCCCTGTTCGCTCCCCGCGCGGCGGACAGTCATAAAGGGAGTTTCGGCAGTTTGGCCGTGCTGGGCGGCGGGCCGGGCATGACCGGCGCGGCCCTGCTGGCCGCGCGCGCCGCGCTCAAACTGGGGACCGGTAAAGTCCTGGTGGGCCTGGCCCAGCAACCCTGCCCGTTGGCCTGCGACCCCTTGCAGCCGGAACTCATGATCCGGCCGGCCGACGCACTGCTGGCCGGCGAGCTGAATCTGACGGCCTGGACGGCTGGCTGCGGTATCGGCACCTCGCCCCTGGCGGCCCAACTCCTGGCGGAACTGTTTCAACGCCGGCGCAACGCGCCCATGGTGCTCGATGCCGATGGCTTGAACCTGCTGGCCGCGGGCCGTTTGCGCCCGGCCTGGGGGCAGGGCACCGTGGTGCTCACGCCGCACCCGGCCGAAGCGGCCCGGCTGCTAAACCGCTCTACCCACCAGGTGCAGGCCGCCCGGCCCGCAGCGGCCCGGGAACTGGCGCAACGCTACGGCGCCTGGGTCGTGCTCAAAGGCGCCGGCAGCCTGGTCTGCGCCCCGGACGGCGTCTGCCTGCGTAACTCCACGGGCAATCCTGGCCTGGCCAGCGCCGGCACTGGCGACGTGCTGGCGGGGATGCTGGGCGCGCTGCTGGCCCAGGCGCTGCCGCCCGAACAAGCCGTCGCCGCCGCCGTCTGGCTGCACGGCGCCGCCGCCGACGCCCTCGTGGCTCAGGGCATCGGGCCGATCGGGCTGACAGCGGGCGAATTGGCCGATGCGGCCCGGGCGATCCGTAACGGGCGGCCGCCAAGCCCTTGATTGCACACGCCTTTCAGACCACGTCAGGTTTATTTACAACATACCTAGGGTTTGCCCTAGGTTTTTGTTGCTCCACACCTAGGGTTATCCCTATAATGGTTTCACCTAGTCGAGAAATGATGAGTGGAGCAAACCATGAGCGACCTGACCCTGAATCAAAACGCCCGCATGACCGATTCGCTGGAGCGTGATCTGCTGCGCGGCGCGATGGAAAACCAAGCTGCCCCGCACCCCGTGGCTGCCCTCAAGCGCGTGGCCGCCTGCATCGGCCGCGGCGTCTCCGGCTTCTTCGCCTTCGTCGATGAAGTCAACGAATCCATGAACCGTGCCCGCGCCCAAAGCGCCAACTACACCGGTTCGCAGTGGTAAAGCCTTAACGCGGCACGCGCACGTTGCGGATCTCCAGCGTGTGCCGCCGGCACGGCGCCCGAACGGGCCGTGCCCCTCTCTGACGGCGCCGGACCTCCCCCCTCCCTCCCTCCGGTACCGTCCGCGCCGTACCCGGCCTGCTAGGCGGGCGCGGCGCTTCTTTCAGGACATCCCTGATCAGGGATTTCCCGGGTATGCATCCCAAGCGCTCCCCCTCTGACGCGACTGACAAATCGCGTCGCAGGGGTCTGGCGGCTGTCGGACCAAACGTTGACAATGCGGGTAGCGGCTATCAATAATCGCGCCCTTGTCTACCCGGAGTTGTCCAACATGAAGTCTCGCATCCTCGTGGCCGTTATGGCGGCGGGCCTGCTGGCCGCCCCTGGCGGCGCCGCACTGGCCCAGACGCTGAAAATCGCCCTGTCTTCCGAACCGACTTCGGCCGACCCCCACTATCACAAGCAGACCCAGAATGACGCCTTCTCGGCGCATGTCTATGACTCGCTGGTGGGCCGCGATGCGAACATGCAGCTCAAGCCGGCGCTGGCCAAGTCCTGGAAAAACCTCGACGACCTAACCTGGGAATTCAAGCTGCGTGACGACGTCAAGTTCTCCAACGGCAAGCCCTTCACGGCCGACGACGTGCTGTTCACGATCTGCCGTACGCTGAACAACGAGACCAATATCTCGCAGTCGTACATGGACATGACTAAGCGCATCACCGACGTGCAGACGCCGGATGCGCATACCGTCATCATCAAGACGGCCGAACCGCTGCCGCTGCTGCCGGCCGAACTGGCGCGCGGCCTGCCGATCATCTGGAACGGCATCGTCGAACACGGCAAGCTCAGCTTCGATCCCAAGGCCGGCTGCGGCGTGACCGGCAAGTGGCCCACCGTGGTCGATTTCAACAACGGCAAGGACGCCATCGGCACCGGCCCCTATATGTTGAAGTCCTACGTCAAGGGCACCGGCATCGAGCTGACCCGCAATGACAACTACTGGGGCGAGAAACCGGCCTGGAAGGACGTGAAGTTCGTGCCGGTTCCCAATGCCGGCCCGCGCCTGACCGGCCTGCTCTCGGGTGACTTCGACGTCATCGAGAACCCCGCCGCACGCGATCTGCAACGCATCAAGAGCAATCCGCAATACGGTTACGTCGCCACCCCCTCGACCCGCCTGATCTTCTTCCAACCGGACGTCGGCCGCAAGGAAAGCCCCTTCGTCAAGGCCGCCGATGGCAAGAACCCGCTGCAGGATCTGCGCGTGCGCCGCGCCATCTCCATGGCCATCGACCGCAAGACCATCGTCGCGCGCCTGATGGACGGCCTGGCCACCCCGGCTTACCAGTACATGCCTGACGGCATGTTCGGCGGCCTGGCCAATGCGCCGGAGATCAAGTACGACCCCGAAGGCGCCAAGAAGCTGCTGGCCGAGGCGGGCTATCCCAATGGTTTCGAGATGACCATCTCGACCACCAACGACCGCTACGTCAACGACGGCCAGATCGCACAGGCCGTGGCCCAGTATCTGTCGCGCATCGGCATCAAGGCCAATGTCGACGCCATGACGGCCTCGATCTACTTCCCCAAGCGCGCCAAGCGCGAGTTCAGCTTCCCGATCGGCGGCTGGCCTTCCGAAGTGGGCGAGGCCTCGGGCCTGTTCCAGCTGTGGGTCGCGTCGCTGGATTCGCCCAAGAGCCTGGGCACCAGCAATTACGGCGGCTTCTCCAACCCCGAGTTCGACAAGGTCTATCAGCAGGCCATCGTGACGGTCGATCCGGCTCAGCGCCAGAAACTGCTGCAGCAGGCCACGCAGATCGCGCTGGACAACGTGCCGCTCATTCCGCTGCACTTCGAAAGCAGCATCTGGGCCTTCCGCAAGGGCCTGACCTACGAAGGCCGCCGCGACCAGTACACCCTGGCCATGTCGGTCAAGCCGGCTGACAAGAAGTAAACTGTCATGATCCGGGTGCGGTTTCCTCACAAGGGACACTGACCCGCCCGAGGGCGTCGCCATAGGCGGCGCCCTTGTTCCTTTCTGGACGGACAGATTTGTAACCCCTATACAATCTGCCCCGCGTTCCGGAGTTGCCATGTCCCTTCCCACTAGACCCTTTGAATTAGCGCGTCCAAACCTGGACGACGAACGTGCCGGCAATACCGGCACACCAGGTGTCTGGCACTTCGATTCCGGACGGCCCGGCAGACAGGTTCTGCTGACCGCGCTGATCCACGGCAATGAGCTGTGCGGCGCCTGGGCCCTGAAAATGCTGCTGGCCAGCGGGCTGGCGCCGCGGCGCGGCAGCCTCACGCTGGCCTTCTGTAATCTGGCGGCCTTCGATCGCTTCGATCCGGCGGACTATGCCCGCTCGCGTTTTGTCGACGAAGACATGAACCGGGTCTGGAGCGCCGACAAACTGGCCGCCGGCGACAGTCTGGAGCGCCAGCGCGCGCGTGAGCTGCTGCCCTGGGTGGAGCGGGCCGACTGGCTGCTTGACTTCCACTCCATGAGCAACGCCAACGAGCCGCTGCAACTCAGCGGCCTGGCCCCGCGCAATGTCGCCCTGGCGCGCGCGCTCGGCAATCCGGCCTACATCGTCTCGGATGCCGGCCATGCCGCCGGCGTGCGCCTGCGCGACTATGGCCGCTTCGCCCCCGACGGCGACCCGCAGAGCCGCTCGCTGCTCATCGAATGCGGCTTTCACGGCGCCACGGCCAGCGCGGCGGTCGCCCTGGATATCATGGCGCGCTTTCTGCTGGCTTCGGAAATCGTCGGCGCGGCCGATGTCCCGGCCAAGTGGCTGCGGCCTGCCGCCAGCGCCCCGCAGGCCTTGCGCGTCACCGACGCCGTGGCGGCGCGCAGCACAGACTTTCGTTTCGCCCACCCCTGGAAAGGGATGGAGAAACTGCCGCAGGCCGGCACCGTGATCGGCTGGTCCGATGGCCAAGCCGTGACCACCCCCTATGACAACTGCGTGCTCATCATGCCGTCGCTGGCCAATCTGCGCCCCGGCGTGACGGTCTTGCGGCTGGCCCGGCCGCTGGCCTGAGGCCAGGCTTTATTCTGTGATCGCTCCTCAGAGCGTATCTTTCACTGAGACCACCAAGGAAATCGAAACGTGGCCTTGTTTATCCTGCGCAGGCTGATACAGAGCCTGTTTGTTCTGCTGGCGGTATCGCTCGTCGTCTTCCTGGCGGTCTACGCCGTGGGCGACCCGATCGAACTGCTGGTCAGCCCCGAAGCCAGCATGGAAGCGCGCCAGGCGATGATCACGCGCCTGGGGCTGGACCTGCCGGTGTGGCAGCAGTACCTCAACTTCCTGTGGCGCGCCCTGCATGGCGATCTGGGCACGTCCTTCGTGCACGGCATCCCCGCCATCGAACTCATCGTCCAGCGCATGCCGGCCACCTTCGAACTGGTGCTGGTGGCCATCACCCTGACCTGTATTGTCGGCATTCCGATGGGGCTGGTCGCCGGCCTGTATCGCGATGAGCCGCTGGGTCGCGGCATCATGGCCACCTCGGTGCTGGGCTTTTCGCTGCCGAACTTCTGGCAGGGCATGATGCTCATCCTGCTGTTTTCCGTGTGGCTGGGCTGGCTGCCGGCCTCCGGACGCGGCGCCACGGTCACCGTGCTGGGCATCCCGTTCTCCTTGCTCACGGCCAACGGCTGGGCGCACGTGATCATGCCCGCCATCAACCTGGGCCTGGCCAATATCGCCCTGGTGCTGCGCATGACGGCCAGCGGCGTGGCCGAGGCCCAGTCGCAGGAGTACGTCAAATTCGCGCGCGCCAAGGGCATCAAGCCCGGACGCATCGTGCGCCGCCATATCCTGCGCAACATCCTCATCCCGGTGGTAACCGTGATCGGCATGGAGTTCGGCCAACTGATCGCCTACTCGACCATCACCGAAACCGTGTTCGCCTGGCCGGGCATGGGCAAGCTGCTGATCGACAGCGTCTACCAGCTCGACCGCCCCGTGGTGGTCGCCTACGTGATGCTGGTCACGCTGATCTTCGTCATCATCAATCTCATCGTCGACATCATGTACGCCGCGCTCGATCCGCGCGTGCAGCTGGTCGCCCCCGCCCAATAAGGTCCGCCATGGCAACCCCTTCCAGCAATGGCCGCACGCGCACGGTTCCGCCCCTGGCCGAAACCCCGCGCCGCGCCCAGATCCTGAAGAAGCTGCGCAGCCGCCCGACGCTGCGCGGCTCGGCGTTTGCGCTGTTCATCCTCATCGCCATCGTGCTGATTGCGCCGTTCTTCGCGCCGCAGAACCCCTACGATCTGGCCAACCTCAACCTGCTCGACGGACGCCTGCCGCCACGCTCGCCCATGATGGATGGCGGCATTTACTGGCTGGGCACCGATGACCAGGGCCGTGACATGCTCAGCGCCATTCTCTACGGCCTGCGCATCAGCCTCTTCGTGGGCCTGAGCGCCGTGGCGCTGGCCACGGCCATCGGCAGTCTGGTGGGCCTGGTGGCGGCCTACACCGGCGGCATCATCGACGCCGTGCTGATGCGGCTGGTCGATTTCATCCTGGGCTTTCCGACCATTCTGGTGGCCCTGGTGCTGCTGGCCATGATGGGCCGCGGCGTGGACAAGGTGATCCTGGCGCTGGTGATCGTGCAATGGGCCCACTACGCCCGCATCATGCGCGGCCGCGCCCTGCAAGAGCGGCGCAAAGAGTACGTGGAAGCGGCCGCCAACCTGGGTTTCCCGGCCTGGCGCATCATGCTGTTTCACCTGCTGCCCAACTGCATGGGGCCGGTGATGGTGTTCGCCACCATCCAGATCGCCAACGCCATCGTGCTGGAGGCCACGCTGTCCTTCCTGGGCGTGGGCGTGCCGGTGACCGAGCCGTCGCTGGGTCTGCTCATCGCCAACGGCTTTCAGTACCTGCTGTCCGGCGACTACTGGATCAGCCTCTTTCCGGGCCTGGCCCTGCTGATCCTCATCCTGACCATCAACATCGTGGGCGACCGCCTGCGTGAAAGCCTGGACCCGCGACGAGCATGAGCGACACTATTCTCGAGGTGCGCGGTCTGCGCACCGCATTTCACACCGAAGCCGGCGCCTGGCCGGCCGTCGACGGCGTGGACCTCACCGTCAAGCGCGGCGAGATCGTGGGGCTGGTGGGCGAATCCGGCTCCGGCAAATCCGTCACCGGCTTCTCTTTGCTGGGGCTGATCGACCCGCCCGGGGAAGTCGTGGCCGGCGAGATCCGCTTCAAGGGCAAGGATCTGCGCAAACTGAGCGAAGAACAGATGCGCCAGTTGCGCGGCAACCGCATCGCCATGATCTTCCAGGATCCGCTCATGACGCTCAACCCGGTGCTCAAGGTCGGCGAACAGATGATGGAAGCCATCCTCACGCACGAGAACGTCTCGCGGCAACAGGCGCTGGAGCGGTGCCGCGAGGCGCTGGCCATGGTGGGCATCCCCGCGCCCGAAAAGCGCCTCAACGCCTATCCGCACGAATTCTCCGGCGGCATGCGCCAGCGCGTGGCCATCGCCATCGCCATGCTCAATCGTCCGGACCTCATCATCTGTGACGAACCCACCACGGCGCTGGATGTCACCATCCAGGGCCAGATCCTCTATCGCATGCAGGAAATCTGCCGCGAGCACAAGACGGCCCTCATCTGGATCACCCACGATCTGGGCGTGGTGGCCGAGTTGGCGGACAAAGTGGCCGTCATGTATGCGGGGCGCATCGTCGAGGCCGGCCCGGTCAACGACATCCTGGATGCGCCGCGCCATCCCTACACGCGCGGGCTGCTGGACTCGATGCCGGCCCAATCCATGCCGGGCAGCCGCCTGCACCAGATCAACGGCATGGCGCCCAGCCTGTCGGCGCGGCCCTCGGGCTGTGCTTTCCGACCCCGCTGTCCGAACGTGATTCCCCGCTGCACCGAGCAGCCGCCCGCCGCCACCCAGGAAGGGCCGCGCAGCTACCGCTGCTATGTACCGATTGCCCGCGAGGCCGCATGACCCAGACCGACACCCCTGTTATCGAACTGCGCGACGTCCACAAGCGCTTTGAGAACCGCCCGGACATCGCGCAACGCCTGCTTGCGCTGGCCGGCAAACCCATCGACCGCCGCACGGTGCATGCCGTCAACGGCGTGTCGCTATCGGTGGCGCGCGGCGAAGTCGTGGGCCTGGTGGGCGAGTCCGGCTGCGGCAAATCGACGCTCGGCCGCGTGGTGGCCGGGCTGCATCACCAGAGCTCCGGCGAGCTGTATTACCAGGGCCGCGAGGTGAGCAGCCTGCAGAACGCCGACAAGCTGGCCTACACGCTGGGCGTGCAGATGATCTTCCAGGACCCGCAGGCCTCGCTCAATCCGCGCCAGCGCCTGCGCCAGATCCTGGGCGAAGCGCTCAAGGTGCACAAGCTGGCGCCGGCGGCCGACATCCCGCAGCGCGTGGATCGCGCGCTGGCCGAAGTCGGCCTGGACCGCGAGTACCGCGATCGCTTTCCGCATCAGATATCGGGCGGACAGCGCCAGCGCATCGGCATCGCGCGCGCGTTGCTGGTCGCGCCGAAATTTCTGGTGTGCGACGAGCCGGTGGCCGCGCTGGATGTGTCCATCCAGGCTCAGGTCATCAACCTGTTCATGGACTTGCGCGAGCAGCACGGTTTTACCTATCTGTTCATCAGCCATGACCTGGGCGTGGTGCGCCACATCTCCGACCGGGTCGCCATCATGTATCTGGGCAAGATCGTCGAACAGGCCAAGGCTTCGGAGATCTTCGCGCACCCCAACCATCCCTACACCCAGGCCCTGATGGCCGAAGTGCCGGATGTCGAACGGCGTGGGCGCAAGTTCACGCCCATTCGCGGCGAGATCCCGTCACCGCTGAATCCGCCCTCGGGCTGTACCTTTCATCCGCGCTGCCCGCAGGCCATGCCGCGCTGCAAAGAAGAAGCCCCCGAGCTCAAGACCATCGCCGCAGGCCATATCTCGGCCTGCCATCTCAACGACAACGCCGCCTGATCATGAAACCCGCCGAACTGAGCAACGCCGACCGCATGGCCATCGAACTGGGCCATGCGGGCCGCAACAGCTTCATCTATGTGGATGACGACCGCAACGCCGATCGTCCCTTTACGCTCAACACCTACCGCCCCTACGGCTATACGCCGGAAGACCCGGTGGTCATCGTCCAGCACGGCGTGCTGCGCAACGGTGACGACTACCGCGACTTCTGGATCCCGGCGGCCGACAAACACCGCCTGCTCATCATCGCGCCGACGTTCTCCAACGAGATCTGGCCCGGCGTGGACAGCTACAACAACGGCCGCGTGTTCACGCCTTCGGGCAACCCGCGCCACGTCGACGGTTGGACCTACGCCCTGGTCGGGCGCGTGCTCAAGGATCTGGCGGCCTCCGAGATATCGGTGTGCAAGCCCGTCTACCTCTTCGGCCATTCGGCCGGCGGGCAGTTCGTGCACCGTCTCATGAGCAGCCAGCCTTCCGAGGCGTTTGCGGGCGTGATCGCGGGCAACCCGGGCTGGTACACCCTGCCCACCCTGGATCTGCCTTACCCCGAAGGCATGGGCGGCGTGGGCCTGACCGAACAGCATCTGGCCCGGCTGCTCGCCTATCCCATGATCATCCTGGCCGGCGATCAGGACATCGCCACCGATGACCCCAATCTGCCCAGCCAGCCCGAGGCGCTGCGCCAAGGGCCGCATCGCTATGCGCGCGCCCACCACTACTACGAAGCGGGCCGCCAGGAAGCCGAACGCCGCGGCCTGCCTTTTGCCTGGCACTTGCAGACGGTGCCCGGAATCGGCCATGATGGACGCGCCATGTCCGCCGTTGCCGCCAACCTCTGGTTCGACGGCAGCATGCCCGACGCCGCCACGCTGGCCGCCCTGGCCGGCAATCACACCGCCTGAGCTCCTTCCCAAGCCATGACCACGCTTCCGAATACGCAAGAACTCGTCGCCGAAATCCAGACCTGGGTGCAGTGCGAATCGCCTTCCCATTACGTCGAAGGCATCACCGCCATGGCGCATCTGGCCGCCGAGCGGGCCCGCGCCATCGGCATGCAGGTGGAAGTCACCTCGCTGGGCGCCGAGGTCGGCCCCATGGTGCTGGCCACCACGCGCGCGCCCGGCGACACACGGCCCGGCATTCTGATCATCGGCCATATCGACACCGTCCACCCTGTGGGGACGCTGGCCGACAATCCCTGCCGCATCGAGGATGACCGCCTCTACGGCCCGGGCAGCTACGACATGAAAGCCGGCATCGTGCTGGCGCTGGCCGGCCTGCGCGGGCTGACCCAGCCCGGCGCGGCACGCCTGCCGATAGACTTTCTGATGGTGCCCGACGAAGAAACCGGCAGCCACGCCTCGCGGGAACACATCGAACGTCTGGCCAAGCAGGCCAAGTACGGCCTGGTGTGCGAACCGGCACGCCCCAACGGCGGCAAATGCGTGACCGCGCGCAAGGGCACGGGCATGCTGCGCCTGGGCGTCAAGGGCCGGCCGGCCCATGCCGGCATGTCGCACGAGAAAGGCCGCAGCGCCATCCGCGAAATGGCGCACCAGATCCTGGCCCTGGAGAACATGACCGACTACGCGCGCGGCGTGACCGTCAGCGTCGGCACCATCGCCGGCGGCACGGTGACCAACACCGTGCCGGCGCACTGCCGCTGCGTGGTGGACTTCCGCGTGCCCGACATGGGCGCGGCCAAGGACGTGCTCGCCCGCATGCGCCAACTGTGCGCCGTGGGCCCCGATGTCGAACTGGATATCGATGTCGAGCTGAACCGTCCGCCCATGGTCAAGACGCCCGAATCGGCCGCGCTGCTGGCGCTGGCCCAAGGCTATGCCAGCGAAGCCGGCTTCCCGCTCGAAGACGCGCCCATGACCGGCGGCGGCAGCGATGCCAACTTCACCTCCGCGCTGGGCGTGCCCACGCTCGACGGCCTGGGCGCCGATGGCGACGGCGCGCACACGCTGCACGAGTACATCCAGATCTCCACCCTGGATATGCGCGCGAAGTTCTGGCACTTGTTGCTGCGCGACCTGGCCTGAACGCCGCCGGCCGCCGCAGGCTTATTTCTGCAGCAAGGCCTTGAGCATGCCCAGGCGTTCCTTGGGGCTCAAGGCCGCGGTGGCCGCGTCTTCCTTGATGCCGGGCTGAGACAGGCCCATCTCCTCGATAAAGCGCGAGGGTTCACACACCCGGTCTTCCCGGGCGCGCCGCCGCTTGCGGCACCAACTCAGATGCAGGCTGCGCTGCGCGCGCGTGATCCCCACATACATGAGACGGCGCTCTTCCTGAATGCGCGTGGCCAGATTGTTGGCGGCATTCTCCGGATCAGTGTCTTCTTCGTCGCGGCCCACATGGGGCAGCAAGCCTTCCTCCACGCCGACCAGATACACGTGCGGATACTCCAGCCCCTTGGACGCATGCAGCGTGGACAGCTTGACCGCATCGGGCTCCTCGTCTTCGCCGCGCTCCAGCATGGTGACCAGCGCCACGTGCTGCACCAGTTCGAATAGCGTCATGCCATCTTCTTCGGCTTTGCGCTTGAGCCAGGACACCAATTCCATCACGTTCTGCCATCGCGTCTGGGCCGGACGCTCTTCCAGCGTGTCAAAGAGATAACGCTCGTACTGAATGGCCGCAAGCAGGTCGTCCAGCAACGGCCCGGCCGGCTCGGCCGCGCGTGTGGTGGCGCCGTCGGCGCCGCGCCCGGCACGCCACTGAATGCGGCGGATGAACTCGCCGAAGGTGCGCAGCGGCTCGAGTTGCCGTGGTTGCAGCAGCGCCTCCAGCCCCTCTTCGGATGCGGCCTGCAACAGCGAAATCGCCCGCTGCGCCGCATACTGCCCGAGCGTCTGCAGCGTGGCCTGGCCGATACCGCGCTTGGGCGTGGTGGCGGCACGGATAAACGCCGGATCGTCCTCGTCATTGGCCACCAGACGCAGATAGGCCAGAATGTCGCGCACCTCGGCCTTGTCGAAAAAGCTCTGGCCGCCCGAGATGGTGTACGGGATCTTCAGATTCCGCAGCGCCTGCTCCAGAATGCGCGACTGATGGTTGCCGCGGTACAGGATGGCGAAATCCTTCCACTGCGCCTGGCGCTCAAAGCGCGACGCCGACACTTTCATTGCCACCGATTCGGCCTCGTGCTCATCGCCATCCATGGGGCTGACGGTGATGGGCTCGCCGGCGCCCAAATCCGACCACAGCTTCTTTTCGAACAGCTTGGGATTGCGCTCGATCACATTGTTGGCGGCCGCCAGGATGCGCTGCACGGAGCGGTAGTTCTGCTCCAGCTTGATGAGCTTGAGGTTGGGATAATCGGTCGTGAGCTTGGCCAGGTTTTCGATGGTCGCGCCGCGCCAGGCGTAAATGGCCTGGTCATCGTCGCCCACGGCGGTAAACAGCGAACGCATGCCCGTGAGCAATTGCACCAGGCGATACTGGCAGACATTGGTGTCCTGATACTCATCGACCAGCAGATAGCGCACGCGATTCTGCCAGCGCGTGCGGACCTCTTCGTTGTGCTCCAGCAGCATGGCCGGGATGCGGATGAGGTCATCGAAATCCACCGCCTGATAAGCGGCCAGCGTCGCGGCATAGCTGCGGTAGACGGCCACGGCTTCCACTTCGCCGGGCGTGACAGCCACCTTGGCCGCGTCGTCCGGTTCGAGCAAGCCGTTTTTCCAGAGCGAAATAATCGACTGCACCTCGCGCAGGCGGCCGCGATCGGTCGTGGCCAGCAGATCCTGGATAATGGCCATCGCGTCATCGGCATCCAGGATCGAGAATTGCGGCTTGAGCCCGGCGTGCGCGGCCTCTTCGCGCAACAGGCGCACACCCAGGGCGTGGAAGGTGCTGATCGTCAGCCCTTTGGCCAACTGGCGATCCACCAGGGTCTTGACCCGCTCGGCCATCTCGCGCGCGGCCTTGTTGGTGAAGGTCAGCGCCACGATGTTGCGTCCCATGTAGCCGCACTCCCGCAGCAGATAGGCAATCTTCTGCGTGATGACGCGCGTCTTGCCGCTGCCGGCGCCGGCCAGGACCAGGCAGGGGCCGTCCAGATAAAGCACCGCCTCTTTCTGGGCGGGATTCAGGCCGTGGCCGATCGGGGTATCAGTGGACATGGTGTAAGCGTGGGGGTCAGGATAGCCGCGGGCGCGAAGACGTCAGATCTCCAGAGGATCGACCTCCAGTTGCCAGCGCGCGCGGGCCTGTGCCGCCAGCGGCACGATGGCGTCGAGCCAATGCGGCAGAAACGCCTGCAGGGCGGGGCGGCTGGCGCTCTCGACCAGCAATTGGGCGCGCTCGACATTGGCCACGCGCACAATCCGCAGCGGCACGGGATCGTAGAGTGTAATCGCCTCGCTCAGGCTTTCGCCGGCCTGCCTGGCCGCCTGCAGAAACGCCAGCGCCTGGGCGACTTCGCGCGCCTCCGAGGTCAACAGCGCCTGGTAGGCGAAGGGCGGCAAGCCCGTGACCTCGCGCTCCTCGAGCGAATGACGGGCAAAACCCGCGTAATCATGGCGGATCAGCGCCTGGTAGACGGGTTGTTCGGGATAGCCGGTCTGGATGAGCACCTCGCCGCCGCCGACATGGCGGCCGGCGCGGCCGGCCACCTGCATCAGCTGGGCAAACAAGCGTTCCGGCGCACGGAAGTCCTGGGCAAACAGCATGGAATCCGCATTCAGCACGCCGACCAGGCCCAGCTTCGAAAAGTCATGGCCTTTGGCCACCATCTGCGTGCCCACCAGAATATCCACCTCGCCGGCATGCACCGAGGCGAACAGCGCCTGGGCGCTGCCCTTGCGCCGCGTGCTGTCGGCATCGATGCGGGCAATGCGCGCCTCGGGGAAAAGCTCGGCCAGATGCTCCTCGATGCGCTGCGTGCCGCGGCCCATGGGTTGCAGATCCTGATCGCCGCAGTCCGGGCAGGCGCGCGGCACCTGCCCCTGATAGCCGCAATGGTGGCAATGCAGCCGGTAGCCACCCTTGGCGCCGGCGCGGTGCAGCACGGTGAAGGCCGAGCAGCGCGGGCAATGCGTCACCCAACCGCAAGACGCGCAATGCAGCACCGGCGCATAGCCGCGGCGGTTCAGAAACACCAGCGACTGTTCGCCCCGCGCCAGGCGTTCGGTAATGCCGTCGATCAATTGCGGCGACAGCCCGTGCTTCATTGGCAGCCGGCGCGTGTCCACCAGGCGCATGCGGGGCAACTCCGCGGCACGCGCGCGATGGGCCAGCGTCAGCAACTGATAATGGCCGCGTTGGGCGTGATGCCAACTCTCCAGCGAGGGCGTGGCCGAGCCCAGCACGACAGGGATGCGCCGTTCGTGTCCGCGCCACACCGCCAGGTCGCGGGCAGAGTAGCGCAAGCCTTCCTGCTGTTTGTAAGAAGCGTCATGCTCCTCATCGACCACGATGAGCCCCAGATCCGGCATGGGCGCGAAAATCGCCATGCGCGTCCCCAGCAGCATGCGCGCCTGTCCGCGCTGCACCCGCGCCCAGGCCTGCAGCCGCTCGCCATCGGACAGCCCGCTGTGCAGCACGGCCAGCCCGTCCTGCCCGATCAGACTCTCGAAGCGGGCGCGCAGAGCGGCCTCCAGCTGCGGCGTCAGGTTGATTTCCGGCACCAGCAACAACACCTGCCGCCCGGCGGCCAGGATGCGCTGTGCGGCGTGCAGGTACACCTCGGTCTTGCCGCTGCCCGTCACCCCATGCAGCAAAACGGTCTTGAAGCCGCTGATCCCGGCAATGGCCGCCACCGCCGCGGCCTGCGGCGCGTTGAGCGCCGGGGCGGTATCGGGCTGAGCAGGCGCGGCGGCGGCGCGCCGCGGCTTGCGCGCGTCCAGGCGCGCCACCGGCCCGGCGCCGGAGCGCTTGCCCTGATAGGCGGTGGGCTTGCGTAACGGCGGCGGCAGCACCGGCAGCATGACTTCGCCCAGCGGGCGTTGATAGTACTCGGCGGCAAACTGGGCCAGCCGCATCCAGTCGGCGGGCAAGGGCGGCAGATCCTCGAGCACCTGTTCGATCTCCCGCACCTGCGCCACGTCGATGGACGGCTGCTCGGGCAGGGCCAGCACGACGCCCACCAGTTTGCGACGCCCGAAGGGGACGATGACCCGGCTGCCGGGCTGCACCGCCGCCGCGTCCAGCCCGGCCGGCAGACGGTAATCAAACGGGCCATAGAGCGGCACGTCCAGCGCGACGCGAACCCATACCGGCTCAAGCATGACGCAGGGGTGCCGGCCGCGTCCGAGGACGGGCGGCGTAACGGAAAGACCGGGCCGGAGACGGGCGCAAACGAGGTTCCAACTTAAAGTGGATTCTGGAAGATGGCGCTAAGCGCCGCACGTGCCGAGGGGATTGGAGAGAAATTTTCCGGCCTGTGGATAACTTTGGGGAAAAACACAAAACAATTCGATCGGACCGATCTGCCACAGGCTCGGCATGCTTGGCAAGCCATTCAATAACCATGAAATTATCATTAAAATTCATTGGCTTATCTGAATTTTACACTGCCGTGACGAGAAATTTCGGGTTTTCCCCATCGCTGTCATTGCTGTGCACAACTCAAACCGAAGGCAGGCCGAGAATGCCGTTTGTGACGCAAGCGGTCACTCACTTAGCATGCAAGGCACGGCTGTATTGATGCACTTCGTCGACCAGCTCATGGACCGCCTCGGGCGGGGTGAATTGGGAGATCCCGTGCCCCAGATTGAAGACATGCCCACCCTGGGCCACTGGCCCGAACGCATCAAGCGTGCGCCGCGCTTCGGCGCGGATCGCCTCGGCCGAGCCGAACAGCGTCATCGGGTCGAGATTGCCTTGCAAAGCCACCCGATCGGCCACCCGGCGCCGGGCCTGCCCCAGGTTGACCGTCCAATCCAGGCCCACGGCGTCGCAGCCGCTGGCGGCGATATCCTCCAGCCACAGGCCGCCGCCTTTGGTGAAGGCGATGACCGGCACCCGGCGTCCCTCGCGCTCGCGGTGCAGGCCGGCGATGACCTTGCGCGTATACGCCAGCGAGAACGCCTGATACAGGCCATCGGCCAGCACACCGCCCCAACTGTCGAAAATCATCACCGCCTGCGCGCCGGCTTCGATCTGGTGGTTCAGATAGTGCGTGGTGGCCTCGGCGTTGATCTCCAGGATGCGGTGCAGCAAGTCGGGCCGCGAGTACAGCAATGTCTTGATCTGCCGGTAGTCGTCGCTTCCCTTGCCCTCGACCATGTAACAGGCGATGGTCCAGGGGCTGCCGGCAAAGCCGATCAGCGGCACCCGCCCATCCAGGGCGCGCCGTATGCTGCTGACCGCGTCAAACACGTAGCGCAGCTTGTCCATGTCCGGTACGGCCAGACGCGCGACATCGGCCTCGTCACGGATGGCATGCGCAAAGCGCGGGCCCTCGCCTATGGCGAAATCCAGGCCCAGGCCCATGGCATCGGGCACGGTCAGGATATCGGAGAACAAAATGGCCGCATCCAGCGGAAAGCGCTCCAGGGGCTGCAGCGTCACCTCGGTGGCATAGGCCGTATTGCGGGCCAGGCCCATGAAAGAACCGGCTTTGGCCCGCGTGGCCCGGTACTCCGGCAGATAGCGCCCCGCCTGCCGCATCAGCCAGATTGGCGTGTAAGGCACAGGCTCGCGCAGCAGCGCGCGCAGAAAGACATCGTTCTTCAGGGCAAGGGACACGGCTTTCCTCGGATGATAGGCAGCGCACGATTTTACCGCCCCTGGGCCCCGCGGCCTTGCGCGGCCGCAAGATGGCGGCGCCTAACCCGGGCGCGGCCGCTGCTCGCGGGCCTGTTCGCGATACGGGGCGGCCTGGATGCGGTGCTTGCGCATCAAGGCCCAGAAGGCACGGCGGTGCTTGGCTGCGGCGCGCGCGGCCTGCGTGACATTGCCCTCGTAGCGCGCCAGGCTGCAGTGCAGATAGGTACGCTCGAAATGCCCCACCACGCGGGCCTTGGCCGCGCCAAACGGGGTGTCCAGCAACGAGGCATCAACGGCCGCGGCGTCCTCGCCAGGTTCGCTCAGCGTCGTGGCGGCATCCTCGAAACGGCCGCGCCGCACGTCATAGACCCAGGCCTCGTCCGGCTCGAGGGCCGGCGCGGCGGCGCGGGCGCGGCGCCGGCTGGCCAGGGCAATGCGCAGGCGCAGTTCTTCGGTCGAATCCGGCCGCAGGAAATCATCCAGGCCCAAGGGCAGCAGATCACGCAGGGCCACGCTGCCGACGTCGCTGGCCAAGGCCAGCACGGGCGTTTGCAATTGCTCGCGGGCCGCCGCCAGGGCCGTGCGCACCCAGGACAACGTGGCCGATTCCACCGGCAACACGCAGGCATCGAAACGGCGCAGGCTCAGAGACGAAGCGGCCAGCCAGGAGGGGTCGCAGACACCGGGCGAGACGGCCGGCTCCTGAGGGAACAGGCGCGGATAGCCATTGCGCAGGCCTTGCCGCTGCACGCCTTGCATCCAGTCATGCAGCCAGGTCCCATGCCCAGGCACTAATACCAAGGCGCAATCGTAGGTTTCACGCATCGCAACTCCTCTGTCGTACGGGAAGAAAGAGGCTACGCGACTTCGCTGGCGCTGCGATAGGCGATGGGGCCGCATTGCGGCAACTGCGCGAGACAAGATCGAAGCACTCTCGGCGGGCCCAAAACAGAACAGCGACCCGAAGGTCGCTGTTCTGTTTGCCGTCCGCGTGGTGCTTAGTGCGAATTGCGGCCGCTGCGCAGGCGGCGAGCCGCCGCGGCCTGTGCTGCCAGCATGGCCAGCTCGGCTTCGACCACGGCGATGTCCTCGCGGTCCTTGGCGTTGCGCAAGGCCTCTTCGGCCTTCTCGCGCGCCGCCAGGGCACGGGCTTCGTCCAGGTCAGCGGCACGGATGGCCGTATCGGCCAGCACGGTCACGCTGCCGGGCTGCACTTCCAGAATGCCCCCGGCGACGAAGATGTTTTCCTCGCCTTCGTCGGCACGGACGATCTTGACCGTCCCGGGGCGGATGCGCGAAATGAGCGGGGTGTGGCCGGGCAAAATGCCCAGTTCGCCCGACTCGCCAGGCAGGACCACGAACTTCGCCTCACCGGCGAAGATCGCTTCCTCTGCGCTGACCACATCAACATGCAGGGTTGCCATAATGGATCCTTATTGCAGTTTCTTGGCCTTCTCGAAGGCTTCGTCAATCGTGCCGACCATGTAGAAGGCCTGCTCGGGCAGCGTATCGCACTCGCCGCTGACGATCATCTTGAAGCCACGGATGGTTTCGGCCAACGGCACGTACTTGCCGGGCGAACCGGTAAACACTTCGGCCACGTGGAAAGGCTGCGACAGGAAGCGCTGGATCTTGCGCGCGCGGGCCACGGCCTGCTTGTCTTCCGGCGACAGTTCGTCCATACCCAGAATCGCGATGATGTCGCGCAGTTCCTTGTAGCGCTGCAGCGTCTGCTGCACGCCACGGGCCACCTGGTAGTGCTCTTCGCCCACGACTTGCGGGTCGAGCTGGCGGCTGGAGGAATCCAGCGGATCCACGGCCGGGTAGATACCCAGGGCGGCGATGTCACGCGACAGCACCACGGTCGAGTCCAAATGCTGGAAGGTCGTGGCGGGCGACGGGTCGGTCAAGTCATCGGCAGGCACGTACACGGCCTGGATGGAGGTGATCGAGCCGGTCTTGGTCGAGGTGATGCGCTCTTGCAGAACGCCCATTTCCTCGGCCAGCGTCGGCTGGTAGCCCACGGCCGACGGCATACGGCCCAGCAGTGCGGACACTTCCGTACCGGCCAGGGTGTAGCGGTAGATGTTGTCCACGAAGAACAGAATGTCACGGCCTTCGTCGCGGAACTTCTCGGCCATCGTCAGGCCGGTCAGCGCCACGCGCAGACGGTTGCCCGGGGGCTCGTTCATCTGACCGAACACCATGGCGACCTTGTCCAACACGTTCGACTCTTCCATTTCGTGGTAGAAGTCGTTGCCTTCGCGGGTACGCTCACCCACACCGGCGAACACCGACAAGCCGCTGTGCTGCTTGGCGATGTTGTTGATCAGTTCCATCATGTTGACGGTCTTGCCCACGCCGGCGCCGCCAAACAGGCCGACCTTGCCGCCCTTGGCGAACGGGCACACCAGGTCGATCACCTTGATGCCGGTTTCGAGCAGTTCAACCGAGGGCGACAGTTCGTCGAACTTCGGGGCGTGCTGGTGAATGGCGCGCTTTTCGTCGGCCTGGATCGGGCCGGCTTCGTCGATGGGGCGACCCAGCACGTCCATGATGCGGCCCAGCGTGCCGTGACCGACCGGCACCGAGATCGGGGCGCCGGTACGATTGACGGGCATGCCACGGCGCAGGCCGTCGCTGGAGCCCAGGGCGATCGTGCGGACCACGCCGTCGCCGAGCTGCTGTTGCACTTCGAAGGTCAGGCCCTTCTCGGCGAACGAGGAACCCTCGTCGGCCAGGGTGAGCGCTTCGTAGATCTTGGGCATTTCGTCGCGGGGGAACTGAATGTCCACCACGGCGCCGATGCACTGAACGATGGTTCCGTTGCTCATGTCGATTCCTTGATATTTTGACGGGATACTGCCCGGCTTACACCGCGGCAGCGCCCCCTACGATTTCCGAAATTTCCTTGGTGATCGCGGCCTGGCGGGTCTTGTTGTAGACCAGCTGCAGCTCACCGATGACCTTCTTCGCGTTGTCCGACGCCGCCTTCATGGCGACCATACGAGCGGACTGTTCCGAGGCCATGTTCTCGGCCACGGCCTGATACAGAAGGCCTTCGACGTAGCGTTGCAGCAAATCGTCGATCACGCTCTTGGCGTCCGGTTCGTAGATATAGTCCCAGCTATAGTCAGATTTGACCTCAGCCGTGCCATCCAGAAGCTCCATGCCCGACTGGAAGGGATCGTCCAAACCAGAGGCCAGCGGCAAGAGGCGCAAGAACACCGGCTCCTGCTTCATCGTATTGACGAAGCGGGTGGTCGCCACGTAAAGCGCGTCGATGCGGCCTTCGAGGTAGTCGTCCAACTGCACCTTGATGGCGCCCAGCAGGCGATCCAGATCGGGCTTGTCGCCGAGCTGGGTTTCCTGCGACACCAGCTTGGCGCCGATACGGGTCAACAGGCCGAGGCCCTTGTTGCCGAAGGCGGTCGACTGCACCTTGATGTTCTGCGCTTCGAAGTCCTTCAGGCGCGACAGAGCAAGACGGCTGATGTTGGTGTTCAAGCCACCGCACAAGCCCTTGTCCGTGGTAACCAGCACCACGCCCACGGCCTTGATCTCGCGTTCCTGGAGATAGGGGTGGTTGTACTCGGGATTGGCCTGCATCAGATGCGCGGCGATCTCGCGCACCTTGTTGGCGTACGGACGGCCCGCGCGCATCCGGTCCTGCGCCTTGCGCATTTTGGATGCGGCGACCATTTCCATCGCCTTGGTGATCTTGCGCGTGTTCTGCACGCTCTTGATCTTGGTTCGGATTTCCTTGATTCCGGGCATTGCGCTTTCCTGTTGAGACGGCTGGCGGGTTCGGCCTCTGGCCTGGCCCGCCCTACCGTAGGATGGGCGTCAACCCATCACTACGCCAGAACTTGCCTTAAAAAGCACCGTGCTTCTTGAAATCCTGGACAGCTGCGGCCAATTCGGCTTCGTCGTCCTTGGACAGTTCCTTGGTGTCCTCGATGCGCTGGATCAGGGCGGCATGCTTGGCCTTGAGCAGGTCCTTGAAGGACTTCTCGAAAGACAGCACTTGAGCCACGTCCACGTCATCCAGGTAACCGTTGTTCACGGTGTACAGCGACACGGCCAGTTCCCACACTTGCAGCGGCTGGTATTGCGGCTGCTTGAGCAGTTCGACCACGCGCTTGCCGCGCTCGAGCTGGCGACGGGTAGCGTCGTCCAGATCCGAGGCGAACTGTGCGAAGGCGGCCAGTTCACGGTACTGCGCCAAGTCGGTACGGATACCGCCGGACAGCTTCTTGACGACCTTGGTCTGCGCAGCGCCACCCACACGCGACACCGAGATACCGGCGTTGATAGCGGGACGGACACCGGCGTTGAACAGGTCGGTTTCCAGGAAGATCTGGCCGTCGGTGATCGAGATCACGTTGGTCGGCACGAAGGCGGAAACGTCACCGGCCTGGGTTTCGATGATCGGCAGCGCGGTCAGCGAGCCGGTCTTGCCCTTGACGGCACCGTTGGTGAACTTCTCGACATACTCTTCGTTGACGCGAGCGGCACGCTCGAGCAGACGCGAGTGCAGATAGAACACGTCGCCCGGGTAGGCTTCGCGGCCCGGCGGACGGCGCAGCAGCAGCGAGACCTGGCGATAGGCCCAGGCTTGCTTGGTCAGATCGTCATAAATGATCAGGGCGTCTTCGCCACGATCACGGAAGTATTCGCCCATCGTGCAACCGGCGTAGGCAGCCAGGTATTGCATGGCGGCCGAGTCGGAGGCCGAAGCGGCCACGACAATGGTGTACTCCATCGCGCCGTGCTCTTCGAGCTTGCGCACGACGTTGTTGATGGTCGATGCCTTCTGGCCGATGGCGACGTACACGCAGGTGACGCCCTTGCCCTTCTGGCTGATGATGGTATCGACGGCAACAGCGGTCTTGCCGGTCTGGCGGTCGCCGATGATCAGCTCGCGCTGGCCACGGCCGATCGGGACCATCGAATCGATAGCCTTGACGCCGGTTTGCAGCGGCTGCGACACCGAGCGGCGGGCGATAACGCCGGGCGCCACTTTTTCGATGATGTCGGTTTCCGTCGTGTTGATCGGACCCTTGCCATCGATGGGCATGCCCAGCGTGTTGACCACGCGGCCACGGAGGGCGGGGCCGACCGGCACTTCGAGAATGCGGCCGGTGGTCTTGACCTGGTCGCCTTCGGACACGCCGGTGTAGTCGCCCAGAATCACGGCGCCGACCGAGTCGCGCTCGAGGTTCAGAGCCAGACCGAAAACATTGTTGGGAAATTCGAGCATTTCGCCCTGCATCACGTCGGACAGACCGTGGATGCGGGTAATACCGTCGGTCACAGAGACGACGGTACCTTGGGTACGAACATCAGTCGAAGCGCCCAGGCCCTCGATGCGGCTCTTGAGCAGTTCGCTGATCTCGGAGGGATTGAGTTGCATATTGACTCCTGGAATCCTGTTAGTCTCGCGTGCCTTGTCAGGCGGCCAGCGTATCGCGCAAGCGGGCCAGTTGGGCTTTCACGGAAGTATCGAGCACCTGGTCCCCGACGGCCACGCGCACACCGCCGATCAGGGACTGATCGACCGTGACATGCGGCTTGAGCTTGAGACCGAATTTGACTTCGAGCGCGGCGATCAGCTCGTTGACCTGAGCATCACTCATTTCGAACGCGCTGGTGATTTCCGCCTGCGCCGTGCCCTCGTGACGATTTTTCAGATCGACAAATTGCGTGGCGATGCTGGGCAGCAGCAACAGCCGGTCGTTCTGCACCAGCAGGTCAATGAAATTGCGCGCGGCCTGCGGCAGCGGCGATTTGACCAGGCTGGTGAACACCTGGCCACGCTGTGCGTCGTCCAGGCGCGGATCGGTCATCGCCTCGCGCACATCGGGGTTGGCGGCAACCTGGGCCAGTTCGCCGACGAGCTCGGCCCATGCGGCCAGGCCAGCCTTGTCGTCGCGCGCAGCGCCGAACAGAGCTTCGGCGTAGGGGCGGGCAACAGTGGAAAGTTCAGCCATGACGTTCCCGGATTAAAGCTGTGCCTTGAGCTGGGTCAGCAGCTCGGCATGGGCGCGGGCGTCCACCTCGCGTTTGAGGATCTGTTCGGCACCCTTGACGGCCAGCGCAGCGACTTCGTCGCGCAGGGCATCACGGGCACGCTGAACTTCCTGAGCGGCGTCCTGGGCGGCTTGGGCCACGATGCGCGCACGTTCGGCTTCGGCTTCGCGGCGGGCTTGATCGATCAGGCCGGCAGCTTGCTTCTCCGCGTCGACGATGCGAGCGTGGGTTTCAGATTTGGCAGAAGCCTCGATCAGACTGACGCGCGCTTGGGCCTGGGCCAGGTCGGCTTTCCCTTTCTCGGCGGCGGCAAGGCCGTCGGCGATTTTTTGGCGGCGCTCATCGATCGCCTTCGTCAGGGGCGGCCACACGAATTTCATCGTGAACCAGCCCAGAACGAAGAACACGAGCATCTGGAAGAAGATCGTCGCGTTCAGATTCACGGTCGTTCCTTTAACACCTTGCGGCTCCGGCTACCCGACGCGGGGCGGCACGGAGCTCTCGATACTTGCCGGGCGTACCACGCCCAGCTGCGGGCCCGCCTCGCGCCGGCGGGCATGGCCTTTATCCGACGAACGGATTGGCGAAGGCGAACAGCATGGCGATACCCACACCGATCAGGAACGCCGCGTCGATCAGGCCGGCCAGCAGGAACATCTTGGTTTGCAGCGCGTTCATCAGTTCGGGCTGACGAGCCGAAGCTTCCAGGTACTTGCCGCCCATCAGTGCGATACCGATGCAAGCGCCGATGGCGCCCAGGCCGATGATGAGACCGCAAGCGAGAGCAACGAAAGCGACGTTGGTCATGACAACTCCTTGGTTAAAAATCTGAAGTCAGAAATGTTAGAAAACGGGTACTACTTGAATGCAAGAAAATCTTGCCATCGGTGCCCGCCACCATGGCGTGCACCGAAAATTGGGATCAATGACCTTCGTGAGCCTGACCGATGTACACCAGGGTCAGCATCATGAAGATGAATGCCTGCAGCAGCACGATCAGGATGTGGAAGATTGCCCACACCGAACCGGCCAACACATGCCCAATGCCCAAACCGATGCTGGAGGCGTTAAAGCCCGTCCAGGCGCCACCCAGCAGGGCGATCAGCATAAAGACCAGCTCACCGGCAAACATGTTGCCGAACAACCGCATGCCGAGCGAAACCGACTTGGCGGCGTACTCGATGAGGTTGAGCAACAGATTGAAGGGCGCCAGCACGACGGCCGCCAGGCCATGCGCGTGGAACGGCGCGGTGAACAATTCTTTGACGAAACCGGCCGGGTGCTTGATCTTGATGCCGTAATAGAACATCAGGAGCAGCACGCCCAGCGACATGCCCATCGGCACGTTCAGGTCGGCAGTGGGGAGAATGCGGTGGTAATAAAGCGGATCGCCGTGATGCGCGCCCAGGCCGGTGATGCGCCACAGGGACGGCAGCAGATCGACCGGCAGCAGGTCCAGCGCGTTCATCAGGATGATCCAGACGAAGACGGTCAGGGCCAGCGGCGCGACGAACAGGCGGCTCTGGGCGTTGTGCACGATGCCCTTGGCCTGATCGTCGACCATGTCGACGATCATTTCGACAAAACCCTGGAAGCGACCCGGCACGCCCGACGTGGCACGGCGCGCGGCCAGCCACAGGAAAAAGACGACGACCAGACCCATGAGGCCGGACCAGAACAACGAGTCATAGTTGATGACGTTGAACTGGGCGATAACGGACTGTTTCTCACCCAGGTTGTTCAGGTGCACCAAGTGATGCTGGATGTACTCGGACTGAGGCGACGCGCCACTGGCTGCAGCCATGTGAAATCCTACCCTGTTTGCTGTGCGCCGCCTCTTGCGAAACGGCATGCACGATTGTTAATTGCGCTATGACAACTTGCGGAACATCAACAGCACGAGATAGCCCTTGAGCGTCAATATCAAGCCCAACAGCACCGCCGGCCAGACCAACCAGGCCTGTGTGTAGTGCCATATCAGCCACAACAGCAGCGCCGTTATGAACAGCTTGAACATCTCGCCCACGAAAAAGGTCAACGGATTGGGCTGTACCGACTTGACGACGTTTATCAGTAAGCGCAATGCAAACAATGCATTGGGCAAGAAATACGCCCCCGCTCCCAATAACGCCGACGTTGCCGCCGCCGTTCCCGCAACCGCCCCCGCGATTGCTGCCGCCACGAGTCCCATGAGCCCCTGTGCCAAGACAGCCATAAAGAGTTCCCGGCACGCACGCGCATTGATGGCCGCGCGATCCGCATCGGTAAGAACCAAACTCTTCTGCATTAAGCTTCCCCGCCCATAACCGCCCACGATATCGCCACGACATCGCAGCACGGCTCAAGGCTTGCTTCGAAAGTGGCCCTGCAACCCGATTTCCGTGCCTTCCGCCGCCGCCCGCTCCCCGTCGCCGACAGGGTCGGCAATGGCTGGCAAGTGCATCAGATAAGCCCCCAGGATATGGGGTGGGAATCGAGCCACCGAACGTGGCCTCTCTAGCGTTTTTCGCCCAATTTGCTATTGGCCGCCCAGGCGCAGCTTTTAAGCTACGTGTTACCCCGCAAGCGTCAAACCGCGAAAGTATAGCTTGAAAGCAATTCGGCAGACAAATGAGAAAACGGGCCACCAGATGGGGGTGCCCCGTCCCTTTTCAAGTCCGGCAAAAAAATCCCCCCGACAACGGGGGGAAAAACACGGAAATCAGTGCGAAAAGCCGGTTTTTCAATCGCGGACGATGGGCGGCGGGGCCCATTGGCCGTCCAGCGCGATGTTGTGCGGCGCATACAGACGCAGATTGACCAGGAAATTACCCTCGCGCGGCGCGGGCAGCCAGTTGGCTTCGCGCGACGCACCCGGATGGTCGCGCCGGATGTAGATATCCAGCGACCCGTCACTGTTGTACTTGAGCGGATCGGAGCTGCGCAGGGTGTAACGGTTGGCGGCATTCTCGGCAAAACCCTGGTGCGCGTCGTAGAGGTTGATCGACCAGAAGCCGTCGACCGGCGGCAACTGCCCCTTGTCGAAGTGCAGAACATAGTCGCGTCCGCTCTCCAGGGGCCGGCCCTTGTTGTCCGCGCCGGTGACCGGATAGATGACCTCTTCCGGCGGACTCGCGCCCAGCCCCGCATAGGCCACCGAAGCACGGCGCAGATAGTCCGTGCCATAGGTGCCGATGCCCGAGAGCACGGTGTTCCAGTTGTTGGCCGGCGTGCTCAGCCGCGAGATGCCGTCGGCGATACGGCGGCCGGCCAGGGGCTGCGCCTCGTTCAGCGCCTGCTGCACCGCCGGCTCCAGTTGGCCAAAGACCAGCGGGCGGTCGCCGATGCCGATGCGGCGCAGGCGGTCGAGCATGGGGTAATCGTTGGCATGCGGCGGGTTGTTGCGCACCAGCTCGGAAAAGAGCGTGAAGAAGGTGGCGGCATCCATATTGGCCACCTGTTCGGCCGGTGTGCCCTGGGTGTTCCAGGTCGTGTTGACCGGGCCGCTGGCGGCAAAGCCGTAGCCATGGCCGTACTGATTCATGGGGGTGGCCGACAAACCGGCCTGGAACTGACTCAAGGCCTGGGCATCGTTCGGGCCGCCCGCCTGCACGCGGCCGATCAGCCAGCCCGTTGCGGTCGGACTGCGCACCAGATCCACGCCGGCCGGCAGCGTGCCCTGCCAGCTCGGGCCCACGATGGCGAAGGTCTGGGGTCCGCGGCCATTGGCCCGCGTACCGCGCGTGGCGAAGCTGTCGGTCCACATGTCGAGCAGATTCAGCATCACGAAGCGCTCGCCGGCATCAGGCACCTGCACGATCAGCGGCTCGCGCGAGACGTCATACCAAAGGCTGGAATACAGCGTGTCGGTGCTGGGCCAGGCCATATCGGCCGTGCGTGCGTCGGGCGCGGCGGTCCGGTGCCCGAACTGGTTCATGGGCGCGCGCCCGCCCACCGGCGATTGCACATTGGTGGTCTGGCGGCGCGTGACCTCCATCAGCACCATCGGATAGGCATAGACATAGGCGTCGACCGCCAGATCGCGCAGCTCCTGCGCGGACAGCGGCGCCAGGCGCACGCCGCTGGAGGAAGCCGGATAAGGCGTCTCGGACACCAGACGCAGTGTCGGCGTCGGCGAGCGGTCCTGTGCCTGGGCGCTGCCCAGCGCGGCCACTCCCAGCACGCTGGCCACCAAGGCCGCTTGCCAACGCAACTTGCGGTTTGCCGGTGTTTGCATATGAGGCTCCTTGTTTCTCGTTGGACGGACGCGCCGCCGACATCCCGCAGGCATCAGCCGGCGCGACTGAGTCCACCCAGCATAGGCTTCTGACCTGCAACAGAGTGCAATGCAAAGGTTTCAACGGGCAACATGAGCAGCGCCGCCGCGCAGGCTGCCAAGGCCCAGGCCGCACGCCTTTTTCATAGACAAACCGCCCGCCGGCGAATGCGGGCGGGCGGTTCAGGCGCCTGGCAACCAGACACTACGACAAGTAACCGGCCAAGGGGCTCAGCGGTGCTTGAAGTCGGGTTTGCGCTTCTCGGTAAAGGCAGCCATGCCTTCTTTCTGGTCATCGGTGGCAAACAGCGAATGGAATACGCGGCGCTCGAACAGCAGGCCCTCGTTGAGCGAGACCTCGAAGGCGCGATTGACGCACTCCTTGGCCATCATGACCGAAGGCAAGGACATCGAGGCGATGATGGTCGCCGCATCCAGCGCTTCGTCGAGCAGTTTGTCGGCGGCCACCACGCGCGAGACCAGCCCGCTGCGCTCGGCTTCGTCGGCGTTCATCATGCGGGCCGTGAGCACCAGATCCATGGCCTTGGACTTGCCCACCGCGCGCGTCAGGCGTTGCGTTCCGCCCGCGCCGGGAATCACGCCCAATTTGATTTCGGGCTGGCCAAAGCGCGCCGTATCGGCGGCAATCACGATGTCGCACATCATGGCCAGTTCGCAGCCGCCACCCAGGGCATAGCCGGCCACGGCCGCGATCACGGGCTTGCGCACGCGCTTGAGCGTCTCCCAGTTGCGCGTGATGTATTCGCTACCGTAGACATCCATATATGACCAGTCTTTCATGGCGCCGATATCGGCGCCGGCGGCGAAGGCTTTCTCGCTGCCGGTGATCACAATCGCGCCGATGCCGGCATCGGCCTCGAACGCCAGCAAGGCCGCGCCGAGCTCATCCATGAGCTGGTCGTTCAGGGCATTGAGGGCCTTGGGACGGTTCAAGGTCAACAGACCCACTCGGCCACGGGTTTCGACCAGTACAAACGACTCGCTCATGGAATGTCTCCTGCGAAGAATATGAGAAGTAAGATATGCGGATGAACGACGCACCCGTAATTTACCGCCTTGAGCCCCATGACCCGGCCGGCCATCGCTACCGGATAACCCTAACGGTGCAACAGCCCGACCCCCAGGGCCAGCGGCTGTCGCTGCCGGCCTGGATCCCGGGCAGCTACCTGATCCGCGATTTTTCGCGCCAGATCGAAACGCTCTCCGCGCGGGCGGGCAATCGCCCCGTGGCGGTCGAGAAGACGGACAACCATACCTGGCAACTGGCGCCCTGCGCCGGGCCGGTAGTGATCGACTACACGGTTTACGCCTGGGACCTGTCCGTGCGCGGCGCGCACCTGGACGAAAGCCACGGTTTTTTCAACGGCACCAGCGTCTTTCTGCGCGTGCATGGCCAGGATGATCAGCCCTGTCAGCTGGACCTCGCTCCGCCTCCCGGCATCGAGGGCTGGAAGGTCTACACGAGCCTGCCGCAAGCCGGCGCGCGCCGCCATGGTTTTGGCCGCTATCAGGCCCCCGACTACGACGCCCTGATCGACCATCCAGTCGAAATGGGCACGCCGCAAGTGGCCCGCTTCACCGCCCATGGCGCCGAGCACGAGCTGGTGTTTACCGGCGTGGCGCCGCACCTGGACCTGGCGCGCATCGCACGCGATGTGCAAAAAATCTGTGAAACGCAGATCGCCTTCTTCGAGCCGCGCACCCGGCGCGCGCCGTTTCTGGACAGCGCCGACCGCTATGTCTTCATGACCATGGTCACGGGTGACGGCTACGGTGGCCTGGAGCACCGCGCCAGCACCGCGCTCATGACCGCGCGCAAGGATCTGCCCGTGCTGGGCCAGCAAGGGCAGGGCGAGGGCTACCGCAGTTTTCTGGGGCTGGTGAGCCACGAATACTTCCACACCTGGAACGTCAAACGTATCAAACCGGCAGCCTTCGCCCCCTACGGCCTGCAACAGCCCGACCTGACCCGGCTACTGTGGATCTTCGAAGGCTTCACCTCTTATTACGACGACCTGCTGCTGCTGCGCGCCGAAGTCATCGGCCGCGCCGACTACCTGCGCCTGCTGAGCAAGGCCATCACCGGCGTGATGCGCAGCCCTGGCCGGCACAAGCAGTCGGTGGCCGAGAGCTCGTTCGACGCCTGGACGCGCTACTACAAGCAGGACGAGAACTCGCCCAATGCCCTGGTGAGCTACTACACCAAGGGGTCGCTGGTCGCGCTGGGTCTGGATCTGCTCATCCGCCGCGACAGTCAGGGCCAGCGCAGTCTGGATGACGTCATGCGGCTGCTGTGGCAGCGCTATGGCCGCGATTTCTACCAAGGCCGGCCGCAAGGCCTGGGCGAAACGGAATTCCCGGCCCTGGTGCGCGAAGCCACCGGTGTGGATGCGCGCCGCTTCATTCAGCGCTATGCCTATGGGCGCGCCGACGTGCCGCTGACGGAGTTGCTGGCGCCGCACGGCGTAGAGGTGCGCTGGAAAACCGCCAGCCCCATTCCCAGCATGGATGTGCGCACGCGCAAGCAGGCCGACAGCCTGGTGCTGGCCACGGTGTTCGAAGGCGGTGCGGCGCATCGGGCCGGCCTGTCGGCCGGCGACGTGCTGGTGGCCATCGATGGACTGAAGGTCGAAGCGCCCGCGGGCCTGGATGTGCTGCTGTCGCAGTACCGCCCGGGCGACCGCGTGCTGGTACACGTTTTCCGGCGCGACGAACTGCGCGCTTACCGGCTGCGGCTGGCCGCCCCCGAGGCCCTGGACTGCGTGCTAAGCGACACGGCCTGACGCCGCTCGCTTAAGCGCGCTCCCAGCGCCGCTGGATGTCCTTGGCGGCCACGACGCCATCGGCCATGGCGGTCACCACGCAGGGGTGGGCGCGATTGGCGACCTCGCCAATCGCGTAGACATCCGGCAGGCTGGTGCGCGCGGTGGCCGTCTCGGTCTGGATATAGCCGCGCGCATCGCGGGCCAGATTCAGCCCGTCGGCGAAGTCGGCCTGCGGCTCCCAGCCATAGAACACCAGGATGAGGTCATAGCGCTGCCCGTTGACGCGGCGCGCGGCGGGATCCACCTCATAGGCGCCCACGCTCACGCCCGCGCTGCCGGCGCGCTGCACCCACTGCTGCTGCGCCCGCACGCTGCGCGCATACAGATGCACCTGGCGCGCGCCGCGATTGCGTACATAGACGAAATTCTCGAAGGCATTATCGCCGCCCCCCAGCACGGCGACCGACAGGCCCGAGTAATCCTGGGCCACGATGGGCGAGCCCGGGCCGATCAGCACGCCCGGCCAGCTCACGCCTGGCGGATGACCCGGCAACCCGCGCGCGCGCACGCCGCTGGCGATGACCAGACAACGCCCGTGCAATGACTGCGCCGGATCCGCCAGGCTCAAGACGATGCCTCCTTTGCAGGGCCGCACCGAGCGCGCCGCGGCACCCAGCCGCAGCGGCACCCCGGCCTGCTCCAGACTCTCGGCGATCTGTCCCGCGATCTGCTGGCCGGTCAGCCCGGCTACCGCCACGATCCAGTCATCGGCAAAGGGGTTGTCCGCCGTCAGCCCGCCGGCACGCGGGCCGGCCTCGACCAGCACCGGCGACAGGCCCAGCCGGGCCAGCCAGACCGCGCAGGACGCGCCCGCCGGCCCCGCCCCCACGATGACCGCATCGTAAAACTGCTGCATATATCCCTCTTTCGCGCCGCCCACGGGCGCGCTGTCCGAATTGTAGTCAGACCGCGCAAACCGCCTCACCGACTTACAATTCAGCTTCTCCCCGCCTAGAGTTCATTATGCCCACTCGCCGTATTTTCATTTCGGGCCTCGCCCTGGACGCCCGCATCGGCATCCTCGAACACGAACGCCGCGCCACCCAGCCGCTGCACATCGATGCCGAGTTCGATATCGACATCACGCGCAATGTGGACGACCACGACATCCAGAGCGTGCTGGACTACCGCAGCCTGCGCGAAGCCATCGTGCAGGAATGCACCCAGGCTCACGTCAACCTAATCGAAACGCTGTCCGAACAGGTCGCCGCCCGGCTGCTGGCCGAGTTCGCGGAAGTCCGGGCCTTGCGCCTGCGCATCAGCAAGCCCATGGCCTTTTCGGACTGCAACGCAGTGGGCGTGGAAATCCAGATCAGCCGTTAAACCATGAGCGCCACCGATACCGAATTCCGCAGCCCGGCCGAAGAGAAGGCCCGGCATGAAGGCAATAAGCTGAGCAAGCGTCTGGCGCGCGAGACGACACGCGCGCTGTCAGACTACAACATGATCGAAGAGGGCGACCGGGTCATGGTCTGCCTGTCCGGCGGCAAGGATTCCTATGCCATGCTGGACATCCTCATGGCGCTGCAACAGCGCGCGCCCTTCCGCTTCGAACTGATTGCCGTCAACCTGGACCAGAAACAACCGGGCTTTCCGCCCGAGATTCTGCCCAACTACCTGACCGCGCTGGGCGTGCCGTTCCATATCGAGACCCAGGACACGTATTCCATCGTCACCCGCGTGGTGCCCGAGGGCAAGACCATGTGTTCGCTCTGTTCGCGCCTGCGCCGCGGCATTCTGTACCGCGTGGCCGACGAGCTGGGCGCGACCAAGATCGCCCTGGGCCATCATCGCGACGACATCCTGGGCACACTCTTTCTGAATCTGTTCTACGGCGGCAAGCTCAAGGGCATGCCGCCCAAGCTGGTTTCCGATGACGGCCGGCACACCGTCATCCGCCCGCTGGCCTATGTCCCGGAAAGCGACCTCATCGCCTATGCCCAGCTCAAGCAGTTCCCCATCATCCCCTGCAACCTGTGCGGCTCGCAGGAAAACCTCAAGCGCAAGGAAGTCTCGCGCATGGTGCAGGAATGGGACCGGAAGTTTCCCGGGCGCTCCTGGAATGTCTTCAATGCGCTGTCACGCGTGGTGCCGTCGCATCTGATGGATCGTGATCTGTTCGATTTTGCCGGCCTCAAACCCACCGGCGTGCCGGATGCTGGCGGCGACATCGCCTTCGACCAACCCGACGAAGACGACGACCAGGCCTGTGGCGCGCCCGCCGACGAAACGGCGGGCCTGGCCGAACAGAAAATCGTCTTCAGCCGTCAGGCCTGAGCCCGGACGATCCGCCTCAAGCGTTGAATACCTGGATGGGGGTGCCGTCCATCCAGGCCCGCACTGCCTTGACGGCATTGCGGTAGAAGGCCTCGAAGTTGGACTGGCTGACATAGCCCAGATGCGGTGTGAGGATCACATTGTCCAGATCGCGCACCGCATCGGTGGGCGAGAGCGGTTCGACCGGGAAGACATCCAGGCCGGCGCCGCCGATACGGCGCTTCTGCAGTGCATCGAACAGCGCCTGCTGATCGACCAGACCGGCCCGCGACGTGTTGACCAGATAGGCCGACGGCTTCATCGCCGACAGCGCGGCATCATCGACCACATGGCGCGTGCGCTCGCTCAGGATGAGATGGATGCTGATGGCGTCGCAGGTCGAGAAAAACTCGTTCTTGTCCAGCCGCTTCACGCCCGCCTGCGCGGCGCGCTCTTCGGTCAGATTGGGGCTCCAAGCCACCACGTCCATACCGAAGGCAAGCCCCACGCGGGCCACGGCCTGGCCCAATTTGCCCAGACCCAATACCCCCAGCCGCTTGCCGCTCAAGGGTTGCGGCATGCCCGTCTGCCACATGCCGCGCCGCATGGCGGCGTCTTCCTGGGGCAGATGCTTGAACAACGCCAGCAAATGCGCCCAGGCCAGCTCGGCGGTGGCGGTATTGGCGTCGGCACTGCCTGGCGCCCCGCACACCACAATGCCGCGTTCCGAGCAGGCCTTCATGTCGATGGCGTTATTGCGCAAGCCCGTGGTGACCAGCAAGCGCAGATTCGGCAGCGCGGCGATCAGCTCGGCCGGAAAGGCCGTGCGCTCGCGCATGGCCACGATGACATCGAAAGGCTGCAGGACCTGCGCGCGCGCCGGCCCCTCGGGCAGGGCATCGCGAAACGCCGTGACCTCGGCGCCCAACGCGTTCCAGTCGGCATAGCTCAAGGCCACTTCGTGGTAATCGTCCAGTACGGCGATTTTCATGTTCTGTCTCCTCTCCCGCGTCTGACTCAGTGGCTCGTGGCCAGCCTTTGCTGCAATTGCGCCAAGGGCAGCGCGCCGCTGGCGCGCGCGCCATTTTCAAAGAATATCGTCGGTGTGCCCCGCACCATGAGCTTGCGGCCCAGCGCCAGCATCGCCTCGACAGGCGCTTCGCACTGCGCGGTGGCAGGCCGCTTGCCATCGATCATCCAGTCGTCCCAGGCTTTACCCTTGTCGGCGGCGCACCATACGTCGCGCACCTTGGTCGTCGAATCGGGCGAAAGAATAGGGTAGAGGAAGGTGTAGATCGTCACATCATCGACATCCTTGAGGGTGTGACGCAGCTGTTTGCAATAGCCGCAATTCGGATCCTCGAAGATGGCGATCTTGCGCGTGCCCTTGCCCTTGACCTGCTTGATGGCCAGATCGAGCGGCAGATCGGAAAACTGGATGGCGCTGAGCTTTTCCTGGTTTTCGCGCGTGACATCACGCCGCGTGGCCGCGTCGATCAACGGCCCTTCCATGACCCAGGTCACCCCTTCGTCGGTGTAGATCATGTCGGGGCCGACCTGGACCTCGAACAGGCCATAGGGGGTGCGCCGCACGGCCGTGATGTCCATCTCATTGAAACGCACCTGGAAGCGCTTCTTGACGGCATCGGCCGCCGGATCGGCCGGCTGCACGGCCGCCGTGGAATAGACCTTGTCCTTGGCGCCCGCGGGCTGCGTGGTCGAGACCGATTTGCCATCCTGGGCTTGCGCCAAGCCGCACAACAGGCCGACCAGCAGAAAAGCGATGCGTGCTTTCATAATCCACTCCTGAAACCAGAACCGCGCCGATGGCGCGATTCAATTGCGCGAGGCGTCCTCGATAAGACGGCGCTTGAGAAAAGGCAGGGCATCGACCAGCCGCATGCCGGCATTGCGCACGAAAGCCGCCGGCGCGTTGTGCGCGGCAAACAGACGATGCAGCCCGTCGGTGGCCAGCCGCATGGCCAGCACCGGCTCGGCGCGGGCGCGCTGATAGCGGCGCAGCACGCGCAGATCGCCGGCTTCGCGATAAGGCTCGCGCGTGGCCACGACACGCGCCAGGGCCTCCACGTCGCCCAGCCCCAAGTTCAGGCCCTGGCCCGCCAGGGGGTGCAGCCGGTGAGCGGCGTCGCCCGCCAGCGCGATGCCGGGAGCCACCATCTGCGATCGCGCCAGGGTCAACGGGAACCCATGCAAGGGGCTGCGCGCGCGCAACCGCCCCAGCCGGCCTTCGCTGGCCATGAACAGGCGTTTTTCGAGCTCGGCGGCCTGCTCGGCGGCCGGCATATCCAGCAACACCCGGGCCTGCGCCTCGCGCATGGACCACACCATGGATACCTGCGCGCCTTCGCGCGTGTCGGGCAGCGGCAGCAAGGCCAGCACGCCGTCATCACGGAACCACTGGAAGGCGGTGCCGAGGTGCGGCTGCTCGACATCCAGGTGCATGACCAACCCGATGTCGCCATAGGATTTGCTCTCATGCTTGAGCCCGGCGGCGGCGCGCAGCGGCGACGCGGCGCCATCGGCACCCACGAACAGCTCGGCCTTCAGACGCTGGCCGGTTTCGGTCTCGACCTCGCCGTCATGCCAGGCCACCGCGCGTTCTTCGATCCAGGGAATGCCGAACATGCGCGTGGCCTGCACGAGCACGCGTTCGATTTCGCCGGACTCGACGATCCAGGCGAGCTGATTCTGCGCGGCCTGCCAGGCGTTGAGTTCCACCCGGCCATCGGCATCGCCGTGGATCTCCATGGCCGTCACGGGCGTGAGGCGGGAGGCGGGCATGGAATCCCAGATACCCAGCTCGGCCAGAAAGCGCTGGCTGGCCGGCGAAATCGCATAGACGCGCGGGTGATAGACGTCCGGCTCTGCCGCCGGCAACGGCATGCGCGGGGCCAGCACGGCGACCCGCTGCTGCCGCCTGGCCAGCGCCAGCGCGGTCGACAGGCCAACGATGCCCGCGCCACAAACCACGATTTGATGTTTCATCTTGCGGACGGCTCCCCGGCTTGTTTGGGCCACAGCAGCCACATCTGGCCGCGCTGCTTCATGCGCCCGGCCTGCTGCCCGGCCTCATCGCCGAAACCCCAGTAATAATCGGCCCGCGCCGCGCCGCGTATGGCGGTGCCGGTGTCTTGGGCGAACACCAGGCGCTGCAGCGGCCGTTCGGAAGCGGGATAGGTGGTGGCAAGGTAGACCGGCGTGCCCAAGGGCACGAAGGTCGGATCCACGGCAATCGAGCGTCCGGGCGCCAGCGGGATGGCATACGCCCCCTTGGGACCCTGCTCGGGATCGGCGACGGTCTCTTCGCGGAAGAACACCACGGCCGGATTGGCGTTGAGCATCTCCTGCACGCGCGCGGGGTTGCGCTGCGCCCAGGCACGGATGTTCTGCATCGAGGCCTGATCGGCCCGCATTTCGCCACGATCGATCAGCCAGCGGCCGATGGACATATACGGCTGGCCGTTGTGATCGGCATAGGCCACGCGTATGGTCTTGCCCGCGTCAGGGCCTTCGGTGAGCTGCACGCGACCGGAGCCCTGCACCTGCAGAAAGAAGTTGTCCACCGGATCGTCCACCCAGACCACCACGGGCGGCTTGCGGCTGGCGGCCTCGATGCCGGCGCGGGTGTCGTAAGGCACCACCCGGCGCCCTTCGAGCTTGCCGCGCACGCGCTTGCCGGCCAGGTCCGGATATACCGCGCCTAGATCGATGGTCAGCAGGTCGTCGGGCACCCCGTACAGCGGCCATTGATGGCGCCCGCCGCGCTCGCGCGAGCCGCGTACCAGGGGCTCGTAGTAGCCCGTCACGGTGTTGATCGCCGGGCGGCCGTCGGCGCCACTGAGGCGCCAGGGTTGCAGATAGGTCTGGATGAACCGGCGCACGGCGGCCGCGTCGCCCGCGGCTGGCGCGCGCGCCGGATCGGCGACCGCGGCGCAGACCGGCTGCCAGGCGCGGGGCGTGGCCCGTGCCGGCACCGCCAGATTGCCCGAGGTCGGGCGCATCAGGCCCTTACAGTTGCGCACGATCAACGGCCAGATACGCGACAGATCGTCGCTCTCCCAGCCGGGCAGCTCGCTCCAGGCGGCGCGCTGATAGCGGCCGGCCAGCGCGCGCGCCGGGGTGTCGGGCAGCGCCGAGGCGGTCGGCACCGACAGCCCGGTCTCGGCAGCGGGCGCCGTGCCGCGCCCGCCGTCCTCGGGCGGGATTTCCGTTGTGGTGGAACATGCCGCCAGCAGCGCCGACAGCAGGGACAAACAAAGAAGACGTTTCATGAAGACGGGTGGGTCCGGTCAGTGCAGCGTACGGGGCATGGCCAGCAAGAACTCGGCAATCGGGACCTCGAAAGGAATGCCGTTTTCGCCCACGCAGTGATAAGTGCCCCGCATCGTGCCGACCGGGGTCGGCAGCGGACAGCCGCTGGTGTATTCAAACGTCTCGCCCGGCGCCAGCAAAGGCTGCTGCCCCACCACGCCCAACCCGCGGACTTCCTGCACGCGCTGATTGCCGTCGGTGATGACCCAGTGGCGGCTGATGACCTGGGCCGGATGCGCGCCGGTGTTGGTGATGCGCACCGTATACGCGAAGACGTACTGTTGTTGACTTGGATCGGACTGCTCCGGTACGAAGCGCGGAGTCACGGATACGGTCAGATCGTAGGGTTTCACAGGCCTTTCCCGGTTTGGCTCTCGACAATACGATAAAGGCGGGCCAGGGCGTCTACACAAACCCGTAACGCAAGCCTGGGCGCCAAACTGCAATAATTGCACATTATGCCCTTGGATACTTTGAACACCATGTCCGTCCCGGCCACCACTCGCATCGCTCCCAGCATTCTATCCGCCGACTTCGCCCGCCTGGGCGAAGAAGTCCGAAATGTCGTCGCCGCCGGCGCCGACTGGATACACTTCGACGTGATGGACAACCATTACGTTCCCAACCTGACCATCGGGCCCATGGTGTGCGCTGCCATCCGTCCCCATGTCCAGGTTCCCATCGACGTCCATCTCATGGTCGAGCCGGTCGACGAGATCGTGCCGCTGTTTGCCAAGGCCGGCGCCAACATCATCACCTTCCATCCCGAAGCCAGCCGCCACGTCGACCGCACGCTGGGCCTGATCCGCGACCACGGCTGTAAAGCCGGGCTGGTGTTCAATCCCGCCACCCCGCTGTCGTACATGGACTACGTCATGGACAAGCTGGACGTGGTGCTGTTGATGTCGGTCAACCCCGGCTTCGGCGGCCAGGCCTTTATTCCGGCCACGCTGGCAAAATTGCGCGAAGCGCGCGCCCGCATCGATGCCTGGATGCAAGCCGGCGGCCAGCCCATCCTGCTGGAAGTCGACGGCGGCGTGAAAACCGATAACATCGCCGAGATCCGCCGCGCCGGGGCCGACACCTTCGTCGCCGGCTCGGCCATTTTCGGCAAACCCGATTACCCCGCCGTCATCAAGGCCCTGCGCGAAGAAATCGCCCGCGGCGAAACCCTGTCTGCCTGACCCGAGAGAAGCCCTATGAGCCGTTATCGCGCTGCCCTGCTGGATCTGGATGGCACCCTGCTCGATTCGATCCCCGACCTGGCCATGGCCGCCAACGCCATGCGCGTCGAGCTGGACATGCCGCCGCTGCGCGACGACGTGCTGGCCACGTTCGTGGGCAAGGGGGTCGACAATCTGGTGCGCCGCACGCTGGCGGCCAGCCGTGACGGCGGCGAAATCGAGGAGGCGCTGTTTGCCAAGGGCCGCGAATCCTTCCACCGCCACTATCACCTGGTCAACGGCGACCGCGCCCGCGTCTTCGATGGCGTCATCGAAGGCCTCAAGCGCATGCGCGAGGCCGGTCTGAAGCTGGCCGTGGTGACCAACAAGCCCACCGAGTTCACGCTGCCCCTGCTGCAGCGCACCGGGCTGGCGGGCTTTTTCGAACTCGTGGTCTGCGGCGACACCTGCGCGCGCCGCAAGCCGGACCCCGATCAGGTGCTGCACGCCTGCGAACAATTGGGCGTGAGCCCGCGCGAGGCAGTGACCATCGGCGACTCGGTCAATGACGCGCAGGCCGGGCGCAGCGCGGGCACGGCTGTGCTGGCCGTGCCTTATGGTTACAACGAAGGCATGGACGTGCGTTCGCTCGATGTCGATGGTATAGTTGATTCGCTTATCGAGGCCGCAGCCTGGATCACGCGCCAGCCCGACACCGGCCGGCCCGCCTGAGCCCAGCGGCCACCCCAAGCCTATTCACAGCTACCGCCCGATTCAATGAACACTCGCCTCCAGACCCAAATGCGCAACGCCTCGTGGCGTTGGTGGCGTTTGTCTTCCGGGTGGCGATGATCTCTTCCCGGCCCTAAACGCGCGCGTCGCGATAGTGCCCAAAAGCCAAGCCCGGAACCGCCAAGGACCGGGCTTTTTTGTTGCGTGCCTGGTCCCCCAAACATCGAGACCCGACATGACCGAACTTGAATTCAAAGCCCTCGCTGCCCAAGGCTACAACCGCATCCCGCTGGTCGCCGAGACCTATGCCGACCTCGACACGCCGCTGGCCATCTACCTGAAGCTGGCCCACGCCGGCCCGCAGAACGGCCGCATGAGCTGCCTGATGGAATCCGTCGTCGGCGGCGAACGCTTCGGGCGCTACTCCTTCATCGGCCTGCCGGCGCACACCGTCATCCGCGCCAGCGGCCGCAAGACCGAAGTGCTGCGCGACGGCAACGTGGTCGAAACCCACGACGGTGACCCGCTGGCTTTCATCGAGCAATATCAGGCCCGTTTCAAGGTCGCGCTGCGCCCGGGCATGCCGCGCTTCTGCGGCGGCCTGGCCGGCTATTTCGGCTACGACACCGTGCGCCACATCGAGCCGCGCCTGGGCCCGGCCGTCAAGCCTTTCCCCAACGGCATGGAAGAGGGCACACCGGACATCATGCTGCTGCATGTCGATGAGCTGGTGATCGTCGACAACCTGGCCGGACGCACCTATCTGATGGTGTACGCCGACCCGGCCCGCCCCGAAGCCTACAACCGCGCCCAGGAACGCCTGCTGGAGCTGCGCGCCCGCCTGCGCAAGCCCGTCGACATTCCCTACAGCCACGCCAGCATGCAGACGGAAGAGCGCCGCGACTTCGCCAAGGACGACTACCTGGCCGCGGTGCGCCGCGCCAAGGAATACATCGCGGCCGGCGACCTGATGCAGGTCCAGGTCGGCCAGGTGATCGCCAAGCCTTTCCGCGATGCGCCGCTGTCGCTGTACCGCGCGCTGCGCTCGCTGAATCCTTCGCCTTATATGTACTTCTGGAACTTCGGCGACTTTCAGGTCGTGGGCTCCTCTCCGGAGATCCTCGTGCGCCAGGAACAGGTCAAGGAAGAAGGCCAGCTCAAATCGCAGATCACCATTCGCCCGCTGGCCGGCACGCGCAAGCGTGGCGGCACGCCCGAAGAAGACCTGGCCCTGGCCGCCGAACTGCGCGCCGACCCCAAGGAAATCGCCGAGCACGTCATGCTGATCGACCTGGCGCGCAATGACGTCGGCCGCGTGGCCGAAGTCGGCTCGGTCAAGGTGAGCGACACCATGGCCATCGAGCGCTACTCGCATGTCATGCACCTGGTCTCCAACGTGACCGGCAATCTGAACCCCGGCATGAGCAGCATGGACGTGCTGCGCGCAGCCTTCCCCGCCGGCACGCTGACCGGCGCGCCCAAGGTGCGGGCCATGGAGATCATCGATGAGCTCGAGCCGGTACGCCGGGGGATTTATGGCGGCGCGGCGGGTTACCTGAGCTATGGCGGCGAAATGGACGTGGCCATCGCCATCCGCACCGGCGTCATCAAGAACGGCACGCTCTTCGTGCAGGCTGCGGCGGGCGTGGTCGCCGATTCGGTGCCCGAACTCGAATGGGCCGAGACCGAGGCCAAGGCACGGGCTGTCCTGCGTGCCGCCGAACAGGTGCAGCATGGGCTGGATGATCCCATCTGACATCGGCCGCCCGCCGGCCCGCGCGCCGGCGGGCGCTTCCGCCTTCTGCTTCGTCCATCATTCTCTTGAGGTTGCACAGCCATGCTGCTGATGATCGACAACTACGATTCCTTTACCTACAACCTGGTGCAGTACTTCGGCGAACTCGGCGAAGACGTGCGGGTGGCCCGCAATGACCAGATCACGCTGGAAGAGATCGCCGCCATGGCGCCGGACCGCATCTGCGTCTCGCCCGGCCCCTGCTCGCCGGCCGAAGCCGGTATTTCGGTACCCGTCATCCGCGAGTTCGCCGGCAAGCTGCCCATTCTGGGCGTGTGCCTGGGCCATCAGGCCATCGGCGCGGCCTATGGCGGCGACATTGTGCGCGCGCAGACCATCATGCACGGCAAAACCGTGCAGGTCAGCCATACCGGCACCGATATTTTCCGGGGCTTGCCCTCGCCCTATACCGTCATCCGCTACAACTCGCTGACCATCGATCCGGCCACGCTGCCGGACGTGCTGGAAGTCACCGCCACCGCGCCCGACGGCGACATCATGGGCGTGCGGCATAAAACCCTGCCGCTGTACGGCGTACAGTTTCATCCGGAGTCGGTGCTCAGCGAGCACGGCCACGACATGTTGCGCAATTTTCTGAATATCTAAAAAAGGCGAATCCACCATGACGATCACTCCCACCGAAGCCTTGACGCGCTGCATCGAACACCGCGAGATCTTTCACGACGAAATGCTGCATCTGATGCGCATGCTGATGCGCGGCGAAATGTCGCCGCAGATCGCCAGCGCCTTGTTGATGGGTTTGCGGGTCAAAAAGGAAACCGTGGGCGAGATCACGGCCGCGGCCCAGGTCATGCGCGAGTTCGCCACCCCCGTGGTCACGCCCAATGCAGCCGATCTGCTGGACATGTGCGGCACCGGCGGCGACGGCAGCCACACCTTCAACATCTCCACCACGGCCATGTTCGTGGCCGCGGCCGCCGGCGTGCCGATCGCCAAGCATGGCAACCGCAGCGCCTCCTCCTCGTCGGGCAGCGCCGACGTCCTGGAGGCCCTGGGCGCCAATCTGCAACTCTCGCCCGAGCAGGTCGCCGAATGCATCCAGGCCACCGGCATCGGCTTTATGTTCGCCCCGGCTCACCATGGCGCCATGAAGAACGTCGCGGCGGTGCGCAAGGAACTGGCCGTGCGCACCATTTTCAATATCCTGGGCCCGCTGACCAACCCGGCGGGCGCGGCCAATCAATTGATGGGCGTTTTCCACCCCGACCTGGTGGGCATCCAGGTGCGCGTGCTCGAGCGCCTGGGCTCGCGCCACGTGCTGGTCGTGCATGGCAAGGATGGCATGGATGAAGCCTCGCTGGGCGCGGCCACCCTGGTCGGCGAACTCAAGGACGGCGTCGTACGCGAATACGAGATTCATCCGGAAGACTACGGACTATCCATGATGTCCAATCGCACCATCAAGGTGTCCAATCGCGAACAGTCGCGTGAACTTGTCATGGAAGCATTGGATAATGTCGAAGGGGCGGCACGTGATATCGTCGCGCTGAACGCTGGCCTGGCGATCTACGCCGGCAACAAGGCCGACAGCATCGAGTCAGCTTTGGCTCTGGCTTTTGAAACGATCACCAACGGGGCGGCACGCGCCAAGTTGGAAGAATTCTGCGCATACACCCGGAAATTTTCAACATGAACGACATTCTTGCGAAGATCCTCGCCATCAAGGTCGAGGAAGTCGCTACCGCGCGCCAATTGCGCAGCGAAGCGGAGTTGCTGCGCGAAGCGCAGGCCCGCCAGGACGTGCGCGGCTTTGCGCAAGCCATCGAGGACAAGATCTCGCAGGGCAAGGCCGGCGTGATCGCCGAGATCAAGAAGGCCTCGCCGTCCAAAGGCGTGTTGCGCGAGAACTTCGATCCCGCCGAAATCGCCGCCTCCTATGCCGTGCATGGCGCGGCCTGCCTGTCGGTGCTGACCGATGTGCATTTTTTCCAGGGCTCGCACGACAATCTGCGCCGCGCGCGCGCGGCCTGCTCGCTGCCCGTGCTGCGTAAAGACTTCATCATCGATCCCTACCAGATCATCTCGGCGCGCGCCATGGGCGCGGACTGCGTGCTGCTGATCGTGGCCGCGCTCACGCCGGCACAACTGCGCGACTACGAAGCGCTGGCGCTGGATCTGGGTCTGGATGTATTGGTCGAAGTCCACGACGAGCGCGAGCTCGAAGTGGCGCTGTCGATGAAGACGCCGCTGCTGGGCATCAACAACCGCAATCTGCGCACGTTCGAGACCCGCCTGGACACCACGCTGAACCTGCTGCCGCGCGTGCCTGCCGGCAAGCGCGTGGTCACCGAGAGCGGCATCGTCAAACCCGAGGATGTGCAACTGATGCGCCAGCACGATGTGCACGCCTTCCTGGTGGGCGAGGCCTTCATGCGCGCCGAGGATCCCGGCGTCGAACTGGCCCGCCTCATCGCCTGATCCGCCCTGCGGCAGCGCCGATCGCCAGCAGGCGGCTTGACAATACACAACCTCAGGCCGCCGCCGATGCGCTACAGTCTTCGGGTATCCCGCGTCTCCGGGAGCGGATCCTCTCCTCCCATGCCTGCGCGGGCACCCCAGGAGATCGGCAATGGCAAAAACCATGAAAGCCGCAGTGGTCCGCGAGTTTGGCAAACCCCTCGTCATCGAGGACGCCCCCATCCCCATGCCTGGCCCGGGCCAGATCCAGGTCGCCATCCAGGCCTCCGGCGTCTGCCACACAGACCTGCACGCCGCCGAAGGCGATTGGCCGGTCAAACCCAATCCCCCGTTCATTCCTGGCCACGAAGGCGTGGGCTTTGTGTCGGCCGTCGGCGCGGGCGTGACCTTCGTCAAGGAAGGCGACCGGGTAGGCGTGCCCTGGCTCTACACGGCTTGCGGGCATTGCCGGCACTGCCTGGGCGGATGGGAGACGCTGTGCGAGTCGCAGCAGAATACCGGCTACTCGGTCAACGGCGGTTTCGCCGAATATGTGGTGGCTGACCCCAATTACGTGGGGCATTTGCCGGCCAACGTCGGCTTCGCCGAGATCGCCCCGGTGCTGTGCGCGGGGGTCACGGTCTACAAAGGGCTGAAGGTCACCGACACCAAGCCCGGCGACTGGGTGGCGATTTCCGGCATCGGCGGGCTGGGTCACATGGCCGTCCAGTATGCGCGCGCCATGGGCCTGCACGTGGTCGCCGTCGACGTCGACGACGACAAACTGGAACTGGCCCGCCGCCTGGGGGCTGAAATCGCGGTCAACGCCCGAACCAGCGCCGATCCGGCCGCCGAGGTCAAGAAACTGACGTCGGGCGGTGTGCAAGGCGTGCTGGTGACGGCCGTCTCGCCCAAGGCGTTCGAGCAGGCCATGGGCATGACGGCGCGCGGCGGCACGATTTCGCTCAACGGGCTGCCGCCGGGAGACTTCCCGCTACCCATATTCAGTACCGTGCTCAATGGCTTGACGGTGCGCGGCTCCATCGTCGGCACCCGGCTGGACCTGCAGGAATCGCTGGAATTCGCCGCCGACGGCCGCGTGGCCGCAACCATCAGCACCGCGCGGCTGGACGACATCAATCAGGTGTTCGACAAAATGCACAAAGGCCAGATCGAAGGCCGCATCGTGCTGGACATGACGGCCTGAGTCAGTCCTTTTTGTCCGTGTCCGCCGCCGGCGCGGCGCACACGCCATCCTGACGGCGACGCCAATGAAACGCCACGCGACGGATACGGGCACTGCGGAATTGGGTCAAGGAGCGGCTGCCCGGCATGGGCAGCGCGCGGTGGGCACTGTTTTTCATCGTCCGCCTGAGACTTCGATAAAAGAGGCGGTGGTGTAGCTCGCCTCCGGAGAAAGCAGCCACATGATGGCGGCGGCGACTTCGTCGGCCGTGCCGCCGCGCTTCATGGGCAGAAAATGCTTGAGCCGGTCCACACGGCCGGGTTCGCCACCCGAGGCATGCATCTCGGTATGAATGAGGCCAGGCCGCACCGTGTTGACGCGGATGCCGTCCTCGGCCACTTCACGCGCCAGGCCCAGCGTCAGCGTATCCAGTGCCCCCTTGGAGGCAGCGTAATCGACGTACTCGCCGGCCGAACCCAGCCGCGCGGCCGCCGATGACACATTGACGATGGCCCCACCCTGGCCACCATGGCGCGGCGCCATGCGCCGCACCGCCTCGCGGCAGCAGACAAAGGCGCCGACCACGTTGGTGGCCAGGATGCGCGTGATGCGGTCCGCGTCCATGTCTTCGACCCGCATCTGCGTCTCCAGGATGGCGGCATTGTTGACCAGCGCATCCAGCCGTCCCCATTGCCGGTCCACCGCCGCGAACAAGGCCGCGACCTCGGCCTCGCGGGCCACGTCCGCCTGTACGGCCAGCGCCTCGGCACCCGTGCCGCGCAACGCCTCGACCAGGCGCTCGGCGGCCTCGACATTGGTGCGATAGTTCACACAGACCGCATAGCCGCGGTGCGCGGCCAGGCGCGCGGTCGCCGCGCCAATGCCGCGCGCGCCGCCGGTGATCAAAAGCACCGGCCGGTTCATGCCGGGCTCCGGTCGCAGGCCCATTGCAGGGCGTCCTCAAGCCTGTCATTACCCCAGAACATTTCATCGCCGACCATGAAGGTCGGCGCGCCGAAGATGCCATGCTGGCGCGCCCGGTCGACCTGCCGGCGCAAGGCCTCTTTGGTGGCTTCGGTCCTGGCGCGCGCGATCCAGTCCGCCGCATCCAGGCCGAGCTCCAGCAGAATCTCTTGCATGACATCCTCGTCCTGAATGTCGCGATCCTGAGCGAAGTTCGCCCGAAAGACTGCCTGGCAGAACGCCAGGCCCCAGGCCTGATGCTGCCCCAGCAGCGCCAGCCGGGCGGGCAGCACGCCCACCCGCGGGAAAATCACCGGCCGGTGGTACGGCACGCCATACTTGTCGGCCAGGCGGGCAATATCGCGCATCATGTAAGCGCCTTTACCCGGATAGAGCCGGAAGGGGCTGTCGTTCCAGCCCTGAGCCTGAAAAATAGGCCCCAGCAGAAAGGGCTGCAAGGTCAGCCGCACACCGGCCTGGCTGGCCAGCGCCTCGACGCGCGCCATGGCCAGATAACTGTAGGGGCTGGCGAAATCGAACCACATCTCAACGCTGGGCGCGGGAAGGGTCATGAGGGTGGACTCCGGCGGTAAAAAGGGCACGGCGGTCAGGGCCGCCGTCGGCGGGCTCGCGAGCGGACCACGGGCGGCCGCTGCCCCAAGCATAGAACAGCGTCGCGGCAGCGCAAGCCCGGGCCTTGCCGGCGCACAGGCCTGGCAGCCCGGCCCGTCAGCCCGCTCATTCGGGCCACTGCTATTGAACGCCCCGGGGGTACTATTGCTCAAGCGACTTTCACGGCTTCATGACATGAGTTTTACGAATGCCACTTACCCTCGCTAAATTACCACCGCTGGACCTGGTGCGCGGCTTTGTGGCGGTGGGCCGGCGCATGAGCATCACCCAGGCGGCGCAGGATCTGCATGTCACCCAATCGGCCGTGAGCCGCCAGATCCGCAGCCTGGAAGCCCATCTGGGCGTCCCCCTGCTCAAGCGCGGCTTCCGCAGCGTGTCGTTCACCCCGGAAGGCGCGCAGCTGTTCCGCCTGGCCGACCCCTGGCTGAGCGAGCTGGCCGAACTCAGCGCGCAATGGCGCACACCCGGCCGGCGCCTGCCCATCACGGTGACCACGACCATCGGCGTGGCGTCGCTCTGGCTCTTGCCGCGCCTGGGCGCCTTCCAGGCCGCCCATCCGGACATCGATGTCCGGGTCGCCGCCGACAACCGGGTGATGGATCTGGACCGCGAAGGCGTGGATATCGCCATCCGTTACTGCACCGCCGATCAGGTCGGTGAAGCGGCCCAGTGGCTGTTTGGCGAGGCCGTGCTGCCCGTGGCTCACCCCGCGCTGCATCTGACCCGCCTGGACCCGCGCACGCTGCCTGAGCAGGTGCTGCTCGAATTCGACGATCCCACTCGCCCCTGGCTGCAATGGGAGAGTTGGCTGCAGGCAAGGGGCCTGGACCGGCTGCGTCCGCGCAGCATGTTGCGCTTTAACCAATATGACCAGGTCGTTCAGGCCGCGCTGGCCGGCCACGGCGTGGCCCTGGGGCGCCAGGCGCTGATCGCGCCCATGCTCGCCGAAGGCAGGTTGCAGGCCGTGGGCGGCGAGGCGGCCGGCGACACGCCCTTGGCGTACTGGCTGGTGCGCAATCCCCGGCGGCCTTCTGCGCAAGCAGATATCGTGGCCGACTGGCTGCGCCATCAGGCGCGAGCGGCAGCCGGCTGAAGCGGCTTATGCGACGTCGACCACCGGATCGCCTGCGGCCATCTCGCCGATGACCGCCGCTTCGGCAAAGCCCGCGGCGCGGAAAACCGCCAGCACCTGATCGACGGTGTCGGGCGCGCAAGCCACCAGCAGGCCGCCTGAGGTCTGCGGGTCGGTCAGCAAGGCGCGATCGCTCTCGGCGAGGGTGGGGGCCAGACGAATGTCGGCGCCATAAGAAGCCCAGTTGCGGCCCGAAGCGCCGGTGACCACGCCCTCGGCGGCCAAGGCACGCACGCCGGGCATCCAGGGCAGATCGCTCAAGCGCAAACGGGCCGTCAAGCCCGCGCCACGCGCCATCTCCAGCGTGTGCCCCAGCAGGCCAAAGCCCGTGACATCGGTCATCGCATGTACGCCGGCCAGCGCACCGAGCTCCGTCCCCGGACGGTTGAGCCGGGTGGTGGCGGCGATCATGGCGGCGTAGCCCGCCTCATCGAGGCAGTTTTTCTTCAGGGCGGCCGACAGCACGCCCACGCCCAGCGGTTTGCCCAGAATCAGCACGTCGCCGGGCCGCGCATCGGCATTGCGTTTGATGCGCTCCGGATGGACCAGGCCCATGGCGGCCAGACCATAGATGGGTTCGACCGAATCGATGCTGTGCCCGCCGGCCACCATGATGCCGGCGTCCTGGCAGACAGACTCGCCGCCGCGCAGAATCTCGGCAATCACATCATGCGGCAAGACATTGATGGGCATGCCCACGATGGCCAGCGCCAGAATGGGCTTGCCGCCCATGGCGTAGATATCGGACAGCGCGTTAGTGGCGGCGATACGCCCGAAGTCGAAAGGGTTGTCGACGATGGGCATGAAGAAATCGGTGGTGGCGATCAAGGCCTGCTCATCGTTGAGCCGATAGACGGCCGCGTCATCCGAAGTCTCGGTGCCCACCAGAAGATTCGGGTCGCTGCGTTGCGGCACGAAACGCGCCAGCAACTCCGACAGCACGCCAGGCGCTATCTTGCAGCCGCAGCCACCGCCATGAGACAACGAGGTCAGGCGCGGGACGGTATCGTTGGACATGCGCAATCTCCATCAGATCAGGGGCGCTGAAAGCATAGCATCGCGCCCGCGCAAACGATGGCGGAAGGCAGCAGGAGTCGAACCTACCTGGGAGCGTCTGACGCCCCCAACTGGGTTTGAAGCCCAGCCGTGCCACCGGGCACGCATGCCTTCCCTTGGTGGCCCTCTATGATAGCGACTCGTCCCCGTCTTGTGCATAGGGGTAAAGCAGGCTGTCACTGCGCAGCACATGCCCGTCGCGCAGGCGCCGGGTATAGCCCGCGCGATCGAAGTATTCCAGGATCTGGATCGCGCGTTTGCGGCCCAGGCCGGTCAGGTCGCGAAAGGAGGCCGCCTCGGCACTGCCATGCTCCCGGCACAAACCGGCGACCAAGGCCGCCAACGCCTGCACCGCATCACGGTGATAGAACAGATCGCGCACCACCTGGACCACCTCGCCCTGCCGCAACAGTTTGCGCAACAGGCGGCGCATATCCTCTTCGGCCACATGCAGCGCACGGCCCAGATCGCGCACCCAGGGCGGATCGTAACGGCCCTGCTGCAAGAGCGGCAACACGCTTGCGGCCAGCACGGACTCGGCGTCGCTCAAAGACACGCCATGGTCGGGCAGTTGCCACCAGACGCCGTTGCGCCGCACCTGCCCCGTTTGCGCGGCGTCCTCCAGCAAGGCCTGCCACAGCGCCGGCGTGGCCTGCGGCCAGGCCATGCGCCGCAGCCGGCCGGCATCGGCGCCCGGCTCATCCGGATACTGTGCATGAAAAGCCGTCAACGCGGTCTGCAGGTCTTCGTGCAGCGCCTGCCAGCGCGCCTGATCGATCAGCACGCGCGCGCCGCCCTGGCGCGGCGCCACCCATAGCGCGTGCGGCGGCAGCCGATCCATTGCGCCCAGGCGCAGGACCATGAGTTCGGAGATGCCCAGCGGCGCTTGCGCCAGCACGGGTTGCAGATCGCCATCGGCCAGATAGGCGGCCACGGCGTCCAGCCAGGCCAGCCGCTCGGGCGAACGGCGTTTGCGGTCGGGCGCGTTGGCATCGAGGATCTGCCCGCCGCCGACCGTGCGATTGGCCTGGGCATTGCGCACGATGAAACGGTCGCCCGGCATGGCGCACATGGGCGTATCGAACACCAGCTGCACCCGCCCGGTTTGGCCGGCCAGCAGTAGCGCGGGCGCCAGCGGCACGGCATGCGCGAGCGCGCGCGCCGCGCCCAGATGCACATGCAGCGGCGTCCAGGCGGCCAGCGCCGTCTCGCCCTGCCAACGCAGCTCGGCGTCCATATGCTGCGAGGCCGTGAAGCAGCGCGCGTCGGCCACCCAATCGCCACGCGTGATCGCATCCTTATCCACACCAGGCAGATTCAGCGCGCAACGCTGCCCGGCCACGCCGGTCTCGCTGCTGCGGTTCTGGGCATGGATGCTGCGCACCCGTACCGGCCGCGCGGCCGGCATGAGCCGCAGATCGACGCCCTCCTCGCCCACGCGCACCGTTCCGCCATGCACGGTGCCCGTCACGACCGTGCCATGCCCGGCCAGCGTGAACGCGCGATCGATCGCCAGCCGAAACAGGCCGCTGGCGGGCCGCGGCGCCAATGCCTGCGCCTGCGCCTGCGCATCCAGCCAGGCTTTGAGTTCGCGCACGCCGGCATGGTCCGGCTGCCCGGCCGCGACCACGAACACAGGCGCATCCCGCAAGAAGGTGCCGGCCGTCAACGCGGCGACCTCCGCCTGCACGGCCTGGATGCGATCCGCCTCCACGCGGTCTGCCTTGGTCAGAACGACCGCCCCACGGTCCACGCCCAGCAGCGCCAGGATGGATAAATGCTCGCGTGTCTGCGGCATCACGCCGTCGTCGGCGGCCACCACCAGCAGCCCGAAATCGATACCGCTGGCGCCGGCGGCCATGGTATGCACCAGTTTTTCGTGACCGGGCACATCGATGAATCCCAGCACGTCGCCATTAGGCAAGGGCGTGTAGGCGTAACCCAGCTCAATGGAAATTCCGCGCGCCTTCTCTTCCTTGAGGCGGTCGGTATCGACGCCGGTCAGCGCGCGCACCAGCGTGGTTTTGCCGTGGTCGATATGCCCGGCCGTGCCGACGATCATGCGATAGGCTCCGTCAATTGGGCGGCGAACTCGGCTTCATCGCGCGCTTCGAGGCAGCGCAGATCCAGCCAGAAAACATCGTCTTCGATGCGGCCGATCACGGGCCGCGCCAGACCGCGCAGGCCTGCCTGCAGACGCTCCAGATGGCGTCCGGGACGGCCTCGGCCGAGATACCGGATGGCCAGGCCAAAACTGGGCAATTGATCGACGGGCAAAGCGCCGCTGCCGATCTGGCTGAACATCGCTGCGCCTTCGACGCCAAACTCGGGCCCCACCGCCTGTTGCACGCCGGCGCGCAGACGCTCGGCCTGCGCCTGCATCTGGCGCTGCCCCCGCGTAAGCAGACGCAAGGTCGTCAGCCGCTCGGCCAGCTTCTCGGGCGCACGGTAAAGCGCCAGCACGGGTTCGAGCGCGGCCAGCGTCAGCTTGCCCACGCGCAAGGCGCGTTTGAGCGGGTTCTTCTTGATCTTGCGGATCAGGTCGGCGCGCCCGACCAGCAGGCCGGCCTGCGGGCCGCCCAACAGTTTGTCGCCACTGAAGGTGACCAAGTCAGCGCCGGCCTCGATGGTATCGCGCACGGTATCCTCGCGCGGCAATCCCCATTGCGTCAGGTCCAGCAAGGTGCCGCTGCCCAGATCGACCGTGGCCGGCAGCCCCTGGGCATGCGCCAGCGCCGCGACCTCGGCGACACTGACGCTCTTGGTAAAGCCCGTCACGGCGTAGTTGCTGCAATGCACCTTCATCAGCATCGCGGTGCGCGCGCCCATGGCATTGGCATAATCGGCGGCGTGCGTGCGATTGGTGGTGCCAACCTCGACCAGGCGCGCGCCGGCCCGCTTCATGATGTCGGGAATGCGGAATGCCCCGCCGATTTCCACCAGTTCGCCGCGCGAGACGATGACCTCGCGGCGATCGGCCAGCGCATTGAGCATGAGCAAAACCGCCGCGGCATTATTGTTGACCACCGTCGCGGCTTCGGCGCCGGTCAATTCGCACAGCAGATCTTCAACCAGGTCATCGCGGTCGCCTCGCGCGCCGGTCTCCAGATCGAATTCCAGATTGGCCGGGCGGGTGAGGGCGCGCAGCACCGCATCGACGGCCTCGTCCGGCAGCAAGGCCCGGCCCAGATTCGTATGCAACACGGTGCCGGTCAGATTGAACACGGCCCGCAGGCGCGGCGCATTGCGCGCGAGCAGCGTCTGTTCCGTGACCTTGGCCAGCACGCCAAGGTCGAGTTCGGCCAGATCCAGCGCGCCGGCCAGCGCACGTTCGCGCAAGGCCTGCAATTGCTGGCGCGCAGCCGCCACGACCTGGCTGCGTCCGAACGTCTCGTGCAGCGGCGCATAAGCCGGCTGGCTGAGCAGCCGGTCCAGCGAGGGCAGTTCGCCCGGCGTCGCCGGCCGCGCACTCATGGCGCGCTCTCCTCGTGCCAGAGCAGCGGGTTGCCGCTGGCGCGGTGATAGCCGGCCTCGCCCATCAACACATCCAGCGCCAGGCTGGCCAGATCATCGGCCACCGGATCGACACGCAGTTCTTTTTCCTGATAGAAAATCTTGCGGTAGCTGTGGCAGCTGTCGCAGGACTCGGCCTTGATGGCTTCGGAGCGGCCTTCGATGTTGTGATACGCGATGTCCTTGGTGCCCTGGCACTGGCTGCAGGTCACCCGCACCAGATGCCATTCGCAGGCGCACAGGCCGCAGGCCAGATAACGCAACCCGTCGGACTGCCCGCCCACGCGCACCACGCTGGAGACCGGCAGGCTGCCGCACATGGGGCACACGCCAAAAGGGCTGGCCACCGGCATGGCCTTGGGGTCGAAGCGGCACGCCATATCGGTCCAGTAGACCTGCAAAGCGGCCATGACCAGAGGCGCGGCGGCGCTGTCCACCCCGACGGCGCGCTCGGCCAGCACCGCGTCGGCAAGCTCCTCGACGGCCTGCGGATCGCGGGCCAGCACCTCGCGCCAGCGTTCGCAGACCTCGCGCGCGGCGGCCGCGACGTCGGGCAGCGCGGCCACGCGCGCGAGCAATTGGTCCAGCAAGTCACGCCAGGCGGGATCGCGCTCCCAGGCCACGGCCTGCATGGGCGGCATACCGTGCGCCTGCGCCAGTTCAATCCGCTCGGCCGACGGGCCGGCGAAATGGCTGGTGCCCAGCAGCGCCTGCTGGGCGTCGGCCACATGCGCCATCAGACGCAGATAGTCGGCGATCGGGCTGTCTTCGGCCAGGCTGCGCAAACGGGCGGCGCGGGCGCTGAAAACCGTGCTGCGCTCGGGTTGGCGCAGGCGGGCGATGGCAGTGTGATCCAGGGACTCGATCTCACCGCGCGGCAGAATTCGCTGCAAAGCACTCTCCAGAGAAACAAACACGGCTGCGAACGCGCCAGGAGACGCAACGCAGCCGTGCGGCGGGCCGGCCGGCCCGAGGGATACGCTGGACGGGGGTTATTCGCCGCCAGGCGACTCCTTGCGAACCGTACGGAACCAGGCGCGATGATGTTTCCAGGCCCAGCCCCAGGTCACGGTGCCGCGCACCATGGCCCGGATCGAACCCTTGACCCAGATCGCCGCATAGATATGCACAATGATCGCGCAAATCAGGGCAAAAGCAAAAATCGCATGCAGCAGCGAGGCGGCGCGCACGGCCCAGATCGGGAAATACATCGCGAAGTAGGCGCGCCACATCACGATGCCGGTCAGGATCAGGCCCAGCATGCAGACCACCAGCACGAAGAACAACAGCTTCTGTCCGCCGTTGTACTTGCCGACCTCGGGCAGTTTGTCCTCGCGGTTGTTCAGGACATCGCCCAGCTGACGCAGCCACTGGACGTCGTTTCTCGTCATGATGTTGTTGCGCCACATATGGACGGCAAAAACAAAGAAGCAGACGAACATGACGACCCCAATGAAGGGATGCAGAATGCGCGTCCACGGGCCGCCGCCCAGCAGGGCGTACAGCCACGAGAAGGCCGGATGAAAGAGCGCCAGCCCCGAGAGCGCCAGCAGGATGAAGGTCAGCGCGATCAGCCAATGATTGGTGCGCTCATTGGCCGTGTAACGCTGAATCAACTTGGGATGATGGGGGTCAGCCATGGCGCGCCTCCTCTTCAGCCTTGCGTTCGTCTTCCTCGTCGGTCTCGTTCGGGCCGACCCGGATGTAATGCATGAAGCCCGCCAGCGCCGTCAAGGCCATCGCGGCCACGCCCAAGGGTTTGGCGATGCCTTTCCAGAGACCGACCATGGGGCTGATCTTGGGATCCTTGGGCAGGCCGTGGTAGAGCTGCGGCTGGTCGGCGTGGTGCAGGACATACATGACGTGCGTGCCGCCCACGCCCTGGGGATCGTACAGACCGGCATTCTCGAAACCCCGGGACTTCAGATCCTCGATGCGCAGCTCCGCATGCTGCTTCATGTCTTCCTTGGTGCCGAACTCGATGGCACCGGTCGGACAGGTTTTGACGCAGGCCGGCTCCTGACCCACCGCCACGCGGTCCGAACACAAGGTGCACTTATAGGCCTTGTGGTCTTTCTGCGAGATGCGCGGCACGTTGAACGGACAGCCGGTAATGCAATAGCCACAGCCAATACAGTTTTCCTCGTGGAAATCCACGATGCCGTTGTTGTACTGAATGATGGCGCCCGGCGAGGGACAGGCCTTCAGACAGCCCGGGTCCTCGCAGTGCATACAGCCGTCCTTGCGGATCAGCCATTCCAGGTCGCCCTTGTCGTTCTCGTACTCCGAAAACCGCATGACCGTCCAGGAGTGCTCGGTGAGATCGGCCGGGTTGTCATAGACCCCCACGTTCACGCCGATCTCGTCGCGCAGATCGTTCCACTCCATGCACGCCACCTGACAGGCTTTGCAGCCTATGCACTTGGAGACGTCGATCAGCTTGGCGACGCTGCCCGTGGAGGGCTCGCGCACGCCAGGCGGCGGGGTGGTGGTGGCCGAGCGCCGTTTGATGTCTAGTGATTGCATCGACATAACTTGACTCCTATGCCTTCTCGACCTTGACCAGGAAGGACTTGAACTCGGGCGTCTGACTGTTGCCATCGCCCACGAACGGCGTCAGCGTATTGGTCAGGAAGCCGGGTTTGGCTATCCCCACAAAGCCCCAATGAATCGGGATACCCACCTGGTGCACGGTGCGGCCCTCGATGGTCAACGCCTTGATCCGCTTGGTCACCAGCGCCACGGCCTTGATGTAGCCGCGCTTGGACGACACCTTCACACGCGAACCGTTGGCGATGCCCAGCTCCTTGGCCAGCGCCTCGCCGATCTCGACGAATTGCTCGGGCTGCAGAATGGCATTGAGCCTGACGTTCTTGGTCCAGTAATGGAAGTGTTCGGTCAGGCGATAGGTCGTCGCCACATACGGGAAGTCCTTCGCGGTGCCCATGGCTTCCCGGTCCGACTTGAACACGCGCGCGGCCGGATTACTGACGGCCAGCGGCTGCTTGGGATGCAGCGGGTTGTACCCCAGCGGATTCTCGAAGGGTTCGTAGTGCTCGGGGAAGGGGCCTTCGGCCATGCCGCCGCGCGCGAAAAAGCGCGCCACGCCCTCGGGGTTCATGATGAAGGGCCCCATGCCGCCAGCGGGATTCTCGTCGCCCTTGAAGTCGGGGATGTCGGCGCCCACCCAGGCCTTGCCGTTCCAGGAGATCAGGCTGCGGCGCGGATTGAAAGGCTGGCCCTGCACATCGCACGAGGCGCGGTTGTAGAGCACCCGGCGGTTGGCAGGCCAGGCCCAAGCCCAGCTCAGGGTCTGCCCGATACCGGTCGGATCGCTGTTGTCGCGGCGCGCCATCATATTGCCGGCCTCGGTCCAGGCACCGGCAAAGATCCAGCAGCCGCTCAAAGTGGTGCCATCGTCGCGCAGTTCGGCAAACCCGGCCAATTGCTCGCCAGCCTTGCGCGTGACGCGCGTCGGATCCTTGGGATCGGTCAGGTCTACCAGCGCACGGCCGTTGTATTCCTTGGCCAGCTCGACCGCCGTGGGGCTTTCCGGATTGGAATAGGGCCACGACAGATTGACGATGGGATCGGGATAGACGCCACCTTCCTTGCGGTACAGCTCGCGCATGCGCGTATAAAGATCGGACATGATCTCGATGTCGCTGCGCGCCTCGCCCGGCGGCTCGGCGCCCTTCCAGTGCCATTGCAGCCAGCGGCCCGAGTTGACCAGCGCGCCTTCTTCCTCGGCGAAACAGGTCGTGGGCAAGCGGAAGACTTCGGTCTGGATCTTGCTCGGATCAACGTCGTTGTGCTCGCCCACATTGCGCCAGAACTCGGAGGTTTCGGTGCTCAGCGGGTCCATGATGACCATGAACTTGAGCTTGGAGAAACCGGCCGTCAGCTTGGCCTTGTTGGGCGCGGCGGCCAAGGGGTTGAAACCCTGGCAAATGTAGCCATTGACCTTGCCCTGGTTCATCAGCTCGTACGTCTGCAGCATGTCGTAGAGCTTGTCCAGCTTGGGCAGATAGTCATAGGCCCAATTGTTGTCCGCCGTGGCAGCCGGTCCCCACCAGGCCTTCATGAGGCTGACGTGGAACTTCTTATAGTTCTGCCAATAGCTCAGCTGATTGGGACGCAGGGGCTTTTGCGCGCGGACATCGATGTATTTGCCGAAATCCTGCTCGCCCTCGTTGGGCAGCGTCATATAGCCCGGCAGCAGGTTGGACATCAGCCCCAGATCGGTCAGGCCCTGGATATTGGAGTGCCCGCGCAGCGCGTTCATGCCGCCGCCGGCCACACCGATATTGCCCAGCAGCAGCTGCAGCATGGCGCCGGTGCGGATGATCTGCGAACCGATGGAATGCTGCGTCCAGCCCAGCGCGTAGAGAATCGTGGCGGCGCGGTCCGTGGTGGCCGTCGACGCCAGTACCTCGCAGACGTGTTGGAACTTGTCCACCGGCGTGCCGCAGACGCGCTCGACCATCTCCGGCGTATAGCGCGCGTAGTGCTGCTTGAGCAACTGATAGACCGTGCGCGGGTGCTGCAGTGTCGGATCGGTCTTGACGAAACCGTCCTCGCCCCGCTCGTAATCCCAGGAGGCCTTGTCGTAGCTGCGTTTCTCGGCGTTGTAGCCCGAGTAGATACCGTCCTCGAACTGGAAGTCCTCGCGGACGATGAACGAGAAGTCGGTGTAATTGCGCACGTACTCGTGCTGGACCTTGTCGTTTTCGAGCAGGTAATGGATCACCCCGCCCAGGAAGACGATGTCCGTGCCGGTCCGTATGGGCGCGTAAAAATCCGCCACGGACGCCGAGCGCGTAAAGCGCGGGTCCACGACCAGCAATTTTGCCTTGTTATGGGCTTTGGCTTCCGTGACCCATTTGAACCCGCAAGGGTGGGCCTCGGCGGCATTGCCACCCATGATCAGCACTACATCCGCATTCTTGATGTCGACCCAATGGTTCGTCATCGCTCCACGGCCAAACGTCGGGGCAAGACCTGCCACCGTCGGACCATGTCAGACACGAGCTTGGTTGTCGAATGCAAGCATCCCCATGCTGCGCACAACTTTGTGCGTGATGTAGCCGACCTCGTTGCTGCTGGCGGAGGCCGCGAGCATGCCGGTGGTCAGCCAGCGGTTGACGGTCTTGCCGTCGGCCGTTTTCTGCACGAAATTGGCGTCGCGGTCGTCCTTCATGAGCTTGGCGATGCGCGTCATCGCCTCGTCCCAGGACATACGCTGCCACGTATCCGAGCCCGGTGCGCGGTACTCGGGATAGGTCAGGCGATTGGGGCTGTGAATGAAATCGATCAGGCCAGCCCCCTTGGGACAGAGGGTCCCGCGGTTGACCGGGTGATCGGCATCGCCTTCGATGTGGACGATGCTGGCCTTGGCGTTCTTGGCGCCGTCGCCAAGCCCGTACATCAAGATGCCACAGGCGACCGAACAGTAAGGACAGGTGTTGCGCGTTTCTTTCATGCGCGCAAGCTTGTACTGGCGCACTTCGGCCAGGGCCGTGCCGGGCGCGACGCCCAACAGAGCCAGGCTCGAGCCTGCCAGCGTCGACCCTGTCACCTTGAAGAACTGGCGGCGATTCATGTTCAGCATGAAGCACTCCCTTCTGGGTGGAGGAAACTGACGCCCGTCCGTATCTCTCGTAAAGCCACGGCCAGCGTCTGTGATACAGCCAGTATAGGATGCATACAAGGCCCATATCAATTGCGCACCGCTCAATCAAGGATATAGATCAAGAAAGCGGTGTATTCACCGATTTTAGCGCCGCAGTGCGCTGTTACCATGCGCCGATCCCACCCCGTTTTTTTGATACGAATGGGAAGAAAATCCATTCCTGATACTGGAGATCGCATGCGCTGCCTGAACGCGGCCCTTCTGGCCCTGGCTGCTCTCGCCGCACCGGTGCCTGGCCGCGCGCAGCCGCCGGCCGCCCCCCCCGCGATGGCGGCCACGGCCGAGCTGCCGCGCCTGGCCTTGGATGCCTATGTGTATCTCTACCCGCTGGTATCCATGGATCTGGCCAGACGCCAGGCCGTATCGGCCAAAACCGCGGGCCAGCCGGGCCACGCGCCGGCCAACCATTTCTGGCTGCAGCGCGGCGAGGCCAGCACCGGCGCCTGGCCTCATGCCGACATGCAACAGATGAACGCCTGGCTGGACCTGGACGCCGGGCCGGTCGTCATCTCGGTGCCCCCCACGCAAGGCCGGCTTTATACCCTCACGCTGCATGACCTGTGGGGCGATGCCTTTGCGGTGGTGGGCAAGCGCAGCACCGGCACCGGACGCGGCAATTACGCCGTGGTGCCGCCGGGCTGGCCAACCCCGTTGCCGCCCGGGATGCAACGGATCGATGCACCCACTGGCCACGTGTGGCTCACTGGTCTGCTGCAGGCGGGCGAGCCTGGTGAGACGCAACAACTGCAGGACGCCTTCATCCTGACGCCCTTGCAAGACTGGAACCGGGGCGCGCAATCGGTCCAGGTGAAATCGGACCCGACACTGGACGCGGTCACGCCGCCCAAGCAGTTGCTGGCCAGGATGCCGGCCGAGGTGTTCTTCGCGTATGCCGCGGACCTGCTGCGCCGAACGCCGGCGCACGACACCGATCAACCCATGGCAGCGCGGCTGCGCCGCCTGGGCATCGTGCCTGGCCAGCAATTTGATTTTGCGCGCCAGGACAACAGCGTGCAGCAGGCGCTGCGCCGCGCCGCCCGCGAAGGTCCGGCCTATCTCGCGGCGCTGGATCAAGCGCCGCAGGCGGCCATCGGCGGCTGGGTGGCCGAGCGCCAGGCCATGGGCGCCTATGGCGCTGCCTATCTCAAGCGGGCGCAGATGGCCCTGCGCCAGCCCGGCGCGGAGCTGCCCGAAGATGTGCTGGCCTGGCGTCTGGTGAGCGACGCCGCCGGCCGGCCCATCGATGCGGCCACACGCTACGTGCTGCGCTTCGAACCCGATGCGCTGCCGCCGGGGGACGCCTTCTGGGCGCTGGCGGCCTTTGATGCGCAAGGCCAACCCCTGACCTCCCCCTACCGCCGCCACAGCGTGGGCGATCGCGATCCCCTGCGCTTCAATCCTGATGGGTCGCTGGAGCTCTATCTGCAAGCCGACCCGCCGCCCGAAGCCGATCGGGCCAACTGGCTGCCCCTGTCCGGCGAGGACCTGCGCATCGTGCTGAGGGTGTATCTACCCGCCGCCGCCGCGCTCGATGGGCACTGGAATCCGCCGCCGCTTGCGGCCGAACCGGCGGCAGCCGCGCCGCAGGGCGCCGCCGCCGCCCAATAGCCGGGTACGATAGCCGCTTTCCCATTCGTAAGACCGCCATGGAAGACGCTTTCAGCCACCAGCTTTCGATGACCATCCTGATGACGCCAGACATGGCGAACTTCTCGGGCAATGTTCACGGGGGCACCATACTCAAGTATCTGGATCAGGTGGCCTACGCCTGTGCAAGCCGGTTCGCCGGCCAATATGTCGTCACCCTGTCGGTCGATCAGGTGGTCTTTCGCGAACCCATCCATGTGGGCGAGCTGGTGACCTTCCTGGCCTCGGTCAACTACACCGGCCGCACCTCGATGGAAGTGGGTATCAAGGTCGTGACCGAAGACATCCGGCGCAAGCTGGTGCGCCACACCAATAGTTGTTATTTCACGATGGTGGCCGTCGACGACCAGGGGCAACCCACCGCCGTGCCGGCGCTGGAGCTACGCACCCTCGAGGAGCGCCAGCGTTTCGAGGCCGCCAAGCAGCGGCGCGCCCTGCGTCAGGAAATGGAAAACCGCCACGACGCCATCAAGAAGCAGGCGCACGATCCGAGCGTCGCGACTTAGCCCGCGAGAACAGCCGCTTCATGCCCAGCCATTGCTGGGCCCAGAAACCGCGCCCGTAATCCCGGCCGCCCCCTTGGGGCAGCTGGTCGTGGATGCCGGTCGGGCCGTAGTCGCCGTCGAAGCGCGCCGTGCGAAACAGCATGTCCCAGATAGGAAACAGGGCGGCGAAGTTATAGCCGCCCGCCGGGCCGGGCGCCGAGGCGTCATAGGCGATCGAGTGATGCTGGCGATGAAAACGCGGCCCTACGACCAGGCGCGAGCCCAGCCAGCCGAAGCTGGCGCGCAGATTGGCGTGCGACAGGCTCTCGGTGAGCTGCGTGATGGCCACCACGGCCACGAACTGCGCCGGCGGCACGCCGATCAGCTGCGACACCAGCACGATCACCACGTCGCGCAACATGTCATCGAGCAAATGATTGCGGTTGTCGCTCCAGAGCGTCATCTGCTGCTGGCTGTGATGCAGGGAATGCAAGGCCCAGAGCCAGCTGAAACGGTGCTGCGCGCGGTGGTAGAGATAATCGACCAGATCGAAGATCAGCAGATACAGCAGCAGACTGGTCCAGGGACCGTCGGTGACGCCCGGCCAGACCTGATCGAGCTGGAAGGTCGCCAGGCCCCAGGTGTGCAGCGTACCGAAGACACCGTCCCAAAGCGGCTCGACCGTAAAGAACAACAGGATGCGGAACAGCCCCAGGCGATGCACCAGGGTATAGAGCACGTCCACGAAGACTTGCTGGCGGTCGCGCACCGCCTCGACCGGACGCCAGCGCTCCAGCGCGCCGAAGATCACCACCATGACAACGATCTGGATCAGGCCGACCAGCAGCCACATCGTGCCGTCGTAGGCGTCTTCGATGATGTTGGCCAGCCCCAGATGAAAAAGCAGCGGCTGTACGGCGGTTTCAAACAGCCATTCCTGGCATTGTGAAAACAGCTGACTGAGTGTTTCCATGGTGAATCAGTGATGCGTGGCAAGCCACTGGCGATACGCCGGATGGGTATCGAGCGTGGCGAAACAATAGCCCTTGGCCTTCAGGCCGGTGATCAGCGGCTCCAGCACGGCCGGCGCCCAGGGATCTTTGCGCGACCAGATGCCCAGGTGTGCAAGCAGAATATCGCCCGGCCGGATGCGGCGCAATGCCTGCTCCAGCAAGGCCGCATTGGGGTATTTGTCGCTGGGCAGCTCATCGCCCAGAAAGCCCGCGTCGGCCCAGCCGACATGGGCATAACCGCATTGGCGTGCCGCGGCCAGCAGCGCGGGCGAAGTCTTGCCGCCCGGCGCCCGATACAGCGGCAACATGGTCTTGCCCGTCATGGCCGTGAAGCGTTGCGCCGAACGCTTGATCTCGTCGCAGTACTGCGCGGCCGTCCACGTCTCGGTCTTGCCGTTATCGGGGCCGGCGCTGGGCCGCACGCGGAACTTGCCGTCGGGCAGGTCGCCGCGCCAATAGACGTGATCGTAGGTGTGCGAGCCGAACACATGCCCCTGGGCGGCCATCGCTTTCCACCATGGCGCCCATTGCGCATCCAGGCTGCTGCCATCGGTGAGCGTGCGCTCATTGGCCAGAAAGAACGTGGCATGCACGCCCTGGCGCTTGAGCACCGCGGCGATATGCTCGGCCACTCCCATGTGTCCGGTGTCGAACGTCAGATAAACCGGTTTGTCGCACACGGCCGCCACGGGCGCGGCCAGCGCGGCTTGCGAGCAGGCGGCGGCCAGCAGGCCGGCCGCCACGATACGGCGTCGATCAGCGGGCCGGCGCATGATTCAGCGTCCATACCCCGTGCGGGGACTTGCCCACGCGGACCTGTTTGCTGACGGTTTTCTTCTCGAGATCGATGACCGTCAGCTTGCCTGCCCAGCGCGAGGTGACGAAAAGCAGCTTGCCGTCCTTGGAGACGTCCATGCAATCCGGGCCGCCGGGCGCTGCGAAGGTATCGGTCACCTCCAGCGCACGCGTATCGATGCGGCTGATGGTGTTGGCGCTGCGGTTACTCACGAAGAGATGGCGGCCATCTCCCTGAGCCCGGAAGGCGTGGGCGCCGGCCCCGGTCTTGATGCGCTTGATGAGCTTGACCGGCTTGGCGGTCAGGTCATAGGCCTCGACATAGTTGTCGCCCGTCAGCGCCACCAGCAACGTCTTGTCGTCGGCGGTGATGAAGACATCGGCCGGCGTTTTACCCACCGGCATGGTCCACAGCGGCTTTTGCGTGGCCAGGTCGATGGCCATCACCTGATCGCTGTCCTGCAGCGACACATAGGTGATCTTGCTCTTGCTGTCGATGGCGATGTGGCTGGGCGTCTTGCCGGCCGGCACGCGCTTGACCAGCTTGAGGTCGAAACCCTTGCCCTGGCCCAGCGGCTTGTACTCATAGATATCGATGTGATCCAGCCGGTTGGCCGCCGTGACGAACCACTTCATGTCGGGCGAGAAGCGCAACTGATAGGGGTCGACGATGCCGGTCAGCGTGCGCTGGATTTCACCGGTGCGAGGATCCATCAGCGTGATGGTGTCGCTCAGGGCATTGGCCACCATGAGCGACTTCTCGTCGGGAGTGAGATAGAGGTGATGCGGCTCCTTGCCGGTCGGCACACGCCGCAGCTCGGTATAGGTCGCAGGATCAATGATGCTGACATTGGCGTTCAGCGAGTTGAGCACGAAGATCGGGGCCGCGGCCGCCGACAGACTCAACGCCATCCCCGCGCTCGCCAGAGCGCAGCGGATCAAATGCAGGGGCTTCAAGGTGGGGCAATACCTAAAAAGATCAGCGGCAACAGGGCCGGTGTGACGTCATTTTGGCATAGCCGCTCCCCGAAAAGTGCAACGTCCGATGCCGCTGGAGCTTTCCCGGTGGTCTGTTGCAACCTGGCAACAGCGGCCGCAAACGCGCCGCACCCCACGCCGAGACGGCGCGCCTGACCTGCCGCCCCGGGGCCGCGCTCGCGGCCGGGGCGGGGTGGGGCGCCGGCCAGGGGCGGACAAATTCCGATTGCAGTTTCATGCTCATTTAATAGAATGAGAGCTATTTTCATTTACATTGGGCGCCTACGTGTTCTCCGCCTCCCAAGACGACGTCCATCGCCTCTACGCCGATCATCACGGCTGGCTCAATGGCTGGCTGCGCAAAAAACTCGGCAACAGTTTCGATGCCGCGGACCTCGCTCAGGACACTTTCCTGCGCGTGCTGCGCCATCGCCGCGAGCTGTCCGCCGTGCGCGAACCGCGGGCGTATCTGGTCACCATCGCCGGGCGCCTGCTGCTGAACCACTACCGGCGCCGCTCGCTGGAGCGCGCCTATGAAGAGGCGCTGGCGGTGCTGCCGCTCGAATGCGCCCCCTCGCCCGAGCAGCGCCTGCTCGTCCTCGAAACCCTGGACCATATCGACGCCCTGCTCACGGCCCTGCCGGCCAAAACGCGCACGGCCTTCCTGCTGGCCCAGATCGAGCACCTGTCTCATGCCGAGATCGCCGAACAGCTGCAGATTTCGGTGCGCACCGTGCAGCGCCATATCCTGCGCGCCTACGAGCAGTGCATTCTGGCGCTGAACGACGCATGACTCCCGAAGGCACGATAGACCGCCGCGTCGCCCGCGAAGCCGCCCGCTGGCTCATGCAACTGGCCTCGGGGCAGGCCAGTGTCGAAGACATGGCCGCCTGCGAACGCTGGCGCGCGCGCAACGCCCAGCACGAGCAGGCTTGGCAACGCGCCCAGCGCGTCAGTGATCTGCTGGGCGGCCTGCCGCCCGAACTGGCGCGCGCCACCCTGGGGCGGCCGGCCTTCAAGGCCCGCCGCGCAGCCCTCAAATCCCTGGCCGGCCTCATCCTCGCCACGCCGGCGGCCTGGGCCGCCTGGCGCGGCGGCGAGCAGGCCGGCCTGTTCGCCGAATACCGCAGCGCGCCCGGCGAGCGGCGCGACATCACGCTACCCGACGGCACCCAGGTCACGCTCAACAGCGCCACGGCCCTGGATCTCACCCCCGACGGCCTGCGCCTGCGCGTGGGCGAAATCTATGTCCGTGCCGGCGCCCACGCCTGCGTGGCCCAGACGCCGCAAGGCCAGGTCATGGCGCAGCAGGCGCGTTTTGCCCTGCGCCTGCAGGACGATGGCTGCCGCGTGGAAGTCTACGAAGGCCATGTGCGCGTCCAGCCCGCGCTCGGCTCACCCGCCACCATGCCCGCTCCGCGCACCGCCTGGTTCGACAGCACGGCCCTGCACGCGCTGCCCACGGTTCCCGACAGCCAGCCTGCCTGGCTGCGCGGCGTGCTCCAGGCGCGCGACATGTCGCTGGCCGAGTTCGCGGCCGAAATCGCCCGGCACCGCCGCGGCATCGTGCGTTGCGATCCCGCCGTGGCACAACTGCGCGTCTCGGGCACCTTCCAACTCGACAACACGGCCGGCGTGCTGCGCGCCTTGCCCGCTTTGCTGCCGGTCACCGTCCACACCCGTACCCCTTACTGGGTCACGATCGGGCCGCTGGAAACCTGAATGATTCCTGTTACAAAAAAGCGGGGCATGAGCTGTCCGGTTTGAACTGCTCAACGGTCATGGGAAGCAACGGCTACCTCTGATCGGAACGACCTCATGGCACCTGTAACTCCTCCCGCAGCTTCTTTCTCCTCCGTCCGCTCGCCCAGACTGGCGCGCGCCACGGCCCTGACAGCCCTGGCCCTGGCGCTGGGCTTGTCCGTGCCCGCGCTGGCCCAGCAGACGGCCCCGCGCAGCTATCAGATCGAGGCCGCGCCGCTGGCTGACGCGCTGGCCCGCTATGCCGATCAGGCCGGCCTGACGCTGCTGTACGAGCCCTCGGCCGTGGCGGGGCTCAAGAGCCCCGGCCTGCACGGCAACTACACCCCCGAACAGGCGCTGGCCCGGCTGCTGGCCGGCACCCCGCTGGTGGCCTCCCGGCAGGGCAATGGCACTTACGTCGTCCGCCCGGCCGGCAACGTGCCCCAATTGCCCCCCGTCTCCGTCGAAGGCGAGAGCACGCGCGCCGATCCCGCCTGGAACACGGTCACCACGCGGCCCGAACTGGACGCCGCCATGGCCTACAGCTGGAGCGACGTCAGCAAACGGCTGGACCCGGGCGTGACGTTCAACCGCCAGAACAACAGCATCAACATCCGCGGGCTGGACCAGGACCGCGTGCTGACCCGCATCGACGGCATCCGCCTGCCTTTCCTGGACGACGGCGCGCGTGGCGTCAAAGGCGGACTGGAGGCGGTGGACTTCAACACGCTGTCGCGGCTGGATATCGTGCGCGGCGCCGATTCGACCAAAGCCGGCTCGGGCGCTCTGGGCGGCATGGCCGACCTGCACACCCTGGATCCCTCCGATCTGCTGCGGGACGACCGCAACTTCGGCGCACTGGCCAAAATCGACTATGACTCGGCTGACACCAGCCGCGGCGCCAATGCCGCGCTGGCCGGCCGCCTGCAGGAAAACACCTCGTGGCTGATTCAGGCCGGCGCGCGCGCCGGCCACGCGCTGGACAACCGCGGCGATGTCGGCGGCTACGGCCCCAAACGCGACGAGCCCACGCCCGAGAACTACACCCAGCAGAACTTCCTGGCCAAGCTGCAGCAAAAAATCGACGGCGGCCATCGCTTCGGCCTGACCGGCGAGTACTTCAAGCGCAAAGGCACGCTGGACAATATGTACGAACAGGGGCCCGGCACCAGCTACCTGATCGGGGGCAACTCCACCGTCAAGACCACCAAGCGCGAGCGCGTCTCCCTCGACTACCAATACACCGCGCCGACGGCTGGCGGCCTGATCGACAGCGCCACGGCGGCCATCTATTGGCAACGGGTCACGCTGGACAACGCGCTCGACGGCCAGCGCAGCGTCGACAGCCGCGCTTCCATCATCCCGCGCGATCCCTTCCTCTATGGCTACCCCTCGGGCGCATACGGCCGCAGCAACTCCATCCGAGAAGCGCTGTTCGGGGTCAACGGCGAAGCCAGCCGCCGTTTCGAGGGCACGGTCGCCCAACGCGTAACACTCGGTGGCGAGTGGATGGGCAACCGCACGCAACAGTATTCCGATGGCTACGACAATTGCCCGGCCATCCGCAGCGGCCTGCCCGCCCCGTTCGGCCCGCGCCTGTGCGATCTGCTGCACACCAATCAGGCCGACATGCCGCACGTCAAGGGCAGCCAGTTCGCCTTCTGGGCGCAGGATGAGTTCAGCTTCGCCGACGGCCGCTACACGCTGACGCCTTCGCTGCGCTACGACCACTACGAGCAAAAGCCGCAGTCCAGCGATGGCTACGACAGCAACGCCAACTCGCAAGGCACGCTGCCGCCGTCGTCCTCGGGCGGACGCTTCTCGCCCAAGCTGCTTGGCACCTGGAAAGCCCAGGAGCAGGTCACTTTCTATGCGCAGTACGGCTTTGGCTACCGCGCGCCCAACGCCAGCGAGCTCTACACCAACTATGGCGGGGCCGGCACCTATCTGCGGGTGGGCAACCCCTATCTCAAACCCGAAACCAGCAAGGGCTGGGAGCTGGGCACCAAACTGGGCGACGAGGCCCTGGGCGGCGCGCTGTCCTTCTTCGACAACCGCTACCAGAACTTCATCGACAAGAACGTGCCCATCGACGCCAGCTCGCCGCAATGGCAGCCGAGCTGGGCCGGCCAGTATCCGCTGGGCGTGACCGGTATCGTCAATCGTGACCGCGTGCGCATCTACGGCGCCGAAGCCTCGGCCCACTGGAAGTTCGCCCCCAACTGGCGCACCTGGGGCTCGCTCGCATGGGCCGTGGGCAAGGACCAGGGCACGGGGCAATACCTGAACTCCATCCCGGCGCTCAAAGCCGTGCTGGGCCTGGGCTATGCCCGCGATCAGTGGGGGGTGGACGCCACGCTCACCGCCGCGCGCAAGCACAGCAAGGTCGAGTATCCGGACGCCTCCAGCGCCACGCCTTATCCTGATTTTCAGGCGCCCGGCTATGGCGTTGTGGATTTGATGGCCTACTGGCGGCCGGCCGCCGTCAAGGGCATGCAGGTACAGTTGGGCGTGTTCAACCTGTTCGACAAAAAGTACTGGGAAGCCATCAATGTGCCCACCGCCGGCGCCACGGCCATCGCCCGGCCGGTAGACTGGTACACCGAACCCGGCCGCAGCGTGCGCCTGTCCCTGACCTATCAATACTGACCCCCCTTGCGCGGGCGGGGTCAGGCCCCGCCCGCCGGACCTAGGAGAAACCGCATGACCGATCTTTCTTTTGACCAGCGCGCCGGCGAGCTGCGCGCCCGGCACGACGCCTATGCCGCCAGCCAACCCGGCCAGCGTGCCCGCAACGCTGCCCAGGCGCTGGGCGTGAGCGAAGCAGAATGGGTTGCCGCCGGCTGTGGCGGGGCCCGCGTGACCGCCCTGAACGGCGAGGCCCAAGCTATTTTCCGCGAACTGGGCACCCTGGGCGAAGTGATGGCCCTCACGCGCAACGAGTGGTGCGTGCACGAGCGCCACGGCCGCTACGAAGACATCCAGGCGCAAGGCGCGGTGGGGCTGGTACTCGGCCCGGACATCGATCTGCGCGTCTTCTTCAATTGCTGGCGCTCGGCCTGGGCCGTCGAACAGGACGGCCGCCACAGCCTGCAGTTCTTCGACGCCGAAGGCGTGGCGGTGCACAAGGTCTACCGTACCGACGCCACCGATGCGGCTGCCTGGCAGGCGCTGGTCGACCGCTTCGCCGGCGCCCCGGCCTGGCCCGTCCCGCAAGCCATCGCCCCCACCGTCGAAGACGACCGCGTGGCCGATCCGCAGGCGCTGCGCCAGGCCTGGCTGGCCATGAAAGACACGCACGAATTCTTCCCGCTGCTGCGCAAGTTCAAGGTCACGCGCCAGGCCGCGCTGAGCGCCGCAGGCAGCGACCTGGCCCAGACCGTACCGGCCGACGCCGCCGAGCGCATGCTCACGCAGGCCGCCGCCAGCGGCCTGTCCATCATGTGCTTCGTGGGCAATCGCGGCATGATCCAGATCCACACCGGCGCGGTGCATAATCTGCGACGCACCGGTCCCTGGTTCAACGTGCTCGATCCGCGCTTTAATCTGCACCTGAACACGGAGGCCATCGCCCAAGCCTGGGTGGTCAACAAGCCCACGTCGGATGGCTGGGTGACGTCGCTGGAAATCTATGCGTCCAACGGCGATCTGATCGTGCAATTCTTTGGCGAACGCAAACCCGGCAAGCCGGAATTGCCCGCCTGGCGAGAACTTATGATCGGCCTTTGCGCAGAGCCGCTGGCCGCTTGAGGTGGATATGAAAAGACTGTTGGGCGCCGTACTCGGAGCTTGCCTGGGGCTATCAGCGCAGGCCGCCGACCGCGTCGTGACGCTGGGCGGCAGCGTGACGGAAATCGTCTACGCGCTGGGCAAGGGCGACACGCTGGTGGGCGATGACCTCTCCAGCGTGTACCCGCAAGCGGCCACCCAGCTGCCGCGCGTGGGCTATTACCGCAGCGTGCCGGTCGAGGGCGTACTGGCGCTCAAACCGGACCTGGTGCTGGCCTCCGAACAGTCTGGCCCGCCCGAGGCGCTCAAGCGCCTGAGCGAGGTGGGCGTCAAGGTGGTGCACGTCTCCGACGAGCCGTCCGTACAGTCGCTGGAAAAACGCATCGGTCAGGTGGCCGATGCGTTGCAGGCCAGGCCCGAGGGCGAGCGCCTGCTCGCCCAGGTCCGGGAAAATCTCACGGCGGCCCAGGCCTTGCCCGCCTCGGGCAAGCGGGCGGTGCTGCTCTTGAACCGCACCGGCACGCCCCAGGCGGCCGGCGGCGGCACGGCGGCCGACATGGTGCTGCGCATGGCCGGGCTGGAGAACGTCATGGCCAAGCAGCAGGGCTATAAGCCCCTGTCCGCCGAAGGCATCGGCGCGCTCGCCCCCGAAGTCATCATTGTGACCGAAGCATCGGCCGCGGCCTCGGGAGGCTTGCCCAAGCTGTATCAGCAGCCCGGCCTGGCCAGCACGCCGGCCGCGCGCAATCAGTGCATCATCGCCATGGACGACCTGCTGGCGCTGGGTACCGGGCCGCGGCTGGGTGAAGCCATCCGATTCCTCAAGCAGCAACCTTGCATCCAACATGCCGCCGGCCACTGACGCGGCCCGCGCACGCTGGATACTGGGCGGCCTGGGTCTGGCGCTCATCGTGGTGACGCTGCTGGCCACGGCCAGCGGCGCGGTGTCCATTCCGCTGTCGGCGCTGCCGCGTCTGCTGGGCGGGCGCGCCGGCCCCGAGGACGCGCTGTGGCAGAACATCATCTGGGACATCCGGCTGCCCCGCGTGGCCTTTGCCCTGGTGACGGGCGCGGCCCTGGCCATCTGCGGCGCCACCATGCAGGCCCTGTTTCGTAATCCGCTGGCCGAGCCCGGCCTGGTCGGGATTTCGCTCGGCGGCGCCCTGGGCGCGGTGGCGGCCATCGTTCTGGGCGCGGGCGGATTCTTTCTGACCGCATCGGCGGCCTTTGCCGGCAGTCTGGCCGCAACCGCCTGTGCTTACGCCCTCGGCCAACGCGTGCAGGGCGTGGCCGGCCTGTTGCTGGCCGGGATCGCCATCAATGCGATCTGCGGGGCAGTCATCGGGCTGCTCACATTCATTGCCAGCGACGCGCAACTGCGTGATCTCACCTTCTGGAACATGGGCAGCCTGGCCGGCGCGCGCTGGCCGGTGCTGGCGTTTCTGGCACCCTGGACCCTCTTCTGGTGTATCTGGCTGATGCGGCAGTGGCGCGCGCTCAACGCCTTGCTGCTGGGCGAGCGTGAGGCCCAGCATCTGGGCTTTGCCTTGTCGCGGCTGCGGCGCAAGCTCATCCTCGTGACCGCCCTGGTGGTCGGGCCGCTGGTCGCCGCCACCGGCGGCATCGGCTTTGTCGGGCTGGTGGTGCCGCACCTGGTGCGCATGGGCCTGGGCGCCAATCATCGCCTGCTGCTGCCAGCCTGCATCCTGGCCGGCGCCGTGGCGCTGGCCTTGGCCGACTGGCTCGCGCGCATCGTGGTGGTGCCCGCAGAACTGCCCATCGGCCTGGTGACCGCGCTGGTCGGCGGGCCTTTCTTTCTCTGGCTCTTGGCACGCGGACGCCGCTTCTGATGACACTGCACGCTCATCAACTCACCCTGGAGCGCGGCGGCAAGCGCATCCTGACCGACGTCTCGCTCACGCTGACCCCGGGCCTGACGCTCGGTTTGCTGGGCGCCAATGGCGCGGGCAAGTCTACGCTGCTGGCCAGCCTGTCCGGCGAACTGGCGCCGGTCAGCGGCCAGGTGACCCTCAACGGCCAGCCCTTGCTGCGCCTGAAGGCCACGCAGCAGGCCCGGCTGCGCGCCGTGCTGCCGCAAAAACCCTCCCTGTCGTTCGACCTGGGCGTGCGCGAGGTCGTGGGCATGGGCGCCTACCCGTTTATCGAGCTGAGCACGGAACAGGTCGATCAGCTCTGCGATCGCGCGCTGCGGCAGGCCGGCGTGAGCCACCTGGCGCAACGGCGCTATCTGGAGCTGTCCGGCGGCGAGCAACAACGCGTGCAATTCGCCCGCGTGCTCACGCAATGCCAGGCCGCGCCCGACGGCGCGGCGCGTTATCTGATGCTCGATGAACCCATCTCCAACCTCGACCCCCGGCATCAGATCGATCTGTTGCGCACCGCGCGCGAGCTGGCGCGCGAACAGGGTGTCGGCGTGCTGGTCATCGCGCATGATGTCAATCTGGCGGCCCAGTGGTGCGACCGCCTCCTGCTGCTGGCCGACGGCGCCACGGTGGCCGAAGGCCGCCCGGCCGACGTCCTGACGCCGGCGAATCTGCATCACGTCTATGGTGTAGAGGCTGAAGTGCTGCCGCATCCGCGCGAGGCCGGCGCCTTGCTGGTGCTGATGCGCTGAGGCGGGCTCAGCCCTCGTCGGGGCGCAGATGGGCGATGATTTTGTCCAGCATGCGGCTGAACTCGGCCTGTTCGCGGGCGTTGAGGCAGCCGAAGACTTCGTCGTTGCGCGCGGCGATCAGGGCGATGAGCTGGCGATAGCGCCGCTGCCCCTTGGCCGTGGGGCTGAGCACGACGCCGCGCCCATCGACATGGCTGACGGCCTTGCGGATGAGGCCGGCGTCGCACAGGGCCTGAGCGCAACGGCTGGCCTGGCCCTTGTTCAGATTGGCAGCCCGCGCCAGATCATTGACCGACAGCGGCGCAAAACGGCCAATGGCCGCCAGGCACCGCCCCTCGCCGATGGGCAATTGATACTGGTCGGCATAGGCCTGGGCACTGTCTCGATCGCTGATCTTGTTGATCACATGCAGGCGATAGGTCAGGAACCGGTCCAGAGCGGGCAGCTCATCAGGGTTGACGTTATCGTTGGACATGGTCTGCATACCTCGATGGGAAGCTGCGAGTGTGCCACAAGCCGGCAAGCCTCAATCCACCCGGATATCCGCCTCCTTGATCACCTTGGCCCATTTGCCCTGTTCCTCGGCCGCGTAGGCGGCCATGGCGTCCGGCGTTCCCGGCAAGGTCTCCAGGCCCATCGCGGCAAAGCGCTCCCGCACGGCCGGCTGAGCCAGGGCGGTCTGCAAAGCCTGATTCAACTGCTGGACGATGGCCGGCGGCGTGCCTTTGGGTACCACCAGCCCTTGCCATGCGTAAGCCTGGAAATCCTTAAGACCCGACTCGATCAGCGTGGGCACCTGCGGGAAACCGGCCGGACGCTTGTCGCTGGCCACCGCAATGGGGCGCAGCTTGCCCGAGGCGATGTACTGCATCCCCGTGGCGGAATCGACAAACATCATGGGCACCTGGCCGCCCACCACATCCTGTACGGCCGGGGCCGCGCCCCGGTAGGGCACATGCACCAGATTCAGCCCGGTGCGCGCGCGCAGCAACTCGGTGGCCAGGTGATGCGGGCTGCCCGAACCGGGCGTGGCGTAGGGCACGCCGTCCTTCTGCGTCTTGGCCCAGGCGAGGAACTCGTCATAGGTCTTGACCGGCACCGAGGGGTTGACCACCAGGATCATGGAGAATCGCGTCATCAGGCCGACGGCGTCGAAGTCACGCTGCGGTTGATAGGACAGCTTGGGATAGAGCGAGGGGTTGGCGGCCAGGGTCGCCGTGTCCCCGGTGAGCATCACGTAGCCGTCAGCCTTGGCGCGCGCGGCATAGTCCGCGCCGATGGCCGTGGCCGCGCCGGGCTTATTGGAAATGATCAAGGTCTGTTTGAGTTCGCGCGCCATGGGTTCGGACAGCGTGCGGGCCACGATGTCCGAACCGCCGCCGGCCGGATAGGGCACGACCCATTCGATGGGGCGCTCGGGGTAGCCGGCCGCGTGGGCGGCGCCGGCGAACACGGTCAGGGTCAGGCTGGCGGCAAGCGCCGCCGTATATCGCAACGTCATGATGTCTCCTCGGGTTTATTGTTTTCTTGCTTTATGAAAGATGCGCGGGCTAAAGCGCTGTCTCGGCCTGCCGGATGAGCTCCAGCGCGGTTCGGGCATCGTCCTGCCGGCCCAGCAGCGCCAGGCAGAGCATGGACAACAAAAGCGGTGCACGCTCCTGCCCCGCGCGCGTCAGGCTGTGCGCCAATTCGGTATAGACCTGATCGAGTTCCTGGTGGGTCATCGCGTTTCGCCTTGAATTCCAAACGACGCCAGCGCCTGGCGCAGGGCTTGCATATCGGGTTGATTCCAGCGCCCCAGCACATAGCCGTCGGGCCGGATCAGGTAGAGCTGCGCATGGCCATACCGCTGGCGCAATTGTCCGGTGTCGCGCAGGGCCGTCTGCGCGCCGATGCGCAACACCTGAACGTGCGGCCCGCCATCGAACGCAGGCATGTCATCCCCCAGCATCAGCACGGTGAATTGCTGACCCAACCATTCGCTCAGATGCCGGCTGCGGCCGTCCTGGCGCAGTTCACATTCCGGCGCCGGCATGCCCGGCGCGGCCTGCCAGCCCGCCTCAGGGGCGCCATCGGGCAGGTTCAACGCGCTATCACGGTAGTACACCGGTTCGGATTGCCGCGGGTTAATGAGCGAGCGCACGCTCGGCTCATGCAGGGCAAGCCGCAGCGTGGCCTGGCGCAACACGTCGAAGCCATAGCTGGGCGGCGCCATGAACTCGGTGCTTTTGGCGCCGTAGGCGATGTTCATGCGCGCGGCGGCCACGCGTTCCTGGCTGTAGCTGTCGAGCAAGGTCTGGGGCGCGCGGCCGGCCACCACGGCGGCCAGCTTCCAGGCCAGATTGGCTGCGTCGTCGAGGCCGGAGTTCAAGCCGCGCACGCCGAAGATGGGCACCAGGTGCGCCGCGTCTCCGGCGAACAGGACTCGGCCATGATGGTAGTTTTCCAGCGTCAGGCATTTCGCGTTGTAGATCGAAATCCACAACGGCTCCCACGGCTCGTTCTCGCCGATCATCTCGAGATGGCTGCGCACACGCGGCAGCACGTTCTCGGGCTTGACGGCTTCGGCGGGGTCTTCATCGTCGCGGATCTGGTAATCAATGCGCCATACGTCATCCGGCTGACGATGCATGAGCAAGGTGGATCCCGGATTGGAGGGCGGATCGAACCAGGCCAGCCTTTCGGTCGCCCGCTGGCTTTTCTGGCGGATATCGACGATCACGTAACGGCCTTCATACTGCATGCCCTGCAAGGACAAGCCGCTGAGCTCGCGCACCGTGCTGCGGCCGCCGTCACAGGCCAGCACCCAATCGGCGCGCAGCTCGCGGCACTGGCCGCCGGTCTGGATCGACACGCAAGCGCCGTGCTCGTCCTGCTGCACACCGGTGACTTTGCTGCTCCACATGACCTGCGCCAGGTCGCTGTGCTGGCGCAAGGCGCGATCGAGATACTCCTCGATATAGAACTGCTGGATGTTGACCATGGGCGCGAACCGCTGCGCGGGCTCATGCGGCATCTCGAAGTGCAAGACTTCGCGATCGCGGTAATAGCTGCGCCCGCCGCTCCAGGCCAGGCCTTTTTCCAGCACCGGCTTGTCCACGCCGGCCCAGGCCAGTATCTCCAGCGACCGGCGTGACATGCAGATCGCGCGGCTGCCTTCGCAATAGGAGGGATCCGCCTCCACGGTGACCGAGGCAATCCCTTGGCGCGCCAGCAATAGCGCCATCATCAGGCCGACCGGCCCGCCACCGGCGATAACAACGGGAACATGATCGCCTTGCGGCATGCTCGTCTCCATCCGTCTATTTGGTTGTTTGCGCAACTATATGCCGTTCTAGTTGCGCTCGCAACTAAATAGGGAATACCCTCGGTGCCCGGGTTGTCATCTCCAAAAAGGGGTCAATCCAGCGCGCGCAGTGCGGCGTCGGCCGCCTCGAGTTCGAGCTCGCTGAATACCCGCAGGCCCGCTTGGGCCAGGCTGGCGGCCGTCACGCCGCTGCCGGCGATGCGCCGGCCCTGGAAGCGGCCGTCGTAGATGAAGGCGCTGCCGCAGGAGGGGCTGCCCTCTTTGAGCACGGCCACGGCGATATCGTGGCCTTGCATCAGCGCCAGCGCCAGGCGGGCCCCTGCCAGAAAGGCGGGGCTGACATCGCTGCCGTCCCGGGTGCGCACGCGGGCCACGCCTTGCCAGACGGCCAGGCCATCTGCGCCCGGTTCGATCTCGGCGGCCGCGCGCGGGATGGGCAGGCCGCCTGCCACCTCGGGGCACAGCGCCACGATGCGGCCTTCGGCCGCCCACCGCGCCAGAATGGGGCCGTCGGGCGCGGCGTGGCGCCCGTCGTAACGGACGGGTTGCCCCAGCAGACAGGCGCTGACGAGCACGCGTTTCATGGCTTAGCCCTGGTGCCGATAGACCCGCGTGTCGCGCACGGCGAAACCGGCTTTCTCGTACAGACCATGCGCCGCGGCCCGGCCGGGATGAGAGGTCAGGTCCAGCGTGCGCGCGCCCAGCTCGCGGCTGCGCGCCACCGCCGCCCGCACCAGGGCTTGGCCCACGCCCAGCCCGCGGGCCTGGCCATCGACCACCACATCCTCGATCCAGGCCCGCATGCCGGTGGGAATGCGAAAGTGCACCAGGGTCAGGGTGCCGACAATGCGGCCCGCCGCCCGCGCGACGAAAACATCGTTGCCCGGGGCCGCGACGATCTGCGCGAGCGTGGCGGACGACAAGGCCGCCGCGCTGGCCGACAATTGGGGCAGCAGCCGGGCGAAGGCCTCGACAAGCTCGGGGTCGGCGGTCTGCGCGATAGTGACGGACACGGCGCTCATCAGGATTCTCGATGCGGGGACAATGCTGTTATTTTCCTCCAACTGAAAAATGCCCGCCTGCCGGCGCTTGCGGCAAGGCCGCATCCGTCCCCCGCGCCCGATTCGAGCGCAAGAAAGCGGATGCGCCGCGGCCGCCGCTGCGTCAGACTGCCCGGCACACCCTGCACCTCCTGCCTGCCGTGACCGCTGATTACGCCCGCCGCATCGAACAACGCCTGGACACCCAAGACTGGCACGCCCTGCGCCTGTCGCTGGACGCGGCGGGGCGGGCCGTGCTGCCCGCATTGCTGCGGCCGGCCGAGTGCCGGCAGCTGGCGCAGGCCTATGACGACGACACCGGCCGCTACCGCAGCCGCATCGTCATGGCCCGCCACGGCTTTGGCCGGGGCGAGTACCGGTACTTTGCGTATCCGCTGCCCCCGGCCCTGGCCCTGTGGCGCACGGCGCTCTACGCCCGCCTGGCGCCCATTGCGCGGACCTGGGGCCAGCGGCTGGGCTTGATGGCCGACTACCCGGATCACCACGCCGACTACCTGGCCCGCTGTCATCTGGCCGGCCAGACGCGCCCCACGCCGCTGATCCTGCGCTACCGTAAGGGCGACTACAACTGCCTGCACCAGGACGTGTATGGCGAGCAGGTCTTTCCCCTGCAATGCGCCGTGCTGCTGTCCGCCCCGGGCCAGGATTTCACGGGAGGAGAATTCGTCATGACTGAACAGCGCGCCGGCCAGCCCGCGCAAGCCGAGGTATTGCCGCTGCAGCAGGGAGATGCCCTGATCTTCGCCGTCCATCACCGGCCGGCCGCCGGCCCACGAGGCTGGCATCGGCGCACCCTGCGCCACGGCGTGGCGGCGGTGCGCGCGGGCGAGCGCCACACCCTGGGCATCATCTTTCACGACGCCGCCTGACATGCAGGCCGATCTGTTCGCCGACGACCACCGCATCGCCCTGGGGCCGCATGCCTGTGTCCTGCGCGGGCTGGCGCTGCCCTGGGCCGAGGCCATCCTGCAGGCGCTGGCCGACATCGAGGCCGGCGCGCCGCCGCGGCAGATGATCACGCCGGGCGGCTTCACCATGTCGGCGGCCATCACCAATTGCGGCGCGCTGGGGTGGACCACAGACCGGCAGGGCTATCGCTATCGACCTGATGATCCGCAGAACGGGCAGGCCTGGCCGCCGCTGCCCGCGCTGTTTTCGCGCCTGGCGGCTGACGCCGCCGCGCGGGCGGGTTTCGACGGATTCCGCCCCGATGCCTGCCTCATCAACCACTATGCGCCGGGCGCACGCATGAGCTTGCACCAGGACAGCAACGAACAGGATTTCACGGCCCCCATCGTGTCGGTATCGCTGGGCTTGCCGGCGGTATTTCTGTTTGGCGGCCTGCGGCGCGACGACCGCACGGCCCGCGTGCTGTTGCAGCACGGCGACATCGCCGTCTGGGGCGGCGCGGACCGCCTGCGCTTTCACGGGGTGCTGCCGCTGGCCGATGGACGGCATCCCCTGGTGGGACGCCAACGCATCAACCTGACCCTGCGCCAGGCCGGCCACCAGGTAAAGTGAAGCGCCAGGGCGTCCGAATTCGACCGCAAGCAGCGGAGTGCGCCCGATCCGGCGCCGGCCTACAGTGGCCCCATGATGATTCTTCCCGAGCCCGCCATGAACAAGCGCCTGACCATCACCGATCCCCGCTGGGCCGCCGTGATCGCGCGCGACCCGCATGCCGACTTTGTCTACGGCGTCAAAACCACCGGTATCTACCATCATCCCGGCCACCCGGCACGCCTGCCGCGGCCGGAAAATGTCGAGTTCTTCGCCTGCGCCAGGCTGGCCGAGGCCGCCGGCTACCGGCCCAGCCTGACCCAGGCCAGGGCCAGCCAGGCCCATGCTGCCTGGGTGGCCCTGGCCTGCCGCCGCCTGGAAACCCCCGACACGCTGCCCTCCTTGCGCGAACTGGCCGCGGAACTCGGGGTGAGCAGCTACCATTTTCATCGCGTGTTCAAGGCCGCCACCGGCCTGACTCCGCGCGCCTACGCCCAGGCGCATCGCGCGCAGCGGGTGCGCCAGGAACTGGCCAGCGGCGAACGCGTCACCGCTGCCCTCTACGCCGCCGGATTCAACTCCAACAGCCGCTTTTACGCCAGCGCCGATAACATGCTGGGCATGACACCGAGTGCTTATCGCGAGGGCGGGGCCAACGCGCGGCTCTATTTCGCCATCGGCCAATGCTCTCTGGGCGCCATTCTGGTGGCGCAAAGCGAGCGCGGCGTCTGCGCCATCCTGCTGGGCGATGACCCCGAGCCTTTGCTGCAGTCCTTGCAGGATCGTTTCCCGAAGGCCGAGCTGATCGGCGGCGACCCCGGTTACGAAAGCCTGATGGCCACCGTGGTGGGCATGGTGGAGCGCCCCGGCGCCGCCGTGGACCTGCCGCTGGACGTGCGCGGCACGGCCTTCCAGGAACGGGTCTGGCATGCCTTGACCCAGATCGCCCCAGGGCAGACGGCCTCATACAGCGAAATCGCGCGCCGTATCGGCCAGCCCAAGGCCGTACGCGCCGTGGCCCAGGCCTGCGCGGCCAACGCCCTGGCGGTGGCCATTCCTTGCCACCGCGTGGTGCGCAACGACGGCGCGCTGTCGGGCTACCGCTGGGGCGTGGCGCGCAAGCGCGAGCTGCTGCGCCGCGAACGCGCGCAGGCCGCCTGAACCATGCCGCAATGGGATGAGCCGCTGGACGAGCAGGGGTGGGTGCTGCTGGACCGCCCGCTGGACGGCCAGGCCCTGCTGGGCCTGCGCGCCGGGCAGGTCCCGCGCTGGGCCGCCACGCTGCGTGATCAGCTCGAACCGATCGCGCACCGCTGGCTCAGTCATCTTGGGCCGGCCGGCGGCGCCGCCCGCGCCGCGCAAGCCGTTGTGCAAGCGCACAGGCTCACGGCCGGGCAGGCCTTGCCGCTGAGCACCCACCATGCGCCGGACCGCTTCCCCCTGCAATTGCTGATCCTGCTGGACGCGCCTGGGCGGGACTTCACCGGCGGGCAGACGATCGCGGTCGAACAGCGCCCCCGCATGCAGTCACGCCCGGCGGTGCTGCCGCTCGAGCAGGGCAGCGTCGCCATCTGCGCCACCGGCCCGCGGCCCGTCCAGGGGCGCCAGGGCCACTACACCACCGTATTGCGTCTGGGCGCGGGCCCGGTGCTGCAGGGCGAGCGCCAATGCTGCCTGCTGGGCTGGCAGCTCTAAACCACAAATTTCGCGCTCACGCCCGCTCTTCACCCCGAATGGTCTTGCGACGGTCATCACGGCAGGCTATACCACTAGCTCGCCAGTCACGAATACCGAGCATGCTTCCAACCCGCAGCATCTATTCCGCCCCCACCTGGCGCCTGACCAAGTGGCTCGCCGATCCCGGACGCAACGTTCCGCCGGAAATTCGTGGCGCCATGATCGGCGGTCTGTTCGGCACCCTGCCGATTTTCATCGGCGGCGTTCTCAATAGTGTCCTGATTGCCGCCGTGCTGGCCTGGCGGGTGGACACGCCGATTTTCTACGGCTGGATCGCGCTGGAGGTTTTCATCTGCGTCACGCGCGGCATCGTGCTGGTGTCGGCGCGCCGCAACGTGCGCCGAGGCGGCTCAACACACACCGATATCTATTTGCTGTTGGCGGTGGCCTGGGCCGCCAGCGTGGGCTATGGCGTGACCATCAGCGCGCTCAGCGGCGACTGGATCGCCATTACGATGACCTGCCTGTCGGCCGCCGCCATGGTCGGCGGCATTTGCTTTCGCAATTTCGGCGCGCCGCGCCTGACCGCCGTGATGGTCGTGCTGGCCCTGGGGCCGTGCATCACGGTGCCGATCTTCAACTCTGCCTGGCAGCTCTGGCTGTTCGCCTGGCAGTTGCCGATGTATATCGCCAGCATGACCGTGGCGGCCTACAAGCTTAACGCGATGCTCGTGACCACCATGCGGGCCGAGCGCGAGAACGAAGAGCGCGCGCGGCGCGACTTCCTGACGGGCGTGCTCAACCGGCTGGGCCTGAGCCTGGCGCTCGAAGAAGCCACCGCCCTGGTGCGCGAGCGGCACCAGCAATACGCCTTGCTCTACCTGGACCTGGATGGCTTCAAGGCGGTCAACGACACCCTCGGCCATGCCAGCGGCGACCGCTTGCTGCGCGAGGTGGCGCAACGCTTGTGCATGCTCGCCCCGGGCGGCACGGCCATTGCGCGCATCGGCGGCGACGAGTTCGTCTTGCTGCTGCGCATCGACCGCCACTTCGAACCGGGCGACATCGGCGCGCGGCTCATCACCGAGGTCAGCAAGCCCTACGATATCGGCGAAAGCAGCATGGTGACCATCTCCAGCAGCCTGGGCATCGCGCTCATCCCCGAGCATGGCCAGGAGATGCCCGACATCCTCAAGGCCGCCGACCGCGCGCTCTATCAGGCCAAAAGCAGCGGCAAGGGCCGCTGGGCCATCGCCGCCTGACGCCTTGGCCGCCAGGCGCGGCCTGCCCGGTGCGCGGTATTCACGCAGGCTGCGCGCCTTTCACGCAAAACCCCAGCACCCCCGGCCATGGGTTTTTCACAACCCTCTGTTTTTTCTGACGATTTTCAAAACATCGAGACTGGCACGGCGTTTGCAATAAACCAGGCATCCGGCCCTGCGTGGCCGCTCTCGACCGAGTCAGAAGATGCGCTCTCTAAAAATCATTTGTCCCAACGGGCACCTGGGCTTCGCCCCCCTGCGTACCGAGAGTTTTCAGGCGGGCGTGCGCGCCCAGCCTGACTACATCGCCGCCGATTCCGGCAGCGACGACGTCGGCCCGGTGCCCCTGGGTTCAGACACCTCGACCAGCCCCGAAGCCTGGCAACGCCATGATCTGGAGCAGATGCTGCTGGCCGCGCGCGCCCAGCAAGTGCCCCTGATCATCGGCTCGGCCGGCGACACCGGCTCCAACAGCCGGGTGGACCGCTTTGTCCGCATCATCCGCGAGCTGGCACAGGAACATGGCCTGGCTCCTTTCAAGATCGGTTATTTCTACTCCGAAGTCGACCCCGAATTCGTGCGGCGCAAGCTCCGCGCCGGCGTGACCGTCGCGGGCCTGGACGGCTATGCCGACCTGACCGAGGCCGAACTGGATGCGACCCAACGCATCGTCGCCGTGGCCGGCACCCAGCCCTACCTGAAGCTGCTGCAGGCCGGCGCCGACGTCATCATCGGCGGGCGCAGCTCGGATGCGGCCCTCTTCGCGGCGGCCGCATTGCATCACGGATTTCCTGCCGACCAGGCCTACTACCTGGGCAAGGTGCTCGAATGCGCCTCGTTCTGCGCCGAGCCCTATGGCGGCAAGGAAACGGTGATGGGCGAAATCAGCCATGAGGACGTCCGGGTCACGGCCATGCATCCCGATCAACGATGCACCATCGCCTCGGTCGCGGGCCACGCCATGTATGAGCGCTCCAATCCTTATGAAGAGTTCTTCGCCGGCGGCAAACTGGACATGCGCGAATGCCACTACGAACAACTCGATGAGCGCACCACCCGCATCACCGGCTCACGCTTCATCCCCTCCGAGCACCTGTCCGTCAAGCTGGAAGGCTCGGGCAAAGTGGGGGAGCGCTACATCGGCCTGTGCGGCGTGCGCGACCCCTACACCATCGCCAATATCGATCGCGTCATCGCCTGGGCGCGCGACAAGGTGCGCGAGCGCTTTGGCGACAGCGGCTATGAGCTGCATTACAAGGTCTATGGCCGCGACGGGGTGATGGGCGAGCTGGAGCCGCTGCGCGACCGCCCCGCGCACGAGCTGTGCATCATGGTCCAAGGGGTGGCGCCCACGGCCGAGATGGCCGAGGAGTTGACGCTCACGGGCCTGCGCCAGATGTTCTATGCCCGCCTGCCCGACGTCAAAGGCACGGCCGGCTCGGTGTCCTTTCCGCTCGATGAGGTCGTGCGCGCCAGCGCTGCCTACCGCTGGACACTGAATCACACCATTCCGGTGGAAGACATCTTCGAATTGATCCAAACCCACCTCATCCAGGCCTGAGAAGACCCGCCATGTCCCTGCAGAAACTGAGCGAACTCGCCAAGACCATACGCAGCAAGAATGCTGGCGTGAACAAGATCACCTTCGACATCATCTTCCGCGACCGCGACACTTACGAATCCGTCAAGCGCTCGGGCGCCCTCACGCGGCAAAGCGTGGCCACCCTGTATCGCATCCCGGAGACACGCATCTCTGACTTTGTGGCTTACGATCCCGGCCTGGCGATCAAGTTCACCCTCTATCGCCTCACGCCCAGCGGCTCGGCCGGCGATGGCGACATCTTCGGCGCCCAGCAGTACGCGCCGCTTCTGGATCTGCCTGTGCAACGCTAAACCACAAACAGGGCCCGCCCGATGGCGGGCCTGCCACATCATGGGGAAAACAATGAAGCACATTCTTCAGGCGGTGGCGCTGTGCGCACTGACCGCCGGCGCACAGGCCCAGCAAGCTCCGGCATCCGTGCCCAAGCAGATCAAAATCGTCGTGCCCTTTAGCGCCGGCGCCAGCAATGACGCCATCGCGCGTGCCATCGCCCCGCAATTGGCCGAACAGTTAAAGACCATCGTCATCGTCGAGAACCGGGTGGGCGCGGCCGGCGTCATCGGCTCGGATTATGTGGCCAAATCGGCCAAGGATGGCGCGACGCTCCTGTTGACCTCCTCCACGTTTCTCACCTCGGCCGCCACCCAGCCGCGCATGCCCTATGACCCGGTCAAGAGCTTCGCGCCGGTGGCCATGGTGGGCGAGGGCCCGCTGGTCATCGGCGTGACCGGCACCAAACCCTACACACGCCTGAGCCAGGTTCTGGACGCCGCCCGCCCCAGTCCCGATGTGCTCAACTACGGCACGGCCGGCATCGGATCGCTGGCCCATCTGGCCACGGTGATGATGGATGACGCCGCCCACGTCTCCATGACCCATGTGCCCTACAAGGGCGCGGCCAATGCCGCCTCCGACATGGCCGGCGGACAGATAGACATCATGCTGGCCAACTACAGCTCGCTGGCGCCGCTGGTTCAGGCCGGCAAGATCAAGCTGGTGGCGACCACGGCGCGCCAGGCGCATCCGGCATTCCCCAAGCTCGAACCGGCCGCCGCCTTGCTGCCGGGCTACAGCGTGGACATCTGGGTCGGCGTCTTCGCGCCGGCGGGCACGCCGCCAGCGCTGATCGAACGCTACAACCAGGCGATCAACCAGGTGGCCAAGGCGCCCGAAACCACCGCATTGCTCGACATGGACGGCACGGTGCCGGCCGCCATCAGCAGCGCCGACTTCGGCGCGCGCGTGGCCCGCGACTATGCGCTGTGGCGTGATGTCGCGCTCAGCCACCACATCAGCGTCGAATGAAGCTTGCGCGCCGGGCCTGCCGGCCCGGCCGTCAGGCCGGTGTTTTTTCCAACGCCAGCCGGGCCATCTGGTGCCGCAGGGCATGGCGAGTCAAGCCCAAGGACTGCGCGGCCGCGGCCACGCTGCCGCCCGCCGCCGCCAAGGCCGCCTCGATCATGCGGCGCTGAAACTGCGCGGTGCGCACGGCATAACCGCCCGTTTGCGGCGCCGCGGTGGCCTCGCGCACAATGCGCGCCGGCAGGTGGCCCATGCCGATGGTGTCGCCGCTTTCCAGGATGCAGATGCGTTCAAGCAGGTTGCCCAACTCCCGCACATTGCCCGGCCAGCCATAGCGCCGGAAAATATCCTGCACGTCGGTGTCGATGTGGCGAAAGCCGCTGGCGTGCAGCGCGTTGTAGCGCGCCAGGAAACGATCGGCCAGCACGAAGACATCGTCGCCGCGTTCGCGCAGCGGCGGCAGGTTGATCGATACGACCTGCAGACGATAGTAGAGATCATCGCGAAACCTGCCCTCGGCCACCTCACCCAACAGGATCTTGTTGGTCGCCGCGATAAAGCGCACGTCGGTGCTCAGCTCGTGCACCGCGCCGATGCGGCGAAAGCGCCGGCTGTCGAGCAAGGTGAGGATCTTGGCCTGCATCATGGGCTCGAGCTCGCGCACCTCGTCGAGAAACACGCTGCCGCCATGCGCGATTTCCAGCAGGCCCTCCTTGCGCGCGACCGCCCCCGTGAAGGCGCCGCGCTCATGGCCGAACAGCTCCGACTCCAGCAGGTTGCCCGGAATGGCCGCGCAGTTGATCTCGGTAAAGCCCTTGTCGGCGCGCGCCGAATGCTCGTGCAGCGCGCGGGCGACCAGCCCTTTGCCGGTGCCGGTTTCGCCGTAAATCAGCACGGAGCTGGCGCGGCTGCGCGCCACGCGCAAGACCAGGTCGCGCAAGGCCACAATGGAGGGATGATCGCCGACGATGGCGTCGGCCAGGGCGGGCGGCGGTGTCATTGATGCAATATAGGGACGCGATACTGTCGCGATTATGCGACCGTCCGCGCCCGGGCTCCATTCCGGCATACCCTAGGCCAGGTCGGCCTGGGCTACACTAGCCCGCTTTTTTCCTGGTTTGCCATGACTGCCTGCGGAATCGATTTCGGCACCTCCAACTCCACCGTCGGATGGATGCGCCCCGGACAGCACGCCCTGCTCGCGCTGGAAGACGGCAAAGCCACCTTGCCCTCGGCCATCTTCTTTCACGATGAGGATGATGAGGTCAGCTATGGCCGTGCCGCGATCGCCGACTATGTGGCCGGCTACGATGGCCGCCTGATGCGCTCCATGAAGAGCCTGCTGGGCAGCTCCCTCATGGAAGGCCATACCGAGGTGGCCGGCCGCGCCGTGCCCTTCAAGGTTTTGCTCACGCGCTTTATCGCTGAACTGAAGGCCCGCGCCGAACGCACGGCCGGCCGCAGCTTTGAAGCCGCCGTGCTCGGCCGCCCGGTCTTTTTCGTCGACGACGATCCCAAGGCGGACCAGCTCGCCCAGGACACCCTGGCGGAGATCGCCCGCGCGGTGGGTCTGCGCGATATCGCGTTTCAGTATGAGCCCCTGGCCGCCGCCTTCGACTACGAGTCGCAGATTTCGCGCGAGGAACTGGTGCTGGTCATCGATATCGGCGGGGGCACCTCCGACTTCTCGCTCATCCGCCTGGGACCCGACCGCGCCGGGCGCGCCGACCGGCGCGACGACATCCTGTCGCATGGCGGGGTCCATATTGGCGGCACCGACTTCGACAAGCAGTTGAGCCTGGCGCATGTCATGCCCTTGTTCGGGCTGGGCGGACAACTGAAAACCGGCAAGGATGTCCCCTCGACGCAATACGCCAACCTGGCATGCTGGCATACGATCAATCAGGCCTATACCCGCAAGGCTGCCGAAACCTTTGCCTTCATCCAGGCCCAGGCGGTCGATCGCGCCAAGATCGACCACCTGATGACGCTGATCAAGAATCGCGAGGGGCATTGGGTCGCCATCCAGGTCGAGGAGGCCAAGATCGCCCTGTCCGAAGCGTCGGCCACGCACATCGACCTGGCGCGCATTGCGCCGGGCCTGGCCGCCGACATCGACCGGCCCGCCTTCGACGTCTCGATGAACGGCCTGATCGACCGTGTCGAGACCACCGTCGCCCGTCTGCTGGCCGACGCCGGGGTAACCACGGTGGACACCCTGTTTTTCACGGGCGGCTCGAGCCGCGTGCCCTGTCTGCGCGAGCGCGTCTCGGCGCTGGTGCCGCAGGCTCGCAGCGTCGAAGGCGATCTGTTCGGCAGCATCGGCGCCGGGCTGGCGCTGGATGCCCGGCGCCAATTCGGCTGACCGGTTACCAGGCGTGCAGGGCGTCGTCCGGGAAGCTGCCCTGCCGCACGGCCTGGGCATAGGCCGCGAAGGCCTCGCGCACCCCGCCGCTGCCGGCCAGGAAGTTCTTCACGAAGCGCGGCGTTTTGCCCAGGCTGGCGCCCAGCATGTCATGCATCACCAGCACCTGGCCGGCCGTGCCGCGGCCGGCGCCGATGCCGATGGTGTGGCAGGCCGGCAAGGCCTGGGTAATGCGCGACGACAGCGCGGCCGGCACCATTTCGAGCACCAGCAGCGTCGCGCCCGCATCGGCCAACTCACGCGCGTGGCGCTCCAGTAGCGCGGCGCCCGCGTCGTCGCGGCCCTGGACGCGGTAGCCGCTCAATGCGTGCACCGTCTGCGGCGTCAGCCCCAGATGCGCGCATACCGGCACCCCGCGCTCGACCAGAAAACGCACCAGCGGCGCCGTCCAGCCGCCGCCTTCCAGTTTGACCATGTGCGCGCCGGCCTGCATCAGGCGTACGGCATTGCGCATGGCTTCATCCTGCCCGCCGTGATAACTGCCGAAGGGCAGATCCGACAAGAGCAGGGAGGCCGCATCCGCCGCCGCCAGGCCACGCGCCACGCCTTGCGTGTGATAGACCATGTCGTCCATCGTGACCGGCACCGTGCTGTCGCCCCCCTGGCAGACCATGCCCAGCGAATCGCCGACGAGCACCACGTCCACCCCGGCCTGCCCCGCCAGCCCCGCGAATACGGCGTCGTAGGCCGTCAGCATGACGATTTTTTCACCGGCCTCGCGCATCTCCTGCAGACGCCGTGGCGTGACTTTGCGGACTGGGCTCGCGCCGCCGTAGGGCGCGGGGGAATGCTGGGGGGCGCTGCTGGCCATAACCTCTCCTTGATGGGAGGGCCAAGGCTACACCAGTGCGGGCCGGATGCGCCGCCGCTGCCCCGATAACGCGCAACGCGGAGCGAGCACCGCCGCCGGCCAGGGTGCGCCGCCCGCACAAACGGGGTCGAGACGATTCTTTACTTTAGCAACCTAATGTTTCTAAATAGATGCATATTGAGCACAATTGACCGAAATAGCTTCGTTTTGGCCTACACTCGGCACAAGGGAACCGCGTCATCCGCAGTTCCCTTCTTTTTTGCGCCGGACAAAGCGGCGCATGTCTCAACCCCTGCACGGAGATTTCTCGGATGAAAAAGACGTTGCTCGCAACGGCGCTGGGCCTGTCACTGGCCGGCATTGCACAGGCAGACACGTCAGTCACTCTCTACGGTGTCATCGACACCGGCATTGGCTACAACAAGATCAAGGGCCCGGGCTTCGACGGCAGCCGCGCCGGCATGATCAACGGCATCCAGGAAGGCTCGCGCTGGGGTTTGCGCGGCACCGAGGATCTGGGAGACGGACTGCGCGCGACCTTCAAGCTCGAAAGCGGCTTTGACTCCGGCAACGGCAGCCGCGCCCAGGACGACCGCATGTTCGGGCGCCAGGCCACCATCGGGCTGGCCAGCAACGCCTGGGGCTCGCTGGAATTCGGCCGCCAGGCGACGGTCGGCTCCAATTACCTGGCCGACATCGACCCCTTCTACACCAGCTACACCCAAGCGAACATCGGCGCCGGTTTCAGCGCCGCCAACACCATGCGCTGGGACAACATGGTGATGTACAAGACCCCGTCGTTCAACGGCTTTGAACTCGGCGTGGGGTATTCCTTCAACGTCGACAGCAACAACGACGATCAATCGGGCTTCCGCACCGCCGACAATACGCGCGGCATCACCGCCGGCCTGCGCTACCTGCAAGGCCCCCTGAACGTCACGCTGACCTACGACCAGCTCAACGGCGCCAGCCGCTCCTCCATCGACAACGGCGCCACGCCGCGCCAGTACGCCGTGGGCGTGACCTACGACTTCGAAGTCGTCAAGCTGGCCGCCGCTTACGGCCGCACCACCGACGGTTGGTTCGTCGGCCAGGATCTGCCCAGCGGCACGCCCTACAGCAATGAGTTCGGCAGCTACCGTTTCGAAGACGGCTTCAAGGCCAACTCGTACATGGTCGGCGCCACGATGCCGGTCGGCGGGGCAGGCAGCCTGTTCGGCTCCTGGCAAATGGTCGATCCGTCCAACGACCGCCTGACCGGCGGCGACGAGAAGATGAATGTCTTCAGCCTGGGCTATACCTATGATCTGTCCAAGCGCACGGATCTGTATGCCTATGCCTCGTACGCGAAGAACTATGCCTTCGTCGACGATCTGAAGAGCACGGCCGTGGGCGTAGGCCTGCGCCACAGCTTCTGATCCTGTAGCAGGCAACACGAGCGCAAGCCGCAAGGCCTGCGCTCACCACAAACCCTCCGGTCACACGGAGGGTTTGTTATTTGCGCTGCCGGAGCGCGCGTGCCGCGCCAGCAGCGCGTCCAGTTGATTGACGAACGCCTTGCGGTCGGCCTGGCTGAACGCGGCCGGCCCTCCGGTTTCCACGCCTGCCGAGCGCAGCTCTTCCATCATGTCGCGCATGGTCAGGCGCTCGCGGATGGTTTCCGGCGAGTAGCGCTCCCCCCGCGGGTTGATCGCCATGACCCCTTTGGCCAGCACATCGGCAGCCAGCGGGATATCGGCGGTGATGACCAGGTCGCCGGCCACGGCATGCTGCGTGATATGCGCATCGGCCACATCGAACCCGCGCGGGACCTGCACGGCGCGGATCCAGGGCGACGGCGGCGTGCGCAGCATCTGGTTGGCCACCAGCGTCATCGGCAGCTGCCAGCGCGTGGCGGCCCGATAAAGAATGTCTTTGATGACCACCGGGCAGGCATCGGCATCGACCCAGATCTGCATGCGGATCAGGCGTCCAGGGCTTGTTGCAGCAGCTCGGCGACCAGCTCGTTGGTCGACACGCCACGCTCCTGAGCCAGAGCGCGCACGCGCTCGGCCTGCGCCTGCGGCAGCTTGAGCGCAAAGGGCACCAGGCCGGCGGCCTGGTCGCGCTTGCGCTGCTCACGCCGATCCGGCAGGGGGTCGGCGCCGAAGCGGCCGGGCGTGCCGGCCTGGCGCAACTGGCCTGCCAGCTTCAAAGCCTTGTTCTTTTCGAGGTCGTACTTTTTCATGGTGATTCCTGTGCGAGGTGCGCCATCATAGCCTTGCGCGCCTTCCGCCACCCTTTACCGCTTAAAGCGGCTGGCGGCGCGGGCGATCACCGCCAGCTTCTGCTGGGCGATACCCGCCGAACAGATGGGGTTATCGGCAAAGGTCGCGAACCCGCAATCGGGATGCAGCAGCAAGCGGTCGCGCCCAAACAGCTGGATGCCGCGTTCGATGCGCGAAGCGACCTCCGCCTCGGCTTCGATGGCCGGGTCTTTCTGATTCACGACCCCGATGCCGATGCGGGCGTGATCCGGCAGGGCCCCGAGCATGGCCACGTCGCCGGCGCGCGGCGTGCACATCTCCAGCAGATAGGCGCCGACCCGCACCTGTGCCAGCGTAGGCAGCAGCGGCGCATAATCGCCCGACAGCGCCACGCTTTCATCGGGCGTCCAGTTCCCCCGGCAGACATGCAAGGCCGTGCGCTCCTGCGGCATGCCGTCCAGCACCGCATTGAGCAGATCGCGGGCAAACGCCAGCTCATCGGCCGGCGCCAGCGATTCGGACAGCGCGCCGCACATGAAGCTGCGCTTGTTCTTCGCGCCGGCAAACACCACCTCGGAGAGCACCGGCTCGTCCAACTGCACCAATGTCGCACCGGCATCCAAGGCCTCGGCCAGTTCTTCGCGCAACACCCGCACGATATCGGCCGCCAGCGCCTCACGGTTGTCATAAGCCCGGTCGGAGATGCACTCCATCCACATGGTGCGCGTCAGTAAATAGGGGCCGGGCAAGGCGACTTTCACCGGTTTGTCCGTGATCGAGCGCGCGAAATCGACTTCATGCGCGACCAATGGCCGTGACCGGGCCAGCCGGCCAAACACGGCGGGATGCCGCACGTCGCCGGCCGGAATATCCAGCGCGCGCAGCTCGGCGGCAAACGCCTCGGGGTCGTCCACCAGGGGCAGCAGATCGGTCAGGGGGATGAGCTGGCAGTTATCCAGCCGCGAGGCCACAAAGCTGGCGTAGCTGTCGCGGCGCTGCTCGCCATCGGTGACCATATCCACGCCCGCCTTCTCCTGGGCGGCGATGGCCAGGCGCACGGCGTCGTCCGCAGTCTCTTGAAACGCCGCCTCCGCCAGCCGCCCCTGCACGTGGGCGTGCATGGCATCGATCATCCAGCGCGGGCGCGGCCAACTGCCCATGCCCGTGACCGCCAGCGGCGGCAGGGCGGCAACGGGCCTGCGCTGGCGCTCGGCCTGCCGTGCCGGCGCGCCCTCGACGCGCGCGTCCACCGGCGCCTGACCCGGCGCTTGCCGTTCGGCCAGCGCACCCTTGCAGACCAGAAAACTGCGCTGCGCGCCGTGACAGGTCCAGGACAACAACTCATTGCCCGTCAGGCGGCACCAGGCGGGCAGATCCTCATCGACCGAAATCTCGCGCGACTGGATTTCCAGCAAGCCGCCGCGCGGCAGGGGATCGATGTGTTTGCGGATCAACAGCAACAACCCGTTGCCGCAATCCAGATCCCCGCCGTCGAAACTGACATCGGGGCTGTGTTCATGCCGGGATACGGCTTGCATGGCAGGACTCCTGTACGAACTAGCGGCGGCGCCGGCCCCACTCGAAACCCACGCCCAGGCAGGCCAGCGCGAGGATGGCGACGACAATGATCAACGACGGCGACCAGCCGGCCCGCGACTCGGCCGCCACCGGGGCGGCCGCGACGGGCGCGGGCGCTGCGCCCGCATCGGCGCGCTGGGCGGTGGCATAACTGCGGGCCAGCATCGCTCGGCCCACGTCGAACAACATGGCCTGCCCGGCCACACGCCCCTGGCCCAGAACCAGATCGACGTTCTCGACGTCCGGGCCGCCCAGATTGATGGAGCGCGCGCCGTCGCGATCTTCGATATGCCAGCCGGTCACCTTGCCGTTATCGATGCCGTCGACCGCGATCTTGAAATACCCTTCCGGTCCGGTATAGGCCTCGCCCGGCTTAAGCCGTATCGTTTCCTTGTTGACCAGCATGAAGCCGAACTGATGCCCGGTCGGGCAGCCCACCGGATAACTGGCGTAACGCGTGTCAGGTGCGTAGTCGGCGCCATAAGCCAGGCTGAATGCCTTGCCGTACACCTTGAGGTTGGCCTTGCCGTCTTCGAAGGCCTTGGGCCAGGGCGACAGAAAGACCACGATGTCGCCATCCTCGAAGACCAGTGCCTTGCGCGCCGCCGTATCTTCGATCAGCCTGGCCGGTTGCACCGGACCCAACGTGCGCGTCTTGACGACCTTGCCGTCTTCGAGGAGTTCGAGCGTGACGGTGTCATGGCCGACCGCCGCCACACGCAGCGTGCGTGCGCCGATCTGCCATTGCTCGCCCGCGCCGGCCAGGCCCGCATGGATCTTGTCCTCGGCATACAGCAGGCGGTCGGTGCGCACTCCGCTCAGCCAGTCGAACACCATCTTCTGCGGCGACACCTCGCGCGCCTGGCCCTGGTTGTAGAGCTGGTTGAATCGCGTGCCCCACCAGTTGGTCTCATTGGCCGACAGGATGGGATTGCCGAACGCCCACTCCCAATCGGTACCCGCGATGGTGCGCACATGCAGCGCGTGGTTGGCCATGGTCTCATGGCCAACCGTCGCATAGTATTGGTACACCTGCCCGCCCACCACCACGCTGCCGCCCGCGGGAATGGTGACGTTTTCCTGCACCTCGATGGACATGTCGTAGTCGACGAAGGTGGCCATGCGGCCCAGCATGGGCACTTGCTCGCCGCGCAGCGCCACCTCGCCGCCCCAAGTATCTTCCAGGTAGTACAGGCCGCCCGGCGGAATGACCACTTCGCCCTGTTCGACGCGGCTCTGGCGGATGAAGACACCGTCGTACTTAGCGATCTTGCGGCCAAAATCATCGCTGACCATGCGGTACTGCGGCAAGCCAGGCAGGCCGGTGACGTAAGCGGGTTTGACCGGCCGCTCGGCGATCAGCGAGAACGGCGGCGGCGCAATGGGTTCGGCGGCGATGGGATGGGCCAGCGGCACATCCGGGCGAGCCGGCGTCAGCACGCTGGCACCGTCCAGCGCATAGGCCGGCAACGCGACCATACAGGCCGCGACTGTGGCGGCGTAGCGGATTTTCATAGGTGGCACTCGATGGAATTCAAACCCGGGCCGCCCGCGGCGGCAGCGCACAGGCGTTGGCGCGCCGCGACAGGAACAGCACGCCCCAGCCCGTCAGCAGCAGCGTGTTCAAGGCGATCAGCCATTTCGGTACGTCGGCGAGAAAACCGCCTGCGATCCCCAATCCGACGACCGACAGGGCCGGCGCCAGGCAGCTCACGCACAGCGCGGAGACCGCCAGCGCGCCACTGCCCGCGGCCACGCCGGCCGAGGCGGCGCCGCCGCGGCGACCGATGCTCAGGGCGAAGGCCATGAAGGCCAGCGCCAGGCCGACGGTGATGGCCGTGAAGTACTCCTGCTTGCGCACGAAGCTGATACCGAAAGCCTGGGTGCGTTCATAAGTCAGCCCGCCGCCCGTGGCGAATTCGCCCGGCAAAAAGCCGCATTCCTCGGCGGCGGCGGCCGTGGCAGGCAGCTCGAAAACGGCATAGCTGACCGCGACATACGCCAGGGCGGCCAACACGAATACCGTGCACATCAAACGACGGACTGACATGAGCGTCTCCCGAAGGTGGATCAATAGCTGATGCTGGGCGCGCCCTCGCTCATGAATTCCACCAGCTTGGCGCCGCCGACGATCTTGGCGCCGGGAATCAGCTTGTTCTCATCCAGCGCGCGTTTCTTGAAGCACGGCGAACACACGTAGATTTCGCCGCCCGCGGCCGCGAAGTTGTCCATCAGTTCCTTGAGCGGGGCGAAGCCCGCCTCGTGGATCTCATCCGCATAACCTTGCTGAGACAGCCGCGTGCCCTCGATGGAGAGAAACACCACGGTTTGCTTGTCGGAAGCGACGGCGGCATTGGCCACCACGAAGGCCACGGTTGCCTTATCGGTATCGTTCTTGGAACAGGTCAGCGAGACGACGAATTTTCCAGCCATGTTGAGCCTCCAGGGTGTTGAAGTAAGAATGGATAAACAACGCTACCAATCCAGCCGCGAGCGTATCCAGAAGGTGTGCGTCGCGGCATCGTAGTGCTCGAGGGAGTTGCGGGTCATGCGGCAGAAGGCCGGAATGTCGTGGATCGCGCCCGGATCATGCGCGACCACGCGCATCAGCCCGCCAGGCATGCTTTTGAGGTGCTTGCGCAGTTTGAGCACGAGTTCGCCGCAACCCATGTTGCCGGCGTCCCAGAAGTCTTCGCCTTGACGGAGTGCGGACACAGCGCGTCACCGGCCAGACAGTCTGGCCAGACAGGACATGGGAGAGATGGAGAGAGAAAAAACAGGCGTAGTCATGGCGGCAAGGACCTTGCACAGCGGCGACGAAAGAACGCAGCCCGACGGGCTGCTGCACTAAGCATATTAGCGCCAGTTGGCAAAAGACAAGCCGCGCTGCACCACGCCCTGGCCGTCAGGCCGCTGCATGCCCGCCGGACTTGACGGCCCCGGCCCACAGCGAATAGAAAAAAGAACGATTCAAAGACGCCAGCTCGCGGCTTTCGATCACCATGGCGTAGTTCTCCTCCTTGGAAGACACATACGTCACCTTGTCGTCGGCGATGTACATCGTCATGCCCAGATCGAGTTCGGCCGGCACGTATCGCAGCTCGCGCAGTTCGCCGCCGCTCGTGGGCCAGATCCTTTCGGTCTCGCGCGCCGGCGAGCGCAGCACGTTAAGGCGTATGCCGCGCCTGACGCGCTCGGCGATGAAGCCATCCATCCATTGCGCGCCGGGCTCTTCGAGCAACTCATGCATGGACAGCACCCCCAGCAGCAACTTGCTGCGGCACTCCAGGGTTTCCCACAGCGCGCGATGTATGCCCTCCGCCCCCTCGTACATGCGGGTGCGCGGCTTGCGCGGCGAGCCGTTATACAGCGAGCGCAGTTCGGGAACGAGTTCGTCGAGCATGAGCCGCTTACGCTCCCAATCCCGGATCAGCACGCTCGGGTCGGCCGGTAGCACGCGCCGCACGCCGGCGGCCTCGCCCTCCTGCGCCACCAGCCCGCGGCGCTCCAGGCGTTCGAGCAGATCGTAGCCGTTGGTGCGCGACACCCCGGCGCGGGTGGCGACCTCCGTGACCGAGGCCGAGCCCAGCTGCAGCGCTGCAAGATAAAAGCGGCGCTCCTTCTCGTCCAAGCCCAAGGCCTGCAGTTGCGCATCGATCTCCATGCCGTCTCCTTTGTCGATTATTTTCGACAACAATATATCCCGTAAAGCCCTGTTTTACAAGGGTATTAATAGGGGAAAACGCCAGCAAGGCGGAATTCTTGTCGAATTTATTTGACGTGGGTTTTGACGCTGCCTAGACTGCTTTCCAACCGCTTGCTGCGGTACACAAAAATGTCAGTCCAAGGAGAAAGAACATGGCTCGCTGGTTAACAGTGACTTTATTGAGCGCCGCCTTGCTCGGTCCGGCCGCCGCCTCGGCGGAAACCGTGAACATCGGCGTCGTGCTGCCCCTGAGCGGCCCCAATGCCCAGTTCGGCATCAATGCCAAGAACGGCATCGAACAGGCGCTCGAAGAGATGAAGCCCGCGCTGGGCGATCTCGATGTCAAGCTGGTCTACGCGGATGTTCCGGCCCCCAACGCCGCGGCCGCCGCCGTGCAGCGCCTGGTCAGCCAGAACCAGGTCGTGGGCATCGTGGGCTCATTCGTGAGCTCCATCACGCTGGCGGCTTCGGAAGTCACCGAGCGCGCCGGCATCCCCATGATCACGCACTCCTTCGCCGACCAGATCACCAATCGCGGCTACCGCTACATCTTCCAGGTGGCTCCCAAAGCCACCACCTTTGGCGAGAAGCAATTCCAGTACGCCAAGGACGTCGCCGCCAAGGCCGGACAGAAACTGTCGAAGATCGCGATCTTCTATGAAGACACCGCCTACGGCACCTCACAGGCCGAAGGCATCCGCAAGGCCGCCGCCAAGGACGGCGTGGAGGTCGTGATCGATGATGGCTACCCATTGGGCATCACCGATGTCGCGCCGCTGGTCAACAAACTGCGCCGCTCCGACGCCCAGGTGGTCTTCCCCGTGTCGTACTTCAACGACGGCCTGCTCATCATCCGCACCATGCGGCAGCAGCGCGTGAACCTGCCCGTCATCGGCGGCGCCGCCGGCTACATCGTGCCTGACTTCCAGAAGGGCCTCGGCGAATATGCCGAAGACGTGTTCTCGATCGCGCCGGCCAACTACGATGCAGCGCCGGACATCGCCGCGCGCTACAAGGCCAAGCACGGCGTGTTCATGGCCCACGAATCCATCATGTACGGCGCGGCGCTGCAGCACATGATCGCGGCCATCCAGCAAGCCAAATCCACCGATCCCGAGAAAATCCGCAACGCCGTGGCCAGCCTGAAGAAGTGCGACGGCTTTGCCGCCGGCATTCCCGGCGGCTGCACCGCCTTTGACGCCAAAGGCCTGACCTCCACCGCCTATCCCATCTTCGTGCAATGGCGCGGCACCGATCTGGTGACCGTCTTCCCCGACGCCGCTGCCAAAGCGCCGGCGCGCTGGATGGGCGCCGAAGTCAAGTAACCCCTCTTTACTTCCCCGAGGGCCGGCCCGCGCCGGCCCGCAGGATGCTCCATGATCTCCGCATTTCTTCAAACCCTGATTGACGGGCTGCTGATCGGCGGGGTCTACGGCGTGATCGCCGTCGGCCTGTCGCTGGTGTTCGGCGTGCTCAAGATCGTCAATTTCGCGCAGGCGGAATTCCTGATGATAGGCATGTACGCCGCCTGGTTCGCCTGGGCCTACCTGGGCCTGGATCCCGTGCTGGGCGCCTTCGTCTCCCTGGCGGTGGGCTTTGCGCTGGGCGCGCTCTGTCAGCGGCTGCTGGTGCAGCATGTGCTCAAAGCACCGCCGGTGGCGCAGATTTTCCTGACCGTCGGCCTGCTGGCGGTGATCGAGAACGGCGCGCTGATGCTGTTTGGCTCGGAGTTCCGTTCGGTGCGCACGCCTTACCAGACCGCCGCCCTGGAGATCGGACCGCTGTTCATCTCCGTGCCCTATCTGGTGGCCTTCATCGCCGCCCTGGTGATCTCGGGTGCGCTATGGCTGCTGTTGACGCGCAGCTGGATCGGCCGGGCCATCCGCGCCACCTCGCAAAACGCCAATGCCGCGCAACTCTTCGGCATCGATACGCGCACCGTCTATGCCATCGCCTTCGGACTGGGAACCGGCCTGACCGCCTTTGGCGGCGGCGTCATTCTCAGCTATTCGGCCGTCAGTCCCACCGCCGGTGCGCAATTCGTCGTCCTGATGTTCACCGTCGTGGTGCTGGGCGGCTTGGGCAGCGTCCTGGGCGCCTTGGTCGGCGGCCTCATCGTCGGCGTCATCCAGTCGCTCTCCACCCTCGTCATGCCCATACAACTGCAGAACCTCGCGCTGTTCGTGGTCTTCATCACTTTTCTGGCCTTCCGCCCGCAGGGCTTGCTGGGCAAGGGGGCACGATGAAAAAGTCTGTGCTCCTCATCGCCATCGTCGCCATCGCCGCGCTGGGCCTGTCGCTGGTGCTCGACCCGCGCGGCTACGCGGTGCGCGTGCTGTGCCTGGTCCTGATGGCCGCCACCCTGGGCCAATGCTGGAACATCGTCGGCGGCCTGGCCAACCAGATCTCGCTCGGTCACGCGGCCTTCTTTGGCATCGGCGCCTATTCCTCGACCGTGCTGCAGACCCTGTGGGGCATCACGCCGTGGCTGGGCATGCTGCTGGGCATGGTCCTGGCCATGCTGGCGGCCATCGTCCTGGCCCTGCCGACCATGCGCCTCAAAGGCCCGTACTTCGCCCTGGCCACGCTGGCTTTCGGCGAGGCATGCCGCATCCTGGCGACCTCACTGCCCGGCATTACGGGCGGCCCCCAGGGCATCTCCGTGCCTTTCGTGGGTAACTCCTGGCTCATGATGCAGTTCCGCGGCGCGGGCAACTACGTCTATCTCTTTACCGGGCTGTTCGTCATTGTCTCGCTGGTGTTTGCCTGGCTGGCGCACGGCAAGATGGGCTATCTGCTGCGGGCCGTGCGCGAGAACGAAGATGCCGCCGAGGTCGCCGGAGTCGATACGCTCAAGGTCAAACTTACCGGCGCGCTGATCTCCGCGGCGCTGACAGCCGCCACCGGCACGCTGTTCGCGCAGTTCACCTTCTTCTTTGATCCGGAAAGCGTTTTCAGCGCGGCGGGCATCTCCATCCGTGCCGCCCTCATCGCCATCGTCGGCGGCGTCGGCACCCTGGCCGGCCCCATCATCGGCGCGCTGGTCGTCGTGCCGCTCGAAGAAGTCCTCAACACGTATCTGTCCAATAAGGCAGCCGGCATCGCGCCCTTTACGTTCGGCGTGGTGCTCATCGCCATCGTGCTGTGGCGTCCACGCGGGCTGGTATCGGTATTCCGCGGCAAGCGGGCAGGAGCACGCGCATGACCGCCACTTTGATCGCCAGCAATCTGACCGTCCGGTTCGGCGGCCTGGTGGCCGTCAACGATGTCTCTTTCAGCATCCGGCCCAAGGAAATCATCGGCCTCATCGGCCCGAACGGCGCCGGCAAAACCACGTTGTTCAGCATGCTGGTGGGCATGTACAAACCCACGTCGGGACAGATTCACTTCGACGGCAAACGCATCGACCGCAAACGCCCGCACGTCATCGCGCGTCAGGGCATGACCAAGACCTTCCAGAACACCGCGCTGTTTCCCGAGATGAGCCTGCTGGAAAACGTCACGACGGCCGGCTTGCTGCATCACAAGCTGCCCGACGCGCGCGCCCTGGCCTGGGACTGCCTGGACAAAGTCGGGCTGCGCGACCAGGCACACGCCGACGTCGATGACCTGACGTTTCCGCAAAAGGCGCTGGGCGAAGTCGCCCGCGCCCTGGCCACCGAGCCGCGCATCCTGCTGCTCGACGAGGTGATGGCCGCGCTCACGCCGCCGGAGATGGATGCCGTCATGGCGACGCTGCGCGAGTTGCGCGACCGCGACGGCCTGACGCTCATCGTGGTCGAACACCACATGCGCGCCATCATGCGCCTGTGCGAAAGACTTCTGGTGCTGAATTTCGGCCGGCTGATCGCCGACGGCACGCCGGCCGACGTCTCCGCCAACCCCGATGTCATCTCCGCCTATCTGGGAGGCAGCCATGCTCAGCATACGTAATCTCACGGGCGGCTACGGACCCCGGCCGGTTCTGCACGACGTGAACATCGACGTGCAGGCCGGCGAAACCGTCGCCATTCTGGGCGCCAACACGGCCGGCAAGACGTCGATCATCCGCGCCATCTGCGGGCAACTGCCCAAACTGAGCGGCACCATCGCGTTCGAAGGCCGCAATCTGACGGAATTGCCCGCACACCGGCGCGTCAATGCCGGTGTGGCCTGCGTGCCGGAAGGCCGGCATGTCTTTCCTGAAATGAGTGTCCACGACAACCTGCTGCTGGGCGCCTACAACCGCCGGGGCGCGGACCTGAGCGCCGATATCCAGGCCTGCTTCACGCTGTTTCCGCGCCTGGCCGAACGCCGCGGCCAGATGGCCGGCACCTTGTCGGGCGGCGAGCAGCAGATGGTCGCCTTCTGCCGCGCGCTGATGGCCCGGCCGCGCTTGCTGCTGCTCGATGAGCCCAGCCACGGTCTGGCTCCCATGATGGTCGACGAAGTGCACGACGCCATCCTGAAGGTCAACGCCCAGGGCATCTCCGTGTTGCTGATTGAACAGAACGTGGCCAGCGCCCTGCGCGTCGTGGGCCGGGCCTATGTTCTGGAAAGCGGCCGCATCGCCATGCATGGCAGCGCCGCCGAACTCGAATCCAACGACGATATCCGTCGTACCTATCTCGGCATTTAGAAGGAAATCCACATGGCTAAGTTCAAGGCCGCGGTCGTTCAGGCCGCCTCCATTACCGAAGACACGCCGGCCACGGTGGCCAAGGCCTGCGCGCTGATCGCCGATTGCGCGCGCCAGGGCGCCGACATCGCGGTGTTTCCCGAAGCCTTCATCGGCGGCTACCCCAAGGGAGCGAGTTTCGATATCGCCATCGGCGTGCGCACGGCCCAGGGCCGCGACGAGTTCCGGCAATACTTCGACCAGGCCATCGTCGTACCCGGCGCGCAGACCGACGCACTGGGCGCGGCCGCCGCTGAAGCCGGCCTGTTCGTGACGATCGGTGTCATCGAGCGCGACGGCGGCACCCTCTACTGCACCGTGCTGTTCTTCGGCCCGGACGGCACGCTGCTGGGCAAGCACCGCAAGCTCATGCCCACGGCCGCCGAGCGCCTGTGCTGGGGCTTTGGCGACGGCTCCACGCTGACCACGGTGGACACGCCCTGGGGCCAGATGGGTTCGGTCATCTGCTGGGAAAACTACATGCCCTTGCTGCGCATGGCCATGTACGGCAAAGGCGTGTCCATCTACTGCGCCCCGACGGCCGACGACCGCGATAGCTGGGAGGCCACCATGCGCCATGTCGCCCTCGAGGGCCGCTGCTTCGTCCTGTCGGCCTGCCAGTACCTGAAGCGTTCCGAATTTCCTCAAGGCATGAAGAACCTCATCACGGATCAGGACGATGACCTGCTGATGCGGGGCGGCAGCCTCATCATCGATCCGCTCGGACGTGTGCTGGCCGGCCCGGACTTCAGTGGCGAGACCATCCTGACGGCCGAGCTCGACACCGACGACCTGGCGCGCGGCAAGTTCGACTTCGATGTCGCCGGACACTACGGCCGGCCAGACATCTTCCAACTCACCGTGCAAGAGCGGCCCATGTCTGTGATCCAGACGGTGGGCGAGGACTGAAACAGGGGGCCGTCATGACGTTCGAAGTTCAGTACCCACGCACCATCGCCGCCCGCCGGCCGCCCGGCCATCAGCCGGCCGCGCCGCGGTTTTCGCTGCGCTGGGACAAGCCCGTGGCCATGCTCACCACCGCTTACTTCGGCATCCAGGCCGAGGTCTTGAGCTGGGAAGACGAGCAGGCCTTTCACCGCCTCATGCAGCCCTGGCTCGACGACCCCTATGGTCCGCAAAGCTATGAGTTCATGCGTTGCCTGGACGAAGCCGGCCATACCAATGGCATCGTGGTGGCGTACTGGACCGACCCGGGGCAATACGCTGCCTGGATGCACCAGACGGGCTTCCGGCGCTGGTTTACCGATGCCGCGCGCCTGCAGGAGCGTTTCGGCTACTGGAACGAGACGGTCAGCGTGCCCTATGACCGCCACGAAACCATTTATTCCAAGCCGACCTACCGCATCGGCTTTGGCCGCACGCCGGACAGCACCATCGTCTCCATCACCAACAATGGCTACTTTGGCGCGGCGCGCGACCGGCTGCCCGTCTCGGCAATAGACGAACTGCTCAGCCCCTGGGGTGAGCAGTTGCCGCAGCCGGCCGTGCCGGCCAGCCGCGGCGCGCGCCTGATGGTGCGCGTGCCGCACAATGTAGCGATGCTACGTTCGGGCCAGTTCTGGGAAGGCGCAGGGCTCGAGCAGACCGAGGACTATCTCCAGGCGCTGCAGCCCAAGCTCATGCGCGGTATGAACTTCCTGCGCGACCACAAAGTGGCCACGGGCTGTATGTCCTTGCGCATCATGGCCAATCTGAACGAGGACGGCTCACCCCGGCAGGAAACCTCGGTTGCGGCCTACTTCCTGTCGATGGCCCACCTGGAGGGCTGGGCGGCTTCGCACGAGACGCATCTGGACATCTACCGCCACGCCATCGACATGAACCGGCTGCACAAAGACAAACGCGAAGTCGTCACCTGGCACGAGCTCTTCGTGCTGCAAGACGGCCATGCCTTCGAATACGTCAACTGTCATCCGGCCACCGGCATGCTGCCGTTCTGCGAACCTTGGGCACCGGCCTGACCTGCGCCAGAGAAACGGGGCCGGGAGTTTTCACCCCCGGCCCCGCGCAAGCCAGCACAGAAACGATCGCGCCCCGGGCGGGCGCGACATCTCAGCAATGCGTTTTCAGCGCCACCGCCGGATCCAGCAGCACGTCCACGGGCGGATGCTCGGCCAGATCCAGCAGCTTGCGCGCCGCCATATGATCCAGCGGTGCATTGATGGATTCCACGCACATCAAACGCCCATTGAGGAAATGCATCACCGACAGGCTGCCGGGTTTTGCACCCGGGCGGATGCGCCGCTCGCACCCCGCCGGAGCAATCCCGGCGATCTGCAGACGCAATGCCCCTTGATCGGACCAGAACCAGGGCAGGGCGTGGTACTCGGCAGCCTGCCCGCCCAGCACCGCTGCCAGCACCCGGGCCTGATCATTGGCGTTCTGGACCGACTCCAGACGCAGCGCGCGCCCTTCGCGCGCATACGGGAATGCCGTGCAGTCGCCAATGGCATGGATATGCGGGTCCGACGTTTGCATGCGGCCGTCGACCACAATGCCGTTGTTGACCTCCAGGCCGGCCGCTTCGGCCAGGCGAGTCTCGGGCACCGCGCCGATGCCGGCAATCAGGAGTTCGACCGCATGTGCCTGGCCCGCTGCGCGCAGGCTGCGCACCCGGCCATCGGCCACGTCGAAGCCCTCGACGGCCGCGCCCAGATGCAGCGCGATGCCGGCCTCGCGCAGGTTGGCGCTGACCAGATCCGAAATCTCAGGCGAGACCGAACGCGCCAACAGCCGATCCTGACTCTCGAATACCGCTACCTGCTTGCCCAGCGCTGCCGCCGTGGCAGCCACTTCGAGCCCGATGAAACCGCCGCCCAGCACCGTGACACTGCCGGCCGCGGCCAGGGCCTCGCGCAGACGCTGCGCGTCGGCCACGCTGCGAACGTAATGCAGATTGGCCGGCTCGGGCTCCAGGCCCGGCAGCCGCCGCGCGCGCGTGCCGGTGGCCAGCACCAGCTCGTCGTAGCTGAGCTGCGCGCCCGAGGCCAGCGTCACCTTGCGCTCGGCCCGATCGATGGCGACCGCGGTTTCGCCCAACAGCAGGCGTACTCCGGCGTCGTCATAGGCCTTAGCCGGCCGCAAGAGCGCGGGCTCGGCGGCGGCGTCCTTGATGAAAGTCTTGGACAGCGGCGGCCGGTGATAGGGCAGATGCGCTTCTTCGCTGATCAGCGTGATGGCCATGTCCTGGCCGCTGTCGGCCAGACTGCCGCAAAGTTGTGCGGCGGCGTGACCGCCGCCAATGATGACGATTTGGCGCATGAAGGCCCTCCTGAATTGCCAACCGATCGCAGGCTTGCGCCGCGTGGGCGGGTGCGTTCGCTACCCCGGCCGCACCGGTATTACGTGCAAGATAAGCCGCGAACTCTACCCGATATTCGCTCATGATAACGAGCCGGCCTTCAGGATCGGTCCGGACGGCCGCAGGGGCCGGGTGCCAGGCAGGCCCCTGCGCGGGGCCAACGACGCCGGCTCCCGCCTGGGCGGCCGTCCGATGCGCGGCGGCCCGAGGAGCCGGCGGGCGGTCAGCGGGGCTGGCCAGCCCTGGCGCTTTCCTCCGCGCAGATACGAAAGACCTGCGACAAATCGTCTTCAGCCCAGCCGCGCGCCATGGCGGCTTGCAGCAGCCCCCGCACGGCGGGCAGCACGCGCAGCACCGTGTGGCTGTCTTCGGCGAGCTCGGCGATGGCGTCCAGATCTTTGAGCAAGACGCGGATCGTGCCCGAAGCCTGCAGGGGCGGCTGCACCATGCGCGGCCACAATGTCTGCAGCAGCACCGAATCCGCCCAGCCGCCTTGCAGGGCCGCCGGCATCGCCGCGCAATCGATGCCATTGCGCGCGGCCAGCACAAAGGCTTCAGCCAGCGCCGACAGCGTGGTGGCCACGACCATCTGATTGGCCAGCTTGCTCGTCTGCCCGGCGCCGACGTCCCCCATGCGCGTCACGCGCGCCGCAAAGGCCATGAGCGCCGGCGTCACGGCCGCGATGGCCGCTTGCGGCCCGCCCGCGATGACGGCCAGGGTGCCGCGCTCGGCGCCCGCCGTCCCGCCCGAAACCGGCGCGTCGATCCAGACCCCGCCGGTCGCCTCGTTCCAGCGCTGCGCCAATGCTTGAGTCAACGCCGGCGACAGCGTCGAATGATCCACCAGAAAGCGCGGCGGCCGGGCCGCAACAGCCAGGCCCTGCGCGCCGAAGACCACCTCCTGCACGGCCGGGCCATCGCCCAGGCACAGCAACACCATGTCCACCCGGTCGGCCAGTGCCGCCGGCGTGTCGCAGGCGTGCGCGCCGGACTCGACCAGGGCCGTGAGTTTGCCCGCGGAGCGATTCCACACCGCGACCTCGTGGCCGGCGGCCAGCAAGCGGCGCACCATGGGCTCGCCCATGCGGCCGATGCCGCAAAACCCGATACGCGGCCCGGTCATCGCGCACCGCCCTCGGCCAGCGAACCCGGCTCCTGCGGCGTGTCGTACGGCCAGTCGACGGCGCCCGAGTGCGTCACCGCGCCCAGCGCCGCCGGGCGGACCAGTGCCTCGTATTTTTCCAGCACCCCGCCGAGCCGGCCTCGCACAAAGGGGCGCGCCTGAGCGGCGCGCGCGGCCAGCTCATCGTCGGACAGCGCTACGTCCAAACGTCCCTTGAGCGCATCGATGTGAATCCGGTCGCCGTCGCGCAGCAAACGAATCGGGCCGCCCGCCGCCGCTTCGGGGCCGACATAGCCGATGCACATCCCGCGCGTGGCGCCGGAGAACCGTCCGTCGGTCAGCAGGGCGACTTTCTCGCCCATGCCCTGACCGTAGATGGCGGCCGTCACGCTGAGCATTTCGCGCATGCCGGGCCCGCCCTTGGGGCCCTCATTGCGGATCACCAGCACGTCGCCTTCCTGGTAGCCCTGCGCGGCCACCACGGCCATGCAATCCTCTTCGGTCTCGAAAACCCGCGCCGTCCCGGAGAACACCAGTTGCTTGAGCCCCGCGGTCTTCAGGGCCGCGCCATCGGGCGCGAGATTGCCGCGCAAGACCACCAGCCCGGCATTGGGCGACAGGGGTTCGTCGTGCGGCTTGACCACCCGCCCGTCCGGGCCGGGGAAAGCCTGCAGCGCCTCCTGCAGTGTCTGGCCGCTTTGCGTCAGGGTATCGCCATGAATATGGCCGCCGGCCAGCAAAGCATTGAGCACCGCCGGCACGCCGCCGACGTTGTGCAGATCAACCGCCAGATAACGCCCGCCAGGCTGCATATCGCCGATCAGCGGCGTGCGCGCCAGCACTTCGGACACATCGTCGAGCGTGAAGCGTATGCCGGCCTCGTGCGCGATGGCCGGGATATGCAGCATGGCATTGGTGGACCCGCCCGTGGCCGCCACGGCCGCACAGGCGTTCTCCAGGCTTTTGCGCGTGACCAGATCGCGCGGCAGCGGACCGCCGCCGCGCAAGGCGCGCATTACATTCTCGCCGGCACGCCGGGCGATGGCGATACGTTCGCTATAGACCGCGGGCACCATGGCCGATCCCAGCGGAGCCAGGCCCAGCACCTCGGCCACCATGGCCATGGTGTTGGCGGTGAACTGCCCGGGACAGGACCCCGCCGTCGGAGTGCAGCGCTTCTCGATGCCGGCCAGCGTCTCGGCGGACATCTTGCCTTGCTGCGCCGTACCGACGGCTTCGATGGCCGTCAGGATGGTGGCTTGCGAGCCGTCGGGCAGGGTGCCGGGCAGCATGGCGCCGCCAAACAGAAAAACGCCCGGCACATTGACCCGCACCATGCCCATCAGAATGCCGGGCAGCGTTTTATCGCAGCCGGCCACGCCAACCAACGCGTCGTAGCAATGCGCCCGCACGAACAGTTCGACGCTGTCGGCGATGGTTTCGCGCGACACCAGGGAAAAACGCATACCGGCGTGGTTCATGGACGTGCCGTCCGACACCGAAATCGCCGAGCCGCGGATAGGCACGCCCCCGCCTGCGGCCACGCCCAGCCGCACATTATCCGAGATCTGATTCAAGGACATGGAACAGGGCGTGTTCTCGCCGAAGGTATCGACGATGGCCACGAAAGGCTTGGCGATCGCCTCATCATCCAGACCCGTGGCGCGCAGAAAGGCACGATGCGGCGTGCGGGTCACACCCTCGGTCACGATGCGCGAGCGGTGTTTATGCAAGTCTTTCATGGTCAGCATCCTTAAGTGTCGCCACGGCGATCATGTGTTCAACAACAGGCCGTTCTCGATCGCCAGCACCTGGCCCGTCATGGCCGGCGCCTGAGTCGCCAGAAACCAGCTCAGCTCGGCGATCTCGCCGGGCGAGGCCACGCGCTTGAGCGGCGCGTTCTCGCGCATGCTGGCCAGCACGCGCGCATAAGCCTCGTCGCCCAGCGTGCGGCGCAGCAGGCCGTCGTCCACCATGCCCGGCGCGATCGCGTTGACCCGCACCTCGGGCGCCAGCGTGCGCGCCAGCGACAACGTCAGGCTGTTGACCGCGCCCTTGGACGCGGCGTAGGCAATGGACGAGCCCGTGCCATTCAAGGCGGCCAGCGACGAGATATTGATCACCGCGGCCGAGTCGCTGCCCGGCGCCCGCGCGCGCAGCAGATCGGCGGCCGCGCGCGTCATCTGAAACATGCCGATGAGGTTCACGCGATAAATCCGCTCGAATTCGTCGGCATCGACGCCGTCCAGATCTCCATGCGGAATCACGCGCGTCGTGCCGGCGCTGTTGACCAGGCAATCCAGCCGGCCCCACCGCTGCGCCACCGCCTGAACCAGCGCGCGGCAATCCTGATCCTGCCCGACGTCGGCGTCCCGGATCAACACGTCGGCACCGGCCGCGCGGCATTCGGCGCCGGTCGCCTCGGCCGCCGCGCGCGTGCCGGCATCAAAATTGGTGATGGCCACCGCCCAGCCCGAGCGGGCGAAGCGCAGGGCCGTGGCCGCGCCGATGCCGGTCGCCCCGCCGGTGACCAAGCAAACGGGCGCGCTCACGAGGCGCTCCGCACGGGCTTCATCGACACCGAGATCACCGCACCCACGACCAGCGCCAGCGCCAGCACAATCATGCCCGGCAGCAATTGACCCGTGCTGTCCTTCAGAAAACCGATCAGATAGGGGCTGGCGAAACCGGCCAGATTGCCAATGGAGTTGATCAGCGCAATGGCCGCGGCCGCGGCCGCGCCACCCACCATCGCGGTCGGAATGCCCCAGAAAACCGGGGCGATGGAATTGATCCCGATGGCCGCGACGATCAGGGCCACGATGGACCAGGCCATGTGGTTGACCAGCAGCACCGAAGCCAGCATGCCGCCGGCGCCAAGCAGGCAGCAGATGGCCACGTGCCAGCGGCGCTCATTGTGCCGATCCGCATGGCGCGCGATCAGAATCATGGCCACCGCGCTGATCAGCGAGGGCACGGCCGACAGCAGACCAATATTGCCCAGGTCCGCCACGCCGGTGGAGCGAATCATGGTCGGCAGCCAGAACACCAGGCCGTAGTTGCCCATGGCGATGCAGAAGTACAGCAGGCTGAGCAGCCAGACCTTCGGATTGCGAAAGACCTCGCGCACGGTGTGATGGGCCCGCGTGCCCGCATCGGCGGCCAGGTCGGCGGCCAGCAAACGCTTCTCGTCGTCGCTGAGCCATTTGACGGTTTCGATACGGTCCTGCAGCACGAAGAACGCCGCAATGCCCACGAGCAGCGAGGCGATGCCTTCGATCAGGAACATCCATTGCCAGCCCGCCATATCGTGCACGCCGGCGAAGCTTTGCATGATCCAGCCGGACAACGGCCCCCCGATGGCGCCGGACACCGGAATCGCCACCATGAACAGGGCGATGATCTGCGAGCGGCGGCTGGCGGGAAACCACGTCGACAGATACAGCACGATGCCGGGAAAGAAGCCTGCCTCGGCCACGCCAAGCAGAAAGCGCAGCACATAGAAAGAGGTCGCGCCCTGCGTGAACAGGGTCAGACAGGAGATGATGGACCACGTCACCATGATGCGCGCGATCCACATGCGCGCGCCTACGCGATGCAGAATCAGATTGCTCGGCACTTCGAAGATGAAGTAGCCCAGAAAGAACATCCCCGCGCCCGCGCCATAGACCGTCTCCGACAAGGACAGATCGGCAAGCATCTGCAGCTTGGCGAAGCTGATGTTCACCCGGTCGATATAGGCGACGATGAAGGCCAGGAACAGAAAGGGAATCAGGTGCAGGGTGAGTTTGCGATACAGGGCATCGCGTGCGCCCGAATCGGCGGCTGCACTGAGGCCGGCGGGCGCGGATGCGCCGCCAGAAAGGGACGAACTCATGAGTACTGTCTCCGTAGTTGCATGCCTTGTGGCACGTCGTGTATTGCCAGCCATTCTGCAAAAGGTTATGCGTTACCTCTTGGCCCGACACCGGCAAATTCTTGCCTGGCGGCTTACCGCGGCTCGATGAGCACGCGCAGTTGCGCTGTCCGCAGCATTATTACGATTGCGGATAGCCGGCGACAAATCACTGTTAGAGCCTACGGCATAACCATTTGGTTATGATTGACGTACCGCAACCTGCCCGCACATCCCCCATGCCCACCGCCGACGCTTCCTTGGAACGGTTTTTCCGCAGCGGATTGAAGCTGGGGCACCTGCGCATCCTGGTCGCCTTGGCCGAGCTGCGCCAGGTCACCCGCGTGGCGGCCGCCTTTCATGTGACCCAGCCGGCCATCTCCAAGCAGATCGCCGAGATCGAAGAGGCGCTGGGCGCCGCCGTCACACGGCGAGCTGGCAACGCGGTCGAACTGACCAGCATCGGCCAGGTACTGGTCGAACGCGGCCGCGAGATCCTGCGGCAACTGGAACTGGCGCAGCGCGATGTCAGCGCCCTGAGCGCGGGCACGGCCGGCCATGTCCGGCTGGGCGCGGTCGTCACCATCCCGCAGCCCGTCATCGAGCACGCGGTAGAACTGTTTACGCGGCGCGCCCCGACGGCCACCCTGTCCTTTGTCGAATCGACCCTGGACCGGCTGCTCAAGATGATGGACGAAGGCAATCTGGATCTGGCGCTGGGCCGCAACCGCATGGCCGGCACCATCCCCGAAATGCGGCAAGAATCCCTGCACCACGAACCTTTTGTTTTCGTGGTCGGATCGCACCACCCGCTGGGCGGCAGCGATGTGCAAGTCCGGCAGCAGGACCTGCAAGACGCGCGCTGGATCACTCCCATGCGGGCCTCGCCCGCCTTCGCCACCATGGCTCAGGCGCTGGCCGAACAGGGCGTGACACTCGGCCAGCCGGCCATCGAGTCCAGCTCGCTGGCGCTCAATCTATCGCTGCTGCGGCGCGGCGACTATATCTCCATCCTGCCGCTGTCCCTGGCCAGGCGCTACGTGCAGCGCGGCTCCATGCGCGTGCTGCCCCTCGAACCGCTGGCCCCTCTGGGCGAGGCCATTCTCTATTGGCGTGCCGACACCATCACACCCGCCGTCGAACTCTTTGCCGCCTGCCTGCGCGAATCCTCCAGCGAGCGGATCAAACAGCCCTAGCCACAGGCCGGCGCCGGCACGTGCACGCCCGGCATTGCGGGCATTGCGAACGCGCCAAGCATGCCGGTGCTCAGACCGTGACATTGGCCTTGATGATGACTTCCCGCCACTTCTTCTGATCCCGCCGAATGCGTTCGCCCAATTCCTCGGGTGTATCCGACAGAATGGCGTACCCCATCTCGGCGACTCGCGCCTCGGTGGCCGGTTCGGCCAAGGCCTGCCTGAACGCCACGGACAAGGTGCGCACGACCTCGGCCGGCGTACCCGGCGGAGCGAGCACGTAGTTGATGGCCCCGGACTCGAAGCCCGGGACGGTCGCCGCGATAGGGGGAACCTGCGGCAACGCCGGGTGCGGCGCCAGGGTCCCCACACCGAGGGCACGCAAAGTGCCTGCGCGGATGTGCGGCAATACCGTCGAGATCGTGTCTATGGCCAATTGCACGCGGCCCGCCAGCAGATCGTTCATCGCCGGCGCGCTACCCTTGTAGGGAACATGTGTCATCTCGACTTGCGCCATCAGCTTGAACATCTCTCCTGACAGATGCGAGCTGGACCCGGGGCCGGAGCTGGAAAAATTGAGCTGCCCGGGCTGCTTTTTGGCTAGCGCAATAAGCTCGGCAACCGTCCGAGCCGGCACATCGGGATGCACGACCAGGACATTGGGCGCGTCGAACAGCGGCCCCACCGGCACGAAGGCATCCGGCGCGTAGGGGAGGTTCTTGAACAGATACGGGTTGATCAGCTGTGTGCCCGGTGTCGCCATCAACAGGGTGTAGCCATCGGGCGGCGCTTTCGCCACGAAATCCGCCGCGACGACGCCGCCGGCGCCCGGTTTGTTCTCCACGACAAACGGCTGCCCCAGACCCCGACTCAACGGCTCGCTGATGAGCCGCGCGAACGCATCGGAGGCGCCACCGGCCGCAAACGGAACGATGAACCGCAGCGGCCTCTGCGCCGTCCAGTTCGACGCGGCCCGCAACCCTGAAGAGAAAAGGCTCGATCCCAGGGCCGCAACCCCGCCCAAACCCACGCAAAACCCACGTCTTGAAGGCATGTCTGTCTCCTGGCCCGGGGCTATGGTGCCCGCGTCGCCGTGATTGGCCGCACCGCTGCCGGCGCGTGTCGCACTTATGGTAGGCAGCGCCGCGCCCGGCGGCTTACCAGGATAGGCATATCAGGTATGTGCGATTTGATACGAGAGACACACCGGCCACCGGCAAAATGCCAGGGATACGCATGCCTGCCGCTCGCAACCGCGCAAGGAGACAACCCGTTGGGACGCTTTGAAGACAAGCTCATACTGATCACCGGCGCGGCGCATGGGCAAGGGGCGCAAGAGGCCCGGCAATGCATCCAGGAGGGGGCGCAAGTATTTCTGGCCGACATTGACGACGAGACCGGCCACCGTCTGGCTGCCTCGCTGGGGCCCAACGCCCACTATCTCCACCTGGACGTCGCGCAGGAAGCGGACTGGGCGCAAGCCATGGCCGCCATCGCGCGGCTGGGCCCGCTCTATGGCCTGGTGAACAATGCGGCGATTTACCGGCCCCAACCCTTGCTCGATACCTCGCCCGCCGCGTTCGATCTGCATGTCCAGGTGAACCTGCGGGGCAGCTTTCTCGGCTTGCAGTATGGGGCCCGGGCCATGACCCGCTGCGGAGGAGGCTCCATCGTCAACATCTCATCGACCGCGGGTCTGCGTGCCTCGCCCGGGTCCTTTGCATACAGCGCCACCAAGTGGGGGCTGCGGGGCATGACGCTATCGGCGGCGGCCAGCCTGGCGGCCCACGGCATCCGGGTCAACGCGGTATATCCCGGCCCCATCGACACCGATATGCTGAAAATCAAATCCGCGCACGCCCTGGCCGAGCGCGTCAAACGCGTACCGCTGGCGCGCCTGGGCACCTGCGATGAAGTCGCCGCGGCGGTGCTGTTTCTGCTCTCGGCAGACAGCGCCTATATGACCGGCGCCGAGCTGACGGTCGACGGCGGCGCAACGCTCTGACCGGCGCCGCATGAAGGCAGCACGGGGCCTGGAGCCGGTGCGCGCCGGATGCAGGCCCTGCGCCAGCGCTGCGGATCCAGGTGCAGGCGCGCGCCGCGCGCCTGCACGCGGCCTCAGTTCGATAGATCGATGCCGGATGTCTCCACGACCTGCTTCCACTTCTCACTTTCCTTGTGCAGGAAAGCCGAGAACTCGGCCGGCGTGTTGGGGTCGACATACGCCCCCAGCGTCTTGAACTGGGCCTGAAAGGCCGGGCTAGTCACGGCCTTCATGACGGCCGCATTGAGCTTATTCACGATGGCAGGGGGCGTGCCGGCCGGCGCGGCCAGGCCGAAGTAGGAGGAGATCTCGTACTGCGGATAGCCCGATTCGGCAACGGTGGGCAACTCCGGGAAAGCATCGGATCGCTTGGCCCCCGTGACGGCCAGGGCTTTGAGGTCGCCGGTCCGGATCATGGGTGCGGCGGTCGATAGATTGTCGAAGGCCGAGGTGACGTCGCCGGCGCGCACCGCCATCAGCGATGGCCCGCTGCCATTGAACGGCACATGCAATATCTGCGCGCCCGTGGCTTGCCGGAACAGCTCGCCGCCCAGATGCAAGGAAGAACCCACGCCCGGCGAGCCATAAGACACCGCCTTGGGGTTGGCCTTGGAGTACGCCACATAGCCCTTGACGTCGCTGACCGGCAGGTTCTTGTTGACCACCAGCACGTTGGGCACCTGCGCGACCAGCGCGATGGGCGCAAAGCTGTCGAGCGTGTACTTCTGGCCTTTGTACAGATACTGGTTCACGGCCAGGCCGAAGGGCACCATCAGCAGCGTATAGCCGTCCGCCGCGGCGCGCGCCACATAGGTGTGCGCAACATTGCTGTTGGCGCCGGGCTTGTTCTCGACAATGAAAGTCTGTTTGAACTGCTCGGAAAGCTCCTTGGCCAGGGTGCGGGCGAGCAGATCGGTGCTGCCGCCGGCCGCGAAGCCCACCACGATGGATACCGGCTTGGCCGGATAGGTATCCTGCGCCATGACGCTGGAGGCCGTGACGGCCAACGCCACGGCCAGCAGGGTTTTCTTGATGTCGTTCATTGATGTCTCCTGAGCCTGTCGCGGTCTTATGCCGACTTGGCCGATAGAAATTGATAGACGATTCCGTTATCGCGATCGCCCAGCCCGGCATTGGCGCATAGCTGGTACAGATGCGTGGCCGCCCCGCCAAGCACCGTGGCCGCGCCGCTGGCCATGGCCGCTTCCTGCGCCAGCACCATATCCTTGAGCATCAGGCTGGTGGCAAAGCCATTGGTGTAATCGCGGCTGCTGGGAGAGTTTTCGACCAGGCCCGGTACCGGGCAGGTGCGTGTGAGCGCGAACGATTGCGCGCTGCCCGATGCGGCGACCTCGAAGAAGACCCGCTCATCCACGCCCAATTGCCGGGCCAGGACAAAGGCCTCGCTGATCGCAATCTTGATGATGCCCGCGGCCATGTTGTTGCATATCTTGACGGCTTGCCCGTTGCCGGCCGAACCCGCATACACCAGCTTGGAACCCATCACCGCCAGCACATCGCGCATGGCGGTGAATACCGCCTCCTCGCCGCCAATCATAAAAGTGAGCGTGGCGGCCTGGGCCCCGCCCACCCCTCCTGTCACCGGCGCATCCAAGGCCGCCACGCCATGCTCGGCAGCCAGGGCATGCAGTTTGCGCGCGCTGGGCACGCCTATCGTCGAGCAATCGATGATGACCTGTCCCGGCCGCATATGGGGCAGGACCTGGTCCGCGGCCACATCAAGAACGGCCGCGCCATTGGGCAGCATGGTGATGATGATGTCGGCCTCGGCCACCAGCTCCGAAATGGCGCTCGCGACCCGGCCCCCCGCCCGCTCGAAGGCCGGCTTGGCAACGGTGTCAAAGCCAATGACAGGATGCCCCTTGGCCAGCAGGTTCACGGCCATGGGCAAACCCATGGCGCCCAATCCGATGAAGCCGATGCGCTGCATATCAGGCCTTGTCGATCAGGTTCTGCGCGGCCAGCACTTCTTCCGTCGCCCGGAAGGCCTCCACACCGGCCGGCACGCCGCAATAGACCATGGCCTGCAGCAGCACCTCTTTGATCTCGTCGACCGAACATCCGTTGTTCAGCGCGCCAACCACGTGCATCTTCAACTCGGCCCCCTTGCCCAACGCGGTGAGCATGCCCAGCAGAATCAGGCTGCGGGTATGGGCGGGCAGGCCGGGACGACCCCAGATCGCGCCGAAGCAGTAGGTCTCGACCAGTTCGCGGGCGTCGTTATTGAAGGAATTCCGGCCAGCCTCGCGTTTCTCGAAATACGCGTCGCCCAACACCCGGCGCAGCACCTCGCGGCCGTTTTTTTGCAGGTCACTCATGTCGTCTCCTCGTTGCAGCCTGGGTATCCGGCTACCTGGCGGCTATTCTATGAACGATGCAGCGGATGCAGATATGCGATTAACACTGCGGGTATAGCTGCAAGACATAGACCCTCAAGGACGACAATGAAATTCAAGCTGCGCCATATGGAAGTCTTCCGGGCGGTGATGCTCACCGGCTCGACCAGCGGCGCCGCCCGTATGCTCTTCGTTTCCCAACCCGTGGTCAGCCGCACCCTGGCCAATATCGAAAGCAGCCTCGGCCTGGCACTGTTCGAGCGCAAGGGCGGCGCCTTGCTGCCCACGGACAACGCCCGGGTCATCTTTCGCGAGGTCGACGATCTCTATGGCGCCGCCGCCCGCATCGATGGGCTGGTCGAAAACCTGAAAGGACACCGGCAAGAGCGCATCAGTTTCTCCAGCAGCCCGGCGCTAGGCCTGCGCGTCGTGCCCCGGGCGATCAAACGCTACCTCGCGACACAGCCGCCGGCTGCCTTCTCCTACAAAACCAGTCTGATCAAAGAGATGCCGGCGGATCTATTGGGCAAGGTGGTCGATTTTTCCTTGTCGATCTGGCCCATCGACCATCCCAACCTGCGTTGCACACCCTTGTTCGACGGCAAGATTTGCCTGGCCGTACCCAAAGGGCATCCGCTTGCGCGCAGCGCCATGATCAAGCTGGGCGACCTGACCGGCCTGCCCTTGATCCTCTACCAGCAGGACATGCCCATCGGTGCCCTGATACGCAAACACTTGCGCGCCGCCGGCGTGGAAGACTCGCCCCTGGTCGAGATCAACCGCTCGGAACAAGCATGCGCCTTGGTGCATGAAGGGGTGGGGGTCGCACTGGTCAATGAGCTGTGCGTCGACGAAGAACTATGGAGCGGCCTGGTCGTGCGGCCGGTAGACCTGGAATTCCCCGTGGCCGTCTACCTGATCACCTCGGCGTTCGAGTCGCTGCGCTCAGGGTGCGAGACGTTCCTGCAATTGCTGGTGCGCCAGCAGGCCGAAGCGATTGCGGCACGCTAGCGCACATGGGCGCGCAGGCAAGCCTTGCTTAGAACGTGTCGCGCAACTGGGCGAAAACGTTGCGCGGTGCGCCGCAGAAGACGGAGTTGTCGCCGACCAGCAGCTGATGCGGGCGGCCGAGCAGGCGATAGGGCCGAAAGCCTGAAAGCCGACACTGTTCGCATGCGAATCGGTATTGAAACGGCTGGCGCCACCGGTGTAGCGGCCATGACCGACGCGTGTCCACATCGGCCAAGGCACTACGCATGCGCGAGATCCGTGGGCGCGAACGATAGTTGCGATGCGCGATACCCGCAAAGACGCGCGCCGTATCCTGCGTGCGCCAGGCCCATTGGCCCGCCGCGTTGGCCGAACGCGGGAAGCAGACTCGCGGGTCAGCGCGACGCGCAGGCGCAACGGCTGCGTCGCTCAGACAACGGGGAACACCCGCCGGGCGAGATCGCCCTTGAGCAAGGCCGCCAGGCAGTCCAGGCCGTGCGCCAGGCGCGCTCGGTCCAGCGCCCCGCCCAAAGACACCCGCAGCGCCATGGGGCTGGCCGGTCCGGCGGCAAACGAACCCGAGTCCGTGACGCTCACGCCCTGTTGCAGCGCGGTTTGCGTCAACCGGTAGAGGTCGATATCGCGCGGCAGCTGCAGCCAGAGGTGCAGCCCGTTGGGGTCGGCCTGAATGGGGCCCGGCAGAATCGACGCGGCGATGGCCTGACGATGCCGCAGCTCTTCCTTGACCTGCGCCAGCCATTGCAGGGCCGTGCCTGACTCGATCCAGGCCGACGCCATCTCCGTCATCCACGCCGCGGGCATCAGCGCCAAGGAACGCAGAGCATCCAGAACCGGGCTCAGCGGCTCGCCGCCAGGCACCACCAGGTAGGCGGTCCGCAACCCCGGCGCCATGCACTTGGACAGCGTGGATACGTAGTACACCGGCGCCGATGGCGTCTGCGCGGCCAGCGAGAACATCGTGCTCGGCGCCTGTTCGGCCAAGCGCCAATAGGGATCATCCTCGATCACGGGCAGCGCGTACTTCTGCGCCACCCGCAGCAGCGCGGCACGCCGCTCGAGCGATAACGTCAGCGTGGTCGGGTTCTGAATCGTCGGGTTCAGATACAGCATGGCGGGGCGATGCTGCTCGCACACCCGCTCGAGATCGGCCGGATCCATGCCATGCGCGTCCGACTTCACCCCGATCGCCTGCCGCTGCAACAAGCGGGCCGCGGCCAGAAAACCCGGATACGTCAGGGCATCACAGGCGATGGCGTCTGCGGACTGGCTCTTGGCAAGCAGCAGCGCGGCAATGGCGCTCTGCGCGCCCGGACACACCACGACCCGCTCGCTGTCCGTCTCACCGATCATCGGCCGCAACCATTGCGCGCCGGCCTGCCGATGCCGCTGGGCCCCCGCGCCCACGTGATAACTCATCAAATCCATGCCGTCCGCGGCCGCCTGCGCCGCGCCGCTGGCCTGCGCCAGCATCTGCGAAAATGCCGCACTGCCGAGCAAGGGCGGGATATTCATGCCCAGATCGATCGTCGCTCCGCTGCCGGCTCCGGAGTAGGCCACATACGTTCCGCCCGCGCCCTGCGCTTCCAGCATACCTTGCTGGCGAACTTCGGCATAGGCGCGCGTGACCGTCGTCAGGTCCACGCCCAGGGTCTGGGCAAGTTCGCGCTGCGGGGGCAGGCGGTCGCCCGGCCGCAGCACCCCGTCCTCCACCGCCGTCAGGATTTGCGTGGCGATCTGCCTATAGCGCGCGCCCGCGCCCGCGACCAGCGGCCGCACCCAGGACAGATTGGCTTTCTTCAAACGGGGGGAGAGAGGCATGCGCTATCTTTATGTAGGGATTTTTGTTGCTTTTCGCACGACATTTAGCCATACAAATTTGCTGTTTCAACTACTTGTATGGATTTTAGCGGTATTATCTGCCAACTTGTAGGGAGTATACCGCTCCCCGAACCGGGTCCCCGTGCCGGCAAACCCGCCTGCGCGGCCCCCGCCGCCGGCCTGCCCGAGCCTGACCCGCAAGCAATAAATGAAGCTGCCGCCGCAGCGCTTTGAGGAAATAATGGATTTCTGGATCCCCGTCGTCTTCGGTACGTTCAAACTCCTCGTGCTGGCCGTATGTATGTTCTTTGCCATCAAGTCGCACCGCGACGGAGAAAAGCGGGAAAAGGCCAGGCAAAAAGAGCTGGAAAACGAATCGTCCCGGGCCTCCTGAACGCCCCCGGGCTCAAGGGTGCCGCGGCACCGCTTGGGCGCAGCCCAGCCTCGACGCGCATATGAACGAGGGCCGCTTACGCGGCCCTCGTTCTTGGGTCATCCCGAGATGGCAGGCAGAGGGGAAGCGCTCGGACTCAGTCCACGCGCCCGGCTTACCGCTTCGCTATCCTCTGCCCCCCGGTCTGCTACCTCACTCCACCGTCACGCTCTTGGCCAGATTGCGCGGTTTGTCCACGTCGGTGCCCCGCACGCAGGCCGTGTGATAAGCCAGCAACTGCAGCGGGATGGTGTGCAGGATGGGCGAGAGCACGCCGTAATACTCCGGCATACGAATGACGTGCATGCCTTCTTCGTTGACGATCTTGCTGTCGGAGTCCGCAAAGACATACAGCTCGCCGCCGCGCGCGCGCACTTCCTGCATGTTGGATTTCAGCTTTTCCAGCAGCGCGTCCTTCGGGGCGATGGTGACGACCGGCATGTGCTCGGTCACCAGGGCCAGGGGGCCGTGCTTGAGTTCGCCGGCCGGGTAGGCTTCGGCGTGGATGTAGCTGATTTCCTTGAGCTTGAGCGCGCCTTCCAGGGCGATGGGGTAATGCATGCCCCGGCCCAGGAACAAGGCGTTTTCCTTGGTGGCGAAGCGGTCCGCCCAGGCCATGATCTGTGGCTCGAGCGCCAGTACCGAGCTGATGGCCGCCGGCAGGTGGCGCAAGGCTTTGAGGTAATCGGCCTGCTGCTGCTCGGAGAGCAGCCCGCGGGTCTGCGCCAGCGCCAGGGTCAGCAGAAAGAGGGCGGTGAGCTGGGTGGTGAAGGCCTTGGTCGAGGCCACGCCGATTTCGACACCGGCGCGGGTGATATAGGAGAGCTCGCACTCACGCACCATGGCGCTGGTGGCCACGTTGCAGATGGTCAGGGTGTGCGGCATGCCCAGCGACCGTGCGTGCTTGAGCGCGGCCAGGGTGTCGGCCGTCTCGCCCGATTGCGAAATGGTGACCACCAGCGTCTTGGGGTCGGGCACGCTGTCGCGATAACGGTATTCGCTGGCGATTTCGACCGCCACCGGGATCTTGGCGATGGACTCGATCCAGTACTTGGCGGTCAGGCCGGCGTAGTAGCTGGTGCCGCAGGCCAGAATCAGCAGGCGGTCGATGTCCTTGAAGACTTTGAAGGCGGCGTCGCCGAAAAGCTCGGGCGTGATGCTTTCGATGTCCTGCAAGGTGTCGCCCACGGCGCGGGGCTGCTCGAAGATTTCCTTCTGCATGAAGTGCCGGTAGGGGCCGAGTTCGGCCGCGCCGGTATGCACTTGCACGGTGTTGACCTTGCGCTCGACCGGCTTGCCGTCGTGGTCGGTGATCCACACGCGGGCCAGTTGCAGGTCAACGACATCGCCGTCTTCCAGATAGATGATCTGATCGGTGGTGCCGGCCAGGGCCAAGGCATCGGAAGCGAGGAAGTTCTCGCCCTTGCCCACCCCCACGACCAGGGGCGAGCCCTGGCGTGCGCCGACCACACGATGCGGTTCGTCGCGGCAGAACACGGCGATGGCATAGGCGCCATGCAGCCGCTTGACGGCCTGCTGCACGGCGTCGAACAGGTCGCCGTTGTACAAATGATTGACCAGGTGCGCGATGACTTCGGTATCGGTCTGGCTTTCGAAAACAAAGCCCACCTGCTGCAGTTCGGTGCGCAGTTCGGCGTAGTTCTCGATGATGCCGTTGTGGACCAGCGCGATGCGCGGCTCGTCCTTGCCCAGCGCCGAGAAGTGCGGGTGGGCGTTGTAGGTGGCGGGCACGCCGTGCGTGGCCCAGCGGGTGTGGGCGATACCGGTAAAGCCGGCCAGGCCTTCCTGGGCGACCTGCTCGGCCAATTCGGAGACACGCTGGGTGCTGCGGGTGCGGCGCAGGTGCCCGTCCATATAGACGGCGACACCGCAGGAGTCATAGCCGCGATATTCCAGACGGCGCAGGCCTTCGACCAGCACCGGAGTGATGTCGCGCTGGGCGACGGCGCCAACAATACCGCACATGAGCGTAGCTCCTTAAAAGATAGTGTGCGCATTGTGCGCGCAGCGAAGAGAAATTAGATTTCTATATTCTCGATAATCTGAAAGTTTATTTTTTTACAAATAGGTGATTAAATATTCTTTCTTGGTCTACCAATTGTTGAAATATAAATGCATAACAACCGGGATTTGGCCGCCGCGGCACCCGAAGCATTCGTGCTGGACGATCTGGATCGACGCATCCTGGAACAACTGCAACGCGACAGCGCCCTGACCAATCAGGAATTGGCCCTGCGCGTGCATGCGTCGCCGCCCACCTGCCTGCGCCGGGTGCGCCGCCTGACCGAGACCGGCGTCATCGCGCGCCAGGTGGCGCTGCTCGACGCGGGCCGCCTGGGCAGTTCGCTGACGGCTATTGTGGAGATTACGCTGGATGTGCAGGCGGCGGAACGCCTGGACGAATTCGAACAATTGATGCTGGCCGAGCCGGCCGTGCTGCAGTGCTATCGGGTGTCGCCCGGACCAGACTTTGTGGTCATCGTGCTGGTCCGCGACATGCCGGCCTATCACGCGCTGGCGCACCGTGCCTTTACCGCGCACGCCAATGTGCGCAATGTGCGCACGTTTTTCTCGGTGCACCGGGCCAAATTCGACACCCGGGTGGCGTTGCCGCCGGCCGCGCCGGCAGCCTGATCAGCGCAGCAGGCGCTCGAACTCCGCCAGATAGCGCCGGCCCATCTCGGTGACGTCGTGCTCGGTGCGCACGTAGTCATACGCGCGTTGCGTGACCTCGGCCCGGAAAGCCGCATCGTCCAGGCAGCGCGCCATGCCGGCCGCCATGGCGTGGTGGTCGCCCACCGCCACCAGAACGCCGCGCCCCTCGGCCAGGCTTTCCTTCAAACCACCGGCATCGGTGGAAACCACCGGAACACGCTGCAAAAAGGCATCCAGCACGCTGCTGCCCAAGGCCTCTTCGCACGAGGCCATGACGAAGACATCCATGATGCTGTAGAAGTCTTCCACCCCTTTGCGAAAGCCGGTGAACAGATAGACGTCTTCAATGCCCAGCTTCTGGACTTCGGCGCGTGCCTCGGCCTCGCGGTCGCCGCCCGCCCCAAAGTGCAGAAAGACAAAGTCGCGCCGCTGACGCGCCAGTTCGCCCACGGCACGCACCAGCGTCACGGGATCCTTGTCGCGGATGAGTGCGGCGGAGGTCGCCAGCACCTTGCGGCCCGTGAGCCGGAACTCCTCGACCAGGCTGGCCACGTTGGCCGGGTCGACCTCATGCGGCTCGACGGCACTGCGGATGATCACGGGCTGAAGGCCCAGGCGGCGCGGTTCGCTGGCGGCCATGTCACTGATGGCGACCAGCAGATCCACATGCCGCCACTTGAAGCCAGTCTTCCATTCCTCGCCCGGCTCGACGACGAAGGACGTGCGCCGCGAGAACACGACCGGGCGGCGATGCACGGGTTTGGTGAGCACGGCCCAGGTATTGGTGTTGGCCGTCTGCGAATGCAGCAGATCGAAGTCGCGGCCGTGCCGCGCCAGGAAAGCCAATTGGCCCGGCACGTTGCGCACGCCATGCGTCTTGAAACCCTCGCTGCGGGCGCGCGCCTGTAGCGGCCCGCCCTCGCGGCACAGGATCTCGACGTCGTGGCCGGCTTGACGGAATGCGCGCATGCAGTAAAGCGTCTGCCGCTCGCCGCCGCGCCAGCCTTTCTCGAAGTTCAGTTGCAGAATCTTCATGCGCGCCCGATGCCCTGGTACTCGAAACCTTGTTCGCGCATCTCCGCCGGTATCCACAGATTGCGGCCGTCGATGATGAGGGCGCGTTTGAGCAGCTGTTTGACGCGCTCGAAGTCGGGCGCGCGAAAGACCTTCCACTCGGTCGCGATGAGCAGGCCATCGGCGCCGTCCAGCGCCTCGTACATATCGGCCGTCATGGTCACGCCCGGATTGCCGGCCAACAGCGGACGCGCCTGCTCCATGGCCACCGGATCGAAAGCGCGCACCTGCGCGCCGCGCTGGGTGAGGTCGGCGATGATGCTCAGGCTGGGGGCCTCGCGCATATCGTCCGTATTGGGCTTGAAGGCCAGGCCCCAGAGCGCGAAGCGGCGGCCGCTCAGGTCGTCGCCATAAATGGCGCGCACTTTCTCGGCCAGCCGCAGTTTCTGGCGCTCGTTGGCGGCTTCCACCGCGCGGATGACCTGCATGGACTCGCCCTGCTCGGCGCCGGTGCGCACCAGCGCCTGCACATCCTTCGGAAAGCACGAGCCGCCATAGCCCACGCCCGGGTAGAGAAACTGATAGCCGATGCGCGGGTCCGCGCCGATGCCGCGCCGCACCTGTTCGATGTCGGCGCCGAGTTTCTCGGCCAGATTGGCCATTTCATTCATGAAGGAGATGCGCGTGGCCAGCATGGCATTGGCCGCGTACTTGGCCAGTTCTGCCGAGCGGATATCCATCACCATCAAACGCTCATGGGTGCGCTGAAAGGGCGCGTAGATGCGGCGCATCACGTCGATGGCGTGCGCATCGTCGGCGCCCACGATGATGCGGTCCGGGCTCATGAAGTCGGCAATGGCCGCGCCTTCCTTGAGAAACTCGGGGTTGGACGCCACCGAGAAGGACAGCGCCACCCCGCGCCGGGCCAACTCGTCGGCCATGACGGCGCGCACCTTGTCCGCCGTGCCCACGGGCACGGTCGACTTGTCCACCACCACCTTGGGCGCGGTCATGTGGCGCGCCACATTGCGCGCGGCGGCCAGCACATATTGCAGGTCGGCCGAGCCGTCCTCGCCAGGCGGCGTGCCCACGGCGATGAACTGTACGCTGCCGAAGGCCACGCTCTGGACCACGTCGTCCGTGAAATGCAGGCGTCCGCCCGCCACATTGCGGCGGACCAGTTCTTCCAGGCCCGGCTCGTAGATGGGAATGTGGCCCAGGCGCAACTGGGCGATCTTGTCGGCGTTGGTGTCCAGGCACATGACTTCATTGCCCATATCCGCCAGGCAGGCGCCCGACACCAAGCCCACGTAGCCGGTTCCTATGACCGTGATTTTCATGCGCGCAGCCTCGTAATTCCTCGCGCCTCCCAAGGAGGCGCTTCCGGCTGCCATTATAGAAGCCGGCCCGCGATAAGCTGGGCCGGCCTGCTCAGCGCTGCGGCAGACCGATGCGCTTGGCGATGCGCACCGAGTTCACCACGATGGCCAGGCTGGCGCAGACCGCCGCGGCGATCAACCCCAGGGTGGGGCCGTGCGCGGCGCTCAGGCCAAAGGCAATGGCCACCAGGGCCGTGCCGAAACTCTGGCCGAATACCCGGGTCGTGGCCTGCAAGCCGCCGGCCGCGCCGCTGCGATGCCGGGGCGCGGCGGCCAGCATGGCGCGGTTGTTGGGGGTCTGGAAAAACCCGAAGCCCACGCCGGCCACGAACATGCCCACCATCAGGCGCGCATTGGAGGCATCCAGCGGCGAACACACCAGCCACAGCAGCCCCGCCACCATGGCGCCGGCGCCGACGCAGGACAACACGGCAGCCGAATAGCGATCCGACAGAAAGCCGGCCACCGGCGCGATCAGGCCTGTGCCCAGCGGCCAGGCCGCCATCAACAGGCCGACCTCCAGATGGGGCCGCCCCAGAATGTGCTGGAAGTAAAAAGGCAGCGCCACATAGGAGGACATCTGCGCCGCGAACGTGCTGGCCGATGCCATGACGGCAAACCCCACCGTCCGGATGCGCAGCAAATCGATAGGCACCAGCGGCGCGGTCTGCCCCCAGCTGCGGCGCACCAGCAACAGCCCGGTGACGATGGACAGGGCGATCAGGCCCAGGCTGCGCAGCGGATCCTGCGCCAGCGAATCCACGCCGGAAATGAAACTGCCCAGCGTCACCATGGACAGCAGCGCCGAGAAGTAATCCATGCGCGCCGTATTGCGCGGCACTTCGGGCAGAAAGCGCAGCCCCATCATGAGCAGGATGCCGATGGGCAGGTTGACGGCGAAAATCCAGCGCCAGTCGGCCACACTCAGGATGAAAGAGCCTATCGTCGGCCCCAGCACCGACATCAAGGCCACGGTCGTGGCGTTGATGCTGATGCCCCGGCCCAGCAGGCTCGTGGGATAGATATTGCGTACCAACCCGCCGAACATACACATCATCGTGGCCGCGCCGATGCCCTGCACCATGCGCGCCAGGCTCAGCTGCAATAGCGAGCCGGACAAGGCACAGGCCAGCGACGCCAGGGTGAACAGCGCCAGGCCGATGGTGAACATGCGGCGAAAGCCGATGCGCTCGGCCAGCGCCGACATGGGCAGCAACATGGTGACCACCGCCAGGTTGTAGGCGTTGAGCACCCACACGGCCGCCGACGGCGGCGCGTTCAGGTCGCCGGCGATGGTCGGCAAGGCGACGTTGGCGATCGTCGCGTCGAGCACCGACAGGCTCATCCCCACCACCACGGTCGCGGCGGCGTAATACCGCTGTGGAACGGGTAGACCGTCTGGCGTGCTCTTGCCCGGGGCGGCGTCTACGGCCGCAACCGGGCTCACGATTTCTTGACTGGACGCTTCCAGCCTGCCACCGTCGTCTGGCGCGTGCGCGACAGGGTCAAGGCATCGGCCGGCGCATCACGCGTGAGCGTGGTGCCCGCGCCCAAGGTCGCGCCCCGGCCCACACGCACCGGCGCCACAAGCTGGGTATCCGAGCCGATGAACACATCATCCTCGACGACGGTGCGGTGCTTGTTCACGCCATCGTAGTTGCAGGTAATGGTGCCGGCGCCGACGTTGACGCGCGCGCCGATATCGGCATCACCGATATAGGCCAGATGGTTGGCCTTGCTGCCTTCGCCCAGCACCGCGTTTTTGACTTCGACAAAATTGCCGACATGCACGCCCGCGGCCAGATCGGCGCCCGGACGCAGCCGCGCGTAAGGGCCCAGACGGGCATCCGCGCCGACTTTGGCCTGCTGCAGATGGCTATAGGCCTCCACGTGCGTACCCGCCGCGATCTCGACGTCGCGCAAGACGCAGTGCGGGCCCACCCGCACGCCGTCGCCCAGCGTGACCTTGCCTTCGAAAACGCAACCCACATCGATGTAGACGTCACGGCCGCAGGACAGCGTGCCGCGCTGATCGAAACGGGCCGGGTCGGCCAGCGTCACGCCGGCTTCGAGCTGGCGGCGCGCCAGCTCATGCTGCCAGCGGCGCTCCAGCTCGGCCTGCTGCACACGGCTGTTCACGCCCAGGGTCTCCCAGTTGGCGCCGGGATGCGCGGCATGCACGGGCACGCCATCGGCCACGGCCAGACCGATGATGTCCGTCAGGTAGTACTCGCCTTGGGCATTGTTGTTGTCGATACGGGAGAGCCAGTCTTTCAGTTTGGCCGTCGGCGCCACGAGGATGCCGGTATTGACCTCCTGGATGGCGCGCTCGGCGTCGGTGGCGTCTTTGTGCTCGACGATGCGGGCGATCTGGCCCTGCGCATCGCGCACGATGCGCCCGTAGCCGGTGGCATCGGCCAGCACTTCGGTCAGCACCGCCACGCCCTGTCCGCGCGCCTGCATCAGGCGGCGCAAGGTCTCGGGCTGCACCAGCGGCACATCGCCGTAGAGCACCAGCGTTGCATCATCGGCGCCATCGCCGTCGGTCAATTGGGGCACGGCCTGTTGTACGGCGTGGCCGGTGCCCTGCTGCGGCCGCTGCAAGGCAAAACTCAGGCCCGCTTCCGCGGCGTAGGCGGCCTCGACACGCTCGGCGCCATGGCCGACCACGACGATGATGCGCGCCGGATCGAGTTGGCGGGCGCTATCCAGCACGTGGCTGAGCATGGAGCGCCCGGCCAGGGTATGCAGCACCTTGGGCAGATCGGACTGCATGCGTTTGCCCAGTCCGGCTGCGAGAATCACGACATTAAGCATAGAAGACATACTCTTGAAAATGACACGGGCGCCAGGGCGCCCGTACTCAGGCCTGCGGGGCGCGCCTAGCTGGCGCGCGTGGACTTGCGGGCGACCTTGCTGGCCGCGCGAGCGCGGCCGGCAGCGGCCGCCGGCTTGGCGGGATCGGTTTTGGCGGGTTTGGCGGCCTTGCGCGGCGCGGCCTTCTTGGGCGCGGCCGAGGCAGGCTTGGCCGCCGGCGCGCTCTCGGCGCCCCCCGCAGCGGCCTGGGCCATGGCATCCATGCCGGGCATCATGGCCGGCAGGCTGGCCGCCGTGGCTGCGGCAATCTGGCTGAACTGCTGATTCAGCAATTCCCACCAGGCCTGCGACGCCGATTGAGCCGCCGCATTCACGCGCTCGGATCCGGCAGCTTCGGCGCCGTCAGCCGCGGCGCTCGCCTCGGGCTTGGCCGGTTTGTCGGCCTTGGCGGGCCGCAGACCCAGGGCGACTTCCAGCGGGGAGGGGTCGCCCTCGCTGCCGGCAGCCGAACCCGAAGCCGAGCCCACGAAGGAACGTAGCGTGGCGATGGTGGCGCGCTGCACCTCCATGCCCTGGATGGAGCTGGACAGCATCTGCAGATTCAGGCGCAGCCAACCCTCGACCGTACGCAATTCGGCGATACGGCGCTCCAGGTCTTCGAGATTCATGGGGGGCGTCAAGGGCAGGCTCTGGCCCAGCCCGCCTGGGCCCGCCAGACTTGCCCAGGCCTGGCGCATCATTTCCATGCTGGCCAGCAAGGGATTGCCGGAGAGATCGGTGTCCTGGCCCATGCCAGGCAGGACGAAGGGGTTGGAATCGGTCATTCGGTCTCCGGTCAGCGCGGCAGCAATTGATTGTTTTCGACACGGACGGCAGCGCCCTGGCCATAGGCAAACGGCTGGGCGCTGTGAAACAGGCGCGTGCTGCCGTCGGCCATGCGCACGGTCAACTCATATTGGGTCACGGTGTCTTGCTGCCTAATATTACGCTCGACTTCCCGCCCTGCCAAAGCGCCGCCCACCGCGCCCAGCACGGTCAGCGCGTCCTTGCCATGGCCGCCGCCGAACTGATTGCCCACCACACCGCCCACCACACCGCCGGCCACCGTGCCGATGATGTGATTGCTGCTGTCGCGCTTGGGCACCTGGACCTGGCGCAGCGATTCGACCACGCCGCAGGTGGGGCAGGCCGGCGCGGGGCTGGCCGCCGGCTGGCTGCGCGGCGCCGCGGGGGCCAGGTTGGCGGCTTCGGGACCGCTGTTGGCGGCTTGTTCGGCGCTCATGGCAGCACCCTGCGGGACGCCGTCCTGGGCGGGACTGCGCGGCAGCCAACCCAGAATGGCCGCCACGCCGACAGCGCACAGCACGATGACCGCCACCGCTGCGGTGGCAAACAAAGGGTGGATCCGGCGCGTGCCGGTCGAACTCTGGGCGTTCATGGTGGCTCTCCTTGCAGACTCGACGGACCGTTGTATAGCACCCGGCCGCCATTTCGGCTTATTGCTATGGTGACGCTTTGCAAAGCCTTCCCGATGGACAGAAAACGGCATTCTGGGACAATGAGGCATGGATACCGTCATCCCGCTCAACAGCCTCGAACAAGCCATCAACTATTGGCGCAATCTGCGGCCTGCCCAAGGAGAAGAGGCTCGATTGTGCGCCGAAGCCGCGGCCCTGGCCACGCCTTACGCCATGATGATCATGGCGCGGCGCCAGACGCTGGGCTTAGATGAGCTGGGCCCCTCGGCCCGCCAGGCATACGACGCGTGGCGCGCCGCCATGCAAACGCCTTGAGCCCGGCCCGGCTCAACGGCCGTCGAGCAGCAGCTTGATATCGTTGGCCAGCGCCTGCGCACCCAGGGTGTTGTTGGCCAGCACGCGCGATTCGCCCTTGCCGTCGATGAGATAAAAGGCCGCGGTGTGATCCATGGTGTAGCCGCCGTCTTTGGTGGGCACCTTGGCGTAATAGGCCTTGAACGCGGCGGCAGCCTGCCGCAGTTGCTCGGGGCTGCCGGTCAAGGCCAGGAAACGTTTATCGAAGCTGGTTACATATTCCCGCAGGATTTCCGGCGTGTCGCGCTCCGGATCCACCGTCACCAGCAGCACCTGCACGCGGTCGGCATCGGGCCCGAGCAACTGCATGACCTGGGCCATTTCGGCCAACGAGGTGGGGCAGACGTCCGGGCACTGCGTAAAGCCGAAAAACACCACCGTGACCTTGCCCGCGAAATCCTTCAAGGTGCGCGGCTGGCCGTTCATGTCCGTCAGGGCCATGTTTTTGCCCAACTGCGTACCGGTGATGTCGCTGCCCTTGAACGGCGGCGGCGTTTCGCCGCAGGCGGCCAGCGCCCCCGCGACGGTAAAAGCGGCAATGGCCTGCAGGGCCCGGCGGCGGGTGGACGAAAACACAGACATCGAGCAAATCCCCGTCAAAACGGTCAGACAAGAAGGGCGCTGACCCAGTGATCCACCAGCAGCGCGCCAAACAACAGCGAGAGATAGAGGATGGAATAGCGGAACAGGCGCCGCGAGCGCTCGTCGCTGTAATGTCGATACAGGCCCACGGCGTGGCCCACGAAGATAGCGCCCAGACCGATGGCAGCCAGCAGATAGATCACGCCGCTCATGCGCATGGCATAGGGCAGCAGCGTCACGGCAAACAGCGCAAAGCTGTAGAGCATGATCTGCAGGCGCGTGTATTTGCTGCCGTGAGTCACCGGCAACATGGGCAGGCCGGCCTTGATGTAGTCCTGCGTGCGGTAAAGCGCCAGCGCCCAGAAATGCGGCGGCGTCCAGATGAAGATGATGAGCACCAGCACCCAGGCTTCGGCCGGCACGGCATTGGCCACCGTGGCCCAGCCCAGGGCCGGCGGCATGGCGCCGGACAGACCGCCAATGACGATGTTCTGCGGCGTGCGCGGCTTGAGGATGACGGTATAGATGACCGCGTAGCCGACGAAGGTGGCGAAGGTCAGCCACATGGTCAGCGGATTGACCAGGTGATAGAGCACCAGCATGCCGGCGCCGCCCAGCAAGCCGGACAGGCTCAGGACCTGCGCGGGCGAAATCGTGCCGCGCGCCGTCGCGCGGCGCGCCGTGCGCGCCATACGGGCGTCGATTTCCTGTTCGATCAGGCAGTTGATGGCGAAAGCGGCGGCGGCCAGCAGCCAGATCCCGATGGTGCCGAACAGCACGCGTTTGAGATCAGGCAGACCAGGCACCGCCAAGAACATCCCGATCACGGCACAGAACACAGCAAGCTGTGTGACTCTCGGCTTGGTGAGCACGAGATACTGGCGCAGCAATCCGGGTTGGGAAGCAGCGATAGACGTCATGATTTGCCTATTTTAGCGCCCCTGGCGCTCAAAGCCTGCGCAGGGGCGGGCGGCCCGCCGTGGCAAGCCGCACCAGCACCAGGACCGAAGCCAGCACCAGGCCGGCCGCGCCCCCGTTGTGCAGCACGGCGATCAACAGCGGCCACTGGAAGAAAATCGTGGTCAGACCCGTCACCAATTGTGCGGCAAGCAGCAAGAGCATGAGCCGGGCCGGCCCCGACAGGCCGGGCAGGCTGCGCATGCGCCAGGCCAGCACCCCCAGGTAGACGAAGACGATCAAGGCAAAGTTGCGGTGAACCCAGTGAATGGCCGTCAGGGCGCTCTGGGAGATCATGGCGCCGGAAGGCAGCTCGCCCAGGGCGCGGATCACCGAAAACCCGCCATGGAAGTCCATCGGCGGCAGCCACTCGCCATGGCAGGTGGGAAAGTCCATGCAGGCCAGCGCCGCGTAATTCGTGCTTACCCACCCCCCGAGCGTGACCTGGACGGCCAGCAGGATCAGGCCCACCGCCATCCAGGGCCGCAGGCGCGCCGCCAGCGCCGGCACCGGCAGATGCGGCCGTTCGCGCGCGGCCAGCCAGGTCATCAGGGCCAGCAGCGACAGGCCCAGCACCAGATGCGCCGTCACCACGGCCGGCATCAGTTTGTGCGTGACCGTCCAGGCCCCGAACGCGCCCTGCACGCAGACGGCCACCAGCGCCGCGCTCGCCAAGGCGGGCGATCTACCCAATTGCCGGCGGTAACGCCACGCCATGTAGACGATGGTGATAATGAGCAGGCCCAGCAGCGCGCCCACGTAGCGGTGGATCATCTCGATCCAGGCCTTGGACAGCGTCACCGGCCCGAAGGGCATGTCGCGCGCCGCCTGGTGGATGTCGGGCAGCGCGCCCAGCGGCGTGGCTTTGCCATAGCATCCAGGCCAGTCCGGACAGCCCAGGCCGGAGTCGGTCAGGCGCACGAAAGCGCCGAACATGATCAGGTCCAGCGTGAGAAACCAGGTAAAAAAAACGAGTTTGCGATAACGCTCAATGATGCGGTCCATGGACTCAGCCAATACGCGAGTTATACAAAAGCCTGCTGAGATCCTTGCGCACCTTGACGCCATCGGCATCGGCGGGGAACTGCAACATCAGGTTGCCCAGTGGGTCAACCACCCAAATCGGCCCCAACAAGCCGCCGGTGGTATCCGGCGGCAGAAAACGGGCCAGTTGATCGGCGCGCGCACGCAGCATGAGGGTGCCCTGATAGGCATCGAGCACCTTCTGGGGAACGTCCGCCTCGTCGGTGATGAACCACACGCGCGTGACGCGATCGACATTCTTGCCCTGGCTGGCATGCGCATTGCGCGCGACGAATAGTTTACGCGCACACGCCTGCGGACACTCGCCCTGGTCGGCCGAGATCAGCAACCATTGCCCCCGCAGCGTCGCCGGATCGAAGACCTTGCCATCCAGTGTGGTCAGCTGGAGCTGCTCGGCGCCGGGCAAGGGCCGCTGCGGCTGCACCAGCCGGCCGTAATTGCTGGCGTCCTGCGGCCACCATTGCGGGTTGTGGTAGACCAGCACGGCGCCCAGGATGGGCGCCAGGGCACAGAGGAAAATCAACACCAGCGGCAGCAGGGAAGCGTTACGGGTCATGGCGGTCGGGGCAGTCATGGCAGGGGCCGCCGGCGCCAGGCGCGCCAGGCCAGCGCCACGGCGGCCAGCACGGCGATGGTCGCAAAGGAAAACCACTGCAGGGCATAGCCCTGGTTCTGATGAAAGTCGACGGAAGGTTGTGGCCAATCCCGCAACAAACCATCCCCGGCCGCAGAGGTCTGCATCAAGACCACGGGCAACAGCCGCAGCCCTGTCGCCTGCGCATACGCGGACAGATCCAGATTCTGCACCGTGGGCAGTTGCCCGGGCGCCAGGCGCACGGGCAGCGTGGCGCTGCCGCCTGCGTTCCACAGCTCGAACAGGCGCGGCACATGCGCGGCCAGCTCACCCTGCACGGCCACGCTGCCCGGCGGCGCGGCCGGCGCCACGGGAGCGGCGCCCGGCTGGCGCGGCAACCAGCCGCGCAGCACCAGCACGGCCGGCCCGCCCGGCGCCAGCGCCAGCGGCGTGGCCAGCCAATACCCCGGCCGCCCATCATGATTGCGGTTGTCCAGCCAGACGCTGTACTGCGCCAGCCATTGGCCCTGCGCCCGCGCCGGCCGCCAGGCGGCAAAATCGCCGGGCACGCTGGCAGCGCTCAAGGCCAGCGGGGCCTGGCTGCGGCCGGCCTCGATGGCCGCCAGCACCGCCCGGCGCTCGTCGGCGCGGCGCAACTGCCAGCTGCCCAGGGAGAGACAGACCGCCGCCACCCCAGCCAGCAAAATCAGGGCTATCAGGGTAATCCGGGGCGAATGCGGGCGTGCCATGTCTGCAATAATTTTGTTTTCAGTGGAGGCCGGCATGCGCGTCATCGTCGTCGTGGCCTTCATCGGTATCCTGGCCAGCCTGGGGTCGGCCTTGTTCTATCTGATGAAGGATAAAGGCAGCACCAACCGTACCGTCAATGCCCTTACCGTGCGCATCGGACTGTCCGTGGCGCTCTTTCTGTTTGTCCTCATCGCCAACTATTTTGGGTGGATACAGAGCACCGGCCTGCGCTGACCCCGCAAAAGCCTGCCCCCGTCACCGGGGGCATCCGGCCCGCGGCCGGCGGCTCAGAACCAATACACGAACAAGTACAGGCCCAGCCAGACCACATCCACGAAGTGCCAATACCAGGCCGCGCCTTCAAAGCCGAAATGATGATTGGCGGTGAAATGCCCCCGGCACAAACGCACCAGAATCACCGTCAGCATGGTCGCGCCCATGATCACATGAAAGCCGTGAAAGCCGGTGAGCATGTAAAACAGCGACCCATACGCGCCTGAGTTGAACTTCAGATTCAGTTCGGTATAGGCGTGATGATATTCATAGGCCTGGCAGATCACGAAGATAAAACCCAGCAACACCGTGGCCGCCAGCCAGCACACGGCCGTGCGGCGATGGTCGGCGCGCAGCGCGTGATGCGAGATGGTCAGGGTCACGCCCGAGGTCAACAGCAGCGCGGTGTTGATGGTGGGCAGCCAGAAGGGCCCCACGGTCTGAAAGTGTTCGACCACCCCGGCCGGCCCGAAGTTGGGCCATACCGCCTGGAAATCCGGCCACAGCATCAGCCGGTGATCCATGTCCCCGAGCCAGGGAGTGGTGATGGTGCGCACATACCAGAGCGCGCCGAAGAAACCGGCGAAGAACATGACCTCCGAGAAGATGAACCAGCCCATCCCCCAGCGGTAGGAAAGATCGACGCGCTTGCTGAACAGCCCGCTCTCGGATTCGGCAATGGCGTCGCCAAACCAGAAGTACAGCACGGTGACGACGCCCAGAAAGCCGACCAGCACCGCCCATTTTCCCCAGCCCACGCCATTGACCCAGGCCGCCGCGCCCATGCCGACGATCAGCAGGGCCAGCGCGGTGCGAACGGGATGGCCGGAGTCGGCCGGCACGTAGTAGTACGGCGCTTCTTTGCCTTGAGCGGAGTGACTTGCACCCATGGTTCTCTCCCTGCAACGAAAGTATCGACTTGCTCAGGTCAGGCTGGCGACCGCCCAACGGACGATCATCACCAGCACGACGACGAATAGCACGGCGCCCAACAAGCCGGCCAGAATGACATGGACCGGATTCAACTGGGCAATGTCCTGACGGTAGCCCGCCCCCTTGCGCACCCCGAAGAACGCCCAGGCCACCGCTTTGAGCGTCTGCAAGAAACTCAGCTTGCGTTGCGCGGACTGGTGCAGATCCTCGCTCATGGCGCTACTGCCCCGCCATGCGGCTCAGGAATCCCGCGCCGCGCACGAAGGTCCAGCCAAAAATCGCCAGCACGAAAAGCAGCAGGATCAATCCGGCGACACGGTTGCGGCGGCGTTGTTGCGCGGTCATGGCGGGGCTCATTTGACTTGCGGCGGGGTTTCGAAGGTATGGAAGGGCGCCGGCGAAGGCACCGTCCATTCCAGCCCTTCTGCGCCGTCCCAGGGCTTGGCGGGGGCCACTTCACCCTTGCCGCGATAGCACCGGATCACCGCCCACAGGAATATGAATTGCGAGAGCCCGAACCAGAAGGCGCCAATGGTGGCAATCTGATGAAAGGTCGTGAACTGGGCCGCGTAGTCCGCGTAACGGCGCGGCATCCCGGCCAGGCCGAGAAAGTGCATGGGGAAGAAGGTCACGTTGAAAGAAATCAGCGAAGACCAGAAATGCAGCTTGCCGAGCTTCTCGCTGTACATATGGCCGGTCCATTTGGGCAGCCAGTAATACGTGCCCGCAAAGAGCGCGAACAACGACCCCGCGACCAGCACATAATGGAAGTGCGCCACCACGTAGTAAGTGTCGTGCACCTGGATATCGATGGGCGCCACCGACAGGATCAGGCCGGTAAAGCCGCCCATGGTGAACACGAAGATGAACCCCACCGCGAACAGCATGGGCGTCTCGAAGGTCATGGACCCGCGCCACATGGTCGCCACCCAGTTAAAGACCTTCACGCCGGTCGGAATGGAGATCAGCATGGTGGCGTACATGAAGTAGAGCTGGCCCGTGACCGGCATGCCGGTGGTGAACATATGGTGCGCCCAGACGATGAAGGACAGCACCGCGATGGAGGCGGTGGCATACACCATGGAGGCATAGCCGAACAGCGGCTTGCGCGCGAAGGCCGGCACGATGGCCGAGACGATGCCGAACGCCGGCAGAATCATGATGTAGACCTCGGGATGCCCGAAGAACCAGAACACATGCTGGTAGAGCACCGGATCGCCGCCCGCGGCCGCATTGAAAAACCCCGTACCGAAATGGCGGTCCGTCAGCACCATGGTGATCGCCGCGGCCAGTACCGGCAGCACCGCGATCAGCAGAAACGCCGTGATCAGCCAGGTCCAGCAGAACAGCGGCATTTTCATCAACGTCAGGCCTGGGGCGCGCATATTCAGGATGGTGACGATGATGTTGATCGCCCCCATGATGGACGAGGCGCCCATGATGTGCATGGCGAAAATCGCCAGGTCCATCCCCGGCCCCATCTGGGCCGACAGCGGCGCATACAGGGTCCATCCCGCCGCCGTGGCCCCGCCAGGCACGAAGAACGACACGGTCAGCATGAGGCCGGCGACGGGCAACAGCCAGAAGCTGAAATTATTCATCCGCGCAAAGGCCATGTCCGAGGCGCCGATCTGCAAGGGAATCATCCAGTTCGCAAAGCCCACGAAGGCCGGCATGATGGCACCGAACACCATGATCAGGCCGTGCATGGTCGTGAACTGATTGAACAGCTCCGGCCGGAAGAACTGCAACCCCGGCTCGAACAGCTCGGTGCGCAACAACAGGGCCAGCGTGCCGCCTTCGAGCAGCATGACGAACGAGAAGATGAGATACATCGTCCCGATGTCTTTGTGGTTGGTCGCAAACAGCCAGCGGCGCCAGCCCGTGGGGACGGCGTGATGGTGGTGGTCATCGTGGCCCAGGCCGGGCGACACGTGATCGACTATGACGCTGCTCATGGTGGACTCCTTCCTGCTGATCCGCCGGTCCCTGTCCATGGGGACCGGCGCGATATCTGTATCTACGGAAACAGCTTCTTAAAACAGCGAAGGGGCCGCGCCTAGCGCGCGGCCGCCACGTCCTTGGGCAGGACCACGGGGTCCTGACCCTTGCCTGCGTTGCTCCAGGCATTGCGCGTGTAAGTGATGGCTGCCGCGATGTCGACGTCGTTCAACTGGCCGCCGAAGGCAGCCATGGCCGTGCCGGGCCGGCCCTTGAGCACGGTATTGATCTGCGCGGCCTTGGGCCCGAGCACGGTGGCGTCGCCGTCCAGGGCCGGGAAAGAGCCGGGAATGCCCTTGCCGTTGGCCTGATGACAGGCCACACAGGAGCCATTGAAAGTCTGCTCGCCGCGCGCCATCAGCTCGGCCTGGGTCCATTCCTTGTTCGGATCGTCGGCCTGCGCGGCCATGAGCTTTTTCTGCTCGGCCACCCAGGCGTCGTAGTCTTCCTGCGACTTGACCTCCACCACGATGGGCATGAAGGCGTGATCCTTGCCACAGAGCTCGGCGCACTGGCCGCGATAGGCACCCACCTTGTCGGCACGAAACCAGGTATCGCGCAGAAAACCCGGAATGGCGTCCTGCTTGACGCCGAAGTCCGGCACCATCCAGGAGTGAATCACATCGCCGGAGGTCAACACCACGCGGACTTTTTTATTGACCGGCACGACCATGGGCTTATCCACCTCCATGAGGTAGAACTCGCCCTTGGGCTCGCGATTTTCAATCTGCGCGCGCGGCGTGGACAAGGTGGAGAGGAATTTGACGCCGGTGGCTTCGCCGTCGAGATACTCATAGCCCCACTTCCATTGATAACCGGTGACCTTGACGGTCATGTCCGGACTGGAAGTGTCTTTCATGGCGACCACGGTCTTCGTGGCGGGCAAGGCCATGGCGATGACGATGATGAAGGGGATCACGGTCCAGGCGACTTCCACGCCCAGATGCTCATGAAAGGTGGCGGCCTTGTGGCCGCGCGACCGGCGGTGAGCCCAGATGGAATAGAACATCACACCGAACACACCGATGAAGATCACAATACAGATCGTGAGCATCATCCAGTGCAACCACATCGCATCACGCGAGATCTGTGTCACACCTTCGTGCAGATTCAGCTGATTGACCCGTGGGCCGCCCGGCATGTCCTGGACCTGGGCATAAGCCATGTTGCCGACAAGTAGCGCACCTGCTCCCAGCACCCCTCTCCACATCTTCATGCTTACCTCGAAACATGGCGCGGATGGCCCAATACCGCCGCACGCCGTACGGGCCGCCGGAAGGCAGGGAACGCGCAATTATTAGACGGTAGTCACGAACCAGGCGAAAGACAACAGACCCTGTCGCTCCCACACACAACACATCTAAAACCGCGGAATTATAGCTACAGGCCAAATCTTGTGTAAGTTCTAGATAGCGAGACTTGCCTGCCAACTATTTAAATGCCATGCCCGGATGAAGCCTTCAAATAAACATGGCTTGCTGCGCCTGTTTGCCTCCGAGACCGTCGCGGCCCCGGTGCAACCGGTCCCTAGACTATACCGTGAACTAAAATCCGCTTCATGCTTCGACTGTCTTCTCTACCCGACCCCGAACGACTGGCTCATCTGTCGGCCGCTTTGCGCGACAAGGCACAACAGCCGCCGCCCGAGCACGCCCGCCCCGTTTACATCGGCGGGCAGCGCTGCGGCTGGGCCACGCTGGCCGCCTGCGACGCGCTGCGCGACAGCGGCCTGGTCCGCCTCGATGACGACGCGCTGTGGCTGCTGCCCGAGCTGGGCCCGGGCCCGGCGCTGGACGCGGCGCTGGCCGACTTAGCGCAAACCCTGCGCGACGCCAGCTGCCTGCGCGGCTGGCGCGATGAACTGCTCGATATCACGGCCGGCACGCAGCATCTGGGCGCGATCGAGCGCGCCGCGATGCGGCCGCTGGGTCTGCCGACATTTGCCGTGCACCTGAATGCCTGGACGCCCGAAGGCCGCCTGTGGGTCGCGCGGCGCGCGCTGTCCAAATCCACCGACCCCGGCATGTGGGACACGCTGGTCGGCGGGCTGGTCGGCAGCACGGAGTCCCTGGACCAGGCGCTGGTCCGCGAATGCGCTGAAGAGGCGGGCCTGGAGCCCGGGCAGATCCGCCAGCGCAGCCCCTTGCGCACCGTGCTGCGCATGCAGCGGCGGCTGCCCGAGGGCTATCAGGTCGAAGCGCTGCTCAGCAGCACCTGCGTACTCAGCCACGATACGCAACCGGCCAACCGCGATGGCGAAGTCATGGAAATCGCCACGCTGGACGCCACGCAGGCCGTCGACCGCATCGAGGCCGGCGAATTCACGCTCGAAGCCGCCCTGGTCATCCTGGAAGACATCCAGTACTGCAGCGCAGCATAAAACGGCCGCGCCCTGGCGCTCAGTCTGGCGCCGGCAATCCCTTGGGATCCTCGGCGCCGGTCGGCGGCGCGCCCTTGGCCGGCGGCGTCACGCCAGGCGGATAGACCTGGCCCGTTTCGGAAAACTGGCGCCAGACCTCGATGGCGCGCAGCCGTTGCTTGACCACCTTCTCGATGCGCTCGCGCAGATCCGGATCGCGCGCCAGCACGGCGCGCAGGTCACGGGCCGAGAGCATCAGCAGCTTGCTGTAGCCCAGCGAGCGCACGTCGGCATTGATGTGCTCGTCGCCCATCAGCGCCAGCTCGCCGAAGAATTCGCCGCTGCCCAGTTCCACCGTCGTGTTGTCGGGCAGTTGCACGACCACGGCGCCGGACGCCACAAAACACATTTCCTGGCCATGATGGCCATGCGCCAGAATGCGTTGGTCCGGCAGGGCCAGGCGCGGCTTGAGCAGCTTGCAGATCGCGCGCAACGAGTCCGGGCTCAACCCTTCGAAAATGGGTACCCGCTTGATCAGCTCGGCCGCGCTCAGTTCGATATCCAGGGGCGGGCGGCGATCGATATGCTCCCAGCGTGTTTTCAACTGCGCCATCAGATCGGCATACACTTCGCCGCTGATCAGGAATTGCTCCAGCATGTCGCGGTAACGGATGCGCTCGAGTTCGCGGGCGACGCGCCCCAGATAGCTCTCCTGCAGCCACAGCGCATAACTCGGATACTGCAGATTCAGCGCCTGCAAGGCGTTGTCCACCAGATCCAGACGGCGCTGGTGCGCCGCCACGATTTGCTGCGCGGCATCATCGCCCAGCAGCGGCCCGATCTGCTCACGCGCAAACTGCATCAGGCGCTGCGCCACCGAGCGCTTGGTTTGCAGATTGGCGAAGCGCTGGCTGAGCTCCCGGGCCAGCCAGCCCTGAAAGCCAAACACATAATGCACGCGCAACGCCAGACGGAAGCCGGGCGAGTACCGCACATCGGCCACGATGGCCTGTTCGAAGCCCTTGACGCCGCCCATGCGCACGGCATCTTCGAGGCGTTCGGCGCGGGCCAGCAGACTTTCGGCCATGCGCCAATCGACGATCTGCGCTTTGAGAATGTCAAAGAACATTTCTTCTTCGTGCCGCGCCACGATGGCCAGGCCGACGGCCGTGCGCTGCTCCACGCTCATGCGCCCCACCTGGCTGTCGTGCACCGCCGTCAGGCTGGCATCGAATACGGCGTGGATGCGGTCGCGCGCCTCGGGCGCGATATGGTCTTCCTTGGCGATTTCGTCGGTCTTGCCCTGCAGCGTCTCCAGCGCGACCGACAGCGCCTGATTACGAATGGTGCGCTCGACGGGCGAGAGCTGATTCAAGCCCAACATGCGGATCAAGGGCCGCAGACTGATACCGTTGATGAACAAGGTGGCCAGCACGAAACCGGTGGTCGCCACCGCCACGAACTGGCGCGCCTCCTCCGGCACGGTGGTCTGTTCGGTCACAGCCAGCGCCAGCGCCAGCGAGACCGCGCCGCGCAAGCCCCCCCAGAGCATGACGCTCTTGTAGGGGTTGCTGACCTCGGCGCCGATCTTGAAGATCTGCAACAGCGGCAGCAGCCCGAAGACCACGATGGCGCGCGCCACCAGCGTGGCCACGAACACCACCACCACCAGCAACAGCTCCTGCCAATCGGCCGCCGCCATCAGCTTGGGGATCAGCATGGCGGCAAACACGAAAATGAGCGAGTTGGCCCAGAAGCCGAACTGCTCCCAGAAATTGGACAGGTATTCGAAGGTCGTGGGCGACATACGCGTGCGCCCCGTCGAACCGACCACCAGGCCGGCCACCACCGTCGCCACCACGCCGGAGACATTCAAGTAATGCTCGGAGATGAAGAAGGACAGATAGGCCAGGGTGAGGGTGAGCGTGATCTCGGCCGTGGGGTAGCCGCGCAACCAGGCAAACAGCGAGCAGGCCGCACGACCCATCAACCAACCGGCCAGCCCGCCGCCCAGGAAGTGGATGATGAAATCATTGAACACGGCGCCGGCCGAGATTTCGCCCGAACCGCCCAGCGCGGCCAGCAGCACCGAGTACAGCGCGATGGAGGCCGCGTCATTGAACAGGCTCTCGCCTTCGACCAGCGTGGTCAGCCGCTTGGGCGCGCCCACCTCGCGGAAGATCCCCACCACCGCGGCCGGGTCGGTCGTGGCGACGATAGCGCCCAGCAACAGACACACCAGCAAGCCATAAGAAGACACGGCGCTGACGGCCACCCCCACCACCAGCGTGCACACCACCACGGCCACGATGGCCATCATCAGGATGGGGCCGATGTCGTTCATCAGCCGCCGCACGTTCATCGACAGCGCCGTCTCGAACAACAGCACCGGCAAAAACACCATGAGGAAGGTTTCGGAAGAGATCTCGAAACGCTCGATCGTGTCCAGCAGATCGCCCAGGACCGGCGGCGCCCAACCATGCAGATGGATGCCGATGCCCAGCAGACAACCGACGATGGCCAGCAGCACGGAATAGGGCAGGCCCAGGCGCCCGGCCAGGGGCGGCATGAAGCAGACCAGGGTCAACAGCCCGGCAAGCCCGAAAACGAGAAATCCGATATCCATGGGAAGGCGCGATGGCGCAAGACAACAAGGCCCAAGGATAGCGTCTTTTTCCCGCCTGCCCGATACGGGCGCGCCGGCCGCACCCACACTTGGTTACGCCTGCCGCGCAGCGAAAACATGCGGGCCACGGGATTTTTCGCTAACGTGGCGCTTTCCGATACCGGGAGCGGCCTTTGGCCCACGACCAGCTTGAAGCGCGCCGCCAGGATGCGCCGGCCTTGCTGCTGCAATTGACCGACTCGCACCTGATGTACGACCCGCAAGCGCGCCTGCATGGCGTCAACACCGACGCCTGCCTGCGCGCCGTGCTCGACCTCGCGCGGCGCGAACAGGCGCGTCCCGACCTCATGCTGCTGACCGGCGACCTGGCTCAAGACGGCAGCGCGGCGGCCTACCAGCGGCTGCGCCAGCATTTACAGGATGCCGACCATCCCATCCGCTGCCTGCCGGGCAATCATGATTCGGCGCCGGAACTGCGCCGCCAATTGGCCGCCTGGTCGCAGCCTGTCCATGACTTGCCCGGCTGGCGGGTCATCCTGCTGGACTCCACCGTGCCCGGGCAGGATTTCGGCCATATCGGCCCGGCGCAATTCGACTTTCTGGAACACGCGCTGCGCGAGGCGCAATCGCGCCATGTGCTCGTTGCGCTGCACCATAACCTGGCGCGTGTCGAGGGCGCGGCGCACGATGCGCTGATGGTGGACAACGCCGCGGCGGTATTTGCGCGGCTGTCGGACCACCCTCAGGCTCGCGTCGCGCTCTGGGGCCATATCCACCAGGCCTTCGACTGCCGGCATCACCACCTGCGCATGCTGGGCGCGCCCTCGACGTGTTTTCAGTTCACGCTCGACGAGGGCCGCCACGCCATCGATCCGCAGGCGCCGGGCTACCGCTGGCTCAAGCTCTATGCGGATGGGTCGATCGCCACGGGGGTGTCCCGCCTGGATGCGGGCACCTGGGCCGCGCTGCGCGGCGACGCCGCGCCCGCCGACATCGCGGCCTGAGCCGCGCGCCTTCGGGCCACGCCCGTGTGGGCCGCAAAATAAAAAACGGGGCACCCATATGCGTAGGTGCCCCGTAAACCGTCCGTCTCATAGGGGAGGGGAAAGAGGAGAAGCCGAGACGGACGACAAGACTGCAACACAAACCAAGATTGCGGTCTAAGAGGATTAGTCCAGGCCCGGCGCCATAAGTTTCGGGCTGCACGCCCCGATTGCCCCCAATTTTGTATCAATCGGTGTCGTATCCGCATCTGTCCACCAATACCCTGGCCAGAAAAAACAATGCCTGCCCCGTGGGCAGGCATGGCGCCGAACAGCGAGGCCGGACTCAGGCCGCGGCCAGCGTGCCCCGCATTTTCTTTAGCGCCGCCGCTTCGATCTGGCGGATACGCTCGGCCGACACGCCGAACTCGGCGGCCAGTTCGTGCAGCGTGGCACCGCCATCGTCCTGCAGCCAACGGGCCTGGACGATCCGGCGCGAGCGCGCATCCAAGGCCATGATGGCATCGGACAAGCCCTTGCCCTGCAGATCATCGCGCGCTTTGCGCTCCAGGACCCGGGTCGGCTCTTCCCGGCACTCATCGGACAAATAGGCGATCGGCGCAAAGCTGTCGTCGTCATCGTCCTGGTTTTCCAGCGACAGGTCACGGCCCGACAGGCGGACCTCCATCTCGCTGACATCCTCGCGGCGGACATTGAGCTCGCGGGCGATGCGGTCGACCTGCTCGGTATCGAGCGTCTGGCCATCCGGACGCATGCTGCGCAGGTTGAAGAACAGCTTGCGCTGGGCCTTAGTGGTCGCCACCTTGACCAGGCGCCAGTTGCGGATGATGTATTCGTGGATTTCGGCCTTGATCCAGTGCACGGCAAACGAGACCAGGCGCACACCGCGCTCGGGGTCGAAACGTTTGACGGCCTTCATCAGGCCGACATTGCCTTCCTGGATGAGGTCGGCATGCGGCAATCCGTAACCCAGGTACTGACGAGCGACCGATACCACCAGGCGCAGATGCGACAGCACCAGCTCACGGGCGGCTTCGAGGTCATCGCCATCGCGCAGGCGCCGGGCCAGCGAGGACTCTTGCTCGAGGCTCAGGACAGGCAGACGGTTGACCGTCGAAATATAGGCATCGATCGTGCCCAACGCACCTGGATTGGCAACCGCCAAGGCCAAGGCGTTGCCCGAGGTGGCCAACGAGGGACTGGCAGAATTCATAGTGCGGCCTCCATGGAACGAGGGGAAAACGGGCATTAGCTTGATGTTAGCACTCCAAATCTTTGAGTGCTAATTCGACTCCCGCGCTGCAGCAAAGTTCCGGTTTCAGGAGATGGCAGAGCGGTCCGCCCCCGTTATTTTTGGGCCACGCGCTTGCCGACCAGATCGATGACCGGCGCCAGCCGCTCCTGCAAGTGCGCCGGCAGGCCCAGATCGGCCACCGTGTGCATCAAGACCTCGACGCGGCCGGCGCGCTCGCGCACCAGCACGCGCAGCGGCAAATCCAGCGCCACATCGGGCGCGGCCAGCATCAACGGCGTGCCCGCCCTGGGATTGCCGAAGATGAGGACCCGGGTCGGCGGCATGGACAGGCCGGCGGTCCGGGCCGCGGCGGCATGGTCGATCTCGGCGAAGAGGGTCATCCCCTGCTCGATCAGGCCCTCGCGCAGGTGCGCGACCGTCTGCGCGACATCGCGCGCGCTGTCGAAGGTCACCAGGGCATTGTGGGCTTGCGCGCTGGCGCCCAGGCCCAGCACGGCGCAGACCGCGGCGATGCCGCGGCGGATGACACGGGAAGGATGGCAGTTCGGCATGGTCGCTCCTCAACGGGCAGAGAGCGTCCGAGTATAGAAAGGCCGGCCGGCGGCATGGCAGGCGCGGCGCCGGAATTGGACCGAGCGCCGGCCGGCTACCAGCCGCGCGCTTTCAGCCCTTGCTCGGTGGCCGCATCGGCAGGGCGGATAAACAGCGCCCCGCGCGGATCGAACAGCACCTGATAGCGCGCGCCATCGAACAACGGCATATAGGCTGCGCTACCGTAGGTGACATCGACAAAGGGCAGCCAGCCCGGGAACCAGGCCTTGACGGCGCTGATGTCGGGCACGGGCCAATCGTCCAGCGCGTGGACCGAGCGCGTGCCGCTTTGCTCGCGCTGCACATCCCGATAGCGGCCCGACAAGCGCTCCAGGCGGTAGAGCGGCGGCGCCCCCGTCACCAGCGCGGGCAGGCGCCAGCGCACGACCTTGGCATCGATCTGCCATTCATCGCCGTAAAGGGTGTAGTCGCGCGTGCCCAGACCCTCGGCCTGCGCCGCCACCCGATATTGATTGTCGCCCTGGCGGGTGACCTCGATGTCGGCCACGGGCTGATCGGTCGTCAGGCGGAAGAACTGCAGCAGCGACAAGGCCAGCAGGACCGAGACGCAGGCCAGCCCCGCCAAAAGCAGCCCGAACAGGCGCCGCACGGGCCGCAGCCGGAAGGTCTTGCGGCCCATGTCGTCGCGCGCGCCGCCGCGGCCCAGCAACATGCCCAGGCCGAGCAGGAACACGACGATCGCCACCAGGGCGATCCATACGAAAGGCGTCAGCAGATCAGTCAAGGACGAGCGCTCCGGTCAGGGGTCGCGAAAGTATAAAAGCGGCCTGCCCGGCAAGCCTTAACGCAAGCGCTCGACGTGAAACCGGATGTGATCCGCCATGAAGGTCGAGATGAAGTAATAGCCATGGTCGTATCCTTCGTGGCGGCGCAAGGTCAGCGGCTGCCCGGCCTGCTGGCAGGCGGCCTCGAACGCCTCGGGATACAGCTGCTCGGCCAGGAATTGATCCGACAGGCCCTGATCGATCAGGATGCCCTGGGGATAGGGATTGCTCAGGCCGCGCATCAACTCGCTGGCGTCGTGCTGCGCCCACAGCGCCGTGTCTTCGCCCAGATAACCGGCGAAGGCTTTCTTGCCCCAGGGGCAGCGCGTGGGCGCGGCGATCGGCGCGAACGCCGAGACGCTGGCCCAGCGCCCCGGATGCCGCAGCGCCAGGGTCAGCGCGCCATGGCCGCCCATGGAATGGCCGAACAGGCCCGCGCGCGCCGCATCGCCGGGCAGATCCCGGGTCGCCAGATCGAACAGCTCTGCCGCCACGTAGGTTTCCATGCGGTAGTGCGGCGCATACGGCGCCGTGCGCGCATCCAGATAAAACCCCGCGCCCGCGCCGAAATCCCATTGGTCGGTCTCTCCGGGCACCCCCGCGCCACGCGGACTGGTGTCGCAACTGACCAGCATGACGCCATGCTCGGCGGCCAGGCGCTGCGCGCCGGCCTTGATCATGAACGTCTCTTCGGTGCAGGTCAGCCCGGCCAGATAGAACAGCACCGGCACGCGGCCGCTTTCGGCCTGTTGCGGCAGAAAGACCGAAAACCGCATGGGCAGACCGATCGCGGTGGAGTCATGGCGGTAGAAGCGCTGGCGGCCGCCAAAAGCCCGGTGTTCAGAGAGCAGTTCCATGGCGCGCCCGTCAGTACAGCACGACCGAACGGATGGACTCGCCGCGCTTCATCAGATCAAAGCCCTCGTTGATGCGATCCAGCGGCAAGGTGTGCGTGATCAGATCGTCGATGTTGATCTTGCCTTCCATGTACCAGTCGACGATCTTGGGAACATCGGTGCGGCCGCGCGCGCCGCCAAAGGCCGAGCCCTTCCACTCGCGTCCGGTCACCAGCTGGAACGGGCGGGTGCTGATTTCGGCGCCCGCCTCGGCCACGCCGATGATGATGGACTGGCCCCAGCCCTTGTGGCAGCACTCCAGCGCCTGACGCATCACCTTGGTATTGCCGATGCACTCAAACGAGTAATCCGCGCCGCCATCGGTGAGCTGGACGATGTGGTCGACCACATTTTCGACATCGTTGGGATTGACGAAGTGGGTCATGCCGAACTTGCGCGCCATGGCTTCGCGCTCGGGGTTCAGGTCCACCCCGATGATCTTGTCCGCGCCCACCATCTTGGCGCCCTGGATGACGTTCAGCCCGATGCCGCCCAGACCGAACACCACCACATTGGCGCCGGCTTCGACCTTGGCCGTGTAGACCACCGCACCGATCCCGGTGGTCACGCCGCAACCGATGTAGCAGATCTTGTCAAAGGGCGCGTCCTCGCGCACCTTGGCCACGGCGATCTCCGGCACCACGATGTGATTGGCGAAGGTGGACGTGCCCATGTAATGGAAGATGGGCTTGCCGTCGATGGAAAAACGCGAGCTGCCATCGGGCATCAGGCCCTTGCCCTGCGTGCTGCGGATGGCCTGGCACAGATTGGTTTTGCGCGACAGGCAGAATTTGCACTGGCGGCATTCGGGCGTATAGAGCGGAATGACATGGTCGCCCTTGCGCAGCGAGGTCACGCCGGGGCCGACATCGACCACCACGCCGGCGCCTTCATGGCCCAGGATGGCGGGAAAGATGCCTTCCGGGTCCGCGCCCGAGAGGGTGTAATAGTCGGTGTGACAGATGCCGGTGGCCTTGACTTCGATAAGCACCTCGCCGGCGCGCGGGCCGTCCAGATCGACTTCTTCGACGGTCAACGGGGCACCGGCCTTCCAGGCGATGGCGGCTTTGGTCTTCATGCGAGGCTCCTAGGTGTATCTGCGGGTACTGAAAAACAGTTCCAGATGTTAACCTGACCAGTCGCGTGCCCCCGGAACCGAAATCGCGGGCTTGACCGCAGGCGTTGGTGGCACTATTTATATAGGGTATCGATCCCTAACGTGCTTGCGCCACCGCGAGACCTGATATGGCCCGTCTGCCCCGTCTGTATGCTCCAGGGCTGCCCCAATTGGTGCAGGCCAACTTTGTCCAGTCGCTGGCCTCGCCTTCGCAGCCTGCGCCCTCGGATATCCTCAATCAGCTGGCCGGTTGGTTAGGCGAGTCCGCGCATCGCCACAAAGTGGCGGTGCATGGCTGGGTCCTGGCCAATGACCGCATCCTCTTGCTGGCCACGCCGGCCGATGAAGAAGGCTTGCCGCGCCTGATGCAGACCCTGGGCCGCAATCTTGCCGCCCGGCTGCGCGGCGGCCGGGTATTCGCCGGCCGCTATCGCTCCGCGCTGCTGGAGCCAGGCGTCTGGGTGCTGCCCTCGCTGGTCTGGCTGGAAACCTACCCGGTGCGCAGCGGCTCCTCCGTCGAGGCCGACACCTGGCCATGGTCTTCGGCAGCCAGCCATACGGGCAACTCCAGCGTGGCCGCGGCGCAATGGCAATCCGATCACGCAGACTACTGGTCCTGCGGCAACACCCCCTTTGACCGCCAGGCCAATTACCGCAAGCTGCTGCATGACGGCCTGTCGCGCGAACAGACGCAGCGCATCGAGCAGGCCGTTTCGGGCCAGTGGGCACTGGGCGGGCAGGAGTTCATCGCCAGCCTGACCCACACGGCCAGCCGCCGCGTGGCCCCCGGGCAACGCGGACGGCCGCGCAAAAAGCCCGCCGCCCCGCCCATCGACCCCGCCGACACCCCCCCCGCGCCAGGCGGCCTGCCTGGCAGCAACGGCGTCAGCAACTAATCTTCACCCGGCCCTGCGCCGGGTGAAGCCTTTTCGGCCCTTGCGCCTGCCGCGCCGGGGCTCGCCCGGCGAGCCGGAGCGCCTCCCTGCCTCGCGCCAAGGGCGCACGATGTTGCGCTTTTCCGCCCCGTTTCGCGTCCTGAGTGTGGCTATTTAATCAGGGACATATAGTGACGGTTTTTGGCATTTTCCTGCCGCTAATCGGTGACGCATAAGCAGGACGATTTGTAAAACACTGATAGATAACGACTTTTGTTTTGTCCCTTTTTAACACCAAACTAAATTAGTCGGGATATATTTAGGGACATAACATCAAAATACAGCTTGCACTGGCTTCTTGCAGGAGGTAACTTCACCCTGCACTGCAACATTGATGACGCAGGCCACTGCGGAGCGCGTTATGTCCCATACCCCCCAAAACGAATCCTGTCGTCCCGTCGCGGCCGTCGCGATCGATGCCTCGCGCATCGGTCTGCCTGCCGCCCAGGGTCTGTACAGCCCCCTCAATGAGCATGACGCCTGCGGCGTCGGCTTTGTCGCGCACATCAAGGGCCGCAAAAGCCACGCGATCATCCTGCAGGGCCTGAAGATCCTCGAAAACCTCGACCATCGCGGCGCTGTCGGCGCCGACAAGCTGATGGGCGACGGCGCGGGCATTCTGATCCAGATCCCCGATACGCTGTACCGCGACGAAATGGCGCAACAGGGCGTGACCCTGCCGCCGCCCGGCGAGTACGGCGTGGCCATGGTGTTCCTGCCCAAAGAAACCGCTTCGCGCCTGGCCTGTGAACAGGAACTGGAGCGCTCGGTGCGCGCCGAGGGCCAGATCGTGCTGGGCTGGCGCGACGTGCCGGTCGACCGTGACATGCCCATGTCGCCGGCCGTGCGCGATTGCGAACCGGTCATCCGCCAGCTGTTCATCGGCCGCGGCGCCGACGTGATGGTGCCCGATGCCCTGGAACGCAAGCTCTACGTCATCCGCAAGACCGCCAGCCACGCCATCCAGAACATGCGCCTGGCGCATGGCAAGGAATACTTCGTGCCGTCGGCCTCAGTGCGCACCGTGGTCTACAAGGGCCTGCTGCTGGCCGACCAGGTGGGGCGCTACTACCGTGACCTGGCTGATCCGCGCACCGTCTCGGCCCTGGCGCTGGTGCACCAACGCTTCTCGACCAATACCTTCCCGGCCTGGCCGCTGGCCCACCCCTACCGCATGATCGCCCACAACGGCGAAATCAACACGGTCAAGGGCAACTTCAACTGGCTGCGCGCCCGCGAAGGCATGATGCAGTCGGCGGTGCTGGGCGAGGATCTGAAAAAGCTCTATCCCATTGTCTACGAAGGCCAGTCGGATACTGCTACGTTCGACAACTGCCTGGAGCTGCTGGTCAATTCCGGCTACTCGCTGTCCCACGCGATGATGATGATGATCCCGGAAGCCTGGGAGCAGCACACGCAGATGGACCAGAGCCGCCGCGCTTTCTACGAATACCACGCGGCCATGATGGAGCCCTGGGACGGTCCGGCCGCTGTGGCCTTCACCGACGGCCGCCAGATCGGCGCCACCCTGGACCGCAATGGCCTGCGCCCGGCGCGCTACCTGGTCACCGATGACGATATGGTCATCATGGCCTCGGAAGCCGGCACGCTGTCCATCCCCGAAAACCGCATCGTCAAGAAATGGCGTCTGCAGCCCGGCAAGATGTTCCTGATCGACCTGGAACAGGGCCGCATCATCGACGACAGCGAGATCAAGTCCCAGCTGGCCAACAGCCGCCCCTACCGCCAGTGGATCGAGCGCCTGCAGATCAAACTGGAATCGCTGCCCGCGCCGCGCTCGAACTCGCCGGCCACGCAGACCTCGGTGCCGCTGCTGGATCGCCAGCAAGCGTTCGGCTGGACGCAGGAAGACTACAAGTTCATCCTCGAACCCATGGCCAGCACCGGTGAAGAAGTCATCGGCTCCATGGGCAACGATGCGCCGCTGGCCGTGCTGTCGAACCGCGCCAAGCCTTTCTACAACTATTTCCGCCAGTTGTTCGCGCAAGTGACCAACCCGCCGATCGACCCGATCCGCGAGCAGATGGTCATGTCGCTGGTGTCCTTCATCGGGCCCAAGCCCAACCTGCTGGATATCAACAACGTCAACCCGCCGCTGCGCCTGGAAGTCTCGCAACCGGTGCTGGACTTCGCCGCCATGGCGCAGATCCGCGACATCGATCAGGTCACGGGCAAGAAATTCCGCAGCTACGAGCTGGATATCACCTATCCGGCCGCCTGGGGCTCGGAGGGCATCGAAGCCCGCGTGGCCGCGCTGTGCGCCCGCGCCGTGGACGCGGTGCAAAGCGGCTACAACATCCTCATCGTCTCCGATCGCCTGATCGACAGCGAGCGCGTCGCCATTCCGGCCCTGCTGGCCACCTCGGCGGTGCACCAGCACCTGATCCGCGCCGGCCTGCGCACCAACACCGGCCTGGTCGTCGAGACCGGCTCGGCGCGTGAAGTGCACCATTTCGCGCTGCTGGGCGGTTACGGCGCCGAAGCCGTGCACCCCTATCTGGCGCTGGAATCGCTGGGCCGCATGAGCAGCCCCGAGAAGGCCGTCAAGAACTACATCAAGGCCGTCGGCAAGGGCCTGAACAAGGTCATGTCCAAAATGGGCATCTCGACCTTCATGTCCTATTGCGGCGCGCAGATCTTCGAAGCGGTGGGCCTGCAACGCGAGCTGGTCGAGAAGTACTTCACCGGCACGGCCTCCAACATCGAAGGCATCGGCATTTTCCAGGTGGCCGAGGAAGCGCTGCGCATGCACCGCGCCGCCTTCAGCGCCGACCCCGTGCTCGAGAACGCCCTGGACGCCGGCGGCGAATACGCCTTCCGCATCCGTGGCGAAGAACACATGTGGACGCCGGATTCGATCGCCAAGCTGCAGCACGCTTCGCGCTCGAACAACTACCGCACCTACAAAGAGTACGCGCAGATCATCAACGACCAGAGCCGGCGCCACATGACGCTGCGCGGTCTGTTCGAGTTCCGCGTCGACCCGACCCGCGCCATTCCGCTGGACGAAGTCGAACCGGCCAAGGACATCGTGCGCCGCTTTGCCACGGGCGCCATGTCGCTGGGTTCCATTTCGACCGAAGCGCACTCGGTCCTGGCCGTGGCCATGAACCGCATCGGCGGCAAGTCCAATACGGGCGAGGGCGGTGAGGACGAACTGCGCTACCGCGCCGAAATGCGCAAGGGCAAGAGCACCATCAAGGACGGCGACACGCTGGCCTCCTTGCTCGGCAGCGACCGCATCGAAGCCGATGTGCCGCTCAAAAAAGGCGACTCACTGCGTTCGCGCATCAAACAGGTCGCTTCGGGCCGCTTCGGCGTCTCGGCGGAGTACCTGTCCAGCGCCGACCAGATCCAGATCAAGATGGCCCAGGGCGCCAAGCCCGGTGAGGGCGGTCAGCTGCCCGGCCACAAGGTCTCGGAGTACATCGCCAAGCTGCGCTACTCCGTGCCTGGCGTGGGCCTGATTTCGCCGCCGCCGCACCATGACATCTATTCGATCGAGGATCTGGCCCAGCTGATCCACGACCTGAAGAACGTCAACCCGCGCGCCTCGATCTCGGTCAAGCTCGTCTCCGAAGTCGGCGTGGGCACGGTGGCCGCCGGCGTGGCCAAGGCCAAGGCCGACCACGTCGTGATCGCCGGTCACGACGGCGGCACGGGCGCCTCGCCGGTGTCGTCCATCAAGCACGTCGGCACGCCCTGGGAACTCGGCCTGGCCGAAACCCAGCAGACGCTGGTGCTCAACCGTCTGCGCAGCCGTATCCGCGTGCAGGCCGACGGCCAGATGAAGACCGGCCGCGACGTCATCATCGGCGCGCTGCTGGGCGCCGATGAGTTTGGCTTCGCCACCGCGCCGCTGGTCGTCGAAGGCTGCATCATGATGCGCAAGTGCCACCTGAACACCTGCCCGGTGGGCGTGGCCACGCAGGATCCCGAACTGCGCAAGAAATTCCAGGGCAAGCCCGAGCACGTGGTGAACTACTTCTTCTTCGTGGCCGAAGAAGTGCGTGAAATCATGGCCCAACTGGGCATCCGCAAGTTCGAGGACCTGATCGGCCGCACCGACCTGCTGGACATGCGCACCGGCATCGAGCACTGGAAAGCGCGCGGCCTGGACTTCCAGCGCGTGTTCCACCGTGTGACCTCGGACATCGCCGTGCGCCACATCGAAGAGCAGGATCATGGCCTGGCCGGCGCGCTGGATCACCAGTTGATCGAACGGGCCCGTCCGGCCCTCGAGCGCGGCGAGAAGGTGTCCTTCATCGTGCCGGTGCGCAACCGCAACCGCACGATCGGCGCCATGCTCTCCGGCGCGGTGGCGGCGCGCTATGGCCATGAAGGCCTGCCCGACGACACCATTCATATCCAGTGCAACGGTACGGCGGGCCAGAGCTTCGGCGCCTTCCTCGCCCATGGCATCACCATGGACCTGGTCGGCGAAGGCAACGACTATGTCGGCAAAGGCCTGTCCGGCGGCCGCATCATCGTGCGCTCGCCGAACGATTTCCGCGGTTTCGGCCCGGATCACATCATTGCCGGCAACACCGTCATGTACGGCGCGCTGGCCGGCGAGGCCTTCTTCAACGGCGTGGCCGGCGAACGTTTCGCGGTGCGCAACTCGGGCGCGGCCACTGTCGTCGAAGGCACGGGTGACCACGGCTGCGAATACATGACCGGCGGCACGGTCATCGTGCTGGGCGAAACCGGACGCAACTTCGCTGCCGGCATGTCCGGTGGCGTGGCCTACGTCTGGGATCCGGACGGCAGCTTCAAGCACCGCTGCAATCTGTCCATGGTCGAGCTCGAAGCGGTCACCCCGCACACCGAGCAGCAGGCCCTGGGCAATATCGAGATCTGGCATAGCGCACAACGCGGCGGCGAGCGCGAGACCGACGAAACCATTCTGCGCCGGCTGGTGGAAGACCACTTCCGCTACACCGGCAGCTACCGCGCCCGCGAAATCCTGGGCGACTGGGAAAGCTCGCGCAGCAAGTTCGTCAAAGTCATGCCGACGGAATACCGCCGCGCCCTGGGTGAAATGTGGCGTGCAGCCAACCCGCAACAAATGGCTGCCTGAGGACCGACATGGGAAAGATCACTGGTTTCATGGAGTATCAACGCCTGCAAGAGGCGTCGGAAGCTCCGCAAAAGCGTCTGAAGAACTGGCGCGAGTTCGTGCTGCACCTGAGCGATGACCAGGCCAAGCAGCAGGCGGCCCGCTGCATGGACTGCGGCATTCCGTTCTGCAACAACGGCTGCCCGGTCAACAACATCATTCCGGACTGGAACGACCTGGTCTACCACCAGGATTGGCGTGCGGCGCTCGACGTGCTGCACTCGACCAACAACTTCCCGGAGTTCACCGGCCGCATCTGCCCGGCGCCCTGCGAGGCTGCCTGTACCTTGAACATCAACAGCGACGCTGTCGGCATCAAGTCCATCGAGCACGCCATCATCGACAAGGGTTGGGCCGAAGGCTGGGTCGCCCCCAAGCTGCCGACGCGCAAGACCGGCAAGCGGGTCGCCGTCGTGGGTTCCGGCCCCGCCGGCCTGGCCTGCGCGCAGCAACTGGCCCGCGCCGGCCATGCGGTGACCGTCTTCGAAAAGAGCGACCGCATCGGCGGCCTGCTGCGCTACGGCATTCCTGACTTCAAGCTCGAAAAATCGCAGATCGACCGCCGCGTCGTGCAGATGGAAGCCGAAGGCGTGGAGTTCGCGCCCTCGACCTTCATCGGCGATGCGACCGATCCGGCGGCCGACGGCCTGAGCGTGCGCAGCCCGCAATCGCTGATGGACGAATTCGACGCCGTGGTCATGAGCGGCGGCTCGGAGTTTCCGCGTGATCTGCCGGCGCCTGGCCGCGAACTGGACGGCGTCTACTACGCCATGGACTTCCTGCGCCAGCAGAACAAGGCCGTGGCCGGCGACCGCCTGAGCAACCAGACCCTGGCCCGCGGCAAGCACGTGGTCGTCATCGGCGGTGGCGACACCGGTTCCGATTGCGTGGGCACGAGCAACCGCCACGGCGCGCTGTCGGTCACGCAGTTCGAACTGCTGCCCCAGCCGCCCGAGCAGGAAAACCGCGCCATGGTCTGGCCTTACTGGCCGCTCAAGCTGCGCACCTCGTCCTCGCATGAGGAAGGCTGCCAGCGCGACTGGTCGGTGACGACCAAGGCCTTCAAGGGCGCCAATGGCAAGCTCGAAAAACTGGTCGGCGCCCGCGTCGAGTGGATCAAGGACGAAGCCACCGGCCAGATGAAGATGCGCGAGATCGAAGGCTCGGAGTTCGAGATCAAGGCCGATCTGGTGCTGCTGGCCATGGGTTTTGTCTCGCCAGTGCAAAGCGTGCTCGAGGCCTTTGGCGTGGACCGCGATGCGCGCGGCAATGTGCGCGCCAACACCGACGACTACCAGACCAACGTCCCCAAGGTCTTCGCCGCCGGCGATATGCGCCGCGGCCAGTCGCTGGTGGTCTGGGCCATTCGCGAAGGCCGCCAGTGCGCCCGCTCGGTCGATGCCTTCCTGATGGGCAGCTCCGAACTGCCGCGCTAAGCGCCAACGCGCCCGAAAAGCCGGCCCGCGCACAGCGCAGGCCGGCTTTTTTGTACTCCGACCCCGTAAACGGCGGGCCGGTTGTGGCGCGATCTACACACTTGCCGCAAGACTCTCCCCGGGTTTGACCCAGGTCAAGACCGGCCGCCCGCCGCTCTGCGAACCTGTATGCCTACCCCTTAAGACATCTCTGGAGAGAGGAAATGCATTCGGTTTTCAGGCGCGGTCGCGCTATTGTCCTGGCCACACTCTGTGGCGCCGCCCTGTCCGCCCCCGCGCTGGCTCACGAAGAAGGCGACTGGCTGTTCAAGGTCGGCGTCACGCAAGTGCGCCCCAAGTCCAATAACGGCAGCGTGCTCAATGGCAGCGTGGGCCTGGATGTCGACAACAACGTCCGTCCCTCCTTCACGGTCACCTACATGGCCACCCGCAATGTGGGCATCGAACTGCTCGGCGCCTGGCCCTTCCAGCACGATATCAACGGCAGCGGCCTGGGCAAGATCGGCAGCACCAAGCAATTGCCCCCGACCCTGAGCCTGCAATGGCACTTCCTGCCCGACAGCACGGTCCAGCCCTATGTCGGCGTCGGCCTGAACTACACCCATTTCTTTGACACCAAAGCCCGTGGCGCCCTGGCCGGGTCGGATCTCAAGCTCAAAGACTCCTGGGGCGTGGCCGGCCAGATCGGTATGGACGTCAAGCTGAGCGAACGCTGGTTCTTCAACGCCGATCTGCGCTATGTGGACATTTCGTCCAAGGTCAAACTCAATGGCGAACGCGTCGGCACCGCCCGCATCGACCCCTGGGTCGTGACGGTCGGCGTGGGCTACCGCTTCTGACTTTGCCGGGCGGGCAGCGCATAATGCGCGGACCTAACTCAAATAACAGAGAGGAGTTCCGCGCATGCGTTTCTTTCGCCCCTTGCTGGCCGCCGGCCTGATCGCAGCCACCGCCAGCGCTGCCCACGCCCAGGATACGGGCAACTGGCCCAATGCCAAGCCCATCACCCTGATCGTGCCGTACGCGCCGGGCGGCTTTGCCGACACGCGCGTGCGCATCCTGGCGCGCAAGTTGGGCGAAGCGCTCAAGCAGTCCGTCGTGGTGGAGAACAAGGCCGGCGCCGGCGGCGTCATCGGCACCAATCTCATCGCCAAGGCAGCGCCCGACGGTTACACCATCGGCACGGGCAACCTGGCGCCGCTGTCGGTCAACCCGTCGCTCATGCCGGATGTGCCTTATCAGGTCGACAAGGACCTGGCCCCGGTGATCCTGATCGAGAACAGCCCGCTGGTGCTCAGCGTCAACAACGACGTGCCGGTCAAGACCCTGGGCGAACTCATCGCGCTGGCCAAGAAATCCCCCGGCAAGCTGACCTTCGGCTCGTCGGGCGTGGGCGGGGCCCATCATCTGTCGGGCGAAATGTTCCGCGAACAGGCCGGCATCGACATCGTCCATGTGCCTTACAAGGGCGGCAGCCTGGCGGCGACCGACCTGATGGGCGGCCACATCACGATGATGTTCGAAATGGGCTACTCCGCGTTACCGGCCATCCAGGGCAAAAAGATCCATCCCATCGCCGTGACCTCGGCCAAGCGCCTGGAAGTGCTGCCGGACGTGCCCACCATGGCCGAATCCGGTGTGCCGGGATTCGAATCCTATAACTGGCAAGGCATCGTCGCCCCGGCCGGCACCCCGGCGCCCATCATTGCCCGCCTGAACACCGAGTTCAACCGCATTCTCAAGGATCCGGAGGTGCAGAAAGCCATCTCCGACACCGGCAGCCAGGCCGGCGGCGGCACCCCCGAGGAATTCGGCGCCTTCATCCGCGACGAAACCGCCAAATGGGCCAAGGTGATCAAGGCCGGTAACATCACGCTGCAGTAAGGCTTTCCGCCCACGGCCGGTATAGCGCCGGCCGGGCCGACCCCCGGGTTGGCGGAAAACACTGTTCCACCGGTGAGCCGCCCTCGCGATGCGCAGGGGGCTCGGGCTACAATGCCCCCTTTGCCAACCGCGCACGCGCCCGGGTTTATCCCGGTCCGTTCAGCCCACCACCCGCTGCCCATGCCCGTTTCCACTCGCAACAGCTCGGATCTCGTACTGTCCTGCAAGGACGTGGCGCTGGGATATGGCGACTTCACCGTGCTGTCCGGCATCACGCTGGAAGTCAGCGCCGGCGAAGTCGTCGCCATCATGGGCGGGTCGGGCTCGGGCAAGACCACGCTGCTGCGCGCGGCCACCGGCCAGATCGTGGCCCAGCGCGGCCAGGTGCTGGCCTTTGGCCAGGACGTCGCCACGGCCAGCCCCCCGCAGCTGCAAGGCCTGCGCAAGCGCATGGGCGTGCTGTTTCAGCAAGGCGCGCTGTTCACCGACCTGAACGTCTACGAGAACGTCGCCTTCCCGCTGCGCGAACACACGCGCTGCAACGAGGCAGAAATCCTCGAGAAAGTCCTCGATAAGCTCGATGCCGTCGGCCTGCGGGCCGCCGCGCATCTGCGCGTGGCCGAGATCTCCGGCGGCATGGCGCGCCGCGTGGCCCTGGCCCGCGCCGTGGTCCTGGAACCCGAACTCATCCTCTACGACGAGCCCTTCGCGGGGCTGGATCCCATCTCCATGGGCATCACCGCGCGGCTGATCCGGCATCTTTCCGACCGGCTGCATTGCGCCTCGGTCCTGATCACCCACGACATCCAGGAATCCTTCGCCATCGCCGACCGGGTCTACCTGGTGGGGCAGGGCCAGATGAAGGCCTACGGCACGCCGCAGACCCTCAGCGACTCGCAAGATCCCTATGTGCGGCAGTTCCTGGACGGCGCCCCCGACGGCCCGGTCGCCTTCCGCTATCCGGAAACGCCTGCTTTCCAGACGTGGCTGGGGCAACAGCAAGGACGCAAATCATGAGCGCCCGTTTCATCTCCGCCATCGGCGCCGGGGTCGGCAACACCATCCGCGGCGTGGGTTATTTCACCCGCTTCTTCGGCGCCATCCTGGCCCGCTCGGGCATCGCGCTCAAGCGCCCGCGCCTGGTCTCCCAGCAGATTCACTTCATCGGCAATTATTCGCTGCTGATCATCGCCGTGTCGGGCATGTTCGTCGGCTTCGTCCTGGGCCTGCAGGGGTACTACACCCTGAACCGCTATGGCTCCGAAGAGGCGCTCGGCCTGCTGGTGGCGCTGTCGCTGGTGCGCGAACTCGGCCCGGTGGTGACCGCGCTGCTGTTTGCCGGCCGTGCCGGCACCTCGCTGACCGCCGAGATCGGCCTCATGAAGGCCGGAGAGCAACTGGCCGCCATGGAAGTCATGGCGGTCGACCCCATGCGCCGGGTGCTGGTGCCGCGCTTCTGGGGCGGCGTGATCGCCATGCCCATTCTGGCCGCCGTCTTCTCCATGGTGGGGATCCTCGGCGGCTGGGTGGTCGGCGTAGTCTTGATCGGCGTGGACACCGGCGCGTTCTGGTCGCAGATGCAAGACGGCGTCGACGTCTGGAACGATGTCGCCAACGGCGTCATCAAGAGCCTTGTTTTTGGCGTCACCGTGACCCTGGTGGCGCTGTATGAAGGCTGGCAGGCCCGCCCCACGCCGGAAGGCGTGGCGCGCGCCACCACCCGTACCGTGGTGGTGGGCTCGCTGGCCGTGCTGGGCCTGGACTTTCTCCTGACTGCCCTGATGTTTGGCAATTGATACGGATTCATCATGTCACGTGAAAAAACCGATTTCTGGGTTGGCCTGTTCGTGCTGCTGGGCGCCGCGGCGCTGGTGTTTCTGGCGCTGCGCGCCGGCAACCTGAGCAGCTTCTCGTTTGCGCCTACCTATCAACTCACCGCCAGTTTCGACAACATCGGCGGCCTGAAAGTGCGCGCGCCGGTCAAAAGCGCCGGCGTGGTGGTCGGCCGTGTCGCGCAGATCAGTTTCGACGACAAGACCTTCCAGGCCGTGGTCACCCTGAACCTCGAAACGCCGTATCAATTCCCGTCCGACTCCTCGGCCAGCATCCTGACCTCGGGCCTGCTGGGCGAGCAGTACATCGGCGTGACACCGGGCAGCGAGGAAGAAAATTTTGCCGATGGCGGCAAAATCCGCTATACACAAAGCGCCGTCGTCCTCGAGCAGCTCATCAGCAAGTTCCTGTACGGCACGGCCGAAAAGCAGGGCACGGCGGCCGGCGAATCCGGCGCCCATTAAGTCCGCGGCCCTCGGCGGCCCCGATATCACCACCCTACGAATACCTATCGAAGGTGCGCTACACCATGAAGATGCAAGCCCTCACCCGCCTGACCACCATCGCTGCCGCCGGCGCCGTGCTGGCTGGCTGCGCCGCGTCGCAGCACCCGGATCCCAGGGACCCCTGGGAGGGCTTTAACCGTGGCGTGTACAAGTTCAACGACACCGTGGACCGGGCGCTGTTCAAGCCCGTGGCCCAGGGCTATACCTATGTCGTTCCCTCGCCGGTGCGCACCTGCGTGCACAACGTGTTCAGCAACCTGGGCGATATCTGGGCCGGCACCAACAGCATGCTGCAAGGCCGCGGCCACGATTTCATCAACACCCTGGGCCGCTTCCTGTTCAACTCCACCATGGGCATCGGCGGTTGCATCGACGTGGCCTCCATGAACGGCGCGCGCAAGATCCCCAACGACTTCGGCACCACGCTGGGTGTGTGGGGCTTCAGCCAGGGGCCTTACCTCGTCCTGCCGTTCTGGGGCGCGAGTTCGGTGCGTGACGGCGTCGGCCTGATCGGCGACTGGAACGGCAACCAGCTGGCCACGGTGGGCCGTATCGACAACATCCCGCTGCGCAACTCGCTGTGGGGCCTGGAAGTCGTCGATGCGCGCGCCAACCTGCTCGATGTGACCAATACGGTGGACCGCGTCGCGCTGGACTCCTACAGTTTCGTGCGTGATGCCTATCTGCAGCGCCGCGCCGCGCTGGTGCGCGGCGACCGCGTCGGCGACGATGCCGATCTGCCCAACTACGATGACGACGACGAGGACGACACGCCTGCCCAGGCCAGCCCCGCCGCTACCCAACCGGCCAAGTAAAGCCGGCCAAGAAGAAGGAGTTCCTATGCAGTTTTCTGTCTTTACCTTTGCCCGCCGCGTCCTGTTGGCCTGCGCACTGCTGGTCAGCGGCGCGGCCGTGGCCCAGACCCCGGACCCCAAGGGCTCGCCCGACCAGTTCGTCCTGGATGCCGCCAACCACACCATCAGCGTGCTCAAGGCCGATCGGGGCGTCAAGGCCGGCGACTTGAACCACATCAATCAGGTGGTCAACCAATACATCCTGCCCTACGTCAACTTCGAGAAGACCACCCGCCTGGCGGCCGGCCGCTACTGGCGCCAGGCGACCGACGACCAGAAAAAGCGTCTGGCCGAAGCGTTCCGCGGCACGCTGGTACGCACCTACAGCGGCGCGCTCACCAATGTCGACAACGGCACCACCATCAAGCTGCTGCCGATGCGCGGCGACCCCAATGCCGACGACGTGGTCGTGCGCTCGCTCATCAGCCAGAGCAACTCCCAGCCCGTGCAGGTCAACTATCGGCTCGAGAAGACCCCGCAAGGCTGGCGCATCTATGATCTGAACGTCGAAGGCATCTGGCTGATCGAAAACTATCGCAATCAGTTTGCCCAGCAGATCAATCAGAACGGCATCGACGGCCTGATCAACGCGCTGAACCAGCGCAATCAATAGCAGCGCAGCCAGGCCGGCAGGCCTGGCCCGTCTGCCGGGGCGCGCGCAGGCCCTTCGCCCCGGCCCCTCTATAATGACGGTTTCGCTCTTTCCGGGCGCCAACCGGGCATGCCCCGGGAATCTCCGCCGCGTTTATGCCAGCCGTCAGCCTCGAACACGTCTCCAAGATCTACCCGCCGCGCCGGCAAGGGTGGAAAAGCCTGTTGGGCGCCAAGACCGGCCAGGGATTCCAGGCTCTGAACGACGTCAGCCTGCGGATCGAGCATGGCGAATTCTTCGGCCTGCTCGGCCCCAATGGCGCCGGCAAGACCACGCTGATCTCCGTGCTGGCCGGCCTGGCCAATGCCACCGCCGGCCGCGCCAGCGTCTGTGGCTACGACGTAGTGACCGACTACAAGCAGGCCCGCCGCGCGCTGGGCGTCGTCCCTCAAGAACTGGTGTACGACCCCTTTTTTACCGTGCGCGAGACCTTGCGCCTGCAATCCGGCTATTTCGGCCTGCGCAACAACGACGACTGGATCGACGAGATTCTCTTCAACCTGGGCCTGGCCGATAAAGCCGAGGTCAATATGCGGGCCCTGTCCGGCGGCATGAAACGCCGCGTGCTGGTCGCCCAGGCTCTGGTGCACCGCCCGCCGGTCATCGTGCTCGACGAACCCACCGCCGGGGTGGACGTCGACCTGCGCCGCACGCTCTGGGAGTTCATCTCGCGCCTGAATCGCGCCGGCCACACCATTATGCTGACCACCCACTACCTCGAAGAGGCCGAGGCCCTGTGCGGCCGCATCGCCATGCTCAAGGCTGGCCGCATCGTCGCGCTGGACACCACCCAGGCCCTGCTGGCCCGCGTGGGCGGCGTCGACCTGGAGGACGCCTTCGTGCGCATCATGCACCAGGACGACCCGCTGCCCGCCGTCCTGATCGACGAGGAGACGCTGCCATGAGCACGGCCGAACCGCTGGTGCAGCCGCGCCTGGACGCCGGCTCCGGATTCCCGACGCTGCTGCGCAAGGAGCTGCTGCGCTTCTGGAAGGTAGGTTTTCAGACCATCGCCGCGCCGGTGATCACCGCGCTGCTTTATCTGCTGGTGTTTGCGCATGTGCTGGAAGGACGCATGGTGGTCTACGGCTCGGTGCCGTACACCGCCTTCCTGATCCCGGGGCTGATGATGATGAGCATGCTGCAGAATGCCTTCGCCAACCCGTCGTCCTCGCTCATCCAGAGCCGTATCACGGGCAATCTGGTGTTTGTGCTGCTGCCCCCGCTGTCGCATCGCGAACTCTTCGCGGCCTACGTCATCGCGGCCATCGCGCGCGGCATGGCCGTGGGCCTGTGCGTCTGGCTGGTGGCGCTGTTTTTCGTGCCCCTGATCCCCAGCCACCCGGTCTGGGTGCTGGTGTTCGCCGTGCTGGCCTGCGGCATCATGGCCGTGCTGGGCGTGGTGGCCGGGCTCTGTTCCGAGAAATTCGACCAATTGGCCGCTTTCCAGAACTTTCTCGTCATGCCGGCCACCTTTTTGTCGGGCGTGTTCTACTCTATCCATACGCTGCCGCCGTTCTGGCAGGCAGTGTCCCACTGGAACCCGCTGTTCTACACCATCGACGGTTTCCGCCACGGCTTTTTCGGCATTTCGGATGTCTCGCCCTGGCGCAGCCTGGCCGTCGTGGCCGGCGTGTTCGTCGTACTGTCTCTATTCGCGCTGCGCCTGCTGGCGCGCGGCTACAAGCTTCGGAACTGACCCATGCTTCCCACCCCTGAGCAAGTCCGCCAATACATCGTGGACGGACTGCCCTGTGAACATATCGACGTGCAGGGCGACGGCTCGCACTTCGACGCCGTCATCGTCAGCCCCGCCTTCGAAGGCAAGCGCCTGATCGCCCGTCACCAACTGGTCTATGCCGCGCTGGGCGACCGCATGAAAGCGGAAATCCATGCGCTGTCCATGCGCACCCTCACGCCTGCCGAGTTCAACAAGGCAGGCAGCTGATGGATAAGCTGCGCATCACCGGCGGAGCCAGGCTGCAAGGAGAGGTCTCCATTTCCGGCGCCAAGAACTCGGCCCTGCCCATTCTATGCGCCAGCCTGTTGACGGCCGATCCGCTGCATCTGGCCAATGTGCCGCAACTGAACGACACCCGCACCATGCAGCGCCTGCTGGGGCAGATGGGCGTGCGTTCGGAAAGCTCGGGCACCGACGTCACGCTGCAGGCCGATCGGGTCGACAGCCTCGAGGCGCCGTATGAGCTGGTCAAGACCATGCGCGCCTCCATCCTGGTGCTGGGCCCGCTGGTGGCGCGCTTTGGCGAGGCGCGCGTGAGCCTGCCCGGCGGATGCACCATTGGCCAGCGCCCCGTGGACCAGCACATCAAAGGGCTGGAAGCGCTGGGCGCGGAGATCACCATGGAGCATGGCTTCGTGGTGGCGCGGACCACGCGCCTGAAAGGCGCGTCGGTGCGCACCGACATGGTGACCGTCACCGGCACCGAGAACCTGCTGATGGCCGCCGTGCTGGCCGACGGCCAGACCATTCTGGAGAACGCCGCGCGCGAACCGGAAGTCGTGGATCTGGCCGAGCTGCTCATCAAGATGGGCGCCCGCATCCAGGGCCACGGCACCGACCGCATCGTCATCGATGGCGTGCCGCGCCTGCATGGCGCGGCGCACACCGTCATCTCCGACCGCATCGAGGCCGGCACGTTTCTGTGCGCCGTGGGTGCGACCGGCGGCGACATCATGCTACGCAACACCGACGCGGCCATCATGGGCGCCACGCTGGACAAGCTCGGCGAGGCGGGACTGGCCATCACCACCGGGCCGGACTGGATCCGTGCCAGCATGGACCGCCGTCCGCGCGCCGTGGGGCTGCGCACGCACGAATATCCCGGCCTGGCCACCGACATGCAGGCCCAGATCATGGCCCTGAACGCCGTGGCCGAAGGCACGGCCATCGTGGTCGAAAACATATTCGAGAACCGCTTCATGCACGTGCAGGAACTCTGCCGGCTGGGCGCGGACATCGACATCGATGGCCATACCGCCGTGGTGCGGGGCGTCAGCCAGTTGTCCGGGGCCAAGGTCATGGCCACGGATCTGCGCGCCTCGGCCAGCCTGGTCATCGCCGGCCTGGCGGCCGAAGGCGTCACCCAGGTCGACCGCATCTATCATCTGGATCGCGGCTACGATCGTATGGAAGTCAAATTGCGCAATCTCGGCGCGCGCATCGAGCGCGTCTCAGGCAAGGAAGAGGAATGAGCAACGCCCCCGCGCCCCTGACACTGGCCCTGTCCAAGGGGCGTATTTTCGAAGAAACCATGCCGCTGCTGGCCGAGGCCGGCATCGAAGTGGGTGAAAGCCCCGAAAGCTCGCGCAAGCTGATCCTGCCCACCAGCGACCCTGGCCTGCGGCTGATCATCGTGCGCGCCTCGGATGTGCCCACCTACGTGCAGTATGGCGCGGCCGACTTCGGCATCGCCGGCAAGGACGTGCTGATCGAACATGCCGCCGGCCAGGCGGGCCGCCTGTATCAGCCCATCGACCTGAACATCGCCAAATGCCGGCTGAGCGTGGCCGTGCGCCAGGACTTCGACTACGCCGCCGCCGTGCACCAGGGCGCCCGCCTGCGCGTGGCCACCAAGTATGTGCAATCGGCGCGCGAACACTTCGCCAAGAAAGGCGTGTACGTCGACATCATCAAACTGTATGGCTCGATGGAGCTGGCGCCGCTGGTCGGGCTGGCCGATGCCATCGTCGACCTGGTGTCGACCGGCGGCACGCTGCGCGCCAACGGCTTGCGCGAAGTCGAGGCCATCATGCCGATCTCCTCGCGCCTGATCGTCAACCAGGCCTCGCTCAAGACCCGCCGCGACCGTCTGCAACCGCTGCTCGACGCCTTTGAGCGCGCCTCGGCGCGCCAGGACTGACCTGCCTTTCCCGAAGACCGACGCCATGGCTCTGATCAACCGACTCGATTCCCGCGACGCGGGCTTCCCCTCCGACTTGTCCCGCCTGCTGGCCTTCGAAGCCGCCGAGGACGAGTCCATCGACCGCGCCGCGGCCGGCATCCTGGCCGATGTGCGCGCCCGCGGCGACGCGGCCCTGCTCGAATACACCCAGCGCTTTGACCGTGTCGCCGTCAGCGACGCGGCCGCGCTGGAGATTCCCAAACCGGAGCTGCAGGCGGCGCTGGCCAGTCTGCCGGCCGCGCAACGCAATGCGCTGGAAGCCGCCGCCGACCGCGTGCGCGCCTACCATGAGCACCAGCGCGCCGAGACCTGGACCTATACCGACGCCGAGGGCACCATGCTCGGCCAGCAGGTCACGCCGCTGGACCGCGTGGGGCTTTACGTGCCGGGCGGCAAGGCCGCCTATCCGTCTTCGGTGCTGATGAACGCCATCCCGGCCAAGGTTGCCGGCGTGCCCGAGCTCATCATGGTCACCCCCACGCCCGACGGCCTGCGCAACCCCATCGTACTGGCGGCCGCGGCCATCGGCGGCGTGGACCGCGTCTTCACGATCGGGGGCGCCCAGGCCGTGGCGGCGCTGGCCCATGGCACGGCCACCGTCCCGGCCGTCGACAAGATCGTCGGCCCGGGCAATGCCTATGTCGCGGCGGCCAAGCGGCGGGTGTTCGGCGTGGTCGGCATCGACATGATCGCCGGGCCGAGCGAAATCCTGGTCATCTGCGACGGCAAGACGCCCGCCGATTGGATCGCCATGGATCTGTTTTCGCAGGCCGAACACGACGAGCTGGCCCAGTCCATCCTGCTGTGCCCCGACGCGGCCTATCTCGATGCGGTCGAGGCCGCCATCGAACGGCTGCTGCCCACCATGCCGCGCGCGGACATCCTGCGCCAGAGCCTGGCCAATCGCGGCGCGCTCATCCTGGTGCGCGATCTCGAAGAAGCCTGCACCATCGCCAACACGATCGCGCCGGAACACCTGGAGATCTCCACCGAGCAGCCCGAAATCTGGACCGCGCGCATCCGCCATGCCGGCGCCATCTTCATGGGCCGCTACAGCTCCGAATCGCTGGGCGATTACTGCGCCGGCCCCAACCACGTTCTGCCGACCTCGCGCACGGCCCGCTTCTCCTCGCCGCTGGGTGTCTATGACTTCCAGAAACGCTCCAGCCTGATCCAGGTCTCGCGGCAGGGCGCCCAGACCCTGGGCCGCATCGCGGCGGAACTGGCGCTGGGCGAAGGCCTGCAGGCGCACGCGGCCAGCGCGCAGTACCGCCTCGACGAGCAATCATGACCGCCGCCAGCCGGGTCGCCCGCACGGTGCGCGCCGATATTCAGGCGCAAACCGCCTACGCGGTCGCCCCCAGCGCGGCCGACGTCATCAAGCTCGACGCCATGGAGTGCCCCTATCCCTTGCCGGACGGGGTGCGCCAGGCCATTGCCCAGGCCGCGCACGACACGGCGCTCAATCGCTATCCGCAGGCCGACCTCTCGGCCCTCAAGGCCGAGGTGGCGGCCGCCTTCGGCGTGCCGCCGCAGGCCCACCTGCTGTTTGGCAATGGCTCGGATGAGCTCATCCATCTGCTGGTGCAGGCCTGTTGCGAGCCTGGCGACGTGGTGTTGTCGCCCTGGCCCTCGTTCGTTTATTTCGACATGGCCGCGCAGTTCAACCATGCGCGCTTCGAGGGCGTGCCCCTGACGGCCGACCTGGAGCTGGATCTGCCGGCCATGCTGGCGGCCATCGAACGCCACCAGCCCAAGGTCATCTTTCTGGCTCTGCCCAACAATCCCACCGGCGGGCTGTGGCCGGACGAGGCCGTCCACGCCATTCTCGCGGCGGCCCCGGGCCTGGTGGTGATCGACGAGGCCTACCAGCCGTTCGCCGGCCACAGCTGGATGCCGCGCGTGGCGGACCTGCCCAACGCCGTGGTCATGCGCACGGTCTCCAAGATCGGGCTGGCCGGCCTGCGTTTCGGGTATCTGGCCGGCCACCCGGACTGGATCGCCCAGATCGACAAAGTGCGTCCGCCCTATAACGTCGATGTGCTGACCCAGGCGGTGCTGCGCGTGGTGCTGCGCCACAAGGCCGTGCTGGACGAGCAGGCCGCGCGCCTGCGCGCCGACCGCCAGCCGCTGGCCCAAGCGCTGGCGGCATTGCCCGGCGTCAGGGTCTACCCCAGTGCGGGCAATTTCGTACTTGCACGCTTTGGCGGCAAGCTCGACGGCAACGCCGTGCATCTCGCCCTGAAAGCGCGCAAAATACTGGTCAGAAACTTCTCCGCGGCGCACCCGCTGCTGGCCAACTGCCTGCGCATCTCGGTTGGCACCCCCGAAGAAAACGCGGCCCTGCTGGCCGCCCTGCAAGACATACTGAGTCCCTGATATGCGTACCGCAGAAATCATCCGCAATACCAACGAGACGCGCATCCGCGTGGCCGTCAATCTCGACGGCACCGGCAAGCAGAGCATAGACACCGGTGTGCCCTTTCTGGACCACATGCTGGATCAGATCGCCCGCCACGGGCTGGTCGATCTGGACATCAAGGCCGAGGGCGACCTGCATATCGACGCCCACCATACCGTGGAAGACGTCGGCATCACGCTGGGCATGGCCATCGCCAAAGCCATCGGCAACAAGGCCGGGCTGCGCCGCTACGGCCATGCCTATGTGCCGCTCGACGAAGCCCTGTCGCGGGTGGTGATCGATTTCTCGGGCCGCCCCGGCCTGGAGTATCACATCGACTTCACCCGCGCGCGCATCGGCAATTTCGACGTCGATCTGACGCGCGAGTTCTTCCAGGGCCTGGTCAATCATGCCCTGATGACGCTGCACATCGACAATCTGCGCGGTTTCAATGCCCACCACCAGGCCGAAACAGTCTTCAAGGCCTTCGGCCGCGCCCTGCGCATGGCCATGGAGGTCGATCCCCGCATGGGCGACGTGATCCCGTCGACCAAGGGCGTGCTGTAACACCGAGGCCTACACGAATTGAGCACCATCGCCATCGTCGACTACGGAATGGGCAATTTCCATTCCGTCGCCCGCGCGCTGCAATACGCCGCGCCCCAAGCCAATATCCGCATCTGCAACCGCAGCCAGGACATCGACGCGGCCGATCGCGTCGTCTTCCCCGGCCAGGGCGCCATGCCGGACTGCATGCGCACCCTGAATGAATCGGGCCTGGCCGAGTCCGTGCTGCGCGCGGCCCGCAACAAGCCCTTGCTGGGTGTCTGCGTGGGCGAACAGATGCTGTTTGCCGCGAGCGAAGAGGGCAACACCCCCTGCCTGGACATCTTCCCGGGCCAGGTGCGCCGCTTTGCCGGCCCGCGTTTCGCGGACATCGTGACCGCCGACGAGCAGGGCAATACCGGCCCGGTGGCCACCGACACCCGCGAAGAGCGTCTCAAGGTTCCGCACATGGGCTGGAACAAAGTGCGCCAGACCCGCGCGCATGCGCTGTGGGACGGCATTCCGGACGGGGCGCATTTTTATTTCGTCCATAGCTATTACGCCGCGCCCGCGGACCCGGCCCTGACGGTCGGGGAAAGCGATTACGGCCTTGCCTTTACCTGCGCGGTGGCCGCCAGTAACATTTTCGCGGTGCAATTCCACCCTGAAAAGAGTGCCGAGCATGGTTTGCGCCTGTATCGCAATTTTGTAGACTGGCAACCATAGCCGCCTGCGCACGAGCTCCCGCGGCCTTTTTCTCAACCGAACTTTTCTACGCTCGCTATCCACCATGCTGCTGATCCCCGCCATCGACCTCAAAGACGGGCGCTGCGTGCGCCTGCGCCAGGGAGACCTGGACGATGCTACGGTGTTCTCCGAAGACCCCGCCGCCATGGCTTCGCATTGGCTTGCCCAGGGAGCCCGCCGGCTGCATCTGGTCGACCTGAACGGCGCCGTCGCCGGCAAGCCCAAGAACGAAGCCCCCATCAACGCCATCCTGGACGCCGTGGGCGATGACATCCCGGTGCAGATCGGCGGGGGTATTCGCGACCTGGACACCATCGAGCGCTATCTCGACGCCGGCATTTCCTACGTCATCATCGGCACGGCGGCGGTCAAGAACCCCGGCTTTCTGCATGACGCTTGCGGCGCCTTCCCGGGCCAGATCATCGTCGGCCTGGACGCGCGCGACGGCAAGATCGCCACGGACGGCTGGAGCAAACTGACCCGCCATGACGTGCTCGACCTGGCCAAGAAGTTCGAAGACTATGGCTGCGAAGCCATCATCTACACCGACATCGGCCGCGACGGCATGCTTTCGGGCGTCAACGTCGAATCCACGGTGCGTCTGGCCCAGCATGTGCGTATCCCCGTGTACGCCTCGGGCGGCATTGCCGGCCTGCCGGACATCGAAGCGCTGTGCGCCGTCGAATCCGAAGGGGTCGAAGGCGCCATCCTGGGCCGCAGCATCTATGAAGGCGCGCTCGACTTCCAAACGGCGCAGACCCGCGCCGACGAACTGACAAAATGACGCAAACCCAGGGCGCCGACGGCGCCGGCACTTCCTCGGCGCTGACGCGCCGCATCATTCCCTGCCTTGACGTCACGGCTGGCCGTGTCGTCAAGGGGGTGAACTTCGTCAATCTGACCGACGCCGGCGATCCGGTCGAGATCGCGCGCCGCTACAACGAGCAGGGCGCCGACGAGCTCACGTTTCTGGACATCACCGCCACCAGCGATGGCCGCGACCTGATCCTGCCCATCATCGAGCAGGTTGCCTCGCAGGTCTTCATCCCGCTGACCGTCGGCGGCGGCGTGCGCCAGGTCGCCGACGTGCAGCGCCTGCTCAACGCCGGCGCGGACAAGATCAGCATCAACAGCGCTGCCGTGGCCAACCCGGAGCTGGTGCGCGCGGCCGCCGCCTATCACGGCTCGCAATGCATCGTGGTGGCCATCGACGCGCGGCGCGTCAGCGCTGCCGGCGAAGCCCCGCGCTGGGAAGTCTTCACCCACGGCGGCCGCAAGGCCACCGGACTGGACGCCGTCGCCTGGGCACGGCGCATGGCCGCCTATGGCGCCGGCGAAATCCTGCTCACCAGCATGGACCGCGACGGCACCAAATCCGGCTTTGACCTCGAACTGACCCGCGCCGTCTCCGACGCCGTGCCGGTGCCGGTCATTGCCTCGGGCGGCGTGGGCAACCTGGAACACCTGGCCGAGGGCGTGACCACGGGCCGCGCCAGCGCCGTGCTGGCCGCCAGCATCTTCCACTTCGGCCAGCACACCGTGCGCGAATGCAAGGCATTCATGGCCGAACGCGGCATCGAAGTCAGACTGGATTGATATGAGCACCGAACCGGATTGGATGGCCGAAGTCGTTTTTGACGCCGATGGCCTGATTCCCGCCATCGCCCAGGATGCCGAAAACGGCCAGATCCTGATGGTGGCCTGGATGAACCGCGAAGCCCTGGCGGAAACCGCCGCCACCGGGCGCGCGGTGTACTGGTCGCGCTCGCGCCGCAAGCTCTGGCGCAAGGGCGAAGAATCCGGCCACGGCCAGCAGGTCCATGAACTGCGCCTGGACTGCGACGGCGACGTCATCCTGCTGAAAGTCCACCAGAACGGCGGTATCGCCTGCCACACCGGCCGGGCCAGCTGCTTTTACCGGCGCCTGGACGGCACTTCCCAGCGCGCGACCTGGGTGACGGTCGACCCCGTGCTGAAAGACCCTGAGCTGATCTACAAATGAGCCTCTCTCCCGCCTACGGCGCCGACGTGCTTGCGCGCGTGGCCGACACCCTGGAAACCCGCCGCCCCGAAAACGGCGGCGATCCGCAAACCTCCTATGTGGCCAAGCTGTTTGCCAAGGGCCCGGACGCGTTTCTGAAGAAAATCGGCGAGGAAGCCACCGAACTCGTCATGGCCGCCAAGGATGGCCAGGCCGAGCGTATCGTCAGCGAAACGGCCGATCTGTGGTTTCATTGCCTCGTCACGCTGGCTCACTACAATCTGCGCCCCGAGGACGTGCTGGCTGAACTGGCACGCCGCGAAGGGTTGTCGGGCCTCGAAGAAAAAGCCCGCCGGCCCGCCGACTGAGAACCGTATGAGCGAAAACTGTATCTTCTGCAAAATCGCGCAAGGCGCCATCCCGGCCAGCAAGGTCTACGAGGACGATGAATTCGTCGTTTTCCGCGACATCAACCCGGCCGCGCCCGTGCATCTGCTGCTCATCCCGCGCCGGCACATCACGTCCATGCAGGACGTCACTGCCGAGGATGCGGGATGGTTGGGTAGAATGATGACACTCGTGCCGCGCCTGGCCCAGGAAAACGGCTGCAATCCCGGGCCGCAGGGGGGCTTCCGGTTGCTGGCCAATGCCGGCGCCGAAGGTGGCCAGGAAGTTCCGCATCTGCATTTCCACATTATTGGCGGTTCGCGTCCCTGGAAAGGCCGCGCAGCCCCCGAAGCCTAAACACGGAGAGTTGTCATGGGTAGCTTCAGTATCTGGCATTGGCTGATCGTTCTGGTCATCGTTGCCCTCATTTTCGGCACCAAGAAACTGCGCAACATCGGCTCGGATCTGGGCGGCGCGGTCAAGGGTTTCAAGGAAGGCATGAAAGACGCCAATGGCGAGAAACCCGAGCAGGTCACGCAGCAGCGCGCCGATGACACCATCGACGTGCAAGCGAAAGAAAAACACAATTCCTGAGTTCCGGGCGGGCCTGCGGCCCGCCTGATCTAACCAAGCGGCAGACGCATGTTTGATGTCAGCTTCACGGAACTGGTCGTAATTGGCGTCGTGGCGCTGATCGTGCTCGGTCCCGAACGCCTTCCCAAAGTCGCCCGTACCGTCGGCCACCTGCTTGGCCGCGCGCAGCGCTACGTCAACGACGTCAAATCCGATATCCAGCGCGAAATCGAACTGGACGAACTGCGCAAGTTCAAACAGGAAATGGACAGCACCGCGCAGGACGTCAACCTGTCCTTGAAGCAGGCCACCGACTCGATACGGTCGGCAGGCGACACGCTGCGCGCCGAACTCGACAACACGACGCGAGCGGTCAACGAAGCGGCCGCCGACGCCGAGCGCAGCATCGCGCCGCCGGCACCTGCCCCCCTTAGCCAGACCGAGGCGGCGCCTGCGCCGGCCATCACACCGCCGGCGCCCTCCACGGCGACTCCGTCGGTGACTCCTGCGGCAGCGCCCGCGGTAGCTCCGGGAGTCGCCCCGGCCGCCGAATCCGCCGACGACGCGCCGGCCACGCCGCCCGCCGCCTCCAAGACCCCGCCCACTGGTAACGCAACGTGAGTCAGGACAAGCAAACGCTAGAAGAAGAGATGCAACAAGAAAGCTTCATGTCGCATCTGGTGGAACTGCGCTCGCGCCTGCTGAAGGCCGTCGGCGCGGTGGTGGTGGTGTTTCTGATCCTGTTCGCCTATCCCGGCGCCTCGACCATCTACGACATCCTGGCGCAGCCCATGCTGGCGTCCTTGCCCGAAGGCACGCGCATGATCGCCACCGGCGTGATCACGCCCTTCATGGTGCCGGTCAAGGTCACCATGATGGCCGCCTTCATCGTCTCGCTGCCCATCGTGCTCTATCAGGCCTGGGCCTTCGTCGCCCCCGGGCTGTACCGCCACGAGAAGCGCCTGGCGCTGCCGCTGATCGCCTCCAGCACGGTGCTCTTTCTGCTGGGCATGGCCTTCTGCTATTTCTTCGTGTTCCGCACGGTGTTTCATTTCATCGCCACCTTCGCGCCGCAATCGATTACGCCGGCGCCGGATATCGAGGCCTATCTGAGCTTCGTGATGACGATGTTCCTGGCCTTCGGCATCACGTTCGAAGTGCCCGTGGCGGTGGTGCTGCTGGTCAAGACGGGCATCGTCGATGTCGCCAAGCTGCGCCAGGCGCGCGGCTACGTCGTGGTGGGCGCCTTCGTGATCGCGGCCGTGGTCACGCCGCCGGATGTCGTGAGCCAGTTCATGCTGGCCGTGCCGCTTTGCCTGCTCTACGAGGTCGGCCTGATCTGCGCCCGCATGATCCGTCCGCGCGGCCAGTCCGAAGGCGGCGAACTCACCGAACGCCATTGAGGGCTGCGCCCCAACCGTGAAAACGCCAGGCAACGCCTGGCGTTTTGCATGCAGCGCGGGCCTGGCGCTTATTTGGGCCGGGTAGGGCGGGTGCCCATGACCACCTTGATATCCACCGTCTTGCCGTCGCGCAACACCTGCAGGGTGGCGTTCTGGCCCGGGGTGACGGCGGCGATCTGCGCCAGCAGGCCGGTCGTGCCATGCACGGCCTGGCCATCCAGCGATTGCACAATGTCGCCCACGCGCAGGCCGGCTTTGTCGGCCGGGCCGCCGCGCAGAATGCTGGCGATGATCACGCCGGAGGCGGCGCTGTCCAGATGGAAGGACCGCGCCAGTTCCGGCGTGAGATCCTGCGGCTCGATGCCCAGCCAGCCACGGCGCACCTTGCCGGTCTTGATGATCTCGTCCATGACGCGGCGCGCCGCATCGATGGGGATGGCAAATCCGATGCCCATGGAGCCGCCGGTCTCGGAATAGATCGCCGTATTGATGCCCACCAGATTGCCCTGCGTGTCGATGAGCGCGCCCCCGGAATTGCCGGGATTGATGGCTGCATCGGTCTGGATGAAGTTTTCGTAGATATTGATGCCCAGGCCATTACGCCCCAAGGCCGAAACGATGCCCTGCGTCGTGGTCTGGCCCACACCATAGGGGTTGCCGATGGCCAGCACCACATCGCCCACGCGCAGCCGCCGGCCTTCGGCATAGCTGGCCACGGGCAGCCGCTCCAGCTTGCCTTCCAGTTTGAGCACGGCCAGATCCGTCTCGGTGTCGGCGCCCACCACTTTGGCCGATGCCTGCCGCCCGTCGGCCAGGGCGACCTCGATCGCGTCGGCCGCATCCACCACGTGGAAATTCGTCAGCACATAGCCTTGCTCGCTCACGATCACGCCGGAGCCCAGGCTGTTGGTCGACTCACGCCGCGACAGCCCAGGCAGGCTGCCGACCAATTGCTGCAGGGCCGGATCGTTGGGCAACGGCACCACGGGCACATCGACATGCTTGGTCGTGTAGATATTGACCACGGCCGGCGCGGCATGCGCCACGGCGGGCGCATAGCTGTCCACCGTGGCCATGGGAACGGCCTGCGGGCTCGGGCCGCCCAGCCGCAGCCATTGCGGGCGCAGCGTGGTGACGGCGAATAGAATAGCCAGACAAACCGTGACGGTCTGGGCAAAGATCAGCCAGAGACGGCGCATATTTTCCACAGGACAGACAATGAAGAAGGTCGACATCCGCACGCTGACAGCCTGGCTGGATGCCACGCTGCAAGCATCGCGATTCAAGGACTACGCCCCCAACGGTTTACAGGTTGAAGGTAAATCCGACATAGCGCACATTATCACCGGCGTCACGGCATCCGAAGCCCTTTTGCGAGCGGCCATCGAACGCGGCGCCGACGCCGTGCTGGTGCATCACGGCTGGTTCTGGCGCAACGACGATCCGCGCGTGGTGGGCCAGCGCCGCCGGCGCCTGGCGCTGGTGCTGGCGCATGATCTGAACCTGATCGGCTACCACCTGCCGCTGGATGCGCATCCCACCCTGGGCAATAACGCCCAGTTGGCGCGCGTGCTGGGCCTGGAGCCCGCACGCGACGACGACGGCGTGCCGCTGATCTGTGGCAAAGACCAATTGATCTGGCTGGGCAGCGCGCCCGGGATAGCCACCCTGGGCGAACTGGCCGCAAGGATCGCCCAGCGCCTGGGCCGCACGCCGTTGTGCATCGGCGAGGCGCAGCAACCGGTGGGCCGCGTCGCATGGTGCACGGGCGGCGCCCAGGGCATGATGGCCGATGCCGTCGCCGCCGGCGCCACCGTCTACATCACCGGAGAAGCCTCCGAACCCAACGCGCATCTGGCGCGCGAATCCGGCGTGGGCTTCATCAGCGCAGGGCATCACGCCACCGAGCGCTACGGCGTGCAGGCATTGGGCCAGGCGGTGGCGGACGAGTTCGGCATCAAGGTCGAGTTCGTCGATATCGACAACCCCATCTGAGGCCGGCGCCGCCCGCCCTGCCGCGGCGCGCGACGAATGCGCGCCGAGGCAGTGTCTGCCTTACTGCTGCTTGAGCGAGTCGCGGATTTCGCGCAGCAGCACGACTTCTTCCGGCGTGGCGGGTGCGGCGACTTCCTTGGGCGTACGGGCGCGGTTAATGGCCTTGACCATCCAGAAGATGACAAAGGCCAGCAACACGAAGTTGATGAGAATGGTGAGGAAATTGCCCCAGGCCAGCACATTGGCGCCCGCCTTGGTCAAATCCGCATACGTCATGGGGCCCGTGTAGTCTTTGGGCATGGACAATACGAGGAACTTATTCGAGAAGTCCACCGATCCGCCAATGATGAAATTGATCACGGGCATGACCAAGTCTTTGACGATGGAATCGACGATCTTGCTGAACGCCGCACCGATGATGACGCCCACCGCGAGATCAATGGCGTTACCCTTGACGGCAAAGTCGCGGAACTCTTTGAGAAACCCTGTCGCTTTACTCATGCGTTTTCCCTTCCCTAATAACAACACACCACGATGGTGGGCTAGGACTATAATACGCGGTTGCTATGCTGTCTGTTACACCTTCCCGCTAAACGGATGACGCGAGACTGATCCTACGGCAGTCCTTGCGCACCAACAAGGATAGGAAATGAGTGAAGATACGCTGATGCAAGACGAGGAGGGGGCGGTCGATCCCAAGCTACCACCCGATCCTTCGCGACGATTCTGGGTCACCACCGCCTGTGCGGTGGGCGGCGTGGCCGGAGTAGCGACCGCCGTCCCCTTTGTAAGCACCTTTGCTCCCTCCGCCAAGGCCCGCGCCGCGGGCGCGCCTGTCGAGGTCGACATCGCGGACCTGGCGCCCGGCCAGATGCGCACGGTCGAATGGCGCGGCAAACCGGTGTGGATCATGCGCCGCACCGACGAGCAGCTCAAGGCCATCAAATCGCAAGACCCGCTGGTGGCCGACCCTGAGTCCAACCGGCCCGGCTTTACTCCCGCCTACGCCAAGAACGAGTACCGTTCACGCAAACCGGATCTGCTGGTCTGTGTCGGCATCTGCACGCATCTTGGGTGTTCTCCTACCCCGCACTTCGAAACCGGATCGGCAGCGGGCATGCCCGCCAACTGGCAGGGCGGCTTTCTCTGTCCCTGCCACGGTTCCACCTTCGATTTGGCCGGCAGGGTCTACAAGAACAAACCCGCCCCTGACAATCTCGAAGTACCACCGTATCAGTATTTGTCCGAAGGCCGCATCATTGTCGGCGTCGACGAAGACAACAAAGCCTGATCACCGCCCCATCCGGGAGGCAGAGGCCGGGTGTTGATCTGCAGCAAATACGCCACGTATAAGAGACAAGAGAAGGAGCCGTTAGATGGCTGGCGATAAAACCGTCGAGACGACAGGCCTGCTGGGCTGGCTGGACCGGCGCTTTCCGGTGACGTCCACCTGGAAAGCGCATCTGTCCGAATACTACGCACCCAAGAATTTCAACTTCTGGTATTTCTTCGGATCGCTGGCGCTGCTGGTGCTGGTCATCCAGATCGTGACCGGCATTTTCCTGGTCATGCATTACAAGCCGGACGCCGAGAAAGCCTTCCAGTCGGTCGAATACATCATGCGCGAAGTCCCCTGGGGCTGGCTGGTGCGCTACATGCACTCGACCGGGGCCTCGATGTTCTTCGTGGTGGTCTATCTGCACATGCTGCGCGGGCTGTTCTATGGTTCCTACCGCAAGCCGCGCGAACTGGTCTGGATCTTCGGCGTGGCCATCTTCCTGTGCCTGATGGCCGAAGCCTTCTTCGGCTACCTGCTGCCCTGGGGCCAGATGTCTTACTGGGGCGCGCAGGTGATCGTCAATCTGTTCTCGGCCATTCCGTTCATCGGCCCCGAACTGTCGATCTGGATACGCGGCGATTATGTGGTCTCCGACGCGACGCTCAATCGCTTTTTCGCCTTCCATGTGATCGCCATTCCGCTGGTGCTCATCGGCCTGGTGGCCGCGCATCTGGTGGCCCTGCACGAGGTCGGCTCCAACAATCCGGACGGCGTGGAAATCAAGGATGGCCCCAAGGACAAGTACGGCCGGCCTCTCGATGGCGTGCCCTTTCATCCGTTCTACACCGTGCACGACATCATGGGCGTGGCCGGCTTTCTGCTGGTGTTCGCGGCCATCGTGTTTTTCGCGCCGGAGATGGGCGGCTACTTCCTGGAGTACAACAACTTCCTGCCGGCCGACTCGCTGAAAACCCCGCCGCATATCGCCCCGGTGTGGTACTTCACGCCGTTTTATTCCATGCTGCGCGCCACGACGGATGAATTCACCTGGGTGCTGGCCGGCGCCGCCGTGCTCGGCGCGATCGCCTTGCTGCTAAAAAGCCGCATCAAAGGCGTCGCGCGGCTGGCCCTGCCGGTGCTGCTCATTGTCATCGCGGTGCTTCTGCGCACCATCGACGCCAAATTCTGGGGCGTCGTGGCCATGGGGGGCGCGGTGGTGATTCTGTTCTTCCTGCCCTGGCTGGACCATTCCCCGGTCAAGTCCATCCGCTACCGGCCCACCTGGCACAAGTGGTTCTACGGCATCTTCATCGTCAACTTCCTCGTGTTGGGCTATCTGGGCACCCAACCGCCCAGCGATGCCTTCAACCTCACGTCGCAGATCGGCACGCTGATCTATCTGGGCTTCTTTTTCCTGATGCCCATCTGGAGCCGTCTGGGCACATTCAAGCCGGTGCCCGACCGCGTGACCTTCCATCGCCACTGAGCCCCCACCAGGAAACGGAACGATCATGATCAACAAGCTGATGGGTGCCCTGGCATTGACGCTGTCGTGCACCGCCACCTATGCCGCCGAGGCCGGCTTTCCGCTCGACCGGGCGCCCAATCTGGTCAACGACCTGGCCTCGCTGCAAAACGGCGCCAAGCTGTTCGTCAATTACTGTCTGAACTGCCACAGCGCCAACGCCATGCGCTACAACAAGCTGCAGGAGATCGGCCTGACCGACAAGCAGATCCAGGACAGCCTGTTGTTCAGCGGCGAAAAGGTCGGCGACCTGATGAAAATCGCCATGACGCCCCAGGAAGGCAAGAAATGGTTCGGCACCGCGCCGCCCGACCTGTCGGTCATCGCGCGGGCCAAGTCCGTCAACGCCGGGCCCAGCGGTTCGGACTACATCTACACCTATCTGCGGACTTTCTACCGCGACACCGAGCGCGCCACGGGCTGGAACAATCTCGTTTTTCCCAACGCAGCCATGCCGCACGCCCTCTGGCAACGGCAGGGGCCGCGCGAACTGACCCTGGTGGCGATGCGGCCGGCGCAAGCCTCGGATGGCACGAAAAGCTGGGAACGGGTGACAACGTTGTATGATGCGCAAGGTTATTCCACGACAAAGGTGGAGCCCGTCGCCCATTTCAATGGCCATGCGGGACCGCCCGAGGCGAAGTTCAAGGCCCTGGATCCCTCGCGCGTGGCCGCTTACGACCGCGACGTCGCCGATCTGACTGCCTTTATGACCTGGATGGCCGAGCCCGTTCAACGCTTCCGTGTCCGCTTGGGCGTGGGAGTGATGATCTTTCTGGGCTTGTTCCTGGTGGTTGCCTGGCGCCTGAACGCCGCCTACTGGAAACACGTACGCTAACTGATAACGCCCCGCCGAACCGATCCGGCCCCTTTTGACCGGATCGTCTGCACAGATAGGACCACTCCCTGTCGTTGCCTGGCATTCGGGGCCAGCGCCTGCTATTTTAGAGGGCGCTGGCCTTTCGCTTTTCAATACAAGGACTTACCGCCATGATGGTGCTCTACTCCGGAACCACTTGCCCGTTTTCGCAACGCTGCCGCTTCGTGCTGTTCGAAAAAGGGATGGATTTCGAGATCCGCGACATCGACCTCTATAACAAGCCGGAAGACATCTCCGTCATGAATCCCTACGGCCAGGTGCCCATCCTGGTCGAGCGCGATCTCATCCTGTACGAATCGAACATCATCAACGAGTACATCGACGAGCGCTTCCCGCACCCGCAACTCATGCCGGCCGATCCGGTCATGCGTGCGCGCACCCGCCTGTTCCTCTTCAACTTCGAGAAAGAGCTGTTCATCCACGTCTCGACGCTGGAAGACCGCAGCGCCAAGCCCGATGACAAGAAGATGGTGCTGGCCCGCCAGGCCATCCGCGACCGTCTGGCCCAGCTCGCCCCCTTGCTGCTGAAGAACAAGTACATGCTGGGCGAAGAGTTCTCCATGCTGGACGTGGCCGTTGCGCCGCTGCTGTGGCGCCTGGATCACTACGGCATCGAACTGCCCAAGAATGCCGCCCCGCTGCAAAAGTACGCCGAGCGCATCTTCTCCCGTCCGGCTTACATCGAAGCGCTGACGCCGTCCGAAAAAGTCATGCGTCGCTAAGGCAAGTCATGGGTGAAACTTCGACCAAACCCTATCTGATCCGCGCCCTGCACGAATGGTGCACCGATAACGGCTACACGCCTTATCTCACCGTGCAGGTCGACGAGCACACGCTGGTGCCGATGGCCCATGTGCGCGACGGACAGATCACCCTGAACGTCGGCACGCTGGCGACCAACAAACTGCTTCTGGGCAACGAGTACATCGAATTCCAGGCGCGGTTTAGCGGCGTGACCGAAAACGTCTTGGTGCCGGTGGCCGCCGTCAGCGCGATCTATGCGCGCGAAACGGGCGCCGGCATGGGCTTTGAAGTCCAGCCTTATGAACCGCCCGTGCGCGAAGACGTGCCGGAAGAGGGCGAAGCCGCCACGGGCGGCGAAGCCCCCGAGGCGGCCGAAGAGGCCGGCGCCGATGCCAAGCGCCCCCATCTGACCATCGTGAAGTAAACCGGCAGCCAAACTTTGTTTACAATGCCGCTCCCGTGTCCCCAACACGGCAGCGCGCATGGCCGGTGTAGCTCAGTTGGTAGAGCAGCTCACTTGTAATGAGAAGGTCGAGGGTTCGATTCCTTTCACCGGCACCAAATACCCGTCTGCCGCCGTACACGGCAGGACACGAAACCCGCAGCAGCGAAGGCTCTGCGGGTTTTTTATCGCTTAACACCGCTGCGGGTGTCGACGGCCATCCCCGGGATCAGGGCCGCGCTTGATGCCATCGGCAACCGCCTTCAGGCGCTATCCTGGCAGTACATCCCCCTGCGATTGACCGATGCCCGAATCCACGCCTGCAAGCGCGCTTGAGCGCGCCGCCAGCCTGATCTCCGACGCCTATGCCATCGTGGTGGTCGCCGGCGCCGGCATGGGCATCGACTCGGGCCTGCCCGACTTTCGCGGCAGCCAGGGTTTCTGGAACGCCTATCCAGGCCTCAGATCACGAAAGCTGAAGTTCTACGACATCGCCTCTCCTTCCGCCTTCAAGACCGATCCTGGTCTCGCCTGGGGCTTCTACGGGCATCGTCTGGCCTTGTACCGCGCCACCACGCCGCATGAGGGCTTCGGCATCCTGCGCCGCTGGATCCAAGCCCGCCCCATGGGCGGCGCCGTCTTCACCAGCAACGTCGATGGCCATTTCCAGAAAGCCGGTTTCGACGCCCAGCTCGTGCTGGAATGCCACGGTTCGATCCACCATCTGCAATGCTTCGGGCAATGCCAGTCGGGCATCTGGTCGGCACAGGCCTTCCAGCCCGACGTCGACCTCGAGCACTGCTTGCTGCGCGGCCTCCCGCCCAGTTGTCCGTCCTGCGGCAGGCTTGCCCGGCCGAACATCCTGATGTTCGATGACGACGATTGGCTGTCACAACGCACAGACGAGCAATCCCGGCGGCTCGAACACTGGCTCAACCGCATCACACGCCCGCTGGTGATCGAGATCGGCGCGGGTACGGCCATCGCCACGGCGCGTGCGTTCACGCACCGCATGGCGTTCGAATGGAGCGCGCCGGTGATCCGCATCAATCCTGACGATACGGCCATCCATGGCAATCCCCGGCATGTTTGCTTGCCGATGACAGCGCTGCAAGCGCTGCGCGCCATAGACCGGTGCCTGAATTGACGCGGCCGCCTGCGGCACGGGCGAGCAAAGGGGCTTGCGGCTCGCCCGGTCCACGGCCGGGCGCCGCGGTCTCATCCTGCGTGACGCGCCGCCAACGCGGCCTCGATGGCCAGGCCTATGGCCAGCATCCTGCGGTCGGCACCATTGGAGCCGGCGATCATCAGCCCCACCGGCGCGCCGCCCGGCGCATGGCAGGGCAATGACAACGCGCAGCCATCGAGGAAATTGATAAAGGTGCAGTTGCGCAGCATGGTCAGGTTCATACGCGTGAAGGCGTCGTTGGAGGCCTCCAGCGGCGCGATGGCAGGCGCGACCTCCGCGACGGTGGGCAGAATGAGCGCATCGTAATGCGCGATGCGCGCATCCACGCCCGCCACCCAGGTCTCGCGCGCCTGCAGCAGATCGATGTAATCCGCCGCGCTCATATCTTTGCCGCGCAGGATGCGCGCGATCACACGCGGGTCGTAACGATCTCCCTTGCGCGCGAGCAGGCCGCGATGCCAGGCATAGGCCTCCGACGCGGTAAAGCCGCCCTTGGCGTTGATCTGTGCCAGCTCGGCGAACTCCGGCACCTCGATGCGTTCGATCAGCGCGCCGGCCGCCGACAGCGTCGACAGCGCCGCCTCGAAGGCCCGCCCCACGGTGTCGTCCAGCCCGTCGAGCGCGACCGTCACGGGCAAGGCCAGCCGCAAGCCGCGCAAGGGCGGGGCCTCGGCCGGGCGGGCGGTGTCATCGGCCAGAATGGCATCCAGTGTGGCGCAACAGGCCACGCTGGATGCCAGCGGGCCGATGGAATCCAGGCTGCTGGACAGCGGCAACGCCCCGGCCATGGAGACACGCCAGGCACTGGGCTTGAAGCCGGTCAGGCCGCACAGCGCGGCGGGAATGCGCACCGAGCCGCCAGTGTCCGAACCGATGGCGGCCAGGGCCATGCCGTCGGTCACCGAGACCGCCGCGCCCGATGACGAGCCGCCCGGAATGCGGCCCGTGGCCCGATCCCAGGGGTTGCGCGGCGTGCCGTAATGCGGGTTCAGGCCCAGGCCGGAGTAAGCGAACTCCGACATATTGGTTTTGCCGACGATGACCGCGCCGGCGGCGACCAGGCGGCGCACCACATCGGAGTCGGCCTCGGCGGCAGGTTCGCCCTCGCGCGCCACCGAGCCCGCCAGGGTGGTCTCGCCCCGCACGTCGAACAAATCCTTGATGCTGATGGGCAGGCCGTCGATGGGCGAGCGCTCGATACCCGCGGCACGCAAGGCGTCGGCCGCGCGCGCCTGCGCTCTGGCGGCTTCCGGATAAAGGCGCGTGAAGACCCGCCCGCCTTCGCCGGCAGCATCCTGCGCGCGCGCCAGCGCGGCCTCGGCCAATTCCAGCGCGCTGACGCGGCCCGAACGCAGGGCCTCCATGTGATCGTGCAAAGTGGGCAACATGACGGATATCCTCGGATGATTCAGCTGCGGGCACTCCGCGCGCCCCGGCCGTCTTCCCATGATAGCGCCGCGCTCCCTGCCTTCCTGCCAGACGCACGGCATGGGCGCGCCGCCAAGCGGTTTGCGAGGGCTTTTTTTTTGGTGCATAATTGCGCCCCTCTACCTCTTCCCCGATAGCTCAGTCGGTAGAGCGACGGACTGTTAATCCGCAGGTCGCTGGTTCGAGCCCAGCTCGGGGAGCCAAATTCCAAAGGCCCGCACATCTTTTGTGCGGGCCTTTTGCTTTGCCGGCCGTGGCGCTGCGGGGGAACCGTCTACAATGAAGCCGGGTCTATATCCGCACTGCCCACCGCCGCGCCTGCCTGCGGTCTTCTTCATGGGAAACGATATGGCTTCGGCATCCACCTCCTACGAAAACGCCTATTCCGAGCGCCGTTTCTGGCACAAGCTGGGCGGCCACGCCAAGGCCGGCGGCCGCCAGGTGCTCGAAAAAGCCCTCTGGCTGTACTTCGCGCTGCAAGATCCGGCCACGCCCAAATGGGCGCGGCGCGTCATCTACGGCGCGCTCGGCTATTTCATCCTGCCGCTGGATGCCATCCCGGATTTCGCGCCACTGGTGGGCTACACCGATGACCTGACCGTCATGACCGCCGCCCTGGCCACCGTGGCCTTCACCATCAATGACCAGGTCAAGGCGCAAGCGCGCCAACGCCTGGACAACTGGTTCGGCCCGGCCGGATGAGCCCGGCTCCCGGCGGCCTGACGGCCCAATGGCTCGCGGAGGCCCTGCGCCTGCGCGAAGAACACTGGGGTCCGCTCGACGACCGCGACGAAGCCCGCCGCGCCCGGCAAACCGAAGGCGACTTCTGCACCCGTGTCCTGGTGCGCGCCACGCTGCTGGCGCGGCGCGAAAACCTCGACGACGTGCTGACCCGCTGGCGCCAAGGCGCCGTCTTTGCCCTGCTGGTGCTGCTGGTCATCGTCCTGGCCTCGGGCGCGGGCGTGGCCTGGAGCGCACTGGGCGACGGCTCGCGCGCGGTCAATGTGCTGTGGGCGCTGGGGGCCTTGCTGGGCCTGCATGGGCTGATGTTTCTGCTCTGGCTGGCAAGCTTCATGCTGCCCGCCGCGCGCGCCTCGGGACTGGGGCGGCTGTGGCTGTGGATCACCCGGAAATTCGCGCGCGGCCCCGACAGCGCCCTCATTCCGCAAGCCTTGCTCAACCTGCTGGGGCGCGCCGGCGCGCTGCGCTGGCTGCTGGGCACGGTGAGCCATTTACTGTGGCTGGCCGCCTTGTGCGCGGCGCTCGGCACGCTCATCGTCATTCTGTCCACCGCCAGCTACCGCTTCATCTGGGCCACCACCTTGCTCTCGCCGGAAGCCTTCGTGCGCCTGACGGCCTGGGCTGGCTGGCTGCCGGCGCAGTTCGGCTTCGGCCTGCCCGATCCGGCCATCGTGCGCGCCAGCGATGGCCAGCAGGTGCTACCGGCCGCCGCGCAAGTGCAATGGTCGGTGTGGCTCATCGGCATGGTGGTCATCTGGGGCATCGTGCCGCGCCTGCTGGCGGCCTTGCTCTGCCTGACCATGAGCGCCCGCGCGCTGGCGCGGTTGCGCATCGACCCCAGCCTGCCTGGCTACGCGGCGCTGCGCGACCGGCTCACGCCGACGGCCCGCGCCAGCGGCGTGGACCGGCCGGCCGACCCGCTGCATACGCCCCGCATCAGCAATCGCAACGCCCTCGACGGCCGGCCGGTCTACGCCAGCCTGGAACTGCCCGCAGACCTGGCCCGGCCCGCGCCGGGCACCGAGGCGGTCTTCGATGCCGGCAATCTGGACACGCGCGAGCAACGCAATGCGCTTCTGGATGGCCTGGCCGCCCGCCCGGCCTCGCGCCTGCTGCTGGCCTGCGATGCCAGCCAGACGCCGGACCGCGGCTCGTTGGCGCTGATTGCCTCGCTCTCGGCCCATGCCGGCCAGACCCGCATCTGGCTGCTGGGCGAGGGCGAACGCCTGGCGCAATGGCGCGACCGCCTGCAGGCCGCGGGTCTGCCTGGCGCGGCCATTGTCTCTCAGCAGGATCCGGCGCTGCAATGGCTGGAGCGAGGTTCGGATGCGTGAGGCGCTGCGCATTGCCGTCGTCGGCCACAGCAACACCGGCAAAACCTCCTTGCTGCGTACCCTCACGCGCGATGCGGACTTTGGCGAGGTCGATGACGCGGCCGGCACCACACGCCATGTCCAGAGCGCGCTGCTGCGCGGCCATGGCGGCATCGAATGGTTCGACACGCCCGGCATGGAGGACAGCGTGGCCTTGCTGGAGTATCTGGACCATATCGCGCCCTTGTCAGAGCGCCTCGACGGCCCGGCGCGCATCCGGCGTTTTCTGGATTCGCCCGAGGCCCACGGCCGTTACGAGCAAGAAGCCCGCGTATTGAACAAGCTGCTGGAATGCGACGCGGGCCTGTACGTCATTGACGCGCGCGATCCGGTCCTGAGCAAACATCGCGACGAGCTGGCCCTGCTGGCCGCTTGCGCGCGCCCGCTGCTGCCGGTGCTCAACTTCGTGCATGCCCCGGGGCATCGGGCCGCGCAGTGGCGCGATGCCATGTCCCGTCTCGGCCTGCATGCCGTGCTGGAGTACGACACCGTCGCGCCGCCGCTGGACGGCGAACAGCAACTCTACGCCCGGCTGGCGGTCTTGCTGGACCGCCACGCCGATATGCTGGCGGAGTTGTCCGGCGCCTTGGGCCGCGAACGCGCCGCACGCCGCCAGGCGGCCTACCGGCTGGCGGCCGGCTTGCTGATCGATGCGGCCGCGCTGCATCTGCAAAGCCCGCCTCAAGCCCTGGCGCAGACACAAGCATTACTGCGCGACAAAATCCGGGGCAGGGAGCAGGCTTGCGTCAAAGCGCTGCTCACGCTCTATCACTTTCATCGCCACGACTACCGCGCCGATGCGCTGCCTCTGGAGAACGAACGCTTCGGCATGGACCTCTTTCATCCCCAGGCGCTCAAGGACATGGGCGTGCAACTGGGCGTCGGGGCCGCGGCGGGCGCCATGGCCGGGGCCGCCGTTGACCTGCTCTCGGCCGGCCTGAGCCTGGGCACGGGCATGCTGATCGGCGCGGCCGCGGGCGGGCTGTGGCAAGGCGTGGACCGGCTGGGCAAGCGCCTGTCGGGCAAATTGCGCGGCTACCGCGAATTGAGCGTGGATGACGGCGTACTGCGGTTGCTGGCCTTGCGCCAGCAGCAATTGATCGAAGCGCTCGAGCGGCGCGGGCATGCGGCCCGCGAGCCCATCGTTCTGCCCCAGGCGGCGCAGTGGCAAAGCGGGCCCTTGCCCGCCCCCCTCAAAGAAGCGCGCAGCCGGCCGGAGTGGTCGGCGCTGGCCGAGGGATATGTCGACGACGACCGGCGCAAACAGCAACTCGCCAGCCTGGCCGACACGCTGGCGCAGACCGCGCGCTAGATCCGGCGCCGCGGCAAGGCCTGGGCCGCTACCAGCGTCCCGAGGCGCCGCCTCCGCCGCTACTGCCGCCCCCGCCGCCGAAGCCTCCGCCCCCGCCGCCACCGCCGCCCCAGCCCCCTCCGCCGCCGAATCCGCCGCCGCCACCGCGGCCGCCACGGCTGGCCAGGGATTTCTTCAGACCGGTCACGCCCAGCAAAAAGCTCAAGCCGCCGACGATGACCGCGGCGATGCCGCCCATCAACAGACTGCCGCTCATGACGCCGGCAGCCACGCCGGCCACCGCGGCGCCCAGGATGGGCGGCGCGGCGATCAACAGCACCAACAGAAACAGCCCCACATCGAGCAGATCGCCCCACTCGAAACCGCTCGAGTGCGAACTCGAGCCGGAATCGGCGTTGGCCACCGGCGCGGGCAGGGCTTCGCCATCGATCAGCTTGACCAGGGAATCCACCCCCGCGTCGATACCCGCCGCGTAGTCGTCTTGCTTGAAATGCGGCACGACCTGCTCGCGGATGATGCGCGCCGCCATGGCGTCGGGCACGGCGCCTTCCAGGCCATACCCCACTTCGAAGCGCAGCGCGTGGTCGTTCTTGGCGACGACGAACAAAATGCCGTCATCGACCTTCTGCCGTCCGAGCTTCCATTTGTCGAACACCCGCGTGGCGAACTGCTCGACGGTATCCGGCCCCGTGGTGGGCACGATCAGCACCGCGACTTGCGCCCCCTTGCGCTGCTCCAGCGCCGCCAGCTTGCTCTCCAGCGCCGTCTGCTGCGCGGCATCGAGCGTGGCGGTCAGATCGGTGACCCGCTTGGTCAGCGTGGGCACGGCGACCTCCTTGGCCTGCTGCGCCTGCGCCGGCGCGGCCAGGCACAACAGGCTGGCCAGGACCCAGGCCAGCGCCGCCAGCCAGCGCTTACTGCTTGCCGGATTCATTGCTGAACTTCACTTCGGGCGGCTTGGAGATCGCGGCTTCGTTCTCGACACCGAAATTGGCCTTGGGCGCATAGCCGAAGATCTTGGCGGTGATCACGCCCGGGAACTGACGCACCAACACGTTGTAAGCCTGAACCGACTGCACATAGCGGCCACGCGCCACGGCGATGCGGTTCTCGGTCCCTTCGAGCTGGGCCTGCAGATCGCGGAACACGCCATCGGCCTTGAGCTGGGGATAGTTTTCCGAGACCGCGATCAGGCGCGACAGCGAAGAGGTCAGGGCGCTCTGCGCCTGCTGGAAGCGTTGCAGGGCCGCCGGATCTTCCAGTTGCTCGGCCGTGATCTGCACGCTGCCGACCTTGCTGCGCGCTTCGGTCACCTGCGTCAGCACCTCGCGCTCATGCGTCATGTAGGCATCGGCCACTTTGACCAACTGCGGTACGAGATCGGCGCGGCGCTGATATTGGTTCAGGACTTCCGACCACGCCGCCTTGACCTGCTCATCGGCGGCCTGCATGTTGTTGTAGCCACAACCGGAGAGCAGGACCGTCATCGACATCAACCAGGTCCAGGCCAGCAAGCGCATCTTTCTCATAGTGTTACCTCGCGGTGAGTTCATTCGGATTACAGCACCAATAGCGCATACAAATGTATCGGCGATTGTTACAGCTTAGTCCATCAGCAACGGACGCATCGGTTACACTCCCGTCCGGTGTGCATTGCCAATCAGCACACGTCACAAGGCGCTCTGCCGCCGGTTGGGCATCCGCCCCGCCTATTCTGTTTCCTCCTCGTTCGTCCGCCTGGATTGGAGTCTCTCAACTTGAGCGACAGGCTGCCGCTGGAGTTGTTTTTGACTACCTCTTCTTCTTTTGCCGACCTCGGGCTGGCTGATTCCCTTTTGCGTGCCATCGCCGAAACCGGCTATACCGCGCCCACCCCTATTCAGGCTCAGGCCATCCCGCAGGTGCTGCGTGGTGGCGATTTGCTGGCCGCTGCCCAGACGGGCACCGGCAAAACGGCCGGCTTCACGCTGCCGATTCTGCATCTGCTGTCGCAGACCAAGCCCGCCAAGCGCCAGGCTGGACGCCCGCGCTGCCTCATCCTCACCCCCACGCGCGAACTGACCGCGCAGGTGGCCGAATCCGTGCAGGTCTACGGCAAGCACACCAGCCTGACCTCGATGGTCATGTTCGGTGGCGTCAACATCAACCCCCAGATTTCGGCCCTGCGCAAGCCGGTCGACATCCTGGTGGCCACGCCGGGCCGGCTGCTGGATCATGCCGGCCAAAAGACGGTTGATCTGTCCGGCGTCGAAATCCTGGTGCTCGATGAAGCCGACCGCATGCTGGACATGGGCTTTATCCGCGACATCCGCAAGGTGCTGGCGCTGTTGCCCAAATCGCGTCAGAACCTGCTCTTTTCGGCCACGTTCTCCGATGAGATCCGCGAACTGGCGCGGGGCGTGCTCAACAATCCGGGCGAAGTGTCCGTCACGCCGCGCAACACTGCCACCGAACTGGTCACCCAGACGGTGCACATCGTCGACCAGGCGCACAAGCGCGATCTGGTCAGCCATCTGATCCGCGAAAGCGGCTGGCATCAGGTGCTGGTGTTCACCCGCACCAAGCATGGCGCCAACCGCCTGGCCGAAAAGCTCGTCAAAGACGGCCTGTCGGCAGCCGCCATCCATGGCAACAAGAGCCAGTCGGCCCGCACGCGCGCGCTGGCCGGCTTCAAGGACGGCAGCGTCGCCGTCCTGGTGGCCACCGATATCGCCGCACGCGGCCTGGACATCGATCAATTGCCCCAGGTGGTCAACTTCGAATTGCCCAACGTGCCCGAAGACTACGTGCACCGCATCGGCCGCACCGGCCGGGCCGGAGCCACCGGCGCGGCGGTCTCGCTGGTCGACAACAGCGAAATCAAGCTGCTCAAGGCCATCGAACGCCTGATCAAGAAAACCATCGAGCGCAAGACGGTCGAAGACTGGACGCCGCCGGTGGGCGTCGTGGCCGAAGCCGAGCCGCAAGACGACGAAGAGCGCGGTTTCGGCCGCCGCAACGGTCGCGGCGGCGGCAATGGCCGCAGCAATGGCAATGGCAACCGTGGTGGCGGCCGCAATCCGCGTCCGTCCGGCGAAGCCCGTGCGCCGCGCCCGGCCCGCAGCGCCGAAGCCCGGCCTGCCGCCGCCAAGCCCGCTGGCACCCAGCCGGCGGCGCCCCGGCAGGCCAAGCCGGCTGGCGCGCAACCGGCCCGCCGCCCCGAAGGCAGCCATCGCCCCGCCCGCGGCAATGGCCCTTCACGCGGTGTTTTGCTCGGCAAGTAAGCGCAGCTCGCAATCCGCAGGATCTCCCTCCATGATGCTCTCGACCTGGTTGACCTTTTTCCTCGCCTCCTGGGCGATTTCCTTCTCGCCCGGCGCCGGCGCCATCTCGGCCATGTCGTCGGGCCTGAAGTACGGATTCGCGCGCGGCTACTGGAATACCGCCGGTCTGATCATGGGGATCCTGTTCCAGTTCCTGGTCGTGGCGGTCGGCCTGGGCGCCGTGCTGGCGACCTCGGAACTGGCCTTCATGATCGTCAAATACCTGGGCGTGGGGTATCTGATCTATCTGGGCCTGCGCCAGATCCGCACCGACGCGGCCCCCGTGGCCGTGGACACCGGCGATCCTGGCAAGGCCTCGATCCGTGAACTCATCATGCGCGGATTTCTGATCAACACGATGAACCCCAAGGGCACGGTGTTCCTGCTCGCGGTGGTGCCGCAGTTCGTCGACCCGACCCAGCCGCTGACCGCGCAGTACGCCGCGCTGGCCGGCACCCTGGCCTTCACCGACCTGGTGGCCATGGGCTTCTATACCCTCCTGGCCGCCAAGGTGCTGCGCCTGTTGCGCAGTGCCCGGCATATCCGCTGGATGAACCGCGTCTTCGGTTCGCTCTTCATCATCGCAGGCGTTTTCCTGGCGACCTTCCGCCGTCACGCCTGATCGCGAGCGCCTCCCTCTCATCGCTATGAACATTCCTCAAGAAGTCGCGCGGCGACGCACCTTCGCCATCGTTTCCCACCCTGACGCCGGGAAAACCACGCTGACCGAAAAGCTCCTGCTGTTCGCAGGCGCGATTCAGATCGCCGGCAGCGTGAAGGCGCGCAAAGCGTCCCGCCACGCTTCCTCCGACTGGATGGAAATCGAGAAGCAGCGCGGCATCTCCGTGGCCTCTTCGGTCATGCAGATGGAGTATCGCGATTGCGTCATCAACCTGCTCGACACCCCGGGCCACCAGGACTTCTCCGAAGACACCTACCGGGTGCTCACGGCCGTCGACGCCGCGCTCATGGTGATCGACGCGGCCAACGGCGTCGAGCCGCAGACCATCCGTCTGCTGCAGGTCTGCCGCGCGCGCAATACCCCCATCATCACCTTCATCAACAAGATGGACCGCGAAGTCCGCGAGCCGCTCGAACTGCTCTCGGAGATCGAAGGGCACCTGGGCATGGACGCCGTTCCGTTCTCGTGGCCCGTCGGCATGGGCAAGTCCTTCGGCGGCGTGTTCGACATCCGCCGCGACCGCATGCGCCTGTTCCGCGCCGGCCAGGAGCGCCGCAGCGACGACGATGAATTCATCGAAGGCCTGAGCAACCCCGACATCTCGCAACGCTTCGGCCAGGCGTTCGCGCAGGCCAGCGGCGAGATCGAGCTGATCAACGAAGCGGCCCCCGCCTTCGACCATGCCGCCTTCCTGGCCGGCAAGCAGACCCCGGTGTTCTTCGGCTCGGCCATCAATAACTTCGGCGTGCAGGAAGTCCTCGACGCCCTGGTCGAGCTGGCGCCCCAACCCGGTTCACGCCAGGCCCTGGAGCGCGAGGTTCACCCCGAGGAGCCCAAGTTCACCGGCGTGGTGTTCAAGGTGCAGGCCAATATGGATCCGGCGCACCGCGACCGGGTGGCCTTCGTGCGCGTCAGCTCCGGCCGCTTCGAACGCGGCATGCGTCTGAAGGTCGTGCGCACCAACAAGGAAATGCGCCCCAACAACGTGGTGTCCTTCCTGTCGCAACGGCGTGAGCTGCTCGACGAAGCCTATGCGGGCGACGTCATCGGCATCCCCAACCACGGCGTGCTGCAACTCGGCGACGTGCTCACCGAGGGCGAAGCCCTGCATTTCACCGGGCTGCCCTTCTTTGCGCCCGAGCTGTTCCAGGCCGTCGAGGTCAAGGATCCGCTGCGCACCAAGCAGTTGCGCATCGGCCTGACCCAACTGGGCGAAGAAGGCGCAATTCAGGTGTTCCGCCCCGAGGTGGCCGGCGGCTCGCTGCTGCTGGGCGCGGTGGGCCAGCTGCAGTTCGAAGTCGTCGCCCATCGCCTGAAAACCGAGTACGGCGTCGAAGCCCGGATGATGCCGTCGCGCTATACGATGGCGCGCTGGATCACGTCCGACAATCCCAAAGCGCTGCGCAAGTTCATGGATGCCAATGCCGCCCATATCGCCTATGATGTGGTCGATGCTGCGGCTTTCTTGATCGGCTCGCCGGCGCAGTTGCGCGTCGCTGAAGAACTGTATCCGGATGTGAAATTCCACGCCATGCGCGAGCATGGTGGCAAGGTTTTTGGAGACAAAGCCTAAGCCCGGTCAAACACCGCAGAGCAAAAGAGGTTAGCAATGTCTTGGCGTTTATTGTTCGCAACGCTTCTGGTCGCCCTGGCCGCCGCCGCCTGGGGCGGCGTGCAGCTGGGAGATTGGCTGGTGGCTCACGCTCCCGCCGCCAGCGAGGCCCCCGGCCAGGATAAGGGCGACGCGGATCAGGCGGTCCTGGATGCCAACGGGCGTCCGTATGTCGCGCAGCCCCCCCAACCGCGTACCGATGGCACGCTCGGCGTACCCGAGCAGCCCGCCACGCGCGAGTGGGCCGTCAACACCGTCTCGCTGTTTGACAGCAATACCGACCCGTCGGTCCAGCTCTCGCGCGACAGCATCTCCATGGATCGCGCGCGCGAACTGGCCGCCGATTCGGACGTGCCTCTGCCCAACGGGCCTTCGGACGTCTCGACACTGGATCTGCAACAAACCGCGCTCCCCGGCATTCCGCCGCCGGCCGCGCCACCCGTACAGCAATCCGGCGTAACGCGTGACAACCCGCCCGTGGCCCTGAACACCCCCCAGACGCAGGCACCGCGCGCGCCGGCCAACTGGCAACAGCAATTGCGCAGCGAACTCGATCATTGCGCCACGCTGGGGTTTTTCGAGCGGCCCAGCTGCTCCTGGACCGCTCGCAACAAGTACTGTGCGCCCAACCGCGCCTGGGGCACCTCGGCCGACTGCCCCCGCCGGCCCGAATAAGCCCACCGCACATGACCAACCCCTTTCGCATGAAAGGGGTTTTTTTTCGCGCCGGATACCTGGCGTGCCCATGACGGGCCCGCCCCCCGGCGCTGGCAGCCGCAAGCTACGCGGGCTAGGGTGCGATGACCAAGAGCGAGGTGAGGGGGTCCACGGCGGGCGCGTCAGCGCTGCTGCGGGCGTCACGCATCAAGGTCGCAGAAGGCAGCTCCCCGAACAACGCACGGTAATGGCTGGAGAACCGGCCCATGTGATCGAATCCCCAGCGGGTGGCGATCTGCGAGACGTTTCCCTGTTGCGGGGTGGCGTGCAACAGCTCCCGGCGAACGCGATTGAGCCGCACATTGCGCGCATAGGTGACCGGATTGGCGCCCAGCGCATGCTGGAAAGTCTGATTCAACGTGCGCCGGCTGATGCGCAACATCAGGCAGAGCTCGCCGATGGAAGGCGGATCATCGGGCCGTTCGAGGATACAGTCACGCACCCGGTCCACGATGTACCGCTGCACTTTGCTTTGACGCACCGCCCGGTGATCGCGGGTACCCATCATCGCATCGACGCACAAGGCGAGAATGTCGAGCTCGAACTGGCTGTAGCCGCTGGGCCCGCACTCAAGCAGTTGCTCTTGCTGGGCACCGACGCTGTTCAGGGCATTGGCAAAGCGCGAGCGCATGCGCTCGGCCTGCGCCGCGGGCACGGGCTCGACCGACGCGCGGGCCCGCAGCAACGCCCGCCAATCGACCTCCTCGACCGTTTCGGCATAGGCTTCAATGATGTTCGATCGTATCGACGCCGCCATGATTTCCGAGACCTCGGCCGTGCGGAAGCTCAACGTGGTGCCCACGTCCAGCGTGATGACGGCATCGAGCGGCATATGCAGGTTGTTCCAGAGCGATTCGCCCTGGACCAGACAGGGAACCCCCACCACATAGGTGCCCTGCGGTGCATAGGCTTGCTCGTCGACGGCGCGATTCATGGTCTCGCGAAACACCTGCAGGTTGCGCATCGACACGCTCTCGACACTCCCCCTGAAACTGCCTGAGCTGAGCTGGGTGTAATCCTGCTGCCAGAACGGCAGGGCGTCGGCTTGCTCCACGACGTCGCTACACGTGGCTCGGACAATATGATTTGTTGCAGGCAATGCCGACTCTTGCTTGGGACGTGACAAGGGTTGGTTCATCGCTGTCTCCGTTCGTATTCTTATCACATGAGCCTCGGGCTCAATTCTTACGTTCTGCGGTCACTGCACTTGCCCAGGGCCGGCCGCAGCGGTGCGCATGCCTCGTCAGCCTGCGCACCGCCGGGCTTCAGGCCTTGCCGCGCGCGGCTGCCAGTTGCTCGAGCAGCAAGGCGGCCGTGGCGGGCGAAGAGGCAGGATTCTGCCCCGTGATCAGCAGGCCGTCACGCACGGCATGCGACGTCCAGTCCGCGGCGCGTGTGAACTCCGCACCCTTGGCCTTGAGCTCGTCCTCGACCGAAAAGGGCACGATCTCCGTGGCGCCCGCGGTGACCTCTTCGCTGTTGGTAAAACCGGTCACTTTGCGGCCCTGGACCAAGGGCTTGCCGTCCGGCGCTTTGACATGCCGCAGCACGCCGGGGCCATGGCACACCAGGGCAACGGGTTTCTCGGCCGCCAGAAAGGTTTCGATCAGTGCGATGGACTGCGGGTCCTCCGCCAAGTCCCACAGCGGGCCGTGGCCGCCCGGGTAAAAGACGGCGTCGAAATCTTCCAGCGTCAGCGCGTCCAGGCGCTGCGTATTGGCCAGCTGGGCCATCGCCTGCCCGTCGGCTTCGAAGCGCAGGCCTTCCTCGGTCTGGAAGGGCGGCTCCTGGCTCAAAGGATCGATGGGCGCCCGGCCGCCTTTGGGCGAGGCCAGCACGATCTGTGCATCCGCCCCCTTGAAGGCGTAGTAGGGCGCGGCCAGTTCTTCCAGCCACAAACCGGTTTTCCGGCCGGTATCGCCGAGCTGATCATGCGAGGTCAAAACCATCAGGATCTTCATTGGGGTCACTCCACATTGAAAGAATAAATTAGACCGGTCGTATATAAATTTTTCGATAAAAAAAGCACCTCGAGGGAAGTGCGCACGCCGCCGTGATTCAGGCAGGGAGATGCAAGGTCAGTCGGGTTGCGGCCAACGCCGATTCAAAGGGTTGAGGACTACGGACGATCTTCGCCATGACACTGGCGCCGACCCATAGCTGATAAAGCGTTTGCGCGATCTCGTCGGCGGTGCCATCGACCACCAGCGAGCCTTCCTGGGCGCCCGCCTCGATGGCCTGGGCCAGGCGGGCAATGACGCTGGACGAACCCCGCTTGAGCGCCAGACGCATGGCCTCGGACAAATCTGCCACTTCCGCGCCGAGTTTGACTGTGAGGCATTTGCCCTGGCAGCCGGAAAAAGACTGCACCTCCTGCCACTCCTGCCAGTAATTCATCAGGCGCTCGGCCATGGTCAGCCCGGGCGCGGTCAAGGTCTGTTCCAGGCCCGCGAGATACTCCTCGAAGTAGTTCTCGAGCAGGGCTTCGCCATAGGCGTCTTTCGAGCCGAAGTAGTGATAGAACGACCCCTTCGGCACGCCGGCGGCAACCAGAATTTCATTGATGCCGACGGCGGCAAAACCTTTGCCGGCCATGATGCGCTGCCCATTGGCGAGGATCTTCGCGCGAGCGTCGCTGTTTCGAAGGGTCGAAGTGTTCATGCGGGCAGTCTAGCAACGACTAGACCAGTCGTCTAGGAAAATTTCGGCACCACCCGCCGGCCTCGCCGGACCGCGAGCCGGGATCTGCCACATCCGCCCGTATCACCGGTTTCGCTCTCGCCCCTCACGCCCGCCGGACCGCGCATCCCCCTTCGCGTGCACACCCTGCGAAAGCCCATCGCTCGCCACGGCAGTTCATCGCATCGCAGGGCCACGACGCACACACGAACCTCGCGTTGTGTCACGCATGCCGCGACGCGCTACGCAGCGCAAGCCGCGGTGCGCGCAACGCTGGCCATGCGTGTCGCACACACGCCATTCCGCGCCGCGGCACTGCTCACAAAGAGGCCGCGCCATAGGCGCGCCTCAAACCCTGCGGGGAAAACCCTAGGCAGGCTGATGCCGATTTTGGCTAACGCGACCGTGCTCGCGGAATCAATACTTCGCAGCCATAGGCCTATCTCCAACACGATCAACAACACGAGACATATTCATGAAGCTTTTCTACAGCCCGGGTTCCTGCTCACTGGCACCGCACATCGCCCTGCAGGAAGCAGGCATCAATTTCGAACTGGCCGAGGTATCGCTCGAAGATCACAAGCTGCGCGACGGCAGCGATTACACCGCGATCAATGCGCTGGGCTATGTGCCGGTTCTCCAGCTCGATGACGGCATGCGCCTGCACGAAACGCCGGCCATCCTGCAGTTCCTGTCCGAACAGAACAATGCGCAGACCCATGACGCGTTGAGCCGCGCGCAGTTGGGGCAGTGGCTGGCCTTTATCGGCGGCGAGCTCCACTCGGTGTACTACATCCTGTTCTCACCCGACGCCGAGCAAGGCTTTCAGCAGGCGACCCGCGCCAAACTGCGCGCCCGCTACGAATGGATCGACGGCCAGCTCGAAGGCCGCGACTACCTCACGGGCCAGACCTTCGGCGTGGCCGACGCCTACCTGTTTGCCGTCACCAGCTGGGCCGATGCCGTTGGCGTGGATCTGTCCGGACTCGAACGGCTGCAAGCGTGGCTGGAGCGCGTCGCGGCGCGACCCGCCGTCCAAGCGGCTTTGCGCCGCGAAGAAGGCTGAGCCCCGGACGCGACGCGGCCGAAACCAGATCCGTACATTCGAAGGAAAACCCAATGCCACGCATCGCATTTCTCGTGACGAGCGCAAACGCCATCGATCTGAAAGAGGCCTCGGCGCACCCGACTGGCTACTGGGCCGAAGAGGCTCTCAAATCGTATGAGCGCTTTGTCGACGCCGGTTTTGACGTCGTCGTGCTCACGCCCGACGGCAACAAGCCCGTGCCCGACCCTTACGGCCTCGAGCATATTTTTCACTACCCGGACATCGACCGGGATTATTTCGCCTCGGTGTATCGCACTTTCCATCACGATCCCGACGACATCCGCATCACCCTGCACCACACGACGGGACAGGAGCTGATGGCCTCCCGGCGTATCGCCAAGCTGCTGATGGAGGCCGGAAAAACGTCGGATGAAGCCCATCAGCTGCTGAGCAAAGCCGCGAAGATCGCCTGGCGCCAGAAGCGGCAGCTCAGCGAAGTCATGCTCAGCGAGGGCCTCGATGGCGCGCTGCCGGAAGCCACGATACGCGCGGCCATCGAAGAACTGCGCGCGGCCGCGCAAGCCATCGCCGACGAACGCGCCGCAAAGCTGGCCGCGATAGCGAGCTTCAACAACCCGATCGCGCTGTCGTCGCTGAGCGACGAACAGATGGCGCAGTTCGATGCGCTGTTCGTCCCCGGCGGCCATGGCCCGATGGTGGACCTGCCCGACAACGCGGATGTGAGCCGGCTGCTGCGCATTCTGCACAACGACGGAAAGATCATCTCCTCGCTGTGCCACGGGCCGGCCATGCTGCTGTCGGCACCCGATCGCGCCGATGGCCAATGGATGTTCGAAGGCTACCGCCTGACCTCCTACACGAACGACGAGGAAGACCAGAACCGCATCGGCCAACTGGGCATGACCTGGTATCTCGCCGATGCGCTGCAAAACGCAGGCGCCATCTTTGACGATGCGCCCTACGCCTGGGCCTCCCACGTCGTCGTAGACCGCAACCTGATCACCGGCCAGAACCCCAACTCGACCGAGGCGACCGCCGACGCCGTCGTCAAAGCGCTGCGCGCCGCTTCGGCCTGATCCTACCGATCACAAGGAAAACTCCATGTCCAACAGTTCCGGCCAGACGGTCGCAACCTTCTTCAATGCGTTTCGCGCCAAGGACGTCGCGTCCGCGCTCGCCTTGGTGTCCGACCAGGCCAAGATCACGGTCTTTCCGCTGCAAGTGCGCGAAGGCAGCAAGGACGTGATCAGCCAACTGCTCACCGATATCGTCACCGCCTTTCCGGATTTGCTGATCACGATGCGCAATGTCATCGAAGCCGGGAAAGTGGCGCTGGCCGAATTCAAGCTCGAAGGCACGCAGTCCGCGGACTTTCTCGGCGCCATCAACCAGGAAAAGCACCTCGATCTCGACACCGCCTGGCGCTTCACTGTCGACAACGGCCAGATCATCGGCATCGATGCCTACTGGTGTCAAAACCAACTCTATCGTCGCCTGGCCGTCAAACGCCAGGATCAAGTCACGATCGTTTGACCGGAGCCTCCCATGAACACCCTTGTCACCCAAACCCCCGTCGAGATCGTGACCGAGTTCTTCGATCGCTATCGTGACCACGATGTGCCCGGCATGTCGGAACTCTGTACCGATAACGCTAACTTCGAGTACATCCCCTTCGAAGTCTGGGCCAAGCAGCGCGTGGTCCGCGGCGACGGCAAAGTGCAAACCGTGGGCCGCGTTATCTGGAGCGGCCTGATCAACGCCTTCCCCGATCTCGGCAACACGGTCTTCCATATCGATGGCAACGACAACGGCGATGTCGTGGTCGCCTGCGACATCACCGGCACTCAGGAGTCGGCCTGGGGCTTCATCAGCTCCAAGGGCCAGTACTTCGCCGAGCCTCATCTGTTCATTCTGCACGTAAACGAAGACGGCCTGATCGACAACATCCGGGCTTATTGGGACAACGCCGGCGTGAACCGTCAGCTTGGCCACTTTGAAGTTGACTGACCTGCCAGAGGCGGAGACAAAAAATGACATTGCTGAAACGCGAAGAATGGCAGGGGTTCGTCCGTGACGTGGACTGGACGCTTTCCTATGTGGATGACGAAGCCGTCTATCCTGACTGGCTCACCGGCACGGGCAAGGTGCCGCGCGAAGCGTGGTTGAAATGGGAGGAGGGCTACAAGGTCAGCTATCCGGAGTACGTCTATACCCAGCGCGAAAAGGAAGCCGCGACCTACGGCGTGAAGGCGGCGTTGCAGCGCACCAAGACCTTCGATCACCTCGACGAAGGCTGGAAGTCGGGCACCAAGCAGCACTTTGGCGGCGTGGCCCAGGTTGAGTACGCGGCCACCCTGGCCGAACTGAAGATGGCGCGCTTCGGCCTGAACGGCGCCTGGCGCAATATGGCCATCTATGGTCATCTCGATGAGTTGCGCCACAATGCCCTGAACACCTTCTTCGGGCATGAACTGGTCGCCAAGGATCCGCAGTTCGACTGGACGCAGAAGACCTACAGCACCAATGACTGGGTGCCGGTGGCGTTGCGCACGCTGTTCGACGGATTCATGACGACGTCCAACGCCGTGGACTGCGCGCTGATGTTGCCGCTGACGTTCGAAACCGGCTTCACCAACCTGCAGTTCGTCGCGCTCGCGGCCGACGCGCTCGAAGCCGGCGATGTGAACTTCGCCAACATGATCTCCACCATCCAGACCGATGAGGCGCGCCACTCGCAGCAGGGCGTGGCCACGCTGGAGATCCTGATCGAGCACGATCCGCAACGCGCGCAATGGGTGATCGACAAAGGCTTCTGGGCCAATGCGCGGGCCTTCGCCGCGCTGACCGGCCCGGTCATGGACTACTACACCCCGCTGGAACACCGCAAGCAATCCTTCCGTGAATTCATGGAGGAGTGGATCGTCGACCAGTTCATCCGCACGATCGAGGACTACGGGCTGAAGAAGCCCTGGTTCTGGGATGAATTCATGCGCGGCCTGGACACCTGGCATCACAGCCTGCACATGGGCCTGTGGTGGTGGCGCCCGACGCTGTGGTGGAACCCGCGCGCCGGGGTCTCCAAGGACGAACGCGAATGGCTGCGCGAAAAGTACCCCAATTGGGAGAAGGTCTACGGCGACAAATGGGATGTCATCATCGACAACGTCAATGCCGGCAACGTCAATCCGGCGCTGCTGCCCGAGACCTTGCCCTGGCTGTGCGAGACCTGCCATCTGCCGATGTGCAACCCGACGCAATCCCGCGACGGCCAGTGGCGCATCCGCGACCACTCCCTGAACTACAACGGCAAGATGATGCATTTCTGCACCAACGGCTGCCGTCAGATCTGGTGGAAGGACCGCGACAACGTCAACCACAAGACGCTGGTCACGCGCTTTCTGTCCGGCGACATCCAGCCGCCCACCGTACAGGGCATTCTCGACTACATGGGCATCACGCCTGATGTCATGGGCGAAGAGATCGATTACCAGGCCTGGGCGAAAGACTACGCCGGCCGCGAGGCGAAAGGCCTCATCCTCAGAGGAGCGTGACGACCATGTCCGATCAACAAGCCGCAGCCGAAGTCGTTCCGCTGAACGCCATCTTCTCGACCGATTTTGTCGCGATTCTGGTACCGGTGACCACCGCCAACACCATGGACGAAGTGGCCGCCGCGGTGGCCTACCACTCCGAAGGGCGGCGCGTGCGCGCGCTGCCGTATCCCAAGGTCGTGATCCATCAGGGCAAGAAACTGCCCGGCCACATGACCGTGGCTCAAGCCAACATCAAACCGCTCGACCACGTCGCCGTGGAGTATGAGATTCCCGCAGGAGCCGCAGCATGAAGAACCCCGTAGGCCCGGTGCTGCGCGTCAGCGATGAAACCGACAAGATCGTGGCTGCCATCGAAGATGACAACCCCGATCGCGAAATCGAGATCATCGACCGAGGCGCCTATCTTCGCGTGCAGGCCGAAGACCGACTCGTACTGACCGAGTCTTCATTACAGAACTACCTCGGCTCCGACTACCGCATCCGCTCGCTCGAAGCGGTGCTGTCGTCGTTCTCGGGCCGAGTGGCAACGGAAAGCGATTCCATCACCTGGTACAGCGGCCAGTCGGGACGCACGGGCAACATCGCCCAGGAAGGAGACAAACAATGAGCACCCAGTCCAACGACAGCGCCGCGCCCAAGCAACGCAAAATGCGCACCTTCAGTGCGTTTGGCAACGTCCGCCGCATGCCCAGCGAGTACGAAATCGTCACGCATGCGCAAAACTGGAACGCCCGGGGCCGCGTGCCTGGCCGGGCCAATGTCTTCGAACAAAACCCGTCCTCGCCCGGCAACCTCTGGTTCATGACGTACCGGGAACACTCGCCCCTGCAGACCGATGATTGGGATGGCTTTCGCGACCCCGATCAGATCCATTACCGCGCCTACGTCAATCTGCAGGCCAACGAGCAGACCAAACTGGACGGCGTTCTCGAACAATATGGCGACTCCGGCTCGGATGAGCGCCTGAGCAGCGCGCAGGTCGACGTGCTGGCGCATGCCTTGGCGCCGCAACGATACCTGGTGCATGGGCTGCAGCAAGCCCAGGCCTATCTGGGCTACATCGCCCCGAGCTCGTACATCACCAATGCGGCCTGCTATGCCAGCGGCGACTTTCTGCGTCGGGTGACCACCATCGCCTATCGCACCCGCGCGCTGCAGATCGCGCATCCGGAATCCGGCATCGGGGTGAAAGAGCGCGAACTCTGGGAAAAGCATCCGGCATGGCAACCCACCCGTGAAGCCATGGAGCGCGCGCTCATTACCTACGACTGGGGCGAGGCGCTCACCGCCTTGAACCTCGTGCTGGCGCCGACCCTGGACAACGTGCTGCTGCATCAACTGGGCGAAGTCAGCCGCAACAACGGCGACGAGCAGGACTGGCTGGTCGCCAAGCTGCTCGCCGAGGACAGCGCCCGCCGCAACCGTTGGAGCAGCGCCTTGGCGCGCTACGCCATCTCCAAACGCGAGACGAACATCAAGCCGCTGCAGAAATGGACCCAGAAGTGGTCCGTGATCGCCGATCGCGCCGCCGCGGGGCTGGCTCCGCTGCTGGGCAAATCCGCCGATGACGTCGTGGCCACGGCACGCGCGGCCCGCGAGAAGCTGCACGCCGAGTTCTTCGCCAGCAAACCGGAGTAAACAGCCATGAGCGAAACATCGACCCAGCCGCAATGGCAAGAGGTTTCCCACATTGACGATATTTGGGAAGGAGAGATGACGGGCGTCGAGGTGAACGGGAAGAAGGTCCTGATCATCAACGCCGATGGCGACATCCACGCCTATCACGACCGCTGCCCGCATCAGCAATGGCCGCTGCACGACGGCGACCTCAGCGAGGGTGTGCTGACCTGCGCGCAACATCTCTGGCAGTTCGACGTCACGACGGGTAAGGGCATCAATCCGTCCACGTGCCAGCTTCACAAATACCCCTGCCAGGTCGACGACGACGGGACGATTCGAGTGAGCGTCGAATGAAACGATTCGTTTTCATTGGCGGCGGCGTGGCCGCCGCGACAGCTGCCCGTGAACTGCGCAGCGCCGGTTTCGCAGGCGAAATCATCATCGTCTGCGACGAACCGGATCTGCCTTACGAGCGCCCGCCGCTGTCCAAGGACTGGCTGACCGGCCAGTTCGACCGCAGTCAGTTCCGCATCAACCCCCAGGACTGGTACGCACAGAACGATGTCACCGTGCTGCTGTCGACCCGTGCCACGCGCATCGACGTCGAAGCACACGAAGTGGCGTTGTCCGATGGCCGATCGCTGACTTATGACGCGCTGATCATTGCCACCGGCGTGCGCGCGAAAACCCTGCCCGGATTCTCCGGCGAGCGGGTGCACGTCATGCGTTCGCTGGAGGACTCCGAACGCCTGCGTCATCGCCTCATCCCCGGCCAACACCTGGCGGTGCTCGGCGCGGGCTTTCTGGGCTGCGAAGTCGCCGCCTTCGCCGCCGAGAAAGGCTTGCGCGTGACCGTCTTCGATCCGGGCGCACTGCCGCTGGGCCGTGCCGTCTGCCAGGAGATCGGGCGCGCCGTCATCGATATTCACCGCGAGCACGGCGTGCAGATGCGCACCGGCGAGATCGTGGCCAAGCTCAAGGAAACCCCCACCGGCGTCGAATTGACCACCGGCCGGGGGGAAGTCGTGGTCTGCGATGACGTGCTCGTGGCGATCGGTTCGATTCCCAATGTCGAACTCGCCGAGCAGGCCGGCATAGAGGTCGACGGCGGCATTCTTACCGATGAGTACGGGCGCACGAGCGCGCCGGACGTCTATGCCATCGGCGACGTGGCGGCGCGCTTTCATCCGGTATATGGCCGCATGTTCCGCGTCGAGCATCACGACACGGCCATGCGCCACGGCATCAATATCGCCCGCAACCTGATGGATCAACCGCAGCCCTTCACGGAAGAGCATTTCTTCTGGTCGCAGCAGTACGAACATAGCCTGCAGGCCTATGGGCAAGCCGTCGGGGATTGCGTCGAAGTGATCCGCGGATCCGCCGCCGACCGGTCGCTGTCGGTGTTCTCGCTCGAGGGCAAGCGGATCAAGGCCATCATCTCCTTGAACCGGCCCCAAGACCTGATGCAGGCGCGCAAGATCATGGCCATCGCGCACGAAGTCACCAAGGAGCAGCTTGCCGATCCGGCCTTTGATCTGAAAAGCCTGCTGCCCCGGCCGGTGCGGCCGCAACGCCGGGAGGTCAACGCATGAATACCGTCGCCGAGGCAATCGAAACCATCACGGTGCGCGAGGCACAACTGAGGCTCGCGCAATCCGAAGCCGCGGTGGCGCTGAAATGGGTCATGAACACGCCCGCCGACAAGGCGCGCACGCGCCTGCGCTTTGGCCCGGGCCCGACCTGCGAGCCGCTGGCGCGCATGCTGGACCGCGCGCTGGCGCAAGCCGAAGAGGCCGGCGTCGAAGCGGATCAGCTGGTGCTCAACCGCGCGCGGGTCGTTCAAGCCGAGCACATTATTCGCATCCGGCGCAAAGCCCACGGCCTGGCGGATTGGATCAGCAGCCCGACCAGCGACATCACTCTGGTGCTGGCGCCTCCCGGGCTGGCGCCGGAAATCGACATCGACAGCGCTTCGCCGGCGCCCGGCGTCGCGGACACCCCGTCCTGGACGCCAGCGCCGGAGACCGCCGCCGAGAGCGAGATTCGCCAGGCGCTGCTTACCGTCCTCGATCCCGATCTGGGCGTGAACATCGTCGATCTCGGCTTCGTGCGCCAGGTCAGGCTCGATGACGCCGGCCACGCCACCATCACCATGACACTGACCTCGCCGGCCTGCCCCCTGGCCAAGGTCATGACGGATCAGATGCGCACGATCCTGGCCGAGCGCAATACCGAATTCACGGTCGATTGGATGTGGCAGCCGAGCTGGCGCCCCGCGGACATCACGCCCTCCGGACGCGAACAACTCGCGGCCATCGGATTCAACAAGTTCTAGAGAGACCCCGTCATGACTGACTCAAAGCACATTTCCATCGCCACGCTGGACGCCATCATGGCGGCGTTCAACACCCATGATCTCGACGCGATCATGGCGTTCTTCGCCGAAGACAGCATCTGGGAAGCGGCAGCCGGCCCCGAGCCTTGGGGCAAACGGTTCGTGGGCAAGGCGGCCATCCGGGAAGGCTTCGCCGCCGGCTTTGCGGCCTTGCCCGACGCCCACTACAAGCCGCAGGGGCACTGGTTCCTCGAACACAAGGCGATTTCCGAATGGGCGCTGACCGGCACCAAGGCCGACGGCAGCAAGCTGTGCGTGCGTGGCTGCGATCTGTGGGAGTTCCAGGATCACAAGATCGTGCGCAAGGACTCCTACCGCAAATCGCTCACCTCGGCCTGAACCCACGCGCGGCGGCCTTGACGGGCCGTGGCGCACGCAGATCGTCTTTTTGCTTCGCTAACGGAGTTCTTCATGGCACTTCATGTCATCGCGTCCTTTACTTCGCGTCCTGAGTCGATCGACGAGGTCAGAGACCTCCTGATCGGCCTCGTGGAGCCGATTCGCAACGATCCCGGCTGTATCCAGTGTGATCTGGTCAGCCGCGAGGGCAACGAACTGGAGCTGCTGTTCATCGAACAATGGCACGGCCCCCAGGAGCTCGACCGCCATTTGGCCGATCCCCATATCGCCGCCGTCGTCCAGCGCGCGGCGCCGCTTCTGGCGCGTCCGTTTTCCCTGGATCGCTTCACGGCCGTAGGCTGACCCGCCGCGGGGGCGCAGCACCGCCTGGCAGGCCTGCCTGCACGACGCAGCAGGCCTGACCGGGCGCCCACCTGATTCGCAACACTCACGTCATACACGGTCTGGCGGGCCGGGCTTTGTCGCGCCCGCACCCAGGCGGTTTACCTGCGCATCGACGAACGTCCGCCGGCATTGGCCGCTAGCGCACCGCAGTACGAAAGGACTTATCCATGAACGACCTCACGCTACTCAAACAACAAGCCTACATCGATGGGCGCTGGCTCGATGCCACGGACGGACGGGTCCAGGAAGTGCGTAATCCCGCCAACGGCGAGCGGATAGGCGCGGTCCCGCTGATGGGCGCGGCCGAGACCCGGCAGGCCATCGGCGCCGCGGACAGAGCACTGGACACGTGGCGGGCGCTGCCGGCCAAGACCCGCGCGGCCGCGCTGCGTCGCTGGTTCGAGCTGATCCTCTCGAATCAGGAAGCCTTGGCCCGCCTGATGACGCTCGAACAGGGCAAACCCCTGGCCGAGGCGCGCGGCGAGATTGAGTATGCCGCGGCCTACGTAGAGTGGTTCGCCGAAGAGGGTAAGCGGCTGTACGGCGACGTGATCCCGGCTCCCCAGGCCGACAAGAAACTGCTGGTGTTCAAGCAACCCGTCGGCGTGACGGCCGCGATCACCCCGTGGAACTTCCCCAGCGCCATGATCACTCGCAAGGTCGCGCCCGCGCTGGCCGCAGGTTGCACGGTGGTGCTCAAGCCCGCGCCGCAAACGCCTTTCTCTGCCCTGGCTCTGGCTGCGCTGGCCGAACAGGCCGGCATTCCGGCAGGCGTGTTCAACGTGGTGACCGGCCACGCCGTTGAGATCGGCACCGAGCTGACCAGTAACCCTACCGTGAGGAAGCTGAGCTTCACCGGTTCGACGCAGGTCGGCCGGCTGCTGATGGCGCAATGTGCGCATGACATCAAGAAACTCTCGCTGGAGCTGGGCGGCAACGCCCCCTTCATCGTCTTCGAAGACGCCGACCTCGACGCCGCCGTCGCCGGCGCGCTGATCGCCAAGTACCGCAACAACGGGCAGACCTGCGTTTGCGCCAATCGGTTCTATGTGCAGGACAGCGTCTACGAGGACTTTGCCCAAAGGCTGGCGACCGCCGTTCAGGCCTTGCGCGTGGGCAACGGCCAGGACAGCGGCGTGGCGCTCGGGCCGCTCATCGATGCCGCGGCCATGGCCAAGACCCAGGCCCACATCGATGACGCCGTCGCAAAAGGGGCGACCATTTTGACTGGGGGTCGTCCCCATCCGCTGGGAGGCACCTTCTTCGAGCCCACGGTTCTGGTGGATGTCTGCCCCGAGGCGCTCGTTGCCAAGGAAGAGACTTTCGGCCCTCTCGCCCCGTTGTTCCGGTTTCACGAAGAAGCCGAGGTTCTGGCCCGCGCCAACGACACCGAGTACGGGCTGGCCGCGTATTTCTACACGCAGGACATCAAGCGAATCTTTCGTTTCTCGGAGGCGCTGGAGTACGGCATGGTCGGCGTCAACGCCGGCGCGATCTCCACCGAAGTGGCGCCTTTCGGCGGCGTCAAAGCTTCCGGGCTGGGACGCGAAGGCTCGAAGTACGGCATCGAGGAGTACACGGAAATCAAATACGTGAACCTCGGCCTCTAGCCCGCTCTCAACGGCTCGGCGCCCGGGGATAAGCCTCTCGCCGCCTGAGCCATCCATCGATTTCAAAACAGCGACGCTTCGGGCGCTGGGGGGTCCTTTTGCCTCCGAATCCCGGCGTGCATCCAGTTCGGATGTTCTCAATAGATCACAAGGAAGGAGACACCAGCATGAAAGCGAATGTTCGTATCACCGCCACGCTCATGGCGCTCTCGAGCGCTCTGGCCATCAGCAACGCGCAGGCCGACGGCCATTACGTGCCCGGCGTAGAGGGGATCCAGGCCGCCAGCGCCCCGCCGCCCGGGATGTACTACGTCGGCTATCTCTTGAACTACGACATCGAGGACTTCCGCGCACCGGGCAGCAGCAGCAATCTGCCTGGCCACAATACCGGCACGGTGACCGCACTGGCCAACCGTTTCGTATGGATGACCAACCAGAAATTCCTGGGTGCCGATTACGGTATGGAAGCCATCGTTCCCGTCATCCGCACCTCGCTGACCGTCAACGCCGCCGGGATTTCCGACTCGCGCTCCGGCGTGGGCGATATTTATCTGGGCCCGCTGCTGCTGGGTTGGCACGGCACGCAATGGGATGCCGTCGCCGCCGCGGGCATGTGGCTCGACAATGGCAGCACCAGCCACCCGGCGTCACCCGGCAAGGGCTACAAGAGCACCATGCTCACGGCCGGTATGACCTATTACTTCGACACCGCCAAGACGTACACGGCCTCCGCCCTGATGCGCTATGAGCTCAACCGCAGCAACAGCGATGGCTACCGGGCCGGCGATCAGATGACGCTCGAGTGGGGTCTGGGCAAATCATTCGGCGCCGTCTCCGCGGGCCTGGTGGGCTATAGCCAATGGCAGATGCGCGATGACCGCGGCTCCGGCGCCACCTCCGACAAAGCGTCGCGTCATGCGATCGGCGCCGAGTTGGTGTACCCGATCGCAAGCGCTGGCCTGGTCCTCAAGGGCGCCTTCTACAAAGAAGTCAGCGCCACGGCGGGCAGCGGGGCGCTGCCCAAAGGGTCATTGGCACGTCTGACGCTGGTCAAGGCGTTCTGATGCGACGAGCGCCCGGCACATCGGTGGCGGGCGCTCATCTACGGCGGCAGAATCAGCCGGCGACTTCCATCTGGCTTTGCAGATAGTTCTGCAGGCCCACCTGATCGATCAGGCCGATCTGGGTCTCGAGGTAGTCGATGTGGTCTTCGGTGTCGTCCAGGATGCCTTGCAGCAGGTCGCGCGAGACATAGTCGCGCACGGACTCACAGTAGGCAATGCCGTCTTTCAGCGTGGCCTGGGCGGTCTGCTCGACCTTCAGATCACAGGCCAGCAATTCGGGCACATCCTCGCCGATCAGCAGCTTGTGCAGGTCCTGCAGATTGGGCAGGCCGTCGAGCATGAAGATGCGTTCGATCAGGCGATCGGCGTGCTTCATTTCTTCGATCGACTCTTCGTACTCGTGCTTGCCCAGTTTGTTCAGGCCCCAGTGGTTCAGCATGCGTGCATGCAGAAAATACTGGTTGATGGCCGTCAGTTCGTTGGTCAGTTGCTTGTTCAGAAACTGGATAACCGTTTTATCGCCCTTCATATTTATGTACTCCTTGATCTGGCGGGGCCGCTGTCTTAAGCGTGGAACCCCGGCAGACTAACACCCTCATCCGCGCCCCGCCTAGCCTTTGCCTGCATTTGGTAAATCGCTTTGCGACTGCAATAAGAAAGCGACAAAAGAATGAGAATGACTCTCTGTATTTAATGCAATGACGTGCCAGCGACGTATTCATGCGCTCTGCGGCGCGCCATCCGGCCTGTCCGGACTGGATTTGCTCCGCCCTGGGCCGCAAAAAAGTGTGCGCCGCGCGGCGATTCGGCCGCGGCCGGCGCGCTGAAAATAAACAACAACCTCAGACGTTGCGACGCGTGGCCAGCCAAATGCCAAAGGCAATGGGCACGATGCCCAGCATATCGAGCCACGAGACGGGTTCGCGCAAGATCAGCCAGCCGAAGAACAGCCCCAAGGGCGGCATCAGAAAATGCAAGGCGCTGGCCGAGGTGGCGCTGCTGCGCCCCAGAATCAAAAACCAGAGGTAATAGCTGCCCATGGAGACGGCGACGATGGTGTAGCCCATGCTCAGCACCAGGCTGAGCGTCAGCCGTGCCTGCGTCAACGATTCGTAGTGCAGCGCAAACGGCCACAGCGCCACGCCAGCCGCCAGCGCCTGCACGCCGGTAGCCATCCAGAGGTTGGCCGCTGGCTTGAGTTTTTTATAGGCCAGCGTACCCGCCACCAATGCGATCAAGCCGCCCAATACCAGGAGCGTGCCGTGGACATCCTCGTGTGCGCCGGCGCCGGCGAGCCGGGAGCGCAGCACGATCACGACCCCGCCCAGCCCGAGCAAGAGCCCCACGAGTTTGCGCCAGCCCAGCCGCTCGCCCAGCACGGGTCCGGCCAGCATGCCGATGAGCAGAGGATTGGTGCTGATCAGCACCGACGTGAAGGCCGAGGACAGCGTCGCCATCCCGCTCCAGCTCAACCCCAGGTAAAGCGCATTGTTGAGTAACCCCAGGCCGATGAGCGCCAGCAGATCACGCCGCGCCGGCATGCGCAGCCCTCCGGTCAAGGCCGCCATCCCCATCATCAGCACACCGGCGATGCAAAAGCGTATGGCCAGCAAGGTCAGCGGCGGGCAGTCGCGCACGGCGATTTTGGCCGCCGCGAAGGCCGAACTCCACAGCACACAGAAAAGTGCGATGGCCCCCCAGGCCGTGCGTTCTGGCGCGGCGGCCGCGGAGGAGGAAACGGCACAGGTTTTCATGGCGGCGGGTAGGTGAGGAGGATGCAGGGCATTCTCCGCCCTGACCGGCCGGTTGACAAACGCGGTGCGGGGCCTCGGCGCCCCGGGCATAAAAAAACGCCCTGGCGGGCGTTCATCTGTGGGGGAGTGGGCCTGTCAGGCCGCGGCCACCAGCGGAATGGGGAAAGCGTTTGCCGCGGGCTGTTCGGCCTCGATCATCGCGCCCGGCGTGTTGACCGGCACCGCGATGGAGCGTACGTCGCACACGCTGGAAGCGCGTCCGCCGGGGAGGTACTCGCTGGCCGTGGCGGCGCAGCAACCACAGCAGGAGGCAACCCCCAGCTCGAATTGCAAATCGCCCAGCGAACTGGCGCCGGCATCCACGCAGGCGCGGACTTGGCGTTCGGTGACGGCATTACAGATGCAAACGTACATGAGAATGATTATCGGCAATAAGCGATTCTCATGCAAGCCCGATGCAAGACATTTTTTAGCGTGGTGCACCGGGCGTAACCCGTTGAAAAAAGGGACGAATAAGCTTATATCCGTCCCTGATAAGCTCCCCCAACGCCCTTTAGCGGGCGGCGGCCTGGGCTTTGCGTACCGCGGCCGGCGCGATGCGCAAGGCCTCGCGATATTTGGCCACGGTCCGCCGGGCAATCACGATGCCCTGGCTGGCCAGCCGCTCCATGATCTGGCTGTCGGACAGGGGTTTGGCGCGGTTTTCTTCGGCCACCATCTGCCGGATGTGTTCCTGCACGGCGGTGGCCGACGCCGAGTCGCCGCTATCGGTGGACACGCCCGTGCCAAAAAACCGTTTGAGTTCGAGCGTGCCAAATGGCGTGAGCATGTACTTTTGCGTGGTGGCCCGCGAAATCGTCGACTCGTGCAGCCCGAGCTCGCCGGCGATGTCTTTGAGTATCAGCGGCCGCATGGCCGCCGGGCCGCGGCTGAAGAATTCGGCCTGATGGGCGACGATGGCCTGCGCCACGCGCAAGATGGTGTCGAAGCGCTGCTCGACGTTGCGGATCATCCAGCGCGCCTGCTGGAGCTGGGCATTCAAGCCGGCGTAGGCCGCCTCGCGCTGATTGGCCAGCATCTGCGCATACAGACCGTTGACCTGCAGGCGCGGCATGACCGCACTGTTGAGCACGGCCTGCCAGCCCTGGCGCGTTCTGCGCACCAGCACATCGGGCACGGCGTAATCGGCGGCCGGCACCGTCCAGGCCCGCCCTGGCCTGGGTTCGAGCCGCACGATGAGCGCCCGCGCCGCGCGCAGCGTGGCCTCATCGACCCGCAGCAGCTCGCGCAGGCGCGCCGGATTGCCGGTGGCGAGCAGGGGCAGATGCTGGGCACAGAGCGCCCGCGCGCAGGCCAGCACCGCCGGTTGGGCGGCCTCGGGCAGACGACCCAGGTCGGGGTGGCGCAACTGGAGCAACAGGCACTCGCCCATATCGCGCGCGCCGATGCCCGGCGGATCGAAGGACTGCAACAGGCTCAACGCCGCGCGCAGCTCATCTTCGTCGACCTCCAGCTCGGCCGGCAGCCATTGCAGGATTTCGTCCAGCGGCGAGCCGAGATAGCCGTTGTCGTCCAGTTCATCGATGAGCAGGGCGGCCAGCGCGGCATCGCGCCGCCCGGCGCGCGTCAGGGCCAGTTGCTGCAGCAGATGTTCGCGCAAGGTATCGCTGCGGGCGGGCGAATCGCTGTCCTCGTCCGGATAGACGCCGCCCGCTCCGGGCATTTCGTCAAACCGCAACTCGGTGTCCGGCGCCTCGGCGGTTTCGACGCTGGCCTCGCGCTGCGGATCGCTGTCGACCTGATCGGCGGGCGTTTCGTCGCGTTCCAGCAACGGATTTTCAGCCAGGGCTTGGGAGATTTCTGCCTCCAGCTCCAGCGAAGACAGCTGCAGCAGCCGGATGGACTGTTGCAGTTGCGGGGTCAGGGTCAAATGCTGACCAGGCCGGAGTTCTAAGGCGGGACGAGTCATAGGTACAATATTTTGCATGATGAATCCCACTTCGCCCGAACGCATTCGCCAAGATGGCCGGCTGATAGGCCAAACGCTGCTCAAACTGGCGTTTCCGCGCCTGGTTCTGAGGGCGATTGTGCTGGCCGTCATTGCCATCATCTGGCTGCTCGCCAGCTCCTGGCTGCTTGGCTTCGGGAAAACCCTGGCCTTCGACGGCCTGCACAGCATGGGCCAGCAGACCGTGGACATGCTCACCCGCATCAACCCCTATTTCTGGTGGGGCGTGGTGCTCATCTGGACACTGATCGTGTTCTTCAGCGCGCGCAGCTGGCTCTATGCCAGCCTGGCCGCCGGCCGCGCCCACGTGGTCCCGCGTGACGTCCTGGCGCAACTGCGCGCCCGCTTGAGCGAAGAGGTCGTGGATGTGCTGCGCTGGGTCTGGGGCTATCGCGAAGAACCCTTCACCGTGGGCGATTTGCAACGCAGCCACCAGGAGCTGCGCCGCAACCGCATCGGCAAGATCGCCCTGGTGCGCGAACAAGCCGCCATCCTGGACCAGCCGGCTCACGCACCGCGCGCGCCCGTGCCCGAAACGGCCCGCGCAGCCGACCGCGAATCCCCGCGCGACACCGGCCGGATGGCCGTGCGCGAGCCCGCCGAGCCCATCATCGAAGCGCCGCGCGCCAGCGCCCCCCGCGAACCGGGCCGCTCGCCCTGGCGCCAGGATGAGGGCCCCCGCGAACCCAGTCTGGGGCCGGACCGCTGACCGCCAGCAGGCGCGGCGCGATTTGCGCGCTGCGCCAAAATGTGTTTGACTTACGCCTATGGCTATCGAACGCAACGCCCAATTTTCCGCCTCCGGACGCGCCAGCGCCCCGGCGTCGGTCGCGGCTGCGTCTCTGCTTGCCTCCTCCCTCCTGGGCGGCGTCGCCGCCCTAGCGCTATCGCTACACCTACCGATCGGTTGCCGGGCCTAGTGCCCCGTGGTAGCTCGGCACCCACACGTTAGCCACACGTCTTTTCCCCGTTTTAACCATTGAATCCGGCCGCCACCCTGGCCGACGCAGGCATAAAACCGCCATCCTGGTTTGCCGCGCCCACCCATTGCCGGGATTCAAGCAAAAACCGATTGAGGTGCACCGATGCTCGCCAACCCCGCCACCAAGTACGTGCCGTTCCAGCCCTTCGCCCGTGATTTCTCCGAGCGTACGTGGCCCAGCCGCCGGATCACCCACGCCCCGATCTGGATGAGCACGGACCTGCGTGATGGTAATCAGTCCCTGATCGAGCCCATGAGCGTGGAGCGCAAGATGCGTTTCTTCGAACAGCTGGTGAAGATCGGCTTCAAGGAGATCGAAGTCGGCTTTCCCTCGGCGTCGCAGACCGATTTCGACTTCGTGCGCAAACTCATCGATGAAAAGCGCATCCCCGATGATGTGACCATCATCGTGCTCACGCAGGCCCGTGAGGATCTGATCAAGCGCACGGCCGAAGCCGCCGCCGGTGCCAAGCAAGCCATGATCCACCTCTACAACGCCTGCGCGCCGGCCTTCCGCAAAATCGTCTTCGCCATGAGCAAGGACGAGATCAAGAACATCGCGCTGACGGGCACGCGCCAGATCAAGGCGGCGATGGCGCTGTATCCGCAAACGCAATGGCGCTACGAGTATTCGCCCGAAGTCTTCAGCACGACCGAGCCCGAGTTCGCGCTCGAGGTCGCCAATGCCGTGGCCGAGGCCTGGGACGCCACGCCCGAGCGCAAGATGGTGCTCAATTTGCCGGCCACCATCGAAGCCACCACGCCCAATCTGTATGCCGATCAGATCGAGTGGATGCACAAGAATCTGGCGCGCCGCGACAGCATCATCCTCAGCGTGCACCCGCACAATGACCGCGGCACCGCCGTGGCGGCGGCCGAATTCGCCGTGATGGCCGGCGCCGACCGCATCGAAGGCTGCCTGTTCGGCAGCGGCGAGCGCACCGGCAACGTCGACCTGGTCACGCTGGCGCTCAATCTCTACACGCAAGGCGTGCATCCCGGCCTGGACTTCTCCGACATCGACGAAGTGCGCCGTTGCGCCGAGTACTGCAACCAGTTGCCGGTGCATCCGCGCCATCCTTATGCCGGCGACCTGGTGTTCACCGCCTTCTCGGGCTCGCACCAGGATGCCATCAAGAAGGGCCTGGCCCAGCAGCAACCCGATGCCGTGTGGGAGGTTCCTTACCTGCCCATCGACCCGGCCGACCTGGGCCGCAGCTACGATGCCGTGATTCGCGTCAACAGCCAATCCGGCAAGGGCGGCGTGTCTTACCTGCTCGAGCAGGAACACGGCCTGGTCTTGCCGCGCCGTCTGCAAATCGAGTTCAGCCGCGCCATTCAGCGCGTGACCGATGAGACCGGCAGCGAAGTCACCAGCGAAGACGTCTACACCATCTTCGCGGCCGAGTATCTCGAACAAAGCGGCCCCTGGAAGCTGGTGCGCCATCGCATCGACGGCAACCCGAGCGCCGGCGAAGGCAAGCAATTCGCCATCGAAGCCGAGCTGGAATACAACGGTGAGCGCCGCATCGTGCGCGGCAACGGCGACGGTGCCATCTCGGCCTTCGTGGCCGCGCTGGACGTGCCCGTGCGCATCATGGACTACCACGAGCACGCCATCGGCACCGGCACCGACACCCGCGCCGCCAGCTATGTCGAAGTCCGCGTGGGCGATTCGCCGACCGGCTTCGGAGTGGGCATCGATCGCGACATCGTGACGGCCTCCTTCCGCGCCGTGCTGACCGCCGTCAACCGCCACATCCAATCGCAAGGCAGTACGGCCGAGGCTGAGGTCGAAGCCGCCACCACCTGAGGCCTTCGGCGTATCAACAAAAAGCCCAGTTCATGATGAACTGGGCTTTTTTGTTTGCCACCGGCCGGATCAGTCGGCCTGCTGCAGCACGCCGTGCATCCAGCGCGCCATGGCCAGCAAACGGTGGTCGGTATGCGGCGCCCCCACGGCTTGCAGCCCCACGGGCAGGCCTTGCGGCCCCTGAGCAAAAGGCAGGTGCACGGCCGGGAATCCAAACAGCGACCAAACCCGGCAGAACAGCGGATCTCCCATGCCCTGATCGAAAAAAGGCGCTTCGCCCGCCGTGCTGGGAGCAAGAATCACGTCGTAGCGGTCAAACCAGAGCAGGGCGCGCCCGCGCGATTGCCGGGCCCGCAACAAGCGCTCTTCGTGATCCTCGGCGCGGATGGCCGCACCGGCATCCAGCATGGCGAGCAGCCGGCCGCCCAACTGTGCGCGGCAGCGCGTGCGCTCAAAGGCCAGTGCCTGCGCCGCCTCGAAGGCCATCACATCGGCGTGCAACTGCACGAGGCTGCAATCCTGGGCCGGCAGCGCCACCTCTTCGACCTGGGCGCCCGCGCGCGAGAGCTGACGCGCAGCCTCTTCGTAGGCGTTGCGCGTTTCGGGCAATGCATGCCGCCACTGGAACGTGCGCAGCATGCCCACTCGCGGACGCTCCGCGTCGGGCAAGTCACGCAAGCGTGCGTCGCCCATCAAGACCGATGCCAGCAAGGCGACATCCTCGACGCTGCGCGCCAGGCTGCCGATGGTGTCCAGATTCTCGCTCAGCGTTTTCATGCCGGCACGCGGCACACGCCCGAACGTGGGCTTAAAACCCACGATGCCGCAGTAAGCGGCCGGACGGATGAGCGAACCCGCCGTCTGCGTGCCCAGCGCCAGCGGCACCATCTCGTCGGCGACGGCCGCGGCCGATCCGCTGGACGAGCCGCCTGGCGTATAAGCCGTGTTACGCGGGTTGCGTGTGGGACCGGGTTGATCGGTGGCGAATTCGGTCGTGACCGTCTTGCCCAACACCAGGGCGCCGGCCTCGCGGCACAGCGCCACCACCGCCGCGTCGGACGCCGGCTGGTGACCGCTATAGATGCCCGATCCGTACCGGGTGGGCTGATCCTGGGTGTCCAGCACGTCTTTCACGCCCAACGGCAAGCCGTGCAAAATGCCTCGCACCGCGCCACTGTCCAGTACCTGCGCCTGCGCCAGCGCTTGCGCCGGATCCAGCGCAGCCCAGGCCTTGACGGTGGGCTCGCGTTGTTCGATGCGCGCCATGCAGGCGCGTGCCATTTGCACGGCCGTGAGTTCACGGCGTTGCAGGCGCTTGACGGCCTCCAGCGCGCCAAGCTGATTCAAGGCTTTCGCCATTCCCCAATTCCCTATATCGACCGTGCGCCTTGTTTGCCGCGTGCATCTGGCGCATCAATAGCCGCAGTGTAGAAGCAAGCGACGGCCATATGCAAAGATCTCAAGACGCTAAGACCTAGGGCTTTCCCGCTGGTGCGCCCAACGACGCGGCATGCAAGGGGGCGCTACCGCAGCGTTGACATCGTCCTGTCACGCCCAGCCCGCAACATGCTCGACGCCAGGCCTGCCCCCCAGGCCTGAACCCTGTTTCCTATCGGCCGCCGCTCCGCCTGAGCGGATCGCGGCGTCCGACGATCCTGCCCATGCTCATCGCCCAAATCACCGATCTGCATATCCGCATGCCGGGGCAAAAAGCCTACGGCGTGGTCGACACCGGCAGCTATCTGCCCGCTGCGATCCGCACCCTGAATGCGTTGGACCCCGCACCGGACCTGGTCATCATTTCCGGCGACCTCACGGACTTCGGACGAGCAGACGAGTACGACTATCTGCGTGCTTTGCTGTCCGCCTTGCGCATGCCGTACTACCTGATGCCGGGCAACCATGACGCGCGTGCGCAACTGCGGGCCAGCTTCCCCGAGCACGACTATCTGCATGAGGACACGGCGTTCGCGCACTACACGGTCGAGCATCTGCCCTTGCGCCTGATCATGCTGGATACCGTCGTGCCCCTGCACAGTCACGGCGCGCTCTGCGCCCGGCGCCTTGACTGGCTGCAGGCGCGCCTGGCCGAAGCCCCGCAACGCCCGACGCTGATCGCCATGCATCATCCGCCGTTCAAGACCAGCATCGCGCATATGGACGACATCGGCCTGCTCGAAGGCGGCGCGGCGTTCGAAGCCTTGGTCGCACGCCATGCCCATATCGAACGCATCCTCTGCGGACATTTGCATCGCAGCATCTTCCGGCGTTTCGGCGGCACCGTGGTCTCGACCTGCCCCTCACCCGCGCATCAGATCGCCCTGGATTTACGGCCCCGGGGCATGGCGGCCTTCAATCTGGAACCGCCGGCCTTTCATCTGCACCATTGGCACGAAGGCCAACTGCTGACCCATCACGCCTATATCGGCGACTACCCCGGCCCGTATCCGTTTGCATGAGCCCGGCCGCCTGAAACAAGCCCGTCATCTTCGCAGCGCAAGATGACGGGAATTCATTGGCGCCAACCCTCCAGCCTGCCCATGCGCGGCCGTCACGTCCGGCCGACGCGGGGCCGGGCGGCGGGCACGGCGCAGCGGTAGCAGGGCGGTCAACGCGCCGTCACGACACAACGATATGTCAACGCTCGTTCTGGAAAGCCTCACCAAGCAGTACGCCGATGCCGTCGCGGTTCAGGACGTGGAATTCGAAGCCGCCGCCGGCAGTTTCACCGTGCTGCTGGGCCCCTCCGGCTGCGGTAAGTCCACCACGCTGCGCATGATCGCCGGACTGGATGCGCCCACCTCCGGCCGCATCCTCATCGGCGGGCAGGACGTCACGAAGCTGCCGCCGTCGCAGCGGCGCCTGTCCATGGTGTTTCAGTCGTATGCCTTGTTTCCGCATCTCTCGGTGCGGGAGAACATTCTGTTCGGGCTGCGCGTGCGCAAAGAACCGGCGCGGGATTTCGAGCGCCGCCTGTCCCGCGTGGCAGGGCTGCTCGGGCTGTCGGCCTTGCTGGACCGCAAGCCCGCGCAATTGTCCGGCGGCCAACAGCAGCGGGTCGCGCTGGGGCGCGCCGTCATCTCCGAGGCGCCGGTCTGCCTCATGGACGAGCCGCTGTCCAATCTGGATGCTCAGCTACGGCAGGAGATGCGCCGCGAGATCCGCGCCCTGCAACAAGCGCTGAAGATCACCATGGTCTATGTCACGCACGATCAGACCGAGGCCATGAGCATGGCGGATCAGGTCGTGCTGCTGCGCGGCGGGCGGATAGAACAGCTCGCCAGTCCGGATGGCTTGTATGCCCGGCCGGCCACGGAGTTCGCCGCGCGCTTCATCGGCACGCCGCCCATGAATCTGCTGCCCCTGGATACGCTGCACGGTCAACGCGTGCTGGCCGGCACGCATGGCCCGGCCATCGGCGGCGCGCCCTCGGCGGCCCGCACGCTTGGGTTGCGGCCCGAACACCTGCGCCTCGAGGCCGATGGCATGCCCGCCACGCTGGAAAGCATCGAGTATTTCGGCGCCGATTCGATCGCCCTCTGCCGCGTGGGCAACTGCCGCGGGATCGCCGTGCGCGTGGCCGGTCATCTGCACGCAGCGGCGGGCAGCCCGGTCGGCCTGCGTTGGGCCGCGGCGCATCAGCATTTTTTCGGCGTGGACGGCCACGCGATATGAACCTGGCCGGGCTGGCCGCAACGGGCATGGTGCATGCCCCTTACTTTGATTAGGACTGCGAACAATGCGACGTTTCGCCTTGAACACTCTGGCTGCCGGCCTGACCGCAGCCTTGCTGAGCGCACCTGCTCTGGCGCAAAAGAAACCCGTGGAAGTCGAGTTCTACTATCCCGTGGCGGTAGGCGGGCCGATCACGAAGATCGTCGACGGCATGGTCGCGGATTTCCAGCAAGCGCATCCCGACATCCACATCAAGCCGATCTACGCCGGCTCTTACCAGGACTCCATCGCCAAAGCGCTGACGGCGTTCAAGGCAGGCACGCCGCCGCAGCTTGCCGTCCTGCTGTCGACCGATATGTTCACGCTGATCGATGAAGACGCCATCGTGCCCATCGATACGCTGGCGCAAACCGATGCGGATAAGAAATGGCTGGGCGGCTTCTACGATGCCTTCATGCAGAACAGCCGCAGCGGCGGCCATGTCTGGGGCATCCCTTTCCAGCGCTCGACCATCGTCATGTACTACAACAAGGACTTGTTCAAACAGGCCGGTCTGGATCCCGAGCATCCGCCTGCCACCTGGTCCGAGCTGGTCGATACCGCCAAGAAGCTCACGCGCAAGGACGCCTCGGGCAATGTGACGCAATGGGGGCTGGAGATCCCTTCGGGCGGCGCCTTCGCTTACTGGCTGTTCCAGGCGCTGACCACGCCCAACGATGCCATTCTCATGAACGAGGCGGGCAATCAGGTCTATCTGGATCAACCCGGCGCCATCGAGGCGGCCGAGTTCTGGCATGACCTGTCGGCCAAGCACGGCGTCATGCCCAAGGGCACCATTGATTGGGGCACCACGCCCAAGGATTTTCTCGAGAAGAAAGCCGCCATCATCTGGACCACCACAGGCAACCTCACCAACATCCGCAAAAATGCCGATTTTCCGTTCGGCGTGGCCATGATGCCGAAGAAGAAACGCGGCGGCAGCCCCACGGGCGGCGGCAACTTCTACGTCTTCAAGAGCGGCTCGGCCGAACAGCAGCAAGCCGCGCTCAAGTTCGCGCAGTGGGCCACCACCCCCGAGCGCGCGGCCGACTGGAGCATTGCCACCGGTTACGTGGCGGTGACGCCGGCCGCCTGGCAGACCGAAAAAATGCAGAAGTACGTGCAGGAAGTCCCCGCCGCGGCCGTGGCGCGCGACCAGCTCGACGTCAGCGTGGCCGAGTTCTCGACCCACGACAACCAGCGTGTGACCAAGGTGCTCAATGATGCCTTGCAATCCGCGCTCACCGGCGCCAAGCCGCCCAGGCAGGCGCTGGGCGATGCGCAACGCGAGGCCGAGCGCATTCTGCGGCCTTACCGGTAAGCGTTCAGGCACGATGCGTCGCTCTCTCGAAGCGATCTATGGCTGGCTGCTTCTGCTGCCAGCCATCGCGCTGCTCGCCGCGTTTACGCACTACCCCGCGCTGGCGACGGTATGGCACAGTTTTTTCTCCACCCCCAAAGGCAAGCGCGGTGCGCAGTTCGTCGGCCTGGAGAACTACGCGGCCATGCGCGAGGACCCGGTGTTCTGGCAATCCCTGTGGAACAACCTGTGGTTCGCGCTGGGTACCATCCCCACGTCGATCGCCATCGCGCTGGCCATGGCCTTGTGGGTCAACCAGCACCGGGCAGGACGGGGCTTGCTGCGCATGGCCTATTTCACACCGACCGTGCTGCCCATGGTGGCCGTGGCCAACATCTGGCTGTTTTTCTACACCCCGCAGTACGGCCTGATCGCTCAGGTGTTGCAGGCCTTCGGCCTGCCCGGCGTGAACTGGCTGGGCAGCCGCGAGACCGCATTGCCGGCGCTGATGCTGGTGACCGTGTGGAAAGAATCCGGCTTTTTCATGATCTTTTACCTGGCCGCCTTGCAGACCGTCTCGCCGTCGCTGCGTGAAGCCGCCATGCTCGAGGGTGCCTCGCGCTGGCAGTACTTACGGCGCGTGCTCTGGCCCTTGCTGATGCCCACCACGCTCTTCGTGCTGGTCAATGCGCTCATCAATGCCTTCCGTCTGGTGGACCATGTCGTGGTCATGACCCGAGGCGGCCCGGATAACGCCAGCACGCTGCTGCTTTTCTATATCTACCAGGTGGGCTTCAGTTTCTGGGACACCGCCTATGCCGCCACCTTGACGGTGGTGCTCCTGGTGCTGCTGGCCGTGACGGCGCTGGTGAAGTTCCGGTGGCTGGATCGCAGGACGCACTATCAATGAACGCCAGACCCTCTCTGCTGGATACCGTGGCCGCCTGGTTGCTCGGCCTGCTGTGGATATTGCCGCTGGCCTATGCCGCCTGGGCGGCCTTTCATCCGCCGGCCTACGCCACGCGGTTTGCATGGGATGCGCCGCTGACGCTGGAGAATTTCGCGCGCGCCTGGCACGCCGCGCCGTTTCCGCGCTATTTTCTGAACACCTTCCTGTTGGTGACCATGGTGCTGGCCGCCCAGCTCGTGCTGTCCACCCTGGCAGGCTATGCCTTCGCCCGGCTGCAGTTCCGCGGCCGGGACGCCGTGTTCCTGCTGGTGCTGCTGCAGTTGATGATCATGCCCGACGTCTTGCTGGTGGAAAACTACCGCAGCATGAGCGCGCTCGGCGTGCGCGATACCGTGTTCGCGGTGGGGCTGCCTTACTTCGCTTCGGCGTTTGGTATTTTTCTATTGCGCCAGACCTTCAAGACGGTGCCGCGCGAGCTCGAAGAGGCCGCGCGCGTCGAAGGCGCGTCACCCATGCAGATTCTGCTCAAGGTCTATGTTCCACTGGCCAAGCCCATCTACATCGCCTATGGACTCGTGTCGGTGAGCCATCACTGGAACAACTTTCTGTGGCCGCTGATCATCACCAACTCCGTGCAGGCCCGGCCGCTGACGGTGGGCCTGCAGGTGTTCTCGTCCACCGACCAGGGCATCGACTGGTCCGTGATCACGGCCGCGACCCTGATGTCGGCCGCGCCGCTGTTGCTGGCCTTTCTGCTGTTTCAGCGGCAGTTCGTGCAGTCTTTCATGCGCGCGGGCATACGCTGAGGCCTCAATAGCCGATGGACAGCCCCGGCAGATCGACGATGACCCGCGCACGCTCCAGCGCCAGCGTGGCGTTGCGCGCGAACGCCTCGGCCTCTTTGGTGTCGCTCGACAAGGTGTCATAGCCCAGCGCATCGGCCACGCCCATGATCTTGTCCAGGAGCAGCACCTTGCCGCTGGGCCGCAGCGGCTCGCAGCCCATCAGCTCCCAGGCGCTGTCGAACCAATCGCGCGCGGCCAGCGCCGCGGCCCCCGAAGGCTCCACCTGGACGGTCAGATCCACCGAGCGCCGGGCGTCGAAGATCACCGTGACGTCGCTACGCATAAGACTCTCCTGGAAACCGAAAGAAACGACACCAGCGCAGTATGCAGAAAAAACCGGCCTGGCATTGTCAGACCGGCGACATTGCCTCACCAGCCCCGGCTGACTTCCCAGGTCAGGTCCGCATGCGCGGCCAGCGACTGGCGCATCATGTCGAGCAGAGGATAGGCACGCTGCTGCAGGCCGACTTCGCGGTCGACCGGGTGCTTGGGTTCCTGATCGGGGTTCTCGTCTTCTTCGGGCAGCGTGGACTGGCCCGCCACGGCGGCCTCCAGGGCAGCGATCGCCGCCGGCAATTGTTCCGGAGTAAAGACGCCACGCTCGGGGATGCTCGCCCCGGTGAGCTTGCCGGCCGCCTGCAGAAGCGGGGCCGCATCACCGGTGCGCATCAGGACTTCGGCCGTAGCCTTCGAATGAAAGGTAATCAGCATCTTATGTCTCTCCCAACAGGATAATTTCATACACTACCTGATCAGTCCCCCTCTGCCAACCATGCCGCGCCCGGCATGGCAGAACCGGGATCGCGCTATCATCTAGGCACTTTTAGCGCGAGCGCCCCGCCTGGCGCGGGCTCCGCATCCGCCTCCTGACATTTTCTGCCGACCGCCCATGCTCCCTGAGCAACAACAACACCTCATTTCCCTGCTTGCCCGTGCCGTCGCCGGCATCCTGCCCGAGGCCCAGCCCGACATCCAGCTCGAGCGTCCCAAGGTCGCCGCCCACGGCGATGTCGCCACCAACGTTGCCATGCAACTGGCCAAGCCGGCCCGGCGCAATCCGCGCGAGCTGGCCCAGGGGATCGTCGACGCACTGCTGGCCGATCCCGAAGCGCGCGTCCTCGTCGACAGCGCCGAGATCGCCGGCCCCGGCTTCATCAATCTGCGCCTTACCGCCGCCGCCCGCCAGGCAGTGATCGCCGCGGTGGCCGGGCAGGGCACCGACTACGGCCGCGCCGCGCGGCTGGGCGAAAAAGTACTGGTCGAGTTCGTGTCGGCCAACCCCACCGGCCCCTTGCACGTCGGCCATGCCCGCCAGGCGGCGCTGGGCGACGCTCTGTGCCGCCTGTTCGATGCCAGCGGCTGGGATGTCACGCGCGAGTTCTATTACAACGACGCGGGCAACCAGATCGAGAACCTGGCCATCAGCGTGCAGGCCCGCGCCCGCGGCATTGCCCCCGACGCGCCCGAGTGGCCCGCCGACGGCTACAAGGGCGATTACATCGCCGACATCGCCCGCGACTACGCGGCCCGCGCGTCGGTGCAGGCCGCCGACGGCCAGCCGGTGCAGGCCAGCGGCGACCTCGACAGCCTGGACGACATCCGGGCCTTTGCGGTGGCCTATCTGCGCCGCGAGCAGGATCTGGACCTGCAGGCCTTTGGCCTGAAGTTCGATAATTTCTACCTGGAAAGCTCGCTCTACACCTCCGGCCGCGTCGAGCGCGCCGTGCAGACGCTGATCGCCAACGGCCACACTTACGAGCAGGACGGCGCGCTGTGGCTGCGCACCACCGAACTGGGCACCGGCGACGACAAAGACCGCGTCATGCGCAAGAGCGAAGGCGGCTACACCTATTTCGTGCCGGATGTGGCGTATCACCAGGCCAAGTGGGAGCGCGGCTTTCACCAGGCCATCAACATCCAGGGCAGCGACCACCACGGCACCGTCGCGCGCGTGCGGGCGGGCCTGCAAGGCCTGAACGAGGGCATCCCCAAGGATTTCCCCTCCTATGTGCTGCACAAGATGGTCAAGGTCATGCGCGGCGGCGAGGAGGTCAAGATCTCCAAGCGGGCCGGCAGCTACGTGACCATGCGCGACCTGATCGAATGGGTGGGCCGCGATGCGGTGCGCTACTTCCTGATCCAGCGCCGCGCCGACACCGAATTCGTGTTCGACATCGATCTGGCCTTGTCCAAGAGCGACGAGAACCCGGTCTATTACATTCAATACGCGCACGCCCGCATCTGCAGCATGATCGCCAGCTCCGGCCTGGACGACGCGGCCATCGCCGCAGCCGACGCGGCGCCCCTGACCGCGCCGACCGAATTCGCGCTGATGCAGCGTCTGGCCGAGTTCCCGGGTGTGGTCAAGCTGGCTGCCCAGGAGCTGGCGCCGCACCACATCGCCTTCTGGCTGCGCGACTGCGCCTCGGACTTCCATGGCTGGTACAACGCCGAACGCGTGCTGGTCGACGATCCGGCGCTGAAGCTGGCGCGCCTGCGCCTGGCCGCCACCACGCGCCAGGTGCTGGCCAATGGCCTGGCGCTTCTGGGCGTGACGGCGCCCCAACGCATGTAAGCGCCCATGGCCAGTAAGCGCAAATCCAGCTCCCAGGGCGGCAGCACGCTGTATGGCGTACTGGCCGGCCTGCTCATCGGTCTGATCCTCGCCGCCGGGGTAGCTTTCTACGTCACCAAGGCCCCCGTTCCCTTCGTGGACCGGGCCACGCGCCAGACCAGCGGCAAGGAACAAGCCATCGATCCGCGCAACGCCCCCGATCCCAATCAAGGCCTGTATGGCCGGGATGGCGCGGCCGGCACGGCGCCCACCGGGCCGACGGCCTCGGCGCCCACCCCCTTGCCCGAAGGCAAAACCGACGACCTGGGCGCGCTGATCGCCAGCTTGCCCAGCGCCGATCAGGCCGCCGCGCCGGCCTCGTTGCCCGTGCCGGTGCCCGCAGCCCCGCCGCCGTCCAAACCGGCGCCGGCGGCGGCGGCCAAGCCGGCCGAGAAGACCGCCAGCGCCGCGCCGCAAGCCAATGGCAATTACTACCTGCAGGCAGGCGCTTACCGGGTGCAGGCCGATGCCGAGTCCCTGCGGGCGCGCATTCTGCTCTTGGGCCTGCCCGTCAATGTGGCGCGCGCCGAGGTCAACGGGGTGCAGATCAACCGCGTGCGCGTCGGGCCGTTCGCACGGCTGGACGACATGAATCGCGCGCGCAGTCGTCTGGGAGAGAACAAAATCGAATCCACCGTGGTCAAGCAGCAATAAACTCTTGAACTTCCGGGCCTGGCCCGGGTCTGTAACGCTTTTCACTCCAGGAATACGTATGCCGTCCCCTTCGATTTCCCGCCTCCTGGCCGCCGCCGCGCTGGCCGCGACAACCTTCTTCGCTCCGGCCAGCCAGGCGCAGGGCAGCAACAATGGCTATGTCACCATCTCGCCGGCGCTGCCGACGGACACCCCGGGCAAGATCGAAGTCCTGGAGTTCTTTGCCTACACCTGCCCGCACTGCGCCGCCATCGAACCCATCGTCGATGATTGGGTCAAGACCAAGCCGCAAGACGTCGTCTTCAAGCAAGTGCCCATCGCCTTCAATGCCGGCATGAAGCCGCTGCAACAGCTGTACTACACCTTGCTGGCGCTGGATCGTCCCGACCTGCACGTCAAGGTCTTCAACGCCATCCACGGCGAGCGCAAGCGCCTGTTCGACAAGAAGGCCATGGGTGATTGGGTGGCCACGCAAGGCGTGGATCGCGCCAAGTTCGACGCGGTGTTCGACTCCTTCAGCGTCCAGACGCAGGTGCAACGCGCCAACCAGCTGGCCGAGGCCTATCGTATCGACGGCACGCCCTCGTTTGCCGTGGGCGGCAAATACATGACCTCGCCGGTCCTGGCGGGCAACAGCTACGAAGGCGCCATCAAGGAAATCGACAAACTCATCCCCATGGCGCGCGGCCAGTAAATCGCCGTCATTGCGGATCGAACCCCCCAAGGCCCACGCCGGCCTTGGGGGGTTTTTCATGGCGGCATACAATGGCCCGGCAAGCGCCCGCCACTCATAACCCGGAAGCGTCAGACGCCCAATGCAGGCCATCAAGCATCGCCACCGCTGGAGCCTCGCCGTCGCGCTGCTTGCCATGGCGCTGCCGCCGCTGCTGATGTCGCCCTTGATCTGGTGGATGGCCGAAGACCGCGCCAGCGGCGAATCCGCCGTCACCGCCGCCACCATCCAGCGGCAGATGGACAGCACCCTGGACATCGTCTTTGACAATGTCCATCAGGCGCTCGGGCTGCTGGCGCAACCCTGCGCGGATGCCGCGCCCGAACTGGCCCGCCAGGCCAACACCACCGTCTATTACCGCTCGCTCACGCTGATGAAGCAGGGCAGGATGTATTGCTCCTCGCTCATCGGCCAGATCAGCTTCGCACCGCGCGATGTCTTCGATGGGCTGGACGCACTGCCGCCGGGCAGCGCCATCACGCCCATCATGGGCACGCTGATGGTGCCCGACCGCATGGCCATCGTCGTCTCCGAGTCGACGGCCCCCGGCACGGGCGCGCTGGCCATCATCGAAGGCCAATACCTGGTGGCCATCCAGAAAGCCGCCTCCAATCGCGGCGCTTTCCGGGTCGCGATCGAACTGAGCGACACGGGCCAGCCTCTGTCGCCCAGCGTGCCCGAGGACAGTGCCAGCGCCTTCAGCAGCCGCGCGCTCGGGCAGGCGCAATCGCCCCGCTACCCCGTGCGCGTGACGGTCGCCCCCGCGCTCAGCGCCATCGCCGAACACCGACGCTATCTGTGGCGCCATCACGCGCCTTTCGTGGTCATCGTCTCGCTGCTGGCGGCCTTGCTGGCCTATCACTACAACCGCCGCCGGCTGTCCCTGCTCAGCGAAATCGTGCGCGGCATGCGCCGCGGCGAATTCTCCATGGTGTATCAGCCCGTCATCCACCTGCCCACCGGCAGGATGAGCGGCGCCGAAGCGCTGATCCGCTGGCGGCGCTCGGACCTGGACATGGTCAGGCCCGATCTGTTCATCCCGTTGGCCGAGCAGCATGGCCTGATGCCTGCCCTGACCCGGCACATCTTCGAACTCGTCGCGGCCGACCTGCCGCTCATGCAGCTGGGTCCGCAGGACCATCTGGCCATCAATATCAGCGGCTCTCACCTGGCCACGCCAACCTTCACCCAGGACGTCGGCAGACTGATGGCCGCCTTGGGCCCGGGACGCCCCAAGGTCGTGCTGGAGCTGACCGAGCGCGAAGCCCTGCCACGCGACCAGCAAACGTTGTCGAATATTCAACAAGCCCGCAAACTCGGGGTGTTGTGGGCCTTGGATGATTTCGGCACGGGCCAGAGCGCACTGGCGTATCTGCGCGAGTTCGACGCCGATTTCCTCAAGATCGACCGCAGCTTTGTCATGGGCATCGGCACGGAATCGGTCAATGCGGTCGTGCTCGAAACCATTATTTCGCTGGGCCGCCGTCTGGAGATGGAGCTCACGGCCGAGGGCATCGAAACCCGCGAGCAGGCCGAGCACCTGACCCGCCAGGGGGTGCAGTGGGGGCAGGGCTATCTGTACTCCCAGCCCCTGCCGCCCGAGGTGCTCGCGCAGTGGCGGCGCGACCGGCAGGCCGCGCACCCAGACCCGCTTTAGCGCCCCTGGGCGCGCTGCAGCGCCTGAGCCAGATCGGCGATCAGATCGGCGGGCGACTCCAGCCCGATATGCAAGCGCACCAGCGCGTCCTGGCCACCGGTCCAGTAATGATGCCGTGCCAGCTCGCCGGGCGTGACCAACTGCACCAGGGACTCGAAGCCGCCCCAGGAAAAGCCGATGCCGAACAGGGTGAGGGCATCCACGAAAACCCGCGCGGCCTGCGGCGACAGGCGTAGTTGCACCGCCAGCATCCCGTTGGAGCCGGTGCAATCCCGCTGCCAGAGCGCATGGCCGGCGTCGCCGGGCCAGGCAGGGTGGTAGATGGCGGCCACCTCGGGGCGCTGCTGCAGGAACTCGCAGACCTCCAGGGCATGGCGCGCATGCTGCGCCATGCGCACCGGCATGGTCCGCACACCGCGCAGGGCCAGCCAGGCGTCATCGGCACTGACCGAATACCCCATGGCGTACTGCGTGCGGTTCAGGCGTTTGGCGATGGCTTCATCGTTGGTGACCACCGCGCCGAGCATCAGATCGGAATGGCCGCCCACGTACTTGGTGCCGGCGATGACCGAGACCTGCGCCCCCAGCGCCAACGGGCGGTAGATATAGCCCGAGCCCCAGGTGTTGTCGGTCGCCAGCACGAGATGGTGCTGGCGCGCAAAGCGCGCCAGGGCGGGCAAGTCGAGCATCTCGAACAGCAGCGAACCGGGCGCCTCGGCATACAACAGGCGCGTGTTGGGCCGCAGCAGTTTTTCCAGGTCATCGCCCGCGTGATAGAGCGTCAGCTCGATGCCCATGCGCGAGAGCAAGGCGGCGTCCAGCTCATGCACCGGCCCGTAAACGCAATCGGCCACCAGGGCATGATCGCCCGCCGACAACAAGGCCAGAAAGACCATGGTGATCCCGGCCATGCCCGACGGCGCCAGGTAGCAGTGCGTACCGTCTTCGAGCTGGCAGAACACCTGCTCCAGCGCGGCGTGCGTGTCCATGCCCATGCGCCCGTAGGTGGCGGCGCGCTCGCCAGCGGCCTTGCGCTGCTGCGCATTTTCCAGCGCCTCCAGGCTCGCAAAACGCACCGTGCTCGCGCGCATGGAGGGCAGATTGACCGGGGCGGTGCCCGTCTTGGGATCAAAGGGCGCGGTGCCCATGTGCTGAAGCAGCGTGTCGATATGCGCGGATGAGGACATGGCGGCGGCGAAGTAAGGAAAGAGTGACAGGGTAGCAGGCGCGGATCCGCCCGCCGGTTGGATCGATATTACCCAAAGGCAAGCTGGCCTATGATGCGCAAAGCGCACCCGGATGCGCCTTCCCTTTTGGCACCCCCTGACATGCTGCCCATCGATACCTTGCTGGCGTTTTTCGGCATCGCCGTGCTGTTGGCCCTCACGCCGGGGCCGGACAATCTGTTCGTGCTGATGCAGTCTGCCCTCTGGGGCCGCAAGGCAGGCTTTCTGGTGGTGCTGGGCCTGTGCACCGGGCTGCTGGGCCACACCGCCGCCGTGGCCTTCGGGCTGGCCGCGCTATTCGCCGCTTCGCCCACGGCCTTCCTGGCGCTGAAGCTGGCGGGCGCGGCCTATCTGCTCTATCTGGCCTGGCAGATTCTGCGCGCGCCCATCGGACCGGGCCAGGCCGAACGGCCCGCCGCATTGGGCGCGGGCGCGCTGTACCGGCGCGGCATCATCATGAATCTCACCAACCCCAAGGTGCTGCTGTTCTTCTTTGCCTTCCTGCCGCAATTCACCCGCGCCGAAGCCGGGCCGATGGCCGTGCAGATCGTCGAATTGGGCGCGGTCTTCATGGCGGCCACGCTGCTGATCTTCGGTGCCATCGCGGTGTTTTCGGGCGCCTTCGGGCAATTACTGCAACGCTCGGCCACCGCGCAGCGCTGGCTCAATCGCGTCGCCGGCCTGGTGTTCATCGGTCTGGCGTTGCGGCTGGCCGTGGCCACCCGCTAGCGCCAGACGGCGCCCTCAGGCGGCGCGGAACCGCACGATGCCATCAGGATCCGTTGCCCGCGTCAGGCGGCCCTCGAAGTAGAGCGCGTGCAAATGCGCCAGCGCCTCGCCCATGGCGAAGGTCAGCTGGTGCAGATCCAGCTGGCGGCGAAACAGCACCGGCACGATGTCCGTGGTCGATTGCGGGGCCTGGGCGCAAGCCTGCACGACCTCCTCCAGGCGCTCGGCATGGTGCTGCTGCTGCTGCGCGATGCGCTCATGCAAGCCGCGAAACGGCCGGCCGTGCGAAGGCAGCACCAGCGTGTCCTGCGGCAGATCCACATAGGCGTTGAGCGAACGCAGGTACAGCGGCAGGGGATTGGCGTCCGGCTCGTAGTCGAACACACTGATATTGGTCGAGATACGCGGCAACACCATATCGCCGGAAATCAACACATCGAGGTCGGCGCAGAAAAACGCCATATGTTCGGGCGCATGGCCGTAGCCGACGATGGCGCGCCAATCATGGCCACCGATGCGGATCAGATCGCCATCCATGACGCGGGTAAAACGCGCGGGCATGCCCGGCACCAGGTTGGGGTAGTAGCCGGCCCGTTGGCGGATCTGCTCCTGCGCGGCGGGATCGGTCAGGCCATGACGGGCAAAATGGGCCACCGCGCCCGCGCCGCCGGCGCCGCTGCCGCCCGCGCGGCTGGACCACAGCGAAGCCACCATGTAATCGGTCATGCTCATCCACAGCGGCGCCTGCCAGCGCTGACAGAGCCAATCGGCCAGGCCGACGTGATCCGGATGCATATGCGTGACAAGCACCCGCAATACCGGCAGCCCTTCGAGCTCCTGCTCGAACACCTGCTCCCAGAGCGCCTTGACCTCATCGCGCGAAATACCGCAATCGACGATGGTCCAACCCTGGCGGCCGTCGATCTCGTCGCGCAGCAGCCAGAGGTTGATATGGTCCAGCGCAAAGGGCAGGGGCATGCGCAGCCATTTCACGCCCGGCGCCACCTCCTGAGCCCTGGCGGGCTCGGGTTGCACGTCGCCCCAGGGATATTGCAACTTCTGCTCATTCGGATTCATGTCTCGTCTCGCAGGCTTGACGTCCGGGTCAAGGCGTCATAATTTACGTTTACGTAAACTGCCACAGACCGCATGTCCTCGTCAACCTGGACCATCTCCGAGCTCGCGCGCGAGTTCGACATCACGCCCCGCACGATCCGCTTCTATGAGGATCAGGGCATCGTCAGCCCGCAGCGCGAAGGCCGCAACCGCATCTATGGCTCGCGCGACCGCACGCGCCTGAAGCTGGCCTTGCGCGGCAAGCGCCTGGGCCTGCAGTTGTCGGAGATCCGCAGCCTGATCGACATGTATGACGGCCCGAGCGACAACGCCGCGCAATTGCGCCAGTACTTGTCGGTGCTGGCCCAGCACCGCGCCACGCTCGAGCAGCAGCGGCGCGACATCGAAGACACTCTGGCGGAGATCGCCGTCCAGGAACAGCAATGCCTGACCTTGCTGGCCAGCAAGGCCTGAGCCGCCTTACTCGGCTTTGATACCGTTGGCCTCGATGATCCCGCGGTTGGCGGCATACTCCTCGCGCACCTGCCTGGCGAAGGCCGACCCCACCCCGGTGCCCGGCTGCAGATAGGATTTGGCCAGCAGATCCTGGTACTCGGGATCGGCCAGCGCGCGCTGCAACGCGGCCTGCAGGCTGTGCATCATCCCGGCGGGCATGCCTGCCGGCGCGAACACCCCAAAATTGGAGTAGTACTGCGCCTGCGGCAGCTCGAGCTCGGCCAGCGTGGGCACCTGCGGCCAGACCGCCAGGCGCGCGGGCGCCATGACCGCCAGGGGCTTGAGCGCGCCGCTGGCCACATGCGGCAGCACCGTATCGCTGTTGACCACCAGCAGCTCCACGGTGCCGGCCAGGCCATCGGTCAATGCCTGGCTATTGCCGCGATAGGGCACGTGCGTCATCTGCGCGCCGGTTGCCGCCATCAGCGCGGCCATGCCCATGTGCGCCACGGTGCCCGCGCCCGGTGTGCCGAAGCGCACGGTATCGGGATGCCGGCGCGCGAAATCGACGAGCTGGGCAAAATCATCGACCCGCAAGGACCGGGTGGCCACGATGGCCACCGGCGCCACGGCCACGCTGGCCAGAGGCACGAGATCTCTCATCGGGTCGTAGCTGAGCCGGCGCATGTGGGGCAGAATCGTCAGCGGACTGGTCGCGGCCAGCAGCAAGGTCGCGCCATCGGCTGGCGCGCGCGCCACCTGATCGGTGCCCAGGCCGGCCCCGGCGCCCGGCTTGTTCTCGATGACCACGGCCACGCCCGAGCCGTGGCGCAATACGTCGCCCAACCGGCGGCCCAGCGCATCGGCGCTGCCGCCGGCGGTATATGGCACCACCAGGGTCACCGCCTTGCCGCCGGGCCAATCCTGCGCCTGCGCCACGCCGGCCACGGCGCAGCCGCTCAACAGCCAGGCGGCCATGCTGCGCATTGCTGTCATTGCTTTCCCCTTGTCGTTGCCGCAGCCTGCTGTCAGGCCATCTTACGCGCCGCTCCTCGCGTCTGGCCGTGACGGCGCGGCCGCGCCGCCTAGGGAAAACCCGACTGAACTTTACGTTTACGTAAACGTAATATTTGCGCTGCGCCATCCGTCCTCACTGCCCAGGCAGCCGCAACGAGGCGAGCACTCACTATCACGGAGACATCGATGAACATTCCTGGCCTGAACTTCGATCTGGGTGAAGATCTGGAGATGCTGCGCGATGCCGTGCGCAGTTTCGCCCTGAGTGAAATCGCGCCCCGTGCCGGTGAGATCGACCGCGACGATCAATTCCCCATGGATCTCTGGCGCAAATTCGGCGAACTCGGCGTGCTGGGCATGACCGTGAGCGAGGAGTATGGCGGCACGAGCCTGGGCTATCTGGCCCACATGGTGGTGATGGAAGAAATCACCCGCGCCAGCGCCTCGGTGGGCCTATCGTACGGCGCGCACTCGAACCTGTGCGTCAACCAGATCTATCGCAATGGCACGGATGCGCAAAAGGCGCGCTATCTGCCCAAACTGATCTCGGGCGAGCATGTCGGCGCCTTGGCCATGAGTGAGCCCGGTGCCGGCTCGGATGTCGTGAGCATGCGTCTGCGCGCCGAGAAAAAAGGCGACCGCTACGTGCTGAACGGCAACAAAATGTGGATCACCAATGGCCCGGACGCCGACACGCTGGTGGTTTATGCCAAAACCGATCCGCAGGCGCATCAGCGCGGCATTACGGCCTTTCTGGTCGAAAAAAGCTTCAAGGGCTTCTCGGTGGCCCAGAAACTGGACAAACTCGGCATGCGCGGCAGCCATACCGGCGAGCTGGTGTTCCAGGATTGCGAAGTCCCCGAAGAAAACATCCTGGGCCAGCTCAATGGCGGCGTCAAAGTGCTCATGAGCGGGCTGGACTACGAGCGTGCGGTGCTGTCGGGCGGCCCCCTGGGCATCATGCAGGCCGTCATGGACGTGGCCGTGCCCTATGTCCACGACCGCAAGCAGTTCGGCCAGGCCATCGGCGAATTTCAGCTCATCCAGGGCAAGATGGCCGATATGTACACCACGCTGCAGGCTAGCCGGGCCTTCTGCTACACCGTGGGCAAAAATCTCGACCGCCTGGGCCGCGAACACGTGCGCCAGGTACGCAAGGACTGCGCCGCCCTCATTCTGTACACGGCCGAGCGCGCCACCTGGATGGCCGGCGAAGGCATCCAGCTGCTCGGCGGCAATGGTTACATCAACGAGTATCCGGTCGGCCGCCTGTGGCGCGACGCCAAACTCTATGAAATCGGCGCCGGCACGAGCGAAATCCGGCGCATGCTGATCGGGCGTGAACTGTTCAACGAAACCGCCTGATCCGCCCCGGTGGCCCCCCATGCGCCAAGGTCCTGATCTGCCGCAAGCGCGTCCAGCGCGCGGCCAGGCAAGCGCTGGACGCGGGCCGCTTTTCTTTTACGATACCGACAGGGCCCGGCAAAGCCGGGCCGCGTAGCCCTGTCCCGATTTAAAGGAGCAAGTGATGTCCGACCCTATCGTCATCGTTTCCGTTGCCCGCACGCCCATGGGCGGCATGATGGGCAGCCTGTCCGGCCTGTCCGCCCACGAACTGGGCGCCATCGCCATCAAGGCCGCTGTCGAGCGCGCCGGCATCAAGCCGGATCAAGTCAATGAAGTCATCATGGGCAACGTGCTGCAAGCCGGGCAAGGCCAGGCGCCCGCGCGCCAGGCCGCGCTGGGCGCGGGCCTGCCGCTGGGTGTGAGCTGCACCACGATTCACAAAGTGTGCGGTTCGGGCCTGAAGGCAGCCATGTTCGGCCACGACCTGCTGCTGGCCGGCACGGCCGACGTCGTGGTCGCCGGCGGTCAGGAGAGCATGAGCAATGCCCCGTATCTGCTGCTCAAGGGCCGCCAGGGTTACCGCTACGGCCACAGCACCGTCTACGACCACATGGCCCTCGACGGCCTGGAAGACGCCTACGACCGCGGCAAAGCCATGGGCGTGTTTGCCGAAGATTGCGCCAGCAAGTACAGCTTCAGCCGCGAAGACCAGGATGCCTTCGCGCTGGAATCGCTGCGCCGCGCGCGTGCGGCCAGCGAAGACGGCAGCTTCAAGTGGGAGATTACTCCCGTCACCGTGGCCGGCCGCAAGGGCGACACCGTGATCGACACCGACGAAGCGCCGTCCAAAGCCATGCCCGAGAAGATCCCCACGCTCAAGCCGGCCTTCAAGAAAGACGGTACGGTCACGGCCGCGAACTCATCCTCCATCTCCGACGGCGCCGCCGCCATGGTGCTGATGCGCGCCTCGACGGCCCAGAAGCTGGGTCTCAAGCCGCTGGCACGCATCGTCGCCCACACCCAGCACTCGCAGGAACCGCAATGGTTCACGACAGCGCCGGTCGGCGCGTTGAAGAATCTGTTCGCCAAGACGGGCTGGAAAGCCAGCGACGTGGATCTCTATGAGATCAACGAAGCCTTTGCCGTGGTCACCATGGCCGCCATGAAGGATTTCGATCTGCCGCGCGACAAGGTCAACGTCCATGGCGGCGCGACCGCCCTGGGCCACCCCATCGGCGCGTCCGGTGCCCGCCTGATGGCCACCCTCATCGGCGCGCTGCGTCAGAAGGGCGGCAAGAAAGGCGTGGCCACGCTGTGCATCGGCGGCGGCGAAGCCGTCGCCATGGCCATCGAAATGCTCTGATCGGCCAACGGCCGGGCCTGCCTGGCCCGGCCGTTGTCATAACAGGCCGGCACACGGCCATCGAGACAATTCGCGCCTGACGGGCGCGCCCCTATCCCACACCAAGCCAGGACGGCCATGCCCATCATCGAATCCCGCATCGATACGCGCGGCGCCGATTTCGCAGCCAATGCGAGCGCCATGCAAACGGTGCTCGACGACCTCGACCGCCAATTGACCGCCACCGCGCAGGGCGGCAATGAAAGCGCGCGCGCCAAACACATCGCGCGCGGCAAACTGCTGCCGCGCGACCGCGTCGAGCAGCTCATCGATCCGGGCAGCCCCTTCCTGGAGTTTTCACCGCTGGCCGCCCATGGCATGTACGAAGGCGAAGCGCCTGGGGCGGGCCTGATCACCGGCATCGGCCGCATTGCCGGCACCGAATGCGTCATCGTGTGCAACGACGCCACGGTCAAGGGCGGCACCTACTATCCGATGACGGTCAAAAAGCACCTGCGCGCCCAGGAGATCGCCCAGCAGAACCATCTGCCCTGCGTCTATCTGGTCGACTCCGGCGGCGCCAATCTGCCGCGTCAGGACGAGGTCTTCCCCGATCGCGATCACTTCGGCCGTATCTTCTACAACCAGGCAGTGATGTCCTCGCAAGGCATCGCGCAGATCGCCGTGGTGATGGGCTCGTGCACGGCCGGCGGGGCCTATGTGCCGGCCATGAGCGATGAGTCCATCATCGTCAAGAACCAGGGCACCATCTTTCTGGGCGGCCCCCCGCTGGTCAAGGCCGCGACCGGCGAGGAGGTCAGCGCCGAAGACCTGGGCGGCGGCGATGTGCACACGCGGCTGTCCGGCGTGGTGGACCACCTGGCCGCCAATGACCGGCACGCCCTGGAACTGGCGCGCAATGCCGTGGCCCGCCTGAATCGCCGCAAGCCGCAACCGCTGGCGCTGGCCGAGCCGCGCGCGCCGCGCTACGACCCGAACGAACTCAACGGCATCATTCCCGCCGATACCCGCAAGCCCTTCGATGTGCGCGAAGTCATCGCGCGCATCGTCGATGGCTCGGAGTTCGACGAATTCAAAGCCCGCTTCGGCACCACGCTTGTCACCGGCTTTGCGCATATCCACGGCATGCCGGTGGGTATCGTGGCCAACAACGGCATCCTGTTTTCCGAGTCGGCGCAAAAGGGCGCGCACTTCATCGAGTTGTGCGCGCAGCGCAAGATCCCGCTGGTGTTTCTGCAGAACATCACCGGCTTCATGGTCGGGCGCAAGTACGAAAACGAAGGCATCGCACGCCATGGCGCCAAAATGGTCACCGCCGTGGCGACGGCCAACGTGCCCAAGTTCACCGTCCTGATCGGCGGCTCTTTTGGCGCCGGCAACTACGGCATGTGCGGCCGCGCCTACTCCCCGCGCATGCTGTTCATGTGGCCCAATGCGCGCATCTCCGTCATGGGGGGCGAGCAGGCCGCCAGCGTGCTCGCCACGGTCAAACGCGACGGCCTGGAAAGCCGCGGCACGTCCTGGAGCGCCGAGGAAGAAGACGCTTTCAAAGCGCCCATCCGCGCGCAGTACGAACGCGAAGGCCATCCCTATTACGCCACGGCACGCCTGTGGGACGACGGCATCATCGCCCCGGCCGATACGCGCCGCGTGCTGGGCCTGGCGCTGTCGGCCGCCCTGAACGCCCCCATCGAAGACACGCGCTTCGGCGTGTTCCGCATGTAAGCCACGCCGCGCCAAGGAGTCGCTCGTGTTCACCACGCTCTTGATTGCCAATCGCGGCGAGATTGCCTGCCGCGTCGCCGCCACCGCTCGCCGACTGGGCCTGCGCACCATCGCGGTCTATTCGGATGCCGACGCGCAGGCGCGCCATGTCGCCGCCTGCGACGCCGCCGTACATATCGGCGGCGCCGAACCGCGCGCCAGTTATCTGCGCGCCGACGCCATCCTGCAGGCCGCGCTGGCCAGCGGCGCGCAGGCCATTCATCCCGGCTATGGCTTTCTCTCCGAGAACGAAGCCTTCGCGCAGGCCGCCAGCGACACCGGCATTACCTTTGTCGGCCCGCCGGCCTCGGCCATTGCCGCCATGGGCAGCAAGTCGGCCGCCAAGGCCTTGATGGAGCGCGCCGGCGTGCCCCTGGTGCCGGGTTATCACGGCGACAACCAGGATCCGGAATTCCTGCGCCAACAGGCCGACGGCATCGGCTATCCCGTGCTCATCAAGGCCAGCGCCGGCGGCGGAGGCAAAGGCATGCGCGTCGTGGAGTCCAGCGGCGCCTTCCTCGATGCGCTGGCGTCCTGCCAGCGCGAGGCGCGCGCCAGCTTCGGCGACGACCGCGTCCTCATCGAGCGCTATCTGCAAAAGCCGCGCCACATCGAGATCCAGGTCTTTGCCGACAGCCACGGACAATGTGTCTATCTGTTCGAGCGCGACTGCTCCGTACAGCGGCGCCACCAGAAAGTCATCGAGGAAGCCCCGGCTCCCGGCATGACGCCCGAGCGCCGCCAGGCCATGGGGCAGGCTGCGGTCGCCGCGGCCAAGGCCGTGGGCTATGTGGGGGCGGGCACGGTGGAGTTCATCGTCGAGCCGGACGGGCGCTTTTACTTCATGGAAATGAATACCCGGCTGCAAGTCGAGCACCCGGTCACCGAAATGATCACCGGGCTGGATCTGGTCGAATGGCAATTGCGCGTGGCCGCCGGCGAGCCCCTGCCGCTGACCCAGCAGGCCCTGCGCATCGAGGGCCATGCCATCGAAGCGCGCATCTATGCCGAAAACCCGGAGAAGGGCTTTCTGCCCTCCATCGGCACGCTCAACTACCTGGCGCTGCCGCCGCACACCGCCTTTGCCAACGGCGACATCCGTGTCGACGGCGGCGTGCGCATGGGCGACACCATCACGCCGTTCTACGACCCCATGATCGCCAAACTGATCGTGCGGGGCGCGGACCGGGATCAGGCCCGCGCGCGCATGGTGCAGGCGCTGGCCCAAACGCAGGCCGTGGGCGTGCAGACCAATGTGGCCTTTCTCACCCGGCTCATGCAGGACGCCGCCTTCGCCCAGGCCGATCTGGACACGGGCCTGATCGAACGCCGGCGTGCCACGCTGCTGCCTGATGCCCAGCCCGCAAGCCTGGAATCGCTGGCGCTGGCCAGCGTGGCGGTGCTGGTCCAGGAAGGTCTGTCCAGCGACACGCTGCGCGGTACGCAGGCGCCCGACCCCTGGGCCGCGCGCGATGGCTGGCGTCTGAGCGGACGCTACCGGCGTGTGCTGCCTTGGGATGACCAGGGACAGACGCGCGAGGCCGAATTCACCCGCGACGCCGCCGGCTGGTCTCTGACCGTCGATGGCAACACCCACGCGCTGCAATGGCGCGCGCATCCGAGCGCCAATCCCGAACTTGCCTATGATCTGCGGCTGTCGCTCGGCGGCCAGGACGTGAGCGGCAATGTGGTTCTGCACGGCGGGCGCGCGCATGTCTTGCGCCAGGGCGCCACGATCGTGCTCGAGCGGCGCGACCGTTATGTCGATGAAGGCCAGGAAGGGCATGGCGGCGGCCTGACCGCCCCCATGCCGGGCAAGATCATCGCCATCGCGGTGCAAGCCGGCGACCGCGTCGACAAGGGCCAGGCGCTGCTGGTCATGGAAGCCATGAAGATGGAACACACCATTGCCGCGCCCGCGGCCGGCGTGGTGAGCAAGGTCTTCTACGCGCTGGGCGACCAGGTTGCCGAGGGCGTGGCGCTGATCGCGCTGGACGACCCCGCGCAGTGACCCGGCGGTGGGGCGTCAGGCCGCGGGACTGGCCGGCCCCACATAGCTGAAACGCGGCACCTCGCCGGCCTCGCTGCTGACCGTCTCGTTCCAGATGCGCAGCAAACGCGTGTTCATGGGCAAGCCATCGCGCGGATAAAGCCGCACGTAAACCACGACGGTGTCATCCGTTTCATCGGCGCGGGCCAGGCCCAGCGCCAGATAGTGCTGACCCTTGTAATGACGATAGACGCCAGGGCGAAAGTCCTCGATCGCAGACATCACAACTCCAAAGCAAGACAGCCGCATTGCGCGGCTGCCGTGGAAAGGGAAACGCTTAAGAACGGACGGTGGCGATCAGGTGATCGAGCTGCTCGAGCATGGTCGCCGTTTCGGCTTCGGACACGTTCAGGGCCGGCATGAAACGCAGCAGGTTGCCGCGCGGCGCGTTGAGCAGCAGGCCTTGCGGTTCGAGCTGGCGTGCCGCCTCGACAATCGCCGGACCGTAATCGCCATCGAGCTTGAGCGCGCGCAGCAGGCCCATGCCGCGCTCGCCTTGCAGGCCGTACTTCTGCGACAGGGCCAGCAGGCCCTCTGAGAGCTGTTGGCCACGCGCCTGCACGCTGGCCAGAAAGCCCGGCGCGGCCAGCGTGTCGTAGACCGCAACGCCCACGGCCGTGCACAGCGGATTGCCGTTGTAGGTCCCGCCTTGCTCACCATGCGAGAACACACTGACGGATTCGCGCGCCAGCAACGCGGCCAGCGGCACGCCGCCGCCGATACCCTTGCCCAGCGTCATGATGTCGGGCACCACATCGAACTGCTGATACGCGAACATGGTGCCGCTGCGGCCCATGCCCGTCTGCACTTCGTCGACGATCAACAGAATGCCGTGCTCGTCGGCCAGCTTGCGCAGGCCCTGCATGAATTCGCGCGAGGCCGGAATGACGCCCGCCTCGCCCTGGATGGGTTCGAGCATGATGGCCACGGTCTGCGCATCGATAAGGGCGCGTACCGAATCCAGGTCGTTCAGGTCGGCCTTGGGAAACCCATCGACCTGCGGCGCGAACATGGTGTCCCAGCCCGGCTTGCCCGAAGCCGACATGGTCGCCAGGGTGCGGCCGTGAAAGCCGTGGTCCATCGTGATGATCTTGTAGGCGCCGTTACGATGCACGCGGCCCCATTTGCGGGCCAGCTTGATGGCGCCTTCGTTGGCCTCGGCGCCGCTGTTGGCGAAGAAGACACGATCGAATACCGAGCCCTCGGTCAGCCGCTTGGCCAGCTCCAGCGAAGGCAGGTTGTAGAACGCGGGCGAGGGGTTCATCAGCAGGCCGGCCTGGGCCTGCAGCGCCTGCTGCATTTCCGGGGCGCAATGGCCCAGCGCATTGACCGCCCAGCCCTGCACGAAATCCAGATATCGCTTGCCCGCGTGATCCTCCAGCCAGGAGCCCTGACCGCGCACGAACACCAGGTCCGGACGGGAGGTGATCTCCATGAGGTTATTGACATTCAACTGGCTGAATTCCATGGCAGTTCCGCAAAAAGAAACAGGAAGGGGTGGGGGAAAAGCTGAAATTTAGCACCTTGGCGGGGCAGCCCGCCGCGCCGCGGGTCTGCGGGCGGCGGCCGGGGCCGAAAAAGGGCCGCGGCACGGCCCGCCGGGGCCCGCTAGCGGCTCAGGCCGCGCGCGGCGATGGGCCACAGGTCCACGACCACCTCATCGCGGAACACGACCAGGGTATCGTGCAGATTAAAGCCCGGATCGACATGCGGCATCACCAGGCGCATGACCTCGCCCACCACCGGCGGCTCGGCGCCGGCCTGCACCCGTACCACGCCGTGCTCGTCATTGGCCATCGCATAGTCCAGGCCCGGGCGGCCCACGATACGCGGCAGCCCGCACTCGATGGTGGCGGATTTCAAGCCGGCATCCAGGATCGCCCGATCCGGCGCCGGAGTGCTCATCACGGTGGACAACAAGAAAAGACTGGTGCCAAAGGACAAGGGGCCGGACCACTCATTGGCGCCGTAATCCCCGTCCATAAAGGCATACGAACCGGCCTGCAATTCGGTATAGATGCCGCTGGCCGCGTCGAATTCGGCGCTGCCGCTGCCGCCGCCGGTAATGCGCTCGCAGGTGATGCCATGGGCGCGCAACAAGGACGCGTAACCAGCGGCCCGCGCGGCGGCCTGCGCGCACAGCGCTGCGCGCTCGGCATGGCTGCGCACATGCTGCACGCTGCCGTGGTAAGCCTGCAGGCCGCCAAAGCGCAGGCCCTGCGCGGCCTCCGCCGCGCGCGCCAGCGCGAGCACATCGTGATCATCGACCACGCCGCAACGCCCCTGGCCGACATCGACCTCGACCAGCACCGTGATGCGCGCGCCGGCCTGCGCCATCGCGGCGGCCAAGGCCTGCAGATTGCGCATATTGTCGACGCAGACACTCACGTCGGCTTGCACGGCGATCTGCGCCAGCAAGGCCAGCTTGGCCGGCCCCACGACCTCGTTGCTGATGTGGATGTCGCGGATGCCGGCCTGCAAGAAGGGCAAGGCTTCGCTCACCTTCTGGCAGCAGATGCCGCGCGCGCCCAATGCCAGTTGCCGGCGCGAAATCTCAGGGCATTTGTGTGCCTTGGCATGCGGGCGCAAGGCGACGCCATGACGGTCGGCCCATTGCTGCATGGCGTTCAGATTGCGCTCGAACACGTCGAGATCGAGCACCAGGCTGGGCGTGTCGACCTGCGCCAGCGGCTGGCCGGGCAGGGCGGGATCGGGCAGGAATAATTCGTTGGAAAGGCGTGTGGACACCAGCGTTCGCTCCGCGCATGACCCCGCGTCCATAACAAAACCCGGGGCAATCATAACCATAGGGCCCAGTGGCCCCCAGGTAAACCATACCCTCCGGGTCATTGGCTAAGCAATCCCTACGTGACACACTGGCGTTGTTAAACGGCCAACAATCAGAGAGCCAGTTCTCACGGAGAAGCTTTACATGTCACTCAAAAAATGGATCAAAACGCTGACACTTGCCGTTGCCATCGCGGGCACGGCCACTTCGGCGCAGGCACAACAGTTCTTCCGTATCGGCACCGGCGGCACGGCCGGCACCTACTATCCCATCGGCGGCATGATCGCCAACGCGGTGTCGCAGCCCGGCAAGCTGATTGCCACGGCGGCGGCGTCCAACGGCTCGGTGGCCAATATCAACGGCATTTTGGGCGGTTCGTTCGAATCCGGCTTTACGCAATCCGACGTGGCTTACTGGGCCTATAACGGCAGCGGCACCTTCGAAGGCAAACCCAAGGCCCAGGATCTGCGCCTGGTCGCCACCCTCTACCCCGAAAGCATCCACCTGGTCACGCGCAAGGGCGCCGGCATCAAGTCGGTGGCCGATCTGCGCGGCAAGCGCGTCTCCATGGACGAGCCCGGCTCGGGCACGCTGGTCGACGTCCGCCTGATCCTGGGCGCCTACGGCATGACCGACAAGGACGTCAAGGCCGAATACCTCAAGCCCAACCAGGCAGGCGACAAGATCAAGGACGGCGGCCTGGACGCCTTCTTCTTCGTCGGCGGCGCGCCGGCCGGCGCCATCGCCGAACTGGCTTCCAGCTCCGGCATCGAAATCGTGCCCCTGGTCGGCCCGGAGATCGACAAGCTGCGCGCCGATCAGCAGTTCTTCACGCCGGACACGATTGCTGCCAACACCTATCAGGGCGTGGGCGAGACCAAGACGATTTCGGTCAACGCGCAAATGGTGACTTCGGCCAAGCAACCTGAAGAGACCGTCTACGAGATCGTCAAGGCCATGTACAGCGATCCGACGCAAAAAACCCTGGCCGCCGGCCACACCAAGGGCAAGCTGATCACCAAGGAAAACGCCGTCAAGGGCGCCGGCATCCCCTTCCATCCGGGCGCCGAAAAGTACTACAAGGAAATCGGCCTGCTGAAGTAAGCCGGATTCTCTGCGCGACCCCAACAGGCCACGGCATGCCCTGCAGCCGTGGCCTTGTCTTTACCCGGCGGAAACTCCCGCCCGCGAGATGCATTGGCCATGGAAATAGATCACGATAAAACCCAGCAGCTGGCCGAGAAGTACGATTCGGAAATCCGCTTCCGGCCGCTGGACAAGACCGCTACCTGGATCGTCTCCCTGCTATTGGTGACGCTGTCCATTTTTCACTATTACACCGCGGGCTTCGGCCTGCTGCGCGAAGCCACGCACCGCGGCGTGCATCTGGCCTTCGTGCTGAGCCTGATCTTCCTGGTCTTCGGTTTCAGCAAAGCCCATTACCAGCGCGAACCGAAGTCCACCTGGTACAGCCCCGGCGGCGTGCCGCTGTACGACTGGATCATCGCCATCGTCCTGGCGCTCAGCGTCCTGTACATCCCCTACATCTTCGAAGATCTGGCCTTCCGCGTGGGCAACCCGCTGACCATGGACGTGGTCATGGGCACCATCCTCATTCTGGGTTTGCTCGAAGGCACGCGCCGAGCCATGGGATGGCCGCTGCCCATCATCGCCCTGGTGTTCCTGGCCTACGCCGCTTTCGGTCCCTACTTCCCGGGTCTGCTCAAGCACGCCGGCAACAGCTGGTCGCAGATCGTCAACCACATGTACCTCACCAGCCAGGGCATCTATGGCGTGGCGGTCGGCGTGGTGGCGACCTATGTGTTTCACTTCGTGCTGTTCGGCGTGCTCGCCACGCGGATCGGCCTGGGACAATTGTTCCTGGATATCGCCTCGACCATCGCCGGGCGCTACGCCGGGGGTCCGGCCAAGGTGTCGGTCTTCGGGTCGGCCATGTTCGGCATGCTGTCGGGCTCATCGGTGGCCAATGCCGTGACGGTGGGGTCGTTGACCATCCCCGCCATGATCCGCATCGGCTATCCCCGCCACTTCGCCGGCGCCGTGGAAGCCGCCTCCAGCACGGGCGGGCAGATCACGCCCCCCATCATGGGCGCCGCCGCCTTTCTGATGATCGAGTTTCTCGGCATCCCGTATCAGGACATCGCCCTCGCCGGGATCTTTCCCGCCTTCCTGTATTTCTTCGGCATGTTCATGCAGGTGCACTTCGAGGCCAAGCGCGAAGGCCTGCGCGGGCTGACCGCCGAAGAAATGCCCAAGCTGCGCGCCTCGTTCAAGATGCGCTGGCCCACGCTGATTCCGCTGTTCCTGCTGATCGGCGTGCTGGCCAGCGGCCGCACGCCCTATCTGGCCGCCTTCGCGGGCATCACCGGCTGCATCGTGGTGGGGCTGCTCAATCCCTTCCAGCGCCTGCGCTGGCGGGATCTGTACGAAGCCTTCGAGACCGGGGCCAAGTACGCCCTGGCCGTGGGCGCGGCCGCAGGCACCGTCGGGTTGGTGATCGGGGTGGTCACGCTGACCGGGGTCGGCTTCAAGATCTCGTACATCGTCATCATGGCCTCGCAAGCCATCGCCTCCGGTGTGGGCAACATCATCCCCGAAGCATTGGCCAATGCGCAGACGCTCACGCTGATCGCCGCGCTGGTGATGACCGGCATCGTCTGCGTGATCATGGGCTGCGGCGTACCGACCACGGCCAACTACCTCATCATGGTCGCGGTCGCCGCGCCCACGCTGGTGCAGTTGGGCGTGCAACCCATCGCGGCGCACTTCTTCGTGTTCTATTTCGGCATCCTGGCCGACATCACGCCACCGGTGGCGCTGGCCGCCTATGCCGCGGCCGGCATGGCGGGCAGCGACCCCTTGAAGACCAGCGTGACGGCCTTCAGGCTGGGGATCACCAAGCTCATCGTGCCCTTTGTGTTCGTGTTCTCGCCCTCGCTGCTGATCTCGGTCAAAGGCTTTAGCTGGCATGACTTCGCCGTCACGCTGGTGGGTTGCATGATCGGCCTGGTGCTGCTGTCGGCCGCCTTCTCCCGCTACTTCCTCGTGCCGATGAAGTCCTGGGAACGTTGGCTGTTCACCATCGGCGCATTGCTGACCATCGTGCCCGGCGCCCTGAGCGGCATAATCGGCCTGGTGCTCTGCGTGCCGGCCTTCATGAGCCAATGGCGCGGCTGGAACGACCAACGGCGCACGCCCGCGGCAGCCTGACCCGTCCGCACCCGGCAAGCATGACGAAAACCCCCGCGTGGGGTTTTCGTTTTTCTGGAGCCAGGATGTCTCCCACAACACAAAACGAAACCGCCCGCTGCGGACGGTTCGAAAGGAAATTTAGTATCGATTCTCACTCATCTCCAGCGCCGGGCGCGCCCCGGTCTCTCGTTGTACTCGCGCATGTCTTTGCCCCCACCCCTGGCCCTGGCGGCCCTGTTCCTGCCTGCCGCCTCCCTGGGTTCGACCCACGCTCCCGCGCCACCCGATACGCGCCCGGTCTTCACGCTGCCCGCGCAGCAAGTCCTGGCCGACAGCGTCGAACTCAGCCGCTCGACACTGGAGCAGACCGACATCGACCGCGCGCAGGCCGACAACTTCGCCAGCCTGGTCGATCGCCTGCCCGGCATCTCGATGGCCGGATCGCCGCGGCCGGGTGGCCAGAGCCTGAACATCTGGGGCCTGGGCGACACCGAGGACGTCAAGCTGGTGCTCGACGGCGCACCCAAGGGTTTTGAAAAATACCGCCAGGGTTCCGTGTTCATCGAACCCGAGCTCATCCGCCGCATCGCGGTGGACAAGGGGCCGCACAACCTGCTGGACGGCACGGCAGGCTTTGGCGGCACGGTGCGCATCGACACCAAAGACGCCGCGGACCTCCTGGCTCCCGACGAACACCTGGGCGGTCTGGTCAAGTACGGCCGCCACAGCAACGATGGGCAGAACATCTACAGCGCCGCGGTGTTTGGCCGCATGGACCACGCCGACGGCCTGGTCTACGTCAACCGGCGCAACGGCGGCAATCTCCGGCGCCCGGACGGCAGCCGGTTTGCCTTCTCCGGCGCCGATTCCCAATCGTATCTGGCCAAGACCCAGCTCTATCTGGGAGCCAGCCATAGCCTGAGCTTGTCGGCGCTGCAATCGACGTCGGAAGGCTGGCAACCCTTTGCCGCCAAGCGCGACGATCTTCCCGCCCCCTCGCTGGCCGATATCCGCCGCTATGGCCTGACCGAAGCCTGGCGCCGCCGCCTCGTGTATCGCGACCAGACCGACCGCACCCTGAGCGCGCGCTACCAATACGCCCCGGCCGAACATCCCTGGCTCAATCTGACGCTGTCGTTTGCGCGCTCGCACACGTCCCAGCATGACCGGCGCCCTGACAACGCCTCACGCAGCGCCTTTCTCGCCACGCTGGGCAACCGCAGCTGGGTCGACTATCGCGACCGCGTGCTCGAACTGCGCAACCTGGCCAGCTTCGCCACCGGCGCGGCCGAGCACGGTCTGCTGCTGGCGGCACGCTGGCACCGGCATGACCGCGACACGCTGATGTACTACCCGGCCGGGGCGCGGGCGGCCGACTACAACCACGGCTACTTCCAGCCCTACTACATGCCCGCCGGCCGGCAAACCGTGCGCAGCGTCGTCGTGCAGGACGCCATCCGCCTCGGCACGCTCACCATCACCCCCGGCGTGCGCTACGACCAGGTCCTCAATCTCGGGCGTCCCAACGATGCGCCGCGCTACAACAGCCCGCTGCCCTCGGTCGGCCACGATTACCGGGGCGTGCGCTATACCGGCTGGACACCCCACCTGGGAGCGCTCTGGCAGGCCCGGCCCGGGTTGAGCCTGCTGGGCGACGTCACACGCGGCTGGCGCGCGCCGGTGATCGACGAGCAATACGAAGTGCAGTACGCCCGCGCGACGACCACGGGCACCAGCCGCGCACTCAAGCCCGAGCGCATCCTGGGCTGGCGCGCCGGGGCCATCGTGCAACACGACGGCCTGCTCACCGCCGGCGACCATCTCGAACTGCGCGCCACCGTATTCGGCAACCGTGGCAAGGATGAAATCTTCGCCCGCCGGGGTGTGCTGTGCGCCCAAGCTCCCTGCCAACGCCCGTTGTCGAACTACCGCAACCTGCCCGGTTACCGCATCGAGGGGCTGGAGCTGGAATCCTTCTACGACAGCCGGTACTGGTTCGGCAAAGTGGCCGTGACGGCGCTGCGCGGCTGGCGCGACAGCTCGCCGCGCGATCCGGCTGGCCGGCGCAGCTGGATGGCCGAGATCCCGCCCCTGACCGCGCACGCCATGCTGGGCATCAAACTGCCGCGCCACGGTCTGGCCATGGGCTGGACGGGCGACTTCGCGCGCCGCCAGGACCGCGCTCCCACGCAAAGCGATCCCTTGGCCGTATTCTGGGCGTTGCCGGCCTCCAGCGGGTATGCGCTGCATGGCCTGTTCGTGCACTGGCGCCCGCCCCAATGGCAAGGCCTGCACCTGCGCCTGACGATCGACAATCTGTTCAATCGCGCCTATCGCCCCTACCTGGGCGAATCCGTCTCCGGCTTGGGGCGCAACGTCAAACTCAGCCTCTCCCAACGCTTCTGATCCCGCTGCGAGGGATACGTCCCCCGCAGCGCGTCCTCCGGGCGCAACGCCTCCGATATCCTTGGTGGAATCGCGGTTGATCCCAGTGACCGTTCCGCGTAAAGTAAAATCATGTTTGCTGGTCTGCCGATATGCGGGCCGACTGTGCAAACCGGCACCTTACTCGCCATATGTTCGATATCCTGGTTTATCTGTTCGAAAACTACTACACGCCGCAAGCCTGTCCTGCGGCAGATGTGCTGGCAAAACGGCTCGCTGCCGCCGGCTTCGAGCACGAAGACATAGACGATGCCTTGGGATGGCTTTACGGCTTGGCCGAAACCACGGAACGCTGCGTCGATCTTGCCCACACCTCTGCCACCGGCTTTCGCGTCTATACCGACGCCGAGTATCAGCAACTGGGCAGCGCCTCGATCGGCTTCATCACCTTTTTGGAATCGGCCGGCGTTTTGCCGCCGCCCTTGCGCGAAATCGTGATCGATCGCGCTCTGGCCTCGCCCGACGTACCGGTCTCGCTCTCCAAGATCAAGATCATCGCCCTGATGGTTCTCTGGAGCCAGGAAGCCGAGATCGACAATCTGGTGCTCGAAGAACTGCTCGACGACGAAGAAAGCCACCGGCTGCATTGAGCCGCCGCCGGCGTTACCGCAACGCCCGGGGGGCATCCTTGCCCCCTGATTTTTCCTGTTCCCCATCGTGAGCTATATCGGCCGATTCGCCCCCAGCCCGAGCGGGCCTTTGCATGCCGGCTCGCTGGTCGCGGCTCTGGCCAGCTGGCTCGATGCCCGCGCCCATGCGGGCCGCTGGCTGCTGCGCATCGAAGACGTCGATAAACCCCGCGCCGTGCCCGGCGCCGACGCCACGATCATGCGGCAGCTGCGCGAGCTGGGCCTGCACTGGCAGGGCGAAGTGCTGTGGCAATCCCGGCGTGATGCGGTCTATCAGGCGGCCTTCGCACGCCTGGAGCAGGCAGGCCTGGTCTATGGCTGCGGCTGCACCCGGCGCGAGATCGCCGACTCGGCGCTGCGCGGCGCGACAGGCGTCGACGGCGAGCGGCCATACCCCGGCACCTGCCGCCACGGCCTGGCGCCCGGCAGGCAGGCGCGCGCCTGGCGCTTGCGCGTGCCGCCCGGGGTCGAACACTTTGACGACCGCTGGCTGGGCGCGCAGTCCCAGGATGTCGCCAGCGCGGTCGGCGATTTCGTCCTCAAGCGCGCCGACGGGATGTGGGCTTACCAGCTCGCCGTGGTCGTCGATGACGGCGAACAGGGCGTCACCGACATCGTGCGCGGTGCGGATCTCCTCGGGTCGACGGCGCGCCAGCGGGTGCTGGCGCGTCTGCTGGGGCTGCCCCTGCCGCGCGTCATGCATCTGCCTCTGGTGATCGACCCGCAAAGCGGCCTGAAGCTGTCCAAGCAGAACCACGCGCCCGCGCTGGACACCCGGGATGCCCTGGCCTGCCTGCAGCGCGCCTGGCAGGATCTGGGCTTTGCCTGCCTGCCCGCCAGCGGCCGGGATGACTTTCTGGCGCGCGCCACCGGCATCTGGAGCGCGCGCTTTGCCCGCTCCTAGAGCGGCTGCATATCCTCGCCCAACATGCGCACCAGCAAGCCGGTGCCGCGGCCGTCCAGCCTGACCTCGCCGTAACGCGCGCGCTCATAGCGGGCGGCCTGGCCTTCCGGGAAGAAATACGCATTGGTCACGATGCGCACGCCACCGGGCCGCACGCGATAGCGCAAGGCCATTTCGGCCGCGGCGTGCGGATCGGCCTGCGCCTGGATGCGCAGGGGTTGCGCCACACCGCGTGCATCGGGCGCCAGAATCACATAGCCATCATCGGCCGCACCCTCGTCGGCCTGGTGCAGTTTTGACACCGCCGTGCCGGCGGCAAAGCGCAAGGCCATGTAATCGCCCTGCATCAGCGACCGCGGATCCACCGGGGCGAGTTCCAGAATGGCGACGTCTCCATGCGCGAGCAGTTGCTCGCGCTGGTAGATCGTGACGTTGCATACACCCAGCACCAGCACCAGACCGCCGAGCACCACCGCGACGCGGCGGCGCATGACGCGCGAGGCCGGCGCCACCACGGGCCGGCGGCCCGCGTCGGTGCGCATGAAGCGCGGCACCAGCCAGACCAGGATGCGCAGCAAAAACAGCAAAGCCGCCGCCGCCGACAACCAGATCGCCTTTTGCAGCAAAGGCACCTCCATCTGGTAGTAATACAGCATCAGATAGGCCAGCAGGCTGAGCACGCCGAAACCGGTCAAACGCGGCTTGTTCAAGCCAAAACCCAGGAGAATCCACGTCAGCGCAAATGCAATGCCGGGGCTGGGCAGCCAGAACAAGGCCAGCAGCAGCAAGGCCAGCGGCGTGATGAAGACCAGCGACAGCGTCAGCACCCGGCGGCGCGGCCAGAGCAGCCAGAGCGCCACTACCGCCGGCAGCAGCGCACCGGCGATGTTCAGCAGCGCCGTGAGGCGATGCAGCCGCCACAACGCGGGCAATTGGTCCACCCCGACCCCGCCCGCCATCCAGACCATGCCCTGCACCGCCACCACGAAAGCCCACGCCAGCGGCTCGAGAAAATGCGGCTGGGTGCGCGCCAGCCGGCGATCGGCGCAGAAGGCCAGCGTGGCCATCCAGGCGCCCAGCACGGCGACCGGCAGCCACAGGAAAGTGGCGCGCATCACATCCAGCGCCAGCCACATGTTCAGCACATCATGGCGGTCGAGATCCGGCTGCAGGGCCTGCCATACCAGCCCCGTCATGCCGAACGCGATCAGGCCGCCGCTCAGAAAGCGCAGCAGCACATCCGGCGCCAGGACGTAGACGGCCGCGGCCAGCAGCACAATGAACAGGCTGGCGCTGGCGATCGAGTCATTGCCGACAAAGCTGAAGACCACCAGCAACTGCCCGGCAAACGCCATGGCGATGGCGCATTGGCGCCAGAAGGGCCCGGGGGCGGCGCGCAGGACGGCCACACCGGCCGCGCACAGCACCAGGCCAAACACCACGGCGCCCTGGTCGCTGTTGACCATGCCCGAAAAAAACAGAAAGACCAGCAGCAGCAAGGTGGCCAGCCAGGCGCTCAAACCCAGCAGGCCCTGCACATACCAGGGTGCGGTGGCGGCGTGATGCAGGCTGCTGTCTTCGGCCAATTCGATCACGGGCGCGGCATCGTCGGCCGGATCCACGCTCAGGCCCGCCGACATGCCCGCCGGCTCGGCATCGGCGGCGACAGTGGCCGCACGTGCGCCGTGCGAGGCCTGGCCGCGCTCACCCAGCCGCCGCAGCCAGCGCGCGGCCCAGACCGCCTCGGCCATGAGCAAGGCCGCCAGGGGCAGGGCGGCCCACACCCCCGGCTCGAGCCGCATCAGCCACTCGCCGGCCAGGCGCAGCGAGACGCAGATCACGCCCGCGGCCAGCATGGCCAGGATGACCAGATCTCGGCGTCCCCGTTGATAGAAATAGCCCAGGCCCAGGGTCACGGCCAGCCAGGCCAGGCCGGTGGCCTTGCCCTGGCCGCCGACGATGAAATCCGCGAACATCAAGGGCAGCACCAGGGCGGTCAGGGCCAGGAAGGCCAGCACCCGCGGCCCCACCCGCGTCTGGATGTTGCGCCGCCGCACCACTGCCTCCCACACCCCGAGCATGATGAGATTGGCCAGCGCCATCACCAGGGCCACGAAAGCGGGGTCGGATAGCTGATCCCACCACACCAGCAGGTGTTCACCGATCCACAGGCCCAGCGCGGCATTGACGACCAGGCACCAAAGCAACCAAAGTATCTGGGTGCCGGCGGCCAAGGCCCATGGCAGCATCAACAGCGCCCACCAGGCGAAGAGCTCCCACGTATCGGCGCCAGTCTGGTAGGTTTGGCCCAACAGGGCCAGCAGCGCGCCCAGCAGCAAACCGGACAGCGTCAACACGGCGCCGGCGGATTGTTGCCGCAGGCGCTCTGTCCCCCGTAAACGCAGCGCCAGCCAGATGCTCACGCAGACGGAGATGGTTAAAAGGCCCTGCGCCAGAGTAAAACGACGAATGATGGTCATGCCGGGCCAGTTGGCGGCCACCCAGCAGATCACCCCGCTGCCCAGCAGCAAAACCGCCAGCCAAAGCGTAGTCCGACCGAGAAATTGACGCCATGCATGAAGTTCCGATCCCGCCTGTTGAGTGGTGCCGACTTGCATCTCGCGAATCTCCCCTCTTATCATCCGCGCTAATTAAGGCGGGACTGCCGCCACTGGATACTCATGAACAAAACGCTGATCATTGCCGAGAAACCCTCGGTAGCCCTGGATATATCACGCGCTCTGGGAGGCTTTGCGCGCGAGGGTGACTATTTTGAAAGCGAACGTTACGTACTGGCTTCCAGTATCGGGCATTTGCTCAGTCTGGTGGCGCCCAACGACCCGGTCAAGGGCAAATGGAGTTTCACCCATCTGCCGGTGATCCCGCCCGCCTTCGAGTTGGGACCGACGGACAAAAAATCCGCCGAACGCCTGAAGCTGCTGGTGCGCTTGGCCAAGCGCAAAGATGTGGATGCCATCATCAATGCCTGTGACGCTGGCCGCGAGGGCGAACTCATTTTTCGCTACATCATCCAGTACGCCGGGGTGAAAAAGCCCATCCAGCGCCTGTGGCTGCAATCCATGACGCAAGCGGCCATCCGCGAAGCGTTCGAGAATCTGCGCGACGACGTCCAGCTCAAACCGCTGGAGGCCGCCGCCCGTTCGCGCGCCGAAGCCGATTGGCTGGTGGGCATCAATGGCACGCGGGCCATGACGGCCTTCAACAGCAAGGACGGGGGCTTTTTCAAAACGCCCGTCGGACGCGTGCAAACGCCGACGCTGGCCATCGTGGCCGAGCGTGAAAGCCGCATCCGCAGCTTCGTCTCGCGTGACTACTGGGAGGTGCACGCGACGTTCGTGGCCGCCGCCGGTCTGTACGAGGGCCGCTGGATCGACCCGGAGTTCAAGAAAGACGAGCGCGACCCCGAAAAGCGCGAATCCCGGCTGTGGTCTCAAGCCGCCGCGCAAAGCGTCGTGGCCGCCTGCCGCAGCCAGGCCGGACAGGTCACGGAAGAGTCCAAGCCCTCGACCCAGATGTCGCCGGCGCTCTACGACCTGACCTCGCTGCAACGCGAGGCCAATGGCCGCTTCGGCTTCTCGGCCAAGACCACGCTGGCGCTGGCCCAGACCCTCTACGAACGCCACAAGGCGCTGACCTATCCGCGTACCGATTCGCGCTACCTGCCGGAGGATTACCTCAACACGGTGCGCCAGACCATGCGCGCGCTGGCCGAGGGCGATTCGCAAGCCGTGGGCGGGCTGTCCCGCCATGCCGGCACCGTCGTCAGCAACGACTGGGTCAAACCCAATCGCCGCATCTTCGACAACAAGAAAGTATCGGATCACTTTGCCATCATCCCCACGCTGCAGATCCCGCACGATCTGAGCGAAGCCGAAGGCAAGATCTACGACCTGGTCCTCAAACGCTTCCTGGCGGTGTTCTTCCCCGCCGCCGAATACCGCGTCACCACCCGCCTGACCCAAGTGCAGGGTCATCGCTTCAGAACCGATGGCAAGGTACTGGTGGCGCCGGGCTGGCTGGCCGTCTACGGCAAGGAAGCGCAGGGCGAAGACGCCAACCTGGTGCCGGTCGCCGAGGGCGAAACGGTGCGCACCGAGGACGTGCGCGCCGAGGCCCTGGCCACCAAACCGCCGGCACGCTACAACGAAGCCACGCTGCTGTCGGCCATGGAAGGCGCGGGCAAGCTGGTCGACGACGAAGAACTGCGCGAGGCCATGTCCGAGCGCGGCCTGGGCACGCCGGCCACCCGCGCGGCCATCATCGAAGGCTTGCTCAACGAGAGCTATCTGCGCCGCGAAGGCCGTGACCTGGTGCCCACCGCCAAGGCGCGCCAGCTCATGACGCTGCTCTCCGGCCTGGACGTCACCGAACTGACCTCCCCCGAGCTGACCGGCGAATGGGAGCACAAGCTCAAGCAGATCGAGCAAGGCGGCCTGAACCGCGAAGCCTTCATGCGCGAAATCGCGCAAATGACCCAGGTCATCGTCAAGCGCGCCAAGGAGTACGAGCGCGACACGGTGCCGGGCGATTACGCCACCTTGCAAACGCCATGCCCGAAGTGCGGCGGCGTGGTCAAGGAAAACTATCGCCGCTACGCGTGCACGCAATGCGATTTTTCGATCAGCAAGCACCCGGGCGGACGCACCTTCGAATTGCCCGAGGTCGAGGAGCTGCTGGCCAAGCGCGAGATCGGGCCCTTGCAAGGCTTCATCAGCAAGATGGGCCGTCCGTTTGCGGCCATCCTGCGCATCAGCGACGAGTACAAGCTGGAGTTCGACTTCGGTCAGAATGACGAAGACGACGACGAACCCGTGGACTTCAGCGGCCACACGCCCGTGGGCACTTGCCCCAAATGCGCGGCGCGCGTGTTCGAACATGGCATGAGCTACGTGTGCGAGAAATCCGTCGGCCCGCAAAAGAGCTGCGACTTCCGTTCCGGCAAGGTCATTCTGCAGCAGGAGATTTCGCGCGAGCAGATGAGCAAGCTGTTGTCCGACGGACGCAGCGATCTGCTCGACGGTTTCGTCTCCAGCCGCACGAACCGCAAGTTCAAGGCCTTCCTGGTGCGCCAGCCCGACGGCAAGATCGGTTTTGAATTCGAGCCTCGCCCGGAAAAGCCCGGCCGCGGCGCCAAAACGGCAACCAAGACCGCCACCAAAACCGCGACCAAGACGGCCAGTAAAACGGCGGCCAAGACCGCAGCCAAGAAGGCCCCGGCCAAAACGGCCGTCAAGAAAGCCGCGGTCAAGAAAACGGCGGCCAAGACTGCGGTCAAGAAGGCAGCCGCCAAGAAAACCGCCAGCTGAGCGCGTCAGTGTTAACCCGAAATGCCCGGTCCGCCGGGCATTTTTTTTTCCGCCTGCCAATGGCTGATGTATCGTTGGCGACACTCGATACGCCACCACAAAATCAAAGAGGACGACATGACTTCTCCTTCCCATGGCCTGACACGTCGACAGTTGCTGGCCGGCGCGGCCGCGACCTCGCTCATCGGGCTGCCCGCCCTGGCGCAACCCCGGCTGGGCAAGGCCGTGTACGGTCAAGGCAGCATCGATCCTTTCTTCACCGCCGGCTACGTCGCCTTGAAAAAGGGCTATTTCGGGGCCAACGGCCTGGACGTGGAATACCTCAATTCACAAAGCGGCCCGCGTACCAACCAGCTGCTGGCCGCCGGCCAGATCCTGTTCGGCGCCACCGCGGCCACGGCCGCCCCCGCGCTGACCCTGGCGGGCAAACCGGCCACCCTGATCTTCGGCTTTGACCGCAAATTGACCTACGCCAACGTCATCGTGCGCAAGGAAGACTACGACAGCGGCAAAGTGCGCGAGTTGAAGGACCTGGCCGGCAAACGCATGGGCGCCACCCAGCCGCAGTCGAGCACCTGGTTGATGGCCGTCTATCTGATGCAGAAAGCGGGCGTGGGCGACAAAGTCGATATCCGGCCGCTGGGCGACCTGGCCACCATGCTCGGCGCCTTGAAGACGGGCTCGGTATCGGCCAGCATGGCCACCATGTCCATGATGGAGCAGGCCAAGGCCGAAGGCTGGGGCGTACCGATCTTCGACGCCACCACCGATGCTTCGTGGCAGGCATTCATGGGCGGCGACGTGCCGGGCATTGCGGCGCTGACCTTGCGCGACACCGTCGAGCGTCGCCCGGAAGTGGTGCAGGCCTTTGTCAGCGCGCTGGTCAAGGCGCAGGATTTCATCAGCACGCATAGCGCCGCCGAAGTCACTGACACCATCTACGCGGATTATCTCAATGCCTTCCCGCGCGCGGCCATCGAGAAAACCATCGGCGTCTATCAGAACAGCGTGTTCCTGAAAGACAATCTCATCACCGAGGACGCCTACGCGCGGCTGCTGGCCATCATGGGCGACGGCCGGCAGTTCTCCAATGAAGAACTCAAACGCACCCCGTACTCGCTGTGCGTGGACATGAGCTTCGTGCGCAAGGCCCGGGGCCTGTGATGATACGGCTGGAGCACGTCGGCAAGGTCTACCACGGCCGGCAGGGCAGCACGCATGCCGTCGGTGACGTCAGCCTGGACATCGCGCAGGGCGAGTTCCTGTCCATCGTCGGGCCTTCGGGCTGTGGCAAGAGCACGCTGTTGAATATGATCGCGGGCTTTCTGACGCCATCGAGCGGCCGCATCTATGTCGACGGCCAGCTCGTGCAAGGACAGGTCCCCCCGCGCCTGGGCTATATCTTCCAGAAGGACACGTTGCTGCCCTGGTACACGGTGAGCAAGAATGTGGCCCTGGGGCTCCGTTTCATGGGCGTGCCCACCGGCGAGATCGCCACGCGCGTCAAGCGCCTGCTGGCGCTTGGCCACCTGGAGAACTTCGCTCAAGCCTATCCGCACCAGCTCTCCGGCGGCATGCGCCGCCGCGTGGCGCTGTTGATGAGCCTGGCCGTCGAGCCGCGCATTCTGCTGCTCGACGAACCTTTCGGCGCGCTCGACACCCATACCAAGACCCATCTGCACCGCGAGCTGGGCGAGATCTGGCGCAATCTCGGCCAGACCATCGTGATGGTCACGCACGATCTGGACGAGGCCATCACGCTGTCCGATCGTGTCATCGTGCTCTCGGGCCCGCCCAGCCGGGTGCTGCTCGATGAGCGCATCACCATCGCCCATCCGCGCGACGTCTTCACCTTGCGCGAAACGCCCCAGTTCACCACCCATGTGCAAAGCCTGTGGGCCGTGCTGGGCCAGCAATTCCGCGCCGCGGCCTAAAGCAGCTTGAACATGACTCCCGCCTCTCTTTCCCCCGCGGCAACGCAACATCTGCAGCAGGAGCGCCGGCAGGCGGTCTCACGCCGCTTACGCATCACCGCCTGGCAGATCCTGATTCTGGCGCTCCTGCTGGGCGCCTGGGAAGGCCTCACCCGCATCCCGTGGTTCGTGCAGAACACCTTGTTCGATCCGTTTTTCATCAGCCAGCCCTCGCGCGTGGCCGTGCGGCTGTGGCAATGGCTGCAACCCGGGCCGCAATCCGTATGGCCTCATCTGTGGCTGACCCTGCAGGCCACGCTGGTGGGTCTGGCGGTGGGCGTGAGCAGCGGCTTCGTCGTGGGTCTGGCGTTGGCCCGCAGCCGCATGATGGCCGACGTCTTCAACCCCTTCATCGTGGCCTTCAACTCCATGCCGCGCATCGCCTTCGTGCCGCTGATCACCATGTTCTTCGGGCTGGGGCTGGCCTCCAAAGTGGTGACCTCGTGGTTCGTGGTGTTTTTCCTGGTGTTCTTCAACACCTACAAAGGCGGGCGCAGCGTGGAGCGCGAGCTGGTGGACTTCTGCCGCACACTGGGCGGCTCACCGCGCCAGATCCTCTGGCGCGTGCAAGTGCCCACGGCGGCGGCCTGGACGTTCGCCTCGCTGCCCAATGCGATCAGCTTCGCGCTGATCGGTGTGGTGCTGGCCGAGTTCGTCGGTTCGACCACCGGCATGGGCTATCTCATGATCACGGCGCTGGCCACGCTCAACGCCACGGATATGTTCGCCGCCGTAACGCTGCTGTCTATCGTCGGCATCGTGCTGGTCTATTGCGTCACCTGGTTAGAGCGTAGACTGCTGCACTGGGCTCCTGAATTCCGCGAATGATGTCCGCGTCAACACTCTCACCCTCGCAGTCGTATCTGCAGCAGTTCTCGCTGTCCGGCCAAGTGGCCCTGATCACCGGTTCGGCCCGCGGCCTGGGCTGGGAGATCGCCGCCGCCATGGCCGGCAGCGGTGCGCATGTCCTCATCAACGGCCGCAATGCGGCCGCGGCCGAAGCGGCCGCGCACAGCCTGCGCGAGCGCGGCCTGGCCGCCTCGGCGCTGCCCTTCGATGTGGCCGATCCCGACGCCATGCAGCAGGCCTTCGAACACATCGATGCACGCCATGGCCGGCTGGACATCCTGGTCAACAATGTCGGCGCGCGCAACCGCAAGACGCTGCTCGAACTGGACCTGGCGCAGATCCGCGAACTGATCGACACCGATCTGGTGGCCGGGATCATGCTGTCCAAGCTCGCGGCGCAGCGCATGCAGCGCCAGGGCCGCGGCAGGCTGATCGCCATCACCTCCGTGGCGGGCGAACTCGCGCGCGCGGGCGACGCGGTCTACCCGGCGGCCAAACAGGGCCTGACGGGCATGATGCGCGCGCTGGCCGCCGAGTTCGGCGCCTCGGGCATCACCAGCAATGCGATCGCACCGGGAACCTTCGCCACCGAGACCAACGCGGCCATGGTCGCCGACCCGGTCGCCGGCCCCCGTCTGGCGGCGCGCAATCCCACGGGCCGCTGGGGCCAGCCGCATGAAATCGCCGGCGCGGCCGTCTTTCTGGCTTCGCCCGCCGCCTCTTACATCAACGGCCAGGTGCTGGCCGTCGACGGAGGGCTCTCCATCCAGTTCTGATCCTGTCTGCCGCTTGCGGGCGGCAGCAACGCTTTGGTTTTGCTGTGGCTTTTTCTCATTATTCTTTTAAAAAGGGTGGTCAGGCATGAAGCAGCATTTCATCGATAACCGGTTCGTTGCCGGATCGACGCAAGACGCCATCGACGTGGTCGATCCTTCCACGGGTGAAGTCTACGAACAGATCGCGCGGGGCAACGCCGCCGATATCGACCGTGCGGTGCAATCCTCGCGCCGCGCCTACGAAGGCGCTTGGGGCAACATGTCCGCCGCCGAGCGCGGCCGCATTCTGCTGGCCCTGTCGCTCAAGATTCTCGAGCACCACGACGAACTCACCCAGATCGAATCGCGCGACTGCGGCAAGCCGACCAAACAGGCGCGCGCCGACGTCACGGCCATCGCGCGTTACTTCGAGTTCTATGGCGGCGCGGCAGACAAACTGATGGGCGAGTCCATCCCCTACCAGAACGGCTACACCGTCCTGACGCTGCGCGAGCCGCACGGCGTGACCGGCCATATCGTGCCCTGGAACTACCCGCTGCAGATCTTCGGACGCAGCATAGGCGGCGCGCTGGCAGCCGGCAACGCGTGCGTGGTCAAACCCGCCGAGGACGCCTGCCTGTCGCTGCTGCGCGTGGCCGAACTGGCGGCCGAAGTCGGCCTGCCGCCCGGCGCGCTCAATATCATCACCGGCTACGGCCACGAGGCCGGCGACGCGCTCTCGCGTCATCCCGGCATCGACCACATCTCCTTTACCGGTTCGCCGCGCGTGGGCATTCTCGTGACGCAGACGGCGGCCGAGAACCACGTCCCGGCCACGCTGGAGCTGGGCGGCAAATCGCCGCAGATCGTTTTTGCGGACGCCGATCTGGATGCGCTGATTCCGGTGGCGGTCAACGCAATCGTGCAGAACGCCGGGCAGACCTGCTCGGCCGGCAGCCGCATCCTGATCCAGCGCGACATCTACGACGAGGTCATGCGGCGCCTGTCGGCCGCGTTTACGGCCTTGCGCGCCGGCCCGGCCGGCCTGGATCTGGATTGCGGCCCCTTGATCCGCAGAAGCCAGCTGGAGCGCGTGCAGAGCTTCCTGCGCCAGGCCGAGGCCGACGGCATCGCCAAGGCCGCGCAAGGCACCGTGATCGACGGCGCGGACGGCTATTTCCAGGCGCCCACGCTGCTGTCCAATGTGCCGGTCGATCACCTGCTGGCCCAGGAAGAAATCTTCGGGCCGGTGCTGGTGGCCATCCCCTTCGATGACGAAGCCGATGCCGTGCGCATCGCCAACGCCACGCAGTACGGCCTGGCCGCCAGCATCTGGACGCGCGACGGCGCGCGACAGTTGCGCCTGGCGCGCAAGATCCGCAGCGGCCAGGTCTTCATCAACAACTACGGCGCCGGCGGCGGCGTGGAGCTGCCCTTCGGCGGCGTCAAGGCCAGCGGCCACGGGCGCGAGAAAGGCTTCGAAGCGCTCTACGGCTTTACCGTGCTCAAGACCATCGCCATCAAGCACGACTGATCGACAACAAGGAGACAACATGCGTCTGAAGGGAAAAACGGCCATCGTGACCGGTGCCGGCTCGGGATTTGGTGAAGGTATCGCCACGACGTTCGCGCGCGAGGGCGCCAACGTCGTCGTCGCGGACATCAACGAGGCCGGCGGCAAGCGCGTGGCCGATGCCATCAACAGCGCGGGCGGCCGCGCCGTCTTCGTGCGCGCCGATGTCTCGCGCAGCGACGACGTCGCCGCGCTGCTGGCCGCCACACTCGAGGCGTTCGGCGGGCTGGACACGGTGGTCAACAACGCGGGCACCACGCACCGCAACCGCCCCATGCTGGAAGTCGACGAAGCAGAGTTCGACCGCATCTACGCGATCAACGTCAAGAGCATCTACCTGACGGCCAAGCACATGGTGCCGCACTTTCGCGCCCACGGCGGCGGGTCCTTCATCAACATCGCCTCGACGGCGGCCATCCGGCCGCGTCCCGGCCTGACCTGGTACAACGGCAGCAAGGGTGCGGTGGTCACGACCAGCAAATCCATGGCGGCCGAGCTGGGCCCGGACAACATCCGCGTGAACTGCGTCAACCCGGTCATCGGCGCGACCGGCCTGCTGGCCGATTTCATGGGTGTGCCCGACACGCCCGAGAACCGCAAGCGCTTCCTGGGCACCATCCCGCTGGGCCGCTTCTCGACCCCTCAGGACATCGCCAACGCCTGCCTGTATCTGGCCTCGGACGAGGCAGCCTTCATCACCGGCACCTGCCTGGAAGTCGACGGCGGACGCTGCGTGTAAAACCCGGGCCGGGGCAATACCCGGCCCGCCGCCTCACTCTTCGAACCACTTCCCGCTGGCCAGCATCATGCGATGATGGCCTTCGCCCGCGGGCATCATGGGAAAGCAGTTTTCCTGCGCCGCGACGGTGACGTCCAGAAAGAACGGGCCGTCATGCGCCAGGCATTGCGCCAGCGCGGCATCGAGTTCGGCGGGATGCTCCACGCGTGCCGCCCCCCAGCCGAATGCACGCGCCAGGGCGACGAAATCCGGCAGCGAAGCGTTGTAGCTATGGCTATAGCGCCCGCCATGGATCAGCTCCTGCCATTGCCGCACCATGCCCATATAGCCGTTATTGCACAGCACGACCTTCACCGGGGCCCGGTGCTGCATGGCGGTGGACAACTCCTGAATGTTCATGAGCACCGAGGCATCGCCACTGACGCACACCACGGTTTTTTCCGGATGCGCGATCTGCGCCCCGATGGCGGCCGGCAAACCATAGCCCATGGTGCCGGCCCCGCCCGAGGTCAACCAGCGGCCAGGGTGGTCGAAACGCAGATATTGCGCGGCCCACATCTGATGCTGACCCACGTCGGTCGACACGATGGCATCGCGCGGGCCGAGCGCGGCATTCAGTTGCGCCATCAGTTGCTGCGGCAAGATGGCGTCGGGCTGCGGCTGCCAGGCCAGGCAATCGCGCGCGCGCCATGTCTCGATGCGCTGCCACCATTGCGCCAGTCGCGCCGGCGGCATGGACATGGCGTTCAGTTCGGCGCGCAGCGCCTGCAACATGGGCAGGCAATCGCCCACCAGCGCCGCGTCCACCCGCACCACCTTGTTGATCGACGCGGGGTCGATATCGACATGGATCTTGCGCGCATTGGGGCAAAACTCCGAGAGCTTGCCTGTGATGCGGTCATCGAAGCGCGCCCCGATACACACCACCAGATCGGCATGGTGCATGGCGAGATTGGCCTCGAGCGTGCCGTGCATGCCCAGCATGCCGACGAATTGCGGATCCGACGCCGGGAAGGCGCCCAGCCCCATGAGGGTGAGCGTGCAGGGCGAACCGGTCAGGCGCACCAGTTCGGTAAACGCCGCGCAGGCCTGCGGGCCGGAATTGATCAGGCCGCCGCCGCCGTAGAAGATGGGCCGGCGCGCCTGGGCGATCATGGCCGCGGCGCGGCGCACCGCGCCGGCGGGCACGCGCAACGCGGCCTTGCCCGCCTGACGCCGGGCGCGCGAGGCCGCGACCTGGGCAGAGCTGGGTTCGATGTGATCGTCGCAAGGCCGCGCCAGTTGCACGTCCTTGGGCAAATCGACCAGCACCGGCCCCGGGCGGCCCTGACGCGTGAGCGTGAAGGCGCGGCTCACGACATCGGCCACGTCCTCACAGCGTCGGATCTGGGTATTCCACTTGGTGACCGAGCGCGAAATGCCAATCGCATCGCACTCCTGAAAGGCGTCCGTCCCGATGGCGCTGGTGGCGACCTGGCCGCTGATGCACAGCACCGGAATGGAGTCGCACATGGCGTCCAACAGGCCGGAAGTCGTATTGGCCATGCCGGGGCCCGACGTCACGAAGACCACGCCGGTGCGGCCCGTGCTGCGCGCATAGCCTTCGGCGGCGTGCACGGCCGCCTGCTCGTGGCGCACCAGAACATGCCGCAGCCGGGGCTCGGCGTGCAGGGCGTCATAGAGCGGCAGCACCGCGCCGCCCGGATAGCCGAACACCGTGTCCACGCCCAGATCGATCAGCGTCTGCAAAAGAATCTGCGCGCCATTGGCGGCAACGGGAGGGGCAGGGGAGTCGACAGCGTCGGGGGTGTCGAGGGCGGCGAGCGCCTGGGCGTGGAGACGATCATTCATGTGACCATCTTATGGGACTTTCGGCAGAATTTTTATCTTCTTTCCCACAGCTACCGGCAAATAGCAGTAAATTTATCCTTTCAAATGCAAATTCCTAGAAAATGAATCTGGACAAATTTGATCTGGCCATTCTCAAGGTCTTACAGGACAACGCACGCGCCAGCCTGGCCGATATCGGCCAGGCCGTGGGCCTGTCGTCCACCCCTTGCTGGAATCGCATCAAGCGCATGGAAACCGCGGGCGTCATCCGCGGCTACACCGTCGATCTGGACCCGGCCAAACTGGGCTACACCGACACCGTCATCGTCCACGTCACGCTCGAGAGCCACAGCGAAGAAACCCTCTACGAGTTCGGACGCGCGCTGGCCGATATCCCGGAAGTGCTGGAAGCCTTTCTGGTGTCGGGCGACTACGACTACTACATCCGCATCGCCGTGCGCGACACCCGCGACTACGAGCGCCTGTTGCGCGAACGCCTCTACCGCATCCCGGGCATCCGCCACAGCAAATCCGGTTTCGTGCTGCGCAGCCTCAAGGAAGCCCGCCTGCCGCTGGAGCTGCCGCCGGCTCAGTCGAGCTGATAGCGTTTGGGGGCCAGCGGCTCGGGCAGATCGGTCTGGCCCAGGCTTTCGAGCAGATCGATGGCCGTCAGGCGCGCCATCGCATTCAGGGGCAGATCGTTGTCGTCCAGCCCGAACGGCTCCTCCAGCTCATCGCCCAGCGCATCCAGGCCAAAGAAGGTGTAAGCAATGATGGCCACGGCCAGCGGCATGATGTTGCCGAGCGTGCCGACCAGGCCGAAGGGCAGCAGCAGACAGAAAATCCATGCGGTGCGATGCAGCAGCAGGGAATAGGCAAAAGGCGTGGGCGTAAAGCGGATGCGCTCGCAGGCGGCCTGCACCGCGCCACAGGCCGCCAGGCGCAGCATCAGGCCTTGATAGATCACCTCGCCGAAACGGCCGGCCTGACAGGCCTGCCGATAGGTCTGGCTGATCAGGCTGAGCAAGCCGTCGGGCACGTTGCGGCGGCCTTCGAGCGCCTGGATGTCACTGGCTTCCAGCCAGGGCCTGACCGCCTCCAGTTCGTTCTGCTGCCGCAGCCGCGCGGCCAGCGCGTGCGGAAACGCGATCAGGCGCCGGATCTGGCGCTGCACCTCGGGATCCTGCACGGGCAAGGGAGCCTCCCACACGACCCGGGTTTCTCGCGCCAGCGCGCGCAATTGGACGATGAGCTCGCCCCATTGTTTGCGCGCTTCCCACCAGCGGTCATAGCAGACGTTGTTGCGAAAGCCCAGGAACACCGACAGCGCCAGGCCGAACAGCGAGAAGGGCACGGCGCCCAGATGCCCGGGGTTGAAATACCCGGCGGCATGGACCGCGGCGATGACACAGCCCGCCACGATCATGAAAAGCAATTTGCCTGCAATGCGCGGCAACACGGAGCCGCGCAAAATGAAGAGCAGGGCCAGTGCGGAAGGACGCGGGCGGACAATCATGAAACACAGCAGCGGACGAGACGGGCGCTCACTATACGCCTGTCTCGATGCGGCCGATATAATGACGCGCGCTCTGTCGCACTTTCGCAGCCTCCTGCACAACAGCCCCACTCCATGACCACCGAGACCGTAAAACCCTGGTACGCCGTGCGCCGCTCCAAGCTGCATGGCAATGGCGTGTTCGCCGCGCGCAAGATCCCGGCCGGCACGCGCATCATCGAGTACGGCGGCGAGCGCATCAGCGCGGCCGAAGCCGACCGGCGCCACCCCACCAACCCCGACGACCCCTTCCACACCTTTTTCTTTGCGCTGAGTTCGGGCAAGGTGATCGACGGCGGCGACCAAGGCAACGACGCGCGCTGGATCAATCATTCCTGCACCCCCAATTGCGAAGCCCAGGAAGGCCGTCACGGCAAGCGCGTGTACATCGTGGCGCTGCGCGATATCGCCCGGGGCGAAGAGCTGGCCTACGACTACGGTCTGGTGCTCGATGGCCGGATCACCAAAGCCCTCAAGCAAGGCTATGGCTGCCTGTGCGGCACGGAGAACTGCCGCGGCACCATGCTGGCGCTCCCCAAGAAAAAAGCCGCCAAGAAGAAACCGGCCGCTGCGGCCTGAGCCTGCCCGGCGCCCGCCCCGGGCCTCATCGCGCCACGCGGCGCGGCCTGCCGGTCATATGGTTATGCTTTCCTCTTGCGGCCAGCGGCGTACAATCAGCGCTGCCGTATCCAAAAACACGGCATTGCAGTACGTCTTCAGGGCGGGGTGAAACTCCCCACCGGCGGTATGCCGCGCAATGCGGCGAGCCCGCGAGCGCCCGGCCTGTGCCGGGGTCAGCAGATCTGGTGAGATGCCAGGGCCGACGGTCATAGTCCGGATGCAAGAAGATGTGCCGGCTCAACCCGCCCAGGACGGCGTCCTGGCGGTATTGCGTTTGGCTGTCGTAGCCCTGAAACGTTTTTCGCCCATTTACTCTAGCGAGAGCGTTTCAATGTCCCATTCCACGGTTTCCCCGCTGTTTGCCCAGCCGTTTGCCATGCGCTTCGAACGCGCCCTGCATCAATTGCGCCTGGGACGCCCCATCATCCTCATGGATGATTTCGATCGCGAAAACGAAGCCGATCTCATCGTCGCTGCCGACAAGCTCACCGTCCCCGTCATGGCCCAGTTGATCCGCGATGGCAGCGGCATCGTCTGCCTCTGCCTGCCCGGCGAGACGCTGGATAAGCTGGATCTGGCGCCCATGGTCCAGCGTAACCAGAGCCGCTACGCCACCGCGTTCACGGTCTCCATCGAGGCCGCCAGCGGCGTGTCCACCGGCGTGTCGGCCGTCGACCGGGTGACCACGATACGCGCGGCCATCGCCCCTGGCGCGCAGGCTGGCGACGTCGTCAGCCCGGGCCATGTATTCCCCTTGAGGGCGCAGCCCGGCGGCGTGCTGACCCGGCGCGGCCATACCGAAGGCTCGGTCGACCTGGCCCGGCTCGCAGGCCTGCGCCCGGCAGGCGTGCTGTGCGAACTGATGAATCCCGATGGCACGATGATGCGCGGCGCCGCACTGGAGCGCTACGCCGCGGCCCAGGGGCTGGTGGCGCTGACGATCGCGGAGCTGGCCGACCATCTGCGGGCCTTGCAGCCCGAGGCCGCCCTCGCCGCCTGAAAACGCCGGTGTCAGGCGCCGGCGGCGAGCCGGCGCAGACAGGCACGCGCATCGCCTTGCACCCAGCGCGCGCCGCAGGCCAGCATGAGATTCAGCGGCAGGCCGAAGTCTTCGACCGTATAGCCCTGCGCATCCACATAACGGCCATCGGTGTCACGGCGCACAGGCTGTTGCTCGATCAGGGGCCGGGCATCCTCGGCATAGGCCCACACCGGCTTGCCCAGCGCCACCGCATAACCCACTTCGAACGCCGTGCCGGAGTCCGGCTCGGCGCCCCGAAAGCGGTTCAGATTGGCCATGACCAGATCGGCACGCTGGATCAGCGTGACGTTCTGGCGGTAGATCCAATTGGCCAGCGGCGGCCCGGCCAGATCGGCCGGTGCCTGGTTATCGAGCGGGTAGAGGCCTTCGTAGCCATACTCGCGGCACAAGGCCTTCAAGCGCTCGCCGTGCGCGAGCGCATCGGCACGAAACACGTCAAAACCGGCCAGATAGATGCGTCGCATGGCGCTGCCCCGCGTTCAGAACATACCGTTGGCGTTGGCGGGATTCTCGGGAATCTCCTGGCTGACATCCCAGTGCTCGACGATTTTGCCGTCGGCCAGCCGGAAGATATCGACCACGGCCTGGCCGCGGTCCTCGGCCGCTTCTTTCCAGAGGCTGTGCACCACCACCAGATCCCCTTCGGCCACGACGCGCTTGATTTCGGCCGAGGCCTGCGGATTCTGCTCGAAATAGAGCACGAAAAAATCCACCAGCGGCGCCGTCCCCGATTCGAGATAGGGGTTGTGCTGCACATAGCGCTTGTCCACATAGCGCGACACCGCCTCTTCCACCCGATGCTCCTGGAACATCAAGCGGAAAAAAGCCAGCGCCAGCTCCTTGTTCTGCTGGACACTCTGCGCCTGGGCCGCGAAAGCCGTCGCCAGACAGGCGCAGGCGGTCCAGGCCAGCATCAACGTCTTGAACTTCTTCATGCCTTGCCCCGAGATCGTGGCAGGCCAGTTTAAGGGAAAGCCGGCCGGCCGCAATGGCGGGTCGGCACAATACAACGCTTGCCGTATTCAGTACGCCACACTGAAGCGCCGGCGGCTGTGACGAGGCGTTTCCAGCTCGTCGACCAGCGCGATGGCGTAGTCCTCCATCGAGATCCGGCTGTTGCCCTGGGCATCGGCCATCAGCGCGTCGCCCCCGAGGCGAAAGCGGCCCGTGCGTGCGCCCGGCTCGAACAGCGCGGCCGGTGACAGAAAGGTCCAGTCCACCGCTTCCTGGGCGCGCAAGGCCTGCAGAAACCGCAAGCCCGCGCTGGCCTCGGGCTTGTAGGCCGCGGGAAACTGCGGCGTGTCGATCAAGGCCTGGCCCGGCGCCACCTCCAGACTGCCCGCGCCGCCCACCACCAACAGACGCGGCACGCGGGCCTGCCGGACCGCGGCAAGCAGCGCATCCGCCTCCATGGACACAAAACGTCCGGCGCTGATGACCGCCGCGTGGCCGGCCAGCAGCGGCGCCAAAGCCGCCGGCGCGCTGGCATCGCCCGGTACGACGGTCAGCCCCTGGCGCGGCGCAACGCCGGCGACCTGCCGGGCGATCCCCGTGACCTCATGGCCACGGCGCAACAACTCGTCGGCCACGCGCGTCCCCACGCGACCGCTGATTCCTATCAAGGCAACTTTCATGCACGCACTCCGGCTAGCGGCGCCTGCGCCAGGCGCCATCGAATGCGTTCATGCTAGTGGCCGGACGGGCCGGCGCCTACCCCGCCCGGACAGACACACTATTGCAGCTTATGCACCAATGGCGCGCTGCGCCTGGTAGACCTGCAGATGACTGCGCGCCAGCCGCAACAACGGCGTAGCCACCGCCAGCGTGGCTCCCCGGTGCGCCATGTCGCCCACGATGTGGTCGGCCTCCACACGCAGGCCCTGGCGCAGATCGCGGAACATGGAGGCCGTCATGGGCTGCGCCGGATCGGTCAGTACCTTCAGCGCGGTCGCATCGGCCTGCGCACGCACGGGATGGCCGCTGGCCGCCGCCACCTGCTGCGACTCGCGCAGCAGATCCCGCATGAAGTCGATGCCGCCCTCCGTGGAACAGATCTGGCCCACCGTGCCGCGCATCAGGCAGGTCGCCGCGGCCAGAGTGGTCAGGAACACGAATTTTTCCCAGATGTCCTGATGGATGTTCTCACTCAGGCGGCTGGAAAACGCGGCGTCGGCCAAGGCCGCCTCCAGCGCCTCGCAGCGCGGGCTGCGCGCCGGCCCGGCACGCTCGCCGAAAACGAAATTGGCCGTCGTGCCCATCTGCACGATTTCGCCCTCGGGGCCCAGGGTGGCGTTGATCTGGCACAACCCGCCCAGCACGCGATGCGCGCCAAACTCACGGTCGAGAATGTCGTACTGCAACACGCCGTTCATGATGGGCAGCACGGCGGTCTGTTCGCCCATGGCCGGCCGCAGCGCTTCGATGGCGCTGTCCAGATCGTAGGCCTTGCAGCTCAGGATGATCACGTCGTAATCCGCGCTCAGGGTGTCGGCGGTCACCACCTTGGGATGCAACGTCACCTCGCCCCCCGGGCTTTGGATGCGCAGGCCCTCGGCCTGCACTTTCCGGGCACGGGCCGGACGCAACAGAAAACTCACGTCCGCGCCGGCTTCCAACGCGCGGCCGCCAAAAAAACCGCCGGTCCCGCCGGCGCCCAACACCAGAATCTTCATACCTGTCTCCTCATTGCATCCATGATCGTCTTCACACCCGGGGCAGGCGCCGACCTTGCCGGCACTGCGGGAGCAACGGGGGACAGATTACCTCGCCTCCCGCCCGACCGCGCGCCCACGGGCGCCAGTGCGCCAAGTGTAGGCCGGCTCGCCCCCATAACCGGGCAACAACCCTGTTCATGTGCGGGCTCGCACCAAGACGTGGCAGGCAAGGCGCCGTTCTGGTGCGTACAATCCCTCCCGCGGTGCTTGCCCGCCGAAAGATCTGCCCGACTTTCGCGCATTGCGGCAATGGCATACAACTTGCTTGCTCAGTAGCGTGCGCGCGCGACACGCGCCGCCGCTCCTGTCCCGACCTCCATAGGAACTCACATGACATCCTTTTTCCGCGGTGCTGCGCGTCGCAGTCTGCTCAAACTCGGCCTGGCCGCCAGCCTGGCGCTGATCGGCGGCATGGCCCATGCCCAGACGCCGGCCAAGACCAAGGTCGCCGCGGTCTATACCGTCCCGGTCGAGCAGCAATGGGTTTCGCGCATCCACAAGGCGCTGAATGCGGCCAAGGAACATGGCGACATCGACTATGTCTACTCGGAAAATGTCAGCAATGCCGATTACGAGCGCGTGCTGCGCCAGTATGCCGAGCAAGGCAACAACCTGATCGTCGGCGAAGCCTTCGCCGTCGAAGCGGCCGCGCGCAAGGTCGCCAAGGATTATCCCAAGACGGCCTTTCTGATGGGCTCCTCGGGCAAGCCGCAGCAACCGAACTTCTCGGTCTTTGACAACTACATCCAGGAGCCGGCCTACCTGACCGGCATGATCGCCGCCGGCATGAGCAAAAGCGGCCAGATCGGCCTGGTGGGCGGCTACCCCATCCCCGAAGTCAACCGCCTGATGCAGGCCTTCATCGCCGGCGCCCAGGAAATCAATCCCCAGGCCCGTTTCACGGTCACCTTCATCGGTTCGTGGTTCGATCCCCCGAAGGCCAAGGAAGCGGCCTTCGCCATGATCGACAAGGGCGCCGACGTCCTCTATGCCGAGCGTTTCGGCGTCTCCGATGCCGCCAAGGAGCGCGGCAAGCTGGCCATCGGCAACGTGGTCAACACGCAGGCCCAGTATCCGGAGACCGTGGTGGCCTCGGCGCTGTGGAACATGGAACCCACCATCGGTCATGCGCTCAATGAGGTCAAGGCCGGCAGCTTCAAAGCCGAAGACTACGGTCAATACTCGCTGATGAAGCACAAGGGCTCCGAACTGGCGCCGCTGGGCACCTTCGAGGGCAAGGTGCCCGCCGATGTCATGGCCAAGGTCCAGGCGCGCCAAAAGGCCATCCTGGATGGCAGCTTCGCGGTCAAGGTCGTCGACAGCGAACCCAAGTCGAGCAAATGAACCAAGCCGCCACTGCCCTGCGCTTGACAGGGATTACCAAGCGCTTTGGCAGCCTGACGGCCAATGACGACATCTCGCTCGCGCTGGACGCGGGCGAGGTGCTCGCCCTGCTGGGCGAGAACGGCGCGGGCAAGTCCACCCTGGTCTCCATCCTGTTCGGCCACTACGTGGCCGACGCGGGGCGCATCGAAGTCTTTGGCCAGCCCCTGCCGCCGGGCCGCCCGGACGCGGCACTGGCCGCCGGCATCGGCATGGTCCACCAGCATTTCACGCTGGCCGACAACATGACCGTGCTGGACAACGTCATGGTCGGCACGGAATCGCTCTGGAAGTTCGCCTCCGCGCGCCGCCCCGCGCGGCAAAAACTGATCGAACTGGGCGAGCGCTTCGGCCTGGCCGTGGATCCGGAGGCGCGCGTCGGCACGCTGTCGGTCGGCGAGAAGCAGCGCGTGGAGATCCTCAAGGCCTTGTATCGCGGCGCCCGCATCCTCATTCTGGACGAGCCCACCGCCGTCCTCACGCCGCAGGAAGCGCAGGCGCTGTTCGCCACCCTGCGCGGCTTTGTCGAACAGGGGCTGGCTGTCATCTTCATTTCGCACAAGCTCGATGAAGTGATGGCCGTCTCGCGCCGCGTCGCCGTGCTGCGCGCCGGCCGCCTGGTGGCCGAACGCGCCACGGCCCAGACCCATGCCGCCGAACTGGCCGAACTGATGGTCGGGCGCAAGGTGGTCATGCCGCGCGCCCAGGCTGCTGCGGCGCGCGATCAGCTCGCGCCGGTCATCCGGCTGTCGCAAGTCACGGTGCAGGCAGAGCACAGCAACGTCGCTCTGCTCGACGCGCTGGACCTCACCGTGCATGAACACGAAATCGTCGCCATCGCTGGCGTGGCCGGCAACGGCCAACAGGCGCTGGTGTCCGTCCTGACGGGCCTGCGCCAACCCACCGACGGCAGCATCCGCCTGGGTACGGCGGGCACGATGGCGCCGCAAACCCCGGCCGGCTGGACCGCCGCCGCCGTGGGCCGCATCCCCGAAGACCGCCATCACGAAGGCGTCATCGGCGACAGCCCGCTGTGGGAAAACGCCATCGTCGAAGACCTGAATGATGCGCGGTTCGCCCGTCACGGCATGATCCGCGCCCAGGCCTCGCGCGCGCACGCCGCCGATATCGTGCGGCAATACGACGTGCGCGCGGCATCCCTCGATGTGCGCACGCGCAGCCTGTCCGGCGGCAACATGCAGAAGCTGATCCTGGGCCGGGCCCTGTCCCGCCAGCCGCGCTTCATCGTGGCCGACCAGCCCACCTGGGGCCTGGATATTGGCGCGGTCGCCTATGTGCGTGAACAACTGCTGGCCGCACGGGAACGCGGCGCCGGTGTGCTGCTGGTCTCCGAAGACCTCGAAGAGATCTTCGCACTGGCCGATCGCATCGCGGTGCTCTGCGCCGGCAAACTCGTCGCCGATCGGCCCGTGGATCAATGGACCCCCGCCACCGTGGGCCTGGCCATGACTGGAGTGTCAACATGAGTTTTATCCTGGAGCGGCGCCCCGAACCCAGCCGCTTCGTGCTGGCGGTCGCGCCGCTGACGGCCATCGTCTTCACCTTGCTGATATGCACGCTGCTGGTCGCCTGGGCCGGCGCGCCCATCGGCCGCACCTATGCGCTGCTGTTCGACGGCGCCTTCGGGTCGCGCTTTGCCATCGCCGAGACGCTCACGCGCGCCACGCCGCTCATGCTCACCGGCCTGGCCTGCGCGGTCGCCTTTCGCGCGCGCTTCTACAACATCGGCGCCGAAGGGCAGCTCTATCTGGGCGCGCTGGCCGCCGTAGCGGTGGGCGGCATGCATGGCGGCACGGGCTTTGACCTGCCCACCCCCGTGCTGTTTGCCGGCATGCTGCTGGCGGCGGCCGCCGCCGGGGCGCTGCTGCTGCTCATCCCCGCCATCCTGAAATCCCGCCTGGGCGTGGACGAGGTGGTCACCACCTTGCTGGGCAACTTCATCGTGCTGCTCTTCGTGTCGATGATGCTCGACGGCCCCATGAAAGACCCCATGGCCATGGGCTGGCCGCAATCGGTGGCCCTGAACGGCGACCTGGAGCTCGGCCGCCTGATCGAACGCACCCGCGCCCACACCGGCTTGTTGTGGGCGGTGGGCCTGGCCGTCGGCCTGTGGCTGCTCAACCGCTACACCGTGTTTGGCTTTCAGATGCGCGCCGTGGGCGCCAATGCCCACGCCTCGCGCTTTCTCGGCCTGCCCGTCAATCGGGTGATGGTGGGCACCGCCATGCTTTCGGGCGCGCTGGCCGGACTGGCCGGCGCGCTGGAAGTCGCCGGCCGCACCAGCTACGTGACCCTGGACATGTCGCCGGGCTATGGCTACACCGGCGTGGTCGTGGCCATGCTGGCCGGCCTGCATCCGCTGGGCGTGATCGCCGCCAGCATCTTCGTGGCCGGCATGCTGGTCGGCGCCGACAGCATGAGCCGCGCCATCTCCGTGCCGAACTACATCGCCGACGTGATCGTCGCCACCTCGCTGCTTTCCATGCTGGTGGCCACGCTCTTCGCGCAATACCGGCTGCGCCGCAACCCCGCCTGAGGATCTCGCAATGGAATGGATGGATTTGCTGGGATCGGCAAGCTTCTGGATCGCCACGCTACGGCTGGCCACGCCGCTCATTCTCGGCACCCTGGGGGTGCTGATGTGCGAGCGCGCAGGTGTGCTCAACCTGGGCATCGAAGGCATCATGGTGGCCGGCGCCTTTACCGGCTGGCTGGCGGTCTACCTGGGCGCGCCGCTATATGTCGGCGTCTTGGCCGCAGCATTGGCAGGCGCGGTGTTCGGCCTGCTGCACGCCGTGCTCACCGTGCCGCTGGGGCTGTCGCAACACGTCTCCGGCCTGGGCGTGACCATGCTGGCCACCAGCTTGTCATATTTCGCCTACCGGGTGACCTTCCCCAAGGTCGAAACACCGCCGACCATCGTGCCCTATGCCGAGATGAAATCGCTGGCTGGCGTGCCGCTGATCGGCCCGGTGCTGGCGGGCCTGACGCCCATGACGCTCGGTGCGCTGATTGCGGTGCCCCTGATCGCCTGGCTGCTCAACCGCACGCCCTTGGGGCTGGCGCTGCGCATGGTGGGCGAGAACCCGGCGGCAGCCGAAGGGCAGGGGCTGTCCGTCATCAAGCTGCGCATGGGCGCCATCGTCGCCGGCTCGGCGCTCATGGGCGTGGCCGGCAGCTTCCTGACGCTGGCGGCCTTCAACGCCTTTTTCTTCAACATGATCAATGGCCGCGGCTGGATCTGCGTGGCGCTGGTGGTCTTCGCGTCCTGGCGCCCGGGCAAGGCCCTGATCGGCGCCTTGGTGTTTGCGTTCTTCGACGCGCTGCAACTGCGCCTGCAACAAGGCGCTTTGCCAGGCCTGCCTGCGCTGCCGTATCAGGTCTACCTGATGCTGCCTTACATTCTCTCGATACTGGCCCTGGTCATCGTGGCGCGCCGCGCCGCCTATCCCCAGGCCCTGATGAAGCCCTACCGCAAGGGCGAGCGCTGACTCCAAGGATTTCCCATGCTTGATCTCATCATTCGCAATGCCATGCTGCCCGATGGCCGCGGCCCGCTGGACATCGGCGTGCAAGACGGCCGCATTGCCGTCATCGCCCCCCAACTGGCGGCCGACGCGGGCCAGACGCTGCAGGCCGATGGCCAACTGGTCAGCACGCCGTTTGTCGATGCGCACTTCCATATGGACTCGACCCTGTCCTATGGCCTGCCGCGCGTGAATCAATCCGGCACCCTGCTCGAAGGCATCGCGCTGTGGGGCGAGCTTAAGCCGCTACTGACACAGCAGGCGCTGGTCGATCGCGCGCTGGCGTATTGCGACTGGGCGGTGGCCCGCGGGCTGCTGGCCATCCGCAGCCACGTCGATGTGTGCGATCCGCGCCTGTTGGCCGTCGAAGCCCTGCTGCATGTGCGCGAACAGGTCAAACCCTATCTGGATCTGCAGCTGGTGGCCTTCCCGCAAGACGGCCTGCTGCGCTCGCCCAATGCCTTGGCCAACCTCACGCGCGCCCTGGACATGGGCGTGGATGTGGTCGGTGGCATCCCGCATTTCGAGCGCACGATGGCCGATGGCTCAGAGTCCGTGCGCATTCTCTGTGAGCTGGCTGCCGAACGCGGCCTGCTGGTGGACATGCATTGCGACGAAAGCGATGACCCGCTGTCGCGTCATATCGAAAGCCTGGCCTATCAGAGCCAGCGTCTGGGCCTGCAAGGCCGCGTCACCGGCTCGCATCTGTCGTCCATGCACTCGATGGACAACTACTACGTCTCCAAGCTGCTGCCGCTGATGCGCGAAGCCGGGGTCGCCGCCATCGCCAACCCGCTGATCAACATCACCCTGCAAGGCCGCCACGACAGCTATCCCAAACGCCGCGGCATGACGCGCGTGCCCGAGCTGCTGGCAGCCGGCATCCCGGTCGCCTTCGGTCACGATTGCGTGATGGACCCCTGGTACAGCCTGGGCAGCGGCGACATGCTGGAAGTCGCCCACATGGGCCTGCACGTCGCACAGATGACCGGCCGCGAGGCGATGCGCGCCTGCTTCGACGCGGTAACGACCACGCCGGCGGCCATTATGGGCTTGCAGGATATCGGCCTGGAAGTCGGCAAGCGCGCCGACCTGGTGCTGCTGCAAGCGCGCGACCCCGTCGAAGCCCTGCGTCTGCGCGCCACGCGCCTGGCAGTGCTGCGCGGCGGCCGCATCATTGCCACCACACCGCCGGCTCGCGCCAGCCTCAATCTGCCGGGCCGGCCCGGCAGCGTGGACTTCCAACTGCAGCGTTAAGCTGATCACGTGCTCGCGCGCCTGCGCGAGCACGCTTGTCGCCAGGATCAACAGGCCGCGGCGGCGTTGCCGTAACCGGACACAAAGCCTTTGGGCTCGCTCGTCTCGGGGTCGAACACATGGCGGGAGATCTTGCCGATATTGCCGCCATACACATGAATGCTGATGGAGACCCGGTCGGCATACGCATTGGAGACGCGGTGTATGTCGCCCGTGGACGGTGAGAGGGTGTCTATCGTGCGCGTCTGCAGTGTCTGCGTCGGCCCCGCCACCATGGGCTGGCCAGGATCGCCACGGCGGAACATCTCCGAGCATTCCGCGCCCCGCAGCACGCCGATGATGGCCCACACCGTATGGTCGTGAATGGGCGTTTTCTGCCCCGGCCCCCACACAAAGCTCACCACCGAGAATCGCTCCTGCGGGTCGGCGTGCAACAGGTACTGCTGGTAGTACTGCGGGTGAGGGCGGGCGTACACCTCGGGCAGCCAGTCATCCTGCGCGATCAGGGCGCTCAACAAGCCGGCGCCCTGATCGAGCATGCGCGCCTCGTTCGCCCCCGCGCCATCGACGAGCGCGGTAAAACGGCGCGAGAAATCCACAAACTTCTCTGGCATGCCTTCCATGAGGTCTCCTCCCGTTTGGCTCGCAGCGCCAGCAGCGTGGCGTGCGATCAAAGAGAGTCTAAGCGCCCCGGCCGGGAAGTCCTAAGGAAATCCGCCTTGAGACTCGCGGCGCGGCGCCATCGCACGCCGTGCCGCGTGGCCTGACTTAGCGCGGGTAGGTGCCCGGCACGAGGATGCTGGTGTCGACCTCGGCCAGGTTGCGGCGGCCGCACAGCGCCATGGTCACGTCGGCCTCCTTGTAGAGGATCTCGAGGGCCCGCGTCACGCCCGCCTTGCCATAGGCGCCCAGGCCATACAGAAAGGCCCGCCCGACCATGGTGCCGCGCGCACCCAGCGCGATGGCCTTGAGCACGTCCTGGCCGGAGCGGATGCCGCTGTCGAGCCAGACTTCGATCTGCGAGCCTACCTCGCTGACGATCGAGGGCAGCACTTCGATGGTCGACAGCGCACCGTCGAGCTGGCGCCCGCCGTGGTTGCTGACGATGAGGGCATCGGCGCCCGTGGCCGCGGCGCGGCGGGCATCCTCGGCATCGAGGATGCCTTTGAGAATGAGCTTGCCGCCCCAGCGTTCCTTGATCCAGGCCACATCGTCCCAGCTCAGGCGCGGGTCGAATTGCTCGGCCGTCCACGACGACAGCGCGGCCAGGTCCGTCACGCCCTTGGCATGGCCGACGATGTTGCCGAAAGTGCGCCGCTTGGTGCCCAGCATGCCCAGGCACCAGCGCGGTTTGAAGGCGAGGTTGAGCATATTGCGCAAGGTCGGCTTGGGCGGCGCGGACAGGCCGTTCTTGATGTCTTTATGGCGCTGCCCCATGATCTGCAAATCCAGCGTCAGCACCAGCGCCGAGCAGCCCGCGGCCTTGGCGCGGTCGATCAGATTGCCGATGAACTCGCGGTCTCGCATCACGTAGAGCTGGAACCAGAACGGCTTTTGCGTAGCCTGCGCGACGTCCTCGATAGAGCAGATGCTCATGGTCGACAGCGTGAAGGGCACGCCGAAATCAGCGGCCGCCTGCGCGGCCAGGATTTCGCCGTCGGCGTGTTGCATCCCGGTCAGGCCGGTGGGCGCGAGCGCCACGGGCATCTTGACGTCGATACCGGCCATGGTGGTGGCCAGCGAGCGTCCGTCCATATTGACCGCCACGCGCTGACGCAGCTTGATCTTGTGGAACTCGCTCTCGTTGGCACGGTAGGTGCCTTCGGTCCAGGCGCCGGAATCGGCGTAGTCGTAGAACATGCGCGGCACGCGCCTTTTGGCGACGACTCGCAGATCTTCGATGCAGGTCACCGTGGAGAGATTCTGGCTCATGGATGCTCGGATAATGCGGCTGGGCGCACCGCCTGACGTCTCCGGGACATCCCGGGAGCGAGGGGAAGTATACGATGGCAGCTTGGCGTGACAGCCGGCGCGGCCCGATAATTCGGGCCAAGGCGCGATCATGCTGCCCTGCAACATCGCCACCACAGGAAACCCTCATGCAAGACCCCCATATCGAAACCGTCTTCGTCGTCGTGCGCGGCAAGGTCCAGGGCGTGGGCTACCGCCATGCCACCGTGCGGCGCGCGCACCTGGTCGGCGCGACCGGCTGGGTACAGAACATGGAAGACGGCACCGTCCAGGCCATGGTGCAGGGCACCCCGGATCAGATCGACCAGATGCTGGAGTGGATGCGGCGCGGCCCGCCTGCCGCGGTGGTCAGCGAACTCGAGTCACGGCGCGACGACGGCGAGCGCCGCTTCAAGCATTTCGCCCAGCACTAGAAACCCGCGGCCCGCCGCCGATGTCGGGCGGATCCGGCCGGACAGATCAGGGCTGGCGCGCCGCCAGGCCCGACATCAAACCACTGACGATCTTGCGCGCCAGGGCATCGCGGTCCTGCTCGGTCTCGCCTTGGCGGGGACGGTACCAGATGGCCATCCAGTTGATCGCGCCCAGCGCCGCCTTGACGGCCACCGAGGCATCGTCCGTGCGCAGCGACCCGTCCGCCGCGCCCTCGCTGGCCACCGTCTTGAACAAAGCCTCGAAGTCATCGCGGATGACCATCAACTCATCGAGCGTGCGGCGTTGCGCCGGCGTGATGGCGGCCTGACGATGCATGTGCACACCATGCACGACCACGGTCTCGAAAGCCAGATTCTCCATCATGGTCAGGGCGTGCCGGTGAAACATCGCCGCGAGCCGCTCGGCGCCATTGGCGCCATCTTGCATGGCAGGACGCACCGCCTCGAAGTTGCGCCGCATCCCCTCGCGATGCACATCGAAGAACAGATCGGTCTTGGAGCGGTAGTAGTGATAGACGCGCCCCTTGGTGGCGCCCAGGCGCTGCGCCACGTCATCGATGCTGGTCGCATAAAAACCCTGCTCCATAAAGCATTCGGCAGCGGCCGAGAGCAGGGCGATATTCCCCATACCGTCGTCGCGCGTGGCCGTCGGCGTAGGTGTGTTCATGCGGAATATCTCCAGGGGGCAAGGGGCACGCGCCAGTGTAGCCAAGCATCGCCTCGCCTGTCGCGCAAAGAATCATGGCCCGTGGATAAGTCCACGGGCCATTGCTTATCCACAGGCCGCGTGATTACTCGACCTTGATCCCGGCGCTTTTGATCACCCCGGCATTGCGCTTGAGTTCCTGGTCGACGCGCGTGTGAAATGCGGCCGCATCGCCATAGAAGGGTTCAAAGCCCAGCTCGCGCATCTTGGCCAGCGTTCCTTCCTCGCCCAGCATGCCCTGCACCTCCGAGGCCAGACGTTGCACCACCGGCGCTGGCGTGCCGCGCGGCGCCACGATGCCAAACCAGGTCATGAAGTCGTAGTCCGGCACCCCGGCCTCGATCACCGTCGGGACCTCGGGCAGCAGGGAAGACCGCTGCGCGCCGGTCAGCGCCAGGGCGCGTACCTTGCCGGCGCGTATCTGCGGCAGCGCCGCCACCAGCGTATCGATGGACAGCGGGATCTGATTGCCCATCAGATCCGTCATGGCCGGCGCACTGCCCCGATAAGGCACATGCAACAGATGCGCGCCGGTGCGCTGTGCCAGGAACTCACCGGCCAGATGCGGTGTGGAGGCCGTGCCGAACGAACCAAAACTCAAGGCGTCCTTGGCCTTGATGATATCGGCCACGGATTGCAGCCCCGTCTGCGGGTTGGTCAGGATGACGAAAGGCGCGCTGCCGGCGATGGCCACATACTCGTAACTCTTGATCGGGTCATAGCCGATGTTCGGGTAGAGCAAGGAGTTGGTGGTAAACGTCGGCGCCCCCGTGATCATCAGCGTATAGCCGTCGGGCGCAGCCCGCGCCACGGCGGCCGCGCCTATCCCGGTATTGGCGCCCGGGCGGTTTTCGACCACCACGCTCTGGCCAAGGCGATCACCCAGCTTGGCCGCAAACAGCCGCGCCAACACATCGGTCGAGCCGCCCGGCGGAAAAGGCACCACCAGCGTGACTGGCTTTTGCGGCCACTCGGTTTGGGCCGCTGCCGCCCCCGACATCGCGGCAAGACTGGCCAGGCCAACGACGGCCAGGCGCTGCAAGAATCTGCACAACATACTGCTTTCCCCGTTTATGAAGCGCAGCGGCGCTGCGCGTTGTTGAATCTCTAGCGTGCGGGCGCGCGGCGCCACAGCCCGGTGGCCTGCTCGAATGCATGAGCCAGGCGCAACAGTCCCAGCTCATCGCGATACCGCCCCACGATCTGGATGCCGACAGGCAAGCCCTCGGCCGTAAAGCCACAGGGCACGGAAATGGCCGGATGCCCGGTCAAGGACAGGTAATAGCCCGAACGCATCCAATCGATGTAGTTATCCATCGCCGTGCCGTCGATCTCGCGGACATAGGGTTCTTCGACCGGAAACGGGGCGACCTGGCTGACTGGCCCGATCAGAAAATCATGCTGCTGCATGAAGGCATGCATGCGCGTGAACAGGGCAGCGCGATCACGCTCGGCTTGCGCCAACGCCGCGCCCGCCTGGGACAAACCCAGTTCGGTATTCCAGATCACGGTGTCCTTCATGCGCGCACGTTCGCGCGCCAGGGTCTGGCCTTGGGTGACCGCGAAAGCCAGACCGCGCAAGGCATGAAACGCCGCATCCGCCCCGCTGAAATCCGGGCAGGCCTCGCGCACTTCGCAGCCCAAGGATTCGAACACGGGCAAGCTGGCCGCCAGCGCGTCGCGCACGCGTGGCTCGACCGGCAGCCCGCCCCATGTGGGCGCATACGCCAACCGCGTGCCCCGCACATCGCTTTCCAGGCTCTGCGCGAAGCAGGCCGGGTCCTGCTCCAGCGTCCAGGGATCCCGCGCGTCGGGCCCGGCCATCGCCGCCAGATAGAGCGCGACATCGCTCACCGTGCGGGCCATGGGTCCGGCCACGGTCAGGCTGTTGTAGGCCGCGGCATTCGGCCACTGCGGCACGCGCCCGGGAGAGGGGCGCAAACCCACCACATTGCAAAAGCTCGCCGGATTGCGCAGCGACCCGCCCATGTCCGTGCCGTCTGCCAAAGGCAGCATGCGGCAGGCCAGCGCGGCGGCCGCGCCGCCGCTGCTGCCGCCTGCCGTCAGCGCCAGGTCGTACGGATTGCGCGTCACGCCAAACACCGGGTTGAAGGTCTGCGAGCCGGCGCCAAACTCCGGCATATTGGTTTTGCCCAGGCGGATGGTGCCGGCGGCATCCTGACGGCTGACGATCAGGCTGGATTGCGTCGGCACGAAATCGCGGTAGACGGGCGACCCCCAGGTCGTGCGCATGCCCTCGGTCAGAAAACAGTCTTTGTGCGCCACGGGCAGGCCGTGCAACAGCCCCAGCGCCTCGCCCCGGGCCTGTGCCTCATCGGCCGCCCGCGCGCGCGCCAGAGCGCCCGGCGCGTCCAGCGTCACGATGGCGTTGACGGCTGGATTACGCTGCTCGATGGCCGCCAGGTGCGCTTCGGTCAGCTCGCGAGCGCTTAGTTGTCCGGCCGCGATCTCCGCGCGCATCTGTACCGCGGTCATCTCGCACAAGGCTTGCCAGCTCATAAACATCCTCAAAACATTGCGATCCCAGAAGTATCGCTATACAATACAAAGTACACGTATTCGATATTTATAATCCGCTGCCGATCACCGGGCAATGCGGGTAAACACGCGCCCATGCCCGCTGACGACGACGATCCGCTCTACATTGCTTCGCTGGGGAAATCCATGCGCGTGCTGGAAGCCTTCCGCCATAGCCATGACTCGCTCGGCCTGACCGATCTGGTCCGGCTCACCGGCCTGGGCAAAAGCAGTGTGCAACGCATCATCCACTCCTGGGAGCGCCTGGGCTACCTGGACAAAAACCCGCAGTCACGCCGCTACGTTCTGGGCCCGAGGGTGCTCGAACTGGGCTACTACTTCCTGCGCAGTGACCGCCTCATTTCCATGGCCGCGCCGCATCTGGTCGCCTTGCGCGAGCGCTGCGGGCTGGCCGTCAATATGAGCGTGCTCGATGGGCAGGACATGATCTACTTGCTGCGCTTGCCCAGCCGCCAATTGACGCTGGCAGAAATGCTGCCCGGCCGCCGCATGCCGGCCTGGTGCAATAGCGCCGGACGCATGTTGCTGACCCCGTTTGACGACGCCGCCATCACGCGCTTCCTGGCGCAGTCCGACATCAAACCCTACACCACCCGCACCACCACCGATCCCGCTGCGCTGATGCAAGCCATCGCCCAGGCCCGCCTGGATGGCCACGCCGTGACCCACGATCAGGTGCTGCTCAATCAGGTGGGCGCGGCCGTCCTGCTGCGCGACACCCCCGGCCAACCGCGCGCGGCCATCAACGTCACAGCGGCGGCCAGCGAGTACCCACCCGCGCGGCTCGCGCAAGAGATCGTGCCGCTGCTGCTGCAAACGGCGTACGCCATCGGTAGCGCCCTCTAAGCCCTATCCTCACCAGGCTTGCGCGCCGGCCTCGCCGCGTGTCGGGTAGGGCGCCACCCGCTCGGGCCATTGCACCTGGGGGATGCCGTTCAACGCGGGCCGGGCGAACAAATACCCCTGAAAGCGTTCAATGCCCGCGGCCTGCAGCCAGCACCACTCCTCGACCCGTTCCACGCCTTCGGCCACCGGTGTGATGCCCATGGCCGTGCAAGCATGGACAATCGCCCCGACAATGGCCTGCCGTGCGCCGTCCAGATGAATGTTCTGGATAATGCCGCGGTCTATCTTGAGCTTGTCTGGCTGGAACTCGGCCAGCAAGGACAGGCCGGCAAAACCCGTGCCAAAGTCATCGATCGCCACACCGATGCCCGCTGCGCGCAGCCGCTCGATGGCCGCGCCGAACTCGCCCGGGCCCGCCACCGCCTCCTGCTCGGTAATCTCGACGATCACTTGCTGGGGCCGCAGACCGCAGGCGGCGATCTGGTCCACCAGACGATCCACCGGCGACGAAGCGCCGATCAAAGACATCGGAAACAAATTGACCGACAGCTTGACCTGATCGAGATGCAAACGGCGCGCCAGTTCAAACGCGCAGGCTTTGGAGTCGAGATCCACGAGATAACGTTGCACGGGCGTCAGGGCGGCGAACATCTCTTCCGGCGAGCCGCCCGAGCGGCTGCGGATCAGAAACTCGAACGACGTCACCTCGCGCCGCAGGGGATCGACGATCGGCTGCAACGCAAACGGATACGCCAAGGTGTCCAGGGCCTCATCGCTGGCCGCCGGCGCATCCGAGGGCAGAAAGCGCCAATGCTCCGCGGCCTCGCCCTCGATGATGTGGCCCGAACCGCTGGCCAACGCATACCACTCCAGGATCTTGACGACGCGATCATCGCTCACCGCCAGCCTGGCCTGCGTATCCATCTTCTCGCGGATGAGCACCGAGACTTGCCGCGAATGCAAGACGCGCAGATCCAGTACGGCCATCGGGTCGCCGCCGAAGCGGCGCGCCGGTCCTTGATCGCGCATCAACAGCACGACGTTGTCGTGCCTGGGATCGCGCTTGATGGTGCTAAAAAGCGCCGTCACGGCATGCACACCCCCTTCCAGCAACTGGACGAAATGCGTGCCGTCAAACAGCAAAATACCCGTGATGCCCAACGCCGCATTGCGCAGCCGGGCCGCCGCCAACAGACCTTGCAGCGCCTGGGCACTCATGGATTCGACCGCACGGCTGCGATATATCAAAGTCGATAGCATGCGTGCTCTCCTGCAGCGGTACTGACAAATCAACCCTTAGATTCTAGTCCACCTGACGGACACCCCTGGCAGGGCGCAACATCATGAAATACGGCGCCGCCTCCAGCCCGTTCCGTGACGCCCGATTGCCGCAGCCATGAAAAAAGGGCTGCCGAAGCAGCCCTTTCACGGTCACATCAGAACGAATACACCGTCCCGGTGCAAATCATCAGGCGTCGATATTGCCCGCCGACAGTGCGTGGGTTTCGATGAAGGCGCGGCGCGGCTCGACGTCATCACCCATGAGCGTGGTGAAGACCTCGTCGGCCGCGATGGCGTCTTCGATCTGCACGCGCAACAGGCGACGCACGGTGGGATCCATGGTGGTTTCCCAGAGCTGATCCGGGTTCATTTCGCCCAGGCCCTTGTAGCGCTGTTTGGACAGTCCCCGCTCGGCTTCCGCCCGCAGCCATTGCATGGCTTCGCGGAAGTCGGAGACGAACTGTTCTTTCCGCTTGTCGCCCTCGCCGCGCGCCACGATGGCGCCGGGACCGATCAGCCCGAGGAAGGTCTGGGCCGATTTCGTCAACACGGCATAGTCAGCGCCGCGCACGAAGTCCGCATCGATGATGCTGATGCGCACATTGCCATGGTGCATGCGGCGGATCACCAGGCGGTACTTGCCGCTTTCTTCCTGGAACTCGGGCACCACCTCGACACCGTTGAGGTCGGTCGCGTCATGCAGCACGGCATGCAGGCGCTTGGCCGAGGCTTCGGCGCCAGCCTGGTCGTCCAGATTGATATCCACGCCTTCGGCCAGGGCCGACAGGGCAGGGACGTCAAAGACGCGCGACAGACGCGCAATCACGGCATCGGCCAGCACATACTGGCGCGCCAGCTCTCCGAGCGCTTCGCCAGCGATGGGGGTCGCGCCCTGACGCGGCAGCAACTCGGCATCCTTGAGCGCCAATTGCAGCATGAACTTGGCCTCTTCGACCTCGTCCTTCAGATAGCGCTCCTCACGGCCGACCTTGACCTTGTAGAGCGGCGGTTGCGCGATATAGATGTGGCCGCGCGTGACCAGCTCCGGCATCTGGCGGTACAGCAAGGTCAGCAGCAGCGTACGGATGTGCGCGCCGTCGACGTCGGCGTCGGTCATGATGATCAGGCGGTGATAGCGCAGCTTCTCGATATTGAAGTCCGGCCCGATGCCCGTGCCCAGCGCCGTGATCAGCGTGGCGATCTGCTCGCTGGCGATGAGGCGGTCAAAGCGCGCCTTCTCGACGTTGAGCACCTTGCCGCGCAGCGGCAGAATGGCCTGGAACTTCCGGTCCCGACCCTGCTTGGCCGAGCCGCCTGCCGAGTCGCCCTCGACGATATACAGCTCGCACAGCGCGGGGTCTTTTTCCTGGCAGTCAGCAAGCTTGCCGGGCAAGCCGGCGCCTTCGAGTACGCTCTTGCGGCGGGTCATCTCGCGCGCCTTGCGGGCGGCTTCGCGCGCACGGGCGGCTTCGACGATCTTGCCGCACAGGGCCTTGGCGTCGTTCGGATGTTCGAGCAGCCAGGTCTCCAGCGAGCGCGCCACGGCATCCTCGACGGCGGGGCGCACTTCGCTGGAGACCAGCTTGTCCTTGGTCTGGCTGCTGAACTTGGGTTCGGGCACCTTCACCGACAGCACGCAAGCCAAGCCTTCGCGCATATCGTCGCCGGAGGTCTCGACCCTGGCCTTTTTGGCCAGTTCATTGTCGGTGATGTATTTGTTGATCACGCGCGTCATCGCCGCGCGCAAGCCCGTCAAATGCGAGCCGCCGTCGCGCTGCGGGATGTTGTTGGTAAAGCACAGCACGCTTTCGCTGTAGCTGTCGTTCCACTGCATGGCCACTTCGACGCCCACCGGCACACCGCCGGCCGCGGACTCGGTGCTCACGGCGAAAACATTCGCGTGCAGCACGGTCTTGGCGCGATTGATGTACTCGACAAACCCTTTCACGCCGCCCGAGAACGCGAAGTTCTCTTCCTTGCCCTGGCGCTGATCGACCAAACGGATCTTCACGCCGTTGTTCAGGAAGGAGAGCTCGCGCAAACGCTTCGACAGAATCTCGTAGTGGTACTCGATATTGTTGAAGATGATGGGGTCGGCCAGAAAGCGCACTTCGGTGCCGCGCTTGTCGGTCGTGCCGGTCACCGCCAGCGGGGCGACACGTTCGCCCTGGCGGAACTCCATCTCATGCACCTGCCCGTTGCGGCGGATGGTCAGGCGCAGCCACTCGGACAGCGCGTTCACGCACGACACGCCCACGCCGTGCAGGCCGCCAGACACCTTGTACGAGTTCTGATCGAACTTGCCGCCGGCGTGTAGCTCGGTCATGACGATTTCAGCGGCGCTGCGGCCGAACTCGTCATCCTTGTGGATATCCGTCGGGATGCCGCGGCCATTGTCCGTCACCGAAATCGAATTGTCGGTGTGGATGGTGACCACGATGTCGTCGCAATAGCCGGCCAGCGCTTCGTCGATGGCGTTGTCGACCACTTCGAACACCATGTGGTGCAAGCCGGTGCCATCGGAGGTATCGCCGATGTACATGCCGGGGCGCTTGCGCACGGCCTCCAGCCCCTTGAGCATCTTGATCGAATCGGCGCCGTAGCCGCTGTTCTCAGGAGTGGTGTTCTGTTGATCTGACATATCTGTGTTCAAAAATAAAAGGCGGCCTCACGGCCGGTCCGCTGGCGCAAGCCCCAGCGGTCTACACCCACGATGCGCGGATCAGATCCGCATGGGCATGACGACGTACTTGAACTGATCGTCGCCAGAGAGAGTGATCAAGGCCGATGCGTTGGCATCCGGCATGACCGACCACTGCACGTTTTCCACTTTGACATTGGCCAGCACGTCGAGCAGATAGCCGACGTTGAAACCGACGTCCAGCGCCTCGTAACCATAATCGATATCGATTTCTTCCTGAGCCTCTTCCTGCTCGGCGTTGGAAGACGAGATCTTCATGACATTCTGACCCAGCTGCAGGCGCACGCCCTTGAACTTGTCGGTGGTCAGGATGGCCGCGCGCTGCAGGCTGCCTTGCAACGCTTCGCGACTGACGGAGAAATGGCGCGTGTAATTCGTGGGGATCACGCGCGAGAAATCCGGGAACTTGCCTTCGACCAACTTCGAAACCAGCTCCACATCGCCGAAGCGGAAGCGGATCTGTCCCGGCGCCACGTCTACCGCCACGAGTTCGTCGGAGTCTTCCAGCAGGCGCTGCATTTCGAGCACGGTCTTGCGCGGCACGATGACTTCGTGACGCTCGCTGATGCCATCGGCCTCCGTGGCGCAATGCGCCAGGCGGTGCCCATCGGTGGCCACGGCGCGCACGCGGCCCGGCTCAAATACCAGCAGCATGCCGTTCAGGTAGTAACGGATGTCCTGCTGGGCCATGGCGAAATGCACCATGTTGAACAGGTGGCGCAAGGTCCGTTGCGGCATGCTCAAGGACACATCCCACTGCTCGGGCTGCGCAACAGTCGGAAACTCGCTGGCAGCCAGCGTCTGCAAAGCGAAGCGGCTCTTGGCCGACTGCACCGACAATTTGTTCGAGGCCAGCGCCAGCTTGACTTCGCCCGTGTCCGGCAGGGCCTTCAGGATGTCCAGCAATTTGCGCGCGGCCACCGTGGTGGACTCGTTATCCGCACCGACACCGAAATCCGCATGCGTGGTGATCTGCACTTCCAGGTCGGTGGCAATGAACGCAACCTTGTTGCCCTCTTTGCGCATCAGGATGTTCGCCAGGATGGGCAGGGTATGGCGTCGTTCAACGATGCCCGCCACAGTCGACAGCGGTTTCAGCAATGCATCGCGTGTGGTTTGTACGAGTTGCATGGTCATCCTTTTAGAGTTTGTTCCAACACGTGCAGGGTATGGTTGAGCTCGGCCTGCTTGGCGCGGGCGTCGGAAATCTTGCGCACCGCGTGCAGCACCGTGGTGTGGTCCCGGCCACCGAACAGATCACCGATTTCCGGCAGGCTCTTCTGCGTCAACTCTTTGGCCAGATACATGGCGACCTGACGCGGCAGGGCAATATTCGCGGGCCGACGTTTCGAATACATGTCGGCCACTTTGATCTTGTAGAAATCCGCTACGGTCTTCTGGATGTTCTCGACCGTGATCTGGCCGTTGGACACGGACAGCAGATCCTTGAGCGCCTCCTTGCAGACGTCGACGTTGAGCGCCTCGCGACCATGAAAGCGCGCATAAGCCAGCACCTTGCGCAAAGCGCCTTCGAGCTCACGCACGTTGCTGCGCAAATGCTTGGCGATGAAAAACGCCACTTCCTCGGGCATGGGCACGCCCTCGGACTCCGCCTTGCGCAGCAGGATGGCCACGCGCATCTCCAGTTCGGGCGGCTCGATGGCCACCGTCAATCCCGAATCGAAACGCGAGATCAGGCGGCTGTCGATGCCGGAGAGCTCCTTGGGATAGGTATCGCTGGTGATGATGATCTGCTTGCGCTGCGCCACCATCGCCTCGAAAGCGTAGAAGAACTCTTCCTGGGTGCGGTTCTTGCCGGAGAAAAACTGGATATCGTCGATCAGCAGCAGGTCCAGCGAATGGTAGTAGCGCTTGAAGTCGTCGAAAGCCTTGCGTTGATAGGCCTTGACCACGTCGGAGACATATTGGTCGGCATGCACATAGCGCACGCGCACCCCGGTCCCGGCAGCCACCATGGCGTTGCCGATGGCATGGATGAGGTGGGTTTTGCCCAGCCCCACGCCGCCATACAGAAACAGCGGGTTGTAAGAGGTGCCCGGGTTCTCGGCGACCTGCAGCGCGGCCGCGCGCGCCAGCTGGTTGGCCTTGCCGGTAACGAAGTTCTCGAACGTCAGATCGGTGTTCAAGCGCGAGCGCTCGTACACGATGTTGGCCGCGTCGGCGGCGGCCGACACCGGGGGGGCGGGCGGCGGCGCCACCTCGACCCGCGGCGCGGCTGCCGGAATGGCAGGCACGGCGACGGGCGCGGCCGCCTGAGGCGCCGCGGTAGTAGGGGCTGACGCACGCGGCGTCATGGACATGCGTGGCGTTGCGCTGTGACTGGGCAATTCGAACTGCACCTGCACCGGACGCTGATACCACTCGGTAGCCAGCGCCTCGATCTGATGCGAAAAGTTCTTGCGCACCCAATCAAGCTTGAAGCGATTGGGGGCAGCCACGCGCAACACCGCCTGCGCTTCGTCATAGGCAAGCGGCACCAGCGGTCGTATCCACGCGCTGATTTGTTGGGGGGGGAGTTCCTGCTCAAGACGACTGACGCAGGTCTGCCAGAATTCTTTCATGTCGCTCTTGTTCAAACCTCGATTCTACCGCTTTTGGGCAGGAGTTATCCACAGCCCCCGGCGCGCCCCCGCCAAGGGGCCTGCGCCTAACTGATTGACAAGACTGGGAAAACTTGCTGAAATGGTGGGCTTTTCCGAATTCTGCCTGTCAGAAGGTTCCGTTGGAACTGCACGGGAAGCGGCGAAAACCTCAGTATCTCAGGGGCTTACGCCGCAAGCGTTACACCCCAAATTGGTGAATGGGTCGGCCGGCATGCTTTATGCCGCCAGATTGATCGCCGCTGCCGGGGGTGCCGCAGAACTGTCACCCATAGTTGTACGCACCGAGGGGTTCCTTGCGGAACCAACGCCGGACCTCACTTCGGCACCTTTTGCACCAACACCCTGGTTTGACCCGTTCGGCGAGCGCCATGTAATGTTCCCAGCCTCGAGCCCCGTCCCATGGCCAGCCCTCATGCTGGCGCCGGGATACCCGCCCGGGTCATTGCAACCAGGAACCTCCAGGCAGCGTCCTACTGACTTTGTTCTTTTTGTGGATCGTCCATGAAACGCACCTACCAACCTTCCGTCACCCGTCGCAAGCGCACCCACGGCTTTCGCTTGCGCATGAAGACTCGCGCCGGCCGCGCCATCCTGAACGCTCGTCGCGCCAAGGGCCGCAAGCGTCTGGCCGTCTAAGCCAGGCGCATCGCAGCTCGACCCTTTGCCCGGATCACAACAAGCCCCTGGCCACGGCATAACGCCCAGCCCTGAGCCTGCTGCCCCCCGGCAATCGGACGACTCTTCGATACAGTCAGCCATGTCGTGCGCCACGCTTCCCGCGGAGGCGCGCTTGCATCGCCCCTCCGAGTTTGCCGCCGCCTTGAAAGGCCGGCGGCTGGCCCGAGGGGCGATGTTCATTGTGAGCGCCGCCCCCGCTACGCCCGCCGGCGAGCCGGCGGCCTGTGCGCGCTTGGGTCTGGTCATCGCCAAGCGGCACGCCGCGCTGGCCAGCACCCGTAACGCCATCAAGCGCGTATTGCGCGAAGCCTTCCGCCACCAGCGCCTGGCGTTGCCGGCGCAAGACTATGTCGTGCGCCTGCACAGCAAAGTGGGGCCGGTCTCCCTGACGGCCCTCAAACGCGCGGCGCGCAGCGAGGCGGACGCGCACTTTGGACGTATCGCGCGATGATCAAAGCCTTGCTCATCGCGCCCATCCGGTTTTACCGATTTTTCCTGAGCCCCTGGATCGGCCGTCAATGCCGTTTCACGCCCAGTTGCTCGGCCTACGCGATCGAGGCGATAGAACGTCACGGCGCGGCCCGCGGCCTGTGGCTGGCGGCACGCCGTATCGGCCGCTGTCATCCCTGGTCACCTGGCGGGCTGGATCCCGTTCCGGGCACCGGCCAGGCCAAAGAAACCCGGAGCGGTGGCTGCTGCGACAACCATCCCCGTCCCGGACACGATTGCAGTTAAACTGGCGGGCTTTGCTGGTCCGCTCACTCTTCCTCAGGCACCATGGATATTCGACGAACTGTCCTCTGGATGATTTTTTCCTTCTCGCTGTTGCTCCTATGGAACAACTGGCAGATCCATAACGGCAAGCCGTCGCTGTTTGGCGCGCCTCCGGCCAGCGCCGAACAGAAGGTGCCCGCCAATCCGGCCACCGCGCCGGCGGCTGACGCCTCCACACCGTCGGTGCCCAGCGCCCCGGCAGCGGCAGCCGCTCCTGGCTCGGTGCCCGGCAGCGTAGCCGTCGTGCCCGCGCAGGCCCAGGAAGTGGTCGTCACGACCGACGTCCTGCGCCTGACCTTCAGCACGACTGGCGCGCAACTGGTCCGTGCCGAGCTGCTCAAGTATCCCGCCAGCGCCGACAACGACAAGCCCATGGTCCTGCTGGACCGCGCCCCCGACCTGACCTACACGGCGCAGACCGGGTTGATCGGCTCGGGACAGAGCTTCCCCACGCACCTGACGCCCTTTGCCGTGACCACGCCCGAGCGCGAGCTCGCCGGCGACAAGCTGGTGGTGCGCTTTGAGGCGGAATCCGGCGGCCTGCGCGTCCTCAAGACCTACACGCTGGACCGCGGCAGCTACGACGTGCACGTCCGCCACGACGTCACCAACGTCAGCAACGCCGTGCAAAGCCCCTCGGTCTATATGCAGCTCGAGCGTGATGGCAACGATCCGGCCGGCACGTCCAGCTTCTATCACACCTTCACGGGCGTGGCGGTGTATTCCGAGCAGGACAAGTTCCAGAAGATCACCTTCGGCGACATTGCCAAGAACAAGGCCAACTACATCAAGCAGGCTGACAACGGCTGGATCGGCATCGTTCAGCACTACTTCGCCACGGCCTGGGTGCCGCAGCAAGGCAAGCCGCGCACCAACGAACTGCTGCAGGTCCAGCCCAATCTGTTTGCCGCGCGCTCGATCGAAGCCCTCGGCCAGGTGGCGCCGGGCGCCAGCGTCTCGTCCGAAGCGCAACTGTGGGTCGGCCCGCAAGACCAGAAAGCCATGTCGGCCGTCGCCCCCGGGCTCGAACTGGTGGTCGACTACGGTTGGCTGACCATCATTGCCAAGCCGCTGTTCACCCTGATGACCTGGCTGCACAGCCTGCTGGGCAACTGGGGCTGGACCATCGTCGCGCTGACGGTGATCATCAAGGCGGTGTTCTATCCCCTGGCCTCGGCCAGCTATCGCTCGATGGCCCGCATGAAGCAGGTCGCCCCGCGTATGCAGGCCCTGAAAGAGAAGTTCGGCGATGACCGCCAGAAGCTCAATCAGGCCATGATGGAGATGTACCGCACCGAGAAGATCAACCCCCTGGGCGGCTGCCTGCCCATGGTGGTGCAGATTCCGGTGTTCATCGCGCTGTACTGGGTGCTGCTGGCCAGCGTCGAGATGCGCGGCGCGCCCTGGATCCTCTGGATCCATGACCTGTCGGTGCGCGATCCCTACTTCATCCTGCCGGCAGTGATGATGGGCACCATGTTCCTGCAGATCCGCCTCAACCCCACGCCGCCGGATCCCGTGCAGGCCAAGGTGATGATGGTCATGCCGCTGGTGTTTGGCGGGATGATGTTCTTCTTCCCGGCCGGCCTGGTGCTGTACTGGTGCGTGAACAACACCCTGTCCATCCTGCAGCAATGGAGCATCACGCGCAGCATCGCTCGCCGCGCGCAGGTGCCGGCCAAGCGCAGCTGATAGCCGCTGCACGGTCCGCAAAATGCCGCGCCTTGAGCGCGGCATTTTGTTTGGTGCCTGCCCTCTGGCCGAGGACATGAAAAAACCCCGGCGGCCCGAAGGCCGGCCGGGGTTGCCGGACACGCCACGCTTTACTTCAGATCGAACCGGTCGAGGTTCATCACCTTGTTCCAGGCCGCGACGAAGTCGTGCACGAACTTCTTGCCCGCGTCATCGCTGGCGTAGACCTCGGCCAGCGCCCGCAACTGCGAATTCGCACCAAACACCAGATCCACGCGGCTGGCGGTCCATGTGGCCTTGCCCGTCTTGCGATCATGGCCCTGGAAGGTTTCGCGCGCCGGCGATTGCGGCTTCCACTCCGTGCCCATATCGAGCAGGTGGCGGAAGAAGTCATTGCTCAGCACGCCCGGGCGCTCGGTGAACACGCCGTGCTTGTCCTTGCCGCTGCGCACATCCAGCACCCGCAGGCCGCCGATCAGCACCGTCATCTCCGGCGCGGTCAGCGTCAGCAACTGCGCGCGATCGATGAGCAGATGCTCGGCCGGGATGTCGTAGCGCCCCTTCAGGTAGTTGCGGAAGCCATCGTGCAGCGGTTCCATCGCCGCAAAGGACTCGACATCGGTCTGCTCCTGCGAAGCGTCCATGCGGCCGGGCGCAAACGGTACGGTGACCCTGTGCCCGGCCTTCTCGGCCGCCTGTTCCACGCCCGCACAGCCGGCCAGCACGATGAGATCGGCCAGCGAGATCTTCTTGCCGCCCTTGCCATTGAAGTCCGCCTGGATGCCTTCCAGGACCTTGATGACCTTGGCCAGTTGTTCCGGCTGGTTGACGGCCCAATCCTTCTGCGGCGCCAGGCGGATACGGGCGCCATTGGCGCCGCCTCGCTTGTCCGAACCCCGGAACGTGGACGCCGACGCCCAGGCGGTCGAGACCAGTTCCGCCACGGACAAGCCGCTGGCCAACACCTTCTGCTTGAGTTCGGCGACATCCTTGTCATCGACCAGAGGATGATCCACCACCGGGATGGGATCCTGCCAGATCAGTTCTTCGGCCGGGACTTCCGGGCCCAGATAGCGTGCGCGCGGCCCCATGTCGCGATGCGTCAACTTGAACCAGGCGCGCCCGAAGGCTTCGGCAAACGCATCCGGGTTCTCGAAAAAGCGGCGAGCGATCTTTTCATAGGCCGGATCGACGCGCAACGCGATGTCGGACGTCAGCATGGACGGTGCATGGCGTTTAGACGGGTCATGCGCGTCCGGGATGGAACCTGCGCCCGCGCCATGCTTGGGTATCCATTGATGGGCGCCTGCCGGGCTCTTGGTCAGCTCCCAGTCGTAGCCAAAGAGGTTCCAGAAGAAGTTATTGCTCCAGCGGGTCGGCGTGGAGGTCCAGGTGACCTCCAGACCGCTGGTGATGGTGTCGCCGCCCTTGCCGCTGCGAAAGCTGCTCTTCCAGCCCAGACCCTGGTTCTCCAGGTCGGCCGCCTCGGGTTCGGGCCCCACGTGGTCCGCCGGACCCGCGCCGTGAGTCTTGCCGAAGGTGTGGCCGCCCGCGATCAGGGCAACGGTTTCTTCGTCATTCATGGCCATGCGCGCAAAGGTATCGCGGATGTCACGCGCCGAAGCGGCGGGATCGGGATGGCCGTCCGGGCCTTCCGGGTTGACGTAAATCAGGCCCATCTGCACCGCAGCCAGGGGATTTTCCAGGTTGCGTTCGTCCAGCGCACGGCTGCTTTCCTTGCCATGCAGGTCTTCGTCGGCCACCACGGTGCCTTCATCCTTGCCGCCGGCCTGCTTGCCATAGCGCAGGTCCCCGCCCAGCCAGGTGCGCTCATTGCCCCAATAGACATCCTGATCGGGTTCCCAAGTGTCTTCCCGTCCGCCCCCATAACCGAAGGTCTTGAAACCCATGGTCTCGAGCGCCACATTGCCGGTCAGGATGAGCAGGTCGGCCCAGGAAATCTTGTTGCCGTATTTCTGTTTGATGGGCCACAACAAGCGGCGCGCCTTATCCAGGCTGACGTTGTCCGGCCAGCTGTTCAACGGTGCGAAACGCTGCTGCCCTCGTCCGGCGCCGCCGCGGCCATCGCCGATGCGATAGGTCCCGGCACTGTGCCAGGCCATGCGGATGAAGAGGGGTCCGTAATGCCCGAAGTCGGCGGGCCACCAATCCTGCGAATCTTTCATCAGATCGGCGAGATCTTTCTTCACCGCCGCCAGGTCGAGACTCTTGAAGGCCTCGGCATAATCAAAATCCGGATCCATGGGATTGGATTTTTCAGAATGCTGGCTGAGCAACTCCAGGCGCAGTCGTTTCGGCCACCAATCCTGATTGGTCGTACCGCCGCCGGCGGTGTGTTTGAAAGGGCACTTTGCCTCGTTTGACATGCTCTCTCCTTCAGAAAATAGAATCTGCTGCCGGAAATCGCGAGTGCCGTGCAACGCGGCTGGCGTATGACCACTCTAGGCCGCACAAGCACCAGCAACCGCAATCTGCCAGGCCCGACCATAGCTTACGATCGGACGCCTCGCATGCGGCTGACTATATACGAAGGGAGGTAAAACCTGGGTTGATTGCTGCAATACGCGCAATAGTGCGCAGCTATTAACGTTGTGCCATGCCCAGTTTTTTCATAAAGCCGGCCAGGCACAGGCTTGCAACGCGCCGCTGCGGCTCAGCGGGTCTGCACGCTGACAGTGGCGGCTTGCGCAGGGGTGGGCGCAGCCAGGGCCAGCAAGGCAATAAACAGCGCCAGGGCGGCGCCGGCGGCATAATCGGCCAAACGAGAGCGCATGGGGTTTCCTGAAGGCGGCCTCCTCATGCGGAAGCCATGTACGGATTATGAAAACCCCGAACCCATCGGCAAACGAATAAATCCGCCTTTGTTCAATCCCTGCAGTCATATGGCGCGCCGCTTGTTCTGTGCGCAGCCGCGCCTCGCCGCCTTGTGGTTATCCCCCCCTGACACACCTCGGTTTCCCAGGACAGAGGCTGTTGATAACCTTGGGAACAAGCTTGTGAGCAAAATGTGAGCAGCCGGTGGATAAGCTGTGTACAGCCTGTGCAGAACTTCAGCCTCTCGGCAGGAAGGCCTGCACCAATTTGACCCAATACGTGGCGCCGACCGGCAACAAGGCGTCATTGAAGTCGTAATTGGGGTTGTGCAATTGGCATGGACCCATCCCGTGATAACGCTGCAGGCGGTGGTCGCCATCGCCATTTCCCAGGAACAGATAGCAACCCGGCACTTTTTCCAGAAAAAAGGAAAAATCTTCGGCGCCCATAAATTGCGGCATATGCGGATCGACGTTTTCCCGCCCGAACACCTCCTCGGCGATCCGGGTGGCAAACGCGGTCTCCTTCTCCCAATTGACCAAGGGCGGATAGGCCCGCACGAAATCCAGTTCGCCGCTGCCGCCATAGACCTGGGGCAGGGTGGTGGCGATGCGCCGCATATCGGCTTCGATTTTGTCCAATGCCTCCAGGGTGTAGGTGCGCACCGTGCCCCGCAACACCGCTTCGCCCGGAATGACGTTGTAAGCATCACCCGCGTGGATCTGCGTGATGGACAGCACCGCGGGGTCCAGGGGATTGCGTCCCCGGGAGATCACGGTCTGCAAGGCCTGCACCATCTCCGAGGCGATCACGATGGGATCGACCGCCGCATGGGGCTGGGCGGCGTGCCCGCCCTGGCCCTTGATGACGATATCCCAGCGGTTGCTCGACGCCATCGTGGGTCCCGTGCGAAAGCCGAACTGATTGACCGGCATGCCAGGCATATTGTGCAGGCCGAACACCGCATCGCAGGGAAAGCGCTCGAACAGGCCATCGGCCATCATGGCGCGCGCGCCCGCGTTGCCGCCTTCCTCGGCGGGCTGGAAAATGAAATTCACCGTGCCGTCGAAGTCGGGATGCGCAGCCAGGTATTGCGCCGCACCCAGCAAAATCGCGGTGTGCCCATCGTGGCCACACCCGTGCATGCGCCCGGCGATGGTCGACTTGTGCTCGAAGCGATTGTGCTCAGGCATGGGCAGGGCATCCATGTCGGCGCGCAGACCCACGGATTTCTTGCCCTCACCGGCACGCAATACGCCCACCACCCCGGTTTTCCCCAGCCCGGTGTGGACTTCCAGCCCCAGCGCGCGCAAGCGCTCGGCCACCAGGTTGGAAGTACGGGTCTCCTGAAAGGCCAATTCCGGATGCGCGTGGATATCGCGCCGCAAGGCAGTCAGGTCACCGTGAGCGCGTTCGATTTCGTCTAAGGTTTTCATGATGCTTACCGGAAAGAAAAGACAGGTTGGCTTGTAGCACAGCAGCGTCAGGACGCGTCGTTGAGGTGGCAGGCGCTCCAGTGCCTTGGAGATATCTCGCGCAACACCGGTCGCTGCTCGCGGCAGCGCGGCATGGCGCGGGGACAGCGGGGATGAAACGCACATCCGGCAGGCGGGGCCAGCGGCGAGGGTAGCTCGCCCTCAATGGGCCGGTACTCGCGCCGCTCGGTGTCCAGCGTCGGCAGTTCGCGCAGCAAGGCCTGGGTGTAGGGATGATTGGCCTGACCAAAAATCGCCTCGGTGCTGGCGAGCTCGACGATGCGCCCCAGATACATGATGGCGACACGATCCGAGATATACGCCACCACCCCCAGATTGTGACTGATGAACAGATACGTCAGCCCGAGATCGCCACGCAGCTGCCCAAAGAGATTGATCACCTGCGCCTGGATGGAGACATCCAGCGCCGCAACGGCCTCATCGCACACGATGACCGTGGGTTGCAGCGCGAGCGCACGCGCAATGCCGATGCGTTGGCGCTGGCCCCCCGAGAACTGATGCGGATAACGCTGTGCATAACTCGGGTCCAGCCCGACTTGATGCATCAGGCCAGCGACATACTCATCGCGCTCGCCCCGCCGGATCAGACCGTGGGCCAGCGGGGCTTCGCCGATGATGTCGGCCACGCGCATGCGCGGGTTCAACGACGCATAGGGATCCTGGAAAATCATCTGCACGGCCAACTCGTAACGCCGGCGTGAAGGCGCGGACAACTGGGCGACATCCTCGCCCTGATAACGGATCTGACCGGCCGAAGGCGGCAGAATCCCCGCCACCAGGCGGCCCAGGGTGGATTTTCCACAGCCTGACTCCCCCACGATGCCGATGACTTCACCTGCGCGGACCTCTAGATCCACGCCGGCCACGGCATGCACCACCTGATCCTTCAAACCCGCGCCAAAACAGTTGGCGATGCGCCCGGCCAGATCGACCTTGCGCTCGAAGCGCATCTCCAAGCCCTGCAGGCACAGCAGCGGGATATCCACAGGCTTATCCATCACGCCCGCCCCGCGTGCCAGCAGCGCACATCATGCCCGGGCCGGATTTCCTGCGCCGGCGGCTCGTGCAGACAGGCGTCAGTCGCACGCGGGCAACGCTGGCGAAATGCGCAACCTGGCGGCAGCATGAGCAAAGACGGCGTCATGCCTGGAATCTGCGCCAGCGGCTGGCCACGCGCCTGCGCAGTCGGGATACAGGCCATCAAACCCTGTGTATAAGGATGCATCGCCTGCCCGATGACATCCTGGCTCGTTCCCGTCTCGACAATACGGCCGGCATACATGACCGCGATGCGGTCGGCCAGGCCGGCCACCACGGCCAGATCATGGGTAATCCAGATCAGCGCGGTGCCCGTCTCGCGGCACAAGCGCCGTACCTCATACAGAATCTGCGCCTGTATGGTCACATCGAGCGCGGTGGTCGGCTCATCGGCAATGATCACGCGCGGCGAATTCAACAAGGCGATGGCGATGGCGACGCGTTGACGCATGCCGCCCGACAGCTCATGGGGATACGCGCGCAGACGTTCGCGAGGCGAGGGAATGCCCACCATCGTCAGCACCTCCAAGGCACGCGCCAAGGCTTGTGTGCGGCTGACATCATGATGCGCCTGTACGGCCTCGATCATTTGCGTGTCCACGCGCAGCACCGGGTTGAGCGTCATCATGGGGTCTTGAAAAATCATCGCCATTTCCTGGCCCCGCAAGGCCCGCCAGCGGCGGGCGTCAGCCTGACGCAGCTCTTCGCCCGCAAGCAAAATGGCCCCGTCCACCACGCGGCCCGGCTCGTCGAGCAGACCCATGAGCGAAAACCCGGTAATGCTCTTGCCTGAACCCGACTCGCCCACCAGCCCGAGGATCTCACCTTGCTGCAGGTACAGATCCACGCCGTCGACAGCCTTGACCACACCGGCGCGGGTGAAGAACTGGGTCTTGAGATTTCTGACCTCGAGCATGGGCGTGGTTTGCATCATGGTCGTCTTCAGGCCTGATTGCGCGGGTTGAGCACATCACGCAGATGGTCGCCCACGAGATTGATGGCGATGATGAGCAGCGCCAGCGCGATGCCCGGAAAGAATGAAATCCAGTATGTCCCGGACAGCAGATATTCAAAACCGTTGGCGATGAGCATACCCAGAGAAGGCTCCGTGACCGGCACGCCCACGCCCAGAAAAGACAGGGTGGCCTCCAGTGCAATGGCATGAGCCAGATCTATCGTCGCGATCACGATCAGCGGCGGCATACAGTTGGGCAGCACATGGCGAAACAGCACACGCGTCCAGCTCAGGGACATGCAGCGCGCGGCTTCCACATAGTCTTTTCCGCGCTCGACCAGCGCGGCGCCGCGCGCGGCGCGCGCGAAATACGCCCATTGCACCACCACCAGCGCAATGATGACCTTATCCACGCCCTTGCCCAGAATCGCCAGCAGAATCAACGCCACGAGAATGGCGGGAAAGGACAACTGAATATCCACCACGCGCATCAGCAAGGCGTCGATGCGCCCGCCGAAGTAGGCGGCGATCAGACCCACCGCCGCGCCGATCACGAAGGCAGCGACCACCGACACCGCGCCTACCAACAGACTGGTGCGCATGCCATAGACAATCGCCGAAAGCATGTCGCGCGCCTGCCCGTCTGTGCCCAACCAATACATCATGCTGCCGTCACCGCTGACGCTACCTGGCGGCAACTTGGAGTCCAGAATATCCAGCCCCCCGATGTCATAGGGATTTTGCGGAACGATCCAGGGCGCCAGAATGGCGGCGCCCACCATGATGATGAGCATGACCAGTCCCAGCAACGCCAGCTTGCTGGCACAGAAGTCGCTCAGAAAGCGCCGCGCCGGCGTCATGGGACGGGTCAGCGCAGGGGCGGGGCTGTTCATCGGCGAGCCTCCAGACGCACGCGTGGATCCAGCACGGTATAGATGATGTCCACAAGCAGATTGAGCATGACCAGAAAGAACACGATGAGCATCAGGTACGCCACCACGACGGGACGGTCCAGCGTGATGATGGAATCAATGAGCAGCTTGCCCATGCCTGGCCAGGAGAACACCGTTTCAGTCACGACGGCGAAAGCCACCACCTGACCCAGCTCCAAGCCGGCCACGGTCACGATGGGAATAAGAATGTTCTTGAGCAGGTGCACGCCCAGTACGCGCCTTTCCGACAGGCCCTTGGCGCGTGCGAACTTGATGTAATCCTGCGGCAGGCTTTCGCGCGTGGCCGCCCGCGTGACGCGCACGATGAGCGCACACTTGGCCAGTGCGATAGTGGCCGCCGGCAGAATAATGGCCATCCAGCCGTTGAGCGTCAGGATGCTCAAGGGAATGCCCGCCACGCTCACGGTGGCGCCGCGGCCGCTGGCTGGCAACCAGCCCAGGCTGACGGCAAACACCATGATGAGCATCAGGCCCACCCAGAAATTGGGCAAGGAAAAGCCCAGCACCGAACCGGTCATGATGGCCCGCGCGCCTAAGGAGCGCGGCCGCAGCCCGGCCAGGATGCCCAGAGGCACGCCGATGACCACCGACAAGGTCATGGCGACGGCAGCCAGTTCCAGCGTGGCTGGCATGCGCTGCAGGATCAACCGCATGGCCGGCTCGCCGGTCAGAAAACTATTGCCGAAGTTACCTTGTACGGCCTGACCGAGAAAAATCAGATATTGCCGCCACAAAGGCTGATCCAGCCCCAAAGCGACACGGATGGCGTTGCGTTGAGCCTCCGTGGCTTCAGGACTGGCCAGCATGGCCACAGGATCACCGACCATGTAGATGCCGGCAAAGACCACGGCCGACATCACCATCATCACAACGATGGTCTGCAGCAGCCTGCGTATGATGGTTGCAAGCATGCAGCCAGCCGCTTAAGGCTTGGGTGTTGCGTTCTGCGCCAAAGTGGTCTGGTCCGGACGCCCCTTGTAGCGCACATCGTCCTTCATGGCCCAGACCGAAAGTTCAAAATGCACCGGCAGCATGGCGTAGTCATCCATGGCCAGATTGCTGGCCTGTTGCAGCAACTCCGCGCGCTTGGCGTCGTCCATCGTGCCGGAAGCCTGCTCGACCAGCTTGTCCATGGCGGGATTGGAATACCGGCTGCGATTGGTCGTGCCCAGACCCGCTTCCGGATTGCGCGTCACCAGCAAAGATGCCAGGGCGTTGGCCATCTCGCCGCTGGTCACCGACCAGCCAGCCAGATAGGCGCTCAGGGCATAACTGTCGCGCGCCTTGAAGAACACCGGGGGCGCCATGGCGTCCACATTGGTTTTGACGCCGATGCGCGTCCACATCGAAGCGATGGCCTGCGCCACCTTGGCGTCATTGACGTAGCGGCCCGAGGGTGCGCCCAGCGTGATTTCAAAACCATTCGGGTAGCCGGCACCCTTGAGCAAAGCCTTGGCTTTCTCCACGTCCGCCTTGGGTGCCTGTGCATGCTCTTTGGACGCGCCGAACATGGGGTAGGGCAGCATATTGCCCGCCGGCTTAGCCACACCGCCCATGACGCGCTCGACGATCGCGTCACGGTTGAGCGCCAGCGACAATGCCTCGCGCACCCGCTTGTCCTTCATCGGATTCTTCTCGGTGCCCTTTACCCCCGGACTGGGTTCGGCAAACTGGTCCAGCGCGACATACACCACGCGCACCGAGGGCGTTTCTTCGACGAAGAGTTTCTTGTTGCTCTTGAGCTTGGGCAAATCATCGGTCGGAGGATCCTCGATCAGATCCACATCGCCGGCCAACAATGCAGCCACGCGCGCCGCCGCATTGGTCATGGGACGATAAACCACCTTGTCCCAGGCAGGCTTGGGCCCCCAATAGTTGTCATTACGCGAAAAAACCAACTCGGCGCCGCGTTTCCACGACTCGAATTTATACGGCCCCGTACCCACCAGGCCATTGCCGCTGTTGAGTTCCGTCGTGGTCTTGCCCTCGGGCGCCGCGCCCGATGCCGCCTTCTTGGACATGATGGGCAATTGCGCCAGATTGACCAGCAGATTGGGGGCGAGTTCCTTGGTCGTGATGCGCACGGTCATCGGATCGAGCGCCTCCGTCTTGGCTACCGCCCCCAAATAGAGCGTAAACGGCGACGGGCTGTTGGGCACCTTGGGAATACGGTCGTAGCTAAACACCACGTCTTCGGCGGTAAACGGGGAACCATCGGAGAACTTCACCCCGGGACGCAACTTGAACGTCCACACCTTGCCGTCCACGGACCACGACTCGGCCAGCGCCGGTTGCGGTTGCAACTTCTCGTCGGTTTCGACCAGAGAATTGAACAGGGTCTGGGAGATCTGGGTATTGGGCGTGAGGGCATGGTATTGCGGATCCATCGAGCTGGGCTCGGTCTTCAGCGCAATGACCAGGTCACGCGCTGACGCCTGGCTACAGAAAGCAAGCAACACTGCCGCCGCGCCACAGCTCAACCTGCGCGAAAATCGAAATGCCATCTGGATCTCCAAGAGTGTTTCGAATTCGGATGCCGCGCATTGAAATTAACCAGCAACGATTGCCCCACGCAACAGTTATATTCCCCTATTGCCCCCTAACGCCGTTTTGATTTCCACTGTCATGAGCAATGCCCTTCCCATCGCCGCCATCGCCACTGCTCCCGGCCGAGGCGGCATCGGCGTGGTGCGCGTCTCCGGCCCCAACCTGCAGCACTACGTGCGTGCGCTGCTGGGCCGCGATCTCACCCCCCGGCACGCACACTACCTGCCCTTTACCGACGCGCAGGGCCAGGCCATCGACGAAGGCATCGCCATTTACTTCCGTGGCCCGAGCTCCTACACCGGCGAAGACGTGCTCGAACTCCAAGGCCACGGCGGACCGGCAGTACTCAAGCGTCTGCTGGCGCGCTGCCTCGAAGCCGGGCGCGATATCGGCCTGCGACTGGCCGAGCCGGGGGAATTCACGCGCCGGGCGTTTTTGAACGACCGTATCGATCTGGCCCAAGCCGAGGCTGTCGCCGATCTCATCGATGCCTCCTCCGAAGCCGCCGCGCGCGGTGCCATGGCCTCCTTGTCGGGCGAGTTTTCGCAACGTGTCACGGCGCTGGCCGAGCGCATCGTGCATCTGCGCATGCTGGTCGAAGCCACGCTGGACTTCCCCGAGGAAGAAATCGACTTCCTCGAAAAATATCATGCCCGTCCCACGCTCGACGGCCTGCGGGCCGACCTGGACACCCTCATCGCCCAGGCGCGGCAAGGCGTCATTCTGCGCGAAGGCTTGCATGTCGTGCTGGCTGGCCAACCCAACGTCGGCAAAAGCAGCCTGCTCAACGCCCTGGCCGGCGACGACATCGCCATCGTCACGCCCATCGCCGGCACGACGCGCGACAAAGTCGTGCAGGAGATCCACATCGAAGGCGTGCCGCTGCATATCGTCGACACGGCCGGCCTGCGCGACACCGATGACACGGTGGAGAGCATCGGCATCGCCCGCAGCTGGAAAGAAATCGAGCGCGCCGATGTCATCCTCCATTTGCAGGATGCCACCGCGCCTGGCGACACGCTGGATGCCGAGATCACTGCGCGCCTGCCGGCACGCACACCGGTTCTCACTGTCTTTAACAAGATAGACCTGCTGCCCGCGCCCCCGCAGCTCGGCGAAAATCAGGCCGGCATCTCCGCCAAACAGGGGTTTGGCCTGGACAAGTTGCGCGCACAACTTCTTCGGCTGGCTGGTTGGAATCCCGGGGCCGAGTCGCCCTGGCTGGCACGTGAACGCCACCTGCACGCCTTGCAGGCCGCGCATGAACATCTCGTCCTGGCCACCGAGCACGCCAGCCAGGACGATCGCGTGCTCGACCTGTTCGCCGAAGAACTCCGCCTGGCGCACGACAGCCTGTCCAGCATCACGGGGCGCTTTACGAGCGACGACTTGCTGGGAGAGATTTTCTCCAACTTCTGCATCGGGAAGTAGGCGCAAGGCAAGTCATGCACGCGTGCAAGACAAAGGTCCGCTGTCAACATGGCATGAGGTCTGGCTCGAGCGAAAAATGCATCCAGGGCCGGATCCGCGCTATCGAAACGTCCTCCAGGCGTTGGCGCAACCGGAACAACCGCTCTCCAAGATGGCGGATGTTCAGGGACGCGATATCGTCGGGGGGTGTCTCGCCAGGCAAGAGAAAGCGGGCGTCTCCGTCATGCGAGACGATGTGCTTGCGTAAGCCTCAAGCCACCATCATCAACCGCTGGCCCCTTTGCAATGCCTGAGTTTGGCCGCAGGCCTCACAGTTCACGCCGGGTCGGCGGGGTCTGTTGCGGCTGACGGCAACGCTTATGATGGCGGTTTCCCAATCGCTACAGGACCGCGCAGCTTGAACGCACCGCACACGCCCCAAGATCCTTTTCTTTTCCTGGAATCGCTGGACAGCCGCAAGGCCGAGCAATGGGTCACCACGCAAAACCAGCGCACCCTTGAGCATCTGGACCAGGATCCCGCTATTGCAGCGTTGACCGAGCGCCTGGTGGCGATCTACGACTCGCCGGATCGCATCGTGACCTGCTCGCGGCATGGGGACTGGGCCTACAACACCTGGACCGACGCCGAGCATCCCCTGGGCCTGGTGCGGCGCGCCCCCTGGCAGGATTGGCTGGCGGGCACCGCCGTCTGGGAAACCGTGCTCGACGTCGATGCGCTGCCGCTGAATCGCGACAGTGCCGACGGCACACGATGGACTCTGGCGGACTTTGATCTGCGTTACCCCGATGGCGAACGCGCACTCGTCGCGCTGGCTCCCGACGGCTCGGACGCCTGCATCATCCGCGAGTTCGACATCGCGACGCGCAGTTTCGTGGCCGATGGGTTTGAGCTCTTGCAACCCGGCCAGCACAGCATGGACTGGATAGACCGCGATACGGTCTATGTCGGGTGGGACGATAGCGCCGACAACGATGATGCCGAGCTTACCGATGCCGGTCACCCGCGCTTGCTGCGCCGCTGGCAGCGCGGCACGCCCCTGGCACAGGCGCCGGTCGTGCTGGAGTGCGGCAGCAGCGACATTTCTGTGCATGCTTGGTACGACTACGAGCTCCAGCGGCATCTCGCCGTGCGCTACCTCAGCATGTGGAGCACGGACTGGCTCTGGCTGGACGAGGCCGCGGGCCAATGGCACCGTTATGACATCCCCGCCGATGCCGAGATCAGCGAATGGCGCGACTGGCTGTTCATCCACCTGCGATCCGAATGGCAGACCCCGGGCGGGCGCTATGCCAGCGGCAGTTTGGTGGCCTTCGAACGCGCGCGCTTTCTGGCTGGGGACCGCCACGCCGAGGTGTTGTTCATGCCGGGCGCGCGGCGCGTGCTGGCCGATCTGGATTTCACGCTGAATTATGTGATTCTCACCGAACGCCATGATTGCGTCACCCGGCTGCGCCGCCTGCAGCCGACGGCAGCCGGGTGGCAGGCCGACATCATCGGCACACCGGAGGGCAGCGCCGTTGCCATGACGTCCATCGACAGCCTGCGCGATGACACCGTGCTGGTGCACGTGGATCACTTTCTCGAACCCACCGCGCTCTACTACGCGCGGGCGGACGATGCCGGTTCCGATGTATGGCAATTGCTGGCCCGTCTGCCGCCGCAGTTCGACACCTCCGGCATGAGCGCGCAGTTGCGCTACGCGACCGCCCCCGACGGCGTGCAAATCCCCTATTGGCTGATCGGCCGCCTATCGACGCAACCCCAACCTTGTCTGCTATATGGCTATGGCGGTTTCGAAGAGGCGTTAGACGAGCCTGCCTACCTCGCCACGGCCGGCGCCAGTTGGCTCGAAGCCGGCGGCTTATACGCCATTGCATGCACTCGCGGCGGCGGCGAGTTCGGCCCCGCCTGGCACCAGGCCGCTTTGCGCGACAAGCGCCAGGTCGCGTTCGACGACTTCATCGCGATTGCCCAGGCGCTCATCGATACCCGCGCCACGACCGCCCGGCAACTGGCCATCAGCGGCGCGAGCAATGGCGGGCTGCTGGTGGCGGCGTGCATGGTGCAACGCCCCGAACTGTTTGCCGCCGTGCTCTGCGGCGTGCCGGTGCTGGACATGCTGCGCTTTCATAAACTGCTGCAAGGCGCGACCTGGATCGACGAGTACGGCGACCCTGAAGATGAGCAGGCGCGCGCCTGGCTGCTGGCCTATTCTCCCTATCACCAGGTCAAGGCAGGGGTGCACTATCCGGCCCTGCTCTTGACCACCTCGACCTCCGATGACCGGGTGCATCCCGGTCACGCGCGCAAAATGGCGGCGAAGATGCAGGCCCAAGGCCACGACAGGGTCTGGTATCTCGAACGGCGGGAAGGCGGCCACGGCGCGGGTGTCGAAGCACGCAGCATTGCGCATGCCGAAGCTCTCGAGAGCCGCTTTCTGTGGCGCGCCGTCACCCAGTAAATGCGCCCCTAGGCCGGGCCTACGCGGCGCTGCCGTAGATCTGCTGGCACACGTCGCGCAAGGCCTGGGCGAACAAGCCATCGACTTCGCGCGCCTGCCCATCTTTGCGCGTAAAGAGTGCGATGGGCGGCAGTGCCCAAGCAAAACTGAAGGGCACGATGGCCACGCCGGCGATCCGCACCAGCTCGTCGGCAATATCCGCCGGCAAGGCCGACACCGCGCGCTCACTGGCGGCCACCATCTCGCCGATGAGTTTGGATGAATTGGTTTCCACGACGGGTTTGGGCGGAGCCAGGCCTTCGGCCAGAAACCGGGCGGCCACTTGCTCACGCATCGGCGTTTGGGCCGTGCCGAGTATCCAGTCCAATCCGGCGAGATCCTCCCACCCCACACGGCCACGCGCCAATCTAGCCGCCAGACGGCGGCTGGCCACCAGACGGGGCCTCTGCCGATACAGCACCTCGAACTGCAGCATGTCGCGCATGGGCCGCACCGCCGCCCGGGCGATCACCGCATCCAAGACATGCTCCTGCAGCAAACCGAGCAACACATCGCTGGTGGCCTCATGCACAGTGACGGTAAAGCGTCTGCCGTCCGGCAAGGTTCGGGCAATCGCGGAGGAAATCAATTGCCCGGACACAAAGGGAATGACTCCCAGATTGACATGCGCCGCATGGCCGCTGGCGGCTGCTTCCATGTCACGCGCCAGATGGTCCAGATCCTGCAACATCGCCTGCGCACGCGCCAGGGCAATATCGCCCAGGGCGGTCGGCTCCATGCCGCGCGCCGAGCGGATGAACAGGGGCGCGCCGAACATGGATTCGATCTCGGCCAGGGCACTGGTGACGGCCGGCTGGCTGGTGGCCATGTGCTGGGCAACTTTGGTCAAGGAGCCATGCTGCCGGATGAGCAGCAACAGGCGCAGATGACGCATTTTCAGCCGGCTGGCCAGGCGGTGCAGTATCTCGGCGGCATTGAGCGGCATTATCCAGCCCCGTTTTCAATAGGAATACTCAGCCCAAACTATAAGCTATTACTTATAACCTGATAAAAACCCCAAATTACAAGCTTATGGGCGGCCTTTAGACTTGCGTAAATGCTGAGCAGCATCGACCCGATGCCGGCACGTTACAAGCGAGACACTCATGCCCCAACATCCCAACGACCGCCAGGCAGCGCTGGACTATCACGAGTTTCCCACCCCGGGCAAAATCGCCATCACCGCCTCCAAGCCGCTGGTGACGCAACGCGATCTGGGGCTGGCTTACACGCCCGGCGTGGCGGCAGCCTGTGAAGAAATCGTCGATGACCCCCTGAACGCCTTTCGCTATACCGCGCGCGGCAATCTGGTGGGAGTGATCTCCAACGGCACCGCCGTGCTGGGGCTGGGCAATATCGGCGCGCTGGCCTCCAAGCCCGTGATGGAAGGCAAGGCCGTGCTGTTCAAGAAGTTCGCCGGCCTGGACGTGTTCGACATCGAGATCAATGAAACCGATCCGGACAAGCTGGTCGAGATCATCGCCGGCCTGGAGCCCACGTTCGGCGGCATCAACCTCGAGGACATTAAAGCGCCCGAGTGCTTCACCGTCGAGCGCAAGCTGCGCGAGCGCATGAAGATCCCGGTGTTCCATGATGATCAGCACGGCACCGCCATCACCGTGAGCGCGGCCTTCATCAACGGCCTGAAGGTCGTGGGCAAGGACATCACCAAGGTCAAAGTGGTTGCTTCGGGCGCAGGCGCCGCCGCGCTGGCCTGCCTGAGCTTGATGGTGGATCTGGGTCTGCCGCTGGAAAACGTCTGGGTCACCGACATCGAGGGCGTGGTCTACGAAGGCCGCACCACCTTGATGGATCCGGACAAGGCGCGTTTTGCGCAGAAAACCGAGGCGCGCAAGCTGGCTGACGTCATCACCGACGCCGATGTCTTCCTGGGGCTGTCGGCCGGCGGTGTGCTCAAGCCCGAAATGGTGGCCGCCATGGCCGCGCGTCCGCTCATCCTGGCGCTGGCCAATCCCACGCCCGAGATCCTGCCGGAAGCCGCGCACGCCGTGCGCGACGACATCGTGATGGCCACCGGCCGCTCGGATTACCCCAATCAGGTCAATAACGTGCTGTGCTTCCCCTACATTTTCCGGGGGGCGCTGGACGTGGGCGCGACCACCATCACGCCGGCCATGGAGCGTGCCGCGGTCTACGCTATCGCGGGCCTGGCCCAAGAAGAAGCCAATGATGTCGTGGCTGCGGCCTATGGCACGTACGATCTGTCCTTCGGGCCCGAATACATCATCCCCAAACCCTTCGATCCGCGGCTGATTGCACGCATCGCGCCGGCCGTGGCCCGCGCCGCCATGGACGATGGCGTGGCCACGCGGCCCATCGCCGATCTCGACGCCTATGTCGAGCAATTGCAGCAATTCGTCTACCACTCGGGCGCCTTCATGAAACCCCTGTTCGCCATCGCGAAACAGGTGGTGCGTGATCAAGGCCGGGCGCGCATCGTGTTTACCGAAGGTGAAGACGAACGCGTGCTGCGCGCCGTGCAAGTCATCGTCGATGAAAAACTCGCCAAGCCCATCCTGGTTGGCCGTCCGTCGGTGCTGATGTCGCGCATCGAGAAATTCGGCCTGCGCCTGCGCCTGGGCGAAGATGTTGAAGTCACCAACCCAGAGTACGACGAGCGTTTCCACCAGTACTGGACGACCTACTGGGAACTGATGAACCGCCGCGGCATCACCAAGGAAATGGCGCGGGTGGAAATGCGCCGCCGCATGACATTGATCGGCGCCATGATGGTGCGTCTGGGCGACGCCGACGGCATGGTCTGCGGAGCGGTGGGCGCCTACCACGATCATTTGCGCTTCATCGATGAAGTGCTGGGCATGCGACCGGGCGCCCAGACCTATGCCGCCATGAATATTCTGCTGTTGGATCAACGCACGGTAGCGCTGGTCGACACGCACGTGAACGAGAACCCCAGCGCCGAACAGATCGCGGAGTTCACCATCGCGGCGGCCGAAGAAATGAAGCGTTTGAATCTGGCGCCCAAGATCGCTTTGCTCTCGCGCTCCAACTTCGGCTCGGGCAGCTCGGCCTCAGGCAGCAAAATGCGCGAAGCGCTCGATCTCGTGCGCGCGCAAGCTCCGGATCTGGAAGTCGATGGCGAAATGCATGGCGATTGCGCGCTGGACGAAGCTCTGCGCCTGCGCATCCTGCCCTCGTCCACGCTCAAGGGATCGGCCAATCTGCTCGTCTGCCCCAATGTGGATTCGGGCAACATCGCCTACAACCTGCTCAAGACGGCAGCCGGGGGCAATGTGGCCGTGGGGCCCTTCCTGCTGGGCGCCAATGCACCGGTCAATATTCTGACTTCCAGCGCTACCGTGCGCCGCATCGTCAACATGGCCGCGCTGACTGTTATCGACGCCAACCGGCCCGCCTGAACCCCAGTACTTTCGCAAGCAACCGCCGTCGCCAGACGGCGGTTTTTTTTCGCCTGAATCTGCCGCCCCTAAGCAAAAAACAAACTTGGCGCGGCTTTTTTGGTGATCATTTTTTGATCACCACGCCCCCGGTAAGCGCTTGGCGCGCCGGCGGGCGGGCGGCTCGCCAGCCGTTGTTTTCATCGCTCCTGGGCCCGATTTGGCCGCTTCACGAGGGCGTTTTTGCCGGCCTGCGCAAGGCACTTTTCCCCTGCCTTCAGGTCCGAAAAAGAGGCGGTTGCCAGAAACCGACCTGTGGATAACTACTGGGTGGCGCAGTTGTGCACATTCTGTGCGCCCAAGTTGAACAACCTGCTCTTTTGGCATCAGGGCAAAAACTTGTTCAACTTGGGCTTTCTTGCCAAACAGAGTTCTTGCACAGCCTAAAATTCGCTCAAGCTGTTGAAAAAGATACGGTTTTGAGCGTTAAGGTAGTTATCCACAGCCCTTATTAATCATTAATCTTTTTATAAAGAAAAAAAAAGGAAAAGCCAAAACATGCTTTCCCACCGCCACCACCCCACGGGGTCCCCGCGATGCGCATCCTTTTGATAGAAGATGAAGCCGACCTGGCTCACTGGTTGTCCCGCAGCCTTGCCCGCCATGCGGGCTTCGTGGTGGACTGGGCCGACAATGGCCTGCTTGCCGAACGCCGACTGGCGCTCGAAGAATTCGATGCCGTCATCCTCGATCTCGGTCTGCCGGGCATGGATGGGCACACTTTGCTCACCAAAATGCGGTCTCGTGACGACCGCACACCGGTTCTCGTGCTCACGGCAAGAGATTCACTGGCTGAAAGAGTGGGTACGCTGCACGAAGGCGCGGATGATTTTTTGCCCAAACCTTTCGTACTGGAAGAACTGGAAGCCCGGCTGACAGCACTCATCCGGCGCAGCCGCGGACGCGACCACCCGCGCTTGTCATTGGGCAACCTGGTTCTGGATACTTCCGCGCAACGATTTACGGTCAGTGGACAGAACCTGCACTTATCCCCAAAGGAATACGCGGTGCTGCGCGTACTCATCCAGCGCAGCGGCGAACCTATTAACAAGCAGCAAATCCTGGATCGCATCCAGGGAGAAGACAGTGATGTCAACCTGGAAGCCATCGAAGTCCTGGTCCACCGGCTGCGAAAAAAACTCGCCGGCACTGGTGTACAAATCGTGACGATGCGGGGAATGGGCTACAGCCTGGAGGTGGCTGTTGAAAACTCGTGATACGCCGGTGGCGCGCACTTTGCGCGCCACTTTGCTGCTGTGGTTGATCCCGGCTCTGGTGACTATCCTGGTCGCAGGCCTGTGGCTGTCGAACCAGCAACTGCGCGAACAGGTCGATATTGCCTACGATCGCGCACTTGCCGGCGCACTGCGTTCCATCGACCACAACATATCCACAGCCAGCGGTGGATTAAGTCTGGAGCTGCCGTACCTCATGCTGGAATTCTTCGAGCTCACGGCCAATGGCAACGTGTATTACCGGGTAGCGACCGAGGACGGGCTGGCCGAAATCGGCAATCCCGGCCTGCCGCTGCCCGAGCGCCGGCTGCAATCCGGCAAACCCGAATTTTTCTATGCCACCTATGACGGCCAGCCGTTGCGCGTGGCTGCGCTGGCTCGGCCCATGGATCCCCCCCTGTATGCGGATAAGGGGGGGCGGGTGATCATCCAGGTCGCCGAAGGGCTGGAAACCCGCGAGGACTTCCTTAATCGGGCGCTGTTGCGTTCCGTGGAGCGGGACGTCGTCATGCTGCTCATCAGTGTTTTGGCGGTCATATGGAGCGTTCTGATGGCTCTCAGACCCCTTGAGCGGCTCAGGGATGAAGTGGCCAGCCGTTCTGCGGACGATTTAAGCCCCATCAGCGCGTCCGATGTTCCGGGTGAGGTCCTCCCCCTCCTGGAGGCAATTAATCTCCATACGGGCCGTTTTGAGGCTCAGGCGAGGGTGCAGCGGCAGTTTCTCGATGACGCCTCGCATCAATTGCGCACGCCGCTGTCCGTTTTGCGCACCCAGACGTCCTATGCCTTGCGCGAAACCGATCCCCACGAGATCCATACCGCCTTATTGGCCATGCGGGAAGGCCTGGACAGGGCCGTACGCACCACCAACCAGATGCTGACCCTGGCCCGCGCCAAGGACGCCCCCTGGAGCGAAGGGGGGCTGCCGCTGGAAAACGTCGATCTGGCCGCCTTGGCCGACAGTGTCGGCAGGTCACTGCTGCCGGCCATCCGCCAGAAGCAAATCGATTTCGGCCTCGAACGGCCGGCCAAACCAGTCTGCATCCAGGCAGTGGAAGGCCTGTTGCGCGAGGCGCTGTCCAATCTGCTGGACAACGCCTTGCGTTACAGCCCGGCCGGCAGCGAAGTCACCGTGCAGATCGGCGGGGATGATGACCATGCCTGGATATGCGTGGAAGACGCCGGTCCGGGCATGTCGGCCGAGGATATCGAGCACGCCAGCGTGCGGTTTCGCCGGGGGACGGCGGGCAAGAACAAACCGGGTGCCGGGCTGGGCCTGGCCATCGTGGGCACCATCGTCGGTATCCACGGCGGCACGCTCAAGCTGGAGAATCGCCAGCCTGGTCCGGGCTTGCGCGCAACACTGGTGTTTACCCTAGGTTTCCCGCGGGATGCTGCGTTGCGTCAGAAAAACTGGCCGATTTGAAAGGAAACGGAAAGGGTAGATTTTGTACGGTGCGGTACCTGCCGGCGCGATCCCGCGTGCCGGGCAAGAATCCAAACAACAACGGAGACCGCATCTCATGCAGATTCTGCAAAAAATCCGTATTGGCGCCATGGCCGCGCTGGGAATGGTGAGCTTGGGCGCCAGCCTGAGTGCTCAGGCCGAAGGCGAACCCCGCCGCCCTGAATGTATCGCTCCGGCCCAGCCGGGCGGGGGGTTTGACCTGACCTGCCGCCTGGCCACAGAAGGCCTGAAGCAAAGCGGCGCGCTCAAGACACCGATGCGCATCGTCTATATGCCCGGCGGCATTGGTGCGGTGGCCTACAACAACATCGTGGCTCAGCATCCCAAGGAGCCGGGCACCATCGTGGCTTTCTCCGGCGGTTCGCTGCTCAATCTGGCCCAGGGCAAATTCGGCAAGTACAACGTCAACGACGTGCGCTGGCTGGCCGGTATCGGTACCGACTACGGCGTGGCCGTGGTGCGCAATGACTCGCCCTACAAAGATCTGAAGAGCCTGATGGAGGCCTTCAAGCAGGATCCGACCAAGATCGTGTTGGGCGCGGGCGGCACGGTGGGTAGCCAGGATTGGATGAAGGCCGCACTGACCGCCAAGGCCGCCGACGTGGACTTCCGCAAAATGCGCTTCGTGGCTTTCGAAGGCGGTGGCGAAGCCGTGACGGCGCTGCGCGGCGGTCACATCCAGGCCTATATGGGCGATGCTGCCGAAGCCTTCACGATGCTCGAAGGCGGCGCTCCGATTCGCGTTCTGGCGGTCTTCAATACCGATCGTCTGCCCGGCAAGCTGGCCGACATCCCGACGGCCAAGGAACAGGGTTACGACATCGTATGGCCCATTATTCGCGGCTTCTATGTCGGTCCCAAGGTCTCGGATGAAGACTACCAATTCTGGGTCAACGCCTTCAACAAGACCATGGCTTCGCCCGAGTTTGCCAAGCTGCGCGAGCAGCAAGGCCTCTTTCCCTTCTCCAAGACGGGACCGGAGCTCGACGCCTACGTCAAGGAACAGGTCAAGCAATACACCGAACTGGCCAACTCCTTCGGTTTGATCAAGAAGTAATTCCCCGGCGCGCCCGCGGCATTGGCCGCCGGCGCGCGCAGTAATTCTCATCGCTTGGATCCCTGATCATGAATGATCGTTTGCTGGGCATTATTGCCCTGGTCCTGGCCGCCTTTATGACCTGGGCAGGCTGGGACATCGAGGCGCCTTTCGCCTACGAACCCGTCGGCCCGCGGGCTTTCCCGCTGCTCATCGCCTTGGTCATCGGCTTGTGCGGACTCAGACTGGCTATCAAAGGGGGCAACCCGGTCCATCCCAATCCCCCGGGAGCCAATGGCCGCATCGTACTGATGCTGCTGTTTGCCGCCGCCTACGCCTTTTTGTTCGAGTGGTTGGGCTTTGTCATTGCCACGGCCATCATGACCGTGGCGGTCGGGCGTCTGTTCGGCGGTTCCTGGATCAAGACGGCCATCGGCGGCCTGGTGATGGGGCTGCTGTTCTTTCTGTTGTTTGACAAGGTCCTGGACGTGGTGTTGCCGGGCGGTGTGCTGGAGGGCCTGATATGAACGGCATTCTCGATCATTTGTCTTTGGGGTTTGGCGTCGCGTTCTCGATGACCAACGTGCTGGTGGCTGCCTTGGGTTCCTTCTTCGGAACCATGGTGGGTGTCTTGCCAGGCTTGGGCCCGATCAACGGCGTGGCCATGCTCATCCCCATTGCCTTCGCCATGAATCTGCCGCCGGAGACCGCGCTCATTCTGTTGGCGTCGGTGTATGTGGGCGCTGAATATGGCGGCCGCATCACTTCCATTCTGTTGAATGTGCCCGGCGAAGCCAGCGCCATCATGACGACGCTCGACGGCTATCCCCTGGCTCGGCAGGGGCTGGCCAACGTGGCCCTGTCGCTGTCGGCATGGTCGGCTTTCTTTGGCTCTATCGTTTCGGTGACGGGCATCATTCTGCTGGCTCCTACGCTGGCAAAATGGGCGCTTGCCTTCGGCCCGGCGGAATACTTCGTGTTGATGGTCTTTGCCTTTTGCTGTCTGACCAGCTTGTTGGGTAAACAGCCCGTCAAGGGTGTGCTGGCCGCCATGATCGGTCTGGGCATTTCCGTCATTGGTGTGGACTCGAACTCAGGCGTGTATCGCTACACCTTCGACTCGGTGCATCTGGCCGACGGTATCGACTTTGTGGTGGTGGTCATTGCCTTGTTTGCCGTGGCCGAAATGCTCGAAATGCTCGAGAAAGTCGTCGGCGGCGAAAGCGTCGAAGTCAAACCAAGCGGGCGCAAGCTTTTCAACATGAAAGAGCTTGCCTTCACCTGGTGGAGCGTGGTGCGCAGCGCACTGGTGGGGTTTGGAGTGGGCGTGCTGCCTGGCGCCGGCGCAAGCGTTGCTGCCGCAGTGGCCTACTCCCAAGAAAAGCGCATCATCGAAAACAAAGATCCCAATGCCAAGTTCGGCAAGGGTGACATGCGCGGATTGGTGGCGCCCGAAGCGGCGGCCACGGCTTCGGCTGTCGGATCTTTCGTGCCCATGCTGACCCTGGGCGTGCCGGGTTCTGGCACGACGGCAGTCATGATGGGCGCACTGACGCTCTACAACATCACGCCGGGTCCGGCGCTGTTTGAAACCAAGCCCGAACTGGTCTGGGGTTTGATCGCGTCGCTGTTCATCGCCAACGTCTTGCTGTTCGTGATGAACGTGCCCTTGGTGCGCATCTTCTCCAAGGTACTTTCCGTGCCGGCCTGGATGATGGTGCCGGGGATTCTGTGCATCAGCTATATCGGCGTATATGCCATCAATGCCGGCAGCTTCGATCTCATGATGGTGGTGGTGATCGGTGCCATCGGCTATTTTCTGCGTAAGTTCGAAGTGCCCATGGCGCCACTGGTGTTGGGCGTCGTGCTGGGCGACATGATGGAGCAGAACCTGCGCCGTGCCTTGTCCATCACCAATGGGGATGTGCGCGTGTTGTTCGACAGCTCGGTGTCGGTGGGGCTGTGGATTGCCGCTGTGGCGGTGGTGGTCGTGCCGCAAGCCATGCGTTATCTGCGCCGCAAGCGGCGTGCGGCGGCCTGACGGCGCGAACCCGCCAGATGAAAAAACGGCGTATCTCACGATACGCCGTTTTTTTCTGTGGGCTCCTTATACCTTGGCCAGACGCTCGAGAGCGGCATCCAGGGTGGCGTCTTTCTTGGCGAAGCAAAAGCGCACCAGGCTGTGGTTGGAGGCTTGCGCGTCGGGGTCGCGGTAGAAGGCCGATACCGGGATGACGGTCACGCCGTGATCGATCGTCAGGCTGCGTGCGAACTCGGCTTCGTTCTGGCCTGAGATGTCGCTGTAATCGGCCAGCATGAAGAACGTACCGGGGCTGGGCAGGACGCGAAAGCGCGTGCCGGCCAGCCCATCGGCCAGGCGCTTGCGTTTGGCTTCGTAGAAAGCCGGCAGCTCCAGATAGGGTTTGGGATCCGCCATGAACGCAGCCAGCGCGAACTGCATGGGTGAGGACACGGTGAACACCATGAACTGATGCACTTTGCGCAGCTCCGCGCTGAGTTGACGCGGCGCGCAGCAATAACCGATCTTCCAACCCGTCGTGTGGTAAGTCTTGCCGAAAGACGAGATCACAAACGCATGCTCTGCCAGCAACGGCCGGCGCGCGATGCTGGCGTGCGCCTTGCCATCGAACACGATGTGTTCATAGACCTCATCGGCCAGCAGCAGAATGCCCGTGTCGCGCACAATGGTTTCCAGCGCGTCCAGATCGCTGTCGTCGAGGATGGCGCCGGTGGGGTTGTGCGGAAAGTTGAGCATCAACAGGCGGCTGCGCGGTGTGATGGCGTCACGCACGCGCTGCCAATCGATGCGGTAGTGCGGGTCTTCCGTCGTGGGGGCGCGCATGGGCACTGGTACGGCGGTGGCACCGGCCAGGCGGATGGCGGGCAGGTAGGAGTCGTAGCAAGGTTCGATGACGATGACCTCGTCGCCGCTGCCCACTGCAGCCAGCACCGTGGCCATGAGTGCTTCCGTCGCGCCGCTGGTGACGGTGACTTCGGTTTCCGGGTCATAGCGATGCCCGTAGAGCGTAGCCACTTTGTCCGCGATGGCTGCGCGCAGCGGCGCGACACCCGGCATATAGGGGTACTGGTTGTGCCCGTCGGCCATCGCCTTGGTAACCAGCCCGAGCAGCTTGGGATCGGGATCGAAGTCCGGGAACCCCTGGCCCAGGTTGATGGCCTGATGATCGATGGCCAGGCGGCTCATGATGGTGAAAATAGTGGTCCCGACATCGGGCAGTTTGGAGCGGATCATGGCTTGTGAAAGGGTAGGGGGCGTGGATGGGCAGCTGGTGTTGGGCATAAGTATCCCAAAAACGGTAAAGCCCATGTGGGCATGAGCTTATGACTGGCCCGGCTGGTTCAAAATGCGTGGCAAGGTATGGCGTGCAGAGGGTTTCGCTTGTGAGACAAGTGAAAAAAAGCCACATACGGGTAAACAACAATATGTACGCGCAAGATGGGATGAGTATGCTGGCCCTGCAGTTGATTCAAGCAGTGCGCAAGCCCGGTTAAAGCCATTGGCGGCAAGCGGCAAACGAAGCGTCCAGCGGTGACCGTTGTACGATGAGTTGGTGTCAGCGTCCTTGATTCATTTGCAATTCGTGTTTTTTTTCAGGACGCTATAAAAATGGCTCAGAAGGGCAAAGTTAAGTGGTTCAACGCCGACAAGGGTTACGGCTTCATTACCCCGGACGCCGGTGGTACTGAAGTGTTCGCGCACTTCTCCGCGATTCAAGGCCGGGGCTACCGCAGCCTCAACGAAGGCCAGGAAGTCGAATTCGAAGTCAAGGATGGCCCGAAGGGGCCTCAAGCGGCCGAAATTCGCCCGCTCTAAACCGGGAAATCTCTTTCCCGTTGCCAGGCTCAACCCCTGGCGCAACGCCCCAAGACCTCAAAGTCTGGGGCGTTGTCGTTTGCGGACGGTTAGTTAGTGCTCACTAACATAACTGGATCTCCTCCCGTTCGAATTCTCGTTTGTGCCTTGATTTCGCTTTGTTCCGGGCTGTTCCGGAGGCTGCGCAGCCTCTGGATAACTTTGTGGATAAAAATTCCGGGACAGCGTTTTCAGGGCAGTCCGACGCTCCCGTTCGGCCGGGTGAAACCCAAGTTCTGCACAAAATCTGGCGGACGATTTCCACATAGTTTTACCCAGGCGAGATAGGCCGCTTTTGCTGAGCAATGCTTGCGCTAACACGGCGAGTGCGCAAAAAAACCGTGATTAATCACGGAATTAGCTGCAATGTCTGGGCAGGATGTTTTTCAGTTCGGGGATAACTTCCTAAGTAGGGCAGCTCGCCAGACCGAGTTTTCCACCGCATTGAACGGCCTATTCTTCACAAAGATATCCCCATTTTCTGTGCTGGGTCGTCGGGGCTTGTCACGGCTGTTGATAGATCGAGCTTGTGGATAGTGTTGGGGATTAATCCAGTGCCCCCGACCAAGCTGCATGCAATATGTCATCTTTCCTGCACGGCAGGACTTATCAACAGAGTTGCTCACTTTCGGTTTCGGTGAATAATCCTGTGGACAAAACACCCTGGCTATCGCTGCGATAGTTTTGCCAGCCTCTTACGTCAAGGCTCTCGTCAGGGTCTGGACGGAACTTCTTCCCTGTGTGTCGGTCCAATGTGTCTACACTGAACGTCCGCGCCTACGGCTCACACTTAGGCCTCATCCACTGGACGTTCGCGAATGCGTTGCCCGCAAATGTCTTGGTACACCATTTTGATGTTTCACGTGAAACATCATCGGTTGATCGCGTCGCTTGCCCTATGTTCCACGTGGAACATAGATGCAGTCAGCATGCGGCATATGTTCCACGTGGAACATCCCTAACGCCGCAGGTTCCGGGTGAAATCAGAGGCCTGAGTATTCATCCAGTAGTCCTGGCGAGGGTGTTCAATTCGTGCCGGGAAACCCACGGATTTGGCAGGCTTACGATGTTTCACGTGAAACATCGGGGGGCCTGACTCTATAATGCCCACTGAAGTCCATTCTTGCTCTCCCCCACACCATGGATTACCCCCGCGAATTTGACGTGATCGTCGTCGGTGGCGGCCACGCCGGCACCGAGGCGGCGCTTGCGGCCGCTCGCAGCGGCGCGCAGACCTTGCTGCTGACGCACAACATAGAAACCTTGGGCCAAATGTCTTGCAATCCCTCGATAGGCGGGATTGGTAAAGGTCATCTGGTCAAAGAGGTTGACGCCTTAGGCGGTGCGATGGCAATCGCGACCGATGAGGCGGGTATTCAGTTCCGCATCCTTAACGGATCAAAAGGACCCGCCGTACGCGCGACCCGTGCTCAAGCGGATCGCGTGCTTTACCGCAAGGCAATCCGGCACCGTCTCGAGAATCAGCCGAACCTGTCCTTGTTCCAGCAGGCAGTCGAGGATCTGATCGTCGAGGGCGACAAAGTCGTAGGCGCGGTTACCCAAATCGGCCTGAAGTTCCGTGCGCGTTCAGTCGTACTGACGGCAGGGACCTTTCTTAATGGTCTGATTCACGTGGGAATGCAGAACTATTCAGGGGGTAGGGCAGGGGACCCGCCGGCGATATCCCTGGGCCAAAGGCTCAAGGAACTCAAGTTGCCGCAAGGCCGCCTGAAGACGGGAACGCCGCCGCGTATCGATGGCCGGACCATTAATTACGCCGTGTTGGAAGAGCAGCCCGGTGATCTGGATCCCGTTCCGGTGTTCTCCTTCATGGGCTCGGCCGCGCTGCATCCCCGCCAATTGCCGTGCTGGATCACGCATACCAATGATCAAACCCACGACATCATTCGTGGTGGTTTGGACCGTTCGCCCATGTACAGTGGCGTGATCGAAGGGGTGGGCCCACGGTATTGTCCTTCCATCGAAGACAAGATTCACCGATTCGCCGATAAGACGTCGCATCAGGTTTTTCTTGAGCCCGAAGGCCTGGATACGCATGAGGTCTACCCGAATGGAGTATCGACGAGCCTGCCTTTCGATGTGCAGTACGCGTTGATCCATTCTTTGCCCGGCCTGGAGCAGGCCCATATTCTGCGTCCCGGCTATGCCATCGAGTACGACTACTTTGATCCACGTGGACTCAAGAGCAGCCTGGAGACCAAGGCGATTGCCGGGCTGTTCTTCGCCGGCCAGATCAACGGCACTACCGGCTATGAAGAGGCGGCCGCGCAGGGATTGTTGGCCGGCGTGAACGCCGCTCGCTACGCGCTCGAGCGCGAGCTCTGGGTGCCGCGGCGCGATGAGGCCTACCTCGGCGTGCTGGTTGATGATCTCGTCACGCGGGGGGTGACCGAGCCCTACCGTATGTTCACCTCGCGCGCCGAGTACCGCTTGAGTCTGCGCGAAGACAACGCCGATCTGCGCTTGACCGAAATCGGCCGGAATCTGGGTCTGGTGGACGATGCGCGCTGGGATGCTTTCAACCGCAAGCGGGACGCCGTTGAAGCCGAAGTGCAACGACTGCAATCGACCTGGGTCAACCCGCGGCTGTTGCCGGAGGATGCGGCAGAGGCCTTGCTGGGCAAGGCCATCGAACGCGAGTACTCCCTGGCGGATCTGCTCAAGCGCCCCAACATCAGCTACGACGCTTTGATGCAAGCCGTCAACGGCGAGGGACAACTCCTGGCCGGACCCGGTGTCTCCGATGACGAGGTGCTGGCCGAGCAGGTCGAAATCCAGATCAAATATGCCGGGTATATCGCTCGGCAGCGTGATGAAGTGCAGAAACACGCCACGCAGGAGCAGCAGCCCATTCCCGCCGACCTTGATTACGACGCCGTCACCAGTCTGTCCTTTGAAGTCCGGCAAAAGCTCAAGACGCACCGCCCGGAGACCGTCGGCCAGGCGGCGCGCATTTCGGGCGTGACGCCTGCCGCCATATCGCTGCTGCTCATTCATCTGAAGCGCCTGCATTACGGCTCGCGCAAGCAGGCAGCATGAGCTCCGTACCTTTGGACATCGCCGCTTCCCAGCGGCTGGAGCAGGCTTGCCAGGCCCTGAGTCTGGCGGCCACGCCGGAGCAGCAGGAGAAACTGCTGCGCTACATGGCCCAGATGCAGCGCTGGAACCGCACCTACAATCTCACTGCCATCCGTGATCCGGAGCAGATGCTCATCCAGCATCTGTTCGACAGTTTGTCCGTCGTGGAACCCATGGCCCAGTCCCTGCAGGGGCGGCCCGCCAAGATCTACGACGTCGGTTCCGGCGGCGGACTGCCAGGCGTCGTGCTGGCCATCATGCAGCCGGATTGGGAGGTCACCTGCGTCGATGCGGTGGAGAAAAAAACGGCCTTCGTGCAGCAAATGGCCGGGGCGCTCATGTTGCCCAACCTGCATGCCATGCATGCCCGCATCGAACGTGTGGCCCCCGCGGACTGCGACATCGTGATCTCGCGCGCTTTTGCTTCATTGCAGGATTTCGCAAATTGGGCCGGCCGGCACGTCCGTCCGGATGGTACCCTCGTCGCCATGAAGGGTAAGGTCCCTGGCGAGGAGATCGACGCGTTGCCGGCCGACTGGCAGGTCGATCGCATTCAATCATTGCAAGTGCCCGAGCTCGAGGCCGAGCGTTGCCTCATCTGGATGCGCCGTAGTCAAGGAACTCTATGAACAATATTCCGCCCACCAAATCCGCCCGTGTTTTTTGTATCGCCAACCAGAAGGGAGGCGTGGGCAAAACGACCACGGCGATCAATCTTGCGGCGGGCCTGGCGACCCATGGTCAGCGTGTGCTGCTGGTGGATCTCGATCCCCAGGGCAATGCGACCATGGGTAGCGGCATAGACAAGAATTCCCTGCAGTCGAATCTGTATCAAGTGCTGATCGGCGAGTCCAGCATCGAGGACGCGCGGGTACGCTCAGAATCCGGCGGCTATGACGTATTGCCGGCCAATCGCGAGCTCTCCGGGGCGGAGATCGATCTGGTGCAAATGGAAGAACGGGAGCGTCAGCTCAAGTTCGCCATCGAAAGCATTTCCAGCCAATACGATTTCGTGTTGATCGATTGTCCGCCCACTTTGTCGCTTTTGACCCTTAACGGGCTGGCTGCGGCACACGGCGTCATCATTCCCATGCAGTGTGAGTATTTCGCGCTTGAAGGGTTGTCGGATCTGGTCAATACCATCAAGCGGGTGCATCGCAATATCAACAATGACCTGCGTGTGATCGGCCTGCTGCGTGTGATGTTCGACCCGCGCATGACGCTGCAGCAGCAGGTCTCGGCCCAGCTCGAAGCGCATTTCGCCGACAAAGTTTTCAAGACGGTCGTGCCGCGCAACGTGCGGCTGGCCGAAGCGCCCAGTTATGGCATGCCTGGCGTGGTGTATGACCGTGCATCACGCGGCGCGCAAGCCTATATCGCGTTCGGCGCCGAAATGATCGAGCGCGTCAAGGCGATGTAGTAAATGGCGCGGGCCTTGGGGGGCCGCGCTGAAAAACGATTCAAGACAATGCATCTTGCTGCGTTGAAGAAAGAGGACACATAAGATGGCTACCAAGAAACCCAAAGGTCTCGGCCGGGGGCTGGATGCCTTGCTCGGGGCAGATGCTCCGGCGATCGATACCATCGGCAAGGCGCCCGCACGCGCTGAGGGTCCGCCCAACGTGCTGAGCATCGACAAGCTGCGCGCCGGCAAGTATCAGCCGCGCACACGCATGGACGAAGGCGCCCTGAACGAGTTGGCCGAGTCGATCCGCACGCAGGGCATCATGCAGCCCATCCTGGTGCGCGAACTGGCCGGCGCCAGCGGCGGCGTGTACGAAATCATCGCCGGTGAGCGGCGGTTTCGCGCCGCCCAGATTGCCGGCCTGAAAGAAGTGCCGGTACTAGTGCGCGACGTGGCCGACGAAAACGCGGCCATCATGGCGCTGATCGAGAACATCCAGCGCGAGGATCTCAATCCGCTCGAAGAAGCGCAGGGGGTGCGCCGTCTGCTCGACGAGTTCGCCTTCACGCATGAGCAGGCCGCCCAGGCCATCGGCCGTTCGCGATCGGCGACCAGCAACCTGTTGCGCCTGCTCAATCTGGCAGCCCCGGTGCAGACCATGCTCCTGGCGGGCGACATCGACATGGGCCATGCGCGCGCCTTGCTGGCCGTCGATGCCGCCATGCAGATCCAACTGGCCAATCTCATCATCGCGCGGCGCCTGTCGGTGCGCGAAGCCGAAAAGCTGGTGGCCAAGACCGTCAAAGACGCCGAGTCCAATCCCCGCAAGAAAAACGCGTCCGCATCGCGCGACGTCACCCGGCTCGAAGAGGCGCTGTCCGACCACCTCGGCACGCGTGTGACGCTGAAGATCGGGGCGCGTGACAAAGGCCAGCTCATGATCGATTTTCATGGCTGGGACCACCTGAACGCGCTGCTCGAACGTCAAGGCCTGGCGGGAGTGATCGATGCCTGAAGCCACGCTCGCACGCGTGGCGCTGCTGGCCACCGGTGGCACGATTGCGGGCGTGCAGGACAGCGCTGACAGCGCGTCCTACCGCGCGGGCAGCGTCAGTGCCGAGGCCTTGCTGCAGGCCGTCCCGGGCCTGCAGCGCGTGGCCCAGGTGTTGCCCGAGCAGTTGGCCAACGTCGGCAGCCAGAATATGACCTACGACGTCTGGCGCGCTCTGGCCGCACGGGTTAACGAACTGTGTGCGGACCCGAGTGTCCACGGCGTGGTCATCACGCACGGCACCGACACGTTGGAAGAAACGGCGTATTTCCTGAGCCTGGTTCTGCCTTTTGACAAGCCGGTGGTGCTGGTCGGCGCCATGCGTCCGGCCACCGCGCTCAGCGCCGATGGGCCACGCAATCTGCTCAATGCCGTCACCATCGCCGCGCATGCGCAAAGCCGCGGCCGCGGCCCGCTGGTCACCATGAACGACGATATCCACTATGCGCGCATGGTCCAGAAGATGAGCTGCGGCGGCGTGGATGCGTTTGCCTCGCCCGGCGCAGGCCGGGCAGGGTGGGTGCGTGGCTCGCAAGTGGGTTTCTACGGCCAGGCGGGTATCGCCAGCGCCGCTGCGCGCCAGGTCTTCTCCTTGCCGCTGCCGCCGGCGCGCAACTGGCCGCGCGTCGAGATCGCCTATGCCTGCGTGGACATGGACAGCCGGCTGATCGATTTCATGGCCAGCTATGCCCAGGGCATCGTCCTGGCCGGGGTAGGGGACGGCAATGCCACGGCGGATGCCATCATGGCCCTGGATCGGGCGGTGTCGGCCGGGGTCGCGGTCGTGCGGGCAACCCGCACGGGCTCGGGGCGCGTGACGCGCAACATCGAGGTCGATGATGATGGCCACGGCACCCTTGCCGCGGGCGAACTCAATCCTCAGAAAGCCCGCATCCTGCTCACGCTCGGGCTGATGTACTCACAGGATCCGGCTGCCTTGCAGCAGCTTTTTAACCACTACTGAGCCGGGTGGGAACACATTTACGCATGATCGATGCGTTTGGTTTGACACCGATAATAAATGTGTTCATAATCTCGTTTCTCTTCGGAGGGGTGCCCGAGTGGTTAAAGGGGGCAGACTGTAAATCTGTTGGCCTTGCGCCTACGTTGGTTCGAATCCAACCTCCTCCACCAAGAGAACCCATTTCAAATCCAGGCGCAGTGTTGGCCTGGATTTGCATCTGAGGCAGTCATGCCAGGATGTTGCGAACCACACGCAAAATGGTAGTGAGGCAAGGTGAAAGGGTAGCCGCGGGTGTAGCTCAATGGTAGAGCAGAAGCCTTCCAAGCTTACGACGAGGGTTCGATTCCCTTCACCCGCTCCAAAATGCCCATGTGGCTCAGTGGTAGAGCACTCCCTTGGTAAGGGAGAGGTCACGCGTTCGATCCGCGTCATGGGCACCAGAATTCTCTAAATCTTTTCTCTTCAGTCAGAAGCTTCAATCCAGGTCAGGAGTCAGCCATGGCAAAAGGCAAGTTTGAACGTACCAAGCCGCACGTGAACGTGGGTACGATTGGTCACGTTGACCACGGCAAAACGACGTTGACGGCGGCGATCACGACGGTGCTGTCGACGAAGTTCGGTGGCGAAGCCAAGGGTTACGACCAGATTGACGCGGCGCCGGAAGAGAAGGCCCGTGGTATTACGATCAACACGGCACACGTCGAGTACGAAACGGAATCGCGTCACTACGCGCACGTTGACTGCCCGGGCCACGCTGACTATGTGAAGAACATGATCACGGGCGCGGCGCAGATGGACGGCGCGATTCTGGTGGTTTCGGCCGCTGACGGCCCGATGCCGCAGACGCGTGAACACATCCTGCTGAGCCGCCAGGTTGGCGTGCCGTACATCATTGTCTTCCTGAACAAGGCTGACATGGTTGACGACGCCGAGCTGCTGGAGCTGGTGGAGATGGAAGTTCGCGAACTTCTGTCGAAGTACGACTTCCCGGGCGATGACACGCCGATCGTGAAGGGTTCGGCCAAGCTGGCGCTGGAAGGCGACAAGGGCGAACTGGGCGAGCAAGCCATTCTGGCGCTGGCCGCTGCACTGGATTCGTACATCCCGACGCCTGAGCGTGCGATTGATGGCGCGTTCCTGATGCCTGTGGAAGACGTGTTCTCGATCTCGGGTCGCGGCACGGTGGTCACGGGTCGTATCGAGCGTGGCGTGGTCAAGGTTGGTGAAGAAATCGAAATCGTGGGCATCAAGCCGACGGTGAAGACGACTTGCACGGGCGTTGAAATGTTCCGCAAGCTGCTGGACCAAGGTCAAGCGGGCGACAATGTGGGCATTCTGCTGCGCGGCACCAAGCGCGAAGACGTGGAGCGTGGCCAGGTTCTGGCCAAGCCGGGTTCGATCAACCCGCACACGGACTTCACGGCCGAGGTGTACATTCTGTCCAAGGAAGAAGGCGGCCGCCACACCCCGTTCTTCAACGGCTATCGTCCGCAGTTCTACTTCCGTACGACGGACGTGACGGGCACGATCGATCTGCCGCAGGACAAGGAAATGGTTCTGCCGGGCGACAACGTGACGATGACGGTCAAGCTGCTGGCCCCCATCGCCATGGAAGAAGGTCTGCGTTTCGCCATCCGTGAAGGCGGTCGTACCGTCGGCGCCGGCGTCGTCGCCAAGATCCTCAAGTAAAGCGATATCGCCAAAGGAAACGGGGCCAAGCGGCCCCATTTCCTTGTGTGCAAATAACTTGCACACGGGCAGAAAAAAGTAGTATTATGTATGGTTCCGCGAGGTGCCATACGAATTGCAGTGGTGTCTTGCAAGAAACTTGCTGCAAATCTAAGTGAAAGCCATAGGGGTATAGCTCAATTGGCAGAGCGTCGGTCTCCAAAACCGAAGGTTGTAGGTTCGATTCCTACTGCCCCTGCCACCACCCGCCGGAGAGTACCGCGAGTTGCGCACCATCACGGCGGGCTCGTGTCGCAAAATGTCTAATACCAGCGTAGAAACCGTTACTAGTACCGCTGACCGGATCAAGCTCGGGTTGGCGGTTCTTGTCGTTATTGCTGGCATCGTTGGGTTTTCGGTGCTGAGTGCACAACCCATGGTCGCCCGCATCGGCGTGTTTGTTGGCGGTCTGGTGATCGCGGCCGTTATTGCCTGGTTCAGCGAACCGGGCCGGCGCACCATCAGCTTCGCTCAAGAGTCGTACAACGAAGTCAAGCGTGTCTCCTGGCCCACGCGCAAAGAAACCTTCCAGATGACTGGAATCGTTTTCGCGTTCGTCGCGGTGATGGGCATTTTCATGTGGGTGCTCGATAAGGGCATCGAGTGGATACTTTACGGCCTGCTGCTGGGCTGGAAATAAGGACAGACATGAGTAAACGTTGGTATGTCGTCCATGTGTATTCCGGCATGGAGAAAAGCGTACAGAAAGCCCTGAACGAGCGTATCGAGCGGGCTGAGCTGCAAACGTCTTTTGGCCGCATCCTTGTGCCCTCCGAAGAAGTCGTCGAGGTCAAGGGTGGTCAGAAGTCGATCACTGAGCGCCGGATTTTCCCCGGTTATGTCCTGGTAGAAATGGACCTGACCGACGAAACCTGGCACTTGGTCAAGAACACGAATCGGGTCACCGGCTTTTTGGGTGGCTCGGGCAACCGTCCGACGCCGATTTCCGAGCGCGAGGTCGAAAAGATCCTGTCGCAGATGGAAGAGGGCGTCGAGAAGCCGCGGCCCAAGATTCTCTTCGAAGTGGGCGAAATGGTCCGCGTCAAGGAAGGCCCGTTCGCGGACTTCAATGGCAACGTCGAAGAAGTCAATTACGAAAAGAGCAAGGTGCGTGTGTCGGTCACGATTTTTGGTCGTGCCACCCCCGTCGAGCTCGATTTCAGCCAGGTCGAAAAAACCTGATTTCAACCCCGGGGAGCTCACTGTCGAAGTGAGCGCTATCACCCGTTAGGAGCAAAGCATGGCGAAGAAGATCGTCGGCTTTATCAAGCTGCAAGTGCCGGCTGGTAAGGCTAACCCCTCCCCCCCGATTGGCCCGGCTCTGGGTCAGCGTGGCCTGAACATCATGGAATTCTGCAAGGCGTTCAACGCCAAGACCCAAGGCATGGAGCCTGGTCTGCCGATCCCCGTGGTGATCACCGCCTTCGCGGACAAGAGCTTCACCTTCATCATGAAGACCCCGCCCGCGACGGTCCTCATCAAGAAGGCCGCCGGCGTGCAAAAGGGTTCACCCAAGCCGCATACCGACAAGGTTGGCACGCTGACCCGTGCTCAAGCCGAAGAAATCGCCAAGACGAAGCAGCCCGACCTGACGGCTGCCGATCTGGATGCCGCGGTTCGCACCATCGCTGGTAGCGCCCGCAGCATGGGCATCACCGTTGAGGGGATCTAATCATGGCTAAACTGTCCAAGCGCGCCGCTGGCATCGCTCAGAAGATCGACCGCACCAAGCTGTACCCGGTCGCCGAAGCCCTGAACCTGGTCAAGGAAACCGCCACCGCCAAGTTCGATGAATCCATCGACGTGGCCGTGCAACTCGGCATCGACCCCAAGAAGTCCGACCAACTGGTCCGTGGCTCGGTGGTCCTGCCCGCCGGTACCGGCAAGTCCGTGCGCGTCGCCGTGTTCGCCCAAGGCGACAAGGCTGAAGCCGCTCGTGCCGCTGGCGCCGACGTCGTCGGTCTGGATGATCTGGCTGACCAGATCAAGGCTGGCCAGATGGACTTCGACATCGTCATCGCGTCGCCCGACACGATGCGCGTCGTGGGTGCCCTGGGTCAAATCCTGGGCCCCCGTGGCCTGATGCCGAACCCCAAGGTCGGCACCGTGACCCCGGACGTCGCCACCGCCGTCAAGAACGCCAAGGCTGGTCAAGTGCAATACCGTACCGACAAGGCCGGTATCATTCACGCCACCATCGGCCGTGCTTCGTTCGGCATCGAACAACTGCAATCCAACCTGGCTGCTCTGGTCGACGCCCTGCAAAAGGCCCGTCCCGCTGCCGCCAAGGGTATCTACCTGCGCAAGCTCGCTGTCTCGTCGACGATGGGCGGCGGTGCGCGCGTGGAAATCGCTTCGCTGTCGGCCAATTAAGGCTGCTGGCAAAAAGTACTTTGGGCCGCATCCGGGATTTTCGGATGCTGCTGTCAAAGACCGCTGGAGTGGCCCGTCGCCAGTCGTGGACGGGCGGCTTAATCCCGGTGCTCGTACAGGCCGGATCCAGCGTAGACGGCGTCCCCAGGAAGAATTCTTTAACCGAAGAACTCAACCAGGCGCCGCATTCGGTTGACGCGCAAGGCTTCAAGCCCCAGGCGTCTTTTGATGGAGTGTTCAAACCGTGAGTCTCAATCGCCAAGAGAAAGCGGTGGTAATCGAGGAAGTCTCGGCGCAAGTCGCCAAGGCCCAGTCGATTGTTATCGCCGAGTACCGTGGTCTGGACGTCGCCTCTGTCACCGTACTGCGCAAAACTGCGCGTGAATCGGGCGTTTACCTGCGTGTTCTGAAGAACTCGCTGGCCCGTCGTGCGGTTGCTGGCACGGCTTTCGAGCCGTTGGCCGAGCAACTGACCGGTCCGCTGATCTACGGTATCAGCAACGACCCGGTCGCGGCGGCAAAGGTCCTCGCCGGTTTCGCAAAGAGCAACGACAAGCTGGTCATCAAGGCGGGCGCACTGCCCAACAACCTGCTGACCGAAGAAGGCGTCAAGGCTTTGGCCACGATGCCTTCCCGCGAAGAGCTGCTCTCGAAACTGCTGGGCACCATGCAAGCCCCGATCGCGCAATTCGTGCGTACGCTCAACGAAGTTCCGACCAAGTTCGCCCGTGGCCTCGCCGCCGTGCGCGACCAGAAGGCCGCCGCCTGATATCAGGCGCGGTTTGCGGATCCTCGCTGAACGACAAAGCGACACCCAACCCTGGCATTACCCAATTTTGGAGTTCTAAAGAAAATGGCACTTAGCAAAGCTGAAATCCTTGACGCCATCGCTGGCATGACCGTGCTCGAGCTGTCCGAGCTGATCAAGGAAATGGAAGAGAAGTTCGGCGTGTCGGCTGCTGCCGCCGCTGTGGCTGTGGCCGCTCCGGCCGCTGGTGGCGCTGCCGCCGCTGCTGAAGAGCAGACCGAGTTCACCGTTGTGCTGGTTGAAGCCGGCGCCAACAAGGTTTCCGTCATCAAGGCCGTGCGCGAGCTGACCGGTCTGGGTCTGAAGGAAGCCAAGGACCTGGTCGACGGCGCTCCGAAGCCCGTCAAGGAAGCGCTGCCGAAGGCTGACGCCGAAGCCGCCAAGAAGAAGCTGGAAGAAGCTGGCGCCAAGGTCGAAGTCAAGTAAACCTTCGCGTCATCTGCCCGGGGACAGCGCAGTATGCCGTCCCCGGGCTTTTGCGTTTCCAGGAAACCCCTCCTGATCGTGCAGTTTTAGGGGTGTTTCCTGGAGTCGTATCACCTGGGGCCGTGGTTGACGGCCCATGCAACCTCGAGTCGGAGTGCTCATGCCTTACTCGTACACCGAAAAAAAGCGCATCCGCAAAAGTTTCGCCAAGCGTGAAGACGTTCAAAACGTTCCGTTTCTTCTCGCCACGCAACTTCAATCCTACCTAACTTTCCTGCAAGCCGAGACCGCCACCGCGGAACGGGTCAATGAAGGCCTGCAGGCGGCGTTTTCGTCGATTTTCCCGATCGTTAGCCACAACGGTATGGCGCGCTTGGAGTTCGTCAGCTACGCGCTTGGCGAACCGGTGTTCGATGTCAAGGAATGTCAGCAACGTGGCCTGACCTACGCTTCGCCCCTGCGCGCCAAGGTTCGCCTGGTGCTGCTTGACCGCGAAGTCAGCAAGCCGACCATCAAGGAAGTGAAGGAACAGGAAGTCTACATGGGCGAAATTCCGCTCATGACCAGCACGGGTTCCTTCGTGATCAATGGCACGGAACGTGTCATCGTGTCACAGCTGCACCGCTCGCCTGGCGTGTTCTTCGAGCATGACCGCGGCAAGACCCACAGCTCGGGCAAACTGCTGTTCTCGGCCCGCGTGATCCCCTACCGTGGGTCGTGGCTGGACTTCGAGTTCGATCCCAAGGACGTGCTGTTCTTCCGCGTGGACCGTCGCCGCAAGATGCCGGTCACGATCCTGCTCAAGGCCATCGGCATGACGCCGGAAGCCATCCTGGCCCATTTCTTCGACTTCGACAATTTCGAGTTGAAGAGCGAAGGCGCCATGATGGAATTCGTCCCTGAGCGTTGGAAGGGCGAAATGGCCCGTTTCGACATCAGCGATCGTTCCGGCAAGGTCATCGTCGAAAAAGACAAGCGTATCAACGCCAAGCACCTGCGCGATCTCGCCAACGGCGGCATCCAGCGCATCTCCGTGCCCGAAGACTTCCTCTACGGCCGCGTGCTGGCCAAGAACGTCGTCGACGCCGACACCGGCGAAGTGATCGCGCATGCCAATGACGAGATCACCGAAAGCGTGCTGGCCGCCATGCGCGATGCCAAGGTGCTGGATCTGCAGGCGCTCTACACCAACGACCTGGACCGCGGTCCCTACATCTCGCAGACCCTGCGCACCGATGAAACCGCCGACCAGACCGCTGCGCGTGTGGCGATCTACCGCATGATGCGTCCTGGCGAGCCGCCGACCGAAGAAGCGGTCGAGGCTTTGTTCCAGCGCCTGTTCTACAGCGAAGAAACCTACGATCTGTCGCGCGTGGGCCGCATGAAGGTCAACAGCCGTCTGGGCCGTGGCGATGACGCCAATGGTCCGATGACGCTGACCAACGAAGACATCCTTGAAACCATCAAGGTGCTGGTTGAGCTGCGTAACGGCCGTGGCCAGATCGACGACATCGATCACCTGGGCAATCGCCGCGTGCGTTGCGTGGGCGAACTGGCCGAGAACCAATTCCGTGCCGGCCTGGTGCGCGTCGAGCGCGCCGTCAAGGAACGTCTGGGCCAGGCCGAGACGGAAAACCTGATGCCGCACGATCTGATCAACTCCAAGCCGATCTCGGCCGCCATCAAGGAGTTCTTCGGTTCGAGCCAGTTGTCGCAGTTCATGGACCAGACCAACCCGCTGTCGGAAATCACGCACAAGCGTCGCGTTTCCGCCCTGGGACCTGGCGGTCTGACCCGCGAGCGCGCCGGCTTTGAAGTCCGCGACGTGCATCCGACCCACTACGGCCGCGTCTGCCCGATCGAAACGCCGGAAGGCCCGAACATCGGTCTGATCAACTCGATGGCGTTGTATGCGCGCCTGAACGAGTATGGCTTCCTGGAAACGCCGTACCGCAAGATCATCGATGGCAAGGTCAGCGACCAGATCGATTATCTGTCGGCCATCGAAGAAAGCCACTACGTGATCGCGCAGGCCAACGCCGCGCTGGACGCCGAAGGCCACTTCGTCGATGACCTGGTGGCTTGCCGTGAAGCCGGCGAAACCATGCTGACCTCGCCGGTCAACGTGCACTACATGGACGTGGCGCCGTCGCAGATCGTTTCGGTCGCGGCTTCGCTGATTCCGTTCCTGGAGCACGATGACGCCAACCGTGCACTGATGGGCGCCAACATGCAGCGCCAGGCCGTGCCTTGCCTGCGTCCGGAAAAGCCGCTGGTCGGCACCGGCGTCGAGCGCACCGTCGCGGTGGACTCGGGCACGACCGTGCAGGCGCTGCGCGGCGGTCTGGTCGACCACGTCGACGCCGAGCGTGTGGTGATCCGCGTCAACGACGAAGAAAACGTCGCGGGCGAAGTGGGTGTGGATATCTACAACCTCATCAAGTACACCCGTTCCAACCAGAACACCAACATCAACCAGCGTCCTATCGTCAAGCGTGGCGATCGCGTCGCCAAGGGTGACGTGCTGGCCGACGGCGCATCGACGGACCTGGGCGAACTCGCTCTGGGCCAGAACATGCTGATCGCGTTCATGCCCTGGAACGGCTACAACTTCGAAGATTCGATCCTGATCTCCGAACGCGTCGTTGCCGACGACCGCTATACCTCGGTCCACATCGAAGAGCTGACCGTGGTCGCTCGCGATACCAAGCTCGGGCCTGAGGAAATCACGCGCGACATCAGCAACCTGGCCGAAACCCAGCTCAACCGTCTGGATGAGTCGGGCATCGTCTACATCGGCGCCGAAGTCAGCGCCGATGACGTGCTGGTGGGCAAGGTCACGCCCAAGGGCGAAACCCAGCTCACGCCGGAAGAGAAGCTGCTGCGCGCCATCTTCGGCGAGAAGGCCTCCGACGTTAAGGACACCTCGCTGCGCGTGCCCTCGGGCATGACCGGCACCGTGATCGACGTGCAGGTCTTCACCCGCGAAGGCATCGTGCGCGACAAGCGCGCTCAGTCCATCATTGACGATGAACTGCGCCGCTACCGCCAGGACCTGAACGACCAGCTGCGCATCGTCGAGAACGACCAGTTCGATCGTATCGAGAAGCTGCTGGTGGGCAAGGCCGTCAATGGCGGCCCGCGCAAGCTGGCCAAGGGCGCCACCGTCACCAAGGCCTATCTGGCCGATCTGGACCGCTGGCAGTGGTTTGATATCCGTCTGGCCGACGAGCCGCACGCTGTCATCCTCGAACAGGCCAAGGAATCGCTGGAGCAGAAGCGTCACCAGTTTGATCTCGCCTTCGAAGAGAAGCGCAAGAAGCTGACGCAAGGCGATGAGCTGCCCCCGGGCGTGCTCAAGATGATCAAGGTCTATCTGGCCGTCAAGCGTCGTCTGCAGCCTGGCGACAAGATGGCCGGCCGTCACGGTAACAAGGGTGTGGTCTCGCGTATCACCCCGGTCGAAGACATGCCGCACATGGCGGATGGCACCACCGCGGACATCGTCCTGAACCCGCTGGGCGTGCCGTCGCGGATGAACGTCGGTCAGGTGCTGGAAGTTCACTTGGGCTGGGCTGCCAAGGGCGTGGGTCAGCGTATCGCCGACCTGCTGCAAGACGAGCGTACGGCCCAGATCAAGAACATCCGTTCTTACCTGGAAAAGGTCTACAACACGACCGGTACCGGCGCGCGCATCACCGAGCTGTCCGACGACGAAGTCATCGAACTGGCCAACAACCTGAAGAAGGGTGTGCCGTTCGCGACTCCGGTCTTCGACGGCGCGACCGAAGAAGAAATTGGCATGATGCTCGAGCTGGCTTATCCGGACGACGTCGCCAAGCGCATGCAACTGACGCCGTCGCGTGCTCAGGCCTGGTTGTTCGACGGCCGCACCGGCGAGAAATTCGAGCGCCCGGTCACCATCGGCTACATGCATTACCTGAAACTGCACCACTTGGTCGACGACAAGATGCACGCCCGTTCGACCGGCCCGTACTCGCTGGTTACCCAGCAGCCGCTGGGTGGTAAGGCGCAGTTCGGTGGCCAGCGCTTCGGGGAAATGGAAGTGTGGGCACTGGAGGCCTATGGCGCTTCCTACACCCTGCAGGAAATGCTGACCGTGAAGTCCGATGACATCACCGGCCGCACCAAGGTTTACGAAAACATCGTCAAGGGCGATCACGTCATCGATGCCGGCATGCCGGAATCGTTTAACGTGCTGGTCAAGGAAATCCGCTCGCTGGCCCTGGACATGGATTTGGAGCGTAACTAATGAAAGCGCTACTCGATCTCTTCAAGCAAGTCTCGCAAGACGAGCAATTTGATGCCATCAAGATTGGCATCGCCTCGCCGGAGAAGATCCGTTCGTGGTCTTACGGCGAAGTCCGTAAGCCCGAGACGATCAACTACCGCACCTTCAAGCCGGAGCGCGATGGTCTGTTCTGCGCCAAGATTTTTGGCCCGATCAAGGACTACGAGTGCTTGTGCGGCAAGTACAAGCGCCTGAAGCACCGCGGCGTGATCTGCGAAAAGTGCGGCGTGGAAGTCACCGTCGCCAAGGTTCGCCGCGAACGCATGGGCCACATCGAGCTGGCCAGCCCCGTCGCGCACATCTGGTTCCTCAAGAGCCTGCCGTCGCGTCTGGGCATGGTCCTGGACATGACGCTGCGCGATATCGAGCGCGTTCTGTACTTTGAAGCCTGGTGCGTGATCGAACCTGGCATGACGCCGCTCAAGCGCGGTCAGATCATGTCGGACGACGATTTCCTGGCCAAGACCGAGGAATATGGCGACGACTTCCGTGCCCTGATGGGTGCAGAAGCCGTGCGCGAACTGCTGCGCACCATCGATATCGATCGCGAAGTCGAAACGCTGCGCGGCGAGCTCAAGGCCACCAGCTCCGAAGCCAAGATCAAGAAGATTTCCAAGCGCCTGAAGGTGCTGGAAGGCTTCCAGAAGTCGGGCATCAAGCCTGACTGGATGGTCATGGAAGTGCTGCCCGTGCTGCCGCCGGACCTGCGTCCGCTGGTGCCGCTGGATGGCGGCCGCTTCGCGACCTCCGACCTGAACGATCTCTATCGTCGCGTCATCAACCGCAACAACCGCCTCAAGCGCCTGCTCGAACTGAAGGCGCCCGAGATCATCCTGCGCAACGAAAAGCGCATGCTGCAGGAAGCCGTTGACTCCTTGCTGGACAACGGTCGCCGCGGCAAGGCCATGACGGGCGCCAACAAGCGCCAGCTCAAGTCCCTGGCCGACATGATCAAGGGCAAGAGCGGTCGTTTCCGTCAGAACCTGCTGGGTAAGCGGGTGGACTACTCGGGCCGTTCGGTCATCGTGGTGGGTCCGCAGCTCAAGTTGCACCAGTGCGGTCTGCCCAAGCTGATGGCGTTGGAACTGTTCAAGCCGTTCATCTTCAATCGTCTGGAGATGATGGGCCTGGCCACGACCATCAAGGCTGCCAAGAAACTGGTCGAAAGCCAGGAACCGGTGGTGTGGGACATCCTCGAAGAGGTGATCCGCGAACACCCGGTCATGCTCAACCGCGCGCCGACGCTGCACCGCCTGGGTATCCAGGCGTTCGAACCGGTGCTGATCGAAGGCAAGGCCATCCAGCTGCACCCGCTGGTTTGCGCGGCGTTCAACGCCGACTTCGACGGTGACCAGATGGCCGTTCACGTGCCGCTGTCGCTGGAAGCTCAGCTCGAAGCGCGCACGCTGATGCTGGCGTCGAACAACGTGCTGTTCCCGGCCAACGGCGAACCGTCCATCGTGCCGTCGCAGGATATCGTGCTGGGTCTGTATTACACGACCCGTGAGCGCGTCAACGGCCGTGGCGAAGGCATCTTCTTCGCTGACGTGGCTGAAGTCCAGCGCGCTTACGACAACGGCGAAGTCGAACTGCAAACCCGCATCACCGTGCGCCTGAAGGAGCACGAGCGTGACGAGCAGGGCGAATGGCAACCGGTCATCCGCCGTCATGAAACGACGGTCGGTCGTGCCCTGCTGTCCGAAATCCTGCCGCGCGGTCTGCCGTTCACGGTCCTGAACAAGGCCCTGAAGAAGAAAGAAATCTCGCGTCTGATCAACCAGTCGTTCCGCCGCTGCGGTCTGCGCGACACGGTGATCTTCGCCGACAAGCTGATGCAGTCCGGTTTCCGCCTGGCTACCCGTGGTGGTATTTCCATCGCCATGGAAGACATGCTGATTCCCAAGGCCAAGGAAGTCATCCTGGCCGAAGCCAGCCGCGAAGTGAAGGAAATCGACAAGCAGTACTCGTCGGGTCTGGTCACCTCGCAAGAGCGCTACAACAACGTGGTGGATATCTGGGGCAAGGCCGGCGATAAGGTCGGCAAGGCGATGATGGAACAACTGGCCACCGAGCCGGTCGTCAACCGTCATGGCGAAGAAGTGCGCCAGGAATCCTTCAACTCCATCTACATGATGGCTGACTCGGGCGCTCGCGGTTCGGCCGCCCAGATCCGTCAGTTGGCCGGTATGCGGGGCCTGATGGCCAAGCCGGACGGCTCCATCATCGAGACGCCCATTACCGCTAACTTCCGTGAAGGTCTGAACGTACTTCAGTACTTCATTTCCACTCACGGCGCGCGTAAGGGTCTGGCCGATACGGCATTGAAGACCGCCAACTCGGGTTACCTGACCCGTCGTCTGGTCGACGTCACCCAGGATCTGGTCATCACCGAAGTCGACTGCGGCACCTCGCACGGCTACTCGATGAAGGCCCTGGTCGAAGGCGGCGAAGTCATCGAGCCCTTGCGCGACCGCATTCTGGGTCGTGTGGCCGCGATCGACATCGTCAATCCGGACAGCCAGGAAACCGCGATCACCGCCGGCACCTTGCTGGACGAAGATCTGGTCGATCTGATCGATCGCATCGGTGTGGACGAAGTCAAGGTCCGTACGCCGCTGACGTGCGAAACCCGTCACGGCTTGTGCGCGCATTGCTATGGCCGCGACCTGGGTCGTGGTTCGCCGGTCAACGTGGGTGAAGCGGTTGGCGTTATCGCCGCGCAGTCCATCGGTGAGCCGGGTACCCAGCTGACGATGCGTACCTTCCACATCGGTGGTGCGGCTTCGCGTTCGGCGCTGGCCAGCGCGGTGGAAACCAAGTCCAACGGTACGGTCGGCTTTGCCAGCACCATGCGTTACGTGACCAACGCCAAGGGCGAACGCGTTGCGATTTCGCGCTCTGGCGAACTGGCGATCTATGACGACAACGGCCGCGAACGCGAACGCCACAAGATCCCCTACGGCGCAACCGTGCTGGTGGGCGATGGCGAGGGCGTCAAGGCCGGTACGCGTCTGGCAACGTGGGATCCGCTGACCCGTCCGATCGTGTCCGAATACGGTGGCGCCGTGCGCTTCGAGAACATCGAAGAAGGCGTGACCGTGGCCAAGCAGGTCGACGAAGTCACGGGTCTGTCCACGCTGGTCGTCATCACGCCCAAGACGCGTGGCGGCAAGACGGTCATGCGTCCGCAGATCAAGCTGGTCAATGACAACGGCGAAGACGTGCGCATCGCGGGTACCGACCATGCGGTGAACATCTCCTTCCCGGTGGGCGCGCTGATCACGGTGCGTGACGGTCAGCAGGTCGCTGTCGGTGAAGTGCTGGCGCGTATTCCTCAAGAATCGCAAAAGACGCGCGACATTACCGGCGGTCTGCCGCGTGTGGCCGAACTGTTCGAAGCCCGTTCGCCCAAGGACGCCGGCATGCTTGCCGAAGTCACGGGCACGGTCTCCTTCGGCAAGGACACCAAGGGCAAGCAGCGTCTGGTCATCACCGACCTGGAAGGCGTCAGCCACGAGTTCCTGATTCCGAAGGAAAAGCAGGTTCTGGTGCACGACGGCCAGGTGGTGAACAAGGGCGAAATGATCGTCGACGGCCCGGCCGACCCGCACGACATCCTGCGTCTGCAGGGTATCGAGAAGCTGGCGACCTATATCGTTGACGAGGTCCAGGACGTCTACCGTCTGCAAGGCGTGAAGATCAACGACAAGCACATCGAAGTGATTGTTCGTCAGATGCTGCGTCGTGTGAACATCACCGATCCGGGCGATGCGGATTTCATCCCGGGCGAACAGGTCGAGCGCTCCGAGTTGCTCAACGAGAACGATCGCGTGGTGGCCGACGAGAAGCGTCCGGCGCATTACGACAACGTTCTGTTGGGTATCACGAAGGCCTCGCTGTCCACGGACTCCTTCATCTCCGCGGCCTCGTTCCAGGAAACGACCCGCGTGCTGACCGAAGCGGCCATCATGGGCAAGCGCGACGACCTGCGTGGCCTGAAAGAGAACGTCATCGTGGGCCGCCTTATTCCGGCGGGTACCGGTCTGGCCTATCACCTTGCCCGCAAGGACAAGGAAGCGCTGGAAGCGGCCGAACGCGAAGCGGCTCGCCAGCAGGCCAACCCCTTCGAGGACGCGCCGGTCACGGCCGTCATCGAATCGGATGGTCCGCTGTCTTCCGATGATGAGACGCCGGCTGAATAAGCCACCCCAGCAGCTTCGGCTGTGAGGAGAAAACTGCCGGCCGCGTGCCGGCAGTTTTCTTTGCGGGCGCTGTGCGCCGGCGTGTGGTGTCCAAAGCAGAAAAGCCAGCCCCTTGGGGCTGGCTTTTCTATTGGCCGGAGCGAAGCAGGTCAGATCGCCTGTTTGGCCCGTTGGTAGGCCGGGCCCCAGATGGGGTGTCCAATCTCCGCGGGCTTTAATTCGAAACCCGGGTCGATGGCCAGAATACGGGCGAAGGCATCTTCGCAGAGCTGGAGATAGTTGCTCACGCAATAGCTGAAAGCCTGCAACTTGAGCGCGGGGATTTTGACACTGGCCGGCGCCTGATCCAGGTCATCCGATCGGGCGACATAGAGGATGACCTCGCCGTACCGGCCCGCCTGGTAGGCGGTCTGAACCTCTTCGAGCGCGCCAAGCGCGGCAACGGTGGGGGGGCGCTCGGTGGCGGTGCGCAGGCTGGAACAGGCGGATAGCCCGAGCAGCAAGGCAAGCATGCCGAGCGGATACAGTTGGGTCTTTATACGTTTCAACTGGAATCTCGATCCGTGGAGAGGCTAGTTTATGCTTGCCGGCAAGCACGCGCAAAGAAGGGCGCCGTGGGTGGCATAATAAGCAGATGGCGACAATCTGTTGTGTGATTGCCGTGCGGAAATCTTTCAGGGCTCGTAGTGGCCGCGGATATTTTACGCCGCGCATATTTGATTGAAATGTCTCCACCAGCAGGACCATCAATGTCGCGCAGCCCGTTCGCCGGCGCTGCTCCGTTGGCCCACCGGCCATTAAACGCCATTGCCGCCACGGCAGGTGGGGGCGTTCCGCAGGCGCGTATCAAGCGGCTCCTCGGCGAATTGTTCGCGCCGTTGCAGTCCTTGCACGACCGTGGCCGGATCTGCGGCGATATCACGACTTCCTCGGTGGGCCTGGACGAAAACGGCCGCGCCCACCTCATGGCCGTCGATACTCAGCCGCGCCAGCTCGAAGGCCTGGCGCCCACTACCGCGGCGGGCTTTGCGCCCTATGAGTTCTATCTGCAGGCGGCGCAATGGCCGCGCGGGCCCTGGAGCGATATCTACAGCCTCTGTGCGGTGTCACATTCGTTGATCACCGGATTTCTGCCACCGCCCGCGATGGAGCGTATCGAGCACGATGGCTATCAGCCGTTGGCTCAGCAAGGCCTTAAACGCTATGACCCGGATTTTCTGCGCGCCATCGACGCGGGGTTGGCGCTCAAACCGGCGGACAGGCCGGCATCGATCGCGGCGTTTGCCGACAGCCTGGCCTTCGCCCCTGCCGTCGACGCGGCCGAGCTGGCACTCATTCCGCCATTGACCTTGCGGCCGTCCATTCCGCGCACAGAGTATGTCGCGGTTCAACCGGCGACGTCGCGCTCGCGGCGCCTGGTGCTGGCGGTCGTGCTGTTGCTGGTTGCTGCCGGCGTGGGGATGTACTGGTGGGACAGGCTGGCGGCGACCCCGTCGCCGGTCATCGCGCATTCTCAATTGGTATTGAATGCCACGGCGCCGCAGCCCGCTGCGCAAGGGCCGGCCGCCGTCCCGCCCGACGCTCCAGCCGCGCCGCCGGCGGCGCCGGGCGCGGCGGCTTTAGCCGAGTCTGCTGCGCCGCCGCCTCGCGATAGTTCGCCGCCCGCAAGCGCATCCCCCGGGGAGTTGCTGCAAAAGCCCAATGCCGCCGTGGCGCGCATCGCGGTGGCTGTGAACATTCAACCCTGGGGCGAGGTGTGGATCAACGGGGTGCATCGCGGCGTGTCGCCGCCCTTGCGCGAGCTGAAGCTCGCGCCGGGCAAGTACAACGTCGTGGTACGCAACGCCGACCTCTCGCCGTATCGCGTCACGCTCGACGTCAAACCCGGCAGCAGCGCGTCGATCAGCCACGTATTCCCTTGAGCGGGTGTTACGGCTCCTGACGCGGGAGTCGCAGCGTAAAGACCGAGCCTTGGCCTGGCGTGCTGCGAACGAGGGCCTGACCTTGATGCCGCTCGGCGACCGTGCGCACAAAGGCCAGACCCAAACCCGCGCCGCCGGCATCGCTTTGCGCGGCTGAAGCAACCCGTACAAAAGGCTGGAATATCCGCTCCTGTTCATTGGCGGCGATGCCTGGGCCCTGATCCGCGATGCTCAAGCGCCATTGCGTGGGCTCGGCCTCGATGGTGCAGACGATGCGGCTGTCTCTGGGGCTGTACTTGATGGCGTTGTCCAGCAGATTGGCGATGGCCCGCCGCAGCAGGGTCTGGTCGGCCATCACGAAAGCCGGCGGCAGGGGTTCGCGCACCTCGATGGCGATGCCGCGTTCGCGGGAGGGGCCCCAGAAATCATCGCAGACCTCACGCAGCAAGTCGGCCATGTCCAGACTCGTGAGATGGATCTTCATGGATTCAGCGCGGGTGAGTTGCACGAAGCCGTCGACCAGATCCAGCGTGCGCCGCGAGAGTTGGGCAATGCGCTGCAGCGTGGCCGTTTGATCCTGACCGGCCGGATCGCTTTCATGCATGGCGACCAAGGCCAGGATGGAGTTCTGCGGTGCGCGCATGTCGTGGGAGATGAAGCGCAGGGTCTCTTCCCGCTGACGTTCGGCATGGCGAATTTCGCTGATGTCGCTCAGCGTCATGATGGTGCCCACGAATTGGCCTTCGCCCGAGTGGATGGGGGCGCATTTGAAGATCACATCCTTGCTATGGCAGATGCGCGTCTCCACCTCGACGCTCCAGCCCGAACGCGGCGCTTTGGTGGCAGCTTCGACGGTAAAGCCGGCGATGCGCTCGCGCATCGCGGCCGAGACCTGCAGCGGCGTGAGCATATCGTCCAGCGGCTGGCCGGCATGCGGAGGGCGTAATTTGAGCTGCCGGAAAAACTGCGCCGCGGCGCGATTGCGAAACTGCACCAGGCCATCCTGATCGAAAACCAGCGTCGCGTCGGGCAAGCCATTGAGACCATCGGTCAGGACTTGGCGCAGGTTGCGCACCAGGGCAAGCGCCCGGCGGAACTGGCTCAATCGGTCTTCCACCGAGCGGTGGCCCAGCAACAGCGCGGCGCTGCGCTGATCCAGCACTGGCGCATACTCCTTGCGCAGACGCTTGAGCTCATCGTCCATGTAATGCAACACGGCTTCCTGGCTGCGCCAGCTCCAGATGGGATAACACAAGGCCAGGCTGAAGAGGGCAGCCGATGGCGGGAACCATATCTGCCCATAGCGCAGCAGCAGTGCCGTCACGGGCAGCACGAGGATGAGCAAAGCCCCATTGAGGGCCAGCGACAGCTTGGGCGAACCGTGCCGCATCAGCAGGCACAGCAGCAGGACCGGCAAGGCGCAGGCCAGCGCGCCTTGCCAGGGCGAAGCCGTGCGCAGCGCACGATCCTGTGCGGCGGCTTGCAGCAAGTTGGCGAGGATCTCCATGCCAGCCATGCCGCTGGCATGATGGGAAACCGGTGTGGGAAAGGTATCGGTCAAGCCGGTCGCCCAAGACCCAACGATGACGTACTGATCGCGAAAGCGGCTGGGGGGGATACGGCCGTCGATCACATCCCGGTAGGCCACGGCGGGATAGTGGCCGGGCGGGCCGGCGAACGGGATCAGTTCGGTTCCCTGGTCCTTGCGGGCGGCGCGGAAGCGCTCTGCCTGGTCGCGCTGGCCGCCGGCGCGCAGCATGGCGAGCGAAAAGTGGGTCCATAGACTGTCGTCGATGGTGCGTTGCCAGGCCGTGCGGCGCACCACGCCGTCTTTGTCGACCGGGATATTGATGAACCCCATTTCGGCGGCGGAGCGGGCCAGCGCGGGCAGCGGGGCCTGAAAGCGTGCCGCCGCATTGAGGTTGTTCAGAACAATGGGCAGCACCACGCGGCCGTGCGCGCGGATGGCTTGGGCCAGGGCGGCGTCGGCAGCAGGGTCATCCCGGTCGGCTTCGGAAAAAATCAGGTCCAGCCCGACGGCGCGCGCTTCGCGTAACTTGTCGAGCAAGGCCGCGTGCACTTGACGCTTCCAGGGCCAACGGCCCAGCGCGGCGATGCTGTCATCGTCGATGGCGACCAGGATGATGTTGGCCTGCGCGGGCTGCTCGATCAGCGATTGAGCCCGGTCGTACAGCGTCTGGTCGATGCGGCCCAGGCCGGAGAAACTGCCCAGCAACGCGGCCAGCAGCGTGAGCAGCGCCGTCAGGATGAAGCCCGAGCGGCGCGTGAGCGCGCGTCCATCGGCAGGCATGATTGCCCCTGTCAGTAGTATTGCTGCAAGGTGATCAGATCTCCTGTTCCGCTACCTATGGGCAGGCCATCACTGCTCAACAGGGCCAGGGCCCCTTCGAATGTCTGCCTTGCCTCGTAGCCCGCCAGCCCGGTCTGATCGATCGCGCTGACGTTGACATAATAGGTGCCGGGCCCTGGCGCGGTAAAGTTGATCTGCGCCGTGGCAAAGCGCTGGGCCGAGATCACGTGCATGCCCTGCGCGTCGCGCGATACGCGTACTTCATAGGCTTGCGCGCCGGGTACCGCCGACACACTGCTGGTCCAGCCGCCCGCGGCGCGCTGCGGAACGCCAAGCTCGGGGGCGGGCAACAACGGCTGTATACCCAGCATCCTGCCTTCGGCGCTGATGCGCGCTGCCTGGCCTTCGCGCACGGTGATGGCCTGAGCGGGTGCCTGATCGCGCGCATGGGCTTGCACACGGATGTTTCCTTCCAGAACACTTTGCGCGGCGCCCTGGCCATCGGCCACAACGCGAAAACGCGTGCCGCGCACGCCCGTGACGGCGACCGGCGCGCGAATCTCGAACCGTCCCACCCCCTCGCCCTGCGGCGCGACCCGGGACTCCATCGATCCTTGTTCCACGGAGATCACCGTATCTGTCAGCGGCACGTGCTCGAAGCGGCGCAGGTGCTGCAGGCGCACGATGCTGTGGGGCGGCAGCGTGATTTCACTGCCGTCGGACAGGCGCACCGTGAGAAAGCTGCGTTCTCCGGTCGCCAGCACGCCGCCCTCGGGCAGCGCCGCCTGCGGGCTGAGTGGCTGCCCATCGAGGGTGGCGCTGCCCGTGAGACTGACGACCTTGGCCGAACCCTTGACCTCGGGGATCATGGACAGAGGAATGCGCAACTCCAACCCGACCGGCAAGGCCAGCGTATCGGCGATCTTGTTGATCTGCTGCAGCGCCGGCCAATTGCCTGCCTTGCCGGTATACCTGGTGGCCAGGCTGCTCAGGGTGTCGCCGGGCTTGATCCGATAGATGAAGTCTTCATTCAAAGCGCCTGCCGGCTGAGCCTGAACCGCACAGGCGGCCAGAGCAATGCTCAGCGACAGGAACGCACACCGGATACTCCGGTTCATAGCGATCTCCTGGGGAGGTGAGGGCGCGCGCAGCCGGGCTGCGCAGCGATCAAGACGTTGGTTCGGTGACCGTTTCGAGGCGATAGCCCAAGGCGTAGGAAGAGCTCAAACGCAAACCATTCTGGGGGCGCAGTTGCAGCTTCTGCCGCACATTGGACAGATGTGTGTCGAGGGTGCGGGAGGTGGGAGGGATCTCCCGGTTCCAGACCGTCTCGGCCAGCAAATCGCGTGAGAGCAGGCGGCCGAGATTGCGCAGAAACAGCAGCGCCAGTTCGTACTCTTTGGGCGCCAGATTGATGGATTCGCCACGCAGTTCGATGACATGGCGCGCCGGATCAATGTGATAGGGGCCCACATCGAACGGCGGGTTGTCGCGCGTGGCCGGTTGCATGCGGCGCCACAGCGCGGCGATGCGCGCCAGCAGTTCGGCCGGGCGTAGCGGCTTGACGATGTAGTCGTCGGCGCCAGCCTGCAATCCTTGCACCAGATCCTCTTCCTGATTGCGGCTGGTCAGGAAAATGATGGGCAGGCTCATGCCATAGCGCGAACGCAAATAACGAACGACTTCATCGCCATCCATATCGGGCACTTGCCAGTCGACCAGGATCAGGTCGAAAGTCTCTGTGCGCAGCGCGGCCAGCAAATCCTGGCTCTGTTGGAAACTGCTGCATTCGTAGCCGGCTTGCTCTAGCAATTGCTGTATTTGCTGGGCTTGGTCCAGGTCATCTTCTAATGAGGCGATTCTCATGGGCCGTGCTTCTGTAAGGGTGGGACCGGTGCGGCAGGCCTGAGCAATCGCGGCTTCACGATGCTCTGACTTCGCCATCATACTCGTTGTCACACATGCTCTGATTTTTGCGATAAACCCATGAAACAAGAGTGTTAATCATTGCAAAGTTGACGAATCTTGACTGGCCGACAGACGCAACAGAGCGTCACACTATCGCCAATCGCATCAGGGTCTGCCGCCAGGCTGCACCCGCGGTGCGGGCAACGATTTCTAGGTGAAATAGGGCCTGGTCATGAAGCAATTGAGCGCTTTAATCATGGTGCCGGATTCGGCCAGCCGCGCTCGTAGTATCTCGGTACTGCTGCAAGCGGGAATCTCCACCAAAGGCTGTTCCACGCCGCTGGAACTATTCAGCCTGCTCAACGAAGCGCACTACGACATCGTGGTGCTCGACGTGAGCGAGCTGGGCGAACTCGGGTTCGCCCTTATCGCAAGGCTGCGCGGGGCGGCAGAGCTGGGCGTCATCGTCAAAGGTGAGGCCATGCCGGTCGAAACCCGCCTGCGCTGCCTGCAAAGCGGCGCGGATGCGGCGCTGTCCGAGCCGGTCGACGATCGGGAGCTGGCCTGTATCCTGCTCGCCCTGGCGCGCCGCCTGCCATCCTGGCAGGATCATGCCGCCGATCAGGCGCATGGCGATGTGGTGCCCGGCGGCAAATGGGAGCTGCGCGATCAGGACTGGACGCTGGCCGCGCCCACCGGCGCCACGCTGTCGCTTTCTGCCAACGAAAGGCTGCTCGTGCGGACGCTGCTGCAAGCCGAAGGGCGCGCCGTCAGCCGCAGCGTGTTGGGCGCGGACCTCGGCGCCGAGGGCAGCGTCAACCGCATGACGGGGGCGCGCAGCATCGACGTGGTCATCAGCCGGTTGCGGCGCAAGGCGGAGCTGGCAGGCCTGATTCTGCCTATCCGCACGGTCTACGGCAGCGGGTATCTGTTCGCGCAGGATTAAACGGGGTCGGAGTCCGCCGCGCAGCGTTCCGTCATCCCGCGCATTTTTTGCGCACAGCCTTTGACAGCGGTGGATAACTACGCTAAGCTAAAGGGCTTACTGCTTTATGCGCGTGCAAAGTACAGGTGCTGCGGATTGAGCAAGACTGCCGGATGCGTCACGAGTTCGGGTAGTTTTGTCCGCACCCACCCACACCAGGGCTGCCAGCTTTGTCATCACCAGATGGTTTTGGCTAGCGATGCCTGTGTGGGTAATAGCAGTGAAACAGGCATCTCTCACACTTTGCGCGCTTGTCTGCAAGACCCGCTCTTTTACGTCACCCACGTCAGAGGCGGTTTTGCGCAAACTGCCTCCGCCAGGCGTCTTAGCATCAGGCGTCCGGAGGACATAGTACGTAAGTACTTACCAGTGGTACGTAAAAGGGATTTCAAAGGTCATGCCTACCATTAGCCAACTCGTGCGCAAGCCGCGCGAAGTCAGCATCATCAAGAGCAAGAGCCCCGCGCTGGAGAATTGCCCCCAGCGCCGTGGCGTTTGCACCCGTGTCTACACCACCACCCCCAAGAAGCCGAACTCCGCTCTGCGTAAGGTTGCCAAGGTGCGTCTGACCAACGGTTACGAAGTCATTTCGTACATCGGCGGCGAAGGCCACAACCTGCAGGAGCACTCGGTCGTTCTGGTGCGTGGCGGTCGTGTGAAGGACTTGCCCGGTGTGCGTTATCACATCGTGCGCGGCTCCCTTGACCTGCAAGGCGTCAAGGACCGTAAGCAAGCTCGTTCGAAGTACGGTGCCAAGCGCCCGAAGAAGGCCTAATCACCTTCGCCGCAGTACCCAGGTTGCGGGAGGACCCGTGGCCCGGAGAGTGTGCAGCTGCGCCAGTGAACGCTGGAATAGTGTGCAGCACGTAAGGGGTCATTCTGTATGGATGACCATGGCCGTGTGAAAGCGCGGTTCAACTGAACAGACACAAGGAAGCAAAAATGCCCCGTCGTCGCGAAGTACCCAAGCGCGAGATTCTGCCCGATCCGAAGTTCGGCAGCGTCGAGCTCGCCAAGTTCATGAACGTTGTGATGCTGGACGGCAAGAAGGCCGTCGCTGAGCGCATCGTCTACGGTGCCCTGGCTCAAGTCCAGACCAAGACCGGCAAAGAGCCGATTGAAGTCTTCACGCTGGCCATCAACAACATCAAGCCGATCGTCGAAGTCAAGAGCCGCCGCGTTGGCGGTGCCAACTACCAAGTGCCGGTTGAAGTGCGCCCCGTGCGCCGCCTGGCCCTGGCTATGCGTTGGCTCCGTGAAGCCGCCAAGAAGCGTGGCGAAAAGTCGATGGATCTGCGTCTGGCTGGCGAACTGATCGACGCCTCTGAAGGTCGTGGCGCCGCAATGAAGAAGCGCGAAGACACGCACAAGATGGCCGAAGCCAACAAGGCTTTCAGCCATTTCCGCTGGTAATTTAAGGATTAATCCACCATGGCCCGCAAAACCCCGATCGAGCGCTATCGCAACATTGGTATCTCTGCGCACATCGATGCAGGGAAGACCACCACGACCGAACGCATCCTGTTCTATACCGGCGTCAATCACAAGATTGGCGAAGTGCATGATGGCGCAGCCACCATGGACTGGATGGAGCAAGAGCAAGAGCGTGGCATCACCATTACGTCGGCGGCTACGACGGCGTTTTGGCGCGGCATGGCCGGCAACTATCCCGAGCACCGCATCAACATCATCGACACCCCGGGGCACGTGGACTTCACCATCGAGGTGGAGCGTTCCATGCGCGTCCTGGACGGTGCTTGCATGGTGTACTGCGCCGTGGGCGGCGTTCAGCCTCAATCGGAAACCGTTTGGCGCCAAGCCAACAAGTACGGTGTGCCCCGTCTGGCCTTCGTGAACAAGATGGACCGTACTGGCGCCAACTTCTTCAAGGTCTACGAGCAGCTGCGCACCCGCCTGCGTGCCAACCCCGTGCCCATCGTGATCCCCATCGGCGCCGAAGACACGTTCACTGGCGTGATCGATCTGGTCAAGATGAAGGCCATCATTTGGGACGAAGCCAGCCAAGGCACGAAGTTCGACTACGCCGACATCCCGGCCGAACTGCAAGCCGACGCTGAAGAGTGGCACGAGAAGCTGGTCGAAGCGGCCGCCGAATCGTCCGAGGAACTGATGAACAAGTACCTCGAAACCGGTTCGCTGGACGAGGCTGAGATCAACAACGCCATCCGTCAACGCACCATCGCTGGCGAAATCCAGCCGATGCTGTGCGGCACCGCCTTCAAGAACAAGGGCGTGCAGCGCATGCTGGACGCGGTCATCGACTACCTGCCCTCGCCTGTGGATATTCCGCCGGTCGAAGGCACCGATGACAACGGCAACGAAGTCAAGCGCAGCGCCAACGACGAAGAGAAGTTCTCGGCGCTGGCGTTCAAGCTGATGAGCGATCCGTTCGTGGGTCAGTTGACCTTCGTGCGCGTCTACTCGGGCGTGCTGAAGTCGGGCGACACGGTTTTCAACCCCATCAAGGGCAAGAAAGAGCGTATCGGCCGTATTCTGCAGATGCACGCGAACAACCGCGAAGAAATCAAGGAAGTTCTCGCTGGCGACATCGCCGCCGTGGTGGGTCTGAAGGACGTGACCACCGGCGAAACGCTGTGCGACATCGATTCCCATGTCACGCTGGAGCGCATGGAGTTCCCCGAGCCTGTGATTTCGCAGGCCGTCGAACCCAAGTCGAAGGCTGACCAGGAAAAGATGGGCCTGGCCCTGTCGCGTCTGGCTCAGGAAGATCCGTCGTTCCGCGTGCGCAGCGACGAAGAATCCGGCCAGACCATCATTTCGGGCATGGGCGAGCTGCACCTGGAAATTCTTGTTGACCGCATGAAGCGCGAATTCGGCGTGGAAGCCAACGTCGGCAAGCCCCAGGTGGCCTATCGCGAAACCATCCGTAAGGTCTGCGAAGAAGTCGAAGGCAAGTTCGTCAAGCAGTCGGGCGGTCGCGGTCAGTACGGTCACGTGGTGCTCAAGGTCGAACCGTTGCCCCCGGGCGGCGGCTTCGAGTTCGTCGATGCCATCAAGGGCGGTGTGGTTCCTCGCGAATTCATCCCCGCGGTGGACAAGGGCATCCAGGAAACCCTGCCTGCAGGTATTCTGGCTGGCTACCCGGTCGTGGACGTGAAGGTCACGCTGTTCTTTGGTTCGTACCACGATGTGGACTCGAACGAAAACGCGTTCAAGATGGCCGGCTCGATGGCTTTCAAGGAAGGTATGCGCAAGGCCAGCCCGGTCCTGCTCGAACCGATGATGGCTGTTGAAGTCGAAACGCCGGAAGACTACGCTGGCAGCGTGATGGGCGATCTGTCCTCGCGCCGCGGCATGGTCCAGGGTATGGACGATATGGTCGGCGGCGGTAAGATCATCAAGGCAGAGGTTCCTCTGGCCGAGATGTTCGGTTACGCCACCAACCTGCGTTCGCTGACGCAAGGTCGTGCCACGTACACGATGGAATTCAAGCATTACTCCGAGGCTCCCAAGAACGTCGCTGACGAAGTCATCGCCGCTCGGGCCAAGTAAATAACCGTCGCCGCGACCCCATGATCCGGGGCGCGGCAAATATCCAAGTTTCCTTGAAAGTTAAAGGATATAGATCATGGCAAAAGGCAAGTTTGAACGTACCAAGCCGCACGTGAACGTGGGTACGATTGGTCACGTTGACCACGGCAAAACGACGTTGACGGCGGCGATCACGACGGTGCTGTCGACGAAGTTCGGTGGCGAAGCCAAGGGTTACGACCAGATTGACGCGGCGCCGGAAGAGAAGGCCCGTGGTATTACGATCAACACGGCACACGTCGAGTACGAAACGGAATCGCGTCACTACGCGCACGTTGACTGCCCGGGCCACGCTGACTATGTGAAGAACATGATCACGGGCGCGGCGCAGATGGACGGCGCGATTCTGGTGGTTTCGGCCGCTGACGGCCCGATGCCGCAGACGCGTGAGCACATCCTGCTGAGCCGCCAGGTTGGCGTGCCGTACATCATTGTCTTCCTGAACAAGGCTGACATGGTTGACGACGCCGAGCTGCTGGAGCTGGTGGAGATGGAAGTTCGCGAACTTCTGTCGAAGTACGACTTCCCGGGCGATGACACGCCGATCGTGAAGGGTTCGGCCAAGCTGGCGCTGGAAGGCGACAAGGGCGAACTGGGCGAGCAAGCCATTCTGGCGCTGGCCGCTGCACTGGATTCGTACATCCCGACGCCTGAGCGTGCGATTGATGGCGCGTTCCTGATGCCTGTGGAAGACGTGTTCTCGATCTCGGGTCGCGGCACGGTGGTCACGGGTCGTATCGAGCGTGGCGTGGTCAAGGTTGGTGAAGAAATCGAAATCGTGGGCATCAAGCCGACGGTGAAGACGACTTGCACGGGCGTTGAAATGTTCCGCAAGCTGCTGGACCAAGGTCAAGCGGGCGACAATGTGGGCATTCTGCTGCGCGGCACCAAGCGCGAAGACGTGGAGCGTGGCCAGGTTCTGGCCAAGCCGGGTTCGATCAACCCGCACACGGACTTCACGGCCGAGGTGTACATTCTGTCCAAGGAAGAAGGCGGCCGCCACACCCCGTTCTTCAACGGCTATCGTCCGCAGTTCTACTTCCGTACGACGGACGTGACGGGCACGATCGATCTGCCGCAGGACAAGGAAATGGTTCTGCCGGGCGACAACGTGACGATGACGGTCAAGCTGCTGGCCCCCATCGCCATGGAAGAAGGTCTGCGTTTCGCCATCCGTGAAGGCGGTCGTACCGTCGGCGCCGGCGTCGTCGCCAAGATCCTCAAGTAATACCCATCACGAGGGCGGTCAGGCTACCGACCGCCTTCGTTTTTCGTTCTTTAGGAAACGCCATGAAAAACCAAAAGATCCGCATCCGTCTGAAGGCCTTCGATTACAAACTGATCGATCAGTCCGCAGCGGAAATCGTTGACACCGCCAAGCGTACCGGCGCTGTCGTCCGCGGTCCGGTTCCCCTGCCCACGCGCATCCGTCGTTACGACGTTCTGCGTTCGCCGCACGTCAACAAGACGTCGCGCGACCAGTTCGAGATCCGCACCCATCAGCGCCTGATGGACATCGTGGATCCCACCGACAAGACCGTTGACGCCCTGATGCGTCTGGACTTGCCGGCCGGTGTCGACGTCGAGATCGCTCTGCAGTAAAGCAAGGCAAAACGGGGTGCGCGCCTGGCGCGCGTTCCGAAAAATGGCCGCATCTCCTCGGAGTGCGGCCATTTTGTTTTTCCGGGCAATTATCCGGCCCGATTCTGTCGCTGTCGCGGCAGCCCGACACGGCTTGGCTAAAACGCTAAGTGCTTGTGCCAGCTACAAAAAACATGCTAATATGTGAAGCTTGCCATTTTGTGGCAAGAATAACTATGGCCGGCAGCCTGCAAAAGCGTTGGCCTGGTACTTAGTCCTGTAGGGTGAGGGCCGTTACCCTTTACCTGATTAGCCCCGACCAATCGCAGTCGGGAATGGAGAAAACAATGTCGAATACGACGCCCACGCCCGCCGCCCATCGGCTGGGTTTGGTGGGTCGCAAGGTCGGCATGACCCGCATTTTTACCGAGGAAGGCGAGTCCATCCCGGTCACTGTGCTGGACGTGTCCAACAACCGCGTGACCCAAGTCAAGTCCCTGGAAACCGACGGCTACGCCGCCATCCAAGTGACTTATGGCAATCGCCGCGCCTCGCGCGTGACCAAGGCTGAGGCCGGTCACTTCGCTAAGGCTGGCGCTGAAGCCGGCAGCAACCTGAAGGAATTCCGTCTCGATCCCGCGCGCGCTGCTGAATTTGCAGCTGGCTCGGTCATCGCCGTGGAATCCGTCTTTGAAGCCGGTCAACAAGTCGACGTGACGGGCACCACGATTGGTAAAGGCTTTGCCGGTACCATCAAGCGCCACCACTTCGGCTCGCAACGTGCCTCGCACGGTAACTCGCGTTCGCACCGCGTGCCTGGCTCCATCGGCCAAGCACAAGATCCGGGCCGCATTTTCCCCGGCAAGCGCATGGCTGGCCATCTGGGCGATGTCACCCGTACGGTTCAGAACCTCGACGTCGTTCGTGTCGACGCTGAGCGCGGCCTGCTGTTGGTCAAGGGCGCAGTCCCCGGCCACGCGGGTGGCGATGTCATCGTGCGTCCGGCCATCAAAGCGCCGGCCAAGAAGGGGGCGTAAGTAAATGGATCTCAAGCTCCTGAACGACCAAGGTCAGGCCGCGACGTTTAGCGCGCCCGACACCGTCTTCGGCCGCGACTTCAACGAAGCGCTGGTGCACCAGATCGTTGTTGCCTTCCAGGCCAACGCTCGCAGCGGCAACCGCGCTCAGAAAGACCGCGCTGAAGTCAAGCACTCCACCAAGAAGCCCTGGCGCCAGAAGGGTACCGGCCGCGCTCGCGCCGGTATGACTTCGTCGCCGCTGTGGCGTGGGGGTGGTCGCACGTTCCCGAATTCGCCTGAAGAAAACTTCAGCCAGAAGGTCAACAAGAAGATGTACCGCGCCGGGATCCGCTCGATTCTGTCGCAGTTGGCTCGTGAAGACCGCATCGCCGTGGTTGACACCTTCTCGCTCGAGTCGCCCAAGACCAAGCTGGCAGCCGAAAAGCTGAAGACCCTGGGCCTGGATTCCGTGCTGATCATCACCGATACGGTGGATGAAAATGTTTACCTCGCCACTCGCAACCTGCCGCACGTTGCCGTGGTCGAGCCCCGCTATGCCGATCCGCTGTCGCTGATCCACTACAAGAAAGTGCTGATCACCAAGCCGGCCATCGCGCAACTCGAGGAGATGCTCGGATGAACGCCGAACGCTTGATGCAAGTCATTCTCGCGCCGGTCGTGACTGAAAAAGCCACGTTCGTCGCCGAGAAGAACCAGCAAATCGCTTTCCGTGTGGTGGCTGACGCTACCAAGCCGGAGATCAAGGCTGCCGTCGAACTGCTCTTCAAGGTGCAGGTCGAAGCCGTGCAGGTCCTCAACCGTAAGGGCAAAGTCAAGCGCTTTGGCCGTTTCGTTGGTCGTCGTCGCAATGAGCGCAAGGCCTACGTCTCGCTCAAGGACGGCCAGGAAATCGACTTTGCGGAGGTGAAGTAAATGGCCCTCGTTAAAGTAAAGCCGACCTCGGCTGGCCGCCGTGGCATGGTGAAGGTCGTCAGCCCCAAGCTGCACAAGGGTGCGCCTCACGCCGCTCTGCTCGAAAAGAAGATCCGTGGTTCGGGCCGTAACAACAACGGTCACATCACGATCCGTCATCGTGGCGGTGGCCATAAGCAGCACTACCGTGTTGTCGACTTCCGTCGCAACAAGGACGGTATCCCTGCGAAGGTTGAGCGTCTGGAATATGACCCCAACCGCACGGCTCACATCGCCCTGCTGTGCTACGCCGATGGCGAGCGTCGCTACATCATCGCTCCGCGTGGTGTGGAAGTGGGTGCCACGCTGATCTCGGGCGTCGAAGCCCCGATCCGCGCCGGCAACACGCTGCCCATCCGCAACATCCCGGTGGGTACGACGATTCACTGCGTCGAGATGATCCCCGGCAAGGGTGCTCAGATGGTTCGTTCGGCCGGCGCCTCCGCCGTCCTGATGGCCCGTGAAGGCACCTACGCTCAGGTCCGTCTGCGCTCTGGTGAAGTGCGTCGCGTGCACATTGAGTGCCGCGCCACCATCGGTGAAGTCGGTAACGAAGAACACAGCCTGCGCCAAATCGGTAAGGCCGGTGCCATGCGTTGGCGCGGTATCCGCCCGACGGTCCGTGGTGTCGCCATGAACCCGATCGACCACCCGCACGGTGGTGGTGAGGGCCGTACCGGTGAAGCTCGCGAGCCGGTCAGCCCGTGGGGTACTCCGGCGAAGGGTTTCAAGACCCGTCGCAACAAGCGGACGAACAATATGATCGTTCAACGGCGCAAGCGCAAGTAAGAGGCGAACACTATGTCACGTTCGATCAAGAAAGGCCCGTTTGTCGACGCGCACCTGATCAAAAAGGTGGAAGCGGCCGTGACGGGCAAAGACAAAAAGCCGATCAAAACCTGGTCGCGCCGTTCCACGATCCTGCCCGAGTTCATCGGTCTGACGATCGCTGTGCACAATGGCCGCCAGCACGTTCCCGTTTACATCAACGAGAACATGGTCGGTCACAAGCTTGGCGAGTTCGCCCTGACCCGTACGTTCAAGGGTCATGCCGCGGACAAGAAGGCGAAGAGGTAAGCGATGGAAACTACTGCCATTATCCGTGGGGTTCACATCTCGGCGCAGAAAACCCGTCTGGTTGCGGATCTCATCCGCGGCAAGTCGGTCGCTCAGGCGCTGAACATCCTCAACTTCTCGCCGAAGAAGGCTGCCGGCATCCTGAAGAAGGCTGTCGAGTCCGCCATCGCCAACGCTGAGCACAACGAAGGCGCTGATATCGACGAGCTGAAGGTCACCACGATTTATGTGGACAAGGCTCAATCGATGAAGCGTTTCTCGGCTCGCGCCAAGGGCCGTGGCAACCGTATCGAGAAGCAGACCTGCCACATTACGGTCAAGGTCGGAGCTTAAGGAGTCAAGATGGGTCAGAAAATTCACCCCACTGGGTTCCGTCTCGCGGTCACCCGTAACTGGTCCTCGCGTTGGTACGCCGACGACAAGGCTTTCGGCGGCATGCTGGCCGAAGACATCCGCGTGCGCGAGTACCTGAAGAAGAAGCTCAAGAGCGCTTCGGTCGGTCGCGTGGTCATCGAGCGTCCCGCCAAGAACGCCCGCATCACGGTTTACTCGGCTCGTCCGGGCGTGGTGATCGGCAAGCGTGGCGAAGACATCGAAAACCTGAAGGCTGATCTGCAGCGTCTGATGGGCGTGCCCGTGCACGTCAACATCGAGGAAATCCGCAAGCCGGAAACCGACGCTCAGTTGATCGCCGACTCGATCTCCCAGCAGCTCGAAAAGCGCATTATGTTCCGCCGCGCCATGAAGCGCGCCATGCAGAACGCCATGCGCCTGGGTGCTCAGGGCATCAAGATCATGAGCTCGGGCCGTCTGAACGGTATCGAAATCGCTCGTACCGAGTGGTATCGCGAAGGCCGCGTGCCGCTTCACACGTTGAAGGCGAACATCGACTACGGCACCTCCGAAGCCCACACCACCTACGGTGTGATCGGCATCAAGGTGTGGGTCTATAAGGGCGATATGCTGGCCAATGGCGAGCTGCCTCCCGAAACCGCCGCCCCGCGTGAAGAAGAGCGTCGTCCGCGTCGCGCCCCCCGTGGCGATCGTCCGGATGGTGCCCGCAACGGCCGTCCGGGTGGTCGTGGTCGTGCTCCCCGTAAGGCGGACGCGGCTCCGGCGCCTGAAGGAGAATAACAATGCTGCAACCGTCTCGCAGAAAATATCGCAAAGAGCAGAAAGGCCGCAACACCGGCCTGGCGACTCGCGGTGCCAACGTGTCCTTCGGCGAATTCGGCCTGAAGGCCACCGGCCGTGGCCGTCTGACCGCCCGTCAGATCGAAGCTGCTCGTCGTGCCATCAACCGTCACATCAAGCGTGGCGGCCGTATCTGGATTCGTATCTTCCCGGATAAGCCGATCTCGCATAAGCCGGCTGAAGTCCGGATGGGTAACGGTAAAGGCAACCCCGAGTACTGGGTCGCGGAAATCCAGCCCGGCAAGGTGCTCTACGAAATGGAAGGGGTCAGCGAAGAGCTGGCGCGCGAAGCGTTCCGCTTGGCCGCCGCGAAGCTGCCGATCTCGACCACGTTCGTCGCGCGTCATATCGGTGCTTAAGGAGTACAAATATGAAAGCTAGCGAACTCCGTTCGAAAGACGCCGCCGAGCTGGGCAAAGAGCTCGAGAGCCTGCTGAAGGCGCAATTTGGTCTGCGCATGCAGAAGGCTACGCAGCAGCTTGCCAACAACAGCCAGCTGCGCAACGTGCGTCGCGACATCGCGCGTGTGCGTACCTTGCTGACCGAGAAGGCAGGGAAATAAACATGAGCGAAACGCAAAACACCCAGGTTACCAAGCGCCAGCGTACGCTGGTCGGCAAGGTCGTCAGCAACAAGATGGACAAGACTGTCGTTGTGCTCGTTGAGCGCCGCGTCAAGCACCCCATCTACGGTAAGATCATCATGCGTTCGGCCAAGTACAAGGCCCATGATGAAACGAACCAGTACAACGAAGGCGATACCGTCGAAATCGCAGAAGGCCGCCCCATCTCGCGCTCCAAGGCGTGGCGTGTGGTGCGTCTGGTCGAAGCGGCGCGCATCATCTAAGTTGCATCGCGGCATTCCAGGGTTCGCCCCGGATGCCACGAAAAAAAGCGGCAGGGAGCAATCCCCGCCGCTTTTTTTTGGTTCATTGAGCATTACCGGGGAAGGCGGCGCGGATTTTGAGGAAGAAGTATTCTTGGTCGCGGTACCCGTAGGCGCGCCGCTTAATGGCCTTGATGGTGTTGTTGATGCCCTCAACGATGCTGGTGTTTAGTCGATGCCGGCATCTGGCCAGGATGCCATGCAGATAGCCTTTCAGACGCTGAGCGAAGGTGTTCAAGGGGGCTATACCGCTTTGCTCGGCCTGCTCGCACCAGTGGTGCCAGGCTTGTTTTGCCCAGGCAGGTC
>NZ_NEVU01000002.1 GCF_002261355.1 Bordetella genomosp. 12 | reverse complement strand
CGCGATTAACGGCGCTACCACCCAAGCCTCCGCGTTTTCCTTGACCGGCCGCGTGGTGGCGGGCCCTTATGAGTACCGGCTCTTCCGGGGAACCGACGGATCGAGCACGGACGAGAGCTGGTACTTGCGGTCGGAGAAAGAGCCCGATCCGCCCACGCCGCCCACGCCTCCCGGGCCGACGCCGGATCCCGACCCTCTGTATCGCCCGGAGGTCGCGGCCTACCTGGCCAACCAGCGCCTGGTAGGGGAGATGTTCATTCAGAGCATGCACGATCGGTTGGGAGAACCTCAGTTCATCGAATCGCAAGCGTTTGCCGATCAGGACGGCAAGCGCAAGGCCGTGTGGATGCGCGCCGTGGGCAAATGGGAGGGCACCCACAGCCGCGATGGCAACTTCAAGGTCAGCACGGACCTGTTCCTGTTGCAAGGCGGCGGGGATCTTGCACAGTGGAAGCTCTTCTCGGACAGCGACCGCCTGCACCTGGGCGTCATGTTCGGCGTGGGCACGGCCGATAGCACCGCCCGCGCCGACGGCAATCCGTACCGGGCAAAGGGCCGCGTCAACGGCTATAGCACGGGGTTGTACGGCACGTGGTTCCAGAACGATGAGACCAAGCTGGGCGCTTATGTAGATACCTGGTTCCAGTACGGCTGGTTCAACAACCGGGTGCAGGGAAGCGAGCTGCCGCGCGTCGACTACGACGCGTCGGCCTGGGCGGTGTCCGCGGAAGCCGGTTATGCGTTCCAGCTGCGGGGAGATTGGAAGCTGGAGCCGCAGGCGCAGGTGATTTACGTCGACTCCAGCACGGACAGCATCCAGGAAGACAACGGCACGCGAGTGGACCGGGCTGATGCGAACGGCACGATCACGCGGCTGGGCGTGCGGACCTACACGACGTTTGACCTGGGCAACAACCGTAAGGTGCAGCCGTTTGCGACCGCGAACTGGTGGCATAGCAGCGTGGACAGCTCGATCTCGTTCAGCCAGTTGCCGGTCGGGGATTTGTATCCCAAGGACAGGTATGAATTGAAGGTGGGCGTGCATGCCGACTTCACCAAAGGCTGGACGGGCTGGGTCAGCGCCTCGGGCAGTTGGGGCGCGCAGGACTATCACCAGTACGCCGGGCGCATCGGTGTGAAATACACCTGGTAGCGAGACGCAGCCAGGCTGAAGGGGGCTGGTAAGGGGCAGGGCGGGCGCAAGGTAAGGGCATCGGGGCGAGATGCGGCACAGCACAAAAGCCGTTTGCACTGTGCCGCAGCGCTCGCCTTTACCCTGTTGACGCTTTCGGGTTCTTGGGCTCGCGGCCCAAGGCAACCCCGCCATAAACAGATTGGGATAAACAGATGGGACTGCGGCCGCGATCTAAAGCGCCTGCTTGCAGGCCAGGCCAGCATTGAGCACTGCTAGCTACGGCGCTTAGGCATCGTCGCGCTAGGTACGATCAAACCATACGGTTTGTGCATTAACAAACTCATGCACACCGAAGTGCGATAGCTCTCGACCATATCCGCTGTTCTTAACGCCGCCTATCGGAATGCGTGGATCGGACACCGAAAAACCATTGACGAATACACCGCCGGTCTCGAGACCCCGGGCCATCTTCCGGGCCAGTTCTTTTCTTTGCGTCCAGAGCGACCCACTAAGCCCAAATTCACTGTCGTTGGCCAGCCTGAGAGCATCGTCCTCGTTCTTCGCGTGAATCAGCGCTGCGACGGGACCAAAGGTTTCCTCAACGAAGGCGGCCATGCCGGGCTGGACGTTGGTCAACACGGTAGGTTCATGGAAAGCGCCGGGGCCTTGTGGAATCTTCCCGCCGAGAAGCAGTTTTGCGCCTTGCTGAGTTGTCCTAAGAACCTGGTCCGCTAATTCATCGCGCAAGTCGGCTCTTGCCATCGGGCCCACGTAGGTGGCCGGATTCTGAGGATCACCAAATTCGAGTGCGGCAACCTTGGTAACGAATTTCTCCGTAAACTCGGCCGCAATGGATGTTTCAAGGATGATTCGTTTGGCAGCAATGCAAATCTGTCCGGAGTTCTGGAAACGTCCTATCACAGCGGCATCGACGGCGCGGTCGATATCCGCATCAGCAAGAACGACGAATGGATCAGAACCTCCTAGCTCCAGCAATGTCTTTTTTAAGGCAGCACCAGCTTGAGCGGCGATCGCCGAACCTGCGCGCACACTGCCGGTAACCGCGACCGCGTTAATTCTGCGATCCACAATAGCCTTGGAAACCAGGTCATTGGTCACGTTGATGACGGAAAAAACGCCATCGGGGAACCCTGCCTGGGCGAAAAGGGCCAGCAATGCCAGAGCGCAACCCTGGACGTTGGGAGCGTGCTTGAGCATGTAACTATTGCCGGCCAGCACAATCGGCACTGCGCCCCTCAGAATCTGCCAATAGGGGAAGTTCCAAGGCATGATGGCCAGTACCGAGCCAATCGGCAAATAGGATACGTAGGCCTCCGGGCCGATAAGGGTTGGTTGGTCGCGAAGCATGGCGAGGCCGTTCTCGGCATACCAGTCGCATAGGTTCGCGCATTTCTCGATCTCAGCGACGGCCTGCGTGATGGGCTTGCCCATTTCCTTGGTCGCCATCAGTGCAAGGGATTGCTTATCTCTGCGTAGCAGTTGTCCAAGGGTGGCCACGCACTTGGCTCTGGCGTCTGGTTCATGACGCGCCCACGCACGATAGCCGGCATGAGCGAGAGTTAGCGCGGCCTCTAAACCCTCGCCGGTAACGTAGGGATACTTAGCCAGTAACTCGCCGGTGGCAGGGTTGATCGAGTGTGTTTCGGCGGGTGTCGCGTGGGCGGTCATGCTTACTTCTTCCTGTGTTCAATCACGACCAGGGGCCTGATTTCGCTCATGAAATTCGGAAGGTCGGCGAGCAGTGATGTCCCTTCGGTGCTGTCGAACGCAGCCTGCAATGCTGCTTCGTCTTTAAACCATAGCTCGCTGAATCCGTCGAACCCAAGAGGGTCGTCGGCATCTCGGACGACGAAGTTGACGGCATATTTCTCCAAGCCAGGAAGCTTCAAGCAAAGCGCTGCATGCACGTCCAGCCAGTGCGCGTGGAAGGCCTCCATCGTCATGTCGGGGCGGCGCTTGAGCAAGCCGATGCGTTTTATGTATTGTGTGTGTGCCATCTCTAAGCCTTTTGTGCGGTCCTCGCGGGAGCACCTTTGCCTCGAACTTCCACTCCCGTCCATTGCTCCAGTGTCTGAACGATAGTGGTGCTGTTCTTGTCCGCGCCGATCTGCAGCACGGTCTGCATCCATAGGCGGTCCACCGCCGTGCCCACCCACAGTGGCACTTGCAATGTCTCCGCCATGTCCAGGCAAAGGCGCACGTCTTTGCGCATCAGCGCATTGGCAAAACCATTGTCGAAAGACCGGTTGAGCACATGATTCGGAAAGCGCTCTTCGGTAGCCGCGTTGCGTCCCGAGCCGGTATTTATGACCGCTAGCATCACGTCGGGATCCAGGCCTGCCTTAACACCCAGAACCATTGCTTCAGCTGTGATGGCAAGATGAGTGGCTGACATGAGGTTGTTGATCAGCTTGAGGCAATGGCCTTGGCCTACTTCCGTCCCTACCAAGCCTGGCTTTCCAAATGCCTTGAGCACCGGCATGACCTGCTCCACTGCGGCAGGTTCGCCCGATACCATCAGCGCAAGGGTGCCGGCGATGGCACCGCCGACGCCGCCGCTGACCGGGGAGTCGATGGCGACAATGCGGCGAGCTGCCAATGCCTCGCCGACCTCTTGGGCCACCTTTGGGCCAGTCGTGGAAAGGTCGACGTAGATGCGAGCTTTATCTCCGTTGATGACCCCGTCCTGACCGAGCGCAACCAGCTTGACCACCTCGGGTGTCGGCAAGCTGACCATGACGATTTCAGCGCGGGACGCAACGTCTTTCGGGCTGGTTGCCACTTGAGCGCCTAGTCCCTTGTACTCGTCCACCTTATCTTTGGAGACGTCGAAGACAATGAGGTCGTAACCTCCGTCCAGGAGGCGCTTGGCGATCGGCGCTCCCATGCTTCCCAAGCCGATAAATCCGATAGGAGTTTCGTTCATTGCCCAGCCTTTTCTTTCAGGTGCGCATAGATCACCGGCGTGGCAGTCCGAAATCCTTCAATGCCCGCCGGAACGCCGGCATACACGGCCGCTTGCAAGAGCGCCTCTTGGATTTCCTCTACGGAGCAGCCATTGACCAGCGCGCCTCGTACGTGGGTTTCGAGTTCTTTGGGGCGATTCAGGGCGGTCAGCATGCCGATGTTCAGTAGACTGCGTGTCTTGCGTGTCAGCCCCGTCCGGGACCAAGCGGCTCCCCAGCAGAATTCGGTGGCAAACTGCTGCATGGGCGCATTGAATGCATCGGCTTCCCAAAGCGCTTGTTTGACTCTCTCTTTGCCAAGAACCTCCTCGCGCACCTGCAAGCCGGCCTTGAATTTTTCGGTTTCGTCGTACCGCCGTTTCGATTGGCTCATGTATCACCTACTCTTGAGTTATTCCGGCGTAGCACCGGAGATATTCACCGCCTCGGCCCACTTTGCGACTTCTTGATCAAGAAAGCGCTGCGCTTGCTCGGGAGTCTGGGACAGCACCCCACTGGCGCGTTCTGTCATGAACTTCGCCATTCCGGGGCTGTTCAGCACTTCCTGGCTTGCCTGGGAGATCTTCAGTTTGATTTCCTGGGGCACTGCCGCTGGCGTGAGCAGCATTCCCCAGCCGATCGCTTCGAACGGCTGGCCGGTCACTTCGGCTACGGTGGGCACGTCTGGAAGTTGCTCCAATCGTTTGGAAGTCGTTACCGCCAGCGGTATTAGCTTCTTGGACTGAATAAGGGGGAGAATCGCCGGAACCGCGTCGGCAATGATGGGTAACTGACCACCGACAACGTCGGCTTGCGCGGCAGGGCTGCCACGATAGGGAACGTGTTGCACATCGATTTGCATTGATCGATTGAGCATCGCCGCAGCCAGATGCTGGGTGCCGCCTACGCCAGCGCTGGCATAGGACAGCTTTCCCGGCTCTGCCTTGGCTTTGTCGGCATACTGCTGAAGCGAACCGATCTTTGAGGAAGGATTCGAGGCGAATATCAGCGGTACGGTGTAGATCCCGGTGATGGGAGTGAAATCCCTTTTAAGCTCATAGCCGAGTCGATCCTTGGGGTAGAGCGACTGATTGACAGCCATCGAGCTTCCCGCCATCAGGAGGGTGTAGCCATCTGCATTCGCGCGCGCTGCAGCGGCGATGCCAAGGTTGCTGCCAGCCCCGGACTTGTTGTCTACCACGATCGATTGTCCGAGCTTTTTCCCCAGTTCTGCGGCGAATGCGCGCGCGAAGATGTCCGCTGACTGGCCCGCTGCAAAGGGAACGATCATCGTGATTGGCCGTTCTGGGTAGGCGGCGGTCGCGGCAGTCGAGGCGGCAAGCAAAACGGCTAGGGCGACGGTTCTCATATATGGTCTCCTGGTTTTATCTAGGCGGTTATGGCTACCGCTCTGGCGACCAGTATGCGATTGTCCGAGTTGGTGTGGCGCGGTTAATCTCGAAGCGCTTTTCGAAAAATTAGAAAGCTGTTGGCGCCTGTTTGGGGATAATCCTAGAAATGCCTATCGTGATTCCTGATCTGAGAACGCTGGTCTTGTTCATCGATACCGTCGAGGCGGGTAGCATTACTCGTGCCGCCGATATGTCCAACATGGTGGTGTCGGCGGCCAGTCGGAGACTAGCGCTGCTGGAAGAAAGCATAGGAACACCGCTCTTGATTCGCGGAGCCCGGGGCGTTGCTGCCACGCCGGCAGGCGAAGCGATGGTGTTCCATGCAAGACACCTATTGCGCCAGGTGGGTCAGATGAATGTCGACCTGCAGGATCACGCTCGGGGAGTGCGTGGCATCGTGCGGATACACGCGGTTGCGTCCGCGCTGAGCAGGCAATTGCCTAATGACCTTCGCCGCTATAGTGAGTTGTATCCCGAGGTCGGTCTCCAACTGGAAGAGAAGCACTCCTTTGAAGCGGTTGGCGCGGTGCAACTGGGGCTGGCCGATGTTGCCGTCACATTTTCCACGGTGCCGGAGGAGGGCGGGCTCACTTATCTTCCGTACAAAACTTCCCAATTGGTGGCCATCGTTCACTCCAACCACAACGCGCGCTTCGAGGCATGCAGCTTGGGCGACTTGCTCGATTACGATCTCATTGGGCTGGAGAGCAATACAGCATTAATGAGCCTTCTGGAGCGAGGGGCGAGGTCGTATGAGAAACCTGTAAGGCTGCGAACTCAGGTCAAGAGTTTTTATGTGCTGTCGCGTTTAGTCGAGGCAAGGCTGGGGGTCGGTTTCATGCCTCTTGACGCAGCCATGTCGTTCGCCAAGGATATGCAGATTCGTATCATCCACCTGACAGATGGGTGGGCAAACAGGCAATTGCACATCTGCACTCAAACTCTGCCGCAATTGCCCGCTCACACGGCCAATCTGATCGAGGTGCTCTTAGAAACCCGCAGCCAACCTTGAGCGCCTGGGAAGCAAGGATGTGCGGCACGATGATCGAACCGAAGCCCAGCAGCAAGTAAGGCGTGTGATTTGGGGGTAGCCTCATCGGCCGCGCAGGTGCCCCAGCCAGCGCGATGGCTCGGCTCGATCGCCGTTGACCAGTGTTCTGTTTGGTCCGACTTGGGTCCGCGTAGTGCGCTCGGCGCGGAAACGGCCGGGCTTTCATCCAGTGGTTGGCAAGTGCCCCCTGGGGCGCCATCCCGGTCGCGTACTTCCCGCCTTGATGACACTACGCTGTGACATTGCCGTACACCGCAGCGGCCGCCGGTGAGCATCACGGTGCAGACTCTCCTTTTTTTGGGGAGTGCAGTCATGTGGCGGTGGCTCGGCGGTGAGCGAGCCTTGATGGGCGGGTTGATGCTGCTGGCAGCAGGGCTGGCCCTGGGACGCGCGCTGACCTGGGGCGCGGGGGGGCTGCCGGCCGAGCATGACAATCAGATCTTCGTCTTGCCCCTGACCGTGGCTAGTCTGGCGGTGGGAGACGCCGCCAGTCGGACGTTCACGGCGCAATTGGACGACGACAGGCCGCCCGGTGTGCCGTCGCAACTTCGGGTGAGCTGGCGGGCGCTGCCGGGCGGGCAGGTACCGGCGCTCATTCCGGGCCAACGTTGGCGCATGGCCTTGGTGCTGCGCCGACCCTACGGGCCGGCCAATCCGCATGGCCCGCATTACGAGCGGCGCCTGTACGCCGATGGGGTGGGGGCCACGGCAACCGTGCGCGGCCAGCCGCGCCTGCTCGCTCCGCCGCACGGCTACCTGCTGGAGCGCGCGCGTCACTATCTGCGGTCGCGGCTGGCCGAAGTGTTGGGGCCGCGCCCCTATGCCGGGGTCATCATCGCACTGGTCATGGGGGATCAGCAGGGGGTGCGGCGTGAAGACTGGCAAGTCTTCAACCGTACAGGCATCACCCATTTGGTGTCGATCAGCGGCTTGCACGTGACGATGCTCTCGGGCCTGGCCGCCGGTGTGATGAGCGGGATCTGGCGGCGTTTGCGTTGGCGCGGCTACCCGCTTGCTGAACGCTGGGCGGCTCAGCGCGCCGCGGCCGTGGCGGCGGTGATTGTGGCATTGGCCTATTGTTTGCTGGCAGGCTGGAGTGTGCCGACACGGCGCACCTTCTTCATGTTGGCCGTGGTGGCCTGGGCGTTGCAGGTCCGCCTGCCGGTGCGGCGCTCGGTGGTGTTGCTGCTGGCCGCGACGGCCGTGGTGGCGCTTGATCCCTGGGCGGTTACGACGCCAGGGTTCTGGCTGTCTTTCGGGGCGGTGGCGATCTTGCTGCGCGTGGCGCTGACGCCCCGGCAAGGCCGCTGGGCCGAGCGTGCGCGGGCGGTGGTGGTGGATTTTTTTCGTACCCAGATGGCCGTGACGCTGGGCCTGTTGCCGCTGCTGGCGTTCTGGGTGGGAGAGGTGTCCTTGGTGTCGCCGCTGGCCAACGCCGTGGCAATCCCCTGGGTCAGTCTGTTGGTCACGCCGCTGGCTTTGCTGGCGGGGCTGGGAGCGATCTGGCCGGGGCGTTGGGGCGCGGAACTGGCGGGGCTGTTGGCAGCCACGGCACACGGTAGCCTTGCCGTGCTGATGCCGTCGTTGCGGTGGTTGGCGGATTGGCCTTGGGCCACGCTGCCCGTGGCTGCCTCGCCGATCTGGCTGTTGCTGCTGGCGCTGATCGGGGTCGCCTGGGCATTGCAGGGTTGGGGATGGCCGGCACGCTGGGTGGGCTGGTTGTGTGTGCTGCCGATGCTGACGTGGCGGCCCGAGCGGCCACTGCCGGGGGATTGGCGGCTGACCGCCTTGGACGTGGGGCAGGGCGCCGCAGTGGTGCTGGAGACGGCGCATCACGTGTTGGTGTATGACACCGGGCCGCGCCATTACCGCTCCTGGGATGCCGGCGAGCGGGTGGTGCTGCCCTATTTGCGTGCACGCGGTGTCCGTGCGCTGGATCATCTGGTGGTGTCGCACGCGGATCTGGACCACGCCGGAGGGATGCCCGCGCTGTTGGCCGCCCTGCCGGTGGCGCAGTCATGGTCTTCGTTTGCGCTGCCCGCCTGGCTGGCGCGCGAGCGGCGTTTGCGTGAACGCGACGGCGCTATGCGGCCCGAGCGGGTGCTGCTGCCGCGGCAGCAGCATGAATGCCGCGCGGGCCAGGCCTGGGAAATGGATGGTGTCCGTCTGCGATTTCTGCATCCGGGGCCGCAGCGGGCGCTTTGGCCGAAAGGCAACAATGCGCGCAGCTGTGTCTTGTTAATCGAAGGCCGCACCCATCGCGCCCTGTTGCCGGGGGATGTGGGCGCAGCGGAGGAGTTGGCCTGGGTGGCGGACTTGCCTGCGGTGGATGTCGTGCTGGCGCCGCACCACGGGTCGGCCGCCTCGTCCAGCCCCGCGCTGGTGGCCGCTGCCCGGGCCCGTCATGTCATTGCTCAGGCTGGCCGCTTCAGTCGTTTTGGTCATCCGGCCGCCGCCGCGGTCAGGCGCTGGGAGCGCGCGGGCGCGACGGTCTGGCGCACCGACCGCGATGGCGCCATCGTGGTGGAGGCTGCCGAGACATTGCGGGTATCGGCCTGGCGGCAGGTGCGCTGGGATGGGTTTGCCGCGGCCCAGGCGCCATGATGTTTAGGCTGGGCCGGGCCTGGGAGTGCACGGAGGCTGCGGCGGCGCCCGACTTCCCATGACGCGGGATGTTGACGAGGTGCTGCCCGCGCAGCCGGCGACGCGCGACCTGCGTTTGGCGATCTGGCATCTGGCTGGCGCCCAAGCGCGGGTTACAGAGGCCTGATCTACCCCAATTGGCCAGCGCGCCGCAGGCCGGCGGGACTCCCGCCGGCGGGAAATCGTTCTGTTTTTGTAGCGTCAAATAAAACCCGGGTTTAAATTGCGCAATGCGATATAGGCATGTGTTAAAAAGGCAACCGTTTTGTGAGGTTTGAGTTGGCTTCGTGCCCGTCCCAGAGTTTGAGATCGTCTCCAAGGCAGCTTGAGGTGCAAGCCTCGAGCATCGATGATGGCGCCAATGCCGCGAACGGGGGGCAACCCGTTCTGAACCTCTTGCACGAATAGATACACCATGACCCCAAGGTCCGATACCGCTGCCTATGAGGCAGCTCTTCATCTGGAGCAACTCCGGCAGGCCAAGCGCATTGCCGTGTTGATGGCCCCGCGTCTGGGCGACAGCGTATTGATGATGGCCATGGCCGACAACCTTGCGCGCAATGGCCGCGAGGTGGTGGTGTTTGGCGATTTCATCTACGGCATGCGCGAGGCGTTTGCCGGTCTGGATGTGCGTCCTTCGCTGGATGAGACCGAGGCCAAGGCAGTGCTGGCGGATTTTGACTGTGCCGTGCAGATGCATGTCGGCTGGCCCTATCCCCTGCATGACTACGCCAAGGGCTACTTTTATTACGATGCGCACGTGGTGATCACGGGTAGGGGCTTCGTCAAGCTGGAGCAGATCCGCGATTTCTGCCGTGACGAGATCGGCCTGCCGCACTGTACGCTGGCCAACGGCTTGCAGCCGCCCGCGCACTGGCAGTATCGCCAGCATCCCAAGCGCGTGGCGATTCACCCCAGTTCCACCAGCGAGCAACGCTGCTGGGCGCAGGCGCATTTCGTTGAGTTGGGCCGGCGCCTGCAGCGCTTGGGCTACGAGCCTTACTACATCCTGGCCGCGCATGAGCGCGAGCACTGGCGCTGCCTCGAAGCGCAGGGCCTGCCTATTCAGCAATCTCCCTCTTTGCTGGATGTGGCGCGCTTCATTCATGAGTCGGGTTGGTTCATCGGCAACGAGTCGGGAATTGGCCATTTGGCCTCGAATGTCGGCATCCCCACCTTGACCCTGACCGGCCGGCCCACCCGCACCCGGGCCTGGCGCCCCGCATGGGCACCGTCACGCATTGTGTATCCGTCCTATATTCCGGGCGGCCGCTGGCGCGATCGCCTGTGGCGGCAGTGGCTGCTGCCCTCGCAGGTGATGCGGGCGTTCAAACGATTGGTCCAGGAGTGCAATAATACGCCCGGCTCTTCGGGGCAGTCGTCACCGGATAGCGCGTTCCGCCAGGCTTGAACTGGTCAGTTTGTGAGCATGTGAGGGTGTGTTGTCTAGAAGCTTTTTGATGGCGGTCACTGCGTTGGCCCTGCTCGTCCCCGCCTTGGCCCTGATCAGCGCCGACGGCGGCCCGGCCATCCTCTACGTGACCTCCTTTTTTGGCCTGACCGCCTGGGCTGTCAATGCCGTGACGCGGCGCGAGCCCTTCGATTTCCGTAGTCTGGCGCCCATGGCCGTGGCGCTGTTCTCGCCGCTGACGGCGATGCTGATCACCAACGCCGTCCATGACGTCTGGAGCTCTTCCGAGTTCGAAAAACTGTTGCGCTTTGCCCTGGCCGTGCCCATAGGCTGGATGCTGCTGCGCGCCCGCCGCGAATGGTTGCGCAATGTGCAGTGGTCACTGATTTTCAGTGCCTATGCGGGCTCTATCATGCTGCTCGCCATCGTCTGGTCGCCCGGTCTGGGCCGCATGGCGGTGTCCGAGTTTGGCGGTAAATACAACGCGGTGGCCTTTGCGGACCTGACGCTGTTCTTCGGCTTTGCCTCCGCGCTGTGTCTGCCCTGGGTGTGCTCGCCTTGGCCGCGCCTGGAGGCGGCGCTCAAGCTGCTGGCCGTGCCCCTGTCGGTTTACGCCGTGTGGGTCTCGGAGACGCGCAGCAGCTGGATACTGTTTGCCGTGTTGGGGCTGGTCATCCTGCTGGATAACCGCCATTGGAGCCGGCGCATGAAGTTGGCGTTTGTCGGCGGCGCGGCCGCTTTCATGTTGGCCGGCCTGGTGTTCTCCTGGAACTCCAGCAGCAGCCGGATGAGCGAGCTCTGGTCGGAGTTCCAGCGCTACGAGCAGCAGGATCGCGACACGTCGACGGGAATCCGCATGCAGTTGTGGCAAGCGTCCTGGTTGATGTTCAAGGAGCATCCGCTGGTGGGCGTGGGCGCGCCAAACTTCCGCGAAGAGCTGGGCCGCTTCGAGCAGCAGGGCATCGTGACAGCGCGCGTGGCGACGGACTACGGCGAGCCGCATAATGACTTTCTGGCGGCGTTGGCGGGCTATGGCCTGATCGGGCTGCTGAGCTTTTGCGCGCTCTATTTCATCCCCGCAGCGGTCTTCTGGAGGCGCTTGCGCAGCGCCGACACCCTGGTGCGCGTGGGCGCGCGCATCGGCCTGCTCTTCACGCTGGGGTATTCGCTGTTCAGCGTGACGGAGATGATGTTTCGCAATATGCGCAGCGTCCCCATCTACGCGATCACGCTGGTCGTGCTGTACGCCCTGACCCGCGAGAAGACGCCGGATCCCATCCGGGTCCGCTAGCGCTGGCGCTCGCGGTATGGGGCCGGGCCCCGCCACAGGGCGCGCGCCTATCCGCGGGACATCCCCGGTGTTGTGCCGTCCCGCTGCCGGGTTGCCGATGCGGGCCGGTCGCGCCGGGCAACTGGCTCTATGACGAAGCGCATGGCTGGCCTGACCGGGCCGGCGCCGGGCTTTCTAGAATGAGCCATCGCCCTTGCCCCCGGTCCCTCATGACCCGCCGTCGCGCCTTTGCCCTGCTCTTGCTGATCGCTCTCTGTTGGGGGCTGAACTGGCCATTGGGCAAAATGCTGCTCGAACACCTGCCGCCTTTGTGGGTGGTGCTCTTGCGATCGGCCCTGGGCACGCTGGCGTTGGGAGGATTGTGCCTGGCGCGCGGGCGGCTAGTCTGGCCGCGCCGCGGGGACTGGCCGTTGATCCTGGCGGTCGGCGGGCTGCATATGACGGCGTTTTCCGCTTTGGTAAGTGTCGGCCTGACTCAGGTGAGCGCGGGCCGCGCGGTCCTGTTGGCGTACACCACGCCGCTGTGGGTGCTGCCGCTGGCGGCGCTGACGCTGCATGAGCGGCCCACCTGGCCCCAATGGCTCGGCGCGTCCATGGCGCTGCTGGGGCTGTTGGTGCTGTTTCAGCCCGCGGACTTCGACTGGGCCGATGGGCGGGCCTGGCGTGGCAATGGCTTGCTGTTGCTGGGCGCCATGTGCTGGTCGGGCAGCATGGTCTATATCCGCGCCCATCGCTGGGTGACTCCCCCTTTCGAGCTGACCTTCTGGCAGGCGCTTTTGGCCACGTTGCTGTTGTTGCCCGTGGTGCTTGCCATCGAAGGGCCGCCACGTTTTGTCGTCAGCGCTCAGGACCTGGCCCTGCTCGTCTATGGCGGGGTATTTGCCATCGCGGTGGCTTATTGGGCGCTGACCACCGTCAATCGTGCGATGCCTTCCGGCCTGACCTCCCTGGGCTTGCTGTTCGTGCCGGTAGTGGGCATTTTCAGTTCGCAGTTGTTGCTAGGGGAGCGGCCGGATGCCGGGCTGCTGATCGCGGGCCTGTGCATCCTTTGCGGCGTGCTGACCAGTCTTTGGGCAGCGCCGCGCGCGCAGGGGGTAAGATGAAGCACAATCCCTTTGCAAACAGGCCCTTCATGTCAGAACCGCGTTTGGACTCCGTTACCTGCGTCAGCCCGGCTGGGTTTCATCGCATGGCGTATTGGGAGTGGGGTGATCCGGACAACGCGCGGGTCCTGCTCTGCGTGCATGGCCTGACGCGCAACGGGCGCGACTTCGACCATCTGGCGCGCCGCCTCTCGGGGCATTACCGAGTCGTGTGTCCGGATGTCGTCGGGCGAGGGCAGTCAGATTGGCTGACCAATCCCATGTTTTATACGATTGCGCAGTATGCGTCGGACATGATGACTTTGCTGGCGCGCCTGCGGCCGGCAAGCCTGGCCTGGGTGGGAACCTCCATGGGCGGCTTGATCGGCCTGGGTCTGGCCGGGGCCTTGAGCCTGGCGCGGCAAACGCATGCGGCGCAAGCGCATGCGGGCCTGCCGGCATCGCAAGAGCTGAGCATCGAGCGCATGGTCCTCAATGATGTGGGCCCGCGCTTGCAGCGTGTGGCGCTGGACCGGATATGCGAGAACGTCGGCGCGCCAGGGATTTTCAACACCTTTGACCAGGCCGTTGAGGCGACCAAGGCGGCTTGCGCTAATTTCGGGCCGCACAGCGAGGAGCAGTGGCGCGAACTGGCCGATCACAGTTATGTGCGCGCCGGGAGCCATTGGATCAAGCGTTATGACTTGAATATCGCCCTGGCGTTGGCGGCCCAGGCCAATCCGCAGGCGTATGAGGCCGGCGAACGCCTGCTCTGGCATGCGTATGAGGGCCTGGATTGCCCGATTCTGGTTTTGCGGGGCGCCGAGTCGGATCTGCTCAGCGCCTCGACGGTCCAGGAGATGCGGCAGCGCAACCTGCACACGCGGGAGGTGGTCTTTGCCGGGGTGGGCCATGCGCCCACCCTGATGTCGGCCGATCAAATCCAGCCGGTAGCCGATTTCCTGCTGGCGGGCTGACAGGGCAGGGCGCGCGGGTGCTTACATGCGGATGACGCTGCGCCTACAATAGCCCCATGCATAGCGCCCGCCTGAATATCGATCTGCACTGCCATTCCACGGTCTCTGACGGCATGTTGCCGCCCGCCGAGGTGGCGCGCCGTGCGCGCGCCAATGGCGTCGATGTCTGGGCGCTCACCGATCACGATGAAGTGGGCGGCATCGACGAGGCGCGTGCCGCAGCGGCCGAGGTCGGGCTGCGTTATTTCACGGGCGCGGAAATCTCCGTGACCTGGGCCGGCCAAACCGTGCATATCGTGGGCCTGCGTTTTGACGATAAAAACAGCGCCCTGGTCGAAGGTTTGCGCAATACCCGCGCCGGGCGCGCCGGCCGTGCGCGGCGCATTGGCGAGCGGCTCGCGGCCCTGGGTATGCCGGGCGCTTATGAGGGGGCCTTGCCTTTTGCCGGCAATCCCGAGCTCATCAGCCGCACCCATTTCGCGCGCTATCTGGTCGAGGCGGGCTATTGCCCCGATGTGCAGACGGTATTCAATAAGTATCTGGGCGACGATTGCCCTGGCCATGAGCCCATGCAGTGGGCGACCCTGGCCGAAGCCGTGGGTTGGATACGCGGGGCGGGCGGGCGCGCGGTGATCGCCCATCCGGGCCGCTACAAATACACCCCTTTGCAGTTTGCCGCCTTGTTCGATGAGTTCTTGCAGCTTGGCGGCGAGGGCATAGAGGTCGTGACGGGCAGCCACACCGCGCACGAGGCGGAGCAATACGCCGGGGTGGCGCGCCGCTATGGCTTTCTGGCCTCGCGCGGCTCGGACTTCCACAGTGTGCGCGAGAGCAAAGCCGATCTGGGACGCCTGCCTGCCTTGCCGGAAGACTTGACGCCGGTCTGGCACGACTGGCTCTGAGCCGCTTTTCGCATTTTGATCAGGCGTCCTGCGGGCGCCGAATCCGTACTGGTTTGCCATGAACAAGGCTTTTGTCAAAGAATCCGACCGCGACGATGACGACGATCTGCCCCAAGCGCAGGCGTTGCCGGCCGGAATGCGCAACTACATGACACCAGAGGGCTATGCGCGGCTGCGCGACGAGTTGGCGCATTTGATGACCGTCGAGCGGCCCAGCGTGGTGCAGATTGTCTCCTGGGCGGCCTCCAACGGCGACCGCTCCGAGAATGGCGATTATCTCTACGGCAAAAAGCGTTTGCGGGAGATTGACCGGCGCATGCGCTTTCTGACCAAACGGCTGGACATCGCCGAAGTCGTCGACGCCTCCGTGCAGCCTAACCGCGATCAGGTGTTTTTCGGCGCGACCGTGGTCTATGCCGACAAAGCGGGCGCCGAGCACACCGTGCGGATCGTCGGCGTGGACGAGGCCGAGCCGCTGGCCGGCAAGATCAGCTGGATTTCGCCCGTGGCGCGGGCGCTCATCAAGGCGCGCGAGGGTGACACCGTGGTGTTGCGCACGCCTGGCGGGGTGGAGGAACTCGACATTCTCGAGGTCCGTTATCCGCCCCTGCAAGCTTGAGCTGACGACCGAAAGAAACGGGCGCTGGCTTGTGGCCAGCGCCCGTGGTTTGGAAGGGATTATTGACGCCCCTGCCTTGCGTCGGTGGCGGGAGCCACCGTTCCCCTTGGGCTGCTGCTTATTGCTTGCGGTTGGCGATGGACTTTTCAGCCAAATTGACCAGATCCTCGCCGATCTGTTTCTTCCACTTGGTATAGACGCTCTTGGTTGCGTCCACGAAGGCCGCGTGCTGGCTGGCATCCAGTGTGGTGATGGTCACGCCGTGGCTTTCGATCTCCTTGAGCAGCGAGGGGTCCTGCGGCGTGACGCCTTTGCGCGCAATGACGATCTCTTGCTTGGCGGAGTCCAGCGCGGCCTGGCGCACGATCTCGCGGTCTTTCTCGCTCCATGAATTCCAGACGTCGCGGTTGACCACGTAAATGAGCGGATCAGCCACGTAGTTCCAGAGGGTCAGGTACTTTTGGCCCACAGTGTAGAGCTTGGAGCCGGTATAAATCGACAGAGGGTTTTCCTGCCCATCGACCGCGCCGCTGGCCAGTGCCGGCTGCGCATCGGCCCAGCTCATCTGCGTGGGATTGGCGCCCAGCGCGGTGAACGTGTCGATGTAGAGCGGCGAGCCCACGACGCGCAGTTTCAGGCCTTTCATGTCGGCTGGCATCTTGATGACATGCTTGGAGTTCGAGAGTTGGCGATAGCCGTTCTCGCCCCAAGCCAGCGGCACCACGCCGGCCTTGTCGATGTACTTGAAAATCTCCTTACCCACCTCTCCCTGCACCAGCGCATCGATGGCGGCATAGTCGGGCATCAGGAAGGGCAGCGAGAACAGGTTGAGCTGCTTGACCTGCGGTGACCAATTGATGGTCGAGCCCACGGCCATGTCGATCACGCCTTGGCGGATGGCGGTGAACTCGCGCGTCTGATCGCCCTGCACGAGGGAGGTGCCGGGGTAGACCTTGATATTGATGCGCCCGTCGGTGCGCTCGCGCACCAGGTTGGCCCAGATTTCCGCGCCCTGACCCCAGGGAAAGCTGGTGCCCACCACGATGGAGAGCTTGTATTCCGGCTTGTAGTTCTGGGCCTGCGCCTGGGGCAGGGCCAGGGTGGTGGCAGCCAGCACGGCCGCGCTCAACAGGGTGGATAGTTTCATGGGGTCTCCTCGGTTTGTGCTTGCTTTGTTATGGGGCCAGGCCTAATAGCCCAGCCGATGCGGCAACCAGAGTGCCAGTTGCGGATAGGCCAGCACCGCAATGAGTACGACCATCATGCCGGCCAGCAGCCAGATCACCCAGGGCACGGTGGATTCCATGGGCACGCGCGCAATCCGGCAGGACACCATGAGGTTCACGGCCAGCGGCGGGGTGAACTGGCCTAGCGCGACCTTCAGGGTGAGGATGACGCCAAACCACACGGGATCCCAGCCGTAGGCGTTGGCGATGGGCATCAACAGCGGCACGAAGATCAGGAAGATGGAGATGCCGTCCAGGAACATCCCCACCGTCATCAACAGCACGATCAGCAAAGCCAGCACGCCGTACTCGCCCAGGCCGGAGTTGACGATGGCGTGGGTAATCGGGTCGATGACGCTTAGCGTCGACAACGCCCAGGCGAAAATGCCCGCCAGGGTGACCACCATCATGATGACGGCGGATAACTCGGCCGCTTCGCGCAGGATGGGGAACAGGTCGCGGATTTTGATCGTGCGGTGCACGCACATCCCGACGAACAGGCCATAGAAAACGGCCACCACGGCCGCCTCGGTGGGCGTGAACCAGCCCAGGCGCATTCCGCCCAGGATGAGTACGGGCGCGGCCAGGCCCCAGAGCGCGTCACGAAAGCTCTGCCAGAAGGGCGGACGGGGCAGTTTGGCTTCCAGTTGGCCCATGCCGTGCTTGCGCGCCAGCCAGACAGCCGGGACGATGAGCGCAAAGCCGGCCAGAATGCCGGGCACCATGCCGGCGGCAAAGAGCGCCGGCACCGAGGCCTCGGGCACCAGAACCGAGTAAATGATGAAGGCGACCGAAGGCGGGATGAGAATATCCGTGGCCGCGCCGGCGGCCACGACGGCGGCGGAGTAAGGCTTGGGATAACCCGCGCGCGACATGGCGGCGATCATGACCGCGCCCACGGCGGCCGCGCAGGCCGGCCCCGAGCCGGAGATGCCGCCCAGGAACATCGCCACGAAGATGGAGATCATGGGCAGCATGCCCGGGCCGCGGCCAAAAATGGAAATGGCGAAATCCACCAGCCGCTTGGCCACGCCCGAACGGTCGAAGATGGAGCCGACCAGCACGAACATCGGGATGGCCAGCAGCGGATACTTGGCCAGGCCGGCGTAGAAATTCTGCGGCACGGCCAGCAGGCCGAACCAGGTGACATCGGTGTTGGACAGCACGATGGCCAGCGTGCCGGCCAGGCCAAGGGCCACGCCTACCGGTACGCCGATGATCATCAGGCCGATGAAGACCACAAACAGCAGCGTGGCGATCATTGGCCGGCCTCCGGGCGCCGCCGCGCCAGCCGGATGAGCGAGCCCAGCACGCGCAGGGTGATGCCGGCCGAGAAGATGGGCAGCCAGATGGAGTACCACCAGGTCGGCAGGCCGATGGCGGGCGAGGTTTCTTCGAAGCGAAACTCGTCGTACACCAGGCGGGTCGACAGCACCGTCAGCAGCGCGAAGAAGAACAGCACACAGGCGTTGGAGATCAGGCCCAGAATACGTTGGCGCCTGGGCGAGCCGTTGTCGGCCAGGATCTCGATGCGGATGTGATGATTGCGCACAAAGGCCAGGCTGCCGCCGGCCATGGTCAACACGATCAACAGGAACACCGAGATTTCTTCGGTCCAGGCGAATGACTGATCGGTCAGGTAGCGGACCAGGACATTGCCGAAGGTGATCAGGGCCAGGGCGGCCAGCAGAATCACGGCCAGCCAATCTTCGATGGCCAGAGGCACTTTGACCGGGGGATCGACTTCCGGAGGGATGATGGGTTCGAGTGGCTCTTCTTGGGGGCGTTGCATCACGAACTGCAAAAAAGGCTGTTGAACAGCTCTGATAGGGACAGGGGAGGCTGCATCCTACCGTCGGGATATCCAGGCAGGTCTTCGTGTTTTCCCGCGGTGCGGGCCGCGAACAACATGCTGCGTCGCCGCAAATCAGGCTGACGGGAGCCTGAATCCAGGATTTCACCAACCTGGCAGGCCCCTTGGGCGCCGTCTTTTGGCTTGCGGCATTGCGGCGCAGCATGGGCCATCGCGGGGGGCGGATGATTTTGTAACCGAGGCGCGGCGCAACGCTCGGAAGCCCTAAATGGGCTGACTTGGGATTTGGTCCGGGTTTACCCCCGCCGAGCAGGTAAAATCATGTTTTGATCCTCTTTCTTCCCTACGGCGCCCGCATCGTGTCCCTTGTCCAGCATCTGCCCGGTTCCTCCGTCCTGTCCTCGTTTCGCCGTGAGCGGCTCCTCGCGCAACTGAAAAAGGCCGGTCTGCCGGTGGCGGACGTATCCGCCCGCTACGAACATTTCGTGCAAACCGACAAGGCCTTGTCCGCCGAACAGCAGACTCACCTTGTTCAACTGCTGGATTACGGCACGCCCGTTGCCGGCGAGCCGGCGGCCAAGAGCCTGGCGCTTTTGGTCATTCCCCGTCTGGGCACGATTTCGCCCTGGGCCAGCAAAGCCACCGACATTGCCCACAACTGTGGTCTGGACAGCGTGCGCCGCATCGAGCGCGGGGTGCGTTACACCCTGACGCCCGAGCGGGGTTTGTTGGGCAGCAAATCTTTCGATGCCGACATGCTGGCGCGTGCGGCGGATTGCCTGCATGACCGCATGACGGAAACGGTCGTGCAGGCCGACTTCGATGGCCAGGCGCTCTTTACGCCGTTGGCCGGCAAAGCCATGCGCACCGTGGCCGTCAAGGCAGAAGGCCGCGCGGCGCTCGAGGCGGCCAACAAGAGCCTGGGTCTGGCGCTGTCCGAAGACGAGATCGAGTATCTCGCCAAGGCTTTCGGCGATCTGGACCGCGACCCCACCGATGTGGAGTTGATGATGTTCGCCCAGGCCAATAGCGAACACTGCCGGCACAAGATTTTCAACGCGGATTGGGTCATCGATGGCCAGGCGCAGCCCAACACGCTGTTTGGCATGATCCGCGCCACGCACAAAGCCCAGCCGCAAGGCACGGTCGTGGCCTATTCGGACAACGCCGCCGTCATGGAAGGCGGCCCGGCTCAGCGCTTCCAGGCCGGCGTGCCTGGCGTGGCAGGCGAAGGCGCCGATGCCGCGCGCTATGTGCGCCGTGATGCCGTCATGCACACCCTCATGAAGGTCGAGACGCACAACCATCCCACCGCGATTGCTCCCTTCCCGGGGGCGGCCACCGGGGCGGGCGGCGAAATTCGCGATGAAGGCGCGACCGGCCGCGGTTCCAAGCCCAAGGCGGGCCTGACGGGCTTTACCGTGTCCCATCTGCGCTTCGATGATGCGCTGCAGCCCTGGGAGGCCGATCACCATGGTCTGCCGGACCGCATCGCCACGCCGTTGTCCATCATGATCGACGGCCCTATTGGCGGCGCCGCCTTCAATAACGAATTCGGCCGGCCCAATTTGTTGGGCTATTTCCGCAGCTTCGAGCAGACCGCGGGCGACACGCGCTGGGGTTACCACAAGCCCATCATGATTGCGGGCGGCCTGGGCAGCATCGACGCCGGGCTGACCCATAAAGATCCTTTGCCGCCTGGCGCCTTGCTGGTGCAATTGGGCGGCCCGGGTTTCCGCATCGGGATGGGCGGCGGCGCGGCCTCGAGCATGAGCGTGGGCAGCAATTCCGCCGAACTGGATTTCGACAGCGTGCAGCGCGGCAACCCCGAACTGGAACGCCGCGCTCAGGAAGTCATCGACCGGTGCTGGCAGCAAGGCACGGACAACCCCATCCTGGCGATTCATGACGTGGGCGCGGGCGGTTTGTCCAATGCCTTCCCCGAGCTGGTCAATGATGCCGGGCGCGGTGCCACGTTCGATCTGAAGCGCGTGCCCGTGGAAGAGTCGGGTCTGTCGCCGGCCGAGATCTGGAGCAATGAGTCGCAGGAACGCTATGTGCTGGCGATCCTGCCTCAGGATCTGGCGCGCTTTGAGGCCATCGCGCAGCGCGAGCGCTGCCCGTTCGCGGTCGTGGGCGTGGCCACCGAAGAGCGCCAGTTGCGCGTGGTCGACGGCGAAGGCCTGCCGGGCCTGGATGCCGTGCGTGCGCAGGGCGCCGATGAAGTCCGCCCGGTGGATGTGCCTATCGACGTCATCCTGGGCAAGCCGCCGCGCATGACGCGCGACGTGCAGCGCCTGCCGGGGGTGTCGGCACCGCTGGATCTGGCCGGCATCGATCTGACCGAAGCCGCCTATCGCGTGCTGCGCCATCCGACGGTGGCCAACAAGAGTTTCCTTATCACCATCGGTGACCGCACGGTGGGCGGCTTGTCCAGCCGCGACCAGATGGTCGGCCCCTGGCAGATTCCGGTGGCCGATGCCGCCGTGACGCTGGCCGATTACGAGGGCTTTCGCGGTGAGGCGATGTCCATGGGCGAGCGCACGCCGCTGGCCATGCTGGACGCGCCGGCCTCGGGCCGCATGGCGGTGGCCGAAGCGCTGACAAATCTGGCCTCGGCCGATGTGGCGCGCCTGGAAGACATCAAACTGTCGGCCAACTGGATGGCCGCTTGCGGTGTGCCGGGGCAGGATGCCGCCCTGTACGACACCGTATCCGCCGTCAGCGAGCTGTGCCAGGCCGTGGGCTTGTCCATCCCGGTCGGCAAGGACTCGCTGTCCATGAAGACGACCTGGAACGAGGACGGCCAGGCGCGTCAGGTCGTCGCCCCGGTTTCGCTCATCGTCACGGCGTTCTCGCCTGTCGGCGACGTGCGCGCCAGCCTGACGCCGCAATTGCGCGGCGAGGCGGGCGACAGCGTGCTGATCTTTATCGACCTGGGCCGCGGGCGCCACCGCATGGGGGGCTCCATCCTGGCGCAGGTGTATAACCAGGTCGGCGAGACGGTGCCGGATATCGACCAGCCGCAGGATCTGCGGGCGTTTTTCGTGACCATCCGTACGCTGGCCGAGGCGGGCACGATCCTGGCCTATCACGACCGTTCCGACGGCGGTCTGTTCGCCACCCTTACCGAAATGGCGTTTGCGGGGCGCACCGGCGTGTCGATCAATCTCGATATGCTGACTTTCGATCCGCAATCGGCCGATTGGGGCGACTACAAGATCCGCCCGGAGCAGGTGGCCGTGCAGCGTGATGAGCTCACGCTCAAGGCGCTGTTCTCTGAGGAAGCTGGCGCGGTGATTCAAGTGCCTGCTTCGGAGCGCGACGCGGTCATGCAGGTGTTGCGCGGCGCGGGTCTGTCGGCGCACTCGCATGTCATTGGCGGGCTCAACGGCGGCGACGAGATCGAGTTTTTCCGCGACGGCAAGAAGATCTGGGGCCAGCCGCGCGCCGAGCTGGGCCGCGCCTGGAGCGAAGTCAGCTACCGCATCATGGCGCGCCGCGATAATCCGGCCTGCGCCCAGGCCGAACTGGACGTCTGGAATGACGCCACCGATCCTGGCCTGTCGCCGCGCGTGGCGTTCAACCCGCAAGACGACGTGGCCGCACCGTTCATCGCGACCGGCAAGCGTCCGCGCGTGGCCATCTTGCGCGAGCAGGGCTGCAATAGCCAGGTCGAAATGGCCTGGGCTTTCGATACTTCGGGTTTCGAGGCGGTCGATGTGCACATGACCGATCTGCTGTCCGGCCGTATCGATCTGGCCGGCATGCAAGGTCTGGTGGCCGTGGGCGGTTTCAGCTACGGCGACGTGTTGGGGGCTGGCGAAGGGTGGGCGCGCACCATCCGCTTCAATCGCAAGCTGTCGGATCAGTTCGCGGCTTACTTTGCGCGTCCGGATACCTTTGCCCTGGGTGTGTGCAATGGCTGCCAGATGATGGCCGCGCTGGCGCCCATGATCCCGGGCGCGGAGTTCTGGCCGCGTTTTACGCGCAACCAATCCGAGAAGTACGAAGCGCGGCTGTCGCTGGTCGAAGTGCAGGCCTCGCCGTCCATCTTCTTCGCAGGCATGGAAGGCGCGCGGATTCCGGTGGCGGTGGCGCATGGCGAAGGGTATGCCGACTTTTCGCAGCAGGGCGATGCCAGCCGCGTGCTGGCCGCCGCACGGTACATCGACAACCACGGCAAGCCGACCGAAGCCTATCCTTTCAATCCCAATGGCAGCCCGCAAGGCCTGACCTCGGTGACCACGGCCGATGGCCGCTTCACCGTGCTGATGCCGCACCCCGAGCGCGTGACGCGTAACGTCATGATGTCCTGGGCGCCGCAGCAGTGGGGCGACAAGGACAGCGGCGGCGCTTACACCCCGTGGATGCGCTTTTTCCGCAATGCGCGGGTCTGGCTGGGCTGATCAGCACCTGGCCTGCTGCGAAGAACCGGGAAACGGCCTGCCGCCGTTTCCCGGTTTTTTCTTGCGCCCGCCGTCTGCCGCGAACCGGCAGCAGGGGACGAGTTTGCGGCTTAAAATAGTGCTTTCGCGCTACGCTTGCTCCTGGAAGGAGAACCGCCCATGAACGCCCGTGTCCCTGACGACGCCCTGCCTCCCACTTTGGATCCGAAAGCCCTGCAGGCCTTCGTCGATGAGAAGTGGGATACCGAAATCATCCCCGCGCTGACCGATTACATCGCCATTCCCGCCAAAAGCCCGGCTTTTGACGCCGACTGGGAAAAGAACGCCTACATCGAACGCGTGGTGCGCGACGCCGCGCAATGGGTCGAGGCGCAAAAGGTAGCCGGCATGACGCTGGAGGTGGTGCGCCTGCCCGGCCGCACGCCCGTGATTTTTTTCGATGTGCCCGCCACACGCAAAGACAACGGCGACACGGTGCTGCTCTACGGGCACCTGGACAAGCAGCCCGAGTTCTCGGGCTGGCGCTCCGATCTGGGCCCCTGGACCCCCAAGTACGAAGACGGCAAGCTGTATGGCCGGGGCGGCGCGGACGATGGTTATGCCGTCTACGCCTCGCTGACGGCCATCATGGCGCTGGACAAGCAGGGCATTCCGCGCCCGCGCTGCGTGGGCATCGTCGAGACCTGTGAGGAGTCCGGCAGCTATGACCTGCTGCCCTATGTGGACGCGCTGCGCGATCGCCTGGGCAGTGTGGCGCTCGTGGTCTGTCTGGACTCGGGCGCCGGCAACTATGACCAGCTCTGGATGACGACCTCCCTGCGCGGCATGGTGTCCGGCACGCTGGAGGTGCAGGTTCTGGACGAAGGCGTCCATTCCGGCGACTCCAGCGGTGTGGTGCCCTCGAGTTTCCGCATCCTGCGCCACCTGCTCGACCGCCTGGAAGATAGCGGCACCGGCCGCCTGCTGCCGCAAAGCCTGCATTGCGAAATCCCCGCCGACCGGATCGATCAGGTCAAGGCGACGGCGCAGATTCTGGGCGACGAAGTGTGGCGCCGCTTCCCCTGGAGCTGTGGGGCCGAGGCCGGCTTTGTGCTGCCCATGACCACCGACCCGGAACAGGCGCTGCTCAACCGCACCTGGCGCCCGACCCTGTCGGTGACCGGCGCCGAAGGTCTGCCGCCTCTGTCCAGCGCGGGCAATGTGCTGCGGCCACGCACGGCTTTCAAGCTTTCGCTGCGCCTGCCCCCGCTCATCGACGCGGTAGCGGCCTCGCAAGAAATCAAGTCCCTGCTCGAGGCGGACTCGCCCTATAACGCCAAAGTCATTTTTCACGCCAACGAGGGCGCAGCCACGGGCTGGAATGCGCCTTCCTCGGCGGCGTGGCTGTCACAGGCGCTGGACCTGGCGTCGCAGGACTATTACGGCGCGCCTTGCGGCTACATCGGGCAGGGCGGCACGATCCCGCTGATGAGCATGTTGCAAAAGGGCTTTCCGAAGGCGCAGTTTATGGTGTGCGGCGTGCTGGGCCCCAAGTCCAACGCACATGGCCCCAATGAATTCCTGCACGTGCCTTACGGCAAGAAATTGACCGCTGCCGTGGCCCAGACCATGGCCGCCATGCCCGTGGCCTGAGGTTTCCATGATTCTGCAATCTTCCGCGGCCCAGGCCGTTGCCGACGAGGTTCGCCGCTGGGTGGACCGCGCCGTGATCGGCCTGAATCTCTGTCCCTTCGCCAAGGCGGTGCAGGTCAAGGGGCAGGTGCGTTATGCCGTCAGTGATGCCACCGATGCCGAAGGCGTGCTGCAGGACCTCGAGGCCGAACTCATGTTGCTGTCCGAGACCGACCCCGAGAGCGTGGACACGACGTTGTTGATCTTGCCCGAGGCCTTGCCCGACTTCTACGACTTCAATGATTTCGAAGAGATCTCGGATCGGCTGCTAAAGCGCATGCGGCTGGTGGGCGACCTGCAGGTCGCGACCTTTCATCCCATGTTTCAGTTTGCCGAGACCGATCCGGACGACATCGAGAACTACACCAACCGTTCGCCTTATCCCATCTTGCATCTTCTGCGCGAAGACAGCATCGATCGCGCGGTGGAAGCCTTCCCGGATGCCGCCGAAATCTACGAGAAGAATATCGAGACCATGCGGGAGCTGGGCCACGATGGTTGGGAGCGCCTGATGGACGACGCGCCCGCTCAACGCAGCCACTGACGGGGCGGTCAGGGAGCGAGCAGGGAGGCGCGTTGCGCGCTGCGGCGCGCGATGAGGGCCTGGTACTGGCCCAGCCTCTCCTCGCGCGCGGCGATCATGTCGGCGCGGCAGGAAGCCAGCGCGATCTCGCCCCAGGTCAGGCGCCAGGCGTCGTTTTCGCGCCCGGCCATATCGGCATAGACCGTGCAATCCGCTTCAATGTAATTGAGCCATTTGGCCTGATCGCTGGCCAGGCTTTCGGCTTCGTCTGCGGGCAGTTGCTTGCGCAAGGCTTCATAGCGGGTATACATGGCGGCCTGGCGCTCGGCCAGCGCGGCCTGGGCGCAAACCTGGGCCTGGTAGCTCTGTTCGGCCAGCGGGGTTCCACAGTCATTGGCCCCGGCAGGCAAGGCCGTCAAGGCGAGGGCGGCCGCGGTCAGCGGCATGGCGGCACGCAACAGCTTGGTCATGGTGTTGGTATCAGAGGTCGGCAGGAAGGGCGAAGCGTTCGCGCAACTGCGGCAGGCCCACCCGATCCAGGATCTCGGTGAGACGTTCAGCGGCCTTGCGGCGCGGACGGTCGGGCTTGTGCTGCGCGATGATGAGTTCGTTTTTCATGGAGTGCTCCCAGCCCACCAGCTCGGTGACGCTGACCTGGTAGCCGTGGGCCTCCAGTTGCAGGCAGCGCAAGACGTTGGTGAGCTGGCTGCCGAACTCGCGCGTATGCAAGGGATGGCGCCAGAGCTCGGCCATGGCATCGCCCAGGGCCGCGCCCTTGTGCTGGCGCAGGGCCGCGGCCACTTCCGCCTGGCAACAGGGCACCAGCACGATGTGGTCGGCGCGTTTGGTCAGCGCGAAGCGGATGGCGTCATCGGTGGCCGTATTGCAGGCATGCAGTGCCGTGACCACGTCGATGGTCGGCGGCAGCAGGGGCGAGACGATGGATTCGGCCACCGACAGATTGAGAAACGACATGCCCTCGAAGCCGGCGCGGCGCGCCAGATCCTGCGAGCTTTGCACCAGGGCTTCGCGCGTTTCGATGCCGTAGATATGCGAATCATCGGCCAACTGCTTGAAGTACAGGTCGTACAGGATGAAGCCCAGATAGGACTTGCCAGCACCGTGGTCGGCCAGCGTGACGCGGCCACGACGCGACTTCACCTCAGCCAGCAAGGGCTCGATGAACTGGAACAGGTGGTAGACCTGCTTTAGCTTGCGCCGGCTGTCCTGGTTCATCTTGCCGTCGCGGGTCAGGATGTGCAGCGCCTTGAGCAGTTCGACCGACTGGTCGGGACGGATATCGTAAGTCTTGGACATCGGTACAACGGAGGGAGGCGTGGCCACCAAACCCGCAGTTTACCGAAAACCATCGAGCCGCGACCCGCCCCCCCCTCCTGGCCGGCGTCAGGCTTGCGGAAAAACCGGCTCGCCCAGATTCAGCATCAGGCGGTTGGCCCAGGCAAAAATCGCATCGGCATGCACCAGATCCAGGATTTCTCCTTCGGACAGGCCGACGTCCTTGAGCGCCTGGATGTCGGCGGCCTGCAGCCCGGCAGGATGCTCGGTGATCTTGACCGAGAACGCGGCGATGGCCCGCTCGCGCTCGGTCGTGCCGGCCTGGCGGGGATCGTCGAACACCTGGGCGATCACATCGTTGCGCTTGGCGAGCTGTTCGAAACGCTGCGCATGCACCGACGCGCAGTACACGCAGCCGTTGATGCGCGAGACCACGGTGGCGCCCAGCTCGCGCTCGGCGCGCGACAAGCCGCCGGGGGCGTACATGATGGCGTTGAAGGCCGTCGAGCGTTGGCGCAGGATTTCCGGCTGATGAATCAGAAACAGGTAGTAGTCGGAGGTCTTGGCCTTGGGGTGGCTTTCTTCGAGGACGGCGATCTGTTGCGGGGTGGCCTGATCGACGTTGACGGTGTCGAGCCAGGCCTTCCATTCCAGGCTTTCGTTGGTGAAGCCGTGGGCTTTGATGGCTTGGGTCATGCGGCGATCTCCAGCGATTTCATGGCTTTGAGGCCAGCCACCAGTCGCACCTGATACGACAGAAAGGCGATCAGTTGCGATAGCGTCACCACCTCGGCAGTGGACAGGCCCGCCGCGGGCAGGGTTTTAAGCGCGGCTTCGTCGCCTTCGACGGGGTTCTCAATCAGCTTGCGCGTGAAGGCGAGCATCGCAGCCAGCCGCGGCGTGTCGACGGCCTCGGGGCGGCCCTGGTCGAGCGCCGCGATGAACGGGGCATCGGGGGCTTCGGCCTTAAGGCGCTGCAGGTAGTGTTGCGCCAGCTCGGGCGCCGGGGTGAGGCGGCAGGCGTACACGGCGACGGCCAGGCGCTCGCTCAGCGACAGGCCCGGCAACGCCGGGTCGAACAGGGCCTGCAGGCTGCCCTGGGTGGCGGCCACGACTTTCTCGCGCTGGTGGCGCACGGCGTGCAGCGCATCGCCCTCGGCAAGGCCGACCAACTGGTCGACGAGGTCTTGTGTACTCATTGTTTGGCTCCTTGAGCTTTGGCGGCCACGGCGTCATGGAGAAACGCCAGCACGCCGGCCCACGAGGCTTCGTCCGCACGCGCGTTATCGCGCGGATTGCCGCCGCTGGTGCTGATCTTGCCCGAGACCGGGTGCGCGTAAACCATCTGCGTGGTCGGCACATAGGGGAAGACGATCAAATGGCCGCCGTTTTCGAAATCCAGCCAGCGCACGTCGTGCGCGTGGCCGGTTTCGGCCAGCCGGTCGCGCACCATGCGCGAATACAGCGACGAGGGCCAGGAGCCGTCGTCGGTGGCCGAGAGCATCATGACCGGACCCTGGATGCGTTCGACCGGGATCCGGGCGCGCGCGACCGCCTCGGGATCCTGCAACGCGGTGAGGATGGCGCGTTCGTGCCGGTGCGGCGCCGGGCCATCGTCAAACGGCTTCCAGCTGGCGGTACGGTTGTTCTCCCAAACGTGGGGCAGGGGCTTGCCATCCAGCAGCCAGGTCGGGCCTTCGCGGCCGACTTGGGGGTCGGCGGCGTTCTGGCCGCTGTGCACCACCGCGCCTGGCACATAGGCCACGACGGCGGAGACCGCTTCGGGGAAGGTGGCGCCCAGCAGGAGCACCAGTTCGCCGCCTCGGGACTGGCCGCTGATGGCCACGAAGTCATGCAAGGGCCGGACCTCGCGGCGCAACCATTGCAAACCGCGCTGGAAGTACTCCAGCGGCGTGTTGGAGATGTAGTCGGACAGCCCCGGCGCCTTGAAGTAGCCCAAGGCAAAGGCCGCATAGCCGTGCGAAGCGTAGAGCGCCGCGCGCGGCTCATTGATGCCGCCGCCCGAGCCGTTCAGGATCATGACGGCCGGATGCGGACCTTCGCCAGCAGGGAGATACAGCGTCCCGACCAGGCCCTCGGCACGCACCTCGCGCCGCGTCACGCCGGCACCAGCCAGGCGCTGCACGAAGCCGCCCGTCGCGCTGCTGCCCTGGCTGCTGGCCTGGACTTCGGTGTTCAGCGCATCGGTGACGGGTTGATTGAAGGTCTCGCGCCGCCCGGCCACCTCGGGCACTTGCGACCAGATCAACCCCATGGGCGACACCCCTTCATAGCTGCCGCCGGTGGCGGCATCACGAGTGGTATCCACGGTGCCTTGCGCGTCGGCCCTGAAGCTGGCCTGGGCACGCCAGGCCACGCCGGCGCGCGAGGTCGTCGCGCTCAGGCTGACCTCTGCGCCGGGCTGGGCGCCACGCACCACGATGCGCCGGGGCACATCGATGAGCGCGTCGGCGGGTTCGATAGACAGGGTGAGCGCCGTCATTACTTGGCGTCCTTGCTGACCATCTGCGCGGCGGTGCGATCGCTGGTCATGGGTTCGACCTTCAGCCCTTTGCGTGCCGCCCAGATGTTTTTGTAGTGATAGAGCGGGATGATGCCCACATCGTCGCCGACGAGGGTGGCCGATTCGCGCAGAATGGCTTCACGCTTGGCGGTGTCGAACTCCGACGTCGAGGCGTCCAGCGCGGCGTCCACTTTGGGGTTGCTGTAGTGGCCCCAGTTGGAGGCGCCCAGGCCCTTTTGCGGCGAGACGGTCGCCAGAATGTTCACCAGGGCATAGCTGGCTTCGCCGGTGCCATTGCCCCAGGCCAGCATGCTCACCGCGTACTCGTTCTTGTTGGCGCGGCCCGAATACACGGCCCATGGCACGACTTCGACCTGGGTCTTGATGCCAATGCGGGTCCAGAACTGGGCCACCGCCTGGGCCGTTTCGGGGCCTTGCGGATAGCGGTCGTTGGGGACGTGCATCGTCAGCTTGAAGCCATCGGGATAACCGGCTTCGGCCAGCAGCTTCTTGGCCCGCGCGGCATCGTAAGGAATGTTCTTGATGTCGGGGTTGTAGCCGAAGGTGCCCTTGGGCATCCATTGATTGGCCTCGGTGGCGGCCCCTTGCAGGATGCGATCGGTGATGGCGGGGCGATTGATGGCCAGATTCATGGCCTGGCGCACGCGCACGTCGAGCAAGGGATTTTTGTCCAGCGGCTTGCCGGCGTTGTCGGTGATGTAGGGGCTGGGCGCCGGATTGAAATTCGGTTGCAGCAGCATGACGCGCAGGCCGTCATAGGGATAGACCGAGATGTTCGGCGCCTGCTTGAGCTTGTCGAGATCCGATACCGAAACCTTGTCGATGACGTCCACATCGCCGGCCAGCAAGGCGGCGCTGCGCGCGGCGGCGTTGTTGATGTAACGGTAGTTGATCTTGTCCCAGGGTTGCTTGCCGCCCCAGTAGGCGTCGTTGCGCTCCATCACGACGCGGTCTCCTGGAGTGTAGGAGACAAACTTGTAGGGGCCGGTGCCGACCATGGCCTTGCCCGAGTTGTAGTCCTCGGTGGTCGACTTCTCGCCCACGTGTTTGCTCACCACGTGGACCGAGGCCAGGTTCAGCGGCAAATCGGGGTTGGGCGTCTTGGTCTTGACCACGAACGTCAGCGGATCCGGCGCGCTCATGGACTCGATCGTGCGCAGATAGCCCGCGTATGTGGCCACGCTGCCCGGCACGGCGCGCGCACGCGTGTACGAGTAGATCAGGTCATCGGCCGTAAACGGCGTGCCGTCCTGCCATTTGACGTCGGGCCGCAGTTTGAATTCCCAGGTGGTGCTGTCCAGGGGTTTCCACGACAGCGCCAGGCCAGGCTGCAGCTTGTTCCATTTGTTTTCGACCAGCAGATCCCAGAAGTGCAGCGCCACGGAGCGGTCGCCGGCGTGATTGTTCAGCTGCGGGTCCAGCGAAGACAAAGGATCGGCGAAACCGATGGACAGCGTTTCGGCCGACGCCGGAGCGGCAGCGCCGACGAGGGCGGCTGCCAGAGTGGTCAAGATCAGTCGTTTCATGGTGCGGAGTCCTGATGAAAGTGTCGAAGGCTAGCTGCCGTCATTGAGATGACAGGCGCTCAGATGATTTATGGCGATACCCTTGAGCTGCGGCGCTTCGGTCTTGCAGCGCGGCATGACGTGAGGGCAGCGCGGATGGAAATGACAGCCCGATGGCGGCGCCAGCGGGCTGGGTATCTCACCCTTGATGGCGGTAAAGGTTTTGTGGCGCATGTCCAGACGCGGGATTTCCGCCAGCAGCGCCTGGGTGTAGGGGTGATTGGCGTGGCGAAACACCTCGTCCACCGGGGCGGATTCGACCACCCGGCCCAGATACATGATGACGACGCGATCGGAGATATGTTCGACCACGCCCAGATCGTGGCTGATGAAAAGGTAAGTCAGGTCGAGCTCGGCGCGCAGATCCATGAACAGATTGAGGATCTGCGCCTGGATGGAAACATCCAGCGCGGCCACGGCCTCATCGCAGACCAGCATTTCGGGTTTGACCGCCAGGGCGCGGGCAATGCCGATCCGCTGCCGCTGTCCGCCGGAGAATTGATGCGGATACCGTTGGCGCAGGGCGGGATCCAGGCCGGCGCGCTGTAACTGTTCGCTCACGTAGTCGTCAAAGCCGGCGCGATCGACCAGGCCATGAATACGAGCGGCTTCTCCCACGATGTCATCGACCCGAAGACGCGGATTCAGGCTGGCGTACGGATCCTGAAAAATCATCTGCACTTTCAGGCGCGCGCGCTGCGCTTGCTGCGGGCTCATTTCGCCAGGCAGGCGGCCATTGACGCGTACCTGGCCTTCGGTGGGCGGCATCAGGCCAGCGGCAATGCGGCCCAGCGTGGATTTGCCGCAGCCGGATTCGCCGACCAGGCCCACCACCTCGCCGGGACGCACCAGCAGGTCTACATCATCGACCGCGCGGGTGACTGCCGCCGGCTGGCTCAGGCCCAATGACTGCAGGACGCGCGAGACCGGGGTCTCGCGCCGTTCGCCAAAGCGCTTGCTCACGCCGCGCAGGTCGACCAAGGGGGTATCGGCCATGGCGCTCATGCGGCAGCCCCCAGTTGGGGATGAAAGCAACGCACCAGGCGCTGCGCCTGCGGTGCGGACAGCGGCGGGCGCTGATGACAGGCCGCCGAGGCGCGCGCGCAGCGCGCAGCGAAGGCGCAGCCTTCGGGAAGGGCAAGCAGGTTGGGGGTCATGCCAGGAATCTGCCGCAGCCGCTGGCCGCGCACATTGTTGCTGGGCAGGCTGCTGATCAGTCCTGCCGTATAGGGGTGCATGGGCGCGTCGAGCACCGCGTCCACCGGGCCATGCTCGACGATGCGCCCGGCGTACATCACGGCCACTTCGTCGGCCAGGCCGGCGACCACCGACAGATCATGGGTGATCCAGATCAGGCTGGTGCCGTGCTGACGGGCGAGTTTCTGCACCTCGGACAGGATTTGCGCCTGGATGGTGACGTCCAGCGCCGTGGTGGGTTCGTCGGCGATGATGAGGTCGGGTCGATGCAGCATGGCGATGGCGATGGCCACGCGCTGGCGCATGCCGCCGGACAGTTGGTGCGGATAGGCCAGCAGCCGTTCCTCCGGGCTGGGGATGCCCATCATGCCCAGGGTCTCGCGGGCGCGCTCGCGCGCCTGGGCGCGGCTGACCCGGCTGTGGGCCCGCACTGCCTCCATCATCTGGACATCGACGCGCAACACCGGGTTGAGCGTCATCATCGGATCCTGAAAGATCATCGCGATGCGATTGCCCTGCAGGTGGCGCAGTTCGCGCGGGCGCAGTCGGGTCAGATCCCGGCCCTGAAAGAGGATGCTGCCATCGACCACGCGGCCAGGCGGATCCACCAGTCCCATGATGGAAAAGCCGGTAACCGACTTGCCCGAGCCTGACTCGCCCACCAGGCCGAGAATCTTGCCGCGCTCGAGCCGGAAAGACACGTCGTCGACGGCCGGCAGCGTGCCGGAGCGGGTCTGAAACTGCGTGCGCAGATTGCGCACTTCGAGCGTGACCGGCGCGAGGGATTGCGTGGCGGCGCTCATCGGTGCGTCCTCGGGTTGAGCACATCGCGCAGGCGGTCGCCCACCAGATTGATCGCCACAATGGTGATCAGCAGCGCGATGCCAGGGTAGAAGCTGATCCAGTACTGGCCCGACAACATGGTCTGAAAGCCGTTGGCGATCAACAGCCCCAGCGAGGGTTCGGTGACGGGCACGCCCAAGCCGAGAAAGCTCAGCGTGGCTTCGAGCGTGATCGCGCGGGCGATTTGTAGCGTACCGATGACGATGAGCGGCGGCAGGCAATTGGGCAGGATGTGGCGCAGCATGATGCGCCAGTTGGGGATGTCCAGGCAGCGCGCCGCCTCGACATATTCGCGCCGGCGCTCCACCAGGGCCTGGCCGCGCGCGGTGCGGGCGTAATAGGCCCACTCCAGAATGACCAGCGTGAGCACCACATTGCCCACCCCCTTGCCCAGGTAAGCCAGGATCATCATGGCCACCAGAATCGAGGGAAACGACAGGATCAGATCGACCAGGCGCATGATGATGGCGTCGGTTTTGCCGCCGGCGTAGGCCGCCAACAGCCCCAGCAGCGTGCCGATGACAGCGGCAATGAGGGCCGAGCCCACACCCACGATCAGGCTGATGCGCAAGCCATACAGGATGGCCGAGTACAGATCGCGTCCCTGGCCGTCGGTGCCCAACAGATAGTGGAAGCTATCCATGCCATTTGCCGAGCCGGGCGGCAGGCGGGCGTCCAGCACGTCCAGTTGCAGCAGGTCGTAAGGATTTTGCGGGGTGATCCAGGGCGCCAGCGCCGCGGCCAGAAAAAGCAGCACGGTGACGGCCAGCCCGAACACGGCGGTCTTGGAAGCGAAGAACTCGGCCGCGTTGCGGCGCCAGGGCGATTCGCGCTTGAGGGCGTGAGCGAGCGTCTGGCTCATTGCGCACCCTCCAGCCGCACCCGCGGATCCAGCGTCTTGTACAGAATATCCACGATGAGATTGAGCATCACGAACAGGCACACCACCACCACCAGGTAGGAGACGATGACGGGGCGATCCAGCGCGTTGATGCTGTCCAGAATGAGTTTGCCCGCGCCCGGCCAGGCGAAGATGCTTTCGGTCACCACGGCAAACGCAATGGTCGAACCCAGCTCCAGGCCCAATACCGTGACCAGCGGGATCATGGTGTTGCGCAGGATGTGCATGATCACCACGCGCAGCGGCGACAAGCCCTTGGCGCGGGCGAACTTGACGAACTCCTGCGGCACGACTTCCCGCACGCCCGCCCGCGTCAGGCGGATGACCAGCGACATCTTGAACAGCGACAGGTTCAGCGCCGGCAACAGAAGGTGCCGCAGGCCGTCGGCCGTCAGCCAGGACCATTGCGCGCCGAGGACTTGCACGGTCTGGCCCCGGCCGCTGGCCGGCAGCCAGCCCAGCGAGACACTGAAGGCCATGATGAGCATCAAGCCGACCCAGAAGGTCGGCAAGGAAAAGCCGACGATGCTGCCGGTCATGATGGCCTTGGACAGCGGGTGGTCGGGATAGAGGCCTGCGTACAGGCCCAGCGGCACCCCGACGAGCACGGCCAGGAACAACGCGGCGAATGCCAGTTCCAGCGTGGCGGGCATGCGTTGCAGAATCAGCTGCACGGCCGGGATGTTATAGACAAAGCTATTGCCCAGGTTGCCGTGCAGCGCGCCGTTCAGAAACCCCAGATACTGCCGCCACAGCGGCTGGTCCAGACCCAGTTCGGCGATGATGCGGGCGCGGTCGACCTGATCCACATCCTGGCCGATCAGGATATCGACGGGGTTGCCGATGGCATGCAGGCCGACAAAGACGATGAGCGTCATCAGCAGCACCACCACGACGGCCTGGGCCAGACGGCGTAAGAGCCAGAGCGTCATGAGCGGGCCCCCGGGGGCGGCGCCACCGTCCATTCGTCGCCGAAGACCTCGGGTTCGGCGTAGGCCAGCATGTTGGCGAAATGGTGTTCCACATCCTCGGCGTAGAACTGGCCCGCGATGCCCTGAGCCAGGCGGCGCGCGCCCTCGCTGACGGCGGGGATGTCACCCGAGACGCTGCCATGCGACAAGGCCGCCGGATAGCAAAAACAATGTACGCGCGTCAGCCCGGGGCAGGCGCCTGGCGTCTTCTCCTGAAACTCGAAGACCGGGCCCAGATCGGGTGAGTCTTGCAGCTCTTGATCCGCATCGCCGGGGGCGGGTTGATAGCGGTCGCCCCACAGGCGCACGTGCGGCGCGATGGCGGCGAACTCGGGGCGGGCCTGCCAGTCCAGCTTGAAGCCGGTGGAGAAAATCACGAAGTCCGCGTCGAAGATTCCTTTGGGCGTGGTCAGATGCACGCCGCTCGCGTCGGCCGTCACATCGATGACGGGGCAACCCAGGTTGAATCGCGCATTGGCGTGTTGCGACACGCGCAGGGTGCTGCCGCGCGGCGGCGGCACCTGCTGGCTGTTGATGTAGTGGCGAAAGCGCCATTTCCACGCATCGGGCAGCGTCAGATGGCCATGGGTCAGCCCGGGATTGCCCGCGCCTTTGCCCTTGTTGACCCGGGGGATGTCATCCCGGCGGATGAGCAGGTCCACACAGGCCGCGCCGGCTTCCAGCGCGGTGGCCGCGCTATCCATGGCCGAGGCGCCGGCTCCGATGACCGCCACGCGTTTGCCTGCCAGCGTGCCGTAGTCCATCGCGTCGGAAGAGTGCGCCCAGCACGCGCGCGGCAAACGCTGCGCGAAGGCGGGGACCGCCGGGCCGCCGAGCCCATCGCGGCCGGTAGCCACGATGAGGTGGCGCGCCAGCATCCGTTGCGCGCCGGCCGGGCTTTCCACCGCCAGTTCCACGACGCCGTCGGCGCGCGGCCGCACCGCGGTGACGCGATGTTCGTTGCGCACGTCCAGATCGAGGACGCGACGGTACCAGCGCAGATAGTCCATCCACTGCAGGCGCGGAATCTTGTCCAGGGCGTCCCACGCGGTGGCGCCATGCTGGGCTTCGAACCAGGCGCGGAAGGTCAGCGCCGGCAAGCCCAGCGCGGGTCCGGTCAACTGCTTGGGCGAGCGCAGCGTCTGCATGCGCGCGGTGGTTGCCCACGGGCCCTCGAAACCTTGCGGCGAGCGGTCCAGGCAAAGGGCGCGCACGCCCAATTGCTTCAAGGCCGCACAGGCGGCCAGACCCGCCATCCCCGCGCCGATGATGATGGCTTCATGGACGGGCTGGCCATCGGCCTGACGGGCCGGCACCCAGGGACGGGCGGGCAGGTCCAGCCAGGCCAGATCCTGGCGCAACCGCGCCTCCAGCTCGGTCAGCCCCAGGGGCGGGTGGGCAACAGAAAAACTCATAAGGGGTCCGTCGAAAAATCGTCTTTGCCGTGGATGCTATGCAGCAGGCCGGCGTGAGCGCTGGCCTCATGCCGGACAAAGCCGGGCAGCAGCATGGCGGCGGTCTCTGCCAGCACCTCGGCCATGGCCGCGACGGCAGGCGCGATGGGAGTGGACTGAGGCGTGACCACGCCAAAGAAAAAAGGGATGTCCTGGTCGATGGCGCGGATGGCCACGCCCTGCACGGGCAGGCCCAGCGCCGAGACCGGCTCAAGAATCGCCACGCCCAGGCCGCCGCGCACGGCAGCCAGCGCGTTGACGGAGGAATTCGTTTCGATCAAACCGGGTGCCGCCTGGGAAAGCGCGTGGTCCAGACGGCCGCGCAGCCGATAAGGATTGGCCAGGGTAATAAAGCGGCGTCCTGCCAGCGCGGCGACCGGCACCGTGCTGTGCCGCGCCAGCGGGTCGGTCTCGGGCAAGGCCACCACGCAGGCCGCCTGACCGATCCAATGCACATCGAGACCGCGATGCTCCAGGGGCAAGCTGGTCAGCCCGAGTTGGGCCGAACCGGTCAACACCGCATGCAGCACCTGTTCTGGCGAGACGCTGCGCACCTGCATGGCGCGCACGCCATGACTGGCCTCGGCGCGCGCGATGGCTTGCGGCAACAACCCGGCCGCCAATGCCGATGTGGCCGCCAGGCGCAGGGGTTGCTGTTTGCCCTGCGCAATGTCGTGCGCCCGGGTCTGGATGTGGCGCAGGCTCGACAGCGCATGCGCCACATCGTCATAGAGCAGAAAACCCTGCTCGGTCGGTGTGACGCGCGGGCCGCTGCGCAGGAACAGGGCATAGCCGATCTCCGCCTCCAGCTCCTGAATGGAGCGGGTGATGGACGGTTGAGAGCGGCCCAGCAGCCGGCCTGCAGCGGTGATGCTGCCGCTGCTCATGACAGCGGCAAAGGCCTCGAGTTGGCGTAATTCCATAAACCTGCTTTTATGCTTTAAGCGAATTCTTGCGCGCCTAGTATGCGCACTACAAATACTTAAAGGGCATAAGCAAATACCCGGGCTAGTGATAACCCGGGTATCGAGGCCTGCGCAGACCGATGCTCAGTCGTCGTGCGATTCGTGCACGCCGGCCGCGCCGCGCTTCCAGTAACTGGCGGCACGGATCCGGCTTTTGTCGATGCCATGGCGCTCGACCATACTGGCGCGCACGGCCTTGGCCACGGCGGATTCGGCCGCGACCCACACATACCCTTCGCCGGGCGGCAACTGCAATGCGGCGGCGGCTTGCGCCAGGCCGGGATCGCCCGCATCGCGCGCCAGCCAGCGCACTTGCGTGCGCGCTTTGGAAGGCAAGGGCAGTTGATTGGCCAGGGAAGGGATTTCCACCAGCACCAGGGCTTGCGCGGTGTCTGGCAGCTCTTCGAGGCGGCGGGCGATGGCGGGCAGGGCGGTTTCGTCGCCGATCAGGACATGCCAGTCGAAGCCCAGCGGCACCACGAAGGAGCCGCGCGGCCCGCCGATGCCCAATTGCTGGCCCACTTGCGCCTGGGCGGCCCAACTTCCGGCGGGGCCTTCGCCATGCAGCACAAAGTCCAGCACCAGTTCGCCGCTGTCGCGGTCGAAGCGGCGCGGCGTGTAGTCGCGCGCGGCGGGGCGCGGCTGCCCTGGCGCAAAGCGCACGCCGTCAGGACCGACCTCGGGCAAGGCGAGCGCCTGGCCGGGTTCGGGGAAGAACACTTTGACGTGGTCATCAAAGGAGGCGGAGACAAAATCATGCAGGTCTTCGCCCGTGAAGGTAATGCGCGCCAGCAGGCCGCCGGCCAGATGCTCGACACGGCTGACGGTGAGCTGGCGCATTTTCAGGGTGTGGCGCACGCGTTCGACGCGCAGATGGGGGCTGGTCATGGAAACTTCCTTTGTCATTCGAATGCGGGTCAATCAGGAACAGGGCGTGTTCTCGATCTCTTGGGTGGCGCGCCGCAAAATGGCAGCTACCCGGCGTTGTTCAGCGGGCGAGGCGCCGCTTTTGCGCAGCAGTGCATGCCGCAGCGCCTGGCGGGTTTCGACGAATTCGGGCAACCATCCGGTGGCGAGATCCTCGCCCTGCGGCCCGGTCTCGCGCGGCTCGGCGCTCCAGGCCTGACGCATCCATTCCATTTTGCGGCCGATGTGCCGCAGTTTTTCGAGCAGCAGCTCGGCGTGGGCGCGATGAGCCGTCAGGTATGCCAGGCCTTGCGGCGCCAGGTGATAGCGTTTTTTGCTGCCTTGCGGCTCTACCGTGACGTGCCCCAATTCTTCGAGATAGGTCAGTGCCGGATAGACCATGCCAGGGCTGGGCGTGTAGTAGGCATTGCTCAACGCGCCCACCGCTTTGATGAGCTCATAACCATGGCTGGGGTTGAGCTCTAGCAAGGCGAGCAGGATGAGTTGCAGGTCTTCGGCGCTGACCTTGCGGCCGCGCGTGAGCTCCGCTCCGCCCGGGCCGCCCCGGCCGTTGCCCGGTGAAGAAGGGGGGTGGCGCATGCTGGCCTCCTCTATGAAGCAGGGATGAAATCGGTGATATATCGTACGATATATATCATAAGATATAGATTGCGCCGCCCCGCGTCAATGGCATAGGCAAAAAAAAACACGCCGGCAAGGCGTGTTCGGGGGGGCTGCGAGACGTTTTAGCTACCGTCGTACAAGGCGAGCGCGTACTCAACGATGTCCGTGGGCCAGTCCTGCATGCAGTGGGCCAGCCCGGCACGGTCATCGGCATAGAGCGCGCGCAAGGCTTCTTCATAGGCGGGCAGGTTGCCGGCCACCGCCTGCAGAAAATGATAGGCCGCATCCTGACGCTCGCGGCGGTCGCTGACGCCTTGATCGCGCTTGCGGGCCTCCTCGACCAGTTTGCGCAAGGTCACCGAGGCGCCGCCTGGCTGCCGGGCCAACCAGTCCCAATGACGCGGCAGCAGCGTCACCTCTCTGGCTACCACACCTAAGCGCGGTCGGCCGCGCCCTCGGCCCAGTTCGGCCCCCTCATGGGCGGGATCGGCCAGCGTGACCGGCGCCAAGGCCGGTGCGGCCACGACCCGCCGGGGATCCAACTCCGTCTGGCGGCCATTGCGATTGTCGAAAACCAGCACCTGACCCGCAGGTCGGTCGTGCAGGGCCAAGGCGACTTCGGTCAAGGTTCCCTGTGCGACCCGGCGCGTGCCATCAAAGGCGGTGAATTGCTGCGTCATGGATGTACCCGGGTAGAAATCTCAAGGCCAGTATGCCCAGTCGCGCGGCTTACTGTCAATATCACCCGGGTATAAATGTCGTGCGAGGGCGACAGGCACGGTATGCGGGATCCGACGCCTGGCGCTTGACGTCCACGCCACACACCGGGAAAAACCTAGGGCTAACACCTAGCCGCCGTGGCTGAACGGCGTATAATCTTGCTTTGCGCCCGGAGTTCCCCATGCGTCTCGTCCAAAAAGCGCTCACCTTCGACGACGTGTTGTTGGTGCCTGCGTATTCCGAAGTGTTGCCGCGCGACACTTCGCTCAGCACCCGCCTTACCCGTAACATCACCATCAATATTCCGCTCGTGTCCGCCGCCATGGACACGGTGACTGAATCGCGTCTGGCCATCGCCATGGCGCAAGAGGGTGGCATCGGCATCATCCACAAGAACCTCAGCGCCGATGCGCAGGCCCGCGAGGTCGCGCGCGTCAAGCGGCATGAGTTCGGTATTGTGATCGACCCGGTCACCGTCACGCCGGACATGAAAGTCCGCGACGCCATCGCCTTGCAGCGCCAACACGGCATCTCGGGCTTGCCCGTGGTCGAAGGCGGCAAGCTGGTCGGCATCGTCACCAACCGCGATCTGCGCTTCGAAGACCGCCTGGATCAACCGCTGCGCAACGTCATGACCCCGCGTGACCGCCTGGTCACCATGCATGAAGGCGCCACGCTGGACGAAGCCCAGACGCTGATGCACAAGCACCGTCTGGAGCGCGTGCTCATCGTCAATGACGGTTTCGAGCTGCGCGGCCTGGCCACGGTCAAGGACATCGTCAAGAACACCGAGCACCCCTTCGCCTGCAAGGACGCCCAAGGCCAGTTGCGCGTGGGCGCGGCCGTCGGCGTGGGCGCCGGCACCGAAGAGCGGGTCGAGAAACTCGTGGCGGCCGGCGTGGACGTCATCATCGTCGACACCGCTCACGGTCATTCTTCCGGTGTGATCGAGCGCGTGCGCTGGGTCAAACAGAATTTCCCCAAGGTCGAAGTCATCGGCGGCAACATCGCCACTGCGGCCGCGGCCCTGGCCTTGGTTGAAGCGGGCGCCGATGGCGTGAAGGTCGGCATCGGCCCCGGCTCCATCTGCACCACCCGTATCGTGGCGGGTGTGGGCGTGCCCCAGATCACCGCCATTTCGGATGTGGCCAAGGCACTCGAAGGCACGGGCGTGCCCCTCATCGCCGACGGCGGCATCCGCTACTCGGGCGACGTCGCCAAGGCCCTGGCTGCCGGCGCCTTCTCCTGCATGATGGGCGGCATGTTCGCCGGCACCGAAGAAGCGCCTGGCGAAGTCGTGCTCTTCCAGGGCCGCTCGTACAAGTCGTATCGTGGCATGGGCAGCCTGGGCGCGATGGCGGACGGCTCGGCCGACCGCTACTTCCAGGACCCGGCCAACAACGCCGACAAGCTCGTGCCCGAAGGCATCGAAGGCCGCGTGCCTTACAAGGGCAGCGTGCTGGCCATTATTTATCAGTTGGTCGGCGGCATCCGCGCCTCCATGGGGTATTGCGGCTGCGCCACCATCGACGATATGCGTACCAAAACGCAATTCGTCGAGATCACCTCGGCGGGTGTGCGCGAGTCGCACGTCCACGACGTCCAGATCACCAAGGAGGCGCCGAACTATCGCGCCGACTGATCCCCGGATCGTCAATCCCGTAATGCATCGCGCACCGGCAGAACCCTGAATCGTTCTGGCCGGTGCGCTTTTATTTCCAACCGGCAGAGTCACCATGCATCAGCGCATCCTTATTCTGGACTACGGTTCGCAAGTCACCCAATTGATCGCCCGCCGCGTACGCGAAGCCGGCGTGTATTCCGAAATCCATCCTGGCGACGTCGACGACGCCTTCGTGCGCGAACAGGCCAGCCAGGGGCTCAAGGGCATCATCCTCTCTGGCAGCCACGCATCGGCCTACGAAGAAGGCTCCATGCGCGTGCCGGCTTCGGTCTTCGAACTGGGCCTGCCCGTGCTGGGCATCTGTTATGGCATGCAAGCCATGGCTCAGCAACTCGGCGGCAAAGTCAGCTTCAGCGACCACCGCGAGTTCGGCTACGCCGAAGTCTCGGCGCACGGCGGCACCAAGCTGCTGGCCGGGCTGGCCGACTTCCAGGATGAGGCCGGACAAGACCGCTTCAAAGTCTGGATGAGCCACGGCGACAAAGTCACCGAACTGCCGCCGGGCTTCAGCCTCATGGCGTCGACCCCGTCTTGCCCCATCGCCGGCATGGCCGACGAAGCGCGCGGCTACTACGCCGTGCAATTCCACCCCGAAGTCACCCACACGGTGCAAGGCAAGGCCATGATCTCGCGCTTCGTGCGCGACATCTGCGGCTGCGAGGGCGACTGGAACATGCCCGACTACATCTCCGAGGCTGTTGCACGCATTCGCGAGCAGGTCGGCAGCGATGAAGTCATCCTCGGCCTGTCCGGCGGCGTGGACTCTTCCGTGGCGGCTGCGCTCATCCACCGTGCCATCGGCGACAAACTCACCTGCGTGTTCGTCGACCACGGCCTGCTGCGCCTGAACGAAGGCCAGCAAGTCATGCAGACCTTCTCCGAGAACATGGGCGTGAAAATCATTCACGTCGATGCCACCGAGCAGTTCATGGGCAAACTGGCCGGCGTTGCCGACCCCGAAGCCAAACGCAAAATCATCGGCCGCGAATTCGTCGAAGTCTTCCAGGTCGAAGCCGGCAAGCTCAAGGGTGCCAAATGGCTGGCCCAGGGCACCATCTACCCCGACGTCATCGAATCGGCCGGCGCCAAAACCGGCAAAGCGGCTGCGATCAAATCGCACCACAACGTCGGCGGCCTGCCGGATACGCTCAACCTGCAACTGCTCGAGCCCCTGCGCGAACTCTTCAAGGACGAAGTCCGCGAACTTGGCGTCGCCCTCGGCCTGCCGCCGCAGATGGTCTACCGCCATCCCTTCCCCGGCCCCGGCCTGGGCGTGCGCATCCTCGGCGAAGTCAAACACGAATACGCCGAACTCCTGCGCCGCGCCGATGCCATCTTCATCGAAGAACTGCGCAACACCAAAGACCCGGCCAGCGACCTGAGCTGGTACGAACTGACCTCGCAGGCTTTCGCCGTCTTCCTGCCGGTCAAATCGGTCGGCGTCATGGGTGACGGCCGGACCTACGAGTACGTCGTCGCCCTGCGCGCCGTCCAGACCTTCGACTTCATGACCGCCGACTGGGCACCGCTGCCACACCCCCTGCTGGCACGCGTGTCCTCCCGTATCATCAACGAAGTGCGCGGCATCAACCGCGTGGTCTACGACGTCTCGAGCAAACCGCCCGCGACGATTGAGTGGGAGTGATCCCGCGTCCGGCCTAGCCAAGCAACGCAAGGCATAACAGCCGATAAGCCCGCTTCATTGCGGGCTTTTTCGTTTTGGTGCTGCACGGTCGGGCAGCTTCAGGCCGCATCGCGTTCTCACTTCTGGCAATCGCCAGAGATGCTGGAACTACCCTTCCGTGAAGCAAGCGTCTTGGTTTCGGCCAAGGTACTTGGCTGTCCGAACAGTGCCGGCACCAAGCCGTTCCGCCTTGGGGTCGGTGGTCAAAAATCCGGTCACGGCAGTGGCCGCGCCCGGTCGGGCATCCTCAAGCGCGACGCCGCCTCCTTCGTTCAGGCGGGGTGGGGGCAGCCAAGTACCTTTCAGGCACGACTGGCCATAGGGCGGTCACAGCGCGAGAATGCCGTTTTCCATCGGCAAGTTCGCCGAAGCGTTATAGGGGCTTGGTGTGGCAGTGCCGCAAGACAAACAGGAATTGCTGGATGCTATTCGCACGACCTACCAAAAGTTGGTTGCTGCCCTCGCCAGGGTGCCTCCTGAACGCACCCGCGAGGCAACATTGGCGGGACATGCGCAAGGCACGCGCGTTGCGCTGGCGGTGAAGGCAGTGCAAAGCTGTAATGGACGGAGCATATGGGCCTACGCCCGACTTGCTGCTGTGGATTGCACGAAAGCGTGTCGTCCTCGACGCTGGTGGTTCGTCAGTTGTACGTCACGAAGGACGGTTCGCCGGCGTGTCGCCCGGCCTTGCCGCTGTTCAAACCTGTGAGCGCGATCGCGCGGCGACACGTTTGCATCGTCTACGGGCAGGTACGCATCGACGGTGTGCCATAGCCCGCCGTGCTGACCGCCAATGGGCTGGGCCTAGCGCGGCCCTCCTTGCAGCGTTGCTGCCGCCTTGTGTCGGATGAACTGTTCCTGTTGAGTGAGGTCAATCCGGCGTCGTTCGACAGCCGGCTTTTCCGCCCAGTCAGTCACGCGCAGAACCGCGTTCATATCGTCTGCAACCGAATCATCCGGCCCGATACGTCTTCGCTCTTGCTCGACAATCTGCTCGGTACTGATCCGACCCGCTGAGCACACGATCAAGAAGCTGCGGCTGGGGCCGCTGCCCAAGACCGAGGGCATTAAGCCGGCCTTGTCCTGCCCGGCCAGCCTGAAAACCGATTTCGACCGCTACGCCGCGCTGCACGCGCAGGCGCAGGTGCATGGCGTGTCGGTCGATGCCACTCGGTCATGTTCCCGCAGGGCTACGTATAAGGGTTAAGAGTTTGGATAGATTTATGTTGTCGTATTTTGGCTACGATTTGAAGGTTTATTTCAAATTGACTTTCGCTTGGAAAAGCTATAAAAATCGTAGTATGGCTACGACTAATTCAAGTAAGCTAAATTCGCTTTATACCCGGCTGGCAGCGGGAACACCGCTGATTTCTGAGGATTTGGCGGCGCTGGGCATTTCCGCAGACTTGGCTGTCCACTACGTCCGCGCAGGATGGCTCACACGCCTGGCGCGCGGTGTCTATGGTCGTCCGAACGACACTTTGGCTCTGCATCCCAGCCTGCTGCTGTTGCAGCGCAAGGTTGCGGGCTTGCACGTCGGCGGCAAGTCGGCCCTGGACTGGTACGGTGTGCGCCAGTACGTGTCGCAGCAGCCTGTGCTGCACCTGTATGGCTGGACGGCGGCGCATTTGCCGGAATGGTTCACCGAACGTTTTCCAGCCGAGTACCACCGCAAGCGCTTGTTCGACGAGCATCCCGACGCCTTGCTGCACGTCGGCCCGTTCGAGAAGCGCAGCGGAGCGCCTCAGGTGTCGGCGCCGGAGCGTGCATTGCTGGAGATGTTGAGCGAAGTCGGTGTTCGGCAGCCCTTGCGGGAAGCGGCCGAACTCGTCGAAAGCGCTTACAACCTGCGCGTTGATGTGCTGCGCGAATTGCTGCAACGCTGTTCGAGCGTCAAGACCGTGCGGCTATGCCTGCAGCTCGGCCGCGAGAGTTCGCTGCCCTGGGCTGCCAAGCTTGATCCGGCCACGCTGCCAACGGGCAGCGACCGGCCCTGGGTGTCCCGATCGGCCGATGGCCTGCTGGTACTCAAGCCATGAATCAGATCTATCTCGATACTGCGCGCCTGCTGACGCAGGTGGCGCCGCTGGTGTTTGTGGACGACACCTTCGCGCTGAAGGGCGGTACGGCGATCAATCTGTTCGTGCGCGACATGCCGCGCCTGTCGGTGGACCTCGATCTGGTCTTTCCCGATCACACGCTACCACGTGATGAGGCGTTGGCGCGCATCAACGACGCTGTCAGGCAGGCTGCCGAGCGGTTGAGGAAGCGAGGGTTCCAGACGCACGCGCCGGCGGCTGCGGCAGGGGAGACGAAGCTCCTCGTGCGTCGCGGCGCGATCCAGGTCAAGGTGGAAGTCAACTTCGTCATGCGCGGTACGGTGCAGCCGGTGCGCCGCGCTTCGCTCACGCAGACCGCGCGGGACCGATTGCTGGCCGACCTGGAGATTCCAGTGGTGTCGCTGGAGGACGTATACGGCGGCAAGCTGGTAGCGGCCTTGGATCGGCAACACCCGCGCGACCTGTTCGACGTGATGCAACTCTTTGCGCACGAGGGCATCACGCCCGGTATCCGACGCGCTTTCGTGGTTTATCTATCCAGTAGCAACCGGCCGATCCATGAAGTGCTGTTCCCACCACTGCGCGACATCCGGCACGACTACGCGCACAACTTTCAAGGCATGACGACCGAGCCGGTGCCACTCGATGCATTGCTCGCTGCGCGAGAACGGATGGCGCGCGAAATCCAGGAGGGCTTGGACGACAATGAGCGACGCTTCTTGTTGTCGTTGGTTGCTGGTAGACCGGAGTGGTCGCTGCTGGCTATTGCGCACCTTGAACAACTGCCGGGCATCCGCTGGAAGCTACACAACCTGGCGCAGTTGGAGAAGACCGATGCGAGGAAGTTTGCCCAGCAGGCCGATACGCTGGCCGCTCGACTTTTCGCCGGCACGTCGCCGACAGCCGGAGAAGGGTAGGCGTGCATATTCTGTTTTTTCAAGGATCGTGCAAAGTTCATGTGTCAGTAATAGGCGTGTGCGGCGCAGCCTTGCTACGCGCTCATGAGGCGGACCGACGCGGAAGCGATTCGGTGCATCAAGATCTTCGCTGCGATAAGAGCGATTGAACCGCTCGATGGCGGTATTCCCTATTGGCTTCGTCGCTCACGTTCTGCGCTCTGAGCCGTCGGCTGCCGTCGAGCGCATCTCGCATGATATTCAGCGCCCAACAGCAGTTGGGCTCCGTGGCTCGATCCCGTGGCTGCCGAGGCCGTTCTGATCGCCGCTTCTTGTGGCGCCGAGGCGAGTTTAAGCCCATGTCGCCGCGCACCCTATGAATCCGCCTTTTGATTCCACCAGGAGCCGTCGAGCCGCAGTCGGGAATAGCACTTGCCAAATCCGCGGCGGCCGTGCCGGCTAACCCTGGCATTGAGCGCGTCGATGACTCGCGCATCTCGTTCAGACGCCGGCTTTGGCCTTGTGCATCTGTCGCACTTCCTGGCAAGGGATCGCGCCGCCAGCGTTCGAGGCGCCGTGCGGCCGGGGGACCGAGGGTGTGGCAGGGTAAAATTCCTTCCCCATGCGTTATTCCGACTTTGATCATCGCCTTGCTGGCCTGGATGCCTTGCCCGTTCATCGTGGCCGGGTCACGCGCGTCTGGCTGGCCGGGCAGCCCCTCGATACCGGCACCCGGCGGCGGCATTCCGACGATTTTCTGCCGCTTGCTTTGCGCCAGGCCTTGCCGGCGGTGACGGCGGAGCTCGACGGGCTGGCTCGCATCCATTCGGAGCATGCCGGCAGTGACGGTTCGCGGCTATTGGTTGAGCTGGCGGATGGGCAGATGGTGGAGAGCGTGCTGTTGCCGCGCGATGGGCTCTGTGTGTCGACGCAAGTGGGCTGTGCCGTGGGTTGCCGTTTCTGTATGACCGGCAAGAGCGGGCTGATCAGGCAGATCAGCAGCATGGAGATCCTGGCCCAGGTGGTGCTGGCGCGCCGTCAGCGGGCGGTGAAAAAGGTGGTTTTCATGGGTATGGGCGAGCCTGCCCACAATCTCGATAATGTGCTCGAGGCCATCCATTTGTTGGGTACGCAGGGCAATATCGGCCACAAGAATCTGGTGTTCTCGACGGTGGGTGACCGCCGGGTGTTCGAGGCTTTGCCGCAGCAGACCATCAAACCGGCTCTGGCGCTGTCGCTGCATACGACCAAGGCGGATTTGCGTGAGCACTTGCTGCCGCGTGCGCCCAGGATTGCGCCCGATGAGCTGGTCGAACTGGGCGAGCAATATGCTCGCGATACGGGCTACCCCATTCAGTATCAGTGGACGCTGCTCAAGGGCGTGAACGACGGCAATGATGAGCTCGACGCAGTCGTTCGGCTGTTGAAAAACAAGTTTGGCCTGCTCAACGTCATCCCGTTCAACAGTCTGGAAGGCGATGATTATCAACGCCCCGATTTTGCTCGCATCCGGGAGATCGTCAGCTATCTGCACAGCCGCGGCGTGCTGGCCAAGGTGCGCAATAGTGCTGGCCAGGATGTGGATGGGGGCTGTGGCCAGTTGCGCGCCCGTGCGGTGAGCGCTGGCCAGGTGGTGGAGTTCAAGCGGCCGCGCCGCTTGACGGCCTGAAAGGCCAGGCTTGGCGGCGGGGCGGCAAGCCGCCAAGTTGGCTCTGCTGGCCCTTTGTGAGGCGCGGCGTATCGCTGCGATGACTTCCGACAAGGCATTGCGGCGGGTGGGGCCGCTGCCCGCCGAATAATGACGACCCGTTTCCAACTCGCCATCGGCTTCGCCCGATGGCGTGTTTGCCTGGGCGGGTCGAGGCGCGGATGTCAAAGGTCGCCGCCAGTCGCCAAGGGTGCCCGCCGAGGGCGCGCCGCGCGGCTTTGGGGTGTTGGCTTGCCTTAGCCCGGCCCGTCGCTGGCTGCGGCCAGCAGGGGCACGAGGATGTCGCTGATGGGCGTGGGGACGCCGTGCGCACGGCCTTTGCGCGCGATGACGCCATTGCGGATGTCCCATTCAAGCGGCCGGTTGGCCTGGCGGTCAGCGAGGATGGAGGTGCCCATGTCCGCGGGTGCGGTTTGAAAGTTGCGCAGGATGTCTTGCGGGACGTCGTCGCTGAGTTGGGCGCCATCGGCACGCGCCACCGCCAGACACTCCTGGAGGTAGGCTTTGGCCAGTGCGGCGATGTCGGGGCGGGCGAACATGCCGCAACGGCGTTGGGCGAGGGCCATGAGGCCGCCGACGGCGTTTTGCATCAGTTTGCGCCAGGCGAGGCCGTGGAAATCCTGGGCGAGGTCGACGGCGCATTGTGCGCCTTCAAGCGTGCGGGCGACGAGGCGGGCAGGCGCGCTGTCGGGCAGGCTCAGGCGTGCGTTGCCACGCAAGCGGACGACGCCATCGGGCTGGCTCTGAGCGGGGAACCACACGACGGCCGGTACCAGTTGAGCTGACGGGCTGAGCGGCGCGAGGGTGGCGATCTGTTCGATGCCATTTTGCAGTACACAGATCACGGTGTTCGCGTCGGCAAGTGCGGCGAGCCAGGCTGCGGCTGCTTCGGTCTGCGTGGCCTTGACGGCCAGAAATATGAGGTCGCAGGGGGGTATGGCCGGGGCAGGGCGGGTGTGAACGGGACCGGGCACCTCGATGATGCGGTCACCATCCAGAAGTGTCAGGTGATCGCGCGCGGTGCGTCCGCACAGCAGGGGTGTGCGGCCGATCTCGTGCAAGGCGGCGGCCACGGTGGTGCCGATGGCGCCTGGACCGACAATGGCGATACGGGTGGCGGGCTGGATACTCATGGAATCATGCGTCGGTCGACGCCAGGTCAGGGTGAGAGGGGCGATTCAATGTAGCAGACGGCAAGGCAGGGGCCATGACCTCGGTGGTGACGCGAGACAGGCAAGCGCGTCGTGGCGGGCCTTGCCGCCTTCTTCTGCCTTTGGCCTATGGGTTGCTCAGGCTGTGGGGAGCATGCCGCCGTCGACGCGGAGGTTGGAGCCGGTGATATAGGCTGCGCGCGGGCTGGCCAGGAAACACACGGCATCGCTGATTTCCTGCAAGGTGCCGACCCGGCCGACGGGCACGTGCGCAAAGTGGGGAAGGGCGCAGGCTTCGATCTGTTTCCAGGGCGCCAGGGGATCAAGGCCATGGCTGGCCGCCGCTGCGCGAAATCGCTGTTCCAGCCGGGCGCTGTGGATGGTGCCCGGGGACAGGGTGTTGACGGTGATCCCGTGCCCGGCGACGGCTTTGGCCAGGGAGGCGGTCATGGCCAGCATGGCGGCTTTGGCGGCGGCGTAATCGGGGTTGATGGCCGGCGGCATCAAGGCGGCCATGCTGGCGATGTTAATGATGCGGCCCCAGGCGCGGGACTGCATGGCGGGCAGCAATTGGGCGGTGACGCGCAACGCGGACAGCACGTTGCGGTCATACGTGGCCGACCACGTTGCCGGGGCGGCGTTGGTCCAGTCTTCACCCGGACCCGAACCGCCCGCATTATTGATGAGAATGTTGATGTCGCCGGCCAAGCTGCGTGCCTGGGCGGTCAGGTGGGCGACATCGTCGTCTCGTGTGAGGTCGCCGGCAACGGCATGGGCGCATCCGCCCGCCGCTACAATGGTCTGCGCGACGCGTTGCGCGTCAGGGGCCTGGCGGCCGTGAATGATGACGGTGGCGCCTTCGCGGGCAAGCCCGGCGGCGATGGCGGCGCCGATGCCTTTGCTGCTTCCGGTCACGAGAGCGACCTTGCCTTTGAGTTTCAGATCCATGGTGCTTCCTGCTGTTGCTGATGATTCGCAAGATAGTGGAGCGCCTGCGCACGCCGCAAGCAGGCACCAAAAAGTGCCTGGGGACGACGGGCAGCGGTCGCATTGCCTGGGCCCGGACGGCGCGGTGGCGCTGGTGGGCGAAACGTTGCGATTGATCAGCGGGCGATGGAAGTTGCCTATTCTGTTCCGCTTGTATGCAGATGGCGTGGTGCGCAGCTCGCAGTTGCTGCGGGATATCCCCGGTATCTCGCAGAAGATGCTGACGCAGCAGTTGCGGGCGCTGGCGGCAGATGGACTCATCTTGCGGGCCGATTTCGGGCTGAAGCCGCCGCGTGTGGAGTACCGCTTGAGCGCAAAGGGAGAGGCGCTGATGCCGGTATTGCTGGCGGCCCGCCAGTTTGCCGCAAGCCATGGGAGCGCAGCGGCGTCATCGGGTTAACCACAACGCTGCGTGGCATCGGGCACGCTGCCGGCAGGGCAGTGGCCGGATCATCGCGCGGCTTTCACCGGACTTGAACCCCCCTTCATAAAAACTGTATACCGCGCCGGTGTCATCTTCCTGTACTCTTCGCATGAATCATTTCATCGATACTGTATTTACTACTAGGTAAATACCATTAGTACCGGCGAATAACTATAAATAACGTTTCATTTAGGAAGAGACAAATGGGTGCGGAGTTGCTGCATGTGGAGGCGTTGCCGCCGACCGGGCAATTGATCGACGGCCAGTGGCAGGAGGGCGGGCCGCTGTTTACGGTCGAGGATAAGTACAGCGGGCGGCCCATCGCTCAGGTGGCGGCGGCGACGCGCGCCCAGGTGGCGCAAGCGGTGCGAGTGGCCAAGGCCGCGGTCGACGGCGGCCCGCCGCCGCCATACGAGCGCGCGCAGGTGCTGCGCCGCGCGGCGGCGCTGATGCCGGCCTATCGGCAGCGTTTCGTCGATGTGATGGTGGCTGAAGCCGGTTTTACGATCGTCGACGCCAACGGCGAAATCGATCGCGCCGCAGTGACCCTGGATTTGTCGGCCGACGAGGCCTTGCGCCTGGTGGGCGAAGTCATTCCGTTTGGCGCGAGCCCCGGGGCGCATCGCCGCATGGGTTTTACGCAGCGCTTTCCCATAGGGGTGGTCTGTGCGATCACCCCCTTCAATGCGCCGCTGAATACGGTGCTGCATAAGGTCGCGCCTGCCTATGCGGCGGGCAATTCCGTCGTGCTCAAACCCTCCGCGTTCACGCCGCTGACCGGCGCCTTGCTGGCCCAGCTGCTCCTGGAGGCAGGCATGCCGCCGGCGTTTCTGGCGGTGTTGCAGGGCGAGGGCGATAGCGTGGGGAGCTGGCTGTTGGAGGAGCAGGACGTGGCCTTCTACACCTTTACCGGCAGCACGCGCGTCGGCCGCATCATCCAGCAGGCCGCCGGGCTGCGCCGCACGCAGATGGAGCTGGGCAGCATTGCCAGCACCATCGTGTGCGCGGACGCCGATCTGGAGCGGGCAATCCCCAAGATTGCCAACGCGGGCCTGCGCAAGGCGGGTCAGGTCTGCACCTCGGTGCAACGCCTGTATGTACACCAGGATATTCTCGCGCAGGCCAGTGAGCGGCTGGTGGCTTTTGCGGCCACGCTCAGGGCAGGCGATCCGCGCGACCCCGACACCAAGGTGGGGCCGTTGATCAGCGAGGCGTCGGCCATCCGGGCCGAGAGCTGGTTGCGGGAAGCCGAGCAAGGCGGCGCGAAGATCCTGTGCGGCGGCCAGCGCCAGCGTTCGGTGATCACGCCAGCGGTCGTGACCCAGGCGCCGGATGGCGGCAAGGTCTGGTGCCAGGAGGCGTTCGCGCCCTTGTTGGTCATACGTCCGTTCGAGGATTTCGAGGCGGCCATGCGCGATGCGAACAACACGCCCTACGGGCTGTCGGCCGGCGTCTTTACCCAGGATATCGATCGCGCGCTGCGCGCGGCACAGACGCTGCGTTTCGGAACGGTGCAGATCAATGAGACCTCCAGCGCCCGGGCTGACGTCATGCCGTTTGGCGGCGTGAAGGACAGCGGATTCGGCAAGGAAGGGCCGGCCTACGCCATTCGTGAAATGACCGAGGAACGGCTGGTCGTCTTCAATCCCTGAGCCGGGCAGCAACGAGGACATGCGCAGGCGCCATCGCGCTCGCGCATGAGCCTCCTCGTTCGGCGCGCCACGCCTCTGAGTCTCTCTGTCGCGACATTACCGCAAGGAATCGCCATGGCTGTATCCGAAATGAGTACGTTCTTCTGCCCGACCCGGCTCTATATGGGAATCGGTTCGCACCGCAAACTGGCGGATATTCTCAGCGCGCAGGGCTGTGAGCGTTTGTTCGTGGTCATCGACGGCGCGCTGCTCAAGGGCGAGTTCTACGGCGATATCCGCCGGCTGCTGGATGGCTTGGGCATTGCGCTGGCCAATTACTCCGATATCGAACCCGATCCCAGCGCCAATACGGTGGAGCGGGCGTTTGCCGAGTGCCAGAAGCATCAGGCGACGGCCTTGCTGGCCATCGGCGGGGGCAGCGCGATCGACGTGGCCAAAGCCGTCGGTATTCTCGCGACCAATGGCGGGCGGATCCACGATTACGAAGGGATCGAGAAATTCAGCACGCCGCCGCTGCCGCTCATCGCCATCCCCACGACGGCGGGCACCGGTTCGGAGGTGTCGGGTTCATGTGTGATTACGGATACCGACAAGAATCTGAAGATGTCGATCCGCCACGCGGCCCTGAATCCGGCGCGCTTTGCCATCCTGGATCCCCTGGCCTTGCGCACTTTGCCGGCCCACGTGGCCGCGCACTCGGGCATGGACGCATTTGTGCATGCCTTCGAATCCTATGTTTCCCGTCAGTCCAACCCGGTGACCGACGCCATCAATATCGAGGCCATCGAGCTGCTGGCTGCCAATATCCGGCCGTTTGTGGCCAATCGGGACAATCTGCAGGCCGGGCTGAACATGCTCATCGGCTCGGCGCTGGCCGGCATTACCTTCGGCCAGACGGGCTTGGGTAATGTGCATTGCATGGCCCGTTTCGTGGGCGCCTACTGGCATCTGTCGCACGGGCTGTCCAATGCCGTGTGCCTGCCGCATGTGGCGCGCTTCAACCTGGTCGCCAATCCGCGCAAGTTCGCGCGGGTGGCCGCGGCCATGGATCGGCCGGTACGCGGCCTGGCGGAAATGGACGCCGCGTTGGCCGCCGTCGCGGCCATCGAGGCCTTGTGCCGCGATCTGGGAATTCCTTCGCGGCTGCGCGATGTCGGCGCGACCGAAGACAAGTTCGACGAGATGGCCGAACTGTGCACCCAGGCCAATTACAACCGCTGGAATCCGCGCACGACGAGCACGGCGGATTTCCGCGCGCTTTTTGCCGAGGCGTTCTGATTTTTTTGCGTAGTAGCACCGAGGAGACAACATGAAAAAGAATGTGATTGCTTTTGTTGCCGCATGCGCGGCGGTGGCGGCCCCGGCTCTGGCCGCGGCCGACTGTGAAATCAAACTGGGAGCCACGGGCCCGCTGTCCGGCGCGGCCACGCAGTGGGGCTTGGCCATCAAAGGAGCGGCCGACTACGTGGCCGCCGAGGTCAATGCCGCCGGCGGCTTGAAGGTGGGCAATGAAACTTGCCAACTGAAAGTCGTGCCGATCGACGCGAAGTACACGGCCGAAGGCGCGGCCGCGGCGGCCAACAACTTTGTCAGCCAGGGCGTCAAGTTCATTCTGGGGCCTATCGGTTCGCCCGAAGTCACGGGCATGAAACCCATCGCCACGCGCAACAAGATGCTCATGATGAGCGACAGTTATGCGCGCGATGCGATCGGCCCCAAATGGCCGTTGACGTTCCATATCGGGCCGGGCCCGGCCGCCTGGGCCGATCCGCTGGTCAAGCACGCGAAGAAAACCTTCGGCATCAAGAATGCGCTGACCATCGCGCCGAACGACCAGGCCGGCACCGACGTCGCCGAGGTCGTGGCGGCCGCCTATGAGAAAAACGGTGTGCCCACCAAGCTGGAGTACTACCAGCGCGGCACGACCAATTTCGCGCCCATCGTCACGCGCATCATGGCCAGCAATCCGGATACCGTGGATACGGTGTCGACCCCGCCGGGCGATGCCGGCATTCTCGTCAAGCAGTTGCGCCAGGCAGGCTACAAAGGCGTGATCGGCCGCCTGGGCGGCCCCGGCACGGCCGAAATCGCACGCGTGGCGGGCGGCATGGATGTCCTGCGCGATTTCTATTGGTTCGAGCCGGTCTTCATCGACGAGAACGTCACCAAGCTGCAGGGTAGCTATAAGACGCTGCTCAAGGCCGATGCGCCGGAGAATAACTTCTTCTATCTGTTCGTCGCGGGCGGCAGGGCGCTGGTGCAGGCCATCCAGCAGGCGGGCACCTACCGCGACGCGGACAAGGTGGCTGAGGCGCTGCGCAAGATCGACGTCGTGGACCCCAACCTGGGCGCAGGCAAATGGATCGGCCAGTCTACGTACAAGATCAATCAAGAACTGTCTCTGCCCTTTGGCATGGGCACGATTCGCGACGGCAAGGAACAGCCCGTGATCCGGGTTGAGGCTCCGGTCGACAACTAAAACGCCGTACGAGGGGCAAGATCGTGGATAGCTTTATTTCAGCGGGCCTCATCGGGCTCGCGCTCGGCGCGCAGTACGCGTTGCTGGCGCTAGGATTCACATTGATATTCGGAATCCTGGGCGTCGTGAACTTCGCACACGGTGGCTTTTATCTGCTGGGCGGATATACGGCATACGTTTGTGTGTCCTGGGGATTGCCCTATCCGCTGGCAGTCGTGTGCGCGGCGCTGGCCACCGCGGCGCTGGGCTATCTTTTCGAACTCTTGCTCCTCGAACGGGTGATCGACAACCATCTGGCGACCCTGATCCTGACCTTAGGGCTGTATCTGGTCATCTGTACGGCCGTGGTGGTCGTCTTCGGTCCGGACGCGCCGCTCTTTCCCTTCCCCGTCACCGACGTGCTGCACTTTGGCGGCGTCTATCTGCCGCTGTCGAATCTGATCGTGTTCGGCGTGTGTTTCGCGGCCATCGGCGTGACCTACGGGCTGTTGTACCGGACGAACTTTGGCCGCAGCCTGCGCGCGCTGTCGGAAGACCGGCCCGTGGCGATGGCGCTGGGGATTCGCGCCAAGCTGATGTTCCCGCTGGCCTTCGCGCTGGCCACGGGCCTGGCCGGCATGACCGGTGCCCTGGTCACGCCCATCTTGTCGCTGACGCCGCACGTGGGCGATCCGGTGCTGGCGGCCTCCTTTCTGGTGGTGATTCTGGGCGGCTTGGGTAGCCTGAGCGGCGCGACGATAGCCGCCTTTCTGGTGGGTTTGATCGAGGCGTACTCCGCGGTCTATCTGGGGGGATCCAAGGGAGCATTGATGCTGTTCGTGCTTGTTCTGATTGTTTTGCTCGTGAAGCCGACCGGCCTCATGGGTGTACCGACGCGGCGGGCCTGAAGCCATGAGCAAAAACCGATTGATAGACCGTATCGGAAAGCCCGAAGGCGTGGCCTTGCTGGTGATGGCCGCGGCCTTGGTGCTGCCGGCTGTGCTGAGCGATGCGGCCGCCGTGTCCGTGCTGACCCATTTCATGATTGCGTCCATGGGGGCGCTCAGCGTCTACATCATGCTGCGCATGGATCTGATGTTCTTCGCCGTGCCGGCTTTCATGGCGGTGGGCGGCTATGCCGCCGCCATTCTGAGCGCGCGCCACGATGTCACGGACCTGTTCGCGCTGACGGCCACGGCCTTCGGCTTGCCGTTTCTGCTGGCCATTCCCCTGGGCCTGCTCGTGCTGCGCATGCGCGGGGTGTATTTCGTGCTCGTGACGTTTGTGCTGGCCGAGATCATGCCCCTGGTGCTCTTTGAGACGCCCGGATTCACGGGCGGCTCCAATGGCATCTCCGGCTTGCCGGCGGTCACGGTATTCGGCGGCGCGCACGCGGTGGAGTCCAATAATGCGGTCTTGCTGTTGGCCACGGGCCTGGCGCTGTTGGCTACCTTGCTGACGGTCGCGATCACATGCTATTTCCGGCCGCAGTTCGATTCCATACGCGAGGACGAGGTGCTGGCGCAAAGCGTGGGCCTGCCCGTTGCGCGCTACAAAATCATCGGCTTTTGTTTTGCGGCGGGCATTGCGGGTCTGGCGGGGTTCGCCTTGGTGGAAATGCTCATGACCGCGCACCCGACCTCGTTCTCGGCGATGTCCTCGGTCAACTACGTGGCTTACGCCATCGTGGGCGGGCAGAGTTCCATTCTGGGGCCGCTGCTCGGCGCCGGGTTTTTGGTGTGGGCAGCGGATCTGTTCAGCCTGCAGGGCGAGATCTCGCAAGGCCTGTTCGGCGTCGTGTTGATGCTGGCCGTGATCTTTGCCAAGGGCGGGCTGGTCGGTCTGATCCAGTTGTACGGCAGCCGCTGGTTTGGCCGCAAAGCGGCGGGCAAGTCCAAGGGCCAGGCTAAGAAGGAGTATGTATGAATCCCGCATCCCCCCAGCCCGGCCCCATTTTGCAGGTCGATGGCGTATCCAAGCAGTTCGGCGGCAATCGTGTCTTCAATAATGTCAGTCTGAGTTTGAACGCCGGCGAGGTGCTGGGCGTCATCGGCCCGAACGGCGCGGGTAAAACCACGCTGATCAATGTGGTGTCCGGCCAGGTCGCGCCGACCAGCGGCCGTGTGCTCTATGCCGGGCAGGATATGGACGGCAAGCTTTTTCATGCGCGCAGCGCCCTGGGGCTGGTCAGGTCGTTTCAGCAGACCAAGATCTTCAAATCGGCGTCCATCCGCGAGAACCTGGAACGGGCCCAGTTGTTCAGCGGCCGGGGCCTGGCGCTGGATACGCCCTATTTTTCGGCGCTGCTGCGCGCCGCCGGGCTGCAGGAACGCATGGAGACGGTGAGCTATGCGCTGCCTTACGGCATGCAGAAAATGTTGGGCCTGCTCATGGCCCTGGCCACCGATCCCCGCGTTCTGTTGCTCGACGAGCCGGCTGCCGGCCTGGAAACCGAGGAGCGCTTTTTCATCGACCGTTATGTGGCCGTGGCGCAGCAGGAGATGGGTTGCTGCGTGCTGCTGGTCGAGCACGACATGAATCTGGTCAAGCGGCTCTGTCCGCGTGTGTGTGTGTTGGACGGCGGGGTACTCATCGCCGACGGCCCGCCCGCCGAGGTGCTGGCGCGCCGGGATGTGATCGCCGCCTATCTGGGCACGACCGAGCAGGAGCAGGCCCATGCTTGAAGTCAGCAATCTCACCGTGCGCTATGGTGGAATCACCGCGCTTAATCGTATCTCGGTATCGGTGCCCAAGGGCGAAACCGTCATCCTCGTCGGCGCCAACGGCGCGGGCAAGTCCAGTTTGATCAACGCCATCGTGGGTATGGCGCCTTGCAGCGGCGGCAGCATCCTGCTCGACGGCGTGGACCTGGGCCGCGTGGCGCCTTCGGAGCGTGCCGGCCACGGGGTGGGATACTCGCCCGAGGGCCGCAGAGTGTTCCCGACCATGACGGTGCGCGACAACGTCCTGGCCGGCGCGTCGCGCCTGGGCCGGGCCAAACAGGCCGCCGTCTATGACAGGCTGGCCGATCTTTTTCCGATGCTCAGCGAACGGGCCAATGATTACGCCGGTTTTCTGAGCGGCGGGCAGCAGCAGATGGTGGCCATCGCGCGTGCCATGAGCGCCTCGCCGAGGTTGTTGCTGCTGGACGAGCCTTTTCTGGGTCTGGCGCCGGTGTGGATCGAGCAGATCAGCCGCGCGATCCGGGCTTTTCGCGCCGAGGGCGTGACGGTCCTGATGACCGAGCAGATGGCCGTGCCGGCCTTGAAGGTGGCGACGCGCGGGTACGTCATGCGCACGGGTCACATCCTGCGCCAGGGAACGGTAGACGAGCTGCGTGGATCAGCTCTTGAGGAGGAGTATCTGTGAGTTCAAGCAACGAGAACCAAAGCGGCGACGTGCGCTACCGCCTGCTGACGGTGCATTACGCTTCCAGTCCGGCCAATCGCAAGGCCCAGCATAACTTCATGACGGCGGTGGACTTCCATGACGTGCCCATGCCTCTGGATTTCTATGTCTGGGTGGCGATCTCCCAGGATAGGGTGGTGCTGATAGACAGCGGCTGCGACCAGCAGACCTGTGACCGGCGAGGGCACCATTTTCTGCGCTGCCCGACCGAGGCGCTCAAGGGTCTGGGGATCACCGCCGAGCAGGTGACCGATGTCATCGTCACGCACATGCATTGGGATCACCTCGGCAATCTGGAGAAGTTTCCCAACGCGCGGATCCACGTACACAAGACAGAGATGCAGCATGCGACGGGCTGTGCGATGTGTCACGATGCGCTGCGCCGCCCCTATGATATCGACCAGGTGTGCACCGTGCTGCGCGCGTTGTACGCCGGTCGCGTGTCCTTTACCGAACAGGTGGAAGAGATCCTGCCTGGGATCGTGATCCGGCCTGTGGGCGGGCATACCCCGGGTTTGCAGATCGTCGAGGTGGCCACCGAGCGTGGGCAGGTGATTCTCGCCTCCGACGCCATGCATTTTTACGCCAATGGTTTGCTGACCAATCCCTATCCGGTCGTCGTCAATGTGCTGGAGTACATGAATGGCCTGGCCTTGCTCAAGAAGCTGGCTTCCACGCCAGATCATCTGATTCCGGGGCATGACCCGGAGCTGCGCCAGCGTTTCCCGGCCGTTGCCGGCGTGGAAGGGGTATGGGATATTTCTCAGCCGGCCCTGGCCCGAGCTGCCCAGGCATGAGGACATTGCGACAGGGTGCCGCGGCTCGGTATGTAGCAAGTCGCTGAATTGGAGTTTTCACATGGCGCGCACCAAGAAGCCGGCATCGCCGTCCACCCCCACGAGAGTCACGGTTCAGGAGGTGGCCGAGCGCGCCGGCGTATCCATCGGATCCGTTTCGCGGGTCATCAACAACGTGCCCGGCGTGCGGGCGGATATTGCACAGAAGGTGCTGGCTGCCGTCGACGAACTGGGGTGGAGCCCGAATATCGCGGCGCAAAATCTGCGCACCCCGTCGCTACGCATGGTCGGCTTTATTTTCTCGGACATCCGTAACTCCCTGTATTCCAGCATGACCAAGGGCGCGGAGGAGATCCTGAGCACCAAGGGCTATTTGCTGGTGACTGCCAGCAGTGACGGGATTCCCGAGCGTGAGATCGCCCTGATCGATTTCTTCAAGCGCCGCCGCGCCGATGGAATGATCTTGACGATCCAGGACGAGAACAACAGCGACGTCCTGTCGGCAATCTCCAATTGGGATATCCCGCACGTCATGATGGAGCGCGAGATCCCCATGAATTCGGTGTCGATCGGGGCCGACCATTTTCGCGGCACCCGGCATGCCGTGGAGTACTTGCTGGGTCTGGGCCATAAGCGCATTGCCTTGATCACGGGCGGGCGGGGCACTCGCGTGGCGCGTGACCGGGTCCGCGCGCTGGAAGATGCGCTGAAGGCGGCCGGGCTGGAGCCCGACCCGGCCTTGTTCTGCCTGGACTCGTTCTCGGCCGACTATGGGCTGTCGCAGACCCAGCGGCTGATGAATCTGAAACATCCGCCCACGGCGCTGCTATCCATGGGGGCGCGGCTGCTGCCCGGCGTGCTGGAAGCCTTGCAGCTGTTGGGCAAGACGTTTCCGGGCGATGTCTCGCTGATCTGCGGCAATGACAGCGATATCGCCCGGATAATGTCGCCCCAGATCACCGCCGTGCGCTACGACGCCCTGGCCCTGGGCCGCATGGCGGCGGCCAATCTGCTGGAGCAGATCGAGAATCGCACGCGGCCGGATAAACCCGTTCGGATAGAGATCCCGACCGAGTTGGTATTGCGGCAATCCTGCAAGGCGGTCTGGTAAAGAACCGCCAGGAATCACACGCATCAGAGGATGCAGAGGAAGACAAATGAATGACCTGCTGTTTCAGCCCTACGCCATGCGCGGGCTGACCTTGCCGAATCGTATCGTCGTCTCACCTATGGCGCAGTACTCGGCCACGGCCGACGGCCAGTCCACGGATTGGCACCTGGTGCATTACGGGAATCTGTCGCTGTCGGGCGCGGGGCTGGTGATCGTCGAGGCGACGGCCGTCGTGCCGGAAGGCCGGGTGTCGCCCGCCTGCCTGGGGCTGTGGGATGACGCGCAGGTGGCAGGGCTGCGCCGCATCGTGGACTTTGCGCGCCGGCCGACATCCAGCTTCATGGGCATCCAGCTCGCGCATGCCGGACGCAAGGCCTCGGTGGCCCCGCCTTGGGAAGGTGGCGCCGCCCTGTCGGCGGCCGAAGGCGGCTGGCCGCTCTGGGGGGCAGGCCCCACGCCTTATCCCGGGCGGGATCAGCCCATCGTGCCTGACGCCGCCGAACTCGAGCGTATTGCGCAAAGCTATCTGGCGGCGCTGGCGCGTGCGGATCAGGCTGGTTTCGATCTGGTGGAACTGCATGCCGCGCACGGCTATTTCCTGAATACTTTCCTGTCTCCCTTGAGCAACACGCGCGGCGATGCCTGGGGCGGAGACCTCGAAGGGCGGATGCGTTACCCGCTGGAGATCTTCCGCCGCCTGCGCCAGGCCTGGCCGCAGCATAAGCCCATGGGCGTGCGCATCTCGGTGACCGACTGGGTCGATGGCGGTTGGGATGTGGCCTCGTCCGTGGTTCTGGCCCAGCGCCTGAAGGCCCTGGGCTGCGACTACGTCGCCGTGTCCAGTGGCGGGATCTCTCCGGATCAGAAGATCGCGGTGGGGCCGGCCTATCAGGCGCCGGCGGCGGCCCAGGTGCGCGAGCAATCGGGCATACCGGTCATGGCCGTGGGGATGTTGTCAGATCCCGCCACCGCCAACCGCGTCCTGACCGAGCACCAGGCTGACCTCGTGGCGATTGGCCGCGGCATGCTGTTCAATCCGCGCTGGAGTTGGCATGCCGGCCTGACGCTCAAAGGCGAGATGCGCGTGGCGGATCCGTACCTGCGTTGCCACCCGAGTTTGCGTAATTTGCCGCGCTGATCAGGCGCTGTTTCCTGCGTGAGAGTTCATGATGCCTAGCCAATCTTTGCTTCTCAGCCCGATCACGTTTCGCGGCGTCACCCTTCCCAATCGGCTGGCGCTGTCGCCGATGGCCATGTACATCGCCGACGAAGGCGCCTTGAACGATTTTCATATTGCGCACTACGCCAAGTTCGCCATGGGCGGCGTGGGCCTGATCGTGGTCGAGCAGACCGCCGTCTGTCGTCGAGGCCGCATCTCCAACGGCTGCCTTGGGCTCTGGGACGAGGCACAGGTGCCGGCGTTTCGGCGCCTGACGGATCTGATCCATGGCTTTGGCAGCAAGGCGGCCATTCAGATCAACCACGGCGGCCGCAAGGCGAGCGCGCAGCGCGCCTGGCAGGGCAATGGCGCGCTCACCGAGGCCGATATCGCGCGGGGCGAGGCGCTTTGGCAGCCCGAAGGCCCCGCGGATCTGGCCTTCTCCGAGGGCTGGCCGACCCCCGAGGCCATGACGCTGGAGCGCATCGCCCGGTTGCGCCGTGAGTTCGTGCAGACGGCACTGCTGGCGGAGAAGGCGGGCTTTGACATCGTCGAGCTGCACTTGGCGCACGGTTATCTGTTGCAGAGCTTTCTGACACCGTTGGCCAATCGGCGCACCGACGCCTACGGCGGGTCGCTGGAGAATCGCATGCGGCTGCCGCTGGAAATCGCCCAAGACATGCGGGCCGCCCTGTCGCAGGACACGCCGATTTTCGCGCGTATCTCCGCCACGGATTGGGTGGAGGGCGGTTGGACCATGGCCGACAGCGTGATTCTGGCGCGGCGCTTGAAAGAGGCTGGTGTTGACCTGATCGATTGTTCGTCCGGGGGCAATTTGCTGCGCGGGGCGACCAACTCGAATCTTGCCCGCGGCCCGCTTTATCAAGTGCCGTTTGCCGAGGAGATCCGTCGCACGGTGGACGTCCCCACCATGGCGGTGGGGATGATACGCAATGGGGCCGAAGCCGAGCAGGTGTTGCGAGAGGGGAAAGCCGATCTGGTGGCCATCGGCCGCCAGCTGTTGTTCAACCCTTTCTGGCTGCAGCACTACGCCCAGGAGATCGGCGCGGATCCCGAATTTGCGCGCTGGCCGGAGCCCTATGGCTGGTGGTTGTCCAAATGGAAAAAGGCACTCGAAGCCTCCTGAAGCCGGCAGCGGCCAGGCGGGCCGGCAGGCTTTACACGCCCAGCGGCCGCACCGTGCCCGACACGCGGATGCTGGCTCCTGGTTCGGGCGGGATCTGTGCGTGCAGATGGGAGGGCATGCCCATGTCTTCGCCTTGGAGGATGTCGATGGCGCCGCCGTGCGGCCACTGCTGATCGCGCAGATAGCCGCCCAGCGCGGCGGCGGCCGCGCCCGTGGCCGGATCCTCGTAGACACCGCCACTGGCGAAGGGGTTGCGGGCATGAAAGCGTTGCGGGTTCTCGGCGTGGATGAGGGCGATGGTGGCAAAGCCCTGGGCCAGCATCAGTTCGCGGCCGGCGGCCTGGTCATAGCGCATTGCCGCCAGGCGCTGGCGGCTGTTCAGCGCGAGGATGAGATGATGCGCGCCGCCGTCGGCCAGGGCGGGCGGCAGGCGCGGATCCAGGTCGGCGGGGGTATAACCGAAGAGTTGCAGGGCGGCGGATACGAGGGCCTCAGGCGCTGGACCGCTGCGGGTCCCAGGAGACTGCAGGGCGACCTGGAGTTGGCCGTCGCGCGGGTGGCTTTCGACGCTGATCAGACCCTGGTTGATCTGTAAGGCGTAGCGGCCTTGGCCATGCCGGCCAGCCAGGGCTGCGCCCAGCGCGATGGTCGCGTGGCCGCAAAAGGGGACTTCGATTTCCGGCGCGAAATACCGAACCCGCCAAACGGCGCCTTCGGGCGCGGCAAAGGCCGTCTCCGAGTAGCCGATATCGGCCGCGATGGCCTGCATGGTGGAGGCATCGGGAAGCTGCGCTGCGATGACGACGCCGGCGGGGTTGCCGCCCTGCGCACCCGAGGCGAAGGCGGCCAGGCGTTCGACGGGGTAGCCTCGTACGAGGTCTTGGCGGGCTGGCGGGGTGGGAGCGGTGTGCATGGCGGTCCGGAAAAAGAATCCGCCACTATTATGCGGCCAGGCCGGGCGCCGCGCGCAGCGCCCGGCCTGCGTTACTCAGAATTGGTAGGTCATGCCCAGCATGGGGCCGCGTTGCACGACGTCGTAGACAAAGCCGCCCTGGCGGTAGTCCACGCCCAGGGCGCGGTAGCCCAGCGCGACGGACACCTGTTTGGTGGCTTGATAGCCCACCGCCGCCATGAGGTCCCAATCCAGCCTGGCCTCGCCGCCGCCCACCATCGCCCAGCCGGTGAGGTATGTGCGGTCGGTGAGATGGTAGCTGCCCTTCAGGCCGCCGACGGCATCCACCCAGGTGGCGCTGCCGCGTCCCCGCCGGCCGTCGAGGTATCCGCCTTCGATGGACAACCGGGTGCTGACCGACCATAGCCGCGCGCCCGCCACGAGGTCGAGGTTGCCCCGCGGGCCCTGCAGCACGCTGTAGCCGCCACCTACCATGCTGGAGAAGGTCTCCGACGTGATGTCGATGTTTTTGCGCAGAATGCCATTGCCGTTGTGGTCGGTCACCGACGTCTTGGCGTAGAGCAGGTCGCCGATAATGCTGTAGCGGCCCTTTCTGGCGTCAAACGCACCCATGACGGCGATGTCCAGGTTGTCCCAGATATCGTTGAAGCTGGATTTGACGTCGGCATAGGGCAGCGGCGCCTTTCCGGAGGTACCGCTGATGCCGGAGGCCCAGGCGTAAGGGCTGAAGGAGAACGTCCAGCCCGAGTCGGCGCCGGGGGCAGACGGGCCCGGGCTGTCGGCGCCGGGGTTGGCGGCAAGCGCGGCGCCCGGCAGCAGGATGGCGGTCAGAAGCGAGAGTAGGGGGCGAAGGCGCATGGTTCAGGGCTTTTCGGAGAGGGCGGCGGTTTCGCTGCTGCATTCCATGGGGGCGCCTTTGGCCATGGCGGCAACGACCTCCTTGCGCGCCAGTTCGAGGTCCTTGCGGAACACCGGGTCGGCGTGCAGGCGGGCTACCGTCGCAGCGCCCATGATGCGGCCGGCGTCGACATCGCTTTGCCAGTGCGCATCGCAGATGACGCGGCTTTGGCCAAAGGACATGCCGCGGCTCAGGAGCGTATTGGCGCGCTCGGGATGGATCTCGGCCAGGATGAGCGCCCAGGCCCAGCCGGCGGCCGTGTGGCCCGAAGGATAGGAGCCGTCGTTGCGCAGCAAGGCTTCCTGGTCGGGCCGGCAGGTGCCCTCGTCGTGGACGACAAAGGGCCGCACGCGTTGATACTTGTCCTTGACGCCGTAGGTCGACAGACCGGCGTCGGTGAGCGTGCGCTGCATCAGGGTGTAGATGTGCGGCGTCGTTTTCGCGTCGATCTGCAGGCCCATGGCGCACGAGAAGTTCTTGGCGGGCTGGGGGAAACTCAAATCCGCATCCTGTCGCGCCAGCTCCCAGCGCGCCGTGCCGCGTAGGGGCAGCGTGGCCTGGCGGGCCTGTTCGTCACGCGCCAGCGCGGGGCTGCCGGTTTGCGGCGGCGGTCCCAGCAAGACGAGGCTGTCGGGCAGATCCGCCTGCTTCAGGTAGCCCGGCGCGAGTTGGAAGTGGGGGTCGCTGACCGCGGGAGGCAGGCCGCTGTTCGTGTCGGCCGCTAGCGCTTGCGCGGCGAATCCGGTGCTCAGGCAGATCAGCAGGGTGTATCTAAGGCGTGATGGCATGGTCGCGAATGTGACGGATGAGGAGGGCGGCGGGCGGGGAGACAGCACGCACCGGACCGCGCGTGCAGAGGCTACAAAAAAAGCGCCATCCGGGCTTGCCATTTGGTGCCAAACTGCCCCGGGGCAGCCGCGTCAGCTCCCTCAGTTCCGCTCAGCCCGGGCCAGGCCGAGAAAGCGCGACGGGGCTTGGCCGGTCCAGCGCTTGAAAGCGCGGGTGAAATGGGCCGGGTCGCTATAGCCCACCATGTAGGCGATTTCGGTCGCGGTGTAGCGGCGCAGGCCCAGCAGCCGCAGCGCCTCGCTGCGGCGTGTCTCGTCACGCAACGCTTCGAAATCGACCCCGTTGCTTTTGAGGCGCCGCTGCAGCGTGCGGGCGGAAAGCCCGATCTGCTTGGCCACGGCCTGGAGTTTGATTTCTTCCTGGTCAGCGATGTGTTCGATGAGCAGGCCGGCCGTGCTGATGGTGGAGTTCAGGGCCTCGGTGACTTTGCGGGCGTCGTCCTGAACGCCGCGCAAGGGGATATCCAGCAGGTCACGGTCGAATTCGATCATGTCGTGCTCGGCGCCGGTCTCGATGTTGGGTCCGAGGCTTTCCTCCAGGGCTTCGTCGCCACGGGAGCGGGAGGCTTTCAGGTGCACGCGCACGGCCGCTGGCGCGCCTGCCAGCAGGGCCACCTTGCGCAAAACCGCCAGCGTGCCCAGGGTGAACTGCCTGGGATCTTCCTCCAGCGGCGCCGTAAAACGGTGGATGAGGCGGGTCGTGCGGCCTTCGGTCACGATGCGGATCTCGCCGCCCTGATGCAGCAGGGCCGAACGCATGGCGGCCGTGGCGCAGGCCTGGGCCACGTTGGTGGCGGCCAGCACGTGTTTGCCCCAGGGGCCCAGGGCGCGCAACTCCATCAGCCGGCCCACGTGGGCGCCGCCAAAGGGGTCTTGTGCGATGGCCGCCATCTCATTGGCGATACGAAAACACAGCGCGCGCGGCAGCCAGATGTCGGGCGTCTGGAAGATGTTGGGCGAGATCCCCGCCCGTTGAAAGAACTCCAGCGGCGAGATGCCACGGCTGGCCAGATAGGGCGCGATTTGCAGAAAGCTTCTGAGCAGGATGGAGGGTTGGGCGCTGGACATGGTCGGGCAGTGACGGTGAAAGCTGCGGGTCGGGCTGGGTCGGGAGCATGGGGCCTGCGCGCCGGCATCCGCTTCGGCGCCGGCAGATCCGTCGGCCGAACCGCAATCGCCTATCCGGCCGGCCGTGACCCGGGAGATACGCCGATGCGGCGGGAGCGACCCCATCGCGCCGCAAGATCGCCGCGCCGGCCGACTTCTGGTCATGGGCGGGGCTTCTGCTCAGTCTCAGGATCTGCGCGGCTAGTGTAAGCCGCCAGGGCGGCAGGAGGTTAGGGGTTTGCGGGCCGCCGGGCTTGCCTTTGCGCGTCAATTTGTCGTGGTTGTGGTTTTTTCCGGCCTCTGGCCAATCCCGCGCGGCGTTTTCTTGACACCCGCCGGGCCGATCTCAATACTTCGGCGCGCTGCCCTGAACGGCGCAGCAGACTAAGCTGATCAGAGGTGTTTCATGTTGAGGACAAGTCATATCGCCCTTGAGCGGGTGCGCCAGGCAATGACGCGCTTTTCGTTGACGGCCGTGGTGGCGTTCGCGGCGCTGGGGCCTGCGGCTGCGGTGGCGATGCCCGATGACGCCAGGCAGATCCGGGATGAGGCCAGTCAGGCCTTGCAGCATCTATACGCCAGTACGCCGGGAAGTGCGGAGCTGGGAGAAAAGGCCGTGGCGGTGCTGGTGTTTCCCAAGATCTACAAGGCCGGGTTTCTGATCGGTGGCGAACACGGTCAGGGGGTGCTGTTCAAAGGCAAGGAGGTCGCGGGCTATTACGATATTTCTGCCATGTCGCTGGGTCTGCAAGCCGGCGCGCAGATGTTCTCGTACGCTCTGTTCTTTATGAACCACACATCTTTGGCGTATCTGGACAAGAGCGATGGCTGGGCGTTGGGGAGCGGCCCGAGCGTGGTGCTATGGGACCGGTCGTTTGCCTCCAGTGTGTCCACCACCACGTTGACGCAGGACGTATTCGCCGTGCCCTTTGGCGGTCAGGGTCTGATGGCGGGCATGGGGCTGGAGGGGTCCAAAATATCGCCGAGCAAGCCCTGAAGGCGGACGGCCCTGAGCATCAAGGCGCGGTGGACTGCTTGGGGATGAAGAAATGGGCCGTCGGCACGCCCTCGAGCGTGAGCAGTTGCCGCTTTCTTTGCAGCCCGCCGGCGTAGCCGGTCAGGCTGCCATTGCTGCCCACGACGCGATGACAGGGGATGATGATGGCGATCGGGTTGCGTCCCACCGCGGCGCCCACCGCCTGCGCGGCCACGGCCGGCCTGCCGCTTTGTCGGGCGAGTTCGCGGGCGATGTCGCCGTAGGTCATGGTCGCCCCATAGGGAATGCCCAGCAGGATGTTCCAGACGTGCTGTTGGAAGGCCGTACCGGCGGGCGCCAGCGCCAGGTCGGCCAGGGGCGGGTTTGCGCCCCGAAAGTAGTCATCCAGCCAGTGCGCGGCATGCCTGAACTCGGCTCTGTCGGGCGCGGGCGTCATGGCTGCGGAGCCGCCGTGATATTTCTGGCCGGCTATCCACAGGCCGGTGAGGCGATCGCCGTCGCTGGCCAGCAGGAGTGAGCCGAGGGGGGCGATGTAGTCGTGGCAATAGATCATGGCTTCAGGGCAAGGCGTTCCAGAGATTGAGGGTGGCGTAGCTGCGCCAGGGGCGCCAGTTTTCCGCCAGCGCCGACATTTGCCGCGGCGTGCGCGGCGCGAGGGCTTTCTTGACGCCGTAATCCGTGGGCAGGAAGGCATCCGGCCAGGCCATGGCGCGCATGGCGATGTATTGCGCCGTCCAGGGCCCGATGCCTGGCAGTGCCAGCAGTTTCTGCGCCTCGGCCTCGGGCTGGGCGCCAGGGCCGAAATCCAGCGCCTGCGTGGCCAACGCCGCCGCCAACGCGCCGATGGTGCGGGCTCGGGTGCGGATAATGCCCAGCGGACCCAGATGCGCTTCGATGTCGCCTTCGAGCGCGAGCAGGCGCGTGGGGGGTGGGAAGACATGACTCAGGCCTGCGATACCGGTCGCCACGGGCGTGCCGAACTGCCTGACCATCCGGCTGGCCAGGGTGCGGGCCGCAGCGACGGTGATCTGTTGGCCCAGCACGGCACGCACCGCCATCTCGAAGGGATCGAAGCTGCCAGGTAGCCGCGTGCCCAGCTTCTGAATGCCGTCAGCAAGCGAATTCATGTCCTGCAGCCCCTCGTGCACCGCATGCGGGTCGCAGCCGAGGTCAAAGAGATGACGCACGCGGGCCAGCACGAGGGGTAGCACCGGCAGCAGGGAGAGCGAGGCCTGAAGCTCGAGGGCATGTTTCGCAGGCAGATGGCTGACGCTTATCCAACCCGCATGCAGTTGGCCGTCGGGACCGGCAAGCGCGACGGTGCGTGCATAGCGCGCCCCGTCGATGAGTTCGACGCCCGGGATGGCGCGGGAAGCCAGGAAGGCGAGGATGGCTTCCCATCGGTACGGCGGGCGGTAGCTTTGACGAAGGCGGATCTGCCCGGCGGGCTCGGCTCGCTTGCGCCGCCGCAAGCCCGTGGGCGCGAGCCGATAACGGGTTTTGAACAGCGCATTGAAACGCCTGAGGCTGCCAAAGCCCGCCGCCATGGCCACGTCAACCACGGGCAGGCCGGTGTCGGTAAGGAGGTTCTTGGCCAACAAGAGCCGGCGGGTCTGCAGATACTGGACGGGCGTGACGCCAAACTCGGCCATGAACACGCGGCGCAGGTGGCGGCTGCTGCAGCCCAGGCGCCGGGCCAGGGCGTCGAGCGCGGTGTCGCTGCCACAATGGTCGTCCATGAGCGCCGCCGCGCGCCGCGCCAGCGAGGCCGATGCGTCGATGCGCGCCAGACCGGGAGCGAGTTCCGGACGGCACAACAGGCAGGGGCGGTAGCCGGCCTGTTCGGCCGCGGCCGCCGTCGGGTGGAATTGGCAGTTCGCCAGCTTGGGGACTCTGGCCGGGCAGACCGGGCGGCAATAGATGCCGGTTGACGAGACTGCCACGAAGAACCGCCCGTCGAAGCGCGTGTCTTTGGCTTTCAGGGCGTTGTAGCAGGCCTGGCGGGCGTCCTCAGGCATTGATGGCGTGTCCATGCCCGCTACTCTAAACCCGCCCGCGATGGGCTGCTCGCCATTTTCGGACACGGCAGCGCCGCCAGACCTTATGTCTCGCGCTGCAGGCCGGCCACGTGGGCGATCACCATATCGCGCATGGCGCGGGCCGGCAGCGAGAGCAGTTTGTTCTTGCGCGTGAGGATGAAGACTTCGCGTTTGAAGCTGTTGTCTTCAATCGGCAGAATCGCCAGCGAAGGCCGGCGGAACTGGTAGAGCGTAAGCGAAGGCACGATGGTCAGGCCGACGCCGCTTTCGACCATGGCGCTGGCGGTGGCCAGGTGTTCGACTTCCAGCACCGTGTTCAGGGTGTGAGGGCCAAAGGCCGCATCCACGTGCTGGCGCACACTGCTGTGGCTGACGAAGTTGATGATGGGATAGCGCGCAATCTGTTCGAGCGTGACGCGCTTGCGCTGCCTGGCCAGCGGATGATCGGGCGGGCAAACCAGATGGAGTTGATCCTGCCACAGCAATTGGCGTTCGAGTTTGGCGGCATGCCGGTCGACGGTGGCGATCGCGAAGTCGATTTCGCCCGCGGCCAGCAACTCCACGCAGTTCTGCGACATGCCATCGCGCAGCACGGTCGTCACGCCAGGATACTGAGCCCGGAACTGCCGAAACACCGGAGGCAGCCAGCTCGCGGCGACCGAGGGCAGGGCGGCGACCTGGACCGTGCCGATGCGCCCCGCGGCGTAATCCTGCAGGTGTTGCAGCGCCGTGATGGTTTCATTGAGCGAGCGCCGTGCGAACGACTCGAACAGTTTGCCAAAGGGCGAGAGTTCGATATTGCGCGTGTTGCGCACGAAAAGCTGCGCGCCCAGCTCTTCTTCCAGCGATTTGATCAAGGCGCTGAACGCGGGTTGCGACAGCCCGATCTCGGCCGCGGCCCGAGTGAAATTCTGATGGTCGGCGGCGCTGACAAAGGCACGTAGCTGACGGGTGGAGACGTTCATGCCAATTAATTTGATTATTGGATTAATCGTTTTGAAATTTCGATTTTACTTCTGAGTTGTCGCCGCCCACAATTCGGCCATTCCAACACTAGATAGAGACCATGGTGACGCCGCTCTGGATCGGATGTGGGGCAGGTTTTTCGGGGGATCGCCTGGATGCGGCCTTGCCCGTGGTGCGCACCCTGGCCCGGCGCCAAGGGCGCCGTGTCCTGATTCTGGAAACGCTGGCCGAGCGCACGCTGGCCCTGGCTCAATTGGCTCGTCGCGAGGACCCCCAGGCCGGCTACGAGCCCCTGCTCGAGCCCTTGCTGCGCCCGGTGCTGGACCTGTGCCTGCGCGAGCGCATCGCCATCGTGAGCAACTTCGGGGCGGCCAATCCGGAAGGCGCGGCGCGGCATATCCTGCGCCTGGCCAAGGCGCTGCGGCTGCGCGCCCCGCGCGTGGCCATCGTGCGCGGCGATGATTTGCTGGCGCGGGCAGATGCGCAGACGCTGATCGGCCAGGCTGGCCTGGCCGGGCCCGCGGCCCTGGTCAGTGCCAATGTCTATCTCGGCGGCGAGGCCATCGCGGCGGCCCTGCTCGACGGCGCGGATATCGTGGTGACCGGCCGCGTGGCCGATCCTTCCCTCGTGTGCGGGCCCGCCATGGCGCATTACGGCTGGTCGCCGGCGGACTGGGACCGCCTCGGTCCGGCCACCATGGCAGGACACCTGCTGGAGTGTGGCTCGCAAGTCACCGGCGGCTATTTTGCCGACCCGGGCTTCAAGGACGTGCCGGGGTTGTGGAATCTGGGATTCCCGGTGGCCGAGGTGCTGGCGGACGGCCATTGCATCGTTGGCAAGGCCGACGACACGGGCGGGATCGTCGACCGCCGCACGGTCACGGAACAATTGCTTTATGAACTGCATGATCCGGCGGCCTACCTGACCCCGGACGTGACGGCCGATATCAGCGCCGCCACCGTCACCGACCTCGGGGCCAATCGCGTGGCATTGGCCGGCGTGCGTGGCCACCGGCGACCGGACACACTGAAAGTGAGCGCGTTCTATGAAGGCGGCTGGCTGGGTGAGGCGGAAATTTCGTATGGCGGCCCGCGTGCCGAATCGCGCGCCAGGCTGGCCGCCGACGTGATCCGCCGCCGCCTGGACACGCCATTGCGGGTGGATCTGATCGGCGTGCAAAGCCTGCTGGCAGACGATGGCGGGTGCATGATGCGCGGCCTGGCTGACAGCGGTGCGCGCGATGTGCGCCTGCGGCTGGCCGGCAAGTTTGCCGACCGCGCGCAGGCCGATACCTTGGCCAGAGAGGTCAACGCCCTGTACTGCTGCGGCCCGGCGGGCGGCGGCGGGGTGCGCAGCGCCGTTCGCCGGCGCCTGGAGACGCGCTCGGCCTATATCGACCGCAGTCTGATCACCGCGAGCCACGAGGTGCTGGCATGACGGCCGCCAAGCGGGTCCATTTGTTTGAGGTCGCGCATGGCCGCACCGGCGACAAAGGCAATCGCTCCAACATCAGCGTCATTGCCTTTGACCCGCGTCATTACGACACGCTGGTGGCCCAGGTGACCGAGGAGGCCGTGCGCCGCGTGTTCGCGCACCGCGGGCCAGGCGCCGTACGCCGCTATCTGTTGCCGCAACTGGCGGCCATGAATTTCGTCATCGACGAGGTCCTGGATGGGGGCGTTAATGACGCGCTCAATCTGGATTCGCACGGCAAGTCGCTGGCGGGCTATCTGTTGGATCTGGAGATCGATCTGCCCGGCTCCGCGCCGGTTTGACACGTAGTACCCACAACAAGCCGCCAAGTACGGCTCACCCACCCACCGGAGGAGACATATGAGAACCATCAAGCATTGGCTGTTGGCGGCGAGCGCCGTCGTGGCTTGCTCGGCCCAAGCCCAGAACATCAAGATCGCTTACAACGGCGATATTTCCGGCTCGCCCTCGGCCGAGTCAGGCCAGATCGGCGTGATGGGCATTGCCGCGGCCGTCGAGGACATCAACAAGCGCGGCGGCGTGCTGGGGCGCAAGCTGGAGTTTCTGGTGCGTGATGATCTGGGCCAGCCGCCCAAATCCATCCAGAACATGACCGATCTGATCGACCGCGAGAAAGTGGCCGTGGTGTTCGGGCCGACCAACTCCGGCAATGCGCTGGCCTGGAAGCACATCGCCAATCAGAAGAAGATGCCGGTGCTGGTGTCGAGCGCCTCGAGCACGGCGATTACCGAGCCGGCGGGCAACAGCCCCAACTATCTGTTTCGCATCTCCATGGTGGATCGCGATCAGGCCGCCGCGCTCATCGCTTACGCGGCCAAGAGCCCGCAGGCCAAGAAAATCGGCTTCTTCGTCGAGACCACGGGCTACGGCCAGGCCGGTCTGAAGGATATGGAGCAGATCGCCGCGCTGCACGGCATCAAGCCGGTGGTGATCGAGAAGTTCGACGCGCGCGATACGGATATGACCTCGCAGCTGGGCAAGGCCAAGGCCGCCGGGGTCGATACGCTGGTGGTGTGGGCGCAGGCCGCACCCCTGGGCCATTTGGTGCGCAGCATGGAAAAGATCGACTACATGCCCCGCGTCCTGACGACCTGGGCGGCGTCCTTCAGCGGATTTCCGCAGGTCGCAGGCAATAAGTTGATGGAAGGCCCGGTATTTCTGACCACGTCCAGCCAGGCCAAGTCGCCGGCGGCCAAGTCTTTGCTCGAGCGCATTGGTCCCAAGCTGGCCAACCCCTCGATGTTCTGGGCCGCCAGCCAGGCTTATGACACGGTGCTGGTATGGGCGGCGGCCGCCGAGCAGGCCAAGAGCCTGGACGGCGAAGCGGTGCGTGCGGCCCTGGAGAATCTGCAGCAGCCTGTCGACGGCCTGGTGAAGCAGTATCAGCAGCCGTTCTCCGCCAAGAATCATGAGGGCTTGCAGGCGCAGGACTATCACTGGTCGCGCTGGCAGGGCGGCAGCGTCGTGGATTTCAAGGACCCGGTGCTCGACGGCATGACCGCGGCCGACTTCAAGAAGTAAGGGTTCGGGCATGTCGACGACCATACTCCAGGCCCTGATCGGCGGGCTGACCATGGGCGGCATTTATGCCCTGATCGCCCTGGGATTCAGCTTGACCTACACCACCACGCGCACACTGAATTTCGCGCAAGGCGATTTTGTGTCGGTCGGCGCCTTCGTGGGCCTGGCCGCGGTCGGTCTGGTGGCCAGCGCGCTGGCCATCGACCCGGCCACTACGCCATGGGCCTATGTGCTGGCGGCCTTGGCCGCCACGGTGGTGATGGGCGCCATGGGTCTGCCCCTCTACCTGGCGGCGATCCGGCCGTTCGCCGGCCGGCCAGGCATGTCGTGGGTCATGAGCACGATCGGCTTTGGCATCATCATGCAAAGCGCCGCCTTGTCGCTCTGGGGGCCGGGCGCACGCATGGTGGCCGCGCCGCTGGGCGACGAGGTCATCCGGGTTGCAGGAGTGGGGTTCCGGTCTCAGGAGATCGTGGTCCTGGTGCTCGCGCTCGCCCTGCTTGGCGCAGTGGACGTTGCCATGCATCGCACGTCCTTGGGACGCAGCATGCGCGCCGTGGCCCTGAATCGCGATGCCGCCGCCTTGATGGGCATCCGGGTGACCCGGGTGATGGCGCTGACCTTTGTGGTGAGTTCGGCCTTGGCCGGGCTGAGCGGTGTGCTGATCGCCCCCATAGTGTCGGCGTCCCTGTTCATGGGGGTGGTGATCGCGTTAAAGGGATTCTCGGCGGCCATCGTGGGCGGCTTGACCAATCTGCGCGGCTGCATGCTGGGCGGCATGCTGATCGGCCTGGCCGAGTCGTTCACGGGGTTGTGGAGCGCGCAGTGGCGCGAGATCGTGGTGTTCGTGGTGGTCATTGCGGTGCTGGCTGCCTTTCCCAACGGCCTGTTCGGCAAGACGCTGGTGGAGAAAGTATGAGCGTTGCACACACTCAGGCGCCGCCCGCGCCCAGGCCGCGGCTGCGGCAACACGGCGCGGTCGTGGTTGCGGCCCTGCTGGCCGTGCTGGCGCTGGTATTGAATAACGACTTCTACCTGCGCATCTTATTCATGTGTGGCGTCTACTATCTGTGCGCGGCCGGCATGAACGTGCTGGCCGGTTATGCTGGACAGAAGTCGCTCGGCCAGGCCGGCCTGTTTGCGGCCGGCGCGTATGCGGCGGCCTTGTTGACCACGCGTTGGGGCTGGCATCCGGCCTGGGCCTTGCTGGCCGCGCCCGTGGTGGCCGGCCTGGTCGGGTTGTTGATCGCCTTGCCTTCGCTGCGTGTCAAGGGACCCAGCCTTGCGCTGGTGACGCTGGCTTTTGGCATCGTCGTCGAGAAGCTCGTCACCGAGTGGACGGATGTTTTTGGCGGGGCGCAAGGCATCTACGGTATTACGCCGCTGGAATGGGCCGGCACGCCCTTCGATCTGCGGCACTGGGTGTGGCTGGTGCTCGGCCTGAGTCTGTTGGTGCATCTGGCGTTGCGGCGCGCTTTGCAGGGGCGATTCGGCCGCGCATTGCTGTCCCTGCAGTTCGATGAGATTGCCGCAGCCTGTTCCGGTATCGCGGTCTATCGCTACAAGACGCTGGCCTTCATCGTGGCCGCCGCACTGTGCGGCCTGGCCGGTGCGCTGGTGGCGCAGCAGAACCAGTACTTCAACTCGGATTTCATCACCTTCCATCTATCGGTATTCATCCTGTTGCTGGTGTTGCTGGGCGGCGCAGGCACGATCTACGGGCCGCTGGCCGGCGCGGTCGTGCTGACCTTGGCCGAAGTGTTCCTGGCGCAATGGCCCTTCGCGCAGCATTTCGTTTATGGCGCCATGCTGCTGTTCGCCCTCTACCTCATGCCGCGCGGCTTAGTGGGGCTGTTCGACCGCTGGCGCGTGCCTGCGGCCGCGCAGGCGCAGGCCGTGCACGAGGTCGCGGAGCTGCCCGCCCGCGCAGTGAACGAGGGCGCGCCGCTCTTGCAGCTCAAGGGGATCTGCAAAAATTTCGGCGGCGTGGTGACGGCCCAGGACATCGACCTGGTGCTGGAGCCGCGCCGCATCCATGCGCTCATCGGGCCCAATGGGGCGGGCAAGAGCACCCTGATCAATATCCTGACGGGCGTCATCCCGCCCACCTCGGGCACTTTGCTGCTGCAGGGCCGCGATATGACGCATGCCGGCGCGCACAAACTGTCGGCCGGCGGCGTGGCGCGCACCTTTCAGAATCTGCGCTTGTTCGCGGCCATGTCGGTGCTGGATAACGTTCTGGTCGGGGCGCATTCGCGCCTGGGGCAGGGCGTGACGGAAAGCCAGGCGCGCCAGGAGGCGATGGCGGTCCTGGCGTTCACGGGGCTGTCGGCGCATGCCTACGCCATTGCCGGCAGTCTGCCCTATGGCCTGCAGCGGCGCGTGGAGCTGGCGCGCGCCTTGGCCAGCCGCCCGGCGCTGTTGTTGCTGGACGAACCGGCGGCCGGCCTGAATCCGCAGGAGACGCGCGAACTCGGTCAACTGGTGCGCCGCATCGGGGGCTTGGGTGTGGCGGTATTGATGGTCGAGCACGACATGAGCCTGGTGATGAACATCTCGGATCACATCGTGGTGTTGGATCGCGGCGTCGTCATCGCCGAAGGCACGCCCCGGCAGATTCAGCACGACCCGCGTGTGATCGAAGCCTATCTGGGTACCGAGACGGGAGTGGAGGACTGATGCTGCATATCGAGGAGATGGCGATCGCCTATGGCCCGGTGCGCGCATTGCGCGGTGTGTCCTTGCACATCGAGCAGGGCGAGATCGTGGCATTGCTGGGCGCCAATGGCGCCGGCAAGAGCAGCCTGCTGCGCGGCGTCATGGGGCTGGTGCCGGCGGCGGGCGGTCTGCGCTTCGCAGGTCGCGACCTGCGCGGTCTGTCCACGCCAGAACGGGTGATGGCGGGCCTGGCGATGGCGCCCGAGGGGCGGCAGGTCTTCACCGACCAGACCGTGCATGAAAACCTGCTGTTGGGAGGCTACCTGTTGCGCCGCGACAAGCCCCGCGTGGCGCGCCAGATCGAGGGTTACTTCGAGATGTTCCCCCGGCTGCGCGAAAGGCGTGACCAGATCGCCGGCACGCTCAGCGGGGGCGAGCAGCAGATGCTGGCCATCGCGCGGGCGCTGATGTCCAACCCGCGCCTGCTGATCCTGGACGAGCCTTCGCTGGGATTGGCCCCGCTGGTGACAGCCGATATTTTTCGCGGGCTCAAACGCCTGCGCGAGGCAGGCACGACGATTTTGCTGGTCGAACAGATGGCCAACCAGGCGCTGGCCATCGCCGATCGGGCCTATGTGCTCGAAGGCGGAACGATGACGCTGCAGGGCCCGGCCGGCGAGTTGCGCCGCGACCCACGCATACGCGAGGCCTATCTGGGCGGCGAGTTTGCCGCCTGAGGCCGCTTCTTGACTTCAATGAACGAGGATTTGCCATGACACTGACGCACTATGGTTGCTTTATCGACGGCGTGTGGGGGCCGGCGCGATCGGGCGAGATGCTCGATGTCCTGGACCCTGCCACCGGCCAGCCCCTGGCGCGGATCGCGCGCGGTCAGGCCGGGGAAATCGATGCGGCCGTGCAGAGCGCGCGCCGCGCGCTCCGCGCCTGGGCAGATTGCCCGCCCGTGCAGCGCGCCCGGGTGCTGGCGGAGATCGCCCGGCGCATTACGCTGGAGCAGGAGCAGCTGGCCCGGCTCGAGAGCCAGGATACGGGCAAACCGCTCAAGCAGGCCCGCGCCGATGCGGTGGCCGCGGCGCGCTTTTTCGAGTATTACGCCGGGGTGGCCGACAAAGTGCTGGGGACGTCGATTCCCCTGGGGGCGGAGTATTTCGACTTCACCGTGCGCGAGCCGCTGGGCGTGACCGCGCAGATCGTGCCCTGGAATTATCCGCTGCAGATCGCCGCGCGCGGCCTGGCGCCGGCGCTGGCCACCGGCAACACCGTGGTGATGAAGCCGGCCGAGCTGGCCTGCCTGAGCGTGTTGGAGCTGACCCGGATCTGCCATGAAGCAGGGTTGCCCGCAGGCGTGCTCAACGTGGTCACCGGGTTGGGCCAGGAGTCGGGGGCGGCATTGGCCTCGCATCCCGGCGTGGGCCTGGTGGTGTTCACCGGTTCGGTCGCCACGGGCAAGGGTGTGATGAAGGCGGCGGCCGAGAACATCGTCCCCGTCCTGCTGGAACTGGGTGGCAAATCCCCCAATATCGTGTTGGCCGACGCCGACCTGGAGACGGCAGCGCCCCTGCTGCTGAAGGCCGCCTTCCCGCATGCCGGCCAGACCTGCTCGGCCGGCACGCGCATTCTGGTGCAACGCGGCGCGCATGCCGCGCTGCGCGAGCACCTGAGCGCGCTGTCCGCGCAATTGCAGGTTGGCCCCGGGTTGAGCGATCCGGACATCGGGGCGCTGGTCAGCCGGGACCAGCAGCGCAAGGTGCAGGCGTATATCGAGATCGGCCGCGAGGAAGGCGCCGAGGTGGTGGTGGGCGGCCGGCCGGTGGCCGGGGCCGATCTGGCCGCGGGCAACTTCGTGATGCCCACGCTGCTCGACGGCGCGCACGCGCAGATGCGCGTGCATCAGGAGGAGATTTTCGGTCCGGTGCTCACGCTCCTGCCCTTCGATGATCTCGATGAAGCCGTCGACATCGCGAATGGCACAGAGTACGGGCTGGTGGCGGGCATCTGGGGGCGCGATGTGGGTCAGACCCACCGTCTGGCGCAACGCGTGCAGGCCGGACAGGTGTATATCAATTGTTATGGTGCCGGCGGCGGCGTGGAATTGCCCTTTGGCGGCTACCGCAAGTCGGGGTTCGGTCGCGAGAAGGGCCTGGATGCTTTACTGTCCTACACCCAGGTCAAGAATATCTGCATTCGAATCTAAGTGAGCGCCATGTACACAGTCTCGAGTTTTGCTTGCCCGACCCGTCTGGTCTTCGGCGTGGATGCCCACCTGCAATTGCCCGCCATTGTTGCCGCAGGCGGCGCGCAGCGCGTGTTTCTGGTGGTGGACCCGGCCTTGGCCGAGGCCGACATCACACGCGCCATCACGGCCAGCCTGGGTGAGCGGCAGTTGGCGCTGGCGATCTTTGCCGAGGTGGAGCCCGATCCCAGCGATACCACGGTGCATGCCGCCCACGACCGGTGCCGCGCCCACGAAGCCCAGGCCATCATTGCCATCGGCGGCGGCAGCACCATCGATGTCGCCAAGTCGGTCGCCATCCTGATGACCAACGGCGGCAGGATCGCCGACTATGAGGGCATCGAGAAGTTCAGTACCCGTCCCATGCCGCTGTATGCCGTGCCCACGACCGCCGGCACGGGATCGGAGGTCTCGGGCGCCTGCGTGGTCACCGACACGGCGCGCAATGTCAAGATGGCCATCCGCCATGCGGCCTTCAGCCCGGCCCAGGTGGCGGTGCTCGACCCTCTGGCGGTGAGCTCCATGCCGGCGCATGTGGCCGCGCATGCGGGCATCGACGCCTTCGTGCATGCCTTCGAATCCTATCTTTCCAAGCTGGCCAATCCCTTCTCGGATGCCGTCAATCTGCACGCCATGAAGCTGATCATCGGCAGCTTGCGTCAGTTCGTGGCCAATCGGCGCAATACCCAGGCGGCCATGGACATGTTGTGCGGCTCCTCGATGGCGGCCATGTCCTTCGGCGTCACGGGGCTTGGAAATGTCCATTGCATGGCGATGCCGCTGGGCGCGTTGTTTCATATCCCGCACGGTCTGGCCAATGCCTTGTGCCTGCCCACGGTGGCCGAGTTCAACCTGATCGCCAATCCAGCGCGTTATGCCGACGTGGCGGCTCTGCTTGGCGTGGATTGCCGTGGCGTGTCGCAACTGGAAGCCGCGCGTATGGCCGTGTACGCGATACGCGAATTGTGTACGGATCTAGGTGTGCCGGAACGCTTGCGCGATGCGGGTGTGACGGAAGATTCGCTCGATGAACTGGCGCGCCGCAGCTATGCGGCGGACTACAACCGCTGGAATCCGCGCCACACGACCGAAGCGGACTTTCGCGCTTTGTTTCGCCGCGCGTTCTGACACGGCACGGAGCGGGTTGCGCGCAGGCCGCAAAGGCCCGTCGCGCGCGCCCGTGGCTTGCCACCGGCGTCTTGCTGCCGGCATAGGGGAGGTGAAAGGGGGGAGCTTGGCAGCGACGGGACGGCCGCGCTGGGGGGCTGCGGGCGTCAAACGCCGCCTTGCCTTAACATGATGGCGGCCTGCCCGCGATCGGGCCGGGCCGTCTTCCGTTTTTGAGTAGCTCCGTATCCATGACCACTTCCCCTGGCATCGTCGATGACCTTGCCGTCCCGTCTTCTGAACTTTCCCCTGCACAAACCCGCCGCGCCCTGTTTGCCCTGGGCGTGGGCGGCTTTGGCATTGGCACTGGCGAATTCGTCATCATGGGCCTGTTGCCAGATGCCGCCAGCGATCTCGGCATTTCCATTCCGCAGGCTGGTCATCTGATCAGCATCTATGCGCTGGGGGTGGTGATCGGTGCGCCGTTGCTGGCCGTGCTGGGCGCGCGATGGCCACGGCGCAGTTTTCTGATCGGCCTGATGCTGGCCTTTGCGTTGGGAAATTTTGTCAGCGCGGCCGCGCCCAGCTTTGCGTCCATGGCGCTGGCGCGCTTTTTTACCGGTTTTCCGCACGGCACGTACTTCGGCGTGGCCGCGCTGGTGGCGGCCGGACTGGTGCCCTTGTACCGGCGGACTCAGGCGGTGGCGATGGTCTTGCTAGGCCTGACCATCGCCACGCTGGTGGGGGTGCCCGTGGCCGCGGCCATCGGGCAGTGGCTGGGTTGGCGCTCGGCGTTCGCCATCGTGGGAGCCATCGGCCTGCTGACCGCCTTACTGGTCTGGCGTTGGGTGCCTTACACGCCGGGCAATAAGGCCGCCAGCCCCTTGCGCGAGCTGGATGCCTTGCGCCGCAAGCAGGTCATCCTGACGCTGGCCATAGGCGCTATCGGATCGGGCGGCATTTTCTCCGTCTTCAGCTATATCAAACCCACCATGATCGAGGTCGCGCACATGCCCGAGGCCTGGGTGCCGGTGGTGCTGGCGATGTTCGGTGTGGGGATGGTCAGCGGCAATCTGCTGGGCTCGCGCTTTGCCGATCGCAATATGGAACTCACCATCCGTTATGTGCTGATCTGGGCCGCGATCGTGCTGACGGCGTTTTTCCTGACCTCGCACAGTGCGGTGCTGGGCTCGATCAATGTGTTGTTGATCGGCACCGTGGTGGCGTTGGGGGCGACATTGCAGACACGCCTGATGGATGTCGCGGGCGATGCGCAGACCCTGGCCGCGGCGCTGAATCACTCGGCCTTCAACGTTGCCAATGCCCTGGGCGCCTGGCTGGGCGGGGTGAGTATCGATGCCGGCTTGGGATGGTCGTCCACCGGGTGGGTGGGAGGGCTGCTGGCCCTGGCCGGGCTGGCGGTGCACTACTGGGCCCTGGCCGACATGCGTAAGCGCGCCTGATCGCCGGGGCGGTCGCGGCAGGCCGCCGCCTGCTCGCGGCCTTCTCTGGCGGGCCGTGGCAGCGCCAGAGAGCTGCGGTGCCGGCACGGGCTCGTGGCCCGGTGCCGGCCGGCATTACGCCACGGCGGCTTCGTAGCGGCGCTGGACTTCAGGCCAGTTGACCACCTCGTAGAAAGCCGCGATGTAGTCCGGGCGGCGGTTCTGATACTTGAGGTAGTACGCGTGTTCCCACACGTCCAGGCCCAGGATGGGGGTGTTGCCTTCCATCAGGGGGCTGTCCTGGTTGGCGCTGCTTTGCACCACCAGCTTTTTGTCCGGACCCACGCTCAACCAGGCCCAGCCGCTGCCAAAGCGGGTGAGCGCGGCCTTGGTGAACTGCTCCTTGAAGCTGTCCAGTCCCCCCAGATCGGCATCGATGGCCGCGGCCAGGCGGCCTTGCGGCAAGCCGCCGCCCTTGGGCGACATCACTTCCCAGAACAGGCTGTGATTGGCATGGCCGCCTCCGTTGTTGCGTACCGCGGCGCGGACGTCTTGCGGCAGTTTTTCGATGCCGGCGACCAGCTCCTCGATGGGAGGAAAGGGCAGATCCTTGGCCTGCAGGGCAGCGTTCAGATTGTTGATATAGGTCTGGTGATGCCGCGTGTAATGGATTTCCATGGTCTGCGCGTCGATGTGCGGCTCGAGCGCATCGTAAGCGTAAGGCAGGCTAGGCAGGGTATAAGCCATTTCGATCTCCTTCTTGTCCGGGGAAACTCGGGGCGCCGACATGGCGCACCGGACAGGAGGGGGCAGGGTGAGCGGACATGGTGCGAGATCCTTGGAAGCAGAGGCGAATGGTAGGTATTTTTACAGCCAGGGCGAAGCAAGTCCTTGTCGGGGGCAGGGCTTTTGACCCCCTTCGCCGTCCGGCGCCATGCCCGAGGCTGGCGCACAGGATCAGTGGTCATGTTCCGCGCCGGCTGAACTCATCTGTGCAATGTAGCGCGCCGGCGGTTTGCCCAGGGATTTTTTGAACATAGTAATGAAAGCGGTGACCGAGTCATAACCCAGCGCACCGGCGACCTGCTGCACGCTGCGGCCGCTGGCCAGCAGACGCAAGGCCTCGATCACATGGATCTGCTGGCGCCAGCGGCCGAAGCTCAAGCCGGTTTCGGTCTGCACCAGGCGCGCCAGAGAGCGTTCGCTCATGGCCACCCAGCTGGCCCATTGCGCCAGGGTGCGGCGGTCAGCGGGGTGTTCGGTCAGGCGGCGGGCGATGCGGCGTATGCGCGGTTCTTGTGACACGGGCAGATGCAGGGTGGCGATCGGCATACGCGCCAGCTCTTCGAGCAGCACGGTGGCCTTACGGTGCTCCGGGCCGCTAGCGGCGTAGTCGGCGGCTTGGTTGGCCATGTCGAGCACGAGTTCGCGTACCAGAGGCGTGATGGACAAGGTGCAACAGTGCGCGGGCAAGGCGGCCGCGCCGGGCTGCACAAACAGATAGGCCAGCCTGGCGTTGGCCGTGGCCCGTATGCTGTGGGGCATGAGGCCGGGTACCCAGACGGCGCAATGCGGCGGCACCATCCACAAGGCGTCGGCCACCTCGCAGATCACGGCGCCGCGCAAGGCCAGAACGAGCTGGCCTTGTCGATGCCGGTGGACGGCGACCTCGCTCTGGATGTCGGAGACCTCGACATGCATGCCCACTGCCGGGCTGCGTATCGTGTCCATATCGACGTCGCGCAAGGCATGCGCCAGCCGTACCGTACGAACGGGAACCGTAAACATGGTTGGCCGAATTTAGCGATTTATTGGCTATATAGCTTAATCCAGGAGGGCAGGGTCCACGTTAGGCTGCTGGTTTTCCCGCTCAGAGTCTTAAATGTCGAACCGATCTCGCACCTTGTGGCTGTTAGCCGCCCTTTTGCTGGTGGCCGCCAATCTGCGCGCGCCCGTGACCGCCGTGGCGCCGGTGCTATCCCGGCTGCAGACCGAGTTCAGCCTGTCGTCGGCGCAGGCGGGGCTGCTGACGACCTTGCCCTTGCTGGCGTTCGGGCTGGTTTCACCCTTTGCGGCCGCCATTGCGCGGGCCCGGGGGCTGGAGCGTACCGTGCTGGCCGCGCTGGCCGTGATCGCCGTCGGGATTCTGCTGCGCTCGGCTGGCGCTCTGTCGGCGCTTTACGCCGGCACGCTCTTGGCCGGCATGGGTATCGCAGTGGGCAACGTCTTGCTGCCCAGCATCATCAAGCGTGATTTTCCGGGCAGCGTGGCGCTGGTCACCTCGGCCTGCGCCCTGGCCATGGGCGGGGTGGCGGCGGTGGCCTCGGCCAGCGCCGTGCCCCTGGCCGGCGCCGGCGGGTGGCAGTGGGCGCTGGGCTCCCTGCTGGTGCTACCCGTGGCCGCCATGCTGGCTTGGCGTGTGCAATTGTCCGGGCCGGCGATCCGCGTGCAAGCGGGCGCGCACCTGAGCGTGCCGGTCTGGCGGAGCGCGCTGGCCTGGCAGCTCACGCTGTTCATGGGCCTGAACTCGACGCTGTACTACGCCACGGTCGCCTGGTTGCCGGCGGTACTGGCCGAGGCCGGCTATTCCGCCTCGGCGGCGGGTTCCGTGCACGGCGTCATGCAATTGGCCAGCGCCTTGCCCGGCCTGGTGCTCGCGCCCCTGGTGGCCCGCTGCAAGGATCAGAAGCTGCTGGCCGCCGGGGCCGGCTTGCTGATGGCCCTGGCCGTGTTCGGTTTGGCGCGCTGGCCGGCGCTGGCCGCGCTGTGGGCCGTTTGCCTGGGCGCCGGCTCCGGGGCGGGCCTGATCCTGGCCTTGATGTTCATGGGCTTGCGCGCGGCCAATGCCCCCACCGCCGCCGCGCTGTCGGGGATGGCGCAATGTCTCGGTTACCTGCTGGCCGCCAGCGGGCCCTTGCTGGCGGGCAAGGCGTATGCCTGGTCGCACGGCTGGACGTGGCCCTTGCATGTCGGGGTGGTGCTTTGCCTGGCGATGGCTCTATTCGGTGCGCTGGCGGGGCGTGCGCGCCTGTTGGGAGAGGCGGTTTTGCCTTCGGCGCAAAAACAAGAATAATAGTCACTCTCAATTGAGCGTGGATGATCGTGAGTACAACAGCCCCGGATTGGTCCATGTCGGCCGCCAGGCCCGCTTTACAGGTCGCGGGTGGTTCCTTGAGCTTTGCGCGAGCCGAGCGCATGCAGGAAACGCTGTCACCGGGCTGGAAGCTGGTGCTGTTGATCGAGGGCGAGCTGCGATATCAGGTATCGGGCGGCCCTCTGACGGCTCTGCGCGGCCCCGTGCTGCACCATAGCTTGTGCCGCGAGCAGGGCTTTATGGACCATGAGTTCGGCAGCCAGGCACGGCTGCGCTTTGTGTCTTTACGTCTGCCGCTGGAGGGGCTGGTCGCCGGCTGCGGTCTGGACGCCGACGAATTGGGACATCGCTTGGGGGCGCGGGCGCAATGCTATGCAGAGACCAACCAGGCCGCCGCTCCGGCCCTGCTTGCATTGGCGCGTCAAATGCTGGATTGCCCGGTACCTCACGCACTGCGCGACCTCTATGTGTCGGCCAAGGCGGGCGAGTTGGCGGCGCTTTCCCTGGCAGCATTGCTGCCAGCACCCGCGGTCAGCGGCCTGTCGCCAGCCGATCGCGAGCGGCTGCATCAGGCGCGCGAGCAGTTGCTGGCCCATCTGCATCAGCCGCCCAGCCTGCCTGCACTGGCTGCGATGGTCGGCATCAATGTCAACAAGCTCACCACCGGTTTTCGGCGCCAGTTTGGCTACAGCGTCTACGCCTTTGTGCGTCAAGCCCGCATGCGTCAGGCGCATGCTTTGCTGGCCGAAGGAGCTATGACGGTTAGCCAGGTGGCCTATGCCTGCGGCTACACCGACTCGCATTTCTCCAAGGTTTTTTGTCGTCACTACGGGGTATTGCCCAGCGCACTGGCTCGTTGAGTCCAATTTCTTCCGCAATCGCCAGCAAAACTTCCGAGATCGCCAATGCCTTGGCGCCCGTCTTTCTAGAATTCGGTGAGAACTATTCTCATTTAATAGAAAGAGGAAAGCTGTGTTGAACAACAAGACAATGCCTCGGGCGCGGCAGGTGGGCGCATGGTTGGCGATCACGTCGGTCCTGCCCGCTGCAGCCCAGGAAGCCCCGCTAATGTCTGCGGTCAGCGTCAGCGCCGAGAGCACAGAAGCCGTGACCTTGGGAAAACTGCCGCTGACACTGCGTGAAATCCCTCAATCGGTATCGGTGATCGGCCAGGAACAGATGCGCGAGCAGAACCTGCAAACGCTGGATGAGGTCATGCAACACGCGACCGGTATCACGGTGCAGCCCTATCAACTGCTCACGACCGCCTACTATGCGCGCGGTTTCAAGGTCGATTCGTTCGAGCAGGACGGCGTGCCGGTGCTCATGGCCAACACCGCGGCTTCGCCGCAGGACATGGCGGTCTATGAGCGGGTGGAGATTTTGCGCGGCGCCAATGGCTTGATGCATGGCTCGGGTAACCCGGCGGCCACGGTCAATCTGGTGCGCAAGCGCCCGCAGCGCGAGTTCGCGTTCAACGGCAGCGTGCAAGCCGGCACCTGGGACCGTTATCGTGCCGAGGCGGATATCGGCGGACCCTTGAACGAAGGCGGCAATGTGCGTGGACGCTTCGTTGCGGCGCACGAAGACCGGGGTTATTTCTATGATGTGGCCGACCAGCAGTCAACGCTGTTTTATGGCGTGGGGGAAGTGGATCTTGGCGCAGCCACCGTGTTGACGGCCGGCGTACAGTACCAGCACATCCGTTCGACGACCAACATGGCCGGTGTGCCGCGCTATAGCGATGGTGGCGACATCGGTCTGTCCAGGTCGACGTATCTGGACGTGGATTGGGATCGTTTCAATTGGGACACCACACGCTGGTTCGCGGATCTGGAGCATCAGTTCGGCGCCGGATGGCGGGGCAAAGTCAGCCTGAACTATCTGAAGGCGGACAGCAATCTGAAATACGCTGGCGCGTACGGTGCGATCAATCGCCAGAGCGGGCTGGGCTCGCGCCTGATGGGCGGGGCATACAAGTTCGACAACAGCCAGACCAGTGTGGATGCGTATCTGTCCGGACCGCTGGAGCTGTTTGGCCGCAAGCATGAGCTCGTAGTGGGCGGCAACGTGCAGCGCGTGACGACCGAGCAATACACGGCGTCGTTCACGCCTGCCCTGAATGTGCCGGTCGATGTATTCGACTGGGACCCGCATAGCGTACCCGAGCCCGCTACCGGACCCTATCGCTCGCCCGGTCAGACCCGTATCAAGCAACAGGGCATCTATGCCATGAGCCGGTTTTCGGTGGCGGATCCGCTCACGCTGGTGCTCGGCGGGCGCATGAGTTGGTGGAACCAGGCGGCCCCCACCACCCAGCAGCGCATCGATCCGGAGTTCACACCCTATGGCGGCCTGGTTTTTGAACTCGACCGCCGGTGGTCCTTGTACGCCAGCTACACCGACGTCTTCCAGCCGCAAAGCGAACTCACACGCGAAGGCCAGCCCTTGAACCCGATCCGCGGGAGTAATTACGAGGCGGGTATTAAAGGCGATCTGGATGGCGTGAGCCTGTCGTTGGCGTTGTTTCAGATTGATCAGAAAAACCGTGCGCAGCAGGATCCGCAATGGCCCTGCGTCGGCAATGCCTGCTATTACATTTCTGGCGGCAAAGTACGCAGCCGTGGGGTGGAGCTGGAAGCCACCGGGCGCATCCGTGCCAACTGGACGCTCAGCGCTGGCTATACCTACAACACGAGCAAGTACCTTGAGGATGCGGTGTCAGATGGCCAGCCCTTCGCACGCTTTACGCCCAAACACATCTTCCGTCTTTGGACCCAGTACACGCCGACAGTCTGGGAGGGGCGCGTGTCGCTGGGGGCAGGCCTGCGCATGCAGTCAGGTTTTTCCACGGTGTCGGGCGGCACCACCTTGGCGCAGGGCGGCTACACCCTGGTCGACGCGCGGCTGGGCTGGCGGCTGAACAAGCATCTGACCGCGTCGCTCAATCTGAACAATCTATTTGACCGGCGCTATTACCAAAGCCTGTCGAGCACGAGCTGGAACAACCGCTATGGCGAGCCGCGCAACGCCATGCTGACGCTGCGCGCCGAGTACTGAGGCCATGTCTTCTGCCACGCCGCCCTTGCTGCCGGTTCCGCAGGTTCTTGACAGTCTCGACCAGTTTTTTTTCTTCGCGCACGACGGCCGCGTGGCCTCACTGGGCTGCGCGCGCCGCCGGCCGCAGAGCGTCGGTTGGCTTGCCGGCCTGAAGGAGGCGCGCGATTCGGCCAGCGTGCACGGCGACATATGGGAGCGCCATACCGAAGGCGATGAGCTGCTGTGTGTCTTGGCCGGGCACGTCATTGTGCATTGGCGTGACGAGGCGCAGGGCGGCGGGCAAGTGGATCTGCCCGCCGGTAAAACTGCACTCATGCCCCGTGGGCTGTGGCACAGGTTAGAGCCAATCATCCCTAGCCGGATTTTTTTTATGACTCCCGCCCAAGGCGGCGAGTATCGCAAGCAGGAGTTCTGATGGCTGTTATGTCGCCCCGTTCACGTTTGTTCGTCATGATAGGTGCTTTATATCTGTCTCAAGGGATTCCCCTGGGCCTGGCGATGGAGGCTTTGCCGATCTTGCTGCGCCGTGACGGGCTCTCTCTGCAAGTGCTGGCCTGGTTGCCTTTGGTGGGGTTGCCCTGGGTGTTGAAGTTTCTCTGGGCTTCGCAGGTCGATAACCGCTGGTTCCGGGCCTGGGGCAGGCGACGCAGCTGGATACTGCCGATGCAGTCGCTGGCGCTGGTCTGCTTGTTGGCCCTCGCGGGCCTGGGCTTGGGCGATGTTGGTCTGGGGCTGCTGTTGATGGCCGTGGCGTCGTTAGCCAGTGCAACACAGGATATCGCCACCGATGGCCTGACAGCGGAGCATTGCCGGGGTGAGGATCTGCCGCGCGCTAACGCCATCCAGGTTGGCGGCACCATGGTGGGATTTTTCCTCGGCGGGCCGGGATGCCTGGCGCTCGGTGCCTATGCCGGCGAGCGTGGCGCGGTACTGTGCCTGTCGGCGGTGGTGGCCTGCGGGCTGTGGCTCACGGCGACTTGGCGTGAGCCCCCGGTGGCGTTGGCCCGGCGTGAATCCGCTGCGCTGCGGCGCTTTCTGAGGCGACCGGGCGCCAGGCCGCTGGTGCTGGCGGCTGCACTGTCGGCCATGGCCGCAGCCGCGCCCTATGGCTTGGCCAAGCTCATGCTGGTCGACGCCGGGTGGGCACCCGAGGCGATTGGGCGGCTCGGAATGGCGGGCGGCGGCGTGACCTTGTTGTTGGGTTGTGGCGGTGGGGCTTGGCTGGCGGGTCGGCTGGGTCCGCGCAAGGCATTGGCCCTGGGCGTGGCGGCCAGCGCCTTGGCGGCCTTGAGCTGGATAGCCCTGGCAGGCGGGCAGCCCCAGCCTGTCGAGGCGTTCGGCGCCCAGGCGTTGGCGTCATTCGGTGCCGGTGCCGCTTCAGTGGCATTGATGACGCTGGCGATGCGCTTTGCGCGCCAGGGTGAGCAGGCCGGTACGGACATGACGGCGGTGCAAAGCGCGCGGGATCTGGGAGAAGTGCTGGCATCGGCCGGCATGACAGGGCTGGCCGCTCATCTGGGCTACGCGGGCGGCTTTGGCGTGGGGCTAGGCGCTGCCCTGCTCGTGCTTTTGCTCATCGTGCCGGCCTTCGGCGCACCCGGCGACGATGCGGCCCGCCTGGGCCGGCCCCGTGTCAGCAAACCTGAGTGAGCAGCGCGCGGCGCGTGCGCCGCATATGCGAGAGCACCAGCAGCAGGCCGGCCGCGGCGATCAACGCGCCGACGATCGGGACGGCGGCGTACCCCAGGCCGGCTGAAATGGCCGCGCCGCCGGCGGCCGCGCCCAACGCATTGCCCAGGTTGAAGGCCCCGACATTGACCGAAGAGGCGAGCCCGGGCGCTTCGGCCGCGGCCCGCATGACGCGCATCTGCAGCGGAGGCACTACCGCAAACGTGGCAATCCCCCAGACCAGCAAGGCCAGGGCCGCGCCGGTGCGGGTTTGCGCCAGCCACGGGAACGCCAGCATGACCACGATCAGCAAGGTCAGAAACACCACGAGGCTGCCATCGAGCGAGCGGTCAGCCAGCCGTCCGCCCGCGATATTGCCCACCGAGAACCCGACGCCGATCAGCACCAGCATCCCGGTAATGAAGGCGGGCGAGGCGCCGGTCAGGGTGGCCAGAGTGGGCGCGATATAGGTGTAAAGCGTGAACATCGCGCCCGCGCCCAGCACCGTGGTGGCCAGAGCCGCCAGCACGGCGGGCCGGGTCAGGACGGCGATCTCGGCGCTGATGTTCAGCCGGCTGCCGCGCTGGCCCGCCGGCAGGGCAAGGCGCAGACCCAGCATGGCGACTAGACCCAGACCGGCGGTGGCCGCGAAGGACAAGCGCCAACCCAGCGTTTGCCCCAGCCAGGTCGCCGCCGGCACGCCGCCGATGTTGGCAATCGTCAGGCCCATGAACATCGCGGCCACCGCACTGGCCTGGCGGTGACGCGGCACGAGGCTGGCCGCCACGAGCGAGCCCAGGCCGAAGAACGCCCCATGATTCAGGCTGGTGACCAGGCGCGCCAATAGCAGGGTCAGATAATCGGGGGCCAGCGCCGACAGCAGATTGCCCAAGGTGAAGATGGCCATCAAGGCGATCAGCGCCTGGCGGCGCGGCCAGCGGGCCAGGGCCAGCGTCATGATGGGCGCGCCGACCATCACGCCGATGGCGTAGGCGCTGACCAGCATGCCGGCGCGTGGAATCGATACGCCTACGCCATCGGCAATGACGGGCAACAGGCCCATGGGGCCGAATTCCGTGGTGCCGATGCCGAAGGCGCCGACGGCCAGCGCCAGTAGCGGCAAGGCCGCCTGGGTGCCGGATTGCGCCGGCGGCTGTGAGGAGTTCATGAAGATTTTTCCGCGAGAATGAAACGATGGCGGCAGTGTGCCTGCTTTACTTTTGCGGAAAAAGACGGTTATAAGCGAAAGACTTTTGATAAAAAATCAACAATGAAAATCACGCTGGAAGAGATTCAGGCGTTTCTGGCCGTCGTCGATGGCGGTTCCCTTACGGCGGCGGGCCAACAACTGGGCCAGACGGTGTCGGCCGCCAGCCGTGCGCTGGGGCGCCTGGAAGAAAAGCTGCAAACCACGCTGCTGCATCGCACGACGCGCCGTATCGAGCTGACGGAAGAGGGCCGGGCCTTTCTGGTGCAGGCGCGTGCCATTGTCGAGTCGGTCGAAGGCGCCGAAGAGGCCATGGCGGTGCGTCGTGGTCAGCCCTCGGGGCGGTTGCGCGTCGATGCGGCCACGCCGTTCATGCTGCACGTCATCGTGCCGCTGATTCCGGGTTATCGCGAGCGCTATCCGCAAGTCGAGCTGGAGCTCAACAGTAGCGAAGGCTATATCGACCTGCTGGAGCATCGCACTGACGTGGCCATCCGTATTGGCCGGCTCAAAGACTCCACGCTGCACAGCCGCGCCATCGGCAGCGGCCGGCTGCGCATCCTGGCCAGCCCCGCATACCTGGCCCGCCACGGCACGCCGCGCCATCCGGCCGAACTGGCCAGCGGGCACAGCCTGCTGGGCTTTAACCAGCCGGAGTCGCTGAACTACTGGCCGCTGCGCGACGAGCAGGGCGAACGGCGCTATATCACCCCCACGATCTGGGCCTCCAATGGCGAGACGCTGCGCCATCTTGCCTTGCAAGGCCTGGGCATTGTTTGTCTGTCGGACTTCATGTCGGTGGAAGACAGGGCGCAAGGCCGGCTCAAACAGATTCTGGCCCGGCACACCCTGGATGAGCGTCAGCCCATCAATGCGGTGTACTACCGCAACACGGCGATCTCGGCGCGTATCGCATCGTTTGTCGATTATCTGGCCGAGGCCGTGCGTTAACCGTCGTCAGGCCTGGCGGTACATCAGCGTCGTGGATTCGGCGCGCAGGCCGTGCGGATCGATGGCGTAAGCCGGAATGCGGCCGGCGACATCGAAACCCAGGCCGCGGTACAGGGCTTCAGCCGGGCTGTCGCTGACGGTGTCCAGCGTCAGCAGACGGCGTTCGCGCCGCGCCGCCTCGGCCATGACCTCCTGCATCAGCGCGCGGGCCAAGCCCAGGCGGCGCGCGCGCGGATGCACCAGCAGTTTACGTACCTCGGCGCGATGAGGCTGGTTGGGCGGGGTGTCCAGATCCAGTTGCACCGTGCCCTCGAGCGCATCGCCGCGCCACGCCGCCAGCACATACAGGCCGCCGCTGTCCACGCCGGGGCGGACCTTGTCGCGCCAGAACGCCATGGCATCGGGCAGCGAGTAAGGCAGTAGAAAATTGACGCTGGCGCCGTTGGCCACGCAGGCCTGCAGGACGTCGGCCAATGCCGGCAAATGGGTATCGACATCGGAGGCGCTCAGGGCTTGGATACGCCAGGTCTGGGGGGTGGTCATGGTTGGGGGAGCTCAGAGGAGAAAGAGAAAGTAATGCGCGCCCGTATGGGTGCGAAAGCGGCTGGCGCCGTGCAATTGATAGCGCAGGCAATCGCCCGGCGCCAGGAGGTGTTGACGCCCGTCGACCGTCATCTCGAGGTCGCCTTGCATCAACACCAGGTGATGCTCGAGCCCGGGGCGCGGTGGCGCGTCGTAGTCGATGCAAGTGCCGGGCGCCAGCTCGCAGGCCAGCACTTCGCCGGCCAGATTGCGCGCCGGCGGCGAGACCGAGCGGCGCACAAAACCCGTGTCGCGCCAGATGGCTTGCTGGGGCAGGGGAACGTGGGCGGGAAACGCTTCCTCGGCCATGCGCAGCAGGCGCGACAAGGTGAGTTCGAACGTCGCGCACAGGCGGCCCAGCACACTGGTGGTAGGGCTGACCTCGGCGTTTTCGAGCCGCGACAGGGTGGCGCGGCTGACCTGGCTGCGGCGGGCGAGTTCATCGAGCGACCAGCCCCGTTCCGTGCGCAGCGCCTTCAGGCGCTGCGCCAGTTGGTGATCGAGATCTTCCGTAGAATTTTCCATATTTGAGAGTTTTTCCCAAATATGGAATTTCGTCAAGTATGCCGGGGTTTGCCCCGCTGCTTGGTGTGGGCGAATTCCTCGAGCTGTTTTTGCGTCATGGTGTCGTACATCTGGCGCGATGCGCCTTTGAGCGCGCTCACGGGTGCCTCGTGCCGTTTGGCCGCCAGGGCGGCGCCTGCGGCCATTTGCTGAGCTTTCGATTTCGCGGGCATGGCAGTTCTCCTGATCGGGACATCGAACATGCAGGCCGAGCACAACGGCCTGACAACCATCCTAGCGCCGCTGATGCGGCCCCTGGCGTGACGCCGCGTATCGGGATGCAACGGCGGCGTTTGCATCCCGGCACGGCCAGGCTTACAGTGGCCGCCTGCGTCCAATGCGGAGATCTTGCATGACTCGTCACCAGGTATTGCGCCAGGCACTGCGGGAAGGCCGTTTGCTGACGGCCATGGCGGCCCACAATCCCATGGCCGCCGTGCTGGCCGAGCAGGCCGGCTTCGATGCGATATGGGGCAGCGGCTTCGAGCTTTCGGCCAGTTACGCCGTGCCCGATGCCAGCATTCTGTCGTTGTCGGTGCACGTGGAGATGATGCGGGCCATCGCGGCGCGCGTGAGCGTGCCGGTGATCGCCGATATCGACACCGGTTTCGGCAATGCCGTGAACGTCGCCTATGTGCTGCCACAGTTCGAGGCTGCCGGCGTATCGGCCGTGGTCATGGAAGACAAGCACTTTCCCAAGGACACCAGTCTGCGCGAGCAAGGTCGCCAGGAACTGCTTGCCATCGAGACCTTCCAGGGCAAAATTGCCGCGGCCGTGGCGGCCCGGCGCGATCCCGACCTCGTGGTCGTCGCCCGCGTCGAAGCCTTGATTGCCGGCCTGGGACAGGCCGAAGCGCAGCGGCGCGCGCGCGCCTACGTCCAGGCCGGCGCCGATGCCGTGCTCATCCATTCCAAACAGAAAACCCCCGACGAGATTCTCGACTTCGTGCAGGCTTGGGATGGCAGCGCTCCGCTCGTGCTGGTGCCCACGGCTTATCCGCAATTGCGCGAGAGCGACATCGCGGCGCTGAAGAAAGTGGGCATCGTCATCTATGGCAACCACGCCATCCGTGCCGCCGTGGGCGCCATGCGCGAGGTGTTCGCCCGCATTCGCGCTGACGGCGGCATTGCCGGCGTCGACGCGCAACTGCCTGCCGTCAATGACATCATCGCGTTGCAGGGCGACGCCGGCATGCGCGAACTGGAGCAGCGCTTCTTGCGTTGAGGGCGGGGGCGCGAGCTATCTCGCCGGCAAACGCAGCAATATCAGACGAGGTCTGGCAAGATTGCGTCTCGTCCGTTGTCAGAGATTGCCGATGCCCCGTTCCACGACCGCCGGTTTGCGTAGTGCCTGGCTCGCGCAGGCCCAGTCCCACCCCCTGGTGACCGGCGGCTTGATGCTGGGTGTCCTGGTTGTAGGCTGGTTGTGCGCCAGCAGTATTTATGAGGCCTTCACGGGCAGTAACCGCGGCCATGTCGGGCTGGCGGTGGCCGGAGGGTTCGCGGGGTTTTGCGCCACGGCGCTGGGTGCGCTGATTGCCGGGGTGTTTGGCCGGGTTTCGCCCCGGGCGCAGGACAGCATGCTGGGCTTTGCCGCCGGCATGATGCTCGCGGCCAGCGCCTTTTCCTTGATCCTGCCCGGTCTGGACGCGGCGCAGACGCTGGTCGGCAGCGGGCCGGCGGCGGCCGGCGTGGTGGTGCTTGGCATGGCGCTGGGGGTGCTGCTGATGCTGGGGTTGGATTACTTCACGCCGCATATGCACGCGCAAAGCGGGCTGCGCGGCCCCGAGAGCGCGCGCGTCAACGGCGTATGGCTGTTCGTGCTGACTATCGTGCTGCACAACCTGCCCGAAGGCATGGCCGTCGGGGTCAGCCTGTCCAATGGCGATCTGGGCGTGGGGCTGCCCTTGACGTCGGCCATCGCCATTCAGGATATTCCCGAGGGCCTGGCCGTGGCCGTGGCGCTGCGGGCCATCGGCCTGACGCGGCGGCAGGCCGTGTTGATCGCGATCGGTTCAGGCTTGATGGAACCCCTGGGCGCGCTGATCGGGGTGGGCATGGCCAGCGGGTATGCGCTGGCCTATCCGGTCAGCATGGGCCTGGCGGCCGGCGCCATGATTTTCGTCGTATCGCACGAAGTCATCCCCGAAACCCACCGCAATGGCCACGAGACCTTTGCCACTGTCGGCTTGATGATAGGTTTCGGGGTGATGATGTTTTTGGACACGGCGCTGGGTTAAGGCCGGCCTAGCTGCCCCAATGCTGGTCGCGGCAGGTCTGCAAGGCGCGGTTGTAGGAGTCCACCATGATCTGGGTGGTCCATTGGCTGGCGCCGGCCGGGTCGAAGCCGCTCTGGTTCATGGCATATCGGGCGCAGTCGGCATGGCCGCTGGCTGCGCTGGCCTGCGCCACGGGGGCCGGCGCAAGGTTGATCGAGGCCGGATCGGCCGGGTCGATGGCCGGAGCGGCCGCCGGTTCATACACCGGCGGCGCGTAGACGGGCGCCGGCGCGTACACCGGTGGCTGCACATAGACCGGCGGCGGAACATAAACGGGCGCTTGCGTGAGCGCCACGCCGTAGCCCGGTGACATATAGGCGTAGCCATTGCTGCCCATCTGCACCGTGGGCGCGTAGCTATAGCTGGGTTGCGAGTTGGCCGACAACAGCAAGCCGGCCGTGATCAGGCCGATGGCGCCGCCGACGATCCAGCGGTCGGCCGACGACCAGCCACTGGAGTGGCCTCCACGATAGCCCCCATGGTAGCCGCCGGGGCCGCCATAATAGCCGCCGCCCCAACCGGGGCCGCCCGCCAGGGCGGGCGCGGTGGCCGCCGCCATCGTGGCTGCCAGGGCAGTGGCGCCTGCCAGGCGCATCAAACGCGATTTCATTACAAGACTCCTGAGGGCCGGATGTGCCGCGAAGGCGGTTCTGCCGTCTCTATGGCTAATTTACTCCCGGGCAGCTCGTACAGGATGTGACCAGACATTAGCGGGATTTCAGGGGGTTTCACCTGGTGCCGCGGTGGGACGCGCCGCCCAGAGCACGATGGGAATCGCGCACAGGGCGAATACCGCCATCATGGCAAAACCGCCCCATTGCACCCGGGGATAGACCAGGCGGGCGGCATTGACGCTGAAAAACATCAGAATGCCGCCGGACAGCATGGTGTAGAGGGCGATGGCCGAGGTCTGGCAATGCGCGGGTACCTGGCGCGAGATATAGGCCATGATGGCTGAGTTGTTGCCGCCCAGCGTGAAGGCTTGCAGCAACTGGAAAGCCAGCAGCACGGGCAGGTCGATAAACAGGGCCAGCCCCATCCAGCGCACGGCCGTCATGGCCGCCGAGATCCAGATCAGGCGCTCCGGGCCGACGACGGGCAGGATGCGCAAGGCCAGAAAGAAGAACACCACTTCGGCGCTGACGCCGACGGTCCACAGCAGGCCGATATCCGAGGTGGATAGCCCGTGCTCGGTCCAGAACAGGGTGGCATAGGAGTACAGAAAGCCATTGCTGGCCTGGGTGAGCGAGGCGGCCAGAATGCACAGCACGACCGGCCGCTGGCGCAGTACCTGCATCAAGGGCCAGCGGGGCCCGGAAAGGGCGGGCCGCTGGGGCGCGTCGCCGACATCGAGGGCGCGCAGGCAGAGTGCGCAGGCCAGCGCCAGGGTCACGCTCATGACGATGATGGTCAGCGGGCCGGTCTGGTCGATGAGGTAGCCGCCGGCCAGCGTCAGGGCGGCAAAACCCAGCGAGCCCCAGACCCGCACCGTCGTGTAGAGGGGGCGGCCGGCGCGGCTGCTGGCCAGTGCGATGCGGTCGAGCACCGGCTGCACCGCGGGCAGCAGCAGGTTGACCGCCAGCGTGGTCCAGAACATCCAGCCCGGTGAGTGCTGCCAGGGGTAGCAGGCAAACAGCAAAGCGGTGCCCAGCAGCGGCAGCGTGATCAGCAGACGGAGTTTGCCGCTGAGATCGGCGGCATGCGCGACGGCGGGAGCAGAGAGAATCTTGGGCAGAAAAGCGGTGGCCACGATGAGCCCGATCGTGTCCTTGTCCAGCCCCTGGTTGGCCAGCCATAAGGGCAGAAACGGGATGCTGATGCCTTGCAGCCCGTAGTACAGAAAATAGAAAGCGCGCAGCCAGCGCAGTCGGTGGCCCACTTGAACATACTCCGGCGGCGCCGCGGCCAGGCGCGCGGCAGGGTCAGAGCATACTGCAAAGCCGGTCGCTGGCGCGGGCAGGCCGGCGGCGCTACCATCGGGGCGCGATGCGCTTTTATACAGGGTTCACATGTCTGCGGTTGCGCCGGATTTCGTTTTGCGTCCCGCCGTCGAGGCGGATCTGCCTTTTCTGCTGGCCTTGCGTTGCCGCACCATGGAGCCGCATTTGCGGCAAGACGGCATCGACTTCGACGATGCCGCGCATCTGCGGCGCATCCGTCATCACTGGGAGGACGCCCGCATCGTGCTCGTCCAGGGCGCGCCAGTCGGGCTGCTCAAAGTGCACCGTGATCAGCATGGCTGGTATGTGCACCAGATTCAGGTCGAGCCGCGCTGTCAGGGGCAGGGCCTGGGCGCGCGCTTGCTGCGCGGCGTACTCGAACGGGCCGATCGAGGCGGCGAAACCGTGCGTTTGTCGGTGCTGCGGAGCAATCCTGCGCGGCGGTTGTATGAGCGGCTGGGGTTCGAAATCTGCGAGGACAGCGGCCAGGAGTTCCTGATGCGCCGCCGGCCGGCGGAGCGAGCGCCGGCTTAAACCTTTCCCGGGCCAGGGCGGGCCGACGCCAGCATGGTTGCCGGCCCGGGATATCAGGCCTGCACCAGGGTGCTGAACCCCCCGCACGCCGTGCGCCTGGGATCGAACACGCCTTCGATGCAGACCTCCATCAGCCGGGGGTCGGCCATGACGGCGGCGTTGATGCGGTCGCGTTCACTTTTGCTGGGGAAGACGATCCAGGCGAATATCACCGTGTCCTGGCCGCCGGCCTGCGCGACGTCGCGGAAGTCGCGCATACCGTGTTGCGGATCGAGGGCATCGCCGACGCATTCGCGGTAGTCCAGGGCGCCATGCGCCCGCCAGATCTTGGCCGCGTGGGCCGCCATGCTGCGGTAAAGCTCTAGCTTTTCGCTGGGGATGGCCAGCAGATATCCGTCCACATAGGCTTGCATGACTGTCTCCTCGGGCGCCAGCAGGCGCGACATGTCCACTGTAGCGGCGCGGGGCCCGCCACGGCCAAGGGGGTTTGCGACATTGTGGCGGGTGGATCACGACAGGCGGGCGCGCTATGCTTGCCCCATGAAACGCATTGCCTTGCTGGTGCCGGCCGGCGCCAATATCGCCTCGCTGGAGACCGCGCGCCAGGGGTTTCTGGCCGCCAACGCGCGCTTGCGCGACAACGGCCAGGAGCCGGCCTTTTCAGTACGCCTGCTGGCCGTCGACCCCACCATGACGCTGGATGACGGCCGCATCAGCGTGCATGTGGACGCTACCCTGGCCAGCGCCGGTCCGGTCGATATCGCGGTCGTGCCGCCGCTGATGGTCAGCGATGCGCGCGGCCTGGGCCAGATCCTGACGGCCAATACCGCGCTCATCCGCTGGCTGGCCGCGCATTACCGCGCCGGCGGTGAACTGGCCAATCTGTGCCTGGGCGCGGCCTTGCCGGCGGCGGCGGGCTTGCTCGATGGCCGCCGCGCCGTGGTGCATTGGGCCATGCGAAATCCGTATGCGGCGCTGTTTCCCAAGGTGTCGTGGGTGTGCGATCGTGTGGTGCTGGCCGAGGCTGGGCTCTACACCAGTGGCGGCGCGTTCTCGGCGGCCCACCTCGTGCTGCATCTGATCGAAAGACATGCCGGGCGCGAGATCGCGATCTGGTGCGCCAAGCTGTTTCAGCTCGATTGGGACCGCCAAAGCCAATTGCCGTTCATGGTCTTTGCCGGCCAGAAAGCGCATGGCGACGCGGTGGTGCTGGCCGTACAGGAACATATCGAAACGCATTACGCCACCCGTCTGGCCGTCGAGGGGCTGGCCGTGCGCCATGCGGTGGGCCGCCGGACCCTGGAGCGGCGCTTCCGGCATGCCACGGGCAACAGCGTGGTGGAGTATCAGCAACGCGTGCGCGTCGAGGCCGCCAAGCAGCAGCTCGAGAAAACGCGCAAGAGTGTGGCCGAAGTGATGTACGAGGTGGGCTACAGCGATACCAAGGCGTTTCGTGACATCTTCAGCAAGCATTGCGGCATGTCGCCACTGAGTTATCGCGATCGCTACGGTTGAGCGGATGCCTGGGGCGTGAAGCCCGGTAGGGCTGCCCGCGCTGCGGGGGCGGGCAACGTTGCGCCCAGCCATGGACGGTGGGTACCGGCGAGAACCCAGGACCAGGCCAGGCGCATGCTGCCTGAGCAATGTGTACGATTTCATGTCGGGGCTTGCGTGAAGCCCTGCGTTTTCCGACCAATCCTGGCTGGGTCTGTCGCGGCAGGCAGGTTTCGTGCCAAGATAGCCGCATGGCCCGCCTACCGCTGTTTCCCCTGAGCAATGCCCTGTTTCCTGACGGTGTTCTGCACCTGCGGGTGTTCGAGATCCGTTATCTGGACATGATCAAACGCTGCCTGGAAGACGGCCAGCCTTTTGGCGTGGTGATTCTGCTGGCCGGCCAAGAGGTGCGCAAGCCGGATAGCCTCGAGGTATTGGCGCCCGTCGGGACGCTGGCGCGGATCGAGCACTGGCAGCAACCCGTGGCGGCCTTGTACGAGTTGCGCTGCCGGGGCGGCGAGCGGTTTGATCTCGCGGACTGCGAGCGGGGCCGTTATGGCTTGTGGACCGGCCAGACCCAGGCCATCGCCGCTGATCCGGTCGTCGCCGTGCCCGACGCCTTGCGCGGGGCCGTCAGCGCGTTGGGCCGATTGATCGCCGGCCTGCAGCAGCAGGGCTACGGCCCTGCCGAGATGCCGGTGGCCGCGCCTTACCGGCTGGAGGAGGCGGCTTGGGTGGCCGACCGCTGGTGCGAGCTGCTGCCGCTGGCGGCCGCGGACAAGGCCAGGCTGCTGGCGCTGCGCGATCCGCTGGCGCGCTTGCGCGAGGTCAACGGCGAGCTGGCCGCGCGCGGGCTGCTTTAGCGCCCGGGGCGCAAGCGGTTATGCTTCGCGCCATGACTATCGAGATCAACGAAGAACTGCGGGCCTACATCGACCCGCTCACCGCCGAAGAATATACCGCGCTGGAGCGCAGCATACTGGCCGAGGGGTGCCGCGATGCGCTCGTGCTCTGGGGCAATGTGCTGGTCGACGGGCACAACCGCTTTGAAATCTGCCAGCGTCATGGCATCGAGTTTCGCACGCTGCAAAACGAACGGTTTCAGTCCATGGACGATGTGCGGCTGTGGATGATAGACAACCATCTGGGCCGGCGCAGTGTTTCGGATTATCAGCGCGGAGTCCTGGCTCTGCGTAAAAAACAGATCTTGCAGGCGCGCGAGCCCGCTGAACCGGGCGAGACCGCGCCCGAGGCCCCGGTGCCCAGCCGCCAGGAGCTGGCGCGCGAAGCCCGGGTCAGCAGCAATACGCTGGCGCAGATCGAGCGTATCGAGCAACGCGCGGTGCCCGAGATCGTCAAGGCCGTGCGCGCGGGGGAGATCTCCATCAATGCAGCCGCTGCCGTGGCCAGCCTGCCCGAAACGCGCCAGCAGCAGGCCGCCCAGGGCGGCAAGCAGAATCTGCGAGAAGTCGCCCGCCAGGCGCGCATGGAATTGCAGGCGGCGCGCTATGAGGCCAAGTTGCGTAAGGCCGCCGAGACACCGGCGGAGGACGCCGCCCCCACGGGGAGCGATGCGCCGCCACCGTGGGAGAGCCCGGCGATCGAGGACTATCCGGCCGAGGTGGCGCGCCTGAGCGAGATCATCAAGCGCCTGACCGACGAGCGCGACGCGCTGAAGAAAAAAGTCATGCACCTGACGGTGGCGCTGGCTGAGGCGCGCCGCGAGCCCGGCTGAGCGGGGTCAGCCGCAGCGGATGGCGCTGATCTTGCCCTGGCCGTCGACGATGATGTTGACCCGGCTGGGGTTGTATTCCAGCGTCATGACCTGCCCGGGCTTGAGCACGCGTACGGTGCTCGAGCCGCTGCCCGACAGCACATTGCTGCTGGCCGAGTCACTGAAAGCCTGACCGACCAGGTTTTGCGTGGGCTGAGCATCGCAGCTCTTGCCGCTGGACAGCATGGAGCCGGTGGCGCTTTCCGGCACGGAAGACGACGTCGAGCTGGATGCGCTGGACGAGCTGGACGAGCTCGTCTCAGAGGAGGGCGCGGCGCCTTGATGGGCGGCGCAGCCGGCCAGGGCGGCCAGGCTGGCGGCCAGGGTGAGGGTCAGCAGTTTCCGGTTCATTAGTACTCCTAGGACGGGAAGCGGACGAAACTTCCATCATAGTAGAGTACGCGCCAACCGGCACGGCTGTCCTCAGCGGGTGCGCCGTTCGCGCACGGCGCGGGCCAGGTCATCCAGCACCGGCACGGTCTGCGTCCAGCCCAGGCAGGCATCGGTGATGGAGACGCCATGGGCCAGCGGCACGCCGGGTTTGAGGTCCTGCCGGCCAGGCTGCAGATTGCTTTCTATCATCAAGCCGGTGATGCGCTGCTCGCCGCCGGCGATCTGCTGGGCGATGTCGCGCGCGACTTCCACCTGGCGCTCATGCGATTTGTTCGAATTGGCGTGCGAGCAATCGATCATGACCTGCTCGCGCAGGCCGGCTTTGCGCAATACGTCGCAGCAGGCCTGCACGCTGGCCGCATCGAAATTACTGCCATTTTTGCCGCCGCGCAGGATGACATGGGTGTCGATATTGCCGCGCGTCTCGAAAATGGCGGCCACGCCCATCTTGGTCATGCCCATGAAAGCATGGCTGGCGCTGGCGGCCACCATCGCGTCGGCGGCGATCTGTACGCCACCGTCGGTGCCATTTTTAAAGCCGAGCGGGCAGCTCAAGCCCGAAGCCAATTGGCGATGGCTGGGGCTCTCGGTGGTGCGTGCCCCGATGGCGCCCCAGGCGATCAGATCGGCGATGAACTGCGGGCTGAGCAAATCCAGAAACTCGGTGGCGATCGGCAGGCCCAGGCCGGAAATGTCCAGCAGCAGCGAACGCGCACGGCGCAAGCCTTCGTTGATGCGGAAGCTGCCATCCAGGCGCGGGTCGTTGATGAAACCCTTCCAGCCGACGGTGGTGCGCGGCTTCTCGAAATACACCCGCATGACGATGAGCAGGTCGTCCTTGAGCGCATCGGCGGCCGTTTTGAGCTGCCGGGCGTAGGCCATGGCCTGGTCATGATCATGAATGGAACAGGGGCCCACCACGACGATGAGGCGGTCATCACGGCCATGCAGCACATCGGCGATGTCACTGCGGCTGGACTCGACCAGGTCCTGGACGGCCGCCGGGGTGGGCAGCTCATCCAGCAGCAAGGCCGGGGAAATCAGCGGGCGCACCGCGCCGATGCGCGTGCCGTCGTTACGGGTCGTGTTCTGGGTGGAGTCGGCCTGGCCGGCTTCCCGGTCATGCATGGCGTCATCAATGCGGGTCAAAGCGTTTCTCCGTGCGCAAGCGGTGGTCCTTGTCAGACGGCCATTATCGCACCTCGGCCGCCGGCGCCGCGCGCGGCCCATCGCGCCCCGGCCTGGCGTCGGGTGTTACGGGCGTTTACATGCTTGTGGCGTCCGCCCGCTACCATGGAGCGCATCGATAAGGAGCGCACATGACTGCCATCCGGGCCGGCATCGGCGGTTGGACCTATCCGCCCTGGCGCGACGGGGTGTTTTACCCGCCGGGTCTGCCGCATGCGCGCGAGCTGTCGTTCGCCGCGCGGCAGTTCAGCGCCATCGAGGTCAACGGGACGTTTTACCGCAGCCAGAAGCCTTCGACCTTCGCGGCCTGGGCCGCGCAGGTGCCGGATGGCTTCAAACTCGCCCTGAAGGCGCCGCGCTACGCGACTCACCGCCAGGCCTTGAGCCAGGCCGGTGACTCGGTCAGGCGCTTTCTGGACAGCGGCATCGACCGTCTCGGCCCGGCCCTGGGGCCCTTGTTGTGGCAACTGCCGGAGGGCAAAGTCTATGACCCGGCAGACATCGAAGCCTTTTTCGGTCTCTTGCCGGCGCGCCTGCAGGGGCAGCGCCTGCACCATGTGCTCGACGCCCGGCATCCCAGTTTCGACTGCGACGATTATCTGCGCCGGGCGCGCGCGCACGGCGTGGCCACCGTGTTGACCGACAGCCCGCGATTCGTGTCCATCACCGACAGCACCTGCGCCGATCTGATCTATGTGCGCCTGATGGCGGCAGATCCGCGATTCCGCCATGGGTATGCGCCGGCGGTGCTCGCGGCGTGGGCGCGCTGCGCACGGCAGTGGGCGGCGGGGCGCAGCCCGGACTTGCCGCGCCGGCTGCCAGACATCGGAACAGGCGCGCCGCGCGAGGTGTATGTGTTTTTCATCAACGGGCACAAGGCCCTGGCCCCGGCCGGCGCCAGGGAGTTTCTGCGCCGCCTCGCTCAGCCCTGAGGCCGGCGCCCGGGAGGTCAGGCCCGGGCGAGGCGCCAGGCTGGGCGGCGCCTCAGTCAGCCACGGGCGTGCGCATGGTGACGAACTCTTCGGCGGCGGTGGGGTGGATGCCGATGGTTTCGTCGAACAGGCGTTTGGTCGCGCCGGCTTTCAAGGCCACGGCCAGCCCTTGCATGATCTCTCCGGCATCCGGACCCACCATGTGGCAGCCCAGCACCCGATCGGTGTCGGCATCGACCACCAGCTTCATCAGGGTGCGCTCCTGCACGTCCGTCAGCGTGAGCTTCATGGGGCGGAAGCGGCTTTCGAAGCGTTTGACGCGGTGCCCGCGTTTGAGGGCTTGCTCGGTGGTCAGCCCGACGGTGCCGATATTGGGCAGGCTGAACACGGCGGTGGGGATGAGGTCGTAGTCCACCGGGCGGTACTCTTCGGGGCGGAAGAGACGGCGGGCGATGGCCATGCCTTCGGCCAGGGCCACGGGCGTGAGCGGCACGCGGCCGATCACATCGCCCAGCGCCAGAATCGAAGGTTCGCTGGTTTCGAACAGGTCATTGACTTCGATATAACCCTGTTCGTTGAGTTTGACGCCGGTATTTTCCAGGCCCAGGTTATCGAGCATGGCGCGGCGGCCGGTCGCATAGAACACGCAATCGGTTTCGAGCACCGTGCCGTCGAGCAGGGTCGCGGCCAGCGTGCCGTCGGGCAGCTTGTCGATGCGGGCGATGTCGCTGTTAAAGCGCAGCGTCATGCCTTTTTTCTGCAGTTCGTCGCGCAGATGTTCGCGCACGCTCTGGTCGAAGCCGCGCAGAAAGAGCTCCCGCCGGTAGGCCAGCGTGGTGTCGGCGCCCAGACCATTGAAGATGGATGCGAATTCGACGGCGATATAGCCGCCGCCGACCACCAGCACGCGGCGCGGCAGTTTCTTCAGAAAGAAGGCCTCGTTGGACGTGATGGCGAGTTCCTTGCCGGGGATGTCCGGCACGAAGGGCCAGCCGCCGGTGGCGATCAGGATGCGTTCGGCGCTATGGCGCTGGCCGTTGATTTCGACCGTGTGCGGGTCAACGATGCGGGCGTGCCCTTCGTGCAGGGTGACGCCGCTATTGACCAGCAGGTTGCGGTAAATGCCATTGAGGCGTTCGATTTCGCGGTTTTTGTTCTGGATCAGGGTGTGCCAGTCAAACCCGGGGTGGCCGGGCGTCCAGCCAAAACCGCTGGCCTGCTCGAACTCTTCGCTGAAATGCGCGCCATAGACGAGCAGTTTCTTGGGCACGCACCCCACGTTGACGCAGGTGCCGCCCAGGTAGCGGCTCTCCGCCACCGCCACGCGCGCGCCAAACCCGGCGGCAAACCGTGCCGCCCGAACGCCGCCCGAGCCCGCGCCGATGACATAGAGGTCGAAATCGAAAGCCATGAGTAATCCTTATTGCGAGGTCGGCTGCCACCGACGATGACTGCTATTAAACATCGTTCCGGGGGCGGGCCGCATCAAGCCCCGCCGTCCAAATGGGATATAACCATGCAAAAGGGACAGTCGAGGTGTCATGCAAGCGGAAACGGGGTTTTTTGGCAGTGCGGGCGCTGCCTTGGGGCAGGGTATCAAATGGGTGGCCGAGGCGCTGCGCTGGTTGTTCGGCGGCTTTTTCGGCGCGCTGGGCGAGTTTTTCTCGGGCATGGCCGCGGCGTTGGGCATGAGCCCGAATGTCATGAATTTCGCGTTATTGCTGATCGGCCTGCTGATGCTCTGGGCCGGGATCAAGGCTTTCGCGCGCCGCTCCTTCCTGAGCGGTATTTTCTGGCTGCTCTTGTGCGCGCTGCTATTGGGCGCCCTGACCGGTTAGCGGGGCCCGGCTTGAGCGGCCAGGCGGGCCAGGCGCCGCGTCAAGGGATCGAACAGATCGGCCGCGGTGTTGCCGTAGCCCAGCACCAGCCCGGTGTCTGAAGCGGCCAGCGCAAAGCTGGACAGGGCCTGCGGCTGCATGCCGTGCGCGGGGGCGAGGCTGGCGATGCGCCGGTCGTCATAGCCGGCGGGCAAGCGCACCGTCAGATGCAGACCGCACTGACCGCCTTCTACGGTGTGCTCGATATCCAGGTTGCGGGTGAGCGCGGCGCGCAGCGCCTGCTGACGTTCGCGGTACAGGCGTCGCATGCGCCCCAGATGGCGGCTGAACTCGCCGCTTTCGATGAAATCGGCCAGGGCCAGTTGCTCATAGCGATGGCCGCCGCGCAGCAGTTCGGCCACGGCTACGCGGGTGGCCTCGACCAGGCATTCGGGCAGGACCACGAAGCCGATACGCAGCGACGGGAACATGGTTTTGCTGAAGCTGCCGATATAGAGCACGGGCGCCTGGGGCGCCATGCCCTGCATCGCCGCGATGGGTTCGCCGTGATGACGGAACTCACTGTCGTAATCGTCTTCGATGATCCAGGCCTGATGCTGCCGGGCCTGGGCAATCAGGTCCAGGCGGCGTGCCGCCGGCATCACGCCGCCGGTGGGATATTGGTGCGAGGGCGTCAGGTAGATCAGGCGTGGCGGCGCGTCGGCCCAATCTTGCGTGCTCAGGCGCAGGCCGTCGGCATCCACGGGTTTGGGCCGCACGTCCAGGTCGCCGGCAAAGAACGCGGTGCGCGCGCCGCGATAACCCGGGTCTTCCACCCAGGCGATGTCGCCCGGGTCGGCCAGCAGGCGCACGCTCAGCGCCAGCGCCTCCTGCGTGCCCTCGGTGATGACCACCTGCTCAGGCAGACAATGCACGCCCCGCGCCACGCCCAGATACCGCGCGATGGCGGCGCGCAGCCCGGGTTCGCCGGCCGGTTCGCCATAGGCCAGCGACTCGCCGCCGCCATGGCGCATGGCGCGGTCCAGCGCGCGGCGCCAGGCCGCGGCCGGAAAGTGCGCCAGGGCGGGCTGGCCGGGCCGCAAGGCCAGGTAAGGCCCGGTGCCGCGCGGCGTGCTCACCAGACGCTCCAGCCGGCGCGCCACGCGCACGGGGCCGGCGGACTGGCCGGCCGTGGCGGGCCGGCGCTGGCGCGTGAGCGTGGCCACGCGCGTGCCCTGTCGATCGGCCTGCACATAGCCTTCGGCAGCCAGATGTTCATAGGCGATGGAGACGGTGTTGCGCGAGATCGACAGCGCTTCGGCCAGGCTGCGCGAGGCGGGCAGGCGGGTGCCGGGGGCCAGGCGTCCTTCCAGGATGGCCGTTTTCAAGCGGTGCAGCAGTTGGCGCTGCAGGGGCACGGCACCCGGCGACAAGGGCGCATCCAACAGGACGAGGCGGGTGAGGGTGTCTTCCATGGCAAACCGGTGGCACTAAGAAAATACTTTTAGCTGGTGCTTTCTATAATGCCACGAATCGTTCTAGAGTACGGCTTCCCAACCTTGCTGCGTGGAGATCTGTATGGCCTTGCTCAATGCCTTCGACCAACCGGTCGGCGAGTCTTTGCCTGACTGGAGCGCGCGGCCCCGTCCGCCGCGCACGGCCCTCGAAGGCCGCTTCTGCCGCCTGGAGCCGCTGGATGCCCGGCGTCATGCGGCGGATCTGTTCGCGGCCTACAGCGCGGCGCCCGATGGCCGTGACTGGACCTACCTGACCGTCGGCCCGTTTGACTCGGAGCAGAGCTATCGCGCTTATTGCGAACAGGCCGAGCGTAGCGAGGATCCGCTGCATTTTGCCGTCATCGATCGCGCCAGCGGCCGGGCCGTCGGCACGCTGGCCTATATGCGTATCGATCCGGGCAATGGCGTGATCGAAGTCGGCAGCGTGACGTTCTCGCCGGCGCTCAAGCGCACGCCGATTTCCACCGAGGCGCAATTTTTGTTCATGCGGCGCGCGTTCGAGGAGCTAGGCTACCGGCGTTACGAGTGGAAGTGCGACCACCTGAATGCGCCGTCGCAGCAGACGGCCGCCCGCCTGGGCTTTCAGTTTGAGGGGATATTCCGCCAGGCGGTGGTGTACAAGGGCCGCACGCGCGACACCGCCTGGTTTTCCGTCACCGACTCGGAGTGGCCGTCGCGGCGGGCCGCCTTCGAGCGCTGGCTGGCGCCGGAAAATTTCGACGCCCAGGGCCGCCAGCGTCGCCGCCTGCAGGACCTGCGCGGCGAGCCGGGCTGAGCCGTTCAGCGGGCCTGGCGGCGCAGCCACCAGGCTTGCAGCGTACCGGCGGCGCTCACCAGCAGGATGCCCGCCAGCACCAGCACCGCGCCGGCGACGAAATGGCCGTCCAGCGGCTCATCGAGCAGGACCACGCCCAGCCCCACGCCAAACAGCGGGGTGAGGAAAGACAGCATCGACAGGCGGGTGGCCAGATAGCGGCGCAACAGCCAGAACCACACCAGGTAACTGAAAAGCGCGACCACCACGCATTGGAACAGCAGGCTGTAAAGGGCGGGGGCGGTCCAGGTGGGCGCGGCCCCGCCCATCAGGCCGTGCAGCAAAGGCAGCACTACCGCGGCACATACCATTTGGTAGAACAGGGTCTTGGAGGCAGGTGCCTCTGAGAGCCGGCTGGCGCGGATGCCGACCGTGGTCATGCCCCAGGCCGCTCCGGCCAGAATGCCCAACAAGTCGCCCAGCAGCACGTTCGGCGCCTGCTCGCTGCCGGGGCGGTTGCCCAGAAACGCCACGGCGATGCCGACAAAAGCCAGCGCCACACCCAGCCATTGCAGCGGCTTGAGACGCTCGCCCGGCACCCAGGCATGCAGCCCCAGCGCGGCGAATATCGGCGAGGTGTAGAGAAACACGGCCATATGGGAGGCCGTCGTGTAGTGCAGACCTAGCGCCACGAAAACGAACTCCAGCGCAAAGAGCACGCCCACGCCCAATCCGGCGCGAACGCTGCCGTCACGCCAGAAACGGGCCCCTTGGGTGCGCAGCACCACCAGGCCCAGCACGACGGCGGCGAAGGCCGAACGCAGGCCGATCTGCAAAAGCGGCGCGATATCGGCGGCGACCGCCTTGATGGCGATCTGCTGGGTGGCCCAGCACAGACAGAGCGCCAGCATGGTGCCGGTGGCAAAGCCGTCGAGCGGCCGGCGGGTGGGCGTCACGGCAGCTCGGCCGGGTGGTTGTCCAGCGCCTGGGCGATCTGCTGGCGCAGATCCCAATCGGCCAATTGCGCGCTGATCGGGCCATAGTAGGTGCCGTCGCGCACGACATGAATGGCCGGCAGATGAAAGACTTCGTAGCGCTCGACCAGGCCGCCATTGCGCCCGGCGTCTACCCAGAAAATGCGTTCTGCGGGCAGCTCGAACCCCGGCAGGCGCTCGCGCGCCACGCGGCAGTTCGCGCAGCTGAGGCTATGAAAAACGACCAGCGAGATGCCGGAAGCGTCGAGCAGGTGGCGGTCGGCGGTGCCGTCGTCGATATCGATCTGGTCCATGGGATCAGGGGAGTGTGTCGAGTTCGAGCAGGGTTTGATAGAGCACGCGCGTGCCGTCGAGCAATTGCGCCGGCGTGATCCATTCTTCGGGGCAATGGCTGCGGCCGCCCAGGCAGGGGATGAAAATCATCCCCATGGGACCGGAAGGCGCCATATACATGGCGTCGTGGCCCGCCCCGCTGGGCAGCGTCATGCAGGCATAGCCCAGGCTGCCGGCGGCCCGACGCACGGCCTCCATGACCACAGGCGCGCAATCGGTCGGTTCGGCACGGGAGAGCGGCTCGGCCTGCAGGGTCAGGCGCAAGGCAGCCAGCCCGGCCGCGACGTCCTGCAGAACGTCGGGCGTGAAGCGGTCCAGGATGGCATTGCTGTCGCTGCGAACTTCCAGCGTCAGTTCGACCCGGCCCGGCACGGCGTTGGCGGCGTTGGGGGTGAGCGTGAGCCGGCCGACGGTGGCCACCACATAGTGCGGGTTGCCGGCCAGTTCGCTGGCGCGGCGGTGCGCGGCATCGATGATGCGCGCCGCGCCGACCAGCGCGTCGCGGCGGATATCCATGGGTGTGGTGCCGGCGTGGTCGGGCTGGCCCTGAACGACGATGCGCGAGCGGCGGATGCCCACAATACTGCTGACCACGCCGATGGGCAGGCCGCGTGTCTCCAGGACTGGCCCTTGCTCGATATGCAGCTCCACGAAGGCCGCGGTGTCGCCTGGGCCGCGCAGGGCGCGGGTCAGTGCTTCCGGCCGGCCGCCCGCGCGGCGGATGCCTTGCGCCAGGGTCTCGCCTTCGGGATTGCACGCAGCCAGCATCTCGGCGCTCAGGTGGCCGCTGATGGCGCGGCTGCCGACACAGGAAATACCGTAGTCACTGGGTTCTTCGGAAAGGAAGTCGATCACTTCGAAGGGGTGATCCAGCGTCAGGCCATGGTCTTTCAGCGTATGGGCAACCTCGATGCCAGCCAGCACGCCGATGATGCCGTCAAAGCGCCCGCCCTCGAGCACGGTGTCGCAATGCGAGCCGGTCACCAGCGGCTTTTTCGCCGCATCGCGGCCTTCGAGGCGGCCCACCAGATTGCCGGCGGCATCGATCCGGCAGGTCAGGCCGGCGGCTTCGAATTCGGCCCGCAGCCAGGCGCGCGCCTGATCGAACAGCGGCGTGAACGCGCGGCGCGTCCAGGGCTGGCCGGGCAGGGTCATGCGCGAAAGGGTGTCGACGCGCGACCAGAGGCGGTCGGCGTTAAGGGCAGGCAAGGCAGGGATCGTCATAAGCAAGGAGGCATTCAGGGCCCAAAAGGGCCTGCCGATTATGTCATAGCCGCCACGGCCCTTCGCGCAGGGGCGGATCGCGGCCCGGCCCGACCGGCCTGAGCGAGGGAATAGGGGTAAACCCCTGGTATGGAGTGCGAAGACGAGCAACAAGGCCTTCAAAGCTGCTTGGTAGCGCCGCATACTCCCAAGTATGATGGCCCCATCGCCCGGGGACCTGGTCCGCCGGGCCACGTTTTTTCGCGGCGACGGCAGCGGCGCCGCGCAGCATGTTCCGCCCCATTCTGGAGAATTACCGTATGACGCAAACTGCCGAGGCCAAACTGCCGCCGCTCAACGTTCCCGCCTATGTCAAGCACGCGCGCTTGATCGATTGGGTGCAGAGCGTGGTGACCCTGACGCAACCGGATCGCGTGGTCTGGTGTGATGGCTCGCAAGAAGAGTACGACCGCCTGTGTGAGCAGATGGTCCAGGCCGGCACCATGCGCCGCCTGAATGCCGAGAAGCGCCCCAATTCTTATCTGGCCTGCTCCGACCCGTCGGATGTGGCCCGCGTTGAAGACCGCACGTTCATCTGCTCGGCGCGCGAAGAGGATGCCGGCCCGACCAACAACTGGGCTGCGCCGGCCGAGATGCGCGCCACCTTGCACGGCCTGTTCGAAGGCGCCATGCGGGGCCGCACCTTGTACGTCGTGCCGTTTTCCATGGGGCCGCTGGGTTCGCCCATCGCCCATATCGGGGTGGAGCTCTCCGACAGCCCTTATGTGGCCGTCAACATGCGCATCATGACCCGCATGGGCCGTGCCGTGTGGGACGTGCTGGGCGCCGATGGCGAGTTCGTGCCTTGCGTGCACAGCGTGGGTCATCCGCTGGCCGCGGGCCAGGCCGACGTCGCCTGGCCGTGCAATCCCGTCAAATACATCGTTCACTATCCTGAAACGCGCGAGATCTGGAGCTTCGGATCCGGTTATGGCGGCAATGCCCTGCTGGGCAAGAAATGCTTTGCCTTGCGCATCGCCTCGACCATGGGCCGGGACGAAGGCTGGCTGGCCGAGCACATGCTGATCCTGGGCGTGACCACGCCCAAGGGCCGCAAGTACCACGTGGCCGCGGCCTTTCCGTCGGCCTGCGGCAAGACCAACTTCGCCATGCTGATTCCGCCGGCCGGGATGGATGGCTGGAAAGTCACCACCATCGGTGACGACATCGCCTGGATCAAACCGGGCGCCGATGGCCGCCTGCGCGCCATCAATCCCGAGGCGGGGTATTTCGGCGTGGCCCCGGGCACCAGCGAAAAGACCAACTTCAATGCCATGGCCACGCTCAAGGCCAATGTGATTTTCACCAACGTGGCGCTGACCGATGACGGCGACGTCTGGTGGGAAGGCATGACCGATGTGCCGCCGGCGCATCTGATCGACTGGCAGGGCCAGGACTGGACGCCCGAGATTGCGCGCGAGACCGGGCGCAAGGCCGCCCATCCCAATGCGCGTTTCACCGCGCCGGCCGCGCAATGCCCGTCCATCGATCCCGAGTGGGAGAACCCGCAGGGGGTGGCCATCGACGCCTTCATTTTCGGCGGCCGCCGGTCGACCACGGTGCCGCTGGTGACCGAGGCGCGTGACTGGGTCGAGGGCGTCTACATGGCGGCCACGATGGGCTCGGAAACGACGGCCGCTGCGGCCGGCAAACAGGGCGTGGTGCGGCGCGATCCTTTCGCCATGCTGCCGTTCTGCGGCTACAACATGGCCGACTATTTCAACCATTGGCTCAGTGTGGGGCAACGGCTGTCCGACGCCGGCGCCAAGCTGCCGCACATCTATTGCGTCAACTGGTTCCGCAAGGGCCCGGATGGCAAGTTCGTGTGGCCGGGCTTCGGTGAGAACATGCGCGTGCTCAAGTGGATGTTGGGCCGTCTGGACGGCGAGGCGGGAGGCCAGGAACAGGTCTTCGGTATTTCGCCGTCTTACGGCGATATCGACTGGACGGGGCTGGAGTTCACGCCGGATCAGTTCCAGCAGGTGATCTCGGTCGACGGGGCGGCCTGGCACGAAGAGCTGGGCCTGCACGGTGAGTTGTTCGCGCAACTGGCTCGCGGCCTGCCGCCGGCGTTGTCGCAGACCAAGTCGGATATCGAGCGCCGCCTGGCGGCTTGAGCGCGGCTGGCTAGTGGCGGGGCAAGGGCGGCATAATGCCGCTCATGTCCCGCATCCGCGTTGTGGTTTCATGAGCGTTCCGGCTTCGCCTTCCGATGGCGGTTATCTCTGCCTGCGTGGCGTGGCCGCGGCGGGCTTCGTGCCTGCCGATCTGGACCTGGCCCGGGGCGAGTGTGTCGCCATCATGGGCGCCTCGGGCGCCGGCAAATCGCTGTTGTTGCGGCAGGTCGCCGATCTCGATCCCGGGGTGGGTGAAATCTGGCTCGATGGCGTGGCGCGCAGCAGCATGCCGGGCCCGGCCTGGCGCCGTCAGGTGCGCTACTGCCAGGCCGAAGCGGGTTGGTGGGACGACGCCGTGGCGGCGCATTTCACCGGGGCGGCAGCCGAGGCCGCCGCCCTGAGCGGGCTGTTCGACGCACTGGGCTTGCGCGCGGCCATCATGCAGGCGCAGATCACTGAATTATCCACCGGCGAGCGTCAGCGCCTGGCCCTGGCGCGCGCCTTGCGCGATCGCCCTGCGGTCATTCTGCTCGATGAGCCCACGGCTTCCCTGGATGAAGGCGCCACCGCCCGCGTGGAAGCGCTCATCCGCCATACCTTGGCCGCCGGCATGACCGCCCTGATGGTCACCCACAACCCGGCGCAGGCACGGCGGCTGGCCACACGGTGCTATCTGGTGCGCAACCACCGGCTGGAGCGGCAATGAACAGTCTGGCCCAACCGACGGTGCAGGGGGTGCTCACGCTGCAGGCCAGCGATCTGGCCATCGCGGCATCGCTGGTGGCGCTCAGCGCCGTCATTTCCCTGACCATGCGGCTGCGCATGGAGCGCAGCATCGTCTGGGCGGCGATCCGCACCGTGGTGCAATTGCTGCTGGTCGGCCACATATTGCGCGTGGTTTTTGCCTATGCCTCGCCCTGGCTGACCAGCGGTGTGGTCCTGGTGATGATGGCGCTTGCCGCGCGCGAGGTCGCGGCCAGGCCTGCCGAGCGGCTGAGCGCCGCGGGCAATCTGCGCATAGGCGCGCTGGCCGTGATCACCACTACGGCGGTGACGGCGCTCTTCATCCTGAGCACGGCCTTGCGCCCCGACCCCTGGTATGACCCGCGCTACCTGATCGCCTTGGTGGGCATTGTGCTGGGCAGCGTCCTGAACGCCGGCAGCCTGGCGCTCGACAGCATGCTGGGCGGGGTGCGGCGGCAGCGGGGCGCGATCGAAGCGCGGATCGCGCTGGGCGCCACGCCCCGGCAAGCCTTCGCGCCCCTCATGCGCGAATCGGTGCGGCGCGGCCTGGTGCCCGCGATCAACCAGATGGCCGCCGCCGGCATCATCACGCTGCCTGGCATCATGACGGGGCAGATCATCGCGGGGATGGACCCCGTCGAGGCCGTCAAGTATCAGATCCTGATTCTGTTTCTGCTGTGCGGCGCCAGTGGCCTGGCCGCGATGGGCGTGTCCTGGTCGGCGTTGCGCCGCCTGACCGACGCACGTGGCCGCCTGCGTCTGGACCGCCTGCATGGGCGTTGATCCGGCCCGCGTGCATGGCTTTGCGCCCGTGGCGCGCAGCGATGCGCGCATCCTCATTCTGGGCACCATGCCCGGCACGGTTTCCTTGGGGCGCGCCGAGTACTACGCTCACGCGCGCAATGCTTTCTGGCGCATCGCCCAGGCCTTGTTCGGCGTGGATTCTTCCGCTGGCTATGCCGCAAGGCTGCAGGCGCTGCAGGATGCGCGGGTGGCCCTCTGGGATGTGCTGTCCGACTGCGTCCGCCCGGGCAGCCTGGATGCGGCCATTGTGGGCGGCAGCGTGGTCGCCAACGACTTCGCCGGTTTCTTCGACCAGCATCCGCATATCGAGGTCATCGGTTTGAATGGCGCCAAAGCCGCGCAGCTCTATCAGCGTCATGTCGTGCCCACGCTGGCCGGCCGGGCGCAGCCGCGCGTGCTGGCCTTGCCTTCGACCAGCCCGGCGCATGCCGCGCTGAGCTTTGACGCCAAGCTGGCAGCCTGGCGCGCGTTGCTGCGGCCGCCGGCGTGAGCCGGGCCGGCGCCGCATCAATGGAAGTTGCGGCTTTGGGTCTGCAGGCCGTCTTCGTCGAGCTGACGCAACAATGGCGACAGATCGACCAGCCGCTGCGCGACCAGGTTGCGCACATCGTCGATGTTCTGCCAGGTGCCGTAGACGCCCAACAAAACGGCGCCCAAGAGTTCACGGCGCTGGCGCTCGATGAGCTCATTGCGCACCACGACATTGACCGGCCCGGTTTCGTCCTCGATGGTGACGAAGATCGTGCCATTGGCGGTTTGGGGGCGCTGGCGCACGGTGACGATGCCGCAGGCGCGCGCCAGCCGGCGGTCCGGATAGAGGTTGAGTCTCTCGGCGGTTTCGAAGCGGCGTGCGGTCAGTTCGGCGCGCAGCAAGGCCACGGGGTGGCGGCGCAGAGTCAGGCCGGTGCTGTCGTAATCGGCCACCACTGTCTGGCCCTCGTTGGGCGCCGGCAGGCTGGGGCGTTCGGTTTCTTCAATCGGGGCATCGCGCAACAGGTCGCGGCGGTGCACGCCCACCGCGGACTGCCAGCGCGCCTGGCGTCTGTGGCCCGCCAGGGGGTGCAAGGCATCGGCGGCGGCCAGGGCATCGAGTTCCTGGCGGGTGAGCGCGGCGCGCCGGCCGAGATCGGCGACATCGGTATAAGGCTGCTGGGCACGGGCGGCCTCGATGCGCAGCGCGGCAGCCTCTTTGATGCCCTTGACCTGATTCAGCCCCAGACGCACGGCCGGGCGGGGCTGCGCCGGCCGTGTTTCGAAGCCGGCCTCCCAGCCGCTTCGCGTGATGTCCACCGGCAACACCACCACCCCATGCCGGCGCGCATCCTGCACCAGTTGCGCGGGCGCGTAAAAACCCATGGGTTGGGAGTTCAGCAGCGCGGCCAAAAATGCCTCGGGCTCGTGGCATTTGAGCCAGGCGCTGGCATAGGCCAGTTGCGCGAAGCTGGCGGCATGGCTTTCTGGGAAACCATACTCGCCAAAACCTTCGACCTGCCGAAACAACGCTTCGGCGAACTCCGGGCTGTAGTGGTTGGCCACCAGGCCATTGATGAGCTTGAGGCGGAATCGGTCCACACCGCCCTTGCGCCGCCATGCCGCCATGGAGCGGCGTAGCTGATCGGCCTCGCCGGGCGTGAAGCCGGCAGCGGCCACGGCGATCTGCATGACCTGCTCCTGGAAAATGGGTACGCCCATCGTGCGCCTGAGCACCTCTTCGACGGCCTTGCCGGGCGACACGATGGCTTCCTTGCCTTGGCGGCGGCGCAGATAGGGATGAACCATCCCGCCCTGGATGGGGCCTGGCCGCACGATGGCGACCTGCACCACCAGGTCGTAATAGCAGCGTGGCCGAAGACGGGGCAGCATGCTCATCTGCGCGCGCGATTCGATCTGAAAGGTGCCCACGGTGTCGGCGCGGCAGATCATGTCGTAGGTAGGGGTGTCGTCTTGCGGGATCTGATGCAAGGCCAGCGGCAGGCCCCGCCGCAGCCCTGTCATGGCCAATGCCCGGCGCAGCACGGACAGCATGCCCAGGGCCAGCACATCGACCTTCAGCAGATTCAGGGCATCGAGATCGTCCTTGTCCCATTGCACGACGCTGCGGCCCTCCATGGCGGCGTTTTCGATGGGCACCAGGCGTGAGAGCTTGCCGCGTGAGATGACAAATCCTCCGGGATGCTGCGACAGATGGCGGGGAAAACCCATCAGTGTCTCGGCCAGAATGGCCCATTGCCGCGCGACACGCGAGCCCGGATCCAGGCCGCATTGCCCGAGCGTGCGCAGCATTTCCTTTTTGCCGTCCCACCATTGGTGCGCGCGTGCGACCGCATCGATGATGGCCGGGTCCAGGCCCAGCGCCCGGCCCGTGTCGCGCAGCACACTGCGGGGCCGGTACGAAATGACCACGGCGGTCAGCGCCGCGCGCGCGCGGCCGTATTTGCCATAGATGTACTGGATGACTTCTTCGCGGCGGTTGTGCTCGAAATCCACATCGATGTCGGGCGGCTCATTGCGCTCTTTGCTGATGAAGCGTTCGAACAGCGCGTTGCCGTTGCTGGGGTCCACCGCGGTGATGCCCAGGCAATAGCAGACGGCCGAATTGGCCGCCGAGCCGCGTCCCTGGCACAGAATGCCGCGGTCGCGCGCAAAGCGCACGATGTCGTGCACCGTCAGGAAATAGGCTTCGTATTGCAGTTCGGCGATGAGCGCGAGCTCTTTCTCCAGCAGCGTGCCGACCGAGGCCGGTATGCCCATCGGAAAACGCTCGGCCGCGCCGGCGTGGGCGGCCCGCCGCAGATAGGACGTGGGCGTTTCGCCGGCAGGCACGATTTCGTCGGGATACTCGTAGCGGATTTCGTCCAGCGAGAAATCGCAGCGTTGCGCAATCACCTGGGTTTGTGCCAGCGCCTCGGCCGGAAAAAGCCCCGCCAGGCGCAGCCGCGAACGCAGATGGCGCTCGGCGTTGGTGGTCAGGTCATAGCCGCACTGGGCCACGCTGCGGCCGCTGCGGATCGCGGCCAGGGTGTCGTGCAGGGGTTTGCGTGAGCGCACATGCATCTGCACCTGGCCGATGGCCACCAGCGGCAGGCCGGCCGATTGCGCGGCCTGCTGCACGGCGGCGCGGTGCAGATCATCGCGTGAGCGTTGCAATTGCGACAGGCCCACCCAGGCCCGGCCCCGGAAATGGCGGCCCAGCCATTGCGCCTGGGCCGCCATTTCGGCGGGCGGCTGGCCATAGGCGGGGGTGAGGATGGCCAGGCAGCCGGCAAGGCCGTGCGCCGCCGGCGCGGCCAGATCGGCAGGGCGCAGCAAATAGCGGCCTTTCTCCGCGCGGCTGCGGCCCAGGGTGATGAGTTCGGCCAGATTGCCGTAGCCTTCCTTGTCCTGGGCCAGCAGCACGAGTTCGATGGGCGCGTGGCTGCCATTGTCCAGCGCCATGCGGCTGCCGATGATGAGCTGCAGATCAGGATGCTTGGCCGCTTGCACATGGGCGCGCACGACGCCGGCCAGCGAGCACTCGTCGGTCAGCGCCAAGGCCGTATACCCGAGCTTGGCGGCCCGCTCGACCAGTTCTTCGGGGTGCGAGGCGCCCGTCAGGAAGCTGAAATTCGAGAGGCAATCCAGTTCGGCATAAGCGGGCAGGACAGCGGCGAAGGGGTCGGTGGCCATGGTGCGTCCTAGGCGTACAGTCCATGCAGAAACCAGTGCTGGCCATGTTCGCGGTACAGCCAGTAGCGGGCCCCGGCCTGGTCTTCGGCCACGAAGTAATCCCGCTGAGTCTGGGTGGCGTCCCACCAGCCGCTTTCTATGCGTTCGGGGCCGCGCAGCAGCCGCAACGGCTGGCCCTGATAGACCGGCCGGTGCGCGTGCTCGGCCAGGGCGCGCGCCGGTTCGACCAGCCAGAAGGGACGGTCCAGGGGGCCGGCCGGCTGGCTGTCGGACGCGTGCGTGTGGTGATGGGCGGGTTGCCAATGGTTGGCGACTTCAGGCCGATGGTCGGCCTGCGGCGCAGGCTGCAATACGGCCTGCGGCCCCAGGCGCGCGGCCAGCAGGTCGAGCAAGCGGGCGTGGTCGGCGGCATTGCCGCCAGGCTCGGGAAACAGGGTGGCGCTGGCCATGCCGGGTTCGACGGTTTCATGGGCCGCCAGCGACACGGCGATGACCGGCGCGGCCAGTTCGAGACGTTCGAGGCGCTCACGCAGCAAACCGAGCAGATGCTGGCTGTGCCAGACCGGCTCGGCCAGGGACAGCGTCAGCATGGATGGCGGGCAGGCGCGGCGGCCGCGCTCGTGTTCGAGCGTGAGCGTGATGGCACGCACGGCACGCCGGCAGGCATGCAGCCAGCCGCTGAGCTGTTCGGTCAGGCGGCCCGCCACATCCATGAGCGCGGGGCTGTGTTCGACGTAATCCATGAGTTCGAGGCGGGCGGCGAAACCGGGCGGCGGCTCAAACCAGCGGTGGGCCTCGGCGGCCTGACCATAGGCGCGATCCAGTGCCTGCAGCAGGGCGGGCCCCGCGCGGCGCTGCAGGCCGCCGCGCGGCAGCGCGCGCAGATCGCTCAGCGTGTTGCAGCCCAGGCCTTGCAGCCAGGCCGCCTGAGGTTGGGCTTGCGGCAGCAGCGCCAGGGGGAGCTTGTCCAGCCGTTGCGCCAGGCTGGCCAGCCGCAAGGCCCCACCGGCGGCGCCTTGGGCCAGCAACCAGGCGCCCTCGGCGGTGGGCGCCATGCCCAAGCGGCCATGCAGGGCCAGGGCGGCCAGGCTGGCGCGTATGCGTTGCGCCAGCGCCCTGGGACCGCCAAACAGTTGCAGGCTGGCGCCGACATCCAGCAGCAGGGCGTCGGGCAGGCGCAAGGCCAGTTGCGGGGTGTATTGCAGCAATGCCAGCGCGGCTTCGTGCAGGCGGTGCGTCTCGGCCTGCGGATCGCGCAGCAATAGCTCGGCTTCGGGGGCCAGGGCCAGGGCGCTGGCGCGCCGCATGCCGATCTCCAGCCCAGCCTGGCATGCCGCCGGCGTGAGCGCGACGATGCGTTCCTGCTCGAGGATGGCGCAGCAGTAGCCGGGTTCAGGCCACCGGGCTTGCGCGCTGTCCAGAGAGAGATGAGGAAGATGGATGGCGATCCAGAGTCGCATGAGGAGCAAAGACTTGAGCCGGACGGTTGGGCGCGCCGTCCAGGGGCAGAAAAATCGGTGTCTCGCACACCGGGCCGCGGCGTTTGAGGATATGGATGGACAGCCCGCTGGGCGCGGGCGCCAGGGCCAGCCGCAGCGGCGCGGGGGAGGCGTTGTGCGCGGCCCGGGCCGGACGCAGCACGAAAAACAGGGTGTCACTGGCCTGAGCGGCCAGGTGCAGCCGCCGCAGGGACTCGGGCCGGACTTGGGGCAGCCAGCAAAGCAGGGCGGTGCAACTGGCGTGCTTGAGGATTTGTTCGGCGGCCCACAAGGCATCGCCGGGCCGCGATGGCGCCACCCAGAGCAAGCGCTCCGGCGCGAGCCGCCATTGCCGCCAGGCAGCGATATGCGGTGTGAACGGCGGTTGCACCAGCGCGACGGGACGAGTGTCGTCGCGGGCGGTGATGGCCGCGGATAAAAGGCGTAATTCGCCGCTGCCCGGATGCGGCAGGAGCAGTTCGGTCAGGCAGCCGAGGGGCCAGCCGCCTTCGGGCAGTTGCGCGGACAACTCGCCGTGGCCGGTCGGCACCACGCGTGCGCTGGCCCGGGCCAACTGCGTGGCCCGCCAGAGGGCGGGATGGATATGTTCGGGCGAGGGCATGGCAGTGCTTTCAATGACTGTATAAATATACAGTAAATCGAGCCGAACAGCCGTGACCCATTTGGCACCATATCGGTGCTGCGCCGATGCCCCAAAACGGGGCAATGCGCTCCGGAAAGCGGTCCAAGGCAGGGCGTCCGGGGCGCGCCGCGGGGCGCCGAGCTTGGCATGATTTCTGCTTGCTACAGAACGTATCAGCTGCCCTCAACCTGCCCAGGAGCCGTCTCTATGGCTTACCTTCCCGAGAAGATCGTCGAGCTTTCGCGCCGCGTGGAAAAAATCTCCAACGAAAAAATATCCAGCATCGTCGATATCAACCAGCAGGCCAAATACCTGTCCCTCAATGCCCGCATCGAGGCGGCGCGCTCGGGCGAGGCGGGGCGCGGCTTCGCGGTCGTGGCCAATCAGGTGCAATTCGTCTCCGAGCAGATCACCGGCATCGCCGATGCCCTGAAGCAGGAGCTGGCCGGCTCCATTGCCGATCTGATCCGCATCGGCGAGCACACCTTGCAGGAAATCCGCGGTTATGAAGGCCGGCGCTTGAGCGATCTGGCCTCCAATATGATCGAGACGATGGATCGCAATCTTTACGAGCGCTCATGCGATGTGCGCTGGTGGGCCACGGATTCATCGCTGGTGGATCTGCTCAGTTCGGGGCAGGGCGAGCGCCATGCCAGCGAACGGCTCAGCGTCATTCTGGACAGCTATACCGTCTATCTCGACCTCTGGGTTGCCGACGCCAGCGGGCGGGTGGTGGCCAGCGGCAGGCCCGGCCGCTACCCGCAGGTCATGGGGGCCGATGTGTCGCACGCCGAGTGGTTCCGGCGCGGCATGGCCACCGGCAGCGGAGGCGATTACGCCGCGCTCGACATTCAGTGCGAGCGCCTGCTGGGCGACGCCCAGGTGGCCACTTATGCCACGGCAGTGCGCGCCGGCGCCGACCGCAACGGCAAGCCCCTGGGCGTGCTGGGCATCTTCTTTGACTGGGCGCAGCAGGCCGACGCCATCGTGCGCTCGGTCGGCCTGAGCGAAGAAGAGTGGAGCCGCACCCGCTGCATGCTGGTCGACAGCAAGGACAGGGTCATCGCGGCTTCGGACGGGCAGGGCCTGCTCAAAGAGCGTTGCCCCTTGCGCAATGATGGGCAGGCGCGCGGCTTTTATGACAACGCCGATCGCAGCATGGTCGGTTATGCATTGACGCCCGGTTACGAAACCTACCCCGGGCTAGGCTGGTACGGCGTCATCACGCAGCGTGCGCGCCGCGAGTTCGAGTAAGGGGGCTAGAATGGACGATCATGGGGGTTGACCCCTAGCCTTTCCGGATTCACATCATGAAGACCACCGTCAATACCGCCATCGAACTGCTGCCCGAAGCGGGCATCGAGCCCAAGCAGCTCTTCATCCTGCTGCACGGGGTGGGTGGCATTCCAGACGGCCTGGAAAGCATGGCGCTGGCCATCCGCCAGGCGTTTCCGACAGCCGCCGTCTTGATCCCGGCGGGCACCGAGCCTTTTGATGGCGGCGGCGTGGGGCGGCAATGGTTTTCCGTGCGTGGCGTCACCGAGGACAATCGGCCCGCGCGCGTGGCGGCGGCGATGCCGCCGCTGGTGGCCTACATCCAGGAGCAGCAGCAGCGCCTGGGGCTGCTGCAATCGGACACCGCCCTGGCGGGGTTTTCGCAAGGCGCCATCATGGCCCTGGAAGCCGTGCAGGCCCATGAAGGGCTGGCCGGCCGCGTGCTGGCGTTTTCGGGCCGCTACGCCCAGTTGCCCAAGGCGCCGCCGCAATACACCACCATTCATATCCTGCACGGCGCGGCCGATCCGGTCATGCCGGTGGCGCTGGCCCAGGCGGCGCATGCGCGGCTGGCCGAGCTGCACGGCGATGCCACCATCGATATCGCCAGCTCCGTCGGCCACGAGTTGCACCCCGCGCTGGTGCAGCAAGGCATCGTGCGTTTGCAGACTTGCGTGCCCTTGCGCAGTTGGGAGGCCGCGCTCGGCCTGAACCAGACGCCGCCCGAAGGCAGCTCGGTGCACTGAGGCGCCGGCCGCCCTGCGATAGGGCGGCGCGCCGGCGTCAATCGCTTGCGGTCAGGCGCCTGTTTGCCGCCTGTGGCCGCTCTCAGGGTTGCGGCTTGGACGCGCCCGCATCATCCGATTCCCAACCCCCGCCCAGCGCCAGAAAGAGTGCGATCTGGTCTGTCGAGAGGCTGGCCTGCGATGCCGCCAGCGCGCTTTCATTGCTGGCCAGCGTGCGTTCGGCGTCGAGCACGGTCAGGTAGTCGGTCTTGCCCAGCTGGAACAATTGCCGCGCCTGGTTGGCGGCCAGGGCGCTCTGGTCGCGGGCAGCGGCCAGCGCGGCGTCGCGATCGAGCTGGCGCGCATACGTGACGAGGGCGCTCTCGGTTTCCCGCAAGGCGTTGAGCACGGTGCCGTCAAAGCGCGCCAAGGCGGCCTTGGTCGATGCTTCGGATTCAGCGATACGGGCTTGGACCGCACCCGTATTGGGCAGCGTCCAGGTGATGAGCGGGCCGATACCCCAACTGAACGTGCCCCGGTCGCCGAAGATCGCGGCCGGGCCGCCCGAAGTACCGGACAGGCCCAATGAGATCTTGGGATAGAGGTCGGCCGTGGCCACGCCGATGCGGGCGGTGGCAGCCGCCAGCGTACGTTCGGCCTGGCGGATGTCGGGGCGGCGGCGCAGCAGTTGCGCGCCGTCACCGACCGGGATGGTCTGCGTCAGACGTGGCGGCTGGGCGCACTGCAGCAGCGACGGCGGCATTTCGGTCGGCGCCCGGCCAGTCAGGGCGGCCAGGCGATAGAAGGCCGTGCGTTGCTGGGCCGCGAATGGCGGCAGATTGGCCTGCAGTTGTTCGAGCTGCCCGCGCGCGCGCGACAGGTCCAGCGACGTGCCGCGGCCGGCGTTCTGCAAGCGCTGCACGGCGTCCACCGACTGGCGCTGCACATCCACGGAGTGCTTGGCCGACGCCAGCTGCATGCCGGCCGAGCACAGATCGGCGTAGGCGCGCGCGGTTTCGGCCACCACGGTCACGCGGGCGGCATCGTAGGCCGCCTGGGCGGCCTCTTCATCGCCGTGCGCGGCCTCGATGGCGCGCTGGATCTGGCCAAACAGATCTACCTGGTAGGAAATGCTCAAGCCCGACGAGTACGACCAGCGGTCCTGCGGACGGACATCGGGCTGCAATTGCTGCACGCCGGAGGAGTGGCCGAAGGTGGGCGATGCGTTCACTCCCACCGAGGGAGATTGTTGCGCCCGGGCCTCCTGCGTCATGGCCTGCGAACGCTCGAGATTGGCGGCGGCCACACGCAGATCGGTGTTGGCCGACAGCGCGGACTCGATCAATCGATCCAGCACGGGATCCTGATACAGGCGCCACCAGTGCGCGGGCAGGGCTTGCTGCCGGTAAGGCGCGGCCTCGGCAAAGGGCGCTTGCGCCGCAGGCCGTTGGGCCACCGCGTCATCGGGTACGCGATAGTCTGGGCCGACGGCGCCGCAACCCGCCAGCGCGAGCGCCAATGTCAGCGGGAGGAGAGGACGGATATTCATGGCGGGACTTCGGTGGTGAGTTCTTGGGAGCGGCTTAGTGTTTGGCGGCGATGGCCGCGGTGTCGATGGCAACCGTGGCGGTCTGCCCGGCCACCAGACGCACGCCATCCGGCACCTCGTCGATGCGGATGCGCACCGGAATGCGCTGTGCCAGCCGCACCCAGTTGAAGGTGGGGTTGACGTTGGGCAACAGATTGGCGCTGGTGCTGCGATCGCGGTCGGCGATACCCATGGCGACGCTTTCGACATGGCCATGGATCTGCCGCGACTCGCCCATCAGGGTCACCAGTACCGGATCGCCTTCACGGATGTGGGGCAGCTTGGTTTCTTCGAAATAGCCTTCCACGTAGAAAGAGTGCGCGTCGACCAGGGCCATCACGGCGCGCCCGGCGCTGGCGTAGGAGCCCACACGCAGATCGAGGTTGGTGACACGGCCATCGACGGCTGCCTGCACGCGGCTGCGTTCGAGGTTCAGGCGCGCGACGTTTAGTTGCACCTCGGCCTGGGCCAGCGCGGCTTCGCTTTGCTGCAGGCGCGTCTGGCTCTGTTCCAGCGTCTCGGCCGAGACCAACTGGCCCAGGGAGCGGTTGCGCTTGACGTCGCGGGCGGCCTGCTCGCGGGCGACCTGCTGGGCCCGCACGGCGGCTTCGGCCTGATCCAGGGCGAGCTGGAAGCGGGCGCGATCGATCTCAAACAGGGTGTCACCGGCTTTGACATCCTGGTTGTCGTGCACGGGCACGGCAGTCACCAGGCCGGACACATCGGGAGCGACCTGGACGACATAGGCCTTGACGCGGCCGTCGCGGGTCCAGGGTTCGACTTCGTAGTGAACCCAGAGTTGCCACCCGGCATAGACCGCAGCGAGCACGACGAGCGCGGTGACGGCATATCTGCCAAGCGCGGCCGGACGGAGCGAGTTAGGGAGTTTCATACTGCTATCTCTGGAAGAAATAAGGGGAAATCAGGTAGACGCCATACAGCAGCACCACGGCCAGCGCGAGATCGAACAGGGCCGGATGCCAGACCAGGCGGTAAAAACCCAGGCGTCCGAGCACGCGCCGCAATACCCAGCTCAGCAATAGCGCCGGCACAGCCAGCACCAGCAGCCAGGGAAAATAAATACCGTAGAAATTGAATTCGCCTATCATTTTTTTCTAGCCCTCCTGAGCGGTCATCAGGGGGCGGTAAGCCTGGGCATCGGGGAAAAACGCGCGCCGGATGCCAACCAGCGCGACAACGGCCCGCTCGCGCGCGGCCTGACCGGAGTCGGGCGTCGCGCACACGCTTTGCAGCGCGCGGTCGATATAGGTCAACAACCTGTCGGGATGCTCGCCGACGCGGCCGGCCAGGCGGTCGCGGAAGCACTCCGCCAGCCCGCGCAGCACCGGCTGGATCGCGGCATCGGCCACCGGCAGATGGCGCCGCGCGCGCTGCAGCTCGGCGATATCCTTGCCCACGCGCAGATCTTTCAGTGCGTCATCGGCTAGTTGGTCGTCGCGGCGCCGGGTCATGGCCAGCCGGGGTTGCAGCAGGCCGATGCGGTCCAGCAGCCGGGCGGCGAAGGCCTGGCGGCCGATGACGCGCTGCGCGCTGGCCAGTGTGGCGAGTTCTTTCCAGTTGGCGCTTTGCAGGCGGCGGGCGCTCCATTCGACGCTGACGGTGCGGAAAATGGCCGCGATGATGGCCGCCACCGCCACGCCGATACACTGCGCCAGGGTGGTGTCCAGAAAGGACACCAGGTCGGCCGTGTTGGTGTCATGCAGCGCCAGGGTGCCGGACAGCCCGAAGAACACCGCCATGGCCTTGCCCACCGACGTGGGCCGGGCCAGGAAGACGCCGGTGACGAACGCAACCGGAAACAGGGCCAGCGCCAGCATCTCGAAAGAATGCACGGCTGGCATGATGCCCAGCAGGTACAGCGCCGACAGCGGGATGGAGTAAATCGTATAAGTCAGGAACTGCATGATGCCGGGCACGGGGTTGTCCTGCGCGGCAAAAAAGCAACTGAAGATCGCGGCCATCAGCGCGGCCGTGGCGCCATTGCTCCAGGCCGTGCCGATCCAGAACAGGCAGCACACCGAGATGGCCACTCCGGCAGCCAGCGCCGACAGCAGTGCCAGCCCATGGTCGCGGTGCAGCGCCGGGCCGCGCGTGAGGCGGCGCGCCGATGTGCGGGGCTTGCCTTCGAGGCCGGCGCGGATATCCAGGCGCAGCGCCAGGCAGGCGTCATAGGTGTCGACCAGCTCGCGCAGGCGCACCAACAAACTGGTGAGCAGGGCGTCGTCCCAGTCGGAGTCCGCCTGGATGGCGGGCGCCAGGCGCGTGAGCGCAGCGCGCAGGTGGACGGCCTGTTCGCGGCGCGCATTGGCGCTGTCGTCCATCCAGGCTGAAATCTCGTCCATGACCGCGCTCACGGGGGCGGGCAGTTCGCGCCCGGCGGCAGCCAGCGCCTGCAGGCGGTCCTCGACGGCCGAAACGGCCGGGGTCAAGGCGATGATGTGGTCCTGCATGGAGGCCAGGGCATTGGCCGTCCAGCGGATATTGCCCGTATCAAAGGGGACGTGGGTCGCCATCAGGCGCAGCTGGGTAATGTCATTGGCCAGCGTGCGGCGGTCCTGAGCGCCTTTCTTCTCGTCGCGTTCGCTCACATGCTTGATGACTTCCTGTATCCAGCTGCGCGCATCGCGCACGGTGGCGTCCAGCCTGCCCATCAGGGGGCGGGCGATGCCGCGCGGAAAAACCAGGCTGTGCGCCAGGGTGGCGCAGATAATGCCCAGGCTGATCTCCTCAACGCGGGCCAGCGCGGTGTCGAACACCGTGGCCGGGTCGGTCACGCTGGGAAAGCCGATCATGGCCGCGGTGTAGCCGGCCAGCATGAACAGATACGACCGGGGCGTGCGGTCGAGCACGGCGATATAGAGGCAAAATCCCACCCACAGCACCATGGCAAGCGTCATGAGCACGGGGTAGTTGGCCAGGCGCGGCACGGTGTAGACCGTCATGGCCGAACCGAAGAACGTGCCGCCCAGCCGATACACGGCCTTGGAGCGTACCGCGCCCGACCAGGGCTGCGACACGACGTAGGCAGTCGTCATGGCCCAGAAGGGGCGAGGCAGGCCGATGCTGTACGACAGGTACAGCGCGGCCATCGCACCGGCAAAACATTTGAGCGAGAACATAGCCTCTTCGAGGCTGGGCAGTTTCATCGCGGGAAATCCTCCCGCGACACGGCCGACTCCCGGCCCATGGCGGTCTTGAGCTGTTCGAACACGCGCAGGCAGACGTCGAGGTCGGCCTGAGGCACGTCCTTGAAAATCTGGCGGCGTAACTGTGCCAGCACGCCTTCGACCTGTTCGCGCAGATCCTCGCCGGCCGGTGTCAGATGCACGGTTTTCGCGCGCCGGTCCTGAGCGTCTTCGCGGCGTTCCAGCAGCCCGGCGGCCACCAGATGATCGAGCACGCGCACCAGCGAGGGGCCTTCGACGCCCAGGGCTTCGGCCAGCGCGCCTTGCCGCACGCCATCACCCATGCGGCCCGTGACGATGACCGGCCACGCGGTGGCCTGCGACAGGCCAAAGTCGGCCAGCGCCTTGTCCGCCGCGCTGCGATAAGCGCGCGAGAGCACCATCAGGTGGGCCGTCATGGACATGAGTTGGGAATCCGTATTCATGAATCACATTGTATCCTATTTAGTAGGAAGCTAATAAATAGGAAATAGCAATAATTCTGATGGATTCCGTCTATTGGTGGAAAGCTGACGCCGCCATGAAAAAAGCGCCCGGCGGGCGCTTGAAGCTTATTTGCCGTCGCAGTCGGCCCAGCAGTTGGGCGTCTCGAACAAACGTACCCGGGACAGGCGCAGCGCGTGGCCGTAGGCGTTGTCATAATGCGGCGCGAGCAGGCCGAAGATGACCGCGGCAAGGTTTTCGGCCGTCGGGATGCGGTCCAGCACGACGGTTTTGTGGCCAGGCAGCGTCGCCAGAAAATCGCGCACGGCCGTATCGCCCTCATAGACCAGAAAAGCATGGTCCCAGACATCGACCACATGGGTTTTGGCGATGTGCTTGATGTCAGAGAAATCCATCACCATGCCGGTATCGGATTGGCCGGGCGTCTGCACGACGTCGCCCGTCAGGGTCAACTCCAGGACGTAACGATGGCCGTGCAGATTGCGGCACTGGCTGCGGTGATCGGGGATGCGGTGGCCGGCATCGAACTCCAGCCTGCGGGTGACGGAAATCAAGGGCGGCCCCCGCGCGTGAATCGGACAATCATGGAATGCCTATGTATTTATGGGTTTGCACACTCAGCCGCCATTGCGGGTGGGCCATGCAATAACGCACCGCAGCTTCGGTGTTGGCCAGACGTTGCGGGCCGTCCATGGGCTGCAGGAAAAAATGTTCGAACGCCAAATCGGCAAAGGCCTCGGGCGGCGTATCGGCTTGCGGAAACACCAGCTTGAGTTCCTGTCCGCGCGTTTGCACGACCGGCGCGCGTCCCTTGGGACTGACGCAGATCCAGTCCACGCCGGCCGGCACGGGCAGGGTGCCATTGGTTTCGATGGCGATGGTAAAGCCTTGCGCATGGACGGCGTCGATCAGGGCCGCATCGAGCTGCAGCAATGGCTCGCCGCCGGTAAACACGACATAACGGCCCGCCGTCTGCGGCCCCCAGGTCTGGGCCAGTGTGGCGGCCAGCGCCTGAGCATCGCGGAATTTGCCGCCGCCTTCGCCGTTGGTGCCGACGAAATCGGTATCGCAAAAAGTACAGGCGGCCGTGGCGCGATCGCTCTCGCGACCCGACCACAGATTGCAGCCCGAGAAACGGCAAAACACCGCCGCTCGCCCGGCCTGGGCGCCTTCGCCCTGCAGCGTCTTGAAGATTTCTTTGGCGGAGTAAGTCATGAGAATCCGGGGGCCAGCGCCCAAACCGGGAAAACGCAAACCGCCATTTTACCGTTTGTGGCCCCGGCCAGCTTGGCGAGGCCGCCGCGTCGCGGCCCGCCCTGCCGGCGGCTGGCCAGGGCAGACGGTCCCGGCATGGTTAAATTCTGTTTTCAACGGGCTGGCGCAACATCGATGCTGCATATTCAGGACTCTCTTTACCTGGACGAACGCGAACTGGATTTCGGCATGATCCGGGCCCAGGGCGCGGGCGGGCAGAACGTCAACAAAGTCTCCAGCGCGGTGCATCTGCGTTTTGACGTGCCCGCCTCGTCGCTGCCCGAGCCCGTCAAGGCGGCCATACTGGGCCTGGCCGACCGCCGTCTTTCCAAGGAGGGCGTGTTGGTGATCAAGGCGCAGGCTTACCGCAGCCAGGACAAGAATCGCGCCGATGCCGTCGAGCGCCTGCTGGCGCTATTGCGCCAGGCGCTGTTCACGCATCCCACGCGCCGGGCCACGCGCCCGACCAAGGCGTCGCAGCGGCGCCGCGTCCAGCGCAAGGTGCAGCGAGGCGATGTGAAGCGGCTGCGCAGCCGGGTGGGCGACGACTAGGCCAGCGCCGGGTAGCTGAAGAAGAGAAAGTGGGCGGTATTGAGCAACAGATGCGCCAGGACAGCGGCGGCCAGGCCGCCGCGCTGATAGGCCCAGCCATAGAAAAGCCCCGCGACCGTGGCCAGTGCCACCAGCGCGGGCCCGCCGGCGTAATGCGCCAAACCGAACAGCAGCGCGGCGGCGCAGCACGCGCCCGCGGCGCCCATGCGGCGGCTTAAAAGGCGCTGCAGATACCCGCGGAAGAACGCTTCCTCGGCCAGCGTGACCAGCAAGGCATTGTTGAGCAACCACAGCCAGCCTGCGGCGGGCCAACCGGGCGACCACTCGATGACCCCGCAGATCCAGGCCGTGCCCAGGCACACCAGGCCCGCACCCAGGCCGGCGCTCAGGCCGCTGAGCAGGCTGGGCCGCCAGCCCTGACGCAACAGGGGTGGCGCCATCACGAGCAGCACCCACCAGGCGATCAGCGGCTTATCCAGATTGAGATACATGCGCAGCGGCGCCGAGCCCGGCTTGAGCACGGCGTCGATGGCCAGGGGATTGTGAAAGCCGGGCAGGGCATGCAGGGCCAGCGCCAAGGCGGTCAGGATGAACAGGGCGTGGCCTGCCAAAGCGCTGCGGCGGCGGTGCTGCAGCGCGGCGCTGACCAGCAACAGGCCAAAGGCAAGCAGCGCGGCCGGGTCGAGCCAGTGCTGCCAGGCCGCGCCCGCCAGGCCCGCCAGCATCAGCCCCGCTGCCGGTTTGTAGGCGGGCGGCCACCAGAGCAGGGCATAGGCCGGAAAGATCAGAATCCAGGGCAGGCAGGCAGTCATGCGGGTGTCGTCCGGAGCAATCCGGCATTGTAGGCAGGCCGCCAGCCCCGGCGGTGTCGACGCAAAAAGCCTTCACGGGCCGCGCCGGCGGTGTAAGGTGTGGACTGGCCGGCATGGCGCCGGCGCAAAGGATGACGCATGACGCACATTGCCTGGTTGATGCTGGCCGCCGCCTTGCTGCCTCTGGTGGCGGCGATCGCCAGCAAGGCTGGCGGGCGGGGGTTCGATAATCGCGATCCGCGGCCCTGGCTGCAGGCGCAACAGGGTTGGCGGGGCCGCGCCAACGCGGCTCAGGCCAATAGCTTCGAAGCCTTGCCTTTCTTCTTTGCCGCGGTGTTGTTTGCGCTTTACAACCAGGCGCCCGTGCAGCACCTGGGGGTGCTCATGGGCGCCTGGGTCGTGGTGCGCCTGGTCTATCTCGCCCTGTACGTGGGCGGCCACGGCACCCTGCGTTCGCTGGCCTGGCTGGCAGCGCTCATCCTCAATGTCCTGATCCTGTTTGCGGGCGCGCGCTGAGCCGGGCCGGCGTCATTGCCATTCGAAAATCGCGCGCGCGGTGCCCGAGGCGCCGACGTTGACTTGCTGCGTTTTGGTCTGCCCATTGGACGAGGCCTTGACGGTGTAATTGCCCGCCGGCAGGTTGGCTAGCAGGAAGGGGCCCTGCGCCACGGTTTTCAGGACGACCTGTTGGTGCGCATTGCTGATCTCGACGGGGATGTCGGCCAGGTATTGCGCGCTGCCGCCGGCGGCGCGTTGCGCAAAAGTGAGCATCAGGCGGTATTGGCTGGCCGCGGCCTTGAAGGCATCGGATTGGCCTTCGCCTATTCCCCCGGACAGAAACCGCACGTCGCCTTGCTGCTGGACTTGCGGCAGATTGGCGGGCGACGGTTGAGCCAGCGCCGCGCCGCTGGCGGCCATCAGGCCGGCGGTCAACAGCGCCGCGGCCAATGCTTGTTTGCCATGTTGCTTCATGATGGGTACTCCTCAAATGAGGCAATCGCCGCCGGGCCGAATGCCCGGTGCGGATTGCACGCCGAAGGGGATCGCGCACGGGCAGGCAAGTGCCTGTTCGGCTCGATTGCCGTGCTGTCAGGGCGCGCGCAGGGAGAATGTCAGGTCGGATTCGCCAGCCAGACATGCCTCGGGCGTGAAACGCCTTTCATGCAACTCGCCTTGCCCATTATCGCGCCATAGCATGACGGTGGAGCACCGCGTGCCATAGTCGGGGCTGACAATGAAGGGGCTGCTCAAGAGCCGTTCGCGGGCCAGGGACAGCCCGGTCCGGGGCAGCGCGGCGTCATCGGCCGCCGTGCGGTCCGCCAGGGCGGCGAATAGCGCGGGCAGGTCCGGTTGCGGGCCGTGGGCAAGGACCTGCGCCACGGCGGATTTGAGACGCACCAGTTTGGGCCAGGGGGTGTCCAGCAGATGGTTGGACAGGGCATGGATGCCGTTGTCCAGCGCGCGCGGGGCCGCATCCCGGTTGCCGTAATACCAGGCGCCCTGCGCATCGCCGATGATGAGGTTGAAGCCGTTATAGGCCGCGCCCTGGCGCGCCACCTCAAAAATATAATCGCGCGCGGCCATGCCGCCAGCCAGATAGCGCTCGACCAGGGCGCCGCGCGAGGGCGCCTCGGCGATCTGCCGGCCGACTTCGCGGTAATTGGTGACGACGGCGTAACGGCCGTTGTCGGCCGTGCCCATCCACGTGCCGCCGGCTCGCAGGTCGCGTCCGGCATAAACGCGTGGCTCGCCAGGCCAGGCTGCCGCCGGTGCGGTGGGGCGGGCATGGAACTCATCGCGGTTGGCGGCGATGAGCACCGGAATGCCGGCGACCTGATTCAGGGCAATGACGGCCAGGCACATATCAAGTGCGCACGAAACTGGCGATGTCCGGCTGCGCGATGCGGAAATAATCTTCCGTGCGCAGCAGAATGGACGCATCCAGGCGCCCGGCATTGAACACGATTGCTTCGTGGCGCTGGCGCAGCGTGGGGTCGACGATCAGATGCAGTTCGGGGTTGAACGAAAACGGCGGGATGGCGCCGATCTCGCAACCGGTCAGTTCGCGCGCCAGTTCTTGCGAGGCGAGCGCGGCCTTTTTGCCGCCGGTGACCTGGGCAATGGCTTGCAGATCGGCCTGGGCATCGGCGGGGAAGACCGCCAGCACATGCTTGCGCTGCGTGGAGCTTAACTTGATGCGGCAGACCAGCGCCTTGGCGCCCTGGCTGACCTGGGTGCCGCGTAGCGCGGCGACTTCGACGGACTTGCCCGCGGCCGGGTGGCGTAGCAGTTGATAGCTCGCGCCATGCCGGGTCAGCAGGTCTTGCAGTTGCTCAAAAACGTCCATGACGGCGTGCAAAGGCTGAAACAGGCCTCATCATACGCCGGGCTCGGGGGGCGCTTCGTTCCACCACCCGCCGCCCAGGGCGTGCATGAGCGCCGCGGTATCGGTGTAGCGGTCGGTCTGTGCCTGTATGCGGTCGCGCCTTGCGGCAAACAGCTGGCGCTGCGCGTCGAGCAAGTTCAATTGGCTGATGCCGCCGACACGGTATTGGCCGCTGGCGATGGTATAGACGGCTTCGGTCTGCGCTTCGGCCTGGCGCTGCTGGGTCAGCGTCTCGGCGTCATGCTCGAGGGCGCGCAGGCTGTCGGCCACCTGCTGCCAACCCTGCAGCACCGTGTCGCGATAAGCGGCCGCGGCGGCCTCATAGGCGGCTTGGGCGCCGCGCTTGCGGGCGCGCAGTTCGCCGCCGCGGAACAGCGGTTGGGCCAGGCCCAGGCCGATGTTCCAGATGTTGATGCCGTTGCTCAGATCGTTGGTGTGCGTGCGCTGTGATCCAAAGCCGGCGGTCAACGTCAGGCGCGGGTAGAGGTTGGCCGTGGCCACGCCCACCTCGGCGGCGGCGTGATGCCACGCGGCTTCGGCGGCCAAGATGTCGGGCCGCTGGCGCGCCAGCGCCGAGGGCAGGCTGACCGGGATGTCTGCCGGCAGCTTCAGGCTGGCCAGGGTCAGGCCGGTGTCTGGCATGTTGCCCGGATCCTGGCCCAGGTAGACCGCCAACTGGTGGGTGCTGCGCGCCAGCTCCTGCCGCAAGGCCGGTAACTGGGCCTGGGTCTGCGCCACGAGCGCGGCCTGAGCGCGCCATTCCCGTTCGGCCACCGCGCCTGCGTCCAGGCGCTTGCGCACGATCTGCAATTGCGCCTGCTGCGCCTCGGCCAAGGCCGAGGCCGCCTGCAGCGCTTCGCGCTGCCCGGCCTGCCGGATGGCGGTGGTGACGACATTGGCGGCCAGCGTCATGCGCGCCGCCTGCCATTCATAGGCCATGCGTTCGGCCTCGGCAAGCGACGCTTCGACGGCGCGCCGCTCCGCGCCCCAGATGTCCAGCGTATAGGACACCGCGATAGAGGCGTTGTAGAGCGCGAAGGGGTCGGGCTGGGGCATGTCGATGCCCATCGAGGAAGGATCCACCCGCTGGCGCACGCCGGACAGCTTGGCATCCACGGCGGGCAATAGCCGCGACCCTGCCTCGGCATTGGCCGCTTCGCGGGCCTGGGTCAGTTTGGCGCGTGCCTGCGCCAGCGTGGGGCTGTCGGCCAAGGCTTGGCGCACCAGGCCGTCGAGCACCGGCGATTCGAATAACCGCCACCATTGTGCCGGCACATCCGCGCCCGGCTGCAAGCGTTGCATTTCGCTGCCCTGACCCACCTGGGCGGGCGCGGCCAGGGGCGTGCCGTCGGGCGCGGGGCGCTGAAAGTCCGGGCCGACGGCGCACCCGGCCAGCAGTAGCAACAGCCAGGGCAGTCGGGTCGCGATCTTGGCGTAATGAGGCATGGGTCAGTCCAGAGTGCGGCGGTAAAAGCGCAGGGCCAGGCCCATCACCACCAGGGTGAAGACGATCAAGGGCCAGATGCTGGGCCACAGATCGATCCAGCCGTTGCCTTTGAGCAGAATGCCGCGAATCAGCCGGTTGTAGTAGGTCAGCGGCAGCACGTTGCCGATGGCTTGCGCCCAGGCCGGCATGCCCAGGAACGGAAACATGAAGCCTGAGAGCAGCAGATTGGGCAGGAAGTAGAACATCGCCAGTTGCAGGGCCTGCAATTGGTTCTGCGCCACCGATGACAGGGTGATGCCGACCGTGAGGTTGGCCGCCACGAAAAGCAGGGTGGTGAGGTAGACGGCCAGCAGGCTGCCCTCGAAGGGCACGTGGAACACAAAGCGGGCCGCAGCCAGGGTGATCGTGGCTTGAATCAGGCCGATGGCGATGTAGGGCATGATCTTGCCCGTCATCACCTCCAGCGGCGTGACGGGCATGGCCAGCAGATTCTCCATCGTGCCCCGCTCGCGTTCGCGCGTCATGGCCAGGCCGGTAATCATCACCAGGGTGAGCGTGAGCACCATACCGATCAGGCCGGGCACGGTGTTGTATTGCGAGACCTGTTCCTCGTTATAGAGGCGATGCACCTGCACGTCGAAGGCGGGCGGCCCGCCGGCCAGGTGGGCCCAGGGGCCGGTCAGGTCGTGGCGCGTGACGCTGTCGGCCAGTTGCGCTGCCGCGCCGATGGCCATGCCGGTGGCCAGCGGGTCGGTGGCGTCGGCCTCGATCAAGAGCGCGGGCCGTTCTCCCCGCAGCAGCTTGCGGGTGAAATCCGGCGGGATGGAAACCACGAACAACACCTCGCCGCGCGCCAAGGCCTGGCGCGCGCTGGCCTCGTCAGGCAGGGTCTCGACGATCTTGAAGTAATCCGAGGCCGACATGGCGGCGATATAGCTGCGGGTAAATTCGCTTTGATCGGAGGCCAGTACGGCTGTCGGCAGTTGCTTGGGGTCGGTATTGATGGCATAGCCGAACAGCGCCAGTTGAACCAGCGGCAACACGATGATCATGCCGAAAGTGATGCGGTCGCGGCGCAACTGCAAAAACTCCTTGAGCACCATGCTCCACCAGCGGGTCCAGGAGAACAACCGTCCCTGCCTGCTCGCCGCGTTCATGGCTGACTCCCGAAGTTGTCGCTGGCGCGGCTCATCAAGTAAATGAAGACGTCTTCCAGGCTGGTCGGCACGCGCGCTATTGTCAGGCCGCGCGTTTGTGCAGCCTGACGCAAAGTGTCCTCCAGCGGGCCATCCACCTCGCCGCTGACGTGCAGCGCATTGCCAAACGCCACGGTCTGGGCCACGCCGCGCTGCCCGCGCAGCCACTGCCCCAGCGGAACCAGATCGGCGCCTTGCACGGCCCAGGTCTGCAAGTGCTGGCTGGCGGTGATGCTCTCGGCCGTACCCTGGGCCAGCATGCGCCCGTAGGCCAGATAGGCCAGCTTGTGGCACCGCTCGGCTTCGTCCATGTAATGCGTGCTCACCAGTACGGAGATGCCTTGCGCGGCCAGGGCGTGCAGTTCTTCCCAGAAATCGCGCCGGGCGGTGGGGTCAACCCCGGCGGTGGGCTCATCCAGCAGCAGCAATTGCGGCTCGTGCAGCAGGCAGGCGGCCAGCGCCAGCCGCTGCTTCCAGCCGCCGGACAGCGAGCCGGCAAGCTGATCGGCGCGCCCCTGCAGACGCAGTTGCTCCAGCGCACGGTCCACGGCCTGGCGGCGTTGCGGCATGTCGTAGATGCGCGCCACGAAATCCAGGTTCTCGCGAATGGTGAGGTCTTCCCAGTAGGAAAACCGTTGCGTCATATAGCCCACATGACGTTTGATGCTGCTGCTGTCGCGCAGAATGTCGTAACCCAGGCATGTGCCGCTGCCCGCATCGGGCGTGAGCAGCCCGCACATCATGCGTATGCAGGTGGTTTTGCCGCTGCCGTTGGGCCCGAGAAAACCGTAGATCTCGCCCCGGCCGACCTGCAGCGATACTTGATCGACGACGAGCTTGTCGCCAAAGCGCTTGGTCAGCCCCTGGACATCGATGACCGGATCCGGCTGCGTCATGGCGCCGTCTCGTCCAGCCGCACATCGACCGGCTGTCCGGGGTGCAGGCGCGTGGCCTGCGCCGCGTCCGGGCGTGCCTCGACCAGGAATACGAGCTTGCCGCGCACTTCGCGGCTGTAGATCACCGGCGGGGTGTACTCGGCCTGAGTGGCGATATAACTGATGCGCGCCGGAATCGGATCGCCGCAGCCGTCGCAGGCGACGTTGAGCGCTTGGCCCACGCGCAGGCGTCCCACTTGATCCTGCGGTACGAAAAAGCGCAGCTTGATGTTGCCGGGGGGCAGCAGCCGCACGACCGGGCTGCCCGCATTGACCCATTCGCCGGGGCGATAGAGGGTGTCGAAGACCAGCGATGCGGCCGGGGACTGCGTCCGGCGCTGCGCCAGGCTCCAGTCTGCCTGCGCCAGCGTGGCCTCGGCCGCTTGCACGTCGGCTTGTTGGGCCTGGCGCTGCTGATCGCGGGCGGGCAGCGCGGCGACTTCCAATTGGGCCTGCAGCTCGCGCACCTGGGCGCGATTGGCATTGGCCGTGGCGCGGCTGTTGTCCAGTTCCTGGCGGGAGATGCCGCCATCCTGATACTGCCGGGTGTCGCGCGCCAATTGTGCATCGGCGCGGCTTTGCTCGGCTTGCGCCCGCACGAGTTGAGAGCGCACCACGGCGACTTCGGGCGGGCGTTTGCCGCTGGCCGTATCGGCCAGTTGCGCCTGCGCGGCGCTCAGGCGCGCCTGGGCCTCGGCGCGGGCGGCGTTTTCTTTATCCTGATCCAGGGTGAACAGCAGACCGCCCTGCGCGACTTGCTGGCCGCGTTCGACATCCAGGCTCAGCAGGCGGCCGGACTGCGTGGGTGCCACGGCGACGAAATCGCCTTCGGCGTAGCCCTGAAAGGGCGCCGGCGTCTGGCGGCCGCAGGCGGCCATCAGGCCGCAGGCCAGCGCAACGCCGGCCAAGCGGGCCAACCGGGTCAGGGGCGGGAGGGGGGACTGGGTCATGGGCGTCGGCGAGTGGAGGGAAAAAGCCCGTGCTCGATGAGGGCGCAGGCGTGAGCGGAGATGGCGGCGGTATCCAGCGCTTGCTCTTGATCCCAGACACGGCGCCAGACCCCGGCCGTGGCCAGGGGCAAGAGCGTGGTGCCTAGGATGGACAGAAAAACGAGCCGGGGATCGATACCGGCATGGACCTGGCCTCGGGCCTGCGCCTGCGCCAGCTCCTGCGCGAAGGCGCGCAGCCGATCGGTCGGTAGATGGCTGAGCACGCGCTCGCGCAGCTCGCCCCCCTCATTGACGACCTCGCGCATCCACAGGGGCGGCAGCCAGGGCCGCTGGGCGGCGCATTCCATCAGGCGTGCCACGATGGCGCGCACCATGTCGCGCGGCGAACGCGCCTTGCCGGGCGGTGACCACACATACTCGATGAGCGGCACCAGGCGTTCGGCCACCAGGGTGTCGAGCAAGGCGTCGCGGTTGCGGAAGTAATAGTGCACCATGGCCGGCGTGACCCCGGCTGCCTGCGCGATGCGCGCGATCGTCGTGGCGGCCACGCCGTGTTGGGCGAACTGGGCCGTTGCGGTATCGAGCAGCAGCGCCCGCGTGGCATGGGCATCCGGACGGGGCGGGCGCCCCGGGCGGCGAGGGGGCTGTGGGGCCTGGGAAGTCAGCATGCGGTGATTTTAATTAATGAATAAATTAATTAAAAGAGGCGGGCTGTGACAGGATTTTTGTGCGCCGCCGCAGCCCTGGTGTAAAAGGGATGAACCCCATCAAGGAGTTCGCGCATGGCCCAGCAATCCGCCTCCGTCAATCGCCGTATCCTGCTCGCGCGCCGTCCCACGGGAGAACCGCTGGAGAGCGACTTCCGCCTGGTGACGGAAGCCGTTCCGCAGGTGGGGCCCGGCCAAGTGTTGTTGCGCACGGTCTATCTGTCGCTCGACCCGTATATGCGCGGCCGCATGAGTGACGCGCCTTCATATGCCAAACCGGTGGGGCTGGACGAGGTCATGGTGGGCGGCACGGTATGCCGCGTGGCGGCCAGCCAGCATCCCGATTATGCGGTGGGCGAGTGGGTGCTGGCGCAAAGCGGCTGGCAGGATTGGGCGCTGTCGGATGGTCAGGGGCTGCTGAGCCTGGGCCACGCGCCGCGCAATCCTTCCTATTCGCTGGGCGTGCTGGGCATGCCGGGCTATACGGGTTACATGGGCTTGCTCGATATCGGGCAGCCTCAGCCTGGCGAAACTGTCGTGGTGGCCGCGGCGACGGGGGCGGTGGGCTCCGTGGTTGGCCAGATCGCGCGCTTGAAAGGATGCCGCGTGGTGGGCATTGCCGGCGGCGTGGAGAAATGCCGTTATGCGGTCCAGCAATTGCGCTTCGATGCCTGCCTGGACCATCGCAGTCCCGAGCTGGCCGCCATGTTGGCTGAAGTCACGCCGGATGGCATCGATGTCTACTTTGAAAACGTGGGCGGCAAGGTTTTCGACGCCGTGCTGGCGCGGCTCAATCCGCGCGCGCGCGTGCCGGTGTGCGGATTGATTTCAGCCTATAACGCCACCGATCTGCCGCCCGGCCCCGATCGCCTGCCCGCGCTCATGGGCACGGTGCTGCGCAAACGCATCCGTCTGCAAGGATTCATCATCATGCAGGACTATCCGGATGGCTTTGCGGCGTTCCGGCAGGTCATGGGCCGCTGGCTGGAGCAGGGTCAGGTCAAATACCGCGAAGACGTGATCGACGGCCTGGAGTCCGCCAGCCGCGGATTGATCGGCCTGCTGCGTGGCGAAAACGCCGGCAAGCGGATCGTGCGTGTGGGAGATGAGGCATGAAGATACTCATGGTGCTGACGTCGCACGATCGCCTCGGCGACACGGGCCGCCCGACGGGCTTCTGGCTCGAGGAGTTCGCCGCGCCGTACTACGTCTTTCGCGATGCCGACGCGCAGGTCACGCTGGCCTCGCCGGCCGGCGGCCAGCCGCCGTTGGATCCCTCGAGCGAGGCGCCCGACGCCCAGACCGAGGCCACGCGGCGCTTTGCCCAGGATCCGGCCGCGCGCGCACAACTGGCATCGACCCGTCCGCTGGCGCAGGTCAGTGCGGCCGACTTCGATGCCTTGTTCTATCCGGGCGGGCATGGGCCGCTGTGGGATCTGGCCGAAAATCGTGACTCGCTGGATCTGATCGAAGCCATGCTGGCGGCGGGCAGGCCGGTGGCGGCGGTATGCCATGCGCCGGGGGTGTTGCGCCACGCCAAGACCTCGAGCGGCGCGCCGTTGGTGGCTGCACGCCAGGTGACCGGCTTTAGCAACGCCGAAGAGGCGGCGGTGCAGTTGACCGAGGTCGTGCCGTTTCTGGTGGAAGACGAACTCAAGCGTTTGGGCGCCGACTATCGCGCCGCGTCGCAGCCGTTTGCCGAACACGTCGTGCGCGACGGGCTGCTGATCACCGGGCAGAACCCGGCCTCGTCGGCCGGCGCCGCGCAGGCACTGCTGGCGGCGCTGGCCCGCGGCTGAGCGGCCTTACTCCGGCAGGCGGAAGGTCGCCGCGACGGCGTCGAAATCCGCCAGCGTGCGGCCTTGCCAGGCCGCGTCGCGGCCAAGCTCCTCGGCCAGCACACGGGCCACCTCCGGCGCGGCCAGTTGCGCGGCCGCGGCATCCAGGAACAGGGCGCGGTTGCGCCGGGCCAAAACATCCTCCACCGTCTGAGCCAGCTCGTGCCGGGCCGCAAAACGCACATGCGCCTCGGTCAGGCCGCTGGCCTTGACGAGCATGCGATCCGCGCCGGGCAGGGCGCGCAGGGCGGGCAGATCGGTGCCGTAATAACTGTCGGGCGTGCCTTGCGCGGCAGGCAGCGGCGCATCGGGCGCGGGCGCGCCGTGCAGGCGCAATTCGGCGCTGCGGCACATCGCCTGCGGCAGCAACTGCTTGCTGATGGCGGTGTCCACCACGTCCTGGGCCATTCTGCGATAGGTGGTCCATTTGCCGCCCGTGACCGTGATCAGGCCGGCCTTGGACACCAGGATGGTGTGCTCGCGCGACAGAGACTTGGTGGATGCTTCGCCGGTGGCCTTGACCAGCGGGCGCAGTCCGGCCCATACGCTGGTGACATCGGCGCGCGTGGGCTTGCGGGTCAGATAGCGGGCCGCCGTCTCGAGGATGAAGTCCACTTCGCCCGGCAAAGGACGCGGGTCGCTGGGCAGATCGGTGCGCGCGGTGTCGGTGGTGCCCACGATGGTGTGGCCGTTCCACGGCACCATGAACAACACCCGGCCGTCATCGGTCTTGGGCACGAGGATGGCCTCGTCGCCGGGCAGGAATTCGCGCGGCAGCGTCAAATGCACACCCTGGCTGGGCGCGACCATGGTCTGCGCGGCGGGATCATCCATGCGGCGCACCGCATCGACCCACACGCCCGTGGCGTTGACCACGCATTTGCCGTGCACCGTATAGTGGCCGCCGTCGATGCTGTCCTGCGTCTGCACGCCGTCGATGCGCCCTTGCGCATCCCGGGTCAAACCCGTGACCTTCACATAGTTGACGGAGGTGCCGCCCAGGTCGAACAGCGTCCGCATGAGTGCCGTGGCGAGCCGGGCGTCATCGAACTGGCCGTCGTAATAAAGCACCCCGCCGCGCAGGCGCTGCCCTTTGACGGCGGGCGCCAGGGTGCTGGCGTGGGTCAGGGTTTCGCGGGCCGAAAGCCAGCGGCTGGGCGCCAGGTTGAGCTTGCCGGCCAACATGTCGTAGAGCTTCAGGCCCACGCCGTAAAAGGGCTGGTCCAGCAGGGAGTAGGCCGGCACCACGAAGCCCAGCGGCCAGGCGAGGTGCGGTGCGTTGCGTGCCAGCAGGCCGCGCTCGTGCAGGGCCTCGCGCACCAGGCTGACGTTGCCCTGGGCCAGATAACGCACGCCGCCATGCACCAGCTTGGTCGCCTTGCTGGAGGTGCCTTTGGCGAAGTCCGCGCCTTCGACCAGCAGGGTGCGGAATCCGCGCGAGGCCGCGTCCACCGCCGTGCCCAGGCCGGTGGCGCCGCCGCCGATGACGATGACGTCCCAGGGTTCGGAGGATTCCAGGCGGGCGAGAAGGTCGGCGCGCGTGGGCATGAGAGGGGAGGGGCTGGGGTTCATGATGGTGGTATAGGGGTCAGGACGCATCGCCCGCAATATGGCAGCGCACGCCGGCGTCGCGCAGCGCCTGCGACAGCGGCGCCTGGGGTTCGGCATCGGTGAAGAAACGGCTGATCCGGGCGATCGGGGCCAACTCGACCATGGCCTGGCGCTGGAACTTACTGCTGTCGGCCGCCAGCCAGACTTCGCGCGACTGTTCGATGATGGTTCGAGCCACCCGCACTTCGCGGAAATCATAGTCGCGCAAGGTGCCGTCGGCCTCGATGCCGGAAATCCCGATCAGGCCGATGTCGACCTTGAACTGCCGGATGAATTCAATCGTGGCTTCGCCCGTGATGCCGCGGTCGCGCGGGCGCACGACGCCGCCGGCGACGATGACTTCGCAGTCCGGGTTGTCCGACAGGATGTCGGCCACATGCAGGTTGTTGGTGATGACGCGCAGCCCCCGGTGGCGCAGCAGCGCCCGGGCAATCGCCTCGGTGGTGGTGCCGATGTTGATGAGCAATGAGCAGCCGTCGGGTACGGCGCGCGCCACGGCCTCGGCGATGCGCCGCTTGCCCTCGGCATGCAGCCCCTGGCGTTGGCGGTAGGCGATGTTCTCGATGGTCGAGGCTTCGCTGCGCACGCCGCCGTGAAATCTCGACAGCATGCCGGCTTCGGCCAGCAGATTCACATCGCGGCGCACCGTCTGCAAGGTCACGTCGAAGGCACGCGCCAACTCGTCGATCGAGGCCGATCCTTGGGATCTGACGCGCTCGAGCAGCGCGCTTTGGCGGGGGTTGAGTGTCATCGTGCCATCATAAAACAACAAAAGCGAAACTACATAATCCTATTCGCGCACGAATTATGTTCGCTTGGCGGCGCCAGGGCCGTGCAATCCGGGCCTCAGTCGGCCAGGCGCAGAAAAGGCCAGCGTTCCAGCCAGCGCTTTTGCTGCAACCGGCGCAGGAAAACATCGCGTCTGGCGTTGGCCAAGCCGGGCGTCGGGCGCAGAATGCTGGCAAACAGATCGTCCAGGCCCAGGGGGGCGAGCAGCGCCAGCCGGTCGTCGGCGTCCAGGCGCACGGCGACGGCCGTGGCGGTTTCCGGCCAATGGCCGATGGCATGCCGGCAACTGGTGTAGGGCAGGTCCTGGTTGCGGCTATGCATGCGGCTTTGGTTTTTGACCGACCACATCAGCGCGGGCGCCACACGGGCAAGCCGCTGCTCGAGCACGCGGTCGCGCAGCGCCGCCGCGCGCCTGGCGTCAAACCAGATGACGTCGATATCGTCGGGCAGGGCCGGTGCGCGCCCGGCCATGGCGTCCCAGACCGCATTGCGGACAAAGCCCGCGCCTATCCAGGCATCGGGCAGGCAGAGCGCGCGCACCTGGCGCAGCACCGCCATGCGCCGCGTATCGGCATACAGCAGCTCGCTCAGGCGGTGGCGCATGGCCGGTCAATCGCCTTCGGTCCACTCCACGCGGGCGCCGACCGAACGCAGGTTTTCGACAAAATTCGGATGGGCGCGCCGGATCGGCAAGGCGTTGGTGATTTCCGAGCGGCCCTCGATACTGGCGGCGACCATCAACAGCGCGATGGCCACGCGGATGATGTAGGGGCTTTCGACTTTGGCCGGGGTCAGCGGCAGGCCGCCGAAGGTGATGAGCCGGTGCGGGTCCGAAAGAAACACATGCGCGCCGAACTTGGACAGTTCGCCCGACCACCCCATGGCGCCGTCATAGACCTTGTTCCAGAACATGGCGCTGCCCTGCGCGCGCACGCCCAGGGCGATGAAAATCGGCAGCAGGTCCACGGGCAGATAGGGCCAGGGCGCGGCTTCGACTTTGGTCAGGATGTTCTGGGTGAAGGGGCGGCGCACCTGCAGCGGGCCGTCACAATGCGCCTGGGACCAGCCATCGCGGTGCTCGACGTCGACCCCGAACTTGGCAAAGGTGCGATCGATGAGCGGAAACTGCTCGGGCGCGGAGTTTTTGACGGTAATGGCGCCGCCGGTAATGGCGCCCAGCGCCAGAAAGGTTGCGATCTCGTGGAAGTCTTCGTCGAAGCGGAACTCGCCGCCGCCAAGGGCCTTGCCGCCTTCGATGCGCAGATGCGAGGTGCCGATGCCGCTGATGGGCACGCCCAGCATTTCCAGAAACCGGCAGAATTCCTGCACGTGCGGTTCGGACGCTGCGTTGACCAGTGTCGACACCCCTTGCGCGGCTGCGGCGCATAGCGCGAAGTTCTCGGTGGTGGTCACCGAGGCGTAGTCCAGCCAGTGGTCATTGGCTGCCATCCGGCTGCCCGCGCGCACCAGCAGGGAGTGCGGTGCGCGTTCGATGCGGGCGCCGAAACGCTCGAACACCTCGACGTGCGGATCGATTTCGCGCACGCCCAGCGTGCAGCCCTTGACGTCGTTCTCCAGGCGCGCCACGCCAAAGCGCGCCAGCAAGGGCGGCACCAGCATGATGGAAGAACGCATTTCCTCGGGCAGATGATGGTGCGCCGGGTCGAAGGCCGTGTCACGGTGATGCAGGTCCAGCACGCCGGTGCTGAAGTCCACCTTCACGTCGCTGCCCAACTGGCGAAAGATGTCGAGGATTTTCTTGACGTCGGTGATCTCGGGCACACCGATCAGGCGCAGCGGCTGGTCGGTCAGCAGCGTGGCGCAGAGAATCGGCAGGACGGCGTTTTTGTTGGCGGAGGGGACGATCTGGCCGCGCAGTGCGGTGCCGCCGTGGACGATCAAATGAGACATGGTATTCGGGCAGAAAGTCAGGCCGGGGCCTGCGGAAATTCGGGCAGGGCGATGTCGGCGTGGCCGGGCAGCACCCAGCGCGCGCATTCGCGGGTGGCGTCGATGCAGCCGCCCTCGGCGTAAACGCCTTGCGGATCGCGGATGCGCAGCATCCGTTCGAGCACGGCCTGACGCGCGGCGGGATCCGCTTCGGTCTGGGCCACACGCGCCTCGACGATGTCTTCGTCGATAAAGAGCTTGCCCTCGGCATTCAGGCGCGCACCATCACGCCAATGGAATATCTCCAGGCATTTGTGCGTCAGCGTATAGGGCTGGTCGCGCTTCCAGAAATTATTGAACAGCCCCGAACCCAGATAGAAGACCCATGAGCCCTCATAGCCTTCCACATTGGACGAGTGTGCATCCGGGTTGCGGAACCACAGGCGGTCGCCCGGGACATAAAACCTCGGCGGCAGCGGGGCGTCCAGCGAACCATACTCGCGCAGAAAGGCATCATGGAAGCGCCCCGACATCACGGCCCGGGTTTCCCACTGGCGTTGCAGGCGGTCATGCAGCTCCGGGTTGCTGCGCTGCAATTCCTGGGCGATGCCCAGCACGGTGACGTACTCGGTGGCGCGATAGCACGAAAAGGCGTACGTCTGGCCCGAGACCTCGGGTTGCGTGGCCAGGGTCAGTCCTTCGATGAGCGAGCGTCCCGGCAAGATGGTGAAACCGGTGGACTCATCGTAGGTCCAGTAACCGGCGGGTCGTTCGGCCTGCTCGGTGTCGAACGCCAGCGCGCTGCGGGTGGCCGCGCGCACGATGTTGCGGCGAATGCGCACCGCCGCTTCGAGTTCGGCCACATCGGGGAAGGGGAAGGCGACCGGGCAGGCCAACATCGCCAGCACGATTTCCTGTTCGAGATCGGCGTCCTGGCTGGGGTCCAGGCCCAGGCTTGCGACCAGGCCCGTCGTGTCGCCGTCGGGCAGATGGCGTGCGGCGAAATCGGCCCGCGCACGGATGAGCACCGCGCCGTCCGCGCCGGCTTCGGCCAGCGCATGGCCATCCAGTCCGCGTGCCTGCAGGAACTGCCGGGCGGCAGCCAGGCTGTCGGGGCCGGAGGAAAGGATACGGATGCCGCCTGGGTCGGCGGCGCAGGGGGCGGTACTGGGCTGCATGGGTAAAGCACCTGATGGCAAACGCCGGCGGTAACCGGCCTGGTCGGCGCGGCCCGGATGGCCGCGCGTGCGCTACAGCATAAATCAGGCCGGCCGGTCCGTGGGCGGCGCCGGCGGGGCGGGCGGCATGGGAGGCATCTGGCTGGCCGGCTCCGAACGCGCCATCCACGCGATCAGCGAGGAGCGCATGGCTTCCTCCACCGACATATTGATGGGGGTCACCCATTCCGTGGGCACGAAGACGGTGTAGCCGCCGATCATATAACCCATCGGCAGGTAGACCGCCACGCGTTCGCCGGGCAGAAACCCCTCGGGCAGATCGTCGGTGCCGCGGCGGGTGATCAGGCCCACCACCTCGAGCGGATTGCCTGGCATGCGCAGCACGACCACCTGCTGGGACGTCGCCTTGGCGCTGGACGAAAAATAATCGGCAAAGCTCTTGAGCGAGGAATAGATACTCTTGACCACCGGCACGTTGGTGAAGGGGATCTCCAGAAACAGCACGAAGCGCTGCACTCTTTCCTTGGAGACCAGAAAGCCGATGGCGAGAATCGCCAGGATGCCCAGAAACAGCCCCAGGCCGGGGATATAGAAGTTACCGATGAAAGGGCGCAGGAAGGTCAGCGCGATCGCTTCCGTCCAGGCCAGGAAAATAAACAGCAGATACAGCGTGAGCGCGATCGGCAAGACCGTGATCAGGCCGAGAAAGAAATAGCGATATAGTCGTCGGGACATGTGATCAACTCCGGACAGCGGGTGTCCAATCAGGCGCCAATGGTACTCGAAGCCGGCCCGGCAAAACGCTTCAGCGGTCCACCGGCAAATACAGCGATTCTTTGATCTCTTCCATCACGACATAACTGTGCGATTCGGCCGAGGCAGGCAGCCGCTTGAGGATCTCGCCCAGCAGCCGGCGATATTCGGCCATTTCGGTCAGCCTGGCCTTGACCAGATAGTCGAAATCGCCTGAAACGAGATGGCACTCCATGACCTCCGGCACGTACATCAACTCCCGCTTGACCTTGTCGAAGACGTCCCCCGATTTGGCCGATAACCGGATTTCCAGGAAAACCAGCAGGGTTTTACCCAGCGCGGCCGGATTCAGGCGCGCATGATAGCCGGCGATCACGCCGTCGCGCTCCAGGCGTTTGACGCGCTCCGAGCAGGGCGTGGCCGACAGGCTGACCTGCTCGGCCAGTTCGGTGATGGAAATACGCCCATTGCGTTGCAGAATATCGAGGATTTTTCGATCGGTGCGATCCAGTTCGCGCATTCCACTCCCCGGTGGCATGAAAATCAACGTCGCTAGTGAAATTCTAATACATCACTGAAATTTTCAGTGAATTTCACTGCCTATGCGGTCCTAGACTACCCGGATCAACTCACCAATAGCAGAATCTCGGGGATCGCTATGCATATCATCGTCCTGGGCAGTGGCGTCATCGGCACGACGACCGCCTATTACCTGGCGCGCCAGGGCGCCCAGGTCACCGTGCTGGATCGCCAGCCCGGGCCGGCCGACGAGACCAGTTACGCCAATGCCGGCCAGGTCTCGCCGGGCTATTCCACCCCCTGGGCCGCGCCGGGCATCCCGCTCAAGGCGCTCAAATGGATGTTCCAGAAGCATGCGCCCCTGGCCTTGCGGGTCGACGGCAGCTTCTGGCAATGGCGCTGGATGGCGGCCATGCTGGCCAACTGCACGGCCGGCCGTTATGCCGTCAACAAGGAACGCATGCTGCGCCTGGCCGAGTACAGCCGCGACTGCCTGCGCGAACTGCGCCAGGACACCGGCATTCAGTACGAGCAGCGCACGCAAGGCACGCTGCAACTGTTTCGCACCGATGCACAGATGGAAGCCGCCCGGCGCGACATGGCCGTGCTGGAGGAAGTCGGCGTGCCCTACGAACTGCTTGACCGCAACCGCCTGCCCTCCGCCGAGCCGGCGTTGGCGCGGTCGTTGGGCAAACTGGCCGGCGGCTTGCGCCTGCCCAACGATGAAACCGGCGACTGCCGCCGATTCACCCGTGCGCTGGCCGATCTGGCCGCGGGCCTGGGCGTGCAGTTCCGCTTCAATCAGGCGGTCGATGGCATGGCGCTCGAGCAGGGCCGCATCAGCGGCGTGCGAGTAGGGGGCGAACTGCTGCGCGCTGATGCCTATGTCGCCGCCTTTGGCAGTTACACCCGCGACTTCCTCGCGCCGTTGGGACTGGATCTGCCCGTCTACCCGGTCAAGGGCTACTCGCTCACGATCCCGATGACCGATGCCGCGGCCGCACCGGTGTCCACGGTCCTGGATGAGACCTACAAGATCGCCATCACGCGCTTTGACCAGCGTATCCGCGTCGGCGGCATGGCCGAGCTCGCCGGCTTTGACCTGCGCCTCAAACCGCAGCGCCGCGCCACGCTCGAAATGGTGGTTCAGGATCTCTTCCCCGGCTGCGGCGATGTGCCGGCGGCGGAGTTCTGGACCGGCTTGCGGCCCATGACCCCCGACAGCACGCCCATCGTCGGCGCCACCCGCCACGACAATCTGTTCCTGAATACCGGTCACGGCACGCTGGGCTGGACCATGTCCTGCGGGTCAGGCAAGCTCATGGCCGATATCGTCATGGGCCGCCAGCCCGCCATTCGCGCCGACGATCTGGCGATCTCGCGCTACCAGGGCAAGCTGCGCGCCGGTGGGGATCTGCGCCTGGGGCAAAGCCGGGCCTGAGCGGCCGTCACGGCCCGCTCCTGGCGGGGGGCTTGTGCCACAATCCGGGCATGAGCTCCCGCCCGATTTCCTTCCTGCATACCGCCGATTGGCAGATAGGCCGGCAATACGGCCAGTTCGACGATGACGACGCCGCCGTGCTGGCTGAAGCGCGGCTGGAGACCGTGGCCCGTCTGGCCGCCGTGGCGCAAGAGCGAGCCGTCGACGCCGTCCTGGTGGCCGGCGATGTGTTCGATACCCAGGCGGTGTCGGATCGCACGATCCGGCGCCTTTTCGGGGCCTTGGCCGCCTACGCCGGGCCCTGGGTGATGATCCCTGGCAACCACGATGCCGCGCTGGCCGAAAGCGTCTGGACCCGCGCGCAGCAGCTCGGCTGCATTCCCGCCAATGTCCACCTCGTGCTGCAGCCCGGTGTGGTCGCGCTGCCCGGCCTGGCCGTGTTGGCCGCGCCGTTGACACAGCGCCACACCTATGACGATGTCACGCGGGTCTTCGACAGCCTGGAAACGCCGGCGGATCTGCCGCGCGTCGGCCTGGCGCATGGCAGCGTCGCCGGACGTCTGCCGGCCTCTGCCGATGCCGCCAACCCCATCGCGCCGGATCGGGCCGAGCGGGCGCGCCTGGATTATCTGGCCCTGGGGGACTGGCATGGATGTCTGCGCATCGACGCCCGCTGCTGGTATGCGGGCACGCCCGAGCCGGATCGCTTTCGCGGCAACGAGCCGGGATATGCGCTGCAGGTGCGCCTGCAGGACGGCACGGCCGAGGTCGAGCAGATCAAAGTCGGCCGTTTCCGCTGGCAAGCCTGGGAGGTCGACCTCACGCTGGAGTCGGATGCCGAGGTTCTGGCTGCGCGCCTGCAAACCTTGCAGGCCGAGGACGTCCTGCGGCTGAGCTTGCGCGGCAGCCTGTCGCTGGCTGCATGGGAGCGTCTGTCACAGGCTATCGGTCAGGCGCAGGCGCGGTTGCGCGCCCTGCGTCTGGACCAGGATGGGCTCACGCTCGAGCCTGACGAAGCCGATTTCGCGGCATTGGACGGCGGAGGCTATGTCAGCGCGGTCGCCGCCCGGTTGCGCGCCCTGCAGGCCGAACCGCAGGCCGATCCTCAATCCGCCCAGGTGGCGCGTGAAGCCATGCGCATTCTGATGCGTCTGGCGCGTGAGGGAGGCGCGGCATGAAACTGCACCGCATCGCTTTGCAGGAGTTCCGCAAGTTCCGCGAGCCTGTGGCGCTGGACAATCTCGATCCCGGGCTCAACGTCATCGCCGGGCCCAATGAGGCCGGCAAATCCACTTACGCCTTGGCTTTGCGCGCGGCTTTCCTGGAGCGCTATGGCACCAGCAAGGTGGCGGACCTGGCCCCTTATGGGCTGAGCGGCGCGCGGCCCTCGGTGACCGTGGCGTTCGAGCACGCCGGTCATCAATATGTGTTGAGCAAGCAGTTTCTGCACCGGGCCCGGTGCGAGTTGCTCGTCGACGATCAACGCCTGGAAGGCGACGAGGCAGAGCAGGCGCTGGCGCGCTTGCTGGGATTCGAGATCCCTGGCCGCGGTCAAAGCAAGCCCGAACACGCGGGCGTGCCGGGGCTGTTGTGGATCGCGCAGGGCAGCGGCCAGGATCTCGCCGAGCCGGCCCTGCACGCGGCGGGCCAGGTGCGCGAAGCGCTCACGCACATCACCGGCGAGCTGGCCAGCCAGGATGGCGATCGGTTCCATGCCCAGGTCCAGGAGGCGCGCGCCGCGCTGCTGGATGCGCGCGGCGGCAAGCCCAAAGGCGCTTACAAGGCCGCCGAGGAGGCTTATTTGCGGTTGGGCGAGGCGCGCGAGGCCTTGCTGCGCGAGCGGGCCGAACTCGATGCCGACGTCGATCGTCTGGCCGTCTGGCGCCAGGAGTACGAGCACAATGAGCGGACCGCGCCCTGGCTGGCGCTGGAGCAGCAGGCCGGGCAGGCGCGGGACCGCCTGCAGGCCTTGGCGCGCGAAGAAGAGGCGCTCGAGCGGCTGCGGCGCGATGCCGCCGAGGCGCAGCGTCTGGCGCAGGCATTGCGCGAGCAGCTCGCGCGCGACCAGCAGGATGCCGAGACGCTGGCGCAATTGCGCGCCGATGCGACGGCCGCGGCCCAGGCCGCGGAGCAGGCCGGTGAAGGGGCCGCGCGCAGCGCGCACGGACGTGAACAGGCCGAAGCCGCCTTGCAACAGGCGCGCACCACATTCGAAGCCCTGCAGGAAGCGCGCCGCCAGACCGAGATGCGCGAGGCCTTGCGCCGGCTGATCAACGAACAGGCACGTCTGGACGCGGCGCTCGCGGCGGCTCAGGCGGCAACGGGCCAGGCCGAGCGTCTGCAGAAGCAGTGGCAGGCCGCGCGGATCGACGCCGGCGCCATGGCGGCGCTGCGTAAAAGCGCGCAGGAGTGCGAGGCTTTGCGCCTGCGTCAGGAGCTGGCCGCCACGCGCATCCGCCATGCGCTGCAGCCGGGCGTCGTGCTCGAATTGGGCGGCCAGCGCTTGCAGGGGCAGGGGGAAGTCTTCCTGTCGGAGGCCACCGAGCTCGCTTTACCCGGCGTGGGCACCTTATCCATTCAACCGGGCGGGCGCGACTTGCCCACCTTGCAACGCGAACTTGCCGAGGCCCAGACGCGCCTGGCCAAGGGGCTGCAGTCCCTGGGCCTGGAGACGCTGGCGCAAGGCGAAGCCCGCCTGGCTTTGGCCGAGCAGCTCGAGCGCGAACTGGCGCAGGCGCGTGGCGCGTTGGCGGCACAGGCGCCGCAGGGCGTGCAGGCGCTGATTGCCGAGTCGGCCGAAGCCGCGGCGGCGCGCGACCGCCTGCAGGCGCAAGTCTTGCCGGACACCGGCGAACAGGACCTGCAGCCGCGCCTGGCGGCCGCCGCCGATGCGGTGCAGCGCGGTCAGGCCGCCGTGCAGGCGGCCGTGGCGCAGGCGCGGCAGGCCGAAACGGCGCTGATTCAGGCGCAGGGCCGTGCCAGCCTGTTGCGCGAGCAGGCCGACATCCGTCAGGCCGCCTTCGAGGCCGAAGCGCAGGCGGCGCGGCGCGCGGCGCGGGCGGCGCAATTTGCCCAGGCCGAACAGCGCCAACAGGATTGCCGGCGCCAGGTGGCGCAAGCCGAGGCCGCCCTGGCCGAGCACCGGCCCGAACAGGTCCGGCAGGACGCCGAGCGCTTTGCGCGGTCGGCCGAGCTGGCGCGTCAGGCGCAACAGGAGCGGCATGCGCGTCTGCTGCAACTGCAAGGCAAGCTGGAGCAGGCTGGGGCGCAGGGCCTGGGCGAGCGGCTGGCCGCTACCGAGGCCGAATGGCAGCGGGCGGGCCGGCTGCGCGACGATTACGCGCGCCGGGCCGCGGCGCTGGATCTTTTGTGGCGGCTGCTCGACGAACAGCGCGAGACGGCAACCCGCCGGTTGCTGCAACCGCTCTCCGAGCGTCTGTCACACTATCTGGGCTTGGTGTTTCCCGGCGCGCAGTTGCGCCTGGACGAACATCTGCTGCCGGCGGCGTTGACGCGCACCGGCCAGGAGGATGCCTTGGCGGCCTTGAGCTTTGGCACGCGCGAACAACTCGGCCTGCTGGCGCGGCTGGCCTATGCCGACTTGCTGCAACAGGCCGGGCGGCCAACCTTGCTCGTGCTCGACGATGCCCTGGTGCATGCCGATGACCGGCGGCGCGAGCAGGTCAAGCGCGCGCTCTTCGACGCGGCATTGCGCCACCAGATCCTGCTCTTTACCTGCCACGCCGAAGCGTGGCAGGACATGGGCGTGCCGGTGCGCCAGCTCGACGCTTTTACTCGGTGAGCTGGATCTTCTGCTCGCGCGCGATCTTCTGGCGCAATTCGAGCTCACGCTTGATGAGCGCCGCGTAGGCCTCGGGCGTGCCGCCGTCGATCTGCGAACCGCCGTCGATCAGGCGTTGGGCCGTGCGCGGGTCTTGCAGCGCGCGGGCGGCGGCATCATGAATCCGCTTGACCACGGCGGGCGATACGCCTGCCGGGGCCACCAGGCCGTACCAGGCCATGTTGTTCATGGCGGGCATGCCCGCTTCGGCAAAGGTCGGCACATTGTCCATGCCGGGAACGCGCTTGGTCGAGGCCACGGCCAGCGCGCGCAGTTTGCCCGACTGGATGTGCGGCATGGAGGAGGGCAGGTTGTCGAATTGCGCGCTGACCTGTCCGGCGAGGGTGTCGTTCAGGCCCGGGCCCGAGCCACGGTAAGGCACGTGGATAAAGTCAGGCGTGCCCGTCAGGGACTTGAATAGTTCGCCATCGAGGTGGGAGATCCCGCCGGTGCCGGCCGAGGCGTAGCTGTACTTGCCCGGATTGGCCTTGAGCAGCGCGACGAATTCCTGCAGGTTCTGCGCCGGCACCTTGGGGTTGACCGTCAGCACATTGGGCACATTGACCAGGTTGATGATGGGCGTGAAGTCCTTGAGCGGGTCGTACGGCGTCTTGGGGTTGGTGGCCGGATTGGTGGTCATGGTGCTCACGGTGGCCATGCCCAGGGTGTAGCCGTCGGAGGAGGAGCGGGCCAGCGCCTCGGCGCCGATCGCGCCACCGCCGCCGCCTTTGTTCTCGACCACCACCGGCTGGCCGAGCTCGCGGCCCAGGCTTTCGGCGACCACGCGCGCCACGATATCCGTGGTGCCGCCGGCGGCAAAAGGCACGATCAGGCGGATCGGCCGGTCAGGGTAGTCCGCCATGGCCTGGGAGGTGAAAGCGGCAGCGCCCAGCGCCACGCACAGCAGATTGCGGATTTTCATAGTGTTTTATCTCCTCAGCGCGGCGGGTGGTTGCCCCTTCCGCTATGTTGTTACACGCCAGCGGCTTTGTGAGCCGGGCGCGGCATTCCACACAAAAAGCGCGCCAGGAGATAGCCGGATTTACCCGCACAAGGCATATGTTGCGACGCAACAAAATACGGCGATTGCACGATTATTGTGCAATGATCATCGTGGTAAACGCTGTTATTGGTGCGTAACTTACAAGAATCTGATATTTTTCGTCTGAGTCTCCTGGCCGTTTTGCCAGAACCCCCTTCCGTAATGACCCCAGTGCGCTCGCCGCAGTGGTGGGATATGTTGTCTGCTCAGGACGACGGCGAGCGGTAGTATGGATCGGTCAGGGCGTATTCCGATCGCCTATCAGGCTTCAAGCTCGTCTTGCGCTCATGGCAAGAGACGGGCCGGACCTCTCCCGGAGCGCCATGTCGCTAATACTCATTCTCGCTCTGCCGTTTGCTGGCAGCTTGTGCGCCGCCCTGTTGCCGGCCAACGCCCGCAATGCGGAAGCCTGGCTGGCCGGGCTGGTCGCGCTGGCGACCACCGTGCTGGTGGCCAGCCTGTATCCTCAGATCGCGGCAGGCGAGGTGATACGGGTCCAGATACCCTGGGCGCCGGCATTGGGGCTGCAGTTTGCCTTGCGCATGGACGGCTACGCCTGGCTGTTCTCCTTCATTGTGTCGGGCATGGCCACGCTGGTGGTGCTTTACGCGCGCTACTACATGTCCCCGAAAGACCCGGTGCCGCGGTTTTTCTCGTTTTTCCAGGCTTTCATGGCCGCCATGCTGGGCGTGGTGCTGTCGGGCAACCTCATCCAATTGGTCATGTTCTGGGAAATGACCAGCCTGGCGTCCTTCATGCTGATTGCCTATTGGCATCATCGCGCCGATGCCCGGCGCGGCGCGCGCATGGCGCTGACGGTCACCGGCGCGGGCGGGCTCTGTTTGCTGGGCGGGGTGCTGCTGCTCGGGCATATCGTGGGCAGTTACGACATGGACGTGGTGCTGCGCTCGGGAGACCTGGTGCGCGCCGATCCCTGGTATCCGGCCGCCCTGGCGCTGGTGGCGCTGGGCGCGCTGACCAAAAGCGCGCAGTTTCCGTTTCAATTCTGGCTGCCCAACGCCATGGCCGCGCCCACCCCGGTGTCGGCCTATCTGCACTCGGCAACCATGGTCAAGGCCGGGGTCTTTCTGCTGGCGCGGTTCTGGCCTTTGCTGGCGGGCACCGATGAGTGGTTCTGGCTCATCGGCGGTGCCGGGCTGTGTACGCTGGTGCTGGGCGCCTATGCGGCCATCTTCCAGCAAGACATGAAAGGGGTGCTGGCCTATTCCACGATCAGCCATCTGGGCCTGATCACCTTGCTGCTCGGCCTGAACAGCCCGCTGGCGCTGGTGGCGGCGGTGTTCCATATGGTCAACCATGCCATCTTCAAAGCGTCGCTCTTTATGGCCGCGGGCATCGTCGATCACGAAACCGGCACCCGCGACATCAGCCGCCTGAGCGGCCTGTATTCCGCCATGCCTTTGACGGCGACCATGGCCATGGTCGCGGCCGCCTCCATGGCGGGCGTGCCCTTGCTCAACGGCTTTCTGTCCAAGGAAATGTTCTTCGCCGAAACGACCTTCATCACCGGCGATCGCTTCCTGGAATACGGCCTGCCGCTGATGGCCACCATTGCCGGCGCTTTCAGCGTGACCTACTCGCTGCGCTTCATTTTGCAGGTCTTTTTCGGCCCGCCGGCCACCGATCTGCCGCGCGCGCCGCATGAACCGCCGCGCTGGATGCTGCTGCCCAGCGCCTTGCTGGTGCTGCTCTGTCTGGTGATCGGGGTCGCGCCGGGCCTGACGGTCGGGCCGGTGCTCGATATCGCCGCGCACAGCATCCTGGGGCCCGATATGCCCGAGTTCAGTCTGGCGGTCTGGCACGGTTTCAATCTGCCACTGGTCATGAGCCTGGTGGCCATGACCGCCGGCGTGCTGCTTTACCTCGGCCTGCGCGCCCAGCAGGCAGCGCACCCGGGACGCGTGCCCTTCATCTACCGCCTCGATGGACGGCGCACTTTCGAGTACCTGTTCGAGGGCTGCGCGGTCGTGGCGCGCTGGGTGCTGCGGCGCATCTCTTCGCCGCGCCTGCAGGTGCAGATGCTGATCATCATCATCGTCACGCTGCTGGTGGCCTGGCTGCCGCTGCGCCTGACGTCCTGGCTCGATGGGCAGGGGCCGCGCACACCCGCCGATCCTACCTTCCTGCTGCTTTGGCTGGCCGGCGGCGCCTGCGCGTTGGGCGCGGCCTACCAGGCCAAGTATCACCGCCTGGCCTCGCTGACGCTGTCCGGCGGCGCCGGGCTGGTGACCTGCCTGACATTCGTGTGGTTTTCCGCCCCCGACCTGGCCCTGACGCAACTGGCGGTCGAGGTCGTCACGGTGGTGCTGCTGCTGCTGGGGCTGCGCTGGCTGCCGCGGCGCATCGTGGGAGAGGGCGAGGATGTGCGGCCGGACGTGAAAGCCCGGCTGCGCCGTGCGCGTGACCTGGGGCTGGCCGCGCTGGCCGGGATCTCCATGAGCGCCATCGCCTATGCCATGCTGACGCGTCCGCTGGGCGAAACCATTTCCTCCTTCTTTGTCGAAGAAGCGCTGCCCGAAGGGGGCGGCACGAACGTCGTCAACGTGATCCTGGTGGACTTCCGCGGTTTCGATACCCTGGGCGAAATCACGGTGCTCGGCATCGTCGCCCTGACGGTGTACGCCTTGCTGCGCCGTTTCCGCCCAGCTCAGGAAAGCATCGAGATGCCGCGCCAGCAACGCGAGCAGGATGGCCTGACCACGGGCGTGGTGCCGCCTAGCCCCGATGTCAAGTCACCCTTGCCGCAAGGGGCGATGCGGATTCCGGCGGTGCTGGTGCGGCTGTTGCTTCCCATCGCCGTACTGGTTTCGGTCTACCTCCTGCTGCGCGGCCACAATCTGCCTGGCGGCGGCTTTGTAGGCGGCCTGGTCATGGCGACCTCGGTCATTCTGCAATACATGGTGGGCGGCGTGTACTGGGTGGAGTCGCGCAGCCGGCTCAATCCGCAGCACTGGGTCGGGCTGGGCTTGCTGGCCGCCGGCGCTGCCGCGATGTCGGCCTGGCTGGCGCTGCGGCCCTTCCTGTCGGCGCTGGCCTGGGACATCCACGTGCCGCTCATCGGCAAGATCCATCTGTCGAGCGTGCTGTTGTTCGACCTCGGCGTGTACATGCTGGTGGTTGGGGCCACCGTCCTCGTGCTGGTGGCGCTGGCTCACCAATCCTTGCGGGCGCAGCGCAAGCTCGCCGCGGAAGCGCAGGCGCAGGCAGAAGCCGATGCCGAGGCCGAAGCCGAAGCCGAAGCCGTCACCGTGATCAAGGGAGCCTGATATGGAATGGATCTACGCAATCGCGATTGGCGTGCTGGTGGGTTCGGGCGTGTGGCTGCTGCTGCGGCCGCGGACCTTCCAGGTCATCATGGGCCTGTCGCTCATCTCCTACGCCGTCAACCTGTTCATCTTCGGCATGGGCCGGCTGACAGTGGGACGGCCGCCGGTGGTCGATCCGCTGGTGCCGCCCGACCCCAGCGTCTACGCGGACCCGCTGCCGCAGGCGCTGGTCCTGACCGCCATCGTCATCGGCTTTGCGACGACGGCCTTGTTTCTTGTGGTGCTGCTGGCCTCGCGCGGGCTGACGGGCACCGACCACGTTGACGGCCGGGAGCCTGAATCTTGATCGATTGGCAGCAACATCTTCCCATCTACCCCATCGTGGTGCCGCTGCTGGCGGGCGCCCTCATGCTGCTGCTGGCCGACACCCGCCGCCGCGAGCGCGCCTTCATCGCGGTGGTATCGACCCTGCTGCAATTAGCCAGCGCCATCGCCTTGCTGTTTCTGGCTTCGGGCGCCCACGATATCTGGCCCAATGGCATCGGGGTGTATCTGCCCGGCGATTGGCCGGCGCCGTTTGGCATTGTCCTGGTGGTCGACCGCCTGTCGGCCGTCATGCTCACGCTCACGGCCACGCTGGGTCTGGCCACGCTCATCTATTCGCTGGCGCGCTGGGACCGTGCAGGGGTGCATTTCCACTCTTTGTTCCAGTTTCTGCTCATGGGCCTGAACGGTGCCTTTCTGACGGGCGATCTGTTCAACCTGTTCGTGTTCTTCGAAGTCCTGCTGGCCGCCTCGTACGGGCTGCTGCTGCACGGCTCGGGCGCCACGCGGGTCAAGGCCGGGCTGCAGTACATCGCGGTCAATCTGGTGGCGTCGTTTCTGCTGCTCATCAGCATCGCGCTCATCTATGGCGTGACCGGTACGCTCAATATGGCCGATCTGGCTGTGCGCGCCGGCACGCTGGCCGGTGCCGATCGCAGTCTGTTCGAGGCGGGAGCGGCGATCCTCGGCGTGGCCTTTCTGGTCAAGGCGGGGGCGTGGCCCCTGAACTTCTGGCTGGTCAGCGGCTACGGGTCCGCCTGCGCGCCGGTGGCCGCCATGTTCTCCATCATGACCAAGGTGGGCATCTATTCGCTGTTGCGCATCGGCTCTTTGCTGCTGCCCACGGGGGCGCCCTCGGCCTTCAGCCTGGACTGGATGTTCGCCGTCGGGCTGGCCACCTTGTGCTTTGGCGGCATCGGCATCATGGCCTCGCAGCAAATGGAGAAGATCGCCGGCTATTGCGTGATTCTGTCGGCCGGCACGCTGCTCACCGCCCTGGGCATGCCCGGCGTCACCCTGACAGGGCCGGCGCTGTTCTACCTGATCAGTTCGGTGCTGGCCACCGGCGCCTTCTTTCTGCTCATTGAACTCATCGAACGGACCCGCAGCTTTGGCGCGAACGTGCTGGCCGTCACCATGGACAGCTTCGACCTCGACGATCCGGCCGCGCCGAATCGTTCGGACGATGTGGTCGGGGTGGCGATTCCGGCCGCCATGGCGTTCCTGGGGCTGGCGTTCACGGCCTGCGCGCTGCTGGTTACCGGCCTGCCGCCGCTGTCGGGCTTCGTGGCCAAGTTTTCGCTGCTGTCCTCGGCGGTGTCGGCCGCCAACACGTCGGCGCCGCCGCTGGACGCCTGGCTGCTGGTGGCCGGGGTGCTGCTGTCCGGCCTGGCCGGTCTGATGGCGCTGGGCCGTACCGGGATCCGCGTGTTCTGGAGCGGAGAGGAGCGCACCACGCCGCGTTTGCGGGTCATAGAGGCCGGGCCCGTGGCGGTGCTCATCCTCTTGTGCGTGGCCCTGACCGCGGGCGCCGGCCCGGTGTCGGCCTATCTTGATGCCGCCGCGCAATCGCTGGACACGCCGGCGGCCTATATTGACGCCGTCCTGTCCAAGCAGCCCGTGCGCGTGATCGGGGAGGACCACTGAGATGCGCGACATCATCGGTAAATCGTTGCTGCCGCTGGGTATTTTCCTGCTCTGGCTGGTGCTCAACGAGTCCCTGTCCTGGGGGCAGGCGGCGCTGGGCGCGGCGCTGGCGTTGTGGCTGGGGTGGGCGTCGACGCGGCTGCGTCCGCTGCAAGCGCGGCCCCGCCGCTTCTACCTCCTGCCCGGGCTGTTCTGTCGTGTGCTGCTGGATATCATCCGCTCGAACTGGGCAGTGACGCAGCTCATCTGGCGGCCCCATTCCAATATGTCGCCCGGTTTCATGCGCATTCCTTTGTCCATGCGCGACCCGCACGGCCTGGCCATGCTCGTCTGCATCCTCACCTATACGCCGGGCACGGTCGTGGTGGAGATCTCCGACGACAATGAGCTGACGCTGCACGTGCTGGACTTGCAAAACGAGGAAGAATGGGTGGCCCTGGTCAAGGGACGCTACGAGCGCACATTGATGGAGGTATTCGAATAATGGGCCTGATTCTTTATTTATCGGCTTCCTTCGCCTTGACCTGCTTCGCGGTGGGCCTGGGCTGCGCCGTGATCCGCATTCTGCGCGGCCCGACCGCCCAGGACCGGGTGCTGGGGCTGGATGCGGTCTACATTCAGGGCATGCTCATCATGCTGGTCTTCGGCATTCGCGAAGGCACGGGCGTCTATTTCGATATTGCGCTGCTCATCGCGCTCTTCGGCTTCGTCGGCTCGACGGCCATGGCGAAATTCCTGCTGCGCGGGGAGGTCATCGAACCATGATAGGCGGCGATATTCCGTGGTGGATCGCCGTGCCGGCCAGCCTGCTGCTGATCGCAGGCGGCCTGCTGGCGCTGACCGGCGCCGTGGGTCTGCTGCGCTTCGGGCATTTCTACGCGCGCATCCACGCGCCCACGCTGGCCAACACGCTGGGTGCCTGCAGCGTGCTGCTGTCTTCCATCCTGGTGTTTTCTTACCTGGCATCGCGCCCGGTGTTCCATGAGGTGGTCATCATCATCCTGCTCGTGCTCACCTCGCCGGTCACCGGCATGATGCTGATGCGCGCGGCGGTCTATCGCAACCGCGATGCCGAAGTCGGGCCCAACGTGCCGCGCACGAGCGCCAGCAGCGAGCCCTGAGCGGCATTACGCTTGGACAGGTCTGTAACATTTCGCGCAAGCTCGACGGGCCGGATTTGCGTAAGGTAGAGGTGTTACAGCTGTCAGCTTTGGTCCGCCGGGGCGCATCCCCGGCCTAGAACCCAAACAGGAGAAGACGATGAAACAAGCTCAAACCCTTCGCCGTGTGTCTCAGCATATGGCCGCCGGCTCGCTGCTCGCGCTGACCGCGGCGCTGTGGGCCGTCAGCCCTGCGCAGGCCGCCGAGGCCAATACGCCCGATGCCGTTTATAAGCGCGAAGTGGCCCGCTGCAACGCCGGCCAAAGCGCCGAAGACCGCAAGACCTGCCTGCGTGAAGCGGGCGCCGCGCGTGACGAGGCCAAGCGCAATCGGCTGAGCACGGGCTCGACCAGCCACGAGCAGAACCGGACGCGCCGCTGTGACTCCTTGCCCGCGCAGCAGCGCCAGGACTGCATCACGCAGATGACGGATCCGGCCAATACCACCACGCGCGGCAGCGTGGCGGGCGGCGGCGTGCTGCGCGAAACCGTCATCCCGGTGCCCGCGGGCACCCCCGGATCGACCACCCAAAGCAACTTGCCGCCTGCCGGTACCCCCTCGGGTCTGCAGCCGGCCGTCGTGCCGATGCGCTGACGCAAAATGCGGGACGGCCAGGGCCGTCCCGCAGCGTTTCGGGCCGCATTCAGGCAAAATGGGGGCTCTCTCACTTGAGCTACCCCGAATGTCCGACGTCATCGCCCTGGTATTCGACTTCGACGACACGCTGGCGCCGGACAGCACGACCGGTTTCCTGGAAAGCATCGGCGTCGATACCGCCGCCTTCTGGAAAGACTCAGTCGATCCGCTGCTCTCGCAAGCGGATTGGGACCCGGTGCCCGCCTATCTCTATCGGATGATCGAACTCTCCCGCCAAGGGGAGCATGGGGCCATCACGCGCGAGCGCCTGCAGCAATGGGGCGCGCGCCTGCCGCTGCACAAAGGGGTGTCCACGCTGTTTGAACGCCTGCGCCAAGCCGTGCGCAGCGCCCATCCGCGTATCCAGCTCGAGTTCTACCTCATCTCCAGCGGTATCGGCGATATCGTGCGTGCCACGCCGATCGCGGGCGAGTTCACCGACATCTGGGCATCGGAATTCATCTACGACGATGCGGGCGGCATCAGTTTCCCGCGCCGTATCGTCAGCTTCACCGACAAGACACGCTATCTTTTTCATATCCAGAAGGGACTGGTCGGGCCGGAGTACCGTAATCGGCCCTTCGAGGTCAACCGCAAGGTACCGCAGGACCGCCTGCGGGTGCCACTGGATCAGATGGTGTTCGTCGGCGACGGCTATACCGACATCCCGTGCTTTTCTCTTATCCGGCGCGCTGGCGGCTATGCCTTCGGCGTCTGGGATCCCAACCATCGCGACAAACGCAGCCGTGCCTGGGGCTTTGTGGAGCAGGGCAGGGTGTCCAACCTCAACTTCGCCCGCTACGACGAGGAAGCCGAGCTGTATCAATTGCTCGAAGCCGCGCTCACCGGCCTGGCGGGCAGCGTCTCGCTGAAATCACGGGCCTACGGTGGTTGACGGCATGACGGCGTTCGCCGACGAAGTCTTTATGCAGCAGGCGCTGGATCAGGCCCGCCTGGCCTATGCGGCAGGCGAGGTGCCGGTCGGGGCGGTTGTGGTCAATGGCGCGGGCGAGGTCATCGGCACGGGCTATAACCGCACCATCATGGACGCCGATCCCACCGCGCACGCCGAAGTCGTCGCCTTGCGCGCCGCCGGCGCGCATCTGGGTAATTACCGCCTGCCTGGCCTGACGCTCTATGTCACGCTCGAACCCTGTGTCATGTGTATTGGCGCCATGTTGCACGCGCGGCTCGCCCGCGTGGTGTATGGCGCGCAAGACCCCAAGACCGGCGCCTGCGGCAGCGTGCTCGACGTGGGCGCGGTCGCGCAGCTCAACCATCACACCACGGTAACCGGAGGCGTGCTTGCACCGCCTTGCGCAGACCTGCTGCGCACGTTCTTTCGTGAACGCCGTCTCAAGGAAAAATCCGCATGAAGAAACCCTCCAACACCCGCCCTGGCCACCCCGAAGGTCACGCCCACGAGCACGCCCACGACCATGCCTGCGGGCCGTCCTGCGCGCACCAACCGGCACGCTCCAGCGGCATCTATCTGATCTCGCCCTCCTCGGCGGTGCGCGATCCGCAGACCGTGGAGCTGGCGCGCGAGCGTCTGGCCGCCGAAGGCTTCAAGACCGTAGTCGATCGCGCCGCGCTGGCCACGCATCAACGCTTTGCCGGCACCGACAAGCAGCGTCTCGCGGGTCTGGCGCGCGCCGCAGCGCAGAAGCAGCCCATCGTCATGGCCACGCGCGGCGGCTATGGCCTGTCGCGCCTGCTGCCGCATATCGACTGGAAAGCCATGGCCGACAGTGGCAAGCGCTTTGTCGGGATGAGCGATTTCACGGCTTTCAACCTGGCCCTGCTGGCGCAGACCGGGGCCATCAGCTACACGGGCGCGACGGCCGTGCGCGACTTTGGCGGCAAGCGCACCGACGAATTGACGCGGGCCTTGTTCGGCGAAATCATGCGTGGCGAGCTGGAGATTCTCAGCTTCGAGACCTCCGATGCCGATGCGGTCGATGCCCGTGGCGTGCTGTGGGGTGGCAACCTGGCCACCCTGGTGTCCTTGTTGGGCACCCCCTATTTCCCCAAAGTACGCGGCGGCATCCTGTTTATTGAAGACGTTTCCGAACATCCCTACCGCATCGAGCGCATGCTGGCGCAGCTGGCCCAGGCGGGGGTGTTGCAAAAGCAGAAGGCCATCGTGCTGGGCACTTTTACCGAGTACAAGCTGGCCGAGCACGATCAGGGCTACGACCTGCCCGAAGTGATCAAGTGGCTGCGCCGCGAGGTCAAGGTGCCGGTGATCACGGGGCTGCCTTATGGCCATGGCAATCTCAAGGCCACACTGCCCATCGGGCAGAAGGTCGGCATCGCCACCGAACGCGGCCTGGCGCATCTGGTGATCGACGAGCACCACCACTGATCCGCGCCGGCCAGGCCGATCGCCCTGTTGCCCCCTCGCCAGGGCAGATCAGGGCGAAAATCGGCCGGGCTTGGTACACTGTCAGGTTTACTCCACCGGCAACGAGCTTGGGGCTTTTGCGCTTCGCTTTGCATGCCGGGCCGGCTCGCGGCCTTTTGCCGCCGATCTTATCGGGCGCACACACCTACCCGGCGCGCAGCTAGGCGCCGGTACCGTCGGGCGCTTGCGGCCAGTATCAGCATATTCAGACACCGTGATCTCTACCGCCAATCTCACCATCCAGTTTGGTCCCAAGCCGCTTTTCGAGAACGTCAGCGTCAAGTTCGGCGAGGGCAATCGTTATGGCCTCATTGGGGCCAACGGCTCGGGCAAGTCCACCTTCATGAAGATCATTGGCGGAGACCTCGAGTCCTCCGCCGGTAATGTCTCGCTTGAGCCGGGCGTGCGCCTGGGCAAACTGCGCCAGGATCAGTTCGCCTTCGAAAACATGCGGGTGCTGGATGTCGTCATGATGGGCCACACCGAGATGTGGGCCGCCATGTCCGAGCGCGATGCCATCTACGCCAATGCCGACGCCACGGAAGACGACTACATGCGCGCGGCCGACCTGGAGGCCAAGTTCGCCGAGTACGATGGCTACACGGCCGAGGCGCGTGCCGGCGAGTTGTTGCTGGGCCTGGAAATCGCGGTCGATCAGCACAACCTGCAGATGCGCGAAGTCGCACCGGGCTGGAAGCTGCGCGTCCTGCTGGCGCAGGCGCTGTTTTCCAATCCTGACGTCCTGCTGCTCGACGAACCGACCAACAACCTGGATATCAACACCATCCGTTGGCTGGAAAATGTGCTCAATAGCTACCAGAGCACCATGATCATCATCAGCCATGATCGGCACTTCCTGAACCAGGTGTGCACGCACATGGCGGACGTGGACTACGGTGATATCCGCATCTACCCGGGCAATTACGACGACTACATGTTGGCCTCGACGCAGGCGCGTGAGCGCCTGACGGCCAACAATGCCAAGGCCAAAGAGCGCATCACCGAATTGCAGGATTTTGTACGCCGCTTCGCGGCCAATAAGTCCAAGTCGCGCCAGGCCACCTCGCGCCTGAAACAGATCGACCGCATCAAGGCCGATCAGGTTGAGGTCAAGCCCTCGTCGCGCCAGAACCCGTATATCCGTTTCGAGCAGAACAAGGTCATGCACCGCCAGGCGGTGACGATCGAACACCTGTCCAAGAGCTACGACGCGCCGGTCATCCGTGACTTCTCGGCCATGGTCGAAGCCGGTGAAAAAATCGCCATCATCGGCGCCAACGGCGTCGGTAAAACCACGCTGCTGCGTTTGCTGGCCACGGATCTGGCGCCGGATTCCGGCTCGGTCAAGTGGTCGGAAAACGCCGACATGGGCTATATGGCGCAGGACGTCTCCGATCAATTTCAACAGACCGACATCAACCTGTTCGATTGGATGTCCGACTACCGCCAACCCGGCGACGACGATCAGGCCATCCGTTCGGCGCTGGGCCGGTTGCTGTTCTCCAGCGATGATCTGCCCAAGGCACCCAAGGTCTTGTCCGGCGGCGAGAAAAACCGCATGACCTTCGGTCGGCTGATGCTGGGCCGGCACAACGTGCTGTTGCTCGACGAACCGACCAACCACCTGGATATGGAATCGATCGAGTCGCTGCAATTCGCGCTCGAGAAGTTCCAGGGCACCCTGATCTTTGTCTCGCACGACCGCGAATTCGTCTCCGGTCTGGCCACTCGCATCATCGAAATCCTGCCTTCGGGCGAGATCGTCGATTATCGTGGCGGCTACGAAGACTATTTGGCGTCGCGCGGTATCGAGGCCTGAGGGTAAACGGCTGCGCTGCCGCACCAGGAGCGCGCGAGTCAAAAGGCTGCCGAGGGGGCAGCCTTTTTTTATATAACTTTTAGTGCTTAAAACATTCGATAAATATAGTTTGAGATCATATGGCTAATTGTTAGATTGTGAAGCAACCCGCCGTCCGGCGGCTGAGACGCTCATGAATCTGACTTTCGACCACGTTCACAAGCAATACGGCGACCTTCACGTCGTCGATGGCTTCAGCAGCGAATTCAAGACCGGGGAACTGGTCGCTCTGGTGGGGCCCTCCGGCTGCGGCAAGTCCACCTTGCTGCATCTGGCCGCCGGTCTGGAGACCGCCACGCAAGGACGGGTCCTGGCCGATGGGCAGCCCGTCGGCGGCCCGCACCCCAGCCGCACGCTGGTCTTCCAGGAGCACGCCCTCTATCCCTGGCTGACGCTGCTCGACAATGTCGCCTTGGCCCTGGAGTTCCAGAAAACACCCAAGCGCCAGGCGCGCGACGGCGCGCACGCCTGGCTGGCTCGCGTCGGGCTCACCGGTTTCGAGCACTACTATCCCCATCAAGTCTCCGGCGGCATGCGTCAGCGCGCCGCGCTGGCCCGCGCCTTTATCGCCCAGCCGCAGACCTTGCTGATGGATGAACCTTTCGGTGCGCTGGACGCGCTGACCCGCCTCAGCCTGCAGGATGTGCTGCGCCAGTTGATCCGCGAAGAAAAGCCGACCGTGCTGCTGGTCACGCATGATGTCGATGAAGCGCTGTTCCTGGCCGACCGCATCGTCGTTTTCTCGCCGCGCCCGGCGCGCGTGTTGCGCGAGTTCAATCTCGCCCATCGCGCCAAGACCCACGACCTGGCTGAGCTTGCCGGCGAGAAGCGTGAAATCCTGAGCCTGCTGGGCATTGCCGTGGGACATGACCACGGCTCCCAGGTGCTAGCTGCATAAATTATCGGGCCCGCCTGGCGCGCGCCCTTGTTCGCAATACTGGAGACCTAGATGAAGTTCAAGCAATGGTTGGCCCTGCCGTTGGCGGCCACGCTTCTGGCAGCCGCACCGGCCATGGCGGCCGAAAAGTTCCGCGTCGGCTATCTGCGCGTCATGGATGATGCGCAGGCCATCGTCGCTCAGGAAGGTGGCTACTATCAGAAGGCCGGCCTGGATTCGGAGCTGATCGAGTTCAAGTCGGGTACCGACCTGATCAAAGCCATCGTCGGCGGGCAGCTCGACATCGGCGTGCTCGGCTTTACCAATGCCGTGGCCTGGGCTTCCAAGGGCGCGGACCTGAAGGTCGTGGGCGGCGCGCAGCAGGGCTACCACTCGCTGTTGGTCCGTGACGACAGCGGCATCAAGGATATCGCTGGCCTGAAGGGCAAGACGCTGGCTTCGCAGGCCGAAGGCAGCACCGCGGACGTCGTGCTTAAGGGAGTCGTGCTCAAGGAAGGCAAGCTCGCCGACGGCGACGTCAACGTAATGGGTGTGAGCCCGGCCGTGGCGGTGCAATCGCTGGTGGGCAAGCGCGTGGATGCGGCTTTCCTCTTCGAACCCTATGACCGCATCGCGCAACTGATCGCGCCGGTCAAGCAGATCTATGAAGTGGGCCAATCCTGGCCGTTCCCGTGCATGGTCGTCATCACCTCGGGAGAGGTCCTGGCCAAGCGCAAGGATGACGTCTGGAAGGCGCTCGATGCCCAGAAGGCCGCCATCGACCTGCTGCAGAAAAAACCCGACGAAGCGTCCAAGCTCATCGCTTCCTATTTCATCGCCGAGCCTACGCTCAAGACGCTGGCGCGTGGCGAGCTGCCGCGTGAGACCGTCATCAGCGAAGCCATCCGCACGCAAGTGTTCACGCCAGCCCTGACCGACAAGGACACCAAGCGCATGCAGGAGATCGCCGATATTCTGCAGGCCCAAGGTTCGCTCAAGACGCGTGATGGCAAGCCTTACGATGTCTCGTCGATTGTCGATCTGTCCTGGCAAGAGGCGCGCAAACTTTGAGCTCCCGTGTGACGGGCGCGCGCAAGTACCTGGCCGGGGTACTTGGCGTGGCCTTTATCTTGTTGATGTGGCAGACGGCAGCCTGGGTGCTGCCGGACTTCCTGATGCCCGGCGTGCCCACGGTATTGGCGCGCCTGTACGAAGAGCTAGGCAAGAGCAGCTTTCATCAAGCGCTGCTCGGCACCTTGGCGCGGCTGGGCGCGGGCTACGGCCTGGCGCTGGTGGCCGGCATCGGCTTTGGGCTGGTGGCGGCCTTGCTCTATTTCTTCCGCGAGGTCCTGCGCAGCGCCATCGTCATCCTGCAGTCGATTCCCTCGATTGCCTGGGTGCCGCTCTTTCTCATCGTCATGGGCTTTGGCAGTACGCCCATCATCGTGGTGGTGGCCCTGTCGGCCTTCTTCCCGGCTGCGCTCAGCGTCATGAACGCCACCGAATCGGTGCAGCGTGTCCATGTCTCCGCGGCGCGCGTCATGGGCGCCTCGCCCTGGGGCCTGGTCAAGCGCGTCTATCTGCCGGCCGTCATGCCCGAGCTCATCACCGGCGCGCAACTGGCGTTCGGCAACGCCTGGCGGGCGCTGATTTCGGCGGAAATGCTGATCGGCTTTGGCAAGGGCCTGGGGCGTTCGCTGGCGTATTCCGGCGAGATCGCCGATATGACCGGTGTCATGACCAACATCCTGGTGATTGCCGTGCTGGCCGCGCTGATCGATCAGTTCGTGCTCGAGAACCTCAAGCACCGGCTGCTGCGCTATCAGTACGTCTGATGCGATGAAACGCGCCTGGCTGTCGTCGCTCTGGATAGCCGCTGCGCTATGCGGCCCGGCCGCGCAGGCGGAGCCGGTGTTCGCGCAGGCGCATGCGCGCGGTGAGCTGCGGGTGGGCATACCGGCGCTAGCCGCCGCGCCCGTGGCCGGCGCCAAAGTGCGTACGCCCGAAGGCTTGGCGCAACCCGCGGCTGCGCGCTTGGCCGCGCGGCTCGGCTTGCCCCTGGTCTTGGTGCAGGTGCCCGCCGCGCAGGCCCAGGCGGCGCTGGCCGAAGGCAAGGCCGATGTGGTTCTGGCCGAACGTGCCGACAACGACGCGCCGGAGCAGGGTTGGGTCAGCGCCCGCGTCACGCTGCAGCCCAAGGCCGTCATCCGCAGCGATACGCCGCTGCGCCGGTGGTCGCAGACCGAAGGCATGCGTGTCTGCATGGCGCAAACCAATCAACGGGCGCAGGCCCTGGCCCAGGCGCATCATGCGCAGGTCCAGCCTTATCGCGCTCCTTCCGACGCCTTGGTGGCGGTGCGCGAGGGCCAGTGCGACATTGCCTTGATCGATGACGCGGTGTGGGCGGCGCTGATGCGCTTTCCGGAATGGCGCAAGTTCTCCTCGACCTTGCCGCCGGACGGTCCGCGCGCCGAACTGGGTTGGGTTGCGGCCGCGCCGGACACGCGCTGGCTGCAGAATGAGATGCGCAGTTGGCAGGCGACCGGCGCCTGGGCCGCCATGAGCGCCAAATGGGCGCGGGACGTCGCCTTCGACGTCTATCTGGATCAGGAAGTGCCCGACTGCCACGGCTGAGCCGGGCGCTACAATCGCGGCGTATGCCGCAGACTCTCGCCGCCGCCTGTTCCTTCCAGGAAGACATCAAGAAAAGCCGCTTTGCCGCGCACGCCACCCCCGTGGATAGCGTGGCCGAAGCCATGGCCTTTTTCGCGGCGTTCAGCGTGGCCGAGGCCACCCACAACTGCTGGGCCTACCGTATCGGCAATGAATACCGCTACAACGATGATGGCGAGCCCGGCGGCACGGCCGGCCGCCCCATTCTGCAAGCCATAGACGGGCAGGGTCTGGATCGCGTGGCGGTACTCGTGGTGCGTTGGTTCGGCGGCGTCAAATTGGGGGCGGGCGGCCTGGTGCGGGCCTATGGCGGCTGCGCCGCGAACTGCCTGCGGGCCGGGCAGTATCTGGACATCATCCCCACCGTTCAGGTCCGGTGCCGCTGCGGCTTTGCCGAGCAGCCCGTGCTGCGCGCGCGGCTTGCGGCGGCGGGGGCGCAGATCCTGGCCGAAGATTACGACGCAGCGGGCGTGGCGTTTGTGCTGGAAATGCCCGCCGTGGCGCAGGATGGCCTGGCGCGCGTGGTGGCCAATATCACGCGCGGCCAATCCGGTTGGGAAGTGCTGCAGCCGCCCGAGGCGGCTGCACAGGCTTAACGCTCAGGCTTCGTCGCCTTCAGCTTTTTCCTGGGCTTCGGCGATGTCGCGATGCACTTGGGCCATGTCCACTTCCTTGACCTTGCCCAGCAGCTCTTCGAGCTGGCCGGCGCTCAGGGCGCCCGGTTGCGAGAACAGCAGCACTTTTTCACGGAACACCATCAGCGTCGGAATCGAGCGGATGCCCAGCGCGCCGGCCAGCTCCTGTTCGACATCCGTGTTGACCTTGGCGAAGGTGACATCGGTGTGCTTCTCGGCGGCTTGCTCGAACACGGGGGCAAAGCCGCGGCACGGGCCGCACCACGGCGCCCAGAAGTCAATGATGAGGGTGCCATCCGGCGTGATGGCGTCTTGGAAAGAATCTTTGGTGAGTTCGACGATGCTCATGGCGTAGTCCTTGCCGGGTGCCGGCGTTGGGGGCGGGTTTCACCCAGTTTGCGCGATTGGTGATCGCGATTCAAGCGCGGGTCCGCGCGCGCGGCCCGGCCGGTTGTGTCAGGCGGCGCGGCCCAGGCCGTCGCCTTGCTTCAGCCCAGCCACAATTTCGTAAGAGCGCAGCCGGTCTTCATGGCGGTAGAAATCCGAGACAATCATGACTTCGTCGGCCTCGGTGCGGGCCACGATGTCCTCCAGCTTGCGCTTGACCGTATCGGGCCCGCCCACGATGGCCGCGCCCAGCTTCTGCTCCACCGCGGCACGCTCCCATTCGTTCCAATGCCCATCCATGGTGTCGACCGGGGGCTGTAGCGGCAGGCGATTGCCGCGGATGAGCGACAGAAACTTCAATTGCTGCGTGGTCGACAGGAAGCGGGCTTCCTCATCGGTGGGCGCGGCCACGACCGGCACACCGATCATGGAATAAGGGCGGGCGAGCGTGGCCGAGGGCTTGAACAGATGCCGATACAAGCGCATGGCCGCCATGCCTTCGGGCGAGAAATGGCCCGCGAATGAAAAGGGCAGGCCCAGTTCGGCGGCCATGCGGGCCGAGAAGTCGCTCGAACCGAGCAGCCAGATCGGGACGTCCAGCCCGGCGCCGGGAATCGCGCGCACGGCCTGGCCCGGCCGCTCCGGGGCCAGGTAAGCCCGCAGTTCCTGCACCAGCTCGGGAAACTCCAGGCCACTGCGCGGCCCGCGCCGCAGCGCCTGCTGGGTAGCGCCGTCGCTGCCGGGCGCGCGGCCCAGGCCCAGATCGATACGGCCTGGATACAAGCTTTCCAGCGTGCCGAACTGTTCGGCGATGATGAGCGGCGCATGATTGGGCAGCATGATGCCGCCCGAACCCACGCGCAGCGTGCGCGTCTGGCTGGCCACCAGACCGATGAGCACGGCCGTGGCGCTGCTGGCGACCCCGGTGATGTTGTGGTGCTCGGCCAGCCAGAAGCGCCGATAACCCAGGCGCTCGACGTGCTGCGCCAGATCCACCGTGTTGCGGAACGCATCCGCCGGCGTACAGCCTTGCACGATAGGGGCGAGATCGAGAACCGAAAAAGGGATGTTGGCCAATGCACTCATGGATATCACTCCGTCTTCATGCCGGCAGCGCGCCCGCTATGAATATTCAAATGTCTATATGAGGAGTGTATCGGCCTTTTCAAGCAAAGGTCCGAGCAACCTTGCTATCGGGCGGGTCGATAGCCTGAGGGTATCGACCCGATTGGCCCCGGGGCGCTCGCCCGGGGCGGGCGCCGTTTAATCGGGGAAAAAGGCGTAACGGATCACGAATAGCGCCGCGACCAGCCAGGTCGCGGGATGCACGCTGCGAATCCGCCCGGTAAAGGCCTTGAGCACGACATAGCTGATGAAACCGAAAGCCAGGCCGTTGGCGATGGAATAAGTAAACGGCATGATCAGCGCGGTCAGCGCCGCCGGGGTCGCCTCGGAGACATCATCCCAATCGATATCGACCAGCTCGCGCATCATCAGCCCGGCCACATACAGCAGGGCAGGGGCGGTGGCGTAAGCCGGCACGGAGCTGGCCAGCGGCGAAATGAACAGGGCGGCCAGAAACAGCAGCGCCACGACCAACGCCGTCATGCCGGTGCGGCCTCCAGCCTGCACGCCCGAGGCGCTTTCGACAAACGCCGTGGTGCTGCTGGTGCCCAGGACCGACCCGGCCACGATGGCGGTGCTGTCGGCGAACAGGGCGCGGCCCAGGCGATTGGGGCGGTCTTCGGGCACCAGGCCCGCGCGCTTGGCCACCCCCATGAGCGTTCCGGTGGCGTCGAACACTTCCACCAGCACGAACACCAGAATCACATGCACCAGGCCGCTATGCAGCGCGCCCATCACATCGAGCTTCATAAAGGTCGGCGCCAGGCTGGGCGGCGGCGAGAACACACCCCGGAATTCGTTGTATCCCAGCGCCATGGACAGCACCGTCACGACCAGAATGCCGATCAGGATGGCGCCGCGCACACGCAGCGCATCGAGCACCGCAATGATGAAAAAACCCAGGATGGCGAACAGCGGGGCGTGGCCGCGCAGGTCGCCCAGCGTGACCTTGGTGACCGGGTGCGGCACGACGATGCCCGCGCTCGACAGCGCGATGATCGCCAGAAACAGGCCGATACCGGCAGCAATCGCGCTGCGCAGCGAGTGCGGAATGCCGCGTATCAACCAGGCGCGGATGCCGGAAATGGTCAGGATCAGGAAAATGACGCCCGAGATGAACACCGCCCCGAGGGCCTGCTCCCAGGTGTAGCCCATGGTCTTGACCACGGTAAAAGCGAAAAACGCATTCAGGCCCATGCCTGGCGCCATGCCGATGGGCCAGTTGGCCACCAGCGCCATGATCAGCGAACCGAGCGCCGCGGCCAGGCAGGTGGCCACGAAAACCGCGTTGCGATCCATCCCGGTCGAGGACAGGATGTCGGGGTTGACGAAAATGATGTACGACATCGTCAGGAAGGTCGTCAGCCCGGCGATGAGCTCGGTCTTGGCCGATGTGCCATGCTCGCGCAGTTTGAAAAGCTTCTCCAGCATTATTATTCCCGGTAGCGTGCGGATTTGAGAAAAACGCGGCCTCCCCGCGCATGGCGTATTTTGGCACCGTGTAAACTCCAGGGCCATGATTATTCTCGGTTTTGAAAGCTCCTGTGATGAAACGGGCGTGGCCGCCGTTTGCACCCAGCGCGGCCTGCTGGCCCACGCCTTGCACTCGCAAATCGCCATGCACCAGGAGTATGGCGGCGTGGTGCCGGAACTCGCTTCGCGCGACCACATCCGCCGGATTGTCCCCCTCACGCGTGAGGTGCTGGAGCGCGCCGGTCTGCAGCGCAGCGACATTGGCGCGGTCGCCTATACCGCTGGCCCGGGTCTGGCAGGCGCATTGCTGGTGGGCGCCAGCGTGGCGCAATCGCTGGCCTGGTCGCTGGGCTTGCCCGCCATCCCCATTCATCACCTCGAAGGCCATCTGCTCTCGCCCTTGCTGGCGGACCCGCGGCCAGACTTCCCCTTCGTCGCCTTGCTCGTCTCCGGCGGCCATACTCAGCTCATGCGGGTCGACGGGGTAGGGCGCTACACCCTCCTGGGCGAGACGCTGGACGATGCGGCGGGCGAGGCGTTCGACAAATCGGCCAAGCTGATGGGCCTGGGCTATCCCGGCGGGCCGGCGCTATCGCGTCTGGCCGAGCAGGGGGATGCCGCCCGCTTCGATCTGCCGCGCCCCATGCTGCATAGCGGCGATCTGGATTTCAGCTTCAGCGGCCTGAAGACCGCTGTCCTCACCCGCGTAAAAGCCGCCACGCAACAGGGCGCGCTGGACGAGCAGACCCGCGCCGATCTGGCTGCGGCCACGCAAGCGGCCATCATCGAGGTGCTGGCAGCCAAGTCCATTCGCGCGCTCAAGGAAACCGGTTTGCGCCGTCTGGTGGTGGCCGGCGGCGTCGGCGCCAACAAGCTGCTGCGTCAGCGCTTGGGTGAGGTCTTGCCGCGCATGAAAGCCACGGCCTATTTCCCGCCGCTGGAGCTATGCACCGATAACGGCGCCATGATCGCCTTTGCCGCGGCCGAGCGCGTCAAGGCAGGTCTGGTCGACCTGAAAGAAGGCGACCACGCCTTCACCGTGCGTCCGCGCTGGGATCTGGACGAACTGCGGGCGGCCTGACCTAGGCTTGCTGCCGATAGAGAAAGGCCTGCAGATCCATGCCGCGCAGCAGCCGGGCCGTGGCTTCGGCCAGCCGGGTGGCCGGACGCTGCCGCGGCGTGGCCAGCACCAGTTGATTACGTATGAGGCTGGATTCGATGTGGCAGACGGCCAGCGCGCCGTCGTCCAGGACGGCCGACCGCGGCAGGATCGCGCAAGCCTGGCCTTGCGAAGCCAGTTCGACGATGGTCTGCACGGCATCGACCTCGGTCACCACATTCAGCCTCACGCCATGCCGGCGGCACACGCCTTCGACGAGCGTGCGGATGGCGTTGGGCAGGCTGGGCAGAATCAATGGGATATCGCTTAGCGCCGTCAACGGCATGTGCTCGGGCAGTGGCGGCTGGCGCAGGCGCGGCGCCACCAGCACGAGCTCTTCGCGCAGCAACAGCTCCGTGGCCAATTGCGGCGTGGCAGGGGGGTCGTAGAGCAGGGCGAGATCCACCCGGCCCGAAAGCAGCCATTCGCGCATCTGCGCCGACAGCCCTTCGGCCACGGTGATGGCGGCTTGTGGAAACGCCTGATGGAAGGCCGCCACCAGCGGCGGGGTGAGCACGCGTGCGATGCGCGGGGGCAAGCCCACCACCACTTTGCCGCTGGGCGAAGCGCGCAGACCGCGCAGATCCTCGCGCGCCCGCGCCGCCAGCGCCAGCAGGCCGCGCGCGTGGCCCAGAAACCGCAGGCCGGCCTCGGTGGGCTCCACGCCCCGGCCATTGCGATACAGCAGATGCTGCTCGAGCTCCAGTTCCAGCAATCGCACCTGGCGGCTGAGGGTCGGCTGGGCCACGTCCAGGGCCTCGGCCGCGCGCGAAAAACTGCGCCGTTCGGCCACGTTGACGAAATATTCGATCTGTTTGAGGTCCATCAGAGAGGGGCGGGATATAGGTATAGATAAAAAGCATAACTGAAATCATCGATATAGCGTTGTTAGGCGGTCTTGGGGCGCGCAATATGCCTGCTTTGCTACTTGGGCCCACCATGCCGGATTGCCTGCCCCCGCTCGAACATCCCCGTCGTCCCAGCCAGGCCTTGCCGCCGGGAGCTTGGGACACGCATTGCCACGTCTTCGGGCCGCCGGAGCGTTTCCCTTATGCCGAGGGCCGCAGCTATACGCCCCCGGATGCGCCCTTTGAGCGTCTGGCGGCCTTGCACCGCCATATCGGCGTGAAGCACGCTGTCGTGGTGCAGGCGGCATGCCATGGCGCCGACCATCGAGCCTTGCTCGACGCCCTGGCGCAATCGCAAGGTCGCTATCGCGGGGTGGCCGTCATCGCGCCGGATATTCCGCAGGCCGAGCTCCTGGCCATGCATGCAGCAGGCGTGCGAGGCGCGCGCCTGAACTTCGTCCCTCACCTGGGGACGCCGCCCGACGCGGCGACCGTGCTGGCGTTGGCTGACCGCATCGCTCCCCTGGGCTGGCACCTGTGCCTGCATGTCGACGGCGCCAGCCTGCCGGGCCTGCTGCCCTTGCTCAAGCGGCTGCCGCTGCCTTATGTGGTGGATCACATGGGGCGTGTGCAAGCGGCGCGCGGGCTGGACGATCCCGCCTTTCGCGGCCTGCTGAGCCTGGCTGCCGAACCGGCCGCCTGGGTCAAGATTTCCGGCATCGATCGCATCAGCCAGGGCAAACGGCCCTTCCATGATGGTCTGCCTTTCATGCGCGCGCTGGCCGACGCCATGCCGCAGCGTCTGCTCTGGGGCAGCGACTGGCCTCACCCGAATGTGCGCGGCGACATGCCCGATGACGGCGAGGTGGTCGACGCATTGTTTCTCGCCGTGCCCGACGCCGCCCTGCGGCACCGGATTCTTGTCGATAACCCAGCCCAGTTGTACGAATTCGCCTGACCTGATTTCATTCCTATAACGGAGACAAATATGAAAAAGTCTTTTCTCGCCTGCGCCCTGGCGCTGTGCGCTACGCTGGGCATGGTGCCCGCGCATGCCGAACAACCCGTGCGTCTGATCGTGGCGTTTCCGCCGGGGGGCCCGGTCGATCTGGTCGGCCGCGTGCTGGCCGAGCGCTTGGGCAAGGAGCTGGGCCGCCAGGTCATCGTCGAGAACAAGGCGGGCGCCAATGGCAACATCGGCGCGGCTTTCGTGGCCAAGGCGCCGGCCGACGGGTCGGTGCTCTTCCTGACCAGTGTGGGGGCGGTCGCCATCAGCCCGGCGCTGTACAAGGATCTGCCCTATAACCCCAAGGACGATTTCGCGCCGGTCTCGCTGGTCGTCAACAACGCGACGGTCTTTGTGGTCAATCCCGCCAATCCGGCCAAGGATGCGGCCGATTTCGTGCAGCGCTCCAAGGCGGGCACGCAATCCGTGGCGGTGGGCTCTTCCGGCGTGGGCAGCATCCCGCACCTGACGCTCGAAATGTTCTCCGATGCCAGCCACGCCAACGTGCTGCATGTGCCGTACAAGGGCGCGGCCCCCGTCATCAACGACGTGATGGGCAATCAGGTCGCCGGCTTCTTTGGCGATGTCCCGGGCCTGATCGGCCATATCCAGGGTGGCAAACTCAAGGCGCTGGGCGTGGCCGCGCCCACGCGCCACCCGCTGTTGCCGCAAGTGCCCACGCTGGCAGAGCAAGGCATCGCGGGGGTCGAGTCCAACAACTGGTATGGTCTGCTGGCGCCTGCCGCCACCCCGCCCGAAACCGTGGCCAAACTGAACCAGGCCGTGCGCACCGCCCTGGAGGACAGCAACACGCGCCAGCGTCTGCAGGCCTTTGGCGCCGAGCCCGCGCCATCCACGCCCGAGGCTTTTGCCGCCCTGATCCAGACCGACCGCCAGAAATGGTCCTCGCTGATCGAGCGCAAACAGATCAAACCGGAGTAATCATATGAGCGAAGTTTCCCGCCTGGCGCCGGTGGCGCCGGGGTCCCGCGCCGAACTGGCCCCGCTGGAGGCCCGCATTCAGGCTGCGCGCGGCCGAATTTCACCCTTGTACCAGGTGCTGCTCAATAGCGCGCCCATTTGCGAGGGCTGGGAGGCGATGCTCAGCGCGGTGCGCAATCGCAACTCCTTGCCGGCGCGGCTGCGTGAGCTGGTCATCCTGCGGGTGGCCATCCTCAATCGCGCGCCCTACGAGTTCGAGGCCCATGTCCCGCATGCGCTGGCCGCGGGGGTGAGCCCGGAAACCGTGCAAGCCTTGCGTGCCCATCCGGCGCCGGCGGCGGTGCCGGGCCTGGTGGCTGGCGAAGCCGAGGCGCTCGCCTATACCGATGCCATGACGCGCGATATCGAGGTGCCCGATGCGGTGTTCGATCCCTTGCGCGCGCACTTCAGCGAGCAGGGCCTGCTCGATCTGACCGCCACGGCGGCCGCCTACAACATGGTTTCCCGCTTGCTGGTCGCGCTGCGGGTAGGCCACTGATCGGGAGCACACACATGTCGATGCAAACCCTTTTGTTGCGCATCATGGGCCAGGCGCTCGATGAGGCCGCCGCGCAGGATCTGCGCGGCCATATGCTGGCCGCCTGCCCGCAGGCGCGCGTGGAGATCCATGTCGCCGTCGATGCGCAGGCCGAATTCACCTATGTTTATTGCAGTTCGGCCTCGCCGCAGGGCCTGGCGGCCATGCGTGCCCTGGTCGACGAACGCTATCCCGGCGCGCAGACGCGCGTGCTGGACCTGCTCACGGATCTGGCCGGGCGCTCGGACGGGCAGGGTAGCGGCTGGCACTATGTGGTCGAGACCGATGTCCTGCCGGAGATGGAAGCCGATTTCAATGCCTGGTACGAGCAAGAACATTTGCCCGGTCTGGCGTCGGTGCCGGGCACGGTGCAGGCGCGCCGCTGGCGCTGCCACGATGGCAGCCCCCGCTACCATGCGGCTTACGAGCTCGTCACGCCCGAGACGTTCGGCAGCGAACCCTGGCTCGCGGTGCGCGGCAGCGACTGGAGCTCGCGGGTGCGGCCGGCCTTTCGCAATACCCGGCGCACCATGTTCCGCAAACTGGCGGGTTAGGCCTTCTTGCTGCCGATGCGGCTTTCCTTGCCCTTGAGCAAGCGGTCGATATTGGCGCTGTGGCGGTAAAAGAGCAGGGCGCTGATGGCCACCAGTGCGACGGCGGTCGGGGCGTTCATCGTCCAGGCGATCCCACCGCCGAAGAAGTAATACACCGGTGCGAAAAAGGCCGCGACCAACGCGGCCAGCGACGAATAACGCGAGAACACCGCCACGATCAGCCACGTGGCCACGGTGGCCAGCGCCAGCCAGGGGCTGACCGCGAACAGCACGCCCAGCGCCGTGGCCACGCCTTTGCCGCCCTTGAATCCCAGAAACACCGGATAGAGATGGCCCAGAAACACCGCCAGCATCACCAGCGCGTACACCACGGGTGACAGACCCGGGGCCAGTTTGACGGCCAGCCAGATGGCGAACCAGCCTTTGGCCGCATCGCCCAGCAGGGTCAGGGCGGCGGCAAGCTTGTTGCCGGTGCGCAGGACGTTGGTGGCGCCCGGATTCTTGGAACCGTAGCTGCGCGGGTCTTGCAGCCCCATCAGCTTGCTGACGACCACCGCGAAAGGGATGGAGCCGATCAGATAGGCCAGCACGATGAGAAGTACGGCAAACAACGGCGTGGGCTCGGTCAGAACCATGGCGTATCTATCCCTTTGATGGGCGGCGCCAGGGCGCCGCGAATGTTGTGGGTGGCGATTCTACCCCGCCGGCCACGGCTGTCCACCCGGTCTTGCGCCGATTGTCATCGCTCTAACTGTACAATCGCAACCTGTCGGCCGTTGGCCGCCTTGCGGAGATGTGATGCGTATTCTGGTTTCCAATGACGATGGCTATAACGCTCCCGGACTGGAAGCGCTGGTCGACGCGCTCTCAGGCCTGGGCGAGCTGACGGTGGTCGCCCCGGAAACCAATCATAGCGGCGCCTCCAATTCGCTCACACTGAACCGTCCGCTGACGGTGCGCACCGCCGCCAACGGCTTCATCTATGTTAATGGCACGCCTTCCGATTGCGTGCACGTCGCCCTGACGGGCCTGATGGACGCGCGGCCCGATCTGGTCGTCTCCGGCATCAATAACGGCGCCAATATGGGCGACGACACCCTCTACTCGGGCACCGTGGCCGCGGCCAGCGAAGGTTATCTCTTCGGCATACCCGCCATCGCCTTCTCGCTGGTGGAAAAGGGGTGGGCGCATATCGAGTCGGCCGCCCGCGCCGCGCGCCGCGTGGTCGAGCGTCAGATCGCCGAGCCGCTGGCCGCTCCCGTGCTGATCAATGTCAACATCCCCAGCCGGCCCTACGAAGACATGCGCGGCCTGCGCGTCACCCGGCTGGGCAAACGCCACCCTTCGGAACCCGTGGTGCGCACCACCACGCCTTACGGCGATACGGTGTATTGGATCGGGCCGGTGGGCCTGGCTGCCGACGCCACCCCGGGCACGGACTTTCACGCCATTGCCGAAGGGGCGGTGTCATTGACGCCGCTGCGGCTGGACCTGACACAACACGCCCAGCTCGATCTGGTCGGCCAATGGGCGAGCCCCCTATGCGCAAGCCTGTAGGCCCCAAGGACGGCGCTGGCGGGTATTCGCGCCAGGGCCTGGCGCCCGGCTACACCCCGGCCAACAGCAACACCCGGATCTCGGCGGCCACGCTGCAGCGCCCGCAACCGCTCAAACCGGCCGCCGGGCCCGCCAATCTGGGCCTGAATTCCGACCGCTTGCGTCAAGCCATGGTGCAGCGCCTGCGCCAGCAGGGAATCAGCGACGACCGCGTGCTTGACGCGATGGCTGTCGTGCCGCGCCACATGTTCGTCGACGAGGCGTTGGCCAGCCGCGCCTACGAAGACGCGGCCTTACCCATCGGGCACTCCCAGACCATTTCTCAGCCCTGGGTGGTGGCGCGCATGATTGCCGCGGTCTGCGAAGGGCGCACGCCGACGCGCGTGCTGGAAGTCGGTGCGGGCTGCGGTTATCAATCCGCCGTGCTGGCGCAGTTCGTGCGCGAAGTTCATGCCGTCGAGCGCATCCGCGGCTTGTACGAATTGGCGCGCACCAATCTGCGCGCGTTAAAGCTCACCACACGTGTGCGGCTGATCTATGGCGATGGCATGCAAGGCGTTGCGGGTGTGGCGCCATTCGATGCTATTGTTGTGGCTGCCGCCGGCCTGGCCATTCCCCAGGCGTTATTGAACCAATTGGCGCCAGGCGGCCGATTGATCGCGCCCGAGGGCTCGACCAGTCAGCGGCTGGTACTCATCGAACGAACCGGCACCGCAAGCTGGAAACGCACGGAGCTTGAGGCAGTGCGGTTCGTTCCCTTAAAGCCAGGAATACAATCTTGAGCAAACAGGAGATTCGTATGCTCAACGGGCAGTTGTCACTGACCGGGACTTTTTCCATGAATAAGATGATTATGCGCCGCCCCGTGCGTTGGGCTGGCGTTCTGGGTCTGATCGCCCTGGCGGGTTGCGCCGGCAAGAGCACGCGCGCCCCGGTGGTCGACCTCACCAATCAGCCGGCTTCGAGCGCCACGGTCACGCCGGGCAGCTACGTCGTCAAGCCAGGCGACACCTTGTTCAAGATCGCGCGCGCCAACAACGCCGACATCGAGACCATCAAGCGCCTGAACAATCTGTCCGATCCCAACCAGATCCACGTGGGGCAGGTGCTCAAGCTTTCAGGCGGCAGCAGCAATGCGCAGCCGCAGCCGATTACCGGCGGCAAGATTCCGGCCAAGCCGCTCGATGGGCCGGACGCCGGCACGACGGGCACCGACTCCGGCGGCACCACGCCGGCCACGCCCGTCACGCCGCCGCCCACGCCGGTCGAAACCAAGCCGGTGGCGCGTGCCGCGGATGCCGGGGTGATCAACTGGGGTTGGCCCTCCTCCGGGCAGATCCAGCAGGCCTTCAACGCCAACAGCAAGGGCATCGACATCGCCGGCAACCCAGGTGATCCGGTCGTGGCCGCCGCCGATGGCAAGGTCATGTACAGCGGCAATGGTGTGCGGGGTCTGGGGAATCTGATCATCATCAATCACCAGAACGGCTTCATCACCGCCTATGCGCACAATCGCGCGCTGCTGGTCAAGACCGGTCAGGACGTCAAGCGCGGCGCCAAAATCGCCGAGTTGGGCCAAACCGACACCAATGCGCCCAAGCTGCATTTCGAAATCCGGCGCCAGGGCACGCCCGTCGATCCCATGCAGTATCTGCCTGCCCGATGACACCCACCCTGGTTTTCGACCTCGAAACCCTGCCTGATGTCGCCGGCTTGCGCCGGCTGCATGGTTGGGGCGCCGATGTCAGCGATCTCGACGTCGCCGAGCGCGCTTTCGCGGCGCGCCGCGAAGCCGTTGGCCATGATTTTCTGCCGTTGCATCTGCAGCGTGTGGCGGTGGTCGGCTGTGTCTTTCGCGATGACCAGGGCTTTCGGGTCAAGACGCTGGGCCAGCCCGATGATCCCGAAGCCGCGCTGCTGGCCGGCTTTTTCAAGACCATCGAGCGTTACACGCCCAAGCTCGTCAGCTGGAATGGTTCGGGCTTTGATCTTCCCGTGCTGCATTACCGCAGCCTCATCCATGGGGTGCCCGCACCCCGCTACTGGGATTGGGGCGACGAGGATCGCGACTTCAAGTACAACAACTACCTGAGCCGCTATCACACCCGTCACCTCGATCTCATGGACGTGCTGGCCAAGTACAACGGCCGCGCCAACGCCCCGCTCGACGAGCTGGCCAAGCTTTGCGGCTTTCCCGGCAAGCTCGGCATGGATGGCAGCAAAGTCTGGGAGGCCTGGAATCAAGGCCAGGCCGATGCCGTGCGAGCCTACTGCGAAACCGACGTCGTCAATACCTGGCTGGTCTATTGCCGCTTTCGCTTCCTGCGTGGCGAGCTGGACCATGCCGCCTACGATGCCGAGATCGCTCTGGTGCGCGAGACGCTGGCCGCCAGCGAAGCCCCGCACTGGAAAGAGTACCTGGCCGCCTGGGACGCGGCCTGACGGCGCCGGTTTGCCGGCAAGCAATCGACTGAAACATAGTCAGCCGCGCATGAAACCTGAATGAAATCCAGTGGCTCGCACAATGACCCTGCCTTCTTTCAATTCAGGAGTTCAAACATGTCCCGATCCGCTATTCGTACTTCGCTTGCCAGCCTCGCCATGGCGATTGCCGCCGGAGTGGCCGTTACGCCCGCGATCGCTGCCCCCGATGCGCCGCCGCCTCCGCCGGCAGCCGGGCAACCGCGCGGCCCCATGATGGATCGCGACGGCATGTGGATTCCGGGTCTGGGCCCGCTGTCCAAGGCCCAGGTCGAGTCCCTCAAGCTCGATGCCAAGCAACAGGCGCTGTTCGACAAAGCCCGTGACGCGTCGCGTCAAGCCATGGAGGCGCGCCGCCAATCGGGCCCCGCTCCGCACGAACTGCTCGAGGCTCAGCTCAACGCCGGCAAACTGGATCCCCATGCCCTGGCCGCGGAAGGCGACAAGCGCCGCGCCCAGTTCGAAGGCCAGGAAGCCGCGCTGCGCACGCAGTGGCTGGCGGTATGGGATAGCCTGAACGATGCTCAGCGTACGCAGGTCACGCAGATCGTCAAAGAGCGCGTCGCCAAGATGAAGGAACATCACGGCAAGCGTGGCGAGCATCGCCCGGGCCGCCCGGCCCAACCCGCGCCGGCCGCTCAATAAGCCTTCCCGCTAGCCTGATCCACCCGGCCATATGGCCGGGTTTTTCTTTGGGCGCTCCATTTTGGGGCGTGCGCGGACGGCTTTCACCATGACAAGGCCAGGATGTCGTCCCCATTTATGTTGTGCACTGTGGTGGTGCGCGTCCGGGGGGCGGATATAGGGCAGGGGGCTTTCAAAAACCTGGCACGGAAAATGCTTCTGTGAGGATGCGCCGGTCAGACCACACGGTCGGCAGGACGGACGTTTAGCCGCTGGCGTCTGCCCCACCTCAATCGATCAGGATCCAGGAATGATGAAGAAGACCTTGCTTTCCCTGCCTTTGGCGATCAGTGCTCTCACCACTTTTCCCGCTCTGGCCGAGCCCACTGATCTGGGCGCAGGCTTTGCCCTGAGCGGAAATGCTGCCATTGTCAGCGACTACCGTTTCCGCGGCTATTCGCAGACGGATTTTCGCCCCGCCGCTCAGGTCGGTTTCGATTTGACCCACAGCTCGGGCTTCTACCTGGGTAACTGGAACTCCAACGTTTCCAATTTCGTGTTCACCGACGGCAACCTGGAGATGGACTTCTACGGTGGCTGGAAAGGCGACATCGGCAACGGCTGGGGGCTGGACGTCGGGGCCTTGCACTATTACTACCCGGGCTCCAGTTCGCCCAAGGGCGGTAACTACAACAACACCGATCTTTATGTGGGCGTGAGCTATGGCAACTACTCGTTGAAGTATTCCTACACCCCCAGCGACTTCTTCAGCACGCCCGACAGCAAAGGCACGTGGTACCTGGATGGCACCGCCAACTTCGATCTGGGCGATGGTTGGGGTCTGGTGGGCCACCTCGGCTACCAAAAGCTCAAAAACCAGGTCAATATGAATGGCGACTCGCTAGGCCATTATGTGGACTACAAGGTCGGTGTGACCAAGGACGTCAAGGGCTGGGTGTTCGGCCTGGCCGCGGTGGGTGCCAGCAAGGACAACTGGCTGCCCACCAAGTATGGCCACCCCTCGGGCCGTCTTGGCGCCGTGTTTTCGGTGGCACGCACTTTCTGATTGCTTGCGGGTCAAGGACGGGGCGGCTCCGGCGAGGGGCTGCCCCGTTTTGCTATCCGGGGCTTGCGCTTTGACCGGCGCCCGTAGGAGTGAAAAAGCCCTCTCTATTACAATGCTCGGCTGCCTTAGAATCTGGACGCTTGCGAGATGGTCGACGAAGTTCTGAATATCGAGTCCCTGGACCTTGAAGCCCGGGGCATTGCCCGCCGCGATGGCAAAGTGGTCTTCGTGGAGGGGGCGTTGCCCGGCGAGCGCGTGCGCGCCGCCACCGTGCGCAAAAAACCCTCTTATGAAATCGCCCGCGTCGAGACGGTGCTCAAACCGTCGGCGCAACGGGTGCAGCCGCGCTGCCCGCATTTCGGCGTCTGTGGCGGCTGTGTCATGCAGCACCTGGAGCCCACCTCTCAGGTCGCCATCAAGCAGCGCGCGCTGGAAGACACGTTCTGGCATGTCGGCAAGTTGCGGCCGCAACGCGTGTTGCCGCCGCTGCATGGCCCCACCTGGGGCTATCGCTATCGCGCCCGCCTGTCGGTGCGTGTGGTGGCCAAAAAGGGCGGTGTGCTGGTGGGATTTCATGAGCGCAAAAGCAGCTACGTCGCCGACATGCGTGAGTGCCACGTCCTGCCGCCCCATGTGAGCGCGTTGTTGCTGCCGCTGCGCGCGATGATCGCCTCGATGTCGCATCCCGACCGCATGCCGCAGATCGAAGTCGCCCTGGGTGACGGCGTCACGGCGCTGGTTCTGCGTCACCTCGAACCGCTCAACGATCACGACATCGCCATTCTGCGCGAATTCGCGCAGCGGCATGAGGTGCAATGGTGGCTGCAACCCAAGGGCCCGGATACCGTGCACGCCCTGGATCCCGCGCATGCGGACGCGCTGGCGTACACCATGCCCGAGTTCGGCTTGCGCATGCCTTACCGGCCGACCGACTTCACGCAGGTCAATCACGCGATTAACCGCGCCATGGTTTCGCGTGCCCTGACCCTGCTGGATGTCCAGCCGACCGACCGCGTGGCCGATCTGTTTTGCGGGCTGGGCAATTTCACGTTGCCGCTGGCGACCCAGGGGCGCGAGGCGGTCGGGGTGGAAGGCAGCAAGGCCTTGACCGACCGCGCCATGGAGGCCGCGCTGCGGCATGGTTTGTCCGCCACCACGAGTTTCGCCACGCTCAATCTCTTCGAGGTGGATGTCTCCTGGTTGCGCGGGCTGGGCTATTTCGACCGCATGCTGATCGATCCGCCGCGCGAAGGCGCGCAAGCCGTGGCGCAGGCGCTGGCGCTGCTCGCGCCTGCCGAGCGCCCCTGCCGCATCGTCTACGTCTCCTGTAACCCGGGTACGCTGGCGCGCGACGCGTCCATCATGGTTCACGAAGGCGGCTATGTGCTCAAGGCCGCCGGAGTGATCAATATGTTCCCGCACACCGGGCACGTCGAGTCCATCGCGGTGTTCGAGTCCTTGCCCGCAGAGCAAGTGCTGCAGGCGCAGGAGCAGGCGCGCGTGAAAGCCGAGCTCGCGCTTTTGGCTGCTGCGCAGAGCGAAGCCGCCTAAGTCTTGGTCAGGCTCAGGTCGGCGATGATGGGACAGTCTGGCCTGTCATCGCCATGGCAGTGGCGCGCCAGATGCTTGAGCGTATTGGCCATTTCCTTGAGCTCGGCGACTTTGCGTTCGAGCTCGGCCACGTGTTGCAGGGCGATGCGTTTGACGTCGGCGCTGGCGCGGCTGCGGTCGCGCCACAACGCCAGCAACTCATGCATCTGTTCGACGGAAAACCCCAGATTGCGCGCGCGCCGGATAAAACGCAGCGTGTGCAGGTCCTCCGGGCCATAACGCCGGTAGCCCGCCTCGTTGCGCGCGGCCGGATTGATCAGGCCTATGCTTTCGTAATAGCGGATCATCTTGGCGGAAATGCCGGTTGCCGCGGCAGCTTGGCCGATATTCATGCCTGGTCTCCCATAGGACGTAAGGTTTTGAGTCGCAGGGCATTGCCCAGCACGAAGACGCTGGACAAGGCCATGGCGCCTGCGGCGAAAATCGGCGAGAGCAAAACACCGAATGCCGGGTAGAGCGCACCGGCGGCCACCGGAATGAGCGCAGCGTTGTAAGCAAACGCCCAAAACAGGTTCTGGCGGATGTTGCGCATGGTGGCTTGGCTGATCGCCACCGCGTTGGGCACGCCGCGCAAATCGTCCGCCATCAGCACGACGGACGCGGCCTCGATGGCCACGTCGGTGCCGCTGCCAATGGCGATGCCGACGTCGGCGGCTGCCAGCGCCGGGGCATCGTTGATGCCGTCACCCACGAAAGCCACCTTGCCGTGCGCGGTCCGCAACGCTTCCAGAGCCTGCACTTTGCCATCGGGCAGGACTTCGGCATGGACCTCGTCGATACCCAACTCGCGCGCCACGGCCGCGGCAGTGTGCGGGTTGTCGCCCGTAATCATGGCGGTGCGCACCCCGAGCCGATGCAGGGCGTCCAGTGCGGGGCGGGCCGAGGGTTTGATCGGATCCGCAATCCCCATCATGGCCACGGCTTTGCCATCGGCGGCCACATAAATGGGCGTCTTGCCAGCCTCGCCCCACTGGCGCGCCAGTTCGCCAAAGCCCGAGACATCCACGCCTTCGGCCTGCATGAGCCGCGCCGCGCCGGAGACAATGACATGGCCTTGCACGTTGGCGCGCACACCCGCACCGGTGATGGCTTCAAAACCGTCGGCGGCCGGCAGGCTCAGGCCCTGCGCTTGCGCGGCGGTGACGATGGCGTGGGCAATGGGGTGCTCGGAATGGGTTTGCACCGCGGCCAGCCAGGCCAGCACGGTAGAACGCTCCATGCCGTCAGCGGTCTGGATGTCGGTGAGCGTGGGCTTGCCCAGCGTCAGTGTGCCGGTCTTGTCGAAGGCCACCAGCCGCACCTCGCGCAGGCTCTGCAGCGCATCGCCCTGGCGAAACAACACGCCCAGTTCGGCGGCGCGGCCGGTGCCGACCATGATGGACGTCGGCGTGGCCAAGCCCATGGCGCAGGGGCAGGCGATGATGAGGACCGCCACGGCGGCCACCAGGGCATGGCTCAGGACGGGCGTGGGACCCCAGATCAGCCAGGCCAGGAAGGTGAGGGTGGCCGCCGCCATGACGGCCGGCACGAACCAGCCTGTGACTTGATCAACCAGGGCCTGGATGGGCAGACGGGCGCCCTGGGCGTTTTCCACCATGCGAATGATGCGGGCCAGTACGGTGTCCGCACCGGTGTGCGTGACGCGCAGATTGAAGCTGCCCGAGGTGTTGAGCGTGCCGCCGGTGGCCTTGGCGCCCGCCTGCTTTTCCACCGGCAAGGGTTCGCCCGTCAGCATCGACTCATCCACATACGAGTGGCCTTCGATGATCTCGCCGTCGACCGGGATTTTTTCGCCCGGACGCACCATAACGACATCGCCTGTGCGCACGCTTTCGATGGGGATGTCGACGGTCTGGCCATCGCGCAGGACACGCGCGGTACGCGGTTGCAGTCCGATCAGGCGTTGGATGGCCGCGCCGGTCTTGCCCTTGGCGCGTGCTTCGAGCATGCGGCCCAGCAGGATGAGGGTGACGATGACGGCGGCGGCCTCGAAGTACACGTTGCGCGCCGCCTCGGGCAGCCAGTGGGGCGCGAAAAGGGCGACCACCGAATAGGCCCAGGCCGCGCCCGATCCCAGCGCCACCAGCGAATTCATCTCAGGCGCGCGCCGGGCCAGGGCCGCGAACCCTTTGGTGAAAAATGCCCGGCCTGGGCCGAGCAGCACCAGGGTGGTGAGCACGAACTGCAGCATCCAGCTCGTTTGCTGCCCTATGGTGTGCATCACCCAGCGATGCATGGGGCCGAACAGATGCGAGCCCATTTCCAGAATGAATACGGGCAGCGTCAAGGCGAGGGACCAGCAAAAGGCGCGCTTTAACTGGCGGGCTTCGGCGGCGCGCTGGTCGGCCAGCGCCTCGGCATGGTGGTCATCGGCAGTCAGGGGCCGCGCCTCATAGCCCACCCGGGCCACGGCGGCGACCAGGGCTTGCGGATCCGCGTCCTGAAGCTCGACCTGAGCGGTCTCGGTGGCGAGATTGACATTGGCCTGGGTCACGCCAGGCACGGCCGCCAGCGCATTCTGGACCCGCTTGACGCAGGACGCGCAGCTCATGCCCTCAATGGCGAGTTCGACATGGCCAGAAGCAAGCGTGGATGAAGTCATGATGGGCGATTCCATTAGTCTGCGTTGACGCCAGTCTGGTCCTTCCCATGGTGGGAAGGTCAATCGCTATTTTACGCTTGACCTTCCCATAGTGGGAAGCTTTATGCTGCGTCTCATGATGGCAATCCGCCATTTCCACAGGAGTCGAATATGAGTGTTGCTTTCATCGTCCCCGATATGACTTGCGGCCACTGCGTCAAGACCATCACCCAGGCCGTCCAGAGTGCCGTGCCTGGCGCCCAGGTGGAGATCGACCTGCCTGCGCACCGCGTCACGGTCAGCCCGGCAGACAGCGCGTCGGCAGCCGAAGCGGCAATCCGGCAAGCCGGCTATGATCCCAAGAAGCAATAATTGTTCTCTCCTGGGTGATTGGGAATTTCTATCGATCAATTTAAATAATTGAATTGGATTTATCGATAGTAAATATTTAAAGTGGAGCCTTCGGTGGTGCTCAGTCACCACCTACCCAACACCTCAGGAGAACTACATGCTGCAAAATCGTGAAGGCCAACGCGTCCCCAATGTGACTTTCCCGGTCCGTGCCGACAACACCTGGAAAAAGGTCACGACCGATGACCTCTTCAAGAATCGCACCGTCGTGGTGTTCTCCCTGCCGGGTGCGTTCACGCCCACGTGTTCGTCGACCCACTTGCCGCGTTACAACGAGCTGGCCCAGACCTTCCGTGACAACGGCGTCGACGAGATCGTCTGCGTGTCGGTCAACGATACGTTCGTGATGAACGAATGGGCCAAGGATCAGGAATCCGCCAACATCACCCTCTTGCCGGATGGCAATGGGCAATTCACCGAAGGCATGGGCATGCTGGTCGACAAGAGCGACCTGGGCTTTGGCAAGCGCAGCTGGCGCTATTCCATGCTGGTCGAAGACGGCGTGGTCAAGAAGATGTTCATCGAGCCGGAAAAAGACGGCGACCCGTTCGAGGTGTCGGATGCCGACACCATGCTGGCCTACCTGGCTCCCTCGGCCAAGAAGCCGGATCAGGTGGTAGTGTTCTCCAAGCCCGGTTGCCCCTTCTGCGTCGAAGCTAAAGCCTTGCTCGAGTCCAAGGGCTATGACCCGATCGAGATCCCGCTCGAGCACAAAGTGCGCGGCCGTGTGATCGGCGCCGTGTCGGGCCGCGGCACCGCCCCGCAGGTCTTTATCAATGGCAAGCTCATTGGTGGTCTGGACGATCTGAAGACCCACTTCCGCTGATCGTCGGCGGGGCTGCGGCCCCGTGTTTTACCCTCCCTTGCGACGTGCCCGCCGGCCGCCCTGCGCGGTGGCCGGCGGGCACGTGCGCTTGCAGATCAAAGGAAAGACATGAAAACCCTGCATACCGACATCGCGGTCGTCGGCGCCGGCACCGCCGGCCTGGCGGCCTATCGCGCGGCCCGCGCCGCCGGCAAACGCGCCGTCATCATCGAAGGCGGGCCTTATGGCACGACCTGCGCCCGCGTGGGTTGCATGCCCTCCAAGTTGCTGATTGCCGCGGCCGAAGCGGCGCACGCCGCCCGCCACACCGAGCCCTTCGGCGTGCACGTGGCCGGTACGGTCAGCGTGGACGGCACTGCCGTCATGGACCGGGTCAAACGCGAACGGGACCGTTTCGTGGGTTTTGTGCTGCAAGGCGTGGAAAACCTTCCCGCCGAGGACAAACTGCACGGCTATGCGCGCTTTGTGAGCAACACCGTGCTGCGCGTGGATGACCATACCGAGGTGCACGCCGGCAGTGTGGTCATCGCCACGGGCTCGCGACCGGCCATCCCGGGCCCCTTCCTGGACCTGGGTGACCGGCTGGTCGTCAACGACGACGTCTTTGCCTGGGATACGCTGCCCGCCAGCGTGGCGGTGTTCGGGCCCGGCGTGATCGGCTTGGAGCTGGGCCAGGCCCTGGCGCGTCTGGGCGTGAAAGTGCGCGTGTTCGGCGTGAGCGGCAGCCTGGGCGGGATCAGCGATCCCGCCGTGCGCCAGGCCGCGCGCCGCATCTTCCAGGACGAGTTCTACCTTGATCCCGACGCGCGCGTGCTGGAAACCAAGCGTGTTGGCGATGAGGTCGAGATCCGCTATATCGCGCTGGACAATACGGAGCGCCGCGAGCGCTTCGCGTATGCCCTGGTGGCCACGGGCCGCCGGCCCAACGTCGACAAACTGGGTCTGGAAAACACGACGCTCGAACTCGACGCGCGCGGCGTACCGGCATTCGATCGTCAGACCATGCGGGCGGGCGATTCGGCCATCTTCATCGCGGGCGACGCCAACGCCGATGCGCCGCTGTTGCACGAAGCCGCCGATGAGGGCCGGATCGCCGGCGAGAACGCGGCGCGCTACCCCGACCTGCAACCAGGCCTGCGCCGCGCCTCGCTGGGCGTGGTGTTCTCCGACCCGCAGATCGCCCTCGTGGGCACCCCCCACGCCCGTCTGCCGAGTGGGCAGTTCGTCACGGGTGAGGTGGACTTTGGCGATCAGGGTCGTTCGCGCGTCATGCTCAAAAACCGCGGCCTGCTGCATGTGTATGCCGAGATCGGGTCGGGGCGCTTCCTCGGCGCCGAAATGATCGGGCCCAGCGCCGAGCATATCGGCCATCTCCTGGCCTGGGCCGTGCAACAGCAACTGACGATCGACCAGATGCTGGAGATGCCTTTCTACCATCCCGTGGTGGAAGAGGGCCTGCGCACTGCCTTGCGCGATGCCCAGGCGCGGCGGGTTCAGGCCGGCGCGCGGCGCGCGGCCTGAACGGCCTGGCTCAGGCGAACTTGCCCGGATTTTCCACGTATTGCAGCGTGAATCCGGTGCGGTCGTCCTGGGCCAGTTCGCGCGCCAGGTAGGGCATGGCGTCCTTGAGGGCAGCCTCCAGGGTCCAGGGCGGGTTGACGATAAACATCCCGCTGCCGTGCAGCCCGAAGCCATCGCTGGCCGGGCGCTTGACGGTCAGGGTGGCGTGCAGCCAACTCTTGACGGGCAGGCGTTCGAGCAAGCGCGCCATCTCACCGGCCTCGCGGCGTTGCACCAGCGGATACCACACGGCGTAGGTACCGGTGGCAAAACGCTTGACCCCTTCCTTGACGGCCGTGAGCGTGCGGCGGTAATCCTGCTTGTCTTCGTAGGAGGGGTCGATGAGCACCATCCCTCGCCGGGTGGGCGGGGGCAACAGCGCCTTGACGCCCTCGAAACCATCGGTGGAATAGACCGTGGTCTGGCGCAACGACACGCGGTCTCGCTGCTCCAGGTTATTGACCAGAATGCCCGACTCTGTCGGGTGCATTTCGAACAGGCGCAGGCGGTCGCGGTCGCGCAAGGCGTCCATCGTCAGCCAGGGCGAGCCCGGGTAATGGCGCAGCGCGCCTGACGGGTTGTACGCCCGGACCTGCTCGACGTAGGCGGCCAGGATCTCGGGCAGGTCCTGGCGATCCCACAGGCGTCCGATACCGTCGGCGAACTCGGCGTTCTTGCTGGCCCAATCGCTGTCCAGGGCGTATAGGCCCGCCCCGGCATGGGTATCGACCACCCAGTAGGGAGCGTCTTTACGATTGAAGTAATCCAGCGTGTGAATGAGAACGGCGTGCTTGAGCACGTCGGCATGGTTGCCGGCATGAAAGGCGTGGCGATAGCTGAACACGACGACCCTTTTACGCCGCCGGCCGGATATCGGCCAGTTTGTCGGTAAAAATGGCGTCCATGCCCCAGGCCAGCAACTCGCACGCGCGGGCCGGGTCGTTCACCGTCCAGGCGGCAATCCGGTAGCCGGCCGCGTGCACCGCGTCGATCAGTGCCGCAGTGGCGTCTTTCTGGTTGATGTTCAGCGCCACGCAGCCATAGCGCGCCAGGCGCTCACGCCAATCGGCCGGCACCTTCTCGACCAGCAGCGCGCGCGGCAAATGCGGCGCGACCCGTTGAGCCTCGGCCAGGGCCGGTTCCTCGAACGACGACAACAGCGGCGGCACCGCGGCGCCGCGCCAGTACTCGTCGCAAAGACGGGCGACTTCGGCGCCGGTCTCGGCTTCGCGGCCGGGGCAGGGCTTGATCTCGACGTTGCAGGCGATGCCATTGGCGCGGGTGTAGCGCGCCACCGCCGCGAAGCTGGCCACTGGTTCGCCGGCAAACGCCGCCGAGTGCCAACTGCCGGCGTCCAGCAGGGAAAGCTCTGTGTAGGATTTGTCCTTGGCCGGCCCGTGGCCGTCCGTGGTGCGGTCGACGTCGTCGTCGTGCATCAGAATGGCGACATTGTCGCGGCTCAGTTTGACGTCGAACTCGAACATCGTAAACCCGTGGGCCGCGCCGACATGCATGGCGGCCAGGGTGTTTTCGGGGGCCAGATGACCGCCGCCGCGGTGGGCGATATAAGGAGAATAGGGCCAGGCCGGCAGGGGGGGCGTCATGTGCAAGACCTCAAGCAAGAAATACGCGTCGGAAACATCGGGTAAAACGCGGGGTTTCACGGCTTGCAAGCATACTCCCTAACGGGGGACGGGGCTTGGTGAAGGAGGGGGTGGGCAGGGGCTGCGGAGGTGGTAAACTCCGGCGGCTGGCCCGGCACGGTTTCGCTAATCACCGCTGCGGGGTCCGGGCGAGCGTCCGGGCGAATCGTTTTCGCCTTTTTTTATGCGTTTTGGCTTGGCACGGGGCCGCGCCAATCTGGCAACAGGAAATACATGTTTGAATTTATTCGCACCCATCGGCGTTGGATGCAGTTGATCCTGCTGCTTCTGATCGTGCCGTCTTTCGCATTGGTAGGCGTGCAGGGCTACACCAGTTTCGTCAACGGCGAACCTGAACTGGCTACCGTCGCGGGGCAGGGAATCAAACAGTCGGAGTTCGACGCCGCCCACCGCAATCAGCTGGAGCAGTTCCGCCAGCGCCTGGGTACGCAATTCGATCCGGCCGTGCTCGATACGCCCGCCATGCGCGAGCAACTGCTCAATCAGTTGATCGATCAGCGTCTGCTGGCCCAGGTCGCGCTCGATAACCGCTTCTCGGTGTCGGACGAAACGCTGCGCAATACCATCGCTGCCATTCCGCAAGTCCAGGACGACGGCCGCTTCTCGCCCGAACGTTATCGCCAGGTGCTTGCCGCCCAGGGCTTGTCGCCCACGTCCTTCGAAAACGGTCTGCGCCGCGACCTCGCCGTGGCCCGCGTGCTCGAGCCCGTCGGTCTGTCGGCGCACGTGCCCCAGATCGTGGTGCAGGATATCGAACAGGCGCTCACGCAAAAGCGCACCATTCAACTGCGCAGCTTTGCCGCGGCCGATTACCGCTCCAAAGTGACGGTCACGCCGCAGGACATCCAGGCCTGGTACGAGGCCAATAAAGAATCGCTGCGCGTGCCTGAGCAGGTGCAGGCGCAGTACCTGGTCCTGGACGAAGCCGCCGCCACGCAAGGCGTCGAAGTCAAGGATGAGGACATCGCCAGCTACTACGAGCAGAACAAAGGCCGCTTCGGCACGCCTGAGCAGCGCCGTGCCAGCCACATTCTGATCAATTCCGCCGCCAGCGATTCGGCTGACGCGCGCAAGGCCGCGCGGGCCAAGGCCGAAGACATCGCCCGTCAGGCTGCCGCCAACCCGGCCGGCTTTGCTGAACTGGCCAAGAAAGACTCCCAGGATGCAGGCTCGGCCGCGCAAGGTGGCGATCTGGGCTGGATCGCCGCGAATTCCGTGCCGCCCAGCTTGCAGCAAGCCATTGGCGGCATGGCCAAGGATGCCGTGTCCGGCGTGATCGAAAGCCCCTTTGGCTTTCACGTGCTGAAGGTCACGGATATCAAACCGGCGCAGGTCAAGCCCTTGGCAGAGGTCAAGACGCAGATTGCCGCTGAGATTCGCAAGCAAATGGCTTCTGCGCGCTTTGCCGAAATGGCCACCAAGCTGCAAGGTGCGGTATATGACCAGCGCGACAGCCTGCAACCGGCGGCCGACGCCCTGGGGCTGAAACTGCGCACGGCAACGGGTATTACGCGTGCGGGCCTGCTGCCCGCCGACCACGCGGGCGCCGGCTCGGCGGCGGCCAGCCCGGATTCTGCGCTGCTCGAAAACCCGCGCGTGCGTCAGGCGCTCTTTGCCGCCGATGTCCTGCGCGAAAAGCAGAACACCGGCGTTATCGAACTCGCGCCCGATACGCTGTTGGCATTGCGTGTCGCCGTGGTCGAGCCGTCGCAGATCCCGCCGCTGGATAAGGTCAAGGACAGCATCCGTGCCCGCCTGCTCGACGAGCATTCGGCCCAGGCCGCCCGCGAGGCGGGCGAGCAGGCCCTCAAGACGCTGCAGGCCCAAGACCAGACCGAAGGCTTTGCCGCTCCGGTGACGATCTCGCGCCAAGACCCGGGCAATCTGCCGCGCAATCTGGTCGATGCCGTCATGCGCATGGATGCCGCCAAGCTGCCGGGCTACGCCGGCGTGGCGTCGGGCAGCGATTATGTCGTGGCTCGCCTGGACAAGGTCGAGGCCGGCCAGCCCGATGAGCAGGCCGTCTCCATGCTCGCGCGCCAGTTGAACGGCGCCTGGGGCGAAGCCGAAGATCAGGCCGTGCTCAAGATGCTGCGCGAGGCGTACAAGGTGCAAATCCTGCCGTCGGCGGCCCCCATCATCAAGGGCGATCAGCCGGCCGAAGGCTGATCCGCGCGCAGCAGCGGCTCCAGGCCCGGCCAGACGTTATCCAATAGCGTCGGCTGGGCCTTTTCATTGGGGTGTATCCCATCGGCCTGAAACAGATCGCGGTTGGTCGCCATGCCGTCCATCAAAAAGGGCACCAGGGCGGTTTTTTCTTTCTGCGCCACGGTCTGGAACACGCGGGCAAAACGCTCGGTGTAGTCACGGCCGTAATTGGGCGGGATCTGCATGCCGACGATCAGCACCTTGGCGCCGGCCTCCTTGGCCGCTTGCGTCATCGCGGTCAGGTTGCTCTCGGTCATGGTCAGGGCCAGTCCGCGCAACGCGTCGTTCGAGCCCAGTTCCAGCACCACCACGGCCGGTGCATGGCGTTTGAGCAGGGCAGGCAGGCGCGCCTTGCCGCCGCTGGTGGTATCGCCACTGATGCTGGCGTTGACCACCGCGTAATTCGGGTATCGTTCAGACACGCGACGGGCCATGAGCGGCACCCACCCGGAGCCGCGCGTCAGGCCATATTCGGCGGCCAGGCTGTCGCCCACCACCAGCACGGTCTGGGAGGTGCCCGCGGGCGCGGCGGTCTGGGCCCCTGCCGCCGGCACGGCGGCCAGCACGAGCGAGACGGACAAAACACGGAATATTGAGCGCATGGATAACAGGAACGCGATAGAGGTGATTGGTCTGGGCAAACGCGTGGCCGACGCCACGGGCGAACTCACCATACTGGCTGATCTTGATTTTACGGTCCGCGCCGGCGAGGCCGTGGCGATTACGGGCAGCTCGGGATCGGGTAAGTCCACCTTGCTCGGACTCTTGGCAGGCCTGGATGTTCCCTCCGCGGGCCGCGTCCATCTTGCCGGGCAGGATCTCTTTGCACTCGATGAGGATGGCCGGGCCCGCTTGCGGGCGCAGCACCTGGGTTTTGTTTTTCAGTCATTTCAGTTGCTGCCCAATCTCACCGCGCTGGAGAACGTCATGTTGCCGCTGGAGCTGGCCGGCCAGGCCGGCGGGCCGACCCGCAAGGCTGCCGAATCCATGCTGCAACGCGTGGGCCTGGGCGCGCGCCTGCATCACTACCCGCGCACCCTGTCCGGCGGCGAGCAGCAGCGCGTCTCCCTGGCGCGGGCCTTCGTCGTGCGTCCGGCTTTACTGTTTGCCGACGAGCCGACTGGCAGCCTGGATGCGGCGACGGGTCAGACCGTCATCGACCTGATGTTCGACTTGCAACGCGAGCAGGGCGCCACGCTGCTGTTGGTGACCCACGATCCCGACCTGGCGGCGCGTTGCGATCGCCAGTTGGTGCTGGCTGCCGGGCGTTTGTCGGCCTGACGCTTGTCGGCCTACCGCCGGGCCCGGGCGGCCCGGCGCCATTCCAGCATGCCGATCACGATGCCGCTGCCACAAATGATGGCGATGCCCAGCCAGGTCAGCGGGTCCGGAAAATGTCCCCACAGCAGCCAGCCCATGGTGGTCGCGCTGACGATCTGCATATAGACAAAAGGCGCCAGCGTCGATGCCGAGGCGTTGCGATACGCCGCGATCTGCAGCAAATGCCCCAGTGCGCCCGAGAGCCCCGTCGAGATTAATATCAGCCAGTTCAACGGGCTCAGTTGCGCCAGCACCGGCAGGGCCGCCGGCAGGATGAAGGGCAGCGCCGCCGTCAGGCAGACCGTGCCGACCAGGCCGCTCCAGATGAGCGAGGTGTAGGCGTCATCACTGGCCACGCGGCGCGTGAGGATGAACTGCGCCGCAAAGCAGAACGCGGTGAGCAGCCCGAACATCACCCCGACGGGGTCCAGGCCGCCACCCGGCCGGATGACGATCAGCACGCCGACAAAAGCCACCCCGCAGGCCACCCAGCGCGACAGGCGGGGCGGCTCGCGCAGCACCCACGGCGCCACCGATAGCACGATCATGGGCGCCAGGAAGTTGATCGCGGTGGCCTCGGCCTGATGCAGATAGCGCAATGTCGTGAAAAACATCAGGGTGGCGCCAAACATGGCCGCGCCGCGCAGCACTTGGTCCCGGGGCCGTTTGGCGCGCAGGATGCGCCTGCCGCGGCGCGGCACCACCAACGCCGTCACCACGACCAAATGCACGACGTAACGCACCCAGCACAGCATCAGCAGCGGCACGCCGGCCACCATCACCCACTTGCCGCTGGCGTCCAGACAGGACAGCGTCCATAACGAGAGGATGAGCAATAACACCCCGACCAGCGGACGGCCGCTTGACGTCTGGGGGGTCGGCAGGCCGGTTGGCGAGCCCAGGCCGGCGCGGGCCTGTTGCATGAGATTCTCCTGAAACCACGGGTTTTCGGGCATGAAAACGCGATCATCATACGCCCTTCGGCGTGAGGATTTTCCGCGTCCGCCGGCTTGGCGTCGCGGTAGGTTAATTGGTCCTAGTCGATGTGTTCATAGGCCGGCCGTGAGCTAAGGATTGGTCCTATGTTGTAGCGAGGCGGTGCGACAGTCTTGCAACGAACAAGAAATCTCCTACACACAAGTAGGACTCTATGAGGTGTTGTGCCGCGTAGTCACTCTGCATCATCTGCTTAATCTTTTGTTCCTGGTCCGCAAGCGGCCCAGCGTCATCGGGCGCCGGTACGCGCATGGCGGACAGCAATCGCTGGCAGAGATACACCGTGAACGCCTCTCTCTATCGCTTGGTATTCAGCAAAGTCCTGGGCATGTATGTCCCGGTTTCCGAAATCAAGACCGCTGGCCGCCGCAAAGGCGTGCGTGCACGCACCGGCCCGGCCGACGCCTACCGGCTGAGTCTGCTGTCGTCGGCCTTGTTCCTGGCCTTTGGTTTGCCGGGGCAGGCCGCCGCTCAGGTCACGCCGGCGGCGGGCAGCACCACAACGTCACACAACGCGGCCAATGGCGTGCCGGTCATCAACATCGCCGCGCCCGATGCCCGCGGTCTGTCGCACAACAAATTCCAGCAGTTCAACACCGTGGCGCCGGGCGCGGTGTTCAACAACAGCAAACAGGATGGCCGCTCTCAGATCGCCGGCCAGGTCACGCGCAACCCCAATCTGACCGGCCAACTCGCCTCGACCATCCTGTCGGAGGTCACGGGCGCCGGGCGCAGCAGCCTCAATGGCACGCTGGAGGTCTATGGCGGCAAGGCCAATCTCATCATCGCCAACCCCAATGGCCTCAGCGTCAATGGACTGGCCACGATCAATACCAACAGCCTCACCTTATCGACCGGCGTGCCCACCGTGCGCGACGGTGTGGTGTCTCTGGGCGTCACCCAGGGCAATCTCACCGTCGGCGCAAGCGGGGTCAACACCGACGGCCTGCAAACCTTCGATCTGATCGCCAAGCTCATACGCATCGACGGCCCCATCGGCGGCACCGGCACGGCGCAACCCGACATCAAGGCCATTGCTGGCACCAGCACCTTCAACACCGCCACGCGCACCACGGGCCCCGTGCGCCGCACACGTGCCGCCCAGGCAGGCGCAGGCTACGCCATCGATGGCAGCGCGGCCGGCGCCATGCACGGCAAAGCCATCACGCTGATCTCCACCGATGCCGGGCTGGGGGTGCGCCAACCCGGCACCCTGGTCTCGCCGGGCGACATCAGCATCGACGCGCGTGGCAATATCGAAGTCGGCAGCGCCAAAGCTCAGGATCTCACGCTGCGCGCCGGTTCGGACGTCAAGGCCGGCACCGTCGACACCGCCGGCAAGCTCACGGCCTCGGCTGGCCGCAACCTGTCCGTCGATGCCCTGGTTGCCGGCAAAGGCGCCAGCATCACCGCTGATTCCGGCGACATAAACCTGGGCCCGGACAGCAAGGGCGATGCCGGGGCCTCCACGCTCACCGGCAATGTCGAACTCACGGCGCGCAACGGCAGCATCATTCTCTCGCGTGACATCAAGGCCGACAGCTTCAAGGTCAGGGCCAAAAGCTGGGTCTTCCGCAATGCCGTGGTCGAAGCCAGCGGCAAAAGCGGCGGCTCCAACAGCGTAGATGTCGACGTTACCGACCGCATCGTGCTCGTTGGCGCTTTGCATGGCGTGGATAAAGATGGCAATCCGCTGTCTGACTCACTGGTCAAAGTCATCAAGGGCAGGCCTATCGTTCAAAAGGCCAGTACCGGCGAGGAGCTCAAGAGCGCATCGATAGGTTCGAGCGTAGGAGTCCGCGCGCTCAAGGGCAACATCCTAATCAAAGGCGGTTCGCTGGAGAACCAAAGCAGCGTGATCGCCGCTCTTGATGGCAAGACCACGCTCTCCTTGACGGGCGACATCGACAATCAAGGCATCATCAGGGGAAAACAGGGGCTCCAGGTCTCGGGTAAGAACATTAAGAACACCCTTCTGCTGGGTTCCGAAAATCAAGTGGCGCTTACCGCCAGTGGCAAGCTCGAGAATTCCGCTGAAATATCTGCGTTGACCGACGCGACCAAGGTGACCCCCGGTCCCCGTACCACGCAGGCAATTACCTTGAGCGTGGGAGATCGACTCGTCAACCGCGGCTTCGTTGGCGTGACTGGAACTCTCACTGTAGAGGGGCTGCCCGCTCAGGGTAAAGTCAAGACCCGGCCCGCGTGGATCAACGAGTCAACGGGGCAAGTTGAGGGCGTACACCTGCTATTTAATGGTGAAAGCCTTAACAACGATGGAAATATCAACCTGCGTGACGGCACTGCCACCATCGATGTTTCAGGGCTGTTCCGTTCGACAGGAAACCTTATCCTTTCCAGTGGGGGTGGCAACAAGAGCAGTGGCTTGGATGTGCGGGCAGGCGAAGCTGAGGTGAACGGACAAGTCCGCATATCGGCGGGCGCGAAACTCGTCGTTGCAGGGCGCACCCAGGTTGGCAGTAAGGCTGAGATCCAGGCGAAGGACCTGAGTGTCCGTACTCAGTCGCTGGCTAATAAAGGAACTATCAAAGTCAGCGGGCAGTTAGAAGTTCAGGCCAATCAAGAAATCGTCAATAAAGGTAAGTTCAAGGCTGGAGAAATCTCCCTAACGGCGCAGCGAGAGATACGCAACGAGGGGGCATCCGCCTTGGTCCAGGCCGCGAAGTCCTTGTCTGTCACCGCAGATGGCGACCTAACCAATGACGGCTCGCTGCGTGGGAAAACGGTAACCGTGCAGGCGGACAATATCGCCAATCAAACGGGCGCCACGATTGGAGCGACCCAGTCGGGTAACATCAAGGCCAAGGGCCGCCTGAGCAACCAAGGCAAGATCAATACTCGGCAGACGGATATTCAGGCGCACGAGATCCGCAATATGGCAGGCGGCAGCGTGTCGGCCACTTCGGCCAGGATCGTCGTCAGTCAGGGTCTGAACAATGCGGGTGACATCAAAGTCAGTGGCGTGTTGGATGCGAGCGCCGCAACCTTGAGCAATCTTGGCGGAGCGCAATTGATGGCGGGCACTGCCACGCTCCACGTCCAAGACGAGGTAGCCAATGCTGGCGAGATCAAAACCAAGCAACTCACCCTGACAGCAAAGGCCCTCGCCAATCAGGGCGGTGGGCTCATCCAGGCTGAGCAGGCCCAACTCACCGTGCAGCAGGATGTGGATAACAGCGGCGAGGTCAAGGCCCAGCACCTGACGCTGGCCGGGCGCACTTTGCATAACCGCAGCGGCGCCAGCATTCAGGCCGACAGCGCCACCTTCACGCTTGCGCGCATCGACAATGACGGCACTGTCCAGGCCAGCCGAGATCTCTCGATCACCACCTCGGATTACGCCAACACGGGGCGATTGATGGCAGGCCACGATCTCAGCCTCATCAACAACCACGCTGCAGGCATGATCATCGACAGCAAACGGCTGACTCCCATCGCCAATGGCACGTTAACGCTGCAAGCCAAGTCTTTTACCGTGCGTAGTGGGGTGGAAAACCCGGGCGCGGTAGTCATCAAGGCGACGGCTGGCGGCCTCAACAACGACAGCCAGATCGCGACGCCAAAGACCGTGTCCATCACCGCCAGCGGCGATATCACCAACAAGGCTGGGGCCCTGATCTGGGCAGGCAGCCACGTCAACATCTCCGGGCAGACCCTCGAGAATCTGCGCGATGCCTGGCTCATGTCGCAGAATGGCAATGTCACACTAAGCGCTTCGAAGAAGCTGCGCAACCAGGTGGGCCGTATCGAAGCAGGGAAAAAAATTAGCATCGATACACCCAATCTCGAGAACATTTCAGAAATGCAAGGCGATGTTCGGGTGTCGGGGAGCGAGCAAGAAAGGGTGAGTTTCTCTAACTCGCTGGGCTTCTGGAGCACCGGGCGCTGGGTAAGGACGAGAATCAACAATTTCTCAGTGGGTAAGCCCATCAGCACGTTGCGAGTCAAGCAAGGCGTGATCCGCGCGGGCGGCGATATCGATCTCAATCAACAGGCGCAGAAAGGCGGCAAGGCCCGTGTCTACAACGAGGGAGCCATCGTGGCAGGTGCCCGGTTGCGCGTCGATGGCAACGTCGAGAACCGTTCCAAGGCGAAGTCCTTGAATGTCATGGATTACCTGCGCCAGAACATGAGTGGCTATAGCAGCCGGGTCGAGGAGGTGGCACTGCCAACGGGCGGGCATGATGGTAATTTCAAATCCCTCTACGACTTTCTGGAGTTCATGCTGCACGACAGCGCATATCGTGTCAGCTTGGGCGGTCTCTATACCTATTCGCCTAGCTATAACCTTTTCCCGGTGTTCGCTGGCGGAAATATGAGCCATGCGCCAGAGTTGCAGAAAGTCTTGGCTGCCACCTTGGGTGCGGACTGGCGAGGCTTGAGCGCGAGAGAGTTGGAAAATCGCTGGAAAGAGTTCAAAAACGGTCAACGTGCCTGGACGCTGGACTACTATCCCTTGGCCCAGACCGTGTTGGCAGGTAAGGCGGGAGTGACCCACACCGGGGGCTATATGGTCGTCGGGGGCAACACCAGCCAGGATGCGGCGGCAGCCAGCTTGGGCGCCAACCGGCGCCAGCAGGCCAGCATTGGTCAGGCCAAGGTGCCGACCTTGGCCGGTACGCTGGATGCGACCTTCGAGCTGGATGCACCGCCTGCCGACGACCTCAAACTGGATTTCCCCGACCCGGTGCTCGACGATCTGCTGGGCAACCGCTTTGTGTTCCGCCCGGTGCCGCCCGCGGTCAGTACCGGTGCGATCCAGGCACCGGCCGCCAGCGCCTTGCCGCGGCCTTATTTTGAAACCCGGCTCAAGTACATCGATCAGGCCCAGTTCTATGGCTCGGGCTACTTTTTCAAGAAGCTGGGCTATCAGCCGCAGCAGGGCGCACGCGTGAGCGGTGACAACTACTTCGACACGCAGTGGATCCTGCGTGAGCGCGCCCGCCTCTTGGGCGGCGCCGAGGGCCGGATGGGCAGCGGTGACGCCCAGACGGTCAAGCAGTTGATGGACAACGGCGCCGAGATGGCCGGCCGGTTGGGATTGCAACTAGGGCAGCCCTTGAGCGATCAGCAGATCGCCAAGCTGGACAAGGACACGGTCTGGTATGTCTGGACGCGCATCAACGGCACCCAGGTGCTTATGCCGCGCGTCTACTTGGCCCGTGCCTCCAAAGAGGCGGCCGATACCCTGCGCAAAAAGGGCGGCGCCGTCGTGGCCTCGGCCGGAACCGTCAGTGTCGAAACCGGGGGGGCGGACGTCACGGTGGCCAATGGCGCGCTCGTGGGTGGCAAGGTGGATATCGACACCCGGAGTGAGGCGGCCAAGCAGGAAATGGCCAAGCGCGATGCCCTGTTGCACAAGCTGGGCCAGGAGCTGGCCTCGCCCCTCAATGGCGCCATCGACACCTTGGCCCAGGCCCAGCAAAGCCAGTTGCAGCAGGCCGCGGGCAAGGTCTTGGCCGTGGTCGGCGCGCAGTTGCACAAGACGGTGGACGGCCAGGTGTCGCTGGACTTCTCGACCTTGAGTGCCGAGCAGCTCGAAAAGTTGCAGGCGAGCGCACGGGATTTCTATTGGGACAGCCAGCTGAATGCCACGGATTTGCTCGACCTCGGTCGCGGCGCCGTCGGCCTGAACGCCGACGGTACCAGCGTGGCGCCGGGCAGCTTGCAAGCGGAGAAGGCACGCCGCCTTTTGGCCGAGCGCTCGGATGCATGGCGCAAGGAACACGATGCCGGCGAACCCCTGACCCGCAAGCAGCTGCTGGGGGTGCTGCAGCAAGCCGCTGCGGCGGCGGGAGGCAAGCTGACGATCGGCAAACCGACCGCCGCAGCGGTGAGTAAAGCCGCTCAACGATTGGCCGAAAGCGAAATGCGTGCCAAAGGCAGTTATGCCATCAAAGCGAAGATCGGCGACGCCAACTTCGCGAGTACGGGCGGGGTGCTGGGCGGCGTAGCCAGCGAGGGCGCTGTCTCTATCAAGGCAGGTGATGGCCTGATCGCCGGTGCGCAAGTCCAGGGCAAAACCGTGGCCTTGCAGGCCGAAGGCCGCCTGCGGACGATCGTAGGGATGCGCTATGACGACAAAGGACGCCTGGTCGTGCGCGATGAGCAGCCTCAGATTCAGGGCCATGATTCGGTCAAGATCGCGGCAACAGATTACGAGAGCGAGGGCGGCATCGTGGCGTCGCAGGGCGAAGTCGCGCTCAAAACCCACAATATCAAACTTGGTGCGGTCAAGGAGGTGGGTTCGCACTACAAGTTCGAAGTGAACCACGCCTTGGGCGAGGCGCTGGCCGCGCTGTCGCAGACCATCAGCGTCGAGCAATCCGCCAGTGCGACCGACGTGGGCAGCACGTTCAGCGCAGGCAAGCTCGTTATCGACAATAGTGGCGATGTCTCGGTAAAGGGCGGTGTGATCTCGGCCGCCAAGAGCGATATCGATATCGGGGGCAATCTCGACCTTCAAGCCGGCGAAAACCACTATTTCGGCTATAGCCGCGAAGACCGGCGCGAGCTGGCGCTGGGCGCGGCTGTCGGGGCGGGGGGTTACGAGGCGGCTGCCTCGGGGGGGAGCGAAAGTGGCGGGCAGGCTCACGCCGGGCGCGGCAAGACGGCCGGCGCACGCCTGACGGCAGGCTTCTCCGCCTCTTCCGAAGAAAGCACCATGCAGGCTAAAACGCACGGCAATGTTCAATTCAACGTGGGTGAGGGCACCGTCAGGGTGGGCGGCACTGCCGACCTGGGTGGCGCCGACATCAATCGTGATCGGGCCGAGGCACAGGCGGGTGCAGGTTCGCTGTCTATCGAGGCCGGCAATATCGCTAGCACCAAGGCGGTGGACGAAATCCACACCCATACGTCTTACACCCGTTACACCCTGGGCGCCGAGGCGAATGCGGGCTCTTCCGTGGCGACGACCGCAACGCGTTTCGGGGACATGATTGCGCAAACGGTGGATGACCCCAAGCGCAAGATCGATCCGGCGTTGGCGGCGGCCATGGCCGCCACCGAAGCCACGCAGTTGGTGCTTGGGGACACGGCGGCGATCACGGGGACGGCCAAAGCCGGAGTGGAGTGGGGCCACAGCGACAGCGTCGACACCAAGGAAAACACCCAGACCTTTGGCGGCAATATCCAGCTGCACGCCAATCGGGGCAATATCGCACTCGCAGGCACGCAGTTCAAGGGCGGAGATGCCGTGACGCTTCAGGCCAAGGGCGACGTCGCGCTCAGGGCGGCCGAGTCCAAGACGGTCAGCCACGGCGAAGATCATGGCCTGACGTTGTCGGCCTCCATCAACGGTGGGGTCAACGCAGCGATGGGCGCCGCCGGGGCTGGCGTGTCGGCGACGCTGTCGGGTTCGCACACCGTCACCACCGAAAACAGCACGCGCTATCAGAACGCCAAGGTCGAGGCGGGCGAGGTCAACATTCGCGCCGGAGGGGATCTTGCGCTGACGGGCGCCCAGGTGGCTGCCACGGACAAGGCCAAGGTGGATGTCTCTGGCAACACGCGTATCGCGAGCCTGCAAGACGACATCAATCGCAAGCAGGAGGGCGGCACCTGGACGGCGGGCGCGGTCGCGAGTGTCAACACCAAAACCATAGGTGCGGCGTCGGCCACCGTGGGCTTTACGGCAGAGTCTCATCACGACAATGCCAAGGTCGTTAAGGAGCAGGCAGGCATCCGTGCTGGCTCGAGCCTGGCGTTGGATACCGGCGGCAGCCTGGATCTGACCGGAGCGCACATCGTGGGCAGCTCGGGGGCCGTGGACGCCGGCGGCAAGATCACCACCGCCGAGTTGCACGACAAAATCGATAAGGACGGCGGCAAGGGCGGGGGATCAGGGGCAATCAACCCCACGACGGGCCTGCCCATGGTGACGATCGAGTATGGACGCGACGCGCGTGATCATGTGGAGGCGACCAACAAGGCCACCATCGCTGTCGGTGACCCCGCCAAGGTGACGGCGGGCGAGGGCATGGCCGGTCCTCTCAACACCGACGCTGAACGTCAGCGCGTGGTAACGCGCGAGGAGTACTACGCCGGGGGCGAGTCGGCCTTGTCACTGGCGCTCAAACCCACGGTGGAAAAACTCCGGGCTCGCCTGCGCAAGAACGTGGTTGCGCCCGAGTCGCCCGTGGTCAAGACCAAAGTCATCAAGACCGAGACGGCCACCATTACGCCGCCGGCCAAGATTCATCATGCCGAACTGGTGGATCCGGGCCATCCGGCGCCCGTGATCAAGACCAAAGTGATCAAAACCGAGACGGCAACCGCCACGCCTGCGCCCAAGGTCCATCGTGCCGAGCTGGTGGATCCTGGCCATCCCGCGCCGGTGATCAAGACCAAGGTGATCAAGACGGAAACGGCGACCGTCACGCCTGCGCCCAAGGTCCATCGTGCCGGGCTGGTGGATCCGGGCCATCCGGCGCCGGTGATCAAGACCAAGGTGATCAAGACGGAAACGGCGACCGTCACGCCTGCGCCCAAGGTCCATCGTGCTGAGCTGGTGGATCCTGGCCACCCGGCGCCTGTAGTCAAGACCAAAGTGATCAAAACCGAGACGGCGACCGTCACGCCGGCGCCCAAAGTGCATCGTGCTGAGCTGGTGGACCCGGGTCATCCCGCGCCGGTCGTCAAGACCAAGGTAATCCAGACTGAAAAGGCGACCATCACCACCACGCCCAAGGTCCAGCATGCGAAAGTGGTGACTCCGGTGCAGGAGGCGCCCGTGGTGCAAACCAAGGTCGCCAAAGCGGAGGCCCCCACGGTGTCGGCGACGCCGCCCAAACGGGTCGTCCCGCCCGAGCCAGATCAGGTTGATGCCGGCGCCAAACCCAAAGCCGCGGCGCCTGCTCAGCCCAAGGTCAAGCTTCAGCCTCAGGGTGGGCGTTACGCCGTGCAAGAGCAAGTCAAGGTGGCACAAAAGCAAGTGTCTGAGATCAATCTGATGAAGGATATGGGAGGCAAGCTGGCCAAACCCGTCACGCTGACGTTTACCGGTCCCAACGGGCCCGAAACCATCACCATCACGCGGCGCGAGCAACTCATGAAGCTCGACGGCAAGGTCTTAACGAGCAAGCCCGCCCAGGGGGCGGAGCAAAAGTTCCTCCTCAAGGTGGAGGACGTCGGCGGTAAAAACTACCGCATCTCCTACAAGACAGCGAAGTAGGCAGGGGCTTTGCCTGGTTGGCGGAAAAGGGATCATCCCTTTTCCGCTTTTTTTTGCCTTCCTCGGCCGCTGTCTCCCGGTGTCCCTGGCACTCCACGCCTCAATGAGAAAAATCCTACAGCCCCAAAGGTGTTGGCTGATAGTGGGATGCGCTAGGTCTCAATAGGATTCTTCTTCTCTCACTTTCATTCAAATCAAGCCCAAAAAGCAGAAATCGCTGTCGTATTACTTGCTGATTGCTTGCGGATGATTTGGCTTGGCAGGTGGGAAAACCCCTCAACTCCTATACGAAGACCTTCCATGCATTGCTTACCTCGACGCTTGTGTATGTGCTTGCTCATGGCAATGAGCGCGACCGCTGTCGCTTCGGACGGCACCATCACCATCCGTGGCGAGATCATCGACACCACCTGCAAGATAGAAGGCGCGGCGCCGCCGGCGGATATCACCGTCCGTTTGCCCAAGATTTCCACGTCTGCGATCAAGCGTGTCAACGATACGGCGGGCGCCACGGTGTTCACCATCCATCTGAGCGAATGTCCCGCGGCCATCGATGGGCAAAACGTGCATATTTACTTCGAGCCCGGGCACACCACCGACTATGACTCGCACACACTGATTCCCTACCAAGTGTCCGCCGCAGATACCGCGATCCCGGCGGCCGGCGCGGCCGCCACGCGCTTTGATCACCTGCGTATCGAGCTCGCCGGGCTGGACGGGGTGCAGATACCCATGGGTAGCGCGCCCGAGGCGCAAAAGGCCATTGCAGGCAATACCTTCCGAGTGACGGATAACAACGCCAATGCGCGTTTCATTGCTCGCTACAAGCGAATATCTGACGGCGCGATCGCGGCCAGCCATGTCGGCACGTCGGTGCAGTTTTCGGTGATGTATCCCTGATCTGTAGTGGCTGGCCCGCGGCGGGCTGCCGCGGCCGGCATCTCTTCCTGCAAGTGCCGCTGATCCGCCACCGCGCGGCGCTGAGGCACGGTTATGGGGTTCTGATTATGCGTATAAGCACACGACGCCTGAGGCGCGTCATGGATGAAGTATTGCCGGCCGCGGGCATTCCCTCGGCATGGCGCCGGCTTTGGCGAGCGGGCGCGGTCGTTTTGTGTATGGGCACGGCTTGCGCCGCGCACGCCAGCCTGGTGATCGAAGGCACCCGGGTGGTCTATAAAGCGGGCGCGGCCGAAGTCGTCGTCAAGATGAGCAACGAAGGGGCGGTGGCGTCGTTGATGCAGGCCTGGATAGACGACGGCCGCCCGGATGCCACGCCGGATCAGATGAGCGTCCCGTTTTTTCTGACGCCACCGTTGGCACGGGTGGAGCCCGGCAAGGGGCAGGCATTGCGCATCTTTCATACCGACGGCGGCCAGGCGCTGCCGCAGGACCGTGAATCGCTGTTTTGGCTCAATGTGCTGGATGTGCCGCCCAAGGCCGGCACGGGCGAGGATACCGGCGCCATCCTGCAGATCAGCGTGCGCACCCGCTTGAAGATGTTCTTCCGGCCCAAGGGCTTGAAGGGCTCGGCGGACAACGCCGCGGCGGACCTCACGTTCAGGGTAGTGCCCGGCGGCAAATTGGAGGTCGCCAATCCCACGCCGTACTACGTCAATCTGCGCGAGGCCTCCTATGGCCCGCAGGATCACCCCGCCCACCGTTATCCGTCGATGATGGTCGCCCCGTTTTCCAGCCTCACGCTGGAGCTGGGCGCGGCTAGGCCGGCATCCATCCGGTATGCATCCATCAGCGATCTGGGTGCCATCTTCTTCTTCGAAAAGGAGGTGGGCAGGCAGTAGCAGGCCCGGTTCGGAAGATGGTCATCAAACACTTGTCCCGGGCAGGGCGTGCGCCGTTGTCCCTGACGCTACTGAGTGTGGCGCTCCTGGCGCTCTATGCGCGGCCCGCGCCCGCGGCCGAGGAGCCGGCCGAACTCCAGTTCGATCCCCGCATGCTGTGGGGGTCTGCCAGCCAGGCGGACTTGCGGCGCTTTGCGCGCCGCAATGTCCTTCCGCCCGGATGGCATCAGGTGGAGGTCGTGCTCAATGGAGAGCGGGGCGTACCCATGATGGTGCAGTTTCGGGCGCCGGGCGCGGCCAGTCCACCCTATAGCGATGCCTTGGCCTGCCTCGACGAGAGCCAGTTGCAGACGCTGGGCGTCAATCTCGATGCGCTGGATCCGGCATTGCGCACGCAGCTTGCCGCCGGCGTTTGTGTGGGCGTCAAGGATATCTATCCCGATAGCGTGGAGAGCTTCGATTACGCCACGGCACAGCTGAGTTTCAGCGTGCCACAGGCCTATGTGCGCAATCGCTATCAGCGGGATATTCCGCCGTCCAAATGGCAGGCGGGCCTGACCGCATTCCGGAGCAACTACAGCTATAGCTACAGCCGCTACAACTTTCACGGCACCGCGTTTCAGACCTTCAGCGCCTTGCTCGACAGCGGCTTCAATCTGGGGGGGTGGTACTTCCGTAACAACGCCTTCTTCAGCCATGCGGGGGGGCGCAGCGAATTTCGCTCGCAGCGCAGTACGGTGCAGACCGACATCCCTTCCTGGCGCGCTCGCCTCGTGCTGGGCGATATCTATGCCGGCGCGGAGTACTTCAGCCCCTATCAGTTGCGGGGGTTTACGCTGGCGAGCGACCCGGCCATGTTGCCCTACTCGGAGCGCCTCTATCGGCCCACGGTGCGGGGCGTGGCATCCAGCCAGGCCAGCATCAGGATCATGCAGGGCGGCAATGTGATTTACCAGGGCAGCCTGGCGCCCGGCCCTTTTGCCATCGATGATTATTCGCCTATCAGCTACGGTGGCGACTTGACCGTCATCGTCACCGAGTCCAACGGCGCGGTGCAACGATTTGTCGTGCCTTTTGGCAACGCCGTGCGCTTGATCCGCAAGGGCCAGCTGCAATACGCCCTGACCGCCGGGCGCTACACCCGGAGCCTGCATGTGGCGGCCACGCCCTGGGTCGCGCAGGCCAGTGGCCGTTGGGGGCTGCAGGATGGCATCAACCTCTATGGCGGTGTGCTGGGGGCGCACAAAACCTATGCCGCCATGACGCTGGGCGCCGCGTTCAATACCCCGGTGGGCGCGCTGAGCCTGGACACGACCTGGGCCTACGCCCGGCCCGTGCGCCAAAGCAGCTTTTACGGCACGAGTTATCGCCTGTCATACAGCAAGACGCTGGAGGCAACCCGCACCGTGGTGCGTCTGGCGACATTGCGCTACTCCTCCGAGGGTTTTTGGACCTTATCCGACAGCCTGGCGCGTCAGTTCACGCCGCTGCGTCCCGGAAGGCCGCGCGGGGAGTTCAGCGTGGCGTTGAGCCAGCCTCTAGGTGCCTACGGCAGCTTGTATATGTCGGGCGCGCTGCGTAATTACTGGCGCTCCACCGCGCGTCAGACGCAATGGGAGCTCGGTTATGGCACTCGCGTCAAAGGGGTGGGCGTGTACTTGTCGGCATCCTTCAACAACGGCAGTTTTGGCCGTGACCGCCAGGTCTTGCTCAATTTCTCTATCCCGCTCCACGGCGCAGCCTCGTCCAGCTCGCTGCGCACCAGTATCCTGCGCACCCGCAATCGCGGCGGCAATGAGCGCGTCTCCTATGACGGCACGTGGGGGGAGAGCCGGGCGTTGTCCTATGGCTTGGACATCACCCGCAATGCGGATCGCACGCTGACCTATGGCGCAAGTGCCAATTATCTGGGGCGCTACGGTCAGGTGGCTGGCGCCTTCACGCAGCAGCAGTATGGCAATCAAGTGTTCGTCAATGGCAGCGGCGGCCTGGTCGCGCATGGGGGCGGCCTGACCTTGGGACAGACGCTGTCCGACAGCGTGGGCCTGATCGATGCGCGCGATGCGGCGGGGGCGGCGATCGCCAATATGAGTAACGCCAGCGTGGACGGCAGCGGCTTTGGCCTGGTGGCGTTGTCGCCCTATTCGCTCAATGAAGTGCAACTGTCGCCCGAAAACCTGCCGCTCGACGTGGAACTGCAATCCACAGTCGAGGAGGCCATCCCCCGCGCCGGGGCGGTGGTCCCCCTGGTGTTCAAGACGCGGCGCGAGCGCTCGGCCCTTTTGCTCATCGATGCGCCGTGGCGCAAGCACTTGCCCTTTGGCAGCCCGATTACCGACGGCGAGGGCAAGACCCTGGGCACGAGCGGTCAGGGCGGCCGGGCGTTGTTGCGGGGGCTGCCTGCCGAAGGCGAGCTGCATGTTCGCCTGGCGAGTGGGCAGGTCTGTACGACTTCCTATCGACTTGATGACACGCTGAGGCGCGGTGAAGGGGGCTTGCCCCAAATCCTCATGCAATGCGAGCCTGACCATGAAAATCCTTGATTCGATGAGTGTGCGACTGATTGTCTGCTGTTTGGTCTTTGCAGCTTGGGGACGGCCAGCATATGCGTTGTTCGACAATCCTCCTGTCAACTGTTCCGTCACACCGAATGGCAATGTCATTCAGCCGCCCGCAGGCGGGGCGGTGAAGGTCACACCCGATACACCCTTAGGCAAACAACTCAGCCCTTTGACGAGTAGCAGCAGTGTGTTGGCAGGATTCTGCGATTACGACATCGGCGAATTGGGTGATGAAGACTCTACGGCTGAACTAGTTGCGGACGTCGTGGAGAATGGGCGAGTCAAGCTCGTGATGGAGGCTTCGCAAGGCTACCCTCAGCTGGATAGTCCCTATGGGGTGATGATCAAACTGCCCGGTATCACCGATGAGATTGGGGTGGCGCTTCAGGTGGTTTCAGCTAATGGCCAGCAACTCGCCGCGAATCAGAAAGAATGGGTGATAGGCACTGGGGGCACCATTCTCAATCTGTTTGAGGGTGGCAAAGTTTCACTCTTCACACCGTCGCAGCAACTCGGTTATCTGGTGACCAAGATTGCCCCGGTTACCCGGCCAGGGAAGAAGTTGATCAGCGGCGGCCATCACGACATTTTCTCTGTGAAATGGGTGATTGAGTACCAAGGTCAAGATCATGTCGCGGGAAGAACTCCCATTAGCATGAGCACCGGACTCGCGTTGTTAACCATCAACGCTCAGGGTTGCAGTTACCAGAACGTGGCGCAGGTACTAAACAAGGTCCGTCGCACGGAGTTTAGAAGTGTTGGGTCGACGCTAGGGGATACGTCCTTCAACATACCTATTTCTTGCTATGGGGGCCCTAGTGCCAAGGTGTCCATAACGCCTCAGCATAAGTACGAGCAGGTTCAAGGTGTCGGTCTGCCGAAGGAAATGGAGGCGAAAGGCGTTGGCATCCAGTTGCTCAAGGGCGACGCCACTGGCGACACGCCTTGGGATTTCTCCTCTTCGCGTTCATTGGACGAAGCCAAGGCGACGGAGGATAGGGTGGAAATCCAGATTCCGCTGCGCGCCCGCTATTACCAACTCAAGAAAGACGTGCAGGCCGGCCCGCTGCAGGTCGTCTACACCGTTACCCTCAGCTATGACTAATGCCCACTTTTTGGGGGCGCGCCCACGCCTGGCGCTGGTCGCATTACTGGCCTTGTGCGCGCCAGCGATGCCGGCTTTGGCGCAATCTGCGCGCCCGCCGGTTCCGCCAAGCGGTCAACAGCCCCTCACACCCGGCCAACGGGATCTGGATTTTGAGCAGAACCGCCTGCAGCGCGCGCAACAGCAGCGCCAGATTGACCGGGCGTTGGCCCAGCCGCCGGGTTCTCGTTTGCCAGCCCCCGAGGCGCCGCTCGCTCCGGCAGAGCCTGACCTCACTTTGCCGGGCCACACCGTGACGTTGGAGGGGGTGGATCTGGATTTTGGGCCCGAGCCGGTGCGCTTCGATGCCGAGGCAGTGGCGCAGGCCTATCTGCATCGCCCTATCGATAATCAGGGGCTGTTCAACCTGGTGCGGCTGTTGACGGCCAGGTTATACGAGCTGGGCTATGTGACGTCCAATATTGCATTGCTTGAGCCTGCCGTGCAGCACGGCCGTCTGCAGTTGCAGGTCAACTGGGGGCGTATCAAGGGCTGGCGCATCGACGGCAAGCCCCTGGAACGGCTGCGAGACCGGGCCATGGTGGGCTGGGCAATGCCCAACTGGCGTGGGGCGATCCTGAATATCCGAGATATGGATCAGGCGATCGAGGATATGAATAACGGCTTCAAGCAGGTGGTGGTGACGATCGCGCCGGCCGAGGAGTACGGCTACTCCTATCTGGATCTGCGTGTCGAGCGCACGAGCTGGGCAAGATTTTCGGTGGGGGCGGACAACTCAGGCTTGGGTACGCCTGAGCGGGGCCGCGACAAGTACAACGTTTCGCTGGCCTTGGGGGATGTGCTGGGCGTCAATGACACCCTCAACCTCTTTGCCAGTGAGCGATATTTTTCGGATCCCGTCCACGATGGAGAGCAGGCTTTTGACCTTTCCTATCGTATTCCCCTGGGCTACACGCGCATCGATCTGCAGGCCGGCTACAGCAACTACAAGAATTTGTTGCGAGCCAGGGGATTGGCCTATCAATCGGCAGGTAACTCACGCAATCTGAGTGTGCGCGTCACGCGGACGGTGTATCGGGATGCCACCTCGCAGTTCAGCCTGTATGGCGCGCTCAAGACGCGCCAGAATAAAAACTACCTTGCTGGCACGAAGCTGGAGGTGAGCAGCAAACATTACAGCGACGGCACCTTGGGCGCGCAATGGAGTACGCAGCGCGGCCGGCACGCCATGTTCGTGGACCTGTCCTGGAATCGCGGCCTGGGAATCAACAATGGCCAGTATTCGGCCTTCAACCCGGAGCGAGCCATCGGCTATGGCTCGCGGGTCAATGGGATCGCGTCCTGGCAGGCCCGCTTTGCGCCGGGCGGCCAGGCGCTCGTGGTGCAGTCCCAGCTGGGGTTTCAGTATGCACGCCGGATGCTGCTCAACAGCTATCAATTGACGCTGGGCGATGAGTACACCGTGCGCGGCTTCAGCCGCACGACCTCGCAAAGCGCGGACAAAGGGGTGTATTGGTCCAACACCCTGTCCCTGCCCATCAGTGCGTCGTGGCTGGGCAGGGTGCGTCTGACACCGTTTGCCGGGTGGGATATGGGCCGGCTCCAGAGTCTTCAGGGCGGGCCTGCGCTGCGGCTGGCCGGATGGGCGCTGGGCTTGCGGGTCAATACGCCGTTGTGGAATGTGTCGGCCACCTACGCCCGGCCGCTGTGGTCGCCGCTGCCCAAGAAACCGCTTTGGTACATCAATACCTCGCTCGTGTTCTAGGCGGCAGCATCGGCGTCGCCGCAGAGGGTCAAGGTGGTCAGGGCGTGCGGGCTGCGGTCGTGGATGGCCAAGGTCAGGCTGCCGGCGCGCAATGCGAACAGGGCGGTGGCCAGGGTGTTCTCTTCGTCGGGATCCTGAGGGTCGCAGCGCAGAATGGGCAGCTCGCCGTGGGTATCCAGTAAAACCTTTACCAGGTCGGCGCCTGTCGCCGTGCCGTGCCAGGCGTCCATCAAGTGCTCGGCCTGGCGCTGACGGCTGGCCGATGAGTCGCTCACGACCTGGGGCGGGCCGTCGGGATGGATGAGGTGGTTGGCATGGGCATAACCTTTGCCGATTGCTTGCACGCTGCACTGCGCGGGGCTGGCTTCCACGCTCACCAGCCTGCCGTCTGCGGCCCAGCCCAGGGTGTGATGAAATCCCCCGGCCCGGGGCAGGGTTTGCAGCAATGCGAGTGCCTCGTCGAGGGTGCGGCAATCGAGCACGGCGCGTGCCAGCAGCATGCGCGGCACGCCGGCCTGGCGTTGGCGCAGGCGCACGTTGTTGATGGTTTGCGCCAGGCCCGCACGATTGCCGGCAAACGTGTGCCCCGGCAGGGAACCGGGATAGTAGAAACTGACAAAGCCCGGCGCGCCGTCGGGCCGGACATCCACGACACGGCAGCGGCCACGCAGATAGGGATCGCCATCTTCGTTGTGCGCCATCCAGCAAGTACCGTCGGCTGCGCGCCAGGCCAGCGAGGTGCAGCCGTCGGAGGTTTTGCGCAGCAGGTCGCCGCGGCAGTTCCAGAGCAGCACGTCCTCGACAGGCATGCGCAGCCCTTCGGCCATGCCTTCGATTTCCTGCCAGATGGCGGGCAGCGCGGCCTGGGCCGCGTCGCCCAGCCCGCGCAGAAAGGCATGCCCGCGCCAGGGGCGCAAGGCGGCCCAGGTGCTGCTTTGATCCAGATAGGCCGGCATGATGGCCCGGGCCAGTTTGCCGAGCTCCAGGCCGACCTGCCGCCGGTCGCCCTCGATGAGGATGGGATTGAACGCCACAGCCTGCCCCCAGAGTGGGATTGGTCTTGCATTGTAATTTTTATCGGTGGCTGTGCCACGGCGAAGTGTTGCGTTAAGATCATTCGCAAGTCCGGTGCCGGGCGGGATTGCGTCCGGCACCGGACGCCCAGACTTGGCTCGCCAGGCAGTATGGGCGTAGCCTGTTGAATCCACAGGAGAAATCTATGATCAAAAGTAAAGTCGCGGCTGCCCTTGTCGGTTTGTCCGTCACGATGTTTGGTTCGATATCTACCGCGGCGGCTCAGGGTAAGGAGTTGATCGTTGCCACCGACACGGCTTTCGTGCCGTTCGAGTTCAAGCAAGGCAATACCTACACGGGTTTTGACGTCGATCTCTGGGCGGCCATCGCCAAGGAGCTCAACCTCAAATACAAGCTGCAACCCATGGACTTCAACGGCATCATCCCGGGCCTGCAGACCAAGAACATCGATGCAGCGCTGGCCGGCATCACCATCCGCGACGACCGCAAGAAGGTGATCGACTTCTCCGATCCCTATTACGAAAGCGGGCTCGCGATTTTGGTGCCCGAAAAAACCACCAATATCAAGACGGCCCAGGATCTGGCGGGCAAGACCGTAGCCGTCAAAACGGGAACCGCCACGGTGGACTTCCTCAAGTCCCAGGTACCTGACGCCAAGCTCAAGCTCTTCCCCAATATCGACAACGCCTATCTGGAGCTGGCGACCGGGCGCGTGGATGCCGCCGTGCATGACACGCCCAACGTGCAGTATTACGCCAATACGGCGGGCAAGGGCCGCGTCAAGGTCGTGGGTACCGTCAAGAGCGGCGATTTCTATGGCATTGCCTTCCCCAAGGGCAGTGACCTCGTCGCCCAGGTCAACAAGGCCTTGGCCACGCTCAAGGCCAATGGCGAGTACGACAAGATCTATACCAAGTGGTTCGGCAAGGCGCCTTGATGCGCTGATCTGAAAGAACCCTTGGCCGCTTGCGGGCAGGTCTCGCCGGCGGCCATGTTTTTTCCGCCAGAAAGGGGGAAGCGTGAATTTTGACGTATCAGTAATCTGGGACGCGTTACCCAACTTGCTCGACGGTACCTTGATGACCGTCAAGATCACTTTATGGGGGCTGGTCGGGGGCTTCATCCTGGGCGCGCTGGCCGGTGTGGCCCGGGCTTACGGGCCCTGGCCGCTGGCGCTGGTGGCCCAGATCTACGTGGCCGTGATCCGCGGCACGCCCATTGTGGTGCAGGTGATGTTCATCTATTTTGCGCTGCCCTTGTTGCTGCCGGGCATGCGGGTAGAGGCCGAGATGGCTGCCATCGCCACCCTGATCATCAATTCGGGTGCCTATATTGCGGAGATCGTGCGCGGGGCCTTGCTGTCGGTGGCGCGCGGCCTCAAAGAAGCAGGGCAGGCCATGGGTCTGCCATTTTCCAAGATCCTGATCTATATCATCGGCCCGGTGGCCTTCCGGCGCATGATTCCCGCCCTGGGCAATCAATGCATTATCAGCCTGAAGGATTCTTCGCTGTTCATTGTGATCGGCGTGGCCGAGTTGACGCGCCAAGGCCAGGAGATCATGGCCAGCAATTTCCGCGCGGTGGAAATCTGGTCGGCGGTGGCGGTGGTCTACCTGATTCTTACCGGCCTGATGGCCCTGGGCCTGCGCCTGGTGGAAAAAAGGATGCGCATACTATGAGCATGGTCGAATTCAAGAACGTCATCAAGCGCTTCGGCGATTCGGTCGTCCTCAACGGCATCACGGTCGACGTGGATGTGGGCGAGGTGGTCGTGGTCGTCGGGCCGTCGGGTTCCGGCAAGTCCACGTTCCTACGCTGTATCAATGTGCTGGAGACCATAGACGGCGGCGATCTGCATGTCGATGGCATCAGTGTGCTGGGCTCGGCCGAAGACGTGCGCACCATACGCCGCGAAGCGGGCATGGTGTTTCAGCAGTTCAACCTCTTTCCGCAGATGACAGCCCTGGAAAACGTGATGTTCGGGCCGCAGCATACGCGCGGCACGACGCGCGAAGAAGCCCGCCAGGTGGCGCGGGAGTTGCTGGGCAAAGTGGGATTGTCAGAGCGGATGGATCACTATCCCGCCGAGTTGTCAGGCGGGCAGCAACAGCGCGTGGCCATCGCCCGTGCGCTGGCGATCAAGCCCAAACTCATGCTCTTTGACGAGCCGACCTCCGCGCTCGATCCCGAGTTGCGGCACGAAGTGCTCAAGGTCATGCGCGATCTGGCCGATGAGGGCATGACCATGGTCGTGGTGACGCACGAGATGGAGTTCGCACGGCGAGTGGGCAGCCGCCTGCTGTTCATCGACGGCGGCAAGATCGCGCACGATGGCAAGCCCGAGGCCTTGCTCAGCGATCCGCCCAGCCAGCGCCTGCGCGACTTCCTGCAGCACGTGGCCTGAAGCAGGCCGCCTGGCCGGGCGGGGCATCGGCCCCGCAAGCCGGCAGGCGGCCTGATCTCTTTAGCCTTTGACGCGGACGATCTTCTGCACTTGCGGCACGTGCCGGATGGCACGGATGACCTGTGCCAGATGCTTGCGGCTGTCGACCTGCACCGTCAGATGCAGCGACACGGTGGAAACCGCATCGTCGTGCATGGTGACCTGGACGATATTGGCATCCGCGGCCGTGACTTCGGCCGCGATGCGGCCCAGCACCCCGCGCTCGTTGCGCGTGATGATGTCCAAGCGCGTGGCCAGGTGCTTGGCCGTTTGCTTGTCCCAGGCGACGGTCACCCAGCGTTCGGGTTCGCGCAGGCGCTGACGCATGGCGACCGGGCAGTCGGCGGTATGCACCACCAGCCCATGGCCCAGGCGCATGCCGGCGATGATGGGGTCGCCCGGCAGGGGGCCGCAGCAAGGCGCCAGTTGCACGGCCTGGCCTTCATTGCCCTGGATAAGAATGGGCGCGGCGCGGGCCGACGTGATTTCGTCAACCGCGGCGGCGGTCGTGGCGACCAGATCGTGCTCGGGCGCGAAGCGGCGTGCCACGACGGCGGCCAGCCGCTTGCCCAGGCCGATGTCGGCCAGGATCTCATCGCGCGATGTCGCCCCGGTGCTGCGCGCCAGCTTGTCCCAGGCCGGATCGTCCGACGGCGGCATGGGCAAGTGCAACTCTTGCATGGTTTGCGCCAGCAGCCGCTCGCCAAAGGCGACGGACTCTTCGTAGCGCACCGTGCGCAGGAAGTGCCGGATCTCCGAGCGTGCCCGGCCCGTACGCACGTAATTGAGCCACTGGGCGTTTGGCCGCGAGGCCGGCGAAGTAATGATCTCTACCGTGTCGCCGCTGGCCAGCTCGGTGCGCAGCGGCACGAATTCGCTGTTGATCTTGGCGGCCACCGCCTGGTTGCCGATATCGGTGTGGATGGCGTAGGCGAAGTCCACAGGCGTGGCGCCGCGCGGCAGCGAAATGATCTTGCCGCGTGGCGTAAAGACATAGACGGCGTCGGGAAAGAGGTCGACCTTGACATGCTCGAGGAACTCGCCCGAGTCGCCCGTCTGGCTTTGAATGTCCAGCAGCGATTGCAGCCACTGATGCGTACGTTTTTGCAGTTCGTTCAGCGTGAGGTCGGCATCTTTGTACAGCCAGTGCGATGCCACGCCTTCCTCGGCGATGTGGTGCATGTCGCGCGTACGGAACTGAAACTCGACCGGCGTGCCATAGGGGCCGACCAGCGTGGTGTGCAGGGACTGGTAGCCATTGACCTTGGGGATGGCGATATAGTCCTTGAACTTGCCCGGCACAGGCCGGTAGAGCTGATGCAGGGTGCCCAGGGCGAGATAGCACTCGGGCAGGGTGTGCACAATGACGCGAAAGCCGTAGATATCCAGAACTTCCGAGAAGCTCTTTTTCTGGTCGGCCATCTTGCGGTAAATGCCGAACAGGGTTTTTTCGCGGCCCGTGACCTCGGCTTCGATGCCCGCGGCGGGCAAGGCGGCTCGCACCGAATCCTCGATCTTGCTGATGACTTCGCGACGATTGCCGCGCGCGGCCAGCACGGCCTTGTACAGCACCTGGTAGCGATTGGGGTACATGGCCGCAAAACAGAGGTCTTGCAGCTCGCGAAACAGCAGATTCAGGCCCAGGCGATGGGCGATGGGGGCATAGATTTCGAGGGTTTCACGCGCGATGCGGCGCCGCTTCTCGGGGTTGACCGCATCCAGCGTGCGCATATTGTGCAGGCGGTCGGCCAACTTGATGAGGATGACGCGCACGTCGCGCGCCATGGCCAGCAGCATCTTGCGAAAGCTCTCGGCCTGCTGCTCGGCCTTGGTGGCGAAGTCCAGGCGCTGCAGCTTGGACAGCCCATCGACCAGCTCGGCGACTTCGGGCCCGAAACGCTCGGCCAGTTCTTGCTTGGCGACACCCTGATCCTCGATGACGTCATGCAGCAAGGCCGCCGACAGCGCGTTGGCGTCGAGCTTCCAGCCCGCACAGATTTCCGTGACGGCGATGGGATGCGAGATGTACGGCGCGCCCGAGGCCCGGAACTGGCCCAGATGGGCCTGATCCGCGAAGCGGTAGGCTTCGCGCACCCGCTCGACGTCCTTGGGCTCGAGATAGGTGCTGATAATCTCGGTCAGGGGCGCCAGAGAGGCAATCGGGGGAGGGAGATTCTCGACGGCATCGTGCTGCTGTGCAGAGGATGCGCCGCTGTGGTTGCGTGCCTTCTTGCCGCCGCGCCGGCCCAGGCGCGAGCCAGCGCGTAGCGCTGCAAGTAGACCTGAAGAGGCATACTTCAGTCCGGGAAAAGCCATGCTAGCCGCCTCCCCGGCCGCGATCAGGTCGGGACTTTACGCAGCATTTCCAGGCCGGTGAGGCCGGAGGCGATTTCACGCAGGGCGGTCACGGTCGGCTTGTCCTTGCTGTCCAGGCGCGGGGCATGGCCTTGCGCCAGCTCGCGGGCGCGGTAGGTCGCGGCCAGCGTGAGCTTGAAGCGGTTGGGGATCTGGTTCAGACAATCTTCGACAGTGATGCGGGCCATGGAATTACCTGGTGGATATGCAGACGTTGGGAGCAGGGCGTTTCAGTGCGAAGCGGGGATGCCCAGTTGGGCAAACAAGCTGGCATTGCGCACTGCCTGAGACGGAAAACGCAGCCGCGCGGCACTGATGACTTGCATCAATTCCGACAGGGCTACGCTAAATTCTTGATTAATAATAACATATTCGCATTCCGGCGCGTGGGCGATTTCGCCGCCCGCTGCCAGCAGGCGGCGCGAGATCACTTGCTCGGAATCCTGGCCCCGGGCCTTCAGGCGCGCTTCCAGTTCTTCTATGGACGGCGGCAGGATGAAAATGCCGATGGCTTGCGGGTAGCGCTGCTTGACCTGCCGCGCGCCTTGCCAATCGATTTCCAGCAGCACGTCGCGGCCAGCGGCGGTAGCCTCATCGATGCGGTCGCGCGGCGTGCCGTAGAAATTGCCGTGGACTTCGGCCCATTCCAGCAGGCTGTTGGCTTCGCGCAGTGCGGCAAAAGCCTCCTTGCTGACAAAACGATATTCGCGGCCGTCCTGCTCGCCGGGGCGCGGCGCGCGCGTGGTGGCCGAAATGGACAGCATGATGGCGGGGTCGCGGTCCAGAAGAGCGCGAACCAGGCTGGATTTGCCGGCGCCACTGGGGGCGACGACCATGAAAACATTGCCGGAATGAGCGGACATGGAAACAAAGCGCACGGAATGAGACCCGAAGCATAGCAAATCGGCAGGCCCGCAGGGCGAGGGGGTCAAGGGGTTTTGTCCGCACCGTCGCGGTCTTCGTCACGCCCGCTTGCATTGCGCATCCGGGGTTTGGGGTAGGATTGCCGCGTTGAGAATCTTGGTGGAGACGTCTATGCAGTCCAATGACACGCCCGGTTCGCGGGTGGCGCTGGTGACCGGCGCGGGCACCGGCATCGGCCGGGCCGTCGCGCTCGAATTTCTGGCCCAGGGCTATAAAGTGGTGCTGGCCGGACGCCGGCGCGAGCCGCTGGAGCAGACCCGCATTGCGGCCGGGGAGGACGGCGTGCGCGCGCTCGTCGTGCCGACGGACGTCACGCAGGAGGCTGATGTGCGCGCGCTGTTCGACGAGATCCAGCGTGAGTATGACCGCCTGGATGTTCTGTTCAACAACGCCGGGCGCAGCGCGCCGGCCGTGCCCATCGAGGATCTGCCTGTGGAAGTCTGGCGCTCGGTCGTGGACACCAATCTGACCGGCATGTTTCTGTGCGCGCAGGCCGCCATCCGCCTCATGAAGGCGCAAAGCCCGCGCGGCGGGCGCATCATCAACAATGGTTCGATTTCATCGCATGCGCCGCGCCCTTACTCCATCGCCTATACCGCGACCAAGCACGCGGTCACCGGCCTGACCAAATCCATCTCCCTGGACTGCCGCCAATACGGCATTGCCTGCGGTCAGATTGATATAGGCAATGCCGCTACCGACATGACCGAGCGCATGGCTAAGGGAGTGCTGCAGGCGGATGGCTCGACGCGGGTCGAGCCGCGGATGGATGTGGCGCACGTGGCGCAGGCCGTGGCGGGGATGGCGCAATTGCCGCTGGACACCAATGTGCAGTTCATGACCATCATGGCCACCAACATGCCCTTCGTCGGGCGCGGTTGAGGCACGGCGGGGCGGCGGCTTGCCGCCCCATTTGCGCTTTAGTTGGCCTTGGCCAGCAAGGGCGAAGGCGCGCTCTCGAGATAAGTGCGAGCGCCGAGGTAGCGCTTGGACCAGTAGCTGTTGCTCAGCTTGTCCACCCGGACCTTGGCGCCGCGCGAGGGCGCGTGCACGAATTGATTCTGGCCGATGTAGATGCCGACATGCGAGGTCACGCCGCGGCGGTTGGTGGCGAAGAACACCAGATCGCCAGGGCGCAATTGCCGGCGGTTGACGTTGTCGCCGGCCTGCCGTTGCGCGCGCGAGGTGCGCGGCAGGTCGATGCCCGCGGTCTCGCGGAAGACAAACAGCGCCAGGCCACTGCAATCGAATCCGTCGACAGGATCATCGCCGCCCCAGCTGTAGGGCGTGCCTATCTTGTCCAGGCCTGCCTGCACGATGCGTTCGCGCAGTGTGGGTACGGTGGTTTCGTTGGCCAGTTTCAGGCCCTGGAGGTTGCCTAGCGCTTCGGCTTGCACCGTGGCGTGGGCGATACCGGAAAAACATAGCGCCAACAGAGGGGCGCTGATCAAAGCAGACAATGAGGGCCATTGTCGGCGAGCGTTTCGCGTGGGAGGAGTCATGCGGCACTTCGGACAGCAAAGTGTGGACGGATGGCTTCAGAGCACGTGTCTCTTGGGGTAAGCCGGCGGCAAAGCGCAACCTTAACAGCACTCGGCCTCGGATGGACCTGAAATAGTATTTCATTACATTTTTGATGCACTGCGGGAGGTTTCGGCACGCGCCGCAGGCGCCGTCGGGCGTCATCATGGATGCGGCATAATCGGCTACGCGCGGCGCCCTGGCCGCGACGCCGCAGGGAAGCAGACCCATGAGTGCAGTGTATTCAGCAGCCAGTTTCTATCGTCCGGAGCCCATCCCGTTCGAACGCTTTGACGATGCGCGCGCCGCCGTGGCGCGGCTGACCCAGATCTACGACCGCAATACGGCGTTTCTGCGCCAGGCGTTTCAGGATGTGCTGCATGGCCGCAATCTGAGTGGCAGGGTGCGGGCCTGCTACCCGGCCTTGCAGATTTCGGTGCAGACCTACGACCCCATCGATTCGCGTCTGTCATACGGGCATGTGGCCGAGCCCGGCTGCTATCAAACGACGATTACGCAGCCCGCGTTGTTCACCGATTACCTGATCGAGCAGATTGGTCTGTTGCTGCAGAACCATGGCGTGCCGGTGGAAATCGGCGAGTCCGACACGCCCATCCCGCTGCACTTCGCCTTTCCGGAAGGCGCCTATGTCGAGGGCGAACATCTGGACAGCCTGCGCCGTCCCTTGCGCGATCTGTTCGATGTGCCCGATCTGGCGGTGACCGACGACGCCATCGTCAACGGCTCATGGCGCGGGCGCGAAGGCGAGCCGCACCCATTGGCGCCGTTTACTGCCACGCGCGTGGATTACTCCCTGCACCGCTTGCAGCATTACACCGCCACCGCGCCTTCGCATTTCCAGAATTTCGTGTTGTTCACGAATTACCAGTTTTACGTGGACGAATTCTGCGCCCGTGCCCGCGCCATGATGGCCGAGGGCCGGGGCGACTACGAGGCGCTGGTCGAACCGGGAAATCGCATCACCCGGCTCGGTCAGAGCACGGCAAGTGCCGATGTCGCGCAACGGCTGCCCCAGATGCCCGCCTATCATCTCATCCGCCCCGATCACTCGGGCATCACCCTGGTCAATATGGGCGTGGGGCCATCCAACGCCAAAACCATCACCGACCACATCGCGGTGCTGCGGCCGCATGCCTGGCTGATGCTGGGCCATTGCGCCGGCCTGCGCGATTCGCAGCGGCTGGGCGACTACGTACTGGCGCACGGCTATGTGCGCGACGACCATGTGTTGGACGCGGATCTGCCGGCCTGGGTGCCTGTGCCGCCGCTGGCCGAAGTGCAGGTGGCGCTGGAGCAGGCCGTGCAGGAAGTGGCCGGCCTGTCGGGCTGGGATCTCAAGCGCATCATGCGCACGGGCACCGTGGCCACCATCGACAATCGCAACTGGGAGCTGCGCGACCAGGGCGAGCTCGTCGAGCGATTCGCCCAGTCCCGCGCGATTGCCCTGGATATGGAATCGGCCACCATCGCGGCCAATGGCTTTCGGTTCCGTGTGCCGTACGGCACCTTGCTTTGCGTGTCGGACAAACCGTTGCATGGCGAACTGAAACTGCCCGGCATGGCCAGCGCGTTCTACCGCAGGCAGGTCAACCAGCATCTGGAGATCGGCATACGCGCGCTGGAGATCCTGAGCGAGATGGCGCCCGAAAGGCTGCATTCGCGCAAGCTGCGATCGTTCACCGAGACGGCCTTTCAGTAGCCTGTTGCTATCCACGCGCCTGTAACAAAGTGCAGACATACTCGCGGCTTTTCATCTGTGGGGGAGCTTGAAATGCAAGCCGCGAAACCGCGTATGGCGATGCAGTATCGCCGCTGGATGGCCCTGTTGGCCTTGCCCTTGGTGCTGGCTGGCTGCAATGGCGGCGATGACGGCGACGAGGAAGCCGCCGGCACGACGCCGGAGCAAACCGCGCCGGTCGAGACCGCCCCGGCCGAGACGCCGCCTGCCGAGAATACGGAACCTGCGCGCAATGCCGCCTATCTCGACGCCAAACCGGGCGACGTCATTGCCGTGCGCATCGAGGAATTGCAACCCACCCAGGCCGCGATTGGCTATGACCAGATCTATTACAAGCTGGGCCGCTGGCAGGGAGATTTCAATCGCTCCACCTGGCAGAACAACCCCACGCAGATGCTGGACTACCTGAACCGTACCGTGGGCAAGAAGTTCGACGACTATTGCGAAGACACGGGCCAGACCTCGCGCGCGCAGGAGTTCCAGACGATCGCCGAGGCCAGTGCCGCGCGCCTGGATGATGCCACCACATTTGCCTGCAAGGACGCCCCGGGCACCAACGCGGCGGCGATGAAAACCGTCGTCGTCGGGTGGGATGGCAATCTGTATCTGACGGATGGCCACCATTCGTTCTCATCCTTGCGCGAAATCGCCGACGGCGGCCCCAAGCTCAAGGTCTGGGTCAAGGTTGACGCCAATTACAGCGATATGACCAGCAGCAGCGCCTTCTGGCAGCGCATGGTCGACGAAGGGCGCGCCTGGCTGCGCGACGGCAATAATCAGCCCATCACGGTGGACCAACTGCCTACGCGCCTGGGGCTGGCCAACGCGACCGAGGCGGGTGGTATGCAGGAAGATCCCTATCGCTCGCTGGTCTATTTCACGCGTGATATCGGCTACACGAATACCGGCCTGCCCGAGTTCGCGGAATTTCTGTGGGGCGATTGGCTGCGCCGCGAGACCGAAGCGGGCCGGCTGCAACCCCTGTCGGCCTTCAATCTCAAGGCGCCGGCCAGCAGTGCGGACATTCTGGCGGCCAGTACGCTGAAGAAAGATCTGTCGCGCGCCGACAGCAGCACCAGTTATGCGGCCATGGCGCGGGAAGCCGCGCTGCGCATGACGACGCTGGCCGATAGCGACGTAGTCTACGGAGATCGCACGGCCGCGCAGTTGGGCCGGGTGCAGTTGGTGGCCAATGCCGATAGCGGCACGCCGACCAAGACGGCCCGTGACACGCTGGAAGAGTTGCCGCGCAACGACGTCAAGTCCGACCAGTCACCGCGTGGCGCGGGCAAGCTCTGGTTCGCGGTCAACTACCGCGCTTGCGGCAAGCCTGCCGCCGGCACCTGCTGGGGCTGGTGAGCAAGCGGCGGCCTGCCGTGCCTCGGGCAGGCCGTCCAACGACGCCTCCGGGCAACGGCTGCGCCGCGCTTGGCCCGCCCCGGGGGTGGGCTGGCCCCGGGGCGGCCAGGAACGCGGGCGCATGCTCTAATGGCGGGTTAGCACTTCCTTGAATCCTTACTAGATTCCACCCGCTTCATGTTGCGCCTTACCGAAATTATCTTCCCGCTTTCCGTTGATCAGGATGACATCGAGAATGTCCTGAAAGCCGCTGCTTGCGCGCGTTTAGGCATCCCGGCGGACCAGCTTGTCTCACTGACTATCTTTCGCCGTAGCTACGATGCGCGCAAGCGTAGCGCGATCACGCTGACGTATTCCGTTGATGTCGAGGTCCTGGACGAAGCGGCCGTGCTCGCCCGCTGCCAGGGCTTGCGCAATGTTCAGATGACTCCCGAGATGGAGTACAAACATGTCGCTCAGGCGCCGGCGGATCTGCCGGCCAACGCGCGGCCCCTGGTCATCGGTTTCGGGCCCTGTGGCCTGTTCGCCGCCTTGATCTTGGCGCAAATGGGCTTCCGGCCTATCGTGCTGGAGCGCGGCCGTGTCGTGCGTGAGCGCACCAAGGACACTTGGGGTTTCTGGCGCAAGCGCGAACTGCAAACGGAATCGAACGTGCAGTTCGGTGAGGGCGGTGCGGGCACGTTTTCAGACGGCAAGCTTTCGACCCAGGTCAAAGATCCCAAGCACTATGGGCGCAAAGTCCTGCAGGAGTTTGTGGCAGCGGATGCCCCTGCGGAGATCATGTACGTCAGCAAGCCGCACATTGGCACCTTCCGCCTGGTGAAGATGATCGAACAGATGCGCGCGCAGATCGAGTCGCTGGGCGGAGAGTTTCGCTTCGAGTCGCGCGTGGATGACATTCTCATCGAGGATGGGAAGCTGCGTGGTGTCGCGCTGGCCAGCGGCGAGGTCATCGAGTCAGGCCACGTGGTTCTGGCGATAGGTCATAGCGCCCGCGATACGTTTGAAATGCTGCATCGCCGGGGCGTGTTCATGGAGGCCAAGCCGTTCTCGCTGGGCTTTCGCATCGAGCATCCGCAATCCTTGATCGATCGCGCCCGGTTCGGCCAGAATGCGGGCCACCCTGTGCTCGGCGCGGCCGACTACAAATTGGTGCATCACACCAACAATGGCCGGGCGGTTTACAGTTTCTGTATGTGCCCGGGGGGCACCGTCGTGGCGGCCAGTTCGGAGCCAGGCCGTGTCGTGACCAATGGCATGAGCCAGTATTCGCGCAATGAGCGCAATGCGAATGCCGCGATTGTGGTGGGCATAGACCCCAAGGATTTCCCCGGCATCGACGAGTCCCCGCTGGCGGGGATTGCATTTCAACGGCAATGGGAGTCGCGCGCCTATGAGCTGGGTGGGAGCGATTACAGCGCCCCGGTGCAGCTGGTCGGCGATTTTCTGGCCGGCAGGCCGTCTACCTCCCTTGGCAGCGTGGTGCCTTCCTATAAGCCGGGCGTGACGCCGACGGACCTCTCCACCAGCTTGCCTGACTACGTGATCGCGGCGATCAAAGAGGCTTTGCCGGCATTCGACCGGCAGATCAAAGGCTTCGCCACGCACGATGCGCTGCTCACGGGGGTTGAAACGCGCACGTCGTCACCACTGCGGATCACGCGCGGTGATGACTTCCAAAGCCTGAATACCGCCGGCCTGTTTCCTGCCGGTGAAGGGGCGGGCTATGCCGGGGGCATTATGTCTGCCGCGATCGACGGCATGAAAGTGGCCGAAGCCGTGGCCCTGCATATCCTGGGCCGCCCGGGCGTGAGCGGCGGCAATCGGCGCAGCGAAAGCTACGAGTATTGAGACCGGGCTGCAGGCGGCAAAGCCGGGGGAGGCTGCGGGCGGCAACGCCCGGCCTGCCCCACGGGCCACATTGCCGAAGGCAGAAGGAAAGCCGCGCGCCGGCAGGGCAGGGCGTCGCGCCGCCCTGCCGTGCGTTGCCGAAATAGGGTCGGTGTGATCTCATGCCGGGAGCCCATCCAAGCCCGCTTGTCTTGCAGATTTACCAGCTTCCTGCTCAACTCTTAAGAAGCTTTACCTGGGGCTGTAAAGATGGGCTGTCCTCGTCCAAATGCCTGATGCCACGATACTCATCGGCAGAAGGGTGCTTGTCCCGCAGGGCCGCTATCCAAGTCGTAAACACGGTGATTTGCTATCGGTCGAGCCGAGGGTTGATGACCCCGCCGTACCGTCGATGGGCGACCTCGCGACGCCGGGCGCAAATGGGCTATGTCTGCGCCGGCATCGACCCCACGGCGACACGCTATGAACAGCCATTCCCAAGGTGTAGTCGCCTCCGGAATGCTGGGAGATGTATTGGCAATCAGTTTGTTTATTTTTAGAAGTTGCCAGCAGTTAAAATAATTTTCCGCCTCTTCCGAAAAAGTATTTTTAGTTGCTTTGGGTCGGAAGGGTATGCCTGTAGCAGGGGAATGATTTAAAGGTTTTATTTTTTATTTCAGGGCGTGGTATCTGATTTGGTTGGTATGTTTGCTGTTTTCATATATTAGGCATCGGAGCTTATATGTCAGCCAGGACAATTCGTGAAGTCGCTTTTGAATTATTCCGCGACCTTGGTCTAACGACCATATTTGGCAATCCTGGCTCCACGGAGGAAACCTTTCTCAAGGATTTTCCGAAAGATTTTCGTTATATCCAGACGCTTCATGAGTCCTCGGCCGTGGGTGCTGCCGATGGTTTTGCGCAGGCAAATCGCCGCCCGGCAATTGTGAACGTACATACGTCAGCCGGTCTGAGCAATGCGATGAGCAATATTCTCACCGCTTCGCAGAACAAAACGCCGCTGATCATTACCGCCGGGAATCAGACGCGCGAGATGCTGCTGATGGAGCCCTGGCTCACCAATGTGGAGCCATCGCTGCTGCCCAAGCCCTGGGTGAAGTGGAGTTATGAGCCCGTGCGGGCCGAAGACGTACCAGCCGCCTTCATGCGTGCCTACGCCATGGCCATGCAGCCCCCAGCCGGTCCCGTATTCTTGTCTATCCCTCTGGATGACTGGGACAAACCTGCCACAGGGCCGGCCGTGGTCCGCTCGATCACGACGCGCATCGCCCCCGATCCCGACCGTATCGCAGAATTCGCAGAGATCCTGTCCGAAGCCCGCAATCCTGCCCTGATTTACGGGGGCGCTATTGCGCGTGGCGACGGTTGGCAACAAGCCATCGCACTGGCAGAAAAATTGCAGGCGCACGTCTACGCTGCTCCCGCTACCGAGCGGCCTCCGTTTCCGGAAACGCATCCTCTCTATAGCGGCGGCCTGCCTTTTGCGATGGGCCCCCTATCCAAGAAACTGACAGGTTACGACGTCGCTATCGTGATCGGCGCACCTGTGTTCCGTTACTACCCCTACGTCGAAGGCGACTATCTACCCCAGGGCCTGCGCCTGCTGCACATCACCGACGATCCGTCGGAGTCCGCCCGGGCGCCCGTCGGCGATAGCCTGCTGGGTGATGCGGTGTTGTCCCTGGAGCTTCTTGAAAAGCGCGTTCAGGGCCGTTCCGCGCCGGCCACGGCCGTCGTCAAGCAGCCGCATGGCCCGGCGCCTCACCCTGCGGCCAAAGCGGATGAGGCATCGAAAGAGGGCCCCCTGTCCGCCTTGGCCTTGTTTGAGGCTTTGCGCGCGGCAACGCCGCCGGAAACGGTATTGGTCGAGGAGTCTCCCTCCAACCTTGGCGAACTGCATACCGCGTGGCCCATAGAACGGCCGGATTCGTTCTACACGTTCGCCAGCGGCAGCCTCGGCTGGAACCTGCCCGCAAGTGTCGGCCTGGCCCTCGCAGAGCGCGACAGCGGCCGCAATCGTCCGGTGCTCGCCATCATCGGCGATGGTTCGTTTCAGTACTCGATTCAGGGCCTGTGGACGGCAGCGCAACACGAACTACCAATCCTGTTTGTCGTGCCCCGTAACGGGCAGTACGGCATTTTGAAATCATTCGCGGTTTTGGAAGACACGCCGGGCGTGCCTGGACTGGACCTGCCGGGTCTGGATTTCGTGGCACTGGCCAAGGGCTATGGCGCCTACGGCGTACGGGCAGAAACCGTGGATGAAATCCGTGCCGTGTGCGAGCAAGCGTTCGCGCGCAAGGGTCCGACCGTCCTGGAAGTGCCGGTACTGCCCACCATCCCGCCGCTACTGTAATTAGCCGGCTGGCAGCGCTGCGCCGTCATGCAAGGAACACCCGGTATGCCGGCGCAGCTTGTTCCATGGGAATAGACAGGCAGGCCGGGCGGCTCGCCCAGGGGACGTCGTCCCCTTCTGGGCATATCACTCGATATTCTGCGCCTGTTCGCGCATTTGCTCGATGAGCAGTTTGAGGTCCATGGCGGCGCGGGTGACTTCCAGGCTGCCGGCTTTGGAGCCCAGCGTGTTGGCTTCGCGATTCATTTCCTGGAAAAGAAAGTCCAGGCGCTTGCCGGCGCTGCCTTTGGCATTGCCCTTGGCGCCGGCTTTGCCGCCGCCCTCGCTAAGCAAATGCCGCAGCTCTTCCTGGTGGGAACGCAGCCGCGCCAGTTCTTCGGCCACGTCGATGCGCATGGCGAACAGCCCGGCTTCCTGCGCCACGCGCTCGGTCAGCTCGGCGCCGCTGATGTGGGCAAACCCGGCCGGAAACGCGGCCTCCAGGCTCTCGCGCAGTTTGGTGGCCAGTTTCTCGCGATGCTCGGCCAGCAATTGCGGCAGATGGCTTTCGACCAATTCGACGATGCGGCCGACGCCGTCGGCGCAGTCGCGCATGACCTGGGCCAGGCGCTCACCTTCGCGGACGCGTCCTTCCTGCAATTGAGCAAGTGCCTGCTGCCCCGCGCTGACGCATGCCGTACCCCAGACTTGGGGGTCCAGCACGTCATTGCTGCGCTGGCCGGGCCAGTTGAAGAGCTCGACCAGCCGCGGAGCACTGACCTCGGGCAGGATGCGCCGAGCGGCCTGAAGCTGGTCGGCCAGTTGGCCCAGCCATTGGGGATCGAGCTGGGCGACCTCCGCGCTGGTATTGCGGGCGAAACTCACCCGGACTTCAACTTTGCCGCGTGCCAACTGGGCCGTCAGCAGCTCGCGCAACGGCGTTTCGGCATGGCGCAGTTCGTCGGGAAGGCGGAAATGCAGGTCGAGAAAACGGCTGTTGACGCTGCGCAGTTCGAGCGCGAGCGAGCCTTGTTCGAGATCGACGCGGGCGTTGCCAAACGCGGTCATGCTGCGAATCATGGTGGATATTCCTGGAAATGCAGGGCGCGAGCCCTAAAGCGCGGGATTATGCCCGCAGAATAACCGAAGCGCCGGACCGCGCACGTACAATCCCGCTATCGTTAGATATCTGTTGCTGATTCTGGAGCCTGCCTTGACCTCACTCGATACCTCCGCCCGCGCCGATGGCCGCACCGTTGATGCCCTCAGGCCGTTCAGCCTGCAGCGCGGCTTCACCCGCTACGCCGAGGGCTCGGTGCTGGTGGTGGCTGGCAATACCCAGGTCTTGTGCACCGCCAGCGTCCTGGACAAAGTGCCGCCTTTTCTCAAAGGTAAGGGCGAGGGTTGGGTGACGGCCGAGTACGGCATGCTGCCGCGCGCTACCCATACGCGTGGCGATCGCGAGGCCGCGCGCGGCAAGCAAAGCGGCCGCACGCAGGAAATCCAGCGTCTGATCGGCCGCTCGCTGCGGGCCGTGGTCGACCTCAAACTGCTGGGCGAGCGCACGCTGCATCTGGATTGCGACGTGTTGCAGGCCGACGGGGGCACGCGTTGCGCCAGCATCACCGGTGCCTGGGTGGCTACCGCCGATGCCGTGGCGCTGCTGATGGAGCGCGGCCAGTTGACGCAGAATCCCATTCGCGATCATGTGGCCGCCGTCTCCGTGGGCCTGGTGGGCGGGCGCCCCGTCCTGGATCTGAACTACGAAGAAGACTCGGCCTGCGAAGCCGACGTCAATGTCGTCATGACCGGTGCGGGCGCCTTCGTTGAAGTGCAGGGCACCGGTGAAGAGGCCACGTTCACCCGGGCCCAACTCGACAGCATGCTGGGCCTGGCCGAAAGCGGTATTGCCCAACTGGTCGCCGCCCAGCGCGCTGCGCGCGGCTGAGCCGGCAGCGTCGCGACCCCGCCGCACGGATTCCGCCATGTCGCACACTGCGCTGTGCACCGAAGCAGAAATCCAGCGCCTCGTGCATGATTTCTATGCACGCGTGCGCGCCGACGCGCGCCTGGGGCCGATCTTCAATGCGCATATCGACGACTGGGAGGCCCACCTGAGTAAGCTGGTGGACTTCTGGTCGGCCATTTTGCTGCGCACCCGGCGTTTTAGCGGCACGCCGATGCCCAAGCATGCGGCCCTGCCGGATCTGAGCGCCGCCCTGTTCGAACACTGGTTGGCGCTGTTTCGCGCGACGGCCTCGGCGCAGCCCAATCAGGCCATGGCCACGCAGGCCGTGGCGATGGCCGAGCGCATCGCGCAAAGCCTGAGCGGGACACGGGGCTTCAGGCTGGCAGCAGAACCCCCACCGTGGGGCGTTCCGTCAGATTCCAGACCGTATCGATCAGGTTCTGCAGTTCTTCTGCTCGCGCGGCGCCGCCGTAGACGCCCAGACTGCGCATCTTGGCCTCGATTTCGGCGCGCGACAGGGTGTTGCCCGGATCGCCCTTGGGTTCTTCGACTTTTGCGCTGAGTTCGCGCCCGTCCGTCGTGCGCACCTTGACCTTGCCGATCCAGCGCTGTGGGTAGGCCTGGTCGACTTCTTCGTCCAGCGACATGGTGGTGCGTTCGCGCCAGGATGCCATGGCCGGATCCGCCAGCGCCGCGTCGAATTCCGCCAGCCCGGCACGACCCTTGAGCGCGATCAGGCCCAGGACGGTGCCCATGGAGAATTTCGATTGATGCACGGTGGCTGGGTTGGTCACCGGGCCCAAGACATCCAGCGCGCCCTGATGCACCAAGGCCTCGATGCTGGCGATGTCGTCGGCCTGCAGGTGGTGCTCGCGCATCACGGCCTGCAAGGCATCGGCGGCCGGGTGCGTATGGCGGCAGGAGGCGTGGTACTTGAATGAGGTTTCCGCCAGGGCCCAGCGTTGACCCAGGCGGTCCGTCAGGCGCTTGGGGTCGGCGTCGCTGGACATGCCGGCGGCCAGGCCTTGCGGGCCTTCGAGAATCTGGCGTGCTCCGGTAAACCCGTCACGGGCCAGGTAGGCGGCGGTGATGCCCGCGGCCACGGCATGGGCCGTGTGCAATTGCTTGGAATCTGCCGCGTCGCGCAGAAACTCCCAGAGCCCGGCGGATTGGGTGCCGGCCGAGCCCAGCGCATTGAGCATGGCTTCCGGGTCGAGCTTCAGCAGGCGTCCCACCGTGACGGCAGCCGCCAGCGTGCCCACCGTGGCGGTGGTATGGAAAATCTTGTAGTGCGAGCGGCCGAGGAATTCGCCGATACGGATGCCCACCTCGTAGCCTGCCACCGCGGCGGTCAGGACGTCCTTGCCGGACAGACCGAGGGCCTGGGCCACGGCCAGAGCGGGCGGAAAGATCACCGCGGCCGGGTGGAATACCGAGCCGTTGTGGACATCATCCTGTTCGACCACATGGGCCGAGGCGGCGTTGACCATGGCGGCAAACAACGGGGTGCTGCGACGGCGGTTGACCAGGATTTCGGACGGCCCGTCGGCCGGGCCCATCGTCTGGGCATAGTCGGCCATGATCTGTACCGGACGCGCGCCGGCGCCGGCCAGAATCGAGGCCAGCGTATCCAGGAGCAGGTCTTCGGCGCGACGCAGCACGGGCGCCGGGATGTCTTCGTAACGGAGTTGGCTGGCGAAGGTGGCCAGGGCAGCGCTGGGAGAGGTGGTCATGGTCTTCAGAAGGAGCGGGGCAAGCCCAGCACGTGCTCGGCGACGTAGGAGAGGATGAGGTTGGTCGATATCGGCGCGACCTGATAGAGCCGGGTTTCGCGGAACTTGCGCTCGACGTCGTACTCGTTGGCAAAACCGAAGCCGCCATGAAACTGCAGGCAGGCGTTGGCGGCTTCCCAGGACGCGTCGGCGGCCAACAGCTTGGCCATGTTGGCCTGGGCGCCGCAAGGCTGGTGCGCATCGAAGCGTCGGGCGGCCTCAAACCGCATGAGGCTGGCCGCTTCCACATTGATGTGCGCGCGGGCGATGGGGAATTGCACCCCCTGGTTCTGGCCAATGGGGCGGCCGAAGACGACGCGCTCCTTGGCGTAGGCGCTGACCTTGTCCACGAACCAATAGCCGTCGCCGATGCACTCGGCGGCAATCAGGGTGCGCTCGGCGTTCAGGCCGTCGAGGATGTACTTGAAACCCTTGCCCTCTTCGCCGATGAGATTCTCCGCAGGGATCTCCAGGTTGTCGAAGAACAGCTCGTTGGTTTCGTGGTTGACCATGTTCGGGATGGGCCGCACCTGCATGCCGTGCTTGACGGCATGATGCAGGTCCACCAGGAAGATGGACATACCCTCGGATTTGCGGGTCACCTGCTCGAGCGGCGTGGTACGGGCCAGCAGGATCATCAGATCGGAGTGCTGCACGCGCGAGATCCAGACCTTCTGGCCATTGATCACATAGCGGTCGCCGCGCTTGACGGCCGTGGTCTTGATGCGCGTGGTGTCGGTCCCGGTGGTCGGTTCGGTCACGCCCATGGATTGCAGGCGCAGCTCGCCGCTGGCGATGCGCGGCAGATACTCGCGCTTTTGGGCCTCGGAGCCATGGCGCAACAGGGTGCCCATGTTGTACATCTGCCCGTGGCAGGCGCCCGAATTACCCCCGCTGCGGTTGATTTCCTCCATGATGATGGAGGCCTCGGTCAGGCCCAGGCCCGAGCCGCCGTACTCCTGCGGAATCAGGGCGGCCAACCACCCAGCTTCGGTCAACGCGCGGACAAATTCGTCGGGATAGCCGCGTTCTTCGTCTATCTTGCGAAAATACTCAGCCGAAAACTGGCTGCAAAGACTGCGGACGGCTTCGCGGATGTCCTGGTAATCGTTCTGGGTGTCCTGCATGGGCGGGCTATTATCGTGTTTGAAAAAAGGGGTACAGGTCAGACTTTGCCGCAAAGGCGGGGGGCCTGCCAATTTCGCTTTGCTTAATACTGGGTTATCCAAACCCGAAGCACCAGGAAAGAACCGGCATGGCCACGCATTTTGACCTCACGGACCTGCAGTTGATGGTCCATATCGGAGACTGGCACAGTTTGACCAGGGCAGCCGAGAAAACGCATCTTTCCCTGCCGGCGGCCAGTACCCGGGTCAAGAATCTGGAAGAGCATTTCGGCACGCAATTGCTGTATCGCACGAGCCAGGGTGTGACGCTGACGCCGTCGGGCGAAGCATTGACCCGGCACGCCCGCACCGTCATGCAGCAGATCGAGCAGTTGCGCGGCGACATGCAGGAGTTCGCCCGAGGGGTCAAAGGGCACGTTCGGGTGCTCGCCAATACGACGGCCAGCACCGAGTTCATGCCCGCGGTTCTGGCGCGCTATTTGGCGGTGCATCCGGACGTCAACGTCGAACTTCGCGAGCGCCTGAGTTACCTCATCGTACGGGCCGTGGCCGACGGCTCGGCCGATATCGGCGTGGTGGCTGGCTGCGCGCCCGATCCCAAGCTGCAGTTCATCCCCTATCGCAATGACAGGCTGGTGCTGGTGACCGCGCGCCGCCATCCGCTGGCCGGCGAAGAAGCGGTACCCTTTGCCGACACCCTGGGTTTTGACTACGTGGGGCTGTCGGAGTGGAGCGCCATCCATCCTTTTCTGGTGCAGGCCGCCGCGGGCCTGGGGCGCACGTTCCGTTTCCGGGTGGAAGTCGGCAACTTCGAGGCGGCCTGCCGCATGATAGAAAGCGGCGTGGGCATCGGCGTGATTCCGGAGTCCGTGGCCCTGCGCTACGCGCGCGTGCTGGATATCGCCGTCGTGCCGTTGACCGACGCCTGGAGCCTGCGCCAACTGCATATCTGCGTGCGTGACCTCGACGCCTTGCCGGTATTTGCGCGCGAACTCGTGCAAACCATGATCGATGACGTGCCGGCGGATCGCGGCCGGGGGTAATGTCAAAAAATTGCCATTCTTGGCCGGGATAATCCACGGCACCGCGCCCTCCCGGGTTTGGGCGCCAGCGCTTGGATGACTATGGCTAAGAATCTGCGGGTCGCGACGGCCCTGACCGCCACCATGGTGGTTTTCGTTTTTCTTTTCGTCGCGGCTGCCGCGGCAGGAGTGCTCGCGCTACGCGCCAATCGGGCGCATATCGAGGCGTTGGGACGCGGCAACATCGAGCGCGCCAACGAGTTGAGCGATACGTCGGCGCGGCTGTTCCAGGCGCGGGCCCAGTTGGCAGACGCGAAGATCTTCATGGAAGGCGGGCTGGAAGCGGAGCGCAATGCCGCGCTGGCCAGGGCGGACCATCTGCTCAAGCTGGCCGCACAGAGCGCGCAACGCCTGCGCGACAACCCGGATGCCGACGACGCGGGGTACGCTGCCGTCCTGGCGGCTTATGCCAATCTGGCCGACAAGGCCTTGCTGCCCCTGGCTGGCGCGGTCAAGGGCTGGAACGGCATCCAGGCCAATCAACTGACTGAGAAAGCGCTTCCTGCGGCCACGGACGCGTATGTGTCGGCGGTCGACAGCTATCAGTCACATGCCCGCGCGCAAGGGCGCGAGATGCTGCAGCAGGCCGGCACGATGGTGGATCGCATGACGGCCGGCGCGTTGGCGCTGCTGCTTTTGGTGTTGGGGTTGGCTCTGGCGATCCGCCTGGCCTTCCGGCGCGCCGTGCTCCGTCCGCTGACCGAGGCGGGCCACCACTTCGTCCGCATTGCCGACGGGGATCTCACGGCCGGCATCGCCGACCGTGGAGACAATGAGATCGGCGTGCTTTACCGGGCCATGGGGCGCATGCAAGGCGGCCTGACCCAGGCGGTGGGCAGCGTTCGCACGGGCGTGGAGGCCATTCACGACGGGGTGGGGGAGATTGCCGCTGGCGCGGGCGATATGTCCAACCGGGCGGCACGGCAGGCCGCGACGCTGCAGGAGACGGCGGCCAGCATGATGGGGCTGGCCACGACCGTCAGCCAGACCGCCCGCAATGCGGATCTGGCCAGTAGCCAGGCGGACGGCGCGGCCCGGCTGGCTCGCGACGGCGGCTCGGCGGTGCAGGACGCCGTGCTCAGCATGCAGGAGATCGCTGGCTCGGCCGAACGCATCGGCGAGATCGTGGGTGTGGTCGACAGTATTGCCTTTCAAACCAATATTCTGGCCTTGAATGCCGCCGTCGAAGCGGCCCGGGCGGGCGAGCAGGGCAAGGGTTTTGCGGTGGTGGCGGCGGAAGTGCGTTCGCTGGCGCAACGCAGCGCCCAGGCGGCGCGCGAGATCAAGGGCCTGATCGAGGAATCGCGCGAGCGCGTGGCAGCCGGCTCGCGGCAGGTTGCTCAGGCGGGTCAGACCATGCAGGCCATGGTCTCGGCGGTCGATAGCGTCAGGCGTCTGGTGGGCGATATTTCGCACGCCAGCGCCGAGCAGGCCGAAGGGATTTCGGCCGTCAGCAATGCCGTGGCCGAGGTGGATCGCGATACGCAGGAAAACGCTGCCATGGCCGAACAGACGGCGGCCGCGGCCATGGAACTGGAAACCCAGGCGCAATCGCTGCGCGAGGCCATGTCGGTCTTCCGCTTGCGCAGCGCGCAGGGCGTCGGCCAGGGTCTGGCTGCGCCTTCAGACCGCAGGCCGATAGGTTTCGAGCACCATGGGAAGGTCGCCATGCTTGACCTTGTGCTTGACGTGGGCGGCCGCTGAGGCGATGTCTTCAGGCCGGGTACGTGCGCCGGCCCGGGCCAGCTCGGCGGGCTCCACGCGCAGCGCGCCGATGCCCAGGGTCACGAAAGGGAAGAAACGCAGACTGCCGTAGCGGTCTTCGGCGCGTATCCCGCCCGCGCACCGCGCCTGCGGATCGTACAGGTCCATGGCCCGCGCATTGAAGGCGTCGATCAGCTGCATCAGGCGTTCTTGCCAGTCCGGGCTGCGTAGCGCGATCACGAAATCGTCACCGCCGACATGCCCCACGAAGTCGCGTTGGGCATCGCAATGGCGGCGGATGATTTCCGCGCACAACAGAATCATGTCGTCGCCGCGCCAATAGCCATAGACATCGTTAAAGGGTTTGAAATTATTCAAGTCGGCGTAGCCGATGATGAACTCGCTGGGCCCTTCGAGCAGCTGTGCAATGCGTTTGCTGATGGGGATGTTGCCGGGCAGCGAGGTCAGCGGATTGGCGTAGCGCGCCGCTTCGAGGCGGATCTCGGTGACCGAGCGCACCAGCGCCTCGCCCGTGCCCAGGCCGTCGTAGCGGCCATGCCGGGTAATGATGAAGCCATCGGTGAGATAGCGCTGGTCGGCCGAGGTCAGCACGTGGCTGAGCTGGTCGATGGACGTGCCGATGTCGACCAGCACGGGTTCGGCGTTCATGAAGGTATCGCAGCGGTTGCGCCCGAACAGGTCGCGGGTGTAGCGCTGCGAGTAGTGCTCGAGAAAGTCGCGGCGGTTGATGATGCCGACCGGGCGATCCTGCTCGTCGAGCACCGCCAGCGCATGCTGGTGGCGCTGCTCCTGGAAGATGCGATGCACGTCGTCATTGCTGTGGCGCGTCAGATACACCGCCGGGCCTTCGGCGCGCAGATGCAGCGCCGTTCTGCCCGAGCCGTGGGTCTGGGCGGCCCGGGGGACGGCGGGCAGCAGCGCATCGAGTTCCGGGGGCAGGGCGGGCGCGGGCTGGCCGGCGGGGTAACCCAGGCACCAGCCCTGGGCGTAGCGGATGCCGAGATCGGCGATGGTCAGCAAGTCATCCTGCGTCTCCACGCCTTCGGCCACCACGGCGGTGCCCAATTGCTGGGCCACGCCCAGCATCCCGCGCACCAGGGCCAGCCGGTTCTCATCACGGCTGATATCGCGAAAAAAATACCGGTCGATTTTGACCAGGTCGGGGCGCAACTCGAGCCACAGCTGTAAAGAGGCATGGCCGACGCCATAGTCGTCCAGCGCCACTTTCATGCCCGCTTCGCGCAGGCAATCCAGCGCCAGGCGCAGGGTCTGGGTATCTTCCCGCTCCGGCCTGTGCTCGGTCAGTTCGATGACCACGCGGCCGGCCGCCAGGCCGGTGTCGCTCAACAGGCGCTGCGGCAGGTCCCGGCCCCAGCGTGTCCAGTACTCCAGGATGCTGGCGCCCGACAAATTGAGAAATAGCTTTCCCTGACCGCCCAGACGGGGGTAATTGAGGGCGCCGGCTCGGAAGCACTCCCACTCGAGTTCATCGCGCAAACCGAGGCGGCGGGCCTCGGCGAACAGCGCGTCGGGCAAATGCAGCGGGCTGTCGGCCGGACCGCGGATCAGGCTTTCGTGACCGTAGATCCGTCCCTGGCTCAGATCGGCTACGGGCTGATAGCGCGCTTGCAAGAGTCGTCTTTGGATGAGCCAGGGCAGGTTGGCGGCGGGTGTCTCGGCGTCTAGCAAGGGGTTCATGCTCAGGCAAAAGAATGGCCGCCAGCGGCGGCAGAAACCCCATCATGAAGGCCGTTTATGTCGTGATTGTTTCCATTTGTCATGCTTCGGATATTTTCTGAGGCTCGCCCGGGCCTGGCGAGCCCCGCGCCTCCCCGGGCCCGGCGCGCTTGCCCCGCGATTACAATAGCGCTCATGTCTGCTGCCATTCCTCCTTCCTTACGCCGCATCGTGCTGGCGTCCAACAATCCCGGCAAGCTGCGCGAGTTTGCCGCGCTGTTTGCCCCGCTGGGCATTGAGCTCGTGCCCCAGGGCGAGCTGGGCGTATCCGAGGCCGAAGAGCCTCACGTCACTTTCGTCGAGAATGCGCTGGCCAAGGCCCGCCACGCCAGCCTGGCTACCGGGCTGCCGGCGTTGGCCGATGATTCGGGGCTCTGCGTCCACGCCCTGGGCGGCGCGCCCGGCGTGTACTCCGCCCGTTACGCGCAGCGTGAAACCGGCGCAGCCAAAGCCGATGCCGCCAATAATGCTTTGCTGCTCGAGCGGCTGCAGGGGCAGGCCGACCGGCGTGCCTGGTATGTGGCCCTGCTGGTGCTGGTGCGCCACGCCGAAGACCCCTGTCCCTTGATTGGAGAGGGCTACTGGCACGGCGAAATCGCGCACTCGGCCGCGGGCGATCACGGGTTTGGCTACGATCCCTACTTCTATCTGCCTGACCTGGGTCAGACGGCGGCCCAGTTGCCGCCCGCCGAGAAAAATGCCGTCAGCCATCGCGCCCGCGCACTGCATGTGGTGCTGAGCAAGTTGCAGGCACTCTGAGCGGAATGGCTATCACCATACCCATCAGGCTGGCCGGTGCCGCGCCGGCCAAATCCGCCGTGCTCGTCCCCGCCGGCGCGGCGCTGACCAGTTTGCCGCCGCTTTCGGTGTATGTGCATGTGCCGTGGTGCGTGCGTAAATGCCCCTATTGCGATTTCAACTCGCACGCCACGCCAGGCCAGGACATTCCCGAACGGGCCTACCTGGACGCTTTGCGCGCCGACCTGGAGCAATCCGTTCCGCTGATATGGGGCCGGCAGGTGATCTCGGTCTTTATTGGCGGCGGGACGCCCAGCCTGCTGTCTTCGGCCGGCCTGGACGAGTTGCTGGCCATGCTGCGCGCCTGCCTGAATTTGCTGCCCGATGCCGAGATCACCATGGAGGCCAATCCGGGTACGGCTGAGGCCGGGCGTTTTCTGGACTATGGCGCCAGCGGGGTGACCCGGCTGTCGCTGGGTATTCAGAGTTTTGATGACGCCCAACTGCACAAGTTGGGGCGCATCCATGACGCCGCGCAGGCGCGGGCGGCCATCGACATGGCGCAGCGCGCTGTGTCGCGCGTCAATCTGGATCTGATGTTTGCGCTGCCAGGGCAGGATCTGGCGGCCTGTCTGGATGATGTCCGGCAGGCCTTGGCATTCGGCACCGAGCATCTGTCCATGTATCACCTGACGCTCGAGCCCAATACGGTCTTTGCCAAGTATCCGCCTGAAGTGCCCGACGACGACGCCAGCGCCCTGATGCAGGATGCGGTCGAGGCGGCGTTGGCGCAGGCAGGCCTGGCCCGCTACGAGGTGTCGGCGTACGCGCGCGCCGGCGCGCGCAGCAAACACAATGTCAATTATTGGGAGTTTGGCGACTACCTCGGCCTGGGGCCGGGCGCGCACGGCAAACTGTCCTTTCATGACCGCATCATCCGCGAGGCGCGGCATCGCAATCCTGAGTCCTGGATGGTCAAAGCCATGGCGCGCGATGGCAGCCACATCGCCGAAAGCCGCCAGGTGGGCCCGGAAGAGCTGCCTTTTGAGTTCATGCTCAATGCGCTCCGTCTGAAAGAGGGCGTGGCGGCAAGCACCTTTTCCGAGCGCACCGGGCTATCACTGGCCGCCATCGCGCACCAATTGGAGGCGGCTACGCAGCGGGGGCTGCTGGATCCCGACCCGACCCGCCTGCGCGCCACCGCCCTGGGATGGCGCTTCCTGAACGATTTGCAGGAAATCTTCCTGTAATTGATCTGCACCAACATAGGGCCTTTATGCCCTATGTTTTGCACCATAACGGTGCTAAATTCAGCTCAGCTTGTGTACCGCCTCGGGATTTCCCCTGGGATAAACCTGGCACGCATATTGCTTTAGCTTTCTACGCCTGTCGGGCGCTATGCCCGTGACGCTTTTACCCAATGGAGATGACATGGCAAGCCCACAAGACGTTCTCAAACAGATCGCCGATAACGAAGTCAAGTTCGTGGATTTCCGATTCACCGACACGCTCGGCCGCGAGCACCACGTCTCGGTGCCGGCCCACACTGTCGATGAAGACAAGCTGGAAAGCGGCCAGGCTTTCGATGGTTCGTCGATCCCGGGCTGGAAGGGCATCGAAGCCTCCGACATGCTGCTCATCCCCGATGTCAACACGGCCAATCTGGATCCTTTCCGCGAAGAATCGACGCTGATCCTGACCTGCGACGTCGTCGAACCCTCGGACATGAAGGGCTACGACCGCGACCCGCGCTCGCTGGCCAAGCGCGCCGAAGCCTACCTGAAGTCCTCCGGCCTGGGCGACACCGCCTTCTTCGGTCCGGAACCCGAATTCTTCGTTTTCGACGGCGTGACCTGGAACACGGACATGTCGGGCACCTTCGTCAAGATCAAGTCGGAAGAGGCCCCGTGGTCCAGCGGCCAGGAATTCGAAGGCGGCAACATGGGTCACCGCCCGGGCGTCAAGGGTGGCTACTTCCCCGTGCCGCCGGTCGACTCCTTCCAGGACATGCGTTCGGAAATGTGCCTGCTGATGGAACAAATGGGCGTTCCGGTTGAGGTGCACCACCATGAAGTGGCGGCTCCCGGTCAGCTCGAAATCGGCACCAAGTTCAGCACCCTGGTGACCCGCGGCGACTGGAACCAGATCGTCAAGTACGTGATCCACAACGTGGCCCATGCCTACGGCAAGACCGCCACCTTCATGCCCAAGCCCATCGTTGGCGACAACGGTTCCGGCATGCACGTTCACCAGTCCATCTGGAAGGATGGCCAGAACTTGTTCGCGGGCAACGGTTACGCCGGCCTGTCCGACTTCGCCCTGTACTACATCGGCGGCATCATCAAGCACGCCCGTGCCCTGAATGCCATCACCAACCCGGGTACGAACTCGTACAAGCGTCTGGTTCCGCACTTCGAAGCGCCCGTCAAGCTGGCTTACTCGGCCCGCAACCGCTCGGCTTCGATCCGCATCCCTTACGTGGGCAACCCCAAGGGCCGCCGCATCGAGACCCGCTTCCCGGATCCCCTGGCCAACCCCTACCTGGCCTTCTCGGCCCTGATGATGGCCGGTCTGGACGGTGTGCAGAACAAGATTCACCCCGGCGATCCCGCCGACAAGAATCTGTACGACCTGCCGCCGGAAGAGGATGCCAAGATCCCGACCGTGTGCGCCTCGCTGGAAGAAGCGCTGGCCGCACTGGATCAGGATCGCGAGTTCCTGACCCGCGGCGGTGTGTTCAGCAATGAAATGCTGGACGCGTACATCGAGCTCAAGATGGCTGACGTCACGCGCCTGCGCATGACGACCCATCCGGTCGAGTTCGACATGTACTACAGCCTGTAATACGCCGAGGCTGAAGGCTCCGTCCACACGGTGGGCGGAGTCCGCTAGGGGCGGGTCATTCGACCCGCCGACTTTCCCGCCCCGGAGCCCACATGACGAATGTAGATGCCTTTGAGTTGCTCGCCACCTCCGTTTTCCTGTTGAACGAACGTGGCCATATCGAATACGCCAACGCGGCTGCCGAAGATCTCTTCGGAAGGTCCCGCAAGCAATTGAGCGGTCTGGCGGCGCCCACGCTATTCGATCACCCTGAAGCCTTACAGAATTCCATCGATGGTGCCGTGGGCGGCAAGTTCGCCGACGTGCGCCAGCTGTCTTCTTTGCGCCGTGCCAACGAATCGATCGAAGTCACGGTGACGACCGTCTCCTGCCCGGGCCAGCGCTGGCCCGTGCTGCTCGAGACCCGCGAGATCGAGCAGCGCGTGCTCGCCGACCGCAACCATCGCCTGGTCGATGAAATCGAGTCGCACCGCGAGTTGCTGCGTAATCTGGCGCATGAGGTCAAGAACCCCTTGGGCGGCCTGCGCGGCGCGGCCCAGTTGCTGGAAGCCGAGCTGCCCAGCCCGGCCTTGGCCGAGTACACCCAGGTCATCATTTCCGAAGCGGATCGCTTGCAGGCACTGGTGGACCGCTTGAGCGGTCCGCAACGTGTGCCGCTCAATGCGCGTCCGGTCAATATTCACGAAATCTGCGAACGCGTCTGCGCGCTGATTCAGGCCGAGTTCCGCGATGACGTCGGCATCCTGCGCGACTACGACGCCTCGGTGCCGGACTTGCAGGGCGATGCCGCGCGTCTGATGCAGGCCGTACTCAATGTGGCGCGCAACGCGGCGCAGGAATTGGTACTGCAAAAGCCCGGCCCCGACGTGCCCCGAGGCCAGATCACCATGCGCACGCGCGTAGCGCGGCAGGTCATGCTGGCTCACCGCCATCATCGCCTGGCGCTGGTGTTGTCCATCATCGATAACGGCCCCGGCGTGCCGGAACATATCCGAGACCGCATCTTCCATCCCCTGGTGACCGCCCGACCGGGCGGGACTGGCCTGGGCCTGAGCCTGGCACAAGACTTCGTGCAGCAACACGGCGGCATCATCGAGTTCGAGTCCCGACCCCGCCACACTGAATTCCGCCTGGTATTACCGATGGAGCCCCTTTGATGAAACCCGTATGGATAGTTGACGACGATCAGGCCATCCGTTGGGTACTGGAAAAAGCCCTGGCCCGCGCGGGCATCGCCACGCGCAGCTTTTCCCAGGCCGCGGATGTGCTGGACGCGCTCACGCGCGACACGCCTTCGGCGCTGGTATCCGATATCCGCATGCCCGGCGGCGATGGCCTGGAACTGCTGCGGCAGATCAAAGAGCGTCACGCCGGCCTGCCTGTGATCGTCATGACGGCATTTGCCGATCTGGACAGCACGGTTTCCGCTTTTCAGGGCGGAGCCTTCGACTATCTGGCCAAGCCGTTCGACGTCAATGAAGCCGTGGCGCTCATCCAGCGCGCCATGCAGGAAGTCGAGCCCCAGGCCGAAGCCGCGACCAGCGCCGAAGCTGCCGCCAACGAGCGCTACATGATGACCCAGTCATCGTCGACGGCGATGCAGGAGGTCTTCAGGGCGATTGGCCGCTTGGCCCAATCCAAGGTCACCGTGCTGATCACCGGCGAGTCCGGGACCGGCAAGGAGTTGGTGGCTCGCGCGCTGCATGGCCATGGCGCGCGCGCTGGCGGGCCCTTCGTCGCACTGAACGCGGCCGCCATTCCGCGCGATCTGCTGGAGGCCGAACTCTTCGGTCACGAGCGCGGGGCCTTTACCGGCGCCAATACATTGCGCCGGGGGCGCTTCGAGGAGGCGCACGGCGGCACGCTCTTTCTCGATGAAATCGGCGATATGCCCATAGAGTTGCAGACGCGTTTGCTGCGGGTACTGGCCGAGGGCAGCTTCTATCGCGTGGGCGGTGCGCAGCCCGTGCGCGTCGACGTGCGCATCGTCGCCGCGACGCACCAGCCGCTCGAGCAGCGTGTCGAGCAGGGATTGTTCCGGGAGGATTTGTTTCACCGCCTCAACGTCATTCGCCTGCGCCTTCCGCCCTTGCGCGAGCGCACCGAGGATATCCCGGCGCTGGCCAATCACTTTCTGGCCTCCAGCGCCAAGACGCTCGGGGTGCCGGTCAAGCGCCTGACGCCGGAAGCGGTGGCGGTGCTGATCAAGTTCGATTTTCCGGGCAACGTGCGGCAGTTGGAGAACTTCTGTCATTGGCTCACCGTGATGGCGCCCGGCCAGACCATCGATCGCAATGATCTGCCGCCCGAAATCCGGGCCATGGAGCACGCCGCGCCCAATCCGCCCCTGCGCGTGCCGGGCCCCAGCGATACCCCCTATCTTGCGCCCAGCCATCAGGCCTATCCGCCGGCGGCGGCGGGGCTTGCCGGCGATGATTTGCCGCGCAATTGGCAGGACGCCTTGCTCAAGGACGCGCAGTATCGGCTCGAACGCGGAGAGCCGGCCGTCATGGCCACGCTCACCCGGCAGTTCGAAAAAATCCTGCTGCAAAGCGCGCTGGACGCCAGCCGCGGGCGCCGCGTGGAGGCCGCTACGCGCCTGGGTATTGGCCGCAACACCATTACCCGTAAGTTGCGCGAACTGGGAATCGCCGAGGACTGACGTCATGACGATGACGCCTCCCCAAGCCGCTCGATGAGCGGCTTTTTTTCGCCCTGACGAAGGCCTGCGCGAAGACCGAGATTTTTCCTACAGCACGCCGAGAAGTAGATGATTCAAAGGGCCTTCTTCAAGTCCTATTCTTTCCCTGTCTGCTTCACTTGATCGGAAAGGAGTAGTGCTATGAACAACGTATTTCGACGCGTGGTAATTGCCTCGCTCATGGCCGTGGCCGGTGGCGCCGCGCAGGCCAACGAGGTGACGTTTGAGCTGGATCTCGCACAGGGGTGCCATCTTGTGCGCGGGCAGGGTGATGAACCCTTCAAGGTGGTCTGTGCCGCGAGCAACCCCGGTACGGTGGAGCTGCGGCCCGCAGCTCGCGCCCCGGCCCGCCTGGCGACGATCCGCAAGGCCAGCGGCTCGCAGACCCGCTTGCGAGCCGCAACCCCAACCATGCCGGCTCCTCTGACCATCGCCATTGGGTATTGAGGTCAGCTCACGCCCAGCAGGCTTTCGCACAGGCGCGGCGAGCGTAGTTTCTCCAGCCACCACGCCAAGGCCTGACCGGGTCTTTCTGCGCGCCAGGCGTAGACGACATGCTCGGTGGGAGCAATGACGTCTTCGATGGGGCAATCCACCAGCAAACCGGCAGTGATGGGTCCGGCAGCCAGCGTCATGGGCAGATAGCCGCAACCCAGGCCCCGGATCTGGGCCTGCATTTTGGCGCGCATATTGGGCATGACGATCAAGCTCTGGCTGTGCAGCAGCCCCCGGGTGCGGGGGGGAAGGTCCCGAGAGGTGTCGGCCACGACGATGGCAGTGTGCTCGGCGATATCCTGAGCGGTCAGTGGGCGGCCTAGCCGTGCCAACGGGTGCTGCGGCGCCACGCAAAAGCCCAGCTGGGTCTGGCCCATGGCCGTGCTGTGATAAGCGCCGGCAGGGGTGCCGGAGGCGTCGGCTCCGATGATGAGGTCGGCGCGGCCAGAAGCCAGCGCATCCCAGGATCCACTCAGGACTTCCTCGCTGATGCGCAGCGTCGTGCCGCCGCCCAGGGCCTGGAAATCGCGCACGAGATCCAGCAGCGGCTCCAAGGGCAGTACGGCGCTGACGGCGATGCGCAACTCGACCTCCCACCCCGTGGCTATCCGTTTGACACGGCAGGCCAGGTCATCGAGCGAACGCAGCAAGTGCCGGCCATCCTCCAGCAGCGTCTGGCCAGCCGGCGTGAGGCGGGCGCGGTGGCCGGAGCGGTCGAACAGCAGCACATCCAGATTGTCCTCGAGCTTGCGCACGGCATAGGTGACGGCCGACGGCACCTTGCCCAGCTCGCGCGCGGCACGCGCGAAACTGCCGTGGCGTGCAATGGCGTCGAGCATCAGGAGCAAGTCTGGCGTGATGGCGCCGGGCGGCGGCGGGGCGGAGGAGGGCTTGGGCATGATCGTTCAAATAATTTGAATGATGTGTTCAATTCTAGTCGTCTTGGAGAGTCCTGCAAACGCGCACAATGACAAGCATGCAGTGAGCGATCGTTTTGGCCTGTCTGGCTGGACTCGTTCACCGAATCGGAATAAGGAGCCCATCATGATCACCCCTCGCCCCGCCGCCGCCCGCGGTCATGCCAATCATGGCTGGCTGGACACTTTTCACACCTTTTCGTTTGCCAACTACTACGACCCCGCGCATATGGGCTTCGGGCCGCTGCGTGTCATCAACGATGATCGTATCGCCGCCGGCAGGGGCTTTGGCACGCATGGCCACCGCGACATGGAGATCATCACCTATGTCCTGGATGGCGCGGTCGCGCACAAGGACAGCATGGGCACCGGATCCACCATTCGTCCGGGCGACGTGCAACGCATGAGCGCCGGGCGAGGGGTGCTGCACTCGGAGTTCAATCCGCAGCCTGATGCGGCCACGCATATGCTGCAAATCTGGATCGAGCCCGATGTGGCCGGCATCGAACCGGAGTATGAGCAAAAGACCTTCGAGGGCGCCGAGAAGCGGGGTGCCCTGCGCCAAGTCGCCTCGCCCGATGGCGCGCAAGGGTCGCTGTGCATTCACCAGGATGTGCGGCTCTACGCGGGCCTGTTCGACGGGGCCGAGCAGGCCGAGCTGCCCTTGGCGGCAGGTCGGCGCGCCTGGGTGCATGTTGCCCGCGGCGCGGTGAGCATCAATGGCCGGGCGCTCGAGGCCGGCGACGGCGTGGCGCTGGAAAACGAAGCCGCCGTCCGGGTCAGCGATGGCCGCCAGGCGGAAGTGCTGGTGTTCGACTTGCCGTAAAGTAGGCGGGCGGGGTCTGGCGGCCCCGCCCTTGTCTGCGCGAGTTCGTCTGGCGCACCCACCTGGCGCTTGTCGCCCCACTCGCAGAGGTATCGATCATGTCGAGTCTGACCCCCGAAGGCCACACCAGCCTGGAAACGATCGTCGTGCCCCGCACCAGTGACCTGGGCGGTTTTGAGGTGCGCCGCGCATTGCCGTCGGCGCAACGGCGCGCTATCGGGCCGTTTGTGTTCCTGGACGAAATGGGTCCGGCGATGTTTCCGGCCGGTGTGGGCATGGATGTGCGCCCGCATCCACACATCGGCCTGGCCACGGTGACCTATCTCTATGACGGCAGCATCGTGCATCGGGATGGCAAAGGCCATGTGCAGACCATTCTGCCCGGTGAAGTCAATTGGATGACGGCAGGCCGCGGCATCGTGCATTCGGAGCGCTCATCGCCGCAGAGCCGCCAGGCCGAGCAGCGCATCTTTGGCTTGCAGCTGTGGGTGGGGTTGACGCGCGCACATGAAGAAACCGACCCGGGATTCGTGCATTACGGGCGCGAGGCGCAGCCGGTCATCGAGGGCGAGGGCGTGCGTGTGCAGCTCGTGGCAGGTAGCCTGTTCGGGCAGACCTCGCAGGTGCAGACCTTGTCGCCGCTGTTCTATGGCGATGTGCGGATGCGGGAGGGTTCCTGTCTGGTCTTGCCCGCCGATTACGAAGAGCGGGGCGCTTATCTGGTGCAAGGCACGGTGGAAGTCGACGGTCAGGTGTTCGACGCCGGGCGTCTATTGGTCTTCAAGGCGGGCAGCCCGGTGACCTTGCGCGCGCGCAGCGATGCCAGGTTTGCGGTGCTGGGCGGCGAGCCCCTGGACGGGCCGCGCTACATCTGGTGGAACTTCGTCTCCAGCAGCAAAGAGCGTATCGAACAAGCCAAGGACGAATGGCAGCGCAACCGTTTCGGGCAGATCGTGCCGGGCGACGAAACCGAATTCATCCCCTTGCCCGCGCCCCGTTCCTGAGCCGGCCCGCGTCAGCTTCCCCGGGCATAGGCCGCTTCGCGTTGCTCTTGCAGCGCCTCGCGGCGGATGTAGTCGCGCACGAAATCGCTGGCCGGCAGGTGGCGCAGGTGATAGGGCGTATCCCATTGGGCGATACGCCCTTGCTGCATGATGCCGATTCGATCTGCGATGGCAAAGGCCTCTGCCTGGTTATGGGTGACGAGAATCGCCGTGTTGCCGGTGGCTTTGAGAATGTCGCGCACCTCGAAAGCCAGCCGCTCCCGCGTATCCACGTCCAGGTTGGAGAATGGCTCGTCGAGCAGTAAAAGGCCGGGCGATGGCGCCAGGGCGCGGGCCAGCGCCACCCGCTGTTGCTGTCCCCCCGAAATTTCGTGCGGATAGCTTTGCGCGGCGTGCGCCAGGCCCACCAATGACAGCATTTCGTCAACGCGGGCGAGTTGCTGTGCTTTCGCTAAGCGCCGCAGGCCAAACGCCACGTTCTGGCCGACGGTGAGGTGAGGAAAGAGGGCGTAGTCCTGAAACATCATGCCCACGTTGCGCTTTTCGGGCACCACTTGCTCGCCCCGCGAAGACAGCACCTGGCCGCCGAGCAGAATACGCCCGGCGCGCAGCGGCTCAAAGCCCGCAATCGCGCGCAGAACGGTGGTTTTGCCGCAGCCGGATTCGCCCAGCAGGCAGCCGATTTGCCCGGCGGGCAACGTCAGGCTCAGATCGTCGACCACGCGCTTGATGCCTTGCGGCGTGTCGTAGCCCAGGGCCAGGTGTTCGAGTTGAAGCAGGTCGGCCATGGTGTCAATGTCCCATTTTCAGATTGGTGCGCGCGAGCAGGATGACGGGAGCCAGCCCCGCCAGGACGATGGCCAGCGCGGCCACGGCGCCTTCTTCGTAAGTGCCGCGGGCGGCCTCGGCGTACAGCCAGGTGGCCAGGGTGTCGAAGTTCATCGGGCGCAACAGCAGTGTGGCGGGGAGCTCTTTCATGGTGTCCACGAACACCAGCAGAGCCGCGGCGGCCAGCGCCGGGCGCAAGAGCGGCAGATGCACGCGCCGCAGGGTTGCGCTGCCGCTTTCGCCCAGGAGGCGCGAGGCCTGTTCGAGAGAGGGCGGGATGCGGGCCAAGCCGGCCTCGATACTGCCGGTGGAGATGGCCAGAAACCGGATGGTGTAAGCGCAGACCAGAGCAGCCATTGTCCCCATGAGCAGCATGCCGGGCAGCCCGAACAAGCGGCCGGCCGCCGCGTCGATCCAGGCAAAGGGGGTGAGCAGGCCAATGGCCAACACCGTACCCGGGACGGCATAGCCCAGGCTGGCAATGCGGGCGCAGAGGCGGGCGGGGCCGGCGCCCGCGCCGAGATTGCGCGCGGCCCAGGCAACCGCAAGGCCGCACAGCACAGTAATGACCGTCGCGCTGGCCGCCACGAGCAGGGTGTTGCTCAGGCTGGCGAGCAGTTGTCCTGACACGCCGCCCACCAGATGCAGCCGTTTGTACGTCTCGGCCAGCAGATACAGTGCCGGGGCCACAAAGCCGAGTACGACCGGGATCCAGCCCAGCACGCAGGCGGCCAGCGCGGCCCCGCCGCGCAGGCGTTGGGGTTGCATGGGCCGCATACGCTGCGTATTGGCGTAGCGCTGGCGCGCGCGGCCGCGTCGCTCCAGCAACACCAGGGCGATCACGAAAGCCAGCATCGTCAGGGCGATCTGTGCCGCGCCCGCCAGGTCGGAGCGGGTGATCCAGGTGGTGTAGACCGAGACGGTCAGGGTCTGCACGCCCAGGAACTCGGATGCGCCGATGTCATTGAGGGTTTCGAGCAACGCCAGGCTCACGCCCACGGCAATGGCCGGGCGCGCCAGGGGCAGGGCGACGCGGAAGAACACCCCCGCGCGGCCGGAGCCCAGACTGCGGGCGGCCTCAATCAGGCTGGCAGCCTGTGTCATGAACATGACCCGGGTGCTGAGGTAGACATAGGGGTAGAGCACGAAGCCCAGCACGAAAATCGCGCCGCCCAGTGAGCGCAGGTCGGGCAGACGAAACTGCCTGGGGCTGTCATAGCCCAGAATCGTTCGCAGGCCGGACTGAATCGGCCCGATAGGGTGCAGCAGGTCGAGATAGGCGAACGCGATGATGTAGGTGGGCACGGCCAAGGGCAGTAACAATGCCCAGACCAGCACGCTGCGGCTGGGAAAATCGTAGGCGGCCACCAGCCACGCCGAGCCGGCGCCCACCACGGTGACCAGTGCGCCGACACCCAGCAGCAGCAGCGCCGTATTGCTCAACGCCTGAGGCAGCACGTAGGCCGCCAGATGGTTCCAGTGGCCGAGATCCGCGTCCAGGGCCCACCAGGCGAGGCTGGCCAAGGGCGCGAGTACGGCCAGGGCGATCAATGCGGCGGCCAGCAACCAGCCGCGTCCGCGCAGGCCAGTGCTGTAAGGGCGTGCCAGGGAGAGCTTGGGCATCATCTGCGAAAAAAACACAAAGCGGCCTTGGGGCCGCCCTGTTGAAACCACGGGAAAAGTCGCGTCCGCCTTGGCCGGCGGGTCAAGCCTGTGGCGCCACGCCGGGTGGCGCCACAGAAGGGGAAAACTTAGTTGTCGAAGCCCACCTTGTCGACCAGTTCGCTGGCTTGCTTGCGGTACTTGGCGATGTCGGCCACGGGCAGGGAATCGACCGTCAGCGGCCCGAAGCTGGCCACCACGGGGTCGAGCTTGACACCCTTGCGCACGGGGTACTCGTAGTTGGCTTGCGCGTAGAGAGTCTGGGCCGGTTCGGAAACCAGGAACTCCAGCAGCTTGACCGCATTGGCCTTGTGCGGGGCGTGAGCCGCGACGGCCGCGCCGCTGACGTTGACATGGGTGCCGCTGGTTTGCTTGTCGGCGAAGGTCGGGCGGATGACCTTGATCGCGTCGCCCCATTTGCGCGCGTCGGTGCCCGGTTCGGCGTTTTTCATATGGCCGACGTAATAGGCATTGGCCAGACCGATGTCGCAAATGCCGCCGAGGATGTCGCGCGCCACGTCCCGATCGCCGCCCGCGGCTTTACGCGCCAGGTTGGCCTTGACGCCGCGCAGCCATTTCTCGGTGGCTTCAGCGCCATCGTGCGCGATCATGGCGGCCACGAGCGCCGTGTTATAGGGGTGCTGGCCGGAGCGGATGCACACCTTGCCCTTGTACTTCGGGTCGGCCAGGTCTTCGTAATGGAAGCTGTCGAGCTTGAGGTCCTTCTCGGCGTACAGGACCCGGTCACGCAAGGACAGGGCGTACCATTTCCCGTCGGCGCCGCGCAGGTTGGCGGGGATAACTTCTTCGAGGGTGGCCGACTTGACGGGCTGGGTGACGCCGCCATCGACCAGATCGATGAGGTTGCCGATGTCGACCGTCATGAGCACGTCGGCAGGCGACTTCGCGCCCTCGGCCTTGACGCGCTCGAGCAGGCCGTCCTTGACGAACACGGTGTTGACTTTGATGCCGCTGTCCTTGGTGAAGGCATCCAGCAGCGGTTGTATGAGCTTGGGCTCGCGGGTGGTGTAGAGGCTGACCTCTTCGGCCGCGCCCACCTGGGCGGCAAAGGAGGCGGCGCCGGCAAGCGCCAGGGCGCGCAGCAGTGTCGGGAGGGCGGGACGCTTTATGGACATAGTCGAGTCTCCTGCTGGGCGCGGGGGCGCGCCGCACAAACGAAAATGATTATCAACAAGCTCGGAAAGATAGCAGGAAGCGCCCGTTCGTTCAACTAAATGAAAGGTTTCTCTGGCTGATTGCGGCCGGAAAGCGGGGCACGCGGCGCGCGCGGTGTATAGCGGCAGGTCAGAAAAAAGGCGGACAAACCCCGTTTTCAGCTATATGGGTATAACCATTAATGAGAGCAATTATCAGGTGGATGGGTTAGAATCGGTACTAACCCTAGGTCCATTCTGTGCGGTCGCACGGCGTCACAACTTCTACAACGATATGGCTGCTTTCAATACTGAGCGCGTGCTGAGCGTGCACCACTGGAACGACACTCTTTTTTCGTTTACCACTACCCGCGATGCCGCGCTGCGTTTCCATAACGGTCATTTCGTCATGATCGGCCTGGAAGTCGAAGGCAAGCCCCTGATGCGCGCCTACAGTATCGCCAGCGCCAATTACGAAGAAAACCTCGAGTTCCTGAGCATCAAGGTCCAGGATGGCCCGCTGACCTCGCGTCTGCAGCACCTGAAAGAGGGCGACAGCATCCTGGTCAGCCGCAAGCCGGTGGGCACGCTCGTCGCTGATGACCTGCGTCCGGGCAAGCACCTGTATCTGTTTGCCACCGGTACGGGCCTGGCTCCCTTCATGAGCATCATCAAGGACCCGGACATCTATGAGCGCTTCGACAAGGTCGTGCTGCTGCATGGCGTGCGCTTTGTGAGCGAGCTGGCCTATGCCGATTACATCGGGCGCGAGCTGCCGGATAATGAGTTCTTCGGTGATGTGGTCCGCAATAAGCTGATTTATTACCCGACCGTCACGCGCGAGCCTTTCCGCAATCAGGGTCGTATCACGGAACTGGTTGATAACGGCAAGTTGTTCGAGGATATCGGCTTGCCGCCCCTTAATCCGGAAACCGATCGCGCCATGATTTGCGGCAGCCCGCACATGCTGGCCGATATCCGCGCCATGCTGGATGCGCGTGGTTTCGAGGTCTCGGCCGGCGTGGGCGAGCCGGGCGATTATGTCTACGAACGCGCCTTCGTCGAAAAATAAGCAGCACGACATGCTGTGCCCAGGCCCGCCATCCATGGCGGGCTTTTTGTTGCTCAATCGTGATCCAGCAGACGTGCGGTGGCCAGCGCGCCGGCCACCGCCAGGGCAATCGGGACGACGAAGTTGTGATTGACCTGGGTGAACTCCATGACCAGCACGATGGCGGTAAACGGCAGATGCATGGACGTCCCGAGAAAGGCCGCGGCACCGATCACCGCATAGGCGCCCAGTGGCGCGCCGGGCCACAGGAGATTCCAGAGGCCGCCCAGCAGCGTGGCCAGCAGCGCGCCGCAGGCCAGTCCCGGCGTGAGCAAACCGCCGGAAGCGCCGACGCGCAGCGTGCTCGCGCTGACCAGCATCTTCAGGCAGAGCAGCATGGCGGCCAGGCTGAGCGTGAGCGCGCTATCAAATCCTAATTGCGCGGGTCCTTTGCCATTGCCCAGGAGGGCTGGGAAGTACACCGACAACAGGCCGATGGCCGTGAAGTTGAGCAAGGCCAATAGGGGCATGCGCCAGCCACGCAGGGTGTGCGCCCTGCGGCGGGCCGCATCGGTCATGCGCGAGAATCCATGGGCCACCACGCCGATCACGGGCCCGGCCAGCATGGCCCAGACCAGCAGGCTGGGATGTATTTCCATGGGGCCGATCACGTATTGCAGGCCCATGCCCAGCCCCAGCCAGGCCACCGCGGCGGCAACGGCCGAAGTGGCCAGCGCGATGAGTGCGGCTTGCCAGCGGAAGGTGGCCAACAAGCCCTCGAGCGCAAAGACGGCGCCGGCAAGCGGCACGTTGTAGACGGCGGCCAGGCCCGCGCCTGCCGCGCAGGCCACCAGTATCCGCCTTTGTTCGGCATCCAGCCGCGCATGGCGTGCCAGACCGCTCGCCAGCATGGCCGACACCTCGCGCGGAGCGGCCTCTCGTCCCAGGGGCGAGCCCAGACCGACCGTGAGGATCTGCAAAATGGCATGCGCAAGCGTGGCGCCCGGCGGCATCGTCCGGCCGGGCTCGGCCAGCGTCGCCTTGACACTGACCAATGGCCGGCCCCATCGGTAGAGGGCCCCCCAGCCCAGTCCAGCGACCACGCCGCAGGCCGTCAAGGCGAGCACCCGGCGCTGCGGCGTGGCGGCCATCACGCCATCCAGAAAGGCCCGGTGGCTGAAAAACAGATCGTCCAGGCTATAGCCGAACGCCAGATGCTGCACGGCGTGCAGGAGCAAAGAGAGCAGCAGCCCCGTCACGCCTGCGGAGAGTCCCACGAGCAATACAGCCAGGGTAAAGATGGCGCGGGGACGAAGAGCAGGCAAGAACATGGCAAGATGCAGAACCCGAGGTCCGGGAATTGTAGGGTTACTCACCTTGCAGCTCCCTGGCAGCTGGCCTCTTTCGCAAGTGCCTATTGCTGTTTAAACTTCGATAGTCATGTTTTTCGTTACCAAGGAGTCGCCCATGAGTAAGCAGATCATCCATACGGACGCGGCACCTGCCGCCGTCGGCCCGTACTCCCAGGCCGTGGCCGCAACGGGTTCAAAAACGGTTTACCTCTCCGGGCAGATCGGCCTGGAGCCGGGCACCGGCGATCTGGTTTCGGAGAACTTCGACGCTCAGGTGCGCCAGGCCTTCGCCAATATGGAAGCGGTCATCAAGGAAGCCGGCGGCTCGCTTAACGACATCGTCAAGCTCACGCTGTTTCTGACCGATCTGAACAAGTTCGCCGCGGCCAATGCGATCATGGCCGAACTGATTCCGCAACCGTTCCCCGCGCGTTCCACCGTGGGTGTGGCCAGCTTGCCCAAGGGGGCCCAGTTCGAGGTCGAAGCCATCCTGGTCCTCTGAGACGGCTGGCGCGGCCCCATGCCCGCTCAAGCCAAAGCCGCCGGCCGCGCATCGACGGCGCGTTCGGACACCGAGCGCCGCCTGCGCAATCTCGGTCTGGTCGAGCCCGAAGATTTCGTGCTGCATCTGCCGTTGCGCTACGAGGACGAAACGCGCGTGACGCCGATCGGCTCGGTGCGCCCGGGATATTCGGCCCAGGTCGAAGGTGAGATCCTGCGCTCGGAAGTCTTGTACCGGCCGCGCCGCCAACTGACGGCCGTCATCGCCGACGACAGTGGCGAACTGCAGTTGCGCTGGCTGAACTTCTACCCCAGCCAGCAGAAACAATTGACGGCCGGGCGCCGGTTGCGCGCGCGTGGCGAGGTGCGCGGCGGGCTGTTCGGGCGCGAGATGGTGCACCCGCGCATGAGCAATGCCGACGGCGCGCTGCCGGATGCCCTCACGCCCGTGTATCCCAGCACCGACGGCTTGCCCCAACCGGTCTTGCGGCGCGCGGTCACGCAGGCCTTGGCCCAGGTGGGCCTGCACGACACGTTGCCGCCGCCCGTGCGTGAGCGCTATGACCTGATGCCGTTTGATGCGGCGGTTCGCCTGCTGCATGCCCCGCCGCCGGGTGTGCCCGACGCTGACCTCACCGAGCGGACCCATCCGGCTTGGCAGCGCATCAAGTTCGACGAGTTGTTGGCGCAACAATTGTCTTTGGCGGCGGCGCGGGCAGCGCGGCGGGACAAGCGCGCCCCGACCATGCCGGCCGATGAGGCGAAGGACGGTCTGGTGGCGCGCCTGTATGCCGCCTTGCCGTTTACGCTGACCGGCGCGCAACAGCGCGTCGTGGCTGAAATCGCCGCCGATCTGGCGCGCCCCTATCCCATGCATCGCCTGTTGCAGGGCGATGTGGGCAGTGGCAAGACCGTGGTGGCGGCGTTGGCGGCGGCCCAGGCCATCGCCAATGGATTTCAGGTGGCGCTCATGGCCCCGACCGAAATCCTGGCCGAGCAGCATTTCCGCAAACTGGTCGGCTGGCTCGAGCCGCTCGGGGTGTCGGTCGCCTGGATGAGCGGCAGTCTCACGCCCAAGGCGCGCCGCCAGGCTGCCGCGGCCGTGCAAGCCGGTCAAGTGCAACTGGTGGTGGGTACCCAGGCGCTGATTCAGGATGGCGTCGATTTCCCCCGTCTGGGCTTGTCCATCGTCGACGAGCAGCATCGTTTTGGTGTCGGGCAGCGCCTGGCGCTGAGCCGAAAAGGCGAGGAGGCCGCGGGCCTGGTCGTGCCGCATCAGTTGAGCATGAGCGCCACGCCCATTCCCCGTACTCTGGCCATGACTTTCTTTGCGGATCTGGACGTGTCCGTCATCGACGAGTTGCCGCCCGGGCGGACCCCGGTTCTGACCAAATTGCTGTCCGAGGCGCGGCGCGATGAGCTGATTGCGCACATCGCGCAAGCCGCGCGCTCGGGACGGCAGGCCTACTGGGTCTGTCCGCTGGTCGAGGAGAGCGAAGCGCTGCAATTGCAGACGGCGGTCGATACCTACGAGGCCATGTGTGTCGAATTGCCGGACCTGCGGGTCGGGCTGGTGCATGGGCGGCTGCCGCAGGCCGAAAAGGCGGCGGTGATGCAGGCTTTCAGAGCCGGCGAGGTGGACTTGCTGGTGGCCACCACCGTGATCGAGGTCGGGGTGGACGTCCCCAATGCCTCCCTCATGGTGATCGAGCATGCCGAGCGCTTCGGGCTGGCGCAACTGCATCAGTTGCGCGGGCGCGTCGGCCGGGGGGAAGCGGAATCGGTCTGTGTGCTGCTGTACCAAACGCCCTTGTCACAGGTCGCGCGCGAGCGCTTGCGCGCCATGTTCGAGACCAGCGACGGGTTTGAAATTGCCCGGCGGGACCTTGAACTGCGCGGGCCAGGTGAATTTCTCGGTACGCGGCAGTCCGGTATGGCGCTGCTGCGCTTTGCCGATATCGATCGTGATATCGCGCTGGCCGAAGCGGCACGCGATACCGCGGTATGGTTGCGCCAGCATGATCCCCAAGCCGTTCAGGCGCATCTTGCGCGTTGGATGCGCGGACGAGAGGATTTTCTGAGAACATGAATTCTCATCATTGCGTGGATCGCCACAGGCGGTCTTTTTTCCAGGAGCGGGCACGATGACCCTGACTGAACTGAAATACATCGTGGCAGTGGCGCGTGAGCGTCACTTCGGCCGCGCCGCCGAGGCCTGTTTCGTCAGCCAGCCGACGCTGTCCGTTGCGATACGCAAGCTGGAAGACGAGTTGGGCGTCACGTTGTTCGAGCGCGGTGGCGCGGAGGTGGGTGTGACACCCATCGGCCAGCGCATCGTCGCCCAGGCGCAGAAGGTGCTCGAAGAAAGCGCCAGCATCAAGGAAATCGCTCGCCAGGGTCACGACCCGTTGGCCGGGCCGCTGCGTGTCGGCGTGATCCACACTATCGGCCCCTATCTCTTGCCGCGCCTGGTGCCGGAGCAGATAGCCCGCACGCCGCAAATGCCCCTGTTGCTGCAAGAAAACTTCACCGTGCGGCTGGTCGAGTTGCTGCGTCAGGGCGAGATCGATTGCGCCATCATGGCCTTGCCCTTGCCTGAGGCCGGTCTGGTCACCCAACCGCTGTACGACGAACCTTTTCTGGTAGCGGTGCCCCACGACCATGAATGGGCATCGCGCAAGTCCATCGATGCTCAGGATCTGAAGCAACAGACCATGTTGCTGCTGGGTAGTGGGCACTGTTTCCGGGATCAGGTCCTGGAAGTCTGTCCGGAGCTATCGCGTTTTTCTGCAACGAGCGATGGCATTCAACGCACCTTCGAGGGCTCTTCGCTGGAAACCATCCGGCATATGGTCGCCGCGGGGATCGGCGTGACCGTCCTGCCGGTGACGGCCGTGCCGGAGCAACCCTCCGGCAAGAGTTTGCTTACCTATGTCCCGTTCGAGGGCCAGGCCCCGACGCGCCGCGTGGTGCTGGCCTGGCGGCGCAGTTTTCCGCGCATGAGCGCGGTCGAGGCCCTGGCCCAGGCCGTGTATGCCTGCGGCCTGCCGGGCGTGACGATGCTCAACGACGAGACCGCCCGCTCACAGGACGAAGCGGCCTGAGCCCTGGGGTCATGGCGAAAAACCTGGCCGGAAATGGCTGGCCAGGGCTTTTTCGACCACCCGATGCGCTTCGGTGGGCGTGGCGGAAAACGGCTTGAGCAGATAGAGCGCACGGCCAAAGCCGGCGTAGCACTCCCACTGCGGCAACACGGCAACCAGGCCGGCGCGCGGACTCAAACTGAAGTCTGGCACCATGGCGATGCCCAGGCTGTTTGCCGCGCACTCGCGCAGCAGCTCGCTATTGTTGATGCTCAGGCAATCCACGGGTTTGACGTGCACCGCCGCGCCGCGCCCCTGGCGCGGCGCGAAAGACCATTGCGGATTGCGTTCGTCCCCCCGGTAGAGCAAACAGCGATGCCGGGCCAGTTCGCTCGGATGGGCGGGGTGGCCATTCCGTTCCAGGTAATCCGCGCTGGTGACCAGCTGTGCGCCGGTGGCGCACAGGCGCTTGCTGACATAGGCATCCGAGACCTGATCGGCATGCCGCAGCGCGAAGTCAAAGCCTTCCTGGCGCAGATTGACGAAGCGATCCGATAGATAGACTTCCAGAGCGATATCGGGGTACTGCTGGCCGAGCTCGCGCAGCACGGGGCCAAGGTGCTGCCGGCCCAGGGCCACGGGGGCGGTCAGGCGCAATCGGCCGCGAGGCGCGCGCGTCAGATTGCGGACTTCGCCCAAGCTGTCTTCCAGCATCTCCAGGGCCGGGCGGGCGCGCTCGGCCAGCAGGGCGCCGGCTTCCGTCGTACGCACGGAGCGCGTGGTGCGCAGCAGCAGGCTCACGCCGAGCTCCTGCTCCAGTGCTTTCATGCGCAGGCTGATCAGGGACTTGGATACGCCCAGGCGTTGGGCGGCCGCCGTAAAACTCCGGGTGTCGGCCAGGACGGCGAGCATCTTCAGGTCGGCCAGCCGGTCAAACACGGGCGTGCTCATGATTGTTGATCCATGTAAACAGTCTATTCAAATATAAGGGATTACTGCGCGGCCCGGGGTTTTCTAGACTGGCGTTTTCTCGTTACCGGAGCAAAACATGGACCAACAGCACGGACATCTGGGTCATTGGATCGCGGGGCAGGCCGCGGGCGGCCCCGAACTGGGCACACAAGCCATTCACGATCCCGCCACCGGCGAAGTCGTGGCGCAAGTGGATATGGGCGGCGTGCAGACCGTCGCGTCGGCCGTGGCCGCGGCGCGCGCGGCGCAGCCGGCCTGGGCAGCAAAAAGCCCCTTGCATCGGGCCCGGGTGCTGAATCGCTTCCTGGCCATTCTGGACCAGAACAAGGAGGAGCTCGCACGCCTGATTTCGCGTGAACACGGCAAGGTGATCTCCGATGCGCGTGGCGAGGTCATGCGCGGTATTGAAGTGGTCGAGTTCGCCTGCGGCGCACCGCAACTGATGAAAAGCGCCATGTCCATCAATGTGGGCGGCAATATTGACAACTGGGTGCAGCGCGAGCCTCTGGGCGTGGTCGCGGGGATCACGCCGTTCAACTTTCCGGTCATGGTGCCGCTATGGATGATGCCGGTCGCTTTGGCCACCGGCAATGCCTTCGTGCTCAAGCCCAGCCCCTTGGACGCCAGCCCCTCCATTGCCCTGGCGCAGATGCTGGCTCAGGCCGGCCTGCCCGCCGGGGTGGCCAGTGTCGTGCAGGGCGGCGTCGAGGCGGTCAATGCCCTGATTGACCACCCGGACGTGAAGGCCATTTCCTTCGTGGGTTCGACGGCGGTGGCCCGCCAGATCTACGAGCGCAGCGCCCGCGAAGGCAAGCGCGTGCAGGCATTGGGCGGCGCCAAGAACCATCTGGCGGTGATGCCGGACGCCGATGCGCAGGCAGCGGCCGATGCACTGGTGGGCGCGGCGTTCGGCAGTGCTGGCGAGCGCTGCATGGCGATCTCCGTGGCCGTGTTCGTGGCGGGCGCCGGTCAGGCCGTCATGCCGCACATTTTGAGCAAGACGCGCGAACTCAAGGTTCGCCGCGGCATGCAGGAAGACGCCGAAATGGGCGCCATTATCAGCGCGGCGGCGCGCGCTCGCATCGCCGCGTATATCGACGCCGGCGTGCAGGAAGGCGCCAGCCTGCTGCTCGATGGGCGGCAGATCGACCCGTCCGCCTGCGGAGCCGGTTGCGAGCAGGGCTATTGGTTGGGCCCGACGGTGTTTGACCACGTCCAGCCGGACATGCGCATCTATCGCGAGGAGATCTTCGGCCCGGTGCTCGCCTGCGTGCACGTGGATACGTTGGAGGAGGCCATCGCGCTGATCAACCGCCACGAGTTTGCCAACGGGGTGAGTCTGTACACCGACAGCGGCACGGCGGCGCGCGAGTTCGTGCAAGGCATCGAGGTCGGTATGGTCGGCGTCAATGTGCCGATTCCCGTGCCGGCGGCCTGGCAAGGATTTGGCGGCTGGAAGCAATCGCTATTTGGCGATCTGCATGTCTACGGCGAAGAAGGCGTGCGCTTCTACACGCGGCAAAAGAGCGTGATGCAGCGTTGGGCGGCCCAGTCCGCGGGGATGTCCTTCGCCATGCCGCGCTCGGGTTGAGGCAAGCCGCGCGGCGAGCCGAGCGCCGGTGGCCGTACGGGGATCCGGCGTGCGGCCGCCGCCGCAAGACCCCAGGCCTGCGCCGATGCGACGGGGTGTCTCTCGGTGGTATTCTTGATGTGTTTCCGTCGCCTTTAGAGAAGGAGCACTACATGGCAAAATCGACCAAGAACAGCACTGCCGCACCGCGCATCAATATCGGTATCTCCGACAAGGATCGGGCGGCTGTCGCAGGCGAGCTGGCCAAGCTGCTGGCTGATTCGTACTCGCTGTACCTGATGACGCACAACTTCCACTGGAACGTGACCGGGCCGTTGTTCAACACCCTGCACAATATGTTCATGACGCAGTACACGGAAGAGTGGGGTGCGCTCGACGCCATCGCCGAACGCATCCGTGCGTTGGGTCATTACGCGCCCGGCACGTATCGCGAGTATGGCCAGCTCACGTCCATCGAAGAGCCGAGCAATGTGCCCGAAGCGCTCGAGATGATCCGCATGTTGGTCAAGGGCAATGAGGCCGTCGCCAAGACCGCCCGCGCGGCCTTCGAGAAAGCCGATGCCGCCAACGATCAGCCTACCGCCGATCTGCTCACCCAGCGCCTGGACGTCCACGAGAAAAACGCGTGGATGCTGCGCAGCCTGCTGCAATGAGCTGTACGGCAATTACGCCGGTGTAGCGGCCTTCGCCGCACCTGCCGCCCTGTGCGCAGGGCAGGGCAACGGCCGGTCAACCCGCCCGCAGGCGGGCTGACCGGCCTTATGCATCAAGCCGGGGCGTTTTCCATGAAGCGCTCCAGCAGCCGGCGGCCTTCGTTGAGGTTGCCGGTACGCAGGCTCTGCATCACCAGTTCCACGTTGGCCTCGCGGTCCATGGGATTGCTCTCGATGACACGCCTGGCACTGGCGATCACCTCACCCTGGTCTTTGGACTGCTGCCGCTGATCCTGGAACTCGCGCTTGTGCGCATCGGACAGCGTGCGTTGCAGCGACGGCAGGCCGGCATAGGCCGGGTCGATGGCGCGAATGGCGCGCACCTCCTGCTCGGCCATTCTCAGATTGCCCTCCGTGAGATGGCGGCGCATGGCGCGCGCCAGGGCCCGCAAGCTTTTCTCGATCATGGCTTTGGTTTGTTCGGGTTGCAGCACGCCGCTTTGGGCCAGCCTGCGATACACCGCGACGGCATCGGCATGCGCGCCGAGCTGCACCAGGCGGGCCGCTGCCAGCAGCACGCTGTCCGACTCCGCCGGCAGTGTGGCGCCGGCCAGACGATGCCAGCAGGCGATTGCTGCGTCGGCATGGCCATCGCTTTGCAATTGTTTGGCAGCCCGCTGGACATAGCGGACGTCGACGGCATCCAGCGCGGCTAGATCCGCCAGCAACTGGATGGCCATCTCGCTGTTGCGATACTCCGCGTTGGCCTCATAGGCTTTGAGCATGCGCCGATAGGCTTGATTGATGTCGTCGTCGAGCTCGCTCTTATGCTCGCCGGCCAGGGTCTGCAGCGCATAGAAGGCGCCGAGGCTGGGCAGCAGAGCGCCTGCGCGTCCCGCGTGCCGCACTTCGCGGCGGGCTCTTTTGAGCACCTGCTCGCGCGCGCCTTGCAAGCTGGCGCCATCCACGGCGTGGGTGGCGGCCAAGGCGCTGACCATGCTGGCGCCTTCCTCGAGCGGCGTGCTGCTACGCAAGGCATGACGCAAGGACCGTTCCGGCGCGGCCTGCGCGCTGACGCGAAAGGCCTGTTCGGCATCCTGGTTGTGACCGAGCCGAGCAAGGATGCGGCCCAGCAAGAGCGCCGTTTTCTCGCTGCTCTCGCGTTGCAGGGATTCCTGAGCCCATTCGCGCGCCATGTCAATCTGCCCCTGGCCCAAGGCGCACTCGGCGGCCTGGCGCAGAATATAGGCATTGCGATTGGCATCGATGGCCAAGGCAGCGCCCCAGGCGTCGAGAATCTCATCATTCTGGCTCAGCGCCGTCATGGCCCGGGCGCGCAGTACGTAGGCGGCCGAAACGTTGGGCTTGAGTTCGATCGCGCGGTTGGCATAGAGCAGGGCAAGATCCCAGGCCTGGGTCTGGCCGCAGGCCTTGGCGCGCTCCAGGCTTTGTTTCCAATCCAGCGCCGCCTCGCCCTCCGGCAAAGCGGCGGTTTCCTGCACGCCTAGCAGTTTGTCGCAGATTTCTTTACCTACCAGACGCGCAAAGGCAGGCGTGTAATGCGCGGTGTCGCGTCCGTCATCGGGCATGCCGCGCTCCTGGCCATAGGCCGCCAGCAAAGAGCCCGGGTCGACCAGCGTGATGCCAGCGCGAGCGCAGGCGCGCGAGACGCGATCCACCATCTTGGCGCGGTCGGCGATGAGCTCGCCGTGGGCGTTCATGGCATTGCAATGGGTGACAAGCACAAAGGCGGGCCCCAGCAACAGGGCAATCTGCTTGAGGTCGCCTTCGATCTCGGCCGCCGTTTGCGTGCGCAGCACGGTTTGGGCCAGGACATGCTGCACGGATTCGGGCACCCGCGCATAGGTGGGGCTGGCCTGCAACTGTCGCAGACGCTCAGCCCGTGCCTCGGCCGACCCATGCTCAAAGAATATTTTGCGCAGATCGGGGCAGAAGGCCAAGGCCTCTTTGAAGCGCACCAGCTGCAATTGATAGCCGTCGAGCTCCAGAACCTTGATGGAGCTGATCTCGACCACGTGCCGGTCTTCGGCGGGAATGCTGCCTTGCCCCAGTTTGGGGTTGCCCTCGCGATGGCTTTGGCCGGAGATGAAGGGCCAAAGACTCGCCGGAATGCTCAGGTCGCCGCGCATGTAGCGAATGGCCTGTATGGCCTCTTTCGTGTTGTGCGTGTAGCCATACAAAAGGCGGTTATCGAGCACGAAATTGCGGCGGGCCTGGACTTTGGCCATGGGCCCGGCCACACGGCAGGATCCGATCGTAGTGATATTCACGGTGAGAGACTCCGTCTTGTTCAACAGCGGTTTGAAGATAGCGCAGGCCTGGCTTCAAGCCTTATGCAGGGGGTGTGCTTACGTAACGACAGTGCAATGGCTGCGCGGCCTGGCGCATGGACGTGCGCGCGTCGGGCTTGAGTCTTTGTTGCATCTGCATGGGATCTCAGCGTGCGCGCACGCCAGCGAACTGCGGTTCGGCGCGTTGCGCCGGGTTGGCGGGATCGGGAGTGGCCGCCTGCATCAGCATGGCGGTAATGGCGTCTTCATAAGCCTGCCAGGGCAGGTGACGTTGAACGGATTCGCGGGCCTTGCGGCCATACTGCGCCAGCCGGGCGGCGTCGCCGAGCAGCTCGTGCAGGTTCTGCGCGCCGTCGGCGGCGGCGTCGGCCAGATCGAGGTGGATGCCGTTCTCGCCGTGGCTGACGATGTCGGTATAGGCGGGATTCGGCCCGACCGCAGGGCAAAGGCCCAGCGCCATGGCTTCGAGCAAGGCGGCCACGCCCGGCATGGCCGCCTGCTCGGCCCGGGTGGGCCAGTAGGGAAAGAGTGCGAGATGCGCTTGCCGCAACAGCTGTTCGCGCGACACGGCATCGGTGATGGCCGGCGCGAAGATGACCTGGTCCTCGGATAGGCCGATTGCCACGGCGTGCTGGCGCATGGCGGCGGCGGCACGCCCATCGGATAGCACCAGCAGGACGGCGTTCGCGTCGTGCAAGGCCAGTTCCGCATAGAGGTCTATCACCACGCGGGCCAACATGGCCGGCGGCTCGTCTTCGCTCCAAACGATTACCTTGCGGTCGCGCAGGCGCGCGAGCGTGCCCGCAAGCGCCGCGTCGCTGTTCGGGGTGCGCAGGTTGGCCGCGGGCAGAGGCAGAGGCGGCAACAGGCTGACGGCGGGCTCGGAGGGCATCAGGGGGTGCAAGGCCGCGGCCAGCGCGGGGGTGCCCAATGCCAGCATGTCGGCCTGGCGCAGCGCGCGCTTGAGCAAGCGTAAATCGGCCATGGCGCGCTCGGAGAGCCGATGATTGGCAGCAGTCTTCTGAAAGAAATTCAGTCCTTGCACGATGAAACCGTAGGGCACGCGCAGGCTCGTGGCGGCGGCATGGGCGCCGAGGCCGCAACGTGCGTCGTCCCAAGCCAGAACCGCGCGTGGGCGCCGCTCCACCGTATGGGCGAGCACTGCGTCGGCGAAGGCGGCGGGTCGAAGGCGTGCCTGTCGCGCCTGCTCCGGCGTCACGGCCTGATAGATGACGCCGTCCACACGCAAGCTCGAAGCGCCGGCCCGTTCGGCTTCGGCGGGATCCTCCTCGCTGGTTTCGAGGCTGATCACTTGCACTTCACCGACACGTGCAGCCAGGCTGGTGGCATAACGGTGCAGGGCATTCTCGTTGGCGCCGCGCCGCTGCAGCAGGCTGTGCGTGGCCAGTATCACAACCGGGCCGCTACCGGAAAAGTCATAGCGGTGTCCTGCTGGACCTGGGCCGGTATCCGTGGCGTTCAGAACAGCATGTGCGGCAGCGATACGCTCATACCGCTGGGACTCCGCAGTGTTGAGGCGCACGCCGCTGGCGCTGGCGGCCTTGAGCAGGCGCGACGCGATCGTGACCAGCCCCGCGTCGAACAGGCTGAATGCCAGTTGACGGCTGTGTGGCGCGCCCGGATCGATTTCCAGCAACTGTTGGGCGACTTGCTCGGCGATGTCGGGATAGCTCGTGCGCGCCCACCGCGCAATCTCGCAATAGACCTTGCTGCGGACTTCGGTCGGCCAGTTTTGGCGAGCGCACCACAGCAGCACCTCCGGGCTGCGCACGCGTTTGACGTAGTCCAACGCGTCCTTGATGGCGCTCGCCGTCTCGGCGGGCAGAACGGCGGCGCCCGGTTTGCGCGCAACCGGATTGTGCCGATGTTCGCGGCGATGCGCGTGCGACAGCCTCAGCAGGGTATAGGGCAGGAGCAAGTAGTCGGCCACATTGCGAGCCCGGATGACGGCTTCGCCGAACTTCCAGGTCAGCGTCAGGCGCTGCTTTGCCAGTTGCTGAGTGGTTTCACGCAGCAGGGCGCGGGCGTTGGCCAGATCTTTCTCGGCCTGGACGCGGGCGGCATGCTCTTGCTCGAGACGCGCGAGAATCTGCTCTGCTTCATGGGTTGCGGCCGTCGGTCGGCCAAAGCTGAAAGGACGAATTACGTTGCTGGCGGTCATGACCTTTACTCAAAAGAGAGTGGGGGCTTGGCGGACAGGCCCTGTTCCATATGGCGTCTGGTCCACGCTTCGCGGTAGCGGATGCGAGCCTGCCGGCCTGCCGCTGAGTCCAGGCCGGTTGCGGCGGACTGCGTCAGGGAGTCGGGGTGGTGCAGGGCAATGGTCTGCACCTGGGCGTCGCGTCGCACGCTGGTGGGGCCGCAATGAAGTCGTATACGGTGTTCATACTCGTCGTCTGCTCCGAAACGCACTTCCTCGTAGGGACCGAGGCGTTCAAGGACCTCGCGGCGCATCATCAGCGACGCGGGGTTGTGGCGGATCAGCGGATAGATGCGCGGAGAAACGATCCGGCCCTGGCCGGTGAGCCGCAGCAGGCGGCTGGTACTGGCCACGATCCCGGCGTATTGCAACGGCTCGACCTGCTGCTCGATGCGTCGGGGCAGCATGACGTCGTCGGCGTCGAGAAACGTAATGAATCGGCCGCTTGCCTGGCTCAGCGCGAAATTTCTCGCGGCATATGTTCCGCGGTTTTCTATCCGCAGCGCAGTTATACGCGGATTAATTTCAGCGGCGGAGCATATATGTGCGTAAGTGTTATCTTCCGATCCGTCATCAATCGCTACGATTTCAATATTTCGATAGCTTTGCCGCGCAATGGATAATATGGCTTTATCTATGAAAGCCGCCGCATTGTGCGCACAGATTATTACACTGACCAAACCCGCATCCTGGATCTGCGCGGCCGAAGATGGGGAATCAGCGGGAATGAAATCGTCCATCCTTAGAGGAAGATTATTCTCGGCAAGGCCAAAGCCGGCGTTTGTGAGGAGATAAGTTAAATGTTTTCGCGCTTGACCATGCAGTCCGGAAAAGCAATGCTGCGCAGCAACAACTGCATGCAAATTATTCGCTTTTTTAAGATCATCTCGCCGTGAGGGCGCCAGTGCCGATGCGTGCCACTGTGCGGCCTGGGCGTCGCCGGCGGCCAGCGCCAAGCCCAAGGCCAGCGCGCTCTCCGAACGCCTGAGCCAGGCATGCGCACGGGCGGGGTCCAGCCTTCCGAGGGCAAGGGCATACTGCTGGCGCTCGTAGTCGGACACTTTCCCCAGGAAGTCTTCGGGCCGCAGCCCCGGATCTGAGCCGCTCCATTCCAATGCTGCGCGGGCTCGGGCCAGGGCCTGATCGCGCCCGCGCCGATTGCTGCACCGCGCGATATCGAACAGACCCACGCGATTCAACCGCGTTGCATCGTTGGGGTAGCGATGCATCACCTCCCAGTTCTGCAACAAATTGACGGTTTTATGTGCGCGTTTCTGGCAAATATTTAACAGAATGGTTCCGATCATTTATCCGGCTCGGCTATGGATACTTGAAAATTGACGCTTCATCCACGGGCTGCTCCCCAGGGTGGCAGCCGGAAGATCGTCTGGCTGATAATAAAATTATAGAAAACAGCCAAATCATCCATTTTCAAGCCGGAAAATATTCGCACTTGGTTTTATTTGATAAGTGTTGAAATATCGGCGCGAGTTTCTGGCCCGTATCATCCCTCCCGTTTCCAGCACCACGGCCAGGCGGCCTTGGCATCAATTGGCGTCCAGGCGCCCGGATCGGAGAGGAAATGGACATTCACGCAGGGTCGGCGCATTGAGCGCGCAGTTGCTTGCCACGCAAGCCAGAGTCGTTGCGGCACTGGTCTACCGAGAGACGCGGGTGCGCTTTGGTGGCACCCGGTTGGGCTATCTGTGGGCCTTGATCGAGCCCATCATGCACGTGGCCGTGCTGTCGACGATCTACGTGGTTTGGGGCAGGCAGGCGCCCCTGGGCAACCTGCAGATGTTCTTCATCACCGGCATCATGCCGTTCTTTCTGTTCAGCCACACCTCATCGCGCCTGTCGCGGGCCATCACCTCGAACACGCAGTTGCTGCGGCTGCCGGCGATCACCAACATGGACGTGATCTTCGCCAAAGCGCTGCTCCAGGCGCTGACGTGGATCGCCGTCTTCGGCATCCTGCTCTTTCTTACCCTGCTCGGCGGCCAATTGATCCTGCCGGAGAATGTGGAGACTTGCGCACTGGCTGCCTGCTTCACGTTCCTGCTCGGTTTCGGCGTGGGCTTGATCAATGCCGTGCTGAACATGATGTTCAAGTCATGGGAGCACCTCTACAGCGCGGTGACCCGCCCGCTCTATCTCCTGTCGGGAGTGTTCTATCTGGTCGACGCGCTGCCGGAAAAGGCACGTGCCGTCCTGGTCTACAACCCCATGGTCCATGCCATCGAGTGGTTCCGAGAGGGTTATTTCGCCAATTTCAGCTCGCTGACCCTGGATCGCTCCTATCTGATTGAGTGGTCGATTGCCGTGACCGTGCTCGGGCTGTGCCTGGAGCGGGCCATGCGGCGCCGCCTGCATACGCGCTGAGCCCCTGCCATGACAGACGCCTCCGTCCTGATTTCCCTGTACGACGTCAGCAAAGCCTTCCGGTCCAAGAAAGGTGTGAAGACGGTCCTCGACCGGGTGCGATTCGACTTCGTGGCCGGGCAGAACGTCGCCATTCTCGGGGCCAATGGCAGCGGCAAGTCCACGCTGCTGCGCATGATCAGCGCCATGGAGTTGCCCGACAGCGGAGTCGTACGGCGGCGTGCGCGCGTGTCCTATCCCTTGGGTTTCGCCGGCGCCATCAGCTCCTCCATGACCGGACGCGACAACGTGCGTTTCATCGCCCGCGTCTATGGCTGTGACGTTGCCGAAGTCGAGCGCTTCGTGCAGGAGTTCTCCGAACTGGGAAGGGCCTACGACCTGCCTGTGTCGACCTATGCCAACAGTATGCGGGCCCGGCTTTCTTACGGGGTCTCCATGGCGCTGGCCTGTGACGTCTATGTGGTCGATGAAATGCTCGCGGTCGGGGATATGGACTTCAAGCGCAAGTGCCTGGAGGTGTTCGCCGAGCGATCTCGCGGCGCGACCATTCTGATGACCTCCAGTTCCACGACCACCGTGCGGCGCTTTTGTACCCACGGATTGATATTGAGAGATGGCCGTCTGCAAGGGTTTGGTGAGCTCACGGCAGTGAGCGAACGCTTCACCCAGGCCGTCGGCCGGGTAGAAGACCCCGACCCGCAAGCCGCCAACAGCGAAACGTGATTTTTTAGATGAGAGCCTGTGCCTTTATGACGACTTCGGAGACACCTTATCGCGGTCCAGCCTTGCCCGGAACCGCCCCGCGGCGTCCGTCGCGCTGGCTGCGGCATTCAGCCGTGCTGCTGATTGTTTTGCCTGGCCTGTTGCTGGCGTTGTATCTGCTGCTGATTGCCGCGGACCAGTACGTGTCGGAGGCCCGCTTTGGCCTGCGGGCGGGGTCCGTGACGCAGGCCTCCGCGGCCAGTCGCGAGGGGCACGCGACGCTGGGTGGCGCCGAAATGACGGCCGAGCTGTTCGTGGATTCCTTTGCGGTCGTTGACTATGTGAAGTCGCGGCAGATCGTGCGCGAGCTGGACAAGACACTCAACCTGCGCGAGATGTGGTCCAAGCCGGCGATCGACTTCTGGTACCGCGTATCGGGCGATGCGTCTGAAGAGTCTTTGTGGCGTCACTGGAACCGTATGGTCGACATCCAGTTCGATATGTCGACCGGGGCCATCATTCTGCGCGTCAGGGCCTTCACGCCGCAAGACTCCTTGCGGCTGTCGCAGGCGATTCTGCAGGCCAGCGAGACGCTGGTCAACCAGATGTCCAAGAAGGCGCGGGAGGACAGCGTTCGCTTCGCCCATCTGGAAGTCGAGGGCGCAGAGCAGCGGCTATCGGCCGCGCGGCTGAAGGTGCAGGACTTGCGTGCGCGCACTGGCGTACTCGACCCCGTCAAGGAGGCCGAAGCCAATCTGCAGTTGGCCGCCAAGGTGCGCGGCGATATCGCCGCCACGGCGGCCGAAGTTGCCACCTTGCGCGCAGGCGGCGTGCGCGGCGGCCCTGGGCTGGAGCGCGCGCAGGCCCGCCTGCGGGCATTGCAGGGCCAGTTGCGCGAGCTCAATGACCAGCAGATCAGTGTCGGGCGCGGGGCGGACAAGGCCGATAGCCTGTCCACCGTATTGCGCGAGTACGAGTCGGCGGAAACCGAACGTCAGTTCGCCGAGGTCTATTACACCGGCGCGCTCAAAGGGCTGGAAGACGCCCGCAGTCTTGCGGCGCGGCAAGTGCTCTACACCGTTATCGCCTCGCAACCCACCTTGGCCGACGAATCGCAATACCCGCGCCGCTGGGTCGATACGGCGTTGGGCTTGCTGGGCTTTCTGATTCTCTGGATCGTGGTCGTTCTGGTGGTGTACGCCATACGCGATCACGCCTGACGCGCATCCACCCGGAGACGACTTCAACCATGTTTTCTTTCCTATCTCGTTTGCGCAGGCAGGAGCAGGCGCCGCAGCGAAGCGGCAGCGCCGCCGCCTTTGCGCCGCCCGCTTTCTCGGTGCAATTGGACGAGGTGCTCGTGGGGGCCGTGCAGGAGGAGGCTCCGGGCCGCGAAGTCGAGGAGGAGGCCCGGGCGGTCATGCAGCGGCATGTCGCGGCCAATGACGCACTCAATGCGGTGCCGCGTTTGCTCGAGTACGTGCGCCGCTACCCGGATACGGAGCTCTTTCAGGTGTTGGTGGCACGCAGCCTGGAGGCCGCGCATCGCCCCGATGACAGCCTGGCGGTATGGCGTGGGATTCAGATGCGCTTTCCCGACTCGGCGGACGCCTTCATCCTGACGCTGCGCGGCGTCAAGCGGCAACTGGGTGTCGAAGCCGCGCGGGAGGAAATCGAACAGTTCTTCGCCGGCGGCAGCACGGCCGCGCGCGACATTCTGCTGGAAGCCAAAAGCTGGGATGAGATCGGCCAGCCGCAGTTGGCCGACGCAGCCTTCGCTCGATTGGTGGACACGCATCCGGAGTTCGAGGACGGCTATGTCGTGTGGGCGCAGTCGCAGAACCGGCGCGGCGTCCTCTGGCGCGGCCGGGAAATCTTGCAGCTCGGACTCAAACGGCTGGGCGAGCGCGGACGTAAGTTGACCCGCCGCCTTGCCGATCTGGAGGCAGACCTGGCGGCGTTGACAGCCCTCGGGGTGTCCTGGTCGCAGAGCAATGTGCCGGTCAGCGTACTGGTGCTGCAACGGCTGTTTCAAGAGATCGGGCGGCGCCGTAACGAGGAGCTGGATGCCGAACCGGACAGCTTCGTCGGGAAGGTGTTGATGATCAATGGCTCCCTGGGCGCGGGCGGCGCAGAGCGGCAGTTCGTCAATACGGCGGTCGCCTTGCAGACTGCCCTGCAGGAGGGGCGAACCATCGCCGGCCATGACGTGTTGGGACCGATTCAGGTCGTCTGCCGTTCCTTGCGCAGCCGCGAGGGTGCGGACTTCTTCGCTGCCACCTTGCGCGAGCACAGCATCCCGGTGGCGGTGTATGCGGACATGCACGCCTGGGGAGGCTCGGAGTTTGCTTCGCTGCTGGCACCGTATCGTGAGTACCTGCGATTTCTGCCCAAGCAGATCATCGAAGGCACCAGTAAATTGACCGATGTGATGCGCTCGGGCGCACCGCGCATTGTCCACATCTGGCAAGACGGTTCTATCTTCGCCACCGCTTTGGCGGCGTTGCTGGCGGGCGTGCCGCGCATCGTGCTGTCGGTGCGCACCATGCCGCCGGTGGACCGTCCCGATCGTTACCGCGTCGAGTACGACATCATTTACTCGGAGCTGTTGAAGATGCGGGGCGTGGTGTTGAGTTCCAACTCCGGTTTCGCCGCGCGTCGCTACGCCGAGTGGCTGCAGTTGGATGCGCGCCGGATTCCCGTGGTCTACAACGGCCTGGCCCCGTTGAAAGCCGTCAGCGATGAGGCCGCCGAGAACATGATGTCCGCTTTTGCGGATAAAACCCCTGAGCAGGATTTCACCATCGGCACCGTCATGCGTGTCGACGAAAACAAGCGGCCGTTCTTGTGGGTGGAAGCGGCGCAGCATTTCGCCCGCACTCATCCACGCGCCCGTTTCGTCATGGTCGGCGCAGGACCCTTGCTCGAACCGGTCAAAGAGTTTGCCGAACGTCTGGGCATGGCCGACCGCATCCTGTTCACCGGTCTGTCCCGGCGTGTGGGCTACTGGCTGGGGCAGTTCGATGCGTTTTTGCTGCTATCGCGCTTCGAGGGGCTACCCAATGTCTTGATCGAAGCGCAGTTCTCGGGGGTGCCGGTGGTGACCACCTTGGCCGGCGGCGCGGGCGAGGCCGTGCAGGAAGGCGTCACGGGCCTGACCCTGCCTGCCGAAGGCGTGACGGCCGAGGAAGTCAGCGCCGCCTTGACCCGCTTGTATGAGATGCGGCAAGAGGATGCCGCGATCGCAGACAAAGCACGCCAATGGGCACGGGCGCGCTTTTCCTTATCGCAAATGATCGCCGCCACCGTGCGGTGCTACCAAGGGCCCTGAACGTTCGACATGAGAGAGCCACTCAAACTGTTCGTCCTTGGCAGTTGCCGGGTACATCGGCCCATCCGCCTGCTTCAGGAGCAGGGGCGGGCGCTGCTGTGTACAGCTGGTATCCCGGGCTATATCCACAGCACGCGCGAAGCGCGCCAGCGATTGCGTTGGCTTTCCGAGGGCCAGGGGCTGGACCGGCAGTTGCTGCCCTTTCTCTTTGCGCGATCGGTCCTGCCGCGCCTGGAGGAGACGCATCGCCGCGAACTGGCGCAGGCCGACGTCGTGGTGATCGAAGCCGCGGCCGAGCGCAGCGTGGAGGTCGACGGGGTATTCCTGCAGAAGAATCTGGTTGTGCGTCACCTGGTGCGTGAACTGGGCGAGCCCGGCATGCAATGGTGGCGCGGCCTGATCCGCAGCGGATCGGTTCACCCCGACGATTATGCGCGCGCGATGGGGGAGTACCGGCAGCTGGCCGAACCGGCGCTGCTGGCCTCCGGCGAGCGGGTGCTGCGGCGGGCGCGTTGCGCGCTGGATAGTGAACAGGCCGTGCGCGACGACCTGCAGTATGCCGCCCGGCTCATAGGTAAACCGGTCGTTGCCGTCACACATGTGGACCTGCCGCGCCCGGACGGACGCCTCATGGTGTCGCGCAGCCAGCACGTCGCGCGCGTGAAGGCCGCGGCCGCGGCGCTGCCTGGCGTGCATGTCATCGATCCCCTCGATTGCGCCCGGGACATGACCCGCGAGCAGGTGCTGGACCGTGACGGCGAAGACCTCAATCACTATTGCCCGGCGTTTGAGGCGGTGCTGGCCGAGCACCTGCACCAGCAGCTGCACGCCGCTGCCCGGATTGGCTCTCGCAAGAGCCCCACCCATTCGGAGTCCTGAGATCCCTCATGAGAAAACCCTTCCTTCCCGTGCTTCGCTTTCTGCCCTTGGTGATACTGATGGGCCTGTCCGGTTGCAGTATTCTGGCCGGCTCCGGCCCGACGCGCGGCGCCATCATGGACGCCGGATCAGCGCAGGGCGCGGCCACCCCTGGCGCCTACGATGTCGTGGACTTGAGTGCCACCACGATAGCGCCGTACGTGCTCAGGCGCGTCGAGGAGGTCGAGGGCAACACCTCGGACGGCTACGCCGGCAATATGCGCGTGCGCGCCGGCGATGTCCTGCGCATTATGGTGGCTGACAGCATGGAGGGCGGGCTGTTCGCGCCGCTCAACGCCGGGGGCACGGTGTTCGACGCCGTGCGGATCGATGCCGACGGCATGATCTCGCTGCCTTACGCCGGACATCTGCGGGTACGCAATAAAACGCTCGGCGCGATCGAGCAGATGATCAAGAACGCATTGCGCAATACGGCCGCCGTGCAGCCGCAGGTCATGGTGGACCTGGCCGATGACCGTTCCAACTCCGTGCTGGTGACAGGTGCCGTGCCGCAACCGGGTCGTTTTGGCGGCAACAAAAGTCCGCTGACGGCTTTGGACGCCGTGGCGCAAGCGGGCGGCACCACCTTGCCGCCCTATCAGGTGGACGTGATCATTCGCAACGGGACGCGCATGACGCGCGTGCCATATCAACAATTGCTCAATGGCCGCAATGTCGCCCTGGACCCGCGTTCGGAGGTGGTGGTCGAGCCCAACCTCAAGCGCTTTGTCGCCATGGGAGCCATCACCAAACCCGGCTTGCATGAACTGCCGTCCAAACGCAGCAACCTGCTCGATGCCTTGGGCGTGGCGGGCGGCCTGAATGACCGGGCCGCCGACGCCACGGGGGTCTTCGTTTTTCGTCTGGACGGTCTGGACGCCGCGGGACAAACCCGCCCGACGGTGTTCCGCCTGAATATGCGCAACCCGGAATCGATGTTTCTGGCCAAACAGTTTGAGCTGCGGCCCGAAGACGTCATCTATGTCAGCAACGCGCCCATGTACGAATGGGAGAAGATCATCACTCCCATTGTGCAAGTCCTGATCGTCGGCCAGCGTGTCGGCGCGAATTGATTTTTTAAGTAGAGGTATTCATGAGCTTGCTTCCCACGCTTTCCGATCTGCAGATCGCCGTCGTCGGACTGGGCTATGTCGGCCTGCCGCTGGCGGTGGAGTTCGGCAAGAAGCGCTCGGTCATCGGGTTTGACATCAACGCGCGCCGCGTTGATGCGCTGCGCCGGGGCCACGACCATACGCGGGAAGTCGACAGCAAGGAACTGACCCAGGCCAGCCAGCTGCGCTATACCACCGAACTCGAACAACTGGGCCGCGCCAATGTCTTTATCGTGACGGTGCCCACGCCGATCGACGCGTACAGGCAGCCGGACCTCACACCGCTCATCAAGGCCAGCGAAACCATCGGCGCGGTGCTCAAGCGCGGCGACATCGTCATCTACGAATCGACCGTTTATCCGGGCGCCACCGAAGAAGACTGCGTGCCGGTGCTCGAGCGCGTGTCGGGCCTGAAGTTCAACGAGGATTTTTTTGCCGGCTACAGCCCCGAGCGCATCAATCCGGGCGACAGGACGCACCGCGTCTCGACCATCAAGAAGGTGACCTCGGGCTCGACCGACGAGGTCGCCGAGCTGGTGGACCAGCTCTACAAAGAGATCATCGTCGCCGGCACCCACAAGGCCTCGAGCATCCGCGTGGCCGAGGCCGCCAAGGTGATCGAGAACACCCAGCGCGACGTCAACATCGCGCTCATCAACGAGCTGGCCCTGATCTTCAACAAGATGGGTATCGACACCGAGGCCGTGCTGCAAGCCGCCGGCACGAAGTGGAACTTCCTGCCTTTCCGTCCGGGCCTGGTGGGCGGGCACTGCATCGGCGTGGATCCCTACTACCTGACGCACAAAGCGCAGTCCATCGGCTACCACCCCGAGATCATTCTGGCTGGCCGGCGCCTGAACGACGCCATGGGCGGCTATGTCGTGTCGCAGCTGGTCAAGTGCATGACCAAGAAACGCCTGCACATGCAGGGCGCGCGCGTGCTGGTGATGGGCCTGACCTTCAAGGAAAACTGCCCCGATCTGCGCAACACCCGCGTGGTCGACATCATCAAGGAGCTGGGCGAGTACAGCGTCGATGTCGATGTCTACGATCCCTGGGTCGATGCCGAAGAAGCCCGCCACGAGTATGGCATCACGCCGGTGGCCCAGCCTGCCGAGGGCAGCTACGACGCCATCATCCTGGCGGTGTCGCACCAGCAGTTCGTGGACATGGGGGCCGCAGCCATCCGCAAGCTGGGCAAGCCCGACCATGTGCTGTGTGATCTGAAGTATGTGCTGACGGCCGAAGCGTCGGATCTGCGCCTGTAAGCCTCAGCCGGCCCGTGAGCCGCTGGCCAGCGGCGGCACGGGCGAGATGCGCTGCATCGGCGGTGAGACGCGCCAAGCCGCCCGTCGGCGCAAGGCGCCCAACAGTTTCAAGCCGTGTGGCCAGTCGCCCAGGCCGCTGTCTGCATTGATATGCCCGGCATCGGGCAACACGACAAAGCGGCTGCCCCAGTCCAGCGCAAAGCTGCGTGCGCGTGCCAGCGAGCAATAAGGGTCGTTGTCGCTGGCGACCACGACACTCTGGAAGGGCAAGGGCTGCCGGGGGATGGGCGAGAAATCCTGCAGGCAGGCCGGCGTACCGGATTGCTCGACATCGGCTGGCGCCACCAGCAAGGCGCCGGCCACACGTGTGCGCAGCGCCACCGGCAGCGAAGCGGCGACCAGGCAGCCCAGACTGTGGGCGATGAGGAGCACCGGTGAGGCTGCCTCGCCCACCGAGGCCGACAAGGTGGCCACCCATTGCGCCCGTTGCGGATTCTGCCAGTCTTGTTGGCGCAGGCGCTGCGCATAGGGCAGGCTGTCCGCCCACAACGTCTGCCAGTGCCCGGGCCCGGAGTCTTTCCACCCAGGAATGATGATCGGTTGGAGTCTCATGTCCGCCATATTGCCTGCCGGGCTATCCAACCCAAACGAATATCTATTTCATTGCATATATCGCGTGGGATATATGCCTGGCCCGCCGGCCACAGTGCCAAAGGCGGCAAGGCTTCGGTTATGCTTGCCCTGCATAAGGCGCGGGTTGGCCCCTGCGCGTAGATCAACGAAGACAAGCCAAAGAAGGAGTAACCCCATGAATAAGCACTTTCGCCTGACACCGATTCTGGCCGCAATGGGCGTGGCAATGAGCCTGGCCTGGTCCGGCGCCCAGGCGCAGAACATCAAAATCGCGGTGGTCGGTCCGACGACGGGCCCCGTGACGCAATATGGGGACATGGTCCGCGAGGGCGTCGATACGGCGATCGAACAGATCAACGCCGCCGGCGGGGTCAATGGCAAGAAGCTCGAAGCCGTGGTGATCGATGACGCCTGCGAACCCAAGCAGGGGCCCGTGGCGGCCAATCGCGTCGTCAATCAGAAGATCGGCTTTGTCGTGGGTCACGTCTGCTCGGGTGCGACCATCGCCGCCACCGACATCTACAACAACGAAGGCGTGGTGATGGTCACGCCCTCCGCAACGGCCCCTGCGGTGACGGACGGCAAGAATTACGAGTTCATTTTCCGCACCATCGGGCGGGATGACCAGCAAGGCCCGGCGGCCGCCAAGTTCATCGAGCAAAAGATCAAGCCGACCAATGTCGCGGTGCTGCACGATAAGCAGTCCTATGGGCAGGGCATCGCCACCGCCGTCAAGAAGGATCTCGAGAAAGCCGGCGTCAAAGTGTCGGTGTTCGAGGGGATCAATGCGGGCGACAGCGATTACTCGGCCGTCATTACCAAGCTCAAGAGCAATGGCGTGGACTTCGTCTACTACGGCGGCTACCACCCCGAGATGGGCCTGCTGTTGCGCCAGGCCGCCGAGCAGGGCGTCAAGGCCCGTTTCATGGGGCCCGAGGGTGTGGGCAATCCCGACATCAATGCCATCGCCGGCGATGCCGCAGAAGGGATGTTGCTGACCTTGCCGGCAGACTTCGCGCAGAACCCGGCTAATGCCGCGGTAGTGAAGGCCTTCCAGGACAAGAAGCGCAATCCCAACGGCGCCTTCCAACTGACGGCCTACGCGGCCACGCAAGCCATCGCCGACGGCATCAAGGCCGCGGGCAGCACGGATCCGGCCAAGGTGGCCAAATACATGCATGCCAACAGCTTTGAAACGCCTATTGGCAAGACGGCCTGGAACAAGCAGGGCGATCTGAACAACTTCGAGTTCGAAGTCTTCACCTGGCACAAGGACGGCAGCAAGTCCGCCTTCAAGTAAGTCAGCATGACGTAAAACAAAACTGCCCGCTTGATCGCGGGCAGTTTTGTTGGGGGATAGTCTCCGGATTCAGAGGCCGGCAACGCGGCGCCCGGTGTCGATCTCGAACCAGTGTAGGTCATGGCGGCCATCGGGGCCGATATTCATGCTGTCGCCAACCTTGACCGTCGATTCCGACAGTTGGCGGGTCGTGCAGCGCACCACCACCATATTCTTGCCGTTGCGCCCGTGTACGAGTTGCTCCGAGCCCAGCGTCTCGATCATCTCGATCACGACCGGAATACCCTGGGCGTTGAGCAGCATGTGCTCGGGCCGCAAACCCATCACGACTTTACGGCCGCGCACCGCCGGCGGCACCTGCAGCGGCGAAATCTGCAATGCCGTACCCTCGGTCGTCTGCATGGTGCCATCGCCGGCGACATCGACCTCCACCAGATTCATGGGCGGCGAACCGATGAAGCCGGCCACGAAGGTCGAGGCGGGTTTGTCGAACACCTCCATCGGCGTACCGATCTGTTCCGGCACGCCCTGATACATGACGACCATGCGGTGCGCCAACGTCATGGCCTCGACCTGATCGTGCGTGACATACAGGCTGGTGGTGTTCAGGCGACGGTGAAGCTTGAGGATCTCCAGACGCATCGCCACGCGCAGCTTGGCATCCAGGTTGGAAAGCGGCTCGTCAAAGAGAAAGACCTTGGGTTCGCGCACGATGGCCCGGCCCATCGCGACCCGCTGGCGCTGGCCGCCCGAGAGTTGGCGCGGACGGCGATCCAGCAGCTTGCCCAACTCCAGGATCTGCGCAGCCGCTTCGACGCGCTTTTGAATCTCTGCCTTGGGCACTTTGCGGATCTTCAGACCGTAGGCCATGTTCTCGAACACGCTCATGTGAGGGTAGAGCGCATAGTTCTGGAACACCATGGCGATATCACGTTCGGCCGGCTCGAGGTCGTTGACTGGTTTGCCATCGATGATGATTTCGCCGCTGGTCACGGTCTCCAGGCCGGCCACCATGCGCATGAGCGTGGATTTGCCGCAGCCCGATGGGCCGACGATGACGATGAACTCGCCATCCTTGATATCCATGTCAATGCCATGGATCACCGGCACATTGCCGGCGTAGGTTTTCTTGACGTTGCGGAAACTTAGAGTAGCCATACGTGTTATTCGTCTGCGGTAGCTTGTCGGGAGGGCGGGTGCCGGTCACTTTTCCGTGTCGACCAGGCCCTTGACGAACCATTTCTGCATCAGGATCACGACCAGGGCGGGCGGGATCATGGCCAGCAGGGCGGTTGCCATGGTGATATTCCATTCGGTGACGCTGTCGCCACCGCTGATCATGCGCTTGATGCCGATGACCACGGGATACATGTCTTCCTGGGTGGTGATCAGCAAGGGCCAGAGGTATTGGTTCCAGCCATAGATGAACTGGATTACGAACAGCGCGGCGATGCTGGTGCGCGCCAGCGGCATCAGGACGTCGAAGAAGAACCTGACCGGGCCGGCGCCATCGATGCGGGCGGCTTCGATCAGCTCGTCCGGTACGGTGAGAAAGAACTGCCTGAACAGGAAAGTCGCGGTGGCCGAGGCAATCAAGGGCAGCGTCAAGCCGGCGTAACTATTGAGCAAGCCAAGGTCGGCCACCACTTTATACGTCGGCGCGATGCGCACTTCGACCGGCAGCATCAGGGTGACGAAAATCATCCAGAAGAAAAACATGCGCCCGGGAAAGCGGAAATACACCACGGCAAAAGCCGACAGCAGGGAAATGGCGATCTTGCCCAGCGAAATGGCCAGCGCCATGATCAGGCTGACATACATCATGCGGGCGACCGGCGCGCCCGACGAGCCGCCGCCGGAGCCGGCAAACAGGGCCTGCATATAGTTGTCGACGAAGTGCTTGCCCGGTATCAGCGACATCGGCGCGGAAGCAACTTCCTGGGCGGTCTGGGTGGAGGCCACGAAGGTGACATAAATCGGGAAGGCGACCAGCGCCACCCCCATGAGGAGGATGACGTGGGCCAGCGCGTCGAGCCAGGGACGGCGTTCTACCATGGTTGCTAACCTTGTATTCGGAAATCAGTACTGCACTTTGCGGTCGATGTAGCGGAACTGCACGACCGTCAACATGACCACGATGAACATCAGCACCACGGACTGTGCAGCCGATGAGCCCAGATCCAGGCCACGGAACCCGTCGCTGTAGACCTTGTAGACGAGGATGGCGGTGGAGGTGCCCGGGCCGCCCTGCGTGGTCGTGTCGACGACGGCGAAAGTATCGAAAAAGGCGTAGATGACGTTGACTACGAGCAGGAAGAACGTCGTGGGCGACAGGAGCGGAAAGACGATGCTCCAGAAGCGGCGCGCGGGCGATGCGCCATCGATGGCGGCCGCCTCGATCAGCGAGCGGGGGATGGATTGCAGCCCGGCCAGGAAGAACAGGAAGTTGTACGAAATCTGCTTCCACACGGCGGCCACGAGCACCAGCATCATGGCCTGAGTGCCGTCGAGACGCGGGTTCCAGTCCACACCCAGGCTGCGCAAGGCCACGGCCAGAATGCCTACCGAAGGCGAGAACATGAACAGCCACAGCACACCGACCACCGCCGGCGCGACGGCGTAGGGCCAGATCAGCAGGGTCTTGTACATGCCGGCGCCGCGAATCACGCGGTCGGCCATCACGGCCAGCAGCAGCGATACTGACAGGCCGACGAAGGCCACGAGCACGGAGAAAACCGCGGTGACCTTGAAGGATTCCAGATAGGCCTGCTGCGAGAACAGCTCGATAAAGTTATCCAGGCCGACAAACTCGGAAGACAGGCCAAAAGCATCTTCCAGACGCATGGACTGCCACATCGCCTGCCCGGCGGGCAGGAAGAAAAAGACCACGGTAATGATCAGCTGCGGCGCGAGTAGCAGGTAGGGCAGCGTCTTGTGGCCAAATACGACACGTTTTTCCATGGCACTGGATACGAATGGCGGCAAAAGCCGCAAGGACAAAAACCGTCAAAAACACCGACGGGAGAATAGGGCGGGGCCCCCATCCGGGCCAGCTACGGCGGCATCAGGGCTGCCGCCGTCCGGCCTGCTGAAACGCAAACGCCGCAGACTGTCCTGAAAAAACGCCGGGCGGGGCTGGATCAGGACAACTGCGGATACGGGGATGCCGCCAGACCCGGGCGTACATCGGGGCTGCGGCCCCGGAGCAGACACCGCCCGTCCGGGAGCCGTCAGGGGCATTTTACTTCACGCTCTTTTCGAACTTCTCGAGCAGGTCATTGCCGCGCTTGACGATGGTCTGCAGACCCTCTTTGGCCGTGGTCTTGCCCGAGACGATGCGCTCGATCTCGGCATCCTCGATTTCGCGGATCTGCGGCAGATAACCGAGGCGCAGGCCGCGCGATTGGGCGGTGGTCTGCACGTTGAGCTGCTTGACGCCGACTTCGGTGCCAGGGTTCTTGTCATAGAAGCCCTGTTTCTTGGTCAGCTCGTAGGCGTCCACCGTGACCGGCACATAACCGGTCTGCTGGTGCCAGCGCGCGGCGACCTCGGGGCTGGCCAGGAACTTGAAGAACTTGGTCACGCCCTTGTAGACGTCAGGCTTTTTGTTGGCGAAGACCCACAGCGAGGCGCCGCCGATGATGGTGTTTTGCGGCGCGCCCTGCACATCGGCGTAATAGGGAACGGTCGACGTGCCAAAGTCGAACTTGGCATTCTTCATGATGTTGGCGCGCAGGCCGCTCGAACCCGTGATCATCGCGCACTTGCCGCTGATGAACAGCGAATTGGGCTCATCGCCGCGGCCGCCATACATGAAGATCCCGTCCTTGCCGAGCTTGGCAAGGTTTTCCAGATGGCGCTGATGCAAAGGCGTGTCGACGGCCAGGCGGGCATCCAGGCCGCCAAAGCCATTGTCCTTGGTGGCGTAGGGCACGTTATGCCAGGCCGAGAACGTCTCCAGCTGTACCCACGACGGCCAAGAGGTGGTGTAGCCGCACTCCTGGCCGGCGGCCTTGAGCTTCTGGCCGGCAGCAACCACTTCTTCCCAGGTCTTGGGGGGCTTCTCGGGATCCAGGCCTGCCTTCTTGAAGGCATCCTTGTTGTAGTAGAAGACGACCGTCGAACTGTTGAACGGCATGGACACCAGCTTGCCCTCGGGCGAGGAGTAATAGCCGGCCACCGCGCCGATGAAAGCCTTGGGGTCGATCGGGTCGCCGGCTTCCTCCGACATTTGCTGCACGGGCTTGATCGCGCCCTTGGCATGCATCATCGTGGCGGTGCCGACTTCGAATACCTGCAGGACGTCCGGGGCATTGCCGGCGCGGAAGGCAGCGATGCCGGCGTTCATGGATTCGCCGTAATTGCCCTTGTAGACGGCCTTGACCTGATAGTCAGGGTTTTGCTTGTTGAACTCTTCAACCAGCGCATTGACGCGGTCGCCCAGGGCGCCTTCCATGGAGTGCCAGAATTGAATTTCCGTGGCGGCGTGGGCCGAGACGCTTGCAAAGGCGGCGATCAGCGCCGCGGCCAGGGCGATACGTTGGGGTTGCATGAAGTGTTCCTCCGGTTTGAGCGACTGCGCGGCGGGTTGCGCGCGCGAGGCGTTACACCTTATGAATTGTTTGTGACAGAGGCGTGACTTTTACACCGCCTGCCTGGGCTGTCAAATGGCGCTGCTGTCCTCGGCCCGGACCTTGCTTGCTGCATTCTGCATCCGGCCCGGCCGGTTTACAATGGCGTGCCATGGAAAACCCTCTCTCTATCGCCTTCATCGGCGGCGGCAATATGGCCTCCGCCCTGGCGGTCGGCTTGGCCGACAAAGTGTGTCCCGCCCACAACATCCACGTGCTGGATACCAACGACCAGACGCATGCGGCCTGGCTGGCGCGCGGCATGACCGTCGCCAGCGCGCCGGACGCCGCCTTGTCGCGTTGCCGCGTCTGGATCTTCGCCGTCAAGCCGCAAGTCATGCGCGATGTCGTGCAGGCCGTGCGGCCCTGGCTGGAACCCGACACGCTGGTCATCAGCGTGGCTGCTGGCCTGCGGGCCGACACGCTGGCCGGCTGGCTCGGCCAGCCCGATCAGCCCTGGGGCCGCCTGGTGCGTTGCATGCCCAATACGCCCGCGCTGGTGGGCCAGGGCATGACGGGCATGGCCGCGCTCGACGGCGTGAGCGCCGCCGACCGGCAGCTTGCCCAGACCTTGTTGGGCGCGGTGGGCGAGGTCGTCTGGGTGGCCGACGATGCCGCGCTGGATGCCGTGACGGCCTTGTCCGGCAGCGGGCCCGCCTATGTGTTTCTCTTTCTCGAGTCCCTGATCGCCGCCGGCCAGGCCCAGGGCCTGACGCCGGAGCAAGCGCGGCAGCTCGCGCTGGGCACGTTCGCCGGCGCCACGTCACTGGCCCGCGCGGCCGAGGAGCCGCCGTCGGTGCTGCGCGAGCGGGTGACCTCCAAGGGTGGCACCACGGCCGCCGCGCTGGCGGTTTTCGAACAATCCGACCTGCGCGGCATCGTGGCCCAGGCTGTCGAAGCGGCAGCGCGCCGCTCTCAAGAATTGGGTGAGGAGTTCGGCAAGTGAGGCGTTTCGAGTCCATGCGCGGCTATCAATTCCTGATTGCCGTGTTCTGCATGGGGGCCGTGGTGGTGGGCTCCAACATCCTGGTCCAGGTGCCCCTCAATAATTGGCTGACCTGGGGCGGGCTGTCCTACCCCGTGGCCTTTCTGGTGACCGATGTCCTGAACCGCCGTTTCGGCCCGGCTGCCGCCCGCCGCGTGGCCTGGTTCGGCTTTGCGGCAGCCCTGGCCGTCTCGGTATGGGTCGCTTCGCCGCGCATTGCGCTGGCCTCCGGGCTGGCCTATATCTGCGCGCAATTGATCGATATCCAGGTGTTCGACCGCTTGCGCGACCAGCGCTGGTGGCGCGCGCCCTTGATCTCCGGCGTTATCGGGGCCGTGGCCGACACGGCGATTTTCTTCAGCGTCGCCTTCGCCGCCACCGGTACGCCCTGGGTGACCTGGATGCTGGGCGATCTGGCGATCAAGCTCGTGGTCAACATCAGCATGTTGGCGCCGTTCCGCGCGCTGATGTGGAATCTGGCGCGCCCGGTTCCACAGGCCCGCTGAGCCACGGCGGCGCCGCCCCTTGCGGGCGGCGCACGTTTCAGGCTTCAAACAATAATAAATGCGGCCAACCTCGGCCAAATGGCGCCTTCCTGCTCACGGGGTTTTGCGCTTACATGGGGCTTACGCCGGCTAAATCGACGGATATTGCTGTTATCTGTCCCGCATTGGAGCGGCGCTAAGACTATTGGGGATTCCACGCAGTGACACCCCGGGGCCTTGCTTCCAGAATAGCCGCGACATTGACGCTGCCGTGAGTTTGCGGCGCCGTGTAAGCAAGGCATGCGGAATAACGATGTTTCGCCTACCCACTAATAAGTCCGCTCCAATACTCTTGCCGGGAGAATTTGCATGAAGTTGTCGCAACGCTTTACCCCGCTAGCCGTCGCGATTGGCGCTCTGGCCTTTGCCGGCGCCGTGCACGCTGCCGATACCATCAAAATCGGTATTCCCCAGCCCATGACCGGTCCCAATACCCAATACGGGGACCAGATTCAGGCCGGCGCGCTGACTGCCATCGAGTCCATCAACGCCAAAGGCGGTGTGAAAGGCAAGAAACTCGAACCCATCCTGATCGATGACGGCTGCGAGCCCAAACAGGCCGTGCCCGCCGCCAACCGCGTGGTCAATTCCGGCGCCAAGTTTGCCGTGGCCCATGCCTGCTCGGGCGTGACCGTGCCCGCCGTCAACGTCTACGAGCAGGAAGGCATTGTCGCCATCACCCCGGGAGCGACTTCGCCGCTGGTGACCGACACGACCAAGCCGCACTATTTCTTCCGCACGATCGGCCGCGATGACCAGCAGGGCCCGTTCGCGGCGCGCTATATCGCCAACACCCTCAAGCCGAAGAAAGTCGCCGTCCTGCATGACAAGCAGACCTACGGTTCGGGCGTGGCCAACCAGGTCAAGGCCACGCTGGAAAAGGAAAAAGTCAACGTTGCCCTGTTCGAAGGCATCAACGTGGGCGATAGCGATTATTCCGCTATCATCACCAAGCTGAAATCGGCCGGCGTGGATTTCGTCTACTTTGGCGGCTATCACCCCGAGCTTGGCCTGCTGCTGCGCCAATCTCGTGAACAGGGCCTGAACGTCCAGTTCATGGGTCCGGAAGGCACGGCCAACCAGGATCTGGTCGCTATCGCCGGCCCGGCTATCGAGGGCCTGCTTGTGACGCTGCCCTCGGATTTCACCAAGTTGCCCGGCAACGAAGGCATCGTCAAGGCTTTCAAGGATGCCAAGCGTGATCCGGACGGTGCCTTCCAGATGCCGGCTTATGCCGCCGTGCAGTTGATCGCCGACAGCATCAATGCCGTGGGCGAAGATCCCGCCAAGGTGGCCGACCATCTGCACAAGACGGCCTTCGATACCGCCATCGGCAAGGTCGAGTACGACGCCAAGGGCGATTTGAAGGACTTCGAGTTCGCCGTCTTCAAGTGGGACAAGAACGGTAAGAAGACCCAGCTGTAAACACTCCGCGGGACTGGCCAACCGCCAGCACCCTCGCAGAGCCAAGGTTTCCGGCTCCGGGTGACATTACCGGAGCCGGAGCTATTTGGAGCATTCGCAATATGCATGATCTTATCCCCCAGCTGACCCAGCAGTTCTTCAACGGACTGTCCCTGGGCGCGATCTACGCCCTGATCGCCATTGGCTACACAATGGTCTACGGCATCATCGGCATGATCAACTTCGCCCACGGCGAGATCTATATGATCGGCGCCTACGTGGGCCTGGTCACACTGACCGCCATCGGTACCGGCAGCGGCATGCCGCTGCCCTTCGTCATCGCGGCCATGCTGGTCGTGTCCATCGTGGTGACCTGCGTTTACGGCTTCAGCGTCGAGCGTGTGGCTTATCGCCCCGTGCGGGGCAGCCCCCGGCTGGTGGCGCTCATTTCCGCGATCGGCATGTCCATCTTCTTGCAGAACTGGGTGGCATTGGGGCAGGGCGCCCGCGACATGGCCGTGCCTTCCCTCGTCACCGGGGCCATGCAGTTTCATATGGGCTCGGACTTCGAAGTGACCGTCCCTTATTCACGCGTCATGATCATTCTGGTGACGGTCGTGCTGATGGTGGCGCTCACGCTGTTCATCAAGTATTCGCGCATGGGGCGCGCATCGCGTGCCTGCTCGCAAGACATGCACATGGCCAATCTGCTGGGCATCGATACCAATAAGGTGATTTCCTTCACCTTCGTGCTTGGCGCCGGCCTGGCGGCCGTGGGAGGCGTGCTCATCGCCATCACCATCGGCAAGCTCAATCCTTTCATCGGCTTTCTGGCCGGTATCAAGGCATTTACGGCCGCCGTGCTCGGCGGTATTGGCAGCATCCCCGGCGCCATGCTGGGCGGCGTGCTGTTGGGTCTTGCCGAAACGTTTGCCGCGGCCTACATCTCCTCGCAGTACAAGGACATCGTTGCCTTCGCGCTGCTCGTGTTGATTCTGCTGTTCCGTCCCACCGGACTGCTCGGTAAACCTGAGGTTGAGAAAGTCTGATGGCTAATCATTCGCTCAAAAACGCCACCATGGCGGCCGTGCTGACGGCCGTGATCGTCACTCCCGTCTTTGGCTTGCAGCTCATCCGGCAAGGCGCCCGCACCAGTCTGGAGTCCCGTTGGGATCTGGTGGCGCTGGCCGCTGCCGTGGTCTTTATTTTTCAACTGCTGCGCCCTTGGCTGGCTAAACCCTTTCGGCGCCTGAAAACCGGGCTGCCCACCTTGCCGTCCGCGCCGACGGCCGGCGGCCGGAAATGGCTGTTCGTGCTGATCCTGCTGGCGGCGGTGATCTGGCCATTTTTCGCCGGACGCAGTTCCGTGGATATCGCCACGCTGGTTCTGATCTACGTCATGCTCGGTCTGGGCCTGAATATCGTGGTGGGCTTTGCTGGCCTGCTCGATCTGGGTTTCGTGGGCTTTTACGCCGTGGGCGCCTATACCTACGCCTTGCTGTACCACTGGGGTGGCTGGAGTTTCTGGGAGGCCTTGCCCTTCTCGGGCGCGATGGCCGCCTTGTTCGGCTTCGTGCTGGGCTTTCCGGTGCTGCGCTTGCGCGGCGATTATCTGGCTATCGTGACGCTGGGCTTTGGCGAGATCATCCGCCTGCTGCTGATCAACCTGACTGCCCTGACGGGCGGCCCGGACGGCATCTCCGGTATCCCCAAACCCACTTTTCTGGGCATGGAACTCACCCGGCGCGCCAGCCAGGAGGGCAGCGAGACCTTTCACCAGTTCTTCGGCCTGACATTTCAGAACCAGCACATGGTGATTTATCTCTACCTGATGGCCCTGGTGCTGGCCCTGGTCACGCTCTTTGTGTCGACGCGTTTGATCCGCATGCCGGTCGGGCGCGCGTGGGAGGCCTTGCGCGAAGACGAGATCGCGTGCCGCTCGCTGGGGCTGAACCCCACGCGCATCAAGCTCTCGGCCTTTACGCTGGGCGCGATGTTCGCCGGTTTTGGCGGCGCATTCTTCGCTGCCCGCCAGGGCATGGTCAATCCGGAGTCCTTCACCTTCATCGAGTCGGCCCTGATTCTGGCCATCGTGGTGCTGGGCGGAATGGGTTCTCAGTTCGGTGTCATCCTGGCCGCCATCTTGCTGACGGTTCTGCCTGAGCTGGCGCGGGAGTTCGCTGAATACCGCATGTTGATGTTCGGTCTGGTAATGGTATTGATGATGATGTGGCGTCCGCAGGGTCTGCTGCCCATGAAGCGTCCTCACGTGGAGCTGAGCAAATGAGTGCAACCTTGCTTAAAGTCTCCGGCCTGACGATGCGTTTCGGCGGCTTGCTGGCCGTCGACAGTGTCGCCTTCGAGGTCAAGCGTGACGAGGTGTTTGCCATCATCGGCCCTAACGGGGCGGGCAAGACCACAGTCTTTAACTGCGTAGGCGGTTTTTACAAGCCCAGCGCTGGCGAGATCCTGATGGACGGCAAGCCCATTACCGGCCTGCCCAGCCATAAGGTCGCGCGTCATGGCTTGGTGCGTACCTTCCAGAACGTCCGGCTATTCAAGCAGCTCACCGTGCTGGAGAATTTGCTGGTGGCTCAGCATACCCAGGTGGAGTCGCGGCTTATCCCCGGTTTGCTCAAGCTGAAATCCTACCGGCAGTCGGAGGCCGAGGCCTTGGCACGCGCGGCACAATGGCTGGATTTCATGGGTTTGCGTGATCTGGCCAATCGTGAAGCCGGCAATCTGGCGTACGGCCACCAGCGCCGTCTGGAAATCGCGCGCTGCATGATCACCAAGCCCCGGCTGCTCATGCTCGACGAGCCGGCCGCCGGCCTCAACCCCCAGGAAAAACGCGACCTGCAACATTTGATCGACCAGTTACGGCGCGAGTTTGGCGTGGCGGTGTTGCTGATCGAACACGACATGAGCTTGATCATGGGTATTTCCGACCGCATTCTGGTCATGGAACACGGCAAGCCCATCACCACGGGCACCCCCGACGAGGTGCGCAATGATCCGCGCGTCATCAAGGCCTATCTGGGGGAAGAATAAATGCTCAAGCTGGAAAACATCCACACCTATTACGGCGCCATCCAGGCGTTGAACGGCGTGTCGGTAGAGGTCAATCAAGGCGAGATCGTTACCCTGATCGGTGCCAATGGCGCCGGCAAGACGACTCTGCTGATGACGGTCTGCGGCGACCCGCGCGCACGCGAAGGGCGCATCACCTTCGAAGGCAAGGACATCACGCAAGAGCCCACCCACCTCATCATGCGCAATGGCATCGCCATTTCGCCCGAGGGGCGGCGTGTCTTCAAAGACCTGACCGTGACGGAGAACCTGCAGATGGGCGGGTTTTTCTCCAAGCGCGCCGACATCGAGGCCGGGCTGGAGCATGTATTCAAGCTCTTTCCGCGCCTGAAAGAGCGGGCCGCTCAGCGGGCGGGCACCATGTCGGGCGGCGAACAGCAGATGCTGGCGATCGGCCGGGCGCTGATGACCCGCCCGAGGCTGCTGCTGCTCGACGAACCGACCCTGGGCCTGGCGCCGCTCATCATTGCGCAGATCTTCGAGATCATCCGCACCATCCGCGACGAAGGGGTGACGGTTTTTCTGGTGGAGCAGAACGCCAACAAGGCCTTGCAGGTGGCCGATCGCGGCTATGTGCTGGAGAACGGCCGCGTGGTGCTGCAAGACACCGGCGCCAACCTTCTGGTCAATGACGAGGTGCGCAAAGCCTATCTGGGTGGCTGAGCGCCGCGCGGGCGGCGGGTGTCAGCTGGCGCTGACGCCCGCGCCGGGCAGGTTCGCCAGCAAATCCGGCCGCCCTCAGGCAGGAACGGCTTCGCTTTCGAGGCTATGCAGCTGGTAATGGGCGATTGCCGCCAGGGCCAGGGCGTCGATCGAATCCGTCAAGGGGATACCCAGGCTTTTGCGCAGCGCGTGCGGCACGGCCAGGGGCAACTCGGTGCAACCCAGCACGACGGCATCGGCGCCGCGCATGCGCAGTCGTTCGATGCACTCCGCCGCGGGCGCGAAGGACGCTTCGACCTGGTTGCCTTTGACGGCCCGGATCGAACCCATGCAGAGCGTGTCGATCTCTTCTTCGGTGGGAACGATGCAGGTGTAGCCGTGTTTTTCGAGGGTTTGCTGGTACAGGCCCAGGCCCAGCGTGGCGGCCGTGCCCATAAGGCCGATCCGCCCGCGGGTGATGCCCTGACGCTGCAGATCTTGCGCGACGGCTTCGATGATGTGCAGCACCTCGCAATCGGAGGCCTGAGCCATCTGCTCGTACCAGAGATGCGCGGTATTGCAGGGAACGGCAATCAGCCGTGCGCCCGCGTCGTTGAGCATGCGGATGCCGCGCAGCATCGCCGGCCAGGGGTCGGTGCCGCCGTACAGGCGGGCCGTGCTGCGGTCGGGGATGCGCGGGTCATTCAGCAGCAGGGCGGGGATGTGTTGCTGATCGATGCTGGCCGGGGTGAGCGCTGCCAGGCGCATGGCAAAGGCGGCACCGGCAAGCGGGCCCATGCCCCCTAGGATGCCCAAGTAACAAGAAGCGGTGTGATTCATGACAAAGCGGTGAAACCAGGGCGGCATCGCGCGCGCCTCGAGACGGCCATCCGAGCAGCCGGGCCAGGTCGGCCGGCCCGGGTCTCCCAGGGAGAAGGGCAAAGCCGATTAAGAAACGTTTGCCTAATGATACTGCGGCGTGACTTATTTTTCCAGGGTTTACCCTAGGCTGTCGCCAGAGGGCCCGTCATCCAGCTCGGCGTAATGCCGAAAGAGATCCATGCCCATGGCCAGGCGCCGCGGGCTGGTGAGATAAGTCTGCAATGCTGGCAGGTTGGCCACGCGATCGTGCACGGCGAAGACCCGCGGATAGTCGCGCGCGATGCGTGCCATCCGGTGCGGGAAGGCATAGAGCAGGCCGAAGATCAGGTGATAAAGGGACAGATCTGCATAGCTCCAGCGGGCCCCGCCCGCCAGCCAGCCATCGCCGTCTTGCAGCACGCGCTCAAAATAGGCCAGATACTTGGGGATTCTTTCCTGGCGGAAATAACTGGCCCGCCGCTTGGCTTCAGTTTGCTGGTCTTCGTAGTACAGGCTGGTCGCGATCGGGTGATGCACATCGTGCGCTTCGGCGACGATATCGGCAATCGTCAACTGCAACTGGTTGACCCACAGCCTGCCAGCCACATCGTCGGGCGCCAGGCCGTGGCGCTCGCCCAGGAAATACAGGATATTGGCCGTCTGCCCCAGCGTCATGCCGTCGGCCACGAGATAGGGCGGAGCAAAAGGCGGATGCTGGCGCGGGCGCAGCATGTCGTCGATCAGCCCCTTGCTGCCGATATCCGGCTCGCGGGCACAATCCCGGTAAGGGATGTTTCCTGCCTCCAGGGCCAGCCGGACGAACTCGCCGCGTCCGGGGATATCGCTCCAATACCAGAGTTGATAGCTCATGTAGCGCTCCCCCAGCGCAGACCCGCCGCGCCGTCGTCGCCGGAGCGGGCCGGATGGCCCGCCCCTGTCCCTCTGACTCAGGCCAGGCCTTCGGCCTTGAGCGCAGCCTGAACCTTGGGGTCGGCTTCCATGCGCTTGAAGAAGGCAGCCAGGCCCTCGTAGCCGCTCAGATCGATGTCCTTGGCGTGCGCCCAACGCAGGACGACGTACAGGTAGGCGTCCGCGATGCCGGGGCGATCGCCGGTCAGATAGGCGCGGCCACCGAGGCGCTGATCAATGATGCCGAACAGCGCGCGCAGTTGCCGCGCGGCGCTGGCGCGCAGGGCATTCTGGGCGGCTTCGTCTTCGACATAGCGTTGCGCGCCAAAGACCAGGGAGAACGTCTTGTGCACATCGGAGTTGATCAATCCCAACCAGCGGCGCGTTTCAGCGCGCCCGGCGGCCGTGCCGTCGCCCATGAGCCCGGCTTGCGGTGCGGCTTCGGCCAGATACTCGAGAATGGCGGTGTTCTGCGTCAGCACCAGGTCGCCATCGACCAGGGCGGGGACCGCGCCCAGGGGATTGATCTTCAGGAACGCCGGTTCCTTCAGGGCTTCACGGCTGAGCATATGGGTCTCATAGGGCTTGCCGATCCACTCGAGGACGATGTGGTCCGCCAGCGAGCAGGCGCCAGGCATGTAGTACAGTTTCATTGAGCGTGGTCTCCGAAAAGAGGACGTATCTTGTCCAGCGCATATGGTACGCCTGGCGGAGACAACGTGTTCACACACATCCGACACCTGTCGCGGGGAGGTCCCATGTCGTGTCATCCGTTACCCAGCCTGGCCCTGGTGGCGGCGCTAGCGCCGCTCGGCCTGTCTCAGGCCGCCAGCAGCCGGCCCCCCACCACCGCAAGCGTGCAAGTCAGTGAGGTCGTCGGCGGCCTGCAGCATCCCTGGGCCTTGGCCTTCCTGCCCGATGGGTCGGCGCTCATCACCGAGCGGCCGGGCACCTTGCGCCTGTTGCGCGACGGCAAGCTGTCGCCGCCGATCAGCGGCGTGCCCGAGGTCTATGCCCAGGGTCAGGGCGGCCTGCTGGATGTCGCGCTCTCGCCCGGATTTGCGCAAGACCGGCTGGTCTATCTGGCCTATGCGCAATCGGGCGAAGGCAAGAGCGGCACGGCGGTCGGCCGCGCACAACTCTCGCCCGATGGCACAGCCTTGACCGGCTTTCGCGAGATTTTCCGCCAGTTGCCCAAACTCTCCACCGGCAACCACTACGGCTCGCGTCTGGCCTTCGACAAGACGGGGCATCTTTTCATAGCGCTGGGCGAGAACAACCAACGGCCCACCGCTCAGGATCTGGACAAGCTGCAAGGCAAGATCGTGCGCCTGAGGCCGGATGGCGGGGTGCCGCAGGACAATCCTTTTACGGCACAGAAACAGGCCCGTCCCGAGATCTGGTCGTATGGCCACCGGAATCCCCAGGGCCTGGCCGTCAATCCCTGGAGCGGCGCGCTGTGGGAGCACGAACACGGCCCGCGCGGCGGCGATGAGATCAACATCGTCAAGCGCGGTGCGAACTATGGTTGGCCCTTGGCCACCCATGGCATCAATTACTCTGGTCTGAAGATTCCCGAGGCCAAAGGCGCGGACCTGCCTTCGGGAGAGCCGGCGCGGTATTGGTGGGCGAAGTCGCCAGCGATTTCAGGCATGGCCTTTTATGACGCGCCCACCTATCCGCAATGGAAACACTCGCTTTTCATTGGCGCTTTGGCTGACGAGTCGCTCATCCGCCTGACGCTCGACGGCGACGACATCGTGGCCGAAGAGCGTCTGCTCAAGGACCTGGGCGCGCGCATCCGTGACGTGCGTGTCGGGCCGGATGGCGCGGTCTATGTTCTCACGGATGCCCGGGAGGGCGCCTTGCTGCGCGTGACACCGGCTGCGCCAAAGTAGCGCTCATCGGCGGCGGCGCTTGCCGGTTTCCCGCCAGGCGATGTACAGGCCGCTGCCCGCGATGAATACCGCACCCAGGGTGGCGGAAAATGCCGGTTTTTCGCCCCAGATGAGCCAGCCCAGCAAGGTGGCCCACAGCAAGCCTGTGTAGTCGAAAGGAGCCACCACGGAAGCCGGTCCGATGCGAAAACCCTGCGTGATGAGCGTCAGCCCCAGGGTGCTGAACAGCGCCACGCCGGCAAACAAGGGCAGGTCCGCCAGGTGGGGCGTGTGCCAGAACCACGGGATGGCCACCGCGCTGCAGACAAGCTGGCCGGCCACGATATAGAACATCGTCGTCAGCATGCCTTCTCCGTGGCCGATCGCCCGCGCGGTGATCATCATCACCGCGTAGAGCAGGGCGGTCACCAGCGGCAAGAGGGCCGCGACCTGAAAACTGGCCGAGCCGGGGCGCACGATCACCAGAACACCGGCAAATCCGGCGGCCACGGCCAGCCAACGGCGGCCGTCGACCCGCTCTTTGAGCACGAACACCGATAGGGCGGTCACAAACAGGGGCGCGGCAAATGCAATGGCGGTGTTTTCGGCCAGGGGCAGATAACTCAAACCCAGGTAAAAACAACTCGCCGAGATGATATTGATGGCGCCACGCAGGAGGTGGATGCCCGGATGGCGGGTGCGCAGGCTGCGACGCCCGCCCAGGCTGGCGGCCAGCACCAGCACCACGGGAGCGGCGATGAGGGCACGCAGAAAGAGGATCTGGATGGGCGAATAGGACGCGCTTAGCCACTTGGCCTGGGCGTCGCTGAGCGTCAGGCAGAAAATCCCCGCCACCACACAGAGAATGCCCGCTAGCGGGCCCGCGCCGGCATCGGGCGCGTGGGTCGTTACGCGGGCCATGGTTACTGCGGGCTGCGCAACACGGCCCAGGCGATCAGCGCCCAGGAAAGCAGAAAGGCCACGCCGCCGATGGGCGTGATGGCGCCCAGGATGCGGGTGCCGGTGCCGGCAAGCAGATAGAGACTGCCACTGAACAGCACGATGCCGGCGAACATCAACCAACCCGCCGTCGGCAGCAGGGCCGAGCTATAGCGGGTGGTAAGCCAGGCCACGGCCAGCAGGCCGAGCGCATGAATCAGCTGATACAGCACCCCCGTCTGCCAGACGGCCAGCATATCCGGCTCGAGCACCCGCTTGAGACCATGCGCCCCGAACGCACCCGCGCCCACGGCGAGGATCATATTGAGCGCGGCAAGAATGACGAAGGGGCGGTCAGGCATGGAATCCTCGGGGTGTTGCAGTGGCGGCGGGCCGCGACGGTACAGCTATCATAGGGTTATCGCGTGTAAGGATAGCAGTGTGACCGAGAAGCTGAGATTGGACAAATGGCTGTGGGCGGCGCGGTTTTACAAAACGCGCAGCCTTGCCGCCGATGAGATCGGCCGCGGCCGCGTGCTGGTCAATGATCAATTGGCCAAACCGGCGCGCGAGGTGGCCCCGGGTGACAAGGTCCGCGTACGCAAGGAGGACCCGCCCATGGAAGTCTGGGTGCGCGGCATCAGTGCCGTGCGGGGGCCCGCGCCCGTGGCACGGCAGTTGTATGAGGAAACGCCCGAGAGCCAACAGGCTCGCGAGCGTGCGGCCGAAATGCGCCGGCTGGCGCCCGAGCCGGCGCAGGACATTGCCGATGGCCGTCCCACGAAACGTGACCGCCGCCTGATCGATGCCTGGCGCGGCAAATCGTGACGCGATGCGCAATTCATTCCGTTTGGTATAAAATAAATTCCAATCGGAATGAATTGACCTTAGCCGGAGACGACCATGTCCATCGCGCTTGCCAGCACCACGGAGCATCCCGCCCGCCGCCGCGCGGGCCGGGCCGCGCCTAAGACCTTTCTTGCCCTGATCGACGCGGATCTGCCCCATCTGGCCCACGAGGTCGGCCGGGGTCTGGCCACCACGCTGGTAGATGACGCGGCGGATTTTCTGCAGGTCAGCAAAGCCGAGATCATGGCGATTACCGAGGTCAAGGCGGCCTCGCTGTCGCGTTGGCATCGTGAGGGCCAGCCCTTGCCCATGGGAGAGTCCGACAGGTTGGCGCGGGTGGCCCGCGTGACGCGTCTGGCGCGGCAACTGCTCGGTAGCGTCGAGGACGCCGTGCAGTGGCTGAATACGCCGGTGCCGGCCTTGGGCCATCAACGCCCCTTGACCCTGCTGACCTCCGACGCGGGCAGCCGCATGGTCGAAGACACTCTGGCTCGCGCGGCGGCCGGAGTCCTGGCTTGAACACGGTATCCTTGTGGCGGATAGCCGCCACCGTCGGGAAGTACCGCGCCGATGATCTGAGCGGAGCCGGGGCCGCCGCAGTGGGCGGGCGCTACAACAGCGCCGGTACGGCAGTGCTCTACACCAGCAGCAGTGTGGCCTTGGCCGTTCTGGAGACCTTGGTGCATTTCGGCATCAAGGCCAGCGAGCACGCCAACCGCTATCTGGTCGAGCTGCAGGTGCCGCAAGCGGTCTATGACGCGCGGCAAGTGCTCTCCGTTGCTCAATTGCGCCGTCAGCATCCGTTCTGGGATGCGGTGCCGTTTGCCGAGGCGTCGCAGCGCATTGGCGACGACTGGGTGCGGGCAGGCAAATCCGCATTACTCGCGCTGCCCAGCGCCATCTTGCCGCATCAGGGCCTGCCCGATGGCAATATCCTGATCAATCCTCGCCACGCCGATGCCGCCAAAGTGCGGGTCTTGCGCTGCGAAAAGTTCATCTATGACCCGCGCCTGGGTCCTCGGCCGGCTTGATGTGGCGGGCCTGTGTCATTCCCTCAAAAATGCCAGGGATAAAGCGCAGGCGCTACGGAGCTTGGGGCACAATTCGGCCATTGGCCACCGATATGGCCGGGTCTTGGGGCAGAATCCAATATGAAAAAAAGCATGAAAGGCAGCTTGCGGGCATGGGTATTCGGCTTGGGTCTGCTGGCGCTGACGGGCTCGGCCCTGGCCGCCTCCAGCCAACCCTTGCGTATCGGCGTGATCGCCAGCGTGGCCAACGAAGCGACGGAAATCGCCATCCGCCAGGCCGCCGCCCAGGGGCTGGACGTCAAGCTGGTGGAGTTCAGTGATTGGGTGCTGCCCAACATCGCCGTGGCGGATGGCTCCATCGACGCCAACTTCTTTCAGCATGAGCCGTTTCTGCAGCTTTTCAATCAAAGCCGCGGCAGCCAGCTTCAAGCCATCGATTACGGTTATTCGACCACCATCGGCCTGTTCTCGAAGAAGCTCAAGCGCGGCGACGAGATTCCGCAGGGCGCCACCATCGCGGTTCCCAACGATCCGGTCAACACAGGCCGGGCCTTGCTGCTGCTGGAGCGGATCGGCCTGCTCAAGCTCAAGCCGGGCGTCGGCCACCGGGCTACCTTGCAGGATATCGTCGCCAATCCGCGCAATATTCGCCTGGTGCAAGTCGAGGGATCGCAATCGGCCCGTACGTTTGATGACGTTACCGCCTCGGTGACCTACACCACGTTTGCCAAACACGCGGGCATCGATGAGAAAGATGGTCTGGCGTTCGATAACACCGATCCGGACACCATCAAACGTTACGCCATACGGTGGGTGACCACGCCGCAAAAGGCGCAGGATCCGCGTTTGTTGCGCTTTATCGATATCTACCAGCAGTCGCCCGAGGTCAAAGCCACGCTTAAGCGGCTTTACGGCGATCTCATCCGTTTTCCCTGGGAATGAGCGCCTGGCCGGGTTGGCCGCGCGCGGCCAATAGCCCGGGCCCCATCTCGGCCGGCGTTACGATCCCCAGCATGGCCATATCCCGATCGATCTCATCGCGCAACAGGCCGATCGCGTGGGCCACCCCGGCGTCTGCGCCTACCGCGGCGGCATAGTTAAAGGGCCGGCCGACGAAAACGAAGTGTGCGCCCAGCGCCAGGGCTTTGAGCACGTCGGTACCCCGCCGGATGCCGCTATCCATCATCACCACCATGCCGCCCGATGCGCGTGCCACTTCCGGCAGCACGCGCAAGGGGGAGACCGCGCCATCGAGCTGACGGCCCCCATGGTTGGACACGATGATGCCGTCGGCGCCGTGCTCGCGCGCCAAGGCCGCATCGGCCGGGTGCATGATGCCCTTGATGATCAGTTGTCCCTGCCAACGGGCCCGTATGCGGGCGACGTGTTCCCAGTTCAGGTGGTCGCGCGCACTGAAGTCACGCAGGACGCTGGCCGACATGATGGGCGCGCCGCGGGTGGCGAAGGAGTTCTCGAAGTGCGGCATGCCGTGGCGCGCCAGCGTGCGCAGAAACACGCCTGCCGTCCAGCGGGGATGCGTCAGCCCGTCCCAGGCAAGACGCAAACTGGGTTTGAGCGGGGTGGAAAAGCCGGTGCGAATATTGTTTTCGCGATTGGCGGATACCGGGATGTCTACCGTCAGCACCAATTGCTTGAAGCCCGCAGCGGCGACCCGATCGACCAGGGCATCGATGCGCTCGATGTCGCCAGGCAGATAGGCTTGAAACCAGGTGCCAGGCGCCGCTTCAGCGACTTCCTCCAGACGGATCAAGGAGGTCGCGCTCATGATGGCGGCTATGCCAGCCTGCCGCGCCGCGCGTGCCAGCACGATGTCGCCACGATAGGCCGACAGCGCACTGATGCCCATGGGGGCGATGCCAAAGGGGGTCGCGTAACGGGTGCCGAAGAGGTCGACGCCCTGATCGCGGCCGGACACCTGGCGCAGCACCCGTGGCACAAAGCCTAATTCCGAGAACGCCTGCCGGTTGTCATCACGCGAGAGATTGGTTTCCGCCGCGCCCGCGATGTAGCCGAAAATCGGGCGCGGCAAGCGGCGGCGTGCCGCGTCTTCGAAGTCATCCAGCGACAAGATGGACGGCAGGGCGCGGGGCAGGGGCATGGGAACTCCGGACAGGCGCGATCTGCGCCAAACCCGGCAATCTATCAGTGCCTTCAGTGCCCGGAAAGCGAATAAATCAATAAAGGAATTTTCGCTTTCTGGAAACGACGATAGTCAGATCGCGAGCACGTCGGCGCTAGGCGGCGCGGGCAGCGCCAGGGTCTCACCCATGCGGATCGGGCCGCGCACCGAGGGCGTATCCAGCCAGCGGATGCGCCGCGGTCCGAACAATACGACGACGGTCGAGCCCAGCCTGAAACGGCCCATCTCCGCGCCGCGCGCCAGCGTGATGGGTTCGCGCGCCGGGCTGTCATAACGCACGCTGCGTGTCTGACGTTTGTGCGGGGTCACCAGGCCAGCCCAGGTGGTCTCTATGGAGGCCACGATCATCGCGCCAACCAGGACCAGGGCCATGGGGCCATGTTCCGTATCGAAGATGCAGGCGACCCGTTCGTTGCGGGCAAACAGCTCCGGCACATGGCTGGCCGTGAGCGGATTGACGGAGAACAGCCGGCCCGGGATGTGAACCATCTCACGCAAGGTGCCCGTGACGGGCATATGCACGCGATGATAGTCACGCGGAGAAAGATAGATCGTGGCGAAATCCCCGCCCTCGAAAGGCGCGGCGCGCGCGTCATCGCCGCCCAGCAAAGCGCTCAACCCAAAGCTGTGGCCCTTGGCCTGGAAGATACGGCCGGCCTGAATAGGCCCGAGTTGGCTGATGGCGCCATCGGCCGGGGACACGATATTGGCCGGATCATCGTCCAGCGGACGGGCATCGGGCTTGAGCGCGCGAGTGAAGAAATCGTTGAAGCTGGCGTAGGCGCGTGGATCCTCGACCAGGGCCTCGCTCATATTGACCTGGTAGCGCCGCACGAAACGCGAAATCATGGCGTTTTTCAGTTCAGGGGCGCGGCTGTCGGCCAACGCGCCCATGGCACGCGAAACGAGATGGTGCGGTGCGAGATACTGGCTGGCGAGGAAAATCTGGTCTTTGATCGTCATGGGTACCCTGAATAGCCGGCGCGCTGCGGGCCGGCGGGTCAAAACAAGGCTGAAGTGTAACGTCTGGGGCGTCTTAACGCTCATCGCCCTCGGGCATGAGCCAGAGACTGCCGTCTTGCTCGCCAGGGTCGTGCCGGGACAGGCGTTCGATCGGCACGCCGGGCGGCACCGCGTACACGCGTTCGCGGTGGATACGCCGAGGGCTGAAGCCGGCGCCGCGGCTGGCCGCATTGTGCAAAAGCACGGACAACAGCGCTCCTTTGTCCTGAATCCAATGCGTCGTGCCACGCAGCAAGGCGAGCGCCGCCGCTGGGGTGCCCAGACGATAGCTCATGGCATTGATCTGGATGCTGTGCTTGCCATCGAAATGCGCGGCATCGGCCTGGGTCATGGCCACCGCATCCAGATTGCTGCTGGCATGATCGACACGATAGACATATTGCAGATCGGCGTGCGGGTCACGGATCACCACGAATTTCTCCGCGCCGGAAATATCCGAAAGCATGCCGACGACTTCCGATTCGACGAGCTGGTTGCCGCGTTGCTCTTCGGTGTAGAGAAATATCGATGGCGGGAAAGGGGCTGCGCGCATGGCGGGGCTTGTAAGCGGAAAGCGCGGCATTGTACCCAGGCCTGCGCGCAAAGCCAGCATTCGTTGAACACGGCGGCCGGCCCGGACCCGACGCGACAAGAAAAAAGGGCGGACCGCAAAGTCCGCCCCTTCTTCATGCCCTGCCGTTGCGGGCAGCGCTTTGCCTTACTTGGCCATCATCATCGCGAAGTAGCCGAATACGGTCAGCAAGACACCCGACACGGCGTAACCCACCGGGAAGCTGAGCCACGGCACGCTGGAGCCCACCTCTTTGGCCGCCTCGCGGGCCGGGCCCGAGTGGCTGCGCGCCCCGGCGGTGGCACCCATGAGCAGCGCGGGATTGATCTTCATGATGTGGAACCCGATCGCCCAGATGATGATGGGCGGGATGGTCGACGCCAGGAAGCCCACCGCGAAGATCTTCAGCGCGATCGTGCCGGTCAGCTGGCTGAGCAGCTCGGCGCCGGCGTTGATGCCGACGATGGCGACAAAGCCGATAAGCCCGAGATCCTCCAGGATGTTGCGTGCGGCGTTGGGCGTATTACCGAAAAAGCGCAAGCGCGAAGAGATGGAGGAAACAATGATGCCCGAAAGCAGCAGGCCGCCGGCATTGCCCAGACCCACCTTGGCGCCGAACGCCGGGACCTCGATCAACCCGATCAGAAAGCCTAGGATCATGCCGGCCGACAGGGTCAGCAGGTCAGTTGCCGAGCTGTGGCGCGCGATCACGCCAAAAATGTCGCCCGCTTTGTCCACGGCGACCTTCAAGCCCGTGACGAAAAGCACGTCGCGCTTTTGCAGCTTGGTTTCCAGGCCCATGGGGATAGGCACGCCGCCGCGCTCGATGCGTTGCAGCTGAATCTGGCCGGCCAGGGGATGGCTGCGGAAGTCCTTGAGCGGAATGCCCATGGTGTCCTTGTTCATCACCAGAATCTCGGCTTGATCCAACGGCACATTCAAGGCCTTGGCATCCGGGACTTCCGGACCCAGGATACCCATGTTGTCGGTCATGGACTGCAGATTGCCGCCCAGCGCCACGACATCGTTCTTCTGGAAGACGATGGCCTCATCGGCCCCCAGCAACTGGTTGTCGCGCTCGACGTTGATGACCTGGTACTCGGGCCAGCGATTGCGGAAATCCTTGATGCTCTTGCCTATGGGCGCGTCGTTGACGATCCGATAAGCCCGCACGTCGAAGGGGTGGAAGGCGGTGATGCCGGCGTCGTCCACATTGGGCACGCCATGATCCTTTTCGAACTCATGCGCGGCCTTCTTGGCGTCCACGCCCCAGATTCGGGGAAGGTATTTGCACAGCAGAATGATGCCGACCGTGCCCCAGATATAGGTAATCCCATAGGACAGGGCAATCATGGCGTCGACCTGTTGCGCGGTCATGTTGTCGCGCAAAGGCAGGGCCCCCGAACTGATGGCCTGTTCGGCCGAGCCGATGGCCGCCGACATGGTCTGCGAGCCGGCCAACACGCCGCCTGCTGCACCTTGGGGCAGGTCGAAGAAATTCACGCCGTAGACCACGATCACCAGCCCGAGCACCGGGGCAATCACGGCGAGGATGGCGTAATTGATGGATTCTTTGTTCAGGGCGTTGAGAAAGGACGGTCCGACACGCAGACCCACGCCGTACATGAACAGGTAATACAGCAGCGACTTGGCGAAGTCGTCCAGATGGAACTTCACGCCGTAACTCGCCGCAGCGGTGGCCAGCAGGCAGCCCACGACGATGGCCGCGGCGACCGAGCCCAGGCCATAGCCCTTGATGTTGAGTTTGCCCACCCATACGGCCAGGCCGATGGTCAAAAAGAGCAAAATATACGGATTATCCGCAAGGAATTGCATTGCTGAGTGCATGTTGCGCTCCAGATAGCACCAGACTGCAACAACGCGCCCCCGTATCAACGGGGAGCGCGTTGTGGGTTACGCGAGTAACGACACCGGCATCAGCACTTGGCCGGAGTGGTCTTCTCGTCGGGATGGCCATGCAGTTCCGGCGGCGTGGCGGTACCGCCGTGCTGGTCGAGCCACTTGCATGCATTGATGATGTCGTCGGCCAGTTTCATCGACACGTTGTGGTTGATATGCGGGCGCACCACGACGCGCAGGCTGTTGACGGACTCGGCATTGGCCGGCATCTGATAGGCAGACAACACCCAGCCCTTTTCGCGCACCTTGTTCGACACGTCGAACTCACTGAACTTCTTCACCTTCTTGTCCAGGGTCACGGCCACGACCGGGATACGCTGGGTGTCGTTCATGATGGTGAAGTAGCCGCTGTCGATCAGGCGTTTACGCAGCGCCACGGCATTGTCCAGGGTGCGCTGCATGATGCGGCGGTAGCCCTCGAAGCCCAGGCGCAGGAACTGGTAGTACTGCGCCGCGACCTGCATGGAGTTGCGGCTGAAATTCAACGTGGCCGTCGGCATCTCGCCGCCCAGGTAGTTGACGTAGAACACCAGTTCTTCGTTGAAGATCTCGCGTTCACGGAAGATCACCCAGCCCAGCCCCGGCGGCGTCAGGCCATACTTGTGGCCCGAAGCGTTGATGGATTGCACGCGCGGCAGCCGGAAGTCCCACTTGTAGTCGGGATAAAGGAAGGGGTTGACGAAACCGCCCGAGGCGCCGTCGATGTGCATCGGGATGGAGACGCCCGTCTTCTTTTCGTAGGCGTCGAGCCAATCGTGGATGCCCTGGATGTCGTCATCCTCTCCGGTGAAGGTCTGGCCGGCGATGGCCACCACCGCGATGGTGTTCTCGTCGACGTATTGGTCGAGCTCTTCGGCCGTCAGGGTGTATTGGCCGGGCTTGAGCGGCACAATGCGCGGCTCGACGTCGAAATAGCGCAGAAACTTCTTCCACACGATCTGCACATTGCCGCCCGTCACCATGTTCGGACGGCTGGCGTCCTTGCCTTCCTTCTGGCGGCGCTGACGCCAGTTCCACTTGTGCGCCAGTCCCGCCAGCATGCACGCCTCGGAAGAGCCGACGGTGGCCGTGCCGTAGGGTTCGACCCCTTTGGGGCCATTCCAGAGTTCGTGCAGCCACTTGACCATGCGGGTTTCCATGGCGAAGAGCTGCGGATACATGTCGTGGTCGATGTAGTTCTTGAACATGTTCTGGTGCGCCACCGCGCGAGCCTCGGGCTCGGCATAGGTGGTCACGAACGACGACATGTTTAACATCGGGTTGGTATCGGTCCACTCATCGCTGAGCACGATCGCCTGAGCGGCCCGCGAACTCATCCCCGTCTTGGGGAAATGATCTTCAGGGACTTCAAAATTGAATTGATCGTAGGGGGTCAAGAGGTCAGGGGATTGACTCATGCTCGATTCTCCGAAAGGGCTCACGCTCTACAAGTTTAGGGATCTGCTCGGCGGCTGCCGCAAAAGAGAATCCCGGATCATGTCCGCCCGGGGCGGACGTCAAACGCCAGGCTCGAGCCTGGCGCTGTTTAATTCTTGGTACAGGGAGTCAGCCGCGCACAGCGGGCGCGCAGCATGGGTGTGAGCCCGCAGAATGCGGAGGGCAAGCAGACAAGCGCATTGACTTTCATAGGGTAAGGCTCACATAAACGCCGATTTATGCAAACCGCCATTTACGCGATGCGCGGCGGTTCCCGATGTCTACTGTCTCTTGCGATGGCGCGGGGTTTGCCACAACGCCGGGTACCGTTGCGGTACCGATTTATTCATAATGCCTGAGGTACGAAATTATCACAACTGCGCCGCGATCTCATTACGGATTGAGTTTCTTCAAGTGCCGGCTCGTATGTCCTGTTGTGGCGGCTCATTAACTTCGGCACGGCTGCGTATGGCCAGATAACTCACCGCCTGGCTCACCTGTGGAGGCTGTGGCCCGTCGTGAAAGGCCTGAACGGCTTCCAGTACCATTTTGTCGGCCAGCGTCATCCTGTCCATCATGCGTAGATACTGGAACCAGTTATCCACGACGAATACTTCTGTCCACAATGACAGGTCGGCCAAATCGCGGAACACCTGCCATTGATCGGCGCCATTGCGCATGCGCATGCGCCGCAAGGGGCGCAAACTGCTCAGAAAACCAGCTTGTTTGTCTTCTTCTATGTGGTAATGGACATGAATGATGATGGCGCCGCGCTGCGGATTGAAATCCTGTCGGGCGGGGGATTGCGAGGCCGAAGGCCAGGCAGCCAGATCCTGCGTGTCGTTCAGGCTCGGCAGATGGGAACGGAAAAACAACAGCGCCGTAAATGCCAAAGTCACGCCTGCGGCCGCCAGGCTGCCTTTGACGCCGAGGGTTTCGGCGAAATGGCCCCAGGTAAAGGACCCCAGTGCCAGGCCGCCAAACATCGACATCTGATAGAGCGCCAAGGCGCGCGCCTTGACCCAATCGGGCACCAGCACCTGGATGGACGTGTTGTAGGTCGCCAGCACGGCGATCCAGCAACTGCCCGCGACCAGCAAGGCGGGAAAGAGCAGCGCCAGGCTGTCCACCGTGCCCAAAAGTAGTAGACATGCGGCCATCACGAGCGCACCGGCACTGATCAGCCGGCTGGTGCCAAAGCGGCGTTGCGCCCCGCTGATCCAGAAACTGCCGCTGATGGCGCCCAGCCCCAAGGCGCCCAACATATAACCGTATAGCGACGCACTGCCCGAGACATGGTCATGGGCGAGCAAGGGCAGCAGGGCCCAGAGTGCGCTGGCCGAAATCCCAAAGCTGAAGGAGCGCAACATGACCAGCCTGGTCACGCTGGAATACTCGGTGAACCGCCAGGCAGCCACCATCCCCTCGAATATCCGCTCAGGCGGCAAGGACCGTTTGGGCAGATCCCGCCGCCACACCCATATGGCCCAGATCAGCGAGGCGTAACAAACACAGTTGAACAGGAAGACCCAGGGCGCGCCGAACATGCCCAATAGCAGCCCGCCCAGCGCCGGCCCCAGGGCCCGGGCCACGTTGAAGTTGACGGAATTGAGCAGGATGGCCCGGCTGACTTCGGATTTGGGCACTTGTTCGCCGACAGCGGCCTGCCAGGCGGGCGTGACAATGGCGCTGCCCACCGACATGAAAAAGACGGCGACGATCAGGCTGACCGGATGTAACACTCCGAGAAAGGCGAGCGTGGTGATGATCACCCCGATGACGAGCTCCATGCTCATGCCCGCCAGCATGACCTTGCGGCGATCGTAGTTGTCTGCGATCACGCCGGTGAGGATGGACAGCAGCACCAGCGGCAAGGCCGCGGCCACCTGAATCATGGCGACCATCACGGGGCTGCTCTGCTGCGTGGTGACGATCCACGCGGCGGCCACGGACTGGGCCCAGATGCCGAGGTTGGCGAATAGGTTGGCGATCCAGATGGTGCGGAACGCGGGGTGCCGCAGCGGGGCGGCCACGCTTGCCGACGCGGTGTCCATTTGGGGCGTGGTGCCCGGGGGAAGGTCGTTTTGTCCGGAGGGCGCTTGCAACATGGGGGAATGACTCTCCTGCCTGGGCAGCCATTGAGCCACCGGAAACACGAGAGTCGCCCGTCACGCCCGGGGCTGTCAAGTCAGCCCCGCCATCGCCTGTCGCCTCAGGGCGCCCTGCGCCGGGGAGGCAGAATCAAGGAACCCGGAGCGCGCAGAATGGCATGCCGCACGGCGCTGCTGATCTGGCGGCGGTCGCTGCGCTTGAGTGCCCGGGAGCGCAGCGCCAGATTGAACGACAGCGCAAAGCTGACCGCCACATTGAGCACGCCCATTGCGGCAATGCCCGCGACGGCTTGCCAGAATGCGCTCGTGTGGACGACATTCCAGCCCAAGACGCCGATGGCCGCACCCATGGCCCCCGTGCTCAGCGTGACGTGCCTGACTTCGACCTGGGGGCCGAAGAAACTGACGAGTTCGGGCCCCAATCCCAGCAGAAAGCCCAGCGCAACATTGCCGGCAATGCCGGAAATATTGCGCTGCCAGAACGCGGCCCAGCGCTGCGCGCCGCGATCGCCCAGGGCATAACGCAGGCGGCGGTTGTACACCATGGCATCGTGCACGCGATGCAGCGCAAACCAGTTGTCCGCCCAGCCGGCGATCAGGCTGGACAGCCACAGCAGGACGCCGGTGGCGATCGCGAACAGCGGCGTGGGTCCCCAGATGGAAAAAGAGTCTATCGTTTGTTGCGCTTTTTCCGGCGTGAGCAAGGGATGCTTGAACAGGTGGACAGCCAGCCATTGCACGGCATAGGCCACGGGAAACACCGCGGCCAGGTTGCCGAAAATGGCCGCCGTATTGGAGCGGATCATGGCCACCGTGTCGTCGACAAAGGTTTGCCGTCCCTGTGGTGTGCCCGTGTCGTCGAGACGATGGGCCAGCGCCGGGCCCGTCATGGCGGGCTGTTTGGTCGCCAGCGTGAAGTGCGCAAAGTGGATGGCCAGAAAGCTGCACGCATAGTTCAGCGAGGCCAGAATGCCTTCCATGAAGCGGCCGGCGTGCAGGGTGTAGATGCCGAACTTGACATACACCGTCACCACCGTGATGAGCCCGCCGCCCAGCGCTGCCGTGAGCATTTCCCGGTATTCGCGGCTGTCGCGCGCGATGTAGTGCTCGCCGGTCTGTGCCGTGCGCTCCATGACACGGCGTGCCAGATGCGCGAAGGAGGATGCCGCCAGATGCCGCACACTGCGCCGAGCCTGGGTGGATTGGATGAGCTCGGCCATCAGGTGCAGATGCTTGTGCTTCTGGGTGGGATCCACCCACACGCCCAGCAGCAGTTCTATGCGGCGCAGGCGCGACTTCATGCGTTCGATCTGGAACACCACTTCCACCGACACGCCGTTTTGCTCCAATTCCGCGTAGACCTTGCGGGCCTGCAGGCGGCAATCGTCGAGCAGCGCACGAAAATAGGCCAGGGAATGCGCGAAGGCTTCCGGCATGCGCCAGATGGTCGGGTTGCTGAGTTCGGCCGCCGCGGCGGCCAGCTTAAAGAACGGGGTTTCGTTGACCGGGCCGGGCAGGCGCGAGCGGATGGCCTGGCTCAGCCCTGTGGCGCGCACCTGGCTGACCAAGACTTGCAGGCTGTTGATCAAGGCCTGCTCGAAGCCGGGCAGCCGGTCTTCGTCCAGACCCAGGGCGGGGTCGCGGCGGCTGTCGGGCACCTGTAGCAGCGCACGCAGGCGCTCGAGGGTGTCTTCGTCGATGGCGCGCAGCCATTGCGCATCATCCTCGCTGGTGAATACCAGCGAAAACACCGCGAACATATCGCTGCGGTTGGGCGGGGAGGGCAGATAGCGGGCCTGCAGGCGCTCGACCACTTCGCCCCAGAAACCGGGGTGCGACGCCACGCCGGTGTCGCAAAAAAGTGAAAGCGCATCGTTATCGGCCACCACGGACCGCAAGGTCTGCGCGAACCGTTCGCGGGTCTCGGGCTGGCGGTCAAGGACGTGCAGCAGATAACGCAAGCGCGCCAATTGCGGGTGCCCTTCACTGGCGCTGCCCGGCGCACTGCGGCCGCGCCGGATCCAGTGCGCGAGTTCGATCACCCAAAGATTGCGCTCGACCAGATCGGCTTCGGGCCTGGCGGCCGCCAGCAGGCTGTCCAATTGGTGGCCGGCGGTACGGGACGCCTTCCAGCGTTGCCAGAGTCGCAACATCTTGTTCACCTTCAGGTGGAATAACGGCCTGGCGTCAGCCGGTTGGGTACAGCGCTCAGTCCTGGCTTGCCAACCAGGCCTGTAATTCACTTTCCAGGGCGCTGAGCGCCTGGGTCAGGGCGGTGGCCTGAGCTTGCATGTCATCCTGGCTTTGCCGCGCGGCCGCTTCCAGCGCCTGGGCTTGGGCGACGGCCGGGTCGGCAGCCACCACGCGCGCGCCGCCAGCAATACGATGCGCCAAATCGGCCACGGCCGGATTGTCCCCGATCTGGGCCGCTTGCGCCAGCGCCACGGCGTCCTCGCGATTGGTCTTGATGAGCGCCTCAATGATGCGCCGCGTCATGGCGGCATCGCCGCGGGTCAGTTCGAGCAGGGCCTGAGGCCGGAAGTGCGTGGGAGAAGCGGGCATGGGACGAGTTTGGGCCTTGAGAACGGCCAGCGGATGCAGCCGTTGCTGCAGGGTGTCGATATCCAGCGGCTTGAACAGGCAACCATCCATGCCGGCGGCTTCGCAACGCGCGAACTCCTCGGCCTGCGCCGAGGCCGTGATGGCATAGATGACGGTCGGGGCGCGGCCCGCCTCACGCTCGAGGCGCCGGATCTCGCGCGCGACGTCGTAGCCGCTCATCCCGGGCATATTGCAATCCGTGAGAACCACATCCAAGACCTGCTGCTGCCAGAGCGCCAGGCCCTGGGGCCCATCCGCAGCTTGCAGAACATCGTGCCCGATATAGGCCAGTTGCTGGCCGAGCAGCATGCGGTTGGGCGCGTGGTCGTCGATGACCAGCACGCGCAGCCGGGCGATAGGGGCGTCATCCGGTGCGGCCGCCTGCGGCGCGACAGGCGCCGGGGCCTCGGCCGCCAGCAAGGGGGCAGTCAGTTGCACGTCGATCCGTGTGCCTTTGCCGGGGATACTGCTCAGATCGAAGCTGCCGCCCATGGTCTCGATGATGCGGCGGCTGATGGCCAAGCCCAGCCCGGTACCCGCGATCCGGGCCTTGTCGGCGCTGGCCTCCTGATGGACCTGGGTAAAGGGTTCGAACAGCCGACGGCGGTCTGCCGCGCTGATGCCCGGCCCGCTGTCGTCAACGGCGATCTCGATGCGGGCCTGACCCGCTTCGGCCGGGTCGACCCGCAGCGACACGGTCACCCCGCCGATGTCGGTGAATTTCAGGGCATTGCTCACGAGGTTGGAGACCACTTGCTTGAGACGCGGCGCGTCGACCGCGACCCCGGGTGGTTGCTCAGGCGTCATGAGCAGTTTGAGGCTCAACCCGTTTTGCCGCGCCATGCCCTGAAACACATTGACCACGCCTTCGAGCAGTTGGCGCAGATCGGTCGGCACGGGGGTGAGCTCGAGCTTGTCGGCCTCGATCTTGGAAATATCCAGGATGTCGCCGATGAGATCGAGCAGGGAACGGGCCGAGTCGTAAGCCACCGTCAGGGCTTCGCGATCGGCCGCGGGGTCGGGCGGCCGGCGCAACACCAGCTCGAGCATGCCGATGATGGCGTTCATCGGGGTGCGGATTTCATGGCTCATGGTGGCCAGGAATGTGGTTTTGGCCCGATTGGCGGCGTCGGCTTCTTCCTTGGCTTCGTGCAGGTCGTGCAGCAGCCGGGTGCGCTCGGTCAGATCGGTCCAGCCGCCAATCAACCCGCTGACCTGGCCCACGGAGTCGGAATAGGGCAGCAGCCAGTGGTAGAGGTAGTGCGTTTGGCCCCGCAGTACGAGTTCCAGATCCTGGAACACCGGCCCGCCAGCCTGGCCCATCACGTCCAGATACTGGGCATGCACCCGGGCGGTCTGCGCCGGGTTTTCCGCGTTCATGGGCGACTCGAGCAGGGTGCGGCCCACGACATCCTCGGCCTGGATGCCGAAGGTGTCGAGATAACTGCGGTTGCAGATCACCATGCGGCCTTGCGTGTCACGGACAAAAACCGGATTGGGGATGCCATCGATCAGCACCCGCATAAAGGCCAACTGGTCGCTCAAGGCCCGTTCGGCCTGGCGGCGTTTACGAATCTGCCGCCGCAGATAGATAACCCAGGCAAGGAAAATCCCCGCCGTGGCCACGGCCGCGGCAATCAGCAGATAGATTTCCTGGCGATAGGCGTACCAGGTATTGATGGCCGGTGCGGATTCGGGGCGCCAGCGATTCATGAGATAGAGCGGCTCGTCGGCCGGCAGCGCGGCCAGCGCCTTGTCCACGATGCTTTGCAGCTCGTCCTGGTCGCGCGCAAAGGCAAAGGCCAGCCGGGCAGGCGCAGTGTCCAACGCCGTGACCACGCGCAGTTCGTCGCGGAAATAATGGCGCAGATAGAAATTCGCGGCGACCTGAGTTTGCACCGCAAAGTCCGCTTGCCCGGCAAGTACCTTCAACAGGGCGTCGTTGGGGCTGGCCGCCGCCACCAGTTCGGCCTGCGGATAGTGCTGGCCTAAGGCATCCGAGGCGGTACTGCCAGGCACACTGGCTATACGCATGCGGGCGAAATCCGTCCCCGCCTGCTGCGCCGGGCTGTCCTGCTTGCCCACCAGGACAAAAGCGGTGCTCAGATAGGGGGTGCTGAAATCCAGCACGTCCTCGCGCTTTTCGCTCCAGAACAGCCCGGCACTCATGTCGGCTTCATGATTGAGCAAGGCCTGCTGCATCGCCGCGGAGGTGTCCGCACCCTCGACGCGGAACTGCAAGCCCGTCAGCTGCCCGATGCGTTGCAGCAGGGCAATGGACAGGCCCGATAACTCGGGATCCCCCTGGCTGTGCATGGAGAAGGGCGGGAAAAGATTCAAGGCCTGCACCTTCACGACGGGATGCTTGTGCACCCAGCGCTGCTCTTTGTCGGTCAGGGCAATGGGTTGGGGCGGCAAGAAAGCGCCGGTGGGCAGCCCCCAGCGATAGATGACATTCTGGCGCCAGGCCAGCGGGATGCTGGCGATGGTCTGATCCAGAATGTGGCGCAGGCGTGTATTGCCGCGCTGCACGGTGTACACATTGCCCCGCCGGCCGAGATCGTCGCGGCGCTGGACCTGAAGGTCGCTGAAGATGCCGGCCGTCAGGTAGTAGGCCACGGCCAGCGGATCGCCCAGATAGACCTCGGCCTGCCCATAGGCCACTGCACTCAAGCCCAACAGCGGGCTCGGATAGCGGGTCCAGTGCAGATGGGAGGCATCCTGCTGCAGCGCGGCGGGCTGAGACCGGGGATTGACGGCCACGCGCAAGGCGCCGAGATCGGCCGGGATCTTGCCCAGTTCGCGCCGCGCGACGGCGACCGCCTCGTTGTTGATATAGGGCAGGGTGGTCGCGAACAGGTCGCCCTGCAGCGCGCCGCCGGCGACGTCATCGACCGCATCGATCTGGCCCTCGGCCAGCGCGCGCAGCGCCGTGTCACGGTCTGGAAAATGGATCACCACCGGAATCAGCCCCAGGTTGTGGCTGATGGCCTTCAGGTAATCGGCATTGATGCCCTGAAAACGGCGGCTCTGTGTGAACTGAAAGGGGGCGTAATCCGGCGCGTAAATGCCCAGCCTGAGTTCACGCTTGGCGGCCAGCCAGCGCCAGTCGTCGCCGTCGAGTTCCACATCGAGCTTGGGCACTTGGGCCGTGGAGCCTTCCGGCAGCGGTTGGCCACCGGGGGACGACCACGCCGCTGGCCCCCAGCCCATTGCAAGCGCGACAGCCAGGCCCACCCGCCAGAGCAGGCGGCGCCAGGCCAGCGAGGGCGGCATGCGCGTCATCCCAGATTATTGCGTTTGGCCATGTCTATCAGTTCCACCAATGTGGTTGCATTGAGTTTTTGCAACAATCGGGTTTTATAGGTACTGATGGTTTTATTGCTCAGAAACATACTGTCGGCAATGTCTTTATTGGTCAGGCCCTGCGCCAGGAGCTGCAGCACGGCCAACTCGCGATTGGAAAGCGAGGAGATCATCATGGCGTCGTCCTGGTTCTCGACGCCACGAATGTCGGTCAGCGTGGTTTTGGGGAAATAGGTGTAGCCGGCGACCACCGCCTTGGCCGCGTCCACGACCTCCTGCAGATTGCCATGTTTGGAGACAAACCCGGCGGCCCCCGCGTTCAGACAGCGGCGCGCAAAAAGGGCAGGCTGCTGGCCGGTAAGGATGAGAACATGCATGGGCAGCCCGAGGGCCTGCAGGCGGGTCAGGACTTCCAGGCCATCCAGCTTGGGGATGGCGATATCGAGGATCACCAGATTGGGAAGCAATTCCCGCGCCATGGTGATGCCGTCCAGGCCATTGTCGGTTTCGCCCACCACTTCGAAACCCTCTTTCTCCATCAAGCCTTTGACCGCATAGCGGATGACGGGATGATCATCAATAATTAGTAGCTTTTGCATGGCCGTCTGCTGCCTCACAAATCTTCAGTTTTAATGATCGTTATTATGTTTGAAAAGATGTAGTCAGCCAGCGGCGGATTGGGGACGAGGCCAGGATCAGATTGAAAGTTAAACATCTAAAGCTGCCAATTCGGTGACAAGTTAGAGCATAGTCCGCCGTTTGGCTACTGTGTATTGCGAGACTGCGCGTCACGGTGAACCCAATAAAAATCAGGCTAGTTTAAGTATCTGCCCCAAGGGCAAGGCCGGGTTCTCAGACCAACCGTGTTCTTTTCGTCTTATCTGCTGAAGCTCCCGGCGCTAGGGCGGCGCGCCCGCCTCGCGGGAGACTCCGGCGGCGCCGCTAAGCAAGATCGAATAAGACGATATAACGGCGCGCAGGGGCAATCCGAGCTGAGTCGATAAGCTCCTGCCTGCGTGCTGCCAGATCATGCGCTCAGGTATTGGCGACCATAGGATTGAACAACCACGATGCATATTCGTCACCGGACATGGGGCGGGCATACCAAAACCCCTGGCCCAGGGCGCAGCGCATATCGAGCAAGGCATTGCGTTGATCGGCCGTTTCGATGCCTTCGGCGACGACGGTGATCCCCAGGCTTTCGGCCAGCGACAGGGTGGCGGCAATGACGCTTTCGCTACGGGCATCGCCAGGCAGCCGGCTGACGAAAGAGGCATCGATCTTGAGCTGGTTAAAGGGCAGGTTGCACAGCCTTTCCATGGAGGAAAAGCCCGTTCCGAAGTCATCGATAGACACCGTGCAGCCCAGCAACCGCAAGCGGACGAGGGTTTCAAGCGTGCTGGCCTGTACGGACAACAGGCCGGTTTCAGTGACCTCGATGGTCAGGGCCGTAGCGGGCAAGGCATGCCGCTCCAGCGCGGAGATCAGATGCGTCAAGAGCTGCGCGCTGCCCAACTGGCAGGTTTCGACGTTGAGCGCCAGGCTGGCGCCGCTGCCCGTGGGGACGGAACGTGCCGTTTGTGCCATGGCCTGATCGGCTAAGGCCCAGGTCATGCGGTCGAGCTCGTTGCAGTCTTTGACGGCCTCGATGAAGCAGCCCGGTGACAGCAGGCCACGCTCGGGGTGATGCCAGCGAGCCAGGATCTCCGCGCCGGCCGGTTGCAGGGTGCGCACGTCGAACTTGGGCTGGTAATAGGGAATGAACTCCCCCCGATCCAGACCGATGCGGATTTCTTCGGCGGAAGGGAGCGCTTGCGTGGGCGTCTGCGCGTCGCCCCGCGCGATGTCGGCGTCGGTTTCGTAGCGCCGCAAGAGGGATTCCAGACGCCCGAGCTTGAGCGGTTTGCCAAGATCTCCCAGCACCTGGATGCCGCACAGGCTGGCCATGTGCAAAATGGCGGCCGTCAGGTCGCTGGGAACGTCGCTGCTGAGGATGACCGATTTGACGAGATTGCGCTGGCTGGACTCGCGCAGGAACTGGGTGCCGTCCATGCCGGGCGTGCGGACGTCGCAGATCACGATGTCGGCCACGCCGTGCAATTCAAGTTGTTCGAGCGCTTGGCTGCCTTCCTGGGCCTGAAGAATGCGGGTGTACCCCAGCATTTCGAGGGCTCGGACGATAACCAACCGCTGCACGGGATGGTCTTCGATCACGAGGACGGCCGGCTGTTTCATACGGAAAATTGACGATCAATGGTGGGAAGAGCAGAGGGGGCCGAAAGGGGACAGACCGGGACAAAAGGCGTCACCGGCTGCCAGATCTGGCCGCCTAGGACAGAATTCCTTCGATTTATATCCGTTTTTATATCCGTTTGAGCACAAATTTCCAAGATAGTGTCCCGATTTTTTTGGCACCGTGGCCATGCCTCGTTGGAGGGACCCGACACTGCGGGAACAATACGGCTCCGGCGCGGTGTCGAATCGAGAAAATATCCAGGCAGCAAGCGTGCTAATTACCGCTATGGCTGCCCTCTATCGTGCAAACTATCAGATAAATCTTGGGGTTCTATCGGCAATGCCGTTATCCAAGACCGATCCCATGCGAAGCGGCGGGCCAGGGGGTGCAACGGCGTATTACGCCGTTAACGGCCGCAAGCGACATAACTTTAGGGCCGCGGGGTCTGGTCAGGCCGGGCAGGGGGTGGGATCGCGGACTTACCCGAGAGGCTGCCCTGAGAGGCATCCGAGTTTTGCTATTATTCAGTTTATTGTCAGATACCCGGGAAGGTGGTCGTCGCGAAGCCCTTCCCCTCTTATGACCGAAGAACCTCCGTCTAGACGCGGCCGATGCCGCGCCCCTTGGTCCCCGCGCGGACCTCATCGTTCGACCCTACGCCGCCTGCTGCGGCCGTTGCCTTTTCGTCATGCGCCCATGCCTCATCCCGAGGCCATGGGCGTTTTTATTTCGAGGATAGTGGATGCTTTTTGACTGGATGTCCGACCCGACTGCCTGGGTGGGCCTGGCCACCTTGATCGTGCTGGAGATCGTGCTTGGCATCGACAACCTGGTGTTCATTGCCATCCTGGCCGATAAACTGCCGGCACATCAGCGCAACAAAGCGCGCATGCTGGGCTTGACGCTGGCGCTGCTCATGCGCCTGGGTCTGCTGGCCAGCATTGCGTGGGTGGTGACGCTGACGCAACCCTTGTTCAGCGTGTTCGGCGCGGAAATCTCCGGCCGCGACCTCATTTTGATCCTCGGCGGCCTGTTCCTGCTTTTCAAGGGAACGATGGAGTTGCATGAGCGGGTCGAAGGGCACGCGCAGGCCACCAGCGGTCGGCAGCAGTATGCGGTCTTCTGGCAAGTGATCGCGCAGATCGTCGTGCTGGACGCGGTGTTTTCGCTGGATTCGGTCATCACCGCCGTGGGGATGGTGCAGGACCTGAGCATCATGATGACCGCCGTCATCATTGCGATGGCGGTAATGATGCTGGCCAGCCGCCCGCTCATGGCCTTCGTGGGGCGGCATCCGACCGTGGTCATCCTCTGCCTGGGCCTGCTGCTGATGATCGGTTTCAGCCTGGTGGCCGAAGGCCTGGGCTTCGACATCCCCAAGGGCTATCTGTATGCCGCGATCGGCTTCGCGATTCTGATCGAGCTCTTCAATCAGTTGGCGCAGCGTAACCGTCAGCGCGACGAGCACGGCCTGGGCCGGCGCGAGCGTACCGCCCGGATGGTGCTCAAGCTGTTGCGGGCCCAGGGCGAGGACGCGGGCGCCGCGGCCGAACCGCTGGCGCGCGACGATGAGGCGGCCTTCGCTCCCGAGGAAAGCAGCCTGATCGAGGGGGTGCTGTCCATGGGGCAGCGTGATCTGCGCAGCATCATGGTGCCGCGCGGCGAGATGGTGTGGCTGGATGTGCGTGACGACACCCAGACCGTCCTGAACAAGTTCGCTTCCGGCCATTCGCGCTTGCCCTTGTGTGACGGCGACCCCGCCAACGTCGTGGGCGTGCTGCACTTTAAGGACATTCTGGTGCCGCTGCGCACGCCCGGCGCGGTCGACCTGGTGGAACTGGCCCAGGAGCCGCATTACGTGCCCGAGACCGTACCGGTCATCAAACTGCTGGAAGTCATGCGCGAGTCGCGCGATCATCTGTTGATCGTGGTCGATGAGCACGGGGTCTGCGAGGGCCTGGTCACGCCGATGGATCTGCTGACCGCCGTGGCGGGCGACCTGCCCGATCAGGCCGAAGGGCAGATTACGGGCGCGGCGCGCCTGGCCGATGGTTCCTGGCTGCTCGATGGACGTCTGGCGACGCCCGAAGCGGCACGGATCATCGGCGCTGTCCACTTGGGGCAGGACTTCCCCGACGATGCGACGCTGGCCGGCTGCGTCTTGCGCGCCGCCGATAGCCTGCCGCAAGTGGGAGTGCGCGTGCGCTGGCGCGACTGGGAATTCGAGGTCAGGCGCCTGGATGGGCGCCGCATCGCCCAGGTCCAGGCGCGCCAGCTGAGCTGAGAACGCGCCGCCCGAGCGGCCTAGAGGGGCGGGCCGGCCGTCAGATCGAGGGTGATCCGACCCAGGTCGCCATAGCTCAGGCTGACCTGGCCCTGGGCGGGGATGTCCAGATAGCCGGCGTAAGAACCGGTGATGATGTGCTGGCCGCTCACCAGACCGATACCGTTTTCACGTAGAAAATTGACCAACCAATACAGGCCGGCGCGCGGGGCGCCATCGGGGTGCCGGCCTTCCAGCACGCGGGCCGCTTGCCCGGCAACGTCCAGGGTCAGCGTCATCGTCAGCGGCGCGGCCCGGTCGATGGCCGGGCCCAGCACCATGCCGGCGTTGTAGAGATGATCGGCCAGCAGTTCAGCGTGAGGCAAGGTGTCGGGCTGGCGATAACGGCTGCCGAGGACCTCCAGCGCCAGGCGGGCCTGACCGACGGCGGCATCGATCTCGGGTGCGGTATAGGCTTCAGCGCGCGGCGGCAGATCGGCAATCAGCGCAAAGGCGATTTCGGGCTCGATGCGTATCGTGTCCTGGCCCAGCGTCAAGGCGCCGGCCTGGCGCAACCCGCTGACATAGATGGGCGCCAGTTTCAGCCGGCCGTCTTGAGGCAGGCCACATTTCCAGCCCGCGATGGGGTCACCCTCGACCAATCGCAAGGCCGCCTGGGCCTGTTGGACGGCCAGCGCCTGGCCCTGGGTGGCGGGGCGGCAGGTCTCGGGCAGGCGGTCTGCCGGGTGGCGTCGGGCCTGACGCAGCAAGCGCGCGGCCATTGGCGCGCCCGGATAGAACTGAATGGTTTCTGTCATGGCGGGCAAAGGCGCCAGTCTACGCCCTCGCAGGCCGGCCGGCCAGGCAGCGCCGGGGCGCTGCCACGGGGCATGCGCAATATTGATGTGATTTCTTAGATTTTTGACTTTGATTGTGGTAAATAAGCCGCTGATTTAATTGAATTTAGGTGCTCGCGCAGCGGGGGCGCCTTCTGGTAGAGACAGGATTGCTTCGATGACGGTGGTTTTGGCGCGTTTTGCCTATGGATTTGCACTGGCCTGGATCGCCGCGGCGATTTTTCTGGGGCTGGCCGTCATTTGTCTGGGCCTTGTGCGGCGATCCGTGCAGTCGTTCGAGACCGAACGCCAACAGGACCTGGCCAGCGGACTGGCGGTATTCGTGGCGGTGATGGTTGCGCTGGCCGCCTGTTATGCCAGCGGCCATGCCTTGCATGCCTGGCTGGGCAAAAGTGCGCTGGTCGCCGGGCAGGCGCAATGGTTGGCTGGCAACAGCCATGTGTCCGCGGCGGCGCTGATGGGCGCGACCGTCGCGCTCGGTTTGGCCGCGGCCGCCCCGGGATTGTGGCGCCGGCTACGCACGCCACGCGCGGAGCAGGCGCGTGAACCAGCGCGGGCTCCCAAAGCGGCCAAGAAGAGCCCGGCCAAGAAAGATAGCAAGGCGCCCAAGGCGTCAGCCCGATCCGTGGCTCGCCCGCCCAGGGTGGCCGCGCTAGGCTGGGCGGCGCTGTTTGTGATGTTGCTCGGCGCCATCCTGCTGGCGTTTGCCTATATCGTCGCGCCGCTGGACCCCACGCCGCTGGCGGCCGGCGCTGACGCGAAGATGATTGCGCGCGCCAGCGTGCAGGCCGAGCACATTCTGCGCGCACGCCCGATTTATTACGCCGCGGCGGCACTGCTGGGGGCTGGCGGGCTGATATTTGTGGCTTGGCTGCTCTCGCGCCGCTCAGAGGCTGCCTGAGTGCGCCAATCTCGGGTACGCTGGCGGCACAACTTCAGGTTGCCGAGATACAGGGGCGGTAGGACAGCGTGCATAAAGCGGATTTGACGGGCGGCAGCGGCAGGCATTGGCGGTATATCGCGCTGGCCTTCGCGCTGTTTCTGCCGCTGGTGGCGTGCCTGGCGCTGACCTGGATGAACGCCCAGCGGCTCAGCCGTGCCCAGGCCGAGACGGAGGCCAACATCACGCGCATCCAGGTCGAGCGGATTCTGCGCGAGGCCTGGCTCGGCATCGATGCCATGGAGCCCTTGCTGCGTATCGGCTGCGATCAGGCCCGGCCTGTGCTGACGCGCACCATGAGCATGCGGCCTTATTTTCGTTCGCTGACGCTGTTTGAGGGGCGCCAGGCTTATTGTTCGTCCTTACCCTTTCAGGCGGGCGGCCACGGCAGAGATTGGCCCTGGGCCATTCCTCCGGGGCGTTGGCTACGCCTGGTCAACGGCTCATCTTTCGTGCAGGAGCGTCCGGCGCTGCTGGCCGGCACGGCCGGGCCGGGCGACCGTCACGCGATCGCGGTAATCGACAGCCAGTATCTGCAGGACTTGCTCGATTCCATGGCGGCCCTGAGCAATCACCGCATCGAGCTGAAGATAAACGGCGGCATGGCCCTGGCCAGCCGGCCGGCGCGCGATTTGATCTATGAGCAGCGCGACTATGGGGCCGTGAGCGCGAACGTGTCTTTCCTGTCGCAAAGCGTGCCGATCGACATCAGCGTGTTTTTGCCGGTGAGCCAGGTTCAGGACGAATGGCAACATCTGCTGCTGGTATCGCTGCCGGTAGCGCTGGTGTTGGGCTGCCTGATGAGCTGGGCCGTGTTTCGGCTGCAGATGCAGCGCATGTCGTTTCACGACCAGATCCATCGTGGCATGCGCGCGGGTGAATTCCATATGGAGTATCAGCCGATACAGGGCATCGGCAGCGAGCGCTGGGAAGGCGTGGAGGCCCTCATGCGATGGGAGCGGCCGGGCGTGGGAGTCATCAGCCCGGAGGTCTTCATTGCGGCGGCGGAGGCCGAAGGCGTCATTGTGCCGCTGACCCGTCATGCGCTGCGCCTGATTGAGCGCGATCTGCCACTCCTGGGGTTGCCTCCGGGTTTCCATTTGAGCGTCAATGTGGCGGCCGAGCACCTGTTGCGGGAGGATTTTCCGGCCGATATCGAGGCTTTTGCCGAGCAGGTCGCGCCAAATGCGCCGCATTTGGTGCTGGAGCTCACCGAGCGCAGCCTGGTGGACACCAGCGGCAGGGTGCAACAACATATCCGCGACTTGCGCGCTGCCGGGCTGAGCGTGGCCATCGACGATTTTGGGGCGGGATACTGCTCTTTGTCGTACCTGCAGCAGTTTCCCGTCGATTATCTGAAGGTGGACAAGGTGTTCATCGACGCCATCACGGAAGCGGGGCAGGAGTCGCCGATTCTGGACCTCATCCTGGCCCTGGCCAAGCGGCTCGGCCTGGCGGTGGTGGCCGAGGGCGTGAGCACACAGACTCAGATGGACTACCTGCGCGCGCGCGGGGTGGGCTATGTGCAGGGCTTTCTTGTCTCTCAGCCCTTACGGGCCGAGGCGTTTGCCCAGTGGTATCGCCTCAAGGGACGTTCGCCGCTCGCCTGAGGGCGGGCCCTCGGTGTACTCTGTGGCTCGCGCGCGGGCGCGCAGCAGAATCACCAATGGGGAAGAACATGAAGCTTGGCTCGGGATGCGTACGGCTGCTGGCGGCAGCGGGCATGGCCGCCTTTTCGGCTCTGGCGGGCGCGCAGGGCGCCATCCGGATCGGCGAGATCAACAGCTATAAAGCGCAACCCGCGTTTCTTGAACCCTATAAAAAGGGCATGCAGCTGGCCGTGGACGAAGTCAACGCCGCCGGCGGCATCGCCGGCAGGCCGCTCGAACTGGTGATCCGGGACGACAATGCCAATCCGGGCGAGGCCGTGCGCGCTGCCGAGGAGCTGCTCACGCGCGAAAAGGTCGATGTCCTGACCGGATCTTTTCTGTCGCACATAGGGCTGGCATTAAGTGATTTTGCCCGCCAGAAGAAGGTTTTCTTCCTCGCCAGCGAGCCGCTGACCGACAAAATCGTCTGGCAAGAGGGAAACCGCTACACCTATCGTCTGCGCACCTCGACCTATATGCAGGTGGCCATGCTGGTGCCCGAGGCGCTCAAGCTGAATAAAAAGCGCTGGGCGATCGTCTATCCGAACTATGAATACGGCCAGTCGGCGGTGGCCACCTTCAAGGCGCTCATGAAGGCTGGCCAGCCGGATATCGAGTTCGTCACCGAACAAGCGGTGCCGCTGGGCAAAGTGGATGCGGGCAGTGTGGTCCAGGCTCTGGATGACGCCCGGCCCGATGCGATCTTCAATGTGCTGTTTGCCACCGACGTGACCAAGTTCGTGCGCGAGGGCAACACCCGGGGGCTGTTCAAAGACCGACCTGTCGTCAGTGTGCTGACGGGCGAGCCGGAGTACCTCGACACTTTCCGTGATGAGACGCCTGCGGGCTGGATCGTCACCGGCTATCCGTGGCAGTTCATTGATACGCCCGAGCACCAGGCTTTTCTCAAGGCCTATGAGAGCAAATTCCATGACTATCCGCGCCTGGGATCGGTGGTGGGCTATAGCGCCATCAAGTCGCTGGCCGAAGGGATGAGGCGGGCGGGATCCGCAGAGACAGAGGCCTTGATCAAGGCATTTGGCGGTTTGCAGCTCACCATTCCGTTCGGGCCGATCGAGTACCGGGCGCTGGACCATCAGTCGACCATGGGGGCTTACGTCGGCCGGCTGGCGACCAAGGACGGCAAGGGCATCATGACGGACTTTCGTTACGTCGGCGGCGCCGAGGTGATGCCGCCGGATGCCGAGGTAAGCAAGCTGCGTCGGCCGGATTGAGTCCGCCAGGGGCATGGATGTCATGGCCTTTCTGGCGCAACTGCTCAACGGCCTGGCTGAGGCCTCTTCGCTCTTTCTGGTCGCCGCGGGCCTGTCGCTGATCTTTGGCGTCACCCGGCTGGTCAACTTCGCGCACGGGTCGCTCTATATGTTGGGCGTCTACGTCGCGTATTCCCTGGTCCAGGGAATCGGCGGAGGAGCCGTCGGCTATTGGTTCGCGGTGTTGGCCGCGGCGCTGGCGGTCGGCGCGCTGGGCGCGCTGATCGAGGTCTGCCTGCTGCGCCGTCTGTACCGCGCGCCGGAGCTGTTCCAGCTTCTGGCCACCTTCGCCCTCGTGTTGTTGATCAATGACGCTTGCCTGTGGCTTTGGGGCGCCGAAGATCTGCTCGGTCCAAGGGCGCCGGGGCTCGAAGGCGCGATCGACCTGCTGGGGCGTCGTTACCCCGTCTACAACCTGGTGCTGATCGCCGCCGGCCCGGTCGTGTTGGGGGGGCTGTGGCTGCTGTTGACCCGCACGCGCTGGGGCAGACTGGTGCGCGCTGCCGCCCAGGATAGAGAGATGCTGGGTGCCTTGGGCGTGAATCAAGCCTGGCTGTTTACGGGGGTGTTCGCCTTGGGCGCCATGCTCGCCGGCCTGGGCGGCGCACTGCAATTGCCGCGCGAACCGGCCAGTCTTGGCCTGGATCTGCGCATTATCGGCGACGCCTTCGTGGTCGTGGTCGTGGGCGGCCTGGGCTCTTTGCCGGGAGCCTACGTGGCGGCCTTGCTCATTGCCGAGATCAAAGCGATGTGCATCGCCCTGGGCACGGTTCAGTGGATGGGCTGGACGCTGTCATTCTCCAAACTGACCCTGGTGGTGGAATTCCTCGTCATGGCGGTCGTGCTGGTCCTCAGGCCCTGGGGGTTGTTCGGCAAGCCCCAATCCGTCAGCCGGGCCGGCGCGCCGATTGAAGCGCCGTTGCGTTTCGCCTCGCGCCGTATGCTGGCCTGCCTGGGCGGCGTATTGCTGCTGCTGGCGCTATTGCCGCTAGCCGCCCAGGCGTGGCCATACGCCATGGTGCTGGCGCAGGATATTTTGATTGCCGTGTTGTTTGCCGCCAGCCTGCACTTCATCATGGGGCCGGGCGGCATGCATTCTTTTGGCCATGCCGCCTATTTCGGTCTCGGCGCTTATGGCGCGGCGCTGCTGCTCAAGGCGGCCGCCTTGCCGATGGAAGCCGCGTTGCTTTTCGCGCCGCTTGCCGCGGCGCTGGGCGCACTGGTTTTTGGCTGGTTCTGCGTACGACTGTCGGGGGTGTATCTCGCCATGCTGACACTGGCGTTTGCGCAGATTGCCTGGTCGGTCGTATTCCAATGGGACGGTCTGACGGGAGGATCCAACGGCATTATTGGTGTGTGGCCCGCGCAATGGTTGAGCGGCGCCGCCTTCTATTACCTCGTGCTCATCTTGGCTGCGCTATCGCTGTGGCTCTTGCGGCACCTGCTCTTTTCGCCTTTTGGCTATGCGCTTCGGGCAGCGCGCGACTCCGCGCTGCGCGCCGAGGCGATCGGAATCGATGTCAAAGCGGTGCAGTGGGCGGCGTTTGTCGTGGCGGGCATGTTTGGCGGCGTGGCCGGTGCGCTGTTCGTTTTCTCCAAAGGTAGTGTGTCGCCCGATGTGATGGCCGTGGGCAAATCGGTCGACGGCCTGGTCATGGTCTTGCTAGGCGGCATCCAAAGCCTGGCCGGCCCGATTGTCGGCGCAGCCAGCTTTACCGTGCTGCAGGATTACGTCATGCGTGCCACGGAGTACTGGCGTGCGCTCTTTGGCGCCGTCATTGTGCTGCTGGTATTGGTGTTTCCGCAGGGCATTGCCGGAGTATGGCGCCAGTGGGCGCAGCGCAAGGCGAGGTCATGATGCTGCAAGTCAGGGATCTGTCCAAAGCGTTTGGCGGTGTGCGCGCCGTCGACGGCGTGAGCTTCGATCTGCGCGCTGGCGAGTTGCTGGCGCTCATCGGCCCCAATGGCGCGGGTAAGTCCACCGTGTTCAATATGCTGGGCGGTCAGCTGCGAGCCAGCTCAGGCTCCATCCAGTTGGCGGGAAAGGCGTTGATCGGGCGCAAACCGCGCGAAATATACCGGCTGGGGGTAGGGCGGACATTCCAGATCGCCGCCACCTTCGCATCCCTGACCGTGGCGGAGAACGTGCAATTGGCGCTGTTGTCTCGGCATGGGCAGATCTTTGCGGTTGGCAAGGCGGCTGCGCGCCGCTACCGTGGGCAGGCGCTGGCGCTGCTGGCCGAAGTTGGCATGCAGGAGCAGACAGAGCGTCCGTGCAGTGAACTGGCTTACGGGGATATCAAGCGGGTGGAGCTGGCCATTGCCCTGGGCGGCGACCCCGCGCTGTTGCTGATGGACGAACCGACGGCTGGCATGGCGCCGGCCGAACGCCTGGCGCTGATGGCGCTCACCCGGCGGCTCGTCACCGAGCGCAACATGGCCGTGCTCTTTACCGAGCATAGTATGGACGTGGTCTTTGGCTATGCGGATCGCATCCTCGTGCTGGCACGCGGCAGGCTCATCGCCGAAGGCGCGGCCGAGGCGATACGCAATCATCCCAAGGTGCAGGAAGTGTATTTCGGCAGCGGCAGTACCTTTGCGGCAACTGGAGAACAGCGGTGAGCCAGGCCTTGTTGGAGGTCGATCGCCTCAATGCCTGGTATGGCGCCGCCCATATTCTGTTTGACGTCAGTCTGCGTGTGGGCCGGGGCGAAGTGATTGCCCTGATGGGCCGCAATGGCGCAGGGAAATCCACCACGCTCAAAAGTCTTATGGGGCTGGTCGCCAAACGGCGCGGCGGGATCCGCTTCATGGGACAGGACGTCTCGACCATGCGGCCCTTTGAGGTGGCTCGCCTGGGGCTGGGATATGTGCCAGAAGACCGGCGTATCTTCACTGACCTGAGCGTTGCGGAGAACCTGGACATGGGACGCCAGCCGACGCGCCGATGGCCCGATGGCAGCGCCGCGCCGAGTTGGCAGCCGCAAGCGCTCTATCAGCTGTTTCCCAATCTGGGCAGCCTGCGTGAGCGGCCCGGCGGACAGATGAGTGGCGGAGAACAACAGATGCTGGCCGTGGCGCGCACCTTGATGGGCAACCCCTATCTGGTCTTGCTCGATGAGCCGTCCGAAGGAGTGGCACCCATCATCGTCGAGCAAATGGCCCAGATGATTCTGCGTTTAAAAGCCGAAGGCGCGAGCATTCTGCTGTCGGAGCAGAACCTGCACTTTGCCGCTCTGGTGGCCGATCGCGCCTATGTGCTCGAGAAAGGCCAGATCTGCTATGAAGGCAGCATGCGCGACCTCGCTGCCGACCCGGTGGCCGGCCGGGCCTATCTGAGCATTTGACTCAGGCCCGCGCCCGGGTCGCGTACCAGCAGATCAGCGAGCCGAGGGTCACCATCGCCACGCCCTGCCAGAAGGCAGTACCGGGCTCTTGCTGCAACCACACGGCCGCCAGCAGCGCCGACAGCACGGGCGTGAAATAGGAAGCCGCAGCGAGAAAGGCCATGTTGCCCTTCTGAATGCCCAGGTTCCAGCAGCTATAGCCGATGGCCACCAAGGCGCCGAGCACCAGGACTTGCAGCCCGGCGGTGGGATGCGCGAGCAAGCTGGTGGCGACGCTGGGCTCGCCACTGATGCCGTGTTTGATCCACAAGGCCAGCGCCGTGAGCAGCAGAAAGACCGACACCCCGTTCTCGCCCCGCCCATAGAGGCGCGTAAGCACCGAGTAGGCCGCCCAGAGGCCTGCCGCCGCGAACGCGAGCGCATAAGCGATCGGATTGCTGGCGACGTTATCCTGCAAGCGGCTCAGCGACAGCGCCTGGCCCGCGCCGGTGATCCAGATAATGCCAAAGAAGGAGAGGGCGGCGCCTGGCCACAACAGCCCATTGCCTCGTGCCTGACGGGCCAATACGGCCACGACAATCGTCAGGCTGGGCCACAGATAGTTGATCATCCCCAGCTCAAGCGCCTCGGCGCGTGTATGGGCAGAACCGATGGCCAGCGCGAGGCAGATTTCATAGGCGGCGAACAGCGCGCCACAGCCGTAGAGATAGACGGGATGAAAGCGCGACAGGGCGGGCAAGCCGCGCACGAGGCAGACCAGCAGGGCGCTGACAGAAAACAGGCAGGCAGCGCCGCCTGCGGGCCCGAGGGCCTCGGCAATACTGCGCATGAGGCCAACGACGGCGCTCCAGCAGACGACAGCAAGCAGGCCAATGGCGGTGGCCCGGGCATTCGGGGTGGGGGAAGACGGCATCAGGTCGGGGAAATCCGGGCGAGCGCGCATAGTAGACCAGATCGCCAAAACGGAAACGCCGGCTGGAGGGAGCCGGCGTTTCCAGCCGAAGCAACTCCGGCTAAGGCCGATGTTCTGGCCTCTACTGCACCGGGCCGATGCTCTGGCCCGGTTTGTCGCTCGGGCCGATGTTCTGGCCCGTCACTGCTACTACCTGGTATTGCAACTGCTTGGTACTGCACTTGCTGGTACTGCTACTGCGTCACGCGTGGCTCGCGCTTACTTACTTAGTTGGCATGGGGCGGGTAGTCCAGCTCACCAAAGGTGTAGTCACCATTGGCCTTGGCCTGGGCCAGCTCGTCCTTGACTTGTTGGCGCGTCTTGCCCGAGGTCACCGTGGCAACGGCGGGCGGATAGTCGTTCTCACCGAAGGTGTACTGGCCGGTAGCCTTGGCATGGGCCAGCTCATCCTGCACCTGGGCGCTGCTCTTGCCTTGCTGTTGCTGGCCGTAGACGCCTTGGAAGGGCACGTTGTTCGGTTCGACGTTCTGCGAGGCGTAAGCACCAGCGCTCAGCATGGCCATCGACATCAATAGGGCGGAAGTCAGGGTTTTCATAGCGGTTTCCTTTAGGTCTAGGTTCCTGGGAGCGGACCTGGCGGAGGTGCCGTCAAAGTTCGTTTGTGTTTCCCAATGACTGCATTGTGCGCCGTATCAAACCTAGGATAAACCCGGTAAAACTGAAAAGATTATTCCATATATGGATGTAATAAGCTTATTTGACGTCTGTTTTTCCAATAGTAGCCCAGCCACCAGGGCGCCGGATAGGAAGCCAGCACGCCCGATGGGCGCCCAGGTGGGAAGCCCCCGATCGTCGAGGCAGTCCAGCGAACGTAAACGCGCCGATTCGCGCAGGGGCCGATCACGCTTGCGCCGGTGAGCGAGCCCACCCGCCTTGGCAATCGCGCTGCCATGGAAAGAGATCGGGTCTCCGCCTGGAGTCGAGCGGGTGCGCGCGCAGGCGGCGCAGTTAAGGACGGCCGTGCATGCAGGGATGACCGAAGCGGTGATCTGCCCCCGGCTTTGGCGCGCAGGGCGGGCTATGGCATAGTAGGACCATCTCTTGGGTAAGACTTTTGTTCAAAGGGATCCGCGGTTCGCCGCGGATCACATACGGCCAATTGAATGGCCTAAACGTTCCTACTCCGGGAACGTCCACAGAGGGAGGTCCACATGCATAAACGAATGCAATGCTGGTTGGCTGGCGCGTGTTTAGCCGGTGCGTTGGGGGCGGCGCAAGCGCAAATGGCGCCGCCAGCCGCGGCAGCCCAGCCCGCGCCGCGCAGCGCCATCGTCGTCGACGGCACGGGGTGGTTGGCAGCCTCAGATCAAGAGCGGCGCGCTTTTCTGGTCGGGGTGTCCAACATGATCGTGGCCGAGAATGCTTATGCGAAGCGACGCAATCAACAGGTGCCCGGCGCGGCCAAGGCGATTACCGAAGCGTTGGCCGGGATGAACCTGTGGCAATGGAGCGAGCGCGTGACGGCCTGGTACCGAGCCAACCCCGACAAGCAGGCCACGCCGGTCATGGGCGTGATCTGGCGTGACCTCGTCAAGAAATCTCACTGATCAAGGAGGACGGACTATGAACAGGAAAGCCAAATTTGCGGCGGCCCTCCTGGTGCTGATGCTGGCGGGCTGCGCGACGGCAGCCGGCGGGCTCATCGGCGGCGGGGTGGACCGCGCCTCCGGGGGCGACGGTACGGCCGGCGCCATGATCGGGGCTGGCGCCGGCATGATGATCGATGTGCTGGATTGACGGCACATTGGCCTTTGGGACGAGTCTGACGATAAACTGAACAGGTAAAGGCCAGCCGCCGGGCTGGCCTATTCCTATAAGGAGTCAGTATGAGATCCCTGAGTTTGCTGGCCGCCGGCCTGGCCTTCGCGGCGTTGTCGGCGCAAGCTGCCCCCGTGACGTATGACGTTGATCCGTCCCATACCTACCCCAGTTTCGAAGCCGACCACATGGGCGGGCTGTCCACGTGGCGCGGCAAATTCAATCGCACCAACGGCGTGATCATCCTGGACCGCCAGGCCAGGTCGGGCACGATCGATATCACGGTCGACATCAATTCCGTGGACTTCGGGCACGACGAAATGAACCAGCACGCGCTGGCCGCCGACATTTTCGATGCCAAGAAGTATCCGACGGCCACGTTCAAGGGACGCTTCACGAAGTTTGACGGCGACAAGCCCGAGAAGGCGCGAGGCGAACTGACGCTGCGCGGCGTGACCCGCGATGTGACGCTGGATATCGATGATTTCAAGTGCATGATGCACCCCATGGAAAAGCGTGAGGTGTGCGGCGCCGATGTGTCTGCCGAGATCAACCGGCGTGATTTTGGCTTGGATTTTGGCCTGGACATGGGTTTCAAGCCCAAGGTGGAGCTGCAGATCCAGGTCGAGGCGCTGCGCCGCTCGTAGCAGAGCGCCGGGGGCGGGGCGGATACGGGACCGATATAATGGCGGATTCGGTTCGTTGCCGTGGCGTGGGGCCGCGGCATTTATCCGTTTTTGCGTTTATTGCGCGCATGCGCCCTTATCCAAATGAAAAAACTCAGCGCTGTTTTGATGATGTCCGCCTTGCTCGCTGCCTGCGGCCAAAGCGATAACGCCCCGCAGGCCAGCGCGCCTGCCGCGGCCCAAGCCAAGAAAGTCGTGGTCGGTCTCGACGACAACTTCCCGCCCATGGGATTCAGAAACGAGAAGAACGAGCTGGTGGGCTTTGATATCGATATGGCGCGCGAAGCCAGCCGACGCATGGGCGTGGAGGTCGAATTCAAGCCCATCGACTGGAGCGCCAAGGAAGCCGAGCTCAACGGCAAGCGTGTGGACGTGCTCTGGAACGGTTTGACCATCACCGACGAGCGCAAGAAGAACATCGCCTTCACGGCCCCGTACATGGCCAACCATCAGATCATTCTGGTGGCCGTGGATTCGCCCATCAAGACCCGCGCCGACCTGGCCGGCCATGTGGTGGGCGCTCAGGACGGCAGCAGCGCCATCGATGCCATCAAGAAGGATGACGCGGTCTTCAAGAGCCTGAAAGAACTGAAGATGTTCGGCGACAACGTCACCGCGCTGATGGACCTTTCCGCCATGCGCCTGGACGCCGTGGTCGTGGACGAAGTCGTGGGCCGGTATCTGGCCTCCAAGCGCGAAGGGCAGTATCGCGTACTGGATGAGAACTTCGGCACGGAAGATTATGGCGTAGGTGTCCGCAAGGATGACACCGAACTGTTGGGCAAGCTGGACAAAACCCTGGGCGATATGAAGCAAGACGGCACTTCGGGCCGCATCGCTACCCAGTGGTTCGGCGCTGACATCATCAAATAAGGCTGGCGGGCGGCCTGGCGGCTGCCCGCACACCGCATGGACTACGTCATATCCCTGTTGGGGCCGATGGCCGATGGCGCCAAGGTCACGCTTTCGCTGTTTTTCATCACCCTGGTCCTGGCGGTGCCGCTGGGCCTGGTTCTGGCGCTGGCGCGTATCTCCAAGTTCAAGCTGTTGTCCAGGCTGGTCAACGGCTATATCTGGCTGATGCGCGGCACACCCCTGATGCTGCAACTGCTTTTCATCTACTTTGCCCTGCCATTTGTGCCGGTCATTGGCGTGCGCCTGCCCGATTTTCCGGCTGCCATCGTCGCGTTTGCCCTGAACTACGCGGCTTATTTCGCCGAGATTTTCCGGGCTGGCATTCTGTCCGTGGATCGCGGCCAGTACGAGGGCAGCAAGGTCCTGGGCATGACGTATCTGCAGACCCTGCGCCGCATCGTGCTGCCGCAGATGGTCCAGCGGGTGCTGCCGCCGATGAGCAACGAGACCATTACCCTGGTCAAGGACACCTCATTGATCTACGTGCTGGCGCTCAACGATATCCTGCGTACGGCGCGTGGCATTGTGCAACGCGATTTCACCACCACGCCTTTTCTGGTGGCGGCTGCCTTTTATCTCACCATGACCTTGGTGCTGACCTGGTTCTTCCAGCATCTGGAAAAACGCTATGCCAAGTATGACGAATAGCCCTCTCATGATCCAAGCCGAAGGCATCGTCAAGTCGTTTGGCTCGGTCAAGGTGCTCGATGGTGTGTCTCTGAGCTTGCAGAAAGGCGAGGTCGTGGCTGTGATCGGCCCGTCCGGCTCGGGCAAGAGCACCTTCCTGCGCTGCCTCAATCACCTTGAAACCATCGACGAAGGTTCGATCGCGGTGGAGGGCGAGACGTTGGCCCGGGCGGTGGCGGGAGCGCGCAGCGAGTATGCCAAGGACGCCGAGGTGCGGCGCATCTGCCGCAAGATGGGCATGGTGTTTCAGTCGTTCAATCTGTTTCCGCACATGACGGTGCTGCAGAATGTCATCGAAGCGCCCATGACCGTCAAAGGCATGAAGCGGGATGCCATCGTGCCCAAAGCCGAGGAATTGCTGCGCAAGGTCGGTTTGCTCAATAAGCGGGACAACTATCCGGCACGCCTGTCCGGCGGCCAGAAGCAGCGCGTGGCCATCGCCAGGGCGCTGGCCATGGAACCGGACATCATGTTGTTTGATGAGCCGACCTCGGCGCTGGACCCCGAGCTGACCGTCGAAGTGTTGCGGACCATGCGGCAGTTGGCCGAAGAGCACATGACCATGCTGGTGGTCACGCATGAAATGGGCTTTGCCCGTGAGGTGGCTCATCGGGTGATCTTTATGGATCAGGGGCGCATCGTCGAGCAGGCGCCTGCGCGGGCTTTCTTTGATGCCCCGCAACAGGTGCGCACCCGCGCCTTCCTGGGCCAGATGCTCTGAAGCAAATGCCGCGACCGCACCGCAAGGTGCAGCCACGGCGGGCGGAGAGCCGGCCAGGCGGCGCTGCCGCCTTGGCCGCGATCTCAACCTTCTAAGGCCAATGCCCGGCGGCGTTGACGTTGACGCAGGGCCGACACGGCAAGCAGGGCTATCAGGCCCAGGCAGGCCACGATGAAGCCCAGGCTGATCGGGCGGCTGACGAAAATCGACAGGTCTCCACGCGAGAGCAGCAGCGCACGCCGGAAGTTCTCCTCCACCATGGGACCCAGGACGAACCCCAGCAACAGCGGCGCGGGCTCAAAACGCAGTCGCATGAGCATGTAGCCGACCACGCCGAAGAAGGTCACCATGCCGACATCGAACAGGTTGTTGTTGGTGCTGTAGACACCCACGCAGACGAAGAACAGCGCTGCCGGGAAGAGATAGCGGAATGGGACGCTGAGCATGCGTACCCACATGCCGATCAGGGGCAGGTTCAGCAGCAGCAACAGTACGTTGCCCACCCAGAAACTGGCGATCAACCCCCAGAACATGTCCGCATGCTCGATCATCATCTGCGGACCGGGCTGGATCCCGTGAATGATCAGCGCACCGAGCATCAGCGCCATGACCGGGTCTCCCGGAATGCCAAGACTCATGGTCGGGATGAAGCTGGTCTGCGTCGAAGCACTGGTCGCGGCCTCGGGCCCGGCAATCCCTTCGATGGCGCCGCGCCCAAAGCGTTGCGGCTCGCGCGCCACTTTTTTCTCCGTGGCATACGAGATGAATGACGCAATGGTCGGGCCCGTGCCCGGCAAGATGCCGAAAGCCGCACCAATGGCGGTACCGCGCACCAGCGCACCCCGCGCCTGCTTGATGTCCCCCGGCTGCGGGCGCATCGCGCTCATGCTGACCTTGGTGTTGGCGATACTGCCGCCGTCGCCGATACGGTTGATGTTCTTGAGGAAGTCGGCCACGCCGAACAAGCCCATGGCCAGCGCGACGATCTGCAGGCCATCGCTGAGCTCCAGTATCCCGAAGTGAAAGCGCATGGTGCCCGTATTGACGTCAGTGCCGACCACGCCCAACAGCAGCCCCACCACGACCATGGCAACACCCTTGAGCGCCGACCCTTTGGCCAGGGTCGCGCCCGCGAGCAGGCCCAGCATCATCATCGAGAAGTACTCGGCGGGGCCGAACTTGAAGGCCACATCGACCAGCATGGGCGAAAACAGGATCATCGCCAGGATCCCGACTGACGCGCCGCAGAAGGACGAGAACATCAACATGAAGAGCGCTGAACCGGCCTTGCCGTTGCGGGCCAGGGGGTTGCCGTCCAGGCAGGCCACCGCATGCGAGGCCGTACCCGGCAGATTGAGCATGATGGACGTGATCCCACCCCCGTACTGCGAGCCGTAGTAAATGCCGGAAAGCATCACCAGCGCGGCGGTCGGGGTCATGGTGTAGGTCAGGGGCAGGAGAATCGAGATCGCCGCCAGCACGCCCATGCCGGGCAGCACCCCGATCAGGTTGCCCATGAAGACGCCGAAGATAGCCCACAGCAGATTGTCCAGGGCGAAGGCGACCGAAAATCCGTGAGCCAGATTGGTAAGGATGTCCATGTCGTGTCAACCCCAGCGAAAGAGCGGGAACTGCAGTTGCAGGCCCCAGGAGAAGATGGCCACGCCCAGGGCGGTCACACCGATGGCAAGCAGGGCCGCGGTCTTCAGCGTGTGCTGGCGATCGCCCAGTGCGGAGATAAAAACCAGGCCCAGCGTGGCGGGCACCAGACCGCCGTACTGGCCCAGCAGAATGAAGGCGAGCAGGCCGCCCGTGATGCACGCCCAGCCACGCCATTGCGGCGCGGCCTCGTCAGCCGAGGTTTCGCTCTCCTCCTGCTGCGGACTGCGGCTGCGGGAAATGGCCAGCCCCAGTAGCGTCAGGAGCACACCCAGAATGGCCGGAAACATCCCGGGTCCCATGCGTCCCAACGTACCGAGCTGATATGTCGTGGCCAGGGCAAACGCGCCCAACCCCAACACGATCATGGTCCCGCCTGCCGCCCATTCGCGGCGCGCGGGTCTTGGTTCCTGCTGCATCCTTTTGTCTCCTTCTTCTTGGCTGACGTATGTCTGAAGCCAAACTGAATTTAGGTTGAAAAGGCCAGCAGTCTAAAAGCCGAAACTTCCGTTCCGCTTTCATTCATTGCTTAAATAACGCTAAATTACGGGAAAATACCTATAACTTTCATTAAGCTTTCTTTAAGGTTTCATCGCCGAAGGCGGATCTTTTTGACGAAAGTTAGGCCCTGTTGGGTGAATTTGTGCGCTCAGGCGCAAAAAAAAGCGGCCCGAAGGCCGCTTTCCGTCACTGCTACAGCGTTCAGGCGATGGTCGCCAGAATGCTGTTGAGCGTGGCGCTGGGGCGCATTGCCTTGCTGGTTTTGTCGGCGTCGGGCTGGTAGTAGCCGCCGATATCGACCGGCTTGCCTTGAGCGGCCTTCAGTTCGTCCAGAATCTTGGACTCATTGGCGGCCAGCGCGGCAGCGGCAGGCGCGAACAGCGCGGCCAATTCCTTGTCTTCGGTCTGCTCGGCCACGGCCTGGGCCCAGTACATGCCCAGGTAGTAATGGCTGCCCCGGTTATCCAGGCCGCCGACCTTGCGCTCGGGCGACTTGTTGGTGTCGAGGAACTTGCCGGTAGCCTGGTCCAGCGTCTTGGCCAGCACACGGGCGCGTGCATTGCCATAGGTGCTGCCCAGGTGATCCAGCGACTCGGCCAGGGCCATGAACTCGCCCAGCGAATCCCAGCGCAGGAAGCCCTCTTCGAGGAATTGCTGCACATGCTTGGGAGCCGAACCGCCGGCACCGGTTTCGAACAGCGCGCCGCCAGCCATCAGCGGCACGATGGACAGCATCTTGGCGCTGGTGCCCAGTTCCATGATGGGGAACAGATCGGTCAGGTAATCACGCAGCACGTTGCCGGTCACCGAGATGGTGTCCTTGCCAGCGCGGATGCGCTCGAGCGACAGCTTGGTGGCCTCGACAGGGGAGAGGATGCGCAGATCCAGGCCGTTGGTGTCGTGGTCTTTGAGGTAACGCTCGACCTTGGTGATCAGTTGAGCATCATGGGCACGTTGGGCGTCAAGCCAGAAAACGGCCGGCGTATTGCTGGCGCGGGCGCGGGTGACGGCCAGCTTGACCCAGTCCTGCACGGCGGCGTCCTTGGTCTGGCACATGCGCCAGATGTCGCCGGTTTCCACGGCCTGCTCGAGCACCACGGCACCGCCGGCATCGACCACGCGCACCACGCCGTTGGCCGGGATGATGAAGGTCTTGTTGTGCGAACCGTACTCTTCAGCGGCCTGCGCCATCAGGCCCACGTTGGGTACGCTGCCCATGGTGACCGGATCAAAGGCGCCATTGCGCTTGCAATCCTCGATCACGGCCTGGTAGACGCCGGCGTACGAACGGTCGGGGATGACGGCCTTGGTGTCCTGCAGCTGACCGGCGGCGTTCCACATCTTGCCGGAGTCACGGATCATGGCCGGCATGGAGGCGTCGACGATGACGTCGCTGGGCACGTGCAGGTTGGTGATGCCCTTGTCCGAATTGACCATGGCCAAGGCAGGCTGTGCCTTGTACAACGCTTCGATGTCGGCCTTGATGGCGGCTTGCTGGTCAGCGGGCAGGCTGGCCAGCTTGGCGTACAGATCGCCGATCCCGTTGTTGGGATCGAAACCGGCTTGCTTGAGCGCGTCGGCATGCTTGCCGAGCACATCCTTGTAGAACACGGACACGACGTGGCCGAAGATCACCGGGTCGGAGACCTTCATCATGGTGGCCTTCAGGTGCACCGAGAACAGCACGCCTTGCTTCTTGGCGTCATCGATCTGGGCTTGCAGGAAGCTGCGCAGCTTGCCGGTCGACAGCACGGCGGCGTCGATGACTTCGCCGGCCTTGACGGCGACCTTGTCCTTGAGAACGGTCTTTTTGCCATCGGCGGCGATCAGTTCGATCGACAGATCGCCGGCGGCCGTCAGCGTGACGGACTTCTCGGAACCATAGAAATCACCGCTTTCCATGCTGGCGACGTGCGACTTGGAGTCGGCCGACCAGGCGCCCATTTTGTGCGGATGCTTGCGGGCGTAGTTCTTGACGGACAGCGGGGCGCGGCGATCGGAGTTGCCTTCGCGCAGAACCGGGTTCACGGCGCTGCCCTTGACCTTGTCGTAGCGCGCCTTGACGTCGCGCTCGGCGTCGGTCTTGGGCTCATCCGGGTACTCGGGCAGCTTGTAACCCTGGCCTTGGAGTTCTTTGATCGCGGCCTTGAGCTGGGGCATCGAGGCGCTGATATTGGGCAGCTTGATGATGTTGGCTTCGGGCTTGAGCGCCAGGGCGCCGAGCTCGGCGAGCGCGTCGCCCACGCGTTGCGCGTCGGTCAGCGCTTCGGGAAAAACGGCGATGATGCGGCCGGCCAGGGAGATGTCGCGGGTTTCCACCGTAATGCCGGCGGGCTTGGCGAAGGTCTGGATGATGGGCAGCAGCGAACGGGTGGCCAGGGCCGGGGCCTCGTCGGTGAAGGTGTAGATGATCTTCGGAGTGTTAGACATAGTCATGTTGACTGCCCGTGTGCGCTGCGCGCATCCGGACATACTTTGCGCAATACGCTGTAGAGTTTGTCGGGAGTGTTAAGCAGGGCGACGCGCTGCCGCCAACCGTTGCGGGCCGAGAGGCGCTCGCTTGGCCGCTCTAGTGGAGCGGAAAAGCGGGCGCATCCCGTCTGAACAGGCAGCGTCGTCCCTTCCATGCCGGCACGCGCCTCCTTATGAGTTGGAGAGCTGCGGGGCCGCCACATCTGTCGATTGTAATACCTGGGAAGGACTCGCGCGCGACAGACCTGCCTCCTGGGGCGGCAGGCCCGGCCGCGTCGGCTCACCCGTGACGGCCTGGCCCCGCCTTGGGGTCAGGCGCAGCAGGGCCGCCAGCGTCCAGCCGCCGCCACACAGCAGGCGCCGGGTGCACAAATCGTCCAGGCAGGCCTGATCGGGCGACTCGGGCAGGGCGTAGAGACGCTTCTGCGCGACCCGGACATAGCCGGAGTCGTGGCGGGCGGCCAGCGATTCCCAGAGCGCGTGCGCGCCGGATGATTGGCGCGCCCCGCTCAGGAGGCAGTAACCCGCCTGCAGCTCGCGCTGATAGAGGCTGGCCGCGACGCCCCGGCGCTGGTAGGCCGCACGCAGACGCGCGTGCGGCGAGCGCAGCACCCGGTCCAGGCGGCGGTTCACCTCGATGAGCCGGTTGAAAACGATGCAGCCCGCCAGCACTCCCGAACGGGCATCTTCGATATAGAGGAAAAACTCGCCGTCGGCCTCCTGACGCCAGACCCGCAGGGGTGCGGGCAACAGTGCGGGCACGGCTTGCGCGGGATCGAGCCGCCCGGCCTGCCGCAAGCGGCCTTGCAGGACATCGAGTTCGGATTCCACCCGGCTCATGTCCCAGCTCACGTCTATCCTCATGCCGCGAGCGCCAGGCCGGGCAGGGGACCGGCCCACCAACCGCTGCGCAGTTCGCGCGGCACCAGGTTGGCGTGGACCCGTGCACTGGACTCCCAGGCCGGTTCGCAGACTTCCACGCCGGCGTAGACACCATAGCCAGCGCCGGCTTCGATGCAGCCCTCGGCCGCCAGGCTCTCTCCCGCGCGGATACTGCCTTCGGCCCGGATGTCGCCCCGCGCCTTGATACCCCAGCCGGCATCCAGATGATCGCCGGCGCGCACGTCACCGCCGCACTCGATGCCGTGCCCGGTGTGCAGCCGGCGGGCGGCATCGATGGCGGCGCCCACGCGCAGGCCTTTGGCGCAACGGAAGTCTTCCAGCGCGGTCAAGCTTTCACCGACGACACAGTCTCCGCCTATCCGTGCCGCACCGCGGCACAGCAGTTCCCAACCCGCGCGCAACGCCTCGCAGGACAGTTCCGCGCCAGCCTCGATGTTCCACTCGGCCTGGATCAGGCCCCCGGCCTGCAGACGGCCTTCTGCCCGTAGCGAAGCCCCGCATTTAATATCGCCTCCGGCAATGACCGCGCCGCCGCTGATAATGCCGCCCGCGGCATGGAGATCGCGGCCGGCCCGCAGGACGCGCGCCGTGTCGACGCCGCCGCGCACGCGCACGGTGCCGGCGAAGACCAGGGCCTCCGCGCTGAGATGGTCCAGCGTAAGCACGGCATCCGTGGGGCCGAATTGATCCAATAGCCAGCAGGCATCGTCGACGCGGCCGTCGGCGACCAGGGCATCGAGCAGTTCCTGGTAGCTGCTGTCCTGGGCGGCATGGCGGACGTACCAGCGAAAACCGTCCGCGCAGGGTTGTTTGGCTTTAATGAAAGCCTTGGTGATATCCATGCGTATTCCTATCGCCCGCCGCGGGCGGGACGATGCGCGCGCCACGAAGGCACGCGAGTGGGCGCGGGCTATGCCCGACGACCTGGAGAGAAATGCGCTTGAGGGGAGGTACTGAGGTCGCCGGGCTTAATCATCTGCGGCGAGTGTGGGAGCAATGCCGGCCTGGCGGCCGCGCAACAAAGCGCCGCGCAGCAGGGCGGGCGTGCAGTCGAAGCGAGTGGCCAGGGCAAGAAGGGGCATGGGCGGCGATTGTACGGAGGATGGGCCGGAAAGTGAAGCCGACCCCGGCCCCGGTTGGTAATGCGCCCGCGTTTCGCCATAATCGCGTCATTCGCAATAGAGGAGTTGTCATGATCGAAGCCTGGGATCGCCGGCGTTTTCTCGGCATGGCCGGCGCGTCGGCCGCCTTGGCGCTGGCCGGTTGCGCGGCCCGGCCCGGCCGCGCGCCCCGAGGCACGCATGCCGGCGCGATGAACACGCCGCCTTCCCCAGGCGCCCGACCGGTCCCGGCGCTCAAACCGGGCGCCGTGGTCGCCGTGATCGCACCGGCCTCGGCGGCCGATGGCGCGGCCCAAGCTGCTGCCGCATGGCTGGAAGGGCGGGGCTACCAGCCCCGCCTGATGGTGGGCACGCGGATGGACACGCCCTATGACTATCTGGCCGGGCCCGATAGCCTGCGCCTGGCCAGTCTGCATACGGCGTTTGCCTCGGCCGATGTCGGCGCCGTGTGGTGCCTGCAAGGAGGCTTTGGCTCCTGGCGCCTGCTCGATCAGGTCGACTACGCGCTGATCCGCGCCAACCCCAAACCCTTCATCGGCTATAGCGACATCACGGCTTTGCACCTGGCCTTGCAGCGGCGCGTGGGGTTCGTGACCTTCCATGGGCCCATGCTGGGCCAGGACTTCATTCCCGGCCGCAGCGAGCCGACCGAAAGTCTGGCCTGGGCCATGCTGAGCGGTCAGTTGGGCGAGGGCAGCTGGATCGAGGCGCCCGCCGGCAGCCAGGTCGCGGCGATGGCGCCGGGCCAGGCCAGCGGCCGGCTGGTAGGCGGCAATCTGGCCTTGATCAGTGCGCTCATGGGTACCGATGACGAGATCGATACGCGCGGCGCCATTCTGTTCATCGAGGACGTCAATGAGTTGCCGCCCCGCGTCGATCGCATGCTGGCGCAACTGGCAGGCGCGGCCAAGCTAGAAGGCGTGGCTGGTGTGCTGGTGGGGAATTTCACGCGTGGCGCGCCGGGCAGCGACCCGGCCGGCCAGAGCCTGTACTGGCCGATTCTGCGCGATGCCCTGCTCGGCCTGGACGTCCCCGTGCTGACCGGCTGGCCCAGCGGGCATTGGAATCCCAATCTCATGCTGCCGCTGGGCGCACGCGTGACGCTCGATACGCAACGGCGCGCCTTACGGCTGGACCAGGCCGTGGTGCGGCAGGGCACGGCATGAGCGCCGGGTTCGAGGGCGTCCGCCCGGCATCGGAGTCCTCCATTGAGATCGGCTTCCTCTTTGAGGGCCGTGCGTGCGTGGAGCGGCTGCGCTTAAAGCCCACCGCCGCCAACCTGAAAAAGGCCGCGCAGCGCCGCGCGGAGATTCTCGAGGCCATCGCGCGCGGCGACTATCACCCGCAGGGCAAATAGCGTGCGCTTGCGCGCCTTGCAGCGGGCACGATAGGATCGTGCGCATACTCCCTTGTGTGCCCCTGACCAACGTGGACAACCTTATCAGTCAGCTTGCCGCTTCGCTGCCCGCGGCAAAAACCCTGGAGCAGCTCGTTCGCCCCTTACTCGATATGCTGGGTGCGGTGACCGGCATGGAATCGACCTATCTGACGGCCATCGATTTGCAGCACAACGTGCAGCAGGTGCGTTTTGCGCGCAATCAGGGCGATATGCAGATTCCCGAGGGGCTTGAAGTCACCTGGTCGGACACACTGTGCAAGCGAGCGCTGGACGAAGAGTGCCAATACACCAATGAGGTCGGACGGCGCTGGGGCGACTCCGAGGCGGCGCGGGCCCTGGGTATACAAACCTACCTGAGCGCGCCGGTGCGCTCCGAGCAAGGGCAGCTGCTCGGCACGGTTTGCGCCGCGAGCGCCGAGGTCAAACCGATGTCGCTGGATGCGCAAACCGTCATCACGCTTTTCTCGACCCTGATCTCGGGGTTTATCGAGCGCGAGCGGCTGATGCGGCAACTGCAAGATGCCAATGAATCGCTGCGCGTCGTGGCCTTGCATGATGCGTTGACCGGCCTGCCCAATCGCCGTTCTCTGTACGACACCCTGGAGCTCATGCTCGAACGTGCGGCCAGCAGCCGCCAGAGCGTGATCGTCGGCTTGATGGATCTGGACGGGTTCAAGCAGGTCAACGATGTACATGGCCATCAGGCTGGCGACGCCTTGCTCTGTGCGGTGGGCCGCCGGGTGGCGGGCGCGCTGCGCCCCGAGGACGTGCTGGGCCGCTTGGGCGGCGATGAGTTCATGCTGGTGGCGCCTGGCCCGGCCGACGATACGCAAGCCCATGGGCTGGCGCAGATGCTGGAGCAGCGCATGCACGCCGAATCCGTGGGCGATTACGCCTTGGACGGTGTCATGGTGCGCTATGGCGGCGCCAGCGCGGGCGTCATCGCCTACGCGCCCGGGGCGCAGGCAGACGTCGACGAAGCGGTGCGCCTGGCCGACGCGCGCATGTACGAGATCAAACGTAAACGGCGCGCGGCCTTGTCTTGAGGCCGCGGGCCAGAATCCGGGCGCGCCTCGATAGCGGGGCGGGAGAGCATGCATGACACCCATCACCTGGGATGATTTCAGCAAAGTCGAGCTGCGGGTTGGCCGCATCCTCAAAGCCGAGCCGTTTCCGCAGGCGCGCAAACCAGCCTATAAGCTCGTGGTGGATTTCGGCCCGGAGATCGGCCAGCGCAAATCCAGCGCGCAGATCACCGATCTGTATGAGGCCAGCCAGCTCGAGGGCCGCCTGGTCGTTGCCGTGCTGAACTTTCCTCCCAAGCAGATCGGGCCGATGCGGTCCGAATGCCTGGTGACGGGCTTCCACAATGCCGATGGCCATGTCGCCCTGTGCGTGCCCGATGCCGAGGTCCCGCTGGGTACCCGTTTGCTGTAAGCGCGCCTGGCCGGTTCAGACCATGCGGGCACTGGCACTCGCCTGACGCGGGGCCATGCCATAAGCGCGCCGAAAGGCCGTGGCGAAATTGGCGGGGCTGCGATAGCCGGCGATTTCGGCTGCGCGGGCCACGCTGACACCGTCGCGCTCCAGCGCCGCGCGGGCGCGGCGCAGCCGGGCATCGCGCCGGTATTCGTCCACGGCGCAATCCCAGGCCGCCCGGAAATGCCGCTGCAGGGTGTTGACGCTCAGATGGTGGCGCGCGGCGATCTGGGCCAGAGACCACTCATCGACCGCGCCGCTCTCAAGCAGTTCTCTCACCTGGACCATGCGTAGAAACTTGCGCCGGTTCAGCGTGCTGACCTCATCGGCGGTACTGCACAGCACGGCGCCAGCCTCGCGCAGCAGTTCCAGCGCGCGGGCTTCCATATAGAGGGGCAGCAGATCCGGATGCTGCCGCGGCGGATGCAGCAATTGCTGCAGGCGGGCCAGGCCATTGCGCGAGAGTTGCCAGCGATAGGGCTGCAGCGGCGGCAACTGGCGCAACAAGTGGTTGGCGGGAAAGCGGCTGGCCAGCCAGAGCGGCGACAGAAGCAGCATGACGCCGCGCTCGGCATCCCCCCGGCGGGATTGCCTGACCAGCTCATAGCCGTTGTCGGCACGCCAGACCACGGCGTGACCCGCCATCGCAGCCCGCGTGGTCAGCACGGTGTCGCCCGTGCTCAGGTCCGCACCGCCGCTGAGCACCAGCATCAGGTAGAGGCCAGGACCCTCCTGGCTGCGCAGGGCCGCGCCTTGTACGTCGCGCCAGTCCATACGCCGTACGTGAAGGCCCGCGCCCAGCTCATGCGTCTCGCACAGACCCTCCAGGCGGGCGGTTTCCTGGGCGAGGGCGCTGAGATAGTGACAAGCGGCAGGGGTTCCCTGGATTGATGGGGAAGCAAAGGTTTGTGGTGCCACGGCAAATATTTCGAAAATTTCAAACTGACATAATCTTGTGCATAAATGGTATTACAAATCATTCCCAATTAGATAGTGCTGTCCCTAGATATTTCGGGGTCGTTGCGTTACTCAGGAGCTTTTCGCATGTCGTTCGCGCGCTTTTCGCGGCACTACGCCCGTACCGCAGTCCTATTGGCCATGACCGGACCCGCTCTGGCACAGACCGAGGTCAAGGAACCCTCCCACGTCCAGGAAATGCAGGCCGTCCAGGTGCTGGGAACCGCCGAAGACGAGGTCAAGGAGTCGCTGGGCGTGTCGATCATTACCGCCGAGGAAATCCAGCGCCACCCGCCGGTTAATGACCTGGCCGACATCATCCGCCGCGAACCGGGCGTCAACCTGACGGGCAACAGCGCCAGCGGCGCGCGCGGCAACAGCCGCCAGATCGACATCCGCGGCATGGGGCCCGAGAACACGCTCATCATGATCGATGGCAAACCGGTCAGCTCGCGCAACTCGGTACGCTACGGCTGGAACGGTGACCGTGACACCCGCGGCGACTCCAACTGGGTGCCCGCCGAGGACGTCGAACGCATCGAGGTCATCCGCGGCCCGGCCGCTGCGCGCTATGGCTCGGGCGCCATGGGTGGCGTGGTCAACGTGATCACCAAACGCCCCACGGAAAAAACCGAAGCCTCCGCGACCTACTACATCAACCAGCCTGAAGACAGCAAGGAAGGCAACACGAACCGTGTGAACTTCCGCTTAGCCACGCCGATCAGCGACACGCTGTCCATGCGCTTTTATGGCAACTACAACAAGACCAACCCGGATGCGCGCGACATCAACGCGGGCCATGCGTCGGTCGGCACGGACGGGGTGACTTCCACCGCCGGGCGAGAAGGCGTCACCAACCAGGATCTGAACACCATGTTCTCCTGGAAAATGGACAAGAGCAATACCTTCGACCTGGACATGGGCTTTAGCCGGCAGGGCAACCTGTATGCCGGCGACACCATGAACAATGCCAACACTGTCGTGTCTGACGCGATGTACGATCATGAGACCAACATCATGTATCGCGACAACCTCTCGCTGACGCACCATGGCACCTACGACTGGGGCACGACCCGCGCCAGCGTCGGTTACGACTACACGCGCAACTCGCGCCGCGAGGAAGGCCTGGCCGGTGGCCCGGAAGGCGCGCCGACCGGCAACGGATTCTCGACCGCCCGCCTGAAAACCTGGCGCGCCGATGGCGAAGTGAACCTGCCGTTCCACCTGGGCGTGAGCCAGGTCGCCACGATCGGGGTCGAATACGAGCGTGAGACCCTGGACGACCCGAGCGGCCTGCGCCAGACCTACACCGGCGGCACCATCGCCGGCACGGATGCCAGCAACCGCGACACCAAGGCCAAACAGAACAGCTATGCGCTGTTCGTCGAAGACAATATCGAGGCCACCCACAGCATCATCCTGACGCCCGGTCTGCGCCTGGATCACAACTCCGAATTCGGCAACAACTGGAGCCCCAGCCTGAACGCCTCCTGGGCCGCCACGGAAACCTTCAAGATCAAGGGCGGCATCGCGCGCGCCTACAAAGCACCTAACCTGTATCAGTCGAACCCGAACTATCTGCTGTACAGCCGTGGCCAGGGTTGCCTGTCGTCGGAGACCAACACCAACGGCTGCTACCTGGTTGGTAATTCGGATCTCTCGCCCGAAATCAGCGTCAACAAGGAAATCGGGTTCGAGTACGACCCCGGAACGTGGCGCACCAGCATGGCCTACTTCCGTAACGACTATCAGAACAAGATCGTCGCGGGCACGGACATTCTTTATCGCCTGAGCAACGGCGCGCGCGTGCTGCAGTGGACCAACAGCGGCAAGGCGCTGGTCCAGGGCCTGGAAGGCAACCTGTTCATTCCGCTTGCCCACAACGTGGATTGGAACACCAACTTCACGTACATGATCGAATCCAAGAACAAGAGCACAGGCCAGCCGCTGAGCGTGATTCCGAAGTACACGATCAACAGCACGCTGGATTGGTTCTACACCGAAAAGCTGTCGTTCCAGGCCAGCCTGACGTACTACGGCAAGCAGACCGGCCCCTCGATCAATGAACGCACGGGCGTGGATCTGTCGGGCGATGGCCTGCAAACCGTCAGCCCCTACGCGCTAGCCGGCTTGAGCATGGGCTATGAGGTCAACAAGAATCTGCGCTTCCGGGTGGGAGTGAGCAATCTGTTCGACAAGAAGCAGTACCGCGAAGGCAACGCTTCCACCGCCGGCGCTGCGACCTACAACGAACCCGGCCGTGCTTACTACGCCACGATGACGGTGAGCTACTGATGCGCGCGCCCCGTCTTCTGGCGGTGGCGCTGACGCTGGCCGCCGCCAGCGTCGCCGCGCAACCGCGCCAACCCGAGGCATTCGACGCCGCGGCCGAGCGGACACGCCTGGGCGTGCTGGGTCTCGTGCAGCAGCAGGTCATGCCTCGCCCGGACGGCCTGACCACCGCCCGTATCTATCTCTGGGTGCCGCCGGGACCGGCGCCGGCCGACGGTTGGCCGGTCATCTATATGCTGGACGGCACCGCCGTGTTCCAGGCACTCACGCGCGCCGAGGGTCTGGATCCCAAGGCGGTGGTGGTCGGGATCGGTTACGACACCCCGGGCCGCGTCAATGGCGATGCGCGCGGATGGGACTACACCCCCAGGCTGCCGGGCGCCGGCCCGGACGGCACGCCCGATCCGCGCGGCCCCAACCGTCGCAACGGCGGCGCCGCGGCCTGGCTGGATTTCATCGAAACGCAGGTCAAGCCCTGGGTGCAGTCCCAAGCGCCGATCGACACCCGGCGCCAGACGCTCTATGGGCACTCGTACGGCGGTTTGTTCGTTCTGGAAACGATGCTGACCCATCCGCAGAGCTTTCAACGCTATGTGGCCGCGAGTCCCTCCTTGTGGTGGAACGCGCCCTACATGCAGGACCGGCTGGCGGCCTGGCAGCCCCCGGGCAAGGTCGATCTGCGTTTGATGGTCGGCGGCGAGGAAAAGCTTGCCGGCCGCGCCACCAAAGGCGACAGCCGCGATATCGCCCAGTTGCTCAAGGGCAAGCCAGGGCTGACCGTGAGCTGGGGGGAGTTTCCCGGTTTGGGCCACGGCCCGATGCTGCCCGCCTCGGCGATTGCCGCAATCAAGGGGCTGTAGCCATCAGGCGCCGTAGCGGCCCGGCCCGTGCCGGGCCGCTCACACCCCCAGGTAGGCCTGGCGCACGGCGGGGTCTTGAGCCAGCGTCGCGGCCTGGCCGCTCAGCACGATGCGGCCTTCACGCAGCACATAGCCGCGCTGGGCAACGCGCAACGCCTGGGCGGCATTCTGTTCGGCGATGAGCACCGATGTGCCGTTGCGGCCCAGGGCGGCGATGACATCGAAGATTTCCTGCACCACTTTGGGCGCCAAGCCCAAAGAGGGCTCATCGAGCAGCAGCAGGCGCGGCGCGCTCATGAGCGCGCGGCCTATCGCGAGCATTTGCTGCTCTCCGCCCGATAGCGTCCCGCCGGGCTGCTGCAAGCGCTGCGCCAGCTTCGGGAAAATCGTCAGTACCCGATCCAGTTCGGCCAGATCGCCGTGTCGGGCATAAGCCCCCATCAGCAAGTTTTCGCGTACTGTCAGCGGCGCGAAGATCTGGCGCGCCTCCGGCACGAGAGCCAGCCCATGCGGCACAATGCGCTCGGCGGGCAGGGTCTGAATGGCCTGCCCATCGAGCAGAATCTCTCCTCGCACCGGCCGCAGCAGGCCCGCCACACTGCGCATGAGCGTGGACTTCCCCGCGCCGTTGCTGCCGATCAGGCACACCGTCTCGCCTTCGGCGACGTCGATGGCGATGTCATGCAGGATACGCATCGGGCCGATGCTGGCAGACAGCGTCTTGACCTCAAGCCGCATCGCCGTGGCCTCCCAGATAGGCTTCGATCACCGCAGGATCATGCCGGACCCGCTGCGGGGGCCCTTCGCTGATCGGGCGGCCGTTGTTCAGTACAAGAATATGTTCGGACAGCGACATCACGACGTGCACATTGTGTTCGACCAGCAGTACGGCCACGCCACGCGTATTAAGCGCCCGGATCGCGGCCACCACGCGGGCGACGGCTTCGGCCGGCAGCCCGGCCATGGGCTCGTCCAACAGCAGCAGACGGGGCTCCGAGGCCATCGCCCGGGCAATTTCCATGAGTTTGGCATCGCCATAGCTCAGGCTTGCCGCAAGTTTTCCGGCCTGGTCGGCCAGCCCGAGTTCTTCAAGCAGCGCCATGCCCAGGCTGGCGTCGCTTTCCCGCTCGCGGCGCGTCAGCGGCAGGCCGAGCAGCCCGCTGACAAAGCCGCTGCGTGTGCGGACATGGCGGCCCACCAGCACATTCTCGAGCACGCTCAGTTCAGGAAAGATCTGCAGATTCTGGAAGGTCCGCGCCATGCCCAGGCGCACGCGCCGCTGCGGCGGTTGCCTGTCGATGCGTTGCCCGGCAAAGTCTATCCTGCCGGCGTCGGGCTGGGTCACGCCAGTCAGCAAATTGAAAAGCGTCGACTTGCCCGCCCCGTTGGGGCCGATGACGGACACGATTTCGCCCGGCGCCACCGACAGCGTCACGTCTTGTACGGCCTGAATCCCACCGAAGGCGCGCGACAGGCCCCGCGCATGCAACAGCGCGCTCATGACAGCCGCCTGCGGGGCCAACGCAGGCCCGCCAGGCCACCTGGCAGGAATCCGACGACAACGATCATTGCCACGCCAAACACCAGGAGTTCGGCATCGTGCATGTCGCGCATGAGTTCGGGTAAAGCCGTAAAGAGCAGGGCGCCGAGAAAACCGCCCCAGAAGCGCCCGAAGCCGCCGACGGCCGCCATCACCAGCAGCAGCACAGACGTGAAAAAGGAGAAGGTTTCGGGCGAGGCGTAATTGTTCTGATGCACATGCAAGGAGCCGGCCAGCCCGGCCAGCGCCGCGCTGAGTGCAAACACCGCCAGCTTGTAGCGCAAGACCGGCACTCCCATGCAGGCCGCGGCGATATCGCTGGCAGCCAAGGCCCGAACGCCGCGGCCGGCCCGCGAGCGCAACAGATTGCGCAAACCGAGCATCGCCACGCCGCCGAACACCCAGGCAAGCAGAAAGAAAGCGGTCGGCTCGCCCAGATCCCAGGGGCCCAGACTGAAAGAGGGCACGCCCGACAGCCCATTGGGCCCGCCGGTCAGTCCGACCAAGCCCACGAACAGCACCGAAAGAATAGCGTTCAGGCCAACCGTTGCCATGGCCAGGTAATGCCCGCGCAGTCGCAGCGTGGGCAACCCGACCAGCAGCGCCACGCCCGCGCAGCAGGCAATGGCCGCCACCAAGCCCAGCCAGGGGCTCAGGCCAAATTGCGCGGACAGAATGCCGCTGGTATAGGCGCCGAGCCCGAAGAAGCCGCCCTGAGCCAGCGAGATCTGGCCGGCATACCCGACCAGCAGGTTCAGCCCGCTGATCAGCAGGAGATTGATGAAGAAGGTACTGCCCAGACTGACGAGATAGTCGTTGGGCGCGACCCAGGGCCAGGCGGCCAGGATGAGCCAGACCGCCGCCAGGCGCGGCAGGCTCGCCGGGTCGGGCAAGAGCGGGTCAGACTTTAATGACATCGGCGCGTCCAAGCAGGCCTTGCGGGCGAATGATGAGGATCAGCAGCAGGATCAGGAAGGCCACGCCATCCTTGAATTGCGAGGTGAGGTAGCCGGCGGTAAGCGTCTCGAGCAGGCCCAGCAGAACGCCGCCCAACAAGGCGCCATACAGATTGCCCAGGCCGCCCAGCATGGCGGCGCTGAATCCTTTGAAACCCAGGACCGTGCCGCTGTCATACGACATGAGCGTGAGCGGAGTGATGATGGCGCCGGCAAGCCCGCCAAACAAGGCCGCCATGCTGAACGACGCGGCCACGACGCGCCGGCGGCTGATGCCCATGAGCGCGGCCGCATCGGCATTGGCGCAGGCTGCCCGCATCGCGATGCCGTAGCGGGTATGCGCGAAGAACAGATGCGTGGCCGCCATCAGCACCAGCGTGATCGCGAAGATCCACAGTGTCTGCGCATTGACGTGCGCGCCGCCAATGGCCAGCACGCGCTCGCCGGACAGCCCGGCATAACCCTGGGGATTCTTGCCCAGGGTCAGCATGACCAGACTCTTGGTGGCGATCGCCAGACCGACCGACACCAGCGTGATGGTGAGCGCGCCGTGTTGGCGCAGCGGCCGGATGACCACGCGGTCCGACAGCCAGCCGACCAGCGCGACGGCCAAGGTGGCCGCCAGGGTCACCAACCACACGGGCGCGTCGGTCTGGACCACGGCCAGGGCGGCCAGCATCCCGCCCAACATCACCCACTCACCCTGGGCGAAGTTCAGCGCGCCCGTAGCTTTAAAGATGATGTTGAAACCGACCGCGATCAGCGCGTAGATTCCTCCGGTGCCCAGGCCGGCGAACACCAATTGCAGAAACGCTGCGTCCATGACTTAGCGGTAATCGGCCAGGTGGAAACGGCCATCCTTCCAGTTCACCAGGACGATGTCTTCCTTGGCCAGACCGGAGTGCCGCTGGTCAGAGAAGTTGAAGACGCCACCCACGCCCTCATAACCTTGCACGTGTTCCAACGCGCCGCGGACCGCGTCCTTGTCGGGGCCGGCGGCCAGGGCCTTGGCCGCCAATTGGATGGCGTCATAGGTCTGCGCGACGAACTGGTTGGGATCGCGCCCATACCGGGCCTTGAACTTGGTGGTCAGATCGGCGATTTTGCGCTTGAGCGGATCGGTATCGGGCAGATCGGCGCCGACGGGAAACTTCACCGATACCAACAGCACGTCCTGGGCATCGGCGCCGGCCAGCTCCATATAGCGCTGGGACACAAAGCCATAGCTATGAATGAGCTTGCGGTCATTCAGGCCCAGTTGGCGAGCCTGCCGCATGAAGATCACGCCTGCGGGCGTGACCGTCCAGCACACGATGGCCTGCGCGTCACTGGCCCGGATCTTGGTCAATTGGGAGGTGAGATCGGTGTCAGAAGGCGCGAAGGCTTCATAGCTCACCTTGAGGTCATGCGCGGGTGCCACGGCGCGCAACGCATCGGCGGCGGCCTGGCCAAAGCCGCTGGTGTCATGCAGCAGCGCGACACGGGTGATGCCTTGCTTCTTGAAATAGTCGGCCAGGCGCTCGAAAACCTGGCTGTCGTCCACCGTGCTTTTGAATACCCAGGGGCGTTGCTCGGCCGGACTGGCGATGGTGGCCGCTCCCTCCGTGGAGATGAAGGGCGTTTTAGCCTGCTGGGCCAGGGGCACCATGGCCTGGGCGATACCGCTCATATTGCCGCCGCCGACCAGGATATCCACCCGGTCCTGGGACAGCAGCCGGCGGGTCGACGACAGCGCTTTGGCCGTTTGGCTTTCGGCGTCGTAGAACTTCCATTCGAGCTTGCGGCCGTTGACCCCACCTGCGGCATTGATCTCATCGATGGCAATTTCCATGCCATCTTTCATGTCCTCGCCCAGAAAAGCGGCGGGCCCGGTGGTGGAGAGAATGGTACCGATCTTGATCGTGTCGGCGGCATGCGCCGCGCCAGCAAAGGCGGTGGCGGCGATAAAAGCGGCGAATGTCTTGCGCATTTGATTTACCTGGCGCGGTGCGAAAAACCAAAGATTCTGCGCGCTCACCACGCCATACCCAAGGACGTAATGGTTATTCGCTTATAGCCGCACACGATAAAAAACCTTCTTAGAATTCCTGCAGCTTGTATTCATATTTCTCAGTTTCAGGGCTTGATCCCTTCTAACCTATGTCCGACTCATTAAGCACTGGCCAGATGCATCTGGCCGCCTTCGTCCAGGCCGGCCCCGTCTCCGGCCATCATGGCGGCTGGCGCCATCCTGACGCCGACACCGACGTGTTGTCGGCCGATTACTACGCCCGGCTGGGCAAACTGTTGGAAGAGGGCCGCTTCGACTTGCTGTTTCTGGCCGACATCCTTGCGGTGCCACAGCGTTTCGAAGGCAGCCTCGACAGCCAGTTGCGCTACGGCGCGCTTGGCGCACTGCGCCTGGAACCCTTGATCACGCTGGCCACCGTTGCCGCGCATACTCGTCATCTGGGCCTGGCCAGTACCATTTCGACCTCGTACTTCGAGCCGTTCGCCGTGGCCCGATCCTTGGCGACGCTCGATCATTTGAGCGCCGGCCGTGCCGCCTGGAACATCGTGACCTCATTCCAGCAGGCCGAGGCCGCCAATTTCGGGCTGTCCGAACAGCTTTCCCGTGAAGCCCGATACGAGCGCGCGGAAGAGTTCGTGGAGATCGCGTGCAAGCTGTGGGATAGCTGGGAGGACGGCGCCGTCGCCCGCGACAAGGCCGCGCCGCTTTTCGCGGACCCGGCCAAAGTGGCCGCCATCAACCATCAAGGCAAGTATTTCCGCGTGCAGGGCCCGCTGAACGTAAGCCGCCCCCCCCAGGGCCGGCCCGTCTTCATTCAGGCCGGCGCCTCGGGGCGCGGGCGCGACTTCGCCGCCAAATGGGCCGATGTCATCTTCGTCAACCACTCCTCGCTAGAGTCGGCCCAGGCCTTCTATGCGGAAATGAAGGGCAGGGCAGCATCGCACGGCCGTGACCCCGCCAGCTTGAAGATTCTGCCCGGCATCGTGCCGGTGGTGGCAGAAAGCGACGCGCAGGCACAAGCCGCCGACCGCCAACTGCAGGCGCTGGCTGTGCCGCAGGCAGGGCTGTCGACGCTCTCTTATCACCTGGACATCGATCTGGCCCAGTTCCCGCAGGATGAGATCCTGCCCGACATGGATGTGCCCGGCGTTCAGGGCCATTACAAAGAGGTCGCGGAACTCACACGCAAGCAAGGACTGACCTTGTCCGAACTGGGACATCGCTATGGGGTGGGCACGCTGCGCGACTTCGTGGGTTCCGGCAAAGCCGTGGCCGATACCATGGAAGCCTGGTACCGCGGGCAGGCCTGCGATGGCTTCATGATCCAGGCCTCCTATCTGCCGGGCGGCATGGAGCAATTCGTGCGCCTGACCATTCCCGAGCTGCAGGATCGCGGGCTGTTTCGCCGCGAGTACAGCGGCAGCACCCTGCGCGACCATCTCGGCCTGGCCCGCCCCTGAATAAGGAGACTTGCATGCCCACGCTACGCAGCACCACCATCGGCCTGCAAGGCCGTTACCTTCTGTCAGCGCGCGACCAGCATCTGGTGGCCGACGCCACGCCATCGCGGGGTGGTCCGGGCCAGGCATGGCTGGCCGCCGAGCTGTTACTGGCCGCCCTGGCCACTTGCGCCCAGGCAGTGATCGAATCCAGCGCACGCGAGCAGGCCGTGGTCTTGCGTTGCGTCCGGGTCCACGGCGAGGCCGAGGCCGACGAGGCGCGGCCCGGCCATTACGCCTTCGTGCGGCTGGATTTCGAACTCGAGGGCGCCACGCAGGAAGAGGCGAGGGCGCTCGTTGGCGTTTATCTCAACATCTGCCCCATCTACGGGTCGGTGTCGCGAGGCGCGCCGGTCACGGTGAACATCCGCGGCCTGGCCTGACCGGGCGTCTTTGCGCGAAGGGGCGTCGGGCCCGCTCGCATAAAGACATGCCGAGGAAGTATTTTCTCGGCCCGGCTCGCCCTGCCAGAATGGGTGGCATCGCGTTCTCTCTAACGGGCACGAACCCGTCATTCGCAACCATGACCATCATCACTCTGGCAGGCAGCCCCTCGCAACGCTCGCGTTCCACCTCGCTGCTGCGCCATGTCGGGCAGGCGCTCGCGCGGCACGGCCATGACATCGACGAGCTCGGGCTGCAGGACGTGCCCGCGCAGGACCTCATCGAAGGCCGTTACGCCAGCCCAGCCGCCGCTGCGTTGCGAGCGCGCGTGGCCGATGCGCGCGTGCTGATCGTCGCCAGCCCTATCTACAAAGCCTCTCTGGCCGGCGGCCTGAAAGCGCTGCTGGATCTGCTGGACGAAAAAGCGCTGGCGGGCAAAGTCGTGCTGCCCATCGCCACGGGCGGCAGCGCCGCCCATCTGCTGGCGCTCGAGTACGGCATCAAACCGGTGCTGTCCGCCCTGGGCGCGCGTCACATCCTCGCGGGGGTCTACGCCACCGACAAAGAAGTCGGTTTCGACGAAGCAGGCGCCTTGCGCATCACCGACGCCATTCAGGAACGCCTGGACGAGGCGGTAGCCAGCGTGCTGGCAGCCATCGGGCCGGTACGCAGCATCGCCGCCAATGAAGAAGTGCCACAGCGCGAACCCGTGGCGGCGGTGGGTTGAGCCGCCGTGCCTAATAGCCAGCCAGGGTGTCGCGCGGCTTTGCCCGACATCGGCGGCGGCCACAACGAGTCATCGCACTGCTTCAGCGCAGAAAGTGCAGGTCATTTCCTCAGAAACTGTTCGCGTGCAGCGCTTCCTTCGTCACTGTCTCTGCAGACTAGAGCTTGATCGGCATCCATATAGATCCCGAGCCGGTTTAGCGCGTTCGCATGCATATTCACCGACTCTTTGGTCATGCGCAGGATGGCCGGTGGAGTTTGACTAGCACGCGCCGCTAGCGCTCGAGCGCTAGCCACGGCCTCGCCAGGCGCGACCACTTCGTCGACAATTCCCCAAGCTTGGGCCTGGGCCATCCCAAGTTTTTCTGCCAAAAGGATGGCTCGTTTGGTGCGCGCCGCGCCAATGAGGTTGACCATCCGTGGGATTGCGCCCCATCCCATATTCAGACCCACCTTCGCTTCGGGCAAATAGAGGATGGCATCGTCTGCGGCAACTCGCCAGTCGCAGGCCAGCGCGAGCGCCACCGAGCCGCCGACTGCGGCACCTTCAATAGCCGCGATCGTAATCTGGGGCAACTCTTCCCAAAGACGGCAGAGCCGGGCGCCGCGCTGGGCTGTGTCTCGCCGCAAGAGAAGCTGAGTATCGTCCTCCTGCCACTTCTGCGGATCCTTGAGGTCGATTCCCGCGGAGAAGATGTCGGCCGCCCCGGTGAGCACGACCGTGTGTATCACCAAGGATTCGGCAAGATCCCGCGCGACCTGGGTCAGCGCCAGTAGCGTGTCTTGGTCGATCGCATTGCGATTGACGCCGCGGTCGAACCGCACTAATGCCTCCGAACCCGAAATTCGGACGCTGACGCTCTTGCCGTACTTTCGCTTCATTTCTTTTGTCTGCCTGCATTAAACGATCAGCTGCGCGTCTTATGTTGTCCGTCGCGGCGCGACAGACGAGTGGCGTAGCGGAACTCGTAAGGTGGATAAAAACTGACAGCAACCTCGAGCAGTTTCCCGGCCGGGTTGCGGAATGAACGGATGATGAGCAGCGCCGGATCGGCCGCCTCGTACTGGAGAAAACGGCCGACGCGAGGAGGAAACCGCGACGCCGAAATTTCCATCTCTATCACCTCGACGACTTCGCCGCATTGGGTCTCAAGCAAGGGGTAGACGCCACCTGGCTTGGTGGAGATGTGCTCGGCAATTGACTGATACTCCTTGCGCAGATAGATGTCGGTCCAGGAAATGGCGCGTTTGGTGCCAGGAACGCAACGGTAGGTCTCGACCTTGAACCAATCTGAAGGCACTCCCTCCAATGCCGTCTCACGAGGCATCTTGGCCAAGTCCATGACAATCTTATTCACATGCAGATCTGTCGCTTCGAGATATCGCTGCAGCTGGTTGGTTGTTTCAAGTTCGACACCAAACTGCGCTCGAGGATGCTGACGTACCACGGTGGTGCCAGCCCGCCGGCGGCGCTCCACCACACCCAGATCCGTCAATTTCCGCACGGCCTCACGTGCGGTATGACGTCCCACGCCAAATTGATCACATAGCTCCATTTCCGTGGGCAATTTGGAGCCCACGGGGAAGTGTCCATCCCTGATCATTTCCAGAAGATGGTCGCTGATGCTTTGATAAAGCGTGGGCTTTGGCGTGGTTTTTGGCGTGTTCTGCGTCATTCATTGATCGGCTATAGCGACAGGCGGGCCATGGCCGCGCGCGTGTCCTGGTAGAAGAGCTCGGGGCACTCGCTCTGAGGGAAATGCCCGACGTTCTGCCATTCTATATATTCCACCGCTACCTGGCCGCGCAGCTGGCGCAGTACTTCGCGCGCGGACTCTGGCGGAACCGACCAATCCTGAGCGCCTTCGACGATAACGACAGGGCAGCGTATGGCTGCCAGAATCGTTTCCATGCGAAAGCCCCCAAACGCGCAAATATCCGCAAAGGCAACCGCAGGGTTACAGCGGCGGGCATCTGCGATCAGGTCTTCGATTCGCTCATCGTTGACAGCGCTGCCCATAAGCGTCCGGAATGTGACCTCAAACCAATCTCCGGGATTAATCTGAGCCATGCTGAGGATATGGGGGTTATAACCGGAAGACTTCACGACGTTTACCGACGCGCCATCGACAAGCACCAGCCCCGCGACACGCTCCGGCGCAAAGACCGCTACCTGAGCGACCACGCCACCCCCCATGGAGTGCCCCATTAGAGTGACGCGTTCAAGATGCAGTGCTTGAAGGAACTGCACGACATACCGCGCATTATCTGGCGTCGTCTTATTTGCACCATGCGCAGGCAAATCGCTCTTTCCATGTCCAGGCAGATCCAGTACGTACACACTGTAATGCTGGGAAAAGCGGGCGAGGACGTGCTTCCAGGAGAGAGAGTCCTGACTCGCACCGTGAACCATAACCAGGACCGGCCCTTCACCCGCGTGGTCGTAGTAAGCGCGAACGCCACTCGCCGTCGTGACATAAGGCATGTCAGTCCTCTGCGCGTTGTCGATATAGATGGCCGGTCAGACGGGTGACCGCGTAGATCAGCAGCCAGTTTTGTACGCAGCGACGCATATCTCCCACGATAGTTAACCGGTGCTGGCGTATCAGCCTGTTGAAAGGAAACCCGCGGGCAAGCTCTGAGAAGGCATCCGTTCGCCCCTCGAAAGCGAAGGCCGTACTGTCCAAGCCGGTGCCAGAGCTCACTTGCTCGCCCTCCACCGCTAGCCACACCGCCTGGTCGGTGTCAGCGTTACGCAGGCCGAACCTAAGGTCCGCAAGAATTGCGTTCTTGGCCACGAAGGCATCGCTCGACGCCATTTTTGCCCATGCCTCGAGCACCCGTGGTTCAAACAGATCGGGCGTGGCGCTCATAGTGAAAACTGCTCCTTGAGGCGAAACTTCTGGACTTTTCCCGAGGACGACTGGGGCAGAGCGTCAACGATGAAGATGCGTTTGGGGACTTTGAATCCTGAGAGTTGGCTGCGGCAATGGTCACGCAAAGCGTCCGCATTCGGGCTGCGCCCGGCGGCCGCCACCACGGCCGCCACGAGTTCTTCACCCCAATACTCATGCGGCAAGCCGAAGGCCGCAGCTTCGCGCACATCGGTATGGCTGGTGAGGCAATTCTCCACCTCCAGTGCGGCGACATTTTCGCCACCCGTCTTGACCATATCCTTGCTACGCCCGATGAAGTATGAAAAATCGTCCTCGTCGATGCGGATGACATCCCCGGTGTGCAACCAGCCCTGTGCGTCCAGAACCTGGGCAGTCAACTCCGGCTGTCGCCAGTAACCCTTGAAGATCGTCGGGCCGCGAACCTGCAACTCGCCCGGGCCGCGTTGATCGGCCAGCACCTGACCATTGCCGTCCACGAGACGGTACTGCACATGGCGCCAAAGATAGCCGATGGAGCCAGGATGCTCCAGGATCTCACGGGTGTACCTGTTCTTGATGGTGGTCACGCAGCTTTCCGTCATGCCGAACCCCCAACTGAACTCCGCATTGGGAAACACCTTGCGGATGAGCTCCTGACGCCATTGGCCTAGCGGTGCCGCAGCCGTTTGCACGAAACGGGCCGCCGGCCAGACGCGCTTAGCAAAATCGGGGTGGTCGGTCAGCCCGACCCACATCGTAGAGAGCAAAAAGACATGGGTGGGTTGGTGCTCATCCAATGCCTGAATGACCACGTCAATGTCAAAGCGCGGCAAGATATGCAGGCTGCCGCCGGCATAAAGAATGGGGCCGTTCACGACACCAAATCCGCCGATGTGAAACAACGGCGTGGCCAGCAGTGAGCGGGCGTCGGCATCTATGCCGAGTTCCATTATGTAATTGACTGAGTTAGCCGAGAGATTGCCGTGTGTGAGCATGGCCCCCTTGGGGGTGGAGGTGGTACCCGAGGTGTACATGATGATGGCCACTTCTTCATCGTCTACCGAGCCAAAACGCCGTGCCACCGGGTCCGTGCTGACCGGTTCAGATAAGTCATCAGGGAAAGCATCGATCCAGAGCGGCTGATCCCGTAGGGCGTTCTGCCGTATCAAGTCATCCACCAAAGATTGGTAGGTCGAGTCATACAGGCAGACCCTGGGTTGAGCATCACTCAACAGATGGCTCAATTCCGACAGGCCGTAACGCGTATTAATGGGCACGACTGAAAAGCCACTGAACGCGGTGGCATGCAACAGTGCTAAATAGTCGATGGAGTTTGCCGTCATGACCGCAACACGGTCCCCCCGCTGCACGCCCAAGCTGCCCAAGTAGTACGAAAGTGCACGCGCGCGCGCGCACAGTTGTTCGAAAGTGAGTTGATGGCGTTCATCGGAGACGGCGATCTTGTCGGGATGCCGTTGCGCGTTAAACATGGCGACCTGATAGATATTAGGCATGGCGGGGGTTCTCGGATCCATGGCCCAGGTAGGCCGCAGCCATCTGGGGATTGCTCGCGATGCAAGTACTGTCGCCCGACATGACCAGGCGGCCCGTCTCCAGCACGACAGCCTGTTGCGACAACTTGAGTGCCAGACGTGCGTTCTGCTCGACCAGAACAATGGTGGTGCCGTCTTGGCTGATCTGACGGATAGCTCGCGCGACTTCCAGCGTGACGGCCGGAGCAAGGCCCAACGACGGCTCATCGAGCAACAGCAGGCGCGGCCTGGACATGAGCGCGCGACCGATCGCGCACATTTGCTGTTCGCCGCCCGACAAGTGACGTCCCAGACTATTCTCGCGTTCCTTGAGCCTTGGGAAGTATTCGTAGACACGCGCGATGTCGGCATGGATGCCGGTCCGCCCCTGGCGCAAGTAGGCACCCATGACCAGGTTCTCTCGGACAGTGAGTTCAGGGAACAGTCGCCGGCCCTCCGGAGAGAGCGCCAAACCGAGGGCCACTCGCTTTTCCGTCCCCAAGGCCTGTATCGTGCTTCCCTGCAGGCGAATATCTCCGCTTCGCGACGGGACCAAACCGACGATAGCCTTCATCAACGTCGACTTTCCTGCGCCGTTTGCGCCGATTACTGCGCAGACGGCGCCGGTTTTAACGCTCATCGAGACTTCGTCCAGCGCCTGGACAGCTCCGTAATTCACGGAGAGCTGATCGATTTCAAGCATCGTCAAGATCGGCTCCAAGATAAGCTTCGATCACTTGAGGATCCTGTTGCACCTGGCCGCGCTCACCGTCGGCCAACAGCTTTCCGTTGACCAGTACAACCAGGCGTTGGCATAGGCGCATGACGAGGCCCATGTCGTGCTCGACGACGACGATATCGATACCGGTGGCGTGAATACGTTCGATGAGGTCCGCCATGGCCACGGTCTCCACGGGATTCAGGCCGGCGGCGGGTTCGTCCATCAGCAGCATGGCGGGCATGGCTGTCAAAGCCATGCCTACTCCCAGTATCTTCTGCAGCCCGTAGGGCAGAGCGCCCGCGTCCGCGGCAGCCAAGCTGCTCATGCCTATGCGATCAAGTGCCTCATCTGCTTGGCGCGCTGCTCGCCATCGTCCTTGCCGCAAGCTCCAAGGACGGAACAAAGACAGCGGCGACGGAAATTGACGAAATAGGGCTGCTCGATACAGGTTTTCGTACACACTGCGCCCGGCAAACACGCTGGTGGATTGGAACGTACGCACCAAACCCCGCCGGGCGATGGCCGCTGCCGAAGCTCCGGTCAGCAACTCGCCATTCATGCGCACGCATCCTGAAGAGGGACGCACCGCTCCGGCAATGAGGTTGAACAATGTGGTCTTTCCAGCGCCGTTGGGGCCGATCACCCCAGTGATCTGCCCAGGTATCGTCCTGAAACTCACGCCCTCCAGAGCGCGGATGCCGCCATAGACGCGGCTGAGGCCCTGAACGTCGAGTTCGGCGCTCATGTGCGTGCTCCCCGCAGTTTTTGCATGGCATCTCGCGCCAAAGCGGCCAGGCCTTGCGGCATGAAGAGCAGCAGCAGGATCAATGTCAAACCATAGATGAGACGTTGATACTGTTGCAGACCACGCAGCAGTTCGGGCAGCGGGACCAGAATCACGGCGCCGACCACAGCACCAGCTAGCGCACCCACACCGCCCAGCACATTCATAATGACCGCGTTGACGGCAGTCCAGAATCCGAAAGCGTCCGGTGAAATAAAGCCTTGGTAATGTGCATACAAACTGCCAGTGCAACCGGCGATGGCCGCACTCAGAACGAAAACGCTTACCCGGAAGGCCAGCACATTCAGTCCGCCCGCCGTCACCAGGGCTTCATTCTGTTGCAGTGACGCGGCGATCATGCCCCATTCACGGCGATACAGCAGACGCAGGCCAAAATAGACCATCAAAGCGAAAGAAATCGCCACGAGATAAACGCCGTAACGGCCTTCGGGAACCGGAAGACTTGCCGAGACCGGGGGAATATCGCCAAAGCCATTATTTCCGCCGAACAAGCCGTGGAACTCGATGAAGCACAGCACGATGGCTTCCCCTAACGCAAATGTCAGAAGCGCGAAATGCACGCCCTTTATTCGCATGAACACCGGGCCCACAAGCCCGGCCACCAGCGCGGTCATCAGTCCCGCGGCCACAAAGGCGGCAGGAAACGACAAGCCATAGTCGCGGCTCAGAATCGCAGAGGTATACGCTCCCAGGCCGAACAAGGCGCCATGCGCGAGCGACAACTGTCCAATCCGCAGCAGCAGATTCATGCTCATGGCGAGAGCGGAATAAATGGCCACCATGATCGCCAGATGCAAATGAAAGCGTGGCTGCCCGGACCACAAGGGCCAGCAGAACAAGAGAACCACGACGAGGCTATGCCAGGCCCATTGCAGCGGCCCGTCCTTGCGGTAGAGCGGCAAGTGACGTGAGGAGATCATGTTGTTTTACCCATCAGGCCACTGGGTTTGACAATCAGTACCGCCATGACTATCAAGAACGACACCATGGTGGCGACCGTGGCGTTGTAGAACGTCGCGGCGATCGCCTCCGTAAAGCTCAGGATAAGGGAGGCCACCACGGCCCCGGGGAGGCTACCCAGCCCACCCAGAACCACGATGATGAAAGCCTTGACCACCACTGTCTCTCCCATATAGGGATGTATGGTGTAGACGGGTGCCATAAGTGCCCCAGACAGGCCGGCCAGGCCACAACTGAGCGCGAACGTGAACGCCATGATTTTGCGCGAACTTACCCCTTGAAGCCGCGCGACTTCGCGGTCCTGCGCCACTGCCCTGATCGTGATGCCCAAGCGCGTACGCTCGATCAGATAGTAGAAGGCTGCCAGAGCGATGACGCTCACGGCCACAATCAACAGTTGATCCTTGGCGAAGAAAGCCGGACCGATCTGCCAGGCACCTTCGACGGGACGCCTTACCGATTGTTCGTCCACGGAGAACAGCAGTGAAATCGCTGCCTGCAGGGTGATAGCCAACGCCAGCGACATAATCATCCCCCCCATCTCATCGCCGGAGAAGCGACGGAACAGCCCGCGTTCTACCAACAGGCCAAGGACGCCGACGGCCAGAGAGGCAGCAAGGAGAGCGGGCAAATAGGGCCAGGACAGCGCCCCATAGAAAATGAACATGGCATAGGCACCCAGCATGTAGAACTCGCCGTGCGCGAAATTGACCACTCGAAGAATGCCGAAAACTAGTGTGAAACCGAGGGCCACAAGTGCGTAGACGAAGGCCGACATCAACGCGATGATGACGATCTGCAAAGTAATCTGCATAGTGATGAGCCGATAAAGTCAAGCGACCGCGCTTTGACAGCGCGGGCTACTTCCCCGATTACCGTGCGTCGAACTTCTCGACGACCTGGGCCTTGCCACCTTTGATAATGCCGAGATAGGCAGGAGTCGCGATCTGGTGGTTGACTCCGTACGCCTCTTTACCGCCCCAGACGATACTGCCTTGGATGCCTTCAAAACTCGGACTGGACTCTATCTTGTTAACGATCGCAGACGTGTCTGTGACCGTACCAGCTGCTTGCATGGCCTTGAAGAGCAACTTGGTCGCGTCGTAAAAATAGAACGCAAAGTCATCCATGCTGTTGCTATGGAATTTGGCGTACTCCGCGCTCAGTCGGGCATAAGGCGCGCTGGCCGGATCCGCCGAAAGATAGACCAGCGTTCCTTCGGCGTTGTCAGCGCCAGCAGACTTGACCGTCTCCGCCACGTTGTTGCCACCAAACTTCGTAAACTTCCCCTTGAACCCCATCTCGCGCGCCTGCCGGATCACGATCCCGGCCGGGCCGGGAGGCACGGTATCCAACTCAATGAAATCGACGTTCTTCGCGAGGATGCTGGTTAGCAACGTGCGGAAATCGTTCTGGGAGCGTTCGAAGAACTTGGCTTCGGCCACGGTGTATCCGGCGTCCTCATAAGCCTTTTTCTGTGTTTTCTGTGTGCTCCAGCCCGTCGCATCGTTGGGCGAGAGAATTGCAACGCGCTTAAGCTCAGGATGGTTCTTCTTGAGCCAGCCGATCAACTGGCCGTTGTATTCGTTCGTCGTGGGCAGAACGCGGAAAAGATACTTGGTGTTCGCGTCCAGGATTTCCGTTGAGTAGCTGTTCGACAGCAGTACGACCTTGTTGCGCTCGGTGATAGGCTTCATGGCCATGACCGACGCCGAGCCGATCGGACCGATAATGAACTTCACGTCATCCTGATCAATAAGTCGATTGGTCGCCGTCACCGCGTCTGCAGCTTTGTAGTGGTCATCGTAGGCAATGACTTCCACTTGGTACTTTTTACCTTTGACGTCTAGGCCGCCAGCCTTGTTGACCTCGTCCACGGCAATCTTGACGCCCCCATCGACGGCCAGCCCCCATGGGGCGCCGGGGCCGGTCATGCCGCCCACCACTCCCAACTTCAGTGTCTCCGCCTGCACCATAAACGCGGTCAAGAAACCAGCGGCCACGAATGCAGCTTGCAATCCCTTTTTCATTGTCGTTCCTCAAATTTAATTGACCGGACATAATGGAATTTGATCCGAACAATAAGGTAACAACGCCGACGTGTCTAGGGAACTTTCTATTATTTATTTCCATATTCCAAAGTCTCATAGGGGGACACTGCCAAGACTTCGGGTTTTCCTGACAAAGCGCGAGCGGGCGGCCAGGGCAATCCGCATGGTTCTCATGCGCCACAGGTGTCAGGATCGTTCCACCGGGAGCAATCGGTAAACAAAAAAAAGCCAAGCCGTCAAAGACGGCCTGGCAATCTATTGCAGGGAGCGCTACATCATCCGAAGGCGCCGGCAACGCGATGATTGCCGAGTGCTCGTGTCGTAGCGGATATCAAAGCTTATTGGCGGGCGACACCACCATGCAATACAGACTGATCAATGCGGCGGCCAGCAGGTAGTAGCCGACAGATTGAATGCCATAGTGCAATTGCAGCCAGGTGGCGATGTAGGGCGCCAGAGAGGCGCCCAGGATACCGGCCACGTTGAACGCAATGGACGAGCCGGTGTAGCGCACGCGGGTGGGGAAGGGCTCGGCCAGCGCCGTACCCATGACGCCGTAGTTCAGGCCAAAGATGGTCATGCCCAGCATGGCGAATACGATGATGCCCACCTCGCCGGAAGTCAGCAGCGGGCCCACGAGAAAAGAGAACACGCCGGTGGCAATCGCCGTACCGATGAGCACGCGGCGCCGCCCCAGGCGATCACCCAGCAGGCCGGCCAGCAGCGTGGCCGCGCCGAAGAAAATGGATGAGTAGAGCTGGATGGTCAGCGCTTCGATAAAGGGCATGCCGGCCGACTTGACGTTGTACGACAGCAAGTAGGCCGAGCAGATGTAGAACATGACGAAGGTCATCAGGCCCAGGAAGATGCCCAGAAAGAGGCTGCGCTTGTGCTTGCTGAAGAGCTCCATGGCCGGGACGGCTACCTGCTCGTGCTTCTCGGCGGCGCGCGCAAACTCGGGGGTTTCCGTAATCGAGAAGCGCACCCACAGGCCGACGGCGATCAGCGCGGCCGATGCCAGAAACGGAACACGCCAGCCCCAGGACAAGAGCGCTTCCTGCGAGATGAAGTGCATCAACGCCCAGAAGGCGCCCGAGGCCAGGAACAGGCCGACCGGCGCGCCCAACTGCGGAAACATGCCGTACCAGCTTTTGTTTTTCTCGCTGGCGTTCTCCGTGGCCAGCAACAGGGCGCCGCCCCATTCGCCGCCCAGGCCGAAGCCCTGACCGAAACGGCACAAAGCCAGCAGCAGCGGCGCGGCCACGCCCACGGCGTCATAGGTGGGCAGCAGGCCGATGGCCACGGTGGAGATGCCCATCGTCAGCAGCGCGGCGATGAGGGTTTTCTTGCGGCCGATCCGGTCGCCATAGTGGCCAAAGACCAGGGCGCCCACGGGACGCGCGAAAAAGGCAATCGAGAACGTGGCGAAAGAGGCCAGTAGTGCGGTCATCGGATCGCTGTTGGGGAAGAACAGCGCCGGAAACACCAGGACGGCCGCGGTGGCGTACACGTAGAAATCGAAAAACTCGATGGTGGTGCCGATGAGACTGGCGGTGAGAACCTGAAAGGGGGAATTGCGGCGGCCAGCGGACGTTGCGGCGCCGGCGGCGGGAAGCGAAGACATGGGAAAGCAGCTCGGTCGGTCAATAACAACGGGGCGCGCCTTGGGGCGCGCAGGTTCTGGGTATGCGGCGGCGCACGGCTTGTGGAAGCGCGACGGCGCACGACGGCCTGATCCGGGTAGGAGCGTGAGGCTGCCGGCAGGCCAGGGGCACGCTCAAAGCGGGAACGCGGTCAGGGGTGCTGACGCGTGTTGCAAAGGAGGAGATTCCGGAAATGCAACGGCCGGCGGAGCCGGCCTTGAAGCGGTACCCGCAAGTCTGCGAGGCAGCAGAGTGTAGCCCAGCGACGCGGCGCGGCCAAATGACCGAGGCGTGGCCGCGCCGCCGCGCCGGGGGAGTCCGGCGCCGGCCTGCGCCAAGGCGCAAGGTGGCCATGGCGGTGGAAACCCCGGCACTTACCGGTCGGGACTGGGTACACTCAGGGACCGCTTCGTCCGCACAAGGAAGATCAGACATGCATGCCGCCCGGTATCGATCCAATGGCAGCGCCCGCGAGGTGCTCGAGCTTGTCACCTTGCCTGATCCCGAGCCCGGTCCGGGAGAGGTAAGGGTCAGGGTCGTTTATTCCGGCATCAACCCCTCGGATGTGAAGTCCCGGGCGGGCAGCCGCCGCGTCGAACAGGAGTACGTCGTTCCGCACAGCGACGGCGCGGGCCATATCGACGCGCTGGGCGCCGGCGTGGACCCAGCCCGTTTGGGCCAGCGGGTCTGGATATGGAACGCACAGTATGGCCGCCGCGACGGCACTGCCGCGCAATACGTCTGCCTGCCGGCCGCTCAGGCCGTGCCCTTGCCCGATGGTGTGAGCCTGGAGGCCGGGGCCGCGCTGGGCATTCCGGCCTTGACTGCGATCCACGCCCTGCGGCTGGCCGACATATCGGCGGGCGATACCGTGTTGGTGACGGGCGCGGCGTCAAATGTGGGTTTTTACGCCGCCCAGATGGCCCGCCTGGCGGGGGCAGAGGTGATCGGCACGGTCGGCGGAGACGGCAAGGCCGCCGCCTTGCATGAGCTGGGATTCCGGCGTTTGATCGATTACAAGCGCGAAGCCGTGGCCGTGCGCGTGCAGGAATGGACCGCGGGCAGGGGAGCCAATGCCCTGATCGACCTGGATTTCTCGCGCAGCGCGCAGTTGGTGCGTGAAGGGGCGCTGGCCGAGCACGCGCGTTTTGTGTGCTACGGCTCCAATGACCGGGGCGACATCCCCATCCATTTTGCCGCCTGGCTGCCGCGGGCGATTTCGCTGCACTTTTTTCTGGTCTATACCCTCACGGCCCGGGCGCGCCAGGCCGCGATCGCGGATCTCCAGGAATGTCTGCCGCGCCTGGCGCACCACGCCGTGGAGGTGTATCCCTTGGACGAGATCGTCCGGGCGCACGAGCGGGTCGAGAGCGGCAGATTCGCCGGCAAAGTGCTTATTGCGCTCTGACCGGGCCGCCAGCGCGCCGGCCTCAGCCCAGCGGTTTGAGGCCGACGCTGTAAGGCGGGGCGTTGCCGCGTGCCGGCGCCTTGATCTTCAGCATGGAGCCGCCGGGCGTGTATTCGAATTCCTGGTAGGGGACTTCGAACCACTGGTGAAAGCTCGTGCGCTGAAACTCCGGCACCCAGACCTTGGCGCGGCGTTCGTCGCAATGAAACTCGACCTCGGTATGCTCGATGATCAGCGGCCGGGCCGGGCCGAGCCGGTAACTGGCCCGCACTTCGGCGCGCTGGACGGAGCCCGGGCGCCATTGCAGGCCGATCAGGGCCATGAAGTGCTCCATGGCCTCGGCGTCATAAAAGGAGTTGGGCGAGCGGCCGCCGCCCTTGCTCACGGGTTTTTGCTTGCTATTTCTGCTCATAGCCGCAACTTTAACCGAGCTTGGGTGTGTTGGGGCGGCCAGACAGGCTGGCGCCGTTACAGGCTGCTGCCCAATTGGCGCATGGCAGCACGGATTTCCTCGCCCGGAATATCCCGCAAGCGGCGCGTTGTTTGCAGGGACAACACGGCGGCCAAGGCGGCGGCCCGGCCGTATTCGAAGCATTGCGCGGTGACCCTGGCCGATGCCAAAGCCTCATGTTCGGCGCTGAGGCAGCGGCCCGCCACGATCAGGTTCTCGCCGTGTTCGGGCACCAGCGCGAGGTAGGGCACTTCGTAGTAATCATCCAGCAACCAATGCAGTTTGGGCTTCTCGCCGGCGTGCAGCTCAATGGGCCAGGGCACCCGGCAAATGCCGTCGGGGCGTTTGCGGCATTGGAGCACATCTTCATTGCTCAGCGTCGCCACGCCGACGATGCTGCGCGTTTGCCGCACACCCACCTGGGTGCCGGTATCGACCACGTAGCTGGCCTCGCAGCCCGGCACGCAGGCGCTGAGAAAGGCGGCGTATTCACGGACTTGTTTGCGTCCATCGATCTCCGCCTCGGTGATGTCCGCAGGATTGATCACATTCATCATGTGACCATCGCGCGAGGTCAGCCGCGTGGCGTTGACCAGGAGTTCGCCCGGCCGCGTCGTGGGAAAGATCCAGATTTTCTTGCGCGGCAGGGCATAACGGTGTTGCTCATCCGCTAGCGTGATGGCCTCGCTGACCTTGGGCGGATTGATGGTGTCCTCGCCCCAATAGTCGAGGAACCTGGCCATATCCACCTGGCCCAGGCGGAAGAACATGGTGGGATTCTGGATTTTTCCTTGGTCGCCAAAAACATAGCCCAATCCGGCGCGAGCCACCACGGCGGCGTCGCCCGAGGCGTCGATGACACAACGGGCCAGGACAATGGATTGGCCCGCGGCCGACTCCAGCACGACGCCGATGCAGGCGTCGCCGCGCATGATGACGCCGCTGACGCTGGTATGAAACAACACCCGCGCCCCGGCCGCTTCGACGAGCTGGTCCGCAACCTCGCGCCACATGAGCGGATCATGGGTCACGGTCCAGGTTTTGCCATAGCGTTGCGGGCCGGTCACCCCCCCCCGCACCTCGAGCGCGGCCCGGAAGCGTTCGGTAAAGCCGGTAACCACTTGCTCGGGATCGCTGCGCGTATCGCTGGCCATATACATGCCGCATAGGGTGCCGGACATGCCGGCCACGGCGGCACCGCCAAAAAAGCCATAGCGTTCGACGATCAGCGTCTGCATGCCTGCCTCGGCCGCCGTGGTGGCCGCCGCCACGCCGGCGGCGCCGCCGCCCACCACCAGCACATCGACTTCAGCCAACACGGGCAGATCTGGCAAGGACTCGTAGCGGTGCTCGAGGCGCCAGCCTGGAAAAACGTCGGGAGTGGGGCTCATGTTGTCTCCTTGTCGGTGAAAAGCCGCCTTCGAGGCGGCTGTCTTCCGGTCATTCAATGTCTTTGTGCACGGTTTCTGGACCCAGGGCCAGCGCGATCAGTGTCAGGACGCCCATGCTTCCCATGTAGACCACGATGGGCCACCAATGGTGATAGTAGGTATACAGCGCCGTGGCGATAAAGGGAGCCAGGCCGCCGGCCAGCAAGGAGCCCAGTTCACGGGAGAAGGCAAAGCCGGCCAGCCGGAACTCGGTGTCGAACAGTTCTGCGTACCAGGCGGCCTGGGGCGAGAGCATGGCGGGGTAGGCAATGCCCAGACCCACGGCAAAACCCAGCACGATCGCCCAGAACGCCTGGATATCCAGCAGCATGAAGAAGGGAACCAGCCACAGCACCGAGAAGATGATGCCGCCCAGATAGACTTTCTTACGGCCGATGCGGTCAGACAGCGCGCCATAGAAGGGGATCGTCACCAACTGGATGGCCGAGGCGATGATGACGGCCCACAGCGCCATGGACTTTTCCATCTTCAGCGTCGTCACCACATACGAGACGCAGAAAACCGGGTAAAGATAAGCAAAGCCGTTTTCGCCCATCCGCGTACCGATCACGATAAAGAAGCTGCGCGGATTGTGCCGGATGGCCGAGAAAAGGCCGATCTTTTTGACTTGGCCGGCTTGCTGTGCCTTCTCGAAAGCCGGGGGTTCCTCGATATTGCGCCGGATCAGATAGCCCACGAGCATGCAGGCCGCGCCCAGCAGGAAGGGAATCCGCCAGCCCCAGGCCATGAACTGTTCCTCGCTCAGCACCGTCAGGAAGAAAAAGAACACCGCGTTGGCGAACAGGGTGGCCGCGGCGAACCCGAGCGGCGCCCAGGCGCCTGCCGCGCCGCGCTTACCCTTTTGCGCATGCTCGACCGACAACACCACGGCGCCGGCGTACTCGCCGCCCGCGCCAAAGCCCTGGATCAAGCGCATCAGCACGAGCAAGGCCGGGGCCCAGACGCCGATGGTGTCATAGCCGGGCAGCAGGCCGATGGCCGTGGTCGCGCCACCCATCAGGAACAATGTGAGAACGAGCACGGACTTGCGCCCGACCTTGTCGCCGAGGTAACCCAGAAACAGGCCGCCCAGCGGCCGGGCAAGAAACCCCACCGCATAGGTCGCAAAAGCGGCCAGCGTGCCGACTGTCGGATCACTGTTGGGAAAGAACACCCGGTTCAGGACAATCGCCGCGGCGGTGCCATAGATGATGAAGTCGTACCATTCGAGTACGGTGCCGATAAATGCTGCGATACCCGCTTTGCGGGCCTTCTGCGCCGCTGCCAACGTGGACATGATGGCTGTCTCCTTGCGTCGTTGTTATGATTTTTGAGCGGGGCGCAGGACGCGCCCCTGGGTTCAGGTGGGTTGAGCGTGCACTTTGCGTTTGCCCAGCACGGCGCCTTGTTCGATGGGTTGCACCAACTGCGCATACTGCAGGAGATAGGTGCTGTTGCCGCCGCCCAATTCGAGCTCGCGCGGACGCCATTCGCTCAGGCGCTGGTCGATCTCGGCCTGAGGCACGTCCATGTCGATCTTGCGATTGACGAAATCAATGTGGATGGTTTCGCCTTGGCGCACGACCGCCAACGGGCCGCCTGCGGCCGATTCGGGCATCAATTGGCCCACGATGATCCCGCGGTTCAGGCCCGAGAGCTCGCCGTCGGTGACGACCGCGACGTGCTCGGCAATGCCTGCGCCATTGAGCGCCGCCACGAAGCTGCAGGCAAAGACGGTGCCTGGACCACCGGTGGGGCCCATGTTGCGCAGCACGATGACGTCACCTTTGTTGATCTTGTCTTCGCCCAGGGCAGCAATGGCCTCGTCTTCGCCCTCATAGATGTTGGCGGGGCCGGAGAACTCGGCGCGCTCGCCGGGCACGGCCGACAGCTTCACGATGGCCCCGTTGGGAGCCAGATTGCCGCGCAGAATGCCGACGCCCGGGCGCTGGCTCACCGGGTCGCCCAGCGTGCGGATGATCTTGGCGTCCTTGACACGCGCCTGGGTGATATTCTCGCCCACGGTTTTGCCGGTGACGGTCAAGGCATCCAGATGCAGATGCTCGCGCAGCTGGCTCATGACGGCAGGGGTGCCGCCAGCCGCTTCCAGATCCTCAGTGCGGAAGGGGCCATTGGGCCGCACCGCCGTCAGCAGCTTGATGGCCTGGCCATAGTCTTCATAGAGTTTGACCACGTCCAGCGGCAGCTCCGCCTCGGTCGCCACCGCGGCGATGTGGCGTACCGTGTTGACGGATCCCCCCACGGCCAGGACCATCATCACCGCGTTGCGGATGGCCTGCTCGGTGATGATCTTGCGCGCTGACACGCCATGCTGCGTCAATTCGACGATCTGCCGTCCCGCGGCCTGGGCGTACTCCCGCAGGCGGCGTCCGTTGGCCCAGATCGGGGAGTTGCCAGGCAGCGTCATGCCCATGGCTTCGGCGACGATATGCATGGAGTTGGCCGTGCCCAGGCCGGCGCACACGCCCGGCGACTGAATCGCCACGTCCGTCATGTCCGTCAGGTCCTTGAGCGTGATGCTGCGGGTCGCCAGCGCGCCGATCTGCTCATAGACATCATCGATATCGAAGAACTGGCCCTCGAACTTTTCATTGGAGCACTTTCCTCCGATCTGATAGCCACAGGTCAGCAAGAGGGAAGGGACATCCAGGCGCGCGGCAGCCATCAGGTGCGCGGGCGTGGTCTTGTCGCACGAAGACAGGCAGATCATGCCATCGAGCACGGCGCCTTCCATCATGGCTTCGACCTCGTTGACCATCAGGTCGCGCGTCGGCATGAGATAACGCGCCTTCTTACCCGCGCTGGTGACAAAGTCGCTCGGCGCCACGGTACGCACTTCGAAGGCCAGGCCGCCGGCGTCACGGATGGCATCCTGGACAATGGCGCAAATATCGTCGACGTGCACGTAACAGCTCGACAGCTTGTTGGACGTGTTGATAATGGCGATTTTGGGCTTTTCCATGTCTTCTTCACGGATGCCCATGCTGCGCCATTGACTGCGGCGCACGGCCCAACGGGTAGACCCGGGTTCAAAATTACTTCTGTACATGACTCACGTCTCCAATCCTCGCTTTGGCGCAGCACCTGGCAAATCGGGTGCACGCGATGATTGGTATGCTATCCGACTGAAAGTGGTCGGACAACTATCCAGTTTGCCGAGAAAATCCCTAATTGCGCGAGGAAGAGCTTTGCGTTATTGAGAAGTGGACGGACCAATTCAGCAAAGAATGCTAAAGTTCGCGTTCAGGAATTTCGGACGGTCGACGGCAGGTTTTATGAGCAAGACGCCTTTTTCAATGCTCCCCATCAAACGCACGGACATCTTCCAGGAGGTGTGCCAGCAGCTGGAGAACCTGCTTAACAGTGGCCAACTGCAAGTGGGCGACAAACTGCCTTCGGAGCGAGAACTGTCGGAGAGCTTTGGCGTAAGCCGCTCGTCCATCCGCCAGGCGCTCAAGGTGTTCGAGGCCGCCGGGCGCATCGAGACGCGTGTAGGCAGCGGGACGTTTCTGGTCGAGAAAAGACTCGACTCAGCGACCGCCGGCAATCTGAACGAGATGTTGTCTCAGGGTGTGAATAAGGACTTGATGCAGCACCTGATCGCGGCACGCACCGCGGTCGAACGTGCGGTCTTCGAGGCTTATGCCGTCAAGGCCAACAAAGGCAGTATCCGCGTCCTCAAAGAGTTGATCGACGAGAATGCCCAGGACAAAACGGCCAACGATGAGTTCGAAGAGAACGCGGGCCTGGACCTGAGCTTCGAGGCCAAAGTGGCCGAACTCGCCGGCAACCCTATCCTGAGCGCGATGCAACGCCAGATCCATCAACTCTGGACGCAGGCCTGGCGCATCTACGGTTTTGTGCCGGAGAGCCGCGAGACGCTGCACCAGGAGCACTGCGCCATCATCGAGGCGTTGGCCTCCAAAAACACGCCGCGGGTGATCGATCTGGTGGTGCAACACGTCGATAAAGAAGTGCTCTGAGCATCGCCTCGGAGCGCCATCCCGCTACACGCCGCCCGCGTAGGCGGACGGCTGGCGCGTTCAGCGGCCGGCTTCGGCCAATTGCCGCAGCGCGCGCTCATAGACCGGTTTGTCGACCATGATGTCGCCCAGTTTGATAGCGCCCTGGCCTTGCGCCATCGCGGTTTCGAAGGCCGCGACCAGCTGGCGCGCATCGGCCAATTGGGCGTCGCTGGCGCTATAGCAGCAGTTGGCCACGTCGATGAACTTCGGGTGCACGATCACCGCGCCGCGGAATCCCAGGGATTTGGCCCGCTCCAGCGTCACCGCGAACTCCTCCGGGCTGCCCAACTGCGCGATCGAGCCGATGAAACCCATTGGCTGAATGCCTGCCGCCCGCGCCGCGTTGAGCACCATCATGCTGGGGTAGAAGAGGGCATCGGGCGTGGGCAGAGCGCCCACGTCGAGCGAGTAGTCTTCGCTGCCCAACATCATCCCCATGGCCCTGGGAGAGGCCGAAGCGATGTCGTAGAGCTGCGGCAAGGCCGCCGCGCTTTCAATCTGCAGCAGCAAGCGCACCTCGCCCGGCGGCATGCCCGCCTGGCTCTCGAAGGTGCTCATCATTCGGGCCAGGATCAGCACATCGCGGGGGTGTTCCACCTTGGGCAGCACCACGATATCCACCCCGGGCGTGATGGCCGCGGCAAGGTCACGGCAGGCGGACACCCATTCGCCGTTGATGCGCACGGCGGCGCATTTGCCGGCGGCCTTGAGGCGCCCGATCGCTTCGGGCAGTTTGCGCCGGGCCTCCTCTTTCAGGGTGGGATGGGTGCCGTCCTCGAGGTCGAGGATGACGCCGTCGCAGTCGCGGCCCAGCGCGCTTGCCAGGAGCCTGTCGCTGGCTGCCGGCACGAACAACAGGGAACGGATAATGGCCGGGTGCGTCATGACTGCCTCGGCGCCGGTTGGGTGTCGGCGGCGGCCGCGTTGAGCCATTTGGCGTTGTCCTGCCCCAGCACAGGTGCGGGCCGGCGGATGGCGGGGCGTTGGCCGTTAATCCGATAGGGCGCCGCGTGCACTTTGACCGTGCGCCCGTCGGGCGCCTGCTGATCCACCAACAGGCCGCGTTCGGTGATGTAAGGGTGCGCCATGAGATCCGAGATATCGCACACCGGCCCGGCGGTAATATCGCGCGCGGCGAAAAACGCCAGTGCCTGCTCCAGCGTAAGCGTGCCGATATGGCTTTGGATAAGCGCGTCCAGCGCATCGATGTTGGCCAGACGCGCTTCATGCGTGGCGAAGCGCGGATCCTGCAGCCCCTGCGGGTAGCCGACGCCTTCGAACAGCCGGGCCAGCGTGTTTTCCATGCCTGCCGACAGGGCTACCCAGCGCTCATCCAGGGTGCGGTACACATTGCGCGGCGCATGGGTGGGCGAACGGCTGCCCGAGCGTGGCGTCACTTTGCCCGTCAACTGGTACTCGGCAGCCTGAGGCCCCAGGATCGAAAACAGCGGCTCGAACAAGGACAGATCGATTTCCTGCAGGGCCGGCGCTTGCTCGCGGTCGCGGCGGCGCACGGCCGCCAAGGCCAGCGTCGCGCCATATATCCCCGCCACCGAGTCGGCCATCGCAAAGGGAGGCAACACGGGCGGCCGGTCTTCGTGGCCGTTCATGGCGGCGAACCCGCTCATGGCTTCGATCAGGGAGCCGAAGCCTCCCTTGCCGGCATAGCTGCCCGTCTGGCCCCATCCCGAGATCCGCACCAAGACCAGGCCGGGGCGCAGGGCCTGCAGGGCAGGGCGCGTCAAGCCCATTTTTTCCAAGGTGCCGGGGCGGAAGTTCTCCACCAGGATATCAGCGCCTGCGATCAGCGTCCGCAGCGCCGCCATGCCTTCGGCCGATCTCAGATCCAGCTCGACACTGTCCTTGTTGCGGCCGTAAGCCAGCCAATAGGTGCTCATGCCCGCGCGTTGCCAGGCCCGCAACTCATCGCCTTTGCAGGGCGGCTCGACCTTGATGACGTCCGCGCCGAGATCGGCCAGAACGTGGGTGAGCATGTTGCCCGACACCAGACGCGACAGATCGATGACACGCAGGTCGGCCAGCATGGCCGGGGCGGCGCCATTCAAAGAGGTTTCTTCCATTTTTGTGCTCCTTGGCGCCAGTGTCCGGGATAGGCTGATATATGTAAAATACATTAAATATCTACTCAATATTGATTGAATCAATAGCATGGAACTGCGCCAACTGCGCTATCTGATCGGCATCCATGAAGCCGGCGGCGTGCTGGCCGCTTCGCGCATCCTGCACGTGGCCCAGCCGGCCTTGAGCCAGAGCATGGCGGCGCTGGAGGCCGAGTTAGGCGCGCGCTTGTTTGTCCGTTCCAATCGGGGCATGTCTCTGACCGCGGCCGGGCAGGTTCTGCTTGAACACGCCCGGGTTGTCCTGGCCGATGTGGAAAGAGCGCGCGATGCCGTCCAGCAAAGCCAACAGGATCTGCGCGGCGAGGTGGTCATCGGCTTGCCGACGACGGTCGCGCTGGTGGCCACACTGCCGATTCTCCAGACCACACGCCTGCGCTATCCCGGTATCAAGCTGAAGATCATCGAAAGCCACAGCGGCTACCTCATCGAGTGGCTACGCGCGGGCAGGCTGGATATCTCCGTGACCTTTCTGACGGAAAACGACGCGTCCTTGCTGCAGCTCCCCTTGCTCGAAGAACGCCTGGCGGTCATCAGCGCGCCGACCAGCGCGCTGCCCCGAGCCGGCCTGACACTCAAAGCGCTGGCCGCCCGGCCTTTGCTGCTGCCCTCGCAGGAACATGGGCTGCGGCGGATCGTCGATGCGGCCTGCCGGCAGGCCGGGGTGAGCTTGCAGGTCGTGGCCGAAATCGATTCCCTGCCCAACATCAAGAAAGCCGTTCAGGCCGGGGTGGCCCTGACGATTCTTTCGCCCGGCGCCGTGGCCGACGAGGTGGCGGCAGGCCTGTTGCGCATGGCCCCGCTGATTCGGCCGCATATTTCCCGCAAGGTGTCGTGCACGACATCCATGACCCGCCCCTCCACGCCCGCCAGCGCCGCCGTGCGCGATGTCATCACGGAGCAGATCGGGCTGCTGGTCGATCAGGGGATATGGCCGGCACAACGAATCGCTGCGGCCGACCGCGGCGTCTGACCTACCCCTGGCTCGGCCCCTACGGTCTCAGGGTTTACGGGATTCGACCTGCTCGGCCAGCAGTTCGTAGAAGAGCTTGGCCACCGGATTCAGCGCTTTGCCCCGGGGGTGTATCAAGCCGATCGTGCGGCTCACGGCGGGCTCTGTCAGCGGGATGCTGACCAGGGTTCCGTGATCATCGGGAGGCATCGCCAGGCTGGGCACGACCCCGATGCCCAGGCCGGCCTCCACCATGCTCACCAAGGCCGGCACGTGCTGGACCTCGCAAAAGTGGCGGGGCTGTTGCACGCTCAACGCCAGAGCCTGGTCGATGAGGAAGCGATTGCCGCTGCCTTGCGCCAGGGAAATATAGGGGTGCTCGGACAACTCCGCCCAGCGCACGGATGTACGCCTCGCCAACCGATGGGAACGATTGACGGCCGCCACGAAGGGTTCTTCCAGGAGGGGCTTGAACTCGATTTCGGCGTCGTTGGTGCCGATATACGTGAGCCCGAAATCCGCGTCACCCCGTGCCACTGCCGTCAGCACCTGCGAGGAAGACTCGTCGATGATGCGAATACGGATGCGCGGATACTTGGCGTGGTAGTCGCGGATGACCGCCGGCAGAAAGTAGGCCACCGCCGACGGCACGCAAGCCACCGTCACCAGCCCGGATAGGCGCACGGCCACGTCTTGAATCCCCACCAGCGCGCTCTCCAGCTCATTGAGCACATTGCGCGCCCGCGGCACGAAACCTCGGCCCAGCGTTGTGAGTTCGACGCGCCGGGTGGTTCGTGTGAACAACTGCACACCCAGGGCCGCTTCGAGCTTGTCGGCGCGGCGCGACAAAGCGGATTGCGACAGATGCAGGGCCTCCGAGGCGGCCCGAAAGCTTCCCAGGTCCGCCACGGCCAGAAAAGCGCGCAAGTCGGCAAGATCGAATTTCATGCGTTTTTAACAAGAATAGACCGAATTTTTGCACTTTACTCCATTACCTCTGGAGCGCACGATAGCCATCAGCCGTTCCGAGAAACGGTGTTCATATGGAGACTGGACTGATGGCCTTGTATAGCGGTTTGTTTTCGCGGCGCCTGGCGGCGCGCTCCCTGGCGCTGGGCGTGCTGGCCGCCGTATCGACCCTGGCGCACGCAGCGTGGCCGGAACGCCCCATACGCCTGCTGGTCCCCTACGGCCCGGGCGGAAGCTCGGATGTCGTGGCGCGGGCGGTCGCCGCCGAGATGTCGCGTGATCTCGGCCAGCAAATCGTCGTCGAGAACAAGGGAGGCGGGCAGGGCGTCATCGCCACCACCGAAGTGGCGCGCGCCAACCCGGATGGCTACACGCTTTTGCTGGGCCATGTGGGCACCCTGGCGGTCAATCCCACGATGATGCCCAAGCTGAACTACGACCCGCGCCGTGATTTCGCGCCCATTGTCCTGCTGGCCAAGCTACCCATGGTCTTTGCCGTGGGCGGCAAAGTCGATGCCCGCACGCTGCCAGCCTTTGTCGCGCTGGCCAAGGCCAAGCCCGGCGCCTTGAACTACGGTTCGGCGGGCAACGGCAGCGCCGGCCACCTGGCTTTCGAAATGCTCAAGTCCGCCGCGGGCATCGACGTGGTGCACGTCCCTTACAAGGGAACCGGCGCTCAGGTCAATGATCTGCTGGCCGGCAACATCGACGCCGCTGCTGCCGGAACCCCGGGGCTATTGCCGCATGCCCAAGCCGGGAGCATCCGCATCGTGGCCGTGGGCTCGGCCAAGCGCCTGCCGGTGCTGCCAGACGTGCCCACGGTGGCCGAGCAAGGCTATCCCGGTTTCGAGAGCTCGCAGTGGTTCGGGCTGCTCGCCCCTGCCGGAACGCCCCAGTCCGTCGTGGACAGACTGCATGCGTCGGCAAACAAAGCCCTGCGCTCGCAAAGCGTGCAAACCCGTCTGGCACACGACGCCAGCGAACCCTCGGGAGCCGGTCCGGCCGAGTTCGCCGCCTTTATCGACGCCGAAGAAAAGCGCTGGGGCAAGGTCGTCCAGGACGCCCGCCTGTCGATCGAATAGTTCAACCATTTTGCTCATTGGAAGTCTCTGTATGTCCAACGCTCGTAACACCGTTGTCGTCCCCGAACACCAGCTCAAAGCGCTGGGTACCAAGGCATTTGAGAATCTGGGCCTGCCGCCCGCCGACGCGGCGGACGTCGTCGAGGTCCTGGTGCTGGCCGATTTGTTCGGCCTGTCCACGCATGGACTGTCCCGGCTGGAGTCGTATGGAGAGCGGCTGGAGGTGCAGGGCATCAACGCCCGGGCGCACATCCAGGTCGCCAGCCCCGCGCCGGCGATCCGCCTCATCGACGGTGACAATGGGGTCGGCCCCTTGGTCGGCATGCATGCCCTGCGCGCGGCCATGGATGCCGCGCGCGATAACGGCGTAGGAATCGCTTTCGCACGCAACAGCAACCATTTCGGCCCGATTTCCCCCTATGGCCTGTTGGCGGCCGAGGCGGGTTTCGCCAGCATCATCGGCAGCAACGCCACCACCACGATCGCTCCCTGGGGCGGCACGGATGCCCGCGTCGGCAACAGCCCCATCGGTTTTGGCGTACCCAATCCTGCGGGCAAGCATTTTCTGCTGGACATGGCGATGAGCGTGGTGGCCCGGGCCAAGATCCGCAACGCCCTGAAAGCGGGCACGCGCATCCCGGACACCTGGGCGACCGATGCGCAAGGGTTGCCGACCACCGACCCCAAACAGGCGCTCGACGGCTTTCTGCAACCCATCGGCGGGCACAAGGGTTATGGCCTGGCGTTGATGGTCGATTTGTTTGCCGGCCTGCTGTCCAACGCGGCCTACCTGACCCACGTGAAGTCCTGGGTCGATGCTCCGGATCAACCCCAGAATCTGGGCCATTTCTTCCTGCTGATCAACACCCGTTTTCTGGGCTCGACCGCCTGGCTGGCCGAGCGCATGAACGACTTTGCCGCCATCCTGCATGACAGCCCGCCAGCGGCCGCCGACCGCCCCGTCATTCAGCCCGGTGAGATCGAGCTTGGCAGAATGGCCGCTCAACGCGCGAACGGCGTCACGCTGGACGCGGATGTGCTTGCCTTGCTGCAACGCCACGCGGGCTGATCCCGCCGAGGAGACAACGATGAGAACAACCATCCAGCTGGCGTGCGTCCTTGCGAGCTGCGTCGCCCTGACCGTGGCGGGCGGCGCCGCGCAGGCGGGCACGTATCCCGAGAAGCCCATCCGCCTGATCGTGCCTTATGTGGCCGGCGGGGCCGCCGACATTACGGCGCGGGTCATGGCCGCGCACATGACCAAGGACCTGGGCGCGACCGTCGTGGTCGAGAACAAGCCCGGGGCCAATGGCATGATAGGCACGGATCTGGTGGCCAAGTCCGCCCCGGATGGCTACACGCTCTTGCTCGACGCCAGCGGGCCCTTGGTCGTCAACCCTTCCTTGTATGCCAAGACGCCATACGACCCGGTCAAGGATTTCGCCCCCATCAGCCAGATCACCAGCTACCAATACGTGCTGGTGGTGCCTGAAGCTTCCAAGATTCAGGGCTTGCCCGATCTGATCGCCGCCGCAAAGCAAGCGCCCGGCGCCGTCACCTACGGTTCGGCCGGCATCGGCGCCGGCGGCCATCTCGCGGGAGAGCTGTTTGCCGTGCAGACGGGTACGCAGCTCTCGCACATTCCCTATAAAGGCAATGCCCAGGCGCTGACTGACGTGCTGGGCGGGCAGCTCACCTTCACGTTCGATACCGTCGTCACCGCCACGCCGCATATCCGCTCTGGCAAGCTGCGCGGTTACGCCGTGTCCGGCCCGCGCCGGGCGCCCGGCCTGCCCGACATCCCCACCTTGCAGGAGCTGGGATACAAGGATTTCGAGGTGACGCAGTTTCAGGGGCTGCTGGCGCCGGCCGGAACCGATCCGGCCATCATCGCCAGGCTGCACAAGGCGGTGCAAAAGGCCGCGCACGACCCTGAGGTCGTGTTCAAACTGGCGACCGAAGGCGGCAATGAGATGGTGGCAGGCACGCCCGAGGCCTTTGCGGTCCAGATCGATGAGGATCTGGCACGCTACCGCAAGCTGATCAAGGACGCCAACGTCAAGGCAGACTGACCATGTATCAGATCGACATTCTCATCCAGGGATTTCCTGGCCGGGCCGTCTGCCATGGCGGCCTGGGCTGGAGCACGACCACTTTGCTGCGCCATGAAGGGCGCAATATTCTGGTCGACGTGGGCGCTTTTGGCGTAAGGCATCTCCTGCACCAGCAATTGCAGGCTTGCGGCGTGGCCCCCGACGCCATCACCGACGTGGTCCTGACGCACGCGCACTACGACCACGCGGTCAACTTCACGCTCTTTCCGAACGCCACCGTCTGGATAGGCCGGCGAGAGCTGGAATGGGCCGCAGCCCAGCCGCCGGGCTTCAATCCCTTGCCCGAACTCTATGTCCGGGAGTTGACGCAGCGGCCCGCCGTGCACCTATTGGACGACGGCCAGGCATTTCTGCCCGCCATGACCGCCATTGCCGCGCCGGGCCATACGCCGGGCCACTTACTGTTCTATGTGGATGCGGGCCCGCAGACGATTTTGTTTACCGGAGATGCGGCCAAGAACCGGGCCGAGCTGGTCTCGCGCACCGTGGCCGATACGGCGGATCGGGATGACAGCCATGCCAGCCTGGCGCAAATCTGGGCGTGGTGGCAACGCAAGCCTGACACCTTGCTCGTGCCTGGGCACGACATTGGCATGAAGCTCGATCCGCACGGACAGCCGCAGTACGTCGGCGAGCGGCAGGCAGCCATTAATGCCTGGTTCGGCGACGACCTGACCCCCCAACGCCTGGATTTGTGCTGCGCACCCGCGACACAACGCATTCGCCTTTGATGAAAAAAGAGCCTTTCGATGCCACTTAGCCCCGACCTCATTGCCGCCTTCATCCCAACCGGGGCGATGCGCGCCACCATCAATCTCGGCAACCCCATCCTGGCCCGCCGCGAACCTGACGGCGGGCCCGCCGGCGTGTCGGTCGACCTTGCCAGGGCGTTCGCCCAGCGGCTGGGTGTGGAGCTCGAGCTCGTCGTGCTCGAAAGCGCCGGGCTCGCCGTGGACACGGTGACCCAGGAAAAGGCCGATATCGGCTTTTTCGCGATCGACCCCAAGCGCGCAGCGGCGATCACGTTCACCGATGCCTACGTGCTGATCGAAGGCGCCTATCTGGTGCGGGAAGACGCCGAGCTGCGAGCCATGGACGAGGTCGACCGGCCAGGCCACCGTGTCACGGTAGGCAAGGGCAGTGCTTATGACCTGTTCCTGACCCGCGAGTTAAAGCGCGCCCGCATCACGCGCGCGGCGACCTCGCCAACGGTGGTGCAGACCTTTCTAGAGCAAGGCGACGACATCGCCGCGGGCGTGCGGCAGCAGCTCGAAAAGGATGCGCGCCAGTATCCCGGATTGCGGCTGCTGCCGGGCAGCTTTATGACCATACGCCAGGCGATGGGGGTGCCCAGCAGCCGGGGCGAGAAGGCCGCCGCGCTGCTGGCTGCATTCGTCGAGGACATGAAACGCACCGGCTTTGTGGCCGACGCGCTCGCGCGGCACGGTATCGAAGGCGCGGCCGTGGCCCCGGCTCACGCGGCCAATTAAGCCCGGCTATCTAAGCCCGGCTACGCCTGAAGCGTTGGACGGGCGGCGCCTCACATATTGCTGTAGTTCGGGCCGCCGCCGCCTTCGGGCGCGACCCAGACGATGTTCTGGGTCGGGTCCTTGATGTCGCAGGTCTTGCAGTGGACACAATTCTGGGCATTGATGATGAGCTGGTCGGCGCCCGTTTCTGTCTGCCCGAACTCGTACACCCCCGCGGGGCAGAACCGGGTTTCCACCCCGGCGTAGGTGCGCAGGTTGACGGCCACCGGAACACTGGCGTCCTTGAGCGTCAGGTGAGGCGGCTGGTTCTCTGCGTGGTTGGTATTGGACAGAAACACGGAGGACAGACGGTCGAATGTCAACGTGCCATCGGGCTTGGGATAGTCGATGGGCGCGAACGCTTCGGCGGGCCGCAGCGCTTCGTGGTCGGCCTTGCGGTGGCGCAAGGTCCAGGGCATTTTGCCGCGCAGCACCAGTTGCTCCAGACCGACCATGGCCGAGCCGAGATACAAGCCCTTGCTCATCCACTGTTTGAAGTTGCGCGCGCGATGCAGCTCCTGCCAAAGCCAGGATGCCTTAAACGCCCGCGGATAATCCGCCAGGACGTCATGCTGGCGCGATTGCGCCAGTGCGGCAAAGGCCGCTTCGGCGGCCAGGCTGCCGGATTTGATCGCGGCATGACTGCCCTTGATGCGTGACGCATTGAGAAAGCCGGCTTCGCAACCAATCAGCGCACCGCCCGGAAACACCAGCTGCGGCAGAGAGGTCAGCCCCCCTGCGGCGATAGCCCGTGCGCCATAGGCGAGCCGCTTGCCGCCGTCCAGATAGTGGCGAATGGCGGGGTGGGTTTTGTAGCGCTGAAACTCTTCAAAAGGGGAGAGATAAGGGTTGGCGTAGCCCAGGCCGACGACAAAACCCACGACGACCTGGTGGTCGTCCAGGTGATACAGAAACGACCCGCCGTAGGTGGAGTTGTCCAGCGGCCATCCCGCGGTATGAACCACCAGCCCGGGCTGGTGCCGCGCCGGGTCGATGCGCCAGACCTCTTTGATGCCCAGGCCGTAAACCTGGGGCGCGGCGTCGCGTTGCAGGTCATAGCGCTGCATGAGTTGTCTGCCCAAGTGGCCGCGCGCGCCCTCGGCAAACAGGGTGTATTTCGCATGCAGCGCCATGCCCAGCTGGAACTCCGGGCCGGGCTGGCCCTGTTTGTTGACGCCCACATTCCCCGTCGCCACACCCATGACCGCGCCGGCAGGGGTGTACAGGACTTCGGTGGCCGCGAAACCGGCGAAGACGTCCACGCCCAGCGCCTCGGCCTGCTGGCCGAGCCAGCGCGCCACGTTGGCCAGGCTGACGACGTAGTTGCCATGGTTCTTGAAGCTCTCGGGCAACAAGGCATTGGGAACCTGCACGGACGAGTTTTTGCCCAGAAACAGAAACCGGTCGGCGCTGACCTCCACCTGCAGCGGCGCCCCCTGCGCACGCCAGTCCGGCAACAATTCGGTCAAGGCGCGCGGGTCCATGACTGCGCCCGACAGGATATGGGCGCCGACCTCGGAGCCTTTCTCCAGGACACAGACGCTCAGTTCGGCGCCAGCCTGCTGGCTCAGTTGCTTCAGACGTATCGCTGCCGACAGGCCGGCCGGCCCGCCGCCGACGATGACGACGTCGTATTCCATGGTTTCACGCGGACCATATTCCGCAATCAGATCGTGATGATTCATCTCTCTTGGCGCGCCATTGGGCCCAGGGTAGGGCGGACGGGGCAAGCTTAATCAGGCGGGTCGCCCGCCCGCCCGAGCTTCAGCGCCAACGGAACTGAAGATAAGTCGGGCTGATGCAAAGGCCGCTCCCGGAGCCCCGGGGGCCTCTAGCTTTGCCATTGGTTTAGCTAAGAATCGCCATCACTTATATTTATCGCGCCGCGAACCGGATGTATGACACTTTTCAGCACTCCCCAGATTCGGAAGGTTGAACGCAGTGAATACATACGACGTAGTGGTCATCGGCGCCGGCGTCATCGGCAGCTCGGTTGCATTTCATCTGGCCAAGCTCGGCACCAAGAACGTACTCGTTCTGGACCGGGGCACGATAGGCGCCGGGACGACTTCGCAGTCGTCCGGCATTCTCCGCACGCACTATTCGGTCAAGGAAAATGTGGAACTGGCACGCCAATCCTGGGCCGTGTTCAATAATTTTTCTCAATACCTGGAAGATGACGAAGCCTCCTGCGGCCTGGTCAAATGCGGCTACATGATTGTCGCGCCAGAAGGCGACAAACTCGAGCCCCTGCGTGCCTCCCTGCAACAACAGCAAGAGCAGGGTATCCCGCTCGAGCTGCTGAGCCAGCAGCAGGCCGCCGAGCTCTTGCCCATCGCGCGCTTTGACGATGCGGCCTTGATCGGCTATGAGCCGGAGGCCGGTTTTGCCGACGCCTATCTGGTGGCAACGAGTTTTGCCCGTGCCGCGCGCCGCCGTGGCGTGACGGTGCGCGAAAACGTCGAGGTCAAGCGCCTGCTGATCGAGAACGGCAAGGTGGTGGGGGTATCGACCACGGCGGGCGACTTCCACGCCAAGACGGTGGTCAGCACCCAGAATATCTGGACGCCGGAGCTGGCGGGTTGGACGGGCCGCAGCCTGCCGGTCGTGCCCGAGCGCCACGCCGTCCTGGCCCTGGAGTGCGATCCGGCCAAATACACCTTTTCGATGCCGGTCTTCAAGGACCTGGCATCGCCCGGCATGCTGTATTGCCGCAGCTATGGCGGCAACCAGATGCTGGTCAGCGAGGGCATCGTCGGCGAGAAGCTCAAGGCCGCCGAAGTGGAGCAGGGCGACATCCCCATGGACTATGTGGTGGAAGTGGGTGCGCAGGTCGCCGAACGTTTCCCCGCCTATGAAGCCGCCGGCATTGCCTCGTCCTGGACCGGCGTTTATGACGTGACCCCGGACTGGAATCCCGTTCTGGGCAAGCTGCCTGGCCTCGAAGGGCTGGTGGTGGGCTACGGTTTCTCGGGGCATGGTTTCAAGCTCTCGCCCACCGTGGGCCTGATTCTGGCGCAAGCAGCTTTGGGCCTGCCCACCGCCGTCTCGCTGGAGCCGTACTCCATCCAGCGTTTTGAGACCGGCGCACTGCTGACCGGCAAGTACGGATTGGGCGCTGTGTCCTGACATGAGCGGCGTGCAACCCCTGAGCGCCCTGGCCGCGGAACCCTGGCGCAACGGCGGCGGGGTGACCCGTACGCTGGCGCGCCAGGGCGAGCAGTGGCGCATCAGCCTGGCCGACATCGGCCGCGATGGCGCCTACTCAAGCTTTGCAGGGCTGACGCGTTTGTCCGTGATCGTGGCCGGCGCCGGGCTCGTTTTGCAAGACGGGCCGCGCAGTGTGACCTTGATGCCAGGCGTGGCCGCCGTGTACGACGGTGCCCCTGCCTGGCAGGCCAGCCTCCGGCAGGGGGCCTGCGTGGCGCTCAATGTCATGGCGCGCGCGGGCCAATACCACTTGTCCGCGAGGCGGCTGGACGGCAGCGCCGAAGTGCCGGCCCACGCGCATGCTCTGGTCCTGGCGTGGGATGGCCCCGCGCGACTGTCTCTCGGCCTGGACCTCCCCGCGCAGGCCTTCGCCTTGCTGGAACCCGGCAGCGCCGCCCGCACGCTGCACCCCCTCGGCGGGACCGCAGCGTTCTTCGTTTTGATCGAGCCCCTGGCTCCTATTGCAGCATTCGTTTGAGGTAGATGTGATGAAAGTGATCGCAGCAGTCAAGCGCGTCGTTGACTACAACGTCAAGGTACGCGTCAAGTCTGACAACAGCGGGATCGACGTCGGCAATGTGAAGATGTCGATGAATCCCTTCGATGAAATCGCGGTCGAGGCCGCCACGCGCCTGAAGGAAGCGGGTCAGGCCAGCGAAGTGCTCGCGGTGTCCTGCGGCACGGCGCAAAGCCAGGAGACCCTGCGCACGGCGCTGGCCATCGGCGCCGACCGCGCCATACTGGTGCAGACCGACGCCGAGCTGCAGTCGCTGGCTGTCGCCAAGCTGCTCAAGGCCGTGGTCGACAAAGAACAGGCTCAACTGGTCATTCTGGGCAAGCAGGCCATCGATGATGACGCCGGGCAGACCGGCCAGATGCTGGCGGCCTTGCTCAAGTGGCCTCAAGCCACCTATGCCAGCGCGATTGAGATCGCCGAAGGGCGCGCCATCGTGACGCGCGAGATCGATGGCGGATCCGAAGTGCTGTCGTTGGCCTTGCCGGCGGTCATCACCACCGATCTGCGCCTCAATGAGCCGCGCTACGTCACGCTGCCCAACATCATGAAAGCCAAGAAAAAGCCCTTGGACGTGGTCGCCGCCGCCGAACTGGGCGTGGATCCCAGCCCGCGCCTGCAGACCCTGCGCGTCGAAGAGCCCGCCGCGCGCAAGCCGGGCATCGTGGTGCCGGACGTGGCGACGCTGGTTGGCAAACTCAAGCAGGAAGCAAAGGTAATCTGAATGACGACGCTCGTTATCGCCGACCACGACAACGGTCAACTCAAACCCGCCACGCTCAACACACTGGCCGCCGCGCAGGCCATCGGTGCGCCAGTGCATGTCCTGCTCGCCGGACACGACGTCCAGGCCCTGGCCGCCTGCGTCAGCCGCATTGCCGGCGTGGAGAAAGTTCTGGTGGCGGACGCCGCCCATCTTGCCCACCAGCTGGCCGAAGACGTCGCGGCGCAGACGGTGGCCGTTTCCGGGCCGTACCGTCATCTCCTGTTCACCGCCTCGGCGGCGGGCAAGAACGTGGCGCCCCGCGTCGCGGCCGAACTGGATGTCGCCCAGATCTCCGACATCATTGCCGTGGTCGACCCGGACACTTTTAAACGCCCCATCTATGCGGGCAACGCCATCGCCACGGTCCGGTCGGCCGATGCGGTCAAGGTGATCACGGTGCGCGCGACGGCCTTTGACGCCGTCCCGGCCGAAGGCGCAAGCGCGCACGTTGAGGCCGTCGCCGCCGCGCCCGCCACAGGCCTGGCCGAATTTCTGCGTCGTGAAGTCGTCAAAAGCGAACGCCCGGACCTCACGGCCGCGCGCGTCGTGGTCGCGGGCGGCAGAGGCATGGGCAGCGCCGAGAATTTCGCCTTGCTCGACCCCCTGGCCGAGAAACTGGGTGCAGCCATCGGCGCCTCGCGCGCCGCGGTGGACTCCGGCTATGCGCCCAATGACTATCAGGTCGGCCAAACCGGCAAGATCGTGGCGCCGGAGCTCTACATCGCCGTCGGTATCTCCGGAGCGATCCAGCATCTGGCCGGCATGAAGGACTCCAAGGTCATCGTGGCCATCAACAAAGACGGCGACGCGCCCATCTTTGGGGTGTCCGACTATGGCGTGGTGGGCGATCTCTTCGACATCGTGCCGGCGGTGACCGCCGCCCTTTGAGGCAAGGCGGGGAGGTCGTTCATCCCCGCCATGCCCGCCTACTGCGTGAAGGAGTAGACCTCGTGCGGCTGCAGGCCAAGCGCCTTGGCGATGTCGCGCGAGATCTGCTTTTCGTAAGCCTGGCAAAGCAGGTCATGCATGTCGTTGGGAAGGTTACCCAGTTCATTTTCGCGCGAGCTCAGGTAGAAGCTGCGGCTCAGGACTTCGTAAGGGCGCCGGTGGCGCGAGAAGCTGCTGAGCGGCACCACCCGGATATCGGGCACGAAATGCCGCGATTGCCATAAGCACAAGGGCGTGGTGATGGCAAACCCCAGGCCCGCCGCGACCAGACTGAGCATCGGATCTGTGGCGTCGAACTCGCACGTGCGTTCGATGGTATCGGTATGGCCCATCAAATAGGTATCGACATGCTGGCCGATCACCGAGCGCGCGCTATAGCGGATAAAGCGTAGTTGATGGCTCAAGTCCGTCAGCGAGCCCAGCCGCTCCACGGGGAAAGCCTTGGGCAGGACGGCGAAATAAGGTTCGGAGAACAGCTTCTGGCGGCGAACGCCAGGCGCCAGACCGACGCCCGACGTCGTCACCGCCATATCCAGCTGGCGCGCTTCGAGCTGGGCATCCAGCGTGGGGGTGATCCCCGACCACAGGCGGACCTGCTGCGAGGTGCCGCTGAGCGCACGAATGATGATAGGCCCCACCGTCGCCGCGAATGAATCGACGCAGCCCAGCCGCACCACCACACGCTTGGCGCGGCTGACATTGCGCACGCCCTCTATCATCTGATCGGCGCTTTGCAGAATGGCCGTCGCGTGCTCGAAAAGCCGCTGGCCGGCGGAGGTGGGCCGGGCAGGGCGGGTGGAGCGGTCCAGCAGCTCGGTATCCAGCAAGGCCTCGATGGCCTTGACCCGCTGCGACACGCCCGCCTGCGAAATCCTCAACCGCTTGGCAGCCTCGGAGATCGAGCCGGCCTCGACAACGGCTACCCAACTGGCCAGCAACTCCCAATCGGGATAGCGAGCGATACCTTCGCCGTGCATGGAATGATTCCGCCTCAAAAACGGAAGAAACTGTATCACGGCCGCTTATGCAAGCGCAGCCGTGGCTATCCAGGTTTACCCGGATGATGCCGGGGATTTTATAAGCGCTGAATAAAGTTGAGCATCAGCCTGGCAAATATTAACGGGGCCGACTCGCGGGCTGCCTAGCATGCGACAGGCGAGGGCAGTGGGCCCGGAACGAGTTGATATGAGCGACATTTTTGACTTTCAAACCGGCACGGCGCCGCTGCTGATCTCCATCCCGCATCTGGGCCATCGGATCCCGGATAGCCAACAGCCGTTGATGACCGAGCTGGGGTGCCGCTCCGGCGATACGGATTGGCATCTGGACCGCCTCTACGCCTTCGCCCAGGCCATGGGCGCCTCGGTACTGGCCGCGCGCTACTCGCGCTATGTCGTGGACCTGAACCGGCCGCCCAATGACGAGAACCTGTACCCCGGCCAGGCCAAGACGGGGCTGTGCCCGACCCACACCTTCGACGGACAGGCGCTGTACCGGGACGGGCGGCAAGACATCACCGCCGCGGAGCGGGCGGCGCGCCGTGATCGCTACTGGCAGCCTTACCACGATCAACTGCAGGCCGAGCTCGACCGGCTGCAAGCCGTGCACGGCCGCGTGCTGCTGTGGGAGGCCCACTCGATTGCCAGCGTGATCCCGCGCCTGTTCGACGGCAAGTTGCCTGACCTGAACATCGGCACGGCGGGTGGCGCGAGTGCATCGGCGGCCATCGAACAGGCCATCGCTGCCGAACTGGCAGGTTCGCCCTATAGCTACGCAATCAACGGACGCTTCAAGGGGGGCTACATCACCCGCCACTACGGCAACCCGGCCAAGCACATCCACGCCGTGCAGCTGGAGATGTGTCAGTCCACCTACATGGATGAGCAGTTTCCCTATGCCTGGCACGATACCGAGGCGCGCCGCGTCACGGCGGTCGTGCAGCAACTGGTGAATGCGGCGTATCGCGCCTTGCCTTGACCATGAACCGCTTCAGCTACGATGCGCCGGCCAATTATCCGGAATGGATTCTGCTGCTTACCTGGGTCGCCACGGTGGAAGCGGCCTCGGTGTCCGGCGCCGCCCGGCTGCTCGGTATCTCGCAGGCGGCCGTCTCCCAGCGCATCAAGCAACTGGAGACGGACCTCTCGGTCGAACTGCTGGACCGCAGCACGCGGCCGGCGCGGCCGACTTCCGCGGGCGATCTGCTCTTCGATCATGCCGCCCGTTTGCTGGAGCAGGCCGGTAATCTGAGCGAGAGCGTACGCAATCTGAGCCGCGCCAAGCGCAACATCGTGCGCTTCGGTTGCGTGGATTCCTTTGCCGGGACCTTGGGCCCGACGCTGATCCGCGGCTTGAGCGGTGCCTCGCGGCAGATTCGCTTGTGGTCGGGCATCACGCCGGTGCTGGACAAACAGCTCGAAGACCGGCAGCTGGATATCTCCGTCACGACCAGCCCCACGGCCGCCCGCAGCGTGATCCGCAAGTATCCGCTGTTTAGCGAGCCCTATCTGCTGGTGCTGCCCCAGGACATGCCATATACCGCCAGCACCAGCTTGACCGAGCTGGCCCGGCGATCGCAATTCATCCGCTACAGCGCGCGTTCCTTCATGGGCGCCGAGATCGACCGCCTGCTAGAGTCGCGCGGCATCTTCATCGAACGCACCTTCGAATTCGACAACACGGATCCCTTGCTCAGCCTGGTCAGCGCCGGGCTGGGCTTTGCCGTCAGCACGCCGCTATGCCTGTGGCAAAGCCGGCATTTTCTGCCGACCCTGAAAGTGCTGCCCTTGAATCTGCCCACCACCAGCGCCGAAATACCCAACAGCCGCAGCTTCTATCTGGCCGCGCGCGCCAGCGAAGCAGGGCGGCTGCCTTATGAAGCCCGCGAGGCCATTCTCGTGGCGGTCGAATCGCTTTACGAAAAAGAAATCGTCCCGGGACTGCAGTTGCCCAGCGCCACCCTGTGGCGCAGCCTGCGCCGTTGAGGCGGCTTCCTTCCTAGGGTTAGCCCGAACGCATGATCGGAGAAATCGATGTTTTATATCGACGCCGCTTATATATCGGCGGGCACCCCTCGGGTCGGGAGACAGTTCGGGTTCACCATCCGCGCCATCGAGGCGCATAGACCAAGGGGAATACAGCATGAATCGTCGCGACATGTTGAAACGCGCCACCGCGCTTGCCGCAGCCAGCACCATGGGCTTTCCTATGATTGCCCGCGCAGCCAAGACACGCCTGACCTATGGCGGGTCGGGATGGCTCGGCCATTATTCTGCCTATATTGCGCTGAAGACCGGACTGTTCGACAAGCAGGGCCTGGACATCGCCTGGCAAAGCTTCGCCACGTCCTCGGACCGCATGGGCGCGGTCATGGCGGGCAATATCGATCTGGCCGGCACCGGCGTGGTGTCTTCACTGGCGCTGATGGCCGCGGGCGCGCGCCAGTTCCAGGTCATCGCCACGCCTAACAATTTCGGCCGCGCCGAAGGCGTGCTGGTGCGGGAAGACGTCAAGGACGTCGCCGGCCTCAAGGGCAAGAAGATCGGCGTGACCTACGCCTCCAGCGCGCACGTGCTGCTGCTCGACGTCCTGCAACAGGCGGGCCTGGATCCTGAGAAGGACGTGACCATCATCAACCTGCCGGCGACCAATCTGCTGGCAGCATTCCAGGGCAAGCAGATCGAGGCCGCCGTTGCCTGGACGCCGGCCTTCGACCGTATCAAGGCGATTCCCGGCACCCGTGTGCTGCTCGATGACACCGCCTTCTCGCTGTACAAGCAATTCGGCATCACGCCGGGGCCGGACGTCCTGCTCACGCGCGCCAGCGTCGGCAAGGAGAACCCCGAGGCCGTGCACAAATTCCTGACCGCCGTCTTCCAGGCCAACACCATGATGACCGAGTCGCCCGCCGAGGCCGCCAAGGTTCTTCTGGAACTGACCGGCCTGACGCAGCAGGAGCAGGAAGCCGTCATCAAGCAAACGACCTGGTACACCGAGAAAGAGCAGCACGCGCTCATGGTGGACCCCGGCAACTTCGTCAACGGCATGCAGCAGCTGGCCGGCATGCTGGTCTCGCTCAAACAGATCGACAAGGCGCCCGTGGTCAAAGACTGGGTCCAGACCAAGTACCTGTAAAACGGAAGTCAAAGCATGTCCACGCAATCGAACAAAGGAGGCCGTTCGCTGATCCTGGTCAGCGTACTGTCTCTGCTTGGTTTTCTCCTGGTGTGGGAGGCGCTGTGCCGCGGCGGCGCCGTTGACCCCATCTTCCTGCCGGCGCCGTCACAGGTGTTGGCCCGGGCCATGTCGATGTCCGACCAAGGCGCCTTGTTCTACAACGTACTGGCGTCGGCACGCCGGGTGATGGTGGGCTTTCTGGCCGCCATCGTCGTGGCCATCCCCCTGGGTATCCTGCTGGGCACCTCGCGGGTGGCGCGCTCGGTGTTCGATCCCATCATCTCCTTTCTGCGGCCTTTGCCGTCGATGAGCTGGATTCCGCTGTCGCTGCTGTGGTTTGGCATCACGGAAACCCAGAAGTACAGCATCGTCTTCATGGGCTCTTTCGTGCCGGCGCTGCTCTATGTGATGGAAGCCACGCGCAGCATCGATCCGCTGCTGGTGCGCGCGGCGCGCAACCTGGGCGCCAACCGCTGGCAAATCATGCGCGAAGTGCTGTTTCCGGGCTGTCTGCCGCAGATCCTGTCCGGCATGAAGATCATCCTCGGCCTGTCCTGGACCTGCGTCATTTCCGCGGAACTGGTGGCATCCAAGGAGGGGCTGGGCTTCATGATCATGAACGGCAAGGAGTTCTTCCAGACGGATACGGTCGTGCTGGGCATGGTTTTGATCAGTTTCACGGTCCTGGTGACGGACCTCTGCTTGCGCCTACTTGAGCGCTGGATACTCGCATGGCAACGTTGAACACTCCTGACACCACCCCCATGATCCGCATGCGCGACGTATCCAAATCCTATGGCGACGTCAAAGTGCTGGACAACGTCAACCTGGAGGTCAAACGGGGCGAATTTCTCGTCCTGCTGGGCGCCTCGGGCTGCGGCAAATCCACCTTGATCAACCTGATCGCGGGCTTCATCACGCCCAACACCGGTTCGGTCGAAGTCAATGGCCGGCAGATCACCGATGTCACCGCTGCCTGCGGCATGGTTTTTCAGCAGTACGCGCTCTTTCCCTGGCGCACCGTGCAGGAGAACGTCGAATTCGGGCTCAAGATGCGCGGCATGCCCAAATCGGAGCGCGCGCCGATCGCCCGCAAGTACATCGAGATGGTGGGCCTGAAGCACGCCGCGGATAAGTACCCCCATGCGCTGTCTGGCGGCATGAAACAGCGCGTCTCGATTGCGCGGGTTCTGGCCAACGACCCCGACGTCATGCTGTTCGACGAACCGTTCGCCGCCCTGGACGCCATGACGCGCCAGGTTTTGCAGGATCAGCTGCTCAAGATCTACGAAGAAAGCGGCAAAACCATCGTCTTCATCACGCACTCGATCGACGAGGCCTTGACGCTGTCGACGCGGATGGCGGTCATGGGTTCCAAACCAGGGCGCATCGTGCAGGACATCCAGAACGACCTGCCGCACCCGCGCAGCGCCGACGTCCAGCTCTCGGAACAGTTCGTCCAGCTCAAGCGCGCCATCTGGGAGCGCGTGCAGGAGGAAGTCACGCGCAGCATGGAACTCACGGCGTAAAGGCAGAGCAGGGCAGATGAGCGGCGAGCCAGCCGCCGCTCGCCTCGTCCTGTGCACGGCAAGCCGGCAGCGCGGCCACGCTTGACGTCAGACCGGCCGGGATACTCGCGCGCAGCGCGCGGCATTCCGGTTCGGGCGCGGCATGCCGGCGATCACCGCGTGGAGATCTGGAGGTGATCCGCGGCCGCAAACCGAACCCATCGGCCATGCATCCCGGGGCCCAAATCCGGTTGCCGTGGGTGCATCAAGCCGTAGAAAGCCCAATCCCGAACCCCTTCCATACGAAATACGCATAATGTATATTATGTAAAGTATCGTATGTACATCAAACCCTTGCGCTCGCCAGGGTCTATCGCGCCATATCCTCCCCGGGGGGATATTATCCGGGCATGAATTCTCCCGACCCCCACCACCACCACGACGTCGTCGCCAAGCGCCTGAAACGCGCCGAAGGCCATTTGCGCAGCATTCTGCAGATGATGGCCGACCATCGTTCCTGCCTGGAGCTGGCCCAACAGCTCCACGCCGTGGAAAAAGCGATCTCCCAGGCCAAGAAGGTCCTGATCCAGGATCACATCGATCATTGCCTTGAGGCATCCGTCGGCGAGCTGGATGCGGACCGGCAGCGCGCGATCGAGGAATTCAAGGCCATCACCAAGTATCTCTAAGGCAAGACTTTCATGCTGTCTTTTTCCGACCTCATTGCTCAGGGCGCCGCGCACGCCTGGCTTTTCATTCCGAGCGCCATTTTGCTGGGCGCCCTGCACGGCCTGGAGCCGGGCCACTCCAAGACCATGATGGCTGCGTTCATCGTGGCGATCCGGGGCTCCGTCTGGCAAGCCGTGCTGTTGGGGATTACCGCGACGATCTCGCACACGCTGATTGTCTGGGGGATCGGCCTGGGCGGTATGTATTTGTGGCAAGGGATGGCCGCCGAAACGCTGGAGCCCTACTTCCAGCTTGCTTCCGGTGTGATCATAGTGTTGATTGCGATGTGGATGTTCTGGCGCACCTGGCGCGACCAGCACCATGACCACCATCACCATCACCATGACCACCATCATCCCGCACCAGAGCACACAGGCCATCCGGATGGCCAGGGACATGACCACGATCATGGGCACCCGCAGCACGACGCGGATCCCTTTGCGCTGACCGGCGATGAGGATGCCCACCAATTGGCCCACGCCAAGGACATTCGCCGCCGTTTCGCTCAACGCAAGGTCAACAATTGGCAGATCGCGCTGTTCGGGCTGACGGGCGGGCTCATCCCCTGCCCTGCGGCCATCACGGTGCTGCTGCTGTGTCTGCAGCTCAAGGAGTTCACGCTGGGCGCCGTGTTGGTGCTGTGCTTTTCCATCGGCCTGGCGATCACGCTCATCACCGTGGGCGCGGCCGCGGCGCTGAGTGTGCGGCATGTGAGCCGCCATGCGCCATGGTTCAACGGTATCGCGCGGCGAGCCCCCTATTTGTCCAGCGCCCTGATCATCGCGGTAGGGGTTTGGGTGGGGCTCAATGGTTGGCGGGGCCTGCCCTAAGGCCCCTGCCCCATTTATTGCGGCGTGCCGGGCACGATGCCCGCCTTGGGCCCGGCCACCGCTTTGGCGAGTTGCAAGGCCTGGTTTTCGTCGACGGTCCGGACCAGTAACGTGCCTTTCAACGCCGGGTCGGAGATCTGCGGAATGGCCGCGATGTCATTGTTGACCGTCAGAAACAGCAGGCGCCCGACATTTTTGCGCGTCACCTCGGCCAGCCGCTGAGCGCCTTGCGGGGTGAAGTCGAAGCGCACATAGGTGTTGCCCTTGTCATCACGTACCGGGGCAACGGCGGTCAGATCCGCACGCGTGAGCACGGGCTGCGGGGTGACCCACACCGAACCGTTGGCAAGCTTGACTTCGGTCAGATTGGGGCCGGCTTTGGTTTGGGCCAGCCTGAAGTCGACGGCCGGCGAGCGTTGGCTGGCCGCCGGCGCGCTGCCGGCAGCCGGCGCCGCGGCGGCTTGGCTTGCCGGGCTCGCTGCCGTAGCGGCTTTGCCAGACGGCACATTCTGGCAGCCCCCGAGTATGAGCAAGGCGATCATCGCCGGAACCAGGTTGGCTTTGAACATGATGTTCTCCTATCGAGATGCGTGGGTGCGTGATGGATGTCGTGCAAATGCGTGGCGGGGAGCCGTCAGCGTCCCGGTTTCACCTCGATGTCCACCCGCCTGTCCGGCGCCAGGCAGGCGATGAGCCCCTCCCGGGGTTGGGCGGCGCATTCGGCCTGCGGCTCGCTGCTGCCCGCGCCTCGCGATCGAATATGCTCGGCCGCAACGCCGGCGCTGACCAGGGCGTCGCGCACCTGTGCCGCCCGGCGCTCGGAGAGATCCTGGTTATAGGCCGCCGGCCCGAGCCGGTCCGTGTGGCCAATAACGGTTATCCGCGACTCGGGCTGCGCGTTGAACCGCTGGGCCAGCCCCTGCAGGCGCTCCCGCCCGGAAGCAGTCAAGTTGGCGCTATCGAAGGCAAACAGCACGTCGCTGGACAGCGATAGGCGCTGCACGGCCGGCGCCTGCATGTCCAGTACGCCGGCGCAGGCTTCGGGCTGCCAGTACATGCTGCGCACGATCCGGTCGGTGTCGAACACGACCTTGTACTGGCACACCTGCTCGCCAGCCGGCGTGCGGAAGTGGAATAGATAATTCCACTCGCGCACCCGGAACCCCTCACGGAAGTGGGGCCTGCCGATGAGGTTATAGATCTCGTCGCGCGTCATGCCCGGGCCGATCAACCTCAAGTCCTGGACATTGGGATAACTGCCCTGCCGGAAAACGGCCGAAGCCGGATCCGGCCATACCAGTTGCGCTGCGGTGCCGTCGGGGTTGACCGTGCTGGGCGTGCCGCAGCCGGCCAGCATCACTGCCAACAACCCTGCCCCGCCTGCCATCAGGCTTCGATTCAGCCGTCGTGTCATACCCATGCTCCCTTTGTTCCTGATGCGCCTCACCATTGGTAGCCCACCCCGACCGAACCCCCGAAGTCGCCGCGTGACGAGGTGGTGGCATTGCCCTTGACGACCCAACTGCCGTTGTCGGAGACCGCGGACAGGCCCAGCGCCAGGCCCGTCTCGCCGTTCCAGCTGCCGCCGGCCATGCTGAGCATGCTCTTGCCCGGCAGATAGGCTTGCGGCAAACCGGCCGCGGCCAGCGCGGACGCCACGCCCGCGTTGGCGCGGTTTTCGACCCGGTTGATGCGGCCATCCAGATTTCCGACCTGGTTGCTCAGCCCGGCCAACTGATTGACCGTGGCGGCATCGTTGGGCGCCCGCCCATCGGCCACGCCGCTGAGACGGCGATCGCCGCTGGTGCCGCTGACGTTGACCGTCGTGCCGCCCGAGTTTTTGGCGACGGTGACATCGCCGTCCGACGTCTGTTGCTGCACCAGACCCGCCTTGCCTTCGATGACGGTATTGATCAGCTCATTCGTGCCATGCAGTTGCGAGCCGTTGACCGCATCCGTGCTGGTCGCAGAAACCACCCCTGCAGCCACATTGGTGATGCGCCTTTCGGCGCCGGCACTGCCGACGGACACCGTGTTGGCCTGGTCTGCAACCGATCCCTGGCCGATGGCCACACTGTTGGCTGCTGTCGCTTGCGCGCCGTTGCCCAGTGAGGTGGCCCCTTCTGCGGAGGCACGGCTGCCATTGCCGATGGCCGTGGAATGGTTGCCGGAAGCCACGGCGCCGGCCCCGCCTGCCGCCGAGTCCTGGCCGGTGGGAGAAGGCATGGGCGCATTGTTGTCCTGGCTGACCTGGAACATGCCCACGCTGCCAGTGTCGATATCCTGCAAGGCGTTGTTGATCTGCTGGTCGGTATAGTTGTTTGCGGCCTGTACCGCGCCCTCGAGCTGCCGGACGTTGACGGCATCCGTTGCCAGCCTGCCGTCGGCGACGTTGCTGATCGTGCGGGTTTCGCCCGTTGCGGCGTTACCCACCGACACGGTGCCGGAGGTGACGTTGTTGGCCCCGGAATACAAACCCACGTATGACTCGCTGCCACGGTCGGCCACCGCGCCCGCGCCGAGCGCCACATCGCCGGCCTGGTTGGCCTGCGCGCCGGTGCCGATGGCCGTGGCATTGTCGGCCGTCGCCTGGCTGCCGTTGCCTACTGCCAGGGCATTGGCGCCGCTGGCGACCGCACCGGTCCCCCCTGCCGCTGAATTCAAACCCGTGGGTGTCGGCGGGGGGGCATTGTTATCCTGGCTGACCCGGAACATGCCTGCCGCGCCGGTGTTGATGTCACCGATATCACCTTCGATATTCGTGACCCGGCCGTCCAGCCCCACAATGTCGCCCGTATTGACATCGACCTGGTTCTGCACGTTGCGCAACTGGCTCACGTTGACCGCATCGGTATCTTCGGCGCCCGCCGCGACGTTGGTAATTCTGCGCTCGCGGCCCGCCGCGCCAACCGAAACCTCGCCAAAGGGAACCAGTCCTGCCACGACGCCGATGCCGGGCTGGTAGGCGGGATTGCCCAAGGTCGCGCCATCGGCGATGCTGCCCGCGCCGAGCGCGACACTGTTTGCCATGCTGGCATTGGCGCCCTGCCCCAACGCCACGGCGTCGGTGGCGCTGGCGGACGCGTCCCGGCCTGCCGCCAGCGCGTTCTGGCCTGCCGCGGTGGCCTGGTATCCCAAGGCGGTCGAGCCCTGCCCTTGCGCATAGGCATCCTCTTCGGGCAGGCCGCTCTCGTTGGTGCGCGCGTATCGAATACCGATGCCATTGGTATTAGTGAAGGCGAGCGAGGTGTCGCCGGTGATGTGATAGACCGTGTCGCCCAGTGTCGTCAGGTTGGTGTTCGTCGCGTAGAGTTGCGCGCCGTTGACCGCGTCCGTACTGGTTGCGCTCAGGTCGCCTTGCGCCACGTTGGTGATACGCGTGCCGCCTGTCACGCCGCCGTCGGGCGAGGCCGGGCCTTCCAGCGTGATCGAGGTTTTCGGGTCCCCGGACGCGCCGTCATACTTCACCGCCCGGTCGGTCACGTCCACGATCTCGCCCTGCACCGACCGCAATTGGCTGACATTGACCGCGTCGGTGTCCTGGGAACCCGCCGCCACGTTGGTGATCCGGCGCTCGTTGCCGGCCGAGCCGATCGATACCTCACCCACGGGCACCAGGCCGGCCAGTTGGCCCCGGCCCGGATTGTAGGCCGCGCTGCCCAGGCTGGCTCCCGAGGCGATGCTGGCGGCGCCCAACGCGACACTGTTTGCCGCAGTCGCCATGGCCCCCCGCCCTGCCGCCAGGGCGTTCTGTCCGCTCGCCGTGGCCGTGTAACCCAATGCGGTAGACCCCTGGCCCTGCGCATAGGCATCCTCCTCGGCCAGTCCCTGTTCGTTGGTGCGCACATAGCGGATACCCATGCCGTTGGCATCGGTATAAACCGCCGAGGTATCCCCGGCGATGTGATTCACGGTGTTGCCCAGCGTCGTCACGTTATTGTTGGTGGCGTACAGTTGCGCGCCATTGACGGCATCCGTGCTGGTAGCGCTCAAATCCCCTTGCGCAAGGTTGGTCATGCGCGTGCCCCCGGTCACGCCACCGTCGGCAGACACCGGACCCTCCAGGGTAATGGTGGTCTTGGGATCGCCCGAGCTACCGTCATACTTGACGGCCCGGTCGCTCACGTCGGTGATCTCGCCCTGTACCGATTGCAGCTGACTGACATTGACGGCGTCGGTGGCCTTCGAGCCCGCGGCCACATTGGTGATCCGCCGCTCGTTGTTGGCCGAGCCCACCGAAACCTCGCCGACCGGTGTCAGCCCGGCCACCTGCCCCGCGCCCGGCGTGTAGGCGGGCCCGCCCAAGGTGGTGCCGTCGGCGATGCTTGCCGCACCCAAGGCCACGCTGGAGGCTGCCGTCACCTTGGCCCCCGACCCCAACGCTACCGAGTTCACACCACTGGCTTGACTGCCACGGCCCGCGGCCAAGGCGCTCGCCGCCGCGGCCGTCGCCTGATAGCCTAGCGCGGTCGAGCCCTGGCCCGTTGCATAGGCATCTTGCGGCGACAAGCCGTTTTCATTGGTCCGCACGTACCGGATACCCATCCCGTTGAGATCCGTATAGGCCTGCGATGTATCGCCGGCGATCTGATTGAAGGTGTTGGTCAGCGTGGTCAGGCTGGTGTTGGTCGCATAGAGCTGGGAACCATTGACCGCATCGGTTGATGCCGCCGACAAAATGCCGGGCGCCACGCGGGTGATTTTCTGATTTCCCATGTCGGCCCCCGAGAAGCTGGGCGTGTCGGCGAGTTGAATGAAGACGGTTCCTCCGGAGGTGACGGTCTTGGTATTGCGGCTGCTATAGGTGCCTGCCGTGGTGCCGCCGCCGGAAATGTCAAAGGTTTGGCCGAGGTCGCGATGCGTGACGACGTTGTCTTGCGTGCGCACGCTGACGCCGCGCTGGGTGAGCAGCTCATCGACCGCTTGCAGTTGGGCAACGTTGACCGCATCACCGGGATCCTGCCCGCCGGCGACGTTGGTGATCCGGCGGCTGATTCCGCCGCCACCCAGGGAAACGACTCCGCTGGCCCCATCGTTGTTCTGAATGTTGCTGTAGACCGCGGTACTGGTGCCGTAGCCCGACTCGGTGATCGATCCGGTGCCTATCGCAATGGAGTTCGCGGCCGATGCGCTCGCTCCTGAACCCAACGCCACGGCGTTTTCCGCCCATGCCTGGGCCTGAGATCCCAACACCACCGTTCGGGCAGCGGTAGCCTGCGCGTTATTGCCCAAAGCCGTTGATTCGTCTGCTCTTGCGCCCGCGCCATAACCGACCGCCACGGCGCCTCGCCCGGGCGCAGACTCCGGGTCATCCGGCGTCGCCACGCCCGCGGTGGCGCCTGCACCCAGGGCCGTCGCCTGGACGGCGTACGTCTGCGTGCTATAGCCCAGCGCGATCGACTCCCTGCCCTGCGCCGTGGCATACGTTCCCAATGCCGCCGCGCCGGTGCTAGCCGCCGCTTGCTCGGGCGTGGCATTTCTATAACCGCTTATCGCACTCATCCCGATCGCGATGCCCTGTTCAGCATAGGCTTCTGATCGCATGCCGATGGCCGTCGCTTCTTTACCTGCGCCGACGGACGATGAGCCCACGGCGATGGCATCTTGCCCGGAGCCGGCCGACGCCACGCCCAGGGCGATGGCCTGCGTGCCGCTCGCGTTGGACAGAGACCCCAGCGCAATCGCCGCATCGGCGCGCGATTGCGCGTCCGGCCCCACTGCCACACCCCGCTGGCGCTCCACGTAAGCATTCGAGCCAACCGCCACGCCATAATCAGCACGCGAGCCGTTAACCACATTCTGATCGACCAAGGCATTGCGGCCAATCGCAATGCCATCCTCGCCGTAGCTGACGGACTGCCCGCCCATGGCAATAGCCCCGTCGAAGTATGTCGCGGCAGCCTGCCCGACGGAAATCGCCTGCGTGCCGTAAGCCACCGCCTCCGACCCTAAGGCCACGACGCCTGACTGGGTGCTATTGGCCCCCGCGGCCGTGCCCGTCCCAAAGGCGACAGAATCCTGCCCCATTGCGATCGAGGAGCGTCCCAGAGCGATCGAGTTGTTGCCAAAGGCGCCATCGTTGCCGTAATTGGCATCATTGATGTTGGCACCCTCCACCGAGAAGTAATGCACACTGTTGGCGTCCACCAGCGTGTCCACATACTGCTTGTTGGTGGCGTCCCGCGGCGCGGTGGGGTCAGCCAGGTTGGTGATGCGGGTGCCAATCTGCGAGCCATCCAATGCGCCAGACAGGTTGATCGCTTCTTGATTCGTACTGCTGTATTGCACCGCCAGGCTGGTACCGCTCCCGGGCGGGATCACATCCCCGAGCGCGACGGCCAGCGCTTGATTGATCGACGTGTAGGTCGTTTCGCTTCCCGGCGCGCCGGCCGTCAGCGCATACGAAAAAGAGCCATCCGGGTTGACCGTGACGCCGCTGCCGACCATGGTGGCCACGTTCTGTTGCAGTTGGCTCAATTGACGAACGTTCACGGCGTCGTAGCCATCGGCGCCATCGGACACGTTAGAAATGCGCCGCTGGAAGGTGGGTCCGAACGCCGCGTTGGCGTTGCCCACCGAGACACTGGCCGCCGGGGCGGCCAGCCCGGTCAAATAGGCCGCGCCCATGGGCACTTCCATGTACGATCCGGCACCCAGCGCCACGGCGTTGCCGCCCGAGGCGTACGCGCCGGCGCCCAAAGCCAAGGAGTTGCCCGACGAGGCGGTCGACCCAGCACCCAGCGCCATGGCATTGGCGCCAATCGCTTTGGCCTCCATCCCCATCGCGATGCCTTTGTCGCCCACGACATAAGTGTCGGAGCCGATCGCGATCCTCTGATCGTTGTCGTCTCCGCCTGCCGCATTCGCGCGGTTGCCAATCGAGATGTTTGCATCGCCGACGATATCGTTGCCGGCGAAGTTCCGAACAACCGCTCCAAGTCGTGGGCGCCATCAACGCCAATCACGCCCTATTGGCCCAGCAAGCCGGTTTCAAGGCGATTTATCTGTCGGGCGGCGGCGTGGCGGCTGGATCGCTGGGCGTACCGGATCTGGGCATTCTGGGCCTGGATGACGTTCTCACCGATGTGCGACGCATCACGGCTGTTTGCCGCTTGCCCTTGATCGTCGATGTCGACACAGGATTTGGCGCTTCGGCCTTCAACGTCGCCCGAACCACCCGATCGTTGATCGCCGCCGGTGCCGCGGGCCTGCAAATCGAAGATCAAGCTGGCGCCAAACGTTGTGGCCACCGGCCGAACAAAGAGGTCGTGACGCTGCCGGAAATGGTCGACAGGATAAAAGCTGCCGTCGATGCTCGCGTAGACCCGAACTTCGTCATCATCGCCCGCACCGACGCCCTGGCCAGCGAAGGCCGCCAGAGCGCGCTGGACCGCCTGGCGGCGTGCATCGAAGCGGGGGCCGACGTCGCGTTTCCGGAAGCCGTCCGCGATCTGGAGGGCTTTCGCGACTTCGCACGCGCCCTGCCTGCCCCTATCCTGGCCAACATCACGGAATTCGGGCAGACGCCCATGCTCACCCTGCACGAGTTGGCATCGGCGCACATTGCGATGGCGCTCTACCCCTTGTCGGCTTTTCGCGCCATGAATCGCGCGGCACAACGCACGTATGAGGCCATCCGCCGCGATGGCACGCAACGCGCCATGCTGGACCAGATGCAGACCCGCATGGAGTTGTATGACAGCATTGGCTACTTCGCGTATGAGCAACGCCTGGATGCGCTGTACGCGAACGACAAGCCAGCCTGAGTGGCGCAGACAACGGAGACCCAGAGCGTGCAATCTTCCGACCCCTATGTAGAGATCTATGACGCGGACCGCGGACATGGCCAGCATTTCAGTGTGCCGCGCTTTGTGCGCGACCACGGTGTTCTCCTGGAACCGCTTCCTTATGTCGCACGAATTCTGATCGAAAATGCGCTGCGCCATGAAAGCGCTTCGCACCGGCAGCGCCCCAAGGCGCTGGCGCTGTTGCGCACGTATCATCCCGACCTGGCTGCCCCCGACGAGGCCGCAGACATCTGGCTGTATCCCACGCGCGTGCTGGCCCAGGATGTCAGCGGCATACCGGCGCTGATCGACCTGGCCGCCATGCGCGATGCGCTGCGTCAGCGCGGGGGAGACCCCCGTCGCATCAATCCGGTGATTCCGACGGACCTGATTGTCGACCACTCCTTGATTGCTGAGGAGGGCGGACACGCCGGCGCGCGCGCGGCCAACGAGGCTCGGGAACACCTTCAGAATCAGGAGCGCTATACCTTTCTCAAATGGGCGCAGGGCGCATTCGACAATCTTCGGCTGGTGCCCCCCGGAAAAGGGATTTTGCATCAGATCAATCTTGAGTATCTCGCGGCGGTAGCCACCACGGTATGTGGCGGCAATGGCGAGTGGTATACCTGCCCGGACACCCTCGTGGGCACCGACAGCCACACCACCATGGTCAACGCACTGGGCGTTCTGGGCTGGGGAGTGGGCGGCATAGAAGCCGAGGCCGCCATGCTGGGCGACGCGCTGGTACAGCGTGCGCCCCAGATCGTGGGGGTGCGGCTGATCAATCAGCCGCACCCCGGCATCAACGCAACAGACCTGGTCTTGAACCTGACACGCATTCTGCGCGAGGCCAAGGTGGTGGCCCAGTTCGTCGAGTTCAGCGGGCCGGCGCTCGATGGCGCGCTCTCGTTGGAAGACCGGGCCACACTTTCAAACATGGCACCCGAATATGGGTCGACCTGTGCCTACTTCCCCATCGATGAGGAAACCCTCTCCTATATGGCGCGCACGGGTCGCGGCGCCGACCACATCGAGCATGTGCGGCGCTATGCCAAAGCCGCGGGTCTGTGGCGCGGTCCGGTGCAACCCACTTATCGCAAGACAATAGAAGTGGATCTGGCCAGCCTGGGCCGCGTGGCCGCCGGGCCGAGCCGCCCACAAGACCGGATGGGGCTGTCTGAGGTACCTATCAGCTTTGCCCGCGCAACGCTGCCCCTGCCCGCAAGCCATGCGGAATCCCTTCCCGAGGGCGCGGTCGTACTGGCCGCCATTACCAGCTGCACCAACACGTCCAACCCGCGCCTGCTCGTGGCGGCAGGGCTATTGGCGCGCAAGGCGCGCGCCCAAGGCCTGCGCGCCGCAGCGTGGACCAAAACCTCCTTTACACCGGGCTCGCGGGTAGTGGCGGACTATCTGCAGGCCAGCGGCCTGCAGACGGCCCTGGACGAATTGGGATTTCAGGTCGCCGGCTATGGCTGCGCCACCTGTGCCGGGCTGTCCGGACCGCTGTCGGCCGACACCCAGGCCGGCATCGAGGCGGGCAGCCGCCGAGTGGCGGCCGTGCTGTCTGGCAACCGCAATTTCCCGGGCCGCGTACATCCACAGGCGCGCGCCAACTATCTCGTGTCTCCCCCGCTCGTGGTCGCCTACGCGCTGGCCGGAACGGTTACCCACGATCTGGAGCGGGACGTCCTCGCTTGGCGGGCAGACGGCCAGCCCGTGAGGCTCGCCGACCTCTGGCCCAGCGATGCAGAGATCGATGCTGTGGTGGAGGCCTTCGTGCGACCGGAGATGTTCGTGGCTCGCTATCGCGACGTATTCGACGGCGACGCTTCGTGGCAGGCCTTGCCTGACGGCAGCGGGGCCTGTTATCCCTGGGAGGCGGACAGTCTTTACCTGCGCCGCCCGCCCTATCTGGATGTGCCCACGCAACTGGGCCGTGTGCACGTCGAGAATGCGCGCGCCCTGCTCATTCTGGGCGACGCCGTCACGACCGACCATATCTCGCCCGCCAACGAGATCCCGCCCGATTCCAGCGCGGGACGCTATCTTCTGTCGCTCGGCGTGTCGGCCGACCAACTCCATACCTATCTAGCCCGGCGCGGCAATCATCGTGTGATGATGCGCGCCACGTTCGCCCAGCCCACGCTGGTCAATGAGTTGCTGCCGCAAGGACCGCCTGGCGCGACACGTGAACAGCCCGGCGGCCAGATCCTGCCCATCTACGATGTGGCCATGCGATACCGCGAAGCGGGCACGCCCGTCATCGTCGTGGCAGGCAAGGATTATGGCAATGGATCCTCACGCGACTGGGCAGCCAAAGGCACCCGGCTGCTGGGCGTGCGGGCCGTGCTGGCCGAAAGCTTCGAGCGCATCCACCGATCGAATCTTGTGAACATGGGCATTTTGCCGCTGGAACTGCCTCCCGGTGAAACGCGAACGACTCTCGGGCTGGACGGCACGGAATACTTCGACTTCGATATTCCCGCGGATTTGACGCCGCAAGGGATGGTGCCGTGCCGCATCCGGGGATCCGCGGCGCCGCGGTCTGTGTTGCTGCGCTGTCGCCTGGACAACGAGCATGAAATCGACATCTGGCGCGCGGGTGGAATCCTGCCCTCCGTTTTGCGCCAGGCCCTGCAGGACGCGAGCGAAACACTCCAGACCTGAGGACGTTTGCCGCGCATACTTACAACGAGGAGACAACATGACATTCACCCGCTTCCAGTTTCCCTTACGGGCGTTGGCGCTGGCGGCCGGCCTGACAGCCGCGTCGCTATCTCAGGCCGCGCCATGGCCAGATCGTGCGGTGCGCCTGGTCGTTCCGTTCTCGGCCGGCGGCCAGCTCGACAACATGACCCGTATCTTCGCCACCGGCCTGGCCGAACACCTGAAGCAGCCCGTCATCATCGATAACCGCCCCGGCGCCGGAGGCATCATCGGGTCGGACATGGTGGCCAAGGCTGCTCCGGATGGCTATACCTTCCTGGTGGCAGGAAACGGCGCCATTACCAACAAGATGCTGCGCAAGACGATGCCCTATGAGGACAACGATCTCGCACCCGTGGGATTGCTGTTCGAGTCGGCCTCCGTCATCGTGGTCAGCGCAAACAGCAAGATTCACACGCTCAAGGACTGGCAACAGCAGGCCGCGCAGACGCGACATCCCATCCTGTTTGCGACAGCGGGCACGGGCAGCACCGGTCACTTCGTCGCCGAAATGCTGGGCCAGGCGCTCAAAGTGCCGGTCACGGTCGTACCCTACAAAAGCGGTTCGGAAAGCGCGACGGCCCTGATGGGGGGGCAGGTCGATGCGGCCTCGGAAGCCGCGGTCTCCGTGCGCAAATATGTCGAGTCCGGCCGCGTGCGCGCCCTGGCGGCCACCGCCGATCACCGCTCGCCCTTGCTGCCAGACACGCCGACCACCGCGGAGCAGGGATTCAAGCAGATCAACATCACGCATTGGGGGGGCATGTACGCCCCGAAGGCGACGCCCCAGGCCATCATCACGGCCATGAACCGGGCGATCGCCGATGTCATGGCCAATCCCGGCGTCAAACAGAAGCTGGAGGATGCCGGCTATGAAGCCATCCCCAACACGGTTGCGCAATTCACGGCCTTTATCGCCGCGGAAGACAAGCGGTTGGGCGACATCGTGAAAAGCGCGAACATGAAGGCCGAGTGAACGCCGCCCGGACGGACCCCGTCGGAGCCCTGCACGAACGGCCGGCATGGCAATGGCGCCAGCGCTGCCATGCCCGGCGCGCTTGCGCGGCAAGGCTCGATGCCGCTACGCGGCCCGCCACCGCGGTCAACGCCGATCCAACGCCTCGATGGCCGCCGCCAGTTCGGGCTTTTGCTCCAAGCCGAAACCCGGCGCGTCGGAGGGACCCACCTCCCCGCCGCTCAGCGCGCACTGGGGGGAATACCCGCCAAACGGTTGAAACACGCCCGGATAGGCCTCGCAGCCGCCCAGCCCCAGGCCCACGGCGATGTGCAGATTGATCAGATGTCCGCCATGGGGGTGCATACTGCGCCGATCAAAGCCGGCGGCCTCGACGGCCTGGATCATGCGCAGGTACTCGCTCAGCCCATACGACAGCCCCGCATCCATCTGCAGGATGTCGCGGTCCGGCCGCAAGCCGGCATAGCGCAGCAGATTGTTGACGTCGGCTAGCGAAAAAAGGTTTTCGCCCGTGGCGATCGGGCCGGCATAGTCCTGGGCCACGCGCTGGTTCAGGGCGTAATCCAGCGGGTCGCCGATTTCCTCGAACCAGCGCAGCGCATAAGGGGCGATGGCCTGCGCATAGCGCAGGGCCGCCGCTGTCTCGAAGCGGCCATTGGCGTCGACCGCCAAGCGGCTGCCCTCGCCCGCCACCTCCAGCGCGGCTTCGATGCGCGCCAGATCTTCCGCCAGCGGCGCGCCGCCCACCTTCATCTTGAACTTGCTGAAACCTCGATCCTGGTAGCCCTGAAACTCCTGGCGCAGGCGCTCGCACCCGTCGCCGCTGCCGTAGTAGTAGCCGCCCGCGGCATACACGGGCGCGCGCGCATGCCGCACCGTCCGGCCGGCCCGGCGCGCGATGGTGTGAAAGGCGGGTTCGTCGTTGAGCTTGGCGTTCAGGTCCCAGAAGGCAAGCTCCAAGGCCGCGATCGCTGCGGCGCGGTCGCCGTGGCCACCCGGCTTCTCATTGCGCAGCATCACCGCGCAGGCGCGCGCCGGGTCGAAGGCCATGCCACTGTCATCCAGGAGCGACGCGGGCGCGGCCGCCAGCAGCCGGGGAATGAAGCGCTCGCGCAACAGGCCCGGCTGCGCATAGCGACCGATGGAGTCAAACGCGTAGCCCACCAGCGGCCTGCCCTGACGCCGCACGTCGCACTCGATGGCCACCAGGGAAACGGTATGTTCGGCAAAACTGACGAGCGAATTGGACAGATTGCCCTGCAGGGGCACGGAGACTTCCCGGATGGCGGTGATGCGCATGGAGGGCTCTGGAAAAAGGATCTAGGAAACGGAGGCAGCGTCACTGCAACCTGATGCACACGTGTGCATCAATAAAACTATAATCTGCAACTGCAGCACATGTAATCACTGGTTTACCCGGAAACGCCGTACGCAGGCATAATTCAATCGTGTGCACGCTCAGCCCTTATCCCTGCCATGACGCTCAATGCCCGCAGCACCGTAACGATCAAGGACATCGCGCAAGCGCTAGGGCTGTCCCACGCCACCGTCTCGCGTGCCTTGGCCGACCATCCCAAGATCAGCGCCGCGACCAAGGCCAAGGTGCGCGAAGCCGCCGGCACCATGGGCTACGTACCCAACGGCACGGCGCAGACCATGCGTGCGGGGCATAGCCGGCTCATCGGCTTGATGGTCCCCGACATCCAGAATGATTTCTATGCGGCCACGGCCAAGATCGTGGCCGACGCCGCGGCGGCGCGCGGCTTTCAGCTGGCGCTGAGCATCACGGAAGACAATCCCGAGCGCGAACTGAATGATCTGCGCGCTTTTGTGGTGGCGCGCGCGGCCGGCGTGATCCTGACGCCCACCCCCCTGCCCCGGCCGCAGACCGTCGACCTGCTGCAGAACGTGCATGCCATTCAGTTCATCCGGCAGCACACAGGCTTGCCCGCCGAGGCAGTGGCCATCGATGAACAGGCTGCGATCCGCGCCGCCACCGAGCACCTGATCCATTACGGCCATCGGCGCATTGCCTACGTGGGCACCCGCAGCGATATCAGTTGCGGCCAAGAGAGGCTGGCGGGTTTTTGCGATGCGATGCAGGCCGCCGGGCTGCCGGCCGATCTGATCGCAGCCGGCCCGCCCCGGCTGGAGTTCGCGCAGCGCATCGTCCACGGCATGATGAGCGCCGCCTCGCCGCCCAGCGCGCTCGTCGTGGGCAGTTCGCGTCTGACAGCCGGCGCCCTGAAAGCGCTGCGTAGTTTGCGCCTGACCTGCCCCGAGGACGTATCGGTTGTGGGCTATGGCGACCCGGATTGGTTCGAACTGGTGGGTGAAGGATTGACGACGATCGCGCCGCCGGTTCAGTCGCTCGGTACCTACACCATCAATCTGCTGTTGGCCCGCATCCATGGAGAAAGCGCGTCGGCTGCTGCGCAAAACGGGCCGGCGTTGCCGGCACGCTTTGCGGCCACGCTGGCCATCCGCGGCTCCACCCGGCCTTATCCGGCCTGAAGCGCAGACGCCAGCGCAGCCCGCGGGCGCTATTCGGGCAGATAGGCTTCGCCGCCGATCTCGATGATCTGCTCTTCGCTCAGGGTCCGATGCCAGTGCGAGTAGAGCAGCTGGCACGCCCGCGGCAGACCCAGCTCATGCTTGAGATAACGATGCATCTGCCGGAAGGCCTGATACTCGCAGCCTGCCCATACGAAAACACCGCTCAGATCCTGCGGCCAGTCCACCTGGCGCAGGGCTTGGGGCAAGAGCAAGGTGGTGCCGGCGGGCGCTGCGCCGCGATGCAACCAGCGCACGGCGACGCCCGCCGGCGCCTGCAACGCCACCTCGCAGGCCGCGTCACGCACCTCGATGAAGGCATGGCCGCGAGCCTGCGAAGGCAGGGACTCCAGCATGCGGGCGATGCCGGGCAAGCCCGTTTCATCGCCCAGCATGACGTGCAGGTCGGCCGCGCGCGGCCCGCCCGCGGCCGGGCCGACGACGCCGACCCGCGCGCCGGGCCGGGCCGACAAGGCCCAGCGCGTGGCTGGACCTGCATGCTCATGCAAGGCGAAATCGATGGTGATCCGATCACCCTGCACCTTGCGCAAGGTATAGACTCGCGTGGCCATCTTGCCCGCGGGCCAGACGATATGGCCTTGGTCATCGAGCATAGGCCAGGCCGGCTCCGCCTCGCCTTCCGGCGCAAAGATGAGCCGGCAATGCATTTGATCGGCGCGCGCCAAGTGGCCGAGATCCTCGCCCGCGAGCACGACGCGCCGCATCATGGGTGTGAGTGCCTGGGTGCTCACGACATGCACCACGCGCAAATCCGCCAGGGCGACCAGCCCGGTCTGCTCGCCCATCCAGCGGATGCGCGGCCGCGCCTTGGCCGCGATAAAGCCGATGGGCCCCGCCAGGCCGTGCTTCATCCGGTTAAGCGAAGCGCGGTCCGGCGTCGCTATCTCGATATGCAAGCCCGCCCCGCGCACGGTCAGGCGAGCCTGGCCAAACGCCGCGCGGATCCGATAGTGGTCTTCAGCCTGTTCCACCTGCATATCGTGGGTGGCGATGGACGCCAGAATGGCCTCCAGATGGTCGGCCAGCGCGTCAAGCTCCACGATGGCCGTGGCCGTACAGGACGTCATGCATTTACTCCTTTAACGACAGCCACAACGGGCCCCGCATCGGCTCGGCAAGAAAGCGCCGGTTGATGTCGGCCAGCGTCTGCGACGGGTCGAGGTCTGCGAACACATCGGGGTGCAGCCACTTGGCGGCCACCTCGACAAAGAGGATATTCAAGGGCGCCAGGGTGATGAGGCCGGTCCAAATGCCGTGCACCCTGCCCTGCCGCACGCTGGACAACTGCGCAAAACCGGGGCGCTTGAGCAAGCCTTGCAGGCCGGCCCGCCCCTGGGCCGAATCCATGCCCGGACCGATGGCAGGCCGCCCGCCCGACGCCCAACCGCCGCCCGACGCGATATAGACCTCCTGCGGCGCGCTCAGAAGGTACTCGAGCTGCAGTTTCTGGTACCACGGTGCCGTGATGCCCGGCAGAATCCGGCCGCCCGCCAAGGTCAGCAACTCGCCCCAGACCTGGGTACCGGCTGCCCAGCAGCAGTCATCCACGGTGGACTGCACTTCAAGATAGGCCGTGACCGGCTCAACGCCGGCCAGGCGCTGTCGAACGTGCTGCAGATGCTGATCTGCAAAAGCGATGTAGGCCTGCGCTCGCTCGGGCTCGCCGAGGATGTCCCCCCACATGCGCAACTGCCGGTGCAGATTGTCGATGGGGCTGGCCTGGGGCGCGGCGGCATTGCTGGCCACGTCGCTGAACACGACCGGAATGCCCGCCTGCTGCAAACCGCGCAGCAGCGTACCGCCCTCGGGCGCCATGAAGGCGCTGGCGACGACCAGATCGGGCGCCAGCGCCAGAATGCCTTCCAGGGAGACCGTGGCCGCCGTCTGCTTGCCCACGGCAGGAATACGGCCTTGCCGCTCATAGCGCGCCTGCAACTCGGCGCTGTCGATGCGATCGGCAGCCGCCCATCCCACGACCAGCCTGGCCGGGTCCGGGTGCAGCAACGCCATGGTGAGGATGTCGCGCGCTTCCAGCAGAACGATGCGGCGCGGCAGCGCCGCGAGCGGCTGCTGCCGGCCGGCCAGATCGGTGATCGTGCCCGCCGCCCGGCAGACCGGACCGCCGAGGCTGGCCAGCAATAGCCCGGCACAAAAGCGGCGTCTATCCATGGCCTTTACCAACGGTAGCTCAGCCCGGCAATCACCTGACGGCCATTGCCATACTGGCAGTAATAGTTGGAACTGCAGCTGGAGTAATAGGTCTTGTCAAAGAGGTTGTTGACGTTGATCCGTCCTTCGAGCCCCTTGAGACTGGGGAACTTGGCGCCGAAGTCGTAGCGCAATGCGGCGTCCATCAGCGTGTAGCCCGATGCCTTGATCTCGTTGGCGTTGTCGGCGTAACTCGAGCCCACGACGCGGACCCCGGCCCCCACTTTCACCCCCTCGAGCGCTCCCGGGGTGAAGCGATAATTCGCCCACAAGGAACCGAAGTACTTAGGCACCGCCTGGGGCCGTTTGCCCTCGTTGGCCGCCACGGCTGCCTGGGTCACCTTGATATCCAGCAACGTAACCGCGGCAATGAGTTCCAGGGTTTTACTGACCTGCCCGCGTGCCTCGAACTCCAGCCCGCGGGACCGGATGCGGCCTTCCTGCGTATTGAATCCGATCACATCCGGCACCAGTGCGTCGCGCTGCTGAATATCGAACGCCGCCACGGTAAAGAGCGCATCGACGCCCGTGGGTTGGTACTTCAAGCCGATTTCATACTGCCTGGCCTTGCTCGGCACGAAGGGATTGCCACTGGCATCCACGCCAATGTTCGGCTCGAAAGACGTGGAATAGCTCGCATAGGGGGCCAGGCCGTTATCGAACATATAGAGCAGACCGGCCCGGTAGCTGGTCTGTTCGCTGGACTGATCGGTAGACGAGCCCGCCAGGCGATTGTCGCTGTCTTGCGTGGTCCAGTCATGCCGCACGCCCAGCAAGGCGCGCCAATTGCCGTAACGCAGCTGATCCTGCAGATAAGCGCCGGTCTGGCGCAAGGTCTGCGCGCTGTCGATGATGGTGGTCAGAGGCCCCACCGGCTGGCCGTATTGCGGGTTGGCGACATTCAGCGCTGAGGCGGGCGCCCAGTTGTAGCGCCAGTCACTCTTGGTGTATTGATAGTCGAGCCCGGTGAGCACCGTGTGGGCCAAGGCGCCGGTGGTGAAGTCGATTTGCGCCTGGTTGTCGGTGGACACCCCTTTGACGTGCTCGATGGAGCGCAACGCCTGGCGCGGGATATAGCCGGCCGCGTCCAGCGGGCCCGCCATCTGCAAGGAACTGAAGTCCACATCCACATCGGCATAGCGCAACCGGGAACGCAGCGTCACCGCCGCGTTGACGCGATGCTCCAGCTGATAGCCCACCCCGTGTTGCTCCCGCTTGAAGTTGTCGAAATCCGGGTCACCGATGTTCAGCCGGCGGCCCAGATCGGACTTGTACTGGGAGGGTGCGAGGAAGGTCGGATAGAGCGAATTGAAGTAGCCGCCCTCAGGGTCTTTTTGATAGTAGGCCGTCAGGGTGAGCGTCGTGTCCGCGCTGGGTTTCCAGGTCAGGGAAGGCGCCACGCCCACCCGCCCCTCTTCCACACCGCTATAACGCGTATCCGAATGGCGGCCAACGACGGTCAGCCCATAGAGCAAGGTGCCATCCTCGTTGAACGAGCCGCGCGTGTTCAAACCCGCCTGCGCCAGGTTGTGGGTTCCGCCTTCGACGAAGACTTCATTCGACGACTGCGCCGTCGGCATACGGCTGGCCATATTGACCAGGCCGCCGGGGCTCACCTGCCCGTAAAGCAGGGCCGACGGGCCCTTGAGCACATCGAGGCGATCCAGGAGATAGGGATCGATGGCCGCCTGTGCGAAGGCCTGCCCGCGCGGCAGCTTCAGGCCATCGAGATAACTGACGTAGTTGGTCGCCGTGCCAAACGCCCCAAAACCGCGCAGAAAGATGGAGTCATAGCGCGAGTTGGTGTCGCGGTCCGACAGCACGCCCGCCGTATAGCGCAGTGCCTCGCTGACCGTCCTCGGCGCCTGTTCGTCCATCTGCCGGCGGGTGATCGTGGTGATGGACTGTGCCGTCTCCAGCACCGGCGTCACGGTTTTGGTCGCCGCGTACGTCCCCGGCTGATAAACGCGATCGCTGGTGTCCAAAGGTTCGTCGGCCTCTCCCTGCACATAAACGGGAGCCAGTTGCGGCGCAAGGCTCTGCGCCTGTGCCGCACCGCCAACCACCAGCAAGCCCGCCCCAAGGACCAGCCGCGCATCTATCGCCATCACACTCACCTATTGCAAACGAAAAGGAATCTCAATTGCAATAATCTTCACACAAACGGGACGCTTACGTCCAGTTATCAAGCGAAAATATTCGTCTTGACGGCCGCCTTCGCTCAGTGGTAACGGGAATATGTCGTATGATTATTATCCGCGCCGATGCTGGCACGGCCGCTTTCACAAGGACCACGGATGACCTCAGGCACGGCCCGCACCTCCTCCACCGCCCCGGCGCCGGGCGCGAGCCGGCGCCCCTCGGCGGGCGGCCGCCCGACCCGGGAGGCCGCCGCGCAACTGGAGCGCCGCATTCTCGACGTCGCGGCCAGTCTGTTCGCCGCCCAGGGCTATGCTGCGACCTCCATGGAGCAAGTCGCCGAGCACTGCCAAGCAGGCAAAGACACCATTTACCGCCGCTATCCGTCCAAAAGCGCGCTGTTCTCCGCCTTGCTGGATCGCCTGCGCACGCAGACCCATGCGGAGTTACTCGCCTGTATGCCCCGGCACACCGATCCTCTGCGGCAGTTGCAGGCCTATGCCCGGGCGCTGCTGGACATCAACCTGCGTGCCGACCTGCTCGCCCTGCACCGCGTGGCCTTGGGCGAAGCGGTCTCGGCCAAAGGCGTGGAGCCGCCGCCCGCCGCCGAAGACCCCTTTATGCAGGGCCTGGCTGGATGGGTGCAACAGGCGCAGGCCCAGGGCAAGCTCGCCGCGGGAGACCCGGCCTTCATCGCCGGGCAATTGCTCTACGCCACGTCCATCCAGCCGCTGCTCAGCACCATGCTGGGCGGTGCACGTTATGAGCGGCCCGAAGACCGCCAAGCCTACTTCGATCAGGCCTGGGCGCTCTTTCTGCAAGGCGCCGCCGGCACCCTGCCCGCCACGGCCCAAGCCTGACCCGCATGCCGCCGCGCGTCGCGGCGGCCGCCTTCTGCCAGCCCGTCTACCGGCCACGGCGCCCTCGGCGCCGGCCTGCTCTCGTCCATACAGGGTAAGTCCTCCCCGCCGTTGACGCCGAATTCAGGAAAACGTCAAAGCGCGCGCTCTAGGCTTGGCCACTTGCTCGCGCCACGAGCCCGGGCAAGCCCACAACAGCATCGACAGGGCGGCGTATTCGCCGACCCATGCCGGAGGAGACAAGATGGACAATACGATAGCGGCGACCCGTGCGCCGGACAGCACGCAAGACCGGCTTTACCGCAAAGTCGCGGCGCGCCTGGTGCCCTTTCTGGTGCTTTGCTATGTGGTCGCGTATCTCGACCGCGTCAATGTCGGCTTTGCCAAACTGCAAATGCTCCAGGAGTTAGGCTTCAGCGACACCGTGTATGGCCTGGGCGCGGGGATATTTTTCATCGGGTATTTCATTTTCGAGGTCCCGAGCAACATCATCCTCCATAAGGTGGGCGCCAAAATCTGGATTGCCCGCATCATGATCACCTGGGGGCTGATCTCGGCGGCGATGGCCTTCGTCACCACGCCGGGCATGTTTTACTTCCTGCGCTTTCTGCTCGGCGCGGCCGAGGCCGGCTTTTTCCCCGGCATCATCCTCTACCTGACGTACTGGTTTCCCAACGCCCGCCGTGGGCGCATCACCACCTTCTTCATGACGGCCGTGCCCCTATCGGGCCTGGTCGGCGGCCCGCTGTCGGGCTGGATCGTCGAAACCTTTCACGGCAACCATGGCTGGAGCGGCTGGCAATGGTTGTTCGTGATCGAAGGCATTCCCTCGGTCGTCATCGGCCTGCTGGTGCTCAAACTGCTCGACGACCGCATCGACCGCGCCAAATGGCTGGATGACAGCGAGAAAGCCATCCTCATCCGCAACATCGCGGCCGAGGATACCGACAAGCACGATCCTCCGATCCGCGCGGCACTGGCGCACCCGCGTGTCTGGGCCATGGCCGTGATCTACTTTTCTTTCGTGATGGGTCTGTATGGCGTGGGATTCTGGATGCCCACGCTGATCAAGGGCACCGGCGTGCAAAGCGCGCTCGTCATCGGTCTGCTGACGGCGATTCCCAATCTTTTCGCCGTCATCGGCATGATATGGATCGCCCGCAGCTCGGATCGCAGGCGTGAACGCCGCTGGCATCTGGCCATCCCGGCGGCCCTGGGCGCGGTGGGACTGGTGTTCTCGGCGCTCTGGGGCACCAACACCGCTTTGGCCATGCTCGCGCTCACCATCGCCAACATCGGCATCTGCACCGTTTTACCCCTGTTCTGGAGCTTGCCGACCGCCTTGCTCGGCGGCACGGCCGCCGCGGCAGGCATTGCCCTCATCAATTCGGTGGGCAATCTGGCGGGCTTTGCCAGCCCCTATCTCGTCGGCTGGCTCAAAGACCTGACCGGCACGACCAATACCGGGCTTTATGTCCTGGCCGCCTGCCTGCTGATCGGCGCCTTGATCGTGCTCGCTCAGCCCAAACACCTCGTCAATAAGTAAGAAAAAAGGCGCCGGTCCGATCGCCCGGCGCTCTTTTTTCCGCTATTATTGATATGTTATAACGTTTTATATTTTGGAGATGCGCCCCATGCGCGGGTCCTGTTGAATTCTGCCCCGAAGGAGCCCCATGAAAGTCCTCGCCTCACTCAAAGACGCCAAGACCCGTCACCGCGATTGCCAGGTCGTGCGCCGCCGCGGCCGCATTTACGTGATCTGCAAGTCCAACCCGCGTTTCAAGGCGCGTCAGGGCGGCGCGCGCAACCGCAATAGCTAAAGCGCCGGGCGCGGCCGGCGCTCGCGCCCCAACGTCGTCGCGCGCATCGGCTGCTGCGCGCCGCGCCGCGGGTTACGATCACGCGCATGACGATCCGCTTCCATTTCCGCTCTCTGGTCATTGCCATCCTGCTGTTTGTGGCCATGGTGGCGCTGGCCACCTTCGGCGCACGGTGGGGGTGGGTGCGCAGCTTTCTGGGCGACACCCTGGCCGTCATCTGGATTTACTACCTGTTCAAGACTTTTCTGGGCGCCCATGTGCTGACGCTGGCGGGCCTGGCCTTTGGCATGGGCGTCTTCATCGAAATGGGGCAATACCTGGCCTCCTATCTCGGCTGGCGCCTGCCCAACCCCGTGCTGCGCATCGTGCTCGGCAGCACCGCCGACTGGTGGGATATCCTGGCGTACGCACTGGGCTGGATCGCGGTGGTCGCGCTTGAATTGCCACGCCACGGCCGGATCAGCGCGACCCCTCCCGCCGCATGACATGCGCGCCACGCCTCGAGGCCCGCGCCTCCTTGCGCGCCGCGCGGGCGGATAAAATCCGCGCATGAAATCCCGTTCCAAGTCCGTCCGCACCTATGGCATGCGCGAGCGCAGCGACCGCCTGGATTTCTATATCCGCACGCAAGACGCGCGTCCGCCGCTGGAAGAGATGCACCGGCATGACTACTTTCAGATCCAGATCAATCTGGGCGGCGACACGGTGCAACAGATCGGCGGGGCGACGCGTCCTTTCCCGACGGGTACGATAGCCTTCATTCTGCCCCACCGCCTGCATCGCATTCCGCATCCGCCGGATGGCCGGTTCATGGTCATCAATGTGTCGCAGGACTTCCTCTTGCCTGGCCTGCAGTGCGATCCGCTGGACCTGGAGGATGTGCCCTTGTCGCAAGCGCCGGAGCTGGCGCCGTTCCGCTTTCAGGAAAACCTGGATTTTCAGGTGCCCGCCGAAGAGCTCCCGGCCCTGGAGGCGCTGCTGGCGCGCATGCTGCAGGTCGATCGCGAGCGCGGCTTTGGTTCAGCGGCGGTGCTGCGCGGCTGTCTGCTGCAGCTGATCGGGCAGGCCTGCATGCGGCAGGCCGAGGCCTTGCAGGCCGGCCTGCCGCGCCATGGCCGGCGCCAGGCCTTGGCGCGGGTCAGTGCCCATATCGACGCCCGCCTGGATCAGGCCGACCTGTCGCTCAACAGCGCGGCGGCCGCGGCGTTTCTGTCGCCCAGCCATCTGGCGCACCTGCTGCGCAAGACGCTGGACCGCAGCTTCACCGAGTGGGTGCTGGAGCGGCGCATGACACGCGCAAAATCGCTGTTGCTGACCTCGGATAAGCGCATCGGAGAGGTCGCCCACGCCTGCGGGTTTGCCGACGAAGCCTATTTTTCGCGCCGCTTCCGTCAGGCCGTCGGTATGTCGCCGCGCCAGTTTCGCCAGCAGTAAGCTCGCCGCGTCCAAGTCCTTGGCAGCTTTGTCCAAGTCTGGGCTGCCGCGCGGCTCTAGACTAGGGCCTCCTGACAGCAACAAGAGAGTCCTCATGTCCAACTATGTGATTGCCGCCCCTGAACGAGCATCGGCCGCCGTGGCCGGCAGCAGCCAGCGGTTTCCCATCCGCCGGGTCTTCTGCGTGGGCCGCAACTACGCCGAACACGCCCGCGAAATGGGCCACGACCCGGACCGCGAACCGCCGTTTTTCTTCACGAAGCCGGCCGACGCAGTCGTGCCTGCCCAGGGCACGCTGCCCTACCCGCCGCTGACCGAAGATTTGCACCATGAGATCGAAATGGTGGTGGCCATAGGCAAGGGCGGCGTCAACATCGCGGTGGACGACGCCCTGACCCATGTCTGGGGTTACGCGGTGGGGCTGGATCTCACCCGCCGGGATCTGCAGGCACAGGCCAAGAAGCTGGGCCGCCCGTGGGACTGGAGCAAGGCCTTCGATGCCTCCGGCCCGATCACGCCTTTGCGTGCGGCCAGCGACATCGGCCATCCGCAGAAAGGCCGCATCTGGCTGGAAGTCAACGGCGCCGTTCGCCAGCAAGGCGACCTGGCCGAACTCATCTGGTCGGTGCCGGAAGTCATCGCGGCCATCTCCCGCTCGGTCGCGCTGCAGCCGGGCGACCTCATCTTCACCGGCACGCCGGCCGGTGTGGCGGCACTGCAGCCGGGCGATGTGGCCCATGGCGGCGCGGATGGCATCGGCGAGTTCGAGCTGACCATCGGACCCAAGCCGCAGGCTTGACGCCAAGGCCCCGGCCGGCCGTCTCAGGCCGGCAGGCCGGGCGCCTCGGGATCGAAGGTCCAGGCCGGCGCGGGCCGGCCGGTCAGATAGCCCTGCAGCACGTCACACCCCAGGCTGACGAGCAACTGCCGCTGTGCTTCGGTTTCGACGCCTTCGGCAACGACCGACAGACGCAAGGCATGCGCCAGGGCGACGATCGCGGCCACGATGGAGACGTCTTCACTGTCTTGCGCCAGTTCCATGACGAACTCGCGGTCTATCTTCAGCTCGCGCGCCGGGAAGCGTTTCAGGTAAGACAGGCTGGAATAGCCAGTCCCGAAGTCGTCGATCGACAGCCCGACGCCCATGGCATAAAGCCGGCGCATGATTTTCACACTTTGCGCGGCCTGCTTCATGGCCGTGGTTTCGGTGATTTCCAGCACCACGCGTTTGGCCGCCAGGCCATGGCGCTTGAGAGCCGCGGCGATGCTGTCCACGAAATCAGGCTGCTGGAACTGCAAGGCAGAAATATTGATGGCCACGGTGGGGATGTCGGCCGCCTGCCTGTCCCAGGCCGCCAGCTGGCGGCAGGCCTCGTCCAGCACCCAGGCCTGCAAAGCGAGAATGAGGCCGGCCTGCTCGGCCAGCGGGATGAATTCGCCCGGGCTCACATCCCCCAGCGTCTTGTTGTGCCAGCGCAGCAAGGCCTCGACCCCCACCCGCTCGCCGGTCTGCGCCTTGACCTTGGGCTGATAGAACAGGCGCAACTCGCCGCGCTCGACGGCCAGACGCAATTGCTCGAGCACCTGCAAATGCCGCTCGCTGCCGGCATTCATGGACGGCTCGAAAAAGGCGTGGCGATCGCGGCCGAGATTCTTGGCATAGGTCTTGGCGGCCTCGGCTTTGGCCATCAAGGCATGCGGATCGACGCCATCATGGGGATAGACCGCGATGCCGACACTGGCCGAAATCCGGATCTCCTGCCCGGCCACCAGGAAAGGCTGCCGCAGACTGGCCAGATAGTTTTCCGCCGCATGGCTGGCATAGCTCGGATGCGGCAAGACGGCCGCCGCGACGAACTCGTCGCCACCGAGGCGCGCGAAGCTGTCGGCCGGGCCGGCCGCCTGAGACAGGCGCTGCGCGGCCTGCATGAGCACTTCGTCGCCCACCGGATAGCCATAGGCGTCGTTGATGGACCGAAAGCTGTCCACGTCGATCACCATGAGGGCGAGCTGCCCGCCCTCGGCGCGGCTGCCATCGATGGCCGCCGCAAGGCGTTTGTCGAACATGCGCCGATTCACCGCGCCGGTGACGCTGTCGTGCGAATTCAGATAGGAAAGCCGATGGCGCGCCTCTTGCAGCGAACTGGCCAACTGCGCGCTCTTGGCCGAGGTCTGTGCGTAGCTGGCAGACAGTTTTATCGCCGCCAGCGACAACACGACCGACAGGCCCAGAATGGTCGCTGCCAACCCTTCGGCGCTCACGGCCAGCGAGGGCGTTCCTGCGTCTGCGCCCTGAACGGCCGAAGCCATGCCGCTGTAATACATCGCCGACAGGCCCAAGCCCATGGCCGCCGCCTCCCAGACCCGCAACGAAGGGCGTTCCGGTTGCGCCCGCTGGCGGCAGCCGCGCCAAATGCCCAGCCCCGCCGCGAAAATGGCCGCGGCAAAGCACAACAGCACGAGCGGCCATGAAAAACTCGACGAAATTCGCACCGCTTCCATGCCGGTGTAATGCATGCCGGCAATCCCGGTGCCCACGATCACCGCGCCCAGCGCCCGCTCCCAGCGCGCCAGGCCCGGTTGGGTCATGAGCCACAGCGCCAGCGCCGCGAAGGCGATGGCGATCAACAGTGCGATGAGGGTGGCCAGCCGGCCATAACCCCAGGGCAGAGGCAGGCCGAAAGCCAGCATGCCCACGAAATGCATGCCCCACAGGCCAAAGCCGGTGATGCAGGCCCCCACCCAGAGCCAGGCGGAACTGACCCCTTGGCGTTCGACCACGATGCGGGCGGCAATGGAAAGCGCCGTGTAAGAAGCCAGCACGGCCAGCGCGATGGACAGCAGAATGAGTGCGGGGCTATAAGCTGCCTGGGCCATAACGGGACGCGCCAGCCGGGGATGAAAGTGCGCTCAGATTAGACCGCGGATGCAATGAGCGCAAGAAGAACGATGATGGCAACAATAGGCTGCGAATTTTGGTTATTTACGAGATTCGCAGCCCTGCGAGCATCACGCGGCCGCGACCCGCCGGCAATGCGCCAGCGCCGCCTCGATCAGGTTGTCGCTCGCCTCTGGCGTACGAAATGCCGAGTGCGCCGACAAGGTGACGTTATCCAGCGCATACAGGGGATGCGCGGCCGGCATGGGTTCGACGTCGAAGACGTCCAGCGCCGCGTGGCGCAGCTTGCCGCTTTGCAGCGCGGCGATCATGGCGGCCTCGTCGACCAGGGCGCCACGGGCGGTATTGACCAGAATGGCGCCGTCGCGCATGCCGGCGATGCGCTGCGCCGACAGCCAGCCGCGGGTTTCGTCATTGAGCAGCAGGTGCAGCGACACCACGTCGCTTTGCGCCAGCAACACATCCGCTGGCACGAACGTCACGCCAGGGTGAGACTTGGGGCTGCGATTCCAGGCCAGCACCTTCATGCCCACGCCTTGCGCCAGCCGCGCCATCTCGGCGGCGATGCCGCCAAAACCCAGCAGGCCCAGGGTCTTGCCCGTCAGTTGCACCGCATCGGTGCGCAGCCATTGGCCGGCGCGCATCCCGCGATCCATTTTGCAAAAGCCGCGCGCCGCGGCCCACATCAAGGCAAACGCGCATTCGGCCACCGCCGTGTCGCCGTAGCCCTTGATGATATGCACCTCGATGCCGAGGCCGGCAAGCTCCTCCGGGTTCATATAGGAGCGCGCACCGGTTCCCAGAAACACGACGTGCTTCAAACCCTTGCAGTCCCGCGCCACGTCGGTGGGAAGATGCGTGTGGTCGATGATGGCAATGGCCGCGCCGCCCAGTACCGCCGGGATCTGGTCCGGCCGGATATCCGGCTGCTGGTTGATTTTCAGATCCGGATCGCTCTGGCGGTGCAGCCGCTCGGCGACCGCGGCCAGGGTGGGATTGGCGTCGATGAAAACAGCGTGCATGCGGGCTTCCTGTTTTGAGATGGGATGACGCCGAAAGGATAGCAGGCCCGTGCCCGCCCTCAAGGCGCGGGCGGCGGCGGTGCCAGGACAAACCGTACCGGCAGCCTGAAGCGCGTGCGGCGCAGCAGCGGCGGACCGTCATCGATCGCCAGCCCGCTCATGGCTTCCAGCGCCGACTGATCGAGCATGGGCCACCCTGAAGACTGCGCGATCTCCACGCGATGCTCACCGGCGGGATCCATTTCGATCCTGAGCGTGACCGTGCCTTCTTGCAGCAAACGGCGCGCCTTGGCCGGATAGGCCGGCCGATACCATCCGATGGTCCGTTGCACGCCCGTGCCCTCTTCGGCGAAGGTCAGGTGCATTTGCTGGCGCACTCGCGGGACAGCCGCGGGCGTATCGGGCACCGGCGTCTGTGCCACGGCCGCGGCGCTCAGGAAGGACAGGCACAGAACGAAACAGACACCCAGGGCAGGTAAGGACATGTGTACTCCGGCGGTAGACAGGCCATGGCCTGCGGCGGCGCACACTATACCTACATCGCCTCAGGCCGGCCGGGCAGCCCTGCCCTTGGTGCGCGTGGCCGCTAGCAGGCCGGCGATCTGCTCATCCTTGACGGCAAGCTGCGCGCGCAACTGCGCCGCATGCGCTTCGATATCGGCGTGACGCTGAGCCAGGGCCTCTTCACGCATGGCCAGGGCGCGCTGCCCGGCCTCGGCCATGGCCTGCCACTGCGCCTGGGCCGCCTGCGCCTCGCGCGCCGCCGCCGTGGCGGCCGCCAGCCGTTCGGCCTCGGCGCGGGCCTCCTCATCCCGCGAGAGCAGGACTTGCGCATGCGCCTGCTCGCGCGCCGCGAGTTGGCGCGCGCCGGCGTCCCGCTCTTCTTGCAAGCGCCGCGCCACCTGACGCTGGGCGTCGATATCCATCAGCCAACGCCGTTCGTGGCTGGCATGGCGAGCCTCGGCCTGCGCCAGGGCCGCCTGGTGCGCCTGCTGAGCCTCGGCCAGCGCGTCCCTGCCCTGCCGCTCGGCCTGTTGCGCCTGTTGGCGCGCCTGCTCCAGCGCCTGACGCAGCGCGTCCCGCTCACCCAGCGCCGCGTCGAGCCGCCCTTGCAGGGACTGCGCCCGTGCCTGCGCGGCGTCGGCCAGCGCCTGCGCCGCCTTCACGGCAGCCTCCAGATCCGCCTCCCGTTGCTGCAGGCGCGCCTGCGCCTGGGCAAGCGCCTGGCGCTCCGCGTCCAGGGCCTCCTGCTCGGCCTGCAGGGCTTGCCGGGTTTGTGCCATCTGCGCGGCCGCCTCGCCCTGAGCCTGCGACACCGCCTCCTGCCAAAGAGCCTGGGCCGCCGACATCACCGCATCGGGCGGCTCGCCCTGATCCAAGCGCCCGCCCAGCTCGCGCAACCAGGCTTTCAGGTGCGGCCCCACGGTGTTGGGCGACCCCCGGCCCAGGTGCGAGCGCACCCTTTCTATCGTGGGTTGCTCCCCCGCGCGCAGCAAGGCATCCGCCGCCGCCCAAACATCCTGCTGCTGAATTCCGATAGCCATTTTTCGCCTCTTGCCTCAACCAAAACGCGGCATCTTGGCCGCCGCGCCGAATTAGCGCGGATAATAGATGTTTATCCGCGCTAAAATAATCAACAAAGTATTTATTCATACATACTACATATGATTTATAACATTTCCAAGCCTCAGCGTGCTGATCCGGCCGCGGCAGCGGGGGATGTGCCGCTTCAAACGTCGTTGGGACAGCACCTGGACATGCTGGGCGCGAGCGCCGAGTCGCTGCGTGCGCTGCTGCGCGAAGGCAGTTCGCCCAATACCCGCGCGGCATATCGCTCGGCCATCCGCTATTGGGCCGCGTGGCACGCGCTGCGGCTCGCGCGCCCCATGGCCCTGCCCTTGCCCGTCGCCACGGTCCTGCAGTTCATCGCGGACCACCTGCAACACCATGGCCCTCACGGGCTGACGCACGATTTGCCCGCGGCGGTCGATGAGCAGCTGCTTGCCACGGGCATGAAGCGAACGCCTGGCCCATTGAAACTGTCCACGGTGCGTCATCGGCTGGCCGTGTTGTCCGAGGCCCATGAAACCCAAGGGCTGCCCAACCCCTGCCGCGATCGCGCCGTGCGCGCGCTCATGAAACGCAGCCGCGCGGCTTATGCCCGGCGCGGCGATCTGCCTCAGGGTAAAGACGCCCTCACCCGCGAGCCGCTCGAGCAATTGCTGGCGACCTGCGACGACAGTCTGATCGGGTTGCGCGACCGCGCCATGCTGTTGTTCGCCTGGGCCAGCGGCGGACGCCGCCGCTCGGAAGTCGTGGCCGCCACATTGGAGAACACGCGGCGCACCCCGGACGGCTATCTCTATACGCTGGCGCATTCGAAAACGAATCAGGAAGGCCGCGCCCGTCCCGACATCCACAAACCGGTGGCCGGCCGGGCCGCGCAGGCCTTGTCCGCCTGGCTGGAGGCCGCCGGTATCACCGAGGGTGCGTTGTTTCGTCGTGTGCGGCGCGGCGGCATCGTGGGGGAAGCCTTGGGCGCCGAGGCCCTGCGCCGCATGGTGCAGGCGCGGGCCCGCCAGGCGGGTCTGCAGGGCGATTTTGCCGCGCACAGCCTGCGGGCGGGTTTCATCACCGAAGCCGGCCGGCAGGGCTTGCCTTTGGCCGAGGTCATGGCGATGAGCGGTCACGCCAGCGTCGCGACCGTCATGCATTACCACCGTGCCGGCGCGGCGGCCTCGTCCAAGGCGGCCCGCCTGCTCGATGAGGATTGAAGATCGGCCTCGGGCAACGCAGCCCCGCGCTACACTAGCGGGTCAGGCGGGCACTGCCCGCAACATTCATCCGGCGCTGGCCGTTTCCCGGCCAGCCCTTACTGGAGCCTCACATGGCACAAGCCTCTGCCCGTCACATCCTCGTCTCGACCGAAGCCAAAGCCCAGGAACTGAAGACCGCCATCGAAAACGGCGCCGATTTCGCCGACGTCGCGCGCGAAAACTCCAGCTGCCCGTCGGCCCGCCAAGGCGGCGACCTGGGCACGTTCGGCCCCGGCGAAATGGTGCGCGAGTTCGATCAGGTCGTGTTCAGCGCCCCGGTCAACCAGGTCCAGGGCCCGGTCAAGACGCAATTCGGCTACCACCTGGTCGAAGTCACCAGCCGCCGCGACTAATCGCGAAAGCGGGTTCGCCCTCCGGCCCCGGGTGCCTGCCCGGGCTGGGCGAACCCCGCGCTCGCGCGATCGGCAAGCCTAGAGATCACGGCCCAGAAAGCGCGAGCCCGGCACCGGATTTTGCGTCACCGGCTTGGTCTCGCGAAAACCGAGCGATTCATAGAGATACTGCGCCGCCAGAAACTCCGGCAACACGTCCAGACAGATACGGCGATAGCCCGCGGCGCGCGCCTCCTGCAAAAGGCGCTCCATCAGCTGCCGGCCCAATTGCCGCCCGCGCGCCTCGGGCCTGACATAGACCCGTTTCATCTCACAGGTCGTGGCATCGACTTCGCGAAAGCCGCCACAGCCCACCACCACGCCCGCATTCCAGGCCAGCAGCATCAAGCCGCGCGGCGCAGCGTACTTGCCCGGCAGGCCATCGCGTTCCTCTTCGTAATGCTGATACTCCAGACTGACGCGGGTACTGCTGATGTATTCGCGGATGATGGCGATCAAAGCATCGCGATCCTGGGGAAACCGGGCGCCTTGGATCTGAAACATGGCCTACCTTCGCGGCGCACCGCGCCGCTCATCACAAATAAAAAAGGCCTGCTCCGTCAACCGGGGCAGGCCTTGCGTGTGCGGATTGCGTTCAGCGCGCGCGCGTCCCCGGGGTGATTACCGTTGGGCAGCATCGAATGGCGAGAACCAGAAAATACGACATGGATATAAGTGTGTGCCGCGGCCGGCACGTTGTCAAACGGGCGGCGCGCATCACCTTACTTGAAATGGGCCAATGCCTGCGCGCCGGTCATGCCTTCCTGCACGCCCAGCGCACGCGCGGCCTGACTGACCGCGACAAGCGGCGCGGCCAACATTTGCGCATGATCGGAAACCCCGGTGACGATGGCGGCCGCCTCGCCGGTCTTGTCGAAGGTCGCGATATTGAGATAGCCGCAGGCCAACACGCCATGCCCGCCTTTGAGCAACAACAAAGGGCGCGCCAGTTCGTGGCGGATCTGTTCGAAATCGTTGAGGTTGATATCCATGATCGACGGGCCCCCAGGCGCTGAAGAAAGGACCATTGTGTCACAGCCGGCCGAGTCTGCGGTTTAATAAGGCCATGGAACACGAACACGAACTTGCTGCCCGCGTCACGGAGCTGGAGGTCAAGCTGGGCTTCGCCGAAGACCTGCTGGACCGCCTCAATCTGCTGGTATTCGAGCAGCAAAAACAGATCGAAGCGATGGCCGCTCATATCGGCCAGTTGCGCCATCAGCAATCCGACGGCGCCAATGGCCCCTGGCGCAGCTTGCTGGACGAACGTCCGCCGCACTATTGAATCTCGCATCCTGTCTGGAGAACACCATGAAGATTGCCATGGGGCAATTCGCCGTCCGCCCCGTCTGGGAAGAAAACGCCGCCATCTGCCGCGAGCTGATGGAGCGCGCCCGCGCCGGCGGCGCCCAGGCCCTGGTCCTGCCCGAAGGGGTGCTGGCCCGCGACATTACCGACCCCGATATCGTCAAGCGCTCGGCCCAGCCGCTGGACGGCCCTTTTCTCTCCGCGCTGCTGCCGGCCACGCAGGGCCTGACCGTGTTTTTCTGTGTGCACGTGCCGGCCGACAACGGCAAGGTCTGGAACACGCAAGTCGCGCTGCGCGATGGCCAGGTCATTGCGCAATACCGCAAGCTGCATCTGTACGATGCGTTCAATATGCAGGAGTCGGTCAATGTGCTGGCGGGCGCGGACATCCCGCCCCTGGTCGAGGTGGGCGGCCTGAAGATCGGCATGCTCACATGTTATGACCTGCGCTTTCCCGAGTTGCCGCGGCGCCTGGCGCTCGATGGCGCCGATGTGCTGGTCGCGCCATCGGCCTGGGTGAAGGGCCCCATGAAAGAAATGCACTGGCAGGTGCTCTCGCAAGCCCGCGCCCTGGAGAACACCTGCTATGTGGTTGCCGTCGGCGAATGCGGGCCGCGCAACATTGGCGCGAGCATGACCATCGACCCGCTGGGCGTCATCGTCGCCCGCGCCGCGGAAACCGATGCGCTGGTCTTCGCGGACATCGATACGGCGCGGATTGCGCAAGCCCGGCAGGCCTTGCCGGTGCTGCAGAATCGCCGCTTCGGCCGTCCAGAATTGGCCTGAAGTGCAGCGCCGCCCCGGGGCCGGCTCGCGGGCGAATCAGTGGCGCGCGGCGCCGGTGCGGGACGCCTCGCTGACGCGGGTGTGGTTCTCCACGCCCCGCACGCCCACGCAACTATCGGCGCAGCTCTGCACACCATGGCGGGTGCGCCCGTCGGGCACCATGCCATCAAGCCGGACACAGCCCTGGTGCACATCGACGGTCACGGCGCTGACGTCGTAACCACTGTGGCGCAGTTGCTCGCGCACAATTTCGCCCACCCGCAGGTCGCCGCTGATGACCTCACGTCGTTCAGGCTGCGCGCTGGCCTGGCGGCTGCTCCCCGGGCGCGGGCCAGGATACTGGCCGCCCTCTTCGTATTGCGGGCCGTTGGGGTTGGGCTTTTGCTGGCCCTTGCCCGCGGGTTTCTGACCCGACGGTTTTCCGTAGCCCGGCTCCTGCGCGCCGACGCGGCCGCTCTTGGCCTTGCCCTGATCTCGCGCCTGCTCACCAATTCCGGGGTCACGCTGCGCTGCGGAATGCTTATGCATGCTTGCCTCCTTTGATGTCGCGGCGCCTGGCGGCGCCGTCTTTGAAGCCCACGACCCCATGGTAGGAACTGCGCCCCGCACCGATGTAAGCGAAGGAAACCAGGTGCGCAAGATTACGGCACGCTGAATCCGCCGCCGCCCGGCGCACGCCTGCTCCGTAACCCCTCCTGACGAAAACCCGGCCCCGCGGGACGCGGCGGCCCGCTTGCGCCGGGGTCAGGCGGGCCGCCACGCAGGCGGGACAAGGCTTATACGAAAAACATCTATCTTTATGCTTGGCACGCACACAAAGGGATACACTGCCCCAGGCGCGGCCGCCCGGCCGTGCAACCCCTGACAAGCTGATCGCAACAATGTCCGCCTCTCTGCGCCCTGCATTGCCCATTCTGATCGGTGCCTCGATCATGCTCAGTCTGGCGATGGGGTTGCGGCAAAGCCTGGGCATTTTTCTGCCGCCGCTGACCCAGGATCTGGGGATATCGGTCAGCGATTTCACCATCGCCATTTCGGTACAGAATCTCGTCTGGGGCGTTTTACAGCCCTTTGCCGGCGCGCTCGTGGTGCGCTGGGGTTTTCGGCCCCTGATGGTGGGCGGCGCATTGCTCTATATCCTGGGCATGGTGCTGCTGACCACCGCGCATGGCATGCTGGGCGTATTGCTGGGCGCGGGCTTTGCCGTGGGCGCGGCCTTGGCCGCGACCGGCAGTGCGGTGGCCATGGCGGCTTCCGTGCGGCCGGTATCGCCCGCACTGCGCAGCCTGGTGCTGGGCATCGTGTCCGCCGCCGGATCGCTGGGCGCCATGCTGGCCGCGCCGCTGGGTCAGGCCGTCGCGCAGCATTGGGATTGGCGCATGGGCGGCCTGTCATTCGTGGTGTTGGCCGTCTTCATGCTGCCGGCCGCCTGGTATGCCGGCAAGGTCGACGCGTTGCCCCGCCTGGCGCCCGCCGCCGCCGGCGAACAAAATGCGCGCCAGGCCTTGTCGATGGCGATGAAAAATCTGCCCTTCGTGGTGATGGCCACGGCCTACTTCGTCTGCGGCATGCAGTTGGTGTTTCTGACCACGCACCTGCCGGCCTATCTTGCGCTCTGCGGCCTGGACCCCATGCTGTCAGCCAAGGCGCTGGCCACCATCGGCGGCTTTAACGCCCTGGGCAGTCTCTTTTTCGGCTGGGCGGGCGGCCGCTGGAACAAACAGATGCTGCTGGGCCTGATCTATATCCTGCGCTCGGTGACGTTCATTGGATACTTCCATACCTTGCCGACGCCCGAGAGCACCTTGATCTTCGCGGCGGTGATCGGGTTTCTCTGGCTGGGCGTGGCGCCGCTGGTCACTGGCTGGATCGCCCAGACCTTCGGCCTGCGCTGGCAGGCCATGCTCACGGGGGTCGCTTTTTGCGGCCACCAGTTGGGCAGCTTCACGGGCGCCATCGGCGGCGGGCTGGCTTACGACCTGCTCCACAGCTATACCCTGGCCTGGCAGATCGGCGCGGGGCTGGGCATCACGGCAGGCATTGTGCAGATGATGGTCGCATACCTGGCCGGCCCGCGCCGCCCTTTGCCCTCGCCCGCGGCCTAAACCGTCGTCCAGGTGCCGCGCAACTCGCTGTCGTGCAGGATCTGCAGCAAGGTTTCCGCCGGCCGGCTCAGATGGGCGGCCCCCAGCGTGACGAACTCCGCGTCCGGCAAGGGCGGCAGCCTGGCGGCGTTGACCGGCGGGGCAAGCCCTCTGCCGCTCATGAATTCCGGGCGCACGGTCAAGCCCAGGCCGCCCCGGGCGGCTGCACTGCTGCCCGCCAGCGAACTGCTCGTGCATACGATGCGCCAGCTCGCGCCGGCCTGCGCCAGGGTATCCAGCACGACGGTGCGTGACACACTGGGTTCGGCCGCCAGCACCAGCGGCAGCGGTTGCGTGAGATCCACCTCGGTCCCGCTGCGCGCGATCCACAGCATATGGCTGGTAAACAGGCGGGCGCCACGCGAATCTCCCGGCCGGCGCTTGCCCACCAGCAGATCGATCGCGCCGGCATCGAGCAATTCATAGAGCTTGCCGGTCATGGCAATCGTCAGTTGCAGCTCCACATCGGGGTGCGCATTACGAAAGGCCGCCAGAATGCTGGGCAGCGGGCCCAGCGCAATATCGTCGGAGCAGCCCAGCCGCACCCGGCCCCGCAGGCGCGGCGAGAGAAACTGCGATTGTGCATGCGCCATGGCCTCGAGAATCACCCGGGCGTGCACCAGCATGGCTTCACCGTCCGGCGTAAGCGCGACCGTATGGGTGTCGCGAGTCAGCAGCCGCCGGCCCACGGCGCTTTCCAGGCGGCGGATGTGTTCGCTGACCGTGGACTGCGTCAGGCCCAGCTCACGGCCGGCCGCCGAGAAACTGTGCGAGGTCGCCACCGTGGCGAAGGTGCGTAACCAGACAGGATTGAGCATGGGCTGCGCCTGATCAAATACTACTCATCGACAATTTCGATAGCAGTTAGTGTACCTAACGGATATATCGATAGGGTCACGATCACTAGAATGACTGCATTGCCCCCCGGCCTGAAGCCTACGCGCTTCGGGCCCGCTTTCAGGACCCCCGCCGTTCATGCCCAAGTCTTCCGCTCATACCGCCATGCTATGGACCGTAGCAGGCGGTTTTTTCATGCAGGCGCTCGATACCACCATCATCAATACCGCCTTGCCGTCCATGGCCGACAGCCTCGGCGTTTCGGCGCTGCAAATGCAACCGGTGGTGGTCGCCTACACCTTGACCATGGCCCTGCTCACCCCGGCCTCGGGCTGGCTGTCCGACCGGTTTGGTTCACGCCGGGTGTATTTCGTTTCCATCCTGCTTTTCGTACTAGGCTCGGTGTTCTGTGCCCTGTCGCAGTCCTTGCCGCAACTGACCGCCGCGCGCGTGGTGCAGGGCGTGGGCGGCGCGATGCTGCTGCCTGTCGGCCGGCTGGCCGTGTTGCGCGCGATCCGCGGCGAGGCCTATGTGGCGGCGCTGGCCATGATTTCGATCGCCGGCCAGGTCGGCCCCATCGTCGGCCCCACCTTGGGCGGCTGGTTCGTGCAATCCATGAGCTGGCACACCATCTTTCTCATCAACGTTCCGGTGGGCGCCGTAGGGCTGGTGGCGGTCTGGAAATTTTTGCCCGATGACAGCCTGCCCGACGCACCGCGTTTCGACTGGCTCGGCGGCGCCTTGCTGTCGCTGTGCATGGTCAGCTTCTCGCTGGCGCTCGAAGGCCCGGCCCACACCCACCGCATGCTGATCTCCAGCCTGCTGCTGTGCGTGAGCGTGTTGTCTGTCGCTGCCTACATCTGGCATGCGCGGCGCCACGCCAACCCGCTGTTCCGGCTCGGCCTGTTCAAAGCGCCGAACTTCAGCGTGGGCCTGGCCGGCAATCTCGTCTGCCGCATCGGCTCCAGCGCGGTGCCCTTTTTGCTGCCGCTGCTGTTGCAACTGCAGTTGGGCTATAGCCCGCTGCATTCCGGGCTGATGCTGCTGCCGGCCGCGGTCGCCGGCGCGATCGCCAAAAGCTGGATCGCGCCGCTGCTCAAGCGCTTCGGCTATACCCAGTTCCTCATCTGGAACACCGTCATCGTGGGCGCGTCCATTGCCGCTTTCGCGACCTTTGCGCGCGGCACGCCGCTGTGGCTGGAGATCGCCGTGCTGTGCGTCTTTGGCGCGAGCAACTCCATGCAATTCGCGGCCATGAATGGCGTGACGCTCAAAGGCCTGCCTGCGCGCGAGGCCGGCAGCGGCAACAGCCTGTTCTCCATGGTACAGATGCTGGCCATAGGCCTGGGCGTGACCATTGGCGGCGGTCTGGTTTCGCTCTTTGCCGGCAGCACCGGCGATGCGGCCAGTGCGTTTCGCATTGCCTTCGCGGTCACTGGCCTGGTGACCCTGGCCTCGGCGCTCGTTTTTCGCCGCATAGACGCGCCCGTCGCCCTGCGGCCGCAAGCGGCCTGAGGGCGCCGCCGGCCTGCGCAGCACACGCTGGGCAGGCCGGCGCCTTGACCTACTGCCCCATGGCCGGATCGGTCACCGAGGCTTTGCCGGTTTCCACCCGCCCGGCGAACCGGCGCTCATAGGCGGGATCCTCGGCCAGACGCACCGTGAAGTCGTACCAACTGCCACTGTCGGCCAGCGGCCAATGCGCTTCGGCCTGCGCCCCGGGTGCGACACTGAAGGTCCGGCTCGCCTCGCTGGCGTAGTACGCATTGGGCGTGACCGAGAAATTGCAGGCGACCTTACCGCTATTGATGAAGCTCGCGTACACATCTCCGTTGGCGACGTCATAGCAGACGCGGATCTCGGCATCGAGCTGCGACGTTCTGGCCAGCGCCAGATCGCCGGCAAAATGGCGGTGATAGCCATTGGGGCCCAGCACCCACAGATCGTACTTGCCGCCGTCGCCCGCCACGTCCCAACTGCCTTCGAGCTGCTTGCCCGCTTCGACGGTATAGCGGCGCGGCACACGATCCAGATGCAGCCGGTCGTAGACATGGAACACGGCCGCCGCCTTGCCCGTGTTGGCGAACACGAGCCACATCAGGCCGTTGCCTGGCTGACTGCGGCCGCTGGTGTGCAGTTCATAAGGCAAGGCTCGCGAAGGGCGAACACCCGGCTCCTGCACTGGCCGCGCCTGGCTGGTGGCGTCGGGCAAGGGCACGGCGGGCAAAGCCTGCTGCGCGCTGCGCTCCTGATCCGAACCCGCGCGGGTCAGCAGATTGAGATCGGGCAGCACCTCATCGTTGGGCGTAGCGAAATTGAAGGCCGAGGTCATATCGCCCAGCACGGCGCGCCGCCACGGGCTGATGTTTTCTTCGGCCACGCCGAAGCGCGCTTCCAGGAAACGCAGCACGGAAGTGTGGTCAAAGGCCTGCGAATTGATCCAGCCGCCACGGCTCCAGGGCGACACCACGTACATGGGTACGCGCGGGCCGGGTCCGTAGACGCGGTTGTCGGCGGCATCCTGCGCCGACGCGTGCGTGTGGCGCTCCATATCGGTATTGACGGTCGATGCGCCCGCCATCGAGCCATCCGTGTTCAAGGACGGCGCGGCCGGCGACGGCACATGGTCGAAGTAGCCATCGTTCTCGTCGAAGTTGATGAGAAAGACGGTCTTGCTCCAGACGTCCGGATTGGAGGTCAAGGCGTCGAGCGCCTCCTGGATGTACCAGGCGCCCTGCACCGGGCTGGACGGACCCGGGTGCTCCGAATAGTTGGCTGGTGCCACGATCCAGGACACTTGCGGCAAGGTGCCGTTCTGGACATCGTCGCGCAGGGCCTGCAGGAAACCGCCGTCGGGCATGGTGTTGGCCACGCCCCGATACAACGGATTTCCGGCATCCATGCTGGAGGTCCACGGCGTGTACGGCGAGCCGCTGCTGGCATTGCCCGCCAGCTCATTGGCACGGCGGAACTGCTGGAAGCCGGCCAGCGGGTTGTCGGTGTAGTTATCGGGCAGATTCTGATAGACCTTCCAGGACACGCCAGCGCTTTGCAGCCGCTCGGGGTAGGTCTTCCACGTCCAGCCGGTCGAGGACGCACCCAAGCCGTCCCATTGGTTGCGGGTCGACGGCCCATTGCCCTGCGCCAGCGGATCGTTCGTGCCCGTCCAGTGGAACAAACGATTGGTATTGGTCCCACCGTGCGAGGCGCAATGATAGGCGTCGCACAAGGTGAAGGCCTCGGCCAGCGCGAACTGGAACTCCAGCTCCTTCTGCCGGTAATACCCCATGGACTGATCCTGCTTATAGCGCGGCCATTGCGCCATCCGGCCGGCGTCCCAGGCGTTCTGCGCATCGACATAGTCGTGCGGGGTGCCTGCCACGCGCTGCGCGTTGCCCTGCGTGCTGTCCAGGTGATAGGGCATGACGACGCGCGTGCCGTTGCTTTGCTCCCACACGCTGCGGCCGTTCGGCAAGGGGATGGTGATGCGGTCACCAAAACCGCGCGCACCCTTGTATGTGCCGAAGTACATATCGAAAGAACGGTTCTCCTGCATCAGGATCACCACATGCTCGACATCGTTGATCGTGCCGGTGCGATTGTTGGCGGGAATGGCCAGCGCACGGCGGATCGAAGGCGGGAACATGGAAAGCGCGGTCAGACCGGCCGTGGAGGCCAGCGCGTTGCGCAGGAAACGCCGCTTGCCGGCGTGGATGGAGGTGTCGTTCGAGTTCACAGGGGTTTCCTGACGGGTGTTCGGGCTTAGGGCGCGCAGCGCAATTCAGGTTTGACGACGGGCGTCTCGGGCTGGGTACCGCTGTCGGGCGGCGTGGCCGCACTCTCGTCGTCGTCGTGATCGCTGCCACTGCAGGCGGCCAGCGCGGCGGTCAACAACAGGGCAGCGCCCAGGCGGAAGGCTCCGCGCAGCTTCGGGTAGGTAGTCATGGTCATTCCTGGTGAAAATCAGCGAAACAGTTCCTGGATGGACTTGCCGGACAGCGCGATGGACCGCACCTCGGCTTCGGTCAACGCGCGCGACCAGATGGCCAGATCATCGAAGTACATGGTGTACGGGCCCTTGGTGCCGGCGCAGCACACACCGTAGGTGCCCAGGCCGTCCTCATTCAGTCCAATGTGCGGACCGAACACCCCCTCGACCTGGGCCAGGTTGACCGAGCCGGTGGCGACACTGCGGCGCGAGAAGCCCAGCTCCGGGTCGTAGGCATAGGCCTCCATGGTTTTGGCGGTCTTGTCGATCACCATGGCCACGTAGATAGGCTTGTTGGGCGTGAACTTCACGCCGTTGATATCGACGCGCGACCCGCCAGCCAGGTTGAATCGCAGCTCGGGACCGGCCCATTGCGCGATGGTGATGCCGGGATTGCCGCCCGAGTTGTAGTTCTTGTTGCCGATGATGGAGCGGTCGTTGGCCACGCCATCCGATTGGTACCAAAACCCGATGGTGAACGCGTTGGGTGTCGTCAGCATTCCGGCGGGGTGGTCCAGTTTGAACGCGCCGCTGGCCGCCGAGCCGCGCTCGTTCTGGAACATGCTGCCAAAGACGCCCTGCTGGGCGAAGACCGGCTGCTGCGTGCCGTCATAAGGCGTGATGGCCCCGCCGCCGTTGGCCAGATCCGCCAGATCACCCTCGAAGGGGAAGAACATCGTCAGGCCGGTGCGCAACGACGCCAGCAGCAGCACCGGTTTGGTGTAGAGCACGGTCGCGCGCGCCGACGCCACCGAATGACCGGCCGCCACGGTGTAGTTCAGGCTGTGCAGGCCCTCGGTGTCAAAAGCAAAAGCGCTATCGACATACTCGGCAGAAGTGCCGGCCACCCGAGCAATCTCCGTGCCATCGCGGCTGATGACGATCTCGCCTTCGGGTTCGCCCACGCGTACCCAGTTCAGGGTCACGCTCTTGTTGTCCATCGCGGTACGCGTCACCAGGCGGCGCACGGCCAGGGACTCGGCCAGCGAGGTGCCGGCCAGGTCATACCCCGCCGCTTCGGGCAGGGCATCCATATGGCTGAGCAGCGTCGGCGCCACATCGGCCGCGCTGGGCAGCGCGTACCAATTGCTATCCCAGGCGCCATCGAAGGCCGCATCGTCGGCGCTGCCGCCCAGCATGTCGGGCAAGCTGCTCGCGACAAAAACCGTCTTGTTCGGCGCCAGGGGCAGCCCGTCTTGCGTGCCCGTCTTGCCCAGGCCGTGGCTGCTGACCACGACCGTCAGCCAGCTCTCCTGCGGGTGGGAGGCACGCCGCTCGGCGATCTGCGCGGCCAGCACGCCCAGCGCCGCATCCGTGCGTTGCAGCACGGATTCATAGCGGGTGTCGAAGCCGCCCTCGGCGGCGGCGCTGCCCGGCGCACCGAATTGGGCCACGACCACATCGTAGCCTTCGGTAATACGGTCGCGCACTTGCGAAGAGACGCAGTCGTCCAGGCCCGCGCAGTCCGTCAGGGAATCGAGATAGCCCGCGTCCCGGTCACGGCGGATCAAACCGGCCAACAGCGTGGAATGCATGGCGGCGGCGCTACGCACTTGAGGCTGAGCGCTCTTGACGCGCTGAAACACACTGGCGGTCTTGATAGCCTGATCGGCCGCATTTGAGCGCACGCCGTGCCGGTCCGCCCATTGGCCGCTGAGCAGGGTCGCCCAGCCCGGGGCGGCAAGCGTGGCTTGCTGCGTGGGCGCCGCCGTCACGCCGCCCGTCCAGGCGCGCGTGATCGAATACTGTGCCAGGTTCGGAAGTGTTTTGGCCTCGAGCCCCTGCCGCAGGGCGTCGTAGGTCAGGCCATCGATCCCCACCAACAACACCTTCTTGACCGAGGCGCCGGGCTGGGTGACGGGCGTTTCGGCTGGCGGATCATCGGCATCATCGCCGTCACCGCCGCCGCAGGCCGCCAGCGCCCCGGTGGTCACGGCCAGCGCGCACCACCTTCTCCAGTTCAATCCTTGCATGTTTCTCTTCTTTAGTCAGGGTTTTCACGCTGACCACATCGTGGCGGCGCAACGTGAAAGGCCCGTTAAGCAAAGAAGAGAATTCCCGATCGATCCATCAGGATTTTTTCAGCAATGGCCCGGCGGGCGCCATCGCGAGGCCGGGCGGCCTCAGGGCAATACACTGCCCAGGCTGCTGGCGACCTCGATGAACACCGGTCCCGGCGCTGCCAGGCCCCGGGCGATCGCCTCATCGATCTGCGCGGCCTCGGTAATACGTTGCGCGGGCATGCCGTAGGCGCGCGCCAAAGCGAGGAAGTCAGGGTTGTTCAGGGCGGTGCCGCTGACGCGCCCGGGATAGTGGCGCTCCTGGTGAATGCGGATGGACGCATAACTGCCATTGTTCGACACGATAAACAGGATAGGCAGGCGGCGCTCCACCGCCAAGATCATTTCGTTGCCCGTCATCAGCAGCCCGCCATCGCCCACCATGCAGACCGCGCGCTGCCCGCGCAGCGCGGTGGCGATGGCCGACGGCACGCCGTAGCCCATTGCGCCGGCGATGGGCGACATTAACCGCTGCGGATAGACAAACGGGAAGTGCCGGTACACCGGGGCGGCGAAGGTGCCCGCGTCCAGGCAGACGGCAAGGTCGGCGGGCGCCTGCCGCGCCACACTGTGCACCACGGCCGCGAAGTCCACCCCATCCTGGGGCGTGCGCTGGGGCCAGGCCGCGCGGGCTTCGTGCAGCGCCCGCAGGCGCGCGATCCACGCCTGACGCTCGGGCGCGGCCGGGCCGGCGCGCAACGCCAGCGCTTGCGCCAGGGCCTCGGGGCTGCAGACCAGCCCGTAATCGGCGGCGTGGTTCAACCCCACGATATGCGGATCGGGATAGCAGTGCGCCAGTACCTGCCGCGGTTGCGGCAACGCCGGGAAGGCATAGCCCTGCGTGGGAATGTCGCCCAGGCGCGTGCCCAGCGCCAGAATGAAATCCGCCTCCTCGAAAGCGGCGATCTGGGCGGCGGGATTGGCCAGGCCCAACTCACCCACGTACTGCGGATGCGTATTGGGAAAGACATCGTGCCGCCGGAACGACACCGCCACCGGCAGCGCCCAGGCCTGAGCCAGGGCCAACAATGCCGCGCGTCCCTCCCCCTGCTCCAACGTACCGCCGGCAATCACCAAGGGCCGCTGCGCGCGCTGCAACGCGTGCGCCAGATCGTCCATCGTGCGCGCATCGGGCAAGGTTGCCGCATGGCCGCGCGCCTGCCACTCGGGCTGTTCGGTCTCTTGCTGCTGGATGTCTTCGGGAATGACCAGCACCACCGGGCCCGGTGTGCCGGTCGTCGCCAGGCGGACCGCTTTGAAAGCCGCCTCGGCCAACTGGCCGGGTTCGGTCGGCTCGAACACCCATTTCGCGATACTGCCGAACATCTTCTGGTAGTCGATTTCCTGAAAAGCCTCTCGCCGCAGATCTTTCTTGGCCACCTGGCCCACGATCATGATGAGGGGCACCGCATCCTGCTGCGCGGTGTGAACGGCAATGGCCGCATTGCTCATCCCCGGTCCGCGGCTGACCAGGGCCACGCCAGGACGGCCAGCCAGCCGCCCATCGGCCACGGCCATGTAGCCCGCCCCGCCCTCATGACGGCAGGTGACCGTATCGATCTGCGGAAAATCCACCAGGGCATCGAGAATGCCGAGATAGCTCTCGCCCGGGACGAGGAAGACCCGGTCCACGCCATTGGCGGCCAGAACGTTGAGCAAAGCGTGCGAAGAAGTCTGTGACATGGTGGCGGGCTGCGCAAAAGGTATCGCCCGCATTCTGGGCTCGGCCCCGGGCCGGCTTCAATATCCCCGCGCCGTTATCAGCTATGCCGGGCAGGCATGGCTTGCCAGCCGAAATCCAGGCATCATCGGCGTCATGGACCCGCCAGCCAAGGAATAGGCATGGATTTCAAGCGGCTTGAGTACTTTCTCAGTGTGGCCGAACACGGCAGTTTTTCCCGCGCGGCCAGCGTGATCGGCGTCGCCCAGCCGGCCCTGGGCCGTCAGGTGCAGCGTCTGGAAGAAAGCTGCGGCGCCCGCCTCTTTTACCGTCACGGACGCGGCGTCTCGCTCACGCCGGAGGGCGAAGCCTTCCGCCAACGCATTTTGCCGCTCATGCGGGAGCTGAGTTCGGCCATGACCGGGCTGGGCGACAGCGAGCGTCCCATCTCGGGGCTGGTCCGCATCGGCATCACGCCGACGATACTGTCCTTGCTGGGTCTGCCGCTGATCGAACGCCTGCGCGCACGCCATCCCGGCCTGCGCCTGAACTTCCTGTCCGGTTACAGCGGCTATGTCCACGAATGGCTGGTCGACGGCAGGCTGGATATCGCCATCCTGCACGATGCCCGCCGCTCCCGCCATATCGGCGTGGACTTTCTCGGCGAAGCCCGGCTGTTCCTGATATCCGCCCTTCCCCCGTCCGGACCGCGTCCGGTGGACATCGCGACCCTGGCGCAACTGCCTTTGGCTTTGCCCAGCGCCACGCATGGTCTGCGCCGCACGCTGGAAGCCGCCGCGGCCAAAGCCCGGGTCACGCTGCGGGTCGACTATGAACTCGACGACCTAAGTCTCATGAAAGCCGTGGCGGTCACCGGGGCCGCCCATACGGTTCTGGCCTTGCCGGCCGTGGCCGAGGAGCTGCGTGACGGCCGGCTGCACGCCACCGCGCTGGGCGCGCCGCAGTTGGCCACGCGCCTCATGGTCGCCACGTCGGTATCGCGTCCGCTGACCCGCGCCGCACGCACGGTCGCCGAAGCCCTGGCCCCCACCCTGCGCGACGCGCTGGCCGCCAGCGAGCGGGATCTGGGCATCGCGCTGGCCTGAACCTGGCGCGTCCTAGTACAAAAAAGCATAGCTGATACAAGCGCGGGACCATCGGTGCGAAGCCGTGGCGCGGCCAATAATGTGTCGCAAGGCGCCGTGCATTCAACATGGCGCATCGACACAGCGCGCCCAGACGCGCACCCAGGAGGAAGACTATGACCCGTCGCTGGACCTTTGCCCTGGCCTGCGCGGCCAGCCTGTTGACCTGCGCAAGCCACGCCGCCCAGGACTACCCCAACCACCCCGTCAGCATCGTGGTGCCCGTGGCCGCCGGCGGCGCCATGGACATCGCCGGCCGCGCGCTGGCGCAGCATCTGAAGGACGTACTGGGCCAGCCCGTTATCGTCGAGAACAAACCCGGTGGCAGCGGCAACATCGCCTATGGCCATGTCGCGCGCGCCAAACCGGATGGCTACACCCTGTTGTTCTCCTATGAGGGCTTCCATGCCGGCAACCCCGCGCTGACCCAGAATCTGCCCTGGGACCCCATCAAGAGCTTCACGCCCATCGCCGAAGTCACGCGCGGGCCGCACGTGATCACCGTACCGAAATCCTCGCCCGCCAAGGATCTGCGCGAATTCATCGCCCTGGCGCAAAAGCCCGACGCCAATCTCAACTACGCCTCTTCCGGCACGGGATCCATCCAGCACCTGGGTACCGAACAATTCAAACTGCTCACCAAGGCCCACATGACCCACGTGCCCTACAACGGCGCGGCGCCCGCCATGCAGGACCTGCTGGCCAATAGAGTCCAGCTGCTGATCACCACCCCGCCGACCGTCATCGGCCAGATCCAGGCCGGCCAATTGCGCGGCCTGGCCATCACCAGCGCCCGCCGTCATCCCATGCTGCCCGACGTGCCGACCACCGCCGAAGCGGGCCTGCCCGACTTCCAGCTCGAGGCCTGGTTCTCGCTGTTCGGCCCGGCCAACATGCCGCCCGACGTCGTGCAGAAACTCTCCAAAGCCATGCAGACCGTCGTGACCTCGCCCGCGTTCCAGGAGCAGATCACCAAACAGGGCAGCTACGCGAGCTATCAACCCCCCGAGGTCGTGGGTGCCACGCTGAAAAAAGATCTCGCCCACTGGGCCGATGTCGTCAAACAGGCAGGCCTCACGGCCAATTGAGGCAGCGCACGGTTATGTGGCCAGGCGCGGCAAGCCTGGCCAGCCCGCTACACGGATGTTTGCCGCGCGAGAAAACGTGCCAGCACATTACGTGTGACACCTTGGGTGTAGTAACAGTTGCGGGTCAGCCCCATGACCCATTCGCAGCTTCCAGCGGTGAACACCTCACCACGACCACGAGTAAACGACACCATCATGCCCGAACCGTATTGATGTCGTGCGATGGACTCGGGGCTGGAATCTCCGCTGAGCGCCTCGGCCTTGCGGGCCAGTCCACCATCTTTGAGATAGTAGCGAAAACCTTCGCCATCATGCATTTCTTCACCGTACAGAGCCGGTGACATCGCCAGGATCTGCGTATTCTCCGGCGCTCCGTCCTCGTGTGTGGGGTACGGCAGGCCATGGCGGAACGTATATTCCAAACCATCGACTTCATAGGCGAATATACCGGCCTGAGCGCCCATGACATCACCATAGTGCACGTCAAGACCGTGAAACGCCCAATGCTGCGGGCGGTAGATGGTAAAGCCCCGGCTCGCACGCGGGGCAAATCCGCCCCAAGACGAGTAAACACCTCGCATACCATTGACGCCAAAAGTCGTTGCGCCGGGCCAGTTGACGGCCTGCTCCTCCCAGGCCCCGGTGAGATAGGCGTGGTCGCAGCCTCCCCGTACCGGGTCCTCATCCTTGGCGCGCGCTTTGTAGCAAACCTGGCGTCTGCCTTCGTCCTCCAGGCGGATCTGCCACATAAAATTCCCGCCAAAGCGCGCCACCGCCCCGCCACGTTCAACGAAACCGTCGATGCTTTCGCGCATCTGGCGCGTCCAGTACTCATCGTGGCCGGCGATAACCACCGTGCCGTACGCCTCAAGCAATTCCGGACGGTAATGCAGGTCGGTTTGAGTCATCATGTCGAAGTGATAACCCTCACGCTCGGCCCAGATCACGAAATGCCGCTCGAACTGCGCCCAGCCGGAAGAAGCGTAATACTGGGCATAGCCATTCGTATAGGCCCACTCCTTGGTCGGATAGCGCGGAGCTTCCCAGGGTTCGCGTGGCACCGGGTCACACAGGCGCGGCGCGCCGGGCGGCAACCACACCAAGCCACGGGTCCAGGGACGTTGCACACTTAAGACCGGTGAAAAGTCACACCCATTCGGGCCGTCTATGCCGTCGTAGGCGTTTGCTCCCCCCCAATCGTTATAAGCCGTCCATGTCGAGGTCGACAACAAAAGCAAGAACCGTCCCGATGCTTTGGCTTGACCAATGGGGGGCCGCAGGACAAAGAAATGATGCTGCAAGAACCGGGACCCGTCAGGCCGCTGGCACCACGAAGCCACGCGATAGAAACCACTGACCGCATCTTCCGGAATCGTCCAGCGATGGGCTTCGGGCCACGCACACCCCTGGCGGTAGGCTTGCGCCGGCATGGGTACGAACTGGCCAGCTATGTTATCGGCGGCATGGACGCAAACAGCCTCCACGCCATCACGCCAGACTTCCAGACTGAAGTGAGCCGCGTTGCTCGACGCTCTGAAGACTACCGTATCGCCGGGCGCATACGAGAGATCATCGGTGTAGACATAGACTTCCGCCTGAGTTGGATCTTCGCGGGGCGCCTCGTACCAATGCGACAAATGCAGGCCTTGATCGGGATGCATGACACTGGTCGTACGGGCCCGCTGATTATGCGGGCCAAACTCTGGGCGGTTGCGGGGCATCGGGAAACTTCCTTGGTTTGAATGTTCAGCCACGGCCTTCGATCGTCTCGTGGTGATGGCATGCCACCATCCACCCGGGCTCGACATCCCGCAACTGCGGTTTTTCTTCGTGGCAGCGTCCTGTGGCGTAGGCGCAGCGTGGGCTGAGACTGCACCCTTTGGGCCGATTGAGCACGCTCAAGAGTTCGCCCTTGATGGGCGGCGGGCGAGGTCGCCCGACTTCTGGCCTTGGCACCGCTTTGAGCAAGGCCTGCGTGTAGGGATGACGCGGGCGGGAATACAGCCCTTCGCGCTTGCCCACCTCCACCACCTCTCCGGCATACAGCACTGCCACGCGCTGCGCGATCGCCCGCACGACGGCCAAATCATGGGCGATGAACAGATAGCTCAAGCCCAACTTCTCTTGCAAATCCATCAACAGATTGACGATCTGGGCCTGCATGGATACATCGAGCGAGGCCACAGCTTCGTCACACACCACGAATTCCGGATTCAAAGCCAAGGCGCGGGCGATGACGATGCGCTGCCGCTGCCCTCCCGAAAACTCGTGGGGGAATCGAGACGCAAAAGAGGGGGGTAGCCCCACCATCTCGAACAACTCGGCAATGCGCTCCTGACGCTCCCTCGAGCCGAGTTTCAGCGCGATATCGATGGGTTCGGCCACGGCATCACCTACGCGCATGCGCGGGTTCAGCGAAGAATAGGGATCCTGAAAAACGAACTGCAGGCGGCGCCGCACTCGTTCCAGTTTCTTCTTGCCGTCCAGACCCGTAATCGACTCCCCGAACAGGCATATCTCGCCTTGTGACGGCGCAAGCAGCCCTATCATCATCCGGCCGATGGTCGATTTACCGGACCCGGACTCGCCGACCAACCCCAATGTTTCGCCCAAGCCGATGTCAAAATTGACATCATTGACCGCCCGAAGGACGGCATTGCCCGCAGCGCGACCCAGTTTGAAGTCCCGTGTCAGCCCGCGCACACGTACGATTTCGCTCATGGGGTCGCCTCCAGGCTTAGGCGCCGCGGCGGACAGCGCAACAGCCGGTGTCCCTGCACGGTTTCGAGTGGAACCGCACGCGCCAGGCAGGCCGGCCGAGCCAACCCGCAGCGTGGACCGAAGCGGCAACCCTTGGGCCAGTTTCCGGGTGCTGGAATGTTGCCGGGGATGGCCGGCAGCCGACCCGGTACGCTATCGAGCCTGGGAATCGCGCGCAACAAACCTTCCGTATAAGGATGCAACGGACGTTCGAACATGTCGGCAGCATCGGCCTGCTCCACGATATGCCCGGCGTACATGACGATGACGCGCTGCGCAAACTCCGCCACCAACCCGAGGTCATGCGATATCAGAATCACCGACATACCGATTTCAGCCTGCAGTTCACGCAGGAGCTGCATGATTTGCGCCTGAATCGTGACATCCAGCGCGGTGGTCGGCTCGTCGGCGATCAGCAACCGTGGCCTACAGGCGATGGCCATCGCAATCATTACCCTCTGCCGCATGCCTCCTGACAATCGATGGGGATACTCGTCCACCCGCCGGGCCGCGTCGGGTATCCGGACCAAATCCAGCAGCTCAACCGCCCGGCGGCGAGCTGCCTGTCTGTCCAGACCCTGATGAATCCGCAAGGTCTCGCCTATCTGATCAGCGATGGTCAGCACAGGATTGAGCGAGCTCATGGGATCCTGAAAGATCATCGCAATATCTGCGCCGCGCACGCGCCTCAACTCCCTCTCACCCATACCCAGAAGATCGCTGCCGTCAAAACGGATGCTGGCCTCGGGCATCCGGGACATGCGCCGATGGTGCAAGCGCAGAATCGACAGCGCACACACACTCTTGCCGCTTCCTGACTCGCCCACGATACCCAATGAGGTATTGGCCTCCAGAGAAAAGCTAACGTTGCTGACAGCGCGCGTCCAGCCCGTGTCACCACGAAAATCCACGCTGAGGTTATCGACTTCCAGCAGGCTCATCAATTGCCCTCCACTTTCAGCCTCGGATCCAGGACATCGCGTAATCCATCACCCAACAGATTGATGGCAAGCGCTGAGAGACTGATCGCCAACCCTGGGAAGAGCATGATCCACCAGGCCTCGACCGCGTAATCCCGTCCTTCGGAGATAATGTTGCCCCAGCTCGGCATGGGCGGCGGAGGGCCGATCCCGAGAAAGCTCAAGGTGGCTTCAGCCAGAATCGCGTAGGCAAAAATGAAGGTCAGCGATACCAGCAACGGCGCCATCGTATTGGGAAATATATGACGCGTAAGAATGCGCCAGGCGCCTGCCCCGCTGATGCGTGCAGCGTCAACATAATCGAGACGCCTGATCACCAGCACCGACGCGCGAACGATGCGCGCGGTGCGCGGGATGTAAGCACTGGCTAGAGCAATGATGACGCTATGGATTTGGGGCCCAAGCACCGCATTGATGCCTATGGCAAGCAGGATGGCCGGGAATGCCAGCAACGCGTCCATGAATCGCATGAGCAGGGAATCCAGCCAGCTGAAGTAGCCCGCCGCCATACCGATCACTGCGCCGCCGATGGCGGCAAGAATGGACACCGTAAAGCCAATCCAGAGCGACAGACGCGCACCGTAGAGCACACGGGTAAACACATCCCGTCCGTACTGATCCGCTCCGAAAGGGTACTCCCAAGAAGGCGGATGAAATCGATTGGCGATCTGCATGGCCATGGGATCCCCCTTTGTCAGGAAGGGCGCACAGACCGCGGCCATTACGATAAGCCACAGCACAATGGCTCCCAGCCGGAAAGACCGGTGTCGCCACAGCCGTTTGAGCACCAGTGTCCTGGAATGGGTGGCGGGTGACTCCGCCGGGGCCGCAATGTGGGCGACGGTCTCAGTCATAACGCACTCGTGGGTCGAGAAAGGTGTAGACCACATCGATCAACACGTTGATAAGTACGAAGGCGAACCCCAGCAGCAACATCGTGCCCTGTACGGTGGGATAGTCGCGCGCCATGATGGCCTGCACCAGGAGTCTGCCGATTCCGGGCAGCGCAAACACTTGCTCCACCACGACCGATCCGCCTATCAAAAGGCTCAGTATGTATCCACCAACCGTCACCACGGAAACCAGCGTATTACGGAACGCGTGCTTGCTGACGGTCAGGAACTCCGAGACCCCTTTGGCGCGCGCCGTGCGAACATAATCCTGGTCCAGGATTTCAAGCATCTCAGACCTTGTCATCCTCGCCATGAACCCTATCTGAAACAAGGCAAGCACAACCGCGGGTTGAATCAATGCGCCGAGCCACTCCCAGAAACCATCCTCGATTGGCACGTAGCCGGCCGATGGCAGCCAACCCAGGTTCACGCTGAACAGGATGACCGACAGAGTCCCTATCCAAAAGCTCGGAACGGATACGCCGATCAGCGCGAACCCCATCACTGCCGAATCCAACCAGGAGTTGCGCCAGTAAGCGGCAATCATCCCCATCCCTATCCCAACCGGGAGCGTGATCGCGAAAGCGACTGTGGCGAGCGACAAGGTCACCGGCAAACGCTCGGCCACCGCTTGGAGCACCGGCTGATTCAGAATCAGAGACTCGCCGAAATTACCCTGAGCCAGATGAGTCAGCCATAACCACAATTGATCCAGCAACGGCCGGTCCAGCCCCAGGCTGTGACGGACCGCGGCGATGGCGTCCGGCCCCGCCTGATCTCCCGCGATGATGACCGCCGGATCTCCCGGCAGCATATGCATCAGGAAAAAAGTGAGGACCGCCACGATGAGCATCACCGGCAAAGCCTGTCCGATCCGGGTGAAAACGATGCGGTACATAGCCGATCCTTACTTGAGCCAGACGTTCCAGAAATGGTTCATGTAGTACGGCTCGAATCCACCCACTTTCCGCGTGTTCAGTATCTGGACGTTACCCCGGTCGGCAACCTTGATCAGATAGGCCTGATCCAGCACGCGTTGTTCGATATCCAGCCACGCTTTCTTTCGCCCCTCAAGATCGCCGGTCTTGTAAAACGTCTCATAAGCGTCATCCAGCACCTTGTCGTTCTTGACGTGCGGGAAGTTGTAAATCATCGACTGCCATTGCTGCGGCCCCAGGATGGGGTTAGAGCAGAAACTGGTCGTCGACACATTCCAATTGCCCTTGCCGGTTTGCAGATTGGAGGCGTTGCTGGTCCAGTCCGTGATGTCGATCTTGACGTTCATCCCGGCCTTCTTCAATTGCTCCGACAACACCAGAATGGAGTCGCGCATGTAGTCGTAGTTATTATTCGTCTGCAGGACTATGGGCTCGTCCTGATAACCTGCTTCTTTGAGCAGATCCCGCGCTTTCTTCGGGTCGTTCTCGTTGTAGCGGCCATTGGTGACGTCGCCGCCGTAGTACGCGCCGTCCGGATAGACCATAGAGTGATTCTTGCGCGAGGCGCCGATCACCTTCATGATATCGTCGACATGCACCGCCGTACGGATCGCCTGGCGCACCTGCGGCTTGTCCGTCGGTTGTTGCTGCGAATTGACGATGAAGTACTGTTGGCAATATGGATAAACCGTCACTTCCTCCAGGTGCTTCTGCGATTTCAAGCGCGCGGCCAGTTCGGGGGGCACGGTCGACGTGAACACGGCCTCCCCCGTCTGCATGGCCGCCACGCGTGCATTCGCCTCCGGTACAAAGTTGAACCGCACCGCATCGACATAGGCCGTACGCTTGCCGGCAAAGCCGTCAGGCCCGCTTGCGCTATCGTCGGCGACATAATCGGCAAACCGCTGAATCGTCAGATGGCTGTCCTTGACCCACTGCCCCAGCTTGAACACCCCCGTGCCGATGATATCGATCCCCCGAGCCGGCTTGTCTTTTTGCTCAGCGGGCAAAATCACGAAGGGATAAACCGGCGTTTTCAACACGTCCAGAAAAACCGAGTTGGGTTTCTTCAGTTCAATGACGAAGGTGTCGTCGTCTGGCGTGTCGTACTTCAGCACGTCATCGAGAACGGCCTTATTGGGGCTGACGCGTGCATAGCGTTCGAAGGTGGCTTTCACGTCGGCCGAAGTCATTGTTTTGCCGTTGTGAAACTTCACACCCTTACGAAGCAGGAACGTGAAGGTTTTCTGATCATCACTGACTTTGACTTCCCGGGCCAGCAAGGGCTTGGTGTTGTAGTGGGCGTCCATGGCCACCAGCCCCTCAAACAGATGATGGATGACTTCCAGGTCCACCATGCTCGCTGCCACCTGGGGATCAAGCGTACCGGGTCCCGACAGACTGGCATAGACCAGCGTTCCCCCCGTTTTCGGCTTTTCCTCCTGCGCGGCCAAGGCAGGCAGTGCAAGGCATAGCGCCGCGCATAAAGTGGCTTGCTTGATCGAGAATTTGGTCAGCATGGTTTTCCCCTTTTTACTGAGCAGACAGGGCCTGCAACGGCACGGTTAGATGGGTACGCGACACGGCGGCCGCATCGACCGCTTGGCGTGAAAATGGCGCTGGTACGAGCTCGCAACGCGCCCAATATGCATTTTGGTCTTCATAGTGAGCATGGCCAGGCTCGCCGGAGCTGCCATGCAGCACGACCCAGCGGCTGTTATCCCAGTCGGCCACGTCGAAGATGTAACGGGCCACGGGTCCATAGGTGGCCGCCAATCCGGAAGACGGATAGGCGCCATTGGCATTGACACAATCGCCATCGCCAGCCACGGGATTGGAGACCGGTGCAACAGCCTGCCCGGCGAAATGCAGACCTAGCGGATGCGCAAAGCGGGGACGATGCGCGCGCCCCCACGGCGACAGCGGCGCGGAAGATGCGACCCATTCGAGCGATTCCTTAATGATCTCGTCCCAACTGGCACCGTTAAGCAGACTGCAGTCATCACGTCGCAGTAACTCTGGCAACGACCACCACAGCTGATTGACGGGTACCACGCTAGGTGCCGCCATGCTGGCAAACGGGTCCGCGGCCGCATTCTCAAGTCCGCTGCGCTGCGCCAGCAGTCGGGTCATGGTCTGCCGCAGCGCCATGTAGGCGGTCGGCTCGACAGCATCCAGCACCATTTGTCCATTCCAGCCACTGAGCATGGCCTGCAGCGCCTTGGCAGCGCCCTCTTCCACAGATACGGCTGCGATTCTTGCGGCAATTTCTCGGGCCCTGGCGCTGCTCACATCGCCGAGAAGGGTTTGCATGTCATCAACGCAGGCCGCGGTCATCGGGCGCAGCAGATCCGCGATACGACAGGCGCGCGTCGACGGATGGCAATCCGTACAGAGGTAATCGCCCGCATCTTCCGGAGAAATGCGATTGTTGGCGGTCACGATCATCCCATCCGCCGGATCGACCACGCGCGGCATACGTGCCCAGGGGATAAAGCCCTTCCATTCGTGCTGCCCTGTCCACCCAGGCACTGGCAACCAGCCGTTGACGCGGTCGCGCTCAGGGACGATGGCGCGGACATTGACGCTGATATGCCCCTGCCGGTCAGCCGATACCACGCTGTGGTCGATAACCCCCCAGGCACGGCTGGCTTCATTAAAGTGCTGTACGTCGCCTGCCCGTAGCATGGGCAACAAGCAATCTAATGAACGATCCACCGGGTCGAGCTGAACGGAACGCAAGGCCACCGCGTGACGCCCCATGCGTGCAATGACAGGACCGTGCCGGGTATGCTCAATCGCCACCTGCACCTCGGCGCCATCTCTTACGGAGATGGCCTCTGTCCGGCTATCGGCCCGTTGCCATCCCGTCTCGGTTTCATAATGATCTGGCCGCGCAGGGTCGAACCGTTCCAGATAGAGGTCATGGATATCGGCGAAAGCGTGCGTCACACACCAAGCGACCGACTCGGTATGACAAAAGTGGGGAAAGGCCGGTACCCCAGGGACAGAGAAACCCAATGCGTCAAAATCGTCGCAACTCAGGTGAAGTTGCGCATACATTCCCGGGATCTCGTAAATACGATGCGGATCGCCTGCAACCAGCGGCAGGCCACTGGCAGTGTGGGCTCCCGATAGCGCCCAGTTGTTCGACCCCGCGATGGTGGCGTCTTCCGGTGCCAAGGCCAACAGCGCCTCGATCGCCGGGGCCAAGTCCTTCAGACCCGCGATCCAGCGTCCGGTCAAGGCGGCATCCTGCGGCGAAACATAGCGCTCCTGACCTCCGTCGTCGTAGCGCAGCCAACGTATGGCTTCGGGCCCGACGGTACGCAAGGCCGCCGCGCGCCACAGCTTGAACCATATGGATCCCATCAACAGACCTCGCTGGCGCATGACGGCCACCGATTGCCAGGGCTCCCAAGGCTCCGGTCGTTCACCGAGCAGCCGATACTCCAGCGGCAGGGGGAGCTGCGCCATGGCTGCATTGACGCCAGCCGTATAGCACTCCAGCATGCGCTGCGTTTCCCCGTTCAGATGCGCATAGTCGCGACGAGATGCCGCTTCCACGCCTAAGCGGCGCGCGAGGCTGTCGGCAGGCACGCCTTCGGCGCCGACCCATTCGGCGTAACGCCCGACCGCGCGGCGGCGCGCGGCATCCATCTGCCACATCCTGTCCTGCGCATGCACATATCCATTGGCGTAGAACAGGTCGTCTATACCTTGTGCCCGCACATGCGGTATGCCCCAACGGTCACGCAGCACTTCCGGGGATGACGACATCCAGCGCTCCTCATAGGGCTGGCCGACGCCAGCTAACACGTTATATAATATATTGTGTTTTTTCAAACCGGCCTGATATGGGGAGTTCTACCTATAAGGCCCTGCGACGCTAAATATCCCGCCAGCACCCGGGCTTCCCTAAAATAGGGGCCGATATCACGTCCAACGATGCCATGGCCATCTCCAAACCTTCTGTCGTCCGCTCCAGCCTCACGGCTCAGGTCTATCGCACTTTGCGCGATCGCCTTATGTCGGGCCGCTTTCAACCTGGAGAGCGCCTGAAGATCGGTGAGCTCGCCGCCGACCTGGGGGTCAGCGAAACGCCCGTCCGCGAAGCCATCCTGCTGCTCACCAACGACGGCGCAGTCGAAATGAAAGCGGGCTACTACTTTCTGACGCGTCGGCTCTCTTTGGCTGAGTACATGGAGATCAGGCGCCTGCGACTCCTGCTCGAGCCGCTCGCTGCCGTCGAAGCCCTGCCCCATGTGGATGCCGAGTTCATCGCCGAGCTCCAGACTATTCACGCCACGCTTGTGAGGGCTGAAAAAGAAAGGGACTATCCCCAGGCCGTGAAATCCAACTTCGACTTCCATTTCACCCTCTACCGCCGCTCCGGCATGAGTCAGTTGACCGACATACTCGAGCGGCTATGGATACAGGCTGGGCCGCTGCTGAACTATCTTTACCCGCATGGCCACCCCAGCTATCAGGGCGACCACCAGCACACGCGCATCATCGCCGCTCTGCAAGCCGGCGATGCGCCGGCCTTATCGAACGCGGTCGAACAGGATCTGATCGAGGGCGGCCAGCAGTTTGTCGCTTATCTGGAAACCATCGACGGACAAGACATCGAGCCCGTCAAAAAATCGTCGACCAAAACCGTTCGGCGCACCCCGCGAGCCTGAGTCCTTGTTGCACGGACCCTACGTGTCGCTTTGCACACTTTAAAACATCATATATCCTGTATCGTGTTTGCTCCAAGACCGGTAACGCCTAGACAGGAAAAAAGATGACCGCCATTTCAACGGTAGTAGATCCTGGCACCCGCATTGGCATTGAGGATGCGGCGTTGCGCCACCGCGCAAACCGGGTCATCCCGGGAGGAATGTATGGTCACCTGCGGGCGAGCGGCCTGCCCGAGGGCTATCCGCAGTTCTTTTCGCGAGCGGAAGGTTGCCGTCTTTGGGACGTGGATGGACGTGAGTATCTGGACTTCATGTGCAGTTGGGGGCCGGTGATCGCGGGGCACAAGCACCCCGTCATCGAGGCAGCCGCGCGCCGCCAAGCGGAGCAAGGCGACTGTATGAATGGGCCATCCGCCCGATTTGTCGAGTTGGCTGAACGCATGGTCGGGCTGCTGCCCCACGCCGACTGGGCGATGTTTCAGAAAAACGGCACCGACGCCACGACAGCGGCTGTCATGATCGCCCGCGCCGGCACGGGGAAACGCAAGATTCTGCTCGCCAAAGGCGCCTATCACGGCGCGGTGCCTTGGTGCACACCGTCATTGGCTGGCGTCACTGCCGAGGACCGGGCGCATTTGATCTATTTTCAATACAACGACATCGAAAGCCTCGAGACCGCCGCACGCCAGGCTGGCAATGACCTGGCCGCGATTCTCGTATCGGCGTTCCGGCATGATTTGGGCCAGCACCAGGAATTGCCCGATGCTGCATTCGCAGCACGGGCCCGTGCGCTGTGCGACGCCGAAGGCGCGGCGTTGGTCATAGACGAAGTCCGGGCGGGTTTGCGACTGTCGCTGGCTGGCAGTTGGGAATCCCTGAATGTGCGTCCAGACTTGTCGGCCTGGAGCAAGGCGATTGCCAACGGTCATGCACTGGCCGCTGTCACCGGCGGCGAGAACTGGCGCCGCGCAGCGCAAGACATCTACATCACCGGCTCTTTCTGGATGGGAGGAACCGCGATGGCTGCCTCCCTGGCCACGCTGGACGTCCTTGAGCAAAATGAGGCTCCCGCGTATCTGCAGCGCATGGGCCAGCGTCTGCGCGACGGTTTGCATGCCCAGGCGATCCGGCACGGGCTAGCCATATGCCAAAGCGGTCCGGTGCAGCTGCCCATGGTTCTCTTTGAGGATGACCCCGGTCAGGCCAAGGGCGCATGCTTTGCCGCGTCGGCATTGCGGGAGGGCGTCTATCTGCATCATCGCCACAACATGTTCCTCAGCCTGGCGCATACCGAAAAAGACATCGACCAAGCGCTTGAAGTGACAGACCACGCATTTTCCCGCGTGGCTGCCGCCTTTTGAGGACCTCATCATGAGCTTGTCATCCGCGCCCACGAAAGACACCGCCGAACTGCAAGGGATTGCCCTCGCACTTCGCAAACAGGTCGTGAAAATGGTGGCCCGCACCGGCCAAGGTTATGTGCAACAAGGATTGGGGGCCGCCGATCTGTTTACGGCACTCTATTTTTCCGAACTGCGGCTACGCCCTGACCAGGCCGATTGGCCTGACCGCGATCGTTTCATCCTCTCAACAGCTCACAATACCGCCATTTTCTACGCCACTTTAGCTGCGCGGGGCTACTTCGACGGCTCTCGCCTGGAAACCTATTGCGAGGATGGATCAGCGCTGGAAATCAACGCTTCCGAGCGCCTTGGGCCGATGATCGAGGCGACTTGCGGCTCGCTGGGCCAGGGGCTATCGGTCGGTGTGGGCATGGCTGCCACACTCAGGCGCAGCGGTGCCGATAGCCGTGTTTACGTCATGCTCGGCGATGGTGAGTTGCAGGAAGGCCAGGTCTGGGAGGCCGCCATGGCTGCCGGCAATTGGGGATTGGACAACCTGTGTCTCGTCATCGACGCCAACGATATGCAGGTCGAGGGACACGTGAACCAGGTACAGCCCCACGAGCCGCTCGGTGACAAGTGGCGCGCCTTCGGGTGGCGCGTGGAGGACATCGACGGCAATGACATGCAAGCCGTCTTGGCGGCATTCGCAAGAACGCGCAGCACGCCAGGCCAACCGCATTGCCTGATTGCTCGCACCTTGGTCGGCAAAGGCGCCCCCTCACTAGAGGGAATACTGGGCCATAACCTCCGATTGCCGCCCGAGGCGGCTGAGCGAGCCCTGCAAGAACTGAACGAGGTCAAAGTATGAGCAGCCTTACTGTCAATGACTTCACGGATCGCAGCGGTACGGGCGAGATAGAGAAACCTTATGGACAGGCTCTGCTGGACGCAGCGCGCCGTGACCCGCGCATCGTGGCACTCACGGCCGATCTGAGCGGGCCAACCGAAACAGACCTCCTGCGCGACCAACTGCCCCAGCAATTTTTCCAGGTCGGCATTGCCGAAGCCAATATGATGGGCATGGCAGGCGGTATGGCGCGCTGCGGACGCATCCCTTTCGTGCATACCTTCAGCGTCTTTGCAACACGACGGGCCTATGACCAGCTTGCCATGCAACTGGCCTACCCCCGTGCCAATGCCAAGGTGGTTGGTTTCATTCCTGGCGTTGACACGTTGCTCGGAGTCAGCCATCAGGCGATCGACGATATTGCGTTGATGCGTGCCCTGCCCAACATGCACATCATCGAACCGGCTCCGGGCCAGGCCGGCGAGGCGGTCCAGGCGGCCTTGGCCTATGATGGCCCGGTCTATCTGCGCCTGACCCGAGCTCGCCCCCAGCGCGAACGCTACCCGCAAGCCGACAACGGAATGGCCACACTGCGCGACGGGCGCGATGGCCTGCTGCTTGCCTGCGGGCTCAGCATACCGCTAGCTCTTGCGGCAGCTGATTTGCTTAGTGCCGAAGGCAAACAGGTCGCCGTCGCCGCTGTCACCCATCTCAAGCCCCTCCCAGCCGCCGTGCTGGACGCGGCGCTCGCTGCGGGCACCGTCCTTACCATCGAGAATCACTCCATCATAGGAGGCTTGGGGTCGGCGCTCGCAGAGGGGATAGCCGAGAGCGGCCGTGCCTTACGGTTTGGCCGGATTGGCGTGCCAGACGTTTTTGCTTATGGAGCCAGCACGGAACATCTCATGCGTGAGCTCGGCATGGATGCGCCGGCGATAGCGCGCGCATTCCTGGCCCTGCGTTAACACGGCGCCCGCATCGGCGCCTTGCCAGGACCCGGCGCCACGCTTACCCTGGGCGCCATGGAACTGCGACAACTCCGTTATTTCGTGCGCGTGGCCGAATTGGGCAGTATCGGCCGCGCCGCGCGTGACCTCGATGTGGTGGCCTCGGCGCTCAGCCAGCAGATCAGCCGCCTGGAAAGCGAACTCTCCACGCGGCTTTTGCTGCGCAGCCCGACGGGGGTGGTGCCCACGCCGGCCGGGCAGGCCTTCTTGCGTCAGGCGCAGTTGACGCTGCGCCATGCCGAGAGCGCCGTGGCGGCGGCGCGCGAGGCCAGGCTCTCCGGCATGGTCAGCGTGGGCTTCACGCCCACGACGGCTTCGCTCGTGGCACGGCATTTTTTCGCGGCCATGGCCGAGCGTCATCCCAACGTGCGGCTGCATCTGGTCGAGGGGCTGTCCGGCAATCTGAATGAATCGCTGGCGTCGCGCCGTCTGGAGTTGGCGGTGCTGTTTCAAAACGATGGCGGCAAGAGCCGCAATGCCGTCGCGGTGCTGGACGAGAAGCTGTTTTTGCTGGCGCGGCGCGGTTTGCTCGCCCTGCCCGACGGCCAGCCCGTGAACATCGACCAGTTGGCCGGCCTGCCCCTGGCGGTGACCAGTAAGGCGCATGGGTTGCGCGCCTGGGTGCAGGCCGCGTTCGAGCGCGCGGGACGCGAACCCTGGATCGCCGTGGAGATCGATGGGCTGACCACGCTCATGGACATCGTGCAGGCCAATGCCATGGCGACCATTCAACCCGGCGCGGCCGTGGCCCGCGTCGAGAGCGGGCTGCTCGACATGCACCCGATTGAAGATCCTTATTTGTTCCGCCGCAATCTGGTGAGCTGCCTGAACGAAGATGAGCTTTCGCCGGCGGCGCTGGCCACGCGCGTGGTGCTGGTCGATGTCATGCGCAGTCTGGTGCGCCACGGCAGTTGGCCGGGCGCCACCCTTCTCGATTTATGATGCCCCCATGCCGCCTGGATGTCTAGGCGGCGACCAGCAAGCCCGATAAAGTCCTCACGACCGGTCGCCAGACGGCGCCACCCACCTCTCGGATCGTGATGACAGCACCCGGCGTACTTTCCATTCCTTCCCTGCAATCCCAGTGCTCCGCCCAAGAATGGGAGGCGCGCGTCAATCTGGCCGCCTGTTATCGGCTGGTCGCCCTCTATGGCATGTCGGACATGATGGCGAATCATATTTCGTCGCGTGTGCCGGGCGAGGACAATGCCTTTTTGATCAATGCCTACGGCATGATGTACGAGGAGATCACCGCATCCAGCCTCGTCAAGGTGGATCTGGACGGCAAGATCCTGTCCCGTCCGGATTTCGGCGATCTGAATTACGGGATCAATAAGGCGGGCTACGTGATTCATAGCGCCATCCATGGCGCGCGCCACGACGTCGATTGCGTGATCCACACCCACAGCTGGGCCTCGATGGCGGTGTCCTCGCTGGACTGCGGCTTGTTGCCCATCACGCAGACGGCGATGCGCTTTCTGAAGATCGGCTATCACGATTATCAGGGTGTCGTGCTGGATACGGCCGAGCAGGCCTCGCTGATCGCCGACCTGGGTTCGGGCGAAGCCCTCATCTTGCGCAACCACGGCGCGCTCACGGTGGGCCGTTCGGTGGGCGAAGCATTCAACTGGATGCACCGGCTGGAACTGGCCTGCCGTTCGCAACTGGCGGCCATGGCCGCAGGCAGCCCGTTCAAGGCCGTGCCGCCGGAAGTGCTCGAAGAAACCTGGAACAACTACCAGCCCGGTACGCGCCGGCCTTATGGGCTCATGGAGTGGCCCGCCTTGCTGCGCAAACTCGACCGCATGGATCCGGGCTTTCGGCTCTGAAGCGGCGCATCAGGCATGACCCGGGCGGCCGTCAGATGCCGTCCGGCAAACCATAAAAACATCGCGCTCTCGAGGAGACACCATGAAGCACCCGATGCTGGCCAGTGCCTTGCTGGTCTTTGCCTGTACCTCGGCCCAGGCGGCCGACTACCCCGAACGCCCGGTCAAGACCGTGGTTGCGTTCTCGGCCGGCGGCACGACCGATACGCTCACCCGCAGCACGGCCAATATCCTGGCCCGCAAGCTGGGCCAGCCTTTCGTGGTCGAGAACCGGCCCGGCGCGGGCGGCAATATCGGAACCGAATACGTCGTGCGTGCCGAGCCCAACGGATACACGCTCATCGTCAACTCGGTCGGCCCGATCGCCGTGAACCCGTCGTTGATGAAGCTGGCCTATGACCCCTTGAGCGATCTGGTGCCCATGGTGCAGATCGCCACCGTGCCGAATGTGCTGGTGGTGCCGCCCTCCTCGCCCGCCAAGGACATCAAGAGTTTCCTGGCCTATGCCAAGACGCGCAAAGAGCCGCTTAACTATGGGTCGACCGGGGTCGGCACCTCATCCCATCTGTCGAGCTATATGCTGATGGATCAGCTCGGCGCGCAAGCGACGCACATTCCCTATAAAGGCGCGGATGCCCTGAACGATCTGCTGGCCGGCCGGCTGGACTTCATGTTCGCCACCATCCCGTCGGTCATCGGGCAGATTCGCGCCGGCAAGTTGCGCCCCCTGGCCGTCAGTACCATCAAGCGCTCATCGACCCTGCCCGATCTGCCGACCATCGCAGAATCCGGCTACCCGGGCTTTGACGCCGGGTCGTGGTTCGGCTTTTTTGGGCCCAAGGGCACGCCGCCCGAGGTCGTGGCCACCATCAACCATGAAGTCAATGCCGCCTTGCCCGCGTTGAAAACCCAGATGCTGCAGGAAGGCGCCGAGCCGCTTGGCGGCACGCCGGAACAATTCGCCAGCTTCATCAAGAGCGAATACGATAAGTGGGCCATCCTCGTAAAGAAATTCGATGCCCCCACCAACTGACACCGCGCTGCGCATTCTCTGTTCCGAGGCCGAAGCGCCTCGCCTGAGCCAGGCCCTGGCGCAGGCCCCCTTCTCGTGGCGGCTGCAGCGGCCAGATGAGGCCTTTGACATTGCCTTCATCTCGCGCGACATCACGGGCAATTCGACCAAATTCCAGGTCGAGCCCGCGACGGCCGTTTACTACGATGCACTGCGCGGCAATGCCGGCCTGCGCTGGGTGCATGTGCATTCGGCGGGGGCCGACCGCCAGATCTATCTCGATCTGGCCGCCCGCGGCGTGAGCGTGACGACCTCGCAAGGCGCCAGCGATGCCGTCGTGGCGCAAACCGCCCTGGCCGGTCTGCTGTCGCTGGCGCGCAAGCTGCCGCTGCTTGCCCGGCAGCAGCGCGAGCATCGCTGGCAGACGCTGGGCGAGCGCGAGCCCCGCGACCTGGCGGGTCAACATGCCGTCATCGTCGGTTGGGGAGGCATCGGCCAGCGTATCGGGGCCAGCCTCAAAGCCTTGGGGATGAGCCTGACGGTCTTGCGGCACTCCGATGCGCCGGTGGCCGAAGCCGCACGCAGCCTACCCTATGGCCGGCTGGCCGAGGCCCTGCCCGAGGCGGATTGGCTGATTCTGGCCTGCCCCCTGACCGCCCTGACGCAGAACCTGGTCAGCCGCGAGGCGCTGGCGCTGCTGCCAGCGCATGCCATGTTGATCAATGTGGCGCGCGGCCATGTGGTGGATGAAACCGCGCTCATCGAGCAGCTCGCCCACGCCCGGCTGGCAGGCGCTTTTCTGGACGTGTTTCACCAGGAACCGCTGCCGGCGGATTCTCCGTTGTGGGATTTGGACAACGTCATCGTCACCCCGCATAGCGCTGCGTTTTCCAGCGGCAATGCCGACCGCGTGCGCGGTATTTTTGTCGATAACCTCACCCGGCTGGCTGGCGGGCAGCCGCTGCGCAACCTGTTCAGCCTGTAACGCGCCCGGCTTGGGCCTAGCCGCGCCGCGTGGCGGCGCAAAGGCCCGGCGCGCGCCTGGGCGCCGGTCTGGGCGGGCCGGCGCGGCGCGAAAGCAGATGCTTTTTCCTTCATGCTGATAACGTTTCTCATTATAATTCGCGCTCCGAACGTTAGCCGCCGCCCACGCCATGAAGCTTGCCGACACAGTCGCCACGCATTACCGCGAGCTGGTCGATTTCCTGTCCCGCCGCACGGGCTCTCGCGAGTCCGCCCAGGACTGCGCCCAGGAAACCTGGATCAAACTGGCGGGCACGCACACCCTGAGCGCGCCCATCGGCAATCTGCGCGCCTATGTGTTTCAGGTGGCGGCCAACCTGGCCATCGACCTGCAACGCCGGCAAGCGGCCGAAAACCGCAATATCGAGCGCTACGCCCAATTCCAATTGCCCGACGCCGCCAGCCCTGACACGGCCGAGGTCGTCGCCTTGCGCCAACTCATCGCGCGCCTGGAAGCCGCCATCCTGGCCCAGCCCCTGCGCACGCGCCAGATTTTTCTGATGCACAAAATCGACGGGCAGAGCTATGCCGACATCGCCGATGGCCTGGGCGTGAGCCTGAAGACCATCGAAAAGCACATGACCCGGGTGCTGCTGGCGTGCCGGCTCGCCATGACCCAGGACTGACATGGACGCTGCCATCGAACGCCGCGCGGCCCAATGGGTGGTCCGCCGCAATGGCGCCAGCCCGGCCGACTTGCCCGATCCGGCCTTCGAGCGCTGGTATGGCGCGCGCGACGACCACGCCTCCTGTTATGACAGCATCGCGCATCTGTGGCAGCAGATGAACCAGGTAGACGGTCAGGCCTTGCGCCGCAATGTGCGCGGCACCCAGCGCCGCCGCGCGATCGCGGCGGTGGCCTGTGCGGCGCTGGTCGCCGGGTGGCTGGTGGCCCGGCAGGTCCCGCCGCCGGCCAACGTCATCGCCAGCGCCGATGGCCAGGTGCTCACCACCCGTCTGCCCGACGGCAGCCAGGTCGTGCTGGACGCCGGCGCGGCCATCGAGCTGGATTTCCAGCCCCATGAGCGGCGGGTACGCTTGCTGCACGGCCGTGCTCTGTTCACCGTGGCGCCCGACGCCGCACGCCCCTTCTCCGTGGACACCCCTCAGGCCCGGGCGACCGCCCTGGGCACGCGATACGAGGTCAATCGCCAGGACGCCGAAACGATCGTGTCGGTGCTGGAAAGCCGGGTGCGGGTGGAATGTCTGGCCTGCGGCCCGGATACGCCGCCTGCCGTGCTCGCACCGGGTCAGCGTGTACAGGCCGGCCCCGGCGGCATGCATGCGCAGCGGTTCGACCCCCTCGGCGAAGCGGCCTGGGCCGAAGGCTTGCTCATGCTGCGCGATGTCAGCCTGCAAGACGCCGTAGATCAGTTATCGCGCTACACCGGCGCTCGCGTCTGGATCGCCGGCGGCCTGGGCGAGCAACGCATCAGCTCCCTCGTGTCCGTGCAACACCCGCAGGCACTGGACACGCTGGCGCGCGCCGCCGGCGGAAAAGTCACCCGGCTGGGCAACTGGGCCTGGGTCTCCCGGCGCTGAAGCGCAAAAAAATTTTGGCTGGGGGGGGGTAGGGTTCTGGCCTCCGGGTTGCGTCTATACGGAAAGACCCCAGCAAGGAACCCCTATGAAGCCCCAACCCGCATCGCTGAAACAACATTTGCGCCCGATTGCCCTGGCCCTCGCGCTGGCCCTGTCCCACACCGCCGTCCAGGCACAGGCCGAAACGCCGCAAAGCCTGCAGTTACAGGCTCAGTCATTGGATTCCGCGCTCTTGACGCTGGGCCGGCAGTACCAATTACAGATTTCCTTTCCCGCCGCGCTCACCCAGGACAAGCGCGCAGCGGCCATCGCCGGGCAATACACCGCGGCTCAGGCGCTCGACCGTGTGCTGGCCGGCAGCGGCCTGAGCTGGCGCTTTACCGGGCCTGGCGCGGTCCTGGTCGAGTCGGCGCCAGTGGCTGCGCAGACACTCGAAAATGTGGTGGTCGTGGGCGGCTACGCGCCCAGCACGATCAGCGAACTGCCCCGCACCGTCTGGTATCTGACCAGCGAGCAGATCGAACAGCAGGCCCGCGGCGGCGCCAGTCTGTCCGAAGTGCTGGGCAACCTGGTCCCCAGCCTGGACCTGGGCTCACAAAGCCGGACCAACTACTCCCAGAACATGCGCGGCCGCAGTGCGCAGATTATGATCGATGGCGTGTCGTTGAATTCGATGCGCAATATCAGCCGCCAGTTCGACTCGATCTCGCCCTTCAATATCGAACGCATCGAGGTGCTGTCTGGCGCCAGTTCCGTCTATGGCGGCGGCGCCACGGGCGGGATCATCAACATTGTCACCAAACGCGGCGCGCCCGGACCGGCCACGTTTACCAGCGAAGTCGCCGGCCGCAGCGGATTTTCCGGTTCGGAGGACTTCGACTGGCGCGTCGCGCAGTCGGTCGAGGGCGGTACCGAGCAGGTCTTCGGCCGCCTGGCGCTGGCCTATGCCCAGAACGGCGCGGCCTATGACGCCAGCGGCAAACAGGTTACGCCCGACATCACGCAGACCGATCTGCAATACAACCGGGCGCTCGATCTCTCCGGCACCCTGGACATCAAACTCGATGACAAGCAGTCGCTCAAGCTGCTGGGCCAGTTCTATCACTCGGAGTTCCACCCCGGACGGGCGCTCTATCTGGGCCGCAACCTGCAGGGGGCCATCCCCCTGGCCGGCCCGGCCAATTCGGATCTGCTCGATATCCGTAAAGGCTTTGACTCCGACGTCAAGCCATCGACCGAGCGCGCCTTGCTGATGGCCGATTACAACGCCCGCGATGTGCTGGGCGGCCAGGACCTGTTCGCCCAGGCGTACTGGCGCCGCGAAAAACTGGATTTCTACCCCTTCCCCAACCAGTTCACCTATAACGACGGCAGCTGCCCCACGGCAGCGGCTTGCCGCCGCGGCTTCTACTACGGCGCCTCGCAACAGAACACCGATACCTGGGGCTTGAAGACCGCGCTCAGCAAGAACTGGGAGGCCTTCAAGCTCACCTACGGGCTGGAGTTCTCGCGCGAGAAGTTCAACGGCGGCACGGCCTACTTCGACTGGAACCGCGCTCTGGCTTCGGGGGGGCTGGACTTCGACAACCTGGCGAATCTGCAGCGCTATCCCAGCTACACCGCCGATACCTGGGCGGCCTTCGCCCAGGGTGACTGGCGGCTGACCGACAGCCTGACGCTCAGCGGCGGGCTGCGCCAGCAGCGCAACAAGGTCAAATTGAGCGACTTCGTGCCGGTGCCGCAGCAAGTACTCATGCAAAACGGCCTGGGCACGCAGGCGCAGGCCATTCCGGGCGGCGACAATGCCTATGACACCACCTTGTTCAACGCAGGCCTGCTCTGGAAACTGGACGCCCGGCAGCAGACCTGGCTGAACTACTCGGAAGGTTTCGAGTTGGTGGACGTGGCCAAGTACTACGGCAACGGCAACTACCGTCTGCAAGGTGACACCTGGCGTCTGCTGAGCGCCGTCACCATCGACGGGTCGGAGCTGGCCAATATCAAGACCCGCCAGGTCGAAGTGGGCTGGCGCGGCGATTATGGGGATTGGCAACTGCAGACGGCCGCCTTCTATGCGTGGTCCGACAAAGCCCTGGCCATTCAGCCGATCACCCTGTCGGTGGGTTTGCAGGACCGCAAGGTGCGCAACTACGGTATCGAAGGTCAACTCAACTACACCTTCAACCCGCGCTGGAGCGCCGGGGTCAACTGGCTGGCCATCCGCTCGGAACAGCAGCAGGCCGACGGCGGCTGGGCAAAACAGACCGTGACGCTGGCCAGCCCGTCCAAGGCCTCGGTCTACGGCGCCTGGCGTTCGGGGCCGGCGTCCCTGCGGCTGCAGGCCAACCGCAACTTTGACCTCAGCGATGCCGACGGCAATCGTCTGAAAGGCTACCTGACCTTCGATCTGTTTGGCGGGTATGACCTCGACAAGTACGGCACGATCAGCGTCGGCATCCAGAATCTGTTCGACCGCCGCTATCAGACCGTGTGGAGCCAGCGCGCCCAGACCCTCTACGCCGGCCTCATGACGGCAGACTCCTTGCAGTTCAACGGCCGGGGCCGTACCTTCGGCCTGGCGTACAGCGTGCGCTACTGAGCCCGGCGGCCACGCCCGCCGGGCGCGCGGCACCCTGCCTGGCCAGGGCGCCGCCGCCCCCCTATAATCGCCGGGCTTTCGATGGCCCGGCCGGCTCGTAGCGGCCGGCGGCGCCTGCGCCGGCAGCGCAACGCTAATTTCACATGACACGTGGACAATGGCGGGCGGTCCTTCAGGCCGCAATCTCTACGAGTCCGTGATGAAGAATTTCGAGAATATCCAATGGCTGCCTCTGGCCAATACGCTCATCAGCCTGGCCACGGCCTTTGTGCTGGGCGCGCTGATCGGCTTTGAACGCCAGGTACGGCAACGTACGGCGGGCCTGCGCACCAATGTTCTGGTCTCCGTGGGCGCGGCGATCTTCGTGGATCTGGCCTTTCGCATCGGCGGGCCGGACGGCGGGGCGCGCGTCATTTCCTATGTGGTGTCCGGCGTGGGCTTTCTGGGCGCGGGCGCCATCATGCGCGAAGGCGGCAGTATCCGCGGGCTGAATACGGCCGCCACACTGTGGGGTTCGGCGGCCATCGGCGCCTGCGCGGGCGCGTCCATGATGCTCGAAGCGGTGGCCGCCGCGCTGTTCGTGCTGGCCGCCAATACCTTGCTGCGCCCGGTGGTGAGCTACGTCAACCGTCAGCCGGTCGAGCCGCAGCACACCGAGGTCAATACCGTCATCCATCTGATCACCGGCGCCGGCCAGCAGCAACAGGCGCTGGCCAAACTCGAAGAAGTGCTCGAGGCCGAACAATTGCCCCTGTCCGAACTGAATATCGATCAGTTCGGCGACAGCGATGTGGAGATCGAGGCGACGCTGGCCGAGGCCGCCATCGACGATAAGGATCTGGATCGCGTGGCCGCCACGCTGGCCGCATCGCCGGCCATCCGCCAGGCTTTCTGGTCGGCCAATACGATCTAGGCCGCGCCGGGCCTAGCGTTGCAGCAGCAGCACCACCGCGTGCAGGGCCAGGCCGATCAGGCCGCCCACCAGGGTGCCGTTAAAGCGCACATACTGCAGGTCGCGGCCCACGTTGAGTTCGAGCTCATCGACCAGATGCCGCTCATCCCAGTTTTTGACCGTGCGCGCGATATGGTCGGTGACGCCGGCGCGCAACCGTCCGGTCAGGCGGCGCGCCGCGCCCAGGATGTGGGCATTGAGGGCGGCGCGCACCTTCTCGTCCTTGCCCAGTTTGGTGGCCAGCCCGGTCAGGGCAAGTTCCAGATGCCGGGCCAAGGCGGAGTCGTCGCGCTCCAGGTCGCGCCGCAAGGCGCCATGAATGTCGTCCCATAGCGCCTGCACGTAGGTCTGCACCCGTGGCTCGGCCAGCAATTTTTCTTTCAGGGCCTGGACCTGCGCGCCGACCTGCGGGTCGTCGCGCAGGCGCCCGATGTAATCCACGATCCATTGCTCGTAGTCCTGACGCACTGGGTGTTGCGGCTCGGCCAGCACGTCGCGCAACTCGTCCATCAGCGCGCGGGCCAGGCGGTCGGCCAGGTTGTCGGCCATGTTGTCGACCGATGCCACCAGATCCACCGTGGCGATGATGCGCGGCCATTCCTTGCGGGCAAACTTGACCAGCAGCGCGGACGCGCGCGCTTTGACGTCCTCTTGCGACAGATAGGCCGCCAGCCGTTCCAGCGCCGCGTCAAGCAGCTCCTGGTGGCGACCGTCACGCGTCAGCAGCGTCAAGACCTCGCCCGCGGTCTGGGCCGCATCCCAGCGACGCACCGTCTCCTCGACGAATTGGCGGATGGCTCGCCGCACGGCCTGTTCGTCGAGCAACGCCAGCATTTGCAAGGCGGTCAGGCGCACCCCCTGGGCCAGGGCCCGCGCCTGCGCGGGGCGCGACAGCCAACGCGCCAGGCGCGCGGCCGGGTCGAAGACCCGCAGGCGCTCGAGCAGGCTGTCGGGATCCAGAAAGTGGTCGCGCACGAAAACCGCGAGGTTCTCGCCGATGCGGTCCTTGCTGTTGGGGATGATGGCGGTATGCGGAATGGGTAGTCCCAGGGGACGCCGAAACAGCGCCACCACGGCAAACCAATCCGCCAGCGCGCCGACGGTGGCGGCCTCGCAGAAGGCCCTGACCCAGGCCCAGGCGCCCTGCCCGCCCATGAGGTGGCTGGTCACAAAGCCCGCCACCATCATCAGCAGCAGCACCAGTGCCCAGCGTTTCATGCGGACCAGCTGTTGGCGGCGCAATTCGTTGGCAGTGAGCGTTTCGGACAAGGCAGGATTCTCTCGTGCGGGGATGGACAGGGCTGGCCATTCGGCCGGCGCACAATACAGCGTACACGACATCGCCGCCTGCCCCCTCAGGGCAAGTCCCACCATTGCGGCAGCAGCCGGCGCACCCGGGCCCAGCGGTACCGATCGTCGATCAGATGCACGCTGCCCCGATCGGCCTCGTCCCGAATGACGCGGCCGGCAGCCTGCACGACTTTGCGCATGCCGGGATAGAGATAGGTGTAGTCATAAGCGTGCTCGGCGCCGAAGCGCCGCGCCATCACCTGCTTCATTGCCTCATTGAGCGGATTGCGCTGGGGCAGACCCAAGGTGGCGATAAAGGCCCCGACCAGGCGCTCCCCCGGCAGGTCCACCCCCTCGGAAAAGGCGCCGCCCAGCACCGCGAAGCCGACCCCTCGCCCGCCCGCGACGAAATGCGCCAGAAAGGCGTCGCGCTCGTGCTCGCCCATGCCCGGCGTCTGGGTCCAGACGGGCAGCCCCGGATGATGGCGCGCCAGCCAGGCCTGGACCTGGCTGGCATAGTCGAAACTGCTCAGGAAAGCCAGGTAGTTGCCGGGGTGTTCGGCATACTGGCGGGCAATGATGGCGCCGATGGGTTCGACCGATTTCGGACGATCGTGCAGCCGCGTCGACACATGGCCGGCCACCGTCACGGCCAGTTGCTCGGCACGAAAGGGCCCGGCCACATCGAGCCAGCCGGTGGCGGCAGGCAAACCCAGCATCTCGCGGTAGAAGCGCTGCGGGCCCATCGTGCCGGAGAACATCACCGTGCAGTGCGCGCCGGCATGGCGCGCCGCCAGGAAACTGGCTGGCACCACATTGCGCAAGCCCAGCTCGCTGTCCTCGCCCTGGCGCTGCAGGTCGACCAGGCTGTGATCGCCGAACTGTTCGGCCAGCCGCGTGAAACGCAGGGCGTCAAAGTAAAAGGCGAGCAAAGCGTCGTCGGCCGGCAAGGCCTGCGCTGTCTGCGCCTGATGGTCGCTGACAGCCTGCACCAGTTTCTGCAGCGCCGCCAAAGGCCCCGGTGGCACGTCGCCATAGACCGAATACTCGGCCTCGGCCTTGCCCGCCAGGGACTTCCAGGAACGCTTGAGGCCATCGAGGGGCGCGCGCAAGGTCTTGGGCGCGGCCCGGCGCGCGGCAATCAGCGCCGTCTGGCGCAGTTGAGCGCTATACATGGCGCGCGCGCGCTCGACCAGGTTGTGCGCTTCATCGACCAGCACGGCGACCCGCCATTGGCAGGCCTGGGTCAACATATAGAGCAAGCCGTTGGCGTCGTAGTAGTAGTTGTAATCGCCGATGACCACATCGGCCCAGCGCAGCATCTCCTGATTGAGGAAGTAGGGGCAAAGCTGGTGCTCGCGCGCGGCGCGGGTCAGCGCCGGTTGCGAATAATCCCCCCCGGCCTCGAGCTGATCGCGCGCGGCGGCAAGGCGGTCGTAGAAACCGCGAGCCAGGGGGCAGGATTCGCCATGGCAATGCTTGTCCGGATGCAGGCAGGCCGCATCGCGCGCCAGCAATTCGACCGTGCGCAGCCCGGGCGGCAGTTGCGCCAGCGCACCCAGCGCCAAGCCCCTTCCGGACCGCTTGGCGGTCAGGAAAAAAACTTTATCCAGGCCTTGCGCCGCGCAGGCCTTTAACGCCGGAAAGAGCACGCCCAAGGTCTTGCCTATCCCCGTCGGGGCCTGGGCCAGCAAGGCGCGGCCGTCGCGCGCGGCGCGGAATACCGCTACCGCGAGCTCGCGCTGCCCGGGCCGGAAGGTCCCGTGCGGGAAGCGCATGGCCTGCAAGGCGGCATCCCGGGCGCGGCGGTGTTGCGCCTGGCGTTGCGCCCACTGCACGTAGCGCTCGCAAGCCTGGGCGAAGTGCGCCGCCAGCGCCGACGCCTCCTGCCATTCGGTCAGGACGGTTTCGGCCAGCGTCTGGATATCCACGTAGACGAGCGCCAGCGTCAGCCCCGGCAATCCGCGCGCCTGGCACATCATGTGCCCGTAGATACGGGCCTGGGCCCAATGCAGGGCGCGCTGGTTGGCGCCCATGGCGGCCAGATCGCCCCGATACGTCTTGATTTCTTCGAGCTGCGTTAGGCGGGCATCGAAGCCGTCGGCGCGCCCGCGCACGGTGAGCGCGCCATGCTCGGCCGAGAGCGAGACTTCGTTTTCGTAGCCGTCGCCACGCCGCTCGGCGATGGCCGCGTGCCCGGCCATGCCCTCCTGCGCACTGGGCGCGGGGGTAAAGCGCAGGTCCAGATCGCCGCTGCGGGCGCTGAACTCGCACAAGGTGCGCACCGCCACCATGAGCTTCATGACCAGCTCACATAGCACACGCGGGCCGGGATGCCATGGCGGGCGCAGTAGCGCAGCCAGGCGATCTGATTGTCTTGCAGCCGGTCGCCCGGCCCCTTTACCTCGATCAACTCATACTGGCCCGGCTGAGGGCCGAAGCGGATAAGGTCGGGCAAGCCGCTGCGGTGCGCGCCCAGATCGGCCAGCAGGCGCTCGAACAGACGCCGCAAGTCTGCCGCGGGCAGACAGGCCAGCGCCTCGTCCAGAAGCGCTGGCTGCAACATGCCCCAATGGACGAAAGGCGCCTGTATGCCTGCTTTGGCCTGATAGCGTTCGCGGATCCTTGCGGCATAGCTGCCGTCGTCCAGACGCGCCAGACAGGCCTCGAACAGGCTGGCCCGGCGCGCCACGAAATCCGGCGCGGCCAGATCGGCCGGCCCGCGCTGATAGGGATGGAAGAAAGCGCCCGGCAGGGGCGCGAAAATAGCCTCCCAGCACAACAGGCCAAACAAGCCGTTGATCAGGCCGCTTTCGACATAGTGAACGCTGCCGCCCTGGCGGGCGTAGTGATCGCGCGCCAGGACTTCGACCGCAGCACCTTCCGTAGACGACGTCAGGCACAGGGCTTGCTCGATGATCCCGGGCTCGGGCGCTTTGCGCTGCGCGGCCAGACCCAGTTGGCGGCGCAAACGCGGCAGCATGCGCGCCACGCGCTGGCCTTCGCCTTCGTCTTCGGGCTGCGCCGCCGCGGCGAGCGCCAAGGCGTGGGCCTGCTCAAAACGGCCCTGTTGCTCCAAGACACGCATCAAGCGATGGCGCGCGCCCCGGTATGGGCTGGCGGCGTAGGCGGCCTCGGCCTGCGGCCAGTCTCGCAGGCGCTCACACGCCTGGCCGATGCGCATGAGCAGCTTCGCGCGCCGGGCCATCAACCAGGGATTGGAGCTGGCCGCCGCGGACACGGCGTGGAGTAAATCGGCTTGCGGCCCGCTGGCCTCGAGTTGCTCGCGCCAGGCATGCAGGCGCAGATAATCCTCCACATCCGTGCGTTGCCGGAAAGCCCGCGAATCGTGCGAAAAATCGACGCTTTCGTATTGATAGATGCCCAGGTCGGTCAGAACCAGTTCGTCCCATTGCTGGCGCAGATTGCCAAAAAACAGGAGGCGCAGACGCTGGCAGATCTCTGCCACGCGCACCTGCCAGACGGCCTCCTGCGCCTGCGGCCACCACTGGCGGTGCGGCCGTGGCCCGGCGCCTTGCAGCGCCTGCAGCATGGCCTCTTTGCGCACACCGGGTTTGACCCCTGCCAAGGTGGCCAGCTCGGCCTTGGTGTAGAGCCGCCCCAGGTCTTCGGTGGTGAGATCAGGATCGGCCGCCAGCCACCCCAGCGCCAGCAAGGGTGCCGCCGCGGCCGGAATGTCGCCGATTTCCTCGTACGCCAGCTTGGCGCTGCGAAAGACATCCCCTTTGCGCGTGAGCAGGCGCACGAGCAAGGCCTGCGCGGGCTGGGGCAGCTCAGCAAAGCGGGCGATGAAGCCGCGCTCGGCGTCATCGAGCAGGTCGTCGTAGCGCGCTGCGATCCAGGCCAGCGCGCGTTGGAAGTTGTGCAGGTAGTAATAGCGATGCGCAGGCAACATCGAAGCGGCAGATGACTGTATGAATATACAGCAGCATCATAACAGCCGCGCGCTCACCCGGTCAGGGGGCTGTCGCGCCGGGGCATGTCGCTGTCCGGGTCGACCGGGATATCACCCGGCTCGGGACGCGGTTGCTGCGGCGTCGGCTTCAAGGGGGTATGGCAGGGGCGTGAAAACATGAGGCCTCCGGTCTGGGCTTGCCTGTCGGCATCGGACGCCGCGTCTGCAGAGCCGGCCACGGCCGAGCGCGCACGCCCGAAGCCGGGGGCTTGCCGCCAGCGCGGCTCAGAACAGCGATGAGCGCGCGTTCTTGGCGCGAGGTTGCGGCTGGCTGCCGTCAGCCCAGTTGGATTCGGTCTGCTCGTCCATCGCAGGCAGGCGTTCGGCCAGCGCTTCGTTGCCGTCACGCGGGACTTTGGGCGGAAAATTAGGGACATCGACCAGGCTGGTCGGCGGCAGCACTTTGGCGTTGATGCTTACCTGCCCTGCCGGATTATCGGGTGCCGCCACGGCTTCGGCCTGTCGATCGCCTCCTCGGGCATCGATATCGGCGGGAAGGCGGCCAAACGCCACCGGATTGTCGGCACGGGTATTCATGACTGCTCCTGTTTGTGGGCGCCCCCGACGGGCGCCGGCCATTCAGAACCGCTCAGCGTATTGGCAGCATGACGCGGCCCGGCCGGATTGGCAATGGCGGCCCGCTTGCCGGATGGCCGGCTGACAATACCCTGACGCTTCCTTTTTACCCGAAATCGCCGCGCTGTCACCCTGAAGCCCCCAATTTAGCCAGGTTTCTGGACGCGCCCGCCATGGGCCGCGTATGGTGGACGCTGGCAAGCGCTCAGGAGCCCGACATGGCGAGAACCCTCTGGAAAGGTGCGATCAGCTTTGGTTTGGTGCATATCCCCGTGGCCGTGCATCCGGCTATCCAATCGGCACGGCTGGATTTCGACTGGATCGACAAGCGCGATGACGCGCCGGTCGGCTATCAGCGCATCAATAAACGCACCGGCAAAGCCATCTCCGCCGAGCACATCGTGCGCGGCTACGAGTACGAGAAAGGCGATTATGTCTATCTCAGCGACGACGATTTCCGGCGCGCCAATGACGTTGCCACGCAGACCATAGAGATCCTGGGCTTCGTCAAGGCCGCCGAGGTCCCGCTGTACTTCTACGACACGCCTTATTACCTGGAGCCTGACAAGCGCGGCGGGCCGGGCTATGTGCTGCTGCGCGACGCGTTGCGCAAAAGCGGCCGTCTGGCGTTGGCGCAAGTCGTGTTGCACACCCGTCAGCATCTGGCCGCGCTGCTGCCGCAAGGCGACGCCTTGATGATGGTGACCATGCGCTATGCGGACGAGATCCGCGAGGCGCCTGACATGGAACTGCCCGCCAAGCGCGCCACCGCGCGCGAAACAGAGATGGCCTTGCGCCTGATCGACGAGATGGGGCTGGACTGGGATCCGCAGCAGTACCGCGATGGCTATCGCGAAGACCTGCTGGCGGTGATCCGCGCCAAGGTCAAGGCGGGCAAGACGCATAGCCTGAGCCAGGCCGATGAACCGGCCGCCGCGCCGGGTTCGGCCAAGGTGCTGGATCTGATGGCCATGCTCAAACAAAGCATCGACCAGGGCCGGCGCACACCCGCCGCGGCGCGCAAAGCCCCGGCCAAGGCTAGCCCGCCGGCCAAATCGGCGGCCAGGAAAACCGCCAAGAAAGCGGCGAAAAAGACGGTCAAGAAAGCGGCCAAAACCAGCGCGTCAACGCGCACAGCCTCCCGATCGAGCCGGCGCAAGGCGGCCTGAGATGGCCGGCAAGCTGCAGGCCTATCGCGCCAAGCGCGACTTTTCGGCCAGCCCCGAGCCCAGGGGCGAGATCCGTGCGCAAGACGCCGCCGTCTTTGTCGTGCAAAAGCACGCGGCGCGGCGCCTGCATTACGATTTCCGGCTGCAGATAGGCGGCGTGCTGGTCAGTTGGGCCGTGCCCAAGGCGCCGTCGACGGACCCCGCGATCAAACGGCTGGCCGTGCGGGTGGAAGATCACCCGCTGGAGTATGCGCAGTTCGCCGGCGACATCCCCGCCGGCCACTACGGCGCGGGCCACGTCGACATCTGGGATAGCGGCCATTGGCAGATGGACGGCGACCCGGCACGCGCGCTCAAGCGCGGGCATTTGCGCTTTCGTCTCGAGGGCCAGCGCCTGCAGGGCGAATGGGCGCTCATTCAGACCCGCGCAGACCAATGGCTGCTGCGCAAACTGCAGGACCGGCCGGCTGGGCCGCGGCCGGACACCCTGCCCGGCAAAGCCGCCGCCATGCCCAGCCGCATGCCGCCGCCGCTGGCCACGCTGGCCGAGCGGCCGCCGCCCGGCGCGCACTGGAACTACGAGGTGAAATACGACGGCTACCGCATGTCGTGCGCGCTGCGCGCCGGCAAGGTGCGCTTCATCAGCCGCAACGGTCTGGACTGGACGGCCCGGCTGCAGGCCTTGGCCGATGCCATCGCCGCCATGCGGCTGGGCCAGGGCTGGCTGGACGGCGAAGTGGTGGTGTTCAATCGCCAGGGCATTTCGGACTTCCAGTTGCTGCAGAACGCGCTCGACGGCGACGCCTCGGCCTTGCGCTTCGTGGTCTTCGACATACCCTACTGGGAAGGCCGCGACTTGCGCGGGGTGAGCCTGTCGCAACGCCAGCATTGGCTGAGGGTACTGCTGGAGCAGGCGCCCGCGCCGCTCATGCTGACCCAAAGTATCGAGGTCGCCGACGCGGCCCAGGCAGGCCAGGCCTGGGCCCAGGCCTGCCGCCTCGGGCTGGAGGGGCTGATCGCCAAGCGGGCCGAGGCCCCTTATGCGCCGGGCCGCGGTCAGGATTGGCTCAAACTCAAATGCCGCCCGCGCCAGGAGTTCGTCATCGGCGGATATACCCCGCCGGCCGGCGGGCGCGAACACTTCGGCGCCCTGCTGCTGGGGCTGCGGCGCGGCAAACGCCTGGAATACGTCGGCCGCGCGGGCACGGGGTTTGACGCCGCCACCCTGCGCCGCCTGAAGGACCGCATGCAAGCCTTGACGCAACCCGGCAGCCCCTTCGTGCATCTGCCGCCCGCCGCCAAAGGGGCGACCTGGCTGCAGCCCGAACTCGTGGCCGAGGTCACCTACGCGGGACTGACCCGCGAAGGCCGCTTGCGTCAGGCCGCCTTCGTCGGCCTGCGCGCCGACAAACCGGCCGCGCAGGTCGATGACCCGGCTCCCGCCCCCCCTGTCCGCCCCGAGGCCCCTGCCATGCCGGAACAGATCCGCCGTATCACCATCAGCCATCCGGCCCGCATCGTGCTGCGCCAGCCCGACACCAGCAAGCTGACGCTGGCGCGCTATTACGAGGCTATCGGCCCGCGTATCCTGCCGCAGCTGCAAAAACGCCGGGTGGCGCTCTTGCGCTATCCCGAAGGGGTCGATCACAAGGGCTTCTTTCAGAAGCACATCACCTCCCCCTTGCCGGCTGGAGTCAGCCGCGACCCGCAGGGCAATCTCACGATCGACACCCTGGAAGGCTTGATTGCCTTGGTGCAATGGGGGGTCATCGAGTTGCATACCTGGAACGCGCGCGCGCCCAAGAACGACTGCCCGGACCGCCTCATCCTCGACCTGGATCCGGGCGAAGGAGTGAGCTGGGCCACGCTCGTCGAAGGCGCCCAACTGGCGCGCGGGCTGATGCAGGAGGTCGGTCTGGTGCCGTTTCTCAAATCCACCGGCGGCAAGGGCCTGCACCTCGTGGCGCCGCTCAGGCCCCTGGCCGGCTGGGACGAGGTCAAGATGCTGGCGCACGGCCTGGCCGACAGGCTGGAGCGTTTGCTGCCCGATCGCTTCGTGGCCAATATGGCCAAGGCCAAACGGCGCGGCCGCATCTTTGTGGACTACCTGCGCAATGGCAACGGCGCCACCGCTGTCGCGGCGTTTTCCGTGCGCGCCCGCCCGGGAGGGCCCGTGTCCCTGCCCCTGCCTTGGGAGATGCTCGATCCGGCCCAGGATCTGCGCGGACCGGCCTTTAATCTGCGCAATGCTTGCGCCTGGGTGGAGAACAACCCGAACCCCTGGGCCGATTACGCCACCAGCCGCAGACAGGTGGGCCCGCGCATGCTGGGCCGGCTGGGCTTGAACCGTTAAGCGGCGTTAGGCCGCGGATCGCAGGCGGGCGGCGGCCGGTTCCGGCGGGGCGAGCAAGGCGCACAACATCTCGATATGGCCCGCGCGCCACTGGCGGTCGCGGGCGATCTCCTCGCGGCCCGACACGATACCCGCCACCAGCGCATGCACCGCCGGTGACAGCAGCAACCAGGCGTGGGCCGCAGCCTGCGGCCGGCACAGCCCGCGTTCGGCCGCCAGCGCGATCAGTTCGGCCAATGCCTCTTGCTGGGCGCGGCTATCGCGCCCCCAGCGTTCGATCAAATCCGGCAGACGCGCGCCCTCGGCCATCAATAAGCGGAAGGTGATCATCAAGGCCGGCTGCGCCAGCGCGGCGTGGATGTGGCTGACCAGACGCTCGGCCAGCTCACGCAGTGTCCTGACGCCGCTCAGCATGGCTTGCGGGTCGATGGCAATGGGCCGCAGCCAATGGTCCAGCAACGCCGACAATACCTCTTCCTTGCTCGTGAAGTGCACATACAAGCCGCCTTTGGACAATTGCGCGCGCTGGGCAATGTCGTCCATCCGCGTGGCCGCATAGCCGCGCGCCGAGAACTCCGCCAGCGCGGCGTCCAGTATCTGGCTCACGCGCAGCTCGGCGGGCAAGCGCCGCCGGGATTTCGGGGCCGGATCGAGTTGTGAATTCATCATCGGAGGCGGAAACTAAGGGCGGGTTGGCACCGGCCTATTACATACCGACTGGTCGGTCATTACCTTGATCTGCGTCAAAGCTGGAATCGGCCGCCGGGCCGACAATACTCGGGCGGGCTTTACGCGCCCGCTATGCCGCAAGGCATACCCCCGTCAAAACAGCGGCGCCGACCCGGTGCCGTGGATCTGAAGGTGGCAGGCAATGAGCAAGCGCAAGATCCCCTCGCACGCCCACACCGCCCTGGATAGGGCGGCCAAGGCGGCGCTTGCCCGCTGCACCGCCTCCTTATCGCCCGCTGCAGGCTTGCTGGCCTGGATGGATTGGGCCTGCCATCTCGCCAACGCGCCCGGCACCCGTCTGGCACTGGGCGAACTGGCGTTCGATCAAGCGACGCGCCTGGGTCAAGCCATGGCCGCGGGTGCCAGCACCGCGCCGGACCCCGCCCTGGACACCGATCGGCGCTTCAGCGATCCCGCCTGGCAGCAATGGCCGTTCACGCTTTACCGGCAGCAGTTCTTGCTGACTCAGCAATGGTGGGACGCGGCCACGCGCGATGTGCCTGGCGTGCAAGCCCACCATGCCCAGCTGGCCGCCTTCGCGGCGCGCCAGTGGCTCGATATGTTCTCGCCGGGCAACGCCTTCTGGACCAACCCGCAAGTGCTGCGCCAGACCTGGCAAGAAGGCGGCGCCAACCTGGCACGCGGCGCGCGCCATGCCCTGGAGGACGCCCTGCGCGAACTGGAACGGCAACCGCCAGCCGGCGCCGATGGTTTTCGCCCCGGCAAAGCGGTGGCCCTCACGCCTGGCAAGGTCGTGTTCCGCAACCGCCTGATTGAGTTGCTGCAGTACGAACCCGCCACGGCCAAGGTTCACCCCGAACCCCTGCTTGTCGTGCCGGCGTGGATCATGAAGTACTACATCCTCGACCTGTCGCCGCACAACTCCCTCATCCGCTATCTGGTGGATCAGGGTTACACGGTGTTCTGCATCTCCTGGAAGAATCCTGACGCCTCCTATCGCGATCTGGGCATGGACGAGTATCTGGCAGAAGGCGTGGACGCCGCGCTCGGCGCGGTCAATGCCATCGTGCCCGGCCAGCGCATCCACGCCGCAGGCTATTGCCTGGGCGGCACGCTGCTGGCCATTGCCGCGGCCGCCCTGGCGCGCGAGGGCGATACCCGGCTGGCCACGCTGTCGCTCTTTACTGCCCAGACGGATTTCAGCGAGCCGGGGGAGCTCGGGCTGTTCATCGATGAAAGCCAGATCAGCATGCTGGAGGCGCAGATGGCGCGCACCGGATACCTGCGCGCCGATCAGATGGCCGGCGCGTTTCAGATGCTGCGCTCCTATGACCTGCTGTGGTCGCGCCTGGTCAATGAATATCTGCTCGGCCAGCGCCGCCCCCTGAATGACCTCATGGCCTGGAACGCCGATGCCACCCGCATGCCGGCGCGCATGCATGCCCAATATCTGCGGCGTCTGTTCCTGAACAATGACCTGGCCCAAAACCGCTACCCCGTCGGCGGACGCGCGGTCATGCTCGCCGACCTGCGCCAGCCCATTTTCGCGGTGGCCACCGAACGCGACCATGTCGCGCCCTGGCGATCGGTCTACAAGCTGCATCATCTGAGCCCCGCAGCGCTGACATTTGTATTGGCCAGCGGCGGCCACAACGCGGGCATCGTCAGCGAGCCCGGCCATCCGCGCCGGGCCTATCGCATCCTCGAGCGGGCGGCCCATGCCGCCAGTTTGCCGCCGGATGACTGGTGCGATCAGGCGGACCGGCATGAGGGCTCCTGGTGGCCAGCCTGGGTGCGGTGGCTCGACAGCCATAGCGGACCGGCGCGCGCCAGACCGCCGGGCATGGGCGCGCCGCGCCTGGGACTTCCGGTGCTGGGCGCCGCGCCCGGCGCCTACGTGTTGGAGAAATGACATCATGACCTGCCGCTTGCTCAGCCTTGCGATCAGCGCCTGCCTGCTGTCGGGCTGCCTCTCGCTGGCGCCAGACTACGAACAGCCGGCCCTGCCCGTGGCCGACCGCTTCCCGCAGCCGGCCGCGCCGGCGGTTCAGCCGGAACAGGCTGGCCCTGCGGCCGCCACGGTCGATTGGCAGGCCTTCTACACCGACCCGCAGTTGCGCGCCCTGATCACCCGGGCGCTGGACAATAATCGCGACTTGCGTCTGGCTATCCTGCGGGTCGAAGAAGCGCGTGCAGCCTACGGCATCCAACGGGCGGATCAGTTCCCCACCCTGGGCGCAACCGCCGACGGCACACGCCAACGCACCCCCGGCGATCTCAACCTCACGGGCCGTCCGGTCACCGGGTCGCAATACCAGGTGGGACTGGGCATGGCGTCCTGGGAGCTGGACTTCTGGGGCCGCGTGCGCAATCTGAAAGACGCCGCGCTCGAGCAATACCTGGCGACCGACGCGGCACGGCAGGCGGCCACGCTCTCGCTCATCAGCCAGGTGGCCGACAGCTACCTCACGCTGCGCGAACTCGATGAACGCCTGGCGCTCACGCGTTCGACCATCGCCACCCGGGCGGAATCGCTGCGCATCTTCCGGCGCCGCTTCGAGGTGGGCTCGATCTCCAAGCTCGACCTGACGCAGGTCGAAACGCTCTGGCAGCAGGCCACGGCCCTGGGAGCCGAACTCGAACGCACGCGCGCGGCGCAATTGCAGAGCCTGCAAGAACTCATCGGCCAGCCGATCGACGTGCCCCCTGCTCCCGATGCCCTGACGCACGAAGCGCTCATGCGTGACCTGCCGGCCGGCCTGCCTTCCGATCTGCTGACCAACCGGCCCGACATCGTGGCCGCCGAACACCAGCTCAGGGCCGCGAATGCCAATATCGGCGCGGCGCGGGCGGCCTTCTTTCCGCAGATCACGCTCACCGGCGCCTTCGGCACCGCCAGCAGTCAGCTCGACGGCCTGTTCAAAAGCGGCAGCCTGGCCTGGAATTTCGCCCCCAATCTGAACCTGCCGATCTTCGACGCGGGACGCCGCCAATCCAATCTGGAACTGGCCCGGGCGCGGCAGCAACAGGCCGTGGCGCAGTACGAGAAGAGCATACAGACCGCCTTCCGGGAGGTCGCCGATGCCCTGTCGGCACGCTACTGGCTGGCCGAACAAGTGCAGATTCTGCACGCCACCGTGCAGGCCCAGGCCGAACGCGCGCGGCTGGCCCGGCTGCGGTACGACCACGGCGCCTCGCCCTTTCTCGAAGTCCTCGACGCGCAGCGCGACCTGCTCGATGCCCAACAGCAATGGGCCAGCACGCAGCGCGCCCTGCTGTCGAGCCAGGTCGCGCTCTTTACCGCGCTGGGCGGCGGCACGCACGTCCCGGCCGTCGCACCGGCCACCCCAGAACAACCGTAACGAGGTCTCCAAGATGAATGCCCGAAAAATTCTGCCCCTGGCCATCGTCGCCGTCGTGGCCTTGCTCGGTTACTACGGTTGGCGCACCTTCAACGACCGGGGCCCCGGAGACGGCTTCGTCAGCGGCAATGGCCGTATCGAAGCCACCGAGATCGACGTCGCCACCAAGTTGGCTGGCCGCGTGGAGGATGTATTGGTCAATGAGGGCGCCTTCGTCAAAGCCGGGCAACCCCTGGCCCGCATGCAGATCGACACGCTCAACGCGCAGCACGCCGAAGCACGCGCCCAACACCAACAGGCCATCAACGCGGCGGCCAGCGCCCGGGCGCAGGTCGCCCTGCGCCGCAGCGACAAGCAGGCTTCGCAGGCGGTCGTGGTGCAGCGCGAAAGCGAACTGGACGCCGCGCGCCGCCGCCTGGCCCGCTCGCAGACCCTGTCCAAGGAAGGCGCCTCGTCCATCCAGGAACTGGACGATGACCGTGCCCGCGTGCGCAGCGCCGAAGCCGCGGTGGCGGCCGCCCGCGCGCAAGTGGCCGCCGCCGACGCCGCCATCCAGGCCGCCCAGGCGGAAGAAATCGGCGCGGGCTCGGCCATCGAAGCCGCGCAGGCCACCGTGGCCCGCGTGCAAGCCGACATCGTCGACAGCGAACTGCGCGCGCCGCGCGACGGCCGGGTGCAGTATCGCGTGGCCCAGCCTGGCGAAGTCCTCGGCGCCGGCGGCAAGGTGCTGAACCTGGTGGATCTCTCCGATGTCTACCTGACCTTCTTTTTGCCCGAGCAGGCGGCCGGCAAGGTGGCCCTGGGCACGGAAGTGCACATCATCCTGGACGCCGCGCCGCAATTCGTCATTCCGGCCTCGGTCAGCTATGTCGCCAGCACCGCGCAGTTCACGCCCAAAACCGTGGAGACGGCCAGCGAACGCCAGAAACTCATGTTCCGCGTCAAGGCGCAGATCAGCCCTGAGCTGCTGCAGCGCCACCTCGAACAGGTCAAGACCGGCCTGCCGGGCGTGGCCTGGATCAAGCTCGATCCCGATGCGGCCTGGCCCGCCAATCTCGAAGTCAAGGTGCCGTGATGAGCGAGCCTGTCGCCCGGCTTGAGCATGTCAGCCAGCACTATGGCAAGACCGTCGCGCTGGACGACCTGACCCAGGACTTCCCGGCCGCGCGCATGGTGGGCCTGATCGGCCCGGATGGCGTGGGCAAGTCCAGCCTGCTGGCGCTGGTGGCCGGCTCGCGCGCGGTGCAAGCGGGCAAGGTCATGGTGCTGGGTGGCGATATGGCCGACGCGCAGCATCGCGAGCAAGTCTGCCCGCGTATCGCCTACATGCCGCAGGGCCTGGGCAAAAACCTCTACCCCACCCTGTCGGTCGAGGAAAATCTGCAGTTCTTCGGCCGACTCTTCGGCCATGATGCGGCCGAACGCCGGCGCCGCATCGACGAGCTGACCCGCGCCACCGGCCTGGACGCCTTTCTGGATCGGCCGGCCGGCAAGCTCTCGGGCGGCATGAAACAAAAACTGGGGCTGTGCTGCGCGCTCATCCATGATCCGGATCTGCTCATCCTGGACGAGCCCACCACCGGCGTCGATCCGCTGGCGCGGGCGCAATTCTGGGCCCTCATCGGCAGCATCCGCCAGGACCGCCCGGGCATGAGCGTCATCGTGGCCACGGCCTACATGGACGAGGCCCAGGGCTTTGACTGGCTCATCGCCATGGACGCCGGCCGCGTCCTGGCCACCGGCACGCCGGCCGAACTGCTTGCCTCCACCGGCAGCAGTTCGCTGGAGGAAGCGTTCATCGCCCTGCTGCCCGAGGAAAGAAAGCGCGGCCACCAGCCCGTGGTGATTCAGCCGCTGGCCGTGGACGACAACGCGCAAGTCGCCATCGAAGCGCGCGATCTGACCATGCGTTTCGGCGACTTCGTGGCCGTCGACCACGTCAATTTCCGCATCCGCAAGGGCGAGATCTTCGGCTTTCTAGGTTCGAACGGCTGCGGCAAGTCCACCACCATGAAGATGCTCACCGGGCTCTTGCCGGCCAGCGAGGGCCAGGCCTGGCTGTTCGGCCACGAAGTCGACCCGCGCGACATCGACACCCGGCGGCGCGTGGGCTATATGTCGCAGGCTTTTTCGCTCTACGGCGAACTCACCGTGCGCCAGAACCTGGTGCTGCACGCCCGGCTTTTTCATGTGCCCGAGGCCGACATCCCGGCCCGGGTGCAGGCCATGGTCGAACGCTTCGACCTGGCCGACGTCCTGGACAGCCTGCCGGACAGTCTGCCGCTGGGCGTGCGTCAGCGCCTGTCGCTGGCCGTGGCCATGGTCCACAAGCCGGAGTTGCTCATCCTCGATGAGCCCACCTCGGGGGTGGATCCCGTGGCGCGCGACAATTTCTGGCGCCTGCTGATCGATCTGGCCCGACAGGACCAGGTGACCATCTTCATCTCCACCCACTTCATGAACGAAGCGCAGCGCTGCGACAGAATCTCGCTCATGCATGCGGGCAAGGTGCTGGTCAGCGACACGCCCGAAGCCATCACGCGCCATTGCGGCGCCGCCACGCTGGAGGATGCCTTCATCGACTACCTGGTGCAGGCCGGCGCCGGCACCCGGCCGCAGCCCAGCGCGCCGCCCGCGGCCCCGCCAAGCGCGCCCGCTCCGGACAGCGCCAAGGCGGCCAGCCATCACCTCAAAGGTTTTCACATCAGCCGTGCGGCCAGCTATATGTGGCGCGAAGCGCTGGAGCTGCGCCGTGATCCGGTGCGCGCCACCCTGGCCCTGGTCGGCTCGCTGATTCTCATGTTCGTCATGGGCTTTGGCATCAGCATGGACGTCGAAGACCTGCGCTACGCCGTGCTGGACCGCGACCAGACCGGCCTGAGCCAGGACTACGCGCTGAACCTGTCGGGTTCGCGCTACTTCATCGAGCAGCCTCCCATCACCGATTACGCCGATATGGATCAGCGCATGCGAGCCGGAAAACTCGCCCTGGCCATCGAGATCCCGGCCGGCTTCGCGCGCGACGTGCAGCGCGGCAAGGACGTGCAGATCGGGATCTGGGTAGATGGCGCCATGCCGCAACGCGCCGAAACCGTGCGCGGCTATGTGCAAGGCATGCACCAAGGGTGGCTGCTGGAGCAGGCGAGAAAACAGTCAGGCAGCTCGACGCATCTGGCGGTGAGCATCGAGTCGCGCTTTCGCTACAACCCCGATGTGCGCAGCCTGCCTGCCATGGTGCCGGCGGTGATTCCCCTGTTGCTGCTCATGATGCCCGCGATGCTCACCGCGCTGTCGGTGGTGCGCGAGAAAGAACTGGGGTCCATCATCAATCTTTACGTCACGCCCGTCACCCGGCTGGAGTTTCTGTTGGGCAAGCAGGCGCCCTATGTCGCGCTGGCGATGCTGAACTTTCTGCTCATGGTATTGCTGGCCGTGACGGTCTTCGATGTCCCCATCACGGGCAGCTTTGCCACATTGCTGCTTGCCGCGCTCATCTATAGCGTCATCGCGACCGCCATCGGCTTGCTGGCCTCGACCTTTACGCGCAGCCAGATCGCGGCGCTGTTTTTCACCATGATGGGCACCATGGTGCCCGCCGTGCAGTTCGCCGGCCTGATCAACCCGGTGTCCTCGCTCGAGGGCGGCGGACGGCTGATCGGCCAGATCTATCCGGCCACGCATATGCTGACCATCTCGCGCGGCGTGTTCAGCAAGGCCTTGCACATGCAGGACCTCTACAGTTCGTTCTGGCCGCTGCTGATTGCCGTGCCCGTGCTGCTGGGCGCGTCGGTCTTGCTGCTCAAAAAGCAGGAGGTATAGATCATGGGCCGCCACATCGCCAATATTTACCGGCTGGGCGTCAAAGAGCTCTGGAGCCTGGCCCGCGACCCGATGATGCTCATCCTCATCGCGGTGTCCTTCACCCTCATGATCTACACCGCCGCCACGGCGGTGCCCGAGACGCTGCACAACGCCCCCATTGCGGTGGTCGACGAAGACGCCTCGCCCATGTCGCAACGCATCGTGGCGGCCTTTTATCCGCCGCACTTCACGCCCCCGGCCCATGTCACGGCCGCGCAGGCCGACGCGGGCATGGATCGCGGGCTGTACACCTTCTGGATCAACATTCCCCCCAACTTCCAGCGCGATGTCCTGGCCGGACGGCCGGCCGAGATTCAACTCAATATCGACGCCACCCGCATGAGCCAGGCCTTTACCGGCAGCGGCTACATCCAGCAGATCATCAGCGACGAGGTCGACGCCTTCGTCAAACGCTACCGCAAGGCCGACACGCCCGCGGTAGACCTGGCCGTGCGCATGCGTTTCAACCCCAACCTGACGCAGGCCTGGTTCGGCGCCATGATGGAAATCATCAACAACGTCACCATGTTGTCCATCATCCTGACCGGCGCGGCGCTCATCCGCGAACGCGAGCACGGCACGATCGAGCATCTGCTGGTCATGCCCGTCACGCCGGCCGAGATCATGCTGGCCAAAGTCTGGTCCATGGGGCTGGTCGTGCTGGTGGCCGCCGGCCTGTCGCTCACTTTCGTCGTACGCGGCGCCCTGCACATCCCCATCGAAGGCTCGGTCGCCCTGTTTCTGACCGGCGCGGCCCTGCACCTGTTTGCCACCACTTCCATGGGCATCTTCCTGGCGACGCTGGCCCGCAGCATGCCGCAGTTCGGCATGCTGCTGGTGCTGGTGCTGCTGCCCCTGCAGATGCTCTCGGGCGGCAATACCCCGCGTGAAAGCATGCCGCAGTTCGTTCAGGACATCATGCTGGCCGCGCCCACCACACATTTTGTGGAATTGGGGCAGGCTATCCTGTACCGAGGCGCGGGGCTGAATGTTGTGTGGGCGCCGTTTCTGGCGCTGTTGGTCATAGGCAGCCTCTTGTTTGCCTTTTCGCTCGGGCGTTTTCGCAAGACCCTCAGTCAGCTTGCCTGACCCGGGCTCCTCCTTTTCACCTTTTGCAAGGAAGGATCATGAAGAAAACCACTTCAAAACCCAGCACCCCGCCGGCGGCCTCGCTGTTCACCGCCAATCTGGCGTACTGCCAGCGCCTGGCCGCCCTGGCGCAGGAGAGCCAGGGCCGTTGGGCCGCGCTGGCCCAGCACCTCTGGGGCGACAACGCCAGCCGCGTTCAATCCACGTTCGCCCCCTTGACGCAGACGCACGACTGGCAGACCCTCGCCCCGGCGCTGGGCGATGTCGCCCGCCAGCAATGGCAGGCACGCCTGGACGCCACCTCGGCCGTCGTCCACACCGTGCTGTCCGAACAGGCCGCGCTAGCCGCCGGCCTATCGCAGGCGGGCAATGCCTGGCTGCAGGAAGCGGGCACGGCCTGCAATGGCCTGAGCGGATCGCCCGCGGGCCGGATGTGGACCACCCTGGCCGAACAAATGTCCGCCGCCACCCAATCCCTGCGCACACTGGGAGAGCGGCATGAAAGCTAAGCGCACGGCACTGGTCACTGGCGGCATGGGCGCGCTGGGCCAGGCCGTGGCGCACGCCCTGCATGGCGCGGGCCACCGGGTCATCATCACCTGCCACCAGCGCGGCACGGCCGCCGAGGCCTGGCTGCGGGCGCAACAGGCCGCGGGGCGCGAATTCCTGGCCTACGGCGTGGACGTCGGCGACCACGGCAGCTGCCGCCACTTGGCTGAGGCGCTGGCTGCCGATGGTTTGACCGTGGACATCCTGGTCAACAACGCCGGCGTCACGCGCGATGCCAGCCTGCGCAAAATGCGCCCCGAAGCGTGGAGCGAGGTATTGCGCACCAACCTGGACTCCATGTTCAACATGACCCAGCCCTTCCTCGAGGGCATGACCTCGCGCGGCTGGGGCCGCATCGTCAACATCTCCTCGGTCAATGGGTTTAAGGGCGCGTTCGGGCAGACCAACTATGCCGCCGCCAAGGCCGGCATCCATGGCTTTACCAAATCCCTGGCGCTGGAAGTCGCGCGCAAAGGCGTGACCGTCAACACGGTGTCGCCGGGTTATCTGGACTCGCCCATGGTCGCGGCGGTGCCGCCCGACGTGCTGCGCGAGACGGTCTTGCCGCAGATCCCGGTGGGCCGCCTCGGCAAACCCGAAGAAATCGCCGCCCTCATCGCCTTTATCTGCAGCGAGCTCGCCGGCTTCATGACCGGGAGCAACGTTGCCATGAACGGTGGCCAGTACTGACCGTCTTGCCGCGCGCCGATTGCGCGCGGTCAAGACCGGCCACGCCAGGCCAGCCTAGAATGGATACGCGGATTTCTTTTCACATAACATGCAGACAGAGAGGTCGCCATGCTGAATATTCTTGTCCCCATTGACGGTTCCGACTGCGCGCTGCGCGCGCTCAACGATGCCATCGGCCTGGCCAAAGAAAGCGGCGGCGACGCGCAGATTCACCTGCTCAATGTGCAACTGCCCATCATCTCGGGCCACGCCAAGATGTTCCTGAGCAAGGACACCATCGATAACTATTACAAGGCCGAGTCCGACGCGGCCCTGGCCGGCGCCCTGGCTGCAGCCCGGGCCAGCGGCGTGCGCTTCCAGGCCGATATGCGCGCCGGGCCGCTGGGGCAGACCATCGCCGATTACGCCAAAGAAAAACACTGCGATCGCATCGTGATGGGTACGCGCGGTCTGGGCGCTGTGGGCGGGCTGGTGCTGGGCTCGGTGGCGCAAAAGGTGATACACCTCTCTGCCGTGCCGGTCACGCTGGTCAAGTAAGCCAGCCAGGGACACGCCAGGCACAGCGGGCTGCGGCCCGCTTTCTTCGCATCGCCGGGCATGGCCGGCGCCATGGGCTCGGCCCCGGGCGGTCAGGGTGGGCGGCGTCAGGCTTGTGCCGTTCGAACGGAATTTGCAATAATGGCCGCGCCTGTCCCCGTGAGGCGTTTTGCCTCAATCAACCTGCCTCACTCCACCGGCGAGACCGCTATGAATAAATCTGACGATATCGGCAAACTGATCCTGCGTCTGGCGCTGGGCATCCTCATTCTCATGCACGGCTTGTTCAAGCTGGGTAGCGGCGTGGGCGGCATCGCCGGCATGCTGTCATCGCATGGCTTGCCGGGCTTTCTGGCCTATGGCGTTTACCTGGGCGAAATCGTGGGCCCCGTACTGCTCATCGTCGGGGTGTTCTCGCGGCTGGGCGCCTTCCTGGTTTTCGCCAATATGATCGTCGCCTTGATGCTGGTGCACGCCGGCCAGTTTGGCAGCATCAATCCGCAAAGCGGCGGTTGGGCGCTGGAGCTGCAGGGCATGTACCTCTTTACCGCCCTGGCCTTGATGTTCACCGGCGCCGGGCGCTACAGCCTGGGCGGCACGGGCGGCCGCTGGAACTGACGCCCCGGTCCCCGGCATCACCCCCGCGGTCTGACGTCAGGCCGCGGGGGTTTTTCATGCACGGCCGCGCGGGCCGCTACGCCGCGCTACTGGCGCATGCCTATGGCCAGGCGGTTGAAGGCGCTCATCAACGCAATGGCGAAACTCAGATCGGCGATCTCGGTATCGCTGAAATGGGCCTTGAGCGGCTCGAAGTCGGCGTCCGGCGCGTGAGTCTGGCCGACATAAACCAGGGAGTCGGTCCAGGTCAGGGCGGCGCGCTCGCGCGCATCGAACTGCGCGCTCGCATGCCATCCGGCCAGGCTGTCGATCTTGCCCTGCGGCATGCCGCCAGCCCGCAGCGCCGCCGCGTGCATTTCCAGACAAAAAGCGCAGCCGTTGATCTGCGACACCCGCAGATACACCAGCTCGATCAGGGCCTTGCCCAGCGTGCTTTTGTCCAAGGCTTTCTTGGTCGCGATAAAGCCGTGGTATGCCTCGGAAGCCAGGGTGTTGTAAGGCAGGCGCAAAGCGGTCATGTAGGTTCTCCGGTAACGGTCAGGGGATGGAAAAAATCGGCCAGCATCTGGCGCGCCAGCGCCAGCTCGTCGGCTTGCGGGGTCAAGCCCTGCACATAGGCAAAGCGCACCTCGTGAAAGCCCAGAATGGACAGGGCATAGCGCAGGTAATCGGTCAGAAAATCGGGTTGGCGCGCCTGCTCGCCGCGAAACACGCCGCCGGAACGCACCAGCACCAGGGTCGGGCGGTCGCGTAACAGACCTGTCTTGCCCGACGCCGTGACCGTGAAGCTGCGCCCCATGCGCAGCACATAGTCCAGCCAGAGCTTGAGCGCCGCGGGCACCGCGAAATTGTGCATAGGGGTGCTGATCAACAGCGCATCGCTGGCTTCGAGCTCACCGATCAATTGTTCGGAAAGCGTGAAGGCCGCGGCGTCCCGGCCAGCGCCGCTGGTCACGCTCTCGGCGTAGTCGGTGCTCAGCGGCGCCAGCGGCCGCGTGCCCAGGCTGCGGGTCAGCACGCGCGGCACCTGAGCGTCGGCCAGGGCCTCACGCACCAGCCGCGGCCCCAACGACCCTTCGCCGTGCGGACTGCAATCCAGAAAATACAGTTGTTTCATGGCGTGCCCCGCTACAGAGACTGGCGAAAATGCATCCCGGCCGCCAGCAGGCCCTGACGGAAGTAAAACCGTTGACCCAGCGCATTGCCCAGGGCGGTGTCCAGCACCAGATGGGCGCAACCCTGCTGGCGGGCCTGCTGGCGCACGGCTTCGATCAGCATGGCGCCCACACCGTGGCTGCGGGCCGCCGACGTGGTCACCAGATCATCGACGTAGATGAAACGGCCGTAAATCAGGTTTTCCTGCCAGCGGTAGCCGGCCAGGCCCTGGACCTGGTCGTCCTGCCAGGCCGCCAGCAGGCGATACCCCTGCCCGGCCTGGCGGCGCAATTGCTGCCGGTAGGCGTCGGCGTCGCGCAGATGCGGGCGCAGCTCCTGCATGACAGCGAAACTGGCCAGGTATTCGGCATCGGTTTCGATATGGTTAAAGCGGAGGGAACTCATATTGCTCCTTGTCGTCGAGCCCTCACTTTAGGAAAATAATGGCCCATACAATAGGTGCAAGAATTGATTAATTGACTAGGCCATAGAACATGGACGTCCAGCAACTCAGGCCCAGCCGCGAGGGGGGGCCGGCCATCTACCTGCAGTTGTACGCACGCCTGCGCGAGGCCATCGCCGCCGGCCGGCTGCGGCCGGGCGATCGCGTGCCGTCGGTGCGCAGCCTGGCCAGCGAGCTCAACCTGGCCCGCGGCACCGTCGAACTGGCCTACCAACTGCTGGCCAGCGAGGGTTATTTACTGCCGCGCGGGCCGGCCGGCACCGTGGTGTCGCCGCAGTTAGCGGCCGCTCCCGCGGCCCTGCCGCAAGCCGCGCCGGCCACCGCCACGGCCCGCCCGGCCAGCGACGGCCAGCCGCAGCCTTGGCCGTTTCAGCTCGGCCTGCCGGCCCTGGACGCCTTTCCGCGCAAGACCTGGGCGCGTCTGGCCGCGCATGCCGCCCGCGACATGAGCGCCGCCGCCCTGATATACCCCGCGCCCAACGGCAGCGAAGACCTGCGGCGGGCCATCGCCAGCTATCTGGGCATCTCGCGCGGCATCGCGTGCAGCCCCGGGCAGGTATTCGTCACCCAGGGCTACCGCGGCGCGCTGGAACTCGTCTGCCAGGCCGTGCTGCAGCGCGGCGACTTCGGGTGGCACGAAGAACCCGGTTATCGTCACGCGCGCGACTTTCTCGAGCGCGCGGGCATGCGCCTGGCGCCGGTTCCCGTCGATGAACAGGGGCTGGATGTGCAGCAGGGCAGGCGCCTTGCCGAGACCGCGCGCTTTGCCGTGGTCACCCCCACGCATCAAAGCCCCTTGGGCGTGGCGCTGTCCCTGCCTCGCCGCCTGGCCCTGCTCGAATGGGCCGGTCAGCAGCAGGCGTGGATCATCGAAGACGATTACGACAGCGAGTTCCGCTACCACGGCCGCCCCTTGCCAGCGCTCAAAAGCCTCGATAGCGGCGGCCGGGTGCTGTATACCGGCACCTTCAGCAAAGTGTTGTTCCCCGGGCTGCGGCTGGCCTACCTGGTCGTGCCAGAAAGCCAGATCGAGCGCTTTCGCGCGGCCGCCTGGCATCTGCCCGGGCCGGCGCTACCCGCCCAGGCCGCCACGGCCCGCTTCCTGGAGCAGGGCCACTTCGCCCGCCATCTGCGCAAGATGCGCACCCTGTATGCCAGCCGCCGCGCCTATCTGGCCCAGGCGCTGCAGGCGCGTCTGGGGCGCCACCTGGAGGTACAAACGCAGGCTGGCGGCATCCACATTCTGGCCCGCTTGCGCGATCCGGCGCTGGCCGATGCGCCGTTGGCCACCCTCGCCCTGCAGGCCGGACTGGCCGTCACGCCCCTGAGCCAATGGCATATGGGGCCCGCCGCCACCGGCGGCCTCTTGATGGGTTTTACCAACATCGCCTCGCCGGAAATGGCCCAGGCGCTGGTCAGCCGGCTGGCCCTGGCACTGGGCTGGATGCAGGCGCCGTAATCAATGGTCACGAATGAGTCGTTTCTGAGTGGTTTCGTCGTGCAACCCGGGCCCGCACTTATGGCCTAATCCGGGCACACTGCAAGCATTCGCATCCCGATGTCGTAACGCCCTGGAGCTAGGCATGATCCCGCGCCCTTTCCGCTTTCACCCCCTGGTGAGCCTGGCCTTGCTGGCCTGTGCCGTGCCCGCGCATGCCCAGGTCAGCTACGATCCCCCCGAGGCGGCCGCGGCGCCTGCCAGCGCCGATCCCGCCGCCGCCAACATGGCCGCGGTAGCCGTCAGCGACCAGCCCCCGCCGGCGCTGCCGGTGTATCAACAGCCGCCGGTGCCCGGCGAAGGCTACATCTGGACGCCCGGCTACTGGGCCCGCAACCCCTATGGCTTTTACTGGGTGCCCGGCGCCTGGGTGGTCGCCCCCTATGTCGGCGCGCTCTGGACGCCCGGCTATTGGGCTTTCGATCTGGGCGTCTATCGCTGGCATGCCGGCTATTGGGGGCCTCACGTCGGCTTCTATGGCGGCATCAATTACGGCTTTGGCTACCTCGGGGTGGGCTATGTCGGCGGCTATTGGCGCGACCGTGCCTTCTTCTACAACCGGGCCATCACCAATGTGTATCCCGGCCGCGTGACCAACGTCTACGTCCACAACGTCACCATCAACAACTACGATCGGCGCCGCGTCAGCTACAACGGCGGGCCCGGGGGGCTGGATCGCCGCCCCAATCCGCAGGAAGACGCCGCGCGCAATGACCGGCGCACGCCGCCCTCGCGCGATCAGATGGACCATGCGCGATGGGCTGGCAACAACCGGGGGCAATGGGCCGGACGTGGCGACGGCCCGCGCCAGACCGTGGCCGACGCCCCCATTGGCGGGCCGCGCGCCAATATGCGCTGGAACAGCGACGACTACCGCACTGCCGGCAAGCCGAACCCGGCGGGCAATGGCCCGGCCGGCGGCAACGCGCTGCACGGCGGCCGTCCCGACAACGCCCGGCCGTCCGGCGGCCAGGGCCAGAGCCCGGGCAACCGCCCCGAGGGCGTAAACCGCCCCAACCTGCCCGGCGGCACGCCTGCCCAGCCCGGCGTGGTGGCGGGCAGCCGGCCTGGCGGCAGCCCAGCCGCGCCGAGCGGCCAGGCTCGTCCCAGCCAGCCGGCTGCGCCCAGCCTGCCCGCCAGCCCCAGCCGCTCCGACAATGCGAGCCGCCCGGGCGCGGACCACCGCGGCAACGCGGGCAGTGCCCCATCCGGCCGGCCCGAACGCCTCAACGAGCGGCCGGCCGCCATGCCTCAGCAAGGCCATGAAGCGCGCGCGCCTCGCGCCGAAGGCCGCGGCCGCCCCGAGGGCGGCGCTGGGCGTGGCGGCGAGCGGCCGGAGCGCAACTGACGCCGCCGCGCGTACCTGGCGGTCCTTCCCTTCTGTCTGTACATTAGAGGCCGACCTGCCGCGCTGCGCAGCAAGCGGCGGCATGGCCCAGGAGACCACGATGAAAACGCATGCACTGATGTTGGCTGCCGCTGTCGCGCTGGCCACCCAAGGCGGCGCGGCGCAAGCCACGCTCGCGCCCGGCGCCAAGGCCGCGCCGTTTACCGCCCAAGCCGCCCAGGGCGGCCAGGTTTTTTCCTTCGACCTGGCCCAGGCGCTGCAGAAAGGTCCGGTGGTGCTGTATTTCTATCCGGCCGCCTTCACGCAGGGATGCTCACTGGAAGCACGCAACTTCGCCGAAGCCGTGCCGCAGTATCAGGCGCTGGGCGCCACCGTCATCGGCGTGTCGGCCGACAACATCGATACCCTGAAGAAATTCTCCGTCAGCGAATGCGGCGGTAAGTTTCCGGTGGCCGCCGACACCGACGGCAAGATCATGAAGGCCTACGACGCGGTATCGGATAAACGCCCCGAGGCCGCAAAACGTACGTCCTATGTGATCTCTCCGGCAGGCGAAGTGGTGTACGAATTCACCGACCTCAGCCCCGAGCATCATGTGCCCAACACGCTCGAAGCCCTCAAGGCCTGGCGCGCCAGCCATCCTGCCGGCAAATAAGGCCCGCGCCCGGGCCGGCGCGCTTAGAGGATGTCCTGCACGACATCGGCCGGCCGGCACAGGCGCGCGCCTTTGTCGGTCACCACAAAAGGCCGGTTGATGAGGATGGGGTTGTCGACCATGGCATCGAGCAGGTCATCATCGGTGCGCTGCGCATCGTCCAGCCCGAGTTCCTGATAGAGCGACTCTTTGCTGCGTATCGCTTCGCGCACGCTCAGGCCCGATTGCTGAATCAGGCCCGCGAGCGTCTGGCGCGAAGGCGGCGTCTTGAGATACTCGATGACCGTAACGGTGTAACCGGCATCCTGCAAGGCCTGCAGCACGGTGCGTGACGTGCCGCAGCGCGGGTTGTGATAGATGGTGGCGGCATGCGTGGGCGACATCGTGAGCTCCTGCGGGGGGATGGGCCCCCTAGTCTACCCCGCCAGCGTCCCCTGGAACGGCCACACCGTGGGATGCGTGCCGGGCGGCGCCGAGGGCCGCACCCACACCGCCGGTGTGGCCGACAGCCTTGCGGCATGGCGCACGGCGCTCAGGGTGCCGAAACCGGTTTCCGTGGTGTCGAGCAGATCGTCCACCGCCGGCATGGGGCAGTTCAAACCATCGTCGACCCGGCCCAGGCTGCGCAACCACAAGGCGGTTCGCGCCAGCGACACCCGCACTTGCCAGCTGCCGCCTTCGGTGGCCTGCCGCAGCAGCGCCGCCTGGGCCCCGAACGCCATAAGAAATCCCGAGGCGTAATCCAGGATCTGCACCGGCAGCGGTTTGGGCTCGGCCTGGCCGGCGGCCAGGGCTTCGGCGTGATTGAAACCGGTGGCTGTCTGCACCAGCGAATCGAAGCCGCGCCGGTTGGCCCAGGGGCCGCGAGCGCCATAAGCCGACAGCGACACATACACGATGCCAGGGCGGATGCGCGCGGCTTCCTGCGCCCCAAAACCCAGGGCTTCCATGCCGCCCGGGCGGTAACCTTGCACGAACACCTGCGCGCTGCGCAGCAGATTGCCCAGCGCGATGCGGCCATCGGCGGTCTCCAGGTCCGCATGGACCGAGAGTTTGCCCTGGCTGGTCTCGATGATGTTGTCGATATTGGGCAGATGCGGCGAATTGACCAGCATCACGTCGGCGCCATGCGCGGCCAGCGTGCGGCCGCCGATCGGCCCGGCAATGATGCGCGTCAGGTCCAGCACGCGTACGCCCTGCAAGGGGCGGGCCAGCACGTCGGCATGCGCCGGCAAGGGCCGCGGATCGGCATCGCCGATCCGCTCGATGCTCACCAGCGGCTGATCCGCCAGCGCGGCCGCCTGAGGATGCGCGTCCCACTCGTCGAAGCGGCGCATGGCTGCCACGACCAGACCGGCATCCGCGGCGACCTGCTCGAACTCCAGCGCCTTCCAGCGTTGCAGGGCCTGAGCGACATCGGCGCGCGTGGCGCGCTCTCCGGTCGGACAACCCAGCAACGCCAGCGCGCCATCGCGATGGTGGGCGAATTTGGCGTGGATGCGCACCCAGCCGCCATCGCCACAGGCGTAGGCGCCGGAGATCTTGTCCCACTGATCCGGCATCACGCCGTTGATCGTGAAGTAGCTACGGCACTCCTGGGCGGCATGCAGCATGTCGACGGCCACCTGCTGCCGGGGCTGGCCGCGCAAATGCCAGAGTTCGGCCGCGGCCAGCCCCGCCGCTGCGATACTGACCTGCGCCGCCGTTCCCACGGCAAAGGACGAGGGCAGCACCGGATCCTGGCCGGACAGCACCACATTGTCGAGCGCGGCCGCGGGCAGGCCGGCGTCGCGCCAGAGCGCACGCAAGGCCGAGAACGCCAGGCCATCCTGCGGGGCGAGGCCGCCGGCCTGACTGAAGGAGGAGCGCGAGTCCATAAAATCTCCCATGGCGCAGAATTCAGGTGAGGGGGTCATGACGATTACATGACTGCCCGCGGGCCGGCGTCAAGCGCCGCCACGCCCGCCGGCTGCGGCAACGCGCGCGGCGCGCCCCGTTTGCAAGGGTTTCAAGCCTTTGGCGAGCCAGGCCGCGATCTGCCCCGATACACACCGGCGCCCCGAGCGGCCGCTAGAATGACGCTGCCCCTTTTCTCTTCTGATGCCCCATGCATACCCTGGTCTGGCTGCGCAGCGATCTGCGCCTGCATGACAACCCTGCCCTGAGCGAGGCCGCCGCCCAGGGCCATGTCCGTGCGGTGTTTCTCGCCGCGCCAGGCCAGTGGCGCGCGCATGGCGACGCCGCGGCAAAAGTGGATTTCTGGCAGCGCAATCTGCAAGCCCTGGGCGCCACCCTGGCGCAACGGGGCATCGAGCTCGCTATCCTGACGGTGCAAGACTGGTCAGAAGCGCCAGACGCGCTGGCGGCCTTCTGCGCCAACCACGGCATCGCCGACGTGCACATCAATGCCGAGTGGGGCATCAATGAGCGGCGCCGCGATCAGGCCTGCGCCGCGCGTCTGCAGGCGCTGGGTGTGAGCTTGACGACGCATCACGGCGGCACGCTGTTGCCGCCGGGCTCCGTGCGCACCGGCAAAGGCGACCCCTACCGGGTCTTCACCCCCTACGCGCGCGCCTGCCGCGACATCCTGCGCAGCGCACCCCCGGCGGCACGACGCGCGCCGGCAGCGCAAGGCCCGGCCCTGCCCGCGGCAGCCGTGCCGGCCATCGGGCCGGCCGTCAGCCCGGCGCTCGCGCGGCTGTGGCCCGCGGGCGAAGACGCCGCCCATGCGCGGCTGCGCGATTTCCTCGACGCGGGATTGCCGCGCTACCACGAGCGCCGCGATATTCCCGCCCTGGACGGCACCAGCGCGCTATCGCCCTATCTGGCCTGCGGTGTGCTCTCAGCGGCGCAATGCCTGCGCGCGGCACTGCGCAACAATCAAGGTGAAATCGACAGCGGGCAGGCCGGCGCGCGCGTCTGGATCACGGAGTTGCTCTGGCGCGAGTTCTATCTGCATTTGCTGGCCGCTTACCCTGCCCTGTCCATGCATCAACCCATGCGGCCCGAAACCCGCTATCTCGCCTGGCGCGACGCGCCGGAGGATCTGGCGGCCTGGCAACAAGGCCGCACGGGCATTCCGCTGGTCGACGCCGCGCAGCGTCAGTTGCTGGCCACCGGCTGGATGCACAACCGGCTGCGCATGGTCAGCGCGATGTTTCTGTCCAAAAACCTGCTGCTGGACTGGCGCCTGGGCGAGGCCTGGTTCATGGCGCACCTCATCGACGGCGATCTGGCCGCCAATAATGGCGGCTGGCAATGGAGCGCCTCGACCGGCGCCGACGCCGTGCCTTACTTCCGCGTCTTCAATCCGATCACCCAATCGCGCAAATTCGATCCCCAGGGCGTTTTTCTGCGCCGCTGGCTGCCTGAACTGGCCGGCCTGGACGATAAATCCATCCACGAGCCGTCGGCCGCCCAACGGCATGCCGCCGGCTATCCCGAGGCCATCGCGGACCTCAAAACCAGCCGCCTGCGCGCCATCGAGGCGTTTGCCAGCCTGCCGTCCGCGCCGGCCTGAGCCGCGCTCACAGCCCCTGTTTGTCCAGGCGCCGCAAGAACACGGTCAGCTCTTTGATGAGCTGCTGGTCGCCGTGGCCGCGCGCGGCCTCCATGCCGGACTCCCAGGCCTGGCGCGCGCCTGCCGTATCCCCTGACTCCAGGAGCGCGCGTCCCAGCCATTTCCAGGCGATCGAATAGGCGGGGTCGAAAGCCAGCGCCGCGCGCAGATGCTCGACGGCCAGGGCATGGCGCTGGGCTTCGACGTAGGCTTTGCCCAGCGAAAAGCGCAACAACATGTTGTCCTGCCCTTTGGCAAGCATGGCTTCCAGACGTTCGGTCAGGCCCTGCATCTCGCTGATACTCCAGATAATTCGCGGTTGATTCCCACCGATGTTAGTGCTCCGCGGGCGGCAAACAGGTAAAAACCATCTGTGTCGTAGCGTTTCAGCGCGCCGCGGGTCGGGAATTTATCCGCCATAGTGCAGTCTGATTCGCTGTTTCCCTGCCCCGGTTCTCCATGATGACGCTGTCCTTGCCCCGCCCGCGCCATACCCTGTCCGCCCTCCTGCTTGCCGCAGGCCTGGCGGCGCAGGCCTGTGCCGCCGATGTGCCTGATGATCTCTACGCCCGCATCAACCGCATCACCTGGGGTGCCACGCCCGAGACGCTCGCCCAGGCCCGGCAACAGGGCTACGAAGCCTGGCTGCAGAACCAACTCAAACCGCCCGCCCGGGCCGCCTTGCCGCCCGAGGTGGCCGCGCGCATCGCCGCGCTGCCCATTTCCAGCATCCCGGCTGCGCAGGCGGCGGTCGCGCTGCGCGAGCGCATCGCCCAGAACAAGCACATCCAGGACCCAGACGAGCAACTACAGGCCCGGCGCGAGGCCAACCGCGCCATGCGCGAAAGAGGCCAGCAGGCGCGCGAACGCGCCGTCTGGCTGGCGCTGTATTCGCCCAATCAGCTGCAGGAGCACATGACCTGGTTCTGGATGAACCACTTCAACGTCTGGCTCAACAAGGGCTATGTCGGCGTCACGCTCGATGCGTATGAAGCGCAGGCGCTGCGGCCGCGCTCACTGGGGAAATTCCGCGACCTGCTGGCCGCCACCCTGCGCTCGCCCGCCATGCTGGTCTACCTGGACAATGCCGCCAGCCGCGATGGCAAGGTCAATGAGAACTACGCCCGGGAACTGCTCGAGCTGCATACCCTGGGCGTCGATGGCGGCTACACCCAGCGCGACGTGCAGGAGCTCGCCCGTGTGCTCACGGGCGTCGGCATCAACTTGAGCGGCAAGCCCGCCAAACCCAAAGGCCCGCACGCCGCCGAGCTCATCAGCGACGGGCTCTTCGAGTTCAACCCGGCGCGCCATGATTATGGCGACAAGGTGCTGCTGGGCCACACCATCAAAGGCCGCGGCTGGGCCGAGGTGGAACAGGCGCTGGACATTCTGGCCAGCCATCCGGCCACGGCGCGCCACATCAGCCGCAAGCTGGCCACCTTCTTCGTCGCCGATACGCCTCCCCAGGCGCTGGTGGATCAACTGACCCGCGCCTACCAGCAAAGCGAGGGCGATATCGCGTCCGTATTGCGCGTGCTGTTCAACTCGCCGGCCTTCACGGCCTCACTCAAGGACGGCAAGTTCAAGGACCCGGTGCACTATGTGTACTCGTCGCTGCGCCTGGCACTGCATGACCAGCCCCCGCTGATCAACGCGCAGGCGGTGGCCACGCTGATCGGCACGCTGGGCCAGCCACTCTACGGGCGCCTCACGCCGGACGGCTATCCCTTGACCCAGAACGACTGGTCTGGCTCCGGGCAGCTCAACGCGCGCTTCGAAGCCGCGCGCGCTATTGCCGCGGCCACGGGCAGTTTCTACCAGGCCAAGGACGAAGCCCGGCCGCGCATGAAACTCTCGCGCCTGAGCCAGGCCTACGCCGAACCGTCGCCTTTTGCCGCGTGGCCGGCCACCAGCCGCGATGCCATCGCCCAGACCCGCAACGTGGTCGACGCCAACACCTATCTGCTCGCCGCGCCGCCCTTTATGCGCCGCTGAACACCCCGACTGCCGAGGCCCGCCATGAAACGCCGTGACTTCCTCACCCTGGCCGCCAGCCTGCCGCTGACGCTGCACGCCACCCGCCTGTTGGCCGCGCCCGCCACCGACCAGCGCCTGCTGGTGGTGTTTATGCGCGGCGCCTACGACGCGGCCAGCCTCCTGGTGCCGCAAAGCGATTTCTATTACGAAAGCCGCCCCACCATAGCCGTGGCGCGCGCCGGCAGCGGGCCCGATGCCGCGCTGCCGCTGGCCGACGGCTGGGGCCTGCACCCGGCCCTGGCCGACACGCTGCTGCCCTATTACCAGCGCGGCGAGCTGGCCTTCGTGCCCTTTGCCGGCACGGAAGACCTCACCCGCAGCCACTTCGAAACGCAGAACCGCATCGAGCGCGGCGCGGCCGCCGACGACGGGCCGGCCCGCGTGAACTCCGGCTTTCTCAACCGCCTGGCGCAACAACTGGGCATGCCGGCCGTCGCGTTCACCCAGGATGTGCCCCAGATCTTCCGTGGCCAGGCCAGCGTGCCCAACATCAGCCTGGCCGGCGCAGCCCGCAAAGGCCGGCTCAACGACACGCAGGGGCGCATCATCACCGAGATGTACCAGGGCACCGAACTCGAAGACCGCGTGATCGAGGGCATGGATCTCAAGAACGCGGCCCAGCGCATGGACGCCGAGCAGAATGAAGCCAATGGCAAGTCCCTGACCGTCAGCCGTCTGCAGGCGGAATCGCAACGCATCGCCGGCTTCATGCGCGAGCGCTACAACCTGGGCTTTGTCGACGTCGGCGGCTGGGATACCCATGTCAATCAGGGCGATGCACGCGGGTCCCTGGCAGGCAAGCTCAAGCAACTGGGCCAGGCCTTGAACGCCTACGCACAGGCCATGGGCCCGGCCTGGAAGAAAACCACCGTCGTGGTCATCAGCGAATTCGGCCGCACCTTCCGCGAGAACGGCACGCGCGGCACCGACCACGGGCATGGCACCGTGTACTGGGTCATGGGCGGGCAGGTGCGCGGCGGCCGCATTGCCGGCGAACAGGTGGCGGTCGCGCCCGGCAAGCTGTTCCAGGATCGCGACTACCCCGTCCTGACGGAATACCGCGCCTTGTTCGGCGGGCTCTTCGCCCGCCTCTACGGCATGGACGCCAAGCGCCTGGCGGCGGTGTTTCCCGGCGTGCGCCCCCTGGATCTGAAGTTGGTCTGATTGCCTCGTGCCGCCGGGGCTGCGGCGAGCTACACTTTCGGATCGGGGCCTGTCCGGCCCGTCACCCCCCGGAGGCAGCATGACCACTCTTTATGACTTCAGCGCGACATCCCTTGCCGGCGAGCAATTGCCGCTGGCGCAATGGCGCGGGCAGGTCGTGCTGGTGGTCAACGTCGCCTCACATTGCGGATTTACCCCGCAGTACTCCGGCCTGGAAGAACTGCAACAACGCTTTGCCGATCAGGGGTTTACCGTGCTGGCTTTCCCCTGCAACCAGTTCGGCCGCCAGGAGCCCGGCGACGCCACCGAGATCCGCCAGTTCTGCGACACGCAATACGGCGTCACCTTTCCGCTGTTCGCCAAGATCGACGTCAATGGCGCCGACGCCCACCCCTTGTACCGCTGGCTCAAAGAGCAAAAGCCCGGCGTGCTGGGCACCGAAGCCATCAAGTGGAACTTCACCAAATTTCTGGTCGGGCGCGACGGGCAGGTCATCGCGCGCTATGCGCCGACCGACGCACCCGTCAGTCTGGCCGACGCCATCGAACAAGCCCTGTCCGCCCCGGCCTGAGCGCCGCCCCGCCATGTGCTGCGCCCTGCACTTTCGCCGTGCCCGTGCTGCCGACCTGCCCGTGCTGGTCGCGCTATTGAGTGACGACGCCTTGGGTCAGAACCGCGAAGACCCGACGCAGCCGCCCAATGGTGCCTATGTGCGCGCCTTTGCAGCCATCGACGACGATGCCAACCAATTGCTGGCCGTGGCCGAGCGCGCCGGCGAGGTCATCGGCTGCATGCAGATCAGCTTCATACCTGGCCTGTCGCGCCAGGGCGCCTGGCGCGGCCAGATCGAAAGCGTGCGGGTGGCGGCCAGCGAGCGCGGCGCCGGCACCGGCCGCCTTTTTTTCGAATGGGCCATCGAGCAATGCCGCCAGCGCGGCTGCGCTCTGGTACAACTGACAACCGACAAGCAACGCGCCGATGCGCAGCGCTTCTATCTCGCGCTGGGCTTTCATGCCACCCATGAGGGCATGAAGCTCGCGCTGCAATGAAGGAGGGTCCGCCCCCATGCATGGCGAATACAAAGTCCCGGGCGGCAAACTGGTGGTCGCCGATGTGGCGATCGGCCACGGCCTGCTCACCGAAGTCCGTATCAGCGGCGACTTCTTCCTGGAGCCCCCGGAAGCGCTGGCCTGCATCAACCGCGCCCTGACCGGCCTGCCGGCCGACGCCGACGAGGCTCAGCTGGCGCAAGCCGTGCGGCAGGCGCTGCCGGCCGACGCCGAACTGTTCGGCTTTTCGCCCGAAGCGGTGGCCGTCGTCGTGCGCAGGGCGCTCGCATGAGCCGCCCCGACTGGAAGGACTACCGCTGGCAGCTGGTGCACGAAGCGCCTCAGCAACCCCTGCTGCACATGGCCCTGGATGCCGTCATCACCGACGAAGTCGGCGCCGGCCTGCGTCCGCCCACGCTGCGCATCTGGGAATGGGCCGCGCCGGCCGTGGTCATCGGCCGCTTCCAATCCCTGCGCAATGAAGTCGATGCCGACGGCGCGCAGCGCCACGGCGTATCCGTGGTGCGACGCGTCAGCGGCGGCGGCGCGATGTTCATCGAGCCCGGCAATTCCATTACTTATTCGCTGTCGGTGCCGCAGGAGTTTGTTGCTGGCATGAGTTTCCAGGAGTCGTACGCCTTTCTGGACTCCTGGGTCATCAAAGCCTTGCACGACCTGGGTATCAAAGCCTGGTATCAACCGCTCAACGACATCGCCTCCGAGGGCGGCAAGATAGGCGGCGCGGCCCAGGCACGGCGCAGCAAGGCCGTGCTGCATCACGTCACGATGTCCTATGACATCGATGCCGACAAGATGGTCGAAGTCTTGCGTATCGGGCGTGAGAAGCTGTCCGACAAGGGAACGACCAGCGCGAAGAAGCGGGTCGACCCCTTGCGCAGCCAGACCGGCCTGGCGCGCGAAGCCATCATCGAACGCATGCTGCAGACTTTCGCGGCCATGGCGCCGCTCGAGCCCGTGGCGCTGGCCGCCAGCACCGTGGCGGCGGCCCAGCAACAGGTCGACGAAAAATTCGCCACCCAGGAGTGGTTGACACTCGTACCTTGAGCCCGGGGCGCGCCTCGCGCGCGCCGGGTGTTTTGCACGAAGGAGGCCCTATGCCCCAGATCCCCATCCGCTTTGCCCGGTCGGCCCCCCGGCTGGCCGCCTGCCTAGGCCTCGCCCTGCTGGCTGCCTGCAGCAGCGCGCCGCCCGCCAATATCAGCCTGCCGGCCGGCGGCGCGCCGCAAGCGACCGGCAGCGCCAACATCGGCGACGTCAAGACTCAACACATCGAATGGAAAGGCGTCAAACCGGGCTGCACCGGCGAATGCCCCGCCATCGAAATCGACAGCGTGGCGTTTCCCGACATCCCCAAACTGACTCAGGCGGTCGACCACATCCTGGCCAGCCTGACCGGCGTGGACAGCAAGTTGCGCGGCCAATACAACAACCTGACCGAATACACCCAGTATTTCTGGCGCAACGCCCAGGGGCGCGACAACACCTTTTTCAAAGCCAATGTCAAAGACGTGGCCCAGGGCGTGATCGCCGTCGAACTGCATACCAACCAATACTTCACCGGCGCGGCCCACGGCATTCCGGCCACGCTCTATCTCAATTGGGAGATCGCGGGCGGCCACCTGCTGCGCCTGGACGATCTGCTCATCCCCGGCCGCCGCCCGGCCTATGTCAAGGTGCTGCAACAGGCCCATCGCAAATGGTTGGCCGGCAACGAAGACGCCAAGCGCGATCCGGCGGCCTACGACAAGATGTGGCCCTTCCAGGAAACCGACAACGTCGCGGTCACCCGCGATGGTCTGGTGGTCAAGTACGACGCTTATTCCATCGCCCCTTACTCCCACGGCGAACCGGAACTGCTGCTGCCCTGGAGCGAACTGCGCGGCGTGGTCAAACCGGAGTTGCTGGTCACCAAGTCCTGAACGGGCGGCGGCCAGCCTGGGCTCAGGCGGTGGGACCCCAGCCCATCGCCTGCAGCAGCACCAGGGCAGCAGCGCCGCCAAACACCAGCAACAGCGGGTTGATGCGCGTGCGCATCACGAGCAAGGTGGCCGCCAGCGTGATCCCGCGTGCGGCCCAGCCGCCCTCCAGGGCGGTCAGCAGCACGTACACCGCGGCCAGAATCATCCCTGCCGCCACCGGGCGCAGCCCCGCCTCCAGCGCCCGCTGCCACCGCGCGCCCTGCTGGCGGCGCCACAGATAAGCCACCCCATAGATCAGGAAGGCCGTCGGGCCGAAGATCGCCAGGGAGGCCACCACCGCCCCCCAGAAGCCGCTGACCTGCCAACCGATCAGCGTCACCAGCAGCGACCCCGGGCCGGGCGAGAGCCGCGCGATGGCAAAGGCATTGAGAAACTGCTGCGCCGTCATCCAGTGATGGACATCGACCACCTGGCGCTGAATCTCCGCCAGCGTCGCCTGCCCGCCTCCGATGGTGACCAGCGACAGCGGCGCGAACACCATCCACAGCGCCCACAAGCTTCTGTCCATCTCAACGCCCTCCCAGGCGGCGATACTCCAGCGCAATACTGGCGGCCCCCTCGGCCAAGACCACCCACACCAGCGGCCAGTTCAGCAGACCCACCGCCACGAAGGTGGTCACCATGAAAATCCAGGGCATGACCCGGCGCGGCAGCCGCACTGCCGCGGCGATGGCCATATTGGCGGACAGACCGATGGCGGCGGCCGCCGCCCCGGCCAGCGCCACATGGGTCAAGGGAAACCGGGTCAGCTCGGCGATCACCATGGACAGGCAGACAATAAACACCGCGGGCGGCAGGATGATGCCCAGGAAACCGGCCAGCGCGCCGCGCGCGCCAGCCAGGCGGTATCCGATCCATATCGCCATGTTCTTGACGTTGACGCCCGGCAAGGCCTGCGACAGCGCCAGGCCATTGAAAAACGCCTCTTCGCTCATCCAGCCTCTGTCCTGGACGAACTCGCGGTACAGCCAGCCGCTGAGTCCGCCGCCAAAACTGGTCAGACCGATGCGCGCGAAAATCAGGAAAAGACGCCAGGCAGTCGGTGCCGGTGCCGCCGTATCGTCGTGGGCCATGACGGGTGTGCTCGCAGAAATGGGGTCCGCCGGCCGCCCGCCTGCCGCCCCGGCAGCACGCACGGACAATAAAAAACCGCGCGGCATGCCGCGCGGTTTCGGAGGGGCCGGAAACCCCGATTATCTGCAGGACAGGTAACAACGACCTGTCTGCCCCCGCTCAGGGGTACAGGCCACGCACCTGGCGCGCCTGCAGAATGCGCGTGCACGCCACGATGAAGGCGGCCGTGCGCAGGGTCACCTTATGCTCGCGCGCCACCTGGGCGATGCCGGCATAGGCCTCGCGCATGATGCGCTCGAGGCGCTGGTTGATCTCTTCCTCGCTCCAGAAGAAGCTGGAGAAATCCTGCACCCACTCAAAGTACGACACCGTCACGCCGCCGGCATTGGCCAGCACGTCGGGAACGACGTAGACACCGTTGTCGTGCAGGATGTCATCGGCTTGCGGGGTGGTCGGGCCGTTGGCGCCTTCGACCACGATCTTGGCCCGCACCTTGGCGGCGTTGGCCTCGGTGATCTGGGACTCCAGGGCCGCGGGAATCAGGAAATCGGTTTCCAGGGTCCAGAACTCGGCATTGTCCAAGGCCTGGCCGCCGGAGAAACCCGCCACCCCGCCCGTGGCGGCCACGTGCGCGAGCAACTTATGCACATCGAGCCCGGCGCCGTTGTGCACCGTGCCGGTGTGATCCTGGGCGGCGATCACTTGCGCGCCCGCCTCATGGAACAAGCGCGCTGCGGTGCCGCCCACATTGCCGAACCCTTGCACGATGACCTTGGCTCCCGGCACCGGCACGTTGCGGTCACGGGCCGCTTCGCAGGCCACCACGAACACGCCGCGCCCGGTGGCTTCCACCCGGCCCAGGCTGCCGCCCAGGGCGATCGGTTTGCCGGTCACCACGCCGGTGGCGGTCGCGCCCTCGTTCATCGAGTACGTGTCCATCATCCAGGCCATGGTCTGGGCATTGGTGTTGACGTCAGGCGCGGGAATATCCTTGGTCGGCCCGATGATCACGCCGATCTCGCTGGTGTAGCGGCGCGTGACGCGCTCGAGTTCGGAATGCGACATATTGCGCGGATCCAGGCGTACACCGCCCTTGGCGCCGCCGTACGGCAGGTTGACCGCCGCGTTCTTGATCGACATCCAGGCCGCCAGGGCCATCACTTCGGACAGCGTGACGTCCTGGTGAAAGCGCACACCGCCTTTGCCGGGGCCGCGCGAGGTGTTGTGCTGCACACGATAGCCCTCGAAGTGGGCGATCTTGCCGTTGTCCAGCTCGATGGGCACATCGACCACCAGCGCGCGCTTGGGGCGCTTGAGCGTTTCGACCCAACGGGCCAGCGAACCCAGATAGGGCGTGACGCGGTCGACTTGTTGCAGGTAGACGCCCCAGGGGCCGAGATGTTCGGCATCCAGGTAGGAAGGCAAGGCGTGAGCGGGGAGTTGAGACATGAAAGCGATCTCCGGACTGAGTTTGCGAAATTCTACTCGCGACATTGATACGTCACCATATATATATTCAAAATATTTAATGGGGACGTATTAATAAATCGCCTGTCTGACGGGCACCACGATCAAGCCTCGCCCATAACAAAAAAGCGGCCCCGGAGGGCCGCTTGTTGGGGCTGGCGTCACGCCGCCGGCGTCTCGCCTGTGCCGGCTTCATTTACTGGCTTCATAGCGCGCCTTGTGCTCGGCGTTGGGCGGATACAGCCCCGGCAAGGCCGCGCCCTGCTCGACCTCGCGCATGATCCAGCCTTCGAGCCGCTCTTGCTCGAGCGACTCGGCCACGACCTCAGCCAACAGGGCGGCCGGGATCACCACCGCACCGTCCTGATCCGCCACGATGACGTCGTCCGGAAACACCGCCACCCCGCCGCAGCCGACCGGCTGCTGCCAGTCGACGAAGGTGAGCGCGGCCACCGAGGGCGGCGCGGCCGCGCCGGCGGCCCACACCGGCAAGCCGGTCGACAGCACGCCCGCCAGGTCGCGCACGGCGCCGTCGCTGACCAGCGCCGCCACCCCACGATGCGCCATGCGCGCGCACAGAATGTCGCCCCAGAAGCCGGCGTCCGTCACGCCCTGCGCATCGACCACCGCGATGCAGCCGGCCGGCATCTGCTCGATGGCCGCGCGGGTGGACTTGGGAGAACTCCAGGACGCCGGGGTGGCCAGGTCCTCGCGAGCCGGAATGAAGCGCACCGTAAAGGCCCTGCCTACCGTGCGCGGCAAGCCCGGGGCCAGGGGAAAGGCGCCGCGTATCCATACATTGCGCAGGCCTTTTTTAAGCAGAACAGTGGTCAAGGTGGCGGTGGTGATGCCGGCAAGCGCCTTGAAGGCCTCGTCGTCCCCGGCATGCGCGCGAGCTGGCGTATTCATCTGCGATCTCCATCACCCGCGCAAAAGGCGCGGGCCGGTCCACACAATAAGCGCAAACCGGCCGAAACCAAAGCGTCAGACGCCAACGCGCCGCTGAGTCATCGCCAGCAGGAGAGAATCCGCCAGGCCAGCCGCGCCGCCACGCGCGCGCCATGATTGTCGATGTCGAAGTCGGGATTGGCCTCGGCCAGATCGGCCAGCCGCAGCTTGCCACTGGCGGCCACGCGGGTGACGATGCGTTCGATCACGTCAAGCGGCACGCCATACGCGGCGGGCGCCGACACGCCCGGCATGATGCAGGCAGGCAGCACGTCCAGATCCACCGTCAGGTAGACGTGACGGGCTTGGGCCACCAGCCGGTCGACATCGGCCAGACGGGCGGCCAGGTCGGCTTCACGCATGTCCACGTCTTCGACCCAGAACGCCCCCACCTCTCGCGCCCGATCGAACAGCGCCACCGTATTGCTCAGGCGCGACACGCCCAGGCAAGCGTATTGCACCGGCAGGCCGCGTTCGGCACACAGCGTGACCACCTGATCGAAGGGCGTGCCCGAACTGGCCGGGCGCCCGGTGCGCAGGTCGAAGTGCGCATCCAGGTTCAGCACCAGGACCGGGCCGTCATCCGCGCTGGCGTCGAGCCACTGCCGCAGGCCCATGAAGCTGCCCCAGGCGATTTCGTGGCCGCCGCCCAGCGCCAGGGTGCGCGCCCCGGCGGCCAGCAAGCGCGCCACCTCGGCGGCATAGCGCTGCTGGGCCGCTTCCAGATCGCCGTCATCGCAGGCGACATCGCCAGCGTCGTGCAGGATATCCAGCCCATGCACGGGGATGCCGGCCAACATGCGCCGGATGGCCGTCGGCCCTTGCGCGGCGCCCGGACGGCCCTGGTTGCGCAGCACACCGGCATCGCAGGCAAAGCCCAGCAAGGCGGCTTCGCCCGCCGCCGGCTGGCGGCCGGCCGGGGCGATGATGTGCGCCATGCGGCGCGTATCACCGCGCTCGCCGCTGTCATCGCGCGCGCGCCAGATCGCGGGGATGGCCTGGCTCATGATTGCGAACTCAGTACGGCTTGCAGGAACTCGCGCGTGCGCGGTTCGCGCGGGTTGCTGAAGATGGTCTCCGGCGGGCCCGATTCCAGAATCACGCCGCCGTCCATCACGGCCACGACATCGGCCACCTCGCGGGCGAAACCCATTTCGTGCGTGACCACCATCATGGTCATGCCTTCCTTGGCCAGCAGCTTCATGACCTGGAGCACTTCACCGACCAGCTCCGGATCCAGCGCCGACGTCGGCTCGTCGAACAGCATGACTTCGGGTTTCATGGCCAAGGCGCGCGCAATCGCCACGCGCTGCTTCTGCCCGCCCGACAAGGAGCCTGGCATCGCCGTAGTTTTGTGCGCCAGGCCCACTTTGGCCAGCAGATCGTGCGCCAGTTGTTCGGCTTCCTGGCGCCCCAGGCCGCGCAAGGTGCGCGGGCCGACCGTCACGTTATCCAGCACCGACAGATGCGGAAACAGATTGAACGACTGGAACACCATGCCCACCTGCATGCGCAGACGGTTCAATTGGGCCTCGGGCAATTGCTTGCCATGATCCAGCAAGGCATGGCCGCAGATCTCGATCGTGCCCTTCTGGGCCACTTCCAGGCCATTGCAGCAGCGCAGCAGCGTGCTCTTGCCCGAGCCGCTGGGGCCGATGACGACCACCACTTGCGAGGGCTTGATATCGAAATCGATGCCGCGCAGCACTTCGTGGTCACCGAAGGCCTTGTGCAGGCCGCGGATCTTGATCATTTCTTGCGTGCTCATTGCACCATTCCTCCGGCGCGCAAGCGTTGCTCGATCTTGCGCAGAATCATCGTGGTGGCCGTCGTCAGGACCAGGTACATCAACGCGATCACGAGATAGGTCTCCAGCGACCGGTAGGACACGCTGATGATCTTCTGCCCCTCATGCATCAGATCGTGGATCGTCAGCAGCGACACCAGGGCGGAGTTCTTGATCAGGGCGATGAATTCATTGCCCAGCGGCGGAATCATGCGCACCACGGCCTGGGGCAGGATGATGATGCGCATCGCCTGCCCGGAGGACATGCCCAGCGAACGGGCCGCTTCGGTCTGGCCGCGATCCACCGACTGGATGGCGCCGCGCACGATCTCCGACACATAAGCACCGGAGTAAATCCCCAGGCCCAGCACACCGCAGGCGAACGCCGGCAGCACGATGCCGAACTGCGGCAAGCCGAAGAACCAGATGAACAGCTGCACCAGCAGCGGCGTGCCCCGGAAAAACAGCAGATAAGTGCTGCACAGGTTGTAGACGAAGCGGTGCTTGGGGTTGAGCCGGCCCACGCCGACCAGCAGGCCGATCACACAGCCCAGCAACAGGGAGCACGCCGTCAGTTCGACGGTGACCAGCGCCCCATCCAGCAGGGCGCTGAAATCAGCGAAGACAGGAGAAAAATCCAGTGTCATTTGGCGGGGGCCTCGAACCACTTGTTGACCAGGCGATCGTAAGTGCCGTCAGCCTTGATCTTCTTGAGCGCGGCGTTCATTTCGGCGGTCAGTTCCGGCTTGCTCTTGGGGATGGCGATGCCGTATTCCTCGGTGGTCACCTGCTCGGCCAGCACGGTCAGGTCCGCCGTGCTCTGGGCAAACAGCTTGGCCGCCGGCTTGCCGGTGACGGCCGCGTCGCTGCGCCCGATCTGCACCAGGTTGAACATCTCCTGATTCTTCTCGACTTCGATGCGCTGCACCTTGGGGAAGTTGTCGCGCAGATAGTTGACCGACTTGGTGCCCACTTGCACGGACACTTTGTGGCCGTCCAGATCCTTGACGCTCTTGATCGCGCCGTCCTTCTTGGTCACGACCACCAGGCCGCCGGCATAGTAAGGATCGGTGAAGTCGACGACTTTCTTGCGATCGTCGGTGATGTAAATGGCCGACACGGCGATGTCGGCGCGGCCGGCCTGCAGTGCGGGGATCAGACCCTTGAAATCAATGTCGATCCACTCGATCTTCTTGCCCATGGCCTGGCCCAGGGCTTCGACCAGTTCGATATCAAAGCCGGTGCGTTTACCGTCTTTGACGAACTCCATCGGCGGGAAAGTCGCGTCGGTCACGGCGCGGATGGTCTCTGCGGCAAAGGAGCTGGAGCAGCTCAGCGTCAGACCCAGTGTCAGCGCGGCGGTAAGCAGTTGGCGGCGAGTCGTCATGGTGCGTCCTATCGGTCGGGGGTGGTACGTAGTGCTTAATGGGCCGCCAGTCGGGCGGAAATTCGTTCAGCGGCCGCCATGGTCATGGCGGCCAGGGATTGGGTACGGGCAGCGGCGCGTGTCGACGGCGCCATGAGCGTGATCGAGGCCACGGCTTGGGCGGGGCGGCGGAACACCGGGACACTCACGCCCCAGACCCCGGCATCGACTTCGCTGTCGGTCATGGCGTAGCCCTGACGCCGTATGGTCAGCAGATCGCGCTCCAGCGCGGCCAGGTCGGCGCCGGCCGCGCCCAGTTCTTCCAGGCGGGTCTGCAGGCGCGCGGCCGGCATGAAGGCCAGCAGGGACTTGGCCGAAGCGCCCTTGACCAGCGGCAGCCCCTTGCCCTTGACGAAAGAACAACGCAGCGGATGCTGGCTCTCGACCATGTCCAGACACACGGCCTGGTCCTTGACCGCGACCAGCAGGCCCACGCTTTCGCCGGACTCGGCGGCCAGCCGCGCCATGTCGTCCTGGGACTCCTGGATCAGGAAGGACGATTGATCGAAACCGCGCGCCAATTGCACACAGGCCGGACCCGGCCCATACGCGCCAGCCTGCTCCAGCACGAAACCCCAGCGCTTGAGCAAGGCGATCTGCCGGTAGAGGGTGCTCTGGGCCAGGCCCGTCTGTTCGGCCAGCGCGGCGATGGTCAGCGGGCTCTCATGGCGCGCCAAGGTCGCCAGCACATACAGCACCCGGTCGGCACCGCCCGCAATCTGTTCCTGCATCAAAGCCGTCTCTCAGACAGATACTCAATGCCGACAGATTAGCGATTTTTCTCAAAATACAAATTCAACATTCCCATTTGTTGAGAATGACAAGGGAAAACCCCAGTCAGATTTCCTGAAATTTGAGCATGCAGACGAAAAAAAAGCCCCTGACGGGGCGGTAGGTGTGGCGGCGCCGCCAAGCGGCGGCGGCCTTACTCGTAAGAATTGAGCCGCACGCCTGAGACGCCGCGCACCTCGCCAGCCGGCTCGGGATCGGGCACGGACGGGGCAGCGGCCGGCGCGGGCTCCACGGCCGCGCCGGCGCCGGGCGCGCCGCGCTGCGCCTCGCGCGCCTGCCAGGCTTTCTCCGCGATGCGTTGCAACTCCTGCGACAGCGTGCCCCATTTGCCCGCCAGCGCCCAATCCGATGCGGTCTGGCCCTTGAGATCCTGCGTGGTGGGATCCGCGCCGGCATTAAGCAGCAATTGCACCATGTCGCGATTGCCGGAATAGCCGGCCATCATGAGCGGAGTGCGCCCTTCTGATGAGGGTGCATTGACCATCGCGCCCTTGGCCAGCAGCAGCTTGGCGGTGTCGACCTGCCCTTTGGAGGCCGCGTAGTGCAAGGGCGTCCAGCCCAGACGGTTGACCTGGGCGCCACGGGCGATCAGTTTGCGCGCCCGCTCGGTCTGCCCGGCCAGCGCCAGATACATCAAAGGCGTCTCGCCGGCGGGATTCTCAATGTTGACGTCGGTGCGCCGGTCTGCGGCCAAAACGTCGAACACGCCCCAGGCGCCGTCGACCACCGCGCGCATGATGGCCGGCTGGCCATTCTTGAAGCGCACATTGGGGTCCGCGCCCTGGCCGAGCAAGGTCTTGAGTTCGGCGGGCCTATCATTGTGCACATAGAACCACCAATTCTGCGGCACCTCGACCTGTTGGGCCGACACCGGATGGCTGGCCAGCGTCAGGGCCAGCAGCCCGGCCGCCGCCGCCGCGGACATCTTGATCCTCACCCGCATGCCACGCTCCTTGTGTAAACGAGAATATACTTTCAGTTATCTCTCTATCTTACTGAAAAGCTTAAAGAAATTTTCCGTCGACGCCTGCGCCACCTCGGCCACGGTGCGACCCTGCAGCTCGGCGATCTTCTCGGCCACATGGATCACTTTGGATGGATCGTTAAGCTTACCCCGGTAAGGCACGGGCGCCAGATACGGCGAGTCGGTCTCGATCAGCAGACGATCCAACGGCATGTTGCGCGCCACTTCATGCACGATCGCGGCATTCTTGAACGTGACGATGCCCGACAGCGAAATGTGGAAATTCAGGTCGAGCGCGGCCTGGGCGATTTCCCAGCTCTCGGTAAAACAGTGCATCACCCCGCCGACTTCCGCCGCGCCCTCTTCCTTGAGAATGCGCACCGTGTCCTCGGCTGAATTGCGGGTGTGGATGATAAGCGGCAAGCCAGCGCCGCGGGCGGCGCGGATATGGCGCCGGAAGCGCTCGCGCTGCCAATCCAGCGGCTCGCTCAAACGATAGTAGTCCAGTCCGGTCTCGCCAATGGCGACGACCTTGGGATCCTGCGCCAGGCGCACCAACTCCTCGGCCGTGGGATCGGGCGTGTCCTCATAGTCGGGATGCACGCCGACCGACGCCCACAAATGGCGCTGCGGACGGACCAGATCCATCAGACCGGGCCATTCCGGCATATTGACGCTGACCACCAGCGCATGCGTGACCTGGTTGGCGGCCATGCGCTCGAGCACCGCCGGCAAGTCGGCGGCCAGCTCAGGGAAATTCAAATGGCAATGGGAATCGACGTACATGGGGAATCAGGCAGATAGCCTAGCCTTGGCAGGATAGCACCACGCGTTGCAAGGCGGCGTGGGCAAAGAGTTTGGCATTCAGGGGGTGCCCGGCCAGCGCGCGCTGGCGAGTGATCCAGCGGCCGGTTTCGGCCAATTGCGCCGGCTGCGCGCGGCGGGCCGTCGCCTCCGTGGCCTGCGCCAGGCTGGGGTAGTAACGCACGGCCGCCCCGTGGGCCGCCAGATTCAGATCGGTAAAAAAGCGCTGCAGCGTGTCCAGCCATTCGGCGGCTGGCAATTTCTCCAGCGCTTCGGCCAGCGTGCCGACGTCGGTCGCGCGTGCGGCTGCCAGGGTTTGCGCCAGGCTGCTCAGCCACGCGGGTACCGGGCTGTCGGCCTGTGCGGCCAGACGGCGCGCGGCCAGCGGGGCGCCCCCGGCGGCGGCCAGCCAGTCCGCCGCCTGGGCCACGTCCTGCGCCTGCAGCCAGGCCAGCGCCGTGGCTGCATCCGGCATCGCCAGCGGCAAACGGCGGCAGCGCGACACCAGGGTGGGCAGCAAGCGGTCCGGCGCGTCGGCCACCATCAGAAACACCGTGTTGGCAGGCGGCTCTTCGAGCACTTTGAGCAAGGCGTTGGCCGCCACCGTATTGAGAGCCTGGGCTGGATAGATGAGCGCCACGCGCCAGCCGCCGCGATGGGTCGCGGTGTTGAACCAGGATTCCAGGCTGCGGATCTGATCGATCCGGATCTCCTTGGAAGGGGCTTTCTTGCTGCCCGTGCCGGCAGCGGGTTCGGCGCCCTCTTCGGCGGCTTCAGCGGCCTCGGCGCCCTCCTCCAGCGCCAGCGCATCCGGACGGATGCGGCGCAGATCGGGGTGATTGCCCGAAGCGACCCAGGCGCAGGCGGGACAGGCCCCGCACGCCAGCCCCTGGCGCGGCGCCTCGCACAGCAGACTGGCCGCGGCCGCGGCCGCGAAATCCAGCTTGCCGATGCCTGCCGTGCCATGAATCAGCCAGGCATGGGCAAAGCGCTCGCGCTGGCCCAACCAGGCGCGGGCCGTTTCCAGATGCCAGGGTGCGAACTGAGCCAGACTCATGCCTGTTGCCGCGCCACGAACTGCTGCAGATCGGCCTGCAGGGTGAGCCTGACCTGATCGAGCGTCTGGCTGGCATCGATGATGTGGATGCGGCCGGGTTCGGCGGCCGCGCGTGCGTGGTAAGCCTGACGCGTGCGCTCGAAGAAAGCCTCGGCTTCCTGCTCGAAACGGTCGAGCTGGCGCTCACCGGCCATGCGCGCGCGGGCCACCGCCAGCGGCACATCGAAAAGCCAGGTCAGGTCGGGCCGCAGCGCCGGCCGCAGCCATTGCTCGAGCTCGGCCACGCGCGCCGCGCCCAGTTCGCGCCCGCCGCCCTGATAAGCGTAGGTCGCATCCGTGTAGCGGTCGCACACGACCCAGGCCCCCCGCGCCAGCGCCGGCGCGATCACCTGGCGCAGATGCTCGCTGCGCGCGGCAAACATGATCAGCGTCTCGGTGTCCAGACCCATGTCTTCATTGAGCACCAGTTCGCGCAGGCGCTCGCCCAGCGGCGTGCCGCCCGGTTCGCGCGTGGCCACGACGTCCAGCCCGCGTTGGCGCAAGGTGTCGACCAGCCAGGCGGTGTGGCTGCTTTTGCCGGCACCGTCCACACCTTCCAGCGTGATGAAGCGTCCTGTCATCAATTCTGCCCTTGTCCCAGGATGAAGCGGGATACATTGCGATTGTGCTCCGACAGATTGGCCGAGAACTCGCTCGTGCCATTACCGCGGGAGACGAAATAGAGGAATTTGTGTTTTTCCGGCTGGACGGCGGCATCCAGCGCCGCGCGTCCGGCCGCGGCGATCGGCGTGGGCGGCAGGCCCGGCCGGGTGTAGGTGTTCCAGGGCGTGTCGGCTTGCAGATCGCGCCGGCGGATACGGCCCTGGTAGTTCTCGCCCATGCCGTAGATCACGGTCGGGTCGGTCTGCAGCAGCATGCCCAGGCGCAAGCGGTTGGCGAACACGCCGGAGATGCGCGCCCGCTCCGGTCCGTGGCCGGTCTCCTTCTCGATGATGGAGGCCATGATCAAGGCCTCGTAGGGCGTGGCCATGGGCAGATCGGGGTCGCGCTTGAGCCAGGCCGAGGCCAGCACGCGCTGCCCTTCCTGGTAGGCGCGGCGCAGGATGTCGTAATCGGTGCTGCCGGGCGTAAACACATACGTGTCCGGGAAAAACATCCCCTCCGGTTGCTTGATGTCCGCGCCCAGCCGCTCCATCAGGGCTTCATCGCTGACCTCGCCCAGGGTCTGCTTGACGTCGGGATGCTCGCGCAGCGCCGCGCGGATCTGGCGGAAGGTCCAGCCTTCGAGAAACGTCACCTGCCGCTGCGACATATCGCCTCGCGCCAGCCGCTCGAGCAACAGCCAGGGGCTGTCGCCGTTGATGGCCTGATAGCCCCCGGCCTTGATCTGCTTGTCGCGCTCCGACAGCCGCGCCATCCAGACAAAGCCCGGCTCCCAGACGGGTACGCCGGCCGCGTTGAGCGCGCGCGCAATCGCGCGCGGCGTGGCGCCCGGATCCACGACGAAGTCGACCCGGTCCGATGCCAGCCGCAAGGGCTGGTTCATCCAGTACCAAGCGCCCGCCACCGCGCCGGCAAGGGCCAGCGCCGCCACCAGCAGGAGCATTAGAAAATAGAAACCAAAGCGTTTTTTCATAAGAGTGCGCAGTTTAATGGATCGTGGCCCCCCACGCCGGCCCTGCCGGGCTTGCGGGCTTATCGCAGCCGCCGCCCGCGCACGGGTATCATGAGAAGTTTGCACAACCCGCTCGCCACGCCAGCCTCAGTCATGCACCCACTGACCGATTCGATCGTCTCCCGTCCTGAAGGTTCGCCGCGCTTTGCCCCGCTGCCGGGGCTGCGCGTTCTCGTTGCCGCCGGCGCCGATGCCCTGAGTTTTCTGCACGGCCAATTGACGCAGGATGTCACCGGCCTGCCCGCCGACGGCGCCCGCTTCGCCGGTTACTGCACGGCCAAGGGCCGCCTGCTTGCCACCCTGGTCCTGTGGCGCGACGGCGCCGACGCCGTGCAGGCGCTCGTGCGTGCCGATCTGGCCGAGGCGCTGGCCAAGCGCCTGTCGATGTTCGTGCTGCGCGCCAAGGTCAAGATCAGCCTGGCCGAGCGCGCGGTGGCCGGCGTGATGGCCGAACCGGCCCAATGCGATGCCCTGTCGCAGGCCGCGGGCGGGGAGCTGCCCCGCACGGCCTGGGCGCGCGCCGAGCTGCCCAGCGGCACCTGGATCGCCGCGCCAGGCGCGGGTCTGCGCTGGTGGTGGATCGCCGACGCCCAGCAGCTCGACAGCCACGGCGCGGCCCTGGCTGCCCTGCTCGGCCTGGGCGACGAAGACAGCTGGCGCGCCGCCGATCTGGCCGCCGGCCTGCCGTGGATCGCGGCCGCCACCCAGGATCTGTTCATTCCGCAAACCGTCAATCTCGAACTGATCGGCGGCGTCAGCTTTACCAAAGGCTGTTATCCCGGACAGGAAGTCGTCGCCCGCAGCCACTATCGCGGCACGGTCAAGCGCCGCATGGCGCACGGCGTCACGGCCTTGCCCGTGCCTGCGGCCGGCGTGGACATCTACGACGCCTCGGCGGCGGGCGAGCCGGTGGGCCGGGTCATCGACGCCGCGCACGCCGGCGACGCGGCCAGCCTGCTGTTCGAGACCACCCTGGCCGCCTTGCCGGCCAATCAATTGCGCCTGGGCGCGCCCGACGGGCCCGCCATCACCCTGGTGGATCTGCCCTACGCCATCGAACCGGCCTGATGCCGGCCCGCGCCGCGCTCAGACCGACACATTGAACAGCGCCCCCACCCCTGCCGTCAGGGCCATGGCGGCCGCACCCAACAGCGTCACGCGCAAGGCGGCGCGCCCCATGGGCGCGCCGCCGGCCCGGGCGGCGATGGCGCCCAGCACCGCCAGCCCCACCAGCGAGGCGCTCGTGACGGCCGGAATCAACATCGCCATGGGCGACAGCGCCGCCACCAGCAAGGGCAAGGCCGCGCCACTGGCGAAGGCGGCCGCCGAAGCCAGCGCGGCCTGCACGGGCCGCGCCCGGTTGTAAAGCGAAATACCCAGCTCGTCGCGGGCATGGGCGTCCAACGCGTTGTGGCGGGTCAATTGCTGGGCCACGGCTTGCGCCATGCCCGGCTCGACGCCGCGCTCGATATAGATATGGGTGAGTTCCTGCAATTCCTGCGCGGAATTGAGCTTGAGCGAGCGCTGCTCGATGCGCAGATCGGCCGCCTCGATGTCGGCTTGCGAATGAACCGAGACGTACTCGCCGGCCGCCATCGACAACGCGCCAGCCACCAGCGCCGCGATGCCGGAAGTCAGAATCATGGCATGGGAGGCCTGCGCGGCGGCCACACCGGTGATCAAGCTTGCCGTGGAGACGATGCCGTCATTGGCGCCCAGCACCGCGGCGCGCAGCCAATTGGCGCGAAAGATACGATGATGTTCGGCAGCGGGCATGCGCACTCCAGACTCAGGGCCAGGCGAGTATAGACCGCGACTGCACCGCCCGCGAGCGGGCGGTGGCGGGCGCGCCCGGGGCGTCGGCCCTGGCCTGTCCCCGGTGCGCCGAGATCATGTGCGGCGCGGGTTCACTCGCGATCGCTGGCGTAGAGGTTGACGATGCTGGAGAAATCCAGCTTGCCGCTGCCGCCGTTGCTGTGCAGGCTGTACAGGTTGCGCGCCAGCTCGCCCAGCGGAATCGAAGCGCGCGACACCAGCGCCGATTCGGCTGCCAGGCCCAGATCCTTGAGCATCAGGTCCACGCCAAATCCGCCCGCATAGCCCTTGGAAGCCGGCGCATGCTCCATCACGCCGGGCCAGGGGTTGTACAGCTCGGTGGCCCAATTGCGGCCCGAGCTCTTGGCGATGATGTCGGACAGCACTTTGGGGTCCAGCCCATTGGATACCCCCAGCGCCAGGGCCTCCGAGGTGCCGGCCATCAGAATGCCCAGGAGCATGTTGTTGCAGATCTTGGCGACCTGCCCCGCGCCGGACTCGCCGGCGTGGAAAATGTTCTTGCCCATTTTCTCCAGCACGGGACGGGCGCGCTCGAGCGCGGCCGACGTGCCGCCCACGATGAAGGTCAGCGTCCCGGCCACCGCCCCGCCCGTGCCCCCCGACACGGGCGCATCGACCATCTCCAGCCCGCGCGCCAGCGCGGCCGCGGCCACCTTGCGCGACGCATCCGGCGCGATCGTGCTGCAGTCGATGACCAGGGCCCCGGTCTTGATCTTGCCCAGCAGATCCCGCTCCAGATAGAGCCCTTCGACGTGCTTGCTGGCCGGCAGCATGGTGATCACGATCTCGGCGCCTTCGACGGCGGCGTCCGCGCTGGAAGCGGCGCGCGCGCCCGCCTCGGTAAGCTTGCCGACGGCCTCGGCGACGAGGTCATAGACCACGACCTGATGCCCGGCCTTGACCAGATTCAGCGCCATCGGCGCGCCCATATTGCCCAGACCGATAAATGCAATGCTGCTCATGATGCCTGTCTCCTGCCTGTGGTTTCGTTATGAAAGGGCCGGCTCAAGCGAAGCCGGGTCCCAGATCGGCCAGCGGATGGGGCGTACCCGCGGGCCATGGTTCGTCGAAAAAGCGCTGCACCCAGGCCTCGTCGGCCTGAGCCAGCGATGCCGGATCCCAGCGCGGCTGCTTGTCCTTGTCGACCAGCAGCGCCCGTATCCCCTCTTGGAAATCGCCCTCGGCCACGCAGGCCAGGGCGGCTACATACTCGCAGCGGAATACATCGGCCAGGGAACGCAGGCGCGTGCGCTGCAGCAGCGTGAACGCCAGGCGCGCCGAGCCGGGCGCGCCGGCCAGCAGGGTTTTGGCCGCGCGCGCCAGCCACGGATCGGCATGGTCTTTCAGGCTGGCGATTTCTTCGTAGACCTCGTCCACGCGGTTGCTGCCGCACACGCTATTGACCAGAAAAGCATGTTGCCGCAGCGGGCCCGGTTCCAGCGGCGCGGCGGGCTCGTGCGCCAACAGCGCCTGGCGCAGCAGGCCGTCATTGATCGACCGAGGCGCCAGGTTGCCGCTGCCGGGACCGCCGGGCTGGCTGGCCCAGGGTTGATGCAGCAAGGCCTCGCAAAATGCCGGCCAATCCCCCGCGTCCAGCCGGAAATCCGCCATCCCCGCATGAATGGCATCCGATGCATTCAAGTTGGCGCCGGTCAGGGCCAGAAAGAGCCCGGCGCGGCCCGGCATGCGGTTAAGCAACCAGCTGCCGCCCACGTCCGGAAACAGGCCGATCGTGATTTCGGGCATGGCCACGCGCGAGGTCTCGCTGACCACGCGGTGGCTGGCGCCCATCATCAGGCCCACGCCTCCGCCCATCACAATGCCGCTGCCCCAGCAGAGAATGGGCTTGGGATAGGTGTGAATGCGGTAATCCAGGCGGTATTCGCGCCCGAAAAAATCGCGCGCATAGGTATTGGCCCAGGGCCCCTGCCCCTTGTGCTCGAGCATGCTGGCATACAGGCCATGCAGGTCGCCCCCGGCGCAAAACGCCTTGCCGCCGGCGCCTTGCAATATCACCATGGCCACCGCCGGATCACGCGCCCAGGCGCGCAATTGCGCATCCAGCAGGTCGACCATCTCCAGCGACAGACCATTGAGCGTCTGCGGCGTATTGAGCGTGGCCACGCCCAGCCGCGCGCCATTGTCGGCAATCCGCTCTTCAAACAGGACAACGTTGCTCATCGAATGTCGGCTCCCTTTTCCAGCAACTGGCGGGCCACGATCACACGCATGATCTCGTTGGTGCCCTCCAGGATCTGGTGCACTCGAGTATCGCGCACCAGGCGCTCCAACGGGTAGTCCCGCAAATAGCCGTACCCGCCGTGGATCTGCTGGGCATCCAGGCAGATCTGAAACCCCATATCGGTGGCAAAACGCTTGGCCATGGCGCAATAGGTGCCCGCGTCCGCCGAACCATTATCCAGTTTGCAGGCCGCCAGCCGCACCATCTGCCGCGCCGCCACCAGATGGGTGGCCATATCGGCCAGCTTGAATTGCAGAGCCTGAAACTCCGACAGCTTGCGATTGAACTGCCGCCGCTCGTCCATGTAGCGGCGTGCCGCGTCCAGCGCGCCCTGCGCCGCACCCACCGAGCAGGTGCCGATATTGATGCGCCCGCCGTCCAAGCCCTTCATGGCGATCTTGAAACCCTCGCCCTCGGCGCCCAGCAGATTGCCCGCCGGCACGCGCACGTTTTCAAAGCTGATGGGCCGGGTGGACTGGCTGTTCCAGCCCATTTTCTCTTCCTTGCGGCCGTAACTGATGCCGGCGGCGTCGGCCGGCACCGCGAATGCGGAGACGCCTGCCGGGCCCGCCGCGCCGGTGCGCGCCATGACCACCAGCAAATCCGTGTCGCCGCCGCCGGAGATGAAAGCCTTGGCGCCATTGAGCACGAAGTCGCCGCCCACGCGCTCGGCGCGCGTGACCAGCGACGCCGCATCCGAGCCCGCATTGGGTTCGGTCAGGCAATAGGAGGCCAGCTTCCGGCCGCTGGCCAGGGCCTCACCCCACTCCTGGCGCACCGTGTCGCTGCCCCACTTGCCCACCATCCAGGTGGCCATGTTGTGGATCGTCAGAAACGCCGTGGTAGACGGATCCACGGCGGCCATTTCCTCGAATACCAGCGTGGCGTCGAGCCGGGGCAGGCCCAAGCCGCCAATGTCCTCGCTGGCGTAGATGGCGCAAAACCCCATCTCGCCGGCACGGGCAAAGGCCTCGCGCGGGAAAATGCCCTCCGCGTCCCAATGCGCCGCATGCGGCGCGAGCTCGCCTTGCGCATAATCGCGCGCGGCCTGAGCAAATGCGCGCTGCTCCTCGGTGAGTTCAAGATCCACCGGCTGTCTCCTCAAGTTGTTGTGATCCGTCTGCGGTCGCGCCAGTCAGCAAGACCGGTGCCCTCGGCTTGGCATGACGTTAACGTAAACGTAAATCGCCGGCAAGACTTGCCAGGCTGGAGGAAACACGGAGAGGACGGGCGCGCGGCGGCGCCCTGCCGGGCCTAGAGCAGCCCTGCCGGACGCGGGCGGGCGCCCGTTTTGCTCAGCCTTGCGCGCCGATGTTCGGCGCGCCGCCGGCGCGATTCTTTGGGATCGAAACTGAGCGCCCGGTAGATCTCCACCCGATCGCCCTGGGCAAGCACCGTGTGCGCCTGGGCGCGCTGCCCATAGATGCCCACGCCCTCCTGCCAGGGATCGACCTCGGGAAACGCCTGGCGGAATCCGCTGGCGGTCAGCGCATCCTCCAGGGTCGAACCCGCAGGCAGCGTCAGTTCACGCAGCCAGATGGCGTCATCGCGCGCATGGCAGACGGTGACGCGCAGCTCATTCGCCATAAACCTGCTGCGCCCGCTTGGTGAACGACTCGATGAAACTGGTCGCGATGCGGTTGAATACCGGCCCGACGACCATTTCGAGCGCGCGATTGGAAAACGCGTACTCCAGGGTGAACAGCACTTTGCAGGCATCCTCGGCCAGCGGCTGGAACACCCAATGGCCCACCAGACTGGAAAAAGGCCCGTCGACCAGCTCCAGATCGATGCGGTTAGGGTAGTCGTGGGTGTTGCGCGTGGTAAAACGCTGCTTCATCCCGGCAAAGCTGATCAGAACGGAAGCCTGCATGCCGTGCTCGCTGCGCGACTGCACCTCGGTGCCGCCGCACCACGGCATGAATTCAGGGTACTTCTCCACTGCGGCAACCAGGTCGAACATCTGGGCCGCGCTGTAGGGAACCAGGACGGAGCGTTGTACTTTGTGCATCGCCTATCGCAAATCGCTAGAATGATCGGATTTTACCGGCATCGCGCGCCCCATTCATTGCGTCTATGAGCATTATCGATAATCGCAAGGCCACGCACGACTATTTCATCGAAGACCGCTACGAGGCCGGCATCGTGCTGCAAGGCTGGGAGGTCAAGGCCATTCGTGCCGGCCGCGTCCAGCTCAAGGAGAGTTACGTCATCGTGCGCGATGGCGAACTTTACCTGCTCGGCATGCATGTCAGCCCCCTGGCCACGGCTTCGACCCACATCCACCCCGATGCCGTGCGCACGCGCAAGCTGCTGCTCAAGGCCGAGGAGATCCACAAACTGATCGGCAAGGTCGAGCAGCGCGGCTTCACGCTCGTGCCCTTGAACCTGCATTACAAAAATGGCCGCATCAAGCTGGACTTTGCCCTGGGCCGCGGCAAAAAACTCTACGACAAGCGCGACACCGCCCGCGAAAAAGACTGGGAGCGCGAGCGCGAGCGTGTCATGAAGCACGACACGCGCCGCCGCGACGATTAAGCCGCCTCGGAGTAGGCCAGATCCACGCGGCTGCGCCCGCCTGCCTTGGCGCGGTACAGCGCGCGATCGGCGCGCTCCATTGCCAGCGCCAGGCTCTCGGCGCCGTCCCAACTGGCCACGCCGCCGCTGAAGGTATAGCGCAACTGCCTGTCACCGTATTGGCAAGGCATGGTGTTCAGCAACGCCAGCATGCGCGCGGCCAGCGCCTGAGCCTCTTGCACGCTCAGATCCGGCATGGCGGCCATGAACTCCTCGCCGCCCAGGCGCCCCAGCGCGTCGCCCGGGCGCAGCATGGAACCCGCCACCACGGCGAAATGCCGCAGCACCGCGTCCCCCGCGGCGTGACCCATGGTGTCGTTGACCTGCTTGAAATGATCGATGTCCAGCAACAGCAGGGCCATGGGCCTGCCCTCGGCGCGCGCCCGCTCGCCCATCTGCAGCGCCGTCTTCGACCAGGCTTTGCGTGACAGCACCCCTGTCAGGAAGTCGGTATTGGCTTCCCGCTCCCGCTCCAGCAACATCCGGTCGTGGATCATCATGATCAGACCCAGCGTCAGGCTGGGCATGACGACCACCCCCAGGGACAGAAATACGATATTGAGCCGCGTAGGCGTGAGCAGGCTGGGCACCGCATCCAGCCCCAGGGCGTAGATCACCAGCCGGGTCGCATGGCCGACGATGCCGGTCCAGGCCAGCGCCAGCATGAAAACATGCCCGTAGGCAAAGCGCACGCCGCGCGCACGCCACAGCGACCACGCCAGCAGCATGAGCAAGACCGTGTAGATCAGCGAGGCCAGCACGATGCGCGCGCCGACATCCGGCGTGACATAGGTGTAGACCACCATGGCCGCGACGAAGGCACACAAGGCCCACGACATGAGCGGCCAGGAAATGCCCTGCCCCAGAAAGCGCCGCACACCGAAGACGAACAGGCCGCCGCCCAGCGCATACAGCAGATTGGCCAGCAGCACCCCCAGCCACGGCGGCGCCCAGCCCTGCTGGGCCATGAGCAGCATGGCCAGGATGGTGGTCACGTGGCCGCTCATGGCCTCGCGTATGCCCGGCATGCCGCTGCGCCACAGCGAGCCCAGCACGCATAGCCCGATCAGCGACGCCAGCGCGGTCATCAGCAGCAAAGTGGTCGGGGCTAGCATGGCAGGTTACCGGTGGCGCGCGGCGCCGGCGCGACGGATTCAGGTACGAGTCGACTTCACGATGGTCATCGCGGAGGCCACCAGCCCGCCGACATCCGACAGATTGGACGGCAGGATGAGCGTATTGCCTTCCTTGGCGACTTCGCCGAAAGCCTCGACATAGCGTTCGGCCACCTTGAGGTTGACCGCCTCCATGCCGCCGGGCTGGCGCACGGCCTCGCCCACCTGCGTGATGGCCTTGGCGGTGGCCTCGGCGATGGCCAGCACGGCGGCGGCCTCGCCCTGTGCCTTATTGATCTGGGCCTGCTTCTCGCCCTCGGACCGCGCGATGGCGGCTTCGCGCTCGCCGGTGGCGATATTGATCTGTTCCTGACGTCGGCCCTCGGAGGCCGCGATGAGGGCGCGTTTCTCGCGCTCGGCCGTGATCTGCGCCTGCATGGCGCGCAGAATTTCCGCCGGCGGCGTCAGATCCTTGATCTCATAGCGCAAGACCTTGACGCCCCAGTTCAGGGCGGCTTCATCCAGCGACGCCACGATGGTGGTATTGATGAAATCGCGCTCTTCGAAGGTGCGATCGAGCTCGAGCTTGCCGATGACCGAACGCAGCGTGGTCTGCGACAACTGGGTGATGGCCGAAATATAGTTCGACGAACCATAGGAGGCCCGCATCGGATCGGTCACCTGGAAATACAGCACGCCGTCGACCTGCAACTGCGTATTGTCCCGGGTGATGCAGACCTGGCTGGGAACATCGAGCGGGATTTCCTTGAGCGAGTGTTTGTAGGCCACCCGCTCGATGAAGGGAATCACGAAGCCCGGGCCCGGCGAGAGCACGCGGTCGAACTTACCCAGCCGCTCGACCACCCAGGCATGTTGCTGCGGCACGATGGCGATCGCCTTGATCACGATCAACAGCGCCAGGACGACAACGACGACCAGCACCGTGGTTGATGTATCAAACAGCATGATTCCCCCTAGCAATGAACGGGCGCCGCTTCAAGGCGCCGGATGAGACGTGGGCGCCAGAACCAGCACCGCGCCGCGAATTTCAGTGATGACATGCAGGCCGGATTGCCGCGGCTGCCCCGCGGCCAACTGGGCCTGCCAAGACGCGCCCCGGTACTGTACCCGGGCCTCGCCCGCCGCCGACCAGTCCTCGACGCTGACGGTCCGACCGATATCAAGATTGACGTCGGCATTACGCGACGCATCGATCTCGCGTTTTTTGAGGACGCCCCGGCGGCGCAATAGCAGCAATCCCAGCAGCGCGATGAGCGCGCAGGCCAGCAACTGCCATTCCAGCGCCAGGCCGCCCCAGGCCGCCAATCCCGCCGCGGCCAGCCCCAGCGCCACCAGCAACAGATAAAAAGTGCCCGAGGCTACCTCGCCGATAAGGGCGACCGCCGCCAGGCCGAACCAGATCCACATAAATATCGCCCCCGGGATGAGTTAGCCCCGATTGTACGGACTCCCACCCCGCAAGTCCTGTCTTTCTGGCTCGACAGCGGGCCAGGGCGAGCTATCATTCGCTGACTTTGTTCCCGCATCATGACGCCCATGCCCATCCTCATTCTCCACACAGGCGACCCCGAGGCCGGACTCGCCCGCAGACATGGCAGCTATGCCGAAATGCTACGCCGCGCCGCCGGCCTGGCGCCGTCCGACGTCCACATCGTGGCCGTCCATGAGGGCCAGCAGCCCGAGGAGCCGGCCCGCTACCGCGCCGCGCTCATCACCGGCTCGCCGGCCATGGTGACCGACCGTGAAGCCTGGAGCGAGGCCTGCGCCGGCTGGCTGCGCGAGGCCGCCGACGCCGGCCTGCCCATGTTCGGGATTTGCTATGGGCATCAATTGCTGGCCCACGCCCTGGGCGGCGAGGTGGGCTATAACCCGGCCGGCCGCGAACTCGGCACGCACGAGATCGTGCTGACACCGGCCGCCCAGGAGGATCCCCTGCTGGCGGGCCTGCCCCGGACACTGCCGGCCCAGATGATGCATGCCCAAAGCGTCATCACTCTGCCTGCCGGCAGCGTCGTGCTGGCCAGCTCGCCGATGGACGGGCACCAGATGCTCAGGTTGCGCCCGGGCGTCTACAGCACGCAGTTTCATCCCGAGTTCCAGCCCGAGTTCGTCCGCGATCATATCGCCCACCACGCCGACGGCTACATCCGCGAGGGGCTGGACACCACGGCGCTGCGCGCCGCCGTCGCCGACACGGCGCAAGCCGGCAGCCTGCTGGCGCGCTTCGTGGCCTGCTATGCCGCGGAGCCGCGCGCAGCCTGACCCTGCACGGCGCCACGACGCAAAAAAAGGCGGCCTCCCGAAAGAGGCCGCCTTTTTCATGCGGCAAAGCAGACTGCCCGCTTAACCCTTGGCCAGTTGCTGCCAGGTGTCGACCACGGTGTCCGGGTTCAGGGACATGGACAGAATGCCCTCATCCTTGAGCCACTGGGCAAAATCCGGGTGGTCGCTGGGGCCCTGGCCGCAGATGCCGACGTACTTGTCAGCAGCCAGGCAGGCCTGGATGGCACGGCGCAACATGAACTTGACGGCATCATCGCGCTCATCGAAGTCGGCGGCCAGCAGCTCCATGCCGGAGTCGCGGTCCAGACCCAGGGTGAGCTGGGTCATGTCGTTCGAGCCGATCGAGAAGCCGTCGAAGTGCTCCAGGAACTGCTCGGCCAGAATGGCATTGGACGGCACTTCGCACATCATGATCAGGCGCAGGCCGTTCTCGCCGCGCTTGAGCCCATGGGCTGCCAGCAGCTCGACCACCTTGCGCGCCTGGCCCACGGTACGCACGAAGGGCACCATGATCTCGACGTTGGTCAGGCCCATCTCGTCGCGCACTTTCTTCAGCGCTTCGCATTCCATGCGGAAGCACTCGGCAAAGTCCTCGGCGATGTAGCGCGACGCGCCACGGAAACCCAGCATGGGATTCTCTTCCTCGGGCTCGTAGCGCGAACCGCCCACCAGCTTGCGATACTCGTTGGACTTGAAGTCCGACATACGCACGATCACCGACTTGGGCCAGAAGGCCGCGCCGATCGTCGCCACGCCTTCGGCGAGCTTTTCCACGAAGAAGGCGCGCGGGCTGGCATGGCCCCGGGCCGCCGACTCCACCGCCTGCTTGAGTTCGCCATCCACGTTCGGATAGTCGAGCACGGCCTTGGGGTGAATGCCGATGTTGTTGTTGATGATGAATTCCAGGCGGGCCAGACCCACGCCCGAGTTCGGAATCTGAGCGAAGTCGAAGGCGAGCTGCGGATTGCCCACGTTCATCATGATCTTGACGTCGATCGGCGGCATCGAGCCGCGGCGCACTTCCTCGACCTCGGTCTCGATCAGGCCATCATAGATGCGGCCTTCGTCGCCCTCGGCGCACGACACCGTCACTGGCTGGCCTTCCTTGAGGATGTCGGTCGCGTCGCCACATCCCACCACAGCGGGAATACCCAATTCGCGCGCGATGATGGCCGCGTGGCAGGTACGCCCGCCGCGGTTGGTGACGATGGCCGAGGCACGCTTCATCACCGGCTCCCAGTTGGGGTCGGTCATGTCGGTCACCAGCACGTCGCCGGGCTGGACCTTGTCCATTTCGGAGACATCGGCAACGATGCGCACGGGGCCCGCGCCGATCTTCTGGCCGATGGCGCGGCCGGTCGCCAGCACATGGCCGGTGGCCTTAAGGCGGTAACGCAGCTGCACGTCATTGCCGCTTTGCTGCGACTTCACCGTCTCGGGACGGGCTTGCAGGATGTAAATCTTGCCATCCACGCCATCGCGGCCCCACTCGATATCCATCGGGCGCTGGTAGTGCTTTTCGATGATGACGGCATAGCGCGCCAGCTCGATGACTTCTTCATCGGTCAGCGAATAGCGGTTGCGCTCGGAAACCGGCACGTCCACCGTGCGCACGGCACGGCCTTCGGGGCGTTCCGGATCGAATTCCATCTTGATGAGCTTGGAGCCGATACGGCGGCTCAGGATGGGGTAATGGCCGGCGTCGAGCGCGTGCTTGAACACATAGAACTCGTCCGGATTGACCGCGCCCTGCACCACCGTCTCGCCCAGGCCGTACGACGACGTGATAAACACCACCTCTTCAAAGCCCGATTCGGTGTCGATGGTGAACATCACGCCGGCGCTGCCCTTGTCCGAGCGCACCATGCGTTGCACGCCAGCCGACAGCGCGACTTCCGCGTGGGCATACCCTTTGTGCACGCGATAGGAGATCGCACGGTCGTTGTAGAGCGAGGCAAAGACATGGCGGATCTTGTCCAGCACGTCATCGATGCCGACGACGTTCAGGAAGGTCTCCTGCTGGCCGGCGAAGGACGCGTCGGGCAAGTCTTCGGCGGTGGCCGACGAACGCACGGCGAACGAGCCCTTGCCATCGGCATCCAGCTTGGCGAAGCTGTCGCGGATGGCTTGTTCGAACTCGGCCGAGAACGGCGCGTCGATGATCCATTGGCGGATCTCGGCGCCGGCCACGGCCAGTTCGCGTACGTCTTCAGGGTTGAGCGTGGACAGGCGCTCTGCGATACGCTTGTCGAGGCCGGAAGCCGTCAGGAAGTCACGAAAGGCTTGAGCAGTCGTGGCAAAGCCGCCCGGAACGCGGACGCCCGCGCCAGACAGCTGACTGATCATTTCACCTAACGATGCGTTCTTACCTCCTACCGAGTCCACGTCCGTCATGCGGAGCTGCTCGAAACTAACAACGTACGACATTGAAGTCACCTTTTACAATGGAAGAAAGCGAGTTTGGTCAGGACAGAAAAACCTGCGCTGACCAAACTGGCCTGGGTGCCCTTGGGGTGACTTTTCAGGGGTCTGATTGTACTCGTTCGGGTAGTCCCTAGCCCTTCCCTGGTTGGAAATTTTTACATATGACCGCAAGCCCGATAGTCCGCACTGTCTACATCGTCTCCGATAGCACCGGCATCACCGCCGAAACCTTCAGCCATTCGGTGCTGTCGCAATTCGAGGAGGTCGATTTCAAGCCCATCCGGCTACCCTTTATCGATACCCTGGCAAAGGCCGACGAGACGGCCGCCCGCATCAACCGCAATGCCGACGAAACGGGCTTGCCGCCCATCGTCTTCAGCACGCTCGTCAATCCGGAAATCCTGGCACGGGTCCGGCAGGCCAACGGCATCTTCCTGGATCTGTTCGGCACCTTCGTCAGCCATATCGAGCAGGCCCTGGGGCTGAAGTCCAGCCACTCCATCGGCCGCTCGCACATGGCGGCGGACTCCGAAAAATACCGTAATCGGATCGACGCCATCAATTTCAGCCTGGCGCACGACGATGGGCAATTCGTCAACCAGCTCGATCAGGCCGACGTCATCCTGGTCGGCGTGTCGCGCTGCGGCAAAACGCCCACCAGCCTCTATCTGGCCATGCAATATGCCATCAAGGCGGCCAACTTCCCCCTCACGCCGGACGACTTCGAACGCAATACCCTGCCCAAGACGATTGCGCCTTACCGCAGCAAGCTCTTCGGGCTGTCCATCCAGCCCGATCGTCTGTCCGAAGTCCGCAATGAGCGCCGGCCCAATAGCCAATACGCCACCCTCGAACAGTGCCGCTATGAAGTCGCCGAAGCCGAGCGCATGATGCGGCGCGAGGGCATCTCCTGGCTGTCGACCACCACCAAGTCCATCGAAGAAATCGCCACGACGGTGCTGCAGGAGGTGGGCCTGGGCCGCTATTGAAGGGTGGCGGTCAACGCTGCCAGGACGGCATGCGCACGGGCGTGGACAGGGGCACGAACCAGCTCTCGCCCGGCAGATAGAATCCCATGAGCTTGCCATTGGATTCGACCAGATAGGCCTCGCGCTCGCGCCCCTGAGCGCGCACCACGAAGCGGTCATCCAGCCGCCGGTAAACATCGCCTTGCGGCACCGCACCGATGCGGCGCCAGCGCGAGTTTTCCGGCAGGCTGCGGCCATCGTCGCCCGACAAGGCGGCGGGCACCGCCCGCGACAGAATCACGATGCGATCGCCCTCGCCATTGCGCACCTGCACCAAGGAGGCGCGCTCATGGCTGGCGCAGGCCAGCAGCCCGGACAGCACCAACATGGCGGCGGCCAGCCCGCGCGCGGACCGAAAAAAAGCATTCATCGAAATGTGCTCCCATTGAATGCTCGCCAGCATAGCGAAAGCCGGCCTCGGGAGCGAGAAAATCAGGCGGATCGGGCCTGCCGCCGTTGCTCAAACAGACAAATGGCGGCCGCCGCGCCCACATTGAGCGATTCGACGGCCTGCGCGTCATGCTCGATGCGCAGGCGCAGGCCGGCCCGGGCCTGCAGGTGGGCGTCCACCCCCTGCCCCTCATGGCCGAAGACCCAAGCCAAAGCGGGCGGCAAGGCCGTGGCGAACAGATCCTCGGATGCCTCCAGCGTGGTGACCGCCATGGGGATTTCCAGCCGCTGGCTCAAGGCATGCAAATCCACATGCTCGTGAATCTCCAGCGCAAAATGCGCGCCCTGCCCGCTGCGCAGCACCTTGGGAGACCAGGCCGCGGCGCTGCCGGTCGCCAGGAAGGCCTGACGTATGCCGGCCGCCGCGCAGGTGCGCAGCAGCGTGCCCACATTGCCCGGATCCTGAATGCGGTCGAGCAGCACGCAATTGGCGGTGATCGTCTCCGGCAACGCGGGCGACACGGGCCGCACCACGAAGGCCACGCCCTGATCGCTTTCCACACTGCCCAGCCCGCGCATAAGCCGCGCGTCCAGGGCCAGTGCCACCCGCTCGGGCACCTGCCGCGCCAGATCGGCCAGCTCCGGATGGTCCAGGCGGTCGGCGTCGAACACCGCCTGCTCGGGCGCGCCATGCCGCGCCAGCCAGGCCTGACACAGATGCACGCCTTCGAGCAGCACCGGCGCGCCGCGCCGGCCGGCCTGTTCGGCCAGACGGTACAGCGCCTTGACGGCGGGATTGTCACGCGATGTGATGAGCTTCATGACACGAGGCCAAATGCCTTGATGGGTGCAAAGCTGCGGCGGTGTTCGGGGCACGGGCCGTGGGCGCGCAAGCGTTCGAGATGCAGCGCCGTGCCGTAGCCTTTGTGCTGATCAAAAGCGTACTGCGGATAAAGGCTGTGCAGGCGCAGCAGATCGCTGTCGCGCGCGGTCTTGGCCAGAATGGAGGCCGCCGAGATCGCAGGCACCCGCGCATCGCCCTTGATCACCGTCTGCACCGAGCACGCGAGCTGCGGCGCCTGATTGCCATCGACCAGCGCTACTTGCGGCGCGAGCCCCAAGCCCTGCACCGCCCGCTGCATGGCCAGCAAGGTGGCCCGCAGGATATTGAGGCTGTCGATCTCCTGGACCGTGGCGCTGGCGATGCACCAGGCCAGCGAGGCTGCCTTGATCTCTTCGGCCAGGGCCTCGCGGCGCGCGGCCTTGAGCACCTTGGAATCCGCCAGACCCTGGATGGGGCGGCCCGGATCGAGCATCACCGCCGCCGCATACACCGCGCCGGCCAAAGGCCCCCTGCCCGCCTCATCGACCCCCGCCACGCCATGAACCGGAAATTCGGGCTGGCCGAACAGGTCAGCCTGGTCCATGTGCCACCTCCAGAATGGCCTGCGCGGCCAGTGTCGGGGTGTCGCGCAGCAACGCCTGGTGCAGGGCCGTGAACCTTGCCTCGATGCGCGCGGCGCCTTGCTGGTCCGTCAAGGCGGCCCAGGTGGCTTCGGCCAGCTTCTCGGGTGTGGCGTCGTCCTGCAACAGCTCTGGCACGGCAAAATCTTTCAGCAGGACATTGGGCAAGCCCACCCACGGCAAATAGGGGCGTTGCTGGCCCGACTTCCAGGCCATGATGCGCCGCATCCAGGGCGTCAGTACGTAGGAGATCACCATGGGCCGCTTGTAGAGCGCCGTCTCCAGCGTAGCGGTGCCGCTGGCCACCAGCACCGCATCGGCCGCCTCCATGACGCTCCAGGCCACCGGCGTGCCGGTATCGCCCTGAATGTCCTGCGCCGTGACGCAACGCAAGCCGGGCACGGGATACTGCGCCAGAATCGCCTCGAATTCGGCGCGCCGCTGCGGATTGACCATGGGCACCACGCAACGCAGCGTGGGGTCGTTGCGCAACAGGCGTTGCGCCGCTGCCAGGAAACGCGGCGCCAGGATGCGGATCTCGGAAGCCCGGCTGCCCGGCAGAATCGCCAGCACCCGCTCGCCCGCTTGCAGACCGAGCCGCGCGCGCGCGGCCGCGCGATCCGGGCGCATGGGGATGACGCCGGCCAGCGGGTGCCCCACATAGGTCACGGGTATGCCCTCTTTCTGGTAGATCTCTTCCTCGAACGGAAAGAGCACCAGCATGTGGGACACGGCCGCGCGTATTTTATGGATGCGCTCATAGCGCCAGGCCCAGATCGACGGGCCGACGAAATGCACCGTAGGAATGCCGGCCTGCCGCAACTGCAGCTCCAGCCGCAAATTGAAGTCGGGCGCGTCGATGCCCACGAAGGCGCTGGGCGGCGCGCGCAGCAGCCGCCGCTTGGTATCGCCATAAATGGACAACAGGCTGGGGATGCGCTTGAGCGCATCCACATAGCCGAATACGGATAGCGCGTGCATGGGATGCCAGGCCTGAAATCCTCTGGCCTGCATCTGCGGCCCGCCTATGCCCGCGCAATGCACATCGGGGGCCCGCGCTTGCAGGCCCCCGATGATGCGTCCGGCCAGCAGATCGCCCGAAGGCTCGCCGGCCACCATGCCGATGGACAAACTCATGGACGGATGATGCCCCGGTTGGAAACATCCAGGAAATCCAGCAACACCTGCAGGGCTGGCGCGACCTCGGGCTCGGACTGCTGGCGAGCACGCAACTCGGCGCGCGCCTCGTCCAGCGCCAGGCCTCGGCGGTACAGAATCTTGTAGGCTTCGCGCAGCGCGGAAATGCTGGCGGCGGAAAAGCCCCGGCGCTTCAGCCCCTCGACGTTGATCCCGACGGGCCGGCACGGATTGCCTGCGCCCAGTACGTAGGGCGGCGTGTCTTGCATGAGGGAGCTGTTGCCGCCCGTCATGCTGTGCGCGCCGATCTTGGAAAACTGATGCACGCCGGTCAGGCCGCCGACGATGGCCCAGTCGCCAACATGCACGTGGCCGCCGAGCTGCACCGAATTGGCCAGGATGGTGTTGTTGGCGATGTGGCAATCGTGAGCGATGTGCACATAGGCCATGATCCAATTGTCATTGCCTATGGTCGTCACGCTACCGTCTTGCACCGTGCCGGTATTGAAAGTGGTGAATTCGCGCACCGTGTTGCGGTCGCCAATCACCAGCCGGGTCGACTCGCCCGCGTATTTCTTGTCCTGCGGCATGCCGCCGATGGAGCAGAAACGGTAAAAGCGATTATCCCGCCCGATGGTGGTGACCCCATCGATGACGCAGTGCGGCCCGATCTCGGTGCCGGCGCCGATGGTCACATCGGGGCCCACCACGCTATACGGGCCTATCTTGGCCGTGCTGTCGATGCGAGCGGCCGGATCGACCACTGCGGTGGGATGAATGTTTGCAGACATTTACTCTTCCAGACTGCGAATCGCGCACATCAGTTTGGCCTCGGCCACCAGTTGGCCATCCACCAGGGCGCGGCCCTGGTACTTGCAGATGGTGCGGCTCAGGCGCTCGGCCTCGACCTCGACGCGCAACTGGTCACCCGGCACGACCGGACGGCGGAAACGCGCGCCGTCGATACCCACCAGATAATACGCCGTCTTGCCCGCTTCGGACTTCAGGCCACCGTTTTCGTCCGTGAACGAAAACAGCGCCGACGCCTGGGCCATGGCTTCGACGATCAGCACACCGGGCATCACCGGGTGGTGGGGGAAGTGGCCATTGAAGAAGGGTTCGTTGATCGAGACGTTCTTGATCGCGACGATGGACTTGCCGGGGACCATTTCCAGCACCCGGTCGATCAGCAGCATCGGATAACGATGCGGCAGACGCTCCATAATCCCCTTGATATCGAGTTCCATGTCTTTCGTTCCTGCAATGTAGATAGATGACGCGAGGCCGCCCATGGACGGCCTCGCCTAAACACGTTTCGCGGCGCGCAGCCTACGCTTTTTCGAGTGAGCGCACCCGGCGACGCAATTGGGCCAGCTGCTGTATCACGGCGGCGTTGCGTTGCCACTCGCCATGCTCGGCATAGGGATAGACACCGGTATAACGCCCCGGCTTGCTGATGTTCGATGTCACGGGCGTACCGCCCGAGATCGTCACGTCGTCGCAGATGGTCAAGTGGCCCGAGAACATGGCCGCCCCGCCCACGATGCAACGCTCGCCTATCGTGGTCGAACCCGCCACGCCGGTGCATGCCGCGATGGCGGTATGCGCGCCCACGCGCACGTTGTGCGCGATCATGATCAGGTTGTCGAGCTTGGCGCCAGGGCCAATGACGGTATCTTCCAGCGCGCCACGATCGATCGTGGTGTTCGCGCCGATTTCGACATCGTCACCGATCGTTACGCCACCCAATTGCGGAATCTTACCCCAGGCGCCCTTGCCCAGGGTAGGATCCGGCGCAAAGCCGAAACCGTCGGCGCCCAGTACGGCGCCGCTGTGCACGATGACGCGCGCGCCCACCGTGACCCGCTCATAGAGCGTCACGCGGGCGTTCAGACGGGTGTCGGCGCCGATGCGGCTATCCTTGCCGATCACGCAGCCGGGCCCGATGACCGCAGCGCGGCCAATGCGCACGCCCGACTCGATCACGCAATGCGGCCCGACGCTGGCGCCATCCTCGATGACGGCATCGTCGGCCACCACCGCGCTCGGATGCACACCCGCCACGGGCAAGCCGCGGCGCTCGGCATCAAACCACTGTGCCAGGCGCGCGTACAAGAGATAGGGGTGTTTACAGACGACGTAAAGCTGCGTGCAGCCCTGCTCGCGCTGGGCCTGCGCCACCTCGGGCGTGACGATCACCGCCGCCGCGCCGCTGGCAGCCAGCTGGCTCTGATAACGCGGATTCGACAGGAAGGAGATTTCCTGGGCGCTGGCCGAGGCCAGCGTGCCGATACCAGCGATCAGCGGCAATGCCGCGCCGCCGGTATCGAGCTGCGGGTCCAGCCCCTGCGTACTAACCCGGGACAGCAAAGCGTCCAGGCGGGGCGCCTGGGCGGGATCCAGCAAGACAGGCATGGACGATCAGCGGCCCAGAGCCTGGATCACCTTGTCGGTGATATCGATGCGCGGATTGACCGTCACGGCATCCTGAACGATGAGATCGTAGTTCTCTTGTTCGGCGATACGCTTGATGGCCTCGTTGGCCTTGGTCACGATGCCCGAGAACTCTTCGTTGCGACGACGGTTGAAGTCTTCCTGGAACTCACGGCGCTTGCGCTGCAGATCCATATCCAGGTTGGACAATTCGCGCTGGCGCTTGACGCGGTCGGATTCCGACAGAACGGGAGCGTCCTTGTCGAACTTCTCGGCCTGGCTGCGCAGTTGCGTGCCCATGCGCTGCAGTTCGTCATCACGGCGCTTGAACTCGCCTTCGATCTTGCTTTGCGCAGCCTTGGCCGGGCCCGACTCACGCAGGATCCGTTCCGTGTTCACAAAGCCGATCTTGGTGCCTTGCGCCTGGGCCTCTGCCGTGGTGACAGCGGCGGAGCCGAACAGCAGTGCACCCGCCAGCGCCAGGGACGTCGCCAGTTTGCCGGCGCGCCGGCCCGAGGTGTTGAGTGCGAAATCAGACATCATGAAAATCTCACCTTTGAAAGGTAAAGGGCAAAGACAATATTGTGCCACTAAACCGCAGGGGCGCGAGCCTGAGCCCATAACCCCATGTTTCAACCGTTACGATTAACCCCGTAAACCCGTAAAAACAAAATACGGCGCTACCGGGATTAATCGATCCTTTAAATCCATCCTAGCCTGGATCGATCAGAAACCCGTACCGATCTGGAACTGGAAGCTTTGCTTGTCATCACCCGGCTTGGAGTTGAGCGGACGGGCGTAGGACAGTTGCAGCGGGCCCAGCGGGGACTGCCACGACAGACCGATACCGGCCGAATAACGCCAGCCGCAAGGATCCTCGACCGGATCGGTCGATTTGCCGGCGGTGCAAGACATACCGCTGCCGGCCGACACCTGGCCCGCATCGGCAAACAGGAACCAACGCAAGGTGCGGTCTTTGTTGGCGCCCGGGAACGGCAGATACAGCTGCGCGTTGGCGATCAAGCGGCGCGAACCACCCAGATAATCGCCCGTGAGCGTGTCGCGCGGACCCAGCGAGGCGCCGTCATAGCCGCGCACCGTACCGATGCCGCCGCCGTAGACGTTCTTGATCACCGGATAATCCTTGCCGCCGTAGGCGTGGCCATAATCGGCCATGCCATTGAGCGCCAGGGTGTAGTCGCGGCCCAGGGGCAGGAAGTACTGCTGCTGAGCCGTCAGCAGGTAGTACTTCAAGTCCATGGTCGACAGGTCACCCTTGAGGCGGGTGTAGGAACCCTTGGTCGGGGCCAGGGCGCTGTCACGCGTGTCCTTGGACCAACCCGTGCTGAAGATCACCGCGTTGGTCGAATCGCCATACTGGTCGACGAAGTTGCGATAAGCCTGCGGCGAGTTGGTGTACAGATCGATCTGGTTGCGCTCGAGGCTGGCACCCAGGAAGACCCGGTCGTACTCGGAGATCGGCACGCCGAAGTTCATGCCCAGACCCATGGACTTCACGCGGTAATCACCGTCGTTGTTGTTCCAGGGCTCGGTCACGCGGTAGTACAGCGAGGTGGTGCGGCTGATGCCTTCCTTGGTGAAGTAAGGGTCGGTGTGCGAGAGCACCGCCGCACGGTTGGTCTGGCTGGTGTTGACCTGCAACGACAGGTTGGTGCCGCTGCCGAAGACGTTGTCTTCGCTGATACCGGCCGACAGGATGGCCTTGTCGGTGGAGCCGTAGCCCACGCCCAGGTTGATCATGCCGGTGGGCTTTTCTTTCAGGTCCACGTTGACGTCGACCTGGTCGGGCGAACCGGGCACGGGGTCGGTCTTGACGTTGACCTCGTTGAAGTAACCCAGACGGTCGACGCGATCGCGCGAAACCTTGATGTCGCCGGCGTCATACCAGGCGGCTTCCTGCTGGCGCATTTCGCGCCGCACGACTTCGTCGCGGGTCCGCGTATTGCCGCCGATCTGGATGCGGCGCACATAGACGCGCCGACTCGGGTCGACGTAGAAGGTGACGTCGGCTTCGTGCTTTTCGCGGTCCAGTTGCGGATTGGGGTTGACGTTGGCAAACGCATAACCCAACTCGCCCAGGTAGTCGGTGATCGCCTTGGCCGAATTGTTGGCCTTGGCCGCCGAGAACACTTCATCGGGTTTGAGCTGGATGAGCTTCTCGATTTCGGCGTCCAGACCCAGCAGATTGCCGGCCAGCTTGACGCTGCGCACCTTGTAGGGCTCGCCCTCGTGGATCGTGACCGTGATGTAGATGTCTTTGCGATCCGGCGAGATGGTCACCTGCGGCGGCTCGGAGGAGAACTCCAGATAGCCACGGTCGAGGTAGTAGGAGCGCAGACGCTCGATATCGCCCTCGAGCTTTTCGCGCGAGTACTTGTCGGTATTGGTGTACCAGGTCAACCAGCCGGGCGTGGTCAGATCGAACTGATCCAGCAGCTCGCTTTCCGAGAAGGCTTTGTTGCCGACCACGCGGATTTCGCGGATCTTGGCCACATCGCCTTCAAAGACGTCAAAGCTCACGCCCACGCGGTTGCGCGGCAGGGGCGTGACCGTCGCCGTGACCTCGACGCCGTACTTGCCCTTGCTCAGGTACTGTTCCTTGAGCTCGTACTGGGCGCGCTCGAGCATCGACTGGTCGAAGATGCGGCCCTCACCGAAGCCGACTTGCGACAGCGACTTGATGATGTTCTTGGATTCGAACTCACGCATGCCGTTGAAGCTGATCGACGCGATGGTCGGGCGTTCCTGCACGACGACCACGACGACGTTGTTCTCGGTGCGGACCTGAACGTCGCTGAAGAACCCCGTGGCGTAGAGGCGCCGAATGGCCTCGGTGGCGTCGGCTTCGGTGAATTTCTCACCCACCTTGACGGGGAGATAACCGAAGACCGTGCCCGCGTCGGTGCGCTGAATACCCTCGACGCGAATATCGCGCACGACGAAAGGGTCAAACGCATAGGCCAGCGCCGGCAAAAGCAGCGCGGCAATCAGGCTGGGCAATCTGACGGCTTTGAACGGTTGCCGTTGCGTGTGCCTTTTTTGCATTGCGCCCCTCTGGTGAGTAATCATCCGGCGAAAAGACATCCTTTGCTATCCTTGGTCGTGCAAATGGCGGGGGATTTTATTCGATTCGCGCCTAGCTGAACAGCCGCGCGAAGTCGTTGAACAGGGCCAACCCCATGAGGCCCGCCAACAAACCAAGGCCGGCACGCTGTCCGACGTCTATCCAACGGTCGGGCACCGGACGGCCTCTGATAATTTCGACGAGATAGTACAGCAGATGCCCCCCATCCAACATAGGAATGGGAAGCAAGTTCAAAACACCGAGGCTGATACTGATCAGGGCGAGGTAGGCGATATAGGCTTCCAAGCCGATGCGTGCTGTCTGGCCAGCGTAGTCGGCGATCGTGACCGGGCCGCTGATATTGCGCCAGGAAACCTCGCCCAACACCATGCGGCCCATCATGCGCAGCGACAGCCAGGCCGTATCCCAGGTGCGCTGCACCCCGCGCCAGACGCTGTCGAGCGGCCCGAAGCGTTCCGTCACCATGGGTACGTCGCCGCCGAGCTGCACGCCGATGCGGCCGATGACCTTGCCCTGCACCGTCTCGGCGCGGGGGGTCAGCGTCAGATCGAGCGGCGCGCCGTCGCGTTGCAGCGATAAGGTCAGCGGCCGGCCGGCATACTCTTGCACGATGCGCACCAGCGCGCCGGCGTCGGCTACAGGCTGGCCGCCAGCCGTCAGCACCAGATCCCCTTCGCGCAAGCCCGCCTCCTGGCCGACGCTGCCAGCCACCACGGCGCGCACCACGGGCTTGGCTGCCTGCAGCCGCAGGCCCGCAATCTGGACCGGGTCCCCTTCGGAGGGATCCACTCGCTGCTCGGCAGGCAGCGTCAGCGTGAGCGTGCGCGCCGTTCCGTTGTCGCCCCGCACCTCGAGATTGACCGCCTGACCCGACGAGAGGCGGTCAAACAGGCGCCAGCGCGCATCGGTCCAGGATTCGACCGGCCGGCCGTCGACGGCTTCGATGCGGTCTCCCGCGGCCACGCCGGCCTGGGCCGCGGCAGTGTCGGCCGCCGGCTGGCCCAGAATGGGCGCAGGCACCTGGGTGCCCACCATGCTCAGCCCGGCATACAGGGCCACGGCCAGGATGAGATTGAAGATCGGCCCGGCGGCCACAATGGCGAAACGCCGGCCCACGGGTTGGACATTGAAGGATTCTGCCGCCTGTTGCGGCGTGGCGCCTGGCGGCGGGTCATCCTGCATCTTGACGTAACCGCCCAGGGGAATGGCCGATAAGGCCCACTCCGTCCCATTGCGATCACGCCGGCGCAGCAGCACGCGGCCAAAACCCACGGAAAAACGCAGCACCCGCACGCCGCACAGGCGCGCCACCCAATAATGGCCAAGCTCGTGGAAGGTGATCAGGATGCCCAGCGCCACGACAAAGGCGAGCAGGGTGAAAATCATTTAGGCGGACCCATACGAAACCAGGTGATGGAGCCTGGCGGGGAGTCGACGCGCCTGAACGCCCTGCCCTGCCGCGCAACGCCTGCAGGAAGGAAAATCAGGCCAGACCCAGATTGCCCGCATAAGTGCGTATTTCCGCATCGAGGTCTAGTACGTCAGTTAATCGGTCAAGCGTAACAGAAGGACGTCCGGCCTGCCACTCAAGCGCGGCCTCGATGACGCGGGGGATCCAGGTGTAAGGCAGGCGCCCCTCCAGGAAACCCGCTACCGCAATCTCGTTGGCGGCATTGAGCGCGACACAGGCCGCTTGCCCGCTGCGCAAGGCAGCGTAGGCCAGGCCCAGGCAGGGGAAACGCTGCAAATCGGGGGTTTCGAACTCCAGACGGCCCCATTTGGCCAGATCCAGTGGGCTGACGCCGGCGTCCAGGCGCCGCGGAAACCCCAGACCGTAGGAGATCGGGGTGCGCATATCGGGCTGCCCCATCTGCGCCAGCACGGAACCATCGTCGTACTCGACCATGGAATGCACCACGCTTTGCGGATGGATCAGCACGTCGATGCGGTCGGCCGGCATGGCGAAGAGCCAATGCGCCTCGATGACCTCCAGCCCCTTGTTGAGCATGGTGGCCGAGTCGACGGAAATCTTGCGGCCCATGCTCCAGTTCGGATGCGCGCAGGCCTGATCGGGCGTGATGTCGGCCAGATCGGCGGGATCCCGCAGGCGGAAGGGCCCGCCGGACGCCGTGAGAATGAGCTTGCGCACGCCGGGCGCCGGCGCCAAGGGCGCCTGGGCGCGGTCGCGCTGCGGCATGCATTGGAAAATCGCGTTGTGTTCGCTGTCGATGGGCAGCAGTTCGGCGCCGGAATCGCGTATGGCCGCCATGAAAAGCGAGCCGGCGGCGACCAGGGCTTCTTTATTGGCCAGCAGCACCCGTTTGCCCGCTTGCGCCGCGGCCAACGCCGAGGGCAGACCCGCCGCGCCGACGATGGCGGCCATGACGGTGTCGCAGGCCGCATCCGCGGCCGTGTCGGCCAGCGCCTGCGCGCCGACCCGGATCTCCGGCAAGGCAGCCCTGCCCTGCCAGGCCTGCCGAAAGCGGCTGGCGGCGGCCTCGTCGGGCACCACCACGACGGCCGCGCCGGTCGCCGCCGCCTGGGCGGCGAGCTTGTCCATGCGGCTGAATGCCGACAGCGCAAAGACGCCGAAATACTCGGGATAGCGCGCAATGACATCCAGCGTGCTGTCGCCGATCGACCCCGTCGATCCCAGCACCGCGATGCGTTGAAAAGCCATCAAAACAACACTCCAGACATGAGCAGGGCCACGGGGGCCACAGGCAGGACGGCATCGATGCGGTCGTAGACGCCGCCATGGCCGGGCAGCAGATTGCTGGAGTCCTTGCGGCCGGCACGGCGCTTGAGCAGCGATTCGAACAGGTCGCCCTCGATGGACAACACGCCCAGCAGCGCCGCGGCGGGAATCGCCAGCGCCAGGCCATGGCGCAGCAGGTCATGCCCGAAGGTGCCGGGATAGCATCCGCTGGCGACGGTCCAAATGACCGCGCCGGCCACGCCCGCCACGGCGCCGGCCACGGTTTTGCCCGGGCTGACCTTGGGTGCGAGCTTGCGTTTACCGAAGGCCCGGCCGGCGAAGTAAGCGGCGATGTCGGCCACCCAGACGAGCGCCAGCAAAGACACCACATAAACCGGGCCGCGCAACAGATAGAACAATGCCAGGGCCGACCAGGCGGCCAGCACGGCAAACACCGCGAAGACCGACCAGCCCAGGCTCACCGGATCCGCATCGGCGCGGCCTTGGTAGACCACGGCGGGCGCGCCCACGACCCAGACCAGGGCCACGGCGGGAATCAGCCCCCGGACCACCCAGGCCGTGATGTAGACAGACTCGCCCTGCCCGCGCAACCACAGATCGGCCAGCCAGAGCATGGCCAGAAAGAGTAGCGCGGGCACGCCGATGGCGATGACCGCAGACCCCGGCGGCAAGGTCAGGCGCAGCCACTCCCAGGCCGCGCACGCCGCGCCCAGCGCCAGCAAGGCGATGAACCACCAGGGATTGGAACTGGCCAGGGTGGCGGCCAGGATGACCAGTAGCACCACGGCGGTAACAATACGCTGACCCAGCATGAGCCGTCTCCTAGGATGGAATAGTAGGTGTCAGCGCGCGGGCGCCAGTTGCGCGCTCGTGCGCCCGAAGCGGCGCTCCCGGCCGCCGTACCAGGCAAAGGCGGCATCGAGTTGTTCGGCGCCGAAATCCGGCCAATAGGCGTCGCTGAAAAACAGCTCGGTATAGGCCAATTGCCAGATCAGAAAATTGGAGATGCGCTGCTCGCCACCGGTGCGGATGAACAGATCAGGTTCGGGGGCCCACGCCATGGACAGATACTGCGACAGACGGACTTCATCGATGTCCTGCGGACGCGCGGCCAGATCCGGCTCGGCCTGCAGCATGGCGCGCGTGGCCTGCAGGATGTCCCAGCGCCCGCCGTAGTTGGCGGCGACACACAGATGCAGCCGATCGTTGCCGCGGGTGCGGTCCTGGGCGGCCTGAATGAGCTCCTGCAGGCGCGGCTCAAAGGCCGAGAGGTCGCCCACGACGTGCAAGCGCACGCCCTGCTCCTGGAGCTTGTCGACCTCGCGCTCGAGCGCCTGCACGAACAGGCGCATCAACAGGGAGACCTCATCGGCGGGACGCCGCCAGTTCTCGGAACTGAAGGCAAACAGCGTGAGATAGCGCACGCCGCGCCGCCCGCAGGCTTCGACCACGCGGCGAACGGCTTGCACGCCCTTGGCGTGACCGGCCGTGCGCGGCAGGTGGCGGCGCGTGGCCCAGCGGCCGTTGCCATCCATGATGATGGCAACGTGCTGGGGAATCGCGCCGGTTTCAGGAATCGCCTGGGTGGAACTTGTTGCCATGTAATGTCTGCCTCGCGCCGCTCGGCGGCAACCGAGGCCTTGAAAAACCCGCGCCGCCCCTATCCCCTGCCTCTGCCGGACCCGGCAGCGGCACGGCGGTGGCGGCGCAAAACATCATCGTCCTTGAAAAACCGCCCCAGCGCAAATGCGCGCAAGCGGCGGATTTTCGTTCAGACGGTCATGATTTCCGCTTCTTTCTGCGTGACCATCTTGTCGATGTCGGCCACGGCGCGGTCGGTCAGTTTCTGGACTTCATCCTGGGCGCGACGCTCGTCGTCCTCGGAGATTTCCTTGTCCTTGACCAGCTTCTTGAGGCCTTCATTGGCTTCACGGCGCAGATTGCGGATCGCCACCTTGGCATCTTCGCCTTCGCCGCGCACCACCTTGGTCAGATCGCGGCGACGCTCTTCGGTCAGCGCGGGCATGGGCACGCGGATGGTGTCACCCATGGAGACCGGGTTCAGACCCAGGTCGGAGTCACGGATGGCCTTTTCAATCGCGCCGCCCATGTGCTTTTCGTAGGGCTGCACGCTGATCGTGCGCGCATCGATCAGGTTGACGTTGGCGACCTGGCCCACCGGCACCGGCGAACCGTAGTACTCCACCTGGACGTGATCCAGGATGCCCGTGTGAGCGCGGCCGGTGCGGATCTTGGCCAGGTTGGTCTTGAGCGTATCGAGCGACTTGCTCATCCTGTTCTCGGCCGATTTACGAATATCTGCGAGGCTCATGGTCTTTCCTTTGTTAAACGTGCACCAACGTGCCTTCGTCCTCGCCTCCGACCACGCGCTTGAGCGCGCCGGATTTGTTGATCGAAAACACCTTGATAGGCAATTTCTGGTCGCGGCACAGCGCGAAAGCCGTGGCGTCCATGACTTCCAGGCGGCGCACAATGGCTTCATCGAAGCTGATGCGCGCATAACGCGTGGCCGTGGGATCCTTGTTGGGATCCGCGCTGTAGATGCCGTCGACCTTGGTGGCCTTCAGGACGATCTCCGCGCCGATCTCGGCGCCACGCAGGGCGGCGGCCGTGTCGGTCGTGAAGAAAGGATTGCCCGTGCCGGCGGCGAAAATGACGACCTTGCCCTCTTCGAGGTAGCGCAATGCCTTGGGACGAATATAGGGTTCTACGACCTGATCGATGTTCAAGGCCGATTGCACGCGGGTATCCACCCCTTTGTGCTTCAACGCATCTTGCAGCGCAAGCGCGTTCATGATTGTGGCCATCATGCCCATGTAGTCGGCGGTGGCGCGGTCCATGCCTTGCGCACCCGGGGCGACCCCACGGAAGATGTTGCCACCACCGATGACGATGGCCAGTTCGACGCCCGTGGCGGCGACTTCGGCGATCTCATCGGTCATGCGGACGATGGTGGAGCGATTGATGCCAAAGGCATCTTCGCCCATCAGCGCCTCGCCGGAAAGTTTGAGAAGAACCCGTTTATATGGTCTGCTGCTCATAGGTGATATCCCGAGAAACGATCCGACGAAAGTGTAAGACAAGAAATAGGCCGGTCACAGAGGATTTGGCCCCTATGCGCCGGCCCTTAGGCACTAATTTAAGCTTCAGGCGCGGCCAGCGGCAGCTGCGGCGACTTCGGCGGCAAAATCGGTGGTCTTCTTCTCGATGCCTTCACCAACGACGTACAGAACGAATTGCTTGATCGAGGCGCCCTTTTCCTTGAGCATCTGCTCGACCGATTGCTTGTCGTTCTTGACGAAGGGCTGAGACATCAGCGTGACTTCCTTCAAGAACTTCTGCACCGAGCCTTCAACCATCTTGGCGACGATGTCAGCCGGCTTGCCGGATTCGGCAGCCTTCTGCTCGGCCACCGAACGCTCGGTGGCGATATCGTCGGCCGACACGCCGTCGGCGTTCAGGGCCTTGGGCTTGGTGGCGGCGATGTGCATGGCCAGATCCTTGCCCACTTCTTCGGCACCGGCGAACTCGACCAACACGCCGATACGGCCGCCATGCACATAGCTGGCCAGCGCGTCCGGGGTTTCGATGCGCTGGAAGCGGCGGATGGAGATGTTCTCGCCGATCTTGCCGACCAGAGCGGTACGGGTGGTTTCGATGGTGCCTTCACCGAAGGGCAGCGCGGACAGCGCAGCGACGTCGGCGGGGTTTTGCGTGGCGACCAGCTCGGCCAGCTTGTTGACGAAGGCCACGAAATCGGGGTTCTTGGCCACGAAGTCGGTTTCGCAGTTCACTTCGATGACGGCGCCTTGCTTGCCATCAGCGGCGATGAACAGGCCGATCAGGCCTTCGGCGGTCACGCGCGAAGCTGCCTTGCTGGCCTTGTTGCCCAGCTTGACGCGCAGGATTTCCTCGGCACGAGCCAGATCGCCTTCGGCTTCCGTCAGGGCCTTCTTGCACTCCATCATGGGCGCATCGGTCTTTTCGCGCAGTTCCTTGACCAGGGCGGCGGTAATTTCAGCCATGTTTGCTCCAATTCGCTAAGACATGCCCCGGAAGAACCGGGGCATATGGTTTGATTCATTGTGACACCCGGGCAATCGCACCGGGCCTGAGGCGGGAGCCCGCCTCGGCATGATCGCCGCCGGATGTTTCATCCGGCGGCACCGTGCATCAGGCCTGGCCTTCTTGCACTTCGACGAACTCTTCCTGGCCTTCGGCGATCTCTTCGACCAGACCGTTCAGGTTTTGTTCGCGGCCTTCCAGCACGGCGTCGGCGATGCCCTTGGCATACAGTTCGATGGCGCGGGCCGAGTCGTCGTTGCCGGGGATGATGTAATCCACACCGTCGGGCGAGTGGTTGGTATCAACCACGGCCACGACCGGGATGCCCAGCGTGCGGGCTTCGGCCACGGCAATCTTGTGGTAGCCGACGTCAATCACGAACAGGGCGTCGGGCAGACCGTTCATGTCCTTGATGCCGCCGATCGACTTGTTCAGCTTGTCCAGTTCGCGTTGGAACAGCAGGCCTTCCTTCTTGGTCAGGCGCTCGACGCTGCCGTCGGCGACCATGACTTCCATGTCCTTCAAGCGCTTGATCGAGCTCTTGACGGTCTTGAAGTTGGTCAGCATGCCGCCCAGCCAGCGGGCATCAACGTAGGGCATGCCGCAACGTTGGGCTTCGGAGGCGACCAGCTCGCGAGCGGCCCGCTTGGTGCCGACGAACAGCACGTTGCCGCCACGGGCAGCCACTTGCTTGACGAACTTGGTGGCGTCCTGGAACTTACCGACGGTTTGTTCCAGGTTGATGATGTGAATCTTGTTGCGGTGACCGAAGATGTACGGAGCCATCTTCGGGTTCCAGTAACGGGTCTGGTGGCCAAAGTGGACACCGGCTTCGAGCATTTCGCGCATGAGGGACATAACTATCTCCGAGGGTTGGGTCTTGCGCCTGGCCTGCACCGGTTTCTCCGGCACCCTGGGTGGCTAGACGCGCGATTTCCTGCCTGGCGCCAATGCCTGACAGGATGGTTTGCAGAAAACGGGTCGGCCGATCATGCCACATCCGGGACACCCCGAAACGCACACGACAAACCCAGACGACCGGCATGGCGCATGGCCATGGCAAGCTCGAACCGTTTTGTTGGCGGCGGAATCCGGCGTCCTGGAATCAGGTCCCGGGGCATTTCGCCGGACTGTCATCAGTCCGCCAAACTTAAACCGGGCGCCCACACCGCGCCTGCACCGCCGCTCAAAAACGTGATCAAAGCCTTATGAGGCAGCTTTCGCCGCACCCATCGCGCCCGATTTCTGTTTTACTACGACTTGACCTAAATTACCGCCTGCCTTGCGGCAGACTGCCAAAACGACAGGCTAGACACCCCAGGATCGCTCCCAGGCGCCAAGCCAAGCCCTGCCCCACTCTGGCCCCACTTCAAGCTCAACGCGCTTCCATCAAAGCTACCGGACCCGCCAACGCCGTTCCTTCGCAACGACAGGCCAATCTGGCAACATCCAGTAATCGCACCAACCCGATAAGGCAAACCAAAGCCCGAACAAAGCTCGTTTAGATATGCCGTTTAGACACGGTTTTCTAGGCAAGCCTATAATTCTACTATTTTTCCAAGCCGATACTCAAGCTGATACATGGGCATAGTTACCGACCCGGCCGATTTGGCCAAGATGCGCGCGGCCTGCCAGGACGCCGCCAAGATTCTCGACTTCCTGACGCCCTACGTGAAACCCGGCGTGACCACGGGCGAACTGGACAAGCTGGCGCTCCAATACCTGACGGATGAACTCAAGGTGAAATCCGCCACGGTCGGCTATGCCCCACCCGGCTACCCGCCCTTCACGGGCGCCATCTGTACGTCGGTCAATCACCAGGTCTGCCACGGCATTCCGGGCGACAAGGCGCTTAAAAATGGGGACGTTTTAAATATCGACGTCACCATCATCAAGGATGGCTGGTTTGGTGACACGAGCCGCATGTACTACGTGGGCGAACCCAGCATCCTGGCGCGCCGCCTGACCGAAATCACCTTCGATTGCATGTGGAAGGGCATTTCCGCCGTGCGCAATGGCGCCACGCTGGGCGATGTTGGCCACGCCATCCAGAAATATGCCGAAGCCCAGGGCTTTTCGGTGGTGCGCGAGTTCTGCGGCCACGGCATCGGCCAGCGCTTCCACGAAGATCCGCAGGTGCTGCATTATGGCAAGCCGGGCTCCGGCGTCAAACTGCAGACCGGCATGCTCTTTACCATCGAGCCCATGATCAACGCCGGGCGGCGCGAGATCCGCCAACTGGCCGATGGCTGGACCGTGGTCACGCGCGATCACAGCCTCTCGGCCCAATGGGAGCACGCCATTTGCGTGACCGACACCGGCTGTGAAGTGCTGACCATCTCGCCGAACATGCCCCGCCCTCCCGCTTTCGTGCCGGACACGGTTATCGTCCCGGCCATCTGACCCCCAGGCACTCGCAGGCCCTGCATGACCCAGATTGATCTTCACCCCATCAAGGAACGCATGCAGGCCGCGCGAGCGGCGGCGGTGGCCGAATTCCGGCAGCATCACCGTCCGGATACCCTGCTTGGCGAGTTGCGGCGCATCGTCGACCAGGCCCTACGGGAACTGCTCAAGCTTTGCCCCCTGCCGGCCGGCGCCACGCTGGCCGCGGTCGGCGGCTATGGCCGCGGCGAGCTTTATCCGCACTCGGATGTGGATCTGCTCATCCTGCTGCCTGACGCGCCCACGGGCGCGGCAGCCGAAGCCGTCGAGACCCTGGTGGCGGCGCTGTGGGATCTGGGCCTGGAGCCCGGGCATAGCGTGCGCACGCTGGCCGATTGCGAAGCCGAGGCGGCCGCCGACATCACGGTGGAGACGGCCCTGCTGGAATCACGCTTTCTGGCGGGCAGCCGCAACCTCATGAAGCAGTTCGAGGCCGCCATGGCCGCGCGCCTGGATGCCCGCGCCTTCTTCCAGGCCAAGCGCGTCGAAATGCAGCAGCGCCACGCGCGCTATCAAGACACGCCGTACGCACTGGAGCCCAACAGCAAAGAGTCGCCAGGCGGGCTGCGCGACCTGCAAGTCATCCTGTGGATGGCGCGCGCCGCCGGATTCGGCCGCAATTGGCGCGCCGTGGCCCAGGCCGGGCTGCTGACCGCCTCCGAGGCGCGCGACCTGCGCCGCGCCGAGCAGGCATTCAAACGCCTGCGCATCGAACTGCATCTGCTCACCGGGCGCCGGGAAGACCGGCTGCTCTTCGATCTGCAACCGGCGCTGGCCGAGATCTACGGGATCAATTCGACGGCGACGCGCCGCGCCAGCGAACTGTTGATGCAGCGTTATTACTGGGCAGCGCGCCTGGTGACGCAGCTCAATGCCATCCTGGTGCAGAACATCGAGGAAAGGCTGCTGCCGCGCCCGGAGAGCGACGCCCGCGCGATCGACGAAGATTTCCGCAATCTGCACGAGCGGCTCGACATCATTCGCGAGGATTGCTTCGAACGCAATCCGACCCTGATGCTGCGGGCCTTTCTCATCATGCAGCAGCATCCCGAACTGACCGGCATGTCGGCCCGCACGCTGCGCGCCATCTGGCACTCCCGTCATCGCATCGACGCGCAGTTCCGCCGCAATCCGGTCAACCGCAAGCTGTTTCTGCAGATCCTCCAGCAGCCGCGCGGCATCGTGCACGAGCTGCGGCGCATGACCATGCTGAACATCCTGCCGCGCTATCTGCCGGTGTTTCGCCGCATCGTCGGGCAGATGCAGCATGATCTGTTTCACGTCTATACGGTCGACCAGCACACGCTGGCCGTCATCCGCAATCTGCGCCGCTTCACCATGCCCGAGCATGCGCTGGAGTACCCCGTCGCCAGCCAGGTCATGGCGGGCCTGGATAGGCACTGGCTGCTCTACGTGGCCGCCCTGTTTCACGACATCGCCAAAGGCCGCGGCGGCGATCACTCCGAGCTGGGCGCGCGTGATGTGCGCCGTTTCGCCCACGAACATGGGCTCTCGCCCGAAGACGCCGAGCTGGTCGAGTTCCTGGTGCGCCAGCACCTGCTCATGTCGGCCGTGGCCCAGAAGCGCGACCTGTCCGACCCCGAAGTCATCAACGACTTCGCCCGCCAGGTCAAGGACGAACGCCACCTGAGCGCGCTCTATCTGCTGACGGTGGCCGATATCCGCGGCACCAGCCCCAAGGTCTGGAACGCCTGGAAAGGCAAGCTGCTCGAAGACCTCTATCGCCTGACGCTCACGGCGCTGGGCGGCGCGCAGGACGCGCACACCGTGCTGGCCGCGCGCAAGGAAGAGGCGGCCCGGCTGCTGCGGCTGGCCGGCCTGCGCGACGATGCGCGCGAGGCGTTCTGGAAACAACTGGATGTGGCCTACTTCCTGCGCCACGATGCATCCGAGATCGCCTGGCACACCCGCCACCTCTACTACCAGGTGCAGCCCGAAGAGGCCGTGGTCAAGGTGCGCCCGACCGAAGAAGGCGCGGGTTTGCAGATCATGGTCTACACCCGTGACACACCCGATCTCTTCATGAACACCTGTGGCTATTTCGATGGCAAGGCGTTCAGCATCCAGGACGCGCGTATCCATACGACGCGCCAGGGCTGGGCACTGGACAGTTTCATAGTGCTGCCTACGGAACCCCTGTCTGATTTGCGCGCTCAAGCCGCGCTGGTCGAACACGAACTGGCTGCCCGCTTGCGGCAGGCACGCGGCGATGTGCCGCTGGCGCGGTCGCACGGCTACCACCGCAACCGGCAATCGCGTCTGTCGCGGGTGTTTCCGGTCATGCCGCAGGCTGAACTGCACCCCGATGAGCGCAGCCAGTCCTGGCGCTTGTCGGTCACGGCCACCGACCGCCCCGGCCTGCTCTATGCGCTGGCCAAGGTGTTTGCCGAACATGGCGTGGACCTCGTCATGGCCAAGGTCATGACGCTGGGCGACCGGGTCGAGGACGTGTTCGTCATTTCCGGCTCGGTGCTCGAACGCCCCCGCACGCAAATGCAGTTCGAGCATGCCGTGCTGGATGCGCTGGCCGGCGAGGAGCCGCAACAAAAGGCCGCTTAATCGGTGACAAACCGCATACAATCGGCTTTTTTAACAGCCGTTTAGCGTATGGCGTACACCGAATATGCCTTGATCCTGGGCCGCAGCTTTCTGTTCGCGGTGGCGACCCTGCTGCCCTTTCTGAATCCTCCCGCCATCGCCCCGATTTTCTGGACGATGACCACCGGCGCCTCCAACGCCACCCGCAGCGCGCTGGCCAAGCGGGTGGCCGTCAACGTGGCCGCCATGCTGATCGTGGCCATGGTGGCGGGCAACGTGGTGCTGAGTTTTTTTGGCATTTCGTTGGCCATCGTGCGTGTGGGCGGCGGCATCCTGGTCATTTACAGCGCCTGGCGCCTGGTCAATTCGGCCGATGGCGACACCAGCCGGGTAGCTCGCATGGCCGAGCCGTTCACCAATGAAACGGCCCAAGCTCGCGCCTTCTATCCCCTGACCTTCCCGATCACCTGCGGCCCTGGCTCGATCGCCGCAGCCATCACCGTGGGCGCTTCGCTCAGCGACGACGACCGGCTGGTCAGTCTGCTGCGGCTGGGGGGCTCGCTGCCCGGCGTGATGGTGGTCTCGCTCACGCTTTATATCTGCCTGCGCTTTGCCGCGCAGATTCTGCACCGGCTGGGCGAAAACGGCACCGCCGTCTTCATGCGCATGTCGGCCTTCATCATGCTTTGCCTGGGCGTGCAGATTTTTTGGGATGGCGCACGTGAACTTCTGCTTGCCATGCTTGCCCAATCCGCGCTGGCCATACCCGCACCCACACCATAGGATGGATCCCTTATGAACGCCCCCAACGCTCGCCGACGCCTGTTGCTGCTGATCGCCCTGCTCAGCTTCGGCGCGATCGGACTGGCTTTGCTTTCACAATACGCTTTTGACATGGCACCCTGCGCCTGGTGCGTGATGCAGCGCCTGATCTACCTGTGCATCGGCCTGATTGCGCTGGTGGCTGCCTACGCCCCGCCGCTGGCCGCGCGCCTGGGCGGTCTGCTGTGCACGGTGCTTGCCGCCTGCGGCGTGGCGGCAGCCTGGTATCAATACAGTGTGGCGGCCAAGATGCTGTCCTGCGACCAGACGTTTGCCGACCGCTTCATGAGCGCAACCGGACTTGATGGCGCGCTGCCCTCGGTCTTTGGCATCTACGCCACCTGCATGGATGCCATGGTGAGCCTGCTGGGCATCGAGTACGCCATCTGGAGCCTGGCCCTGTTCGTAGTGCTGTTCTTCATGGCCGCGGCCACCGTACGCCGCCGCGCCTGACCCAAGCGCAAGCCACGAAAAAGGCGGCCAGATGGCCGCCTTTTTGCATGCGCACTGCCTGACGCCTCAAACGTCGTTGGCCGCGTAACCCATGTTGAACTGCAAGCCGCCAGCCAGCTCTTCGCCCGCCGAAGAATCACGCGACTGACCCAGACGGGCCAGGTACTCGGCCGTAATGTCGCCGGTGATGTACTCGCCGTCAAAGCAGGATGCCTCGAAGCGCTTGAGCGCGGGATTGATATCGCGCACGGACTGCTGCATGTCGTGCAGATCCTGGTAGATCAAGGAATCGGCGCCGATTGCGCGCGCGATCTCATCGTCGCTGCGGCCGGTGGCGATGAGTTCTTTCTGCGTGGGCATGTCGATGCCGTAGACATTGGGGAAACGCACCGGAGGCGCGGCAGAGGCGAAATACACCTTGTTGGCCCCGGCGGCGCGCGCCATGTCGACGATTTCGCGGCTGGTCGTGCCGCGAACAATGGAGTCATCGACCAGCAGCACGTTCTTGCCCTTGAACTCCATGCCGATGGCATTGAGCTTCTGGCGCACGGATTTACGCCGCACGGCCTGGCCCGGCATGATGAAGGTACGGCCGACGTAACGGTTCTTGATCAGGCCTTCGCGGTAATCGAGATTGAGGCGAGCGGCCAGTTGCATGGCCGCCGGACGCGACGAGTCCGGGATAGGCATGACCACGTCGATATCGCCCAGACGCATATTGCGCGCCACCTTGTCGGCCAGATACTCGCCCATACGCAGGCGGGCGTCGTAGACCGACACGCCGTCTATCATCGAGTCGGGCCGCGCGAAGTAGACATACTCGAAAATGCAGGGCACGAGTTCGGCGTTCTCGGCGCACTGGCGGCTGGCCAGACGGCCATCGAGGTCGATGAACACGGCTTCGCCCGGCTGCACATCGCGCACGAAACTAAAGCCGCTGCCTTCGAGCGCGACGGATTCGGAGGCGACCATCCACTCCACGCCCTCATCGGTTTCCTGACGGCCGATACAGAGCGGACGGATGCCATGCGGGTCGCGGAAGGCCAGCAGGCCGTAACCCGAGATCTGGGCCACGACGGCATAAGCGCCGCGCACGCGGCGATGCAGCGCCGAGACGGCGCGGAAAATCGCGTCATCGTCCAGCGACACGCCGCTGGCGGCCGACTGCAGCTCGTGCGCCAGCACATTGAGCAGCACCTCGGAGTCCGAGTTGGTATTGATGTGGCGGCGGTCGACCCGATAGAGCGACTCGCGCAGCTCGCGCCAATTGGTCAGGTTGCCGTTGTGCGCGAACATGATGCCAAAGGGCGCGTTCACGTAGAACGGCTGTGCCTCTTCTTCGCTGGCGCTGGAGCCGGCGGTCGGGTAACGCACCTGGCCGACCCCGCTGGTGCCGGGCAGCGCCCGCATGTTGCGCGTGCGGAAGACGTCGCGCACAAGGCCGTGGGCCTTGTACATATTGAAGTGATTGCCGTGCATCGTTGCGATGCCCGCGGCGTCCTGGCCGCGATGCTGCAACAACAGCAGGCTGTCATAGAGCAGCTGGTTGACCGGCCCGCGCCCGATGACCCCGACGATTCCACACATGGTGAGTTCCTAATAGATATAAAACGGTAAAACAATCAGTAATTCAGTACGGCAGCCAGGTTGCCAGCGACGGCGGCAAGGCCGCCTTGAGCTGCCTGACGGCTTCGGTGGCCGAATGCGAAAACATCGCGTCTTTCCACCAGACTTCTTCGGGCAGCGGGGTGTAGCCTGCCAGCGCCACCAGCACGACGATGATCAGCAGCCCCCGCGCCAGCCCGAACACCGCCCCCAGTCCATGATCCGCCGGCGACAGGCCGGTACTGCGGATCAACGCGCTGAGCGTCATGTTGACCAGCCCCACGGCCAGCAACACGATGATGAAGACCGCTGCGTAGGAGACCCCCATGCGCAGCACACTGGTTTCGATATAAGGCTGCAGCCAGGTGTAGACCGTGGGGCCCCACCAGATCGCCGCCGCGAAGGCCAGCAGATAAGCCACCAGCGATAGCATTTCTTTCAGCAGGCCGCGCACCAGACCCAGGATGCCGGAGACGGCAAGAATCGTCATGACGACGAAGTCGAAGCCAGTCACTGGGCAGCAATGAAGCCGTTGTCATAACCCAGGGTACGCAGACGCGCCTGGGCCGCCTGGGCCGCTTCACGCGAAGGGAAAGGCCCGACGCGCAAACGGTATTGCTGCTTGCCATTGATGTTGGCCTGTTCGACGAAGGCGTTGGTCACGCCCGCCTGGTGCAGCTTGCCGCGCCGCTCCTGCGCATCGGACTGCGTGGTGTAAGAGGCCACCTGGAGCACGAAATTGCCATTGGCGGCCGGCTTGGCGGCCGGTTTGGCCGCTGCCGCGGGCGTGCGGCCTTCCAGCAGGGCGAGCGCGCGCGCGCCGTCATCCGAACGGTTATCGGCCTTGGGCTTGTCAGCAGGTTTGGCCGGCGCCGGTTTATCGGCCGGCTTGGGAGCCTCTTGCGGGCGCGGCGGCTGCGTGGTGGCAGCCAGCGGCGGCGGCACGGCGTTGGCCTGCGGCGCACCTGCGGGCGGCACCCCATGCGCGCCCGGTGTTTGCGCGGCGGCGACATCCGGCGGCGTGGCCGGCGCCTGCCCGGCATCGGCCGGCGGCTGCGCGGGAGCCTGAGGCACGGCGACCGGCTCGGATACGTTGGGCTGATAGGGACTGTTGCGATCGGGAATGCGCACCGGGATGTCATCGGACACCGGCACCGGCTCGGAATCGAGCATCATGGGCAGGACGATGACCGCGGCCAGCACCAGCGCGATGGCACCGGCCAGGCGGCGGCGGGCACGGCCGCGCAACTCGGCCGCCTGGGCCTCGCTGGAGACCGACGGACGCGGCCGGGAGGGCGAGGATTCAGAGGCGGAATCTTTGCGTGTGAACAAACCCATGGAACTCACATCCTGGCGGCCGGCACGGCGGGAACCCTCCCGCTGCGCACTTGCCCGCGGTTGCTGGCGAAAGGCCTACGCACAGGGTGACCGGAGCGCGGCATGGCCGTTGCGTTGTCTATACCTTGCGGCCCAATGCCTGCAAAACGCCGGCAACCGTGAGGAAGGACCCAAACACGACGATTCTATCACCCTCACCTGCCTTTTCGCGCGCAGCGGCATAGGCTTGTGCCGGGTCGTCATAGGCGGTTACGGTTGGCGCTTCGGCGCCCGCGGGCGAAGGCGGGAGCGCCTGCCGCACCTGCCCAGCCAGCGTGGCGCCGTCGCTGCCGCGCGCGCCCGGCAGACCGGCGCAATACCAGTGATCGACACGGCTGCCCAGCTTGGCGATGACGCCCGGCAGATCCTTGTCGCTGAGCATGCCGAAGACGGCGTGCGTGTAGGGATGGAAACCCATGTTGTCGAGGTTTTGCGCCAGCACGGCCGCAGCATGCGGATTGTGCGCAACATCCAGGATGACGGTGGGCTGGCCGGGCAGTATCTGAAAGCGCCCCGGCAAGTTAGCTTGCAGCAGGCCCAGGCGCACGGCTTGCTGCGGCACCGGCAGGCGCATGCGCACGGTTTCCAGCGCGGCCAAGGCCGCCGAGGCATTGAGCAACTGGTTGGCCCCGCGCAGCGCCGGATACCCCAAGGAGCTGCGGCGTACATCACGCCCGCCGTAGGCCCATTGCTGGCGATCGCCGGAGTAATTGAAATCCCGCCCGAACAGCCAAAGATCGGCGCCGATGGCGGCCGCGTGATCCAGCAGGCTTTGCGGCGGCACGGGATCGCTGCAAATGGCGGGCCGGCCCGCGCGGTAGATATGCGCCTTTTCGAAGCCGATTTTCTCGCGGGTGTCGCCCAGGTAGTCCATGTGATCCAGATCCACGCTGGTCACGATGGCCACATCCGCATCGATGATGTTGACCGCATCGAGCCGGCCGCCCAGACCGACCTCGAGCACGACGGCATCCAGGCGCGCCTGCGAAAACATCCGCAAGATGGCCAGCGTGGTGAACTCGAAATAGGTCAGGCTGGTTTCGCCCCGGGCGTCTTCGACCGCCTGGAACTGCTCGATGAGCGCCGCGTCGGAAGCGATTTCGCCATTGACCCGCGCCCGCTCATTGAAGTCGATGAGATGCGGTGAGGTGTACAGGCCGACGCGGTAGCCGGCCGACAGCAGAATCGCTTCGAGCATGGCACAGGTCGAGCCTTTGCCATTGGTGCCGCCCACCGTGAACGTCACGGCGTCCAGACGCAGCGCGAGGCGCTCGGCGACGGCCTTGACGCGCTCCAGCCCGAGATCGATGGTCTTGGCGTGCAGGGACTCTAGGTAGTGCAGCCAGTCGGCAAGGCCGGCTGTGGCGTCGGGACGGGGAGGCATGGCGGACACATGAGTAAGACAGCCGTCATTTTAGCAGGGACGTCTCGGTATTTACCCGGGCCCCGCGCAGGGGAATGGGCGAGGCGAGGCCGCATCAGGGCTTGCCGTCATTTTTCTCATATGTGAAACTGTTTTCACAAATAAGAATTTTTAGGAGACAAGATGCACCGCAAACCGACCTGGCTGGTACGCGAACGCGACGCCACCGCCTACCACCCTGCCAACCACACCGGCACCACCAACCGCCGCCTCATCAGCCCCGAGACGGTGGGCTCCCGGCATGTCGAAGTCTTGCTCGGCACCATCGAGCAAGGCAGCGGCGCCCTGCCTCACGCCCATCCCGGCATCGAGCAGGTCTGTTATCTGCTCGAGGGCACGGCCCGCGCCCAGGTGGGCGACGAAAGCGCCGACATGCAAGCGGGCGACTGCTGTTACTTCCCCGCCGACATCCCCCATCTGTTTACCGTCACCAGCGCGCAGCCCGCCCGGTTGCTGGTCATCTACACCCCGCCCTACGAAGAGCGCCCCGACCGCGTCATCCGCGGTTGACGCCACGCGCGCCCCCCTCAAGGAGACATTCCATGAATTTGCCGCGAGTAATGGCAGCGCTGTGCCTGGCCGCGACGGCGATGGCTCAGCCGGCGGCCGCCGCCGACTATCCCAATAAACCCATCACCCTGGTGGTGCCCTTTCCGGCCGGATCCGGGACCGATGCGGTGGGGCGGATTTTCGCCATGGAACTGGGCAACCGCCTGGGACAGCAGATCGTGGTGGAAAACAAGCCGGGAGCCAACGCCACCATCGCCGCCAATTACGTGGCGCGCGCCAAGCCCGATGGCTACACGCTGTTCGTCACGACCAATACCTCGCATTCGGCGGCGCCCTTTCTGATGAAACAGGTGCCCTACGACCCGGTCAAGGATTTCACCCCGATCGCGCGCGGCGGCAACCTGCCGTTCCTTCTGGTTGCCAATCCGAAACGCCCCTACAAAACGGTGCAGGAACTGGTCGACTATGCGCGCCAGCATCCGGGCAAGGTGACTTATGCCAGCGGCAACAGCACCGGCATCGTGGCCGGCGCCACGCTGGCCAGGCGCGCGGGCATCGACATCCTGCATGTCCCCTACAAAGGTACGCCCCAGGCCATGACCGACGTGGTGGGCGGCCAGGTGGACTTCATGTTCACGGACCTGGCCTCGGGCCTGCCCTTCGTCCAGTCAGGCCAGTTGCGGGCGCTGGCGGTGTCGACCGCCGAGCGCAGCGCCATCGTGCCGCAACTGCCTTCCATGAAAGAAGCCGGCGTGGCGGATTTCGATCTGAACTCCTGGAACGGCTATTTCGGCCCGGCGGGCTTGCCGCCCGAGGTGGTGCAACGCCTGAACGCCGCCATCAATGACATCGTGCGCGATCCAGCCATCAAACAGAAGCTGGCCGGTCTGGGCTTTGATGCCTTCTCCGGCACGCCGCAGGCGTTCGCCGCCTTCGTGTCAGAGCAGCGCGATCTATGGGGCCAGCTCATCCGCGACGCCGGCATCGAAGCCCAATGACGCAAGCCGCCCTGACAGGCCCGCTGGCGGGCGTGCGCATCCTCGACCTGAGCTCCGTCGTCATGGGACCCTACGCCACCCAGGTGCTGGGGGATCTGGGCGCCGACATCATCAAAGTCGAGCCGCCGGCCGGCGACAACATGCGCGCCGTCGGCCCCATGCGCAATCCCGGCATGGGGCATCTCTACCTGCACCTGAATCGCAACAAACGCTCCATCGTGCTGGACCTCAAGCAGGAAAGCGGCCGCCAGGCCTGCCTGAAGCTGGCCGAGAGTTGCGACGCCCTGCTCTACAACATCCGCCCTCAGGCCATGGCGCGCCTGGGGCTGGATTACGCGGCGGTGGCCGCCCGCAACCCGCGCCTCGTGTATGTCGGCGCCTACGGCTTCAGCGAGGCCGGCCCCTATGCGGGCCGGCCTGCCTACGACGACCTCATTCAGGGGCAAACCGGCATCGCCGATCTGAGCGCCAGGCAAAGCGGGGATCTGCCGCGCTATGCGCCGCTGACCCTGGCCGACCGCAGCGTCGGCCTGCACGTGGCCATCGCCCTGCTGTCCGGTGTGCTGCGCGCGCGCGCCGACGGGCAGGGCCAGGCGGTCGAAGTGCCCATGTTCGAGGGCATGGCGCATATGGTGCTGGGCGATCATCTGGGCGGCCACAGTTTCGAGCCGCCCCTGGGACCCACAGGCTATGCGCGCCTGCTCGCGGCACATCGCCGCCCCTACGCCACCACCGACGGCTATCTTTGCCTGCTTATCTATAACGACAAGCACTGGCGCAACTTCTTTGCGCTCATCGGCCAGCCCGAGCTCAATGAAGATCCCCGGTTCTGCAACCACACGGCGCGCGCACGCCATATCGAAGCGGTCTACGCCTTCGTGGCGCAGATCATCGCCACGCGTGACAGCGCCAGTTGGCTGCGCGACCTGGAAGCCGCCGACATCCCGGCTTCGCGCCTGTATGGCGTGGAAGACCTGATCGCCGACCCGCATCTGCGCCAGACCGGCTTTGTGCGGGAGGTCGATCACCCCACGGAAGGCCGCCTGCGTACCACCGCCCCGCTGGGGCGCTACGAGCGCACGCCGCTGTCGCTGCGGCGCGCCGCTCCCCGGCTGGGCGAACACAGCCGCGAACTCCTGCGCGAAGCCGGTCTCGACGAGGCCGCCATCGATGCCCTGATGACCCAACACGCCTGCCTGGATGGACAATCTTGATGGACTTTGAATTCTCTTCGGATCAATTGGCCGTGCGCGACGCCGTCGCACGCGTCTGCGCGCGTTTCCCCGACGACTATTGGCTGGAACGTGATCAGGCCGGCGGATTTCCGCACGATTTTCACGCGGCGCTGGCGCAGGATGGTTGGCTGGGCATCGCCATGCCGCCCGAGTTTGGCGGCGCCGGGCTGGGCATGACCGAGGCCGCCCTGATGATGCAGACCATCGCCGCCAGCGGCGCGGGTTTCGCCGGCGCCTCCGCGGTCCATATGAACATCTTCGGCCTGAACCCCGTCGTGGTGTTCGGCGACGCGGCACAAAGACAGCGCTGGCTGCCGCCCCTGATTGCGGGTCGGCACAAGGCCTGTTTCGCCGTCACTGAACCGGACGCCGGCCTGGACACCACCCATTTGCAGACCCGTGCCGAGCGCCAGGGCGACCATTATGTCGTGCACGGCAGAAAGATCTGGATCTCCACCGCCCAGGTCGCGCACAAAATGCTGTTGCTCGCGCGGACCACGCCCCTGGCCGATGTCGCCAAGCCCACACAGGGCCTGACGCTGTTCTACACCGACCTGGACCGCGAGCGGGTCGAAGTGCGCGAGATCGACAAGATGGGCCGCAAGGCGGTGGACTCGAACATGTTGTTCATCGACGGGCTGCGCATCCCGGCCGAAGACCGCATCGGCGAGGAAGGTCGCGGCTTCGAATACATCCTGCATGGCCTGAATCCGGAACGGATTCTGATCGCCGCCGAAGCGGTCGGCATAGGCCGGGCCGCACTGCAACGCGCCGCGCAATACGCTTCGGAACGCGTGGTCTTCGGGCGGCCCATCGGCCAGAACCAGGGTGTGCAGCACCCCCTGGCGCAGGCGTGGATGCAATTGGAGGCCGCCGATCTCATGGTGTTCAAGGCCGCCAGCCTCTACGACGCGGGCAAGCCGTGCGCGCCCTATGCCAACAGCGCCAAGTATCTGGCGGCCGAGGCGGGCCACCAAGCCTGCCAGACCGCGGTGCTGACCCTCGGGGGCATGGGTTACGCCAAGGAGTACCACGTCGAGCGCCTGCTGCGGGAAAGCTATATCCCGCGCATCGCCCCGGTCAGCCCGCAGCTCATCATGTGTTTCATCGCGGAGAAAGTGCTGGGCCTGCCGAAATCCTATTGAGGCTTCAGCGATCCTGCTCCAGGGCGGTGCAGGCCGCCCGCAGGATGCTGGCATACACCGCCTGCTGCGGTTCGATGCGGTAGACCGGCCCGCCCACCGAGATGGCGTAGTGCTCGCCCGACAGGCTCAGCGGCCAGGCGATGGCGCCGACATCCGGGATGGATTCGCTGATATTGGAGAACCACCCCCGCTCGCGCGATTGCTGCAGATCGGCCTCGACCGCCGCCGGCTCGACCAGTGTGCGCGCATTAAAGCGCGTCAGCGGCGCACGGGCCAGCAGCTCGGCGCGCTGTGGCGGCGGGAGCTGCGACAGCAGCGCCTTGCCCAGCGAATTGGCGTGAATTTCGCGGAACTCGCCTGCAACGGGTGCGTATCGGATCGTATGAGGCGAATCCAGCACCTCCAGATAGACCACCCGCGAGGCGGCGTCCAGTTTGGCGAACACGATGGTTTCGCGCGTGGCCTCGCGCAGTTCGAGCAGGCTGGGATAGACGCGGTCCAGCACGGGGTCGGCGCGGGCGATGCGCTGCGCCATGGCCAGCAGGCGGCCGGTCGGGTAATAGCCCTGCCGGCGGCCGGTCTCATAAAGATAGCCGAGCTCGGCGAGGGTGCGGATCAGGGCCAGGCAGCTGGAGACCGGGACATCGAGCAGGCGGGCCAGCTCCGACAACGACAATGCCCGCTTTTCGCGGGCATAGGTCTCGATGATCTCGATCACGCGCAGGGCGGTTTTGACACTCATTGCCAGAACGGAAGGATGGGGAGGAGGCGCGGCCTAAAGTTCTTGTTCAGCCTGCCGTTATGGTAGCTGAGATTTTTACCCAACCGATGATGCGTCACCCCCATCTTTGAGCGATCGAAATCCCACGGCCACCCCGCGCTGGAGTGAACATGACTGTCAGCCCCATCAGCCTGTCCTTGCCCGCTTCGGCGCCCGCCAGCACGGCGCCCGCCGCCGCCCTGCCCGCATCCGCCGAACCGCCGCGCACCCCAGCCGCCGGCCCGGCCCAGCCCGCCAGGGCGGACTCCCAGGAGGCGGCAGCCTCGGTTGCGGCCGCCGTGCAGGACATCAACAAGCAGCTTCAAGCGTGGGCGACCGAGCTGCACTTTGACATGGATCCGGACCTGCACCGCATCGTGATCTCGCTGCGCGACAGTGAAAGCGGCGAAGTGCTGCGCACCATTCCGACCGATGCGGCCATCCGGTACGCCAAGATGATCGTGAAACTGCAAGGCAATACCGTGGAGACCACGGCCTGAATCACGTCCGCTCGCGCACCAGCGTGGTGCGCGAGCGCATAAACCCCGAATTAGCCCGCGCTTATGCCTCTACCCGGCGCTTAAGGCGGCACCAATCTTTGACAGAATCGTCTCGCTAGCAAGGAGTACCCCACATGGCCACCATCTCGTCGCTCGGCTCCTCAGGTTTGCCACTGCAGGATACGCTGGACAAACTGCAGGCCGCGGAAGAGCAACGGCTGACGTTGATCACCAATCAGCAGACCAGCGCTCAGACGCGGATTTCGGCGTTCGGCAAGATCCAGAGCGCGGTGGAAACCTTGCAGAAAGCCGCGTCCGACCTCACCGGCATGACCGGCTCGAACATCCTCACCAACAAGGTGACGGGCGACGGCGTGACCTCGAGCATCGGCACCGGCGCGACGGCGGGCACCTACAACATCAAGGTAACCCAGCTGGCCACCGCGCAATCCCTGCAAACCCAGGCCTATAGCAGCCGCGTCGACAGTATGGGAACGGGCGGCACGGTGACTTTCACCATCAACGGCGAAGAGAAGTCTGTCACGCTGGGCACGGACACCTCCCTCAACGGCATCGTCAAGGCCATCAACGGCGATGACTCGCTCGGTCTGAGCGCCACGGTGGTCAATGATGGCAACAACAACTATTACCTGATGGTGTCCTCCAACACCGAGGGCACCAAGGCTGCGGTCAGCAAGATTGCTGTCACCGGTAACGACACCTTGGCTGCCACCCTCCAGTACGACGCCAGCGATAGCAGTTCGCCGATGACGGTGCTGACGGCCGCCAAGGATGCGCAGTTGTCCATCAACGGTATTGCCGTCACCAGCCAGACCAACACGGTGACCACCGCCATCGACGGCATCACGCTGAATCTGACCGCGGTCACCGCCACCGGCGGCAATGGCGCCACGCTGACCATCTCGCAAGACAACAGCAAAGTCACCACGCTGGTGCAATCCTTCGTCAATGCGTACAACTCGCTGCAGTCGACGATCGCGGACCTGACCGCCTTCAGTGTCGCCGACGAAACGCAGAGCGCCCTGACCGGCGACGGAACCGCGCGCAACATCCAGTCCGCCGTCGCGGCGGCCTTGCAGGTCGCCACGGGCGAAGGCACTGTCCAGAATCTGGGCCAACTGGGCATCACGATCAACTCCTCGACGGGCCAGTTGAGCCTGGACAGCGAAAAGTTCACCAAAGCGTTGAACGAAAACCCCAACGACGTGCTGCGCGTTTTTGCCGGCACCAACGGCGTGGCATCCAAAATGGGCGCCGCGACCGACAAGATGCTGGGCACCAACGGCTCGATCAAAACCCGCACCGACGGGCTGAACAAAACGCTCGAGACCCTCAAGAAGCAATACGAATCCACCGAAAGCCAGATCGAGGCGACCATGGCCAACTACCGCACCCAGTTCGTCAAACTGGATGCGCTGGTGGTGCAGCTAAAGAGCACCAGCGAGTACCTGACCCAGCAGTTCGCCGCCCTGACCTCGTCTTCCGACTAGCGTTGTAAATCATGACTTATGCCGTGCGCCGCCCGACGGGCTACCAATCCGCCCGCTCCTACCAGGACATAGGCCTGGAAACCGAGGTCATGAGCGCTGCTCCGGAGCGCCTCATCACCTTGTTGTATCGCGGCGCGCGCGCCGCGATCGCCCAGGCCCGACTTCATCTCGAGGCCGGCCGTGTCGCCGAGCGCGGCCAGGCCATCTCCAAGGCCACGCGCATCGTGGACGAAGGCCTCAAGCAGGGGCTCAATATGGAGGCTGGCGGCGAACTCGCGGCGAACCTCTCCGAGCTTTACGACTTTGTCACTCGCACGTTGCTCAAAGCCAATCTGCACGCCGACGCCGGGCAACTCGACGTGGCGGACCGCCTGCTGGCGGAATTGGCTTCGGCCTGGGAGAGCTCGGTAGACCCGGCCCCCGCTGGCGCTTCGGCCTGAATACGGCCTCTTCTTTTTTGCCTTTTGCTTCGACCGCGAGACATCCATGACGGCTCTCATGCAGCAAGCCCCCGTTCTCGATTTGTATCAGGACATCGCCTCCGTGACCGGAGATATGCTGTCGTCCGCGCAGGACGAGGACTGGACCCAAGTGCTGGTCCTGGGACGTCAATATATAGCGCTGGTCGACCAACTGCGCGCCCTGGATCCCGCCGCTGCGCTGGACGAAGCCGGCCGCGCCATGAAGTACGACCTGCTGGTGCGCATCCTGGAAAACGATGCCGCCGTGCGTGACCTGGCCGTGCCCCAATTGGCCCGCCTGGGCCACCTGCTGGGCCGCATGAAGCGGCAGCAATCGCTGCTGGCCACCTATGGCGGCAAGGCGAATAGCGCATGAGTGTCGGCCCGCCCGCCCTGGGCAATGTGCTGGTGCAGCGCCTGGACGCCGTCCTGGGCACCACCATGGCCGCGCACGCCAACACGCTGACGGGCGCCCGCGCCGATGCGGTGGGGCAACCCGGGCAGACGGCGCGCACCGGCCAGACCGATGACGCGACGCGCGATCCCAGGCGGCAGGTTGGTGCGACGCCGGATCAGGCCGGACGTCAGGCCGCGGTCGTCGACGCCAAAACGGCGGCCGCACTCGCCCTGGCCGCCCGCGGCCTGGTCACGAGCCGGGACACGACCGCCTCGGCCCCCACCACGCTGGGCAATACGGCGCGCATCATCCTGTCCTTGCTGGCTCAATACCCAGGCGCCGCGCCCGCCGCCCAGGGCGCCAGCGCACTATGGACCCCGCCCGACCCCGCCCGCGGCAACGCGGCGCAGGCCGCGCCAGCACCGTCGGCCGAGCCCCAGCCGGACGAAGTCGAGAACGCCGCGGTTTCGGCACCGCCCGGCCGGCCCGCGCAGATCGCGCCAAGCGCGTCCGGCGCAGCGGCTGGGCCGCTGCCCAGCGCGGCCGCTTTCGCCCAGGCGCTGCGCCAGAGCCTGCAGACCAGCGGCCTGTTCTATGAGTCGCATTTGACGGACATGGTTTACGGTCAGCGCGCGCCCGAGGCCTTGCGCGCCGAGCCGCAGGCGGCCCTGCCGCCGCCGCCCGCCGCGCCGACGCCCAACGCCGTCCACGGCCGTGCCGGCGCGGCCGCCAGCCCGGCCTCGGTGCCTTCGGGATCGGCGGTGCTGTCGCTCAGTGCGCAGGCCGAGGGCGCCAGCGCACAGGAGCCCGGCGCCCCGGTCGCCGGCCTGCATCCGCAGACCAACGCCCTGGTGCGCCAACAGCTAGAGATCCTGGCCAACCATGTCGTGCATTGGCAAGGCCAGCCCTGGCCCGGCGCCGACATGGATTGGGAACTGCGGCGCGACCCCTACGGCGAAGCACCGCAGGACCCGGACAGCCATTGGGCCAGCCGCCTGACGCTGCACTTGCCTCGGCTGGGCGAGATCGAAGCCCGCCTGTCGCTGGCCGGCTCGCAACTGGTACTGCAGCTGACTGCGCCGCAAAGCGCCGGCGAGCTCAAGCAAGCCGCCGCCGCGCTGCGCCAGCAGCTATCCGGCGCGGGCCTGACGCTCAGCGACCTGAGCGTACAGGCTGTCGCGCCCCCGCCCGTCCAGATTCCCGATTTCCTCTTGCCAGACGCATGACGCCGACCGACGACCCTTCCCGCGGCGCCTCGGTGGCGCTCCGTTACGACGAAAGCGATGGCGCGCCCCGCGTGGTGGCCAAAGGCTATGGACAGCTCGCCGATACCATCGTGCGCACCGCCAAGGAGCATGGCCTGTATGTCCACGAGTCCGCCGAGCTCGTCGGCCTGTTGATGCAGGTCGACCTGGATTCGCACATCCCGCCACAGCTCTACACCGCCGTGGCCGAATTGCTCGCCTGGCTGTATCGTCTGGAAGCCCGGGAGCTGCCCGCCACCACCGAGGCCGCGCATGCCTAACCCTTTCAGCCCCCCGCCCTTGTGCCACACCGAGCTGCTGCGTGACACCCAGCAGATCATCGACCTCCTCAAGGACGCCGTTCACCCGGGCAACACCGCCCACGCCCAGGACGGGCAAGGCCGCAGCTGGCCCATCAAATTGCTCGGTACGGACTGGCAGGCCAGCCTGTTATTCTGGCGTCCGCACGACCCGCAACAGGCAGCAGTCATGCCGGGCGGCGCCCAACTGCTCAATGGCACGCTGCCGGTGGAGCTCTCCATTTCCCTGGACGACGGCAGCCGGCTGCAGTTTCAGGCCGGCCGCCCGACCGTGCTGAATTTCGCCGACGGCAGTGTCGGCATGGTCACGGAATTTCCGCAGCTGCTGCGGCGCGAAACGCCGGTGGATACGCCAGCCTGAGGCCGGCCTCAGATCGACATCGACGAAATTTCTTTGTAGGCGGCAACCAGGCGGTTGCGCACCTGCACCGTGGTTTGAAAGCCGAGACTGGCCTTCTGCAGATCGATCATCACATCATTGAGCGACACCTCGGGCGCGCCCAGCTCGAAGGCCTTGGCCTGCGCGGTCGCGGCGTTCTGGGCGTTGGACACCTTGCGCAGGGAGTTCTGCAGCTCGGCCGCAAAACTGGCCGGGGCGGCGGCAGGCGATAGATCCGCCGCGCCGGCCGAGCCGTCCTGGGCGGCGCGCACGACGGCGCGCATCTGCTGCAGCATGCTTTCGATACCTGAGACGCCGGAAACCGACATATTCAATCCTTGCACGGGCGAAACACGATAGCCGGCAGACTAACAGGCGGCGGACCCGGGCATTGCGCCTATCAAGCGTCAAAAACCCGCGCACTTCGGCGCTTGCCCGGCACGCCGCCACATAGGAGACAAAAGACACCAAAAAACGCTTGTTTTCGACGCTTGGGATTGCCGGCCAACCCGCCATAATCCAGCCTCCCCTATCCCTCGCGTGCACTTTGCCCACCCCGCCCATGCTGTCCAGTCATCCGCTCCGCGTAGCCTGCGGGAGCCGCCCGTGAACCAGCAAGCCAGTCTGAGCACCTCCCTGCTGGCGCGATTTCCGTTTCTGGAAAAAGTGCGCGCGCTGCCCAAGCCGCTGCTGCTGGGTGGCGTGGCGGCCCTGATCGCGCTCATCGTGGCGGTATCGCTGTGGAGCCGGGAGCCGGACTACAAGGTGTTGTTCTCCAATCTGGACGACCGTGACGGCGGAGCCATCGTCACCGCGCTGGGCCAGATGAACGTCCCCTACCGTTTCAGCGAGAATGGCACGGCCATTCTCGTGCCGGGCAACCGGGTCTACGACGCACGCATGCAGCTGGCCAGCCAGGGGCTGCCTCGCGGCGGCTCGGTCGGGTTTGAGCTCATGGACAACGCGCGTTTCGGCGCCAGCCAGTTCGCCGAGCAGATCAATTATCAGCGTGGCCTGGAAGGCGAGCTGGCGCGATCCATCGAAGCCATGCATTCGGTGCAGCATGCGCGCGTGCATCTGGCCTTGCCGCGCCAATCCCTGTTCGTGCGCGACCGCCAGCCGCCCACCGCGTCCGTCCTGCTGACGTTGCACCCGGGACGCAGCCTGGCCGAGGCCCAGGTCTCGGCCATCGCCTGGCTGGTGGCCTCCAGCGTGCCCGATCTGGCCGCCGACAATGTCTCCATCGTGGATCAGAACGGGCGGCTGCTGTCCACACCCGCCGGCGAAGGCCGGGGCATGGATGCCGATCAGATGCGGCTGGTACGCGAAGTGGAACAGCGCACCGTCGAGCGCATTCTCACCATCCTGAACCCCTTGGTCGGCCCGGGCAACGTGCATGCCCAGGCCAGCGCCGAAATGGACTTCGCGCGCCGCGAGGAAACCTCGGAGAGCTACCGTCCCAACCAGGAACCGGGCCAGGCCGCCGTGCGCAGCCAACAGACCAGCGACTCGCGGCAGATCGGCGCCACCGGCGCCAGCGGCGTGCCGGGCGCGCTGAGCAACCAGCCCCCGGCCGGCGTCCAGGCCCCGGTGGCCACGCCCGCGGCCACGCAGCCGCGCCAGCCCCAGGCAGCGCAGAACGCCACCGGCACGCAGGCGCCGCAGCAGCCCCCGGGCAGCGAGCGGCGCGACGCCACGACCAATTATGAGGTCGATCGCACGATCAGCCACGTCAAGCAGCCGGTCGGCCAGCTCAAGCGCCTGTCGGTGGCCGTGGTCGTCAACTACCTGCCCGGCAAGGACGGCGAGCCGCAGGCGCTGCCGCCCGAGGAACTGAACAAACTGACCAATCTCGTGCGCGAGGCCATGGGCTACTCCGAGCCGCGCGGCGACTCGCTGAATGTGGTCAACAGCCAGTTCAACGACAGCCCGCCGGTCGTCCCGATGTGGCGCGACCCCGAACTCATCGCCATGCTGAAAACGGCGCTGGGCTGGCTGTTCGGGCTGCTGATCGCGTTCTGGCTCTATCGCAAGATACGTCCGGTGATCACCGGCTACTTCTATCCCGAAGTCAGCCCCGAGGAAGCGGCGGCCACGCGCGCCGAGGCCGAGCGCGAGGCGCTGGCCACCGCCCGCGCCAAGGAAGTCAATCGCTACGAAGACAACCTGCAACGCGCCCGTGAAATGGCGACCAAGGATCCCCGCGCGGTGGCCATGGTGCTGCGTGCCTGGATGACCAAAGATGAAAAGTGACGCCAAGCCGCTCGACGGCATGACCCGCAGCGCCGTGCTGCTGATGTCGCTCGGCGAAGATGCCGCCGCGGAGGTCTTCAAATACCTCACGGCGCGTGAAGTGCAACAGGTGGGCGCGGCCATGGCCACGCTCAAGCAGGTGACGCGCGGCGATGTGGCCGGCGTGCTGGAAGAATTCCGTCAGGAAGCCGACCAATTCATGGCCGTGACGCTGGGTTCGGACGATTACATCCGCACCGTACTGACCAAGGCGCTGGGCAGCGACCGTGCCGCAGGACTGATCGAGGACATCCTCGAGGCCGGCGAAGGCGGCAGCGGCATCGACGCCTTGAACTGGCTGGACCCGCACACCGTGGCCGAACTCATCGGCGACGAGCATCCGCAGATCATCGCCACCATCCTCGTGCACCTGGAGCGCGACCGCGCGGCCGGCGTCCTGAGCATGCTGGCCGACCGGTTGCGCAACGAAGTCATGCTGCGTATCGCCACGTTCGGCGGCGTTCAACCGGCCGCCCTGTCCGAGCTGACCGAAGTGCTCAATTCGGTGCTGGCCGGCCAAGGCGCCAAGCGCAGCAAGATGGGCGGCGTGCGCACGGCCGCCGAGATCCTGAACATGATGAACTCCAACCAGGAAGAATCCGTGGTCGAGAGTCTGCGCGAGCGCGATGCCGATCTGGCGCAGAAGATCGTCGATGAGATGTTCGTCTTCGACAACCTCATCGATGTCGAGGATCGCGGTATCCAGCTCATTCTCAAGGAAATCGACAACGACACGCTCATGGTCGCCCTCAAGGGCGCCACCGAAGAGCTGCGCACCAAGTTCCTGCGGAATATGTCCAGCCGCGCGGCGGAAATGCTGCGCGAGGACCTCGACGCGCAGGGTCCCATCCGCATGTCCAAGGTCGAAGGCGAGCAGAAGAAGATCCTGCAGATCGCCCGCCGTCTGGCCGAAGGCGGCCAGATCACCTTGGGCAGCCAGGGCGAGGACAGCTATGTCTGAAGCGCCCGCCTTTGACGCAGTCGGCAGCGAGGCCTGGCGTCGATGGCAGATGGCGTCCTTCGACACGCCGCCCGAGCCCGAACCGCCCGCCCCGGCCGCCGCCGACCCTGGCCCGGATCCGGAAGTGCTCAAACGCCAATGGCGTGCCCAGGCCGAGGCGCAGGGCCGCGAGGAAGGGTATGCGCACGGCTATGAAGCCGGTCTGGCCGAAGGCCGAGCGAGCGGGCAGCAAGCGGGCTGGCAGGCCGGCCAGCAGGATGGTTACGCCGCGGGCCTGGCCGAAGGACGCGAGCTGGCGCGCCAGGAAGGGCTGCAATTGGCCGCGCTGTCGGCGGCCACCGCCCGCTCGCTGAACCAACTGGAAGAGCAAATGGGCCAGGCGCTGCTGACGCTGGCCCTGGACGTCGCCGGGCAAATTCTGCGCACCACGCTGGCCGAACAACCGCACAGCATGCTGGAAGCCGTGCGCGAAGTGCTGCGCATGCCGGCCACAGGCTCGGGCGGCGTGCTGCGCCTGTGGGTGCATCCGCTGGATCTCGAGCTGGTGCGCCAGCATTTGGCCGAAGAGTTGCGCGACGGCAATTGGCGCGTGCTGGCCGACGAATCCATCTCGCGCGGCGGCTGCCGCGCCGAATCGCCGCTGGGCGATATCGACGCCACCCTGCAGACCCGCTGGCGCCGGGTAGCGGCCTCGCTGGGCCGCGCCACCGCCTGGGAGGAAAGCGCGTGAGCCAACCGGCCGCAGCCATCGATCGCTGGCAGACCCAACTGCAGATCGGTTCGATCCGCGCGGCGTCGACCGAGCCCGCCCTGGCCACCGGCCGCATCACACGCGCGACCGGTCTGGTGCTGCATGCAACCGGCCTGCGGCTGCCGGTCGGCGCGGCCTGCCGCATCGAAATCGCGCGCGGCCATGATCATTGGGCCGATGCCGAAGTCGTCGGTTTCGATGGCCACACCCTTTATCTGATGCCGCAAGCCGACATCTCCGGGCTGCCGCCCGGCGCCCGCGTCATGCCGGCCGACCCGGCGGTGCAGCGGCCGGTTCCCCTGCCCCGCAAAGCCGAGCTCAATGGCAACGCCAAGCCGCAACTGGGCCGCCATCTTCCGGTAGGCGATGCTCTGCTCGGGCGCGTGGTCGATGGCGCCGGACGGCCGCTCGACGGCCTGGGACCCCTCACGGGCGCCGATCTCGCGCCCTTGTCGGCGCATCCCATCAATCCCCTGACGCGCGCGCCTATCGATACCGTGCTGGATGTCGGGGTGCGCGCCATCAATGGCCTGCTCACCGTCGGGCGCGGGCAGCGCATGGGCCTGTTCGCCGGCTCTGGCGTGGGCAAGAGCGTGCTGCTGGGCATGATGGCGCGTTACACGCGCGCCGACATCATCGTCGTCGGGCTGATCGGCGAGCGCGGCCGCGAGGTCAAGGAGTTCATCGAGCACAATCTGGGCGCCGAAGGTCTGGCGCGCTCGGTCGTGGTGGCCGCGCCGGCCGATGTCTCGCCGCTGCTGCGCCTGCAGGGCGCGGCCTACGCCACCCGGCTGGCCGAGCATTTCCGCGATCAGGGCCAGGACGTCTTGCTCATCATGGACTCGCTCACGCGTTACGCCATGGCGCAGCGCGAGATCGCCCTGGCCATCGGCGAGCCGCCCGCCACCAAAGGTTATCCGCCCTCGGTCTTCGCCAAACTGCCGGCGCTGGTCGAACGCACCGGCATGGGTGCGCCCGGCCCCAACGGCAAGGCGGGTTCGATCACGGCCTTCTACACCGTGCTGGCCGAAGGCGACGACCAGCAAGATCCCATCGCCGATGCCGCGCGCGCCATTCTGGACGGCCATGTCGTGCTCTCGCGTTCGCTGGCCGAGGCCGGGCACTATCCCGCCATCGATATCGAAGCCTCCATCTCGCGCGCCATGACCTCGCTGATCTCGCAGCCGCAATTCAATATGGTGCGCCGCTTCAAGCAGATGTTGTCGCGCTATCAGCGCAACCGCGATCTGATCTCCGTCGGCGCGTACGTGGCCGGGGCCGACCCCCAGCTCGACGACGCCATCGCGCGCTATCCGCGCCTGGAGGCTTACCTGCAACAGAACATCGGCGAGAACGTCAGCTACGCCGATGCCGTGGAAATCCTGCGCGCTACCTTCGCCACTGGAGAGATGCATGCCTAGTCAACTGCCGCTGGATATGCTGATCAGCCTGGCCAAGGACAGCACCGACGAGGCCGCCCGGGAACTGGGCCGCCTGAACGCCGAGCGTGGCAATGCCGAGCGTCAGCTGAGCATGCTGCATGACTACCGGCAGGATTACCTCAAGCGTCTGCAGGATGCCATGATCGCCGGCATGCCCGCGGCCGATTGTCATAACTATCAACGCTTCATCGGCACGCTTGATGACGCCATCAGCCAGCAGACCCATGTACTGCAGAAAGCCGACATGCAATTGATGCAAGGACGCCTGAACTGGCAGCGCGAAAAGCGCAAGCTCAGCTCTTTCGACACCCTGGCCGAACGCGACGCCCGCAGCCGCGCACTGACCGAGGCGCGCCGCGAACAGCGCGCCAATGATGAAATCTCGGCTCGCCTGGTTCGCCGCCAGGCCGGCATGTAAACCCCGGACCGCCGCGATGATGAATGCTGCCGCTTTAGCCCTGACGTTGACCAGCCCCGCCACGCCGACCCCTGCCGCGACCACGACCGCCGCCCTCCCCGCCGCCGGCAAGCGCGCCGACGATGGCGGGTTTGCCGCCACGCTCAAGCGGCAAAACGCCAAGGACGCCGCGCAACCGGATACTTCCTTGCGCGGCCGCGACAAGGACCGGCCGCAGGCCAGCAAGCCAAACGCCACGCCTGAAGCGGCCGCCGCCCCTGCCGCGGACACGGACGGAAAGCCGGAGGAAATCAAAGCATCGGCGGCCGCGACGCAACCCGACGACGCTGCGGATCTCGCCGCCATGCTGGGCCTGGTCCAGCCCGCCGCCTTGCCGCCCGCTGTCACGACGCTGCCGCAACAGGCGCTGGATATCGCCGCACAGGCGGCCGAGGTCCAGGCACAGGTCGCGGCGGCCAAGGCCGCGACGCCCCGCAACGCCGCAGCGCTGGCCGAGACCCGGGAGGCAGAAGAGGACGTGCGCACCCTCGCCGCAGCGCCGCAGACGATGGCCAGCATCACGCCGGCAAAACCGCGCCCCGCGGCCCAGTCCAGAACGCCTGCCGACAGCGCACAGGAAAGCCCGCGCGCGGTCAGCAACACGGTGCCGCAAGCGCACGCCGCACTGGCGGCGCAAGCTGTCGACGCCGCCGGAGCCACCGGCTCGCGCGCGGCTTCCGCCCCCCCGCCGGACACGCTGGAAGCCGTGACCGGCAAGCCGGCCCCCGCGCCTCAGGAAGCCTTCGCGGCCCTGGACCTGTCGGCAGCACGTCTGCCCGTGACCGCCGATGGGGCCTCCGCCACCGCCAGCCTGCAGCTCAGCACGCCGGTAGGCGCCACGCAATGGGGCCAGGAGCTCAGCCGCCAGGTCGCGACCTTCAGCCAGAATCTGACCCAGGGCAGCCATACTGCGGAACTGCGCCTGGATCCTCCCGATCTGGGGCCATTGCGCGTCACGCTCAGCCTGAACGACGGCGTGGCCAGCGCCAGCTTCGTCTCCGCGCACGCCGCGGTGCGCCACGCCGTGGAAACGGCCCTGCCACAGTTGCAGCAAGCCCTGTCGCAAGCGGGCATTTCGCTGGGCCAGACGCATGTCGGCGAACAGGGCCAGCAAGCCATGTCCGGCCAGGCAGACGGGCAGTCTTCCGGGCAATCTTCGACAGGCCAGGGACAGTCGCAGGACAACCCATCGCCTCAGGCCGTGGCGCGCGGCGACAGCCCTGCGGCGCGCCTCGGCCAGGCGCATGACGGCCTCGTCAACACTTACGCCTGACAGCGAGCTGCCGGCCGGGCAGCAATAGGCGGAGATACCTGCCTTTCGCCCTGTTTTTCGCCCCCCTGGCCCTGACGGACTTGGGGCAGAATCCCTTCATCACGACAACTCCTTCGCCTAGCCCGAACCCTTCCAACAATGGCCACCTCCAAATCTCCCGCCATGCCTGCCGCCCGCGGCGCCACCGGCGGCGCAGGCAAACTGCTGCGCCCTTTGTTGGCGCTGCTGATTCTGGTCCTTGTGGTCGTGGCCAGCGTCGCGGGGACCTGGTACTTCATGTCGCGCTATCAGCAGCAGCAACAGCAGGCCGCGGTGCAACTGGGCGTGGGTCAGCAACAAGGCCAGGCCGCCGCCGCGGGCGCGGGCGCGGCCCCGGTCAACTATGCGCCGCCGCCGGCGCAACCCGCCGTGGTTGCCGCGCCGATTTTCTTTCCGCTCGAGGCCTTCACCGTCACGATCAATGATGCGGAGTCGGAGCGCATCATGCATGTGGGGCTGACCCTGCGCCTGGGCGATGAATCCTCACGCCAGCGGCTGGAACGCTACATGCCCGAAGTACGCAATCGCATCCTGATGGTGCTGTCTTCGCAGACGCCGCAGTCGGTGCAATCCTTGCCGGGCAAGCAGGCGATGGCCAAAAGCCTGCAGGCTGCCCTGAGCAAGCCCTTCGCCCCGCTGCCCGACGGCCAGGCCGTCTCCGACGTTCTGTTTACGGCCTTCGTGGTGCAATAAGCATGGCCTACGAGGCATTTCTTTCTCAGGACGAAGTCGACGCGCTGCTCGCGGGAGTCACCGGCGAAAGCGACGCCAAGCAAAACCAGGCCAATGCCGCGGACAGCACGCGGGCCTACGACCTGAGTTCTCCGGATCGGGTGGTGCGCCGGCGCATGCAGACGCTGGAGCTCATCAACGAGCGCTTTGCGCGCAATATGCGCCACGTGCTGCTGAATTTCATGCGCCGCAGCGCCGACATTACCGTCGGTTCGATCAAAATCCTGAAGTACGCCGACTTCGAACGCAATCTGCCTGTGCCCAGCAATCTGAACATGATTCAGATGAAACCGCTGCGCGGCACGGCGTTGTTCACCTACGACCCCAGCCTGGTATTTCTGGTGATCGACAGCCTGTTCGGCGGCGACGGGCGCTACCACACCCGCGTCGAAGGCCGCGATTTCACCACGACCGAGCAGCGCATCATCCGCCGGCTGCTCAATCTGACCCTGGATAGCTATGGCAAATCCTGGGACCCGGTCTATCCCATCGAATTTGAGTATGTGCGTTCCGAGATGCATACCAAGTTCGCCAGCATCACCGGGGACAACGAGGTCGTCGTGGTGTCTTCTTTTCATATCGAGTTCGGCGCGACCGGCGGCGACCTGAACATCTGCCTGCCCTACTCCATGATCGAGCCGGTGCGCGATCTGTTGACCCGGCCGCTGCAGGACTCGGCGCTCGAAGAAGTCGATCAGCGCTGGTCGCAGCAGTTGTCGCGCCAGGTGCGCAGCGCCGATGTGGATCTGGTGGCGGAGTTCGCGCACATCCCCTCGACCATCGGCGCGCTGTCGCAGTTGAAAGTGGGCGACATCCTGCCGGTGGAAGTTCCGCAAACCATTACCGCCCATGTGGACGGCGTGCCGCTGATGGAATGCAGCTACGGCGTCTTCAACGGCCAGTACGCGTTACGCGTGCAAAGCATGCTCAACCAAGACGATTCCAACGAGATCCCCGACCATGACTGACACGAACGAGCGGCCCGATCCAGCTGGCGCCGGCGCGGCTTCCAGTGCGGCCGACGACTGGGCTGAAGCACTCGCCGAGCAGGCCCGCAGCGCGCCGGCCACCCAGGCAGACGGCCTGCGCGGCCAGGATGACTGGGCCAGCGCCATGGCCGAACAGGCTTCCGCCGCGCCCAAACCCGCAGCCGCGGCCCAATCGGCGGCCCACGCCGTGTTCAAGCCGCTGAGCGACAAGGCTGGCGCGGGCGGCGCGGACATCGACCTGGTCATGGACGTGCCTGTTCAGCTCACCGTCGAGCTGGGCCGCACCCGCCTGACCATCAAAAGCCTGCTGCAGCTCGGCCAGGGATCGGTCGTCGAGCTCGACGGCCTGGCCGGCGAACCCATGGACATCTTCGTCAACGGCTATTTGATCGCGCAGGGCGAAGTCGTGGTGGTCGAGGACAAATACGGCATCCGCCTGACCGACATCATCACTCCCTCCGAACGCATCAATCGTCTGAACAGCCGGCGCTAGGGCATCATGAACGAAGCCAGCCTGATGCGCGTGGTGCTCGGCCTGCTGCTGGTGGTGGCGGCCATCCTCGTCGCGGGATGGCTGGCCCGGCGCGCAGGCGTGGGTCCGCGCGCGCAAGGCGCGCTGCTGCGCCAGATTGCCTCGCAAACCCTGGGCCCGCGTCAGAGCGTAGTCATCATCGAAGTCGAAAAGACCTGGCTGGTCCTGGGCGTGACGCCGGGCCAGATCACCACCTTGCATACCCTGCCCGCGGGCGAGATCCCGGTTGCCGATGCCGCCAGTTTCGCCCACAAACTAGGGCAGGCGCTCACCCGCCGGTAAGCCGGCCGCTCTGTCATACATGAAGCCAGCCCTCTCTTCCTGCCTGCCCGCTTTCGGGCTTGCGCTGCTCGCCGCGCTGGCCCTGTGGCCGGACGGCGCCATCGCCCAGGCCACGCTGCCGGCGCTGACCGCCACCCCGGGGGCCAACGGCTCGCAAACCTATTCGCTCAGCATGCAGACCCTGCTGCTGATGACGTCGCTGTCCTTCCTGCCGGCCGCCTTGCTGATGATGACGGGCTTTACCCGCATCATCATCGTGCTCGGGCTGTTACGCAGCGCCATGGGCACGGCGACCTCGCCGCCCAATCATGTGCTGGTCGGCATCGCGCTGTTTCTGACCTTCTACACCATGTCGCCGGTCTTCGACAAAATCTATACCGACGCCTATGAGCCGCTATCGGCCGGAAGCATCCCGTTTGAGACGGCGGTCGAGCGCGCCGGCGCGCCCCTGCATACCTTCATGCTGCATCAGACGCGCGAGAACGATCTGGTCCTGTTCGCCAACCTGGCCAACCTGCCCAAGATCGAAGATCCCTCGAAAGTCCCGATGCGCATCCTGATCCCGGCCTTCATTACCAGCGAACTGAAAACGGCGTTCCAGATCGGGTTTACGATCTTCATCCCCTTTCTCATCATCGACCTGGTGGTTGCCAGCGTGCTCATGGCGCTGGGCATGATGATGGTCCCACCCGTCACGGTGTCCTTGCCGTTCAAGCTCATGCTGTTCGTCTTGGCCGACGGCTGGAATCTCTTGCTGGGCTCACTGGCTCAGAGCTTCTACCAATGACCGGGGCACCCGCGCAATGACCGCAGAAACCGTCATGACCATGGCCTATCAGGCCATGAAGATCGCCTTGGCGCTGGCCGGACCGCTATTGCTGGTGACGCTGGTGGTGGGCCTGGTCATCAGCGTCTTCCAGGCCGCCACCCAGATCAATGAGATGACGCTGTCCTTCATTCCCAAGCTGCTGGCGATGTGCGGCGTGCTCGTCTTGCTCGGCCCCTGGTTGATCGAACTGCTGGTCGACTACATCCGGCAACTGATCAGCGGCATTCCCATGCTGATCTCCTGACGATCGTGTTCAGCTTTACCATCGATCAGCTCAATGGCTGGATGGGACAGTTCGTCTGGCCCTTCATCCGTATCCTGGCGCTGGTCGGTGCCTCCCCCTTGTTTTCCGAATCGGCGATTCCGGTCAAGGTCAAGATCGGCCTGTCCTTCATGCTTGCGGCCGCCATCGCGCCTGGCCTGCCCGCCATGCCCGCGGTCTCGCCCAGCAGCTACGAGGGCCTGCTCCTGCTGGCGCAGCAAGTGTTGATCGGCGTGGCGCTAGGCCTGACCATGCGGGTGGTGTTCGCCGCCGTGCAGACGGCAGGCGAATATGTGGGCCTGCAAATGGGCCTGTCTTTCGCCTCGTTCTTCGATCCGTCGACCGGCGCCAATACCGCCGTGCTGTCGCGGTTTCTGAACATCGTGGCCATGCTGCTCTTTCTCACCCTGGACGGCCATCTGCTCATGCTGGCGGCCTTGGTGCGCAGCTTCGATGTTCTGCCCTTGACCCCCGCGATGCTCGATCGCAACGGTCTCGGCGTGGTGCTGCAATGGGGCGGGACCGTCTTTGTCTCCGGCCTGCTGCTGTCCTTGCCACTGGTGTGCGCGCTGCTGACCATCAATCTGGCCATGGGCATTCTCAATCGCGCCGCCCCGCAACTGACGGTGTTCGCAGTGGGTTTCCCTATCATGCTGACGGTGGGCCTGCTCGTGCTGGCGGTGGTGCTGCCGCATGCCGGCCCCTTCCTGGAGGCGCTCTTCGAGCGCGGCCTGCACGCCATGAGCGACGTGGCGCAAGGATTCGCCACCCATTAGCGCCGGGCCCGGCGCGGCCGGGCCCGGGCGTCATCTCCGTCTCAACCGCCCTCTGGCCCGTGGTACGCCAGGCGCCGGTCCCCGTTGTCGCGCGTAAGCCGGAACACCTGGATCGTCTCGCGCAAGGCCGCGGACTGCCCGCTGAGCTGCGAGACTGCCGCCCCCAACTGCTGCACCAGCCCGCTGTTCTTGTCCGTCATGCCGTCCATCTCTGCCACGGCGTGCTCCATCTGTTCGATGCCGCTGGCCTGCTGCTGCGAGGCCACCGAGATCTCGCCGATGATATCCGTCACGCGCCTTACGGCGTCCACGATGTCGTGCATGGTGGCGCCCGCCTGCTCGGCCTGGGCCGAGCCCTCGGTCACGCGCGCGACCGACTCGCCGATCAGGTCCTTGATCTCGCGCGCGGCCTGCGCGCTTTTCTGCGCCAGGCTGCGCACTTCGCCCGCCACGACGGCGAAGCCTTTGCCGGACTCGCCCGCGCGCGCGGCCTCGACCGCCGCATTCAACGCCAGGATATTGGTCTGGAAGGCAATGCCCTCGATGATGTTGACGATATCCGCAATCCGCCGCGAACTGTCCGAAATACCATGCATCGTGTGCACCACCTGATCGACCGCGTCGCCGCCACGCCGTGCGACGTCCATGCTGCTGGCGGCAAGGTCATTGGCCTGGCGGGCATGCTCGGCGTTCTGTTTGACCGTCGCGGTGAGCTGCTGCATGCTCGAGGCCGTGTTCTGCAGGGAGGCGCTCTGATCGCTGGTGCGCAGCGACAGCTCCTGATTGCCTTGTGCAATGCCTTGCGCGGCGTGGGTCGTGGCGGCGATGCCCTGATAGACGTCGCCCGCGATACCGATCAGGCTCTTGCGCATCACATCCAGAGAGAAGGCCAGATTGCCGACTTCGTCCTTGGTATCGGCAAATACCTGGCTGGTGAGATTGCCGGCGGCGACCTGACGCGCCATGTCCGCGGCCTCGCGCAAGGGCCGCAGCAGGTTGCGGGCCAGCCGCCATTGCGCCAGCCACAACAACAGCACACCGGCCGCCGCGCCGCCCACGCCCAATCCGGCCTGCACACGATCCAGGCTGTCCCAATGGATGGCCAGCATCCAGGCGGCCAGCCCGCCAAACAGCGCGCTGGACAAGAGCGCCGCGCGCAGCATCTGCGCGCGTGCCCCGCGGCGCCACGGGAAGGCCAGCCGCGCCATCAAGCTGCGCCACCCTCGTGGCACGACCTGGCCCTCGCGAAGCCGCCAGCCGCGTGCCCGTCCTTCGCGCAATTGCTCGTAGTATTCCTCGGCGGCGGCGATCTGTTCCTCCGAAGGACGCACGCGCACGGACGAGTAAGCCACGACCTCCCCCTCTTCGAGGATGGGCGTGGCGTTGGCCAACACCCAGTAGTAGCCGCCGTCCTTGCGCCGGTTTTTCACCACGCCCAGCCACGACTGTCCGCTTTGCAGCGTCCGCCAGAGATCTTCATACGCTTCGGCCGGCATATCCGGATGGCGCACGATATTGTGAGGTTGCCCGATCAGTTCGTCGCGCTCGAAACCACTGACCTCCACAAAGGCCGGATTGGCATAAACGATGCGGCCTTGGGTATCCGTGCGGGAAATCAGATACTGATCCTCGCGTAGAAGCGTTTCGTCGTCAAAAATGGGTAGATTGACACGCACTGCCTGCTCTCCTGTCCTGCTTTACCGCGAAAACGCTGCTTTAAGAAACAAACGATCCGGACTGGGCCGGATCGTCGCGGAAATCGAATGGGCCCGGCGTCTCCGGGCCAGATGAGGGGCCGCCTGAACGGCCCCGCTTAGATAAATCAGTGCTGGCCCACCATGGGAGCCTTGTAGCCGCCGGCCAGCTTGGGCGTGGCAACGTCGATGACTTCGCCCGTATTCACCTTGAACACGGCCACGGCCTGCGCCAGATGCTGCGATTGCTCCTGCAACGCGCCCGCAGCGGCCGCCGCTTGCTCGACCAGCGCCGCATTCTGCTGCGTCACCTCGTCCATCTGCGTGATCGCCCGGTTCACCTGCTCGATGCCGCTGGACTGCTCCTGCGACGCCGCCGATATCTCACCCATGATGTCCGTCACCCGCTTGACCGACGCCACAATCTCTTGCATCGTCGCCCCCGCACGCTCCACCTGCTGCGAACCCGCCGACACCTTGCCCACCGAATCCTCGATCAGCCCCTTGATCTCCTTGGCCGCCTGCGCGCTGCGCTGCGCCAACGACCGCACCTCGCCCGCCACCACCGCAAAACCCTTGCCCTGCTCCCCGGCGCGCGCCGCTTCCACCGCCGCATTCAGCGCCAAAATATTCGTCTGAAACGCAATCCCGTCGATCACCGACACAATCTCCGAGATCTTGCGCGAACTCGCCGAGATCCCCTGCATCGTCTGCACCACCTCCGACACCGCAGACCCCCCGCGCTCGGCCACATCCGAGGCGCTCGCCGCCAGCTGATTCGCCTGCCGCGCATTGTCCGCGTTCTGCCGCACCGTCGACGCCAGCTCCTCCATCGACGCCGCCGTCTCTTCCAGCGACGCCGCCTGCTCCTCAGTGCGGCTCGACAGATCCGTGTTGCCCGCCGATATCTCGCGCGCCCCCACATTGATCTCGTCCACACCGCGACGCACCGACGACACCGTGCGCGTCAGGCTCTCCTGCATCCGCTTGAGCGCACCGAACAACTGACCGATCTCGTTGCTGCTGCGCACTTCCACCCGCGCCGTCAGATCCCCTGCCGCTATCCGGTCGAAGTGACTGCCGGCATCCAGCAAGGGCCGCACGACCAGGCGACCGAAGACGACCCGAGACAGGATCATCAGCAGCAACGCCAGCACCACGGCGGCGACCACGGCGATGATGGCCCGATCGAAACTCTGGCGCGCGTAGTCGATGGTCGACTGTTGCTGCCGGTCGATATATTTGGAGAACTCGGCAATGGCTTCGATGAAGGTCGCGCTGCGGGGCGTGCCGTACTCGTTGTTCACCATATAGAAGGTCGAATAGTCTTCGCTGCGCAGCGCCTCGACCATGGTGTCCACGCCATCATCGATATACGAGCGGTAGCGCCGCACCAGGTTCATCGACAGTTGCCGCCCGGTGTCGTCTTCCAGCATGTTCTTCTGGAACTCACTGAAGCGGTTGCGCACGCCGTTGAGCAGGTCGGTGGCATCCTTCAAGGCCTTGGCCGCCGCCTGCGCGGAGTTTTCGCCATTGCCCCATCCCGCTTCCTGCAGATGCCTTGCGGCAACCATGAGCGAGACGCGCGCGCGCAGCATGTCGCTATTGATGCTCTCGACCTGTTTGGCCCGCCCGGTAAGGTCGCTGAGTTCCTGTACGGCGTGGTAGTTCTGCTGCAGAAAGTAGGCCGACATCGCCCCCAGCGCGGCGATCAGCACGGCAAAGAATCCCAGCAGACCCAGCAATAACGTGCCGACATGCGCATTGCGCAGGGAGAAGCCCCGCCGTTGCTTGGGCTTGGCAGCGCGGGCGCGCTTTCTGGACTTGACCGGCTTGGCCTCGGATTCGAAACTGGTTTCCATGTACTTCCCCGTCTTTCTTGTAAGGCAAAAGTGAGTATCGAAACAGCCTGTGGTCCGGCCCGAGCGATGGCGGGCCCGTCCCTGTGGCAGCGGTATCGCGGCGAAGATGATCAGCGGGCGGCGGTTTCCGCCGGACCGGGGATCACGATGACTTCCAGCCCCGGCGGCGGCGCCGCCGCAGCGGCGGCCACGGCGGGTGGCTGCGGTGCCGGACCCAGGAGTTTCTCGCGCTCCCAGGGTTCGAGCAGAATATTGGTCGTGTTCAGCAAACGCACGAGGCGGCCATCGGGCCCGAACTGCAGCAAAGCCTCTTTTCTGCTGTAAAAGCCGTCCGTCACGAAGGTGATCTGCGAGCGCCACAGGACCACCTGCCCGCCATCCGGGCGTCCGTACACCTGGTCGGGCAGGGCCCCCAGCGCGCGAGTCGCATCGTTGAGCGTGCTGAGCCCCGGGGTCAGCGTCGACAGCTTGCCGCCATCGAAGTTATGCCCCGACACCGAACAGCCGCCCAGTAGCAAGGCTGCCAGGCACCCTGCCATCATCTGTTTGAACACCGTTTTCTACTCCCCAGGGTCTGTCCGCCCTGCTTGCGGCCCGTCCATCGGGCCCGGTCATGGTTGCCGCGGTCACACCGGTGACCGGCTGCCGCGCCGAATCAGCGCCGTGTGTGCGTGCTCAGAATGATTCCCAATCGTCATCCGCGGCCGGCTTGCGCGGCGTGGCCGGGCTGGCCGTGGCCTCGGTCGGCGCATGCCCATTGGCAGCGGCAGGCCGGCGAACCGCACGGCGCGAGCTGGCGCCGGCCGGCGTGCCCGCCTTGGCCGCGCGCGTGGCCAGCCGCGGGGTGTCGGCCGCGGGGGCCGCCGCGGGCGCTGCGGACGGCGCGGCCGGGGCGGCGACTCGCGGCGCACCCGCCGCACCCGCCGCACCCGCCAGTTGGCGCGTGGGCACGTCGATGACTTCGCCGGCGTTGACCTTGAATACCGCCACCGCTTCAGAAAGATAACGGGCCTGCTCCTGCAGGGAACCCGCGGCGGCCGCGGCTTGCTCGACCAGCGCCGCATTCTGCTGCGTCACCTCGTCCATCTGCGTGATCGCCCGGTTCACCTGCTCGATGCCACTGGACTGCTCCTGCGACGCCGCCGATATCTCACCCATGATGTCCGTCACCCGCTTGACCGACGCCACAATCTCTTGCATCGTCGCCCCCGCACGCTCCACCTGCTGCGAACCCGCCGACACCTTGCCCACCGAATCCTCGATCAGCCCCTTGATCTCCTTGGCCGCCTGCGCGCTGCGCTGCGCCAACGACCGCACCTCGCCCGCCACCACCGCAAAACCCTTGCCCTGCTCCCCGGCGCGCGCCGCTTCCACCGCCGCATTCAGCGCCAAAATATTCGTCTGAAACGCAATCCCGTCGATCACCGACACAATCTCCGAGATCTTGCGCGAACTCGCCGAGATCCCCTGCATCGTCTGCACCACCTCCGACACCGCAGAACCCCCGCGCTCGGCCACATCCGAGGCCCTCGCCGCCAGCTGATTCGCCTGCCGCGCATTGTCCGCGTTCTGCCGCACCGTCGACGCCAGCTCTTCCATCGACGCCGCCGTCTCTTCCAGCGACGCCGCCTGCTCCTCCGTGCGGCTCGACAGATCCGTGTTGCCCGCCGATATCTCGCGCGCCCCCACATTGATCTCGTCCACACCTCGACGCACCGACGACACCGTGCGCGTCAGGCTCTCCTGCATCCGCTTGAGTGCACCGAACAACTGACCGATCTCGTTGCTGCTGCGCACTTCCACCCGCGCCGTCAGATCCCCTCCCGCTATCCGGTCAAAGTGACCGCCCGCCTCGACCAGCGGTTTGAGCACTTTGCGCGAAATGAACAGGGCCGCGCCCAGCGCCAGCACGATCGACAGCCCCACCAGCGCCAGAATCACCCCATTCGACTGGACGTGGGCGACCTCGGCTTCGGCGACATAGGCATCGGTGATGCCATCGACATAGCTCATATAGGCTTCCATGGAGGTATCGAAACGCAGATTCTGCGCGGAGACCTCGGGAATGAGCTGCATGTAGTCGGCAATAGCCTGGCGTGCCAGCGCGTCCTGCAGGCGCTTCAAGCCTTCCACATAGGTCTTGAAATTGGCCTCCAGCGGCGCCGCCTTTTCCTGGACGTCGGGCGTTTTGGGCGCCTTGCTGAAGGTCTCGAATCGCTTGGCCGCCTCGACCAGCCCCTGCTTGGCGAGCTTGCTTTGCTCTTCGAACTCGCTCAGGCGGCCTTCCTGCAGATTGGCCATCGCGTTGTTCATGTTGATGCGCGAACGCAGCGCCACGGTGTAGCCGGCGTAGCTGGCCATCACCTGATCCGTGAAGATCCGATTGACGCTGTCCAACCGGGAGTTGCTTGCATTCAGGCCCCACCAACCGGCGGCGTTCGACGCCAACATCGCCAGGAAGAAGAGCCCGAGCACCAGAATCATGCTGGTCCGGACTTTCATATTCGCAAACATGCTTATTCCGTTCTTTATCGATACCGCACGCCTGCCGTGGCGCGCGAGAAAATGTCATGCCGGCAAGCGGCGCCTTAGTTGTTCATCGAAAACAGGCTGGAGCCGATGATCTTCGAGAACGATGACGACGCCGCTTGCAGGGCGACCTGCCGCAACAGCAGATCGCTGGTGGTGGTGTAAATATCCACGTCCTCCAGCTTGGACAGCTGCTGGGTGTAGCTCAGGCCATTCTGGGTGCCCGTGGCATCCAGCGCGTCGATCTCGTTGAGGCGGGCGCCCACCGAGGCGCGCACGGTCAGCACATTGTCCAGACCCAGAGACAGCGTCTTGTTGGCGGTAGCCAGTTTGTTGACCAGCGTGGCGGTCTGCACATCGCTGTTCTGCGAGGGCTGCTCCAAGGTCGTGATCAGATCGTTGAGCATGCCGAACATATCCATATTGCCGCTGTCGGGCGTCTGCACCGAAAAGCTGTCGCCGGCGGCCGGCTGGCCCTTGATGGACAAGGAGACGCCGCCCATATCGATGGTGGCCCCTTCTTTGTAGTCCGCCGTCACCGGCGTGTAGCCTGGCGCGTCACTGGTAACGGTGTACTGAAGCGCGCCGGTGTCGGCATTGGTGGAGAAGCTGATCTCGAAGTTGGCGCCGACGTAGTTGTCCGCGGTGGGCGCCTGCAGCGACACCGTGCTGAACTGGCCGGTGCCGGTGTTGGGCGTCGTCGCGCTGCCTGCCGAAGTGATATATGACAGCGTGCCGGATACGGCGCGGCTGAAGATATCGCTGCCGATATCGCTGCCGGCCAGTTGGCGGCTTTGTTCGACCTGCAGCATGCGCTGCCCGGTGTCGCCCTTGTAGCTGACGTTGCCGTCGCCATCGATTTCATAGGGCTGGGTGTAACCCTGATAGCCCGAGAACAGATACTGACCGTTGCCATCGGTGGAGTTCGCCAGGCCGACCAGTTGATCACGCGCGCTCTTGAGCGCCGTGGCCAGCGACTGCCGATCGGCGTCGCTCATGGTTCCGTTACCGGCTTCGACCACGCGCTGCAGCACGCTTTGCACCGTCGTGACCACCGAGGTCAGGGCGTTTTCCTCCAAGCCGAGCGACTGCTTGGCCGCATTGCGGTTGGACGCATAGGTGCTGTTCATGCTGGCCGTCTGCGCGACATTGATGGCCTGCGAGGCCGCCAGAGGATCGTCCGAGGGCGTGAGCACCCGCTTGCCGCTGGAGAGTTGCTCCTGCAGCCGCGACATCTGGCTTTCCTGGTTGAGGATGCCGTTGAGACCGTTTTGATAGATTTGGGAAGTGCTAAGACGCATCATCTCGCTCCAGGGGCTCAGCGCAGGCCCAACAAGGTATCGAACAATTGGCTCGCCACATCGATGATCTTGGCGCTCGCCTGATACTGCTCCTGGTAGACGGCCAGGTTGACGTACTCTTCGTTCAGATTCACACCGGAGACCGAAGAGAACGCCGACTGCTGCTGGGCGGTCAGGTTATCGGCGGCCGTCATCGCCGTCTTGACCTGCTGCGTCTGCACACCCACGTTGTTGATCAGTTGTGAGAATTGCTCGTTCAGGCTGGTCGAACCGTTGTTGAGCACTTTGGCCGTCTGCAGCTTGGCCAGCTCCAGGCCATTCTGGCCATTGGTCGTGCCGCCCGAGCCATCGGCCAGCGCCCATTGATTCGGGTCGGTCAAGGCCAGGGTGATGTCGCGCGCGGCATCGCGGGTGGGCTTGAACTCCCAACTATCGCCATCGGCAGGCAGGCCGTCCGGGGTGATGGTGACCCCGTCGAAACTCATGGCGCCGGTGGTCGAATCCGTCGTATAGCTGACCGCCGTGTTGTCGGACAACCTGGTGATTTTGTATCCGCTTGCGGCGTCGTACTCGATTTTGTAGGCGCTGGCATGGATCTGCGCCGCATCGGTGTAGGCCGACGTGATGCCGACGGTGCCGCTGTTGCCCGCATTGGGGATCGCGTTTGGCGCTTTGAGGGTGAAGACGTCGCCGCCGGGTTGACCATCGAGATCCAGCCCCTTGGCGCTCTGGGCGTTGACCGACAACGCCAGGCCCAGGGCCAGCTGCCCCAATTGATCCTCCACGGCATCCAGCGCCGAACTCCGAAAGCTGAGCAGCCCGCCCAGCGTGCCGCCGCTGACTTGCTCGTCCTTGAGTTCGACCGTCTGCGTGCCGCCCTGCCCGTCGGGCAGGGTATAGGCCAGTGCCGTGCGGCTGGCGTCGGTCGCGGAGTTGACCGCAGCCAGCGGATAGACCGTGCGGCCGGACAACAGCGTCTGCCCGGATTGCAAGGAGATGTTCAGGCTGTCGCCTTGCTCGTACCAGCGTACGCCGACCAATTCGTTCAGTTCCGACAGCGCCGAGTCACGCTGGTCCAAGAGATCGTTGGGCGGCTGATTGCTCTTGCTGCGCGCGACGGTGATCTGCTGGTTGAGGTCGTTGATGCGTTCCAGGTAGCTGTTGACCTGCGACACCGCACTCGACACCTGGGTATTGAGCCCATCGCGCTGGTTCTCGAGTTGCTGATACGCGGAATTGAGCTGGGTGACCAAGGTGCTGGTCTTGCCCGAAAGATCCTGGCGCACGGCCGCATCGGCCGGCGAGCTGGCGGCTGAGTTCAGGCTGCTGAAAAACGCCGACAAGGCGGGCGTCAACCCGACCGTACGGTCGGAAAACTGGTTGTTGATGGCCGAAAGCTGATCGTACTGCGCGCTCAGTTGCGCGGCGCTGCCCTTGGCGCCGACCAATTGCTTGTACAGAAAGCTGTCGTACTGGCGCTTGACGGTGTCCACCTGCACGCCCCGGCCATAAAAGCCCTGGCTGCTCTCAGCGGCGCCCGCCGTCGAGGTAACCAGGCGCTGACGGCTGTAGCCGTCGGTCGCTGCGTTGGTGATGTTGTGGCTCGTGACTTCCAGACCCGCCTGCGAGGCGTTCAGGCCCGTCATGGCCAGGTTGTACAGATTCATGCTGTCCCCGGAGTTTGCCGCTGGCGGCTCAGAGAGGGTTCGGATATATCCTTAACGGCAGCGCGCAGCCGGAATTTAGGGCTGGCCTGAAAAATCCGCGCGCGCCACCGACGCGCGTAACTGGCTCATGATGCTGATCAGCTTTTCGGCATAGCGCGGATCGGTCGCGTAGCCGGCATCCTGGATACGGCGGGCAGCCTCGATCTCATCCCGCGACTGCGTGACGCGTTCATAACGGGCGTTGTTGCCCAACAGGCGGGCGTAGTCGGCGAACGCCTCTTCATAAGAGTCATAAGCCCGAAACGCTTGCGTGACTTTCTGCGGTGTCCCATCGACATACTCGGTCGTCAGCACATTGACGACCTTGCCTTTCCAGCCCGCGCCCGCCTTGATGCCGAACAGGTTGTAGCTGGTGCTGCCGTCGGCCTGGCGGATCTCGCGTTTGCCCCAGCCGGATTCGAGCGCGGCCTGTCCGAGGATGAGGCGCGCGGGCACGCCACTATCGGAGGCGGCGGCCCGGGCGGCCGGCGCCATGCGGGCGACAAAGTCCACCACATGGTCCGGGGCGCCGTCGGCGGCGGCCAGGGCCCCGCCCGAGGTCCGGTTGCCGCGCATCAGGTTCAACAAGGCCGTCACCCCTGCATCGGGCCGCCCCGCCGCCACTTCGCTGGCCTGCAATGCCTGAGAGACGGTCGCTGCGGCGCTACCGGCATCCGAGCCGGACTGCCCCTGCTGCATCTGCTTGAGCAGCGCGTCGGCCAGCCCCAAGCCCGGCTTGGCCAGCTGCAGCGCCATCTGCTCGTCGGCCATGGATTGCAGCATTTCGGTCTGCTGCGAGTCGAACAGCCCATCCTTGGGCGTGGCCTCGCGCATGCGCTTGAGCATCATCTGGATGTACAGGGCCTCGAACTGCTGCGCCACTTGCTTTTGCTGTTGCGCGTCGTCCGGCGTCTTGCCCACGCCGCGCTTGAGCTCGCTGAGCTTGCCCAGATCGAACACCGAGTCCTGGGATGCGCCCAAACCGGAGGAGGAAGTCAGCGCCATGCTGGCCCGGCCTTAGATGATTTCCAGCTCGGCGCGCAGCGCACCGGCGGACTTCATGGCCTGCAGGATGGACAGCAGATCCTGCGGCGTAGCGCCCAAGGCATTGAGCGCCTTGACCACATCGGCCAGATTGGCGCTCGTGCTGACGCGCTGCAAGGCGCCATTTTCCTGGCGCACTTCGATCTGCGTATTGGGCGCGACCACGGTCTGCCCATCGGTAAAGGGCGTGTCCGGCTGGAAAACCTGATTCTGACGATTGATGATGACCGACAGATTGCCGTGCGCGACGGCCGCCTCTTCGATCATGACCGTGCGGTTCATCACGACCGAACCCGTACGGGCGTTGATGATGACCTTGGCCACCGCGGGCGCGCGCGTGACCGGCAGATTCTCGATCTGCGACAAGAACGCCGGCATCATGGCCGGATCCAACGGGCCACGCAACTGCACCACCCGACCATCCATGACCATCGCAGTCCCCGCGCCGAACTGGCGGTTGATGGCATTGGCGGCGTTCTGGGTCGTACCGAAATCACTGGTGTTCATTTCCAGGTAGACCAGTCCGTCCTGAGCGAACGTGGTCGGCACCGGCCGCTCGACGATCGCCCCGGCGGATATCCGCCCGCCGTTCAGGGTATTGATCTGTACACTGGAGCCGCCCGCCGCTGCGCCCGCGCCGCCCACCAGGACATTGCCCTGGGCGATCGCATAGACGCTATTGTCGGCGCCTTTGAGCGGCGTCATCAGCAAGGTGCCCCCGCGCAGGCTCTTGGCATTGCCCATGGACGACACGACCACATCCATGGTCTGCCCCGGCCGTGCGAAGGCCGGCAGCGTCGCGGTCACCATGACGGCGGCGACGTTCTTCAACTGCATGTTGCTGCCCGCGGGCACGGTGATGCCCAGTTGCGACAGCATGTTGGTCAGGCTTTGCTGGGTAAAAGGCGTCTGGCGGACCTGGTCGCCCGTGCCGTCCAGGCCCACCACCAGCCCGTAACCAATCAGCTGATTACCCCGCACACCCTGAAACGTCGCCAGATCCTTGAGACGCTCGGCCGCCTGCGCCGGCACGGCAGCCAGGGCAAGCAGCGCCAGGCATGCCCGTGCGAGCAGAAGCGACAAGGACTGAGACGTTGTGCGTGGTGTCATAAGGTCAGAACGGAGAGGCAATCAGGAAAAAGCGCTGCAACCAGCCCATGGTCTGGACTTCATCCATGACGCCTTTGCTGCGGTACTCGATGCGGGCATCGGCCACCCGGGTGGAAGACACCGAATTGGTGCCGGTGATGGAGCGCGGATCAACGACGCCGGAGACGCGCACATACTCACTGCCGCGATTGATGGCGATTTGTTTTTCGCCGGCGATCTGCAGATTCCCGTTGGGCAGCACGCCCACGACGGTGGTGGTGATGGAGCCGGTGAACGTATTGTTGGCGCTGCTGCTGCCGGTACCCTTGGAGGCGTTCTCGCCCGACATATCGGTATCGAGCTTGGCATTGATGGCGCTGTCCATGAACTTCGGCGAGGCGCTCACGCCCAGGCTGGCGCTGCCCGAGCGGCTGGTGTTGGTGGCCACGCCCTTGGCGGCATTGGTCTTTTCCTCCAGCATCACCGTCACGATATCGCCGATGTTGCGCGGCCGGCGATCCTCGAACAGCGGATAGTTGCCGTAGGAGGTCGGCTGATAGATGGACCCGTTGGGCCGGCTCGACGGCGGCGCCGGCGTAGGAGGCGGCGCCGTCGTCGGCCCGATGACCACGGGTTCCGGCGGGATGAGCGCGCAGCCTGCGGACAAGACCAGCAGCAGACCCGCCAGCAAACGGACGACGGTGTTGCGCATCACAGTTGCGTCAGCCGGGCCAGCATCTCGTCCGAGGTCTTGACTGCCTTGCTGTTCATTTCGTAGGCGCGCTGCGCCGTGATCATGTTGACGAGTTCCTCGGCCACGTTGACGTTGGACGTCTCGACATAGTTCTGCATGATGCTGCCCGCGCCGTCCACGCCCGGCTGCAGCAGATTGGCCGGCCCGGAGGAGTCCGTCTGCAGATACAGGTTTTCACCCACGCTCTGCAAGCCGGCCGGATTGATGAAGGTGGCCAGCTGCAGCTGACCGATCTGCACATTGACCCCGGTGTTGCCCGGTTGGGTGACAGACACGGTGCCGTCTTTGCCTATGGTCAGGCTCATGGCGTTGTCCGGCACGTTGATCGGCGGCTGGATCACATAGCCGCCCACGGTCGTGAGCTGGCCGTTCTGATCCAGGCTCAGGCCGCCGTCGCGGGTGTACGCCTGCGTACCGTCAGGCAGATCGACCTGGAAATAGCCGCGGCCCTGGATGGCCACGTCCATTTCGGCTCCGGTGTTGTTCAGATTGCCCTGGCTTTGCAGGCGTTGAGTCGCGGCCACCCGCGAGCCGGTGCCCAGCTGCAGCCCGGTGGGCAACTGATTCGCGTCGCCGACCTGGGCGCCGGGTTGGCGCAGGGTTTGATACATCAAATCCTGGAACACCGCGCGGCCGCGCTTGAAGCCATTGGTCTGGACGTTGGCCAGGTTGTTGGAAATCACGTCCATCGAGGCCTGCTGGGTCTCGAGGCCCGTTTTGGAAATCCACAACGAACGCATCATGATGAAAACTCCTGGCACGGCCCACGGCCGGCGCATTGACTAATGGGACTCAGGTCGAGATCGACAGCAGACCGTTGGCGCGATCGGCATTGCGGTTGGCTTCATTGACCGCCTGCATCTGCATCTCGAAGCGGCGCGCATTCTCGATCATGGCGACCATGGCGCCCGATGGGCTCACATTGCTGCCTTCGAGCACGCCGGCGACCAGGCGTTGCGACGGGTCGGCCGGCAACGCGGCGGCCGGCTGCCCGTCGGCCTGCGCGGGCAAGCGAAACAGGCCGTCGTCGCCGCGCAGCAGCTGCGCCTGCGGCGCGTTGACCATCTTCAGCCGCCCCAGATTAAGAATATTGTCCGGCGCATCGCCCGCACCGACAGCCGTGATGGTGCCGTCGCTGGCAATGGTCAGCGCGGCCTGGTCGGGGATATCGATCAAGCCATTCTGGTCGGACAGCACGGGTTGGCCATTGGCGCTTTGCAACAGGCCGTTGGCTCCGACCTGCAGGCTGCCGGCACGCGTATAGGCCTCGCCCTGCCCGGTCTGAACCGCCAGCCAGCCCTCGCCCGACAGCGCCACGTCCAGATCACGGCCCGTGGACTGCATCACGCCCAGGCTGAAGTTGCTGCCCGGCGTCGTGGTCGCGGTGGCCACGCGGGTCGGCAGCGACGTGCCGTCGTTGACCGGCACCGAGCGATACATCGCCAACTGCTCGCGAAAGCCCGGCGTCCCGACGTTGGCCAGATTGTTGCTCAGCACGGACTGATGCTCAGCCGTGCGGGCCGCGCCGTTCATGGCGGTGTAAATGACGCGATCCATGGCGATCCCGGCTTAACGCAGATTGATCAGGACCTGCAGGACTTCATCCTGGGTCTTGATGGTCTGCGCGTTGGCCTGATACGTACGCTGGGCGACAATCATGTTGACCAGTTCCTGGCTCATATCGACGTTGGAGGCTTCCAGCGCCTGCCCCACCAACTGGGCCAGCCCGTTGCTGCCGGGCTGGCCGAGCGTGGCCTGGCCGGATTCGCTGGTTTCGGTCCAGGCGTTGTCGCCGACCGGCTTGAGCCCGCCCACATTGTTGAAGTTGGCCAGCGCAATCGTGCCCACCGACTGGGACTCGCCATTGGTGTATTGCGCCACGATGGAACCATCCTTGGCGATGGAAATACCCGAGAACTCGCCGCTGGCATACCCGTCGGCGGTGATCTTCGGGCTGAAATCGCTGCCGAACTGGGTGACGTTCTGGTAGCTCATGCGCAGCGTAATGTCGGCGGCCGGCGAGGTCGTGCCGCCCGGATTCGGGATGACGATGTCCCGGCTGGGCTGCGAGGTCAACACGCCGGCGCTATTGAAGGTCAGCGTGGTGTGATCCTGGCCGTTATCGACCGTCACGGCGCTGCCATCCACGGTGTAATAGACGTCGTACTGGCTCTCGCCCGAAGCGCTGGCTTCGCGCTTGACGAAGTACTGCACCATCTGGTGCGAGTTGCCCAGGGAATCGTAGATCGTGGTGGGCACCGAGTCCGTGTAGGTGGCGCTATTGGTGGGGTCGAACACCGAGGTCGACGCCACCACGTCGGCATTGGCGTTCAGGTTGGTCTGTGTGCTGGCGCTGGCGGTGGCCTGGGGCGCGATGTTGCCCTGCGGCACCTGCAGCGCCACCGGATCCGTGCCCGCGCCGCTGGCCGGATAGCCGGTCAGGCGATAGCCCATGGCGTTGGTGATGTAGAAATTCTTGTCGACGCTGAACTCGCCATTACGCGTGTAGACGATGTTGCCGGCCGAATCCGCCATGCGGAAAAAACCCTTGCTGCCGTCGATGGCGATGTCGTACTCGCCGCCGGTGGTGGTTACCGTGCCCACCGTGAAACGCTGGTTCACGCCAGCGACCTTCACGCCCAGGCCCACGCGCGAATTGGCATAGACATCCGCGAACGACACCGACCCCGACTTAAAGCCCACGGTGCCGGAGTTGGCGATGTTGTTGCCGATGACGTCCAGGTTCTGCGATGCGGCCTTCAGCCCGCTCAATCCTTGTCCGAATCCCATGTTTCTATCCCATCAATGCCGTATTAGGAAAGCGCCGCCCGGGCCTGCCCCGGGGCGGGCACCGCGTCAACCATTCAGTACCTTGCGGATGTCGAGCATGCTGACCTTGCCGCCATTGAGGCCCAGATCCAGCCGCAGCCCGTCGCTGGAGTAATCCACGCTCTTGACCACGCCGTAGGTCAGCGCCTCGGCCGCGATGGACTTGTTGTCCGCGTCGTAGGCCGTCACCTGGAAGGTATAGGCGCCATCCTTGACGGCCGCGCCGCTGTCGTTGTTGCCGTCCCAGTCGTAGGTATAGACGCCCGTGGCAACATTGGTCTGCTCGACGGTGCGCACCACATTGCCCGAAGCATCCATGATCTTGATGGTCAGCTTGGCCGCATCCGCCGGAACGTCATAGCCTACCGGCGTGGCCGTGCGCTGCGTCGGGTCATCGGCGTTGGTGCCCAGCGAGGTCTTGTTGCCCGGCACCAGAACGGCCTTGCCGATGAGCGCGACCGCGTCCATGGACTGCGAAACATCGATCTGGCCGCTGATGGACAACAGGGTGTTGTTCAGATTGGTGATCCCCTCGACGGTGGAAATCTGCGCCAGCTGCGAGGTGAGCTCGGCGTTGTCCATCGGGTTGAGCGGATCCTGATTCTTGAGCTGCGTGACCAGCAGGGTCAGAAACTGATCCTGGATGGTCTTGGCCGCGCTCGCGGTGGCCTGTCCGACCTGGGCGCTGCTGGCGCTGGTACTGCTGGTGGTGGTGCTGACGGTCGTCATCGTGTCCTCGCTCAGCTCTGACCTATCGTCAGCGTGCGCTGCATCAATTGTTTGGCGGTGTTGAGTACCTCGACGTTCGCCTGATAGGAACGCGAGGCGGCAATCATGTTGACGGTCTCGGCCACGGGGTCCACATTGGGCATGGACACATAGCCCTGGGCGTCGGCCAGGGGATGCCGCGGGTCGTAGACCATCTTCAGCGGCGACGCATCCTCGACCACGCCGACAACCTTCACCCCGCCGATTTCCTGTCCGGCCGCCTGGCCGGCCGCCGGGTTGACCTGGAACACGACCTGGCGCGCCCGGTAAGGCTTTCCGTCGGGACCGGCCACGCTGTCGGCATTGGCCAGATTGCTCGCGGCGACGTTCAGGCGCTGCGACTGGGCCGCCAGCGCGGAGCCGGAAATATCAAAGACACTGAGCAAGGACATGGCAGTGGGCTCCTGGAGGCTTATTCGGAAATGGCCGATTGCAGGCCTTTGATGCGGTTCGACAGCAGCTGCAGGGTGCTTTGGTAATGCAGGGTGTTGTCGGCGAACTGCACGCGCTCGATATCCATGTCCACGGTGTTGCCGTCGAGGCTGGCCTGATAGGGCATGCGATAGAGCATCTCCGGGGCATCCCCGGTGCTGCTGGCCTTGGCCGCGATATGCTGCGCGGAAGTCAGCGTCAGCTGGGTATCGGGCAGCCGCGTCCGGGCTTCGACGGCGTTCTGCATGGCGGTCTTGAAGTCGAAATCCCGCGCCTTGTAGTTCGGCGTATCGGCATTGGCGATATTGGACGACAGCACTTCCTGGCGCTGTGCGCGCACGGCGAGCGCTTGCTGAAAAAAGCGGAAGTCCTCGTTTAGCCGGTCGAGCATGGGTCAGGCCTTCAATGTGGAGTGGCAGGCCGAACCGCTGGGCGGACCGGCCTTTTGTGGCATGACGGCATCTTAGGGGCCGCGGGCGAATGACAATCAGGCAAATAAACCGCTATTTCCGACGCAATTCCCGTGTTGGCGGCAGCCTTGGCGTTTCTACAATCTCGTCATCATGCGCGCCACCCTCCTTATCGCCCTGCTGAGCGGCCAGTTCGCCCTGGTCAGCCCGCCCGCCGTCGCCCAAACCGCCGAGTCGCCCGAGCGCATCGCCCGGCTGGCGCAGGACTTCCTGCAGGCGCAGTTGGCCACGGTGGCCGATCAGGCCGACATCGTCATGGATCCGGTCAAGAGTGACCGCCTGCCCGCCTGCGACGCCCCGTCGGCCTTCATGCCGGCCGCCTTGCGGCCGCGTGCGCGCATGACGGTCGGGGTGCGCTGCACCTCGCCCCACAACTGGACGGCCTATGTCCAGGCCAGCGTGAGCCTGACCGGCACCTACTATGTGGCCGGCCGTCAGATTCCGGCCGGCAAGACCGTCACCCCCGATGATCTCGATGCCCGCCAGGGCGACCTCCTCAGCCTGCCGGCCGGCGCGCTGACCGACGCGGCCGGCATCCTGGGCATGCAGGCGCGTTATCGCATCCATGCCGGCCAGCCGATACGCGGCGCGGCGCTGCGCAACGCCGACTCCATCACGCGCGGCCAGAACGTGCGCATCGTGGCGCGTGGCAGCGGCTTCACCGTCAGCAGCGAGGGGCAGGCCATGGGCGACGCGCCGCCGGGCGCCACCGTTCAGGTGCGCACGGCCTCCGGCCAGATCGTCAGCGGGGTGGTCCAGGCCGCCGGCGAAGTCGAGGTCCAGTTGTAGATATGTTACAAACCAGTAGATCCAACGGCCCCTAAAGTTTGCCGCCTTGCCGCCGTTACCCTGGCATAACAAGGCAGAGCAGGCGCTGTTAACCCCAGCTGGCCTGCCGCCCAGTGGAGAATACCTTGAAGATCAACACTACCCTCGCCCGCCCGGTTGCCAGCAACCCGGTGCAGCGCGCCGAGAGCGCCGTGGCCCAGGCCTACGGCGGGGCCGCCAGCAGCACCGCCGGTAATACGAGCAGCTCGCAGGTCGAACTCAGCGGCGCGTCGCGCCAGTTGCTCGCCTTGCAGGACGGGAGTAGCGACATCGATGTCGAGCGCGTGGCGGCCATCCGCTCGGCCATCGCAGCCGGCCAATTGCGCATCGACCCCTCGCGTATTGCCGACAGCCTGATTGCCAGCGCCAAGGAATTGATCAAGTGAGCCCGGCCAGCCTGCCCGCCGCCCTGGCACGTTGCCTCGAGACCGAAACGGCGCTCATCGAGCAGTTTCTGAGCGCGCTGCAGGCCGAAAGCGCAGCGCTGCTGGATCGCAAGGCCGCCCAGGCGCTGCAGGATGCGGCCCAGCACAAAGAGGCCCTGGCCGACCAGCTGGTGGCTGCCAGCCAGGAGCGCGACCGCATTCTTGCCGCCATGGCCCTGGCGCCCGGCCACGCCGGCACCGACGCTGCCGCGGGCGCGCACGCCGAACTGGCGCCGCTATGGCAACGCCTGCAGGACCATGCCGCTCAGGCGCGCGACGCCAACCAGCGCAATGCCATCCTGCTGGAAGTCAATCTGCGTTATACCGAGCAAACCTTGCAGGCGCTGCGCCGCCTGGGCAGCCAGAACACCACCACGTATGACGCCCAAGGCCGCGGCCGGCCCCTGGGCGGGGCGAGCCGCGCCATCGTCGCGACCTGACCCCGCAGCCCGCCGTCTGGCGGGCATGCACCGCCCCCGGCGCTTACCGCCGGCGGGCCTCAGTGCTCCTGCGCCATCTCCAGCAAGGCATACATTTTCAGCAGCGCCACCGGCAACAAGCGGCTGGGCATCTTGCGTTCGGCCGCGCCGATCAGCCCGCCCAGGCAGGCGCAAGCCGATTCCGCCTGGCTGAGCTGCCAGCAGGCGGCCGCCAGTTGAGCGGCCAACAAGGCCTGAGCGCGCAAGGCATCGACCCCATGCACGCGCGGCAAGGCCGCCCAGGCATGGGGGATATAACGGAAAGCCGTCTTGACGCGCTCCTGGTGAACCAGCCAACCCGCCACCGTCGCCGCGTCGGCCTGTTCCGCCGTGAGATTGCTCAGTCCGAAGTACTGCGCCTTGACCTCGCCGCTGTGCGCATCGACCACCCTTGCGCCGATCATGCGCAACACGGTCTGCTCCGCTGCGCGGGCAGGCAGCAACAACTGCGTGCCGCAGGCCCAAAGGGTATCGCCGCCCGCCAGTTCGCCGGCAGGCACATACCCCAGGCTGCGCGCCACGGCATTGAGCGTCGTCGGGCACTCATCGTGCACCACCCGTTGCCCGCCAGGGCAACGCGCCAGCCAGCGCTCGCCGGCATCGGACAGCGCCTGATGCAGGCCGGCCGTCCCCAGTTCGAAGACCTGCACCCGGGGCACATCGGCTAAAGCCTCATTCAGCCAGGCAGCGCGCGCGAGCATCGGCTCCAGAGGGGATTGCGGATCCAGGCCCAGGGTGTTCAGATTGCCGTGCGGCAGCACCAGATGTTGAGCCGGGGCGGCCAGCGCCGCGCCCCGGTCGCTGAGCATCAGCGTGGTGTGCAGATGGCCGCCGGGCAGCCCTGCGCCCTTGAGCGCGCTCTTGCCATGGACGGCGAGCAGAAACTGCCCGCATTGCGCCGGAAACTCACGGCGCAGCGTGGCCAAGGCTTGCTCCCGCACGGCGTCGGCCGCGGGCGCGCGCGCGATCGCGCGCCACATGACCCGGCCCAGTTTGCAGGCCGGGTCGCGGCCCAGCCAGTCGAGCGCCTCGTCGACCGCGGCCTCGCCGCCAGCCGGCTGCATCGCCGCGACCAACAGGCGGCGCTGCAGCCCCGGATCCTTGCCGACGTTCTGCCACAGCCCGGCCAGATCGGCCTCGCTGGGCGCATAGAGCGGGCGCTGCAGACTGGCCAGGGCATGGTCCACCAGCGGCTGCGCCTGCGCGGGCACGAGATGCTCGGGCACCTTCTGGCCGTTCGAAATATAGTGAATCGGCAGCCGATGCCGGATAGCGGTGTCCAGTGCTGGGCCGAGCCGCGTGGCCTCGTCCAGTTTGGTGATGATGCAGCCCACCACGTCCTCGCCCACGCCATGCCGATAGGCATGGGCCACTTCGTCCAGCGTGTCGCCCTGGCTGGCGGCATTGAGCACCAGCAAGCGGCGCACCTGCCGCCCGCCACTGCACAACAGGGCTGCCTGCTGGGCCACATTGCGGTCGCGCTGACTGATACCCGTCGTATCGATCAGGATGATCTTGCGGCTGCCCAGCTCGCCCAGGGCCTGCTGCAGTTCCGCGGCGTCGCGCACCGAACGGGTCGGTACGCCCATCAGCCGGCCATAGATCTGCAATTGCTCGAGCGCGCCGATCCGGAAATTGTCCGTGGTCAGCATGGCGACCTGCTCGCGGCCTTCGCGCGCCACACAACGCGCCGCCAGCTTGGCCAGCGTCGTGGTTTTGCCCACGCCGGTCGGGCCGACCAGGGCCAGCACACCGCCTGCCGCCAGGAACGCCCCTTCATCGCGCAGCACCGGCAGATGCGTCAGCAGTTCGTTGCGCGCCCAGTCCCGCGCCCGGGCCGCGTCCAGCTCCGGCGGCAGCCGCTCAAGCAGCGCGCGCACCAGCGGCATGCTGAATCCCGCCTCCAGCAGCACCCTGAACAGGCTCGCATTGACCGGCTCGCGCGCCGGCTTGCGCGCGCCCCACAACAGCCCGTCCATCCGGCTCTCCAGCGTGCCGCGCAAGGCGTCGATGGCGGCATGCACGCTGGGCGGGCCGGCATCCGGCAAGGACGCAGCCGCGCCCGGCATGGGCGCATCCGGCAGGCGGGCCATGGACTCCACGGGCGGCGCGGTCCGCATGGCGGCAGCGGGCACCCCCTCCTCGGCGGCGCCGGCATCGGCCGCCGTCAAGGCCGCGCCGTAGGCGGCCGCCGAACGCGTGGCCAGAAAGCTGTCCGGCCGCGCGCTGACGCTGGCCGGCGCGGGGGGTTGCGGCCGCGGCAGTGGCGCGCCCGAGCCGCCAGCCGGCGGCGCCTCCGTTTGCGCGGGCAATTCGCTTTCCAGGGTGGCCAGTACTTCGACTCCCTGCTCCACCTTGCGGTTGGACACGATGAGCGCATCGTCGCCCAGCGCTTCGCGCACCTGGCGCATCACATCGCGCGTATTGGCGCCGATAAAGCGGTGAATCTTCACGGTTGGCTACCCCCGATCAGCGCGGTGACGCGCACCACGCGCTCATCCGGAATTTCTGCATTCGACAAAACACCCAGCTGCGGCAGATGGTGCCGCAGAAAGCGCGACAGCGGCGCGCGCAAGGGCGGCGACACCAGCAGGACGGGCGCATTGCCCTGCCCCTCCTGTCGCGACACGGCGGCCTGGGCCTCGCGCAGCAGCGTCTCGGCCAGGCCGGGCTCCAGCCCCCCGCTGGTGGCCATGGCTTGCGACAACACACGCTCGAGCTTGACGTCCAGCCCGATGACGCGCAGTTCGCCATCGCCGGGGAACCACTGCTGCGTGATCGCCCGGCCCAAGGCACGGCGGGTCAAGGCAATGAGTTCCTGCACATCGGGCTGGCCGCCCGCGTTGCCGGCCATCGCGGCCAGGCGCGGTGCATGCTCGGCCACGGTATCGATGATGCTGCGCATATCGCGGATGGGAACCTCTTCCGACAACAGGCCCTGCAGCACTTTCTGCAAGGTGGTCAGGGACAAGGTCTTGGGCACGAGGTCTTCGATCAACTTGGGCGCGTCGCGGCCAAGACGGTCGAGCAACTGCTGCACCTCCTGGCGGCCGAGCAGACTGGAGCCGTGGCGATGCATCAGGTGATTCAAATGCGTGGCTACGACCGTACTGGCATCGACCACCGTATAGCCGGAGACTTGGGCCAGATCGCGCTGCCCGTTGTCTATCCAGACTGCGGGCAAGCCGAAAGCCGGGTCCGTCGTGGCCGTGCCCTTGATCGGCGTGGAGACACCGCCCGGATCGATGGCCAGCCACTGACCCGGCATGGCCGACCCGCGCCCGACCTCCACCCCGGACAGCAGAATGCGATAGTCGTTGGGCTTGAGCTCGAGATTGTCGCGGATATGCACCACCGGCGGCAGAAAGCCGACGTCCTGGGCGAACTTCTTGCGCAGGCTGCGGATGCGATGCAGCAGCTCGCCGTTCTGGGCGTGATCGACCAGTGGAATGAGGCGATACCCCACCTCCAGTCCCAGTTGATCGACCATCGTCACGTCATCCCAGCTCGCTTCGGCCGCGGCGGCCTGAACCTGGGCGGCTGCCTGCGGCTGCTCCTGCGCCACTTTGCGCAAGCGCTCTGCTTCCCGCTTGGTGAGCTGATACCCTATCGCGCCCAGCAGCGCCGCAAAACTGAGAAACGCCATGTGCGGCATGTTGGGGATCAAGCCCATGATGCCGATGATCGCCGCCGTCAGATACATGACATGCGGATTGGAAAACAGCTGGCCCAGAATCTGCTGACCGATATCCTGGTCCGTCGATACGCGCGACACCACCACGCCCGCGGCGGTGGAAATCACCAGCGCCGGGATCTGCGCCACCAATCCATCGCCGATGGTGAGCAAGGTGTAGACGCGCGCCGAGTCGGACAGCGACATATCGTGCTGGGCCACGCCCACGATCAGCCCGCCGACCACATTGATCACCATGATCAGCAAGCCCGCCACGGCGTCGCCGCGGACGAACTTGCTGGCGCCATCCATGGAGCCATAGAAGTCCGACTCCTGGGCCACCTCGGCGCGGCGCCGGCGCGCCTCGTCCTCGCCGATGAGGCCGGCATTCAGATCGGCGTCGATGGCCATCTGCTTGCCGGGCATGGCGTCCAGCGTGAACCGCGCGCCGACTTCGGCGATCCGTCCCGCGCCCTTGGTGATGACGATGAAGTTGATGATGGTGAGGATCACGAAAATGATGATCCCGACAGCGAAGTTGCCGCCCACCAGAAAGTGGCCGAAGGCTTCGATCACTTTGCCGGCTGCATCCGGCCCTTGGTGGCCATGCAGGAGCACCACCCGCGTCGAGGCCACGTTCAGCGACAGGCGCAGCAGCGTGGCAAACAGCAGAACCGACGGGAAGGCGGCGAAATCCAGCGGCTTGCGCGTGAACATCGCCACCAGCAGGATCATGATGGACAACGCAATATTGAAGGTAAACAGCAAGTCCAGCAGGAAGGTGGGCAGCGGCAGCACCATCATGCCCAACACCAGCACGATCAGCACCGGGCCGGCCAGGATGCGGGCGTTGGCCGCGCCTTGCGTCTTCAAGAGCGTAAAAAGGCCGCTCATGGCTCAAGCTCCCTGGGCGGCGGGGTCCAGCCCCGCCGGCACCGCCACGGCCGTCGGCGCGACGGGCCACTCACCGGTGCCCGCATGCCAACTGCGCAACTGGAACACCCAGGCCAGCACTTCCGCCACCGCGGTATACAAGGCGGCCGGAATCTCCTGGCCGAGTTCGACATGTTGATGCAGAGCGCGCGCCAGAGGCGGCGCTTCCAGGGTGGGAACGCGGCTCTGGCCGGCGATGTCGCGGATGCGCGCAGCGACCAGGCCGCTGCCCTTGGCGATGACCCGTGGAGCCGCCCCCTCCCCTTCGTGATAGCGCAGGGCTACCGCGTAATGGGTCGGATTGGTGATCACGACGTCGGCCCGGGGGACCTCGGCCATCATGCGGCGGCGCGCCATGGCGCGCTGCTGCTGCCGGATGCGGGCCTTGATGTGCGGATCGCCTTCGCTTTCCTTGTGCTCCTGGCGCACGTCCTCCTTGGACATGCGCAGCTTCTTCAAGTGTGTCCAGATCTGCCAGGGGACATCGATCAGCACCACCAGCGCCAGCGAGGCAACAATGAACGCGCAGCACAAGGCGACCAGTTGCAGCGCCGAGGTGAGCGCGGCCGACGGCGCCATGTGCATCAGGCCCAACATATCGTCGTGGTAACGCCAGATCACCCAGACCGCGACGCCGCCCACGAGAAAGGCCTTGATGAACGCCTTGAACAACTCCACCAAGGTCTGCGCCGAGAAAATGCGCGCCAGCCCGGAGATCGGATTGATTTTGGAGAATTTGAATTCCAGCGGCTGCCCGGTGAACACCAGCCCGCCCAGGGCAATGCTGCTGAGCACCGCCGCCACGGCCAGCATGAGAAAGACTGGCAGAATGGTCCACAAGGCCTGCGCGGCAGACTGCGCGGCCAGGCTGACCATCACCGACGTGTCCTGGGCCACCCGCTGATCGAAGCCCATGCCGCCACGCATCACGCCGGACAGCCCCCGGTACAGCGCGCCGCCGCCCAGCCACAGGCCCGCTACGCCCACGGCCAGCATCACAAACGTCACCAGCTCGCGCGAACGCGCGATCTGCCCCTCCTCGCGCGCCTTTTCCAGGCGCCGGGGTGAGGCGGCTTCTGTCTTCTCGAGATCGCTTTCTTCGGCCATAGTCTGAACACGGACCAACCGCGAGGATGCAGGCCGCCCGCCGAGATTCTAGGGCCCGGCCAGCCCCTGCGATCAGCCAAGAAAGGGGCCGAAAGGCGCCCTATTCCGCCGCCTGCCCGCCCCGGGGCCGACGCCTCGGGGCGCCACGGCGTTCAGAATCCCAGACTGGCAAGCAGGTCGTCGACCTGATCCTGGCTGGTCACCACGTCGGCCTTGCCCGCCGGGTTGACCTGCGGGCCGTTGAGCAGGCTCTGGGCTTCTTCGCGGCGCTCCTGCGGCACGTTGTCCAGCAGCACCTGCAGCAGTTCGCGCTCGATGGCGCCCACCACGTCCATCATGCGCATGATGACCTGGCCGGTCAGATCCTGGAAATCCTGCGCCATCACGATTTCCATCAACCTGGCCTGCGTGAACTGCGTGCGCTCAGGCACATCGGCCAGAAAGGCGCGCGTGTCCTTGACCAGCTCACGCGCCTGAGGCAGCTCCAGCGGCTGGTCATACCATTGCTGCCAACGCGCATCGAGCGCCTTGGCCGAACGCGCCATATCGTCCTGGACCGGACCGGCGGCCTCGGTCGCATTGAGCACGCGGGTCGCGGCCTGCTCGGTCATCTGCGCCACGTAACGCAGCCGGTCGCGCGCGTCGGGAATCGCCTCGGCGGCATCTTTGATGGCCTGGTCCAGGCCGAGTTCTCGCATGCTGTCACGCAGCATGCGGGTCAAGGAGGCGATCCTGTGAATCAGGTCACCGGATTCCTGCAGCGTACCCGTCGTCTCTGTCATGACGCCCTCAGCCGGCCAGTTTCTCGAAAATCTTGTTGAGCTTCTCTTCCAGCGTCGCCGCCGTGAAGGGTTTGACCACATAGCCGCTGGCGCCGGCCTGGGCGGCCGCGACGATGTTCTCCTTCTTGGCCTCGGCGGTCACCATGAGCACCGGCAGCCCGGACAGCGCGGCGTCGGCGCGGATCTGTTTGAGCATTTCCAGACCATCGAGATTGGGCATATTCCAGTCCGACACCACGAACTGGAAACCGCCATTGCGCAGTTTCTCCAGCGCGATCACGCCGTCCTCGGCCTCGTCCACGTTCTCGAACCCCAGCTCCTTGAGCAGGTTGCGGATGATGCGCCGCATCGTGGGGAAATCGTCCACCACCAGAATTTTGATGCCCTTATCTACCATTTGAACTCCAATAGGATTGTTGTATTGCGCTCAGACCCGATGGCCTCGGTCGCCCGCGCGCAGCAGAATTCTTGCGCTCATCTCCGCCAGGGGCACGACTTCGTCGGCCGCGCCGAGCTGTATCGCTTCACGCGGCATGCCGAAAACCACGCAACTAGCCTCATCCTGGGCCAGGGTCATTGCCCCGGCGCGCTTCATCGCCAGCAGGCCGGCGGCGCCATCTTTACCCATGCCGGTCAACAGCACGCCGATCGCGTTGCGCCCGGCCGATTGCGCGGCCGAATGAAACAGCACGTCCACCGAGGGCCTATGGCGATTGACGGGCTCACTGGCCTCGAGCTCGATGACATAGTTGGCGCCGCTGCGGGCGAGCTTCATATGCTGCTCGCCTCCCGGGGCCAGATAGACGTGGCCAGGCAGCACGCGTTCACCATGCGCGGCCTCGCACACCGTCACCGCGCACAGGGTATCGAGCCGCTGCGCGAAGGAACGTGTGAACCCGGCCGGCATGTGCTGGGTGATGAGCATGGCCGGGCTGTCGGCGGGCAAGGGTTGCAAGACCTCCCGGATGGCCTCGGTGCCCCCAGTGGACGCGCCGAGGATGACCAATTTCTCCGAGCTGGTGTAGGGGCTGTGCAGCCGCACGGGGGCCAGGGCCGGCGCGCCCGGCGACCGCAGCCGGGCGCGCGCGGCCGCGCGGATCTTCTCGGCGATGAGCTCGGAGTACTCGAGCAGACCATCGCGAATGCCCAATTTGGGCTTGGTGACGAAATCGATGGCGCCCAGCTCCAGCGCCCGCAGGGTGATTTCTCCGCCGCGCTCGGTTAGCGACGACACCATGACCACGGGCATGGGCCGCAGCCGCATGAGCTTTTCCAGAAAATCCAGCCCGTCCATGCGCGGCATTTCCACGTCCAGCGTCAGGACATCCGGGTTGTGGCGCTTGATGAGTTCGCGCGCCACCAGCGGATCTGGCGCGGTTGCCACCACTTCCATGTCCGGATGGGCGTTGATGATTTCCGTCATCAGGCCGCGCACCAGGGCGGAGTCGTCCACGCAAAGCACTTTGATCTTTCTCATGACTGGCCGGCCGCGCATTCATAGACGGTCTGCCCGCGCAGACGGAAATCGTCACTGATATAGGTGAAATTCTCGGAGTGGCCCGCAAACAGCAGCCCGCCCGGTTTGAGCAAAGGCGCAAAGCGCCGCAAGATCCGGGCCTGGGTCGCTTTGTCGAAATAAATCATGACATTGCGGCAGAAGATGGCATCGAACTTCTCCTGGATCGGCCAGGCCGGCGCCAGCAGATTGAGCGTCTCGAAGACCACCCCTTGGGCCAGCTCCGGGCGTACCTTGACCTGGCCTTCATTGGCCCCCTTGCCGCGCAGGAAAAACCGGCGCAGGCGCGCATCGCCCAGCTTGGCTACCCGTTCCCAGGCGTACACGCCGGCGCGCGCGCGGCTCAGGCAATGGGTATCGATGTCGGTCGCGTAGACACGGCTGCCGCTGTCCCGCCCGCTCTCGGCCAAGGTCATTGCAATCGAATACGGTTCCTCGCCGGTCGACGCCGCGCAGCACCAGATGGACAAGGGCGCACTGCGGCTGCGCACGAACTCGGCCAGAATGGGGAAGTGATGCGATTCGCGGAAGAACGCCGTGAGGTTGGTCGTCAGCGCATTGACGAACTCCTCCCACTCGCTGGCGGCCGGCTCCTGCTCCAGGGCGTGCAGATAGGAGGCAAAATCGCCCACGCCCAGCGCGCGCAGGCGCCGGGCCAGCCGGCTATAGACCATTTCGCGCTTGTGTTCGCCCAGCGAGATACCGGCCCGGGCGTAAATCATGCTGCGCACGCGCGCGAAGTCCGCGTCGCGAAAATCGAACTGGCGCTCGGCGCCAAAGCCGGCATTGCCTGGAATGCTCGTCACGCCCGCCTCAGTGTTCCAGCGCCAGCGGATCCTGGCCCGCCAGCGGCTGTCTGCGTGCCTGCCCGGCCAACGCGGCCGCGGCCAGGTCGATGACTTCTCCACCCTGGATTTTGAACACGGCCACGGCCTGCGCCAGATGCTGCGACTGCTCCTGCAGCGCGCCCGCGGCGGCCGCCGCTTGCTCGACCAGCGCCGCATTCTGCTGCGTCACCTCGTCCATCTGCGTGATCGCCCGGTTCACCTGCTCGATGCCACTGGACTGCTCCTGCGACGCCGCCGATATCTCACCCATGATGTCCGTCACCCGCTTGACCGACGCCACAATCTCTTGCATCGTCGCCCCCGCACGCTCCACCTGCTGCGAACCCGCCGACACCTTGCCCACCGAATCCTCGATCAGCCCCTTGATCTCCTTGGCCGCCTGCGCGCTGCGCTGCGCCAACGACCGCACCTCGCCCGCCACCACCGCAAAACCCTTGCCCTGCTCCCCGGCGCGCGCCGCTTCCACCGCCGCATTCAGCGCCAAAATATTCGTCTGAAACGCAATCCCGTCGATCACCGACACAATCTCCGAGATCTTGCGCGAACTCGCCGAGATCCCCTGCATCGTCTGCACCACCTCCGACACCGCAGAACCCCCGCGCTCGGCCACATCCGAGGCGCTCGCCGCCAGCTGATTCGCCTGCCGCGCATTGTCCGCGTTCTGCCGCACCGTCGACGCCAGCTCCTCCATCGACGCCGCCGTCTCTTCCAGCGACGCCGCCTGCTCCTCCGTGCGGCTCGACAGATCCGTGTTGCCCGCCGATATCTCGCGCGCCCCCACATTGATCTCATCCACACCTCGACGCACCGACGACACCGTGCGCGTCAGGCTCTCCTGCATCCGCTTGAGCGCGCCGAACAACTGACCGATCTCGTTGCTGCTGCGCACCTCCACCCGCGCCGTCAGATCCCCTCCCGCTATCCGGTCAAAGTGACTGCCGGCCGAGCGCAGCGGCTGCAAAACACGCCGGCGCAGGAAAAGATAGGTCAGGAAGATCAATAGCGCGGCCAGCACTCCGCCAGCGGCCACGGCCGTGAGCACCATCGCGTAACGTTGCTGGCCCACTTCGTAGGCGTCGAGAAACTCACTGGCCCGCCAGAAATCGAAGGCGGCGATGGCCTGCACAAAGTCGGCTTCCAGCTTGTCCAGGCGGCCGCCCAGCAAAGCCTGGTACGCCGGCATATCGCCTTGGCTCAAGGCCGCAATCATGGGTTCGAGTGCCTGGCGGACCAGCCCCTGGTAGCTCGTCTGCACCGCGCCCAGGCTGGCCTGCGCGCTTTCCGGCTGCGGCAAGCTTCTGAAATGCTCCAGTTCGGCTTGCGCGCGATTGAGCGCGGCGCGCGCCCGCTCCAGCAGGCCCGCGGCTTCGGCCGACAGCCCCTGCTGCGGCAGGATGGGCTGGCCGATGCTGCGCACGATTTCACCGTAATGCGCCACGCCGACCCGGCCCAGGCCATCTACCGTATCCTTGGCGGCCGTGGCCAGGCGGGAGGCGGAATCCGCCAGCGCCTGAGTCTGGCGCACCTCCTCCAGCGTCGCGTTGCTGACCCGCAGCGACAGCACACCCAGTGCCGCCCCGACGATCAGCATCACGGAGAAAAAGCCCAGCACCGCCAGCAGACTGGTGCGTATCGACAGATTCGCCAAAAAGTTGCGCATAGCGTTCCTGAACCGCGAAGTAAGAGACGAGACCGGCGGGCGGCTAGGACGCCGCCTTCTCCACCAGCGCCATTTCATCGCTGGTCATCAGGCGTTCGATATCCACCAGGATGAGCATGCGATCGTCCAGCGTGCCCAGGCCGGTCAGATACTCGGTCGACAGCGTTGCGCCGAACTCCGGCGCCGGGCGGATCTGTGCCGTGCTCAGCATCAGCACATCCGAGACCCCATCGACCACGATGCCGACCACGCGGCGATCCAGGTTGAGAATGATGACGACGGTCTGTTCGTTGTATTCGACGCTGCCCAGATTGAACTTGATGCGCAGATCGACGATGGGCACGATGATGCCGCGCAGATTGGTCACGCCTTTGATGAACGGCGGCACATTGGCGATGCGGGTCACCGCGCCGGCGTCATAGCCGCGGATTTCCTGCACTTTGAGGATGTCGATACCGTACTCTTCGGAGCCCAAGGTAAAGACCAGAAACTCGCTGCCGGTGTCATCGGCGCGGCGGTGGTGGGCGGAATCGGGTTTGGCTGCCATGCTAGGCTCTCCGTCAATTCAGAATGGCTTCGGGCTGGGCCCAACGCTCGCGGTTGGCGCGGGCCAGGGCAAACACATCGACGATCAGCGCCACGCTGCCGTCGCCCAGAATGGTGGCCGCCGAGATGCCGGGCACCTTGCGGTAATTCGATTCGAGGTTCTTCACCACGACCTGGTGCTGGCCGATCAGATGGTCGACCAGCAGCGCGAAACGGCGCTCCTCGGCCTGCATGATGACGGCGATGGCCTGGGTCGGGTCGGCCTGCGCCTGTCGCACGGAAAAGACGCGATGCATTTCCACCAGCGGCAGGTATTCGCCGCGCACATGCATGACGCGCTCATTGCCGGCCACGGTGTAGATCTGATCCTCGCGCGGCTGCAGCGACTCGGTGACATGGTTCAAGGGCAGGATGAAGGTTTCTCCGCCCACGCGTACCGACATGCCGTCCAGAATGGCCAGCGTCAAAGGCAGGACGATGCGCGTCGTCGTGCCTTGGCCGGGCTGGCTGGAGAGCTGCACATGGCCGCCCATGTCCTGGATATTGCGGCGCACCACGTCCATGCCCACGCCGCGCCCGGAAATGTCCGTGATCTGTTCGGCCGTGGAGAATCCCGGGGCGAAGATCAGTTGCCAGATTTCCTCGTCGGGCGAGTTCTCGTTGACAGGCAAGCCCTGCGCCAGGGCTTTCTTCAGAATGCGCTCACGGCTCAGGCCGCCGCCATCGTCGCTGACCTCGATGACGATATTGCCGCCATTATGCTGCGCCGACAGCACCAGTTGGCCCACCGGATCCTTGCCAGCGGCCACCCGTTTCTCGGGGGTCTCGATGCCATGGTCCAGGCTGTTGCGCACCAAGTGCGTGAGCGGATCGATGATGCGCTCGATCAGGCTCTTGTCCAACTCGGTGGCGCGGCCATAGGTCTGCAGTTCGATCTGCTTGCCCATCTTGCCGGCGATATCGCGCACCACGCGCGGAAAGCGGCTAAAGACGTAGTCCATCGGCATCATGCGTATGGACATGACGGCTTCCTGCAGATCGCGCGCGTTGCGCTCGAGCTGCTCCATGCCGTTGAGCAGCCGGTCGTGCAGCACCGGATCCAGCGTCGAGGCCGTCTGCGCCAGCATGGCCTGCGTGATGACCAGTTCGCCCACCAGGTTGATGATCTGGTCGACCTTTTCCACGCCTACGCGGATGGAGGTAGACTCCTTGTCGGCGTGCTGCGCCGGTCTGGGCGCTGCCGCCCGGGACGGTTCGACCGCGGGCGCGGCCGGCGCCGGCTCGGCGGCGGGCACGGCCGGCGGCGGCGTCAAGGCCGCGGGAGCCGCTTCGCGGCGCAGTTCCATCTGATTGGCGTCGATGATAAAGCAGCAAACCGCTTCGATATCGGCGGCCGAACACGTCGTCTGCACCCAGACCGTCAAGGTATCCGCCAGGCGCTCGGCGGCCAGCACCTCGCCCAGGTTGCCCATTTCTTCGCGTAGGGCGGCCGCGTCCTTGTCGGAGATCTGGCGGATGTGCAGGCGCAAGGGCAGCGCGTCGCCGGCCGAGGTGGCGACCTCCACCGGCTCGGGCTGCACGATAACCGGGGCAGGCGCTGCGGCCGGCTCATGGGTTTCGAGCGCCAATTGACGCAGCACGGCACAGATGCGCTCGAATACGGCGTCATCGGGCTCTTCGGCGGCGCGATAAGCGTCCAACTGGCTTTTGAGCACGTCTTTGGCTTCCAAGAATGTATCCACCATATCGGCGCGCAGCGGCATCTCGCCGCGGCGGATGGCGTCCAGCAGGTTTTCCAGGAGATGCGTGGTGCCGGCCAGTTTTTGAAAACAGCCGAACGTCGCCGCGCCCCCCTTGATGGAGTGGGCGGCGCGGAATATCGCGTTGAGCTGCTCGATGTCGGGCGCGCCGATGTCCAGTTCCAGCAGCAGCTGCTCCATTTGCGCGAGCAGTTCGTCGGCCTCATCGAAGAAGGTGTCGTAGAACTGACTGAGATCCAGAGCTGAACTCATGAACGGTATGCCTTCCTAAAGTGCTTGCCTTGCGGCACTGCGCAGCACACCAGCTCAGCGCGGCGTGCCCAGCAGCTCCGCGGTCAGTTCCACCAGGGTGTCAGGATCGAGCGGTTTGTTCAGCCACCCGCAGACACCCAGGTCGCGAGCTGCCAGCTTGCTGTCCACGTCGTCCTCGGTGGTGAGCACCAGCACCGGCACCTCTTCGTAGCGCGGCTCCTGCCGCAAGCCCTGAATCAGGCCCAACCCGCCCAGGACCGGCATATTCCAGTCACTGATGACCATGTCCACGGCGCGCTGGCGCGCCACGTCCAGCGCGAGCTGGCCGTTGGCCGCCGTCACCACCTGCCAGCCCGCCGCAGTCAGGGCCGCCTGAACGATCATCCGCATCGTTGCCGAGTCGTCCGCCACCAATATCGTTGCTGCCATACCCGCTGCTACTCCTGCGCGGCCGTCGCCGCGTCCTGGCTTTTGTTGTGTTCATCCACGGCGCGCCCCACGTCCTGCGCATCGCGCGAGGACACGTCGGCCGCGGCCGCGTTCTCGGCCTCGATGCGGCGCTGCGTCTTTTCATTGAGCACCACTAGGCTGATGCGCCTGTTAACGGCAGCATACGGATCATCTTTAACCAGGCTCATGCTGGAAGACAGCCCCTGCACGCGCATGACCTTCCCTTCATGCATGCCGCCGGCCACCAGTTCCTGGCGCGAGGCGTTGGCCCGATCGGCCGACAGCTCCCAATTGCTGTAGGCGCGCTCACCGCGGGCGTACTGGGTCGCATCGGTATGGCCGGCGATGCTCAGCTTGTTGGGCAGGTCATTGAGCACGGGGCCGAGCTCGCGCAGGATGTCACGCATATAGGGCTGCACCTGAGCGCTGCCGGTGGCGAACATGGGCCGGTTCTGGCTATCGACAATCTGTATGCGCAAGCCTTCGGTGGTCAGGTCCAGCAGCAACTGCGGCCGGAAACTCTTGAGCACCGGGCTGCTATCGATCACCGACTCGAGCCGCCGCTTGAGCGACTCCAGGCGATGGCGGTCGCGCCGCTCGGCGTCGGGCTGCGCCTCGACGCGATGGCTCTGGCCGCGATGCACCTCGCCCGACTCCTTTTGCGGATCGGTGCCGCCGCCGGGGATGGCGCTGGTCTGCGCCGAGGTGCTGGGGCCGCCGGTCAACGCCACCCGCAAAGGCATGCGGAAGTAATCGGCGATGCCCTTGAGTTCTTCACGCGGCACGATGCTGACCAGCCACATCACCAGAAAGAACGCCATCATCGCGGTGATGAAATCCGCGTACGCGATCTTCCAGCTGCCGCCGTGATGGCCCTTGCTGGCGACCCGTTTGCGCCGGATCACCACGCGGTGATTGTTGACCGTGCTCATGCTGGGGCCGCTCTGAGGTCAGGCGCGGCCAGGGGCCGTCGTCTTGGCCTGGCGCACGTGTTCTTCCAGCTCGCCGAAAGACGGGCGCACCGCCGAGAACAACACTTTGCGGCCGAACTCGACCGCCAGTTGGGGGGGATAGCCGTTCATGCTGGCCAGCAGCGTGACCTTGATGCACTCCAGCACCTTGACCGATTCCGAGGTGCGCCGCTCCACGCGCGAAGCCAGCGGAGCGACGAAACCATACGCCAGCAGCACCCCGAGAAAGGTGCCCACCATGGCCTTGGAAATCAGATCACCCAGCACGGCCGGCGGCTGGTCTACGGCGGCCAGCGCCTTGATCACCCCCAGCACGGCGGCCACGATGCCAAAAGCCGGCAAGCCGTCGGCTACCTGCTGCAAGGCATGGGTGGGCACTTCCCGCTCGTGGCGGAAGGTCTCGATCTCCTCGTCCATCAAGGTTTCGATCTCGAACGAGCTCATATTGCCGCTGATCATGATGCGCAGGTAATCCGTGATGAACTCCATCAGCTTCGGATCCTTCATGATGCGCGGATACTCATTGAAAATCGGGCTGGATTGCGGATCCTCGATGTGCGATTCGATGGCCATCAGGCCTTCGCGGCGCGCCTTGTTCAGCAGCACGTACAGCAGCGCCATCAGCTCCATGTACAGGTCTTTGCTGTACGGCGCGCTCTTGAACGCGCGCGGGATGGCCTGGCGCACCAGGGCAAGCGACTTGCGGCTGTTGCCGGCAAGAAAGGCGCCGATCGCGGCTCCGGCGATCAGCGTCAGTTCGAAAGGCTGATAGAGCGCACCCAGGTGCCCGCCGAGCCCGACGAAACTGCCGATCACTGCGATGATGACCACCGCATATCCGATAACTACCAACATATCAGGCCTCTGCCATCGAGTCTAAAAATCGCCCTCCGGGACGCCGCGCCCACCTCATGAGCCGTCTGCGCCCGGAAAACACTTGCATTGCGGGGGCCAGCCCAGCGAACAAACAGCGCCAATCATCGCCCGCCTGCCCTGCGGCAAAACGTGGGTTAGGGGCAGATTTCGGGGGCTGTTGCCGTGTTTGGCGCCCTTAAGCCTGGCCGCGCGCGGCCGTTAAGGGCCACCCGCCTCACGACCCGGCCGGCGTGCGGCCGCCGGCGCGTGCCCGGGCGGCTGCCCGCGTTTTGCCGGCCCGCGGCGGCGGGCGGCAAATGGCGCAGACGAAATCGCTCTGGGGGTCATGGGCGTGGGCAATGAAATGCCCCCCGCACTGGCGGCAAGCCGACAACTGCAGCATGCCGCTGTCAAAAAACCGCACCAGCATCCACGCCCGCGTGAAACTGAGCACGGGTTCGTCGGTCGGCGCGCCGGAAGTATCCACGGCGGCGTGCTCGAGATAGAGGCGGTAGGCGTCGATGATGGCGCGTATGCCCTTGCTGCTCGTGCGCGTGTTCAAAAATGCAAACACGTTGTAGAACAAGGACGAGTGAATATTGGGCAGCCAGGTCATGAACCAGTCCACCGAGAACGGCAGCATGCCCTTCGGCGGAGAACAGCCCCGGATCTCCCGGTACAGGCGGGCCAGCCGGTCATGGCTGAGGCTGGTTTCCGCCTCCAGAACCTGCAGGCGCGCGCCCAGCGTGATCATCGAACTGGCCAGCAGGATCTCATCGGCCTCCTGCGCCACACTTTTTATGGCCATGACGCCTCAACCATGCGTTGCAGGGCCATGTCTTAAGCGATCTCTTCGACGGGCTGTCTGGCCAGCAGAATGGTGGCGTGCGCCTGTTGCAGCGCACCGCCCAGCACATCCTGGGTCAGGGCCGACAGCAAGCTGTAATCATCGAACCGGAAACGGCAAAGCAAAGAACTGGAACTGGCCAGTTTTACCAACTGCGCGGGTGACAGACGCATCAGAATGTCGGCCACTTCATTACTGAAACCCAGGCGGAACATGGAGGCTGCATAGTCGTCGCGCAACATGCGCTGCGCCAACAACAAGTACGACAGATTGACTTCACGGATATCCGCAAGCAAGGAACTGTCAGCAGTATTCACTTTTTACTCCTGTGACTAAAACGCTGGCATTAGTCGGGGTCGCGCAGACAGGACCGCGCGCCCCCGAAATCCGTGCACAGGCCTGTTGTTTTCGTCTTAATGCGAAATGTATCAGTTGATCGCAATTTGCATGCAATTTACCATGTTGGCTGTCATTTTCTCTGATTTTTATGACTAAACGTTGATCTTTTTCAGTATTTCAAAAAAACTACACGATAGTTGTTACAGCTATTTCATATGTTACATCGCAAATTCGTAAATAAACGCTCAAAACATTGCGTGATTACCCGAATGAATATCTGGGATTTCCCCACAATCACGGTGTGGAAATAGGCTGTTCAGCACGTAGACCCCCTCGTCTCCTGGCCGTTGCGGCGCAGCAACAATGGCAGCCGCATACAGCAAGAACCCGTCGCCTAGACCTGAATGCCCAACGCAGAAGAAAGCCTGGTCCGATACTCGCCACTCGTGCGCAAGCTGGCTTTGCAGCTGCTTGCCCGCCTGCCGGCCAGCGTCCAGCTCGATGATCTGATGCAGGCCGGCACCATCGGCCTGCTCGATGCCGTGCGCCGCTACCAGGAAACCCCCGACGCCCAGTTCGAGACCTATGCCACGGCACGCATCCGGGGCGCCATGCTCGATGAGCTGCGCAGCCAGGACTGGCTGCCGCGCAGCGTGCGCAGCAAGAGCCGCCGCATCGAAAGCGCGATCCAGCGCCAGGAGCAGCGCCTCATGCGCCCGCCCACCGAAACGGAAATCGCCCAGGAGCTGGGCGTGCCGCTGGACGAATACCAAGCCATGCTCTCGGATGCCCAGGGCATCCAGATCCTGCACTACGAAAATATCGACGCCGAAGGCGACAGCAGCGCAGGCCAGTGGCAGCAGGCCTGCGCGGAAAGCGGCGGCAACCCGCTCAACGCCCTGCTGGCCTCCGACCTGCGGGCCAGCCTGATCCAGGCCATCGAGCGTCTGCCCGAGCGCGAGCAATTGCTGCTGTCGCTCTACTACGAGCAAGGCCTCAATCTCAAAGAAATCGGCGCGGTGCTCAACGTCACCGAAGCCCGCGTCTGCCAATTGCGCTCGCAGGCCACCGCGCGCCTGCGCGCCAGCCTGCAGGAAATGGCCTGGGCCAAACTGCCCGAGCCGCAACTACTCTCGCACGTCATCTAGACCCAGCGCGGCCGGATCGCCCGCCACATCTGCGTGGACGGCGGGCGTAAAAAAATTTGTAACTCGCCCGTAAATACCTAAAGATCGCAAAGTCGGGGACGTTATCCAGGCAGCGGGAGATGCGCGGCATGCACCACGACGCATCCCCGGAGATGGGCGGCCCCGCTGCCCAGTTTGAAGAAGCCTTTCTCTCTTGGGAGCTATTCATGGCTGCTGTTATCAACACCAATTACCTGTCGCTGGTTGCCACCAACAACCTGAACAAGTCGCAATCGGCCCTGGGCACCGCCATCGAGCGCCTGTCCTCCGGCCTGCGCATCAACAGCGCGAAGGACGATGCCGCCGGCCAGGCCATCGCCAACCGCTTCACCGCCAACGTCGAAGGCCTGACCCAAGCGGCCCGCAACGCCAACGACGGCATCTCGGTCGCGCAAACGACCGAAGGCGCGTTGAACGAAATCAACAACAACCTGCAGCGCATCCGCCAGCTGACGGTGCAAGCCACCACCGGCACCAACTCGGACTCCGATCTTAAGTCGATTCAGGACGAAATCGGCCAGCGCCTGGAAGAAATCGACCGCGTCTCGGGCCAGACCCAGTTCAACGGCGTCAAGGTCCTGGCCGCTGACAAGAAGATGAGCATCCAGGTCGGCTCCAACGATGGCGAAACCATCGACATCGACCTCGAAGAAATCACCTCCTCGACCCTGGGTTTGGGCAACTTCAACGTGGACGGCAAGAGCACGGCCAACAAGGCCGCCGCTGAAACCGACCTCATTTCTCGCGGCACCAAGATCGGCACCACCGATGGCGTGACGCAGTACAGCGTCGCCACCGCCAATACCAAGGCGACGCTGAGCGATGTCTACGGCAAGCTGGGCACCGGTTCGACCGCCATCGTTGGTGGCACGACGTACACCTACAACGCCACCTCGGGCAGCTTCACCTACGGCAAGACGGTTGGTGACGACGATGACCTCGCCACCGCCCTGACCCCCACCTCGGGCTCTCAGAAAGCCACCGTCACGATCGGCGGCAGCTCGCAAGACGTCCTGATCAGCTCGGACGGCTCGATCAAAGCCGCCGATGATGGTGCAGCGCTTTACCTCGACGGGACCGGCAACCTGACCAAAACCCGTGCCGATTCGGCCGACCCCCTCGCAACGGCGACCAACCTGGCAGAGTCTCTCTACAGCGGCGGCAACGGCGGCGGCACGGTCAAGTTCGAAAATGGCGCCACCTACACTGCGGCTGGCGACTCGAGCGATGCCACGGCCGCCGGCCTGAACTACAGCAAGGCCGACATGACCGCCGCGCTGGCGGCCTCCGGCGGTGACGTCGTTATCAGCGGCACCACCTACGCAATCGGCACGGGCTCCAGCCCGACCGTCAAGAATGGCACCGACGTTTATATTGACCCGGCCGATGGCTCGCTGACGATTACCCCTGAAACGACGAAGGATTACTACGTTCAAACGAACGGCAGTGTCACGACCGCCCAGGGCACGGCAGTTTATCTGGATGACAGCACGGGCTCGCTGACCACCGAAGCCACGCACACGGGCACGGCCACCGCCAACCCGCTGGACACGCTGGATAAGGCCCTGTCCAAGGTCGACTCGCTGCGCAGCAAGCTGGGTGCGATTCAGAACCGCTTTGAATCGACCATCACCAACCTGAACAACACGGTCAACAACCTGTCGGCCGCGCGTTCGCGCATCGAAGATGCAGACTACGCCACGGAAGTGTCCAACATGACCAAGGCGCAGATTCTGCAACAGGCGGGCACCTCGGTGCTGGCTCAGGCCAACCAAGTGCCGCAAACCGTGCTGTCGCTGCTGCGTTAATCGCAACGGCTGGCCTGGCCTCGCGCCAGGCCGCGGCAAGGATCGAAGGCCGGGAGACTCTCCCGGCCTTTATCTTTGGTTCTGCCTGGCTCGCGCAAGCAAGCCTCCACATGCCCCTGCCCCAACGACAAAGCCGCCCGAAGGCGGCTTTGTCGTGCGCGGCGGCGGACTTACTTCTTGCGCTGCGGCGGCAGGTCGGTGCACACGCCTTCGGCGACTTCGGCGGCCATGCCGACGGACTCGCCCAGGGTCGGGTGCGGGTGGATGGTCTTGGCGATGTCCACCACGTCGGCGCCCATTTCAACGGCCAATGCGATCTCGCTGATGAGGTCGCCCGCATGGGTGCCCACGATGCCGCCGCCCAGAATGCGGTGCGTCTCGGCATCGAACAGCAGCTTGGTGAAGCCTTCGTCGCGGCCATTGGCGATGGCGCGGCCCGAGGCCGCCCACGGAAACACGCCCTTCTCGACCTTGATGCCCTGCTTCTTGGCCTCGTCTTCGGTCAGGCCCACCCAGGCCACTTCCGGATCGGTGTAAGCCACCGACGGTATGACGCGGGCGTCGAAGAAGGACTTCTGGCCGGCGCAGACTTCGGCCGCCACATGCCCTTCGTGCACGGCCTTGTGCGCCAGCATGGGCTGGCCCACGATGTCGCCGATGGCGAAGATGTGCGGCACGTTGGTGCGCATCTGGCGATCGACCTCGATGAAGCCCCGGTCGGTCACGGCGATGCCCGCCTTGTCGGCGGCGATCTTCTTGCCATTGGGACTGCGGCCCACGGCCTGCAGCACCAGGTCGTAACGCTGCGCTTCCTTGGGCGCGCCTTCGCCCTCGAAACTGACGTAGATGCCGTCAGCGCGCGCTTCGGCGCCCACTGTCTTGGTCTTGAGCATGATGTTGTCAAAGCGGCCGGCATTCATCTTCTGCCACACTTTGACCAGGTCGCGGTCCGCGCCCTGCATCAGGCCATCGAGCATTTCGACCACGTCCAGGCGCGCGCCCAGCGTGGAGTACACCGTGCCCATCTCCAGGCCGATGATGCCGCCGCCGATGATAAGCATCTTCTTGGGGATCTCGCGCAGGGCCAGTGCGCCGGTCGAGTCCACGATGCGGTCATCCTGCGGCAGGAAAGGCAGCTTCACCGATTGGCTGCCGGCGGCGATGATGGCGTTCTTGAAGCGGATGGTCTGGGTCTTGCCATCGGCGGCCTTGACCGTCAGATGGTGAGGGTCGGCGAACTCGCCCACCCCGGTCACCACGCTGACCTTGCGCGCCTTGGCCATGCCAGCCAGGCCGCCCGTCAGCTTGGCCACCACGCTGTCTTTATAGCCGCGCAGCTTGTCCAGATCGATCTTGGGCTCGCCGAAGCTGATGCCGTGCGCGGCCAGGGCACGCGCCTCGTCGATGACGGCGGCATTGTGCAACAGGGCCTTGGACGGAATGCAACCGACGTTCAGGCACACGCCGCCCAGGGTGGCGTAGCGCTCGACCAGCACGGTCGACAGGCCCAGATCGGCGGCGCGGAAGGCAGCCGAATAGCCGCCCGGGCCCGCGCCCAGCACCAGAACGTCGCACTCCAGATCGGCCGAGCCGCTGTAAGCGGCGGCCGCCGGCGCGGCCGTCTTGGCGGGCTCGGCCTTGGCAGGCGCGGCAGCGGCCTTGGGCGCATCGGCCTTGGCGGCCTCGGGAGCCTCGGCCTTGCCCGCCGCGGCGCCCGCCTCGACTTCCAGAATCACCGAGCCTTCGGCGACTTTGTCGCCTACCTTGACCTTGACCGACTTGACCACGCCGCCTTCGGAGGCCGGGATCTCCATCGACGCCTTGTCGGATTCGACGGTGATCAGGCTTTGCTCGGCCTGGATGGTGTCGCCCACGGCGACCAGCACTTCGATGACTTCCACCTCTTTGAAGTCACCGATGTCCGGGATCTTGATTGGCTTGAGATTGCTCATCTTGTCTCCGGGCGCTTACAGCGCGATACGGCGGAAATCAGCCAGCAACTGGCCGAGGTAGGCGTTAAAGCGCGCGGCGGCCGCGCCATCGATGACGCGATGGTCGTACGACAGCGACAGCGGCAGCGTCAGGCGCGGCACGAACTGCTTACCGTCCCACACCGGTTTCTGGAAGGAGCGCGACAGGCCCAGAATGGCCACTTCGGGCGCATTGATGATGGGCGTGAAGTGCGTCCCGCCGATGCCGCCGAGCGACGAAATCGAGAAGCAACCGCCTTGCATGTCGGCGGGCGACACCTTGCCGTCGCGCGCCTTCTTGGCCAGCTCGGAGGTCTCGCGCGCCAATTCGATAATGCCCTTCTTGTCGGCATCGCGCACCACCGGCACCACCAGCCCGTTGGGCGTGTCCGCCGCGAAGCCGATGTGGAAATACTGCTTGTAGACCAGGTTGTCGCCGTCCAGCGAGGCATTGAACTCGGGGAATTTCTTCAGGGCGGCAACCACCGCCTTGATGACGAAGGCCAGCATCGTGACCTTCACGCCCGATTTCTCGTTCTCTTTGTTCAGCTGCACGCGCAGGGCTTCGAGATCGGTGATGTCCGCTTCGTCATTGTTGGTGACGTGCGGGATCATGACCCAGTTGCGATGCAGGTTGGCGCCGGAAATCTTCTTGATGCGCGACAGCGGCTTGGCGTCGACCGGACCGAACTTGGTGAAATCCACCTTGGGCCAGGGCAGCAGGCCCAGCGCCGCGCCGTCGCCGGCGCCGGGGGCCGCGGCCGCCGGTGCGGCCAGGGCCGTCTTGACGAAGCCGCGCACGTCCTCGAGCACGATACGGCCCTTGGGACCGCTGCCGTTCACACGCGACAGATTCACGCCCAGCTCGCGTGCAAACTTGCGCACCGAGGGCGAGGCATGCGGCAATTGGCCGGGCTTGAGGTCCGCATCCTCCAGGTCTTGCGTGGGCGAAGGACGTTGCGCGGGCGCCGCGGCCTTGGCCTCGGCAGGCGCTTGCGCCTTGGCCGGCGCCGGGGCAGCCTCAGCCTTGGACCCCTGCGCCTTGGGCGCGGCAGCTTCGGCCTTGGCCGCCGGCGCGGCCGAACCGCCCTCGACCACCAGGATCACATCGCCCTTGTTGATGCGGTCACCCACCTTGATCTGGATGGACTTGACCACACCGCCGGCCGTGGCGGGAATTTCCATCGAGGCCTTGTCGGACTCGACCGTAATCAGGCTTTGCTCAGGCTTGATCGTATCGCCCACGGCCACCAGCACTTCGATGACTTCCACATCCTTGAAGTCGCCGATGTCGGGCACGGCCACATCCTCCGGGCCGCTGGCCGCGGCGGGTGCATCGGCCTTGCCGGCCGCGGCCGGGGCTTCGGCTTGCGCCTGGGCCGGCTGCGCTTGGGGGGCCTCGGCCGGCGCGGCTTCTGCCTTGGGCGCGGCTGCGGCGGCGGCCTCGATCTCCAGGATCACGCCGCCCTCGGCAATCTTGTCACCAACCTTGACCTTGACCGACTTGACCACGCCGCCCTGCGAGGCGGGGATTTCCATGGAGGCCTTGTCGGACTCCACCGTGATCAGGCTTTGTTCGGCCTCGATGGTGTCGCCCGGGGCCACCAGCACTTCGATGACTTCCACTTCCTTGAAGTCGCCGATGTCGGGAACCTTGATTTCCACGATATTGCTCATGTTTGTCTACCCTCAGGCGTATTGCGGGTTGGCTTTGTTCGGATTGATGCCGTACTTCTTGATGGCTTCGGCGACCTTGGCGGCCGGCACCTTGCCTTCGTCGGCCAGCGCCTTGAGCGCGGCCACGACCACGAAGTGGCGGTCGATCTCGAAGTGTTCGCGCAGCTTGCTACGGAAGTCCGAACGGCCAAACCCGTCCGTGCCCAGCACCTTGTATTCACGGCCCTTGGGCATGAAGGGGCGGATCTGATCGGCAAACAGCTTCATGTAGTCGGTCGAGGCGATGATGGGGCCATCGGTCGAGGAGAGCTGTTCGGTCACATAGGCCACCTGCGCCGGGGCTTCCGGATGCAGCAGGTTAAAGCGCTCGGCATCCAGGCCGTTGCGGCGCAGCTCGGTGAAGCTGGTCACGCTCCAGATGTCGGACGCCACGCCCCAATCGGCGTCCAGCAGGTCCTGAGCGGCCATCACTTCACGCAGAATCGTGCCGGAACCCATCAGCTGCACACGGGCCTTGGCCTTGGCCGCGCCCTTGGACTGCAGCTTGTACATGCCCTTGATGATGCCTTCCTCATCGCCCGCCTTCAAACCCGGCTGGGCGTAGTTTTCGTTCATCACCGTCAGGTAGTAATAGACGTTTTCCTGGTCTTCGACCATGCGCTTCATGCCGTGCTGGACGATGACGGCCAGTTCATGCGCGAAAGTCGGGTCGTAAGAGACGCAATTGGGGATGGTCGAGGCCAGGATATGGCTGTGGCCGTCTTCGTGCTGCAGGCCCTCGCCGTTGAGCGTCGTGCGCCCGGCGGTGCCGCCCAGCAGGAAGCCGCGCGCCTGCATGTCGCCGGCCGCCCAGGCCAGATCGCCGATACGCTGGAAGCCGAACATCGAGTAATAGATGAAGAACGGCACCATGATGCGGTTGTTGGTGGAGTACGACGTGGCCGCCGCGATCCACGAGCTCATGGCGCCCGCTTCGTTGATGCCTTCCTGCAGCAGCTGGCCGTCGGCCGCTTCCTTGTAGTACATGACCTGGTCCTTGTCGACCGGCACATACTTCTGGCCCTCGGGGGCATAAATGCCGATCTGGCGGAACAGGCCTTCCATGCCGAACGTGCGCGACTCATCGGCGAGGATGGGCACCACGCGCGGCCCGATCTGCTTGTCGCGCAGGATCTGATTGAGCACGCGCACGAAGGCTTGCGTGGTCGAGATCTCGCGGCCTTCGGCGGTCGGTTCGAGCACGGCCTTGAAGGCTTCCAGCGCCGGCACCTTGAGTTGCTCGTCGGCCTTCTGGCGGCGCTTGGGCAGATAGCCGCCCAGCTCCTTGCGGCGTTCGTGCAGGTACTTCATTTCCGGCGAGTCTTCGGCGGGCTTGAAGTACGGCAGATTCTCGAGCTGATCGTCCGGAATGGGGATGCCGAAGCGATCGCGGAATTCGCGGATCGAATCCAGCTCCAGCTTTTTCTGCTGGTGCGTCGGGTTCTTGGCCTGGCCCACCTGGCCCATGCCGTAACCCTTGATGGTCTTGGCCAGGATGACGGTGGGTTGGCCGCTGTGGCTGGAGGCCGCGTCAAACGCCGCGTACACCTTGTGCGGATCGTGGCCGCCACGGTTCAGGCGCCAGATGTCTTCGTCGCTCATGCGGGCGACGGCCTCGAGCAGCTTGGGGTGCTTGCCGAAGAAATGCTCGCGCACGAACTTGCCGTCGTTGGCCTTGTACGCCTGGTACTCGCCGTCGACGGTTTCTTCCATGATTTTGCGCAGGATGCCTTCCTTATCGTGCGCCAGCAGCGGATCCCAGTAGCCGCCCCAGATGAGCTTGATCACGTTCCAGCCCGAGCCGCGGAAGTCGCCTTCGAGTTCCTGGATGATCTTGCCATTGCCGCGCACCGGGCCGTCCAGGCGCTGCAGATTGCAGTTGATGACGAAGATCAGGTTGTCGAGTTTCTCGCGCGCGGCCAGGGCGATGGCGCCCAGGGACTCGGGCTCGTCCATTTCGCCGTCACCGCAGAACACCCAGACCTTGCGCTTGCTGGTGTCGGCGATGCCGCGGGCGTGCAGGTACTTCAGGAAGCGCGCCTGATAGATGGCCATCAGCGGGCCCAAGCCCATCGACACCGTCGGGAATTGCCAGAAATCCGGCATCAGCTTGGGATGCGGATAGGAAGACAGGCCCTTGCCGTCGACTTCCTGGCGGAAATGGTTGAGCTGCTCTTCGGTCAGGCGGCCTTCGAGATAGGCGCGGCCGTACATGCCGGGCGAAGTGTGGCCTTGGAAGTAAACCAGGTCACCGCCGTGATTTTCGTTTTCAGCGTGCCAGAAGTGGTTCTGGCCGCAGCCGATCATGGTCGCCAGCGAGGCGAAAGAGGCGATGTGGCCGCCCAGATCGCCGCCGTCGGCCGGGTTATGCTTGTTGGCCTTGACCACCATCGCCATGGCGTTCCAGCGCACATAGGAGCGAATCCGCGATTCCAGCTCCAGATTGCCCGGATGCGCGGGCTCCAGGCCCGGCGGGATGGTGTTCACGTAGGCCGTGTTGGGCGAGAACGGGATATGGGCGCCGGAGCGGCGAGCCTCATCGATCAGGCGCTCAAGAAGGTAGTGCGCGCGTTGCGGACCTTCGCGATCGAGGACGGCGGCCAGGGCTTCCAGCCACTCCTGGGTTTCTTGGGTGTCTTCGTCGTTGGCAGCCAGAAGGCCGCCGGCCTGAGCGGGAGAGGACATCGTGTGTCTCCTGATGGGGTTTCTTGGACCACACCCCGTATATGGGTAAGCGGGGTACAGAAGTTTATGCGCGCCGACACCCCGCGAACGAATCGGGGACGCCAACCATCGAGCGCGCATTCTAAGTAGCTAGGTTAGCCTGCGGCAAGAAAAATTTCATGTTGCGGTACGGCATTTCATAATGCGGAAAATTGACAATTTTCTGAATCCCATGCCTATGATGCCTGAGCAGGCTTTGAGCAGGCCAGCCCGCCCGGGATGCCCGGGAATGCGGGCGAAAACCCGGCCTCGGGAGGCCGCGGCCAGCTGCGGCGCCTGCGTCCGGGGGCCGCGCCCTCCCGCCTTGTGGCGGCGCAGCCACGCCCGGCCTCATAGACAAAATGCCGCAAAAATCCCGGCTGCCGGCCGTAATATGGCGCAGTGCAACATCGAAATATCCGCTCCGGCGGCGGCCAGCCCCGCACAGCCGGCCCGCCGGCACCTGCGCCCGGCCCACCCCTGCCGCAATACCCCGTAAAATACGCAGCCTAACGGCCGCATGCCTATGTTCAGTCCCGCCAAGTCCAACATCCCGAATTCATTCCACGATCACGCCCGCTCCCGCCGGCGCGGTTTGTACTGGGTGACGCCCGCGCTGGTGCTCGTCCTCTATATATGTGTGATGGGCATGTTTTTCTGGCTGCAGCGCATCCATGACGACAGCGTCATGTTCGTGACCATCGACCAGGAACTGCGCCAGCAGCGGCTGCTCTGGGTGGTGCTGGCGCTGTCCATCGTCATCATCATCAGCCTGTTGATGCTGTGGCGCTACACGCGCTTTCGCTCCACGGCCGAAGCGGCCCTCATCGCCGAAACCGGCTTTCGGCGCGCGATGGAAAACTCCATGTCCACCGGCATGCGGGTGCTGGACATGGAAGGCCGCATCGCCTATGTGAACCCGGCGTTCTGCCGCATGATCGGCTGGAACGAAGCCGACCTCATCGGCCGCAGCCCGCCCTTTCCCTATTGGGTGCCTGGCCGCCACGAGCAGCATCAGCACACCCTCGATGTCCTGACCTCAGGCAAGACCCCCTCCAGCGGCCTGGAAGTCGAGGCGCAGCGCCGCGACGGCTCGCGCTTTACCGCGCGCATGTATGTGTCGCCGCTGCTGGACCCCAATGGCAATCAGATCGGCTGGATGACCTCCATGACCGACATCACCGAGCCCAAGCGCATCCGCGAGGCGCTGACCGCCGCGCACGAACGTTTCATGACGGTGCTCGAGGGCCTGGATGACGCGATCTCGGTCACGGCCGACACCCACGACGGGCTGGAACTGCTGTTCGCCAACCGCACCTATCGCCGCGTCTTCGGCGCCCAGACCGGCGGCCACGACGAGCTGCTCGCCGGCCGCCGCGGCCGCTTCACCGATGAGTCGGTGGAGGTCTTCGCGCCTTCGGTGCAGCGCTGGTTCGAAGTTCATCACCGGATGCTGGCCTGGACGGATGGCCGGCGCGTGCGCATGCAGGTGGCGCGCGACATTACCGAACGCCGCACGCATGAAGAAGCCTCGCGCGTGCAACAGGAAAAAATCCAGATCACCAGCCGCCTGACCACCATGGGCGAAATGGCCTCGTCGCTGGCGCACGAACTGAACCAGCCGCTGACCGCCATCGCCAACTACAGCATGGGCGCCGTCGCGCTGGTCAAGGCCGGCCACACCAGCCCCAACATGCTGCTGCCGGCCCTGGAAAAAGCGGCCGCGCAGGCCGAGCGCGCCGGCAAAATCATCAGCCGCATCCGCGAGTTCGTCAAACGCAGCGAACCGCGCCGCCAGCGCGTGCCCATCGGGCGCATCGTCGATAACGCCATCGGTTTTGCCGAGATCGACGCGCGCAAGCGGCGCATCCGCATCGACAGCTTCGTGCCCTCGACCGCGCCAGACGTCATGGCCGACCCCATCCTCATCGAACAGGTGCTGCTCAATCTGCTGAAAAATGGCCTCGAGGCCATGGAGGGCAGCGAGTCCGATGAGCTCAAGGTGGCGGTCATCCCGCACGACAACCAGATGGAAGTGGCCGTGGTCGACCGTGGCCATGGCATTGCCGAGCCCGAGCGGCTCTTCGAACCCTTCTTCAGTACCAAGTCCCAGGGGCTGGGCATGGGGCTGAATATCTGCCGTACCATTATTGAATCGCACCATGGCCGCTTGTGGGCCGATCCCAATCCGGCTGGCGGAACCATCTTCCGCTTTACCCTGCCCTGCGCGGCGCCAGAAGCGCCTGCCCGGAATGACCAGTCAGAGGAGTTGCACGCATGAACACCCCCCACCTGTCGAGCACGGTATACATCGTTGATGACGACGAAGCTGTCCGCGATTCCCTGCGCTGGCTGCTGGAGGCCAATGGCTACCGGGTTCGCGCTTTCGCCAGCGGTGAGTCCTTCCTCGACGAATACGACCCCGCCCAGGTGGGCGTGCTCATCGCCGACGTCCGTATGCCCGGCATGAGCGGCCTCGAACTGCAAGAGCAGCTCATCGCCCGCAACGCGCCCTTGCCCATCGTCTTCATCACCGGCCACGGCGACGTGCCCATGGCCGTGTCCACCATGAAGAAAGGCGCCATCGACTTCCTGGAAAAGCCCTTCAATGAATCGGACCTGCGGGAGATCGTTGCCCGCATGCTGGAGCAGGCCGCGCAGCGCATCTCCAAGCACCAGGCCCAGAAAGACCACGAAGCCATGCTGGCGCGCCTGACCGCGCGCGAGCAACAGGTGCTCGAGCGCATCGTCGCCGGCCGCTTGAACAAGCAGATCGCCGACGACCTGGGCATCAGCATCAAGACCGTCGAGGCGCACCGCGCCAACATCATGGAAAAACTGGAAGTGACCACCGTAGCCGACCTCATGAAAGTCGCTTTGGCCAAACCCGAGGCCCACGCATGACCGCAAGAATCATTGACGGCGTCGCCCTCTCGCAGCGTATCCGCGAAGACGTCGCGCAGCGCGTGGCGGCACTGTCCGCCAAGGGCGCGCGTCCCGGCCTGGCCGTCGTCCTGGTGGGCGAAGACCCGGCCTCCCAAGTCTATGTGCGCAACAAAGTGGCGGCCTGCGAGAAAGCCGGCCTGCACTCGGTCAAGGAGCAATACCCGGCCGATCTGAGCGAAGCGGATCTGCTGGCCCGCATCGATGCGCTCAACCGCGATCCGTCCATCCACGGCATCCTGGTGCAACTGCCGCTGCCCGCCCACCTGGACGCGCACAAGGTCATCGAGGCCATCGCCCCCGAAAAAGACGTCGATGGCTTCCATATCAGCAACGCCGGCCTGTTGATGACCGGCCAGCCCCTGTTTCGCCCCTGCACGCCGTATGGCGTGATGAAGATGCTCGAAGCCGAGGGCGTCGCCCTGCGTGGCGCCGAGGCCGTCATCGTGGGCGCGAGCAACATCGTCGGCAAGCCCATGGCCATGCTGCTGCTGGCCGCGGGCGCGACCGTCACGCTGTGCAACTCGAAAACGCGTGACCTGGGCGCTCAGACCCGCCGCGCCGACGTGCTGGTGGTGGCCACAGGCCGCCCGCGCATGATCACCGGCGATATGGTCAAGCCCGGCGCGGTCGTGATCGACGTGGGCATCAATCGCGGCGACGATGGCAAACTCTGCGGCGACGTGGATTTCGCCAGCGCACGCGAGGTGGCCGCGGCCATCACGCCCGTGCCAGGCGGCGTGGGCCCCATGACCATCGCCATGCTGCTGGTCAACACCGTCGAGGCGGCCGAGCGCACGCTGGCGGGCTGACGACCGGATCCGGCAGGGCCCGTCCTGCCGGATGCTTGCAATCCCGGGCATACTCCCCATATATCAAGCAACTGCCAGCGCCGCGCGCGCCGGCAAGCCCTGTCACGCCTTTTTAAACGGACCCCCATGACTCAGAATCCGCTGCTCGCCCCCGTGGCCGATCTGGTTGATTACGCCAGCGTCAAACCCGAACACATCGTTGCGGCCATCGACGAGCTGCTGGTTCTGGCCCGCCAGGCCGTCGACGCGGCGGCCGACCCGGCCCGGCCCGCCACCTGGGAAGCCATAGTCGAACCGCTGGACACCCAATCCGAGCGCCTGTGGCGCGCCTGGTCGGTCGCCGGCCATCTGAATGCCGTGGTCAATACCCCGGCGTTGCGCGAGGCTTACAACGCGGCGCTGCCCAAAGTCACCGAGTTCTCGACCTGGGTCGGCCTGCATGATGGGCTGTACCGCCAGTATCAACGGCTCTCCGAGGCTGCCGATTTTGCACAATGGCCGCCCGTGCGCCGCCGCGTGGTGGAACTCGCCTTGCGCGACTTCCGGCTCAGCGGCGTGGAGCTGCAGGGTCAGGCGCGCGCCCGCTACGCCGAGGTCTCCGACCGCGAAGCCCAGGTCTCGCAGAAGTTCTCCGAAAACGTCCTCGATGCCATCGATGCCTGGACGCTGCACCTGGACGACGCCAGCCGCCTGGACGGCGTGCCGGCCGATGTGGTGGCCGCGGCGGCCGACGCGGCGCGCGAACAGGGCCGCGAAGGCTATCTGCTCACGCTCAAGATGCCGTGCTATCTGCCCGTCATGCAATATGCGCGCGACCGCTCGCTGCGCGAGACCCTCTACCGCGCCTATGGCACGGTGGCGTCCGAGCAAGGCGCGGCCGAATTCGACAATTCCGCTCTCATCGAAGAACTGCTGGCGCTGCGCGCCGAAGAGGCCGCGCTGCTGAGCTTCGCCAGCTTCGCCGACCTGCGGCTGCAAACCCGCATGGCAGGCTCGGCGGCTGAAGTCACGGCCTTTCTGCGTGATCTGGCCGCGCGTGCCAAACCGCATGCCCAAAGAGATCTGGCCGAGCTGCGCGCCTTCGCGCAGGCCGAGATGAGCCTGGATGATCTGCAGCCGTGGGACGTACCCTTTGTGTCGGAGCGCCTGCGCGAAACGCGCTACGCCTACTCCGAGGACGAGATCAAACAGTACTTCACCGAGCCGCGCGTACTGGCGGGTTTGTTCGAGGTCATCGAAACCCTGTTCGACGTACGCCTGCAGGAAGCCGAGGTCTCGACCTGGCACGCGGATGCGCGGGGCGTGCGCGTGACATCGCCCGCCGGGCAGACGCTGGGTTACCTCTATCTGGATCTCTACGCGCGCGCCGGCAAGCAAAGCGGCGCCTGGGTCGACAGCGAGCGCAACCGCCGTGTGGCCGGCGGCAAAGTGCAAACGCCGGTCGCCTATCTGACCTGCAATTTTTCCCGTCCCAACGGCGGCAAAGCCGCGCTGCTCACGCACGACGACGTCATCACCCTCTTCCATGAAACCGGCCATGCCCTGCATGCACTGCTCTCGGAAGTCGATGAACCCGGCGCCTCGGCTTTTGCCAGCGTCGAGTGGGATGCCATCGAACTGCCTTCGCAGTTCATGGAGAACTTCTGCTGGGAATGGGCCGTGGTGCAGAAGCTGTCGGCGCACGTCGACAGCGGCGAGCCCCTGCCCCGCGCGCTCTATGACCGTTTGCTGGCGGCGCGCAATTTCCAAAGCGGTATGCAGGCCGTGCGGCAGATCGAATTCGCGCTCTTTGACATGCTGATGCACGATCGTGCCGGCGGCATGCCCATCGCCGATGTCCTGGCGCTCTTGCAGACCGTCCGGGCCGAAGTCGCCGTGCTGTTTCCGCCGCAATGGCACCGCTTCCCGCATGCCTTCTCGCATCTGTTTGCCGGCGGCTACGGCGCGGGCTACTACAGCTACAAATGGGCGGAAGTGCTTTCGGCCGACGCCTATGAAGCGTTCGAGGAGGCCGCCCAGGTCAGCGACAGCACCCTGGATCCGGCCACCGGCATGCGTTTCCGGCGCGAGATCCTGGCCGTGGGCGGCGCCCGACCGGCGGCCGAGTCCTTTGCGGCCTTCCGGGGCCGGGCCCCGCGCATCGATGCCTTGCTGCGTCATAGCGGCATGCTCGACGCCGCCTGACCCCGCCTCAGCCCGGCGCCCGCCGGGCTGAGCACCCGCGCCCGGGCATGACGTAGAATCAAACCCGCCCCCACGACTCCCGGCGCGGCGCCTGCCGCCTCCTTGCCCATGCTGCGCACGCTTTTCTCCGGCCGCGTTTTGCGCGCCCTCTTTCTGCTGGCCTGCCTGAGTCTCCTGGGCGCCTGTGGTGACCGCAGCGCGAACTGGACGCTATACGACGTCAAGGGGCATCTGCCGGATCTGAAGTTCAAGCTGCCAGCCGCAGGCGGCAGCACGCTCAGCAGCGAGGATCTCAAGGGCAAGACCGTGCTGCTGTTTTTCGGCTACGCCAGTTGCCCGGACATCTGCCCCACCACCCTGGCCCAACTGAGCGCGGTGTTGCAGCAGTTGGGGGAACGGGCCCGCAACGTGCGCATTCTGTTTGTCAGCGTGGATCCGCACCGCGATACGCCCGATATCCTGCAAGCCTACGTCAATGCCTTCAATAGCCAAGCCCTGGGTGTCACGGGCAGCGAACAACAGATCGCCGATCTGGCGCGCCGCTACCGCGTGGCCTACCAGATCGAAAAGCCCCGGCCCGGCGATACGGCCGACCACTATGACGTCACCCACAGCCGCGGCGTCTACATCTTTGACAAGACGGGACGGGCGCGCCTGCTGGCCTCGGACACCGACAGTGTGGCGGACATCACCAGAGACCTGAAGCAATTGCTGGATATCACACAAGGCTGAAAGCGGAGCAGACCGCGCCGGATCACCAGTTGTTACACCCGGCGCGGCAAGCTCGTGAGTATGATGGCTGCCACCATCCCGGAAGAAGGAGTGCAGCATGAGCATCATCATCATGATCATCGTCGGTTTCGTCGTGGGGCTCATCGCCCGCGCGCTGATGCCCGGCGATCAAAGCATGGGCATCATCATGACCGCCATACTCGGCATCGTGGGTTCGGTGGTCGCCGGATATCTCGGGCAATCGCTGGGCTGGTATGCGCCGGGTGAGCCGGCTGGCTGGATCGCCTCGGTGGTCGGCGCCATCATCGTGCTGTTCGTGGTGGGCCTCATCTCGCGCAAGCGCGCGTAGACGCAAACCGCGATGGCCGGCGCCGGCAAGGCGCGCGGCACAACGCAAAGGGCGGGCACTCGTGCCCGCCCTTTTTCATTGCGCTAGACCCGACGCTATTGCGCCTGCGCGCCCGACGCATCCGCCGTGACGGTGCGTTCGGTCCAGCCGCCGCCGAGAGACTTGTACAGCGTAATGAGGTTGCTCAAGCGAGCCAGGCGCGCATCAACCAGCGCCTGCTGGGCCGTGTACAGCGAACGTTGCGAGTCCAGTACGCTCAGATAGTCATCCACGCCCTGCCGGAAACGCTGGTCCGACAGCGTATAGGCCCGCTGGCTGGCGTCGACCAGGAGCCGCTGGGCCGCGATCTGATCATCCAGCGTCGAACGCCCGGCCAGCCCGTCTGCCACCTCGCGAAAGCCTGTCTGGATGGCTTTTTCATAATTGGCCACCTCGATGCGCTTGCGCACATGGGCCAGGTCGAGATTGGCCATGAGCGAGCCGCCTGCGAAGATCGGCAAATTGATCTGCGGCGCGAAACTCCAGGCGCCCGACCCTGCCTTGAACAGGCCCCCCAGCGACGCACTGGCCGTGCCGGCCATGCCCGTCAGGCTGATGCTCGGAAAGAAGGCCGCGCGCGCCGCGCCGATATTGGCATTGGCGCCGCGCAGCACGTGCTCAGCCGCACGCACGTCGGGGCGGCGCGCCAGCAGATCCGAAGGCAAGCCCGCCGGCAGGTCAGCGATGACGATGTCGTCGGGCAGGCGCTTGGCTTCATCGAGCTGCGCCAGCACGTCGGCCGGCAAGGGCTGGCCGGCCAACAGCGTCAGAGCGTTGCGGTCCTGGGCCACTTGCCGTAGATACTGGGCCAGATTGCGCTGGGCCGTGCGCAGCGAGATCTCGGCCTGGCTCATGTCCAGCGCCGTCGCCACGCCCTGGTCAAAGCTTTGCGTGGTGAGCTTGTACGAGTTCTCCTGCGAGGCCAGCGTGTCCTTGGTCAGCTGCAAAAGCTCCTGATCGGCGCGCAGCGTCAGATAGGCATTGGCCGTCTCGGAGATCAGCGTCAACTGCGTGGCGATACGCGTTTCGTCCTGAGCCAGATAGGTCTGCAGGGCTTCTTCGCTCAGGCTCTGTATGCGGCCAAAGAGATCCAGCTCCCAGGAAGACACCGCACCGCCGACGCGGTACTGGCGCGAAATCTCCGGCCGGCCGGTTTGCGTCAGGTCGCCGGGCGAACGCTGCACCGTCGCATCGCCGGCCACGCCCACGGTGGGCATCAGGTCGGCGCGCTGAATGCGGTACTGCGCGCGCGCGGCCTCGACATTGAGCGCGGCCACGCGCAGATCGCGGTTGTTGGCCAAGGTCAGCTCGAGAATCCGCTGCAACAGCGGATCATGGAAGAAATCACGCCAGCCGACATTGGCGGCGGGCACCTGCCCGGCGGGCAGCTGCGCGGCCACACCATAGGCCGGGCCGCTGGGGTAGACGGAGTCCACCGGCGCGTCCGGGCGCTCGTACTTCGGCGCCAGCGAGCAGCCGGCCAGCGCGCTGGCCAGCGAAATCGACAACAGGGTTTTGATGCTCGGGATCATTGCTGCTGATCTCCGTTGGAATGGGGATGCAGTGCCTCTTCCTCGGCGTGGATCTCGGTCCGGCGCCGGACTTTGAACAGGCGCAGAATCACCACGAAGAAAAGCGGCACGAAGAAAATCGCCAGGAAGGTGCCCGAGAGCATGCCGCCGATCACGCCGGTACCGATGGCATGCTGGCTGCCCGAGCCGGCGCCGTTGGAAATCGCCAGCGGCACCACGCCCAGCACGAAGGCCATGGACGTCATGAGAATCGGCCGCAGACGCTGCCGCGCGGCGTGGATGGCCGCCTCGGTCAGCCCGGCGCCTTTCTCGTAATGCTCCTTGGCGAACTCCACGATCAGGATGGCGTTTTTGGCCGCCAGCCCCACGGTAGTGAGCAGGCCCACCTGGAAATACACGTCATTGGACAAACCGCGCATCAAGGTCGCCGCCAACGCCCCGAGCACCCCCAGGGGCACCACCAGCATGACGGCGGTCGGAATGCTCCAGCTCTCGTACAACGCCGCCAGGCAAAGGAAGACGACGATGAGCGAGATCGCGTACAGCGCCGGGGCCTGCGCGCCGGACAGCCGCTCTTCGAACGACAGGCCGGTCCACTCGAAACCAACGCCGGTCGGCAGCTTGGCCGCGATGCGCTCCATTTCGGCCATGGCCTCGCCCGAACTGCGTCCCGGCGCAGGCTCGCCCTGGATGTTGTATGCCGGCACGCCGTTGTAGCGGTTCAGCTTCTGCGGGCCGAACGTCCAATGCGCCTTGGCGAAGGCCGAGAACGGCACCATGTCGCCCGACGTATTGCGCACATACCATTTATCCAGATCGTCGGGCAGCATGCGCGACGCGGCTTCGCCCTGGACGAACACCTTCTTGACCCGGCCGCGATCGATGAAGTCATTGACGTAGGATGACCCCCACGCGGTCGACAGCGTGCTGTTGATGTCGGTAATGGCCACGCCGAGGGCGCGCGCCTTCTCGCGGTCGATGTCGAGCTGATACTGCGGCGCATCCTCGATGCCGTTGGGACGCACGCGGGCCAGCACCGGGCTTTGCGCGGCTTCGCCCAGCAACTGGTTACGCGCGGCCAGGAGTTTCTCGTGGCCCACGCCGGCGCGGTCCTGCAGCATGAAGTCAAAGCCGCTGGCGTTGCCCAGCTCCATCACGGCAGGCGGCGCGAACGCAAACACCTGCGCATCGTGAATGTGGGTGGCGAAGTAGCCGTTGATGCGCTGCGCCACCGCGGCGGCGCGCAACTCGCTGCCGGAGCGGTCTTTCCAGTCGCGCAGCTTGATGAACAGAATGGCGGCATTCTGCCCGCGGCCGCCGAAGGAGAAGCCCGAGACCGCGAACACCGACGCCACCGAATCCTTCTCGTCCTTGAGCAGGTAGTTCACGGCCTGGTCGATGACCACCTTGGTGCGTTCGGCCGTCGCGCCGGACGGCGCCTGGACCTGGGCGAACAGAATGCCCTGGTCCTCTTCGGGCAGGAAGGCCGTCGGGATGCGCGTGAACAACCAGCCCATGGCCAGAATCAGCACCACGTACAGCACCAGCAGGCGCTTGCCGCGCGTCAGGCTGCGGCCCACGGCATTGGCATAGCTTTCCGTCGAGCGCTCGAAGGAACGGTTGAACCAGCCGAAGAAGCCCTTCTTGGTGCCATGGTGCCCCTTGGGCACGGGCTTGAGCAGCGTGGCGCACAATGCCGGCGTGAAGACGATGGCCACCAGCACCGACAGCACCATGGAAGAGACGATGGTGATGGAGAACTGGCGGTAGATCACACCGGTCGAGCCGCCGAAAAACGCCATCGGGATGAACACCGCCGACAGCACCATGGCGATGCCGACCAGCGCGCCGGTGATCTGGCCCATGGACTTGCGTGTGGCGGCCTTGGGCGATAAGCCCTCCTCCACCATCAGCCGCTCGACGTTTTCCACCACCACGATGGCGTCATCGACCAATAGCCCGATGGCCAGCACCATGCCGAACATGGTCAGGGTATTGATGGAATAGCCGAATGCCGCCAACACCCCGAAGGTACCCAACAGCACCACCGGCACGGCCAGCGTCGGGATCAGGGTTGCCCGCACATTCTGCAAAAAGAGGTACATCACCAGGAACACGAGGACGATGGCCTCGAGCAGCGTATGGATCACGCTCTCGATGGACAGGCTGACAAACGGCGTCGTGTCGTAGGGATAGACCACCTCCATGCCCGGGGGGAAATAGGGCTTGAGGTTGTTGATGGTGTCGCGCACGGCCTGCGCGGTATCCAGGGCGTTGGCCCCGGTAGCCAGCTTGACCGCCAGGCCCGATGCGGGCTTACCGTTGTAATAGCTATCGATGGAATAGCCCTGCGCGCCCAGCTCGATCTTGGCGACGTCGCGCAGACGCACCTGCGAGCCATCGGTATTGACCTTGAGCAGGATGTCGCCGAACTCTTCGGGCGTTTGCAGACGCGTCGGCCCGATGACGGTGGCATTGAGCTGCTGGCCCCGGGTGGCCGGCAGGCCGCCCAACTGACCGGACGACACCTGAACGTTCTGCTCCTTGATCGCATTGGTGACGTCGGAGGCGGACAGGTTGTAATTGATCAGCTTCTCGGGGCTGAGCCAGATCCGCATCGCATAGGAGGCGCCGAACAACTGGAAGTCGCCCACGCCGGGCGTGCGGCTGATCGGATCCTGCACATAGGATGCGACGTAGTCGGCGAGGTCCGACTTGTCCATCGTGCCGTCGGAGGACACAAAGCCGGCGACGATCAGGAAGTTCTTGGTCGCCTTGGTCACCCGTATGCCCTGCTGCTGCACTTCCTGCGGCAACAGCGGCTGGGCGACGGCCAGCTTGTTCTGGACCTGTACCTGGGCGGTATCCGGATTGGTGCCCTGGCCGAACGTCAACGTGATGGAGACACTGCCATCCGAATTACTTTCGGAAGAGATGTACTCCAGGTTGTCGATGCCGTTCATCTGCTGTTCGATCACCTGGACCACCGTGTCCTGCACGGTCTGGGCCGAAGCACCAGGATAGGTCACGTTGATGGCGATCGCCGGCGGCGCAATACTGGGGTATTGCGCCACGGGCAGGCTGAGGATGGACAGAGCACCGGCCATCATCAGCACGATGGCGATCACCCAGGCGAAAACCGGCCTGTCGATAAAAAACTTTGCCATGCGCTGGCTCCCTTACTTAGCTGCCGGCGCCTGGCCGCCCTGCCCGGCCGGCGCGGTTGCGCCGGCTTGATATTCCTGTGCGGTGACCTCGATACCCGGGCGCACGGACTGCAGCCCCTCGACGATGACACGGTCGCCCGCGGCCAGACCCTTGGTTACCAGCCATTGGTCGCCCAGCGCGCGGTCGGTGACCAGCTCGCGCAATTCGACCTTGTTCTCCCCGTTGACCACCAGTGCCGTGGGCAGGCCGCGCTGACTGCGCGCCACGCCGCGCTGCGGCACGAGCAGGCCGGCCGAAGCCACGCCCTGAGCCAGGCGGGCGCGCACGAACATGCCCGGCAGCAATTGATGTTTGGCATTGGGGAACAGCGCGCGCAGCGTGACCGAACCCGTGGTCGGGTCCACCGTCACTTCCGAGAACTCGAGCTTGCCCGGCTCGTCGTAGACGCTGCCGTCTTCGAGCATGAGGGTGACTTTGGCGGCCTGCGCGCCCTCGGCTTGCTGCAACTGACCGCTGGCCAGGGCGCGCTTGAGCTTGAGCAACTGCACGCTGGACTGGGTGACGTCGACGTAGATGGGGTCGATTTGCTGCACCGAAGCAATGGCGTTGGTCTGGTTGGCCGTCACCAGCGCGCCTTCGGTCACTTGCGAACGGCCGATGATGCCGTCGATGGGCGACAGCACCTTGGTATAGACCAGGTTGATACGCGCCGTCTCCAGGGCGGCCTTGGCCGACAGCACGTCGGCGGCGGCCTGGTCGCGCGAGCTCACGGCGTCATCGTAGGTCTGGCGGCTGACGGCGCGGGTTTCCACCAGCGGCTTGTAGCGGTCCACCAGCAGCGCGGCCGTGCGCTGCTGCGCCTGCGCCCGGGCCAGGGCGGCCTTGGCGCTGTCGTAGGTCGCCTGATAGACCGAGGGATCGATCTGGTAGAGCTGCTGGCCGGCGCGCACTTCGGCGCCCTCGGTAAACAGGCGCTTTTGCACAATGCCGTTGACCTGCGGGCGGACCTCGGCGATCCTGAACGCCGACGTGCGGCCGGGTAACTCCGTGGAAAGCGAAACAGGCTGCGACTTCAGGGTCACGACCCCCACTTGGGGCTTGCCGGCCTGGGGCTGGGCTTGCTCTTTACCGCAGCCGGACAATGCGAGGGCGAGGGCCGCCGCCGAAAGCGCGGCCACGCCGCGCCATACCTGCTTCTTGCTTTTCATATGATCCATTCCCGAATCCAACCTATCCCCGGCGGCAGGCCTGCACACCTGCCTCCGGTACGCGTTTTGCTGCAATGCAAAACGTCACATTTTCCTTTATCCCGCCCCAGAAACAAAGTCATCGAATTCGAAAACATCATTCCATTTCTGGGACAATAAAAGGGCTGAAGACACCTTAAGCTCACACGCCATGAACAACCGACTGCAAGGCATGGAACTCTTTGTCGAAGTGGCCAAGACGCGCAATTTCAGCCGCGCGGCGGAAAAACTCGGCATACCCAAATCGACACTCTCGCGCCAGGTAGCCGAACTCGAGCGCTCCATCGGCCTGCAATTGTTGGCCCGCACCACCCGCAAGGTCGAACTCACCCCTGCAGGGCAGTTGTACTTCGATCGCTGCCAGCGCATCGTGGCCGAAGCCCAGGTGGTGCACGAAGAACTGCAAAACCTGCTCGAAACGCCCTCCGGGCCCTTGCGCGTGAACCTGCCCGCCGACTTCGCCACGGAGTTTCTGGCCGAATGCTTCGTCGAGTTCTCGCAACGCTACCCCGAAGTGGATTTCTACCTGGACATCGCCAGCCCCGAGCACGCGACCCGGGTGTTTCAAGCCTGCGATGTCGCCATTCAGATCGGCGACCTGCCGGATTCGACCCAGATTGCACGCCTGCTGGGCAAGCTGCCCGCCTATCTGTACGCCTCGCCCGACTACCTCGCCCGGCACGGCAGGCCCGCGCACCCGGATGATCTGATCAAACATGAATGCATGGAGTTCCGCGTCGGACACGCCGGCCGGGTCACCCGGTGGCCGCTGACCGATGGCCAGCGTCAGATCGAGATCACGCCGGGCAAGCGGTATTCCGTCAATAGCGTGTCCATGCTGCGCAGTCTGACGGGCCTTGGCGCAGGCATTGCCATCCTGGGCAGTGTGCGCGGCGATGAAAGCCGCCCACTGGAAAGAGTCTTGCCGGACTGGCATGCCGGCCCTTTCCCGGTCTATGCAGTCACGGACACCCGGCTACTGCCCGCCAAGACACGCATCTTCATCGAGTTTCTGATGGAGCGCCTGGACATGCAGGGGCCGGGTAAAAAGCATAGCGCCAGGCTGTTTCACGACCCAGCCTGAGCCCCGCATTTGTAATCCACTGAAACCGGTTTGCGCAAACCCGGCCGGGCCTGCGGCGTGCGCGTGCGGCTCAGAAGCGCTCGTCCTCGCGCAGATAGCGCCATTGGCCCAGCGGCAGATCGCCCAGGCGTATCCGGCCGATTCGCACGCGTTTGAGGCCCACGACCTTCAGGCCGACCAGTTCGCACATGCGCCGGATCTGGCGTTTTTTGCCTTCGTGCAGCACAAACCGCAATTGATCGTCGTTCTGCCAGCGGACATCGGCGCGCTTGAGCGGCTTGCCGTCGAGCGTCAGGCCGTGATTGAGCAGGGCCAGGCCGCGCTCACCGAGCTTGCCATCGACCCGCACCAGGTATTCTTTGTCGACCGCCGAGTCTTCGCCGATCAGCTGCTTGGCCACGCGCCCGTCCTGGGTCAGGATGAGCAAGCCTTGCGAGTCGATATCCAGCCGTCCGGCCACGGCCAAGCCGCGCAGATGGGCCCGATCAAAGCGGCGGCCTGAGCGGTCGCCCTCGTACTGGCTGCGCGCATCGATCAGGGCGGCCGCCGGCGTATAGCCGTCTTCGGCCTGGCCCGACACGTAACCGATAGGTTTGTTGATCAGAATGGTGACCAACGAAGTCTGTGCCGCCCGCGCGGCGCGTTCCAGCGTGATCGTCTGATCGGGGTAGGCCTTGGCGCCAAGCTCGGAAACCACCACGCCATCGACCCGCACCCAGCCGCGCTCGATATAGCCATCGGCTTCGCGGCGGGAACACAGGCCCCGCTCCGACATCAACTTGGAGATACGTACTTTTTCCATGGCGCGTATTGTAAAGCGAGGCGGGGCGCGGCCCTTGCCCCAGGCGTCTTGGCATAATACGCAACCATGACTGTCTCGTATCAAGCACCGCTGGCCGCAGGCTGGCTGACTCACGCTCCCGCCATTCTGACGCCCGAACAACGCCATTGGCTGTTCCGCCCCGGTGCGCTGACCGCCGGTCTGCGCCAACTGGGCCAGGTCCGCCTGCGCGTGGTGGGCGAGTACGCCGAGGGGGCCGCGCCGGACGAGGCGCGGGCCATGCACATCGCCCCGGGCGCACCGGTGTGGGTGCGCGAAGTTCTGATGTCGGTCGACGGCGTGGACAGTGTGCCCGCGCGCAGCCTCACCCCGCTGACGGCCTCGCACGGCAGTTGGCAAGGCATGCGGCGCCTGTTGACCCGGCCGCTGGCCGACATGCTCTACCACGACCGCAGCGTCACCCGCTCGCCCTTTGCCTGCCGCCGCCTGGCGTCGCCGCTGCCGTTTTATCGCATGATCGCCGCCCTGCCGTCCGTCTCGGCGGCCGAGGCGCGCGCGCTCTGGGCGCGGCGCTCGGTCTTCTGGCGGCATGGCCAGCCCTTGCTCGTGGCGGAGTGCTTTCTGCCGGCCTTCTGGGACCACGGCGGGCGCACGCTGCCGCCGCTCAAACCGCATGACCGGCGCGCCAGCAGCGCCGCCCAGCCGGCCTCACCGCGCCGCTGATTGCCGCCGGCGCAGGCTCAGCGCCAGGGCCAGCCCTGTCGCCGCGGCCGCCGCGCCGACGAGAAACACATGCCCGTAGCCGCTGCGGTCGGCAAGCAGGCCGGCCAGCGGCCCGGTCAGGCCATAAGCCAGGTCCTGGAACGCGGAGAAGGCCCCTAGCGCCGTGCCGCGCAAGGCCGGCTCGACGCGATTGACCACCTCGCGCCCCATGGCGGGAAAGACCATCGAGCATCCCAGCCCGGTGAGAAACGCCCCGGCCAAGGCAAGCTGCGGGCCGTCGGCCAGCCAGATCAGCAACTGGCCCAGCATTTCCACGGCCAGCGAGACGATCACCACCGGCAGGCCGCCCACCCGATCGGGCAGATGCCCGCAAGCCATGCGCACGAGCACGAAACCGGCGCCGAAGGCCGTCAACCCCAGGCCGGCATAGTCCCAATGGCGCTGCAGAAAATGCAGGGCAAAGAAGGCGCCGATCGCCGCAAAGCCGATGCCTTGCAGGCAGACGATGGCGCCGTGCTCCCAGATGCGCGCCAGGATGGGCAGGAACCCCCGGCGCGCGGCCGCGGCCTGCCGGGGCACGCCGGGCAGCGGCGCCAAGCCCAGCAAAGCCAGCAGCGGCAGGACCGCCCCGACGGCCATCATGCCGCCGAAGCCCAGGCGCTCGAACAAGACCAGCCCGGCCGGCCCGCCCAGGGCCAGCGCGCCATACATGGCCGCGCCGATCAAGGCCAGCACACGGCCGGAGTTCGCCACGCCCGCCAGGGCGATGCCCCAGGTGATCACGCCCACGGCCACCAGGCTCTCGCCCAGGCCGAGCAGGACACGTCCGCCCAGCAACAGGCCGAAGGCGGTCCAGTGGCCGCTCAAGCTCGCCGTCCAGGACAGGGCAATCCCCAGCCCGTAGACCAGCAGGCCGCGCACGGTCACCGGCTTGGCGCCCAGACGGTCAGCTAAACCCCCGGCGTAGGTGCGGGTGAAGATCGTGGCCAGAAAGGCGCTGCCGGCGGCCAGGCCGGCCCAGAAGTTGTCCAGGCCCAAGGTGCCCGCGACATAAACCGGCACGACCGCGAAGGACATGCCGATGCACAGATAGCAAACGAAAAGCACCGCCGTGAGCGCCAGCAGACGGGCGCCGTATCGGGCGGACAGGAAGGAAGGAAACACTGCTTTCTCCATGCAGGCCCGGCGCGGGGGGTGCATGGATGACGCAACGCACCCCGATGGCCGAGCATCGGTAGGTGCGTTGGTTGACGTAAACGCTTACGGCCGGCGGGCGCTTGGCCCGGCACGACAGGGCAGAGTGTACGCCAGAATGGCGCGCGCCGGATCAGTCCTTGGCCTGGCGCCAGACCTCCGGCTCCAAGGCGACCTCACCCTGCGCGGCCGACACATACACCGTCTGATCGGAAATGTTGACGTTGATCTGCATACTGCGCTCGGCCAGCGCGGCCAGCGCCTGGGTTTGCGCGGCCGGCAAATTGACCACCCGCAGATTACGGGCGCGGTCTACCTTGCTGCGCACGCCGTCCCACCACACTTGGGCGGCATGGCCGCCATAGCAGTAAATGACCACCTGATCGGCCCGTCCGCAGGCGCGCAGAATGCGGCGTTCCTCAGGCTGGCCCACCTCGACCCAGAGCGAAATCGCACCCGTCAGGTCCTTGGACCAGATGTCGGGTTCGTCCGTGTCGCTCAAGCCCTTGGTGAAGGCCAGGGACTCGTCCGCATGCATGGCAAATGCGGCAATGCGCACCATCATGCGTTCATCGGTCTCCGAGGGGTGACGCGCCACGGTCAGCCCATGGCTGCCGTAATAGTGGCGGTCGGTGTCGGCAATGTTGAGGTCGGCTTTGTAAATTGTTGCGCGCAGGGCCATGAAACCATCCGGCGGAGTCGCCAAAGCCCGCCATCATAACGCCTGCGCGTATCATCGGGCTTCAACCATCGCTTTGCACCATGACTGCCGCCCTGCTCTCCTTCGCGCTCGCCGCCCTCATCATGACGCTCACGCCGGGCCTGGACACGGCGCTGGTGCTGCGCACCGCGGCCACCGAAGGCGCGCGACGCGCGCTCATGGCAGGGCTGGGCATATGCGCCGGCTGCCTGGCCTGGGGCGCGGCGGCCGCCTTCGGTCTGGGCGCGCTCCTGGCGGCATCGCAGCTGGCCTACGATCTGCTGCGCATCGCCGGGGCGGTGTACCTGCTGTATCTGGGCGCGGGCATGCTGTGGCGGGCCCGCCAGCCGCGCGCGGCCAACGGCCTGACCGCGCCCGCGCAAGCCCAGCCCGGCACCGGTGCGCTGGGCTGGTGGCGCCGCGGCTGCCTGACCAATCTGCTCAATCCCAAGGTCGGGATTTTCTACCTCACCTTCCTGCCGCAGTTCATCCCCGCCGGGGTGGATGTGCTGGGCTTTAGCCTGCTGCTGGCCGTCGTGCACGCCGCCATCGGCATGCTGTGGTTCGGCGCGCTGGTGGCCGCCACCCGGCCGCTGGCGCGCTGGCTGGGCAGGCCCGGCGTGGGCCGGGGCCTGGACGCGGCCACCGGCACGGTGTTTGTCGCCTTCGGCTTGAAGCTCGCCCTGTCGCGCGCTTAAGCCTGGCCTGCCGCCGGCATCCCGCCAGGCAAGCCCGGCGACGCCGCCGCTCAGTACACGCCGACCGAATGGCGGGCCACGAAATGCCCCTCGCCCACCTGCACCAGCGGCTGCACCACCGGCTCGTCGCCCACATCGCGCACGGGGCTGGGAATTTCATCGATCAGCAATGACCGCTGCCGATGCCGGCGTTGCGGGTCGGCGATCGGCACGGCGGCCATCAGCTTCTTGGTATAGGGGTGCTGAGGATTCTCGAAAATGGCCCGGCGCGGGCCGATCTCCACGATCTGCCCCAGATACATCACCGCCACCCGATGGCTGATGCGCTCGACCACGGCCATGTCGTGCGAAATGAACAGGAAGGCCACGCCCAGCTCGCGCTGCAAATCCAGCAGCAGATTGACGATCTGCGCCTGGATCGAGACATCGAGCGCGGACACCGACTCGTCGGCGATCACGACCTTGGGGTTGAGCGCCAGCGCGCGCGCAATGCAGATGCGTTGCCGCTGGCCGCCGGAGAACTCATGCGGATAGCGGTCTATCATCTCGGGCAGCAGGCCGCACTTGTCCATCAGCCAGCGCACCCGCTCCTCGGCCGCCTTGCCCCGCGCCGCCTTGTGAATGAGCAGCGGCTCCATGATGGAGTCGCCCACGGTCATGCGCGGATCCAGCGAAGCGAAGGGGTCTTGAAAAATGAACTGGATATGCTGACGCAGCGTCTGCATCGCCGCGCCGCGCAAGGTGCCGATATTGCGGCCGTCGAACTCGATGCTGCCGCCCTGGCTCTTGACCAACTGCAGCAGGGACCGGCCCGTCGTGGTCTTGCCACATCCCGATTCACCGACCAGCGAGAGCGTCTCGCCAGGGTAGAGATCGAAACTCACCTTTTCGACGGCGTGCACCCGTTTCTGTACACCGCCGAACACACCGCCGCGGATGTCGAAACGGGTGACGAGATCGCGCACCTTGAGGACCGGTCCGTTGGCGCGCCGCACCGTATCCACGTCTTCGGGCGCGGCCTGCGTACGGCTGTCGCCGTCGACCCGCAGCAAGGGAAAAGGCCGCGGCAGATCCGTGCCCTGCATGGCCCCCAGACGCGGCACCGCCGACAGCAAGGCGCGGGTATAGGGATGGCGGGGCTGCGCGAACAGCTCGTCGGCGCCGCCCTCCTCGACCTTATCGCCGCGATACATGACGAGCACGCGGTCGGCGACCTCGGCCACCACCCCCATATCGTGGGTGATGAAGATCACGCCCATGTCCATTTCTTCCTGGAGCTGGCGTATCAACTGCAGGATCTGGGCCTGGATGGTGACATCCAGCGCCGTGGTCGGCTCATCGGCGATGAGCAACTGCGGCTTGCACGACAGGGCCATGGCAATCATGACGCGCTGGCGCATGCCGCCGGAGAGTTGATGCGGATAGCGGTCCATGATGGCGCGCGCCTCGGGGATGCGCACGCGCTCGAGCATGCGCAGCGCTTCGGCGCGGGCCGCGCGCGCGTCCAGGTTCTGGTGCAGGCGCAAGGCCTCGGCGATCTGAAAACCGGCCGTGAAGCTCGGATTCAGCGAGGTCATGGGCTCCTGGAAAATCATGGCCACATCCGCGCCACGCACCTTCTCCAGCACCGGTTCCGTGGCGCGCGCCAGGTCCAGCACCTCCCCGCTGCGCCGGCGAAGCAACATATCGCCGGCAGCGATGCTGCCGCCGCCATATTCCACCAGCCGCATCAGCGCCAGCGACGTGACCGATTTGCCGGAGCCGGACTCGCCCACGATGGCCAGCGTTTCGCCCCGGTTGACGTGAAACGACACATCCCGCACGGCTTCGACCGTGCGCGTGGGTGTCTTGAAGCGCACGGTCAGGCCGTCGACCTGCACCACGCGTTGATTATCCATGCTTGCGATCATGCTTACTTGTCCTGACGCGGGTCCAGGGCGTCACGCAGACCGTCGCCCAACAGATTGAAGCCGAGCACGGCCAGAAAAATCGCCGAGCCCGGGAAAATCGACATCCAGGGCGCCTGGGTCATGAAGTTCTTGGCCGTATTCAGCATCGAGCCCCAGGACGGGTTCGGCGGCTGCAGGCCCAGGCCCAGAAACGACAGGCTGGCCTCGGCGATGATGGCCGTGGCGATGGTGATGGTGGCCTGCACGATCAGCGGCGGCATGACGTTGGGAAAGACGTGCCGCGCGATGATGCGCAGATCCGACGCGCCCAGCGCCCTGGCGCTTTGCACGTAATCTTCATTGCGCACGGCCAGGACCTGGCCGCGCGTGATGCGGATGAATTTCGGCGCGGCCGACACCCCGATGGCGATCATGGCGTTGATCAGGCTGGGCCCCAGAAAGGCGGCCAGCGCGATGGCCAGGATCAGAAACGGAATGGCCAGCAAGGCTTCGGTGGCGCGCGAAATGATGCTGTCGGTCCAGCCGCCGAAATAGCCGGCGGCCAGCCCGAAGGGCACCCCGACGATCAGGGCGATCAGGACGGACACCATCCCGGCCATGAGCGAGGCGCGCGCGCCATACACCAGACGGCTGAAGATGTCGCGGCCCAGCTCGTCGGTGCCCATCCAATAGGTCGCCGAGGGCGCCTTGCGAATGGTCATGAAGCTGGTCTGGAAAGGATCGTGGTTGGCGATGAGCGGCGCGAACAGCGCCATCACCACGAAGAAAAGCACGATGAAAGCGCCCACCAGGGCGACCTTGTTGCGCTTGAATTTGGCCCAGGCGCGGTTACCGGCGCGGGGCGGGACGGCCGTAGCGGTGGTCGCGCTCATTGATGCCTCAAACGGGGATTGACCAGGACGTACAGGACATCGGCCAGCAGATTCATGAAAATAAAGCCTACCGCGACACAGAGCACCACGCCCTGGACCACGGCGTAGTCGCGATTGAAGACCGCATCGACGATCAGTTTGCCGAAGCCCGGAATGGTGAAGACCTGTTCGGTCAGCACCGCGCCGGCCAGCAGCTCACCGAACAGCAGCGTCACCAGCGTGATGATGGGCATCAGCGCATTGCGCAAGGCGTGGCGCATAACCACTTTGCGCGCCGAGACCCCCTTGGCGCGAGCGGTGCGCACATAGTCGGCGCTCAAGGCCTCCAGCATGGCCGAGCGGGTATGCCGCATCAGATAGGCCGCGATGGCGGTCGACAGTACGAAGGCCGGCATCAGCATGGTCTTGATCGACAGCCAGAAGTCCTCGGCCGGCGAAACATAGCCCGAAGCCGGCAGCAGTTGCCACTGCACCGATACCAGCATGATGAGAATGATGCCGAGCCAGAAGTTGGGGATGGACATCCCCGATAACGCGGCCACATTGGCGCCGACCTCCACGGCCGTGCCCTTGCGGACCGCCGCGAGAATGCCCATCGGTATGCCGATGAGCATGGCGAACACCATTGCCATGGCCGCCAGTTGCAGCGTGACCGGCAGCTTCTGGCCGATGAGCGTGAGCACCGGCACATCGGTGCGCATGGATTTGCCCAAATCCCCCTGCACGACCTGGCCCACCCAGGCCATGTACTGCACCGGCAGCGGATCGTCGAGGCGGTATTTGTCGCGCAGATAATCCAGCACGGCGGGATCGCGTTCCTCGCCGGCCAGTGTCAGGACAGGATCGCCTGGCAGGATTTTTTGCAGCATGAAGACGATCATGGACACCAGAATCAGTGTCGGGATCGCTACGACCACGCGGCGCAGTATCAGTTTGAGCATGCTAGAAAACCGGAAAAACAAAAGCGCCGCGGCCGCACGCGCGGGCGTGCGGCCATTGCGGCAGGATTTACTTCTGCGCCAGGCTCACGCCCTTGAGGCGGATCATCCCATCGGGATAGGCGGTGAAACCACGCACATTCTTGCCCAGCACAAAAGGCCAGGGCTGATAGTACAGGTAGAAGTTATGAGCGTCGTCGTGCAGCAGCTTCTGCGCCTGGTCGTAAATCGCCATCCGCTTGGCTTCATCGGGCACCGTGCGCGCTTCGGTCAGCAACTTGTCGACTTCGGGGTTGCAGTAGCGGCCGTCGTTGAGGGCGCCCTTGCAGCTGACGAACGGGTACAGGTTGCCGTCCGGATCGACCCGGCCCGACCAGCCACGCATGACGATCTCGAAGTTGCCGGCCCGCGCCTCATTCAGCAAGGCGGCGTACTCGGTCGGGCGCAGGGCGAGTTCGAATCCCGCCTCGGCCGACATGGCCTGGATCATCTCGGCGATGGCAGAGGTAGTGGTGTTGTTGCCGAAGGCAAACTCCGCCTTGACCTTGTCCAGCCCGGCTTCCTTGAGCAGCGCGCGCGCCTTGGCCACGTCGCGCTTGGGCGCCGGGAACTTGCTCGAGTGATAGGGGCCGCCCGGCGGGAAAGCCTGGCCGGCCGGCTCGAAAATACCGCCGCCCACGACCTCGTTGATGACGTTGCGGTCCAGCGACAGCTCAAACGCCTTGCGCACGCGTGCATCCTTGAAGGGGCTGGTCTCGGCGCGCTTGCCATTGGCCAGGTTGAAGAACACCTCTTGAAAGCCCAGGCCGGAAACCGACTTGAACTGCACGCTCTTGTCGTTGCGGACCTGCGGGGCATCCGAGGGATTCAGACGCTCAAGAATGTCCAGGCCGCCGGCGCGCAGATTGGACAGCCGCACGGTGGTATCGGGAATGGGCAGGAAGATCAGGCGCTTGAAAGCGTAGTCCTTGCCATCGTAGTACTTGTCGAACTTCTCCAGCACGATGCGATCGTTCTGCACGCGCTCGACGAACTTGTACGGCCCCGAGCAGATCGGCTTGCGGCCCACGGCCGCGGCCTCGCCCTCGAAGGACTTGGGCGAGAGCATCATGCCGGCGCGGTCGGACAACTGGGCCACGAGCGTGGCGTCCGGGCGCTTCAGATGCAGAACCAGCGTCTGGGCATCGGGTGCGTCGATCTTCTCGACCGAAGCCAGATCGCCCTTGCGCATGCTGTCTTGCAGCGTCATGGCGCGCTCGAGGTTGGCCTTGGCAGCGGCGGCGTCGAACTTGCTGCCGTCGTGGAAATAGGCGTCGTCACGCAGCTTGAACGTCAACGCCTTGTTGTCGTCGCTCCAGGACCAGGACGTCGCCAATTGCGGCACGAAATGCAGTTTGTCGTCCAGATCCACCAGTTTGTCGCACAGCGACGTGAAGACTATGCGGCCCACATAGGTGACCGCGCGGTGCGGATCCAGTACGTCGGGATCCTCCTGCAGGCCTATGCGCAGATCCTGCGCCAGGGCTGCCGTGCCCGCCAGCGCGAGCGTGGTGGCCGCCATGGCCAGTCCCAAAGGTTTCCAGGTACGCATCGTGTTTATTTCCCCTTGTTGATGAAAAGAGGCGCCTGCCGCTTGGCGGGGCGCCCGCGCCATGCTTAGAAACCGACGGCCTGGCCGTCGCGACGGGTGTCGCTGGCAGCCACATAACCGAGTTCATTGTCTGCGCCGTGCATGCGCCAGATGAACTGGCCGGCACCGAAATCCATGTAAGGATCGTCGACCGACTTCAGCGAGTGCCCCATTTCCTTGAGTGCCTGGACCACGGCCGGGTTCATGGTGGACTCGATATCCAGCGTGAAGTCGCGGTTGACCTTCCAACGCGGCGCGCAGCAGGCCGCCTGCGGATTCTGGTGATAGTCCAGCATGCGCACGACCGTCTGCAAATGTCCCTGGGGCTGCATGTCGCCGCCCATGACGCCAAAGCTCATGACCGGCTGGCCACCCTGGGTGAGAAAACCCGGAATGATGGTGTGGAACGGGCGCTTGCCGCCTTCGACCACGTTGGCCGAGGCCGGATCCATGGAGAAACCGACGCCACGGTTCTGCAGGCTGATGCCCGTGCCCGGCACGACCACGCCGGAACCAAACCCCATGTAGTTGGACTGGATGAAAGAAATCATCATGCCGTTTTCGTCGGCGGCGGTCAGATAAATGGTGCCGCCGGCGTGCGGGCGGCCCGCCCCGAAATGGGTGGCGCGGTCCAGTTGGATGAGCTTGGCGCGGCTGGCCAGATAGGCGTCATCCAGCATCTGCACCGGCGTGACCTCCATGCAGCGCGGGTCGGCCACATAGCGGTAGAGATCCGCGAAGGCCAGCTTCATGGCCTCGATCTGCACGTGCTGCGACTGCGCCGAATCCACCGGCATATTGGCCAGATCGAACTTCTCGCAGATGCCCAGCGCGATCAAGGCGGCGATCCCCTGCCCGTTGGGCGGGATTTCGTTGAGTTCATAGCCCCGATACGCCTTGCGAATCGGCTCGACCCACTGCGGGCGGTAATTGCGCAGGTCGTCCAGCGTCAGCGCGCCGCCGCATTCTTTGCTGAAGGCCGCGATACGCTCGGCGAGTTCGCCTTCGTAGAAATCACGCCCGCCGCTGGCGGCGATGCGCTTGAGCGCATAGGCCGCGTCGGGGAAACGGAAGTGCTCGCCCACCTTGGGCGCGCGGCCCTGAGGCAGGAAGGCCTGGGCGTAACCGGGCTGCTCGCTCAGTTCCTGCGCCGCCGCGGCCCATTTATGCGCCACCACCGGCGGCACGGCGTAACCGCGCTCGGCGATCTCGATGGCCGGCTCGAACAACTGTTCAAACGGCAGCTTGCCGAATTTTTCATGCAGGGCCGACCAGCCCGCGACCGCGCCGGGAACGGTGACCGTGTCCCAGCCGCGCTTGGGCTGTTTGGCCAGGCCGGCGGCATCCGTGCCGTACTTGCGCTTGAAATACTCGACGCTCCAGGCCGCGGGCGCCGTGCCCGAGGAGTTCAGGCCATGCAGCGCCTTGCCATCCCACAGAATCGCGAAACAGTCGCTGCCCAGGCCATTGGAGACCGGCTCGACCAGCACGATGGTCGCGGCCGCCGCGATGGCGGCGTCCACGGCGTTGCCTCCCTTGAGCAGGATGCGCAGCCCGGCCTGCGCGGCCAGCGGATGCGAGGTCGACACGACATTGCGCGCAAACAGCGGAATGCGGTGGGAGGGATAGGGATTGCTCCAGTCGAACGGTTTCATGGCGCGGCTCTCGGGATTCGGGGACAAACGGGTGAAATTACACTTGTGATTTAATTAAATCAATTTGATTTTTTGCTCCGTCATTAAAACTATTTTTGTATATCGAACAGCATGAGCACCCTGCGCTTTTTGCGTACCTTTCTGGCGGTGGCGCACCACGGCACCTTCGCCGAAGCCGCCGAACAGGTCGCGCTGACCCAGGCCGCGGTGAGCTTTCAGATGCGCTCGCTGGAAGCCGAGCTCGGCCGCGAGTTGTTCGACCGCAGCGGCCGCCTGGCCATTCTGAATGCGGCCGGCCGCGAGCTGCTGCCCGAAATCAAACAATTACTGGACCTGTACGAACGCCTGCGCCTGCCGCGCACGACCTCGGACGCGCTGGCCGGCGCGGTCTCCGTGGGCGCCATCGTCTCCTGTATGGGCACCTTATCCAAGGTCGTCACCCTGATGAAGCGCCAGCACCCCGGTCTGGACGTGCGCGTACTGTCGGGCAAAGCCAGTGAATTGGCCGGCAAGGTCGAGGCCGGCGAACTGGACGCGGCCTTCGTCGTGGAGGCCGGGCGCAAGATGGCCTCCACCCGCTGGACGGCCCTCTACGAGGAGCCGCTCGTCGTTCTCGCCCACCCCGGGGCCAGCGGCGGTTCGGACGTCCATGAGGTCCTGGCACGCAACCCCTTTCTGCGCTTTGACCGCACCCAGCGCACGGGTCTGCAAATCGATCGCGTACTGCGCCGTCTCGGCATCACCGTTACCGAATTTCTGGAACTCAACGCCATTGAAACCCTGGTCGAGCTCGTGCGCCAGGAAACCGGTGTCACCCTGCTGCCCTTGCTCAACGGGGCCAACTGGCTCGACAGCCGGGATTTACGGGTACTCCCCCTGCCTGCCGACCTCGGCCCGACCTCGCGCGCCATCGGCATGCTCGAGCGGCGCGAACACGCACGTCAGGACATCACGGGCGCCATCTGCCAGGCCTGCCAGGAGATCTTCACCGCGCGCGCCCTGCCCCCGCCGCGCTAGCCGCTTGCGGCGCCGGACCCCGAGTGGCGCGCACGCCAGGCCATGCAAAAGGCCCGAGCCCGGCGCAGTGCCGGCCTCGGGCCTTGAAATCTGGCGGATCGCGCCGCGGCGCCTGCCGGCCGCGGCATGCCTTGCCGCGACGGACCCCGTCAAAGCGCCTCTTCGTCCGCCTCGCCCGTGCGGATCCGGATGGCCTGTTCCACAGGTGTCACGAAAATCTTGCCATCGCCGATTTTCCCGGTGCGCGCAGCCTTGAGGACGGCCTCGATGGCCTGATCGACCAGCTCGTCGGCCAACACCACCTCGACCCGGATCTTGGGCAGAAAATCCACCACATACTCCGCGCCTCGGTACAGCTCCGTGTGCCCTTTCTGGCGGCCGAAACCCTTGACCTCGGTGACCGTCAGGCCGCTGACGCCGACCTCGGCCAGCGCCTCGCGAACCTCGTCGAGCTTGAACGGTTTGATGATGGCGGTAACTTGTTTCACTTTCTCAGTCCTGGAGATTATTGTGGCGTGCTGACTCAGGGGGAGTTGAGACATCCGGTGCTAACAGAATAGCGCCAATCCCGGCCAAATGCGCAGCGCGTCGCGCGCAATCCGGGCCGCGCCTGACAGCGCCCCTCGGCATTGATGCAGATAAGCCGCAATGCCGCCCGGCCGGCGGCAGCCGCCCCCCTCGGTCACCACGCGCGGGGCCGATCACGGCCCGCCGCGGCGGCCACTCTGCACGTCGCGCCAGCCGGCAAGCCGGGCCAGGCCGCAGCACCGGGCCGGACCGCCCCTGGCCGCACTATCCGCCAGGCGCAGACACCTGGAGGACGCCCTGTCGAGACGGACGGATGCGTCAGCCGCGCAAGTCTACACGACTTCGTTCTGCCGCCTGCCGCCTTCAAAAGGCATCAGGCCGCGCACCACCGTCGCCGCGCGGGCCCTGCCCGCCCGGCTCAACCCGGCCCCATCGGGCGAACGTCGACCACCCGCTTGGCCTTGCCCGCGACGCTGGCCGGTATGTGTCCGCAAGGCACGATCGAGACTCGGGTCGACACCCCCACATTGTCCTTGATGCGTTGCTGAAGTTCCCGGGCCAGCCGCAGGCGTTCTCTGTCCGCCAGGCCGGGGCAGATCTCCGGCCTGGCCTCCACCGCGACGGCCAGTGCATCCATATAGCCCTCTTTGCTGATCGTCAGTTGATACTGCGCGCTCAGCGCGGGAAGGCCCAGAATGATTTCCTCGATCTGCGTCGGAAACACGTTGACGCCCCTGATGATCAACATATCGTCTGAGCGCCCCGTGATTTTCGCCAGGCGGCGCATCGATCTGGACGTGGGGGGCAACAGTGCGGTCAGATCGCGCGTCCGATAGCGGATGATGGGCATCGCTTCCTTGGTCAGGGAAGTGAAGACCAGCTCTCCCTGGCTGCCGTCCGGCAGCACCGCGCCCGTCAGCGGATCGATGATTTCCGGATAAAAGTGGTCTTCCCATATCACCGGGCCATCCTTGCTGTCGGCGCATTCGCAGGCCACGCCCGGCCCGATGACTTCTGACAAGCCATAAATGTCGACGGCATCGATGCCAAGACGGCCCTCGATCTCCCGGCGCATCGCCTCGGTCCAGGGTTCGGCGCCAAAGATCCCACGCTTCAAGCTGGTCCGGGACGGATCCATCCCCTGCCGCTCCATTTCGTCGATCATCGTCAGCATGTAGGAAGGCGTGGCAAGCATAATCGTGGGAGAAAAGTCCCGAATCAGCTGGACCTGCTTTTCCGTCTGCCCGCCCGACATGGGAATCACCAGGCATCCCAGCCGCTCCGCGCCATAATGAATGCCCAAGCCTCCCGTGAACAGCCCATAGCCGAAGGTGTTCTGCAGCGTGTCTTCGCGCCGTCCCCCCGCCGCGTGAATCGACCGGGCCACGACATCGGCCCAGGTATCGATGTCGCCTTGGGTGTAGCCGACCACGGTAGGCCGGCCCGTGGTGCCGCTGGACGCATGCACACGGACGAGCGCTTCGCGCGGCACGGCGAACAAGCCGAAGGGATAGTTGTCCCTGAGGTCGCTTTTTGAGGTCGTCGGAAATTTCGCCAGATCCGACAGGACTCTCAGGTCACTGGGATGCACGCCTGCTGCGTCGAAGGTCTTTCGGTAGTGCCCGACATGCGCATAGGCATGCTCCAAGGTCTTCCGCAGGCGCTGCAGCTGCAGCGCCTGAAGTTCATCCGTGCTCACGCGCTCGATGGCCGCAGGCCAGTCCGCGCCGGGAAGGTGTCCCGCCATTTCAGTTCTCCCGCTCTAAGCCGGCTGGCATCGCCATCCCGCCGATGGATTGAAAACGCGCTCTTGCGCAGCCCCCCGCACACGCTTGCAGGGAGAGCCTGCCGCCCGGCGCGGATACCTAGAAGCGAAACGCCAGGCCCACCGTCGTGACGAGCGGATCCAGCGTGACGGCCGCGCGCACGGGCGCCGGCCCGAGATAGCCGCTTGCCTTGGTATGAACGATGAACTTCTTCACATCCAGGAACACGCCCAGATGCGGTGTGATTCGATACTCCAGGCCCGCCTGCGCCACCCCGCCCCAGGCATCCTTGGCATCAAAATGCGTAACGTTGCCGTCCTTCGCATTGAAGATCTTCATATAGGTCACGCCCGCCCCGAGGTAGGGGTAAAGGCTGTAGCGCTCCAGCTGGGTGAACTGGTATTGCAGGGTCAAGGCGGCGGGGGCATATTTCACCTTGCCTATCTTGCCGACACTCGACACCGACCCCGCGCCGCTCAATGTGGTCGTAGGCGGATAGCCCACCAGCAACCCGAGGGCGATGTTCGGCGTGAAGTGGTAGCCGAACTCCGCCAGCAAGGTCAGGTTGTCCTTCACCTTGGCATTGGCCCCGGGCACAGTCTGCCCGCCCGCCTTGAGGTCGGCCCGTTCGTCAAAGGCCGCCCAGGCCAGGCCCGCCCTGAGGTACCACGGACCTGGCTCCTCCCGCGCCCCGGCCTCCTGCGCCTGCGCCAATCCGCCCACCGCGGGGCACGCCAAGAACGCCGCGATCAGGCTCTTGCCTGCCCGTCCGGCCCATTGCTTTGCACGCATGTCGTCTCCTGATTTTTTCTGTTTCGGCAGGGCGCGACGGCCCGGCCAGCCTTCATTGGGCGTACGTCAGGCACACCGCCTTGGCGGTGGTGTAGCTGTCAATCGCGGCAGCGCCGTGTTCGCGGCCAATACCCGAGTCCTTGAAGCCGCCAAAGGGCAGATTGGGATCAACCATGTTGTGGGTGTTCACCCAGACCGTGCCCGCCTCCAGCGATGCCGACAGATTCATCGCGGCGTCGAGGCGGTTCGTCCAGACACTGGCGCCCAATCCATAGACACTGTTGTTCGCCTGCGCCACGACGTCGGCAAGGTCGGTGAAGGGCATCGCCACCAACACCGGTCCGAAGACTTCTTCCGTCAGCAACGTCATGGGCCGTCGGTCAGGATTGGCAAAAACCGTCGGACGTACGAAATAACCTTCGTCAGGCACGGCCGCTGCGCCGCACAGCCGCTCGGCGCCGTCCTCGATCCCGGAGTCGATCAGGCCGCGCACGCGCTGAAGATGGCGCTGCGATACCAAAGGCCCCATGTGTGTCTGCGCCGCCAGGCCGGAACCGACGACCATGCCGTCGGCGATCTCGGCAAGGCGGCTGAGCACGGCGTCATAGATACCCTGATGCACATACAGTCGTGAACCCGCGGTACACACCTGGCCATGGTTAAAGAAGATCGCCTCGGCCGCCCCCTGAGCCGCGATGGCCGGATCGCAGTCATCCAGTACGATGACCGGACTTTTCCCGCCAAGCTCCAAAGACACCGGTTTGAGGTTGCGCCCGCAGACCGAGCCGATCAACCGCCCCACCTCGGTAGAGCCGGTGAAAGCGATCTTGCTGACTTTCGGGTGCGCAACCAGCGCGGCCCCGGCGCTCTCCCCTCGTCCCGTCACGACATTCAGCACGCCAGGCGGAAAGCCGGCCTCCAAGGCCAGTTCGCCCAGCCGCAGCGCCGTGAGCGGCGTTTCCTCCGCCGGTTTGAGCACCACCGCGTTGCCGCAGGCCAAGGCGGGCGCGATCTTCCATATCGCCATCAACAGGGGGAAGTTCCAGGGGATGATGGCGCCCACCACCCCGACGGGAACCCTTCGGGTAAAGGCCGATGCGCGCCGCCCGGGCGGCAGGGGCAATGACAGGTCCAGCGTGGAGCCGCTGATCTTGGTTGCCCATCCGGCCATGTAGCGCAACCACTGCGCGCCGGCCCCGACTTCGAACATCCTCGAGTAAGCCAGAAGCTTGCCGTTGTTCCGGGTTTCCAGCAGGGCAAGTGCTTCGCCGTTGGCCTCCAGCAGATCGGCCAAACGAAGCAGGAGCCGCTCTCGGGCCGCCGGCGGCATCGCGCACCAGGCCGGGGAACGAAAGGCCCGCCAGGCCGTTTCAACGGCGTGATCCACGTCTGCGGCGCTGCCATCTGGCACACAGGCAATCGCCTTGCCGGTCGCGGGGTCGAAGACCGGTATCGTGGCGCCGGACTGCGCCTCCCGCCATTCGCTGCCGATCAGCATCTTGTCGCGCAGCGCGGTAGCGCATTCTGAAGCTTGGGTATCCATAGTGAATTCCTGAATAATCTGTCGTCGGAATCTGCGCGTGTCCACGCCGCCTTACGCCGCCTCGGCACGCCGGGCATGTGCTTGCCCGGACCTGGGCCGGACAGCAGCCCAGCCGATCACGATCAGCGCCACCATCGCCAGCACACCGAATAGATAGGCAGGCGCCAAAGCGATGACCCCAAATACGTCGCCCGGGCCAAAGCGATTGCCGCCAAAGGACAAGCCGCGGTTGGAGGCGAAGTTGGAGAACAAGTAAAAAATGACGTTGGACCAGCCGTCCGCGACCACGATCCAGCCAAGCCACTTTTGCGCGCCTTCCTTAAAGTGCAGCCCGGGCAGCACGAAAGCGACCGCGATCACCATCATCCCGTTCAGGGCGGGCCCGACGTGAGCCCGCGCCCATCCCTCGGGCGTGCCAGGGATGTTGAAAGGCAAAATGAAACCGGGATACAGCTCGAACCCCTCCAATAACTTCATCCACAGGCCAAGGCCGAACAGCAGCGTGCAAAAAATCATGAGTACGCCGTGGCCGGCCATGCGCTGTTGAAATGACTTGTCCATGACTGTCTCCAAAAAACATTGAATGAGGGCGCGCGCTCAGACCGGCTCAAGACCAGCTCTGGCGCCGGTGGTATCGACTGGAGAAAAACAACAATGGCGCTCCTTGCACACACCCGCTGGCGGTGACGCGCGCAATAAAGAGCGTGTGATCATGGATGTCCACCTGCTGTTGGACTTCGCATTCGAACCAAGCCAGCGCCGAACGGAGGACGGGAGAATGATTCGGCACGACGAACTCGGGCCGAGAATCCGCTGGCGCTTTACCGCTGAAAAGCGCCGAAAGGCCGACCTGCTCGTCATGCAGGACGCTGACACCAAAGCGCAGATGATTGCGGATCAGCCCGTGGGTTCGGCCGCTCTTGAGCGAGATCAGCACCGTCGGCGGGTCGAGACTGACCGACGTAAAACTATTGATCGTCATCCCATGGACCTCGGCCGTGTTCTCGGCCTGCACCGACACCACCGCGATGCCGGTTGCAAACTGAGAAACTGCCTGTCGAAACTGCGTTCGTTCGTCGATGGAAAGGGCCTCGGGGCCAAGTTCGGTATTGGTCATTGCAGCTCACGGGCGCAGGAAGCCACCCTCCCGTCCCAGTATGGGAAGGACAGTGAAAACCTGTTGTTGGGGAAACGCGGCGGGTCAGGCGGCCGCAGGAACGCTTCTGTCTGCGGCCTGCGCCTTCAGGCGCTCACACCAGGCGGCCATGCGTTGCGGACTGGAGAACACATCCCATTGCCGCTCCGGATAATTGAAGTTGTCGGTGAACGCATCAGCCAGATCGCGGTTCTGATAGAGCTCGCCAATGAACTGCTGCAGTTCGACCGGCAGGGTCCGCAGATTGGTCAGCATGAAGTTGGTCCAGCGCGTCGCGCTAAGCACGCGGTCCTGGCGACGCAGGTTCACGTGCTCGCAGAAGCGCTCGTCGAAAACGTCCTGCCGCACGATTTCCTCTCCCACGATCCACGCGGCGTGCGAGGCCATGTTGGCGCCCTGCCCCAGCACCGGGTCGACCGTCGCGTGCACATCGCCCAGCGCCAAGGCCATCTTGCCATTGCCCAGCGGCATGTGCGTGGCCCGTACCGTGGGCGTGACGGCACCCTGCAAAATGTCCAGCGGGCTGTTGGCCAGATCGAACTCGCGTTCGTTGATCCGTTCGGCAACGCTCGGATGGTGAACACGCAGTTTTCCGAGCAACATTTTCATGAACCCCGCAGGGTCTTCGTCGTACTTCTGCCTGGCGACGATTTCCATGTCGCCGCCCGGAATGTTCTCGATCACCAGCGCCGTGACCATTCCGCCAAACGAGACGGTGGGAATCTCGATCATCTCGCCATGGCCGGGTGAGAAAGACATGGTGACGGCACGGATGTCCGCCTGTTCGATGCCTTTGAACAGCGCGGCACATAGCAGGCGCTGGGGACGATCGAAGGGGGAAAACTCCGCGCGGTGCTGAAACATCTGGCCCAGCGGCCCCTTACCGGTACTGACCACGATCAAATCATAGGCATCGGCCATGGCCGGTATATCTGCGGCATCCAGGGTTCGATAGTCCAGGTCGCCGCCGCGCTCAAGAAAGTCTTCCATGAGCCGGGGTTGGTAAATCCGGTAATCGACCGCGCGGCTGGGATTGACGAGGTCGCCGTAAAACCGCAGGGGCTGCGGCCCGCCGATGTAGTAATAGTGCCCGTAGTAGCCCATATCGGGCCAATGGTCCACCCCGAGCGCGGCCTCCCGCGCAACCGTGACCGAATGATGCGCCACGGTATTCAGCAGCCGCATCGAGGCGTATTCCTCGGGCTTGCGGTCGGTGTGGATGGTGACATCCACGCCGTGCTTCAGAAGATAAAGACCCAGATGCAAGCCGGCCGTCCCGGCGCCAATGATGCCGATTCTCTTACGAGCCACGGTTTGTCTCCCTACGTTTTGGTTTGGAATGGGAGTGAATATATTCTCGTGCCATTTAATCGAAAACCAGGCTAGGTGGATTAACATACATTCCAGTATGGATTGAATAAAAGCGAGAGAAATGGATAACCTATTGCTTTTACAGACCTTTTTGCGAACGCTCGAACGCGGTAGTTTTTCGGCGGTGGGCCGGGCCCAGGGAATATCCCAATCCGCGGTGAGCAAGCAGATCGCCTCGCTCGAAGAAACCCTGGGCATGCAGCTCTTTCGGCGCACCACCCGCAAGTTGAGCCCCACCGCGGAGGCCTTGCAGCTCTATCCTCATGTCCGGCAACTCATCGATGCCGTCGACGTGGTGCGCTCGGAGACCCGCGGCGTTCCCGCGACCGGCGTGGCCGGCACTCTGCGCGTCACCATGCCGGGCGCATTCGGGCGGCGCCTGATCATGCCGCTGCTTCCCCAACTACTGGCCCGGCATCCGCGCCTGATTCTGGATCTGGTCTTTACCGACTCCACGCTTGACCTCGTCGAGGAAGGAATGGAGTTGGGAATCCGGGTCGGTCAGCTCCCTTCCAGCACGCTGGTCACGCGCACACTGGGCATGGAACAACAGATGGTCGTGGCCAGCCCGGAGTACCTCAAACGGCATGGCCGCCCGGAATCCCCGCAGGACCTTGCCGACCATAGCTGTATCGCTTATGCCTATGCTCAGCGTTGGAGCCGCTGGGAGTTCGATTCGGAAAACGGCCGTCAGGCCGTGGAGATCAGCGGCGCAATACGGGTCAACGACCTGGACGCGATTTGCGAAGCCACCTTGTCGCACCTCGGCGTCAGTCTCGTGCCCGCCTGGCGCGTCAACGCCGACATCCAGTCAGGCAAACTGGAGGCGTTGCTCACCGATTATTACGCCACGCCGCAACCCATCAACATCGTCTATCCGCAGACCCGATTTTTGTCGCAACGCGCACGTGTCTTCATCGACTTTGTGCTGGAGCACGTAAAGGGACTCTGATGCCGCTATCGTTGGCATGCGGCGCCGGGCGTTGCCGGCCGGCGCCGCCCGCTGCCTAGGTTTTGTCAGGGATGTTCTCGAGGTCGGCCAGCCAGACACTGGCTTCGGAGTCGCTCGGCGCGCGCCAATCGCCGCGGGGACTCAGCGAGCCGCCGGTGCCGACCTTGGGCGCGTTGGGAACGCACGATCGCTTGAACTGGCTGATCTTGAAGAACCGGAACAGGAAGATGCCGAGGTTCTTCTTGATGTCAGCCAGGGAGTAGTCGCGCGGCTGGCCGGCCATATCCGCGGGCCAGCTGCCGGCGGCCTTGTCGCCCCAGGCGCTCAGGGCCAGAAAGGCGACCTTGGACGGACGGAAGCCAAAGCGCAGCACGTGATAAAGATTGAAATCCTGGAGTTCGTAGGGCCCGATCACGCTCTCGGTCTTCTGCTCGATCTTGCCCGCTTGCGCGCCGGGGACCAGCTCCGGACTGATGTCGGTATCGACGATCTCCCGCAGGACCTGGGCGCCGTCGGCGTCCCCTTCCAGCGTGTCGGCGGCCCAGCGGACCAGATGGCTGATCAGGGTCTTGGGTACGCTGGCGTTGACACTGTAATGAGACATGTGATCGCCCACACCGTAGGTGCACCAGCCGAGCGCAAGCTCGCTCAGGTCGCCGGTGCCGATCACGATTGCGCCGCTATAGTTGGCCAGCCGGAACAGATGATTGGTGCGCTCGCCGGCCTGGACATTTTCAAAGGTGATGTCGTATTGCGCCTCGCCGTTGACGAAGGGATGGCCCAGGTCCTTCAGCATTTGAAGGCAGCTCGGCCGGATATCGACCTCGGAAGCGGAGCAGCCCACGACCTGCATCAGCCGCCGCGCCTGCGCGAGCGTCCGGTCGCTGGTCGCAAACCCCGGCATGGTCACGCCCAGTATGTTGGTGCGCGGCAGGCCCAGGCGATCCATGGCCTGGGCGCAAACCAGCAGGGCGTGGGTGGAATCCAACCCGCCCGACACGCCGATGACGACCTTGGACAAATTGCTGGAGGCCAGCCGCTGGACCAGGGCCGTGACCTGGATGTTGTACACCTCGCGGCAGCGCGCTTCGCGCCCGCGCACGTCATCGGGCACGTACGGAAAGCGCTTGACGCTGCGCCGCAAGGGCAAGTCATGCGTGGTGTCGACCGGCACGTCACACGTCACCACGCGGAACCGCCCGACCTCTTCGCGATGCCGTCGCGCCGATTGCGCGAAGGTCGTCTGGTGCATGCGTTCGCGCGATAGCCGCTCGACATCGATGTCCGCATAAATGAGATGCGACGCATCGCTAAAGCGCTCCGATTCGGCCAGGCGCTCGCCATTTTCATAAATGAGCGCCTGCCCGTCCCAGGCCATGTCCGTGGTGGACTCGCCTTTGCCGGCCGAGGAATACAGATAGGCCGCCAGGCAGCGCGCCGATTGCTGGCTGACCAATTGGTGCCGGTAGGCGGACTTGCCGATCACGATGTTGGAGGCGGACAGATTCAACAGAACCGTGGCTCCTGCCAGCGCGGCGAAGGACGAGGGGGGAATGGGCACCCATACGTCCTCGCAGATTTCGACATGAAACTTGAAATGCGGGATGCCAGGTACGTCAAACAGCAGCGACGCGCCAAAGGGCACGTCCGCACCGAGCAGCCGCACGCTGTCGACGGTGGCGCAGTCGGCCGCGCTGAACTGCCGGGCTTCGTAAAACTCCGCGTAATTGGGCAGATAGCTTTTGGGCACGATCCCGTGCACACGGCCGGCGCCCACGACCGCCGCGCAATTGAACAGCGCGTGATTGACCCGCAGCGGCAGGCCCACGACCATGATCAGGTCCAGCGTCTCGGAGGCCTGGACCAGCTCGCCCAGGGCGCGCGTGCAGGCATCCAGCAGTGCCTCCTGGTGGAACAGATCATCGCAGGTGTACGCCGACAGTCCCAGCTCCGGGAAGGCAACGAGCACGGCGCCGTCGGCGGCAGCCTGCCGAGCCAGCGCCAGCGTCTGCGCCACATTGAAGGCGGGGTCCGCGACGCGGCACTCCGGAACACCGACGGCGACACGGGCAAAACCGTGGTTATAAAGGTTCAAAAATGCCTTTTTCATGCTCGTATCCTTAGTTGCCACCATCATGCCTGACGACTCGACTTCTTGCACGGGACGCCCCCATTGCCCTTGCTGTCAGCCCGGTCTTTGCACGGGCGGCAGCGCCTGCTCGAGCCGGGCTTCACGCAGCACCGACTGCCGCAACTGGCCGGAAAAAGCGGAGAGGTCCGCGCCCGACGGCTGTTGATACAGGCGCAGGCCCAGCTCCGGGAGGATGGCCAGCAGATGATCGAAGATATCGCCCTGTATGCGCTCGTACTCGACCCAGGCCGTCAACGCGGTAAAGCAATAGATCTCCACCGGGATGCCCTCGGCCTGGGGCTCCATCATGCGGACCATCATGGCCATGTCCTGGCGCACCTCGGGATGCTGGCGCAGATACGCCAGCGCATAGGCGCGAAAGGTGCCGATATTGGTCAGCCGGCGCCGGTTGGCCGGAACCTCGGCCAGTTCGCCCAGCTCCTGGTTGGCCCGCGCCAGGTCGGTCTCTTTGGCCTGGAGATAGTCATGCAGCAGGCGAAACCGCATCAGATGCTGGGACTCGGCGGCATCCAGAAAGCGCACGGACGTGGCGTCGATGCGCAGCGTGCGCTTGATGCGCCGCCCGCCGGACTCGAACATTTGCCGGTAGTTGCGATAGCTCTCCGAGAAAAGCTTGTAGGTCGGCACGGTGGTCACCGTGTTGTCCCAGTTTTGCACCTTCACCGTATGCAGCGCGATGTCCTTGACGAAACCGTCGGCGTTGGCTTGCGGCATTTCGATCCAATCACCGATGCGCAGCATGTCGTTGGAGGTCAGCTGCGTACTGGCCACCAGCGACAGCAGCGTATCCTTGAACACCAGCAGCAGCACCGCCGACAGCGCGCCCAGGCCGGAGATCATCCATAAGGGCGAGCGGTCCATGAGGATGGACAGCACCAGCACCACACAGATGGCCACCATGATCAGCTTGGAGATCTGGATATACCCCTTGATGGAACGGGTCTGCGCGCGCGTGGTCGCCGAGTACGTGTCTTGCCAGGCGCTGAGCACGCCGCTGACGGCGACGAAAACACAGATCCAGGCACCCGCGTGCGCCAGCCGCCCGACCAGCGTGACGACCCGCTCGGCGTGGGGCACCAGCCCGATGCCCACGGAAACCACCGCGAAGGGCACGGCATACCAGAGATTCTGATAGGCGCGGCGGCGCTGCAAGGCCTGGTCCCAGTCTTCATGGCCGGAGGCGCGCAACAGGCGATGGGCAAAATAGAGCACCAGCCGGGCCACCACCCACTGAATGAAAAGCGCCGCCAGCGCGAGCACCGCCACGCCGACCAGGGTCTGTGCCCAGGCCTGGGTGGGGGTGTACTCGTCCAGGGTGGCGGCCACGGTTTGCCACTGCATCGTCAACGCTTGCTCCTTGCCTCGGGGTCCTTGCGGTCACATTATCCGATATCGCGGCCGGCAACGCCCGTGCGCCAGTCCGCCTTCCAGGCCCTATAATTCCCGCCATCATGGCAAATCATTCCTCCCAGCAAGACCAGTTCGCCAACAAGGCCCAAGCCTGGTCCGCACGGTTCTCCGAACCCGTCTCCGATCTCGTCAAGCGCTACACCGCGTCGGTGGATTTCGACAAGCGCCTGGCGCGCCACGACATCCGCGGCTCGCTGGCGCACGCAGACATGCTGGCCGCCCAGGGCATCATCTCCGCCCAGGATCTGGCCGACATCCAGCGCGGCATGCAGCAAATCCTCTCGGAAATCGACGCCGGCAGCTTTCAGTGGCTGCTCGATCTCGAAGACGTGCACCTGAACATCGAAAAGCGCCTGGTGGAGCTGGTCGGCGACGCGGGCAAGCGCCTGCACACCGGCCGCTCGCGTAACGACCAGGTCGCCACCGACATCCGCCTGTGGCTGCGCGATGAGATCGATAACCTGATCGGCCTGCTGCGCCAGTTGCGCCACGCCCTGGCCGCCGTGGCCCTGGACAACGCCGCGACCATCATGCCCGGCTTTACCCACCTGCAGGTCGCCCAGCCGGTCACCTTCGGCCATCATCTGCTGGCCTATGCCGAAATGTTCGGCCGCGATGCCGAGCGGCTGGCCGACTGCCGCAAGCGGGTCAACCGCCTGCCCTTGGGCGCCGCCGCCCTGGCCGGCACGTCCTATCCCATCGACCGCGAGCGCGTCGCCCGCAGCCTGGATTTCGATGGCGTGTGCCGCAACTCGCTCGACGCCGTCTCGGATCGCGATTTCGGCATTGAGTTCTGCGCCGCGGCCGCCCTGATCATGACGCACGTCTCGCGCCTGTCGGAAGAACTGGTGCTGTGGATGAGCCCGCGCGTGGGCTTCATCGACCTGGCCGACCGCTTCTGCACCGGCAGCTCGATCATGCCGCAAAAGAAAAACCCCGACGTGCCCGAACTGGCGCGCGGCAAGACCGGACGCGTCAATGGCCACCTGGTGGCCTTGCTGACCCTGATGAAGGGCCAGCCGCTGGCCTACAACAAGGACAACCAGGAAGACAAGGAAGGCCTGTTCGACACGGTCGACACCGTGCGCGATACGCTGACCATCTTTGCCGACATGGCCGGCGGCATCAAGGTCAAGCCCGACAATATGCGTGCTGCGGCCCTGCAGGGTTTTGCCACCGCCACCGACCTGGCCGACTACCTGGTCAAGCGCGGTCTGCCCTTTCGCGATGCCCACGAAGTGGTCGCCCATGCCGTGCGCGATTGCGAGCAGCGGGGCTGCGACCTGGCCGATCTCACGCTCGATGAGCTCAAGGCCTATCACCCCTCCATCGAGGCCGACATCCACGATGTGTTGACCCTGGAAGGCTCGGTGGCCGCGCGCAAGCACATCGGCGGCACGGCTCCCGAGCGCGTGCGCATCGAGGCGCAACGCGTCATCGACGAAACCGCCTGAGGCACGCCGGTTTCCGGCACCCAAGCAAATGGGCCCCTTACGGGGCCCATTTGCTTGGCCGGGCCGGCGCCCGCGCCTATCCGGCTGCCGGCGTCTCGCCCGTCCAGTCGCTCAGAAACTCACGGAAGTCCGGACGTTCGTGCTGCGGTACGGCGCAAGCCGGCGTGCCTATGGCCAGATAGCCCAGGAACCGGTACTCCAGCGGATCCAGGCCGAGAATTTCCTGCACTGCTTCGACATACGTGCCCAGGCCCGTGCTCCAGAAGGCGCCATAACCCAGCATATGGGTGGCGTTGAGGATGTTCATCACGGCCGCGCCCGCGGCCAGCACTTGCTCCTGCTCGCAGACCTTGGAGTTGTGATCGATCTTGGCTGCCAAGGCCAGAAACAGCGGCACATCGGCCATCCAGGCGCGCACGGATTTTTCTTTTTCGGGCGTCATGCGGACGTCGCCGCTGCGCTTGACCGCATCCAGGGCCACATCGGCGAAGCGGTCGATGGCCTCGCCCTGAATGCGCACGAAACGCCAGGGACGCAGCGCGCCGTGATCCGGCGCGCTCATGGCGGCTTGCAGGATCAGCGCCTGCTCGTCGGGTTTGGGCGCCGGCGCGCGCAGAAACTTCACGGAACGGCGCGTATTCAGCGCATGCAGGGCGGGTTGGGTCAGGGCGTCGGTCATGGTGCTCGAATGGGTGCGGAGGGCAGCTATGGTAGCAAGCCGCCTGACCCGGGCCTCATGCGCCGGGCCGATCAATGAGAAACGTTCCTATTGTAGGCGCGCCCCGCGCCGCCCGGCCTATCTCCCCGCCCGGCGGTACGGGTATTGGCGCGCGGATCACCCCAGGTGTGTGTGGCGCTCCGGGCGCTCGTCCACCTGCATCTCGGACAGCCCGTGCAGAATGCCGCAATCGTCGGCGTCGGGATGCGCCGCGACACAGCGCTGGCGCAACTCGGTCAACTGGGCTCTGAGCTGGGTAAGCTCGGCAATGCGGGCATCCACGTGAGCGATATGCTCGTCGAAGAGCTCATTGATGCCGCCGCAGCCGGCCTGGTGATTGTCGGCCAGCCTGAGGATGGCGCGGATTTCGTCCTGGGTCATGTCCAGGGCGCGGCAATTGCGGATCAGGCGCAGCCGCTCCAGATGCACCTGCCCATAGCTGCGGTAGTTGTTCATGCCCCGCTGCGGCGCGGGCAGCAGCCCTTCACGCTCGTAGTAGCGGACTGTCTCCACCGTCGTGGCGGCCGCCTTGGCCAATTCACCGATCTTCATCCTGGGCTCCGGTTCGCAACGCTTGACCCTATAGTAACTCCAGGGTGTGCAATGCCAACAGCTTCTCCCGCTATATAAGGGACGTAACAACACGAGATCATCATGTCCAAGTCCTCGCATGACGCCCACCCCGCCTCTTGCTGCGCGCACGCCGCGCATGACGACGCGCACGCCGAGCAGGCAGGCGGACGGCATGGGCACGACCACGATCACCCCCACGATCACGACCACGCCCTGCCCGACAAGGCCGCGCTGGCGGCAACGGGGCTCCACGCGGGCGAAGGCGAGCAACTCTCGCGCCTGCGCATCGGCCAGATGGACTGCCCCACCGAGGAAACCCTGATCCGCAAGAAGCTGGGCAGCATGCCGCAGGTGCATGAGCTGGAGTTCAATCTCATGCAGCGCGTGCTGACCGTCGTGCATGCCGAGGGCGCGCGTGAGGCCGTGATGCAGGCCATCACCAGCCTGGGCATGACCCCCGAACCGGTCGAGACCAGCCGTCCGGCGGCGTCCGCCCAACCCGGGGGCTGGCGCCTGCTGGCCGCCGGCGGCGTGCTGGCCGCGCTGGCCGAGGCCGCGCATTTCGCCGCCCTGCCCGCCTGGCTGACGGCGCTGCTGGCGCTGGCCTCCATCGCGGCCAGCGGTCTGGGCACATATCGCAAAGGCTGGATCGCCGTGCGCAACGGCAACCTGAACATCAACGCCCTGATGAGCATCGCCGTGACCGGCGCCGTGCTCATTGGCCAGTGGCCGGAAGCGGCCATGGTGATGTTCCTCTTCAATGTCGCCGAACTCATCGAAGCCCGGGCGCTGGACCGGGCGCGCAACGCCGTGCGCGGCCTGATGGAGCTCGCGCCGCAAACCGCGCATCGCCAGAACCCCGATGGCAGCTGGAGCGACGTGCCCTCCGACCAGTTGCAGATCGGCGATGCCGTGCGCGTGCGGCCGGGCGAGCGCATCGCCGCCGACGGCACGCTGATCGACGGCCGCTCGGCCGTCGATCAGGCGCCCATCACCGGAGAAAGCCTGCCGGTCGAAAAGACAGTGGGCGATCCGGTATACGCCGGCACCATCAATGCCTCCGGCGGCTTCGATTACCGCGTCACGGCAGCTGCCGGCAACACGACGCTGGACCGCATCATCCATGCCGTCGAGCAGGCCCAGGGCGCGCGCGCGCCCACGCAGCGCTTTATCGACACGTTCTCGCGCGTCTACACCCCGGCCGTCGTGCTGCTGGCGGTGCTGGTCGCCGTCGTCCCCCCGCTGCTGCTGGGCCACACCTGGATGGATTCACTTTACCGGGCACTGGCCTTGCTCATCATCGCCTGCCCCTGCGCCCTGGTGATCTCCACGCCCGTCAGCGTGGTCAGCGGCCTGACCGCCGCCGCACGGCGCGGCATCCTGATCAAAGGTGGCGTGTACCTGGAAAACGGCCGCAAGCTGCGCTGGCTGGCGTTGGACAAAACCGGCACCCTCACCCAGGGCAAACCGGTACAGACCGACCTGGTGCTGCTGCAGCCGGCCACGGCTGACGGCCTGGCGCCGGATCGCGTGGCGGCCAGCCTGGCTGCGCGCTCGGATCACCCGGTGTCGCGCGCCCTGGCCCAAGCCTATACCGCGGCGGACGTGCTGCCGGTCGACGGCTTCGAGGCGCTGCCGGGCCGCGGCGTGGCCGGCCAGATTGCGCAGACCCGATACTACTTGGGCAACCGCCGCCTGATGCGCGAGCTCAATGTGCTCGACGACTCCGTCGAGGCGCGCATCGACACGCTCGAAGCGGCCGGCAAGACCGCCAATCTGCTCAGCGATGGCCGCCAGGTGCTGGCGCTGGCGGCGGTGGCCGATACGCTCAAGCCCAGCAGCGCCGAGGCGATCACGGACCTGCATGCATTGGGCGTGCGCACCCTGATGCTCACCGGCGACAATAACCGCGCGGCCCAGGCCGTGGCGCGCGAAGCCGGCATCGATGAGGCCCATGGCGACATGCTGCCCGAAGACAAACTCGAGCGCGTGGCGGCCAAGATCGGCAGCGACGGTCTGGTGGGCATGGTCGGCGACGGCATCAACGACGCCCCTGCCCTGGCGCGCGCCGATATCGGCTTTGCCATGGGTGCGGCAGGCACCGGCACGGCCATCGAAACGGCAGACGTGGCCCTGATGGACGACGACCTGCGCAAAATTTGCAGTTTCCTGCGGCTGTCACGCGCCACGCACCGTGTGCTGATGCAGAACATCGTTCTGGCGCTGGGTATCAAAGTGGTGTTTCTGGCGTTGGCCGTCACCGGCCACGCCACGCTCTGGATGGCGGTGTTCGCGGACGTGGGCGCCAGCCTGCTGGTGGTGGCCAATGGCTTGCGCCTGCTGCGCGCGGCCAAAACGGCATGATGGGAGACATTCCGCAACAACTTCCCCCCGGGCCGTTCATGTTTTGTCTTGAATAGAAAACCCATCACATCCGGATTTTCTCCGACCCCATTAGAGTTCAGGCGCGCCCCCGATGGCGCCGCCAAGATCAACATCGATGAGGAAAGAGGAAAATGACGCCAACCCAACGCGCCCTGTGCTGGACGACCCTGGCCGGCAGCCTGACCCTGGCCGGCTGCGCCAACCTGCAGAACATGGACACCAACAGCCTCCTGGGCGCGGGTGGCAATATGGCCCGCGCCGTGAGCCTGACGGACGCCGACATCGTGCAGCTCTCGGATGCGGCCTGCAAGGAAAGCGATGCGCAATCCAAGATCGCGCCGGCCAACAGCAAATACGCCAAGCGCCTCAACACCGTGATGGCGGGCTTTGGCAACATGGATCTGAACGGCCAAAAGATCAACTACAAGGTCTACCAGACCGATGAGGTCAATGCCTGGGCCATGGGCAACGGCTGCGTGCGCGTCTATACCGGGCTGATGGACAAAATGAACGACGACGAACTGCGCGGCGTCATCGGCCACGAGATGGGTCACGTGGCCTTGGGCCACACCCGCAAGGCCATGCAGACCGCTTATGCCGTGAGCGCGGCGCGCACCGCGGCCGGCGCCGCCGGCAATAGCGCCGTCAGTGCCCTGACCTCTTCGCAACTGGGCGACCTGACCGAAAAATTCATCAATGCCCAGTTCTCGCAGGCGCAGGAGTCGGCCGCCGACGATTACTCCTTTGACCTGCTCACGCAGAAGAAGATGAATCGCCAAGGCCTGGTGACGGCCTTCGAAAAGCTGGCCGAACTCGACGGCGGCCAAAGCAGCATGCTCAGTTCTCACCCCTCGTCGCCGGCGCGCGCCAAGCATATTCAGCAGCGCATCGACAGCGGCAAGTAAGCGCCGCGAGGGTCGTGCCGCCGCTCAGGTCGAGCCAGGCGGCATGACCTGCCCGATGGAACGCGGATCGCGCGGCAGCCAGCGGCCGGCCTCGGCCTGGGCAATGAAATCCAGCACGGCGCGGTTGAAGGCCTCGGGTTCCTCGAGGTTGATGGTGTGCCCCGTCTTGGGCAGCACCAGCAAACCGCTGTTGGGCAAAACCCGCTTCAAGAACAGCGACGCCTGTAAGGCATGATCGTCCTCATCGCCGGCGATGACGAGCGCGGGCACCTGCATCTCGGCCAGCGAAGCCTGCATCGTGTCCAGCGCAGGCCGGCGCGCCTGCACGCCGCGCAACGTCAGTGCCGCGCCCCGCGCATCGTGGCCGGCCAGCGCCTGCGCAAACTCCCGCCATCCGCGCACATCCTTGTTCTGAAACGGGATCCGCGCCGCGCCTTCGGCATAGATCGGGCCATAGGCGCCGCTGCCCAGGGTTTCGAACTGCGTGGCGGCAGCCTGCGAGGCGGCCTGAAAACTCTGCCGGTCCGCCCCCATGGCGCCGTAGCCCGCGCCGGCGATCGTCAGCGACCGTGCCCGGGCCGCGAAGGCCAGCCCGAAATGCAGCGCCGCGAAGCCGCCCATGGACAGGCCGACGATATGGGCCTGCGCAATGCCGGCGTCGTCGAGCACCGCGGCCATGTCGCGCACCGCGCGCGCCTGGGAATAGGCCTGCGGCGCCTGCGGCACCTCGGAGGGCGGATAGCCGCGCGCATTGAAGACGATGCAGCGATGGCGGCGCGCGAACGCGCGCAATTGCGGCTCCCAGCTGCGCATGTCACCGGCAAACTCATGCACGAACAGCACGGGCGGCCCCTCGCCCACGCTCTCGTAACACAGGCGCACGCCATCGTCGGTCAGTACTTGATTCATGATGGGCGATCGCCGTATCAGGGTGCCGGGTATTGCGAGGTGAACCAATCCGCGATCTGCCCGCCCGTCATGAAGACCACCCCGGGCTGCTGCATCAACAGATCCAGCATGCGTTCGAAATCGCCGAACCGGTGCGGCACGCCCATCAGGTGGGGATGCAAACCCAGGGCCAGCACTCTCGGGCTGCGCTGCGCCTCGCGGGTGAATACCTCCAGCGTGCGGGTCAGACGCAGGAGAAACTCCGGCGTGGAATGCTTTTCCACCGCATAGATGACGGAATCATTGAGTTCCAGGTTGTAGGGCATCTGGATCAGGCTGCCCTGCCGCACCTGCATCCAGTTCGGCAAATCGTCGACCACCCAATCGCAGACATACTCCACCCCGGCCGCGGCCAGGATATCGGGCGTGTCCAGCGTTTCGCGCAGCCCGGGACTCAACCAGCCGCGCGGCCGGCGGCCGGTGAAGGCGCGCAGTTTCTCCAGGCAGGCTTCGATGAGCTCGCGCTCGCCGTCGCCATGATTAAGCGACTGCTGATGCATGCCATGGCCGATGAACTCCCAGCCGGCGCGCAGCATGGCTTCGGCGGCGCGCGGATAGGCATCGATGACGCTGGCGTTGCAACTGGTCGAGGCCGGCAGCCCGCGCGCGGCGATGGCCTCGAGCATGCGCGCCAGGCCGGCGCGCATGCCGTAGTCGGCCCAACTGAAATTCGGCACATCGGGTACCGTCTCGCGCCCATGCGGCGGCGTGATGATCGTGCGCGGCATGGATTGATCGAAGCGCCAGTTCTCGACGTTGATCACCAGATGCACCATGATGTTGCCGCCGGCGGGCGGCTCGCAGGGCGGCCGGTCTTGCGGAAAGGCGTGAGCAATGCGGGGATTGGACATGAGGGATTCCGGAGTCAATGGCGCATCTGGCCGAGGATGTCGCGCTTGAGGCCATTGAAGACTTCGCCGGTGATCAAATCCAGCGAACGCGGACGCTCGATCGGCACCGTGATGCGCGTGGCGATGCGCCCCGGGCGCGCCGACATCACATAGATAGTGTCGGCCAGCAGGATGGCCTCATCGATATCGTGGGTGACAAAGACCACCGTCTTGCGCAAGCGCTGCCAGACCGATAGCAATAGCTCCTGCATGGTCAGCCGGGTTTGCGCATCGAGCGCCCCGAAGGGTTCGTCCATCAACAACACTTTCGACCCCAGCGTCAGCACGCGGGCAATGCCCACGCGCTGGCGCATCCCGCCCGACAACTGCACCGGCAGGTGCTGCTTGAAGGCCGACAGCCCGGTGATCTCGAGCATTTCTTCGGCGCGCGGCACATAGTCGCTCTTGGACAGCCCCGCGATCTTGGGCCCGAAGACCACGTTCTCCCACACATTGAGCCAGGGAAAGAGCGCGGCCTCCTGGAACACCACGCCGCGCTCCGGCCCCGGCCGGACCACGGGCTGGTTGCCGACCCGCAACTGCCCCTCCGACGGGAACTCAAAACCGGCGATCAGATTCAGCAGGGTCGATTTGCCGCAGCCGGACGGGCCGAGCAAGGCGACGAACTCGCCTTCTTCGACCTGCAGGTCGATGTGATCCAGCGCGTGGACGGGCGATACGCCGGGATAGGTTTTACTCAACTGCGTAACGGATATATCCGACATGACACCCTCAATGATTCTGGAGCATGCGCCAGGCCAGGACGCGGTGTTCGACAGCGACCAACAAACGATCGCTCAAAAAGCCCATCAAGCCGATGGACGCCATATCGGCCAGCACGATGTCCATGCGGCCCACGTAATAGGCATCCCAGAGCACATAGCCCAGGCCGGACTTGACGGCCACCATCTCCGAGACGATGACCGCCGTCCAGGAAATACCCAGCCCGATGCGCAAGCCCGTGAAAATGGACGGCATGGCGGCCGGCAGCACGACGCGGCGCAACATCTGCGCCGGCGAAGCGCCCATCATGCTCGCCGCGCGCACCAGGTTGCGGTCCACATCGCGGGCGCCCTGCGTGGTGTTGACCACGATGGCATAGAAGCCGCCCAGAAAGATGAGGAAGATCGAGCCCATGTCGCGTATGCCGAACAGCGCAATCGAGAACGGCAGCCAGGCCGTGATGGGAATCGGCCGCAGCCCCTGGATCAGCGGATCGAGCAACCGCGAGGCCAACCGGCTCCAGCCAATGGCCAGACCCAGCGGGATCGCGGCCAGCATGGCCAGCACGAACCCTTGCGCCACCCGCAAGGTCGAGTACTGCACATTGCTCACCCAGGTCCCCTGGTAGGGATTCAGGCCCATGCCGGGGTTACCGAAAATCCAGGCGTACCAGGCCTTGCCGACCTCCACCGGGGTGGGCAGCACGCCCGCCATGTCGGCGGACTGCCCCACCCATTGCCAGACCGCCAGGATGAGCAGCGGCACCACCAGCGCGGTGGCGGCGCGGCGCCAGGCCGCGCCGTGCCCGCCCACACGCGGCGCGGACGCCGCCTGTTTGAGGATAGAAGAGTTCATGACTGGCTCCTGAGGCGGCTACTGAACCTCGCGCATCAGCGTCGGATCCCACACCTTGCTGATCTGGCCGCTGACATCCTTGGGAATCACCCCCAGATCGTGGAAGGTCTTGGCCTGACGCTGCAACTGCCCGAGATCCAGCACGCCGCCCAGCTTGATCAGCTTGGCCGATTCACGCGTGACCGGCAGGGGCAGGTTGGTGTATTTGGCATACGCTTCGGCAAATGCTTCGGGATCTTTGGCGAGCTTCTCTTCCGCCTGCTTATAGGCCCACAGGAAGCACTTGACCGCCTCGCGCTTGTTGGTCAGGGCTTCGCGGGTGGCGGCCAGCAACCCCAGCTCCGCCCCCACGGCCTTCGATTGGCTATATTCCAGGTTCTTGGCAAAGTAGGCGGTGCCGTCTGCCACCAGCTGCGACTCGAACGGCTCCCACAAGGCCACGGCGTCCACGTCGCCGCGTTGCAAGGCCTGCACGAAGGCCGTCCCGCCGCCCTGGATGTTGACCGCCGTGAAGCTGTTGTAGGGGATGCCCTTCTCGGCCAGGGTGGCCGCCCATTGGAACCACACGGCCGATCCGGGCGCAATGCCGACCCGCTTGCCGGCGAGATCCTTCCAATCGTCCATCTTCACGCCCTTGCGCGTGACCAGATACTTGGGCGAGGAGGCCACGCCGGACAGGCCGACGATCTTCTCGCTGCCTTGCGCCAGCGCGATGGCCAGATCGGCCGGCCCGATGCCCGAGACATCGAGCGAACCGGACAGCAGCGCGGTGCGGGCGTCCGCGTACCGCACGAACTCCACAGGATTGACTTCGACGTTGCAGGCCTTCAACGGCTCGGCAATGAAGATCATGGGCGACAGATGCCCGACCTTCACATAGCCGACGTTGAGCGTCTGCTTCTGCGGCGCGGGCGCCGGTTGCGGCCCCACCGCGGCGGCCAGGCTGGCAAATCCGCTTAAGAAGACCGTGATGGCGGTCCGATAAAACGTTTTCATGTATTTCCCCTTGTGCTGATACTCGGCGGCCGATGAAGACTGCGCGGCCCTGGCTGATGAAGGCGTTGTTCTACCGCCCTTTGAAAACCGGCGGCCGCTTCTCGCGAAAGGCGGCTTGCCCCTCGCGATAATCGGCACTGCCAAAACATTGCTGCACCGCCTGCTCGACCTCGACGGCCGCCGGCGCTGCGTTCAGAAGATGGCGCAAGGCCAGACGGGCTGCGCGCAAGGTGAGCGGCGCGTTGCCGGCCACGGCCTCGACGCGCGACTGGGCCTCGACGGCGAAATCCGCGTCGGCAAACACCTCATGGGCCAGCCCGATGCGCGCGGCCTCATTCCCGTCGAAGCTGCGGGCCGTCAGAAACAGATCCATGGTGCGTGCCGCGCCCAGCATGTCGCTCATGCGCTTGACGCCATCGAGGGCATAGCCCAGACCCAGGCGCGCGGCCGGCATGCGAAAGCGCGCCGAGGCATTGCAATAGCGCAGGTCGCAGGCCAGCGCCAGGCCCATGCCGCCGCCCATGCAAACCCCCTGGATCACCGCGATGGTGGGAATGCGGCTGTCGGCCAGCGCCTGTTGGGCCGCGCTCACCGCCTGGTCATAGCGCGCCACCTGTGACGGATCATTGCGCTGCGCGCCAAACTCCGAGATATCGGCGCCCGACACAAAAGCGCGTTCGCCTTCGCCCTGCAGCACAATGGCCCGCAGCGCCTCGTCTTCCTGCGCCTGCACCAGCACGGTATGCAGCGCCTGCCACATGCTCAGCGACATGGCATTGAATCGCGCCGGATTGCAGAAACGCACGCGCAGCACGCCGGCTTGTTTGTCGGCCTCGATACGGCCGGGCTGAAGATCGTTCATGTTGCGGCTCCGTGCTCAGACCACGCCGGTCTCATGCAGACGCTGGATATCCTGCTCCCCATAACCCGCCTCGCGCAAGACTTCGTCGGTATGCTCCCCCCAACCCGGCGCGGTGCGCTCGATATCGGCCGGTGTGCGCGCCAGCGTGACGGGCTGCGTGATCAGCGTGCGTTCGCCGCCTTGCCAGGCCTCGCAGCGGCGCGCGACATCCAGATGGCGCACCTGGGCATCCTCGAACATCTGCGGCACGTTGTAGACCGGCCCGGCCGGCACGCCCGCGGCGTTCAGCACGTCGACCCAGTAGGCGACGGGCTGGCGCTCGAACACCGCCTGAATCTCGGCATTGAGCCGCTGGCGATGGCGCACGCGCAGCTTTTCGGTCTGGTATTCGGGATCGGCCAGCCAATCCTGACGCCCCAGCGCCTGGCAAAAGCGCTTCCAATTGCCCTCGCCCGAGGCGCCCAGATTGAAGGCCCCATCCTGCGCCTGAAACAACCCCATGGGGCTGCTGGTGGGATGGTCGTTGCCTTCCTGCACCGGCACATCGCCGTCGTTGAGGTAGCGCGCGCCCTGGAAATCCATCATGGCGATCTGCGCATGCAGCAGCGAGGCATGCACCCACTGCCCCTCGCCGGAAACCTCGCGTTCGAGCAAGGCGGTCAGAATACCGATGGCCGTATAAAGACCCGTACTGGAGTCTGCCACGGCCAGGCCGGCGCGCACGGGGCCCTGCCCCGGCAGACCGGTCACCGACATCAGGCCGCCCATGCCCTGCACGATCTGGTCAAACCCCGGCCGGCCCGCGTAAGGGCCCGTCTGCCCGAAACCCGAAATGCTGGCCAGAATGATGCGCGGGTTCAGCGCGCGCAATGACGCGTAGTCCACGCCCAGCCGCGCCTTGACATCGGGGCGCCAGTTTTCGACCACCACGTCCGCCCCCGCCACCAGGCGGCGAAAGACCTCCAGTCCCTCGGGCTTTTTGAGATTCAGCGTCAGGGAGCGCTTGTTGCGGTTCAGATTCTGGAAGTCCCCGCTCCAGCGGTCCGCGGCGAACATGGCTTCATTGGGATCGACGCCCGGCGGCGGTTCGATGCGGATCACATCCGCGCCGAAATCTGCCAGCATGCGCACGCAGGTCGGGCCCGCACGCACCCGGGACAGATCCAGGACGCGAAAGCGGCGCAGGGCTGGCGAAGCGGAAAGCGAAGGCATGATGCGATTCAACCTTGAGACAGAGAAAACGTAAATGGAGAGCTGGCCTGCGCCAGGGCGAGCAACCGGGCCTCGGCGCCCGCGCGCCCGATGGCCTGCACGCATACCGGCCGGCCCCGGCGATCACGCCCGACCGGAAACACCAGCGCTGGCAGGCCGAGATAGTTCACGAAGGCAAACCAGCGAAACATATCGAGCAGTCGGCGCGCCTCAAATCGCGCCGAGGTGGTCAGTACCTGCTCCCAATCCGGCACGCCGCGCGGCAATGCAGGCGTGAGGAGCACATCGTTGTCGGCCAGCGCCTGCGCCAGAAAATCCCGGGTGCAGCGATCCCGCTCTGCCTGAGCCTGGGCCAGCCACGCCTCGGGCAGGGCCGCGCCCGTCAGGGCCAGCGCGCGGGCCAGGCTGCCCAGCGCCGGCTCCTGGCCCCGCAAGGCCGGGGCGTGGCTGGCGTAAGCCTGCGCATACAGCACGGTCTGCCCCAGGCGCGACCACTCGCTCAGACCGGGCAAAGCCACCTCGCGGCGCTGGGGCGCGCAGCGGTCTGCATAGTCCTCCAGCACGGTCAGTACCTCGGCGTCGGGTTCGCCCTCGGGATGCCGCCAGCAGGTGCCGATGCGCTGAACCGGCTCCGACTGCGCGGCCGGCACCAGTTGCTCCCACACCCGACGCAGATCGTCAGCGCTGCGGGCCAGCAGCCCCACGGTGTCCAGCGACGGAGCCAGCGGCGCCACCCCGCGGTTGGACAGCAGGCCCGCCGTGGGCTTGAGGCCCAGCAGGCCGCACGTGGCCGCCGGAATCCGCACCGACCCCGCCGTGTCCGTTCCCAGCGAGGCATAGCAGAGTCCCGCCGCCACGGCCACCGCCGATCCGCTCGACGATCCGCCCACCGCGGCCTGTGCATCCAGCGGGTTTTGAGGCAAGGGATAGCGCGGGTTCTCACCCGTGGCGCCGCAGGCATGCTCGGCCATGACCAGCGTGGCCAGTGGCGGGGCCCCGGCCGCGGCCAGGCCCTGCACCAGCGGGGACACCTCATCGGCGCCCGGCCACGCATATCCGGCGCCGCAGTGCGGCGCGTGCTCCGGCAGCACGAAGATGTCTTTATGGGCCAGACCGACCCCGGCCAGCGGCAGGTTCCGCGCCGGGATCGGCGGCGCGGGCAGCAGGTTCGCCACGCAATCCCAGCGTTGCCGCGCAAAAGCCTCGCGCTGCGCCGCCAGGGCATCAGCCACGCTCAGCTCGCCGCCTGCCAGGGCCGCGCGCAGCGCGGCGATGGACGCTGGCAGCCCGGCCGGCGTCATGCTTGCGGCTCCGGCGCCAGCCGCGCCAGGGCTTTGGCCACCGAGGCCGCCTCACGCGCGCTGGCTGCAATACCCAGCCTGGCCAGTGTGCGCGCCACATCCTCGGGCGTAGGAACGGGACCTTGCATATCGAAAAACCCCTTGTGTATTATTTTTTAGACTATAAATATATTTATAGATCGGTGGATAATTTCGTGCAATCAGTATTTCTATGCATAGACCATGAAAGTCAGTGAACGCATACGCCAGTCCGTGGAGAACGACATCCGCCATGGCGTGCTGCTGCCCGGCGATCCCATCGACGAGCAGCAGCTGGCCACCCGCTACCAGGCTTCGCGCACGCCCGTGCGCGAAGCCCTGCTGCAGCTCAAAGTGCAAGGCATGCTCGAGAGCCAGCCGCGCAACGGCATGGTGGTCGCCCGGCTGGACGTGCAGGAATTACTGGCCATCTGGGAGCTGATGGCCGAAATGGAGGGGGTCTGCACCCGCATGGCCTGTCAGCGCATGAGCGCCGAAGAACGCGCAGAACTCGCGCGCGTGCACCGCGCCGCCGCCCCCATTGCCGAGGCCGACGACAGCCAGGCCTGGCGCGAAGCCAATCACGACTTCCATGAGATCCTCTACCGGGGTTGCCGCAATCCCTATCTGCGCGAACAACTGGTCGGCCTGCGCGCACGCACCGGCGCCTATCTGCGTCACGCGTTCACCGCCGTGGGCCGCGTACGCGCCTCGTATGAGCAGCACGGTGAACTCGTCGAAGCCATCCTCGCCAACGACCCCGATCGCGCGCACCGCATGATGATGCGGCACATCAGTCTGGCTCAGGGGGCCAAAGGCCTGGCCGACTTCCTCATCAACCTGCCGCGCTCCATGGTCAAAACCTGAGTGCACGGCGCCGCCCGGCCCTGGCGCTGCGCGGTATCATTGGGCATCCCTGCCGGCCCCGCCCGGCACTAGCTGCCCCGCCCGGCGGCATGCGCGCCGCGCTGCGCGCCCGCAACGCCCCGGGCCACGAGAATCCCATAAAGGAAGAAGTACGGGAGCACAGAGACCGAAAATGTCAGACGCCTGAAGGGGCGGGAAGCTGAGAATGCACCGCTGTGCAAGTTGCTGGTCTTCAAGGGACAGAATTCACGTCCAGAGCACTGGATTTATGGCCGCGGGAGAACAAAGCTTTGCTGGACTTCATTCAACCGGGAAAATCCAAAGATAACGGCCTTTGCGAGTCGTTTAACGGTCGGCTACGCGATACGTGTCTGGATGCGAATGACTTCAACTCTTGAGCATAAGAAGGCAATCATTGAAGCATGGCGTGCTGATTATAATGACGGCAGGCCCCTTGGTTTATTCCACATGCTGACCCCGAGTAAATACGTCCCGGCACAGAAGACCAACCTCTCCGACACGACCGAATTCTAGTTTTCAACTGCTGCACAACGGCGAGACGTCATCTGCAGGGCGGGTATCAGTCCGAGCGCTGGGTTCATGGCCTGGCTGGGGCCAAATCGAGAGATGATGGGAGGGGCGGCGGGCACGCGGAGGTGAAGCCGTATACTCACTCGGGTCGATGCTTCTCAAAACAGAATTGAAGCTGCGCACAAGCAATGTGTACCAAAAATATATTTCATGATGGAGTGAGAGGAGAGACAATGAAATACGAATACCACATGATCCAGGTTCCTCCTAACATCAGCGTTGAAGCGCGAAAACACAAAGGAAACGAAGCCGCAGCGTACCTTCAGAGCGTTGTTAACACTCACGCAAGGAATGGGTGGGAGTTCCATCGAATAGACAGCATCGGTGTGCAGACCACTGCCGGCTGCATTGCAGCTCTCTTCGGAAAAAAGACCGAGTTCAGCCAGTACCACGTGATTTCTTTCCGGCGTGAAGTTCAAGACTGATCCCGACTATGTCACAGGTGCCATAGTTGGGACATATAGGCGCTTCGCCCCGGCCCGACTCAAAGGCTCTTGTCGGTTCGAGCCAACTTGCTCGGAGTATTGTCTTTTAGCCGTGTCAAAATATGGTTTCTGGCAAGGCTGGCGCTTAACTCTTTCACGGCTCCTTAGGTGTAGGCCACCAGCCGGAGGGGTAGACCTACCGTAGCCACTGGTGTGCAAGCGCAAGCGTACCCTTCCTACTATCTTCCCATAAAAAACAAAAGCCCCGAGAACGAGACTTCTTTCTTTCGGTTCAAGCAGGCCTAATCAAGGAAGCCTATCGATTTCTCTATGAGTCCCCAAGCGCCTCAAAATTGCCTCAGTTCCGTCCATTTCAAATGTAATCTGCCAAGACTTATTCGAAAGCACATCAATCTTGAGAATTCTCGGATGGAAGCAACCTGTTATGGAGTGCAGTCTCAACTTGCTTGGTTGTGGGTATTTGATCAGATTTCTAAGAGCCTCTCCCACGGCCTTCTGAATTTCGGGGGGAGCCCGTTTGAAATCCTTTTCAAAAGTCTCTTTTCTAGAAAGAAACTCGATTACTACGGCCGCCAAAACTCAACGCCCAAGAGAACTGAGAAAATCCTCTATATCGGACACCGGGACCGGAGAACTGCCAGCTGCAATATCCGCATCATTCTCCATCACAGCCCATTTTAAGTCGTGCATGTGACTGAATGCCTCTTTGACTGAAGCGATTGCTTTATCGAAAGACTCAACCACGCCGTCATCAGGCCTAAGTTGAAGATCATTAATTGCCGCGCTACGTTTCCGCTCCAAAAACCGACAGAGCTCCCCAATAGTATCCAACGCCTCATCAAAAGCAATTTGCACCGACCCGGAATCATCATCCAATTTTTTACGAGAAGCTAAGTCGCGATCGCATAGAGATTCGGCCACGTCGCCAGAATTCTTTGCGATGGAACTGAATGTATTGGAAAGAACCTCGTTGCCAGCGACCGTATCCTCAATCGCGCGCAGCAGCGACAATGAGCGCGCGCTAACATTGCGGGCGTCCTCAACAATGAACGAGACTAAGCTGGTAGTGTAAGTAATGGATCGCATGATTCACCTCAAGCCGGACGCGATCAAACCTCGCGACACGCGAAGCAAGGCAAAAATTAGCCGAAAATGATAACCGCCTTACACAGTTATCCACAGGCAGATGCTCGAACTTCGAAAGATCTGGCGGGAGCCCGCCGGGCCAGTTCGTCCCGGACAGTGTATCCGATTTCGCAGCAGCGAGGAGCAACTCTACGATCCCAGGACGAACTGAAGCCTGCGTCAAAGGTAAGACCTGCATTCTCAGCCTTAGTTTCCCAGAGACTCGCGGTGCGCGAACGAACCTGTGAATTAATTGCCATGCCACCTCTACGGTCCCCTAGGCTGATCTGCCACGAAGTCGACCTATCCTGCTGCAAACCCAATTCCGATCCCCAAGTGCTCTCCTAGCTGGAGTGCCGCAGCAGCGTGCCTTCGGCATCGAAGTGCAATTGGACCAACCTACAACGCGACTCGGCACTGCCAATGAACGCGCCGACACATGGGATGCACCTCGCAGGGCGCGCCTCGGCCTCGACATACGAGTCCATCAACACACTACCTCCATCTGCATTGCGGGCCTGCGTTGTTGGCTGACCTAGGCTATCCCTCATCATGATCTACTGCTTGCTCAAGAGCAGCAATCTTGAGCAGATCAAGGTCGGGGACGCCACCAGATTTACTGTCAAGAGTGTCCAGGCCCTGATTGAGCGCGGGAAACGCAACAGGGCCGCATGACCGGGTATCATCGGCCCCATCGATAGCGGGAATGCTCACCACGCCCGAGGTGAGTAGCCACAGGGATTTTTCGAGATCTACCAGCTTGGAAACCCGCACAAAATAAAGATCTACAAATTCTATGAAAATAGCCACCTGCAAGCCCGATCCGGGTGGCCCGCCGTTTCCCACCATGCACACGATCCCCCGCCAGCCCGCATAAACGCGGGCTGTTTTGTTTCCCGGCGTTGCATGTAGTACTTTGCTGGCGACAGTTCAATGAGTAGCCAGGTGAGTAGCCAGAGCGTCTAGCTACTCATTTCAGAGGGGATTCGGGTGGCAAAACGGGAAAAGCATCTGCTGGACGACATCCAGCTTAGGCGTTGGGTCAGCGCGGGCGAGAAGCTGGCGCGCAGTGATGGCGATGGCCTGACCTTTACCCTGTCAGCGGCCGGAACCGCGACATGGGTGCTGCGCTATCGCCAGGGCGGTCCGCAAAAAGAAGTCACGATCGGGAATTACCCCGACATTTCCCTGGCGGCCGCGCGCAAGGCGGCACGGGATTTCAGGGCGGCAATCGACCGCGGCGCCGACCCTGCGTTGGAGAAGCAACGGACCAAAGCCCGGGCAACCAAAGTATCGAACGTTCGGACGCTGGTCGAGGACTTCCGCGCCAAGAAGCTTTCGGGCTTGGCCGCCGACACCATCACCTACCGGAATTGGGATCTGGACAAGGTGATCCTGCCCAAGCTTGGCGTCATTCCAGTGGACCAGGTTCAACCTTCCGACGTCGTGCACATGCTCACGTCCGCGAAACGTACCTGGACCATCAGCAAGCGCATCCTGACCACGGCCAAGCAGCTATTCGCCCACGCCTGCGGCCTGCGCCTGATCGACACCAACCCGGCCGCCGGCGTGGATCTGGTGTCCCTCATGGGACCGCGCCCACCGATCAAGCGCCGCGTGATGCTGACCGAGGCGGAGCTGCGCGGCCTGCTCGCCAGCATCGAGGATATCGGCACCGAGAACGCCCTGGCGCTGCGCATCCTGCTGGCCACCTGCGTCCGATCGGTGGAGCTGGCCAAGGCGCGATGGGAGTATGTCGACCTTGAGCGCGGTACCTGGTGGGTGCCAGAAGAACACGTCAAGGTCCGCCGCGGCTTCACCGTGCCACTCACGCCGACCGTGGCCGGCTGGTTCCGGCAACTGCAGGCCCTGGCCGGCACGTCGGAATGGGTGCTGCCGGCCAGGCACGAGCGCCGCCGGCGCAACCAGGGCGGCGACACGCATGTAGGCGAAACCACCCTATGGGCAGCCATCCGGCGCGCCTTCGACCGCGGCGACCTGGACATCCGCCGGTTCACCCCGCACGACACACGCAGCACCGCCAAGGGCCACATGCGCAACCTGGGCGTGAGCAATGAGATTTCGGAGCTGGCGCTGAATCACAAGCTCAAGGGGATGGAGGCGATCTATGACGTGCGGGACGACATCCCCGAGCGCCGGGCCGCGCTGGAACTGTGGGCGGCCTACCTGGAAAGCTGCGCCAGCGGCAAGGATTGGAACGTTACGCCGCTGCGCGCCGCGTCCTGAACGGAGAGAGCATGGAAGACAACGGCATCCTAGAGCAAGTGAGCGGCCCCTATGTTGGCGAGGCCATGAAGACGCTGCCGCCTGCGGCGACCGCCGAGGACCGGGACTACGACGCCGTAGTCGACGCCGGCCACCTGGGCGCGGTGCGCATCACCTTCCGCAAGCAGAAGGCCAAGCGCGGCAAGTTCAGCCACTGGTTCTGGGTGGCAAAGCGGGCGGAGCGGGTCTAGGGCGCTATGCCCAGCCCCCGGATGTAGCCCTGGAGGCCGTTCACCTGGTCAGCCCATCGAGCAGCATCTTTTCCCAGCTGCTCATATTGGCCGACACACGACCCAATAACTCCGATCCAGTCGGGGCCGGTTGCATCAGGTCCGCTGCCGGCTCCGGCAGCCTCGGACCGCCGCTGGGCAAGCTGCCGCAGCAGCCCGTCAATACGGCCACGCTGAGCAGCAACAGTTTTTTCAGCAGTCTGGCGGGCCAGCACGGCGCCGCGGTATTGGGCATCAGCACGGTCTTTCTCCTCCTGCATGGCGCGCTCGAGCCGCGCCTGTCTTTCAAGGGTTGCGGCTCGCTCGGCTGCCACGCCGGCGTCGTACTGGCGCCCACCATGCCAGTAAAACGCAAGCAGCCCCAGGGCGAGCACGACAGCGCCGATTAGATACGGCCAGATCGCGCGCGGGATCATGCTCGCCCCTTCCAGTCACGAGGAATCTGGAAGTGCGGGCCGTCTTTCAGGGTCCGCCAATCACCACCCCATTCCAGCGGCACGCGCAGCTCTTCGGCGCAGGCCTTCATGGTGTCGGCCAGGCCTCGGAATGCCGCCCAGTCGCTCCACGGAATCGCCCCGCCCACCAGAGGCGCGAGGTCGACCGCGTGCCCCCAGCCGTCAGCCTGCTTCAGGTGGAAGCTGTTCTGGGTCTGGCTGGCGCCCTTGGCCACCAGCTCGCGCTGCCGCTCCGGCGTGCGCACCCCTTCGACCACCATGAAGCGCGACTCATAGCGGCGCGCAGCGAGCTCCACCACGGCGACCAGATCCGGGTGTACGCCGGCCAGGCGGGCGCGGTCTCGGTCGCTCAACTCGAATCCCCTCATTTGGTGTCCCCCCCGAGCTTGAAGGAGATCAAGCGACGCGCGGCCAGTTCCAGGACCTGTTCCCCGAGGATTCCCAGGCCGGCACCCGCACCCACGACGACCGGCAACGGTGCGTCTGGGAAGGGGATATAGATAAGCGCCGCGACCGTTGCAACGGCACTCCCGAGGATCGTGCGGCCAACGATGACTCGCCACGACAAATGCTCCTGGCTTGTCAGCGCCCGGCCGATAGCGATGAGCGCGCCCATACCTGCCAACCACGCGAATGTCTTTTCCCAGTCGTTCACTTATTGCCCCTCCGGTTTCGGAAACTCGGCCTTTACCGCAGCCACATGATCCAGCCAGTCGTGGACTGATTGCTCGACCGGCGGCAGCATCCCGGCCGCGCGTAGGGCCAGCGCAATTTTGGCGACCTGGTCCATTTGGTCATTGAGGGCCGGGTACTCTCGTATTCGCTGATCGCGGTAATCAGGTTCTTCTGGCTGTTGCGATTCGGCAAGCGCATGTTCTGGGCTCTGGCCCGGCCGCGTGCAGATAATCATCGGCTGACCATCCTGCATCACTTCGTACTGGTTCTCGCCGACGGGCTTGAATTCAAGATTGCTCATTTGTTCACCGCTCCCATGATTTTCAGCGTCACGGCACGGGAGGCGCCGGCGCGATTCTCGACATAAAAGAAGCCGTTGGAAGATACCGACATGGTCACGTCACCGTCGACGCCGGTCGTGCCGGTCAGCACTGTGTTTTGCAAGATCGTGATGCCGGCGCCGTAGGCCTGCGAAATGCTTCCGCCACCGGCGCCAGCACGCGCGCGCACCTTTCCGGTCAAGGCGGTGGAGCTACCAGACACGTACTCGACGGATACCGTCGCGTCGCCCAGGTCAATCGAATAGACCGCGTCATCCGCAATGGTGACCAGCCGGGAATAGACGGCGCCCTGCTGCCAGGTGCCGAAAGGGTTGGTGTCGGTCGTGACCGTGCCGCCCTGGCGCGCTACGTCGGCGCCCACGTTCCCAGCGACCCGGCCGCCGGTGATCTGGATCAGCGCCTGGCTGTCGGAGCGTGCGCCGTTCGTGCCGTTCTTGGTGCTGTGCCCACTCTGGGCAAAGATGCGGCCGCCCTCCTGTGCGAACAGGCCCGCAGCCGCGTTGCCGGTGGACGCGCCGTTGCCGAACTTCACCGTCCCGTGCGAGCAGACCATGCCGCTTTGCCCGGCGCGCGATCCAGTCAGCCAGCCCTGCGTGATTTCCACGTCGTGGCAACCGTCAACCGTAAGCGCATGCTGCGCGCTGCCCGCCACCAGCATCCGAGAGAAGCGGCCTCCGGCGCCGTTCTGCTGGTTGATGCCGTTACCGCCGGACTTGATGATGTAGCCGTCTGCACACTGGATGCCGGATCGATTCACGCCCAGCACACCGTGCGAACCGTTGCCCCACAAGAACACCGAATCACCGTAGATGGCCGAGCCGACATCCTGGCGCACACCCTGCAGTCGGTTGCCACAGACGCGCGCCTCGCTGACCCGCCCATACCCTCCAGACGAAAGGATGCCGATGTCGCGGTTGTGCGAAATCACCGCCTGGCGCAGATACCAACTGGCTCCGTCGATGGCCTCGACCCCTGCATTCAAGTTGTTGCAGATGTGCGTCTTCCAACCGAAGAGCACGCAGCCGGCGGACATGAAGGCACCGTAGCCCCACTCCAGAACGGCTGAGTTCTCCCCAAGGTATACGGCGGAATTCCCCTGGTTATAGGCTTGGCCGACCCCATTCATGGCCAGCCCAGCGGCGGACTCACTGAGCCCAGACCCGACCAGCGCGACATTCCGCAATTCCCGCAGAATCGCGCCACGCTCAAACAACAAACCCGGGCCAGTACCTCGTTGCTTCAGGACAGTCCTGATGACGCTAACAGGCGCGCCACCGACGACACCGTTTACCGGCGGACGAACCTGGCAGCGGTTCCGCACGGTCACGTTGAACCCGTCCACCGACGTAATCTCGAAGCTGCCCTCATGCAGGACTGAACCCCGGACAATCGTGTACGGTGTGCCCGGGGCAAAGTTCTCCGCCACCACCAGGGTCAGGCCGGTCCCGGACTCGATAGAACCGATCTCTGCCATGATGCCGTCGGCCAAGATGAAGTCCCCCGGGTTTGCCGCACCCGTGAATGACGTCCCGGACCCAGTTACTGCCGTGACGCGACCGGACGTGCTGATCGTGCCTGCTGCCGGGAGCGTGTAGTACCACCACTGGTAGCCTGAAACGTCTTTGTCCAGCGCTTGGTTGATGGTGAACGTCTTGGCCGGGGAAGGGTCGATGCCCGTGACGACCCGAGTCTGCCCTTGTATATGAACCAGATCACCCACCGCCAAGTTCGCGTCCTGCGTGCCGATGGACAACGTGCACGTCGTCCCACTGGTCGTGATCGTACCCATCCGGTTGTTGCCCACCGCCAACTCACCGTCATAGCGACGTCGCGGGCTCCCGCCTTGGAAATAGGTGATGCCGCCCGGCATGTCCCGGATCTGAAGGACTTGCCCGACCTGGGCCTGATCCGTGCTGAGCTGGAGCACGACACTCCATGCTCCAGGTGCTCCAGACACACCCACCACCGACTCCAAAGTCGCAGCGATCGGGGCCGCGCCAGTGATGACCACATTCTCGTTCTGGCCAATCGTAGCCAGGGCCCCGGCCGAGTTCACCTCTACTACCCCGGCCGGCAACCGAAGTTCCAACAGCCCCCGCGCTGCGATCACATTGAGCTTGGCCAGAATCGACGCCACGCGCTCCGCGGAGATGTCGATGGCACCAGTCGAGGCAGGAATCTCCACTCGCTCGGGCAAGAGCAGAGCGTCGGCCAGCGCGGCATCCGAAGCGCCAACCTTGTCACCCAGCCAGACCTCATACCGTCCACGATCCAACAGACTCATGGGTTGGGAGTTGGTACCAGCCTGCAAGAACCCCACCATCGAAGATCCTGGCCCATCCGCCAGCTCGGCGCGATTCACGCCTTGAAAAACCTGCCATAAGCCGGCGGCCAAATCGACCGAGAAATCTTCGGATGAGGTGTGCGCTTCAAGCGTTACATACGCAATGCCGGCGACAGTCACGACATCCTTGCGCTGATAAGCCGTCAAAGGCGCCCACGCGCCGCGATCCACAAAGGACGTCATGTTGTAAATCGCGAGGTCCGCGTGATCGCGCGTCTGAGCCAAGATGTAGCCCGCCTCCCCCTCGAAATCTGCCACCAGCTTGGCGTAGTTCGGCTTGAGCCCCCCGATCCGGCTCTGGACGAGAGCCGGGATGACATCATTTACATATCGCTCCAAGTCCGTGGCGTCACGTTGCGCGTTCGCCAGCTGCTGAATCGTGATCGGCGTGTTAGCGGCCATTGTCATTTCCCAAATAAAAAGCCCCGCTAAGCAGGGCCCATGTCGGCATGTGTCTCTTTACGAGTAAAAGTCGCGGTCGTTCTGGTAGTACCGATCGTCGTAATTGATCGCCGTAAGCGGAATAGTCCCGTCGTCATTGGGCGCCCCCTTCTCGGTCACCAGGAAGGGCTTTGCCTTGCGCGCATTGGCTGCGTTGACGATGATGTACGTCGTTGTGTTGTAGGCCTGACCACGCGGGATCACGGGCGTGCGCGGGGCACGAGCCAGTAGGGCCCAACGAGGACCGCCGCCATCGCTCACCGATATTGCATCCACCAGGCCATCGCTGCCCTGCAAGAAGATCGTGTAAGGCCCAGGCCCCCAGGTGAATGGCTGGGACAACTGGATGAGCCGCCCGTCGCCCTCCACCACACTCAGCACGTCCCCGTCCCACGACTCGCCCCGGGTGTTATCGGCAACCAAGATCCGCTCCGAGAGCGTCAGGAGATTGGCCTCCGGCAGTGCATCGAAAGCCGTCGTCTCATCCTGAAACCGCAGCTTGTTCCAGGCCCGCCAGGCCTGAAGGTATGCATGCTCGATACTTCGCACACCAACCGACTCGATCACCTTTGCATTGACGGCGGAACGATCCTCGGGTAGGTAGATGTAGGCCATCGCATCAGTGTCGGGGTCTATCCACTGGTACTCGATCCCGTCATAGCGCTCTTCCGAGACGATCTGGTCCGTCCTGTTTTCACTGCCGGGCAACTTGTTCCGGTGATTGAACAGGAGCGCGGAATCATCCGTCTGGCGCTCGAAGAAAAGCCGGATCACGCTGCCTCGACGATACGCCTTGCAGAAGATCGTCTCAGCGACCATGGAGACTATTTCTTCGAACGAGAGGTTGTCCTTGTCGATCGTGTAGTTGAACTGGGCAACATCGACGCCAAAGTAATCTCGGATATCCTCCGCGGTCTGGTAGAAGTTATCGAAATCCACCTCCGAGGGTGACCGGTTGCCGATCTTCGGATCCAGACAGATAGCCGATAGGATATCCGCCACATTTGTCGTCGGGTACAAGGTGGTCGAAAACGACCCGTCTGCCTCGCGCCTGGGCAGCTTGCGCGTCACCAGCATGTTGAGCTTGCGCTCCTTCACTGCCAGGGCCCCATCGGTGGCCATGGTGACAGCGTGCACGGTCGTCACATTGCCGAAATGTGAAGCGGCAACCGACGCGCAGGCATATAGGTCTCGCCACTTCACCTCATCCACCACCGAGCCCTCGAATGTCGTGTCGCTCGCGCTCACCCGCCGGGCTCGAATCCGCAGCTTGCGCGAAGGAGTGGCAAGCATGACGTCCATGGTCAGCGCGCGCGTGGCGCGCGTACTTGCCGATCCAACGACCGTTCCCGACCAGCTTTGCACCGGCCCGACCTCATCGCCGGCGGCATTTAGCGGCACCGCTTCGATAACCACAGATACGTTGGTTCGGTACTGTTGACGCCCGCTGTCCTTGTAGAGGCCGTTGAGCGCGACCAGATTGGCGATCAGCCGCGTGATGGGCTTCACGCTCTCCACCGTGAACCAGCCCACCCAGCGCTCGCCGGTCGTCGTTATGACCGGGTAGAGGGTCTTGGAAACCCCGCCGCAATCATCCGCAAGTACCTGCCACTGCGGGTTGACCACGACCGCATTGTTGAGCGTCAGGATGCTGGAGGTCACGGTGTTGACCGTATAGGTGCCCGAGAGATCGAACTGCACCTGGTCGGACGGTCGCGTAAGAGTAGGCCCGCCTCCAGCCCCGTCCGACGCCCCGCCGATCAAGGCCCAGGCAGTCGAGTTGGCCGAGACATCCAGGTACAGAATCGTGCGATCCTCCAGCGAGGAATACCCGACGCCGGTAATGGGGTAGGTCCCGTTGATGTTCGTAGATCCGATCCCGCCCGCCGCATCCCAGGTGACCGTACCGTTCGACACCGTGACGAACTGCCCCACAGCCCAGTTCGCCCTGTGATCCCCCGAGAACCTGATACTGCCGCTCGTGGAGCCCTCCAAGACGATCAACGCGCCAGGCGGAATCGTGATCGTGTAGGTATAGGCGCCAGCGTATTGGGCCGCGCCTGAGATAGCCACCACATCGCCAGGGACGAAGAACTCCGAAAAATCGACATCCTCGTCCTGCGAGGTGATCACATTCGGCGACGAGAACACCATGCCTCGGCGCACCACTTGGCCCACGTCCTGCGGCTGAAGCACCTGGCCATTGACACTATTGCAGCGCTTCACGTTCAGGACGGGCAAGCCGATGGGATTGCCTATGCGCAGCTGGGGGGCAGCCCCACTATTGGGCGAAGTATTGGGCCCGAAGACCTCCACGGACATGCCGGGGATCTCGGAAGCCAGCGTCGTGTCGTCACGCACGTCCTGAATATCGTAGGCACCACGGCCCACGCACATATACGCCACTTCCTTTTCGACGTGGTTCTCGAATACCTTGTAGGGCGCCGCAAGGAGATCCGGGGTAGACCGCACCTTCCCATAGACGTCTGGAATCCGGCCATTAACCCGCGCCCGGTTGGTGCGCTCCGACAGCCCGTTGTTGGGGCTTTCCTGCTGGACGTTGCGCTGCGTGGCGGTGGGCGGATCCTGGGCGAAGATCGACGACAGGATGATGCTGGCCGTCGACACTGCCAGCGCAGTGAGGACCGCCCCGAGAGAGATGAACTCGCGGGGAAAAACCTCGACCAGCAGCGGGCCTGTTGCCTGCTGCAGCTGAAGCACCGCTTCAGGCGTGCGCGGAGTGACGATCGCCCCGGACGAAAGATCCATGATGCGGCCGCCGGCCGGGAATCTCGGCCCGAACTGCTCCACCAGGAAAGCAAGGACGTCATCAACGTCAAATTCCTCGCGTCGCTCGTCAGGCGCTCGATACAGGTACACCCGTGTCATACCCAAAACCTCATGTTTCTGTAGAGCACCGCCACGGCGTCGAGCGGTAGGAACTGCGGCCCGATTTCGTTGATGTGCAGGAGCCGCCGGCGCCAGCACACGCCGATATGCGCCTCGCCTGACAGCGTCTCCATCAGGACCACAGACGGCTCGGCAGTAGGCCCGGGAACGCGCCGATAGCGCCTGAAGACGGCCGCCATGCCACCGGCGCGGAAGTCCTCCTCCCGGACCGACCGCAAGGCCGCATCACCCGTCAGCCGCTCCCACACTTCCGCGGCGAAGTGAAGGCAGTTGTATGCCTTCCGGTCGTACTGGCGCTCCAGCAGGTCGTCAATCACAGCAGCCCCAGCAGTCCCTCGAACCGGTCCGTGCTGTATTGCTCGCCGGTCTTGCTGACGTTGAGCTCCGGCGCGAGGGCATTGAACTGCGCTCCCTCCCGCGTGCGCCCGATCTCCCTCGCCTCCAAGGTGATAGGGCCGTACATTGGGTGGTCCAGGTCGTCGGAGCGGTAGATTCGGTACACAACTCGGGGCGGCGAGGCGCGCAAGGTCCCAGCTTCCCGCGCGCGCTGGATCTCATCCGGGAGGATGTCGCCGGTGTCGCCCAGGGTGACGGATAGCCCAAAATCTAGATTCCCGCGTTCCTCCAGCGGCCGCAGGCGCATCGGCAGGTAGATCCAATCGACCTCCTGGCCGGACTCCAGTTTGGTCGTCAGGCCCTTGCGGTAGTGGCATTGCAGCCTCCACACTTGCGAAAAGCTGGGCTGCGAGATTTCCAAGGTGTGGATCTCCGCGACACCGCTGTCGCCGGCAAGGAAGAAGTCCAAATAGCGGCTGTCGACGTCAGGCATGGGGCCAATCCTTGTTCACCAGCTGCTCCAGGCGATTCATCATGTCCTGGATGGCCACGAAAGAGCCGTAGTACGGCAGGAGTTCATACGCCGTTGCGTAGGGGTCTGTGTCGGCGTCCTCATACTTGGCCAGCGCAAACACCTCGAGCCTGGCGCTCACAAGGAACACCGGCCCGTTCTTCGACGTCAACTGAATCGAGCCCGGGACGAAGCAGGCGTCATAGTCCTCGGCTATGCTCCCATCGAGCGGCAGAGCAACCTTGAAGGGCTGCCCCCCGCTACGCTTCCAAAGGCGAACGAAGCCCATAAAGGCGTCATAGTCGGCGTCGAAGAGCGCCCAGGTCGCGTCCACCTGGTGCGAGTTATCACTCACGCCGGTTCGATAACGACCGGAGCCACCATCCAATTGGATGCGCTGTGTGCTGTCCCCCGGCTGCGCTGAGTAGCCGGCCTCTACCGGGCTGAAGGGCATGCGCGGCATCATCGCTTTCGCTCCACGTTGAAACTGCTCTGCATAGCCCGAGACGAGCGGGAATTCGACTTCGACAGCTCGCCCGAGACCATGCGCGGGCCTTCGCGGTAAATCTGGTCCCGCGAGATCAGAATGACCTCGTCACGGGTCAGACCGACCTCATAGTCCTGGGGTGTGCCATAGTTCTGGACGGTGATCTTGGGCGCCGATGGCGCCGCGGCAGCCATCAGCGGCTGGGTGTAGGCCCGCTGACCAGCAGACAGGCGCATCGCTTCAACGACAGCCACGCCGCCCGACCGGGCAATGTCGTCCTGGCTCCAGACGATTTCGCCAGCATGGACAACGCCCCGAGGGGTGTCTTTGGCGCCGGGACCGGTATAGCCTCCGCCGGCCAACGACAGAGGCAGGCCGGCATTGACTCCTTGCGTCGCACTGGCCACTTGCCCAGCTGTTGGTGCTCCGCCGAACCCCGAGAAGACCCCGCTAAGAACAGACCCAAGCACACTTGCCAACGGCCCCGTTATCCCCTGGCGGATTGAAATGCGAGCGATGTCGGCCAGAATGCTCTTGATAAGGCTGGAGAAACTCAGCTTTCCGCTAGTGACAAATTGGGTTAGCGCGTCCTCCATGCCCTGGAACGCATTGTTGAAGGCTCCGCGGGTCGCGCTGGCGACGTTGCCAGCCATCTCAAAGTAGTCGTTCAGACCGCCGATGGCCCCGTTACGCCACTCCGCTTCCAGTGCGGAGACTTTGCTGTAATAGTCGGCCTGCAACGCCAGACGATCGTCCAAGCTCTGCTTGAGCACCTGTACACGGTCCGCATAGCCTTGAGGAGACAACTCTCCGGCGGCTTGCTGCTCGGCCGCACGCTGTACCTGTCGCTGGAAGTCGCGGTAGATCTGCTGTTGGGCAAGCAATTGCTCGCGTACCCGCGGGCTGGCCGTGTACCCGCTTAGCAGGTCGTTGTACCGTTGCTGATCTGCGATCAGCGTCTCCTGCGCCGACCGCTCCAGCACCTTCAGCTGAACGACCTCTTTCTGGAGGGTGATCTGATCAGCAAGACCAGAATTGAGCTCCAACTGCTGGCGGATGGCCGTCTCGTTGGCCAGGACGCTTTTCTCGTCGGCCGTGAGTTGGTCCTTGGCCTTCAGGTCAGCAATGCGCTGCTCGAACTTGACGAGCTCCTGGCGCGCCGTGGTGATCTTCGCCGCGCTTTCCAGCTGGGCGCGCAATGCAGCCTCCTGCTGGCGCGCCTGCTCCAGCTCGCGTACCCCCGCGGCAACCGTGCCGGCGCCACCCTTCGGCCCTGCGAACTGCTTCTGGATCTGCGCCACGCGCTCAAGATGCAGTTTCAGAGCATTTTTGTACTCGTCGCTGTTTTCCTTAAATTCGGCTGTTGCCTTCTTGAATGCCGCGTTCTCTGCCTTGATCGCGGAATCCAAGGATGTCCCTTTGCGGGAATCCATGTAGGCATCCAGGTCTCGTTGTGCCTGGATGGCGCGCGCCACCACGCCGGCTTCGTCTGCCCGAGATTTTGCCGCTGCCTTCTGCCACTTGTCCAACTCCTCGAGGCCGGCAACTTCACCGCGCAGCTGCTTGATGCGGTCGTCATCGAGGAACGTCCGAAAGCGCGACGTCTCCAGTGACTCCAAGTTTTTCCGCGCCTGGGAAAGCTTCTGCTCGAGCGAGCTTTCGCGGCCGACCGCCAGCATGGCGTCCCAAGCGCCCTTCGCTGCGCCGGTTACCGAATTCCAGGCTCGCTCCAGTGTGCCGATGTTCTCGACGACCTGAACGCTGCGCTCCTCCATCGCTTGCGCGTAGGTATTCAGCGCCACCCGAGCGGCATCCTGGGTCCGACCCTCTTCCTCGAGCGCCTTCACCTGGTCGTATACCGCCAGTGTCAGGAAGTGGTAGCGTTCGTTCAGCTTGGTCAAGGCTTCGGCCGGCGCATCGGCGATGCGCTCGTAGTCCTTGATCATGTCGTCGACACTGCGGCCGGTGGCGGCCTCGCTCAGCACCGCAGCGCGACCCAGGCCCTCAATCGCGTCGCCCGCGATCTTCCCGGTGTCGACCAGCTTGGTAAGGGCGGCGGCCGCGTTCCCTGTCGTCCCCTGGACGTCGCCGATCCGCTTTGCCATGGCGGCAAGCTGGCTGTCCGTCACGCCGGCCGCATTGCCGGTCATCGTGATCGCGGCGTTGAAGCGTCGGCCTTCCTCCGCCCCTTGCTGGTACGCCACCGCCAAGGCGACCACCCCAGCCGCCGCTGCGGTGAACGGCGTGACCAGGCCGGCCACATACCCGGCGACCGCCTTGATAGCCGGCCCAATACCGCCGAACAGGTCCTTCAGCTGGCCGCCCTGCTGCATGAGCACGTAGAACGGCGATTGCCCCGTAGACAGGCCGACCGCGATGTCGGTCATCTGCATAGGCAGCGAGCGCATAGCCATGCGCAGCTCGCCCGCCGACATCGCTGCCGCTGCCGCCTGCGCCTGGGTCGTCTTGGCTGCCTGGCCCATCGCGCCCAAGCCGGCGGCAGCGGCCTTGCCAGCCGTGCCTACATCGAGCGCGGCCTGCTCGGCCTTCGCGCCAGAGGTGGCCAGCTTGTCGAGGTCGGACGACGCACTTTTGGCCTGGGTACTGTCGACGCGCAGTACGAGGGAGGCGACTTCATCAGCCATAAGGCACCGTTCCGCCCCGCAGGGCTATTTCTTGTTCATCATCCGCAGGGCTGCGGCTTCCATCACGCGCACGCTGTCGAATACGTCGACCTCGTCGGATGGCGGCACACCCAGCATCCTCATCACGCTCGAGAGCGCGCTGTAATCGAGCCCGGTAGGGCCGCCGTAGCCTATGCGCCACTGCGTCCCCATGGCCTCGAATACGACCTTTGGCGTCACGTTCTCGGGCCAGAGCTCGATCACCGCGACGGGGAAGTCATCTGCCCTGAGCCCGAACTCGGCCAAACTGGCCGTGTCCGGTTCGAGCCGATACATCTCCTCCGCCGCGGCGATCAGTTTTTTCGCCGGGCCTGCATCAGCTCCAAGACGTATGCCTGCACCAGGGCCGGCACCGCGCCCTGGTAGTTCTGGATCAAAAGCTGGATCGCCTCGTCGCAAAACTCCATGTCCGGGCCTTCCCAGCCTGCGATCATCTCGCGCACCAGGGCGACGTCCTGGTCGGGATTCGATTCGCCCGCGCGCTTCGTAAAGTCGGCCAGCTCTTCGCGGGATTTGTGCTTGAACGTGACGCGGATCTTGGCCGGCTCCTCGCCGTGCCGGGGGATTTCCACCGGCACGGCGAAGGTCGGGGCGGGCTGCAACTTGAAAATGACCTTGCTCATCCCGACCCCTTGTTACGGCAGCGGCGCGTAGCGCGTGAAATCCGACGTCATGGAGAACGTCGCGGTGTTCTGCATGTTCTGGTCCAACGTCATCGACGGGTCCGCGTCGAAGGACGGATAGACCAGGTAGTACAGCGCGTCGCCGTTCGGCAGGCGCGCGCGCAGCACCACGGGGTCCTTCACCGCGTCGGCCTCGCGCAGGGCTTCGTACCAGGCCAGGGCCGGGTCGTAGTCCAGCGTCAAGGTGATGACCTTGGCGTTCTTGAAGGTCGGCCGTTGGCGCTGGCGGCTGCTGCGGTCTTCGACGTAGCGCCATTGGAAGAACTGCTGCTCGCCGCCCGTCTTCTCCACGCTGGTCACCTGGGAGAGGTCGACCCAGGTGGTGACCGGTGTCACCGACCCGGCGCCCTGGCCGGCCGGGAAGCGGATCAAGCTGGAGGTGTCAATGCCTTCCAGTTCGAAGGTGCTGGCGGCCGCATTGTCCGAGCGCACCACGCGCTCGTTCAGTTCCGTCCAGCCGGACTTGACGATCAAGATGCTGCCGTCCGCCGGCGGCGTGGTGGCCGAGGCGACCGCCGGATTGGCGTTGGTGATGGCGGACACGGCCAAGGCCGCACCCAGGGCGGTCGACACCGAGAATACGGTGCCATTGGGGAATATTGCGCTGATGATAGTTCCTTAGGGGGCCAACGGCCCCTCATCGAAGCCCAGAGGGCAATAAAAAACCGCCATGCGGCGGGTTCCAGTTGCGCCCTTACGGGCCATCGGCATACGCCGAATCTTCAGATCGAGCATCCTTCGTGCAGCTTCCGCTTCTTCGCTACATACGCCGCATGAGCTACGGCGGGGTCATCGAACAGCCCGACTTCGTGTGCCTTCCCAGCAACTTGCACGCGGCTGCGCCATTTCTTCGCACCTCGCTCCCAATACACCCCGAGGTAGCCTGATTTGTTGTCAGCCTGTGGGTGTCGACGGTTCTGCATATTCACGGCCTGAGGGACATCCCGAAGGTTTGCAATGCGATTGTCTGAGCGGTCGCCGTTCACATGGTCTATATGCTGTGTGGGCCATGCTCCGTACACATATAGCCAGGCAAGCCTATGCGCCAGATACCGCTGTCCGTCGATGCCGACGCGCTGATAACCGTTGGCGGTGGCATGGGCCGCATCATCGCCCACGTTGTGACGCTGGGCGAGGCGTACCAACCGCGTGAACTTGCCCGTTTCGGGGTCGTAATGGACAACTGAACGCAGTCGTTCCGCCGTGATTCTGGCTTCGTTCATTGCTTTTTCACTCCGGGTAAAACTGGACGTCGTACCCAAGGGATATGGGCACGGTGTGGTCGGCGTCGCCCGTTGCAGGCTGTCCACTCGTAATGGGCGTGCGCACGCGCACCGCGAGGCCGCCGGACGGAATGCGCAGGTTGACAGGGAACAGCGCGTCAAGCTCCGCCTGGATCTGCTCAGCGGCACGCGAGCCAGCGCCGATCGGCATCACCACGTTCACCTGGAACAGGCCGCGGTACTGCCGGTGATCTCCGGCGGCGTCCCGGCTGATGGTCGCGGCCGGCAGCACGTAGGCGCGCAAGTACACGGTATTGGTAGGCGGCGTGAACTTCGTGTTCTGCCACGCGACCTGCAGCGCCGGCGTGCGCGCCTTCGCCCAGTCGTTCAGCGGCTTCTCGAAAGCGGCGCGGATGAGGTCCTGGCTCATTTGTTCGCGTCCTTCGCCGCCTGGCTCACGTAATGCTGGAACTCCTGCACGGTCAGCTTGACCATGCCCTGCGGGGCCTGGTCAGACCACCCGTTTTCAAGCCGCACTGCATACGGCAACGAGTTTGACAGGTAGGTGATCCCGCCCGACCCGGTTTTTCTGATGGCTAAGACCAAGCGCTTTATTGTCATCTGGCCTTGCGGGTCCACCCCTGGCGAGATCGTCCGGTCAATCCCTGCTGCCGAAAACTGCCAGTTATTGCGAAACCTTCCCGTGTCCACCGGGGATCTTGTGACCACCGTTTGTGCCAGCAGCACCGTGGCCTCCCTCGTGGCTCGGTCAATGTTTCCATTGGCCCTCTGGATAAACCGGGTTATGTCAGCGGAAAAGCTCATGTCATCGCCTCAACTGGATTTCATAGAGCAACACGGCCCCAGCCGGCGCCAGGGCTTTGACGCTCACAACCCGCCAAGTCGCGCCCAGCGCCAGCACCAGGTCGGCCGGTTTGGGCTCGGGCATCGTGCCGCCCGCGGCCAGCTCCGGCGCCAGGTACATCTGCTTGTCGCCGGTCTCGATGACGGAGTCGGCCAGGTTGGCCAGGCCCGCGGCCTGCGCCGTGTAGTCGAACAGCGCGCCGATACCGCCGTTGTCGACCGTGGTGGTGGGCGCCTCTCCGAGGTCCGGGTCGTACTCGCCCGTCACGACCTGGCGCACTGTGACTGGGCAGCCAAACTCCACCAGCAGCTCCTGCGCGGTGGCGGCCATGTCGGCGTAGTCGAAGGTAGCCACAGTCAGCACCTCACCAGCTTGACCGACGAGCCGTAGGACGACAGCCAGCGGCGCAGCATGGCAGCCACGCCGGCGTAGCGCGTCTGGCCATCGTTGCGCGCGCCGACCACGCTGGCGTACTTCGTCGTGATCGGGCCGACGGTCTTCTCGATGGCGGCGCCTGCGGTGGTGTTGCTGACGTCTTGCCACAGCGGGCCCTTGAGCGCGCGCGCCGCGAGCTCGCAGCAGGCGTTCACCACCTCACGCGGCACGCCGGTGGCCACCGTGCGCGGCCATTCCAGCGCCTGCGTGTCGGTGGCGCGCTCGCCGCGGTAGGTGTATTCACCATCCAGGTACAGCGTGGCGTTGCGCAGAGCGGCCTCCAGTGCCGCCGCCTCGCCGGCGAACGCCAAGCCATGGGCTACAGCGTAGGCCTGGCAGGCTGCCACGCTCACGTAGCTGTCTGCGTTCGGCAGGCCAGTTCCATCTTCGACGGTCAACGTCATGGGTATCTCCACAGGCTGACGGAAGCCCCCGCGCGAGCAGGGGCGACCGTCAAACGGCGGTCAGGTCTTGGCCGGGTCCTTGGGCTGCGGGTCGGGCTCCTTTTCCTTGGCGGCCTCGGCCTTGCCCTTCGGCCGGTACTCCGGCTTCAGGGTGACCTTCGGAACGTCCTTGGCGGCGCCGGCGCGGCTCGCAGTGACGTTGGCGTCGACGATGCGCACACCGGCCTTGGCGGCCTCGGCCTTGACGTCCTGCTCGTAGCGGTAGAACGGGCCCGGCAGATACCAGATGGGCAGCTTGGTCTTCTGGGTCATGATGGCTCCTTACTTGGAAGCGTCACCGATGGCGATCACGCCGGCGGTGTGCTTGATGTCGGTGGCCACCTTGTCCCAGTTGGTTCCGGTGGCCAGTTCGGCGTCGCTCGGCGACTTGCCGCCGTTGACCTCGTCCCAGGTGTAGCCCTTGAGGCCCAGCCCAAAGGTGTAGTCCACCTGCATCGTGGTCTCGATGCGCTCCTTGCCGTTGGTGGTGTCGATGTTGGTGATCACGTCACCCGCATCGGTCACCGTCGCGGCGCCGGAGACCAGGCCCAGCACCTTCTGCAGGTTGGGCGTGCCCGTGGCGTACAGAGCCGGGGCATCGGTCACAACCACGGTCTTGCCCAGAATGTCGACCACGGTGACGGCGCCGTACTGGAACAGTTGCTGGGCGTTGGCGAGGTTCTGGCCGATCAGCTTGTGGTAGACCTGGCCGGTCATCACGTTCGCCACGATCAGGCTGGAGCTGTCGCCAAACTTGGCGTGCGCATCGTTCAGCGCCGAGTAGGTCAGGCCGGCCGTGGCCGAGACGTCACTGGTGGCGGCGGCCTGGTTGCTGATGGCGGCCACCAGGGCGGCGACGGCGGTGTTGAGCTGGTCCTGCAGCAGCGCCTCGGCGAAGTTGCGGGACGCAACCTCGATGCCCTCGGCCGTCGGCTTGTTCAGCCAGGTCATCTGGCCCGGCTCGAACCGGATCGGGCCGAAGCCGCCGGCGACCTTCACCGAACTGTGCTTCAGCTGGGTCAGGTCGGTGGCGGCGGCGTTGCCGTTGGCGGCGAAGCGATCGACACGGCGGCGCGCGCCATGGATGGCTTGGTAGAACGATTCCTGCAGGAAATCGCCTTCCCAGCCGCCCGTGGACAGCATGATGGCGCCGCCAGAGGCCGCGTTGAACTTCTGGATCTGCTGGCCCAGCGTCTCGATGATCGCGGGCATGAAGTACTTGTTGAAAACCTGCATCTGCGAGAGAGACATGGTCGTTCCTTGTGCGTGGTGCGGGATCAGCCCGCGAGTTCAGGAAATTGGGCCTTGAGGGCTGCCACGCGCTCATCGCGGGTGCCGCCCAGATTGCCCGTGGTCTTGCCATCACCACTGCCGCCCTGCCCGCCGCCGCCGCTGTTCGCGGGCGCGGTGACGAAGTGCTTGCCCTGATCGGAGCTGGCCCATTCGGTGACGTGGTCGGCCAGCGGCTTGTCGCCGATGACCGCGGCACCGTCCTTGATCGACGCCTGGCCGCGCAACATCGCTTTGGCGGCGTCCATGAAGTGCGGCGCTACGCCGGCCTTGGCCAGCGCGGACGTCAGGCCGCCGTCTATCAGGTGCTGGGTCAAGGCGCCTTCCTTGTCGGTCAGGTCCTTGGTCAGCTTCTCGATCTGGCGGGTGCTGTCCTTCGTCACCTTGTCGAGCTTGCCGGTCAGCTCCTCGACTTGCGTCTGGAGCCGGGCATGCTCTTCGGGGTCGATCTCGGAACCCTTGGCTTTCGCCTTCGCCTGGCGCAGCTCGGCGAGCAGTTCCTTGTTCTTGGCGCTCAGCGCCTCGGTGGCCTCGGCGGCCGCCTCTTCCAACAGGGCCTTCACTTCGGGGTCATTACGGTCAAGCGGCATGGTGTTGTCCTCTGGACGGTTGCAGGGCTCAGCCCCAAAAGCAAAAGCCCCACTGGCTCGGCCAGCAGGGCTTAGAAAGAAGCAGGCCCGCGCGGTGGCGGGCCCTATGGGTAATGGTCAGGTCACTTCAAGACGACGCGCTCGCCTCGCATGAAGCACAGCGCGCACAGCAGCGCCTTCGTGCCGCCGCTCCATGTTCTGGCGGTCTCGAACACGCCGATGCGCGTCTCGATGACCTCGCGCCCACCGCAGCGGGGGCACTGGATCATGTCTTTCGGCTTCGGCAGGGCCTTGATCCGCTTCCGGATCCGGTCCTTTTCCGTTTCCGCCGGCTTCGGGGCGTCAGGGACGAGGTGCAGGGGCATGCGCGCTATTCTACGCCGGCCTGCGCGAAGGCGGCAGCGTCCTTGCGGCGCAGCTCGGCCAGCGTCAGATACACGCCTCGGTCGTTGTAGAAGCTCTCCAGTTCGACGCCGCCCTTGCGGAACAGCGCGCCGCGGGTCGGGCCCAGGATATCGTCCTGAATCGCGGCGGGCTGCCTGCGGAGCCAGTCCGCATAGGTCGTTGTCGCCCGCACCTGCTCGCCCTTCCCGCGCGCGCTGTCTCGGTAATCTTTTGCTGCCCGAGTGCCGATGAGCGGGTCGTCTTCCATGCCCTTGAGGATCGGCACCGACGTGCTGCGGCACTGCCAATGCAACCGGCCAGGCCCGGCGCCCCATGGCACCTTGTGGCCTATCGGCTTGTGTGAGTCCGGCTCGTACCGCAGACCGTCGCGCAGCCGGCACATCTGGCTGGTGCGCGAATCCAGCGTGCTGACCCAGGCCAGCGCGCCGATGATGTCGTCGTTAGCGTCGTACCAGCGGTCCCGCGCGAACCCGGCCGTGTGGCTGATGGCGGTGCGCACCACGGCCTCCGCGTTGCGCCGGTCGATCTCCAGCAGCCCGTCAGCGTAGCCTTTCGCCCGGGTGCCGCGCACGCGCTGCACCACCTGCTGGATGGTCTGTCCCTCTACATAGCCCATGCGCACCGCGTCGCGGATGCGGCTGGCTCGCCCTGTTTCCAAGCCGGTCATCCATTCCCGAAGCAGGCGGCCCTGGAACGGCTGGGCCATGGCGCCGGCGTACACCTGCCCGGCCGTGACGCCGCGCGTGGTGAACTCGATACCCAGCGCGTCGAACAGCTGGCCCTGATAGCCGATCTCGTAGCCTGCCAGGTCCCGCAGGTCCTTCTCCAGCTCGCCGCGCACCTGCTGGTACGCCTCCGCGTTCAGGGTGTGGATGTCCTTCAGCAACTCCTCCAGCCGCGCCACCGTGAAGGCGCTGGCCGGCAGCCTCTCCATGGCGCGGGCCACCTGATCGGCCAGTTCGGCGTCAACCCGGTTCAGCAGCGCAACGATCCGGCGCACCACCCCGTTGCTGTACCGCACCAGGTCGATGGAGTGCCGGACGGTCGCGTCATACAGCTCCGTTTGCAGGCTGGCCATTCGGGCCTCCCAGCGTGCCCAGCGCCGGGCCGGCGGCCTCGATGCGGGCCTGCTCTTCCTCGAACGTCACGCCGTCGTCGATGATGCCGCCGCGGCGCATGTTGTCGTAGAACGTCTCCGGGCTGATCGCCGCGGCCTGCAAAGCGCCCACCAGGGCGGTCAGGTCCTGGGCGGTCAGGCCGGCCGGGAAGAACTCGGTGTTCAGCTTCACCTCGACCGTGCCACTGCCGGCGCCCGCCCACTCGGCGGCCCACCGGAAAGCCTTCGCCAGCGACCGGCCCACGCCCAGGGCGATACCGCCCAGCACGCTGTTCTCGCCAGCCCGGTGGATCTTGGCCGTCTCGGCTGCTTCGGCGTCGCGCTTCTCTGGCGCCAGGATGCGCGCGCCAAGGGTGGCCATCATGCCCTCTTTGCGCTCCAGGCTGACCTTGATGCTGTCCAGGCCCTGGCCCGAGAATTCCAGATACTTGGCGTCGGCCGTGTCTTCGAGGAAAACCCAGGCTTCGGAAGACCCAATCTTCAGGCTTTCCCCTTCCTTCAGCTCGTGCCCGGTCACCACGGCCGTGGGCAGCGCCGTGAAATGCAGCGCATGCTCGTAGTCCGCCGTGCCGCGGTAGTGCGACATGTTCACGTCCACCAGGTCCAGCAGCACGGGCTTCTGCGGGTCGACCGCCTCGCCGTTGCGTCCGATCAGCACGAAGGGGATATAGGGCAGCCGCTTGCCGTTCATCATCGGCGTGTACTCGAACGCCGGGGTGTTCAGGTCGGTGCGGTAGATGCGCACGCGGTAGAAGCCATCCACCAGGTCCAGCACGCGGTACTGGGTCTTTTCCTCGGCGGTGAACTCGTCCTTCGGCTCGGTGTAGCACTCGGCCAGCACCACCAGCACCAGCTGGCTCACGCCGCGCACCCGGGCCGTGCGCCAGTTGATGATCGCCTCGGCCTTGTAGGTGGCCAGGTAGGGGCGCATGCCGGCGGCCTGGGCCTGGCCCACGGTCATGAACTCGCCGTTGGCCACCGGGTAATCCACCAGGACGCCCACGCGGGTGACGTCGATCACTTCCTTGGTCACATTCTCGATGAAGGTGTCCACCGGCGTGCCGGACAGGTCGGCGTCGTCGATCATGGGCTGCAGCGCCGCGGGCAGCGTGACGGTCGGCTCCTTGCGGAACACCATCCCGATCAGCGCTTCCTCGGTGCGGGCCGTGGCGCCGTAGAACAGCGCGCGCCCCTTGTAGGCGTCGTATTCCGCCTCGTCCTGGCCTGCCAGCTTGGGCAGGTACTTCTCGCCGGCCGCATGCACGGCGTCCTGGCCCTGCAGCGCGGTGCGGCAGCGCTCCCATCGCGGCTGGTTGGCCGTCCAGAGAGGATGCTTTGCGTCTACGGGCATGGTCTCAGGTTCCTGTGAGTTTGATGCGGCTCATGCCGGTGGGCGTGATCGGGTAGCGGTGCACCAGGAAGTAGCCCTGGGCGTCGTTGGGGTGGTCGTGCCCGGTCGACTTGTCGGGCTCCCCGTTCTTGTCGTAGGCCTGCTGCTCCAGCGCCTCGGTCAGCGTCGGGCAGCGGTCGGTGTTGATCAGCCACCGACGGGCGCCCTCATCGTTCAAAAGCATGCCGTTAACGGCATTGATGCGGTCCTTCACGGCCGGGTTTCGGCTGTTCACGCGCACGGTGAAGCCGGCCTTGCGCAGGATGCTTAGGTCCGACTCGCTCGCGTTCTTGCTGCTGGTGTTGCCGCCGCTCGCGTCGGGGTAGATCGTGATGCCGTGCCCCTTGTCCTTGAACCGTTCCTTCAGCATCCGGGCCATTTCCGGCGTGTCCCTGACCTTCGTCAGCTCGCCCACCGTCAGCGGCAGGCCGGCCCGGATCACGTTGACCGTGGCCGTCATGTTCAGCACGTTGAAGTCCATGCCGATGTGCAGCTCTTCGTGCGGCTCTTCGGCGGCGTCCGTGTGGTGCAGACGCCGGTCGAAGTTCGCGTACACGCTGCCGCTGGTCAGATTGGTGAACTGCCCGCGCAGGTACGCCGCGATCAGCTGCGGCGGGTAGCTCGCGCGCAGCGACGGGATGTAGTCCTCGGGCAGGTTCTTGCCGTTCTCGTAGGTGCTGGCCTGCACCAGGCCGTAGAGCGCTGCTAGCTCGGGGCGCTCGCGGACCTGCTTGACGAACTGCTGATAGACGAACTTGAAGCCCTCGGGCGTCGTGGTCACGTCCACGCCGTTGGTCAGGCCGGGCGCGGTGTGGCGCAGGCGCGCGATGATCTTGCGCCAGGCCAGCGCGGCCTTGTCCGCCTTCATCACGTCCAGCTCGTCGATCAGCCCCTTGCCGATCTTGAAACCCACGATGTCGCCCGGCTTTTCCATCGACCGGCAGATCACCGTGCCGCGGTACTTGCGGCCGGCGAACAGGTGCACCTCCTTGTTCGACTCGTTGATCTTGGCAGCCAGGCCCCAGTCGTGGGCCACCTCCTCGATCGTCGGGTAGAAGATGTCCCGGATCTGGCCGTAGGTCGGCGCGAAGTACCCCGAGTTGACGCGCGGGAACTCCCAGGCGTGCCTACACAGGCCGGCCCCGCCCACCCAGGTCTTGCCACTGCCGAAACCTGCGACGAACGCGCGGAACTTGTGCGGCAGAGCCAGGAACCGGGCCTGGGGCTGGTTAAGCGTCGGCATCAGGGACGCTCGCGTTCACCACCTCGATCACGACCTTCACCGGAGGCGGCGCGTTGTCGTCGTTGGTCGGGTCCGGCTTGTCGCGCCAGAGATCCGGGCGCCGGTTCTTCAGCCAGAAGATGCAGGCCACAGTATCCGGCGGGTAGTGCTTGGTCGTCGGGGTCGTAACGATCACGCCGTCGCAAACCCGGATGTCGTCCTCGGCATGCGTGTAGCCCAGGGCGCGCTGGTAGAGCCTGTCGGCCACCTCGGCGTCGGCCAGGGCTTTGCCCCTTTTTAGGGCTAAAGAAAACTCCGGGCGCCGCTTCTTCCAGGTGTTGACGGTCACCTCTGTCACGCCGAACGCATCGGCGAGGTCAGCATCGGTTGCGCCAAGTTTGGCGAGCTTTTCCGCCCACACTGCGTATTCTTCCTGATAGGCAGACGGCCTCCCGCGCTTGCGCGGCTGGTCCGCTTTCGTCTCACGCGACATATCGAGCCCCTTTCCTGACATTCTCTGCCGCCCATAGCGGCTGCAGGTTCTCAAGGGACCAGCATTCGGCGAACTGCTGCGCATCGGTCAGATCAAACGAAGCGCACGGCCTTATATGATCGATGTGCCACTTTCCATAGTTTTCCCAGGTCATCCCCTGCTGGAACCGCCGTTCAAGGTGCGCACGCAGATCTTCCAGGGAATAGCCGAGGCGACTCAAGCAAGCGCCAGACGTCTTGCCCTTCAGCGCAGCCCACATACGGGCGCGCACGGAATTGGCAATTCGTTCCGTTGGGTTGCGCACTCGACGCGCTCGGCGATACGCCGAGACCAAGGACCGGCTCAGTCTATCTGCCTCAGCCCACTGCCGGCGCCGCTCGTCGTTAGGCGTGATGGCCTGGAAGAACTCCTCGTGCTGCCAAGCCCATAGGGCAATGTCAGCCAGAGTTACGTCAAAGAACCACGCGATCTGCTCGTCAGACGCTCCGAGCTTGCAAAGCTTTGCGGCCTGCTCGGCGAACCCGGGTTGGTACTTGGATGGTCGTGCCATGGTGCGCGGTCCCTCTGGGAGCGACGCCGCAGGCATCGATTCCGCGTTGAAAGTGATTCAGGATGCGCCCATCCGACTTACCCGCCCACTGGGCGAGCTGGGCGTGTGCGGTTCTCGTCTGCCAGACCCGGCGACGAGGCCGGGGAGAAAGTCCCGCGCGCTTTGATCCCCCGCGCGGGCGCCCGTCTGGCTGGGCGGTGTCCTGGGGAGGTGAGTCTGCGTTGACTGGAAGCCCGCAAAGAAAAAGCCCCGGCCATTGGCTCGGGGCTTGTTTCTTCCGGACGCGCGACGTCCGCCTGCGGGCATCGGGTCACGTCGTTAGACGGTAGTCGGTCTGTCTTGGGCCGGATTATGCACAACAACGGCGTAGCGTGCAACAAAATCCTCGAAATTGCCTACCGCCCGCACCAGCACGTCGTCGTATTCCCGCGTCCGCAGGCCAAGCGCACGGCAAGTGGCCAGCCAGTAGGAGCGCGTCACGTAGTGGGCTCGCAGGATGTCGCGATGCTGATGCAGCATGCGGTAGACCGAATTGCGCCAGGCAGCCTCGATAAGGCCTGCGTCGCCTTCGTCGAGCTCGCGCACGTCTTCTTCCCCTCCCCATGCGCCCTGCCCTGCCCGCTTCGCAAGCCTGCGGCACACCTCGTAGGTGGGCGAGACAGCGTAATGCGGCCGGCTACGCATGACTTCGCCCCAATTCTCGAGGCGTGCATGGAAGTCGGCCGGCAGGCGGTCCAGCAGCAGCTTCGGCGTCTTCATCGGCCGCGCTCCTCGAACAGGCGGCAGCGCTGCCCGACCGGGAGCCCCTGGGTGCATGCCAGCACCCGGCGACCGTCAAAATCGCTCTTGACCAGCTGGATGTGCTGGCAGCCGGCGCAGCTGCGCACCGGCGGCGGCTCCTGGCGGCGCTCCAGCACCTTGACCGGGTCACCCCGGTCGGATCGGCGGGCCCATGTCATGCCGCGCTCTCCTGCGCCGCGGCGCCAAAGAGGTCGGTCTGCGGCTGCTCGACGGCCAGCGGCGTGACGACCGCCACCAGCCGCGCGCCGAACTCGTCCGGCTCGGCCCGGCGGGCGCTGATCTCGCGCACCCAGGCGTCATCCTGGAAAACGACGTCCTTCAGGCTGTCCAGCACCACCTTCTGGGCGTTGTCCAGGTCCAGGCACTGGACGGTGTCATCCCAGGCTGCGCCGTCCTTGCGCATGCGCTTCTGCCAGTCCTGCGGGCGGTTCGGGTACAGGGTGAACTCCACCCGCACCCGGCCGGCGATCGGCTTGCGCACACCAGCCACCAGCGCCAGCTTCTGCACCTGCGCCTTGTAGGCCTTCGCCTCGGGCGTGACGTAGGTGCTGGTGAAGGCCGGCCTGCCCCGCGGCGTGACCGTGCGGCTGGCCCAGTAGCGGTTCGCGCTGATCGGGTACGGCAGGGTCAGCAGCACGCCGGCCGGCCCTTGCGCGCGCGCGTAGCTACCCGCCAGTGTGCCCGCCAGCGGGTCCAGTGCGATGTCCGCCTGCTTGGCGGCCAGGTGTGGGTGGGTCATGCGAGGCTCCCAATCATGTCCAATGGCTGCCGGCGCTTGTCGCCGACGAACTGAAGGCTGTCGGCGTGGCGCCAGAGCTGGATCCGCCCTTCCCACTCGCCGTGCCGATTCTTGTCGCAGATGAGCAGCGCGTCCGGGGTTTCGTGCGTCTCGGCGGACACTTCGCCGTCCTTGCGCAGCTCGGCCTCGGCGATCCGCTCCTTTTTCTTGTTCCGCCAGACGGTCAGCAGCTGGTCGACCTGGTCGACGATGGCACCCGAGCCCTTGGCGGCGAACTTGCCCGGCACCTGGTCCTCGTTCTCACCCTTTTTGGCGTGGTGGACCAGGTGGATGTGCAGCCGCAGGTCGCGCGCCAGGGTGCAGAGCATGTCCACAAAGTCCTTCTGGCCGTTGTAGTCGTCCTCGCCGCGCACGCACTTCATCAGGCTGTCGATCACCATGTGGCGGACCTTCAGACGGTCAGCGCAGTACCGGATCACGGCATACAGCATGGCCGGCGTCACAGTGCCCTGTTGGTCGTAGAGCCAAAGTCGATCCCGTGACCAGTCGATGAGCCGATCAACCGCCTGCACGCTGGGCCGGCTGTTCATGGCGGTCTGGCGCAGCATGCGTTTCAAGGTGGCCTGGGGCTTCATCTCGAAGCTGGCGATGCACACGCGCTCGCCCTGGTTCGCAAAGCCGATGCAGGCCTGGCCCAGCAACTCGCTCTTGCCATGCCCGTTGATGCCCTGCCACAGCGTCACCTCGCCCGGGCGGAAGCGCAGCAGGTCGTGCGTCTTGGCCCAGGGCAGCTTCGCACCCGTGATCTGCTCGCCGTGCTCGACAGTGCGTACCAGGTCGTCACGCCAGGCCTCGGCGGCCAGCACCTTGGCCTGCGGCTCGGACTCAGCCATGTAGGCCTGGAAGTCGATATCGCCGGAATGGATGATTTGGCTCACGGCAGGAACTCCTGAATGCCTCGGCCAGGCTCCCACAGGAGCATGCCCCAACCGCCAGAAGCGATGATTTTGACCGGCGAAAACTCGGCGACTCGGCTGAGCAGTTGCTCGGCGCGGTCGCGGCTATCCGCCAAGACGTGGACGACCAGACCCACCACCGCCCGCAAGTCCAATGCCGCCGCGGACTCGCTGGCCAGGATGTGGATATCCGGGAAACCCACCCAGCGGCCATTCGACATCTGGCCCAGCTGCGCCTCGGGATGGGTGAAACGGCCATAGGCCGGCTCGGCCTCCACGGCTGTCAGCCAGACGTCGGTCGGCCGGTAGCCCGCCATGCGGGCCGCGATGAGGGTCTGGTGGCCGATCACACTGCCCCCGTCCACGGCTGGTCGTTCCCGGACCCCGCCAGCGCGGCCCCGCCCTTGAGCTCGTAGAACGAGTCCCAGGCGTGCAGGACGGACTGACCGATGACCGCGGCTGCGTCGTGGCCGGCAGAGCGCAGCGTGTCCAGCTTGGCGACGGCCAGCTTGCGGGCGGCGTCGGTCATGGGCTTTTTCTTCTTCCGCCGCATTTCCTCGAACTGCTGCCAGGGTTCGGCAGGAACCCAGTCCGGCAACGCCCAGCCCTCCACCCCCGGAAGGGGGCTTTGGGGGTTATCTTTTTCTTTTCTATTCTTCTCTTCTCTAGTCCGCTTTTTGTCCGCTTCCGAAGCGGACAAATTTCGGTCGTTTCGCTTCCTGTCTGCATCCTGTGCGCGCTTCTTGGCGGACTGGCCGTTATGCTCGTCAAACTGGGGCATCCAGAGGGAAAAGCCATCAAATTCCAGCCAGCCGACGGCGATCATGGCGTCTGAAAAACCCGGGAAGCCGATGGTCTCGTCCATCACCTTTGGCGTGTAGCCTTCCAGTTTCCCGTCGATCGAGTGGGCATCGAACAGACCCCAAACGGACAAAAGTCCACCAATCACACGCAGTCTGTCCGCTTCGCAAGCGGACGCAATGCGGACAACTTTCGGATGCGTCGGCAGGTCGACGCGCATCTTGATCCAGTCAGCGGCCATTACGCGGCCTCCTTCATCTTTTCGTCGTTCGCGGCCATCTTCTGGGCGCGCACGGGTTCCCCGCGCGTGTAGCCCCAGTGCCAGGTGGCGCGCAGTGGGGTCTTGCGGGTCATGGGTGCGGAGCGCTTGAGCATCACAGGCTCCCCCCGCGCAGCGCGCGCGCCGAGACATGACATACGGGGTACAGGAGCAGCCAGACGGCCAGGACGACCGCACAGCGTGCGAACGTGGGCCGGCCGTAGAACTCGTCCAGATCCATCGGGGAATCGAGCCAGGCGCCGATCTGCTGCGCGCGCGGTGGTGTCGTTCCACATCAGCGCACCCACCCCGGAACCTCGATGGGCTCCGACCAGACCACGCCCTGTTCGTCGCCGAAGCTGTACAGGAACTCGATGCACTCCGACATCTCGCGGATGGTCATGGAGCTGGTGCGCTTGCCCAGGATGACGAAGCCGCCACGCACGCCGGCCGCCATGCGCTTTTCCTGCATGAGGCTGGCCACGATCACAGCCTTCCAGTCGTCGATGCTCAGGCGCTCGAGCTGGCCGTTCACCGGCCATTTCACCTGCCGAGAGACGTCGGCCAGCATGGCGTGCAGCTTGGCCGACTGGCCCAGCGTGCGGGTGGGCTCGACGGGTGGCGCGAAGAAGAAGCCATCGGGCGCGGCGTCGATGTCGCGGTGCGCGCGCTGGCGCGTGCGGGCGTTGAGCGGGTAGCGCATGCCTACCTCGCCCCGCAGTTGCCCAGGCTCAAGCGCGCCTTGCAGCATCGCGAGCCGATTTCATTGCCCTGGGCCAGATAGTCCATGTAGCTAACCGGAACTATGGTCAGCCCGAGTGCACGGCACATTGAGTCGAGCTTTTCCAGCGTGATGCCAGTGGCGCCTGAACAAATCTTGGACGGCATGCTGGCATCCCAGCCCGTTTCATCCAGCAGCTTTTGGCGCTGGGCCTGGTTGGCCATTGCCAAGCGCAAGGCCGTTTCGATGATGTGGGGACCGGTCATTCCGGCCGGTTCAATGGGAATCATGGCTGCTCAAAAGGAAAGGAATGCCCTGGAATAAGCCGCTGGGCACACTGGCGGTACTGATTCGATGGAGTAGGAAATGACCGACACCGAAAAGCTCTTGCAGAACGCCCAGGACATCGCCCGGCGCACCTTCGTGGACCCGTCCGAAGCCGCGGTGATGGCTATCTTTGAAGAGCTGCGCGCCGAGCGCGACCGTATGGCCTGGGAAAGCGCGGAAGCCGCCGGCGCGACGGTGCATTGAGCCATGCAGACGGAAATGGGCGGCCACCCCCAATCGGATACGATGGAATTTCCACATATCAATCGTTTCCAAAAAGGGATTGGCCATGAATCAAATCGGTGGCGTTGGCATTGCCTGGTATCGGCGAGAGGACTACGACAGGGTTCGCGCCATTTCGGACGACGCCCATACATTCCCCGATACCTTCGACGACTGGGAGAAGCGTGCCGAAGAGGGTCGGAAGGAAATGCTCAAGCACGGGTACGTCGTCATCAAGGCATACATCGACCCAGACACATTCCCCGCCTGGTGCCGCGCGCATGGACACAAAGTCGACTCCAAAGCACGTATGGCTTTCGCGTCCGCCGAGTCCCATCGGGTCACGTCGAACGTGAACAAGGGCTGACAGCGGCATCACGCGGCCTCCTGCTGCGGCGCGGAGGTTGCCAATCCAGCATGGGGTCTTCGGTCAAGGTAGGCTTTGGCAGCCTTGCGGAGCTTTTTGGCCAAGCAACGAACGCGCTGCTTGTCTCGATCCGAAGCCAGCAAATCGGGCCGCTTCAATGCAAGCCACTGCCGAGCCGCGAAGTGGAAAACGTCGCCGTTGTTGGCCGGCCACAGAGCGTCCCCGCCGAACGTAGAATCGGAGGCTCCTACACCTTCCTGATCTACGCCGGGGGAACTCGCTTGAAACTTTTCGACCGCATCGCCCTTTACCTGTGGCGGGACAGATACGACTACGACCCGACCAGCGGATGCCCAGGTGAGCAAAACAACATTTCCCTGTGGACCAGGCTTCGCCCCGCGCGAAAGCGCCTCATCGCGGTACTGCTGAATGGGCAGCTTTGGCTGGCGTTCATCGGTGGCATGTTCGCCCTGGGCGCTGCCCTGCTCCCCGCATACCTGGACCGAGTCAAAACCGACCAGCAGGTGAATACGAACGCCGGGGAACTGCTGCTGCGTTGCGTTCAGGAAGCCGACCATGTCTTGCGATGCAGGCCACTCCCGGACGGACAGAATGAGATCGTCTCCGGCATGGATGGACCGAGCCTCGACTCGGATAGGCCTGGGCGCGAAAGCCCGACGCAGGACGTCAAGCATGAGTAACCTCCTGCCGCTCAGCCAGCTCGGGCCAGATGCGGGCGTAGTCCTCGGGCCAATGCTCTCGGCGCGTGCACTGCCCTCCGGTAGCCACCTCGATGGGGCCGCCGAACTCAACAGGGATAGGCCGTTCGCCGCGAGCCCAACGGCTCACATCTGGCGCGTGAGCACCGATTGCCTTGGCCAATGCCGCTTGGCGACCACGCTCTTGGGATAGGTATTCGGCTAATTTCATGAGCCGATATTAGCCTTTTGCTAATTCAACCGCAAGAAAAATATGAGCCTTTTGCAAATTCCAATCGTTAGCCAATGGCTATCAAATGATGGAATGCTGATTGATGACATCCGCCGGGCTAACCTGGCATCGCTTGCTAAAGAAGCTGGCGGCGTTGGCCGCCTCGCCGAGCGGCTGGAACGTGACCAGTCCCAGGTAAGCCAATGGCTGAATGCTTCAAAAAACTCAGCGACTGGCACGCCAAGAGGGATGAGGGCCGGCACATGCCGGTTCATTGAGAAAAAGATGGGGAAGCCAGAAGGATGGCTCGACATCAACCATGCGGACGCCGGCACAGACTCAGGAAACTGGCCATTCCCCCGCCTACCTCAAGCCGACTTTGACCGGCTGACCCCAAGGCAGAAGGAAGCCATTGAGGACTGGGTAATCAGTCAAGTTAAGGCATTTGGGGCGTCTCCTTCTGTCAAAAGTGACGAAGCCCATAAGGCCGCCTGATCCGCCCCGACTCACGCTCGTCTGGTCCAACGGAATTTTTTTGGACTCACTGTGACGAAATGCTATAGAGACTACAAACTGCAAAATCCGAAGGCCGGAGGGAAGCTATGAAGGTTTCGAATCTAGCGATTGCCACACTGATGTGCTGTCTTTCCACAGCGCTATCCTCCCCTGCCATTGCGAAAGGCTGGGGCAAAGAGCCAACAAGTTTCATCGGCGTGCAGCTTGGCGCACCCTACACAGCAAACTTTTCCCGCTGCGATATCTATAACCCTCGCTTGGACACGCCATGCATCTATAGCGCTTCGAACGATGTCTATCAGATTTGGAACGCCCTAAGTTTCGACTTTGGCTACACGCTGACGATGGGCATGTACGACAACGCAGTCCGAAGCTTCCTCCTCACTACGAAACAGCAAAACTACGAATCGCTGCGGAAGATATTGGTGGAGCGCTATGGCCCACCTACCAACAGTTCCCAACAGACAGTCCAGAGCGTTGGTGGCGGCAAGTTTCGCTCGGAGGCCGCAAGCTGGAGAGGGAAGGCCGTGACGATTGAACTAACCGAACGCGCTGGTCAGGTAGATGAGTCCGCCATGATGATCTACCACAATCGCACTCAAGCCACCTACTCGAAAGGCAAGGCGGACAAAGCATCAAAAGCAGCGAGCCAGATGTAAGTCGACAACTACTACGAATCACAACACAGGAGACCCAACATGATCCCAGCCATAGGCGTCATGATCGCTGCTTACATCATCACTCGGATGGTCGCCAGTCTGACCAGGCCAGACGTCAACAAGGTTGCCAAGGTCCTTGCCGTGGCCACCATCATCGTGACAATCGTGTCAGTGTCCGACCTGATGTCCGCGGCGTCGTCGGCTCGCAATGGAATGCCGGCGTTGATGCGGTAGTGGCTGGCTGCCCAGTGCCCCGCGTGCAATCAGACCTGGCGCCACGCCGCGGGATGACGAGGCGGGACAGTGGACAAGGACGTGATTACTTGTCCATACGATGGCGAAACAATGCGAATAAACAGAGAGTGGCATGAATCCTAAAGATACTTCCCCTGTGGTCCCGTTCGAAGTTTTTTCCGCGTTCCTGAAAGCTAAGGAAGTCCAAACGGTATGCGAAGTCTGCAAAAAAGACGCTGGCTGGATTTCACGAGGCACCAACGCTGGTGGCGGGAACGCTATTCCCATTGAGGGACTCGCCTATCTTATGATCGATGAGAACGGTCATGTCCGGCAGACTGTCGGTGGCGGCTTTCCCACATTGTCCCTGGAATGCGACCACTGCGGAAATTTGCGGCTATTCAACCTGGCGACCGTCCTACGTTGGTCCCAAGAGGCGACGAATGCAACCGGCGAATAAGGTGCTTCCATTTCCTGTGACTCCTGCGCGAGACTTCCCTCCGGGGTTTGACGGCGGTAATGGAGGGGGTACTATTGAAACTATGGAAGCGCGCGTAAAGGCCCTTGAAGACACCATGACCCAAGTCCGCCAGGACTTGGCGGTAATGCGTTCGAATTATGTGACCAAGGCCGAGCTGGCGGATGTTCGAGGCGATTTGAAATCCGAAATTGCCAACGCCAAGACCAGCATCATTATGTGGGTCGTAGGTACCATCATCGTTGCGCAAGTCCTTCCGGCGCTACCGGGAATAGTGCGCGGAGTCATGAGCGCTCTTAACCACTAGTAGGTATCGGGCCTAGCCACCCCCAAGCCGCCTCCGGGCGGCTTTTTGTTGCCTGTTACAAAAAAATTAGCTTTTTGCTCATATTTCCGTTGCCTTGATCATTAGCCTTTAGCTAATATTCTCCCAACGCCTCACCACTCATGCATCACCGAGCAGAGGCCAACCTCCCCACCCCGGGGAGAACGGGAGAACAACAATGCCGGACCAGCCGCAAGAAGAAGTCGTCACCAGCTACAAGGCGTTCAACGCCGATCTGACCTGCACGGGCGGCGACAAGCCGTTCCAGTACGAAGTGGGCAAGACCTATGAAATGAAAGGCCCGATCAAAGCTTGCGACCGCGGCTTCCACGCTTGCGAGTATCCGCTGAACGTCTTCGATTACTACCCGCCGGCCGGTTCGCGCTTTGCCCTGGTTGAACAAGGCGGAAAGATCAGCCGCGAAGGTAGCGACACGAAGCTGGCCAGTTCTCGCATCACCATCAAGGCTGAAATCGGCCTCGCTGGCCTGATCAAGGCGGCCATCGAATACACGTTTTCGCGGGCAAGGCCCGAAGGCGAGACTGCCACGGGCTACCAGGGTGCTGCCTCTGCCACGGGCTACCAGGGTGCTGCCTCTGCCACGGGCGACCAGGGTGCTGCCTCTGCCACGGGCTACCAGGGTGCTGCCTCTGCCACGGGCTACCAGGGTGCTGCCTCTGCCACGGGCTACCAGGGTGCTGCCTCTGCCACGGGCGACCAGGGTGCTGCCTCTGCCACGGGCTACCAGGGTGCTGCCATGGCCTGCGGCTACGCCGGCAAAGCAATGGGCGCCCTCGGGAATGCTCTTTTTCTCGTGTATCGAGACGATGACTATGTGATCCGGAAGGCGGCCGCCGCCATCGTCGGTGAGAACGGAATCAAGCCCGACACCTGGTATTCGCTGAGCGCCGAAGGCGAGTTCATCGAAGCCTGACCCACCCCGCCCCGGGTGCCGGGGCAAGGAGATAACCATGACCACCACCATCACCGACGAGCAAGCCGTCCAGGCCATGTCGCAGTACGGCGGCAACTTCGTCAAGCAGCTGGCCCGCCTGTGGCAGTTGGCGGATTTCACGAACCGCGCGCGCATTGCATCGGCATTCGGCGATGAGTTCGGCCGCTATCGCGAGCTGGCCGGGCAGTCGGTGGAGGCCTGACCATGCTGACCCCCTCCTATCGCCACGATGACCCATCCCGCACTGCCTCGCCCTATGAAGGCCCCGGCGAGGCCTACCCCGGCGACGTCCCCGAAGTTGACCGCGCCGAAGCCGTGACCGCCGTGCAGGCCGTCCTGGCCAATGAAGCTGCCTATGCCTACGGCGAGACAGCCGAATGGTGGGCCGAAGTGCTGATGGATCACGTCAGCAACCTGCGAGAGAACGTGCTGCTGGCCCTGCTGGATACCGGCGACTGCCCGAGCATTCGCGCCGGCCTCGCTGAGCTGCTGGGCAGATTCATTCAAGCGACGGCGCAAGAGCGGGTCAATGCGCAGTGCGCGATGGGGGTTTACCAATGACCACCGCCCTTTTCACCCTCCGCACCCTCTCCCGCCGCGCCCTGGCCCTGTACCTGCTCGCCTACCGCAAGCAGTGGGATATCAACGTCGCCTGCTACGGCCTGTGCGGCGCCGCCATCGTCTTTTCCCTGCTGCTGATGACCGGCGTCATCGGCCCGACCCTCGACGCCCACGGCGAACCCATCCACACCGCCAGCGATGGCGGGAAGACCGCGTATGCGGCGAAGGAGTGAGCATGTCCCGCATCCCCCACGGCGGCCCGGGCGAGATTCCGCCTGTTGACGAGCGCGTGCCGGCCGACGCATTCGACAACGCCATCCGCGCGTTCGGCGTCGTCGCCGCGTGCGAATGGTTCGGCCACGACCCGGACAGCCAATTCACCGCCGCCACGATCCGCGAGCTGCGCATTCGGTCCGGCATCCCGGAGTCTGAAGCATGAACGCCATCACCGAACCCGTGACCATGATCGACGCCCCGCGCGTGATCGTGGGCATGCCCATCGAGGAGTACCACGGCGGGCCTGGAATCAGCAAAACCGGGCTGGATCGCATCAATGTGTCGCCAGCCAATTTCTACGACCTGACGCTGAACCCGGCGCGCCCGCCTGAGCCGGAGCGCAAAGGCCAGCTGGAAGGCCAACTCGCGCACTGCGCCATCCTGGAGCCGGCCGAGTTCGACAAGCGCTATGCGGTGGGCCCGGACGTCTCGCGCGCCACCAAGGCGTGGAAGGAATGGGAAGCCAGCCTGCCGGCCGGCGTGATCGCCATCAAGCCCGAGCAGCGCGAGACGGCGCTGCGCCAGGCCGAGAGCGTGCGCCGCCTTCCAGATGTGGCCGAAGCCCTGGCCGCCGGCCGGCCCGAGGTTTCCGCCTACTGGATCGACCCGGACACTGGCGTTCTGTGCCGCTGCAGGCCCGACTGGGTCCACCCGGCCGGCGAGTCCGGCGTGGTGCTGCTGGACGTCAAGACTTTCAGCGATGCCAGCCCGGCCGAGTTCGCCCGGCAAGTGGCAAGGAAAAGGTACGACGTTCAAGCCGCGTTCTACACGGATGGGTTCGCTCGCGCCAGTGGTCTCAATGTGCTTGCGTTCGTGTTCGTGGCTGTAGAAACCGATTATCCGTTCTCGTCAAGCGCGGTGATGCTGGACGAAGACAGCCTGGACGCCGGTCGCAGAAAGTACCAATCCGATCTTGCCCGGTATGCCGATTGCCTGCGCAGCGATGTCTGGCCCGGTTACTCGACAGAAATTCAGGTTGTCCGCTTGCCTTCTTGGGCGATGGAGTCAGACAAATGAGCCAAATCACGAAGGCGCGCGTTCTCGAACTCCTTGACTACGAGCCTGCGACCGGAGTGTTCCGTTGGAAGCGTTCGGGTCGACGTGCTGTGGCTGGCGCTATCGCCGGAAGCAACAACGGCAAGGGGTACATCCAGATATCAATCGATGGGCGCCGCAGAGCCGCGCACCGGCTTGCCTGGCTGGTCTGCGCTGGCGAGCTTCCGGCCGATGAAATCGACCACATCGACGGGAACCGATCAAACAACGCAATCAGCAACCTTCGTCAGGCTGATCGCTTCTTGAACAACCGCAATGTCCGCTGCGCACGCGCCACAAACAAGCTGGGCGTTCTGGGGGTACATGCGCGCGGCACGAGATTCATTGCGCAGATCCGCGCAAACGGCACGACGAAGCACCTGGGTTGCTTCAAGACCGTTGAAGCAGCTCACAACGCTTACCTGGCTGCAAAGGCAGCTTTCCACAAGGATTGATCATGTCCCAAACCACTTCCCTCGCGGACCTCAAGAAGACCTCCAAGATGGTCGCCTCGCAGGCCGGCATCGGCCAGGTCAAGGCGTTCATGGAATCGCAGAAGGCCACGCTCGCCGCGGTGCTGCCGCGCCACGTAAGCCCGGATCGCATGCTCAAGATCGCACTCGGCGCACTGCGCACCACCCCGAAGCTCATGGGCTGCACGGTCGAATCGCTTATGGGCGCCGTGGTCCAGGTCTCCCAGCTTGGCCTGGAGCCCAACACTCCCCTGGGGCACGCCTACCTGATCCCCTTCGAAAACCGCCAGAAGGGCATTGTCGAGGTGCAGATTGTCCTGGGCTACAAGGGCCTGATTGATCTCGCGCGCCGCTCTGGCCAGATCGTGAGCATTGCCGCCCACGCCGTGCACGCCAATGACCATTTCGAGTACGCCTACGGGCTGGATGAGAAGCTGGAGCATCGCCCGGCGATGGGCGAGCGCGGCGACATCGTCGCTTTCTATGCAGTCGCCAAATTGGTCGGCGGCGGGCATGCATTCGAGGTCATGAGCTACCAGCAGGTGCTCGATATCCGCGACGCCTCGCAGGGGTGGAAGCAAGCCAAGCGCTACGGAAAGGAAGCCTCCAGCCCGTGGGGCGGGCATTTCTCGGAGATGGGCCGCAAGACCGTGTTGCGCCGCCTGTTCAAGTACCTGCCGGTCAGTATCGAACTGGCCAGCGCCGCCGCACTGGATGAGCTGAACGCCCGTGGCGAATCGCAGGCACTCGACAACGTGCTGGACGGCGACTACATCACTCCCGCGCCTGCCGATGACGACGCGCCGGCAGCCCTGGTCTACGACCCCTCGCCCATCCTCCAGCAGATCACCGAGGCCACCACCATCGACGCGCTCGACCTGGTGGGCGACAGCCTGCGTGACGCGCCGGACGAGCACTACGACGCCCTGCAGCGGGCTTACCAGAACCGCCGCGACGAGCTGACCCCGGCCGCCTGATCTCCCAGGGCGGCGCCGCAACCGAGGAACCCCCAGGCGTCGCCCACCTAATTTCCCAACGTAGCGCCCACAGGAGATTGACGAATGTCGGAAATGAAGATCATCCCAGGGTTTGGCGGCCTCTACGCCACAACGGCCGACGGTCGAGTTTGGTCATTCCCGAGGAAATGGATTGGCATGCGCGGGCAAACGTTCTCCCACGATGGGAAGTGGCTGAAAACTCCGCTGAGCCTAGGGTATCCGGTGGCACGCCTTACGGATAGCGCAGGCAAGCAACGGACGATGTTGGTTCACCGGCTGGTAGCGCTTTCTTGGCTCCCTAACCCGCATGGCCTTCCAGAGGTCAACCACATCAATGGCGACCCCGCCGACCCCAGGGCCGAAAACCTCGAATGGTGCACGCGGAGCCATAACGTCCGACACGCATACCGAAATGGGCTGATCGCTATCGATGATGCCTGGAGGTCGCGCACCGCCGCGATGGGGCTTTCTACGCGCCGCCTATCCATGACCGACGCAGAAACCATTCGAGCATTGGTTGCCGCCGGCAGCCGCCAATACCAAGTCGCCGAACAGTATGGGCTCTCCCGAGCAGCGATCAACAACATCATCAACCACAAGACTTACAGATCATAAGGAATCTGGAATGTTCATGCTTGAAAAACAAACCGTGATTTTGGCTCATCTGAACGTGCGCCCCGAGAACCCCGGCGACGAAAAGGTGGGCGGCGCGGACCTGAAGATCGCCTTCACGGAAAGCAACGGCCTGCTGTCGGCGTTCCACCAGCGCCTGCGCCACGCCTTCTACAAGGTGGACGAGAACCCGGCCGTTCCGGGCTTCGAGGACATTGCACAGGAACCGACCGTGCGCGTCTTCGGCGACCTGATCGGCACGGTGCGCCTGAAGCACGAATTGAAGGGCGCGCAGGTCGTCATCGGCTTTGGCCTGGGCGGCGCGTCCGATATCGGCTTTGAGACGGCCGACGTCGACCACTTCTCAGTTGATCTGCTCGAAGGTGGCAGCGCGCGCTACTGCTTCCGGGTGAAGTGCAACCCCACGGGGGACCAGATCAAGCGCCTGTACGAGGTCCTGGGCGGCGAGGTGGATATCTCCGTCACGCCCGCCGTCGAGAAGCAGCAGTCGCTTGGCCTGAACCTGGAACCCGAAGCGGCATAACCCCACGGCCGGCGCGGCGCTGCCCGCCGGCCACCTATACCGAGAACGACATGATCCCCGCCATGAACCGCCAGCAGCGCCGCATGATGGAAAAGCAGCAGGCCCGCGTAAGAGCCGGCCGCCGCGTCGAACGCGACAAGCGCGCGCCCATGCTCGTCGCCACCGACCTGGTGCTACGCCCGCTTGAGGCCATCATCGACCAGATCAACCGCGACGGCACCGTGCACACCGATGCACAGGGCTTCCCGGACTTTCGAGCAGGCGACGGCAAATGGTACGAGGCCGCCGGCGCAATCGAGGGGGTCATCTGGCATTTCGAGATGTGGTGCACGCGGCATGGCCGCACGCTTCCGCTGGAGCCGTTGCGCGAGCTGCACATCGCCCTGAAATATCTGGTCCCGATCCGCGCCGAAACCATGGCCGGCCTGGCCACCACCATGCCCGCCCTGCGCCGCGCCATGGCCACCGCCGACCCGGACGACCAGACCGACCTGCTGCTGCAAACCCAGATCCGCGCTGAGCTTGACGCCGCGCGCGCCACCGGAGCCTGATATGACCACCCTACCCGCCGGCTGGAAGCTGGCTGAGAAATTGCGCGATAGCCTGCTCTGGACAGCCAGCAGCTTGGCGGCGCTTGGCAAAGAGCAGGACGTGATCGTGCTTGAGGGCCGCCGCCGCACCGTTGGCGAAGTTCTTGATGAGGCGAACGAAGCGCTCGAAGTGGACACCCCTCCCGCCAGCGCACAGCCCGAAAGCCAGCGCGAAGGGTATCCGCACGATGACCCGCAATTCGTCGCCTTGTGCCGTGAGCACGACATCCTTGGTACTGCCATGCAGGGGCTGGTTGCTGTGTTCTGGCGTGCCAGCGCACAGGACGATGCGAAGGACAGCGTAATCGCAGGCGCCCTGTTCGACTTTATGGGGTTCCTCACGACGCTGGATCAGCCGGTTACGTTGGGGGCATCCAAGGAAGCCACGATTGCCGTAAAGCTCTTGGAACAATGGGCGGAAAAACGCGGCTTGCACTTGAGCGAGGCAGACGTGAAGGGATGGGACCGCCGCCGTGCTCCCGCTGCTGGCGATGCGCGGGACGATCTAACGCGCTGGACCCTGCGCTGGATCATGCGCGAGGCAGACGCCGCTAAGGAAACTTGCGGCACCGACCCTGAAAGCCCTGCCGCCATCCGCAACGCCAAGCTTGCTGCCATTGCGACCGCCGCAGCCCAGGCTCTGGGCCTTGTCCGCGGCCCGAGTTATGCAGATCCTGGCTCAGGCGATGCTCAGGATGCGGCGCGGTGGCGCTGGATTTTTAGCCACGCGGAGAACGTCGGTTTCGACTACCAGTCGGGCCGTTTCACTACGTTGACGATTGCAGGGCGGCAACGCGAGTCGCTTGTTGCGTTCGTAGACGCCGCCCTCGCCGCCCAGGTCCCGCACAAAGGAGATGCAGCATGAGGTTCTACGCACGCGTCTGGCCGCAGTCTGGCTTGGGTAGCCGCACTTTGGCCCCGGAGTTCGTCCAACGTTCGTCTGTCGATGATATCGACGAAGAGGAAGCCGAGGCATGCGCCGAAGACTACTTCCACAACCATGACGGCTTTGAGGCCAATTGGCCGCTGACGTTCGCCATATTCGACGGTTTCACCGGCCCCGAGATCGGGCGATGGGAAGTAAATGTTGAATACGAGCCATCGTTTGTCGCCGCCCAGGTCCCGCAGCAGGGAGAGGCGTGATGGATAAGTCCGGCTTCTTCAAGATTGAGAAGGAAAGCGGCTTCTACAAGCTGCCCAAGGAGCAGACCTGCATCCATCCAGAACACGGCTTCCCCATGTACATCTGCATCCCGCCAGGCCAGGGCTACCGGCATGTATGCCCTGGCTGCGGGAAGGTCCAGGTGGCACACAACCATGGAGTGACGATGTGATGGCTTGCAACGACGGATGCCACTACGGCCCAGCGCCGCACGTCTGCTTCTACAAGATACCCGGCGCCACCCTTGGGCAGAGCAAGGTGCTACCTGAGTCCGAATGGCCGGATAGCTACGACCCCGACCCGGACATGCCCGGCCTGGGCATCCACCACGCTTGCGGCTGGAGCCGCGCCGCCCAGCCCACCACCGAGGACAGGACATGACTGACAAAAACACCCCCCAGCCTGTGCTGACGGACGAAGAATGCATCAGCATCCTGAAATTTGGAAGCAGTAGCATCGCCATGGCTCGCGCCATCGAATCCGCCCTGCTGTCCAAGCTGCGCGCCCCTGTAGCCGATGAGCGGGCGCAGTCCCTATTCGAGGCGCTGCAAGCCTTTGCCGGAGCCGAGAATTTCGACGGTTGGCATGAGAAGTACCACCCAGCCATTGAAAAGGCGCGCGCGGCGATTCGCGAGTTCAAGGGAGATTGACATGAAAGACAGCCAAATCATCGACTTGGCCAACAAGGTACTCCCCGGCTGGACGCGCAAGGACAACGACCTCGCGTACATCACCTTCGCGCGCGCCATCCTCACCCTGGCAAGCGCCCCTGTAGCCGGGGAGGCGCAAAAGCCCTGGGGTGAAATCCGCGAAGACGCAAACGGCGATCTGGCCATCTTCACGCCCAAGCACAACTCCAAGTTGGCCATCTTTTCCCCTGGCGCTGCGGGCGAGTTCGTAGCAGGCGACTCCCTCTATGCCGCGCCCCAGGCCAGCGAGGCGGTGCGCGATGCGGATCATCCAGTGTTCGCTTTCCTGTTGGGCGAAGGCCCGCTGCACGGTGTCTATTTCGGCGAGCGTGCTCCGGGTGCCGTTGGCAAATGGTGGTGGCGCAAATACCTACGCGCCGCCCTGTCCGCGCAACCGGGCGCGCAGAAGGGGAACAGCGATGAAGCCTGACCTTCAGCGCCTGGACGCCGCCATCACAGCCGCCAAGAACCTGCGCGCGGCTCAGTCCGACTACCTGCGCAAGAGCGAACGCGCACGGGACGCAGGAATGGACTGCTCACCCAAGAAGCGCGGCAATTTGTCCGCGTCGATGGGAATGGCCGCTATGGACGTAGAGCGCCAGTGGGACACGCTGCACGCCGCACTTGTCGATCTGGGGATCTGCCAACCGAAGGGCGGTGATGCGTATTCCGGCCGCGCACAGCACATGAGCGCGTTCCACGATCACGCCTATCAACCGGCGATCCCGGCAGTCGTCAAGCAATCCTTGACAGGTGCCACCCAGCCCAGCAAGGACGGAGGCGCAAAGCATGAGTGAATGCAAATGCACGTTGACGATCCGGCTGAACGGCGATGGCTGCCGTTATTGCCAGCCGCAGACGTACATCGACCATCTGGAGATGGCGGCAGCTGAGAACCTGATGGAAGTCGAGCGTCTGGAAATGGCGCTGGGATCCGAAATAGTCAAAGTCGCCACCCTACGCCACGCCATTCACATGCACCAGCAGAGCGACTTCAATGCTGACCATCCAGCGCTGGCCAAGGCTATGCGCGCCACCGACAACAAGGAGCAGTAATGGCACACGCAGCCCAACACCAAGCACCGGTCGCGGCGCCGAAACTTCTGTACCGCCTGCGCGAGGCAGAGGAAGCCCTTGGCCTGTCGCGCACCATGATCTACCGGCTGGTCAAGCGCGGCGATCTGGAAAAGGTCGTGATCGGCGACGCCGCGCGGATCACAGTCGAGAGCGTGCAGGCGCTGATCGAGCGCAGCAAGAAGAAGAAGGCGGCATGAGCAGGTATCATCTGGCCTTGTCCCAGGCGGAACGCCAACCACGCCCCGGATGAGTAGCCAGATGAGTAGCTAGACCGGGTTTTTGGAAGGCGCCCCCGCCAAGAACCGCATGAATAAACGGTCTACGAAAAACATGAAATTAGCCACCTGGAACGTCAACTCCCTGAATGTCCGCCTGCCGCAGGTCATCGCCTGGCTGGCCGACAACCCGGTCGATGCCCTGTGCATCCAGGAACTCAAACTGGCCGATGACAAGTTTCCGCTCGAAGCCTTCACCCAGATCGGCTACCACGCCGCCTGGGCCGGCCAGAAGACCTATAACGGCGTGGCCATCCTCACGCGCGAGCCCGGGCAAGCCCAGGTGCGCAACATCCCGCGCTACCAAGATCCGCAGCAACGCGTCATCGCCGTCACCCTGCCCAGCCCGGCCGGCGACGTGCGCATCATCTGCGCCTATTGTCCCAACGGCCAGAGCGTGGGCAGCGACAAGTACGCCTACAAACTGGAATGGTTTGCCGCCCTGCAGCGCTGGCTGCAGGAAGAGCTGCGCGCCCACCCGCGCCTGGCCATCCTCGGCGACTACAACGTCGCGCCCGCCGACGAAGACGTCCATAACCCGGAAAAATGGGAAGGCCAGGTGCTGGTCTCCGAACCCGAACGCACGGCATTCCAGGGCTTGCTCGGCCTGGGTCTGACCGACGCATTCCGGCTTTTCGAGCAGCCCGAAAAATCCTTCACCTGGTGGGACTACCGCATGTTCGCTTTCCGCCGCAACGCCGGTCTGCGCATCGACCACATCCTGCTCTCCGACGCGCTCAAGCCGGCCTGCACCGCCTGCGTGATCGACAAGGCGCCGCGCGGCAACGAACAGCCTTCCGACCACACCCCGGTCATCGCGACCCTGGATCTGCGCGCCTGACTCCGCGCCACGCACACCACGAAAAAATTCGTGTATAGTTTCGATCTTCTGTTTTTGGGGCGGTAGCTCAGCTGGGAGAGCGTCGCGTTCGCAATGCGAAGGTCGGGAGTTCGATCCTCCTCCGCTCCACCATAATTCCCGGCCAAAACGAGGCACCACATCTAGCGATGTCGTGCCTCGTTTTGCATTTCAGGGCAGGTTTTGCCACAACAGAGGTAGAAAAACTGAGGCAAGCCACAGCGCCCCACAGCGGGTTTCCATCACGCGCAACGCATGACAACGCACGAAGCTGTAGCTGACATACCCCTTATCGAGAAATTCGGTTTGCCACGCGCCGAAGACGTTGGAACGGCTCCGAGAAAAAAGCCAAGGATGGATGCGCGTAGCGCCGCTCACGCATCACCGAGCGAGAGCCGCGGATTGTTCAGCAGCATCCACCGTAAACGGATCGGTGGGAACGCCAGAAAGGATGCGAAAGCATCGCCAGTCGATACCCCCGCCGGTCAGAATGGGGCCGGTTAAACAAAGGCCGGTATCGCCACGGAAAGCCGGCAAGCAACTTGGGGCACCACCCCACCGAGTCTCTTCCGACGCGATGCCGGCCACGGCGACTCAGTAGAGCAAGCCCATGGTCGGCTAGGTCTAGATTCCGTGAACCTGGCCCCGAGCAAGACCGGCAAGGTGTTCTACCTGGCGGCGGAAGGCGATGCCCTGGAGCACCACCATCGTGGCTATGCAATCCGCAAGCACCTGCCTGCGAACGCACGCACCGCCATCGCCGCGAACTTTGCCTTGTCGCCATGCAGCCGATTTCCGTGATGCCCTGGCGGCAATCCGGCAGACGTTGCCCCCGGCGTAGGATCTGCGCGACGCGGTAATAATAAGAAGAATCTTATTATTCTTACCGGATTATTCTTCAGCAGAACGGCAGGGGCGGTCGAGTGGTCGCCCTGTTCATTCCTCGACAGGCCACTCCCTGCCTACCGATGGCGCATCGACCCATTCGCGCCCTTCGGGGGGCAACGGGTATGCACCAGAGGACTCCAGGCCTTCCAGCAACTCACCCATCGTATAGCGCGGCGGCCATTGCTTGGCAGCGTGCAGCAGTCGCAGCACACGCACCGCACCACCCGATAGGTCATAGACCAGGATGTAGTTTCGGTGGGCTACCAGCTCCCTGGTGCCGGGCACACGTCCCTGCCTGCCAAGGTTGGGATGGTCGAGCAGCAGGCTGGCTTTTTCTGAAAATAGCTCATCCAGGGCCAGCGCCGCCGTTGGAGCGTGCTGCACGATGTATTCGCGTATCTTCTTTCTGTCGGCGTGCGCTTGCCGTGTCCAAACCAGTTTCACGACTCTGCGGAGCTGCTGGCCAGCTTGCGGCGTACCTCGGCACGCCAGGCTTCGGCCTCGGCTTCAACTTCTACAGCGGCGATCACGTCACCTGCGTTGGCTGCATCCAGGCCGACCTGCACCTGGCGACGAAACCAAGCATCATGTGCAGCCGCTTCTTCCTGCTGCCGCACGAAATCACGCATGAAGTCACGCAACAACTGGGCGCTGCTACGGTCGCGCGCCTTGGCAGCGTTGGAGAACTCGGCTTTCAGAGACTCATCGACACGGAAGGTGAAGGTAGCTTCGCTCATGGCGCAACCCCAATGTGTTACATGATTAGTGCAATATAACACGGCGCTGATGTTGGCGAGGGGTCATAGGGTCACTCTTCTTTCTGCCTCGGCTTTCCTGCCGATCTGGTTGCCAACATTCCGCATTTGTATTGACCCAGCAGAACCTGCCCATATTAAGTGACTTATGCAAATGCCTATACCGGGGTCTTTATGCCGAGCGCCCTGGTGTAGGCGCCGGTGGTGATAAAAGCGTATCCAATCCCCGACGACGCGGCTGGCATGTTGGATCGTTTCGAAGCGATGCCGATGCACGCACTGCTCTTTGAGCTTGCGGATCACACCCTCGACTATGCCATTCTGCTGAGGGCAATGCGGTGTGATGAACTCCTGGCGCAACCCATAGCCGCGTACCAGTGTGGTGTAGCTGCGCGACGTGAACACCAGCCCATTATCCGAGCGCAACAGAAACGGCATCAGCACGCGGCCCAACGTCCCAAAGCGTGCAATCAAGGCATGTTCTAGGGCACTACCCACAGTGCAGGCCTTGCCGCTGCGAGACAGGTGCCAGCCTTGCCCACCGTCCCGGCCAGCCTATACCCGGCACATATCCGTGGACCAGCGCTCGTCAGGCATCGCTGCCACCGATGGCAGCGCCTGTATCCGCGGCCTGAAGCCGATCGGCCACTTACGAACCCGCCAGCCCATCAGCTGGAACACGCCCTGCACGGTATTCTTGTTGAACCCCAGCAGGTGCGCGACGGTCCGGTATCCCAACGACGGCGACTGCTCGATCATCGTCTTGATCAGCGTAACGACCTTCGGTTCAACCTTCGCTGCGGCCTTCACTGGCTTGTAGTACACCGTGCGGCGCGGCACACCGAACCAGCGACACCGTTTGGCGAGCGAGACGGTGATGCCCTCGGCTTGCAGTCAACAACGGGCAAGATGGGTGAACTAAGCCCACCGGCAAGCCGGTATTCCTCCTTCACTTCCCTTATCGAGGCTGGCCAGCCACCGCTGGACAAGGACAAGTACATCACCCCAACCTTGCTAAAATGATTTCATTACTATAATTTGATATCAAATACAGCATATTGAGGGTTTGAATCATGGCCTCTATCACTGTCAGGAACATCCCCGAGGAAGTGCATCGCGCTATCCGGGTACGGGCAGCCATGCACGGTCACAGCACCGAGGCAGAGGTTCGCCGCATCCTGGAGCAAGCCGCACGGCCAGAGGGTCGCATCAAGCTCGGTTCGATGCTGGCATCCATTGCCCGCGAGGCCCAAGGCTTGACCGACGCCGAAGCCGAAGCCATCAACCAGCAGCGCGATAAGACGCCCGCCGAGCCGATGAGCTTCGAATGATCGTTATCGACACCAACGTCATCTCCGAATTGTGGAAGGCCGAGCCTGCGCCCCAGGTGCTGACCTGGCTGGACGCGCAAATGATCGAAACCCTGTACCTGTCCGCCATCACCGTGGCCGAACTCCGCTTCGGCCTGGCTCTGATGCCCGCAGGCAAGCGCCGGACAATCTACCTTGATCGGTTGGAGCGTGAAGTGATCCCGGCTTTCGGTGGGCGCATCCTGGCTTTCGACCTGGACGCATCGCGGGCCTATGCTGAGCTGATGGGAGCCGCCAGGGCGGCAGGTAACGCTATAGGAAAGGCGGATGGCTACATTGCGGCCTCTGCCATTGCGCGTGGCTATACGGTTGCCACACGCGACACCAGTCCCTTTGCAGCCGCAGGGCTGGCCGTCATCAACCCTTGGGAGTGACGTTCTCCCAAAGAACGTGAGTAAGTCACAACTAGAGTAAGGTCGCTTCAGGCTCTTGGGACGAAGGAGCAGGACGCGATGAAGAAGTCTCGTTACACCGAGCCGCAAGTGACATATGCACTACGCCATGCAGAAGCCGGAACGCCTGTAATGGATGTCCTGCCGTGGATGGGGGATATCAGAGGCTACGCTCTACAACTGGAGGAAGAAGTACGGTGACCTTGCGGCGAGCGAGATTCGCCGACTGCGCCAGCATGAAGAGAAAAACGCGAGGCTCAAGCGGGTTGCGGCCGACCTGACTTGCGGGCGCGGTCCTCACCGTCTCCTGCTCTATCCCCGAGCCCGGCGCGCCTGCATAAAGAAAACGGCTGCCCCGATTTCCTCGGGGCAGCCGTGATCACGCCAGGCCGCCAAAACGCAGGCAGCCCGGCCAGGGCCAGGCTTATTTGGCAGCCAGCAGCACCTTGGAGCCGTCCGTCACGTCGGCCGAGATCGACGCCAGCGGCACCTGCTTGACGGCTTTGCTTTGCGCCAGGGTGTTGAGATCGAAACGCACGTAGTTCATGTTGGCATACGTGCGCACCAGCATCTGGTGCTTGTTCAGATCCGTCAGCGTGGTCCACGAGGTGTATTCCGAGCTGTAGCCCGGTTCGCCCGCCACGGGAGGCACGGGAATGCCGGCAATGCTCTGGGTCTCGCTCTTGTCCACCGTGATGCCGCGCGGACGATCGAAGTTGTTCATGATGTGCGCCAGCGTGAGCAGGGCTTTGTCCGGACTGTCGACCTTTTCGGCGAAGTGGGAGTAATACACGGCCCGGACGAAGCGCCCGACCGAGGTATTGGAGGCCGGCAATCCGGCGGTTGCGATGCCGGTGTCGGGCTGCTGGAAGGTTTTACCGTTGATCTGCCAGCTGGACTGATCCTTGTTGCTCAAGAAGGAGTAATTGTCCAGGTTGGTCATGTGCCAAGGAAAGGTCGGGCCATTCGTCATGACGCCGACCGGGTTGTCGTAGACGTGCTGCGCCCCACCGCTGTACTCGATGACGATGGATTTTCCGCTGGCATCGTGCAAAGCATAGTGGAACGGCGTCTTCAACTGGCCCTTGGGCAGCAGGGACGTGACCAGCACGGGCTGTTTTTCCAGGGCGGCCTTGACCTCGGCCACCGTGTTGAACTGCGACAAGGTCCACGTGCCCAGGTCGATCGCCGCCAGCACGGCCGTCGTCTGGCTGGCTGCATTGGCCGGGCCGTCCGCGTTGGGGAACGCCAGCAGGCTGAACGTCAGCCCTTTGTCGTTGACGCCCTGCAGCGCCTTGAACTGGCCATTGACGGGGTCAGGCACGCCGATGGAGACAAAGGCGTTCTTGGTCTTGAAGTCCAGCACGTGATGGTTATCCGCCTTGGAACCAAAGCTGGTGCTGACGGGGAAATAGGCGACTTGATAGGGCAACTCCATCGCCAACTCGAGGGTGCGGCCCGCGTATGAGGCGCCCTTCCCATCGGTATACAGCAATGAGGTGCAAGCCTGGCCCAGGCTGGGAACAAGCATTGCCAGTGCCGTGGCAACGACGGTGCGTTGCAGTGTCGCTTTCAGGTTCATCACACTCTCCCAACAAGGGAATCCAATTATTCAAACGACGCATTCAACCCTGCGGAAAACCCATGTCCCCGTCACGGAAAAATGAACTGTTGCGTGGTTGTCTTTACGACCCAGGCAGCGAGCTAGACTAGCGTCTCGAATCAATTTTCGCAACTTAGATACTTCTGCACACACATTCGTTAGCCCGACAAGCCGGTTCGCGGTTAATGGAAGAGCACTACTCCGGGTGCGAACCGGCAAACCGGAAGCGGCGTCCGCAGACGTTATGGCGAAGCTGACTGGGGCAATTGCGCCAACCAAAACGGCGTAAAGGCTGGACTCCGATCCACAGACTGCGGCGATCCGCTCTGTCCGAAACGGTCGCAGTGCCATCCAGGCAAGCAGCCCTGAGCTAACACCACGCCGATCGACGCACGCCTGTGCCGACCTTGGCACAACAGTGCGATTGGTCCCTGCACTTCTCTATCAATGGGCCTGCCGGCCTAGTTCAAAAACGATCAGCCTTTTCTGGCATCCGGACAGCGGGGCTTTTACTTTCCCGACAAATCATCACGGCCATTTCCATCCGCACTCAGGGAGGTCGCGCTCCGCGCCGGGGTGCGAGCGTCCCACGCCCGACCTGCTTCAGTTGTCAGGCAGAGAATATGAGAAGAAATATAAGAACCGCTTTAGCTTGTCGACGCCGAAATTAAGGGTTTACCCCAGAACAAACTCACTTAAATAGATAATTTACAGTGATACTATTTCGACACTTTTTTACAATATTGAGACAAAATGCGTAAACAAATACTGATTGCTGCTACTTGCTTGACGCTTACTGGGTGCGCGGCACCACCGCCTCTGAATTTCTCGACGCCGAATGTTGGCTATAGCGAAAAGAAAATAGACGCAGAACTGAAGTCGATGACAGTGACTCTCGCTCGTCCGGACGAAGCGAAAGGAGAAATCAGTTGGGGCATGGAAGGTGTACCCCAACTGTGGGACAAAGCGCTGCAGGAAGCAGTCAACCGCATGTCGATTTTCCGCGACGATGCTCCCCGAAAAGTTAATTTGGCCGTCAAGATTCTTGGACTTGACGCGCCGGGCGGCGGGTTTTCCATGACAACAAAAACCATCGCCCGATACGAAATCATTGATCGCTCCAACGGCGATATTATTTTTACTCAGGACGTTGCCTCGGAAGGCACTGTCCCGATGGGATATGCCTTTCTCGGCGTCACCCGGGCGCGTGAATCTATAAACCGGGCAGTCCAGAACAATATCACTCAGTTTCTCCAGGCCCTGGAAACTGTCGACCCTAGCAAACCGATGTTTCCTCGGGCAGCCGCCAAATGATTCGCACATGCTTGCTAGCCTCGACCCTGCTGGCTCTTGCCGGTTGTGCGCACAATGTCAATCCGAATAGCTATTCGGCCGGCTCCGTGGGCCAGGTAAACCGCACGGTCGGAGCAACGATAGTCAGCGTGCGGGATGTGGATATTCTCGGAACCTCCGGCATGGGCGCGACCGCCGGCGGCCTAGGCGGCGCCGTGGCGGGTTCGGCCATAGGCGGCGGCGTGCGGGCCAATGTCCTTGGTGCCGTCGGCGGTGCCGTGGTCGGCGGGCTGATCGGTGCCGCAGCCGAATCGTCGGCCACGCAACAAAGCGGTGTCGAGTACGTTGTTCAAACCGACAATGGCAATCTCATGACGCTCGTCCAAGGGGCGTCACCTAGATTTGAAACGGGCGCGAAAGTGCTGGTGTTGTACGGCAACCCATCACGCGTTATTGCGGATCCGCGACACTGAGGCCATTGCTATCCGAGCTTGGCGGCTAGACTCGCGTCATACGCATCCAGGCCCGTCAATGCCTCAACATGGCAGACCCCACCCGCTGATTTGCGGTGCGCTGCGACTGCCGGGTTGGCCACTCAAACAGGTACTCTGATCGGCCGACCCGCGCGTCCTTTGGCATTGCGGCTACCCTCACCCGAGCCGCGACACCAGCAGACCCAGGCGGGTCTGCGCCAGCTCGGCCACCCATTGCAAGGTCTCGTCGGGCAAGGCGGCCGGCGCCATGACCCCGCACACCAGTGTCGTCAGGGCAAAGGCCAGGGCACGCCGTACGCGCGTGATGCCCTCGGGCCCTTGCGCTTCCTGGTCTTGCATGGCGATGACGCGGGCTTCGCGTTCGCGCCGCCGCTGCACTTTGCCGCTGAACAGGTCGGGCAGGCGCATCCCGCCGGAACGCTGCATGATGGGCGCGGCATAACGCACTGGCGCGATCACCAGACGCAAGCCCTCACAGGCCTGGGCGGCATTGGCCAGCGCGCCGACGCTGGAGCGCAGGATCACGCTGTCTGGCTGGCCTTCGGGCGGCGCACTCAGAAACCAGCGTTGCATACCGATCAGGGCCTGGCTGTCCACCCAGGCAGATTCCGGCTCAGGGGTCTGCAAGCGATCGCGCCAGACCTGCGGAATCTGCACGGCCACGCCGCAAGGCATGCGCGCGCCACGCTCGGCAAGACTGGCGGGCCAGACCGTGCCGCGCCCATGAAAGCGTATCTGGGCCGAATCCAGCAAATCGCGGAACTCCGCCAGGGTAAGGCGGCAGTACATGGCGGTCGCCGCGTCCAGGCGCTTGTCGATGTAAATGGCGGTCACGCGGCGCATCTCCAGAGTGGCGGTCGGCACGCACCGGGCATGGTGCTGAGTGACGGACGTCACGCGAGCGCTTCCTGATGGAAGCGGCGCTGTTTTTCGTGATTCGCCCTGCTAGGCAAACCACCCGCTGCAATGTCCGACCGGCATGTTCACAGTGTAGAAACTGAAACTTTCAATCGGCTTTGAACGCAGCCGGGCGAGGCGGATGCGGCGGATTTACAACCGCCGGCAGCCCGTGCCGGCGGTCACTGACAGGCCATGCCAGTTCAATCGGGTTTGACGCCCCCGTCGGCCACGACTTTGGCCCACTGCTGGCGCTCCGCGCCTATGCGGGCGGCCGCCTCCTGCGGGCTCGTCCAGGTGGCGACCGCGCCCTGCCGCAGCAAGGCCTCGCGCACCTTGGGCTGGGCCAGGATGTCCTTCAAGGCGCCATTGAGCCGGGCGATGACCTCGGCGGGGGTGCCTGCGGGCGCCACGATGCCGAACATCGAACTCACCTGAAAACCGCCCAGACCGGCTTCGGCCGTGGTCGGCACGTCAGGCAGCGCCTCGGCGCGCGCGTCGGCGGCCACGGCCAGACCGCGCAGCTTGCCCGCCTTGACGCTGCCCTGCGCGGCCGGCACGGTTTCTATCATGCTCATGACTTGCCCGCCCATCAGGTCGGTCATGGCCGGGCCGCTGCCTTTATAGGGCACATGCAGCACGTCCACGCCCGCCACCCGCTTGAACATCTCCGCGGCCAGATGCTGCGGCGAGCCGTTGCCCGCCGACGCCATGGTCACCGCGCCAGGGCGGGATTTGGCCAGCGCGATGAAGTCGCTCAGCGACTGCGCCGGCACTTGCGGATTGACCACGAACACCAGGGGCACCGTACCGACGATGGAGACCGGCGCAAAACTCTTTTCAATGTCGTAGCTGACGGTGTCCGTATAGAGGACGGCATTGATGGCATGGCTGGTCAGCGCTCCCATCAGCAGCGTGTAACCGTCGGGATTGGCCTTGGCGACCTGATCCGCACCGATATTGCCGGCCGCGCCGGCGCGGTTTTCCACCACCACGGTCTGGCCCAGCGCACCGGTCATTTCCTGGGCGAGCACGCGCCCGATCACATCGGTGGCGCCGCCGGGCGGGTATGGCACGATCAGGCGGATGGGGCGCTCCGGATAGGCGGCGGCCGCCGCTGCGCTCAAGGTCACGCCGGCGATGCCGGCCAGCAACGCGAGGCGCGCGCGACGCGCCATGTGACGACAGTCGAACATCATGTCTCCTCTTGCCGGGAGAAGAATGGAGGGTGGCGCCCGGCTCGCTCGCCTGCAGTGTAGGAGGAGCCACCTTGATTGAAGAATCAGTAATTTTTGAATTACTGATCTGTTTTATCGATCAATAATCGATTCGAAAAATTCTGCTTGCGGTGCAGTCAAGACTAGATTTAAGCTGCGCGAACTTAATTATCAATAATATTATTGAGGCGATCATGAGCGAAAAGAAGCCATCCCCGGATAGCGGGCTTTCCAAGGGACTGACCAATTACGGCGATAGCGGCTTCTCGCTGTTTTTGCGCAAGGCCTTCATCAAGGGCGCGGGCTACACCGACGACGCGCTCTCGCGGCCGGTGATCGGCATCGTCAATACCGGCAGCGGCTACAACCCCTGTCACGGCAATGCCCCCCAACTGATCGAAGCCGTCAAACGCGGCGTCATGCTGGCCGGCGGCCTGCCGGTGGACTTTCCCACGATCTCCGTGCACGAGAGTTTCTCCCAGCCCACCAGCATGTATTTGCGCAACCTCATGTCGATGGACACCGAGGAAATGATCCGGGCTCAGCCCATGGATGCCGTGGTGCTGATCGGCGGCTGCGACAAGACCGTCCCGGCGCAATTGATGGGTGCGGCCTCGGCCGGCGTGCCCGCCATCCAACTGGTCACGGGCTCCATGCTCACCGGCGCGCATCGGGGCGAGCGCGTCGGCGCCTGTACCGATTGCCGCCGCTACTGGGGCCGCTACCGGGCCGAGGAGATCGACGCCGAGGATATCGCCGAGGTCAACAACAAGCTGGTGGCCAGCGTGGGCACCTGCTCGGTGATGGGTACGGCCAGCACCATGGCCTGCCTGACCGAAGCCATGGGCATGATGATCACCGGCGGCGCCTCGGCGCCGGCCGTCACCGCCGATCGTGTGCGCGTGGCCGAACAGACCGGCGCGACCGCCGTGGCCATGGCCGCCGCGCGCCTGACCCCGCAGCAGATCATCACCGGCAAGTCCATCGAGAACGCCCTGCGCGTGCTGCTGGCCATCGGCGGCTCGACCAATGGCATCGTGCACCTGACCGCCATCGCCGGGCGCCTGGGCATCGAAATCGATCTGGCCGGGCTGGACCGCATGAGCCGCGAAACGCCTGTGCTGGTCGACCTCAAACCTTCGGGCCAGCACTACATGGAAGACTTCCACAAAGCCGGCGGCATGCCCGCCCTGCTGCGTGAACTGGCCCCCTTGCTGCATCTGGATGCCCTGACGGTCTCGGGGCGCACCCTGGGCGAGGAACTGCAGGCCGCGCCCGCGCCCTTCGCGCAGGATGTCATTCGGCCGCGCAGCGCGCCCATTTATCCCGCGGGCGGCCTGGCCGTGTTGCGCGGCAATCTGGCGCCGGGCGGGGCCATCATCAAACAATCCGCAGCCAATCCGGATCTCATGGAACACGAGGGCCGCGCCGTGGTGTTCGAGGATGCGGCCGATATGGCGCGGCGCATCGATGACGAAGACCTCGACGTGCGCGCCGATGACGTGCTGGTGCTCAAGCGCATCGGCCCGACGGGAGCGCCCGGCATGCCAGAGGCCGGATATATGCCCATCCCCAAAAAACTGGCACGCGCCGGGGTCAAGGACATGGTGCGCGTCTCCGATGGGCGCATGAGCGGCACGGCCGCCGGCACCATCGTGCTGCACGTCACGCCGGAGGCCGCCGTTGGCGGGCCGCTGGCCTATGTGTGCAACGGCGACCGCATCAAACTGTCGCTGCGCGAGCGGCTGATCGAGCTGCAGGTCAGCGCCGAAGAGCTCGCCCGCCGCGCCGCCGAGGCGCCGCAGACACGGCCCCAGGCCGAGCGCGGCTATCGTAAGCTCTTTTTGCAAAGCGTCACGCAGGCCGACCAGGGGGTCGATTTCGATTTCCTGCGCGCCGCGGACATGACTCAGAAGGTTCCCGATCGATGATGACCCTGCTTGCCGAGCCGGCCGCCTTTACGGCCGATAGCGCCCGCGATGCCCTCGAAGAGGACATCGTGCTGGGCCGCCTGCATCCCCGCCAGCGCCTGACCGAAGACGAGTTGATGGCCCGCTTCGGGCTCAAGCGCCACGCGGTGCGCAATGTGCTGGCGAACCTGGAGCTCATGGGCGCGGTGCAACGCAAGCGCAATATCGGTGCGGAGGTGCGCGCTTTCCAGGCCGCGGAAGTGGTCGAGCTGTACGCCTTGCGCGAATTACTGGAAACGCGCGCGGCCGCGCAGATTCCCCTGCCCGTGCCGGCGCAAAGTCTGCAGGAACTCATCGGCATCCAGCGCGAGCACGACGCGGCCGTCAGTCTGGGCGATGCCCGCGCCGTGTTCCGCAGTAATCAGCGTTTTCATCGTGCGCTGTTTGCCCTGACGCGCAACCCAGTCCTTGAGCAGGCCATCGAAGAATACGCACGCCGCACCCACCCGATCCGCTTCGGCACGCTGGCGCAGGCCAGTTATCGCGAACGCGCCCGGCAGGAACACTGGGCCATGATCGAAGCCTTGCGCGAGGGCAATCGCGCGGCGCTGACCGACATCTGCGCGCGCCACCTGATCCCGTCGCGCGACGCCTATCTGGCGGCCGAGCGCGCCCGCCACGGTGTGGCGCCCGAGCCGGCCTAACGGCGCCGGGCGCGCGCAGGCGCATGCCCGCGCAGCAGCTCGACCAGCGCCTGAGCGGCCGGCGACAGGCTGCGCTGACGCGCCGTGACCAGGCCGATGGAGCGTTCTGCCACCGGACCGATCAGGGGCCGCTCGATCAGACCTTGATGCGCCACGGCATGCGCGGCGATCTCCGGCAGCGCCGCCACGCCAAAGCCGCACTCCACCATGGCCACGATGGTGGCCAGATGTTCGGCCTCGAAAGCCGGCTGGAAACGCACGCGATTCTGCAGAAAAGCCCATTCGGTGTACTGACGCACGCTGCTGGGCTGCACCATCGAAACATGAGCCGCGTCCACCGTCTCCAGCCAGCGCACGGGCGCGCGCGAGCGCGCCAGGGGATGATCCGGCGGCACCAGCAGAATGAAACTATCCGACATCAGCGCCTCGTAATGCAGGTCGGCCTGCTGCGGGTCGGCGGCCGTCAGGGCGAAGTCCACCTCGCCGCCGCGCACCAGATCGAACGCCGGCCCCGACAGCACGTCGTGCACCTTGAGCGCCACGCCGGGATGGGCCTTGCGATACGCCATGAGCACGCGCGGCAGCAACCGGGCCGCCAGCGACGGCAGGGCCGCGACGGCCACCTGCCCCTGATCGGCACGTGCGATGCCGCCCACCGCGTCGATGGCCTCGCGAAAGGCAACCTGCAAATTGGCCGCCTGCTGCAGAAACACCTGCCCGGCCGCCGTCAGGCGCACGCTGCGCGTACTGCGGTCGAACAGGCGCACCCCCAGCGTTTCCTCGATGCGCAGCACCTGGGTCGACAGCGCCGACTGCGACAAATGCAAGTGCGCCGCGGCCTGCCGGAAGTTCAGCATGCGGCCCAGCACCAGCACGGTGTCGATATCCCGCATCGACAGGTTGATGGCCATCCCACTTTCCTTATTGATCGACAATATCGATCATTCTATTTAAAAAATCTGATTCATCAATCAAAAGCCTTTGCCTACACTGCCTGACATCCCAACCCGGAAGTCCGCAGCATGAATGCAAGCCTTTATTCCGCCCTGGCGCGTCCCGCCACTTCGCATGTCGTCGTGGTCGGCGGCGGCACCATGGGCGCCGACGTGGCCGTGGTGCTGGCCCGCGCCCAATGCCGATGCACCGTCATCGAACCCGACGCCGGCCGCGCCGCCGCCCTGCCCGGCCGTGTGCAGCAAAATCTCGCCGCCCTGCCGGGCGCGGCGCAGACCGGACCGGTATCGGTCGTGCCCGCCCTGACTGACGTCGATTGGCGCAGCGTGGGCCTGGTCATCGAGTGCATTCCCGAGCGGCTGGCGCTCAAGCAGGCGCTGTTTGCCGAACTCGAAGCGCTCGCCGATGCGCACACCATCCTGGCCAGCAACAGCTCGAGCTTTCCGATCAGCGCCATCGGCGCGGGACTGCGCACACGCGGGCGCATGCTGGGCTTGCATTTCTTCATGCCCGCGCATCTGGTGCCCTTGGTCGAAGTCGTGTTGTGCGAGGCCAGCGACGCGGCCGCCGCCGACGCCCTGTTTGCTTTCATGCGGCGCTGCGGCATGGTGCCGGTGCGCGTGGCCCGCGATCTGCCGGGTTTTCTGGCCAACCGCCTGCAACATGCGCTGTCGCGCGAGGCCTTCGCCCTCATCGACCAGGGCATCGCCTCGCCCGAGGACGTCGACAACGCGGTACGCTTTGGCTTTGGCTTCCGCTTTCTGGCCGCCGGCCCCGTCATGCAACGCGACCATGCCGGCATCGACGTGCACGCCGCCGCGGGCGCCACCATGTATCCCACGTTCTGCAACGACGCGCAGCCGGCGCGCTGCCTGACCGAGCGCGCGGCCGACGGCCGCCACGGAATGAAGGCCGGCGCGGGCTTTTACACCTGGACACCGGAGGCCATCGCCGCCGAGCGCCAACGCTACGACACGCTGTTGCGCGCCGGACTGGAACTGCTGTCGAACGAACTCCCGGAGATCGAACCGTGACACTGCTGGCCGATTCACCCCTGATCATTACCGTGGCGCCCAACGGTGCCTACAAAACGGCGCAGGACCACCCGGCCGTGCCCATGACGCCGGACGCGCTGGCCGCCGAGGCGCGCGCCTGCCTGGACGCCGGCGCGGCCATGATGCACATGCATGTACGCACGCCCGAAGGCAAGCACTCGCTCGATGTGCAGGCCTATCGCGATGCCCTGGCCGCGGTCGAGCGCGCCGTGGGCCGCGAGATGCTGGTGCAGGTCACCAGCGAAGCGGCCGGCGTCTACCAGGCCGGGCAGCAGATGGCCATGGTGCGCGAACTCAAGCCGCAGGCGGTTTCCATCGGGCTGCGCGAGATCGCGGTGCCCGACATCAGCGAGCATGAGCTGGCGGCCTTCTTCGCCTGGATCGCCGCCGAACGCATCATGACGCAGATCATCCTCTATAGCGCCGAGGATCTGGCTCGCTGGCAGGATTTCCGCGCCCGCGGCCTGGTGCCGCAAGGCTGCTGGGCCCTGCTCTACGTGCTGGGCCGCTACGTGGCCGGCCAGCAGTCCTCGCCGCAGGATCTGCTGCCTTTCCTGCAGATCAGCGGCCAGACCTTGCCCTGGGCCATCTGCGCCTTCGGCCGCCAGGAAAATGCCTGCGTCACGACGGCCGCGGCCCTGGGCGGGCATATGCGCGTGGGATTTGAAAACAATCTGCTGCTCAGCGACGGCCGCGTCGCGCCCGGCAACAGCGCGCTGGTGCGCCAGGCCGCCGAAGGCGCACGGGTGCTGGGCCGGCCGCTGGCCAACGCCGCCCAGGCGCGCGCCATCTACGGCGCGCTGGGGTAAGCGCGCATCAAGGCTGGAACGGCAGCGGGTCGATGGGCGGCGCCATGCCGTTCATCAAGGTGCCCAGCAACGCCGCGCTGCCGCAGGCCAGCGTAAAGCCCAACGCCCCCTGGCCGATGTTGAGCCACAGGTTATCGGCCACGCGCGTACGCCCGATCAGGGGCTTGCCGGTCGGCGTGGCCGGCCGTAATCCGGCCCAGGCCCGCGCCTGGCTCAAGTCCAGCGCCGGAAAGGCCTGGGCAACCTGCTGCTTGAGCAGCGCGATACGGTCAGGATCGATGCCGCGGTCGTGGCTGCCGATGTCCACCATGGCGGCCACCCGCAAGGTCGAGCCCAGGCGGGCATAGACAATACGGCGCTCGTAATCGGTCACGCTGATCGCCGGTGCGCTCGTATCGCCGGGCGTCAATGGCAGGGTCAGGCTGTAGCCCTTCAAGGGGTAGAGCGGCACATCCTGCCCCAGCGGCCGCAGCAGATCCCGGGTGCCTACCCCCGTGGCCAACACCACCGCGTCGGCCCCGATATCGCCTTGCTCGGTCCGCACCGCCACCACGCGCCGGCCTTCGGTCCACAGGCTGCGGACCCGGGTGTTCATCAGACATTGCGCGTTGCCATGCGCTTGCAACCGCTCGTAGAGCGCCAGCGTGAATTGATGGCAGTCTCCCGCCTCTTCGCTCGGGGTATAGATGGCGCCCGCCAGGCTGGATCCCATGCCCGCCAGCGCCGGCTCCAAGGCCAGGGTGGCCGCGGCATCCAGCACCTGCTGCTCGGCGCCCAGGCTGGCCTGATAGGCCGCCAGCTTGCGCGCTTTGTCCAGCAGCTCGGCGCTGCGGTAGGCAATCAGCTTGCCATTACGCAAATGGCCGAATGCCAGCGATTCCTGCGCCAGCAGACGATGCAGGACGTCACGGCTGAGGTAGGACAGGCTTTGCAGTTGCGCGGTGGAGCGGCGCGCTGTCGCGGCATTGCAGGCCAGCGCGAACTGCAGGCACCAACGCCATTGATGCGGATCCAGGCGCGGCACAAAGCGCAGCGGCGAGTCGGCGCGTAGCAGCCAACCCGGCACGCTGGGCAGCACCCCGGGGCCGGCCAGGGGCGCGACATAGCTATAGCTCAGTTGCCCGCCGTTGGCGTAGCTGGACACCTCGGCCGGCTGGGCCTGGCTGTCGACCAGCACCACCTCATGGCCTTCGCGCGCCAGAAAATAGGCCGTCGTCACACCGATGACCCCGGCACCAATCACACATACGCGCATACGCCCGCAACCCGGAAAAGAAAGACAACGCTCGATTCTGCAAGGCTGCCAGGCCGGCGGCAAATGCCTATGCGGCGGGCAGCCATAACCAAAGGTTTGGTCGGCCCGGCCGGCAGCGCTCAGGCGGCGCGATGCAATCGGATGATGGCCGCCCCCGTAGGCGGCGCCACCAGATCGGCCAGGGTATGGCGGTCCAGGCTCTCGTAGAAGATCTGCAGGCTGTCGTTCAGCACCCCCGCCAGGCGGCATGCGCCCTGCAGCGCACAGGGCGGATCACCGCAATCCACCAGCCCGGCCTGGTGCTCCAACACCCGCAACAATTGCCCCAGGCGGTAGGTCTGCGCGGGCCGGGCCAGCGCCAGGCCGCCGCCCTTGCCGCGCGTGGCGGCCACCCACCCCTGTTGCGACATGAAATGCACCACTTTCACCAGATGGTTGCGCGAGATGGCGAAGCGCTCGGCGATCTCCGGGATGGTCACGGGTTGGGCGCGCGCCCGGCATTGCGTCAGATACATCAGGACGCGCAGGCCAAAATCGGAGAAACGGGTCAGTTGCATGGCGTAGGGGAAGAGTCAGTGCTAACAGCCCGGGCCGCCGGTGCCGAAAGCCTCGGCGTGGATGCGCCCGGCCGGTACGCCCAGCGCGCTCAGCGCTTCGTGTTGCGCCCGCATGAAAGGCAGCGGGCCACAGAGATAGTAATCGGCCTCGGGCAACACCGCGTCGTGCGCGATGCGCTGCCAATCCACACGGCCCGCATGGTCGTAGTCCACTCCCAGGCGATCGCGCTCGCCCACCTGCTCGTAGAAGACGTGGCGCCGCACATTGGCATGGCGACCGGCGGCCTGCGCCACCTCATCGCGCATGGCGTGCACCGCCGCACTGCGGCAGGCGTGGATAAACCGCAATTCGCGCGCCGGCCCGCCCTCCTGCTGGCGTTGCAGCAGCGTGTTGAGCATGGCCATCATGGGCGTGATGCCCACGCCCGCCGACACCATCACGACCGGCGTGCCCGCCTCGACATCGAGCACGAAATCGCCCTGGGGCGGGGCGACATCCAGCACGTCGCCTTCCTGGATGTCGTCGTGCAGGCGGTTGGACACGCGCCCGGCTGGCCCGCTGCCGGCCGCCTCACGCTTGACCGAGATGCGCAGGCTGCGCTTGCCGGGCGCATCCGACAGGCTGTATTGGCGCGGCTGCATCAAGCCCAGCTCCGGGATATACAAGCGCACCGACAGATACTGGCCCGGCAGAAAATCCGGCAGCGGCCCGCCATCGGCAGGCCGCAGATAGAACGACGTGATCTCCGCGCTTTCGGGGACTTTGCCCACCACCTTGAAGCCGCGCCAGCCCGTCCAGCCGCCCGCTTTGGCGGCCGAAGCGGCGTACAGCTGCGACTCGAGCGCGATCAGCACATCGGCCAACTGGCCGTAGGCGGCCGCCCAGGCGTGGATCAAGGCCTCGCTGGCGGCCTCGCCCAACACCTCGCGGATCGACGCCAGCAGATGCTTGCCGACGATGGCGTAATGCTCGGGACGTATGCCCAGGCTGACATGCTTGTGGGCGATGCGCTCGAGCACCGGCCCAAGCACGGAAGGATCGTCGATGTGCTCGGCGTAGGCCGCCACCGCCAGGGCCAGCGCCTGCTGCTGCTGACCGCTTTGCTGATGCCCCTGGTTGAAGACCTGTTTGAGTTCCGGATTGCCCTCGAACATGCGGGCGTAGAAATGGCGCGTCAACGCTTCGCCATGGGTTTTCAGGACAGGGGCCGTGGACTTGACCAGTTCACGGACGGTGACGCTCAACATAGCTTGCTCCTCGGGAATACCAGCGTGGCTGGCTTAAACATGTATTTATTCTACATCTTTTAAAAGCGGCCTCAACTTGCGGCCTGGGCGCGGGCGCGGTTAAAACACGGGCTTTGCAGCAACCCTCAAGGATTCCGCCATGAGCACCACCACGCTCAAGACCACTCTCTCCGACGCCATGAAGCAGGCGATGCGCGACAAAGACAGCGCCCGCCTGGGCACCCTGCGCTTTCTGCTGGCGGCCATCAAGCAGAAGGAAGTCGATGAGCGCCGCGACGTCAGCGACGCCGAGATCACCGCCATCATCGAGAAGCAAGTCAAGCAGCGCCGGGAATCCATTGCCGCGTTCGAGTCGGCTGGCCGCAGCGAAACTGCTGACCAGGAAAAAGCCGAAGTCCTCGTGCTGCAGGAGTTTCTTCCGCAGGCCGCCAGCGCCGATGAGGTCGAAGCCGTGGTGGCCGCCGCGGTTGCCGAAGTGCAGGCTCAGGGTGTCACCGGCCCGGCGGCCATGGGCAAGATCATGGCCATCGTCAAGCCGGCCCTGGCCGGCCGCGCCGACATGTCCTTGATCTCGCAACAGATCAAGGCGCGCCTGGCCTGAGCGGCGTTCCGCTAGAAAGCGCCGCCGAACAGGTCTGGCTGGCGCGCGCTGTCCAGCGGATCCGCGAAATTGCTCATGCCCACGCCCGCCAGCCGATAGCGCGTGTGGGCGGGCAGCTCGACGCGGTCGCACAGCAGCCGCGCGATGGCGGCCAATGCCTGCGCCGAGGACGGCGGCTGCAATAGCGTCTGGCTGCGGGTCAGGATGCGAAAGCGATCGGTCTTGAGCTTGAGGACCACGGTACGCCCCAACTGCCCCTTCTTGCGCGCCTGCTCCCAGACACGCAGCGCCAGGCGCTCCAGCGTCTCGTCCAATTGCGGCAAGAGCAGATCACGCTCGAAGGTGGTCTCGGCCGACACCTGCTGCAAAGGTTGATCGGGCTGCACCTCACGCTCGTCCAGGCCGCGCGCCAGCTCGTAGAGCCGCCGGCCATAGCGCCCGAAATGATGTTCGAGTTCGGCCAGGCCATGGGTGGCCAGCTCGCCCACCGTCTCGATGCCCAGGGCCTGCAGACGCGCCTGGGTGACCTTGCCCACGCCCGGCACCTTGCGCACCGGCAAGGGTTCGAGAAAGGCCAGCACCCTGGAGGGACGCACCACGAACAGGCCGTCCGGCTTGTTCCAGTCGGAGGCGATCTTGGCCAGAAACTTGTTGGGCGCCACGCCCGCTGACGCGGTCAGGCCGGTTTCCTGGCGGATCTGGCTGCGGATGACTTCGGCCACGGCCGTCGCCGACGGCAGGCCCTGCTTGTTGACCGTGACATCCAGATAGGCTTCGTCCAGCGACAGCGGTTCGATCAGGTCGGTATGGCGGGCGAAGATCTCGCGCACCTGCCTGGACACGGCCCGATAGCGATTGAAGTCCGGCGGCACGTAGACGGCATCCGGGCACAGCCGCTGCGCGCGCGACACCGCCATGGCGGAGTGCACGCCGAAAGGCCGGGCCTCATAGGAGGCGGCACAGACGACGGAGCGCGCGCCAGTCCAGGCCACGATGACCGGCAGCCCCTTCAACTCGGGCCGGTCGCGTTGCTCGACAGACGCATAAAAGGCGTCCATGTCGATATGCACGATTTTGCGGGTCGGGTCGGTCATCACCTGCGGCGGCCCGTTGCCGGCCCGCCCGAACTACTGGATAAATATACGGTAGCGCTATTATGACCGAGACTGACCACCCTGGGGACAGCAGCCTGGGGCCAGGCGGGGTTTCGCGCTACAGTGCGAGGTTTCTCGGCATCCCTGGCCCGACGGGCCCTCAGCTACCCATGACGCAACAGAACACAACAGCACGCGCGCCCACGGATTACTTCGGCCTGGAGATTCCCCTCATGGACTACCTCGGGTTGATTCCCGAATCCATCACGGACGGCGTGGCCCGCTGCCGCCTGCCCTGGCGGCGCGAACTGACCAACAGCCGCGGCCATGTCCATGGCGGCACGATGATGAGTGTGCTGGATTTCACCTTGAGCGCCGCGGCGCGCGGCCATCAGGCCAACATCGGCATGGCCACCATCGACATGACCACGAGCTTCCTCGCGCCGGGGATGGGCGATCTGGTGGTCGAGGCGCGCTGCCTGCGCAAGGGCAGCTCCATCGCCTTCTGCGAAGGCGAGATCCGCGACGAGAAGGATCAACTGGTGGCCAAGGCCTCGGCGACCTTCAAGCTGGTCGCCCAGCGGCCCGGCAGCGATTGAGTCCAATGCGGCCGGGCCGCGCGTTCAGCGCGGCTGCGGCCGCTTCCAGACCTCTTCCTTGGTCTGCGGATCGCCGGGCATGTAGGCCACGCACGAAGGCACGCCAAAGGTGATGGCTTCCTTCATGGCGCGCATCGCATCGGTGTTCCAGATGCTGCGCCCCCACATATTGATGTGTACGGCCGAGGAGGCCGGCCCCGTGGATTGGATTTCCACGCGCGTCATCTCGTTATCGCCAAACGGCGTGAGCACGCGCAGGGTGGCCGACCGCTCGTCGAGCCGGCCATCGACCCGGTAGCCGCCCTGGCCGACCAGGCAACGCTCGGCCTGGGCCACGGCGGCCTCATAGGCGGCCTTGACCGGCACTTGGGCCTGCATTTCTTCCGACAGCGCGCCGCCGTTGGGCCCGGACCCGACCGCGCACCCGGCCAGGGCCAGGACCGCTGCGGCAAGAGGGATGGCTTTGTACATGATTCCTCCATAGACTGCGCGGGATTATCCCGCATTCGCGCCGGTTCGACACCTGCCCGAGGCCTGTGGCATGATCGAAGGCTCCAGGCGCGGCGTTTCGCAGCGGATGCCGCGCCCGCATTCCGGAGGTCATCTTGCTCAAAATTCTCTCCCGCACCCTCCTGGCCGCCGGCCTGATCGGCGCCAGCCTGGGCGCCGCGGCGCAGCAGCCCCCGCGCCAATATCCCCTCAAGGATTTCTTCCGCAACCCGGACAAGGGCTTTTTCCGCCTGGCCGACGACGGCAAGACCCTGGGCTTCATGCAGCCGGTGAGCATCGACGGCAGCCCGCCGCGCATGAATATCTATGTGCAACCGCTGGCCGATGGCCAACCGCAGGGCCAGGCGCGCAAACTCACCAGCGAAAGCGCGCGCGACATCAGCAATTTCTTCTGGAAAGGGTCGCACACCGTCCTCTACCAGAAGGATTTCGGCGGCGACGAGAACTTCCATGTCGTGGCCGTGGATATCAATAATGGCAAGGTCACCGACCTCACGCCCTTCGAGGGCGTGCGCGCCGGCATCGAGGATGACTTGCCCGACGATCCGGATCACATCCTGATTTCGCACAACCAGCGCGATCCGCAGATCTTCGACGTCTACCGCGTCAACGTACACACCGGCCAGGCCACGCGCGTGGCCGAGAACCCCGGCAACGTCGTGGGCTGGCAGACCGACCATCACGGCCGGGTGCGCGCGGCCGTCACCAGCGATGGCCTGAACACCACCCTGCTCTATCGCGACGACGAACAATCGCCGTTCCGCCCTATCATCACGACCGACTACCGCACCAGCGTCAGCCCGTCGTTCTTCACCTTCGACGACAAGAAACTTTACGCGCTGTCCAATCGCGGCCGCGACCGCCTGGCCCTGGTCGTGATCGACCCGGCCAGCCCCGATGCCGAAGAAAAGATCTTCGAAGCCGACACGGTGGATCTGGACGCGGCCGGTTTTTCGCGCAAGCGCAAAGTGCTGACGCTGGCGGCCTATCAGACCGACAAGCCGCAGTACCGTTTCTTCGATGAAGACACCCGCAAGCTGTTCGACAAGCTCAAGCAGCACCTGCCGGGCTACGAGTTCGCGCTGCAAAGCTGGAATCTCGCCGAAGACACCTTCATCGTCGCGGCCTACAACGACCGTACGCCGGGCGTGCGTTATCTCTACGACGCGACCCACGACAAACTGCATGAGCTGGCCGTCATCAACCCTGCGCTGCCGGAGGCCGACATGGCCATCGTCAAGCCGATTCAGTACACCTCGCGCGACGGCCTGACCATCCACGGGTATCTGACGCTGCCCAAAGGGCGCGACCCCAAAAACCTGGCTTGCATCGTCAATCCCCACGGCGGTCCCTGGGCGCGCGACGGCTGGGGCTACAACCCCGAAGTCCAGTTCCTGGCCAACCGGGGCTTCTGCATCCTGCAGATGAACTTCCGCGGCTCGACCGGCTACGGCCGCCAGTTCTGGGAAGCCAGCTTCGGGCAATGGGGCCTGGCCATGCAGGATGACATCACGGACGGCGTGAAGTGGTTGATCGACCAGGGCATCGCCGACCCCAAGCGCATCGGTATCTATGGCGGCAGCTATGGCGGCTACGCCACCCTGGCCGGCATCACCTTCACGCCGGATCTGTATGCCGCCGCGGTCGATTATGTGGGGGTCTCCAACCTGTTCACCTTCATGCAGACGATTCCGCCCTACTGGAAACCCATGCTCGAAAAGATGCAGGACATGGTGGGCGACCCGGTGCGTGACAAAGCGCGTCTGACGGCCACGTCCCCGGCCCTGCATGTCGACCGCATCAAAACACCCTTGTTCATCGCTCAGGGCGCCAAGGATCCGCGCGTGAACAAGGCCGAAAGCGATCAGGTCGTCCAGGCGCTGCGCGACCGGGGCGTGGAGGTCGAATACATGGTCAAGGACAACGAAGGCCACGGTTTCCACAACGAAGAGGACAAGTTCGAGTTCTATTCGGCAATGGAAAAATTCTTCGTCGATCACCTCAAGCCCTGATCCGGCCGGCGCGCCGGCGTTACACTCGCGGGACGCTGCCGGTAAGGCCGCGTCCCTTTTTTTCAGCTCTGCGCCAGCCCCCGCGGCCGTCCGCCTGGCCGCCATGTTTGGTTACGGAAACCTTTGGCCCCTCGGGCTGGTCTATGCGGTTCTGCCCTAGAATCGGCTCCGATGAATCACGCACCGCAATCCCAGGACCGCCCGGCCAAGGCCGGCGGCAAACGACGTCTCCTCATACAAGCCGGCATCGCCGCCGGCGGCTTGGCGCTATCCGGCCTCATCGTCCTGGGGCTGGCCCTGGCCATGGCCTGGCCCAGCCTGCCGGAACTGCACGCCATGACGGATTACCGTCCGCGCGTGCCGCTGCGCGTCTACACGGCCGACAAAGTGCTCATCGGCGAATTCGGTGAAGAACACCGCAATGTGCTGCGCTTTGACGAGATTCCGGAAGTCATGCGCCATGCGGTGCTGGCCGCCGAGGACGACCGCTTCTATGAACACAGCGGCATAGACTGGACGGGCGTATTGCGCGCGGGCCTGACCAATCTGGTCAAGATGTCCAAGACGCAGGGCGCCAGCACCATCACCATGCAGGTGGCGCGCAATTTTTATCTGTCGTCCGAAAAAACCTATTCCCGCAAGTTCTACGAACTGCTGCTCACCTACAAGATCGAGTCTGAGCTCACCAAGGACCAGATCCTCGAGCTCTACATGAACCAGATCTACCTGGGGCATCGCGCGTATGGTTTTGCCGCCGCGGCGCGCACGTATTTCGGCAAGGCCCTGGCGGATGTCACGCCGGCCGAAGCCGCCATGCTGGCCGGTATCCCGAAAGCCCCCTCGCGCTCCAACCCTTTGTCGAACTTCGATCGCGCCAAGGCGCGGCAAGGGTATGTGCTGGGCCGCATGCAGGCGCTGGGCTTTCTCACGCCCGAACAGGTCGCGGCCGCGCGTGCCGAGAAGATCTCCGTGCGCGGCGCCGAAGGCGGCGCCTCGCACGGCTACGCGGTACGCGGTGAATACCCCGCCGAACTGGCCCGTCAATTGATGTATGGGGTCTACAAGGAAGACGCCTACACGCGGGGCATCGACGTCTACACCACCATCGACTCCAAAGCCCAGCAGGCAGCCTACCGCGCCGTGCGTGACGGCGTGCTCGATTACACCCGCCGCGCGCCCTACCCCGGCCCGGAAGGCCAGGTCGATCTGCCCGATGGCATCGAAGGCGACGCCCAGGCCTTCGATGAATTGCTCGACGGCGTCCAGGAAGAACATCCCGACAGCGACGGCCTGTACGCCGGCGTGGTGCTGGCGGCCAGCCCCACGGAAGTGAAGGTTGCGCGCAGCAGCAACGATATCGTCACCGTCAACGACAAAAAGGCGCTGGCCGTCGTGGCGCGCGCCCTCAACCCCAAGGCCGCCGCCGACCTGCGCCTGCAGCGCGGCTCGGTCGTGTATCTGCACAAAAATGACGACGGCTGGGAGATCATCAACATGCCCGCGCTGCAGGCGGCCCTGGTGTCGTTGCGGCCCCAGGATGGCGCCATCCGCGCCATGGTGGGCGGCTTCGATTATTTCCGGGGCGCATTCAACCGCGTCACCCAGGCCTGGCGCCAGCCCGGTTCGACCATCAAGCCCTTCATCTACGCCGCCGCGCTGGAACGCGGTTTCACGCCGGGCACGCAGATTTCCGATCAGCCGTTCATGATGACGGCCGCGCAGACCGGATCGCGCGATTGGCAGCCCAAGAACGACAACAATCAGTACGAACCCATGCTGACCTTGCGCGAAGGGCTCTACCGATCCAAGAACATGGTGTCGATCCGGCTGCTGCAGGCCATCACGCCGCAGTATGGGCAAGACTATCTGACCCGATTCGGTTTCGATCGCGACCGCTGGCCCGCCGTGCTGCCCATCGCTTTGGGCGCGGGCGCGGCCACCCCCCTGCAAGTGGCCAATGCCTACAGCGTCTTTGCCAATGGCGGCTACCGGCTCACGCCTTTTCTGATCGATCGTGTCACCGACCGTTCGGGCAAGGTGCTGATGCAGGCCAAACCGGACGTCGCCGGCGACGAGGCCGTGCGCGCCATCGATCCGCGCACCGCCTGGGTCATGGACGACATCATGCACGACACCACGGTCAAGGGCACGGCGGCACGGGTTTATCGCACGCTCAAGCGCAACGACCTCGCCGGCAAGACGGGCACCACCAATGGCTCGGTCGACGTCTGGTTCTCCGGCTACAACCGCGATATGGTCACCACGGTCTGGATGGGCTTTGACCAGCCGCGCAGTCTGGGCAGCAATGAGTTCGGCAGCGGCCTGGCGCTGACCACCTGGCTGGACTACGCCAGCCCCATGCTCAAGGGCGTGGCCGAGACCCCTCGCCCGCCCCGGCCGCAAGGCCTGATCGCCGATAACGGCAACTACTACTTCAGCGAGTTTCCGCCCGGGCAGGCCGTTGCGGCGCTGGATCTCAGCACCGGGGATGCGTTGTCCGATTTCCTGAACAACTATCGCCCCGCCGACGATAGCGACACGCGCGTGCGCCAGCCGGGCCAGTCCGCGCCCCCCCTGAGCATCCCGGTGCCGGCCGCGCCCCCGGCCGTCCATTCGACCTCGCAGGCCGGCCCGGCCGCCGCTTCGGCGGGCAACCTGGGCGCGGTCACGGCGCCGGGCGCCATCGCCGCGCGCCCTTTATAGCGGGGTTGCGCGCGCCGGCCTGGGCCAGAGGCTCAGGCTGCCCAGCTCCAGCAAGGTGAAATAACCGCCATCCTGCCAGCCGCCGGTGTCGATGTGATAGACATTGCCCAGGATGACCGGCTCGGGCACGGGCGTATGCCCGGCCACGACCGCGCGGACATTGGCCACGCCGCCGGCATCTGCCTGGCTCAGCCGGTCCCGCGACCACTGCGCCCGGGCGCGTGAACGCCGGCGATGGTCCCGCATCGCCTCGGCCAGGCGCGACCAATCGCGCACCGGGCTGTCCGCATGCAACAGGCCCACCACGCCCTGCGCCGTCTGCAGCGCGATCACCACGGGCAGCGCCTCATAGCGCGCCGCCAGCACCCGCTGGCGCTGCGCGGGCAGATCCAGGAACCATCCGCCCCCGTATCGGCGCCAGTTGTCGACATCGACCTGCCCGTTGCGGACATGCCGCACGGCCATATCCTCATGATTGCCCTGCACCGCGAAAAACCAGGGTTGGTCCAGCCAATCGGCGGCCGCCTCGCTGTCCGGCCCGCGATCGATCATGTCGCCCACGGAAAAAAGCCGGTCGCGAGCCGGGTCGAAGCCGAAAGCATCCAGCGCCTGCTGCAGGCGGTCGAAATGGCCGTGGATATCGCCCACGGCGAGATCCCGGCCCCGGGGGTTGGGGCCCAGCTGAAGAATCCCGCTGGCGTCGGGAAGATGACTGGCAAGCATGAAGGGAATTAAACCATTGCCCTGCCCAGGGCGGAAATCTTGAACTATGATCCTGCAAATAACTATTATTCCTGATTATCTTTCGGAATTTCTGCTCGCGCCATGCTCGCCGCCGCAAAAATCAAGACCTGGTACCTGATCCATAAATGGACCAGCCTGGTCTGCACCCTCTTCCTGTTCATCATCTGTGTGACCGGGCTGCCCCTCATCTTTCATGAGGAGATCGAGCATCTGTTCGACGAAGGCAAGCCCATCGTCGAGATGCCGGCCGACACGCCCATGGCCAGCCTGGACAAGATCGCCGCGACCGCCCGCGCGCAGTATCCCGATGAGCTGATCGATTATCTCTATCTGGATCCGGACGAACCCCAGGCCTATGTCGGCATGACGCCCGACCAGGCCAAGTCCACCGAGCGCGGGCATGCCGTGCGCGTGGACGTGCGCAGCGCCGAACTACTGCACGATGGCCCGCTCTACAGTGCCGACCGTTTTTCCTTCATGGGCATCATGCTGGCCCTGCACATGGATCTGTATGCCGGCCTGGCGGGTGAACTCTTTCTCGGCTTCATGGGCCTGCTGTTCTGCGTGGCCATCATCTCGGGCATCGTGCTGTACGGCCCCTTCATGAAGAAGCTCGAATTCGGCACGGTGCGCGCCGGCCGTTCGACCCGCATCAAATGGCTGGACCTGCACAATCTGCTCGGCGTGGTCACCCTGGTCTGGGCGTTTGTCGTCGGGCTGACCGGCGTCATCAATGAACTGTCCACGCCCCTGTTCCGTCTCTGGCAAGCCACCGAACTGACCGCCCTGCTGGAACCCTACCAAGGCAAGCCTGTGCCCAAGCAGCTGGCTTCGCCCCAGCTCGTGGCCGACAACGCGCTGGCGGCGCTGCCTGGCACCAAGATCACCTCCATGGCCTATCCCGGCAATCTTTACGGCAGTCCGCAGCACTTCACGGTCTGGATGCGGGGCGACACGCCGCTGACCTCCAAACTGCACACCCCGGTGCTGATCGACGGCACCACCGGCGAGCTGGCCAAGGTGGCGCAAATGCCGTGGTACCTGACGGCGCTGGAGGTCTCCCGGCCCCTGCATTTCGGCGACTATGGCGGCCTGCCCTTGAAAATCATCTGGGCCATCCTGGACCTCATCACCATCGTGGTGCTGGCCAGCGGCCTCTATCTCTGGATCGCGCGCCGCAAAACGACCGACGCGCGCGTGGCCGAACTCGTACGCAAACATCAGCAGGCCGCCGCGCCGCAAGGAAAACCCGCATGACACCCCGCCAACAATTCTGGTTCGTTTGGGGCGCGCCCATCTACCTCGGCCTGCTGGCGGTTTTCGGTCTGCTGGCCGCCCTGCTGGGCACGGGCCTGTGGCACTGGGCCTCCTGGGCCGCCTTGACCTGGCCCCTGCTGGTCATCGGCTGGTACTGGCTGCGGCCGCAAGACAAAAAAGCCCGCGCCTAGCGCGCCCTCTCAACGAACAAGCCCGCGCATGCGGGCTTGTTCGTCTGGCGCGGGTCAGCGCCGTGCCTCGGTAAAGCCCGCCACCGGATGCGGCACATAGGCCGACTCCAGACGCTCGATTTCCGCCGCGTCCAGCTTCAACGCCAAGGCCGCCTGCGCATCCTGCAGATGGCCCGCCCGGCTGGCGCCGATGATGGGCGCGGTCACGCCCGGCTGATGCAGCAGCCAGGCCAGCGCGACCTGCGCCCGCGGCACGCCGCGCGCGGCCGCCACATCCGCCACCGCCTGCACCACCAGGCGGTCCGACTCGGCGGTGGCACGGTAAATATTTTGCAGCACCTCGTCGCTCTCGGCCCGCTGGCTGCTCTCATCCCAATCCCGGGTGAGTTTGCCCCGCGCCAAGGGGCTCCAGGGCAGCACGCCTATCTTCTGGTCCGCGCACAAACCCAGCATCTCGCGCTCTTCTTCGCGGTACATCAGGTTGTAGTGGTTCTGCATGGTCACAAAGCGCGCCCAGCCTTTTTGCTCCGACAGAAACAGGGCCCGGGCAAATTGCCAGGCATGCATGGACGAAGCGCCGATGTACAAGGCCTTGCCCGCGCGGACGACATCGTTGAGCGCGTCCAGGGTTTCCTCGATGGGCGTCGCATAGTCCCAGCGGTGGATCTGATAGAGATCCACGTAGTCCGTGCCCAGCCGCGCCAGGCTGGCATCAATCTCGCGCATGATGGCCTTGCGCGACAAGCCGCCGCGATGCCCACCGACGGGAAAATACACTTTGGTGGCGATGACGACGTCCTCGCGCTTGACGAAATCGCACAAGGCACGCCCGACGATTTCTTCGCTGGAGCCATCCGAATAGCTGTTGGCCGTATCGAAAAAATTGATGCCCATGTCCAGCGCCTGGCGCAGCAGCGGCCGGCTTTGCGCCTCATCCAGCGTCCAGGCGTGCTTGCCCCGCTGCGGATCGCCGTAGGTCATGCAGCCCAGGCACAGCCGCGAGACCTTCACGCCGGTATTGCCCAATTTCACGTATTGCATGTCTCAACCCTTATAGACAGCCGGGTCGGGGCCCAGCCGTTTGCCATTGGACAGGCCGTCGATGGCCTGCATGTCTTCACTGCTGAGTTCGAAATCGAACACCTCGATATTGGCCTTGATGCGCGAGGGCGTCACCGACTTGGGGATCACGATCAGGCCGCTTTGCAGATGCCAGCGCAGAATCACCTGTGCCGCCGTTTTTCCCAAACGATGCGCGATCGCGCTGAGGGTGGCGTCATGCAAGGCGCCGCCCTGACCCAAGGGGCTCCAGGACTCGGTGGCAATGCCATGATCGGCATGGAAGGCCCGCAACTCGCGCTGCGCGAACCCCGGATGCAGTTCGATCTGGTTGACCGCAGGAATCACGCCGGTCGACTCCATCAGCAGCGTCAGGTTTTCCCGCGTGAAATTGGACACGCCGATCGACCGCGTCAGGCCGGCCTCGCGCAGCGCTATCATCGTGCGCCAGGCGTCCAGGAAAGACGAACTGCCCGCGATGGGCCAATGAATGAGATAGAGATCCACATAGGCCAGACCCAGCTTGGCCAGGCTGTCTTCCAGTGCCGCCCGAGCGTGCTGGTGGCGGTCATTCCAAAGCTTGGTGGTCACGAACAGCGTATCGCGTGCGCCGCCGGCGGCGCTGATGGCCTGGCCGACGGCGACCTCGTTGCCGTAAATGGCCGCGGTGTCGATCGATCGGTAGCCTGCCTGCAAGGCCGCCGTGACCGCCGCGGCGGCCTCGTCATTGGGGACTTGCCAGACGCCAAACCCAAGCTGGGGCATGGCGTTGCCATCGTTCAAAGGCATGACAGGAACGCGTGTTGCCATACAACCTCCCGGTATCGTCCCGCCTCCTCCGTTGGCGACGGTGTCGAGGACCATCATAGCTGCGTAGGGGATAATTCGGACATCTCCCCTAGCCGGCGGCCCTGAATGCCGCGCCCCCGCCCCACAATGTCCGCCCCTCTTTCCCCTATGCCGCGTGGTAGCCTGGCCACGATCCGCACGCTGCTGCCCTATCTGTGGCCGCCTGGCCGTCCGGGCCTGAAAGCGCGCGTCGTGCTGGCCGTGCTCAGCCTCATCATCGCCAAGGCCGCGCTCGTCTACGTACCCATTCTGTACAAGCAGGCCATCGACGCGCTGGGCCAGGGCACGCCGGGCAAGCTGGTCGTGCCGGTCGGGCTGATCCTGGCCTATGGCGCCGCGCGCGTGCTGTCGCTGCTGTTCTCGGAGTTGCGCGATGCGATCTTCGCGCGCGTGGCGCAGCACGCCATCCGCGCCGTGGGTCTGCAGATCTTCCGGCACTTGCACGGACTGGCGCTGCGTTTTCACCTCGAACGCCAGACAGGCGGGCTGACGCGCGCCATCGAGCGCGGCACCAAAGGCATCCAGACCCTGCTGACCTTTCTGCTGTTCAACGTACTGCCGACGTTCTTCGAGATCGGCCTGGTGTGCGTGGTGCTCTGGAAGATGTTCGACGGCTGGCTGGCGCTGGCCACGGGCCTGACGGTCACGCTGTATCTGGCCTACACCCTCATCGTCACGGAGTGGCGCGCCAAGTTCCGGCGCGAGATGAACGAAACAGACTCTCAGGCCAACACCAAGGCGGTCGAAAGCCTGCTGAACTATGAAACGGTCAAGTACTTCGGCAATGAAGAGCACGAAGCGCGGCGCTACGACGCGTCCTTGCGCAGCTACGAGCGCGCCGCCGTGCGCAGCCAGGTCAGCCTGTCCATCCTGAACATCGGCCAGGCGCTCATCATCTCGGCCGGCCTGACCGTGGTGATGTGGATGGCGGCTCAAGGCATCGCCCAGGGCCGCTACACGCTGGGCGACTTCGTGCTGGTCAATACCTATCTGCTGCAGCTCTATGACCCGCTGAGTTTCTTCGGTTTCATCTACCGCGAGATCAAGCAGGCGCTCATCGATATGGAGCGCATGTTCGAATTGCTGGGCCAGGACCGCGAAGTGGCCGATCAACCCGCCGCGCCCGACCTGCGGCTGCAGGGCGGCACGATCGAATTCCGCGATGTGGGTTTTGGCTATGACGAGCGCCGCCCCATTCTCAAAGGCGTGAGTTTCACGGTCCCGGCGGGCAAGACCGTCGCCGTGGTGGGCAGCTCGGGCGCGGGCAAGTCCACCCTCGCGCGGCTGCTGTTTCGCTTCTACGACGTCAAACAGGGCGCCATCCTGATCGACGGGCAGGACATCCGCACGGTCCGCCAGACCAGCCTGCGCGCTGCCATCGGCGTCGTGCCTCAGGACACCGTGCTCTTTAACGACACGATCCGCTACAACATCGCTTACGGCCGCCCCGAAGCCAGCGAAGCCCAGGTGCATCAAGCCGCCCGCCTGGCGCATATCCACGACCTCGTCATGGGCATGCCGGAGGGCTATGACACCGTCGTCGGCGAGCGTGGGCTGAAGCTGTCCGGCGGCGAGAAGCAGCGCGTGGCGATCGCCCGCACCATCCTCAAGAATCCCTGCATCTTTCTTTTCGACGAGGCCACCAGCGCGCTGGACTCGCACACCGAGCGCGAGATCCAGGACAATCTGCGCGAGGTCAGCCAGGGGCGCAGCACACTCATCATCGCCCACCGCCTGTCCACGGTTGCCGATGCCGACGACATCATCGTACTGGGCGAGGGCCGGGTGGTGGAACGGGGCCGTCACGCTGACCTGCTGGCACGCAAGGGGGTTTATGCCAGCCTGTGGGCCCGGCAGCAGGAATCCGGCGCTCCCATTGCGGTCTGAAACCGTCCCTGCGCGTGGCAAAATGGGCGCCTGCCCACTTATGGAATGCCGGTATGTCTGAACCGACCGCCGTGCGCGTATGCGACGCGCAATCCCTGGTCAATGGCGGGCCAGGGGTCAAACTGCCCGTTACCGACGGCGCGGGCCAGACCACCGTCTTTTTTGTCCGCTATCAGGACAAGGTCTATGGCTATCTCAACCGCTGCACGCATGTCGGCGTCGAGATGGACTGGGAAAACAGTTTTTTCACGCGCGCGGGCGATCTGCTCATGTGCGCGCGGCACGGGGCCACGTTTCAACCGGACACCGGCGTATGCGCCGGCGGCGCAGGCAGAAACAGCCGCCTGACCGCCCTGATGGTCGAGGAACGCGACGGCGCGGTCTACTGGCTGCCGGCGGGCAAGATCCAGCCGCTATGAAAGGGCTCAGGGCGCCAGGCGAAACCCCAGATCCACGCCCCACCTGTCCGTCTCGCGCAGCCACTTGGCGTCGCACTCAATGCAACGGAAATGATCTTCGCGATGGGTCTCCCGCCCTCGCTGCGTTGCTTGCGTATACCCCTGATGACCCAACTGCTGGTGCGGTATCACACCAGAAAGCCCCGGTTGAATCGACTGACACGCAGGACACATCACGCTCATGGCTTCCCTCTTCAATAATTACCAAATTGTAAGGGATAGCCACAACACGAGCTTTCCAGTAACAGAGGCCTGCGCCTGGCCTGTACCGGAGGGACTCAATCGACGCTGACGTAGCCGGTAAACAGGTGATAAGGCGTCGTGCCCGGCATGTCGCGCCGCAGGACCTCGCCCTCCGGGCCCAACACTTCGTGCCAGCCGCCGGCGTGCAGAAACCGCCCGCGCAAGGCCTGCAATTGCCGCAGCCGCTGCGGGCTGGCCACCAGCGCCAGATAGCGCGCGTACTCGGTCTGCGCCCAGATACGCTGCTGGTCATCGATGATGCTGCCATCCAGCGCCAGCGCCGCGCTCACGCCACACGTCTGCGCCGCCACGCCCCGGGCCTCGGCCCAGGCAGCGGCGCGCGGCACCACCGCGGCCAGCTCCAACCCGGCAAACACCTCGGGCGCGCTGGCCAACAGGGCGTACCACTCGAACTGATGACCCGGTTCGATGCGGTTGTTCGCCTCGCCACGGGCAAGCTCGAGAATGCAATGGCTGCCGGCATCGACGTAAACATCGAACACCTGCTGCGCGAGTTCGCGCAGCCGTTGCGCGAACCAGGCGGGTTCGGCCAATGCCGCCGCCGCCAGATAGGCCTCGGTCAAATGCATGACGGGATTCTGCTCGCGGCCGCGCAGGAGCGTGCCATCTGCTGCCCGTGCGGCGATGTAACACCCCTGCGCGTCGCGGAAACGGCTTTCGATATCGCGCACCGTGGCCAGCAGCAGCTTGTGGGCGTCGCTGCGCCGGGTGCGCTCGAAATACACGGCGCAGGCCAGCACGATGAAGGCATGCGTGTAGAGATCCTGCGTGTCATCCAGGGGCTGCCCCGCGGCGTCCACGCTGTAGAACCAGCCGCCGGCCGGATTGCGGAACACCCGCTGCAAGGTGTCGAACAAACGGCCCGCATGCTCCTGACCCTGCGGCGCGCGGGCGTAGATGAAGATCTGCCGCGCACAGGCCATGGCCCGGTATCGCGCCACCGGCAAAGGGCGCGAACTGGTGTCGTCCACCGCTTCGTAGGGCAAGCCGAGGGCGGGATTGAAACCCGCGTTCAGCCACAGGGGCAGCACGACATCGCTATAGTGCTGGCGCAAAAGGGATTGAATATCGGCGAGATCAGAGTGAGACATGCTTGCTGGCAAAAAGAGTGCGTCGCGGCCGACCAGCAGAATAACCCAAGTCCAGCAGCGATCCCCAGAAGCGACGCGGGCCGGTCCACGGTATGTGGCCGGCCCTTGGCGTCGTTGAGGGTTGGGAAGATTAACGATATATGTTTTCGCTCAGCCAATCCTGCGCGAAAGACTCCGCTCTATCGCGTGCTTCATCCAGTGACGTGCACGGGCCCAGGTAAGAAAACGCGGCGTCTATCTCGGTGCCGCCTTCGGCCGTCACGGTAAGCAATACCCCATAGCCGCCTGTATCCATGGCGGCCGTAGACAGGTCTATCAGTACTTCCTGGTCGCGAAGCTGCATAATGGCGTCCTCCCAGTTAGCTTCAAGTCGGCCGGATGACCGTCTTGTTGGAGGGCGGAAAACTCCCGCCTGTACTACTTGGACTGTCCCAATGCTTGCAAGTTCAACCGGCCGGCGAGCCGATTGCGCAACAGTGTGTTCCGCAATACCCCTTAAGCGCGATGAATCGCTCCCGGCCCTTCCATGTGGAGCGCCAGCTTGCCTTTCTCCGTGATCACCAGCTGGCCCTCACGGCCGCGCTCGACACAGCGCAGCGTCAACAACGCCTCGGCAAAGTTCTCAGGCACCTGCGCCGCGTCGCCCTGTTCGGCGATGATTTGCAGCCAATAGGCCAACTCCCCTTGTTGAAACGCGTGCCGTGCCATCTGAACCTCGAAACGAAAAGCGCAGAACATATCATGCCCGCTTCCGCCGCCTTGCGGGGGGCTGAAACACATTTCCCTGCACTTGGCGTGGTGATGACACGCAAACGGGCCGTGCAACCGCCGGCGAGGCCGTCTCGCAACACGGCCGTACCCCTTGCTACATTGCGCAATATTTGCGCAATGCACGAGTGCAGCGCACCAATTCGGCCCGCGATGGGCAGGTCTGAGCCGGCTATGCCACGGTCTTCCCGGGCCAGGCAACCGTCCCCCTGACATTGACGCGTTGCAACCCACACGCATGCGGCAGCGCAACGGCGTTGCGGCCGCGCGAAAACGCCCCAGGAAAACCCTAGGATACTTTCCAAGTCAGGGGCGCAAAATGCATTTACCACAGCATGAACAAGGCGTTGCGACCCCCGCGACGCCGTTGTACCCCCCGGGGGTGTGACGGAGGCAACATGACCTATGTAGCAGTCTGTTCGTTGTTGGTGATCCTGGCCATCGCTGCACTGGCGGTGAAAACCTGGCAATCCGCCGGGACGGAAATCGCGGCCAAGATGTCAGCCGCCCTGGCCGGATCGACGTATGCGTTTCTTCTCATTATTCCGCTGGGCTTTCTGCTCGTCTCTTCATGGGAGTAAAGCGGCAATAAAAAAGATCCCGGTAAATACCGGGATCTTTTTTTGTGGCCAGAACCGCTGATCAATGGCGGCGGCGGATGGCGCCCGCGACACGGCCCAGCAGATACGCGGCCACACCGACGGCCACCAGCGAACCCACCGGATGACGGCGCACCAGCGACTGCACGGTGTCGGCAACGTCATCGATGCTATCCGCCGCCGAGCCCATGGCGCCTTGCACCTTGCCTTCCATCTGGCGCGCCAGCCCGCGCGCGCGCAGCTTGGCGTCCTCGAACACTTCACCGGCGGCCTCTTCACCTCGGCCCGCCAGTTCCTTGGCCTTACCTGTCACTGTATCGATCGACATATTGCAGCTCCTTTGATAGCGCCGCCTCACGGCGGCGCGCCTACCTTAGAGATCCAGCTTGTTGATCTTGGCACCCTCAAGCGAAACGCCCGCCATCAGACCCGTGTTGGTCAGAATGAAGCCGACCACCGGTTTCTGTGCCGAAATGGTGTCAATACGGCCATTGGCGCCGATATTGGCCACCGCCACCGAGGCATCCACGCCAGCCGTCCAGCCATTGCTGTTGCGGAATTTATCCAGCGATTCTTGGGTCATGAACAGCAGAATGACAGCCTTGGATTGCGCGCCAGCCTGGAAACCGACCGAACCGGCGGTGGTGCTGTAGTAGCCGACGTCCTTGCCGCCGACGCGCAGCACGCCCTTGCCGTATTGCGCGCCAACGATGAAGCTGGCGCTGACCACCGACGGGAATACCAGCACGCCCTTGGCCTTCTGAATCAGGGCCGCCGCGTCGGGCGAAGCTTGATTCAGGCGCGACAGCGCGTTATCGGCACCCGAATTGATTTCCTGGCGCTGGCTGGAAGCGGTGCCGCTGTCCTGCGCCTTGGTGGTGGTGCAACCCGTGAAAACCAGTCCTGCCAAAGCAACGGCTGCTGCGGCCATTCCCGCGCGCCGGGTACGAGTATAGGCATTAAACATGGGACCCTCCTTCCGTGGTTGAGGTCGTATTCAGCTTAGCAAAGCCAGACCAACGCATCGCAACAATTTGGCGACAGATCGCCCCAAAAATGTTACTGAACGAAACTTCAAGTGCTTTCAGCCCTGCATTGGTAAGGTATTGTCAGCATTGCACGCCGCAGGTAGGCCCGCAGGCCCCGGCCCGCCCGGCCACTGCCGCAAATCACCGCAATCCGCTAGCATGGCAGCACAGCCGCATGGCGCTTTCCGGCAAGGCAATTCACTCATGCCAGCATCCGATCTCGATGCCACCGATATCCGCATTCTCAACGAACTGCAGCGCGACGCCCGGCTATCCAATGTCGAGCTGGCCCAGCGCGTGAACCTCTCCCCGTCGCCCTGTCTGGCGCGGGTGCGCCGCCTGGAAACCGAAGGCCTGATCGATCGCCGTGTGACGCTGCTCAACGCGCGCAAGCTGGGCTTGAAAGTCAATGTGTTCATCCAGATCTCGCTGGATAAGCAGCGCAAGGCGGCGCTCGATGTGTTTGAGCGCGAAATCGCCGTCCTGCCCGAAATCATGGAGTGCTATCTCATGTCCGGCGACGCGGATTATCTGGTGCGCGCCCTGGTCGAGGATGTCGACGCCCTCGAGCGGCTCATCGTCGAGCGCATCACGCGCATTCCCGGCGTAGCCAGTATCCGCTCCAGTTTCGCGCTCAAACAGGTGCTCTACACCACGGCCGTCCCGCTGCGCTAGGCGCTGCCCGCATCGAGGCGGCTCAAGCGCCCCTGCAGGTGCTTGGCCACCGCCGCATAGTGATCCGCCAGTTCGCGCAGTTGCGCTTCGTCGAGATCTTCGGCATCGACCAGACCGTCGTCGGCGCCCTTGAGCGCCAGCAGCAGTTCGTCGAGCTTCAGGTGAACGGCCTGGCTATCCTTGTTCTGGCTCTGCTGAATCAGAAAAACCATCAGGAAGGTAATGATGGTCGTACCGGTGTTGATGACCAGTTGCCAGGTTTGCGAATAGCCGAAAACAGGCCCGCTCACCGCCCAGCCCAGCACCAGCGCCAGGGCCGTGGCGAAGGCCAGCGAGCTGCCCGCCCAGCGCGTGGCGAAACGGGCGAAATGATCGAAAGCGCTGGCCACACGCGACGGGCCGCGCGAGGCCGAAGGTGTGCTGGCTTGCCTGGAAGGGGAATGCGGCATGGCGGATCTCCGGGGTCTCGGCTCACCGACCATAGCGCAGCGCCCTGCGCCAGGCAATCGCCTACACTGGCGTTTTGCATCAGGAAACACCATGGAAAACCAGGAAGTTCTCGTCGCCTTCGCCCAAGCCATCCAGGAACTGGCCGCCAAGACCGCCACGGCTGAATCCGCCCTGCACTGCCTGATCGAAGCTCAGGACGAGCCCACGCGCGCGCGCTTTGGCGCGGCCTTCGAGAAAATTGCCCGTGGGCTGGTCGAGCCGCGTGCCGACCGCCCCCTGACCGGGCAGGCGCTGGGCCAGTTGACGCTGGCCGTCAATGCCTACCTGGAGGCCGCCGGTCATCCGCCCCTGAAGACGCCCGCGGCCTGACTCCAGGCGCAAATCCGGCTGCCGGGCGGCGGGGTTTCGGGGTAGGATCACACTAGCTGGCGGCGCCTGGCGCGTGATCCGGGCCGCACGCCGCCCAACACCTCAGGGGACGATATGAGCAAGGCAAACGTACTGCGCTTGTTGCATCTTTCCGATACGGATCCGGCCGTGGCGGCGCGTCTGCAGCCCCTGGAACGCTGGGGGATCACCACCGCCGCCGAAGCATTGGCCCAGCTTTCGCGCGAATTCGGCCTGCCGTTCTCGGCGGAAGAGGCCCGCGCCGCGCTGGCCAGCCACGAAGGGCTGCCCCTCTACCTGCCTGGCGCGAGCCATTGGCAGGGCATCAACCGCGACCCGGGCTAGGGCCAGGGCTGGCAAGCCGGCCGGCGCATCGCGCGGCCTGCCTGGTCCCTGCGCGCGATATCGACCCGCCTTCGCGGTTCATGGCATCATTTCGCGCCTGGCCCCGTGCCGACGCTGCCCCGGTTTCGGGCAGGACGCGCGGCGGCCGGCAGTGAAGCACCCATGACGCCACGCCCCTCTCCGAGCGCCCTATGACGCAACAGCCCCGCATTCTGATCAATCGTCCGGTCTTCTTTATCTCGGGCGCCCTCATTCTCGCTTTGGCCCTGTTCGCGGTGTTGGCTCCCGCCCGGGCGCAATGGCTGTTCGGCGCGGTGCAGGACTGGATCTTCGCCAATGCCAGCTGGTTCTACATGCTGGCCGTGGCCACGATTCTGGTGACGATGGTGCTGATCGCGTTCAGCAGTTATGGCGACATCAAGCTGGGCCCGGACCACAGCCAGCCGGACTACCGCGACCCCACCTGGTACGCCATGCTCTTTGCCGCCGGCATGGGGATCGGTCTGATGTTCTTCGGCGTGGCCGAGCCCGTCATGCACTTTCTGGACCCGCCGCTGGGCCAGGGCGGCACGCCCGAAGCCGCGCGCGAGGCCCTGAGCATCACCTTCTTTCACTGGGGTCTGCATGGCTGGGCGGTTTATGCCGCCGTCGCGCTCATCCTGGCGTACTTTTCGTTCCGGCATGGCCTGCCGCTGACCTTGCGTTCGGCGCTCTACCCCATCCTGGGCGACCGCATCTACGGCCCGATCGGCAATGCCGTCGACATCTTCGCCATCATTGGCACCGTGCTGGGTGTGGCGACCTCATTGGGCCTGGGCGTGGCCCAGATGAACGCGGGCCTGAACTATCTGTTCGACGTGCCCATCAGCATCCCCGTGCAGATCGGGCTGATCGTCATCGCCTGCGGCCTGGCCACGCTGTCGGCGGCCAGCGGCCTGGACAAAGGCGTGCGCTACCTGTCCGAAGCCAATATGGTGCTGGCGGTGCTGCTGCTGCTCTTCGTGCTGTTTACCGGTCCCACGGTGTTCCTGCTGCAGGCCTTCGTCGAAAACGTCGGCGTGTACCTGTCCGGCATCGTGGCGCGCACCTTCAACCTGTATGCCTACGACCAGACGGACTGGATCGGCGGTTGGACGCTGTTCTACTGGGGCTGGTGGATCGCGTGGTCGCCTTTCGTGGGCGTATTCATCGCCCGCATTTCGCGCGGACGCAGCATCCGGCAGTTTCTCGGCGGCATGCTGCTGGTGCCCACCGGCTTCACCTTTTTCTGGATGACGGTGTTTGGCGACTCGGCCATCTTCCACATCCTGACCGGGGGCATGTCGGATTTCGGCCAGGCTATCCGTGCCGACAGCACACTGGCCCTGTTCGTCTTCCTCGAGCAGTTCCCCTGGACCACGGTGATGTCCTTCTTCTGCGTGGTGATGGTGCTGATCTTCTTTGTCACCTCGGCCGATACGGGCGCGCTGGTGGTGGACATGCTGGCCTCGGGCGTGGACAACGCCCCTGTCTGGCAACGGGTGTTCTGGTCGATCATGATGGGCGCGCTGGCCATCGCGCTCTTGCTGGCCGACGGTCTGAAGGCGTTGCAAACGGCCACCGTGGCCAGCGCGCTGCCGTTTTCCGTCGTCATTCTGATTGCTATCTATGGCCTGCTCAAGGCGCTGAAACTCGATAGCGCCAAGCGCCGGCTACGTTATCGCAGCACCAGCCGCGGGGCGGTCCGGCCGCAGTCGGAAACCTGGCAGCGCCGCATTCGCAACATGGTGATGATGCCGCGCCGCGCCCATGTGCAGCGCTTTATCGCTGACGTGGCGCGCCCGGCCATGGAAAACGTGGCCGAAGAACTCGCCAAGGAAGGCTATGCCTGCCGCGTCGACGACGGTGAAGACGGCGGCGTCACCCTGCACGTGGCCCATCACGGCCAGTATCTGGACTTCAGCTACACCGTCATGCCCGTGGCCGAGATACGTCCCAGCCTCACGCCCGAAGACGCCCGCGACGAAGAAGAGCGGCGCTATTTCCGTGCCGAAGTCCACCTCGGCGAAGGGGGCCAGGACTATGACATCATGGGCTGGAGCCGCGCCGAAGTCATCGGCGACATCCTGGATCAGTACGAACGCCACCGCCATTACCTGCACGTGGTGAGCTGAGGGCGGACGCCGCCGCCCCGCTTCAGTGCGCGGCCGGCGGCAGCAAGCGCATGCCGGTACGTTGCACGAAGTCCGCGTAGCTGATGGGGGCCTGCACCTTGGCGGCTGAGCTGTTGTCCTGCCAGTGGACCCAGGCGCGCTGGGTGGTGGCGTCATAAACCACTTTGAACAGCGACTGCGGCACGGCGACGCCGGCACCGATGTACCGGGGCTGCGCGGCGTAAACCGGCCCGGTGAACACATACACATCGCCGGCCGCCCGCAGTGCATATTTGCGGGTGTCCTGCTCGATGCGGCTCCACGGCCCGGCATTGTGCTTCTGATCCTGGGGCACCATGTTGGCCAGCGAGAAGCTCTGCGCCATGCCTTCGGCGGTGGCCATGTCCCCAGCCGGCGCCATGTGGCCGCGCGAATACCCCGAGCCGCGATAATCCGCCAGCTCGGCGCGCTCCGCGGCGGGCAGGCGCGCTTCGGGATAGAACCGGTCGGTGCGTGACATGCCCTGCGCCTGGCTCACCGCACTGCGATTCAGGCGCTCGGCCACCACCACGGGCGTTCTGGTCTGGCCATCGTGCAAAATGGCGAAGGACGAGAAACAGAGTTCACGCAACTTGGGACTGGCCGGCACCGCCGGCATCTGCCCTGGCGGGAAAAACTCCGGGCAGTCCGCAAAGCGCGTCTGCAGCATATCGCCGGAGGGCAGCGCCGCGGGCGCGACCTCGGTCTGCGGGGGCCAGCCAAGCCGGGCCAGAATATCCGCCGGCAGCAAGGAAAACTTGGGGCCCAATGCATAGGTCACTGCGCCGAAAGTGGCGACCGATGAAACGATCAGGGCTCGGAAAAAACGTCCCATCCGATGGTTGGAACGAGAGGCTGCCGGGCGGCGCCTGGATTTGGAAACGGTTCGTCTGGTGCGCGTCATGCGGTTTCAAGATTATCCTGCCGCCCAATCAGGGGCAGTTTCAGGGCAGCGATTGTAGATGACCCGCCACCGCGCACCGGGCCGCGAGCGCGGCCGAATAACTTGCCGGCGTCAAAATAGAAAAGGGCTGACCCGATACGACTCAAGGTCAGCCCTGCAATCGGCACGACAGCTGCCGAATTCGATCGCTTAGATCACTTCGATTTTCGTGGCGCAAGGCCCTTTGGGACCCATGCCTTCAACGAAGGTGACGCGTTGATTTTCTTCGAGCGACTTGTAGCCGCTGCCAACGATTTCCGAGAAATGGGCGAAGAGGTCTTTGCCGCCAGACTCCGGCATGATGAAACCAAAGCCCTTTTCGCTGTTAAACCACTTCACTACACCAGTTTCAGTTTTCAATGTATTTCCTAGTTGCGAGAGAGATATTCCCTCGCACCCACTGTGGACTGTCGCCGGGCATAAAGATAGCGGTGTTACCAAATAGTCGGCATTCTGCTGTGGCGCAGCCATGCCTGGGTAACATTATCAAACAGGGACGTACGGATTCCGCGCGCCGTGCAACGGGCAGGCGTTGCTGTACGGCCGCGCCGGCCTGCCGATGAATCATGAAAACACGGCGCGTCCGCCTGAAAACCACGGGCATTTCAAATGCAAAAATCCAACGCCGTATCAATGCATGGCGCTGAATCCCTGGTGTCACGATGGCAAAGGGCTTCCGGCCAAGGCGCCGCCGCCGGCTAAAAACCGTACAGGCGTGCAGGATTGAGCGCCAATACCTGCCGGCGCAGGCCGGGATCGGCCAGCCAGTCCCCGATCTCCCTGACCAGGCGCGCGGGCGGCACGTCGCGATAAGCACTGACCTGCGTCGCCCGTTTGCCCGGCTCGCGATTCGTGTGCGGCCAGTCGCTGGCCCACAGCGCGCGCTCCGCATTGCGCGCCACGATGGCATGCGCCAGGGCAGCCACATTGGCGGCCTGGGCGGGGTCATCGGGATCCGCGGCGACACGATAGGCGCCCGACAGTTTGATATAGGCCTTGCCCTGCCCCACCAGGTCCAGCACCTGCTGCACGCGGCGATCTTGCAGCGGCAAGTGCGCCGGAATCATGGCAAAGTGATCCAGCACCACGGGAACGGCCAGACGGGCCAGCGCCGGCGCGGCAGCGGCGATGGCCTCCAGTGAGGCGTAGACCTGGATGTGCCAGCCTTGGCCCGCCAGCCTGGCGGACCAGGCCGACAAGGCCCGGCTGACCGTGGCCGCGTCACTGGCCCCCGTGCTTTCCAGATTGACGCGCAAGCCGCGCACGCCTGCCTCGTGCAGGCGCGCGAGTTGCTCATCGGAGACATCGTCGCCAACCACCGCCACGCCGCGCGCCGCACCCTGCAAAGCCAGCAGGCTGTCGACCAGCAGGCGATTGTCATCGCCATAGATACTGGGCTGAACGATCACGGCGCGGGCCAGGCCCAGGCGCTGCAGGTGGCTGCGCAGGGCCGCGACGGAAGCCGGTCCCGGGGTGTAGTGCCGGTCCGGCAGCATGGGATAGTCGGCGGGCTGCCCCACCACGTGCACATGGCAATCGCAGGCATGGGAAGGCAGTGCCGCATCCATGCTCAGCCCTCCAGCAAACGGGTGACAAAAGCGGCGCCCGCCTCGCGCGTGCCCAGCTTGCCGCCGACATCGCGGGTGCATTCCTGCGCCAGAATCGTCTTGGCGATGGTGGCCTCGATGGCAGACGCGGCCTGGGTGTAGACCGGATTGCCGGTCTTCTGACCATGCCAGTTCAAGAGCATGGCGCCAGACAGTATCAACGAGATGGGGTTGGCGATGTTCTGCCCGGCGATATCCGGCGCGGAGCCGTGCGCGGCCTGGCCCATGGCGTAGTCACGGCCCGCGTTCAGCGAACCGCCCAGCCCGAGGCTGCCCGACAGCTCGGCCGTCAGATCGGAAAGGATGTCGCCGAACATATTGGTCGTGACGATGACGTCGTAGCGCTGCGGCGCGCGCACCACATGCGCCATCATGGCGTCGACGATCACATCGTCGACCCGTACTTGCGGAAACTCCTGGGCCACCTGGCGGCACATGTCGAGGAACATGCCGTCGCCCAGCTTGAGCACGTTGGCCTTGTGAACCAGGGTGACATGCTTGTTGCGCGTCATGGCCAGTTCGAAAGCGGTGCGCGCGATGCGTTCGCAGCACTGGCGCGTGATCCGGCGCAAGGAGACCACCACATCCGGCGTAATCAGCATTTCGCTGCCGCCGGAGGCCACGTTGCGGTCGGCGTAGAAGCCTTCCGTATTTTCACGCACGACCACCAGATCGAACTCGCCCAGACGCGCCGGCATCCCCGGGTAAGTGCGGGCCGGGCGGATATTGGCATGCAGATCGAGATTCTTGCGGAAGTACATCGAGGGATTGATCTCGCCGCGCGCCTCATCCTTGAAATCATAGGTGGCCATGGGCCCGAGCATCAGGCCATCGGCCGCCTTGACCTTCTCCAGCAAGGCCGGCGTGACAGTGGCGCCATGCCGCTTGAGGCTTTCATGCCCGGCAAGCTCATGCTCGAATTGCAGGCCCAGGCCGAAACGGCGCGACGCGGCCTCGAGCACGTCGACGGCCACCGCCATGGTTTCGGGACCGATGCCATCGCCGGGGAGTACAACGATTTTCATGGAGAGTTTTCCTGTCTGAGTAACGGCCGGGCTTAATCGACCTGAACCCCGGTGGCTTGCACCAGGTTTTGATATTTGGCGGCTTCGCTGCGCACGAAGGCCGTGAATTCCTCGGGGCTGTTGGCGCGCACCGCCGCGCCATCGCCTTCGAGGCGCGACTTGATGGCCGGCTCGGCCAAAATGGCGTTGAGCCGCGCATTCAACTGCGCGACCACCGTGGCCGGAGTCTGGGCCGGCGCGAACAAGCCGCCCCAGAGACTGAACTGAAAGTCCGGCACGAGGGTTTCGCTGATGGTGGGCACGGCGGGCAGCACCGCCAGACGCTGCCGCGAGGATACCGCCAGCGCGCGCAGGCGGCCGCTGTTGATATGCGGCATGGCGGCCGACGCACTGGAGAAGAAAAAGCCGACATGGCCGCCCAGCAAGTCCGCCATGGCCTGCCCCGCGCCTTTATAGGGAGCATGGATCATCTGCGTCTGGGTGCCCAGCGCCAGCGCCGCAGCGGCCAGATGCCCCGGCGTGGCGGTGCCGGAGGAAGCATAGGCCACGGTATCGGGCTTGGCGCGCGCGGCGGCAATCAACGCGCCCAGATCGGCATAGGGTGAGTTCTCGGGCACGGCCAGCACCAGGGGCGAATCGCCGACCAGAATCACCGGGGCGAACTCGCGCAGCGGATCATAGCCCAGGGACTTCATGGCGTAGGGGTTGACGGCCATCTCACCGGTCTGGCCCAGCAGCAGCGTGTAGCCGTCGGCGGGCGCACGCAGCACAAGGCGTGAACCCACCGCCCCCGAGGCGCCAGGCCGGTTCTCGACGATAAAAGTCTGCTTGAGCTCCGTGCCCAGGCGCTCGGCCAGCAAGCGGGCAAAGACGTCGCCCTGCCCGCCCGGCGCATACGGCACGATGATCGTGACCGGGCGGGACGGGTAAGTCTCGGCGGCACGGGCCGCGCCGGCCACCGCCCAGACCAGGCCGCCGGCGGCGCCCTGCAACAGGCGTCGGCGGATGGGGCTGGCCGGATGTTGATGATGATGCATGCTGTCTCCTCGTTGTTCGTGTCTGTGTCAGTCCAGCGCCATGCCCGATTGCTTCACCACGCCCTGCCACATCTGCAGTTCCGCGGCGAGCGCCTCTGCGAATTCCTCCGGCGTGCCGCGTATGGCTTGCGCACCCTCGTGGCTCAAGCGTTCGGCAAGCAGTTTGTCGGCGGCGGCATCATTGATCGACTGATTGAGTTTGGCGATGATCCCGGCTGGCGTGCCGGCCGGCGCCAGCACTCCCCACCACGTCGTGATGTCGAAGTCCGCGACGCCGGCTTCGGCCACCGTCGGAGTGTCCGGAAAGAGCGGCGAACGCGTTTTGCCCGTGACCGCCAGCAGATCGACGCGCTGATCCCGCACCTGGGAAAGAATGGTGGGCACCGTGGCGAAAAACACCTGCACGCGTCCGGCCAGCAGGTCGACCGTCGCCGGGCCGCTGCCCTTATAGGGCACATGCGTCATGGCCGCCTGGGTCTTCTGCTTGAACAGTTCGCCGGCCAGATGATTGATGCTGCCGTTACCCGCCGAGCAGAAGTTCAGCTCCGCCTCCGGTTTGGCGGCCAGCGCGCGCAAGTCGGCGATGGACTTCAGGTTCAGGTCCTTGGCCGTGACCACGAACAGCGGGCCGCGGCCCAGCATCGCGATGGGCGCGAAGGACTTGAGCACGTCATAGTTGGTGCTGATGCCGGCCGCCGCATTCGTCACGAAGGTCGACGTGGCGAACAGCAAGGTGTAGCCATCAGGGCGCGCGTTGGCCACCAGCGAGGCGCCGATCGAGCCTCCGCCGCCGCCCCGGTTCTCCACGACCACGGGCTGGCCCAGTTTGTCGGCCAGCGTGCGCGCCATATCGCGCGCGATGCTATCGGTGCCGCCGCCGGCCGCAAAAGGCACGACCAGCGTAATGGGGCGGTCGGGATAGCTGGCGACGGCGTCCGCTGCGGCCGCGCCGAACGCGGGCAATACGAGGGCCAGCCCCGCCAGCAGCCGCCGGGGGGATAGGTTGAACTGCTTCATCGACTTGTCTCCGATCGATGGCCGCGCTCAGCCCTGGCGCAGCATCTTTAGGCGTTCCAGCAGGGCCTGGTGAATATGGTGTCGGGCCGCGTCTTGCGCGCCTTGCACGTCGCGGGCACGGATGGCATCTACGATGGCCTGGTGCTCCTGATGCGAGCGCTCGGCCCGCTGCGGCGAACTCAGCGTGCTGCGTCCGAGCAAATAGGTGGTCTCCGTCAAGGATTGCAGCGATCGCAGCAAATAGCGGTTGTGCGCGGCGCTGTAGATGGCTTGATGAAAACGCAGATTCTGTGTGACGGGATCGCCGTGGTCGCCCTCATCGAGCAAGGCTTGCATGTTGGCGATCTCCGCATCGGTGGCGTGACGCGCGGCGAAGGCGGCTGCCGCGCCCTCCAGCACCTCGCGCATGGAATACAGCTCACCCACCTCCTGCTGATCCATGGTGGTCACCACCAGGCCCCGTCCGGGCTCATGGGTGATGAGGCCCTCATCCTGGATGCGCTTGAGCGCTTCACGCACGGGCGTGCGGCCCATCGCCAGCAGATCGGCGACCTCGACTTCGCGCAGCCGGTCGGCGGGCGTGAACATCCCGCCAAGGATGCGCCGCTTGATCTCGGTATAGGCCGCGAAGGCTTGGGAATTGCGCGTGGGAATAGGCACGGTGATCTCGCTTGTTTTGTATATTTTTGCATACAAAAAAGAAGGGCGCAAACGTCCTGCCGCCGCTGGCCCGGCGACACGGCGGATATCCGGCTGCCGCAAGACGCTAACCCCGCTTGCGGCCCTCCCGGATCCGACCGCGCGGCCCCAGCCCATCGCTCTGCGATCCGCACGTTTACATTCATTAATACTATGTAATATTCTGTCCGCTCCGTGACCCCGCCACGTCTGGCGCGGGAGCGGACAGGACTGTCGAAGCAGGATGTCCCCAGCCGCCGGGCGGCCCGCGTCCCACCGCCGTCCGCCCACCCCTGGACCTCGCAGCATGCCGTTCACGCTCCTTTCCGTCCCCGCCGCGCAGGCGCCCGGCAACACCACGGAGCGCGACCGCAAGCGCCCGGGGGTCTGGCGCTCTCACTGCTGGCGGGCGGCTCCCTTTTCCTGAATGCTGCCCAGGCCGACGGCCTGGTGACCACAGGTCCGAACTACTTTCAAAGTCCCAGCACGACCTTTCTGTTCGGCGCCGACGGCCTGGCCGGTCTGGATGCCACGGGAAACCATTCCTGCGCCAGCGGCCCGGTGCCGGGCACCGACGCGCTGACCGCACCCAGCGTGACCCGCACGGTGGTGTTCAACCCCGCCGGCGGCAGTTTCAATGGCACCATTGTCGCCGCAGGCTGTTCCGGCGGCACGGTTGGGGCCGGTGGCAACGGGGGGTCAGCCTCGAGCAAATCGGCCGGCGCTGACGGCGCCGTGCAGGATGCGGCGGCGGCCGCCTACACCGGCCTGGTCGGCAAGACCGTGGGCAAGGTCACGCTATCCATCGCTAAAAAGCTCACCCCCAGCGATGGCGCGGGGTCCGCGCAGGACGAACAACAAGCCGATAACGGCGCCGGAGCGGCCCTGGCCATCGGCGGCGCGGGCAGCGCAGGCGGCAGCGGCGGCCTGGTGGGCGTGAGCAGCTCGGCCGCCATCACCACCCAAGGCAACTTGTCCAATGGCATTTTCGCCCAGTCCGTCGGCGGCGGCGGCGGCAACGGCGGCGCCAGCAGCACCGACGCCAGCGGCGGCAACGCCTCGGCCTCGCTCAGTCTCGGCGGCTCGGGAGGGCCGGGAGGCAACGCGGGCATGGTCGCCGTCTCCAACAGCGGCACCATCCGCACCAGCGGGACGCAATCCCATGGCATCTTCGCGCAGTCCGTGGGCGGCGGCGGCGGCAATGGCGGCTCAGCGGTCAGCACCTCGTCCAGCGGCGGCAAGGCCGCGGCCTCCTTCGGCCTGGGCGGATCGGGCGCAGGCGGCGGCGCCGCGGGCGCCGTGGCGGTCCTCAATACCGGTGACATCGGTACGCTGGGCGCGAACTCGGCGGGCATCTTCGCGCAATCGGTCGGTGGCGGCGGCGGCAATGGCGGCGCCGCCTCCAGCGCCGCGTCGGCGGCAGCCGCCGCCAAAGGCGACGGCAAGACCAGCGCCTCGACCGGCACCCAATCCACGGCATCGGCGCCTACCGGCGACAGCAACGCCGCCACCGCCGGAACGGTGCCAGCCGCCGGCAGCACCTCCCAGCCCAAAGGGTCGGGGGACGGATCTGACGGCGGCTACGCGGCCGGCCTGTCACTGGGCGGCGCGGGCGGTGCCGGCAGCGCCGGCGCGGCGGTGACGGTCACCCATCAGGGCACCATCGTCACTGGCAGCGCCGTGGCGGTCGGCGCCCAATCACCGGCCATCTTTGCCCAATCCGTGGGCGGCGGCGGTGGCAATGGCGGCGCCAGCAGCAGCAATGCCGACGCCGGTAAAGCCAGCGTGGCGCTGTCTTTGGGCGGCATCGGCGCGGGTGCCGGAGCGGGCGGCATGGTGACGGTCAACGCCACGGGCGCCCTGCTGACCTATGCCGACAACTCCGCCGGCATCTTTGCCCAATCGGTGGGAGGCGGCGGCGGATCCGGCGGCGCGGTCAACACGGCCGCGTCGGCCGGCAACACTTCTTCGACCGAGGACAACAGCGCCTCGAACGGCAGCGCCGGCAGTAGCGCCTCCGCCGCCAGTGGCGTGGCCGTCTCGGCCGGCCTGGGCGGCACGGGCGGCGGCGGCGGCGCAGGCGGCGCGGTCACCGTGAGCGTGGCCAGCAGCATCAGCACGTTCGGCACGCAGTCCACCGCGCTGTTCGCCCAATCGGTGGGCGGCGGCGGCGGCGTGAGCGCCTTCGCCAGCGCGGGCAGCGGAGTGGGCGTGCTCAACAGCGCCTCGCTGGGCGGCAGCGGCGGCACCGGCGGCAACGGCGGCGCCGTCAGCGTCAGCAGCGATCAGGACATCGCCACCTTCGGCATGCAGTCTATCGGCCTGCTGGCGCAGAGCCTGGGCGGCGGCACGACCGTGGCGGCCACGGCCGGCAGCAATCCCTTCAGCGGCGGGGTCAATCTGGGCGGCCGTGCCGGCGTGGCCGGCACGGGCGGTACCGTGACAGTGGCCTTGAGCGGCAGCGTCGCGACGACGGCGGCCCTCTCGCCCGCAGTGGTGGCTCAATCGGTGGGCGGCGGCGGCGGCGTGAGCCTGACCCAGGCCAGCAATGTGGACCTGGGCGCGGTGTCCTCGGGCCACAGCCTGGGCGTGGCAGCCAGCGACGTGACCGTCACCAGCTCGGCCGCCGTGAGCACCACCGGCGCAGGATCCCTGGGAATCGTCGCGCAAAGCATCGGCGGCGGCGGCGGCCTGGCTTACGCCACGGGCAGCGCCACGCTGGGCGGAGGGCCAAGCGGCGCGAATGCCGGCGCGGTCACCGTCACCAGCAACGGCGCCATCACGACCCGCGGCATCAACGCCTACGGCATTCTGGCGCAGTCCGTCGGCGGCGGAGGCGGCGCGGTCATCTCCACCGGTGGCGCGGTGACCGCGCACCTGGAATCGGGCAGCGGCAACGCCGCGGCCGTCACGGTCAACGTCAACGCTCCCATCACCACCACGGGCGCGGGTGCGCACGGCGTGGTGGCGCAATCGGTGCGTGGCGGCGGCGGTCTGGTCCTCAACGGCACGACGACCCAGTTCCTGGGCGGCACATCCGGCAGCAGCGGGCTGGTCCATGTCGTGGTCGCCGACAAGGTGACCATTTCAGCGACCGGCGCCGGGGCCTCGGCCATCAAGACCATGTCGTCGACCGACCCCATCGTCGACGTCGGCCGGGGCTCGACGCTGATAGGCGGCTCGGGAGGCAGCGCGGTGGACTTCGAAGGCCCCACCAACCAGCTCAACAACCGGGGCAATCTCGCCAACATCGACGGTGCGGAAGGCCTGGCCGTGCGCACGCTGAGCGGCGACACCACCGTCAGCAACGCCGGGACGCTGCAAGGCAATGTCCAGCTTGCTCAGGGCGCCAGCAACCTGCTGCACAATCTGGCCGGCGGCGTGATCGTGGCCGGCAGTGCGATCGACCTGGGCGGCGGCCTGCTGCGCAACGAAGGGGTCCTCAAAAGCGGCGCGGCCCAGGGCGTGACGCGCATCTCGGGCGATCTGCGCCAGGAATCCTCGGGCATCCTCGAGTTGCGCGTGGATCACGCCGGCGCCACGGTGGACACCTTCGAAGTCAGCGGCGCGGCCCAGTTGGCCGGCAAGCTGCAGGCCTCCTTCCTCAATGCCGGTCAAATCAAGCCTGGCACGACCGATCTGGGCGACTTCCTGCGTGCCAGCGGTCCGGTCGATGTGTCTGGCCTGACGCTGGGCAATACCGCCATCATGACGTTCGGACTACGCCAGGAGGGCAGCACACTGAAGCTGAGTTCCTCGGCGGACTTCAGCCCGCAAGGCCTCAATAGCGACGGCGCGCGCCTTGGCGCACTCATCGGCCTGGCGCAAAGCCGGGGGCTGACTCACTTCGAGCGCCCGGTCGAAAAACTGGTGGAAGTGCCCACCGTCGAACGTCTGAACCAAGCCTATTGGAATGTCAGCGGAGCGGCGGCGTCCTCGGCCGCCCTTGCCGGCATGCGCCTGGATACGGCGTTCAGCCGCGCCCTGCTGCAAAGGCAGAACGCCTTGCGCGGCGCGACCGAGTCCGCCGGACAGGGCGAACCGGATAACGGCGTCTGGGCGCAAATCTATGGCGACACCAGCAGCATGGGCCTGGACCGCAAACAATCCGAAGCAAGCCTGGATACGCGCGGCTTTGGTCTGGCCATCGGCATGGACCGGCGTGTCGCGGCCCACACGACGGTGGGGGTTGCCGTGGGCGTGGGCGTATCGCGCTTCGATGCGGGCGACACCTATCGCGGCCACGACAACCTGCTGCAACTGGGCGCCTTTGCCAGACAGGAATTCGGCCCGGCGTATGCCTCTGCCGCGGTGTCATACAACCAGCATCGCATGACAGGCAAGCGCACGCTGCAATTGCTCAATGCGGCGTATGACAGCGATTTCGATGCGCACGGTGTGACGGCTCGACTGGAAAGCGGCTGGCGCCTGAACCTGCCGGATGGCTACGGCTTCACGCCTTACGCCGCCGTGCAGGCCCAGCGCTTCACGACACCTGGCTATGACGAATCGGCCAAATATGAGGCGCCCGGCCAACTCGCGCTGAACTACGAGCGCCGCTCGGTCACTCAGTTGCGCACCGAACTTGGCACGTCACTGGATCGCGTCTACGCCCTGCCAGGCGGCCGATCGCTGGCCCTGCGCACGTCTGCAGCGTGGGCACACGCGCATACGCGTAACCCGCGGGTCGAGACCTCACTGCGCAACCTGCCCGACGACTCGCTGGCCGCCAGCGGCATCGCCCCCGTGGCCGACACCGCCCTGCTGTCGGCCTTCACGGAATTGCGCCTGGCCAGCGGCCTGGCGGTCGGATTGCAAGTGCAAGGCGAGTTCGGGCATCGCTATCAGTCGGGCAGCACACGCGCCACGCTGCGTTATCAATGGTGAGCCGCGGCGCGCCATGCCGGGGCCAAGGCTGCCTCTAGCAACCTGGCTCCGGCGCAACGCCCCTGAAGCGCGGCACCAAGAAGGCGGGCGGCACGCGCCGCCCACAGCACGCCGCCAGCGCGGCGGCGCATCAGGCGCCGAACAAATCTTCCACGAACACCCGGCTGCCCTGGCTGCGCGCGATCTTGCGCTCGACGATCGCGTGGATGCGGGAAAAATGGTCTCGATAGGCAGCCAGCGCCTCATCCGGGCTGAGGTCCCTGCCCATCAACTCGGCCAGCGCATCGACGGCCACCCACCCCACGCACGGCTCGCCGTCACCATCATCAAAGGCAAATGCCACGCCTTTGGGATTCGGACTGAACCGAGCGGTCTCATCAAACATGGGAGCTCCTGAATGCCGCGCAGAAATAAGCGGGCGTGATCACGATAAGGTCTGATCCGCGCGCCCTGGCGGCAAGCCGCGCCTTGATAGAAGGCGTCTGCCGCAAGGCTCTATCCGCAGCACAACCACACTCCGGTCGCAACGCAGCGCGCAAATAGGAAAGGGGCTAGTGAATAATCACTAGCCCCTTTTGTCTTTCTGGTCGGGACGGCGGGATTCGAACTCGCGACCCCTTGCACCCCATGCAAGTGCGCTACCAGGCTGCGCTACGCCCCGAAAGAGAACGAAACTATAGCAGAAAAAAATTAAGAGTGCACGGATCACACCACTTTTTTTCGTCGTGCCGGCTATTTTTTTCGCTTTGCGCAAAGAAGACGCAAAGCGGCCTGGGCCTTACGCTTTTTTGCGCAGGCTTTGCGCACAAGCCCGTTTATTGAGTGCCGCCGCGGTGACTTTAGACCGCCGCAGGCGCGCTCATCACGCGCCCGGATGTGCGGCCGCCACCTTCGTTGCTACACTCGTGCGCTCGCACCGCTTCGGGTTCGAGCCCGTGCCCGCAGCGCCGGGGCATCTTGGTCAAGCGATGAGGAGCGCGCGAATTGAGAGCGATGCTAATGGGGCGCGGCGGCGCGCACATTCTGGCCATCCTGGCGGCCGCGGCCACCGTGATGGCCCTGCACCTCTTCATGCCGGCCAGCGGCATTCCTCGCCAGGCCCTGGTATCCGGCCACGTGGGTAATCTTGGCTCCAACTATCCCGCCCAACTCGGCACGCTGGAAAGGCTGGGCCACGCGCTCGAGCATGGTGAAGCCGTCGTCTTGCTGGGCTCCTCCGAACTGACCAGCTCCGACCTGCGCTTCATCCCGTATCACTTCCTGGCCCGCGAGCTCGCGGCGCCTGTCATGGCTTACGGCCATGCTTATTTTCAGTCGCTGGGCATGTACTTCCTGCTCGCCGCGCAGCAAGACAAGCTCTCGCCCCCGTCGCGCGTCGTCATCATGGTCTCGCCGGGTTGGTTTGACTCCCGCGGCCTGGATCGGGCCGCATTCAAGGAGCATGTGCTGCCGTTGATGCCGCGTCTCATGGATCAGGCACAGGCACGGGACGCCTTGGCGCAATGGTGGCGCAGGCGCGGCAACACCGATGTCGCGATCGCGGCCGCGGCCGAGCTCGCCTACCAATTGCGCAGCCAGGCTGAACAGACCGCGCAGCACTGGTTCAGCCCGCCGCAGGCTTCGGGCCCGATGCCGCCCCCCAAGCCCTGGTCACACGGCCCGGCTGACTGGCCGAGCCTGCACGCACAGGCCCAGCAGGCCGAACTGCCCCTCATGGCCAACAATTCTTATGGCGTGCGCCAGGATTATCTCGACACGTTTCTGCGTGAACTCACACCCGCACGCCTGGATGCCTATTCGGCAGACATGAATCCCGCCGCCGAACTGGCCGACCTGGAACGCCTCATGGCCTTGCTGGCGCGGCAGCAGGCAAAAAGCCTGCTGGTGCTCCAGCCGCTCAATCCACTGGTCTATCGGGATCTGGAGCGCTTCGAACCCGTGCGCCAGCGCATCCTCGCGCTTTGCGCGCAGTACACAATCCCCTGCATGGATATGTATGGCGCTCAACCCTACGCCATCGGGACGCTGCGTGACGGCCAGCATCTGGGCGAGCCGGGCTGGCTGGCCGTCAGCCGAAAAATCGCCGACGTGATGAGCCAATGAAACGCTTTCTTCGCCTCTATCTGCTCTATCTCGGCCTGGCCCTGACGCTGCTGCTGCTGAGCGACACCTCCGCGAATCTGGGCCGCCCGCTGAGCGTCGAATTCCAATATCAGCAGTTCTAGCTGCCGGCGGGCCCGCAAAGAAAAACCCCGCTGGCGCGGGGTTCAGAGCTTGCGGCAGGCGCAGGTCAGTGCGCCGCGGCCTGGCTGACGGCCTCGGTCAGGCTCGCAGAAATATCATGCAGCTCGTTGCGCAAAGACTGCAGCTCGGCGGCCGACAACCTGACCGCCGCTTCGGCGCTGTCATGCGGCGCGTCGCGGGTATCGCCCAGGCGATTGCGCGCGCCACTGATCGTGAAGCCCTGCTCATACAGCAAGGAGCGGATGCGGCGGATCAGCAGCACCTCGTGGTGCTGATAATAACGGCGGTTGCCGCGGCGCTTGACCGGCTTGAGCTGCGTGAATTCCTGCTCCCAGTACCGAAGAACGTGGGGCTTGACGCCGCACAGATCGCTGACTTCACCGATGGTGAAGTAACGCTTGGCTGGGATGGGCGGTAGCGTGACAGTGGATTCAGGTTTCGTCATGGGTGAATTTTATGTCGCGTTACTTCAAAGGCCGTTAACAATTACCGACAAAGCGTATCACTCTGCCGGGTCGTCGTCAGAGCCATCCAACGGGCCGCCGCTTTGCTCTACGATGCTTTTCAATTTCTGGCTGGCATGAAAAGTCACCACGCGCCGGGCGGCAATCGGAATCGTCTCGCCGGTCTTGGGGTTGCGCCCCGGACGCGGCGGCTTGTCGCGGACCTGGAAATTGCCGAACCCCGACAATTTGACCGCGTCGCCACGCGCCAACGCTTCGCGGATCTCTTCGAAGAAGGTATCCACGATGTCCTTGGCCTCGCGCTTATTCAGGCCGACCCGCTCAAAGAGCAGTTCGGCCAGCTCGGCCTTGGTGAGCGTGCGCGGCTCGGCAAGCATAGCGGCGTTTCCCATGATCAAACCCGTTGACGCGCGCCATGCGCGCTGACCAGGGCATCCTTGATGCGATTGATGCACTCGGCGACTCGCGCCTCATCCAATGTAACCGCAGTGTCCTGGAGCCAGAAGCGGAAAGCAAGGCTTTTCTCGGCGGCCGCCTGGCCCGCATGGGGTTTGTCGCGCCATACGTCAAAGAGCTGGATGTCCTGCACCACGGCCAATTGCGCATCGGATTTGATCAGCTCAGCCATCGTATCCAGCATGGCTTGCAGCGACACCGACTCATCGACCCACAGCGCCAGATCGCGCTGCACGACGGGCTGACGCGACAGTTCGCGCACGACCGGCAACTCGCCTTGCGACAGCGCCTGCACGTCGAGCTCAAACACAACGGGCGCGTGGGCCAGATCCGCCTGGCGCGTCCATTGAGGATGCAGCTCACCCACCCAGCCCACCTGCTGGCCGGCCAACTCGATGCGGGCCGCGCGGCCTGGATGCATGGCCGGATGCCGGTCAGCCACGAAACGCAATGCGCTGGCCCGCTTGCCGAACAGCGCTTCAACGTCCATTTTGACGTCAAAGAAATCCACCTGGCGCACGGGCTCGCCCCACTGCTCCTCGTTGGCGGGGCCCCAAGCCACGCCAGCCAGTTTCAGCGGCTGGCGTATGCCGGCCACTTCGAGCGGGCCGTCGGCCAACTGCGCATCGCGCAGGAACACCCGACCCAACTCGAACAGGCGCACGCGCGGCTGTTTGCGGTTGGCGTTGTGCCGCACGATGGCCACCAGACCGGCGATCAGGCTGGAACGCATCACCGACAGATGGCTGGCGATGGGATTGAGCAGCCGCACAGGATGATCATTTCCGGCGTAATCGCGCTCCCACTCGGCCTGCACGAAACTGTAATTGACCACTTCCTGATAGTCGCGCGCAGCCACTGCACGGCGCATGGCGTGCTCGCCGTGGCGGACTTCGGGTTGGGCATGCATCTTGGCGCGCGCCACCGGCGGCACGCTCGGGATGCGCTCAAAGCCATAGATGCGCGCCACTTCTTCGATGAGATCTTCTTCGATCTCGAGATCGAAGCGATACGACGGCGGCGTGACGATGAAATCTTCGCCCTCGGTGGTGAACGCGAGGCCGAGACGGTTGAAAATCTGCGCGACGTCTTCTTGCGAGACGGGCACGCCAAGGACGCGATGGCAGCGCGCCAGACGCATACGCACCGGTTCGCGCTTCGGCAGATTGACGATCTGATCGTCGACCGGGCCTGCCTGGCCGCCGCAGATGTCCAGAATGAGCGCGGTAATCAGCTCGATATGCTCGGGGATGCTGCCATAGTCCACGCCACGCTCGAAACGGTGGCTGGCCTCGGAGCTGAACTTATAGCGGCGCGCGCGGCCGGCAATGGCGCCCGGCCACCAGAAGGCGGCTTCGAGATAGATGTTGCGCGTATCCAGCGTGACCGCCGTGGCTTCGCCGCCCATGATGCCGGCCAGGCTCTCGACGATGGACCCGGCAGTGATGACACCCACCTTGTCGTCCAGTTCGACGTGCGCGCCGCTCAGCAGCTCCAGGCGTTCGCCTGGGCGGGCCCAGCGCACCGTCAGATCCCCCTGGATTTTGTCCAGGTCGAAGACATGCGAGGGACGGCCGACTTCGAGCATCACATAGTTGGAGATATCGACCAGCGCCGACACCGAACGTTGGCCGGCGCGCTCCAGGCGCGTCTTCATCCAGTCAGGCGTGGCGGCGCGGGCATTCACGCCCCGGATCACGCGACCGGCAAACCGCCCGCACAGATCGGGCGCCTCGACATGCACGGCCAGGCGATCGTCGATGGTGACGGCAGCGGCCTGCGCCTGCGGCAAGGTCAGCGGCGCACCCGTCAGGGCGGCGACTTCGCGCGCTACGCCGAGAATCGACAGGCAATCGGCGCGATTGGGCGTGAGCTTGAGCTCGAACAGCGTGTCGTCCAGATCCAGGGCCTGGCGAATGTCGGTGCCCGGCTTGGCATCGGCGGACAACTCCAGCAGGCCGCCATGATCCGGGGACAGGCCCAATTCGCGCGCCGAGCACAGCATGCCCGACGAGGTCACGCCGCGCATTTTGGCCACGCCGATCTTCATGCCGCCAGGCAGTTCCGCGCCCACGCGGGCCAAGGGCACCACCAGACCGGCGGCCGCGTTGGGCGCGCCGCAGACGATCTGCAACAGCTCACCGCTGCCATCATCGACCTTGCACACGCGCAGCTTGTCGGCGTCGGGGTGCGGCGCGATCTCGGCGATGCGCGCCACGACCACGCCACTGAAGGCTGGCGCGGCGGGATGAGTATCTTCGACTTCCAGCCCCGCCATGGTGAGCTGATGCGCGAGTTCTTCGGTGCCGATGGCCGGATTGACCAGCGTACGCAGCCAGGATTCGGAAAATTGCATGATCAGCCGTATTTATTCGTTGAACTGGCGCAGGAAGCGCAAATCGCCTTCGTAGAACTGGCGCAGGTCATTGACGCCATAGCGCAGCATGGTCAGGCGCTCCAGGCCGGAGCCAAAGGCAAAACCGATGTAGCGTTCGGGATCAAGGCCGAAATTGCGCACCACTTGCGGATGCACCTGGCCCGAGCCCGAGATCTCCAGCCAGCGGCCGCGGTTCGGGCCGGAGGTGAACATCATGTCGATTTCGGCCGACGGTTCCGTGAACGGGAAGAACGACGGCCGGAAGCGCACGACCAGATCGTCACTTTCGAAGAAGCAGCGCAGGAAGTCGGTGTACACGCCCTTGAGGTCGGCAAAGGAAATATCCTCGGCGATCCACAAACCCTCGACCTGATGAAACATGGGAGAGTGCGTGGCGTCGCTGTCGACCCGATAGGTGCGGCCCGGGGCGATCACCTTGATGGGCGGCTTGTGCATGCGCGCATAGCGCACTTGCATGGGGCTGGTGTGCGTGCGCAGCAACAGCGGCAGGCCGTCGGCGTCCTGCATGTCGACGTAGAAGGTGTCTTGCATGGACCGCGCCGGATGGTCCAGAGGATTGTTCAGCGCGGTGAAATTGGTCCAGTCGTTTTCGACCTCGGGGCCGTCGGCCACATCGAAGCCGATGGAACGGAAGATGGCTTCGACGCGTTCCCAGGTGCGGATCACCGGATGAATCCCGCCCGAGGCTCGGCCACGGCCAGGCAGCGTGACATCGATGGTTTCCGAGGCAAGGCGGGCGTCCAGCTCAGCCTGCGCGAGTTCCGCACGGCGAGCATTGAGCAGCTCCTCGACCTTTTGCTTGGCCTGATTGATACGGGCGCCGGCTTCGCGCTTGGCGGCAGGATCGAGTTGCGCCAGGGCCTTGAGCAGCACGGTCAGCGCGCCCTCTTTGCCCAGAAAACGCGCTTTGGCGTTTTCCAGCGCGGCCGCGTCGGTCGCAGCGGCGAAGCGTTCTTGCGCCTGGGAAACCAGGTCGTCAACCGGTAGAGTCATGAGAATTAGCCTTCAAAACGCAAACGGGGCCCATCGAGCCCCGTTTGCAGCGATCCGCGATGAATGAACGCGATCAGGCAGCCAACGCAGCCTTGGCTTGTTGCACGATGGCGGCAAAGCCGGCCTTGTCGCGCACGGCCAGATCGGCCAGCACCTTGCGGTCGAGTTCGATCGCAGCCTTCTTCAGACCGGCGATGAACACGCTGTAGCTCAGACCCTGTTCACGCACGGCGGCGTTGATACGGGTGATCCACAGAGCGCGGAAGGTACGCTTCTTGTTGCGGCGGTCGCGGTAGGCGTACTGACCAGCACGCATGACCGCTTGCTTGGCAATGCGGAATACATTGCCACGGCGGCCACGGTAACCCTTGGCGGCGGCAATGACTTTCTTGTGACGGGCACGGGCGGTAACGCCACGTTTAACGCGAGGCATAGTAGATCTCCCTTATCAAGCGAAAGGCATCATCGCCTTGACGGAGGCGATGTTGGTTTCATGGACCGCAGCCGAACCGCGCAGTTGGCGCTTGTTCTTGGTGGTCTTCTTGGTCAGGATGTGACGCTTGAACGCCTGACCGCGCTTGATGGAGCCGCTGCCGCGGACCTGAAAGCGCTTAGCCGCGCTTTTCTTGGTCTTCATCTTGGGCATGATGATTCCTAAAACAGTTTGTTGATATACATGACCACAGGTGTTCGAGCCGCCCAAGAGGACCCGGCCCAACGCTTGGTAAACCTGCGCCACTTCTTTTTTCTCCGGCAAGCGCCCGTCGCGCTGCGGGTAAAACATCACATCCGCCAAGCCTGCGCGTTTAACCGCACAAGGCTTCAGTTCCACCGGATTTCGTCGCGCCATGCCACCCGATCTTTCAGCCCGCTAGGGGCGCCAGAGGGCAAGCGCAAACTATACGGATAAGGCAAATGCCGGAAAGCCTTTGATTATATGGCGATTTCCTAAGACTTGTCGAGCCGCTTATCCGAAACTTAAGGCAAAAGCGCGACAAACCGTGCGCCGGGCGGGTGGGATGCGGCCCCAGATTCATGCGCCGGGCCGGCCCGCATCCCGAAACTGCAGCGCCTCGGCCAGATGAGGGCGCCCTATCCGGACCTCCCCCGCCAGGTCGGCCACCGTGCGCGCCACCCGCAATACCCGATGACTGGCGCGGGCCGACCCGCCCAGGCGCCGCATGGCCTGCGCGAACCAGGTCCCCACGGCCTCGTCCAGATCGGCGTGCCCGGCCAGTTGCGCGCCCTGCAGCCGCGCGTTGCTGCAGCCTTGGCGCGCCCATTGCCGCTGCCGGCAGACCCGCACCCGTTCGCGCACGGCCGGCGAGGCCTCGCCGGGCGGGCCGCTCAGGCAGTCCGGCTCCACGGGCGGCAACCACAGATGCAGATCGATGCGGTCGCGCAAGGGGCCGCCGATACGCTCCGCGTAGCGGGTGACCTGCTGCGGCGAGCAACGGCACGCTCTGACCGGATGCCCGCGCCAGCCGCAGGGGCAGGGATTCATGGCCGCCACCAATTGAAAGCGCGCCGGAAAGCTCAGGCGCGCGCAAGCCCGCGAGAGGCTGACTTCGCCGGACTCCATGGGTTCGCGCAAGGCCTGCAAGGCGCGGCGCTCAAACTCGGGCAACTCATCGAGGAACAGCACGCCTTGATGCGCCAACGAGATCTCGCCCGGCCGAGGCGGCGACCCACCCCCGACCAGCGCGGCGGGGGTGGCCCCGTGGTGCGGCGCGCGAAACGGCGGCAGCCCGAACGGCGGATCCGGCAATCCCGCCAACCGGGCGATCGCCGCGGCCTCCAGGGCGGCCGCGTCATCCAGTTCGGGCAGCAGCCCTGGCAAGCGCTGCGCCAGCATGCTCTTGCCGGCGCCTGGCGGCCCGCACATCAACAGACTGTGCCCGCCGGCGGCCGCGATCTCGAGCGCGCGGCGGGCGGCCGGCTGCCCCCGGACATCGGACAGGCAAGGCCCGGCCGTGATCGGCGGCCTGGCCGCAGCTTGCGCCGGCGGCAGGCAAGCCAGCCCCGACAGATGCGCGGCCACCTCGGCCAGCCCTCGGGCGGCCAGGACCTGCAGCCCCGGCACGCGGGCGGCCTGCGCCGCACTCTCTTCGGGCAGGATGAGCACGCTGGCCTCGGCCTCGCCGGCCACGCCCAAGGCCAGCGCCAGCGGATCGGCGACCGGCACCAGCGCCCCGGACAATGACAGTTCGCCGGCCAGCACCAGCCGGTCGGTCGGCGCCGCCGCCACGACCTGCCCCGAGGCCAAGAGGATGCAGACGGCGATCGGCAGATCGAAACGCGAGGAGGCTTTGGGCAGGTCGCCCGGCGACAGATTGATCGTCACCCGGCCGGCCGGAAACTCGAACCCGCTATTGACGATGGCGGCCCGTACCCGCTCACGGCTCTCGCGCACTTCCAGGTCAGGCAGACCGACGATGCTGAAGGCGGGCAAACCCGCCCCCAAATGGGCCTCGACACGCACGGGCGGTGTCTGCAGGCCGGCGAGCGCGCGACTGCTGAGCATGGCAAGCGTCATGATGCGAACCGGTAAAAAGCGCCAGTCTGCCGTGCGCGCAGCGCCGCCGGCACCACCGGCGACCGCCCTGCCCCTTGCGGCTTACCGCAAGCTCGCCGCGCCGCTTACTCGCGCGGCGCTTCGCTGGACATGGCGTTGACCCGGGCTTCCAGTTGCTGCAGTTGCGCCGAGAGCTGATCGATGCGGGTGCGCGCCCGCGCCAGCAATTCGGTCTGCACGTCGAACTCTTCCCGGGTAATGAGGTCGAGCCGGGCAAAACCCTGGGTCAGCATGGCGCGCACATTGCGCTCCACATCGGCCGCGGGGCTGCGGGCGATGAGGCCCGACACATTCTTCTGCAGGTCTTCCATCCATTGGGTGCGGTTCATAGTGCCCTCGCTTGAAACAGTGATACCGAGAGTGTAAGACCTCCGGGCGAAAAAAAAGCGGCCCGGAGACGGTGCCGCCTTTCAAAGCACAGGAGAAAAACGGAATCGCCGGGAAGCGATTCCGGGCCAGCCGCCCTAGGCCAGCCCACATGACAGCGCGAAGACCGATTGCCGCGGCTTCCACGCTGGGGCGAACCGTTGCAGAGCCCACCCTGAATTGATTCTTCATTAGCGGCTGCCATGCAACAAGCCGCCAGCTGTAATCCGGCGTTTCAAACATGACAAAGCATGCCTGAGCCCGCTCCGGCCAGGAAGGCGGACCGCAGACGGCCCAACACCGGCGCCGCGCCCCCCGCCCCCAGGTAAACCCGCCCTGGCGCCCTCTCCCGGCCGCCCCGCCCCGGCCCTGTTTCCCGCGCCAACGGCCGCCCGGTTTTCAGCAATTTGCTACATCTCCGCGTCCTTCGTGGGCCAGCCCGGCTGGCAGGCGCGCCACTTATGGTGCGCAAAGCTTGCGCACTGTATTGATGCGCGATGCCCGATCTTATGCACCACGATGGTGCGCATGCCCGAAGCCGGTGCCCGCCCAAGCCCGCCGGCCGGCTCAAGTCCGGGCAGAAAAACATGGCACGGAACTTGCTTGATACCCGATGCCCACGTGCAACCAAGAGAGGAATAAGCCATGAAACTTGTCATCGCCATCATCAAGCCATTCAAGCTGGACGAAGTGCGGGTGGCGCTGTCCGGCATCGGTGTCCAGGGTCTGACGGTCACTGAAGTCAAGGGCTTCGGACGCCAGAAAGGTCACACCGAGCTCTACCGCGGCGCGGAATACGCCGTCGATTTTCTGCCCAAGCTGCGGGTTGAAGCCGCAGTGCCCGATCACCTCGTCGATCAGGTCGTCGAAGCCATCGAACAAGCGGCTCGCACCGGCAAGATCGGTGACGGAAAAATCTTCACCGCCCCGCTGGAGCAAGTCATTCGCATCCGCACTGGCGAGGCCGGCGAAGCAGCCCTCTGAGCACGAACGCAAGAAAAAGAATCAAGACCCTATTGGAGCCATGAAAAATGGATAAAGCGGATATCTCCTGGTTGCTGGTATCGACCCTGCTCGTGCTGATGATGGCCGTGCCGGGCCTGGCGCTGTTCTACGGCGGCCTGGTGCGCAGCAAGAACGTGCTGTCGGTCCTCATGCAAGTGCTCTGCACCTTCGTGCTGGCCGTGGTGTTGTGGTTCATCTATGGCTACTCCTTGGCCTTCACCGAAGGCAATGCCTTCTTCGGCGGCTTGTCGCGGGCATTCTTCTCCGGCATGTTCAACGCCGTCGATGGTAAATACGCCATGTCGGCCACGCTGACCGAGCTGCTGTTCGCTTCCTTCCAAGCCACGTTCGCGGGCATCACCTGCGCGCTGATCGTCGGCAGCTTCGCCGAGCGCGCGCGTTTCTCGGCGGTGCTTCTGTTTACCGTGATCTGGTTCACGTTCGCCTACATCCCCATCGCGCACATGGTGTGGTTCGCCTCTGAAACGGCCCCCGGCCTGCTCAACGCGCACGGCGCCCTCGATTTCGCAGGCGGCACGGTGGTGCACATCAACGCCGGCGTGGCTGGCCTGGTCGGCGCCTATGTGATCGGCAAGCGCGTGGGCTACGGCCGCGAAGCGATGCAACCGCACAACCTGCCCATGACCTATACCGGCGCCATGCTGCTGTGGGTGGGCTGGTTCGGGTTCAACGCCGGTTCGGCCCTGGCCGCTAACGAAGCCGCTACCCTGGCCTTCTTCAACACCATGATCGCCACGGCCGCCGCTGTCCTGGCCTGGGTCGCCACCGAATGGTCGATCAAAGGCAAGCCTTCCGTTCTGGGCGCAGCCTCCGGCGCGGTCGCGGGTCTGGTCGGCATCACCCCGGCCGCGGGTCTGGTCGGCCCCATGGGCGCCTTCATCATCGGCATCGTGGCCGGCGTGATCTGCGTCTGGGGCGTCAATGGTCTGAAGCGCATGTTGCGTGCCGATGATGCCCTGGACGTGTTCGGTGTGCATGGCGTGGGCGGCATCATTGGTGCCCTGTTGACCGGCGTGTTCAATGCCAAGGCACTCGGCGGCCCGGGCCTGGACAGCACCTCGCTCATTCTGGGCCAAGTGTGGGTTCAGCTTGAAAGCGTGTTGCTGACCATCGTCTGGTCCGGCATCGTCGCCTTCATCGCCTACAAGATCGCCAACGGTGTGTTCGGTCTGCGAGTGCCGGAAGATCAGGAACGTGAAGGGCTGGATGTCACCAGCCACGGCGAATCGGCCTACCATAGCTGATCTGCCCGCCCAGCCGGCTCAGCCGGCTGGGCGAAACGAAAAGCGGCGTCCTCGGACGCCGCTTTGTTATTTGCGCGCCATGGCGATCAGGGCGGGTTGGCCAGACTGGCGTCGATCATTTGGCGCGCCGCCGCGGCCAGACTGCGTGCCGGGCCATCCTTGTCGGGAAACAGTTGCGCGCTCACGAACGCGCCTTCGAGCAACAGCATCAACGCGTCACCCAACGCCTGCGGGTCCCGCGCGCCCATCCCACGCGCCATCTCCTGCAAGCGCTGATGCAGCACTCGCTTGTGCGCCACCGCCACGCGCCGGGCGGGATGCTGGCTATCGGGATACTCCACAACGGCATTGCTCAACCCACAGCCGCGATATTCCGGCGCCTGAGCGATGCGCTGAGCGACGATATCGAGAAACACCATCAGTTGCGCGCGCGGGTCATCGGGGTGCGCGGCCAGGCCGGTCTCGAACCGCTTCCAGAACTCGGCTTCGTAATCGCGCAGATAGGTCGCCGCCAACTCGTCCTTGGACGAAAACGCACGATACAAAGACGGCTTGGTGACACCCGCTTCCTGCACGATCGCATCCACGCCCACCGCCCGTATGCCTTCGCGGTAAAAGAGCTTGCGAGCCGTCTCGCGGATGCGGTCGGCGGCCGATTTGCCTTTGCCTGCGGGCGCGATCGAGGTGTTCATCTATCCTCCGTCAGAGAAAAAACTTGACGATGTTACTGACCGGTACGTACTATCCAGCCATCTCGTACGTACCGGTCAGTAACATGAGTATAGCCCGCCTTCCCCGCCCCTTCCAGCGCATGGGCCAGAACTACGCTTTCGTGGTGGTGACCGTCATCTTCTTTGCGCTGCTGATTTCCGCCGGCCTGCGTTCCACACCTAGCGTCTTGCTCACGCCCCTGCAGGCGCACTTCGGCTGGAGCCGCGCCACGATCTCCGCGGCGGCCGCATTGGGCATCTTTCTGTATGGGCTGGCCGGCCCCTTCGCGGCCGCCGCCATGGAGCGGTTTGGACTGCGCCGGGTGTTGATCACGGCGCTGGTCGTGATGTCGGCCTCCAGCGCGGCCAGCGCGTTCATGACCGAATCCTGGCATTTGCTGCTGACCTGGGGGCTGTTCTCCGGTCTGGCCAGCGGCGCCGTTGCCGTGGTGTTGGGCGCCACCGTCGTCAACCGCTGGTTCGCCACGCGTCGCGGCTTGATGATGGGCTTGCTCACCGCCAGCACCGCTACCGGCAATCTGCTTTTCCTGCCGGTTCTCGCCGCGCTGGCCGCATCCGGCGACTGGACGCGCGTGGTCTGGGCCGTGGCGCTGGGCGCCGCCCTGATCGTGCCTTTTGCCTGGTGGCTGGTGCCTGACAGACCAGCCAGTGTCGGCCTGCATCCGTACGGCGCCGACCCGCATGCGGCCCTGTCCCCGGCCACCCCGCGCACCGGACTGCTGACGCAGACCTTCGGCGCGCTGAACCGGGCTCGCCGCACCCGGGCGTTCTGGTATCTGTTTGCCACGTTCTTCGTCTGCGGCTTTACGACCAATGGCCTGGTGGGCACCCACCTCATCTCGCTGTGCGGCGACCACGGTATCGCCGAAGTGCAGGCCGCGGGCCTGCTGGCGCTCATGGGGATTTTCGATCTGGTCGGCACCACGGCCTCAGGCTGGCTGACCGACCGCTACGACCCGCGCAAGCTGCTCTTCGTCTACTACGCGCTACGCGGCCTGTCTCTGATGTACCTGCCCTATTCCGACTTCTCGTTCTACAGCCTGTCCATCTTCGCCATCTTCTTCGGGCTGGACTGGATCGCCACCGTGCCGCCCACGCTGCGCCTGACCACCGAAGCCTTTGGAGAACGCGACGCCCCCGTGGTCTTCGGCTGGATCGTGGCCGGCCATCAACTCGGTGCGGCCGCCGCGGCCTGGATGGGCGGCGCGGTGCGCGAGATATCGGGCAGCTATATGCTGGCCTTCGTGCTGGCGGGTTCGACCGGCCTGGCCGCAGCGGTAATCGCGCTGCGCATCCATCGCAAGCCGGCCGTGCCGCCCCTGCAGCAAGCCCAGGCCTAGTCGTGCACTTCGCCGAGATAGGCCGCCCGCACCTTGGGATCGTCCAGCATGCCGCGCGCCGGGCCGGTCAGCGTGATCTCGCCTGACTCCATCACATAGCCGCGATCGGCATGCTCCAGCGCCAGGCGCGCATTCTGCTCGATAAGCAGAATGGTCACGCCTTGCGCGGCGATGCTGCGCACCACCTCGAACACTTTGTCGACCATCAGCGGCGCCAGACCCATGGAGGGTTCATCCAGCAGGAGCAGCTTGGGCCGCGCAATCATGGCGCGTCCCATGGCCACCATCTGCTGCTCACCGCCCGACAGCGTGCCCGCCGCCTGGCGGCGACGCTCGGCCAGGCGCGGAAACAGCGTGAACACGCGCTCCGTATCCTCGCGGATCTGCTGCGTGTCGCGCCGGACGTAGGCGCCCATGGCGAGGTTTTCTTCGATGGTCAATTGACCGAAGATCCCCCGGCCTTCCGGAACCATCACCAGACCGCGCCGCACCAGTTCAAAGGACCGCGCGCCGTTGATCGGCTGCCCGTCGTAGTGGATCTCGCCGGCCGCGGGAGGCACAAGGCCGCAAATGGCGCGCAAGGTGGTGCTTTTGCCGGCCCCGTTGGCGCCGATCAGGCACACCAGTTCGCCGGTGTCCACTCGCAAATCAATACCGCGCACGGCACGGATGCCGCCATAGGCCACTTCCAGGCCGCGTAATTCAAGCAAGGCCTGCGTCATGAAGGCTGCTCCGTCGAAAGATGCAACAGGGGATCCTGGGCGGCGCCCGCGCCCAGATAGGCTTCGATGACCTTGGGGTCGCGCTGCACCTCGGCCGGCCGCCCCATGGACAAGACCTTGCCGTACTCGAGCACGAGCACCCGGTCGCACAAGCCCATGACCAGCTTCATATCATGCTCGATGAGCAGCACCGTAATACCGTCGGCGCGGATCTTCTCGATCAACTGGCGCAGCACCACGGTCTCCGAGGCATTCATGCCTGCCGCCGGTTCATCGAGCGCCAGCAGCTTGGGTTCGGTCGCCAGCGCCCGGGCGATTTCCAGCCGGCGCTGATCTCCGTACGGCAACGAGCGGGCCAGATCATTGCCCCGATGCCCGATGCCGACGTAATCGAGCAATTCTTGCGCCCGCTGCTCGATCGCGGCCTCTTCGGCGCGCTGCGCACGCGAGCGCAGCACGGCCCCGAGCACGCCGGCGCGCGTGCGCGCATGCCGACCTATCATGACGTTTTCGATGGCGCTCAGATTGGCAAAGAGCCGGATGTTTTGAAACGTCCGCGCCAGACCGGCTTGCGCCACCTGATGAGGCTTGCTGCCCACGATGGACAAGCCGTTGAAATCGCAGCGCCCTTCTTCGGGCACGTACAGGCCGGTCAACACGTTGAACAAGGTGGTCTTGCCCGCCCCGTTCGGCCCGATCAGGCCGTAGATCTCGCCTTCTTCGATATCGAAACTGACGTCGGTCAACGCGCGCAAGCCGCCAAAACGCTTGCCCAGACCCTGTGCTTGCAGCAGCTTGCTCATGCGGCACCTCCCCGGCCAGTGGCGGCCAGCTCACGCTTGCGCACCGCAGACGGCCACAAACCGGCCGGGCGGAACAGCATCACGCACACCATGGCCAGGCCGAACAGCAGCATGCGTATGCCCTCCGGATCCAGCACCACCGAACCGAACAGGAAATTCTGCGCGGGCTCGACCACCGCGCGCAGGAACTCGGGCAAGGCCGCCAGAATGATGGCCCCGAGGATGACGCCCGGGATGTTGCCCATCCCTCCCAGAACCACCATGCACAGCACGGAGATGGACTCGGTAAGGCTGAAACTCTCGGGGCTGACGAAACCCTGCATCGACGCGAAGAGCGCGCCGGCCACACCGCCAAAAGACGCCCCCATTGCGAAGGCCAGCAACTTGATGTTGCGCGTGTTGATGCCCATGGCCTTGGCGGCGATTTCGTCCTCGCGGATGGCTTCCCAGGCCCGGCCGATGCGCGAATTTTGCAGGCGCGCGCACACCAGCACGATGATCAGCGTCAGCAGGACCAGCAGGTAGTAGTACTTTTCTGGCCCGGTGATGCGCAGACCCAGCAAGGTTTCCGTGCGCCCGAAATTGAAATCCCCGATTTTGAAGGGGTCGATGCGGTTGATGCCCTGCGGCCCATTGGTGATGTTGATCGGCGCGTTCAGATTGTTCAGGAAAATCCGGATGATCTCGCCGAAACCCAGCGTGACGATGGCCAGATAGTCGCCGCGCAGCTTCAAGGTGGGAGCACCCAGCAACACACCGAAAATGCAGGCCAGCAGCAGCGCGATGGGCAGGATGGCCCAGAACGGCAGATGCAGCCCGAAATGCGGCGAGGCCAGCAACGCCCAGGTATAAGCGCCCACCGCATAAAACGCGATATAGCCCAGATCCAGCAAGCCGGCAAAGCCCACCACGATATTCAGGCCCAAGGCCAGCATCACATAGAGCAGCGCAAAATTGAGAATGCGGACCCAGCTCTGCCCGGCCATGCCCAGCACGAAAGGCAGCACGGCCAGCACCACACCGATCAGCACGATGCCCAGCAAGGTCGAAAGCGGAATCTTTCTGGTGCTCATGCGCGGTCTCCCACCCGTTCGCCCAGCAGACCCGAGGGACGGAAAATCAACACCAGGACCAACACCACGAAAGCGAATACATCCTGGTAGTGGCTGCCCAGAAAGCCGCCCGTCAGATCGCCGATATAGCCCGAACCCAGGGCCTCGATCACACCGAGCAGCAAGCCGCCCAACATGGCGCCCACCAGGTTGCCGATACCGCCCAGCACCGCCGCGGTGAAGGCCTTCAGGCCCAGCATGAATCCCATGGTGTACTGCGACACGCCGTAGTAGGTCGTGACCATCATGCCGGCAACGGCGGCCAGCGCCGAACCGATGAGAAAGGCAGCGGAGATCACGGTATTGATGTTCACCCCCATCAGGCCGGCGACTTCGCGATTCTGCGCCGTGGCCCGCATGGCCGTGCCCAGCCGGGTCTTGTGCACCACCAGGAGCAAAGCCCCCATGATCGCCGCGGCGATCACCACGATAGCGATCTGCAGCGTGCTGATGCGCGCGCCCAGCACATCCAGCACCTGGGGCGTCAGGATCTGCGGAAAATTGAGGTAGTTGCGGCCCCAGACCATCATGGCCAGGTTCTGCAGGATGATGGACACGCCGATGGCGGTGATGAGCGCCGCCAGGCGCGGGGCGCGGCGCAGCGGCCGGTAGGCCACGCGCTCGGCGGTCCAGCCTACCGCCATGCACAGCGGCACGGCCACCAGCAGGCCCAGGCCCAGCACCGCGAAAGCCGACGTATTGGCATCGGCGCCAACCAGGGAGGCGGCGATCATGGTGGCCGTCATCGCGCCGATCATGACGACATCGCCGTGGGCGAAGTTGATCAGGCCAATGATGCCGTACACCATCGTGTAGCCCAGCGCGACCAGCGCATAGACGCTGCCCAGTGTCAGGCCATTGATGAGTTGCTGAATGAAGATATCCATACTACCCGCGGTAAAGAGGGGCGGAAAAGCCGTCACTGCAAGGACGGGGCTGGATGAGCCCAGCCGGACGAGCATGGCGCCCGGCGGCGGCGCCCTGCGGCGCCGCCTGACCAGGCTTACTGCGCCTGGCTGACCATGGTCTCGACCATTTCCCACTTACCATTCTTGACTTGGTAAAGGGTGACCGAGATTTCCTTCAGATCGCCGTTGGCGTCATAGGCGATGTGTTCGCTGGTCGCGCCCTTGCGGTTGAGCTTGGCCAGCTCCGGCAGATACTTCTCGGGCTTGGCCGAACCGGCTTTCTCGATGGCGCTGATCATGTTCCAGGCACCGTCGTAAGCATAGGGCGCGTAGACGCCCGGCGCCTTCTTGAACCGGGTTTGGTAACGCTGCGCGAAGTCCTTGCCCGCGCTCATCTTGTCCAGCGGCACGCCGGCCAGCGAGGCGTACGTGCCCTCGGCGGCGTCGCCAGCCAGTTTGATGAAGGTATCGCTGCGGGTCATTTCTCCGGAAACCAGCGGCGCCTTCAGGCCCAGCGTCTGCATCTGACGCTTCATGGGACCGGACTGCGCATCCAGACCGCCGTAGAAAATGGCGTCGGGCGCCACGCCCTTGATGTTGGTCAGGATGGAGGTGAAATCATTGGCCTTGTCGGTGGTGTACTCGCGGCGCACGATCTGGCCGCCCGCGGCCTTGACGGCTTTCTCGACTTCGTCGGCCAGACCCTGGCCATAGGCCGTGCGGTCATCGATGAGGGCCACTTTCTTGGCGTGGAGCTTCTCCACCATGAACTTGCCCACCGCCCCGCCTTGCTGGGTATCGCTGGTCATCATGCGGAAGGTCGTCTCGTAACCTTGCTTGGTGTACTCGGGCGAGGTGGCCATGGAGATCTGCGGCAGGCCGGCGTCGTGATAGACGCGCGAGGCCGGAATGGTGGTGCCGGAGTTGAAGTGCCCGAGGATGCCATTGACATCCTCATCCACCAGTTGCTGGGCCACTTGCACGGCCACGCGCGCGTCGGCCTGATCGTCGCGCGACACCAGCACGAACTTGGCCGGCTTGCCGCCGACCTGGACGCCCTTCTGGTTGGCCTCTTCGATGGCCAATGTCAGGCCATTCTGCATATCTTCGCCGTAATGCGATTGGGGGCCGGTCAGCGGGGCGGCAAAGCCGAACTTGATATCGGCGGCCTGAGCCACGCTCGTAACGCAGGCAGCGGCGATACCCGCGGCCAGCAGCTTGATTGGGGTGCGCAACGTCATGGTGTTTCCTCCGTGATGACGTACTGAATCTGGCTTCTTGCACCCGCGCTTGTGGCGCGGGTGGGCTGGTTATTCCCCAAGACCGCCTGGCCCTGGGGTGAATTGCTGAGTGCCGTGCTACGTGGCCGCTCAGCCGGTGCGACCGGATTTTCCTCGTAGTGCAACCCGGACGACTATTGGAGATAACCCGAGGACAAGCTGCGGGCTAACCCGGTATTTTTCGGACGCTCAACCTATGGTCATGAGACTGGCATTGCCGCCCGCGGCGGCGGTGTTGATACTGATTGCCCGTTCATTGAGCAGGCGCTCGGGCGCATAGGCCACGCCGGCAGCCACCTCATCCGGACTCAAGCCGTGCACGGCCAGGATGGGTCCTTCGCGACGGGCAATGCGTTGATTCAGGTGCCGCAGCGCATCGCCGTCGCCCTCGAAAAGGACGGCCTGAAAGTCCGCCGCGTCGACTTCGCTGTCTTCGAGCACGGCAACCCGCTCATCGCGCAGGGCCGGATCCAGCGAAGCCAGCCATTCGCGCGCGCCCGGGGTATCCGCGAACCAGGCCAGATTACCGGTCAGGCGCGCGGCCTCCCATTGCGCCCGCGCGCCCAGCGCCGTGGCGGCCACGCAATACACCGCCCCGCGCGGCTCGGCCCGATAGGTGTTGGTCTCGCCGGTCGGGCCGGGCAAGGACACATCCACGGGCATCTCGCCCGCCCCGGCCAGCGCCGGCGGCAGGCCGGCCGGCCGTAGCGACAACAGGCGATAGAGATAAAGCGGCCCGCCCGCCTTGGGGCCGGTTCCGGACAGATGCTCGCCGCCAAACGGCTGCACCCCCACGACCGCGCCGACGATATTGCGATTGACGTAAATATTGCCCGCCTGCACCGATTCGGCCACCCGCGCCACGGTCTCATCGATGCGCGTATGCACCCCGAACGTCAAACCATAACCCGTGGCGTTGATGTCCTCGATGACGCGGTCCAGGTCGTCGCGCGCGTATCGCAGCACATGCAGTACCGGCCCGAACACCTCGCGCTTGAGCTCGGCGACGGCGGCAATCTCGATCAAGGTGGGCGCAACGAAATTGCCAAACCGGCACTCCGGCGCGCCGTCTATCTGCACGACTTCGTGTCCGGCGCTGCGCATCGCGTCGATATGCCGCAGGATGTTCTGCCGCGCTTCGGGATCGATGACCGGCCCCACATCGGTACTGAGCCGATCCGGATTGCCCATGCGCAACTCGCGCATGGCGCCGCGCAGCATGGTGATGACGTGGTCGGCGCTATCTTCCTGCACGCAAAGCAGGCGCAAGGCCGAACAACGCTGCCCGGCCGAATCAAATGCCGAAATCAGCACATCCGCGACCACCTGCTCGGCCAGGGCGGAAGAATCCACCACCATCGCGTTCTGGCCGCCGGTTTCGGCGATGAGCGGGATGGTATGGCCGCGATCGTCCAGGCGGTCGGCCAGTTGCCGCGCGATCAGGCGCGCCACCTCGGTCGAGCCGGTGAACATGACGCCGCGCACGATCGGATGCGCCACCAGTTGCGCCCCCACGGTTTCTCCCCGCCCCGGCAAGAGCTGCACGGCACCGGGCGGAATGCCGGCCGCGCGCAGAATCCCCACCGCCTGCGCGGCAATGAGCGGAGTCTGCTCGGCCGGCTTGGCCAATACCGTATTGCCGGCCGCCAAGGCGGCGGCCACCTGGCCGGTGAAAATGGCCAAGGGGAAGTTCCAGGGGCTGATGCACAGCACCGGCCCCAGCGGCCGATGCGTATCGTTGTCGAACTCACGCTCGACCTGGTCGGCGTAATAGCGCAGAAAATCCACCGCCTCGCGCACTTCGGCAATGGCGTTGGCCAGCGTCTTGCCCGCTTCACGCACGATCAGGCCGAGCAGCGTCTGCATCTGCTCTTCCAGCAATTGCGCCGCGCGGCGCAAACATTGGGCCCGCTCCTGCACCGGAGTGGACTGCCAGATCGGCGCGGCATTGGCCGCCGCGCGCAGCGCCGCCTCGACGGTGCGCTCATCAGCCTCGATGACACGCCCCACGACATCGCGCTGGTCCGCCGGGTTGAGCACGTCCATCGCACGCGACTCATCCCAGCCAGGCTCAGCCTCGCCCAGCAAAGGCATGGCGCGCCAAGGCGTCGCGGCGCCGGCCTGCAGGGCCGCCGACAGCGATCCCAGCCGATGCTCGTTGGACAGATCCAGGCCGGCCGAGTTGGCGCGCGCCGGACCATAAAGCTCGCGCGGCAGGGGAATTTTCTCGTGCGGAGCGCCTAGCGGCACGATGCGCGCCGCCGTTTGCACCGGATCGGCCACCAGTTGCTCGACCGGAATGCTGTCGTCGCCGATCAGATTGACGAAAGACGTATTCGCGCCGTTTTCCAGCAGGCGGCGTACCAGATAGGCCAGCAGCGTCTCGTGCGTGCCAACGGGCGCGTAGATACGGCAAGGACGATTGAGTTTGCCCTGAGCCAGCGGACCGACCACCTCGTCATACAGCGGCTCACCCATGCCGTGCAGACACTGAAACTCATATTGGCCGGGATAGTAGTTTTGCCCGGCCAGGTGGTAGATGGCCGCCACCGTGTAGGCATTGTGAGTGGCGAACTGCGGATAGACCGCCTCCGGGGCGGCAAGCAGCTTGCGGGCGCAGGCCAGATAGGCCACGTCGGTGTAGACCTTGCGCGTGTAGACCGGATAGCCCTCCAGCCCGTCGACCTGCGCACGTTTGATTTCGCTGTCCCAGTAAGCGCCCTTGACCAGGCGGATCATCAGGCGATGACCGCTGCGCCGGGCCAGGTCGACCACGTAATCGATGACGAATGGCGCGCGCTTCTGATAGGCCTGAATCACAAAACCGATGCCGCTCCAACCCTCCAGCTCGGGGGTAAAACACAGGGCCTCCAGCAGATCGAGCGAAATCTCCAGGCGGTCGGCCTCTTCGGCGTCGATATTCAGCCCGATGTCGTACTGGCGCGCGAGAATGGCCAGGTGCCGGATGCGCGGCAGCAGCTCGCGGATGACGCGCTCGCGCTGCGCGCGGGCGTAGCGCGGATGCAGGGCCGACAGCTTGATGGAGATACCCGGGCCTTCGTAAATCCCGCGCCCGGCCGCAGCCTTGCCGATGGCATGGATGGCTTGCTCGTAAGCCGCGTTGTAGCGATCGGCATCCTGCGCCGTGGTGGCCGCCTCGCCCAGCATGTCATACGAATAGCGAAAACCCCGGGCTTCCAGTTTGCGGTTGTTGGCCAGGGCTTCGGAGATTGTCTGGCCGGACACGAATTGCTCGCCCATCATGCGCATGGCCATGTTCACGCCCTTGCGCACCAGCGGCTCTCCCCCCTTGCCGATCAAACGGGTCAAGGCCCGCGATAGCGATTGCTCGCTGCTCACGGCCACCAGCTTGCCGGTGATCATCAAGCCCCAGGTCGCGGCGTTGACGAACAAGGATTGCGAGCCGCCCATGTGCGACCGCCAGTCGCCGCGGGCGACCTTGTCGCGAATCAGCGCATCGCGCGTGGCGCGATCGGGGATGCGCAGCAGCGCCTCGGCCAGGCACATGAGCGCCACCCCCTCCTGACTGGAAAGCGAGAACTCCTGGATCAACCCCTCGACGCCGCCCCCGGTGCGCTTGTCGCGCAAGGTCTGCACCAGCCCGGCAGCCATGGCGTGGATTTTCTCCAGTTGCGGCATACGCGCCTGCCCCAGCAACAAGGGCACGCACTCGGGCTCGGGGCGGCGATAGGCAGCCGTGATGGCCGCGCGCAGCACAGACTGCGGCTGAACATCCTGGCCGAATTCATAGAAGGGCGGGGTCGGGCCGGCGTCGAAAGATTCTTCCGTGCCCTCATCGTCGCGCCCAAGATGCGCCATTTCCGGCGGCAGATGGCCGCGTTCGATTTTTTCCAAATAGGCGACCAAGGCCTGTTTGTGCAGCCAATGCGGCGTGCACTGAAGCTTTTGGGCGGCCGCCTTCAGGCGATCTCGCAGTGCGTCATCAACCTTGACGCCCAGGGTGGTGCTTGCCATAGCGTTTCGCGTCCTCGATACCGCTGCCGGCAACCGCGACTGCTCGCAGTTGTACCGGCCGGGCGGTAGAACCGAATGCTAAGTAAGTTGCAACCCGTTCGGAATACTGGTTAACCCTGAAAATAGACTGGTTAACCTCGTTCTCAACTCAGCGAGTCGGACAAGGCCGTACAACCTTGCATGACGACTTCCGGCCCGGCCGGTTCAGCGGTCTGGCCGCCGTGGCGAATTCCTGAGGCGATCGTTCGCGCCAACAAGGCCGCGGCCTGTTGTTGCGCCGCCACCAGGCGGGGGATGTCCGTGCCCGACGCAGGCATGGTGACGATGCTGCGGCAGATCAGCGCCTGGCCCTTGACGTTGATGGGACGCGCCCGCCAGGTGACATCCAGCACGGCAGGCCCCTGTTCGCTGACGTCAAAGCGCTGCACGTCGGTCTGCACCCGCCAGACCGGCGAGGCCACCGTCGGGCGCACCACCCGGATATCCAGCACGCCGAGATCGCGCGTCAGGCCGTCGGAAAGCGCCGACCGAAGCTCATCACCCAAAGGCGCGCTCCAGCGCTCGGAGTACAACGGCGCGATACTGCCCTGACCGGTACGCAGCATGATCTGCGGCTGGTCGGCCTGCGCCGGCACGATGACCGGCAGCACCTCGATCATGAAACCGGGATTACCGGCCGCCGGCTCCGCCTTGGCGGCGGGCGTTTGCAAGGTGTAATAACGCGCCGGAGACGAGCTGCCGCATGCCGCCAGCAGGGACAGCAGAAGGAGCGGAGCGCAGAGACGTATGGGTTTCATGGAATCAGTTCCTGACGGAGCCGGAGCCGGGGATAGGATCTTCACCTCTGCCGCGCAGCAGGGATTGGGGATTGGCTTGCAGGTAATCCGCCAGATTGCGCAATGCCCGAGCCGCGCGCGACAGCTCCTGCATGGAGCGGTCGGCGTTGAGCTGCAGCGGAGAATCCGAAGACAGCAACTCGTTGATCTGCTCCATCGAGCGGCGCGCCTCCTTCATCATGGCCGCGGCGCCGGGTGCGAGATCCTTGTCCAGACGTGTCATCAGCTTGGAGGTGTTGGCCAGCGTCGTGCGCAGATCCTGCCCGATCTGATCGAACGGAATCTTCTCGATCTTGGCCACGATGCTGCCGATCTGCTCCTGCAACTGGTCGAACTGGCCCGGGATGGTGGGAATGTTGGCCGGCTCGGTGGGCTCGTACTTGACGGGCTTGGCCGACGGGAAGTTATCCAGCACCACATACATCTGGCCGGTCAGCAAATTGGCCGAACGCAATTGCGCGCGCAAACCGTACTTCACGAGTACGCCCAGCGTGCGGCCCGGCGCCAGGTCCTTGCTGCCGGTATCGCGCTCCACGCTCTGGACGATTTCGTCGAACAGCCCGCCCAGGCGCTCCGGATAGATGGTCGCGTCGACCACGCCATAAAAGCGCTTGTTGCTGCCGTCGAAGTCGATAGCCACCTGCGTGACCTCGCCCAGGACGATGCCCTGGAAGTCGACCGGTGCGCCCACGGACAAGCCGCGTACGGACTGATCAAAACGCATGCGGATACGGAAGGGCGTGCCGTCGGTATTGGCCTTGGCGTTAGCTTCGCTGCCGTAGAGCTGGAACTGCGTATCGGCCTTGGCCTCGCCGCTTTCGCGCCTGACCACGTTCTCGAAGGCCACGCCGCCCACAGCCACGGACACCAGCGACTGCGTGCGCACCTTCAGCCCTTCAGCATTGACGGAAAAATCCACGCCGCTGGCATTCCAGAAGCGCGCGCCCTCGGTGACGTAGCGGTCATTGGGCGCATCGACGAACACCTGCACATCCACCGCCTTGCCGTCGTCGGTCAGAGAATAGCCGATGACCTGGCCCACGCTGATGCGCCGGTAATAGACGGGCGAGCCGATATCGAGCGACCCCAGATCGGAGGCGCGCAGCACGAAGCGCTTGCCGGGACGGTCGTGTTCGACCGGCGGCGGTGTTTCCAACCCGACAAAGTGCAGCTTGGTGGCCTTGCGCTCCAGGTCGTTGGGATCGCCCGAGGCGTCCACGCCGATATAGGCGCCGGACAACAGGGTACCCAGACCGGACACGCCGCTGATTCCCAAACGAGGCCGCACGACCCAGAAAAGCGTGCCCTCGCGGGCCATGTTCTGCACTTCCTTGGCCAGTTCGGCCTCGACCACGACCTTGCTGCGATCCTCGTTGAAGTGGATGCCCTTGACCGTCCCGATGGTCACGTCCTTGAAGCGCAACTGGGTCTTGCCGACCTCCAGCCCTTCGGCCGTGTTGAACTCAATGGTGATCTCGGGCCCGGATTGCATCCAAGTCCGCACGACCAGCGACAGGCCCGCCAGCGCGGCCACCAATGGGACCAGCCAGATCCAGGAAACGCGCGAACGCTGTTTCTTGGTCACCTTGACCTTGCCCAACGGAGTGTCCGGCGTATCGGTCGGCTCAGCCATATCGTGCGCTTCCTTGTAATGGAGCTTATTGTTCAGGAACTACCCGCGCGCACTCGGTGGCGGCTGCGGGGTGATCGGCGTCCCACTCCGACTCGTTTTCGTAATCCCAGGCGCGGCGCAAATCAAAACTCATCGCCGCCAGCATGGTCAGGACAACCACCATGCCGAAAGAAGCGGCGCCCGCCCCCGCGCTGATCTCCATCAAACCCTGGAAATCGGCCAGCGCCGCCAGAATGATAACCACGAAAACGTCGAGCATCGACCATTGCCCGATGAACTCTACCATTTGATAGAGACGCGTACGCTGCCGCAAGTTGGTCCCGCTGCGCCATTGCAAGGTGAGCGCCAGAAACCCCAGCGATACGAGCTTGGTGAGCGGCACCACCACGCTGGCGATAAAGACGATGAGAGCGATATCCCAGGAGCCCATGGCCCACAGCTCGACCACGCCGCCCAGGATCGTATGCGAGCTCTCGCCGGCGATGGAACTCACGCGCATGACGGGCAACACATTGGCCGGGATGTAGAACACCACCGCGGCAATCAGCAGCGCCCAGGTGCGCGCCAGGGTATCGGGCTTGCGATAGTGCAGCACCGCGTCGCAACGATGGCAATGATGGGTGGTTTCGGCGTCATCGGCCTCGTCCAAGGCCTGCACCTGCCCGCAGACATGGCAGCCCGTCAGGACGGTATCGGCTTCCATCGGAGGAATATGCACCGGCACCAGGCCGGCGCGCTCGGCCAGGCGCCAGATGACCGGTGGCGCCAGCCGGCTGAGCATGGTGAGAAACACCGTCAGCGCGCCGAAGGCAAACAGACCCACCCGAGGTTCGACCGACGCCATGCCCGCCAGCTTGACCACCGAAACGAGCACACCCAGCAAAAAGACCTGCACCATGCTCCAAGGCCGCAGCAGACCCAGCAGACGCACCACGGTAGCAAACCCGAAGGGCAGTCGGCCGCTGGCCAGCGGCCCGAGCATCCAGAGCAGCACGCACAACTGCATCAGCGGGATCACGAACCCGACGGTGCCGGTCATGATCGCCACGATGTAGTGCCCTTGACGCCAGGTGATCGCCACGGCGTCCAGCAGCGTGGCCTCGCTCGTCATCCCCTGCACCGACAACGCGGCCACAGGGTAGAAATTGGCCACGCCGAACAGCAGCAGGCCCGTGATGGCCAGCGCCAGCCAGCTCGATAGCGTCAGCCCGCTGTAGCGCCACAGGGTGGAGCCACAACGTTCGCAGGCAGCCGCCTCGCCCGGATCAAGACTGTGCCAGCGATAAACGCTGGCACAGTGCTCGCAGGCGATAAGAGAGTGGCGTTCCAAGCAGGAACCTTAGACAGTTGGCATCAGTCGACCAGCTCCACTTCCGGCTTGTCCTTCGGGCTGGCTGACGGCTTGGCCGCATCGTCGAAAGACAGCACCACCTTGCCCTCGGCATCGAGGTCGACCGTGACGTTGCCGCCATCGACCAGGCGCCCGAACAGCAACTCATCGGCCAAGGCACGGCGGATGGTGTCCTGGATGAGCCGCTGCATGGGCCGCGCGCCCATGAGCGGGTCGAAGCCGTTCTTGGCCAGATAATCGCGCAGCTTCTCGGTGAACACCGCCTCGACACGGCGCTCGTGCAACTGATCTTCGAGCTGCATGAGGAACTTGTCGACCACGCGCAGAATGATCTCGCGATCCAGCGCCGCAAACGGGATGATGGCATCCAGGCGATTGCGGAACTCGGGCGTGAACATCCGGCGGATTTCGGCCATTTCATCGCCGACCACCCGCGTGTTGGTGAATCCGATCGCCGCGCGGTTCAAGGTCTCGGCACCGGCGTTGGTCGTCATGATGAGAATGACGTTACGGAAGTCGGCCTTGCGGCCATTGTTGTCCGTCAACGTGCCGTGATCCATCACCTGAAGCAGGATATTGAAGATATCCGGATGGGCTTTTTCGATTTCATCAAGCAGCAGCACGCAATGCGGCTGCTTGGTGATGGCCTCGGTCAGCAGGCCGCCCTGATCGAACCCCACATATCCGGGCGGCGCGCCGATCAGGCGCGACACGGCATGGCGCTCCATGTACTCGGACATGTCAAAGCGCAGCAACTCCACCCCGAGGGTGAAGGCCAACTGCCGCGCCACCTCGGTCTTGCCCACGCCGGTCGGCCCGGAGAACAGGAAGGCGCCGATGGGTTTGTCGGGCTTGCCCAAGCCGGAGCGGGCCATCTTGATGGCCGCGGCCAGCGCGTCGATGGCCTGATCCTGACCAAAGACCACCGTTTTGAGGTCGCGATCCAGCGTCGCGAGCTTGCTGCGATCGTCATTGGAGACCGATTGCGGCGGAATCCGCGCAATCTTGGAGACGATGGCCTCGATCTCGGCCTTGCCGATGACTTTCTTTTGCCGCGAGCGCGGCAGCAAGCGCTGGGCGGCGCCCGCCTCGTCGATCACGTCGATTGCCTTGTCCGGCAGGTGGCGGTCATTGATATAACGCGCCGACAGCTCGGCCGCGGCGCTCAGGGCAGCCGCCGAATAACGCACGCTATGGTGCTCTTCGAAGCGGCTCTTGAGGCCACGCAGGATCTGCACGGTCTGCTCGACGCTGGGCTCGGGCACATCGATTTTCTGGAAGCGGCGCGACAGCGCATGGTCTTTCTCGAAGACGCCGCGGTATTCGGTATAGGTGGTCGCGCCAATGCACTTGAGCTGCCCGGAAGACAGGGCCGGCTTGAGCAGATTGGAGGCATCCAGCGTGCCGCCCGAGGCCGACCCGGCACCGATCAGGGTGTGAATCTCGTCGATGAAGAGCACCGCATTCGGATTGCCGCGGATCTGCTTGAGCACGCCCTTGAGGCGCTGCTCGAAATCACCGCGGTACTTGGTGCCGGCCAGCAACGCGCCCATGTCCAGCGAATAGACTTGCGCGGCCTGCAGGATCTCGGGCACCTCGCCACGGGTGATACGCCAGGCCAGGCCCTCGGCGATCGCCGTCTTGCCGACACCGGCCTCGCCCACGAGCAAGGGATTGTTCTTGCGGCGGCGGCACAGGACCTGGATCACACGCTCGACCTCATGCTCGCGGCCGATGAGCGGATCGATGCGGCCGGCAAGCGCGGCGGCATTCAGATCGGTGGCGTATTGATCGAGCGGCGACTGGCGGGTTTCGCCGCCCTCCTCGCCCGGACTCTGCTGTTCTTTCTGCACGGACGACGGCTCTTCCTGGGGCTGCTTGGTAATGCCATGCGACAGGAAATTGACCACGTCCAGCCGCGTGACGCCCTGCTGCTGCAGGTAGTAAACGGCATGCGAGTCTTTTTCGCCAAAAATGGCCACCAACACATTGGCGCCGGTCACGGGCTTTTTACCCGTGCCGCCGGCCGAAACGTGCATGATCGCGCGCTGAATCACGCGCTGGAAACCCAAGGTCGGCTGGGTATCCACCTCGGCCCCGCTGGGAATGACAGGCGTGTTTTCAGTAACGAATTGGCGCAGATTACGGCGCAAATCGTCCAGATTGGCCGCGCAGGCGCGCAACACCTCGACAGCCGAGGCGTTGTCCAGCAACGACAGCAATAAATGCTCGACAGTAATGAATTCATGCCGAGCCGAACGGGCCTCGACGAACGCCATATGCAGGCTGACTTCAAGCTCTTGGGAAATCACGCTTCCTCCGTAACGCACGAAGCGGCAGGTACACGCTTCGTATTCTATGCCGATCAGGGCGTAACGCCAGCGATTTCAAATTCCAGGTCAGTGTATCGCCCGGCTTCGTCCATCACGGTGAGGTGGTAGCGCCCATTGCGCGCCAGGGACAATCCCTGCCTTTCGGCCGCCTCGGCATGACGATATAACTTACCATTCAACATCCACCATACCTGACCTTGGGCGCCTGCCAGGGCCAGATCCAGTGCGACGACGCGTGCGCCAGGGACGGGCCGCAGCACCGATCCCTGGGCGACGCCCTCGATACGAATGGGGCCGCCTGCCACGTTGGCATATTCGGTAAATGAGGGCGGAACCGTATCATTCAAGGCCCAGGCCGGTCGCTGTTGCGGGCAAACGCCGCCAGGCGCGCTCTCCCGGCGCCATCCCAAGGGCCAGCACGACACCACCGCGCGCACCGATTCCGGCCGCAGCCGCGCCCTGGGCGGGCCCGCCGGCAGGGCCGACACCACATCGCGCAACAAGGGCGCCGCAATATTGGCGCCAAAAAACCCCGGGTTGGGCGTGCCGTCCGGCCGCCCCACCCATACGCCCAACGTCCACTGGTCCGTCACGCCGATGGCCCACGCGTCGCGAAACCCGAAACTGGTGCCGGTTTTCCAGGCCAGGGCGCGTCCGGCCGCCGCCTGCTGGAACAAGGGCCGCTCGGGATGGCCGCCGCTTTCCAGAATGTCGCGCACGATCCAGGCCGCCCCCGCGCTCATGGCGCGGCTCTCGCGGCGGGCATCCTGCGGGCTCAGGCGCGGCTGGCCGGCCAGCCCGTCGCGCGCCAGGGCGCGATAAGCCCCCACCAGCTCCTGCAGATTGGTCCCCGCGCCGCCGAGGATCAGGCTCAGATTGGGCGCCGCGCCGGCCGGCATGCGCAACTGCACACCGGCGTTGAGCATGGCCGACGCAAAGCGCGCCGGCCCTACCCGATCCAGCAAATCGACCGCAGGCACATTCAAGGACCGCTGCAAGGCCTGGGACACACTGACTGGTCCGGAAAACGAGGCCTGGAAATTGCCTGGCGCGTAGCCGCCGAATGACATCGGAACGTCCATGAGCAGGCTTTCGGAATGCACGAGCCCGTCATCGAGCGCCTGGGCGTATAGAAACGGTTTGAGCGTGGATCCGGGCGAACGTATCGCGCGCACCATGTCGACATGCGCATACCGGCTGTCATCGGAAAAATCCGCGGAGCCCGCATAGGCTTTGATCTCGAGGCTGTCGTTGTCCATGACCAGTACGGCCATGGACACCTTGGGCGGCAGACTGTCCACGCGGTCGAGCAGCATGCGCTCGACGGTGGCCTGCATGTCTGCATCGAGCGTGCTGGTCACCACCGCCTCGGTGCCCGGCCGGGCAAGCAGCAGGCGCTGCGCGGCCAGCGGCGCCAGCCAGCGGGCCCGCAGCGGCGGGGCGACCACATTCTCGATGCGCGCATCGGCCACGCGGCCCGCCGACCACACCCCCAGCGCCTGCATGCGCGCCAGGACTTTATCGCGCGCCGTCCTGGCCGCTTCCGGATGCCGGTCGGGCCGTAGCCTCGACGGGGCCTGCGGCAGCGCCGTGAGCAAGGCGGCCTCGGCATCGCTGAGGTCGCGCGCGGATTTGCCCAACCACAGCCGTGCCCCCATCTCCACGCCTTCGACGATGCCGCCCATGGGTGCGTGCGCCAGATACATAGCGAGGATTTCATCCTTGCTGTAGTGCATCTCCAACTGCACCGCACGCCAGACCTGGCGCAACTTGGCGCGCAGGCTGCGCGAGGGCTGTCCGGCCAGCGCCGGATCGAGCATGCGGGCCACCTGCATGGTGAGGGTCGAGCCGCCGGAAACGATGCGGCCGTGGCGCACCCATTGCCAGCCGGCGCGCACCATGGCCCAAGGATTGACGCCGGGATGCCAGTAGAACCAGCGATCCTCGTACGACAGCAAAGTCTGCACATAACGCGGCGACACGTTATCCGGTGACACCGGATAACGCCACACACCGTCACGGCTGGGGTAGGTACGCAAAGGCGTGCCATCGCTGGCGACCACCACCCGCGCGCCGGCCGTCCCCGGCGGCGGCAAAGGCCATGCACGGTCCAACACAAATAGAACCAGCAGCGGCAGGGCCAGCAGGAAGGCGCCCGCCAGAGCCAGGCGCCTGCGCCGCGTCACCGGCGCGGCTGACGGTCGCGGATCTCGATGCTGCTCCATGTATCGCCCACACCACGCAGCTCGGGTCGATACATATCCTCGGCCACAACCGAAGGAACACTGTAGCGGCCGGGCGTCACCACGCGTGCCAGATAGAAAATGTCGACCTTGCCTCGTCCCAGGCTGGCCGCTGCCACGTAGCGGTCGTCACGGAACTCGCGGTGTTTGACGCTGGGATTGGCCATGGCGTCGGCCACCCGGCGTCCGCCGATCTGCCAATCCTGCATGGCCGGGCTCTGTGCGAGATTGAGGTTCTCAACCTCGAAGCCCGCCGGCACCCGGTCCACGATCAAGGCATCGGGTACGTACTGGGTCGCATCGGCCTGGATTCTCACGACCAGCATATCGCCCGTCTGCAACAGACCGCCATCCCATGGGCTGCCGTCGGGGCGATACCAGCTTCGCTGCAAGGTAATGACATCCTTGCGCGGCGCGGGCGCCGTTTTGGGCGTGCCTTGCGCGTCGAACTCCACGAACAGCGACTGATTCCCGGTGTTGCGCAACTGCGTGGCGGCCACCGCGCCCGCGCTGATTTCCAGGGTCTGGTCCTGGTCGCTGGACAGGTTGCGGCTGCCCCCGCCCTGCTGCAGATTGGCCTGCCACGGCGTGGCGCGGTCGCCGCCGGCGGCATTGGCCGCCAACAGCAAAGCCATACGCTCCTGCGTCGAAAGATAGGAACGATTTCCCAATCGGGCCGCTGTCTGCTCCAGCAGATTCTCGCTGCGCGGATCTTTCAGGCCATATTGCCCGACCAGTGCGTACGCCTGGGCATAATCGCGCACGCTGCTGCCGTAATCGCCCAGCCAGTCTTCGTAGTATCCGGAACCCCGGCGCGTAATGCCGTAGGCCCGCGTCATGCCCTGCTCCAGCGCGGCTTTCATGCGGCCTTCGTCGCCCAGCAGTTTGAAGGCCACCGCAAGCTGAATGAGCGGCAGCGGCGAGCGCGCCCGATCGCCATAATTGTCGAACAACTGCCTGACGGTCGACAGCGGCGCCTTGCCGTCGCGGGCCAGCACGAAGGCGGCGCTGGCCAGGCCGGCAAAGCGCCGATGGTCGTTGCGCAATACCTCCACGCTGCCGCTATCGATACGGCCGCTTTCCAGGCCATTGCGCAGATTGGCCGACCAGGTGCCAAAGCTGTTCGGCGTTTGCTGCAATTGCTCCAGCAGCCATTGGCGCGTGCGTTGCAGACTCTCCTCCGGCACCTTGAAACCGCGATCCCGTGCGTCCTGCATGAAGCCCAGCGCATAGGCCGACAGCCAGATATCGCGCACGCCGGAGTCGCCCCACAAGGAGTATGAACCGGTCGCCGCTCGCATGCCGGACAGCCGGGCCAAGGCGCCATCTATCTTGTCCTGCCGTTCGGCGGGCGTGCGCGGCGCGAGACTGAAACGCTGGGCCGCCGCATCATCGATGATGACCCACGGCAGCGTGGCGCTAATGGTCTGCTCCGTGCAGCCATACGGATAGTTCAGAAGCCCCTGCACCAACCGGCCGACATTCAGGGGCGGCCGGTTCGACAACGTCATCGACGCGGTGACCGAATCCGCATGCCAATTGGCCAGCAGCTCGGCAGGCGGCGTCCAGTCTTCGCCGGGATTCAGGCGGATGCGGCGCACGCGGCGCTCGGCCGCGTAGGCGGGCTGCACTTGCAGCACCGATTCACGCGTGATGCTCAGTCCATCCCCCTCGACCTGCAGACGCATGAGGCCCAGGCCATAAGAGCCCGTCGTGCTGGCGACGAAACGCAGGGTGGTGCGCTCCTTGTCTTTGAGCGTGACGGTACGCGTACTGTCGGCAATGGCCAGCGGATCCAGGGCTTGCAGCCTGACGGTCAACTGCCGCGTCGCGCCGCTCAGGTTGGTGAGGTCCAGGGCCACAGCGGCCTGATCCCCCGGCGTAATGAAGCGCGGGGTATTGAGTTCGGCCACCACGGGCGCGGCCACCGTCATTTCCGCGTCGGCGCTGCCGTAGCGATCGGCGGAAAATGCCACCGCCATCAGACGCAAGGTGCCATTGAAATCCGGCACATCGAGCTTGATGTCGGCCTGGCCTTTGTCATCGAGCTGCACCACGCCCGAGAACAAGTCCACCAGCTTGACCTTCTTGGGCAGGCTGCGGCTGTCGCCCCGCATGGCCGCGTCGCCGCCCCATTTCAGGCGTCCCTGCGTGCCATCCATTTTCTCGATCAACTTGCCGTACATATCGAGCAGCTCGGGCCCGTAACGGTGTTTGCCAAAAAAGAAATCCATCGGATCCGGGGTGGGATACTGATTGATATTCAGAATGCCCACGTCCACCGCCGAGAGGGTCACGTAGGCCTTACCGTCCGCCACGCCATCGACCTTCACACGCACGGTGGCGGCCCGCTCGGGTTCGACCTTGACCGGGGCGGCTAGGCTGACGCCAAGTTTGCGCGAGCCACTGGCCAGTGGCAGATAGGCCAGCCCCAAGGCGCGCGCCGGGGTGACGCGATCGCCCTCACTGCCCGGGCGGAACACCGTGGCCGACACATACAGATCATGGCGCTTCCAATCGGCGTTGACCGGAATCTCGACTTCGGTCCCTGTGGCCTTGACCGGCAGCCATTGCGACCACAACATGCGGTCGCCCTCGACAGTAATGAGCGCCTGGCCATCATGCGGCGGCACGACGGTCATGCGCACCTTGTCGCCCGGCTGGGCGGGCAGCCCCTGCATCTGCAGTTGCACACGGTCGGGCCGATTGCCGACCGCATCGGCGTCCTGGGCATTCCAGCCGGCGTAGAAGCGGTAGCGCGCCACTTGTCCCGTCTGCGGATCGGAGATCTCCAGGCGGTAACGGCCCCACTTCACATCCAGGGTCAGCGCGGCCCGCCCCGCAATATCCATCACGCGCGAGTCGGCCAGTTCTTCGGTTTCGGTATAGCCACTGTTCCAGCCGCGCTGATCATCGAAGCGCCAATAGTATTGCCGCTCTTCCCGGTACAACCGTACCTGAGCACCCGTGACGGCCTGCGGCTTGCCTTCGGCGTTGACGCGAATGACCTCGAATCCCGCTGGCGCGCCTTCCCGCGTCACGTCGCGGTCGAACAAGGGGCGCACGCCGATCAGCGTATCGGCCGGCCAGACGTTGCGCTCGATGGATCGCACCACGGGGCGCCCGCCCGACTCCAACAGGCTTACCGATAAACGGACTTTCATGGGCGAATGCGTATCGGCGACCTGCGGATCCACGCTGATCGCACCGCTGCCTTTCTCGTTCAATTCCGTGTCGGGCAGCTCCTCGAAACTGCGCCGGGCATCGTCGGCGACGTCACCGAAAATAAACCCTGGCCATTGCTGCGGCAAGGCGACGCGGTCGCGCTTGACCTGAAAGCTGGCCAACACGCGATTGCCCGCCGCCGGCGCGCCATACAGGTAGTCCCCCTGCAAATCTACTGTCCACGGCTCACCGGGCGCCAAGACGGGCTGGTCGGTGTCCAGAGCGAGCTTCATGCGCTCGGGCAGAAATTCCTCGACCTGAAACTTCCAGCTCGCGTCCGGCAGGCGGGCCGACGGATCGACCCGCAACTCCAACATCCAGGTGCCGGTCTGGGCGTCCAATGGCAGGCTGACGACCTGTTCCAGATAGTTCGGCAGACCGCTCTTGGGATGCCACAACGTGCTGCGGGCAACGCGCCCGTCCGGCCTCTTCAGCGTGGCGGTCAGCGGACTGGCCGCCAGCGGCCGGCCGTCGGGGTCGCGCGCCAGCACCGAGACATGGAAATCCTCGCCCGGCCGGTAGAGATTGCGCCCGGCGTAGACAAAAAGATTGTTGTTGCGCGCGGGGTGGCCGCCAATGTCGTACTCAGAGAGATCCAGCGCCGGTTCGCCCAATGCCAGCAGCGTCATCTCCTTGCCGCGCGTGGCGCGCATCACCCGCGCATTGGCGTGCGAACCATCGAACCGCACATGGCCTTGCGCATCGGCGTCTGCCTGCGCCAGCGTCTTGCCCGCGCCATCGATCAGTTCGATGCGCACGCCGGACAAAGGTTGGCCGGTCTTCAGGGACACGGCATAGGCCTCGCTGCGATCCGGATAGCGGCGCGCGTGCAGGCCGATGTCACTGACGTAAAAATAGGTGGTCTGGTACTCGTAGCGGAAACGCCCCGGCTGGCTCATCACGGCGATGTAGAGGCCGGGTTCCTGCAGTTCTTTGATGTGCTCGACCGGCAGGAAAGTCACATGGCGCCGATTGGGTTTGTCATCCGTGACAAAGCGGCCCTGATAGACGCTGGTGGTGAGCGTATTCAGGCGGTCCAGATCCCAGTTGCTGACGGAGCCTTTCATGCTCCGGTTTTCCGCGTAACGCCAGTCGTCCTCCTCGTCGGGATCCGCCTCGTCTTCGTCGTCCGCAGCGGCCGTCTTGCGCCCCACGCCCAGCACCGTGTCGAAAAACTCGGGCACGCGCTGCGGATCCACGCGCAGAAACTGCACATCGACCTCGGGCATATTGACCGTGGCCACCGGCAAGCCGCCGTTCTGGCCGGCCGGCAGCACGACGCCCCGGCTGGCAAAGTAGAACGATGGCGGCATGGCCTGCGTGCTGACATCGCAACGGGCCGCCTGCGGCAAGGCTGCCACGGGCTGCCCGCCGGGCAAACCTTCGCGCACACTGATGGCATAGCGCTTGAGCGGCTGCACGTAGGGGAAATACACGACCCGGGGGTTGTCGCCCACCACCCAGCCGCCCTGCACGGCGCGCCCGGCGGGCGCGGGCTGCCCGGTCTGAGCCGGGCTCTGAACACTGGCGGCCTCATCGCTGTCGGCCTTGCCCAATGCGCCCAGCTCGGTAACCTGCAGATAGCGGCTCAGATCGGCCTTGCGATCCACGGGCTGCGTGAAGGTCAGCGCCAGGGCCAGGCTGTCGTTGTACTGGCGCGGCTGGCAATTCAGGGCCGCGAAGGCATCGGGCGCGCCCACCGTGGCCTGCCCCACCGGTGCGGCCGCCGTGCCGCTGGCAGCCGGCGTGGCGGCCCGTTCCGCGGTGGCGACAACCGTCTGCTCAGCCTGGCGAGCGGCCTGCGGCGAGACGGCCTGCGGCGCGGGGCCTTTCCCCGCCAACCACCCCAGCCCCACGGCAGCGGCGATGACGACCGCTCCCAACCAGACCTTCTTTGTGTTCGTCAAGGCGCACCTCATGCTGCTACATCGATGACCGCCGCCAGGATACTGGCCGCAGCGGCCTTACTGTGAAAAGGGAAGTCGGGCCAGCAATGCCCGAACCCTTTACTACACGGGTTCCATGATGCACTGCAGGGGATGCTGTTTGGCCCGCGCATATTGCGCAACCTGCGCAATGCGCGTGGCCGCCAGGTCACGCGGGTAGACCCCGCAAACGCCACGACCATCGTGGTGTACCTGTAACATGATCCGGGTGGCTTCTTCTTGATTTTTGCCAAAAAACTTCTGCAAAACCTTCACCACGAATTCCATCGGGGTGTAATCGTCATTAAGCAGAACGACCTGATACATCGGCGGCGGCGCGGTACGCGCCGACTGCTTTTCAACCACGATATCGTGCTGCGAATCCAAGGTAGAACTCATAGGGCGGCTATTCTATTTAATCGGCCAAATAATCACGTCAGACTTACTCAAAATTACACGCGGACATGCGTAGTTTCCATACTTGACGCCAGAAAGAAAAGGGGCGCATTATCCATGCAATCGGGGGCCTTATCACTCGCTGGCCAGGGCAACCGTTCCCGGATGGGCTTCAGGCCAGGCCGTGGCCCCTTCGTCCACCATACGATTCAAAAGAGGCAGTCCGCATGTCTGACACGACCGCAACCGCCGTCCAAGGGGACAATCCAAAATCGACCGGAACCGTCAAGTGGTTCAATGACGCGAAAGGTTTTGGCTTCATTACACCCGATGATGGCGGAGAAGATCTTTTCGCGCATTTTTCGTCTATCCAGATGAACGGTTTCAAAACCCTCAAGGAAGGCCAGAAAGTCGCTTTCGAGATTATCCAGGGTCCCAAAGGCAAGCAAGCACTCAATATTACGTCGGCCTGAGCCAGGCCGACAGACAGCATTATGCAGGCGGAGCCCTCTGGCTCCGCCTTTTCATTTGTCGCCGGCGGCGGTGCCAGTACGCCGCGGTTGGGGGTACCATAGCTCCCATCCGCCGACCCTCTATTGTCGTACATGCAGACTCTTTCCGCCTTGATCCGTTCCGCTGCCCTTGCGCTGGCACTGTCACCCTTGGCCGCCTTCGCTGCCGGCCCCCAGCAGAACACCTTGCCCACCACGCAATTGTCGACCGGGATCCATGTGATTCAGGCCGAAGTGGCCGATACCGACGCCAAACGCCGCATCGGTCTGATGAACCGCAAGGCGTTGCCGGGCAACACCGGGATGCTGTTTGTGTTCGAACAGCCCGATCTGCAGTGCTTCTGGATGCGCAACACCCTGCTGCCCCTGTCCATCGCCTTCATTGCCGATGATGGCACGATTTCCAACATCGAGGACATGGCGCCCCAGACCGACGACGCGCATTGCTCGCGCAAGCCGGTGCGCTATGCGCTGGAAATGAGCCAGGGCTGGTTTGCCGAGCGCGGCGTCAAGGCCGGCGCCAAACTCGACGGCCTGCCCTGAGCGCGGCCGAAATAAAAAAGGAGTCCGCGAAGCGGACTCCTTTTGACGCCTTCAGGCGATTCAGACGCGCTCGATGATCAGCGCGATACCCTGACCGACCCCGATGCACATCGTGCACAGCGCATAACGGCCGCCCGTGCGATGCAGCTGATTGATGGCGGTCGTGGCCAGACGGGCGCCGCTGGCGCCCAGAGGATGGCCCAGGGCGATGGCACCGCCATTCGGATTGACGCGTGCGTCATCATCGGCAATACCCAGATCGCGCAACACGGCCAGGCCCTGCGCGGCGAACGCCTCGTTCAACTCGATCACATCCATCTGCGCGAGCGTCAGGCCGGTCTGGGCCATCACCCTGCGGGTGGCCGGGGCCGGACCCATGCCCATGATGCGCGGCGCAACGCCAGCGGTGGCCATGCCCACCACGCGGGCTCGCGGCGTCAGGCCATGGCGCGCAGCCGCCTTCTCGTCGGCCAGCAGGAGCGCGACCGCCCCGTCATTGACGCCAGAGGCATTGCCTGCCGTGACACTGCCGCCCTCGCGCACCACGCCCTTGAGCTTGGCCAACGACTCCAGGCTGGTTTCACGCGGATGCTCGTCCTTGTCGACGATCAGAGCATCGCCCTTTTTCTGCGGGATGGATACCGGCGTGATTTCCGCGTCGAAATAACCTTCTTTCTGTGCGCGAGCCGTCTTCTGCTGGCTGGCCAGCGCGAACTTGTCCTGATCGGCGCGCGAGATGTTGTAGTCATCGGCCACGTTCTCGGCCGTCTCGGGCATGGAATCCACACCGTACTGCGCCTTCATCAGCTTGTTGATGAAGCGCCAGCCGATGGTGGTGTCGAAAATGGCGGCATTGCGCGAAAAAGCACTGTCGGCCTTGCCCATGACGAAGGGCGCGCGGCTCATGCTTTCCACCCCGCCGGCCAGCATCAGGCCGGCTTCGCCAGCACGGATCGCGCGCGAGGCCGTACCGATGGCGTCCAGCCCGGAGCCGCACAGACGGTTGATGGTCGAACCGGCCACCTCGATGGGCAAGCCCGCCAGCAGGGTAGCCATGCGGGCCACGTTGCGGTTGTCTTCACCCGCCTGGTTGGCGCAGCCGAAAATGACGTCGTCGATTTCTTCCCAACGCACATTCGGGTTGCGCGCCATCAGCGCCTTGATCGGAATGGCGGCCAGGTCATCGGCACGCACCGACGACAAGGCACCGCCATAGCGGCCAAAAGGAGTACGGATCGCATCGCAGATAAAGGCTTGCTGGGTCATGGCTCGTCAGAAAGGGATGAGTGAATGGGGGTTACGGCCATGTTACCGCAGCGTTTCCTGCGCCATCCTGGTGCAGCCACAGGTGTCCAGAGAACGGACGCTGTCTATTGCCTGGACAGATCTGGCGGCCGCTCGGGCCGCGCGGCCTCCTGCAGCGCCGCACGGCGAAAACGCCCTGCCGCGAAATGGTAGAAAGGCTGCGGGCAGAACTGGCGCGACACCACGGAAGCCAGCAACGCCCCCGCCAGCAGCCAGAACAGCATGGGCTGACTACCCGTCATCTCCATCACGACCACGCTGGCCGTCAACGGCGCCTGGGTCGCGGCGGCCAGAAAAGCGGCCATCGAAATCAACACCAGCACACGGCCATCCACGGTGCCGCCGGTCCAGAGCCACAACTGATGCCCCAGACCCGCGCCGGTGGTCAGCGCCGGGGTAAAAATACCGCCGGGAATACCCGCCCAGTATGAGGCGACCGTGGCGGCCAACTTGCTCAGGCCAAACCCCGTCGGGGCCTGCCCGTCACTGCCCAGCAGCACCGCCGCCGTTTCGTAGCCCGTGCCGTAGGTCGCCCCCGAACTGGCCACGCCGATCAGCGCCACGACCAGCCCCAGCGCGAACGCCGCACCCACGGGGTGGCGCCGCACGGTGTCGCGCCAGCGCAGCGGCAGCACCCCCGGCAGCCCCTTGCCCAGCAGTCGCGCGAATATCCCGCCCAGGCAGCCATTCAGGACGCCGCAGGCGGCCACCCACCAGACCATGTTCTGGGACAGCGAACCCGCCCCGAACACGCCGAAATACGGGTTGTTGCCCGCTAGCGCCACGACCATGAAACCGCAGGCCAGCACGCCTAGCAGCACCAGCCTCTGCCAACGCAGCGCCGCCCCGCGCCCGAGCTCTTCGATGGCGAAGATGACGCCGGCCAGCGGCGCGTTGAAGGCCGCGGCCAGGCCACCGGCGGCGCCCGCGGCGATCAATTCCTGGCTGTGAAAACCCCGCATGCGCAAACCGAGGCGGCGGCAGAGGTTGCCCCAGGCCAGCATGACGGCCGCGCCTACTTGCACCGAAGGCCCTTCCCGGCCCACCGACGCCCCGGCCAGCATGGCGCAGAAGGTCAGCGGGATCTTCCAGAGGGTTTGGCGCAAGCTGACCAGGCTGCTCTGGGCCGCGCCGGGCGGCAGCGACAAGGCGGCGATGACCTGCGGAATCCCGCTGCCGGCGGCCTGCGGGGCAACCCGCAGGGTCAGCCAACGCAAAGCGGCCAACGCGCAAGGCAACACCAGCAATGCCCAAAGACCATGGGCGTGGGTCCATTCCCGATTCCACTCGAGCGCCTTGTCTGCCATCAATGCGAACCCCATCGACACCAGGGCGACCAGGGCGGCACCTCCCAACATCAGGCCGATCTGCACACTTTTGCGCGACAGCCGCCGCATCTGACGTAGCTTGCGCCGGGCCAGGCGCCGCGCGCGCACGGTCAAGCGAGTCAGTCTCGAAGGAGGCGGATCCAGGGACATGGGTTTTACCAGGGGGAAGAACGGCAACATAACACTGCCAACGTAACATCAACCTGATAGCACAAGACAGCAGAAAAAAGCCCGGCATGGTGCCGGGCCTCGATCGTGCAGGGCGCGCCGGGCGCGCCATTTGCCTGTCAGGCGAAGTTCTTTGCCGCGAAGTCCCAGTTCACCAGGGCCCAGAAATTTTCCAGGTACTTGGGGCGGGCATTGCGGTAATCGATGTAGTAGGCGTGTTCCCACACATCACAGGTCAGCAGGGGCTTGTCGGTCGTGGTCAGCGGCGTGGCGGCATTGCTGGTGTTGACGATATCCAGCGAACCGTCGGCCTTCTTGACCAGCCAGGTCCAGCCCGAACCGAAGTTGCCGGCGGCCGACTTGTTGAAGGCTTCCTTGAAAGCGTCGAGGCTGCCCCACTTGGCATTGATGGCCTCGGTCAAGGTGCTACAGGGCTCGCCGCCGCCATTGGGCGAGAGGCTGTTCCAGTAGAAGGCGTGGTTCCAGACCTGGGCCGCGTTATTGAAAACACCGCCGGACGACTTCTTGACGATATCTTCGAGCGAGGCGTTTTCGAACTCGGTGCCCGCGATCAGATTGTTCAGATTCGTGACGTAGGTCTGATGGTGCTTGCCGTAGTGGTATTCCAGCGTTTCCTTGGAAATGCGCGGAGCCAGCGCGTCCAGGGCGTAAGGCAGAGGGGGAAGAGTATGTGCCATAGTCGATTCCTTCTTTGTTGAATGCACGATCAAGCCGGTTGATTGTATCGGCTCTTCTCGAGGGGTTGCGCCTAACCCTGGCGCAGCCTGGGGTTAACGGCTGGATTCAATACGCGTGATGTCGGCGCTGACCCGGCCTTGAGCCAGGTCGATGGTGACGCCCTCACCCGGCGCGAGCGCGGCAGCCTGGCTCACCACCTGTCCCTGCGCGTCGCGCAGCACCGCATAACCCCGCGCCAGCGTGTTCTCGGGATCGAGCGCGCGCAGTTGGGCTGCCAAGGCCTGCAGCCGCGCACGACGCTCGGCCAGCAAAGCCTGTTGGCCGCGCACGAGACGGCGCGTCAACCCCTGCACCCGGTCCAGGCCGCGCCCGGTCTGGGGCCCGCGCCGCGCCAGGCGTTGCGCCAGCACCGTCAGGCGGCTGCCGCTGGCCGCCAGCGGGCGCAAGGCCGCCGAAGCCAGCCGGTGCCGCAACGTGCTCAGACGCTCGCGTTGATGCGCCAGCCGCTGGGCCGGCGAAATCAATTGCGCGCTCGCCCTGTCCAGGCGCTGGCCGGCCTGATCCAGGCGCCGCTGCTGCGCCCGCGCCAGCCGCGCCGTCACGTGTCCCAATTCGGCCAGCAGATCGCCGCGGGCAACGCAGGCCAGCTCGGCCGCCGCCGTGGGTGTGGGCGCCCTGACGTCGGCCACGAAGTCGGCGATCGTAAAGTCGGTCTCGTGGCCAACGCCGCTGATGACCGGCATGGCGCATTGCGCCACCGCCCTTGCCAGCGCCTCGTCGTTGAAACTCCAGAGATCTTCGATACTCCCGCCGCCGCGCACCAGCAACAGCGTATCGACTTCCTGCCGGGCACTGGCCACAGCTACCTGCCCGGCCAGCCGCGCGGCCGCGTCGGCGCCCTGCACCGGCGCGGGATAGATGATGACCTCGACCTGGGGTGCCCGCCGCGCCAGCGCCGAGAGCACATCGCGCAGCGCCGCCGCGTGCAGGGAGGTGACCACCCCGATGGCGCGCGGCAGTCGCAGCGGGACGCGTTTGCGTTGCGGGTCGAACAAGCCTTCGGCGGCCAGCGTCTCTTTCAGGCGCAGAAACGTCTCATACAGGTTTCCCACCCCTGCGCGGCGCATGGCGTCGGCCTGGAGCTGGTAATCGCCCCGGGGCTCGTACAGGGACACCCGCGCCCGCACCTCGACCTCATCGCCAGGCCGCGGGACGAACCCGACCGCCGCCGCGCGGCTGCGGAACATTACGGTCCGCACCGATGCGCGGGCGTCCTTGAGCGTGAAGTACCAATGCCCGGAAGCGGCCTGCGTGAAGTTCGACACCTCGCCGCGAACCCATATGGGCGGGACGCTGCGCTCGAGCAACTGCCCCACCGCTTGGTTCAGCTGGGCAACCGAGAGGATATCCCGCGCAAACACGTCGTCTTTGACAGCAAATCCAATTGTCATGGGGCTTTGAGCGGCAAATGTGTCCACAGGGCTTGAAATTGCGGGCTCGCATGATAGCGCAAACCATGCCGGCCCGCCGGCTGCCCGGAGCGCCTTGGTCATCCGTGCAAGCCATTGATTTTTATCAACAAACGCCGAAACCCACATTGCGCAAAAGGGGCGCAAACCACCCTAAACCCATGGCCGGCGTGTGTTTCCCGGAAGTTTTGCACAGAATTATCCACAAAAACTGTGGATAGCTTTGGCGCCCGCGCGACTTGCCACTGATGCCGGCAGGCCGTTACATTGCCGCCTTGTATGCCTTGCAGCCAAACCGCTGCGACCACAGGAGCACCCCGTCTTGCTATCCCTCTTGCGCGATGCCGGCTGGCCGATCTGGCCGTTGCTGGCGACCTCCATTTTCGGGCTGGCCCTCATACTCGAACGGCTGCTCTCACTGCGCCGCTCCCAGGTGATGCCGCGCGGGCTGACCGAACAGGTCCACGAGATGCTGCGCAATCACGACGAAAGCCCGGAGGCGCTGGCACGCCTGGAGCGCAGTTCGCCCTTTGGACTCATTCTGGCCGAGGTGCTGCGCATGCGCCACGGCTCGCGCGAGGCAATGCGTGACGCCGTCGAAGTCGTCGGGCAGGGTGTCGCCCAGGAACTCAACCGCTACATTCCGGCCATCGGCACGATTGCCATGGTGGCCCCCCTCATGGGCCTGTTCGGCACCGTGGTGGGCATGATCGAAATCTTTGGCGCCTACAACCCTGGCAGCGCCGACCCGGCCCAGCTGGCCCATGGCATTTCGGTTGCCCTGTACAACACCGGCTTCGGCATCCTCATTGCCATCCCCACCATGATCGCCCACCGCTATTTCCGCAGCCGTGTGGACAACTACATGAGCGCGATGGAGCAGGCGGCGACGCGCCTGGCGCGCGGAGTCCAGCCATGAATTTCCGCCGCCGCCGCGGTCACCAGGATGAGCTGGACATCAATTTCATCCCGCTCATCGATGTGTTGCTGGTCATGCTCATTTTTCTTGCGGCCACGACCACCTTCGCGCGCTACAGCCAGTTGCAGATCACCCTGCCGCAGGCCCAGGCCGAGGTGCTGCAGCCGCCCGCCACCCTGGAGGTGGCGGTCAGCCAGGATGGCCACTACGCGCTCAATGGCACGCTGCTCGACAGCAGCGACCCGGACACCATGGCGCTGGCCTTGCGTCAGGCCGCCGGCGACAAACCCGACGCCGTGGTCATCATCAACGCCGATGCCCAGGCAGCCCACCAGGCGGTGGTCAACGTCATGCAGGCGGCGCGCCAGGCAGGCATCGGCCGCATCAACTTCGCTGCTCAGACCGCCCGGTGAAGCTGCGCGACCGCCTGCATCGTTTCGTTCAACGCCAGTGGCGGCTGGGTGGCTGGCTGGCCACGCTGCTGCGCCCGTTGTCGGCCCTGACCGCCATCGCGGTGCGCCGCAAGCGGCAGGCCTACCAGACCGGCCGCAAAACGGGCTGGCGCGCGCCGGTGCCGGTCATCGTGGTCGGCAACATTTATGTGGGCGGCACTGGCAAGACCCCGGTGGTCGTGGCCGTGCTGCAAGGCTTGCGCGCTCGCGGCTACACCCCCGGGATGGTAAGCCGCGGCTATGGCGTGCGCATCGACGGCCCAGCCCGGGTCGGCCAGGGGACGCTGTCCGCGGCGGACTTCGGCGATGAGCCCGCCCTCATCGCCGCGGCCACCGCGGCGGCCGTCGCCGTGCATCCGCGCCGCGCCGAAGCCGCCCAGGCACTGTTGGCCGCCCATCCGGAGGTCGATGTCATCGTGGCCGATGACGGCCTGCAGCACCTGGCCCTGGCGCGCGATATCGAAATCGTGGTGCAGGACGAGCGCGGCTGCGGCAACGGGCGGCTGCTGCCGGCCGGTCCCTTGCGCGAGCCGCCCGAGCGCCTGGACCACGTCGATGCAGTCATCACCAATCTGAATACCGGGCCGGGCCGCGCGCCTGCGCAGGGCCCCGCCCGCCAATGGGCCATGTGGCTCGAACCCGGGGCCGCACGCCGCCTGACCGACGGCGAACAACGCCCCCTGGCAAGCTTTGCCGGCCAGCCGGTGGCTGCCGCGGCGGGCATCGGCAATCCAGGCCGCTTTTTCCGCACGCTCGAGAGCGCCGGGCTGCTGCCCACGCCGCGCCTGGCGCTGCCGGATCATTACGACTACGCCCGCTCGCCCTTTGCCGGGCTGCGTGCCGAGGCCATCTTCATCACCACCAAGGACGCGGTCAAGTGCGCCGCCTTCGACGATCCCCGCCTGTGGGCGGTTCCGGTGAGCGCGGCGTTTTCCGCGCCCGACTTTCTGGACTGGCTCGTGTCGCGCCTGCACGCCCTGCCCCCGCGCTGAGCGCGTTCTGCTTTAGAATTCAATCATGGAATCCCGCCTACTCGACATTCTCGTGTGCCCGCTGTGCAAGGGCCGTCTCGAATCCCTGCGCGCCGACGATGAGCTCGTCTGCCACGCAGACCGCCTCGCCTTTCCGGTGCGCGACGGCATTCCCGTCATGCTCGAAAGCGAGGCCCGCTCGCTCGATCCGGCTGCCGACGCCTGAGCCCGCGAGCCACGACCTTGAGCTTCGTCGCCCTCGTTCCCGCCCGCGCCGCCTCCACCCGGCTGCCCGACAAACCCTTGGCCGACATCGCCGGCAAGCCCATGGTGGTGCGCGTGGCCGAGCGCGCGGCGCAATCCGCCGCCTCCTTGGTGTGCGTGGCCACCGATGATGAGCGCGTCGCCCGCGTGGTCGCCGAGCATGGGTTCCAGGCCGTCATGACGCGCGCCGACCACCCCACCGGCACCGACCGCCTGGCCGAAGCCGTCACATTGCTAGGCCTGGCCGATGACGCCATCGTCGTCAATGTGCAGGGCGACGAACCCCTGATCGAACCCGAAACCATCGACGCCGTGGCGCGGCGCCTGGCCGCCACGCCGGCGGCCGACATCGCCACCTGCGCCTGTCCGCTGGCCGATGCCCAGGCGCTGTTCAACCCCAATGTGGTCAAGGTGGTGTGCGACACTCAGGACCGCGCCCTGTACTTCTCGCGGGCGCCGATTCCTTGGGCGCGCGACGCCCTGGCCGGCGGCGAACGCGTCCTGGCCGCCGGGCTGCCTGCCCTGCACCATATCGGTCTGTACGCCTATCGCGTCGGTTTTCTGCACCGCTACCCCACCCTGCCGCAAGGTCAGCTCGAGCGTTTCGAGTCGCTGGAGCAGTTGCGCGCCATGGAGTATGGGCACAGTATTGTGGTTTATCGCAGCGCGGCCGCGCCGGCTGCCGGCGTCGATACGCCCGCAGACCTGGAGCGGGTGCGCGCCATCTACGCCAAGGGGGTGTAGTTCCCGGCCGTGCATGGCCGCAGACAGCCTTTTGGCGGAAATGGATCCGGATCAAACAATCCGCCATCTAAGGGTTATTTCCAATGGCGCTGCCCCACATGCACTGCTGCATTGCGGCATAATCGCCCCCGACCACAAAAAAAACCACCTCTTCAGGAGCACTTATGCGTCTCATCTTGCTCGGCCCCCCGGGCGCTGGCAAAGGCACCCAGGCTGCCTTCATCACGCAGGCCTACGGCATCCCGCAAATTTCCACCGGCGATATGCTCCGCGCGGCCGTCAAGGCTGGCACGCCCCTGGGCATCGAGGCCAAGAAGGTGATGGACGCGGGCGGCCTGGTGTCGGATGAGATCATCATCGGCCTGGTCAAGGACCGCCTGACCCAGCCGGACTGCGCCAAGGGCTATCTGTTTGATGGCTTTCCGCGCACCATTCCGCAGGCCGACGCGCTCAAGGAAGCCGGCGTCAAGCTGGACTACGTGGTCGAAATCGCCGTCCCGGACGAAGACATCGTTCAACGCATGAGCGGCCGTTGGGTGCACCTGGCCAGCGGCCGGACCTACAACGTGCAATCCAACCCGCCCAAGGCGGCAGGCAAGGATGACGTGACTGGCGAGCCCCTGACTCAACGCGACGACGACCGCGAAGAGACCGTGCGCAACCGCCTGGCGGTCTACCAGAAACAGACTCGCCCGCTGGTCGATTACTACTCGGGCTGGTCGGCGCAAGACGCCGCCAGCGCCCCCAAGTATCGCAAGATCTCGGGAGTGGGCTCGGTCGAGGAAATCAAGGCCCGACTGGCCGCTGCGCTGCAAGACTGAGGCAAACCGCCGGCTGCCCTCCCCCGTGGAACGCAGCCGGTTTTCTTTGCCCGCCGCCGACTGCGGGCCGGGCTTCTGACTTCTCTGAGATCTGCCATGGAAATCGCCAACAAGGTATTCATCGTCACGGGCGGCGCGTCCGGCCTGGGCGCCGGCACGGCCCGCATGCTGGTCGCCAACGGCGGCAAAGTCATCATCGCCGACCTGCAGGACGAGCCGGGCCAGGCCCTGGCCAAAGAGCTGGGCCAGCGCTACGTGCATTGTGATGTCACGCAGGAAGCCGACGGCAAAGCCGCTGTGGCGGCGGCTCTGGAAGCCGGCGCGCTGTTCGGCCTGGTCAATTGCGCCGGCGTGGCGCCGGCGGCCAAGATTGTCGGCAAGAACGGGGCCCACCCCCTGGACCTGTTCCAGAAGGTTGTGTCCATCAATCTGATCGGCAGTTTCAACATGATGCGCCTGGCTGCCGAAGCCATGAGCCAGAACACCCCCGAGCCCAGCGGCGAGCGCGGCGTGCTGATCAACACCGCTTCGGTCGCGGCCTTCGATGGCCAGATCGGCCAGGCGGCCTATGCCGCCTCCAAGGCTGGCGTGGCCGGCATGACCCTGCCCATCGCACGTGACCTCGCCAAGACCGGAATCCGCTGCATGACCATCGCCCCGGGGATCTTCGGCACGCCCATGATTTTCGGCATGCCGCAGGAAGTCCAGGATTCGCTGGCGGCCAGCATTCCCTTCCCGGCCCGCCTCGGCCGGCCCGAAGATTACGCCAAACTGGTCTACAGCATCGTCACCAACGAGATGCTCAACGGCGAAACGATCCGCCTCGATGGCGCGATCCGCATGCCGCCGAAGTAAACTGCAGCGCAGTCCCGCGTGCCGGCCCTGACCGGCACGCTTTTTTCATTCAAGCTTTTCCCCATGGCATTGTTCCGCTCGGCCGCAACGGTCAGCAGCTTTACGCTGCTCTCGCGCATCACTGGTTTGGTCCGCGACATCCTGATCGCGCGCGCATTTGGCGCGGGCGCCCTGACCGATGCCTTCTGGGTGGCTTTCCGCATTCCCAATCTGCTGCGCCGCCTGTTTGCCGAGGGCGCCTTCGCGCAGGCCTTCGTGCCCATCCTGGGCACGGCCCGCACACGCCACGGCGACGACGGTGTGCGCGTGCTGCTGGACCGCGTGGCGCTCGTGCTGACCCTGACGCTGATGGCCGTCACCGCGCTAGGCATCATTGCCGCACCCTGGATCGTGACCGCCATGGCCAGCGGCCTGCGTGACAGCGCGCGCGACACCGAATTCGGCGCCGCCGTCTGGATGACGCGGGTGATGTTCCCCTACATTCTGTGCATGTCCCTGGTGGCTTTTGCTTCCGGCGTGCTCAATACCTGGCGCAAATTCGCGGTCCCGGCTTTCACGCCGGTGCTGCTGAACCTGTCCATGATTGCCGCGGCGGTGTGGTTGGCTCCGCGCCTGGACGTGCCGATCTACGCCCTGGCCATCGGGGTGATGGCCGGTGGCATTGCGCAACTGGTCATCCAATGGACCGCCCTGGCCCATCTCGGCCTCACGCCACGCTTGACGCTGCGCGTGCGCCAGGCCTGGACAGACCCTACCGTCAAACACATCCTCAAACAGATGGCCCCGGCCACGCTGGGCGTGTCGGTCGCGCAGATTTCTCTGCTCATCAATACCAACATCGCCACCTGGCTCACTCCGGGCAGCGTCACCTGGCTGTCCTTTGCCGACCGCTTGATGGAATTCCCCACCGCGCTGTTGGGCGTGGCGCTGGGCACCGTCTTGCTGCCGACGCTATCGGCCGCCAACGCGCGCCAGGATCACGCCGGGTACAGCGCCCTGCTCGACTGGGGCCTGCGCATGGTGCTGTTGCTGGGCTTGCCTGCGGCGCTGGGCATGATGCTGTTGGCCGACGGCCTGGTGGCCACCCTGTTTCACTACGGCGCCTTTCAGGCCGGCGACGTACAGCAGACCCGGCTGGCGGTCATTGCCTATGCCGTGGGCCTGATCGGCCTGCTGTCGGTCAAGATCCTGGCCCCGGGCTTTTATGCCAAACAGGATATCCGCACGCCTGTGAAGATCGCGATTCTGGTGCTGGTCATGACCCAACTCATGAATCTGGTCTTCGTGCCGATGATGGCGCATGCTGGCCTGGCGCTGGCCATCGGCCTGGGCGCCTGCCTCAATGCCTTGCTGCTGCTGACGGGATTACGCCGCCGGGGCGTCTACCAGCCAGGCGGGCACTGGCTGCGTTTCGTGCTGCGTCTGGTGCCCGCCTTGCTGGCGCTGGCCGCGCTGCTGCTCTGGGCGGACCAGCGCATCGACTGGATCGCGCTGCAACACACGCCATGGTTGCGCGCGGCTTGGCTGGCAGGCGTGCTGGCCGCCAGCGGCGCGGTCTATTTCGGCATGCTTTTCGCGCTGGGCATGCGCCCGCGCGACTTCCAGCGCCGTTCGGCCTCCTGATCTTATCGTTCAGCTTGAATTCAGCCTAACAAGCCTAGGCTAGCCGAGTCCTGCCAGTGCAAGTGTGATCCAGGGTCTTTAGCTGCGCCGTGTTTGTCACGTCCGAGTCCTGAACCTTCGCTGCCCCTTGCCGCAGAGCACCGCGGCCGTCGCAAAGCTTTGTGTCGGTGCTCTGAACGCGTTGCCATCTCCCCCTTCGTTGACACTCGCCCTCGCCTAGGCGCGCTGGCCGGTCATGACTTGTCTACTCGATAACAGCAAGCACGATACGGAGAGGTTTATGGAAGAGTTCAAGGAGAGCCGCCGCGTCTTCCTGCGCGGCGCGGTGATCGGAGGCACGGCTGCGGCCGGTGCCGGGCTTCCGCTGGCCGGCCTGGCCCAGCAGGCCGCAGCGGCCGCCGCCCCGGCGCCGACGGCCGAGGACACGCCAGCCGGGTACGTGTTCCTCATGCCGGATGAGGCCGCTTTCGTCGAAGCGCTCGTCATGCACATGGTGCCTGCCGAAGGAGGCCTGGGCGGCAGCGGGATGGACTTGGGACTCAACACCTACATCGACCGCGCGCTGGCGGGCAACTGGGGCAAGGGCGACCGGCTCTACATGCAAGGCCCCTGGCAACTGGGCACGGCCAATCAGGGCTACCAACTGGCGCTGTCTCCCGCCGAACTCATGCGCACGGGCATCCTGCAAACCAACGCATCCTGTAGCAAGAAGTACGAAGGCAAATCGTTCGACATGGTCACCGAGGCTCAGCGTGAGGAGATCCTCAAAGGACTGGAGTCGGGCAGCATCGCCTTCGACGCGGGCCCTCCCTCCAAAGTCTTCTTCAATCTGCTCTATCAACTCGTCGTCGAAGGCATGTTCGCCGATCCCATCTATGGGGGCAACTACGACAAAGCCGTGTGGAAAGAGATCGGTTTTCCAGGCGTCGTGGCCACGAATGCGCGCAACATCGTGGACTTCAAGAACAAGCTTTTCCCGAACAAGCCGATGAGCATCGCCGATCTGGCGTAGGAGGACGACATGGCCAAGAAACTTCCCGAAGTCGACGTCGTGGTCATCGGCATGGGCTGGACCGGCGGCATTCTGTCCAAGGAGCTTGCCGAAGCAGGCCTGAAGGTGGTGGCCCTGGAGCGCGGTGAGCATCGCGCCCCTGCCGAGGATTTCTCGGTGCCGCACATCCGCGATGAGTTGAACTACAGCATGCGCCATGGCCTGATGATGGATACCCGGCGCGACACGCTCACGATACGCAATAACGTCAAGGAAACCGCACTGCCCATGCGCCGCCTGGGCTCGTTTCTGCCCGGCGACGGCCTGGGTGGCGCCGGCTCGCACTGGAACGGCCACACCTGGCGCTGGACCGATCACGAGTTCAAAGTCCGGTCGATGTACGAACAGAAGTACGGCAAGAAATTCATCCCCGCCGACATGACGGTGCACGACTGGGGCATCACTTACGCCGAGCTCGAACCCTACTACGACCGCTTCGAGTATGTCGCGGGCATTTCGGGGACTGCCGGCAATGTGGACGGCAAGAAAATAGCCGGCGGCAATCCCTTCGAAGCCGAACGCAAACGCGGCTACCCCCTGCCCGCCCTGGACCGCAGCTACGCCTGTGAACTCTTCGAAGGCGCGAGCAAAAAGGCCGGCTACCACCCCTTCCCCATGCCGACCTCCAATGCCTCCAAGCCCTACACCAATCCGGACGGTTCGGAATTCGGGCAGTGCCAGTACTGCGGTTTCTGTGAGCGCTACGGCTGCGAATCCAATGCCAAGGGCAGCCCGCTGATCACCGTCATCCCGCTGGCCAAGAAACAACCCACCTTCGAGCTGCGCACGCAGGCCTGGGTCACCCGGATCGTCATGGACAAGCAGAAAAAGACGGCCACCGGTGTGGAGTACACCAACCTCACCAACGGCGAGCAGGTGTTCCAGCCGGCCAAGTTGGTGATCTTGTCGGCCTACGCCCTGAACAATGTCCATCTGATGCTTCTGTCGGGTATCGGCAAGCCCTACGACCCGGCTACCGGCAAGGGCGTGGTGGGGCGCAATTACTGCTACCAGACCGGTGCCGGCGCGACGCTGTTCTTCGACGAGGGGCACATCTTCAATCCCTTTATGTCCACGGGCGGGCTGTCGACCGTCATCGACGACTTCAACGCCAACTGGGACTTCGACCGGGCCCAGGCCGACGCGCGCTTCGTGGGGGGCTACACCGTGACCGGCGGCATGTATCACGGCCGGCCCATCGAATACCACCCCGTGCCCGGGGGCACGCCGCGCTGGGGCAAAGGCTGGAAGGAGGCGGTGCAGAAATGGTATTTGCGCGCCATGAGCATCGGCTCGTCTGGCAGCGTCATGGCCAATCGCTACAACTTCCTCGATCTGGATCCGACCTATCGCAATGCCTTCGGCCAGCCCCTGATGCGCATGACCTTTGACTACAAAGAGAACGAGCAACGGATCTCGGCGCACGCGGCCAAGATCATCAACGAAATCTCCAAGTCAATGAATCCCACGCATTTGAACGAAGCCAAGGCGCGCATGTCATGGTCGGTCGTGCCCTACCAGAGCACGCACAACACGGGCGGCACCATCATGGGCACCGACCCGTCCCTGAGCGTGACCAACAAGTACGGGCAATGCTGGGACGCCCACAACCTGTTCATCTGCGGCGCTTCGCTCTTTGGCCACAACGCGGCCTACAACCCGACCGGCCCGGTCGGCGCGCTGGCCTACTACACGGCCGACGCGATCAAGGGCCAGTATCTCAAGCATCCTGGCGCGCTGCTGCACGCCTGATCCCCGGACTCAAGGAGTTGGCAATGACAAAGATATCAACGGGCCTGACGGCCCTGGCGCTGATGTTGTCCTGTAGCCCGGCCAGCTGGGCCCAGGACAAGGTCATGGACCTCGGCAAGCAGGCCTATCAGGAATGCATCGCCTGCCACAGTGTCAAGGCCGGAGAAAACGGTGTCGGCCCCAGCCTGGCAGGCGTGTACGGCACCAAGGCCGGCGACGTGCCGGGATTCCGCTTCTCCGGGCCGATGAAACGCAGCGGCCTGACCTGGAACGCCGAGACGCTGGACAAGTATCTGGAGAACCCGCAGGCCCTGGTGCCCGGCACCCGCATGCCCTATTCGGGCATGGCAGACGCCGAAAAACGCGCGGCGCTGGTCAAGTACATTGAGACCTTGAAGTAAAAACTAAGAAACTGTTACTATATTTCCTTTTATTGCGAAATAACAAAAAGACCACTAGAAATAGTGGTCTTTTCAATTGGTGGAATGCGAAGACCCTGCTACGCTAGAGTAAGGTTTAGTAAAAAAGACAATTATTTATTAACTGCGTTACTGAGGCCCCCGCGGGGTCCAGCGTGGAAAAAGAAGTGACATCCACCGACATACCGCCGCTCTCGGACCAAGTAATTGACTGGTTGCTCCTGCTGCGTTCCGGCCGAGCGACCCGGCGCGATTACGCCAATTTCATGGCTTGGCGTGAAGCCAGTCCTCTGCATGAAAACGCCTGGCAGCAAATCTCGCAGGCGCTGAGCAACACCATGGCCGGCCGTCTGGGAGACGCCTATCCCCTGGGCTACCAGGGCAACGCCAGCGTGCCACCCGCGCGCCCGATCGTCACCGCACGGGCGCCGGCTTTCGATGAGGACGAACCCGCGCCGCCGCGCCGCCGGTTTCTGGCCGCGGCGCTGACCATCACGGCCGCCGCCGGCGCGGGCGCGCTCGTGGCCGTGCGCGACTTCTACCCTCTGTCCAGCGTGGCCGCCGACGCGGCCACCGCCACGGGCGAGCGCCGCCGCTACCAGCTCACCGACGGCACGGAATTGCTGCTCGATGCCCGCAGCCGCGTCAATCTGGAATTCACCGCCACCTACCGGCGCCTCATGCTGCTCGAAGGCGCGGTCGCCGTCACCTCGCCCGAAGACCCCAACCGGCCCTTTCTGGTGCAGACCGCCGAGGGCGTGGTCCGCTCCTCGGGCAAACGTTACATGGTGCGCCAGCAGGCGCGCCGCACCCTGGTCGTGGCGCAGGATGGCGATCTCGATATCGAGACGACCGGCGGCACGCGAGGCAGTATCCCGCAGGGCATGGGCGCGCGCTTTGACGCTGCCCGCCTGGATATCGCGCGCAGCGAACTGGCCGCCGAAGCCGCCTGGGAAGGCGGCTGGATCAATGCCAACGGCCGCCCGCTGGCCGAGATCATCGCGGCGCTGCGGCCCTACCGCCATGGAACACTGCGCGTCTCCATGGCCGCGGGTGGCCTGCCCGTCATGGGGATGTATCCCTTGGACGACCCCGAGGCTGCCCTGCGCGCCTTGGGCGAGCGCATGCCCATCGCCATCAAGCGGCTGACCCCCTGGTTCGTCACCATCAGCGTGGCCGTTGCCTGAGGCTTGCCGGCCGGCAGGGTGAGCGTTCTGCGCCTGCCTGCCCAGACGAGGTACACTAGCGCCCGAAACACGAAAGCCGTCGTCGGCAGACCTCGATGTAGGCGCTGCTGCCTGGTTAAAAACAGCTTTGTCTCAAAGGACTTGCATTATCTGGCAAGCCTGATACAATATCTGACTTTGCCGAATTCACTAGACTCTTAAGCAACATGGCCAATACCGCCCAAGCCCGCAAGCGCGCTCGCCAATCGGTTGAGCGTAACAAGCACAATTCCAGCCTGCGCTCGATGCTGCGTACCGCGATCAAGCGCGTTCGCCAAGCCATCGCTACCGGCGACAAGGCTGTGGCTGGCGAGACGCTGCGCAAAGCAAGCAGCGTGATCGACCGCGTGGCTGACAAAAACATCATCCACAAGAACAAGGCCGCTCGCCACAAGAGCCGCCTGGCTGCGGCCGTCAAGGCGCTCGCCTAAGCAGTTATGCCGCTTATGGCCCTGGCAAGTCGTCGGGGCACATGAGCAGCATAGGAATGCGGCAAAAAAAAGGATGCTTAGGCATCCTTTTTGTATTGGCGGGCCGGCGCCCGCCTGGGGCGGCCCTAGCTCGCGAAAGCCTCGCGCAGGCCAAACACCGCCTGCTTTAATACCCCCATATCCGTGCCCACCGCCACGAAGTGCATGCCCATGTCCAGATAGCGCCTGGCATCGGCGGCCACGGGCGCCAGGATACCGACTGCCTTGCCCGCCGCGTTGACGCGCTCGTAAAGATGGGCAATGGCCTCCTGCACTTCAGGGTGCCCCGGGTTGCCCAGATGCCCCAGCGCCGCTGCCAGGTCGGACGGGCCGATGAACACACCATCCACCCCTTCCACGGCGGCAATCTTGTCGACGGCCTCCAGACCCGCACGGCTCTCGATCTGCAGCAGCACGCAGATATGGTCATTGACCGTGTGCTGGTAGTCCGGCACGGTGCCATAGCGGTTACTGCGCAGCAAACCGGCCACGCCACGGATACCCTGCGGCGGATAGCGCGTCGCCGCCACGGCCTGGCGCGCCTGCTCCTCGGACTCGATAAAAGGGATGAGCAGGTTATAGAAGCCGATATCCAGCATGCGCTTGATCTCGACCGGGTCGTTCCACGAGGGCCGACCCACCGCCGCGCTCGGGCTGCCCTGCAGCGACTGCAGTTGCTGCACGAAGCTCGGGATCTCGTTGGGCGCATGCTCGCCGTCCAGCAACAGCCAGTCGAAGCCGGCCAAACCGATCATCTCGGAGGTCAGATGACTGGTCATGGAAAGCCATAAACCGATCACGCGCTCGCGCGCGAGTATCCGTTGACGGAAAACATTGGGCAAAGGTGAAGTCATTGATGTATCCACGACGAAGAAAAAGCTGGCCTTGCGGCCGGTGATCAATCCATGCGGGCGCCAGAGAGTTTGGCGGCCTTACCCCATTTATCTATTTCCTGGCTGACAAAGGCCGAGAACGCCTGGGGAGAGCTGCCCACCACGACAAAGCCCACTTTCTCGAGCTTTTCACGCAGCGCCGGATCGGCCATGGCCTTGACGGTGGCGCTGTGCAGACGTTGCATCACCGCTGGTGGCGTGCCCGCAGGAGCCGACAGACCAAACCAGGATTCGGCGGCAAAGCCAGGATAGCCGGACTCGGCGATGGTGGGGATATCGGGATAGGCCGGATTGCGTTTGGCGCTGGCCACGGCCAGCGCCCGCAGCTTGCCGGCCTGCACCTGGGGCAACACGTTATCCTGGTTCAGAAACAGTACGGACACCCGCCCGCCTATGGTGTCCGTGATGGCGGCCGCGCCCCCTTTATAGGGCACATGCACCAGCTTGATGTCCGCGGCCTGCTTGAGCATCTCCATGGCCAGATGGCCGGAAGAGCCGCTGCCCGAACTGGCGTGCGTGTACTTGTCCGGGCTTTCCTTGGCCAAGCGGATGAACTCGGCGAAGCTGCGGCCCGGAAACTCAGGATTGGCCACCAGGACATTGGGGCCGGTCGCCAGCAAGGAGATATGCGCGAAATCCTTGTCCTGGTAGGGCATGGACTGGTAGAGCGCATAGTTGATGGCGTTGGAACCCACACCGGACAGCAGCAAGGTATACCCGTCGGGCGCGGCCTTGGCCACCACATCGGAGCCTATGTTGCCGTTGGCGCCGCCTTTGTTCTCGACGATCACGGTCTGGCCCAGCTCCTTGCCCAACTCGACGCCCAGCATCCGGCCTACGGCATCGGTGCTGCCGCCCGGCGGGAACGGCACGACCAGGCGCACGGGCTTGTCGGGCCACTCGGCCGCCCCGGCGGGCAGTCCGCTGTACAGGCCCACACAGGCCACGAAAGCCGCCACAACACGGCGGCGATTGGCAAACCAGGATTTACGGCACAACATGCTTTGTCTCCTCGTGCCGGCCGGACCGGCATCTCATTTGTCGAGCAAGTGTGAACACCGCGGGCCGCCCGGCCCGCCTGCCTCTACCTATCAGTGAATCTCAGGCTCTTCCTTTTCCTCGGCCTTGCGCGTTTGCAGAAAATCGAAATCACAGCCGCTGTCGGCCTGCCCGATGTGCTTGAGGTACAACACGCCGAAGCCGCGCTCGAATTTCGGCGGCGGCGCTTGCCAGGCCTGCTTCCGAGCCGCCATGTCGGCCTCATCGATCAGCACATCGATACGCCTGCCAGGCACATCCAGACGGACCCGATCGCCGCTGCGGATCAAGGCCAACGGCCCGCCGACATAGGCTTCCGGCGCGACGTGCAGCACACAGGCGCCATAACTTGTGCCGCTCATGCGCGCGTCGGATATCCGCACCATGTCGCGCACTCCCTGCTTGAGCAGCTTCTGGGGAATCGGCAACTGCCCCCACTCGGGCATGCCGGGCGCGCCTTGCGGGCCGGCGTTCTGCAGCACGATCACGCTGTCGGCGGTGATATCCAGATCGGGATCATCGATGCGCTCGGCCATGTCGTTGTAGTCCTTGAACACCACCGCCGGACCGGTATGCACCTGCAGCCGCGCCTCCATCGCCGCGGGTTTGATGACTGCCCCGTCCGGCGCCAGGTTGCCGCGCAGCACCGCCAGGCCATCACAGGCCACCAGCGCCTGATCACGCCCGCGAATGACATCATCATTGAACACCCGCGCCCCGGCGATGTTCTCGCCCAGGCTGCGGCCGTCCACCGAGCCCTGCGTCAGATCCAGCAGATCCGTCATCTGCGCCAGCATGGCGCGCAAGCCGCCCGCATAGAAAAAATCTTCCATCAAATACTTGCCTGCCGGCCGCAGATTGGCCAGCACTGGCGTGGTCCGCGCCAAAGCATCGAAACGATCCAGGTCCAGACCGAAGCCGGCGCGGCGCGCCAGCGCGATCAAATGCACCACTGCATTGGTCGAGCCCGACAGCGCCAGCACCGTGCGCACCGCATTGTCGAAAGACGCTTCGGTCAGAAAATCGCTGGGCTTGAGGTCGTGCCAGACCATGTCGACGATGCGCTTGCCGGTCAGGCTGGCCATCTGCCCATGGCGCGAATCCGGCGCCGGGATGGAGGAATACCCCGACAGACAGAGGCCTAGCGCTTCGACGGCCGCCGTCATGGTGGAGGCCGTGCCCATGGTCATGCAGTGCCCCGGTGAACGCGCGATGCCGTCTTCCACGCCCTGCCAATCCTCCTCGGAAATATTGCCTGCCCGCAGCTCGGCCCAATACTTCCAGGTGTCGGACCCGGAACCCAGGGTCACGCCATTCCAGTTGCCGCGCAGCATGGGGCCGGCCGGCACGAAAATCGTCGGCAAGTCCATGGAAATGGCGCCCATAAGCAATGCCGGCGTGGTCTTGTCGCAACCGCCCATGAGCACACAGCCGTCGGCCGGGTAAGAGCGCAGCAGCTCCTCCGTCTCCATGGCCAGCAGATTGCGATACAGCATCGTCGTGGGTTTCTGAAAGGGTTCGGACAAGCTCATCGCGGGCATTTCCACCGGGAAACCGCCGGCCTGCCAGATACCGCGCTTGACCTCCTCGACCCGCTGCTTGAAATGACTATGGCAGGGATTGATGTCGCTCCAGGTATTGATGATGGCAATCACCGGCTTGCCCGCATAATCGGAGCGGTGATAGCCCATCTGCGCCGTGCGCGAGCGGTGGCCAAAAGCGCGCAGATCCTTCACGCCATACCAGCGGTGGCTGCGCAAGTCTTCGGGCAGCTTGCGCTTGGGAGATTGACTCATCGTGCTGTCTTCCTTCGTTATAAGCCCAGTACATAGCGCGCACCGCTGCGCTCGCAGATGGCGCGCAGCTTCTCGTCCAGTGCGCGCGAGATCGGCACACCCGCCTCGTCGCGCCGCAAGGCTTCGGCCGCTTCGAGGTCGCCGGGCACCAGCACCGGCACCTGCGGATCGGCCGCCGGGGTGTCACGCATGGTGTCGATGAGCTCGTCCATGTCGTCCTCGAACGAGCCCGCCTCACGGAAGGCATCCGGATTGAGCGCCAGAAAAAAATGCCCGACGTCATCGCCCTGCCCCGGCTGCCGCTTCTGTGCATGCAGCGCCGCCAGCGCGCTGCCGCCCAAGGTGCCCCCCAAGGTCTGCGCCATCAGCGCCAGGCCATAGCCCTTGTGGCTGCTCATGGCGGCCGTGCCGCCCAGCGGCGTGAGCCCGCCCTCGTCGCGCTTGAAAATGAATTCCATCGCCTGGCTGGCGTCTGTCACGCTACGGCCCTGGCCATCGACCGCCCAACCTTCGGGCAAGGGCTTGCCGTAAAAATCGTAGACCTTGACCTTATTGCCCGCCACCGTCGTGGTGGCCATGTCCAGCACCAGTCCCGGGTGATGCCCGCCCGGCGCCGCAAACGCCAGCGGGTTGGTGCCCAGACGGGGCATGGCCCCACGCGTGGGCACCATGATGAGCGTGACAGCACTGCTGGCGACCAGGCCGACCAGGCCGCGCGCCAGCGCCAGGCGCGCGTAGACGCCAGCCGCGCCGAAGTGGTGGGAGTTGCGCACCGACACCGCCCCCACGCCATGGCTCAGCGCTTTGTCGCAAGCCAGCTCCATGGCCTGCCGTGACACCGGATGCCCCAGGCCGCCCATGCCATCGAGCAAGGCGCTGGCCGTGCCCTCGCGCACCACACGCGGCCGCGCGGTCAGATCCAGAATGCCCGCGCGCCATTTCTGCTCGTACATGGGCAGCATGGAAATGCCGTGCGAATCGACGCCGAGCCGATCGGTTTCGGCCATCAGGCGCGCACTGATGGCGGCCATATCCTGCGGCATCCCCCAGGCGGTCAACACCCTTTCTATCTGATCACGCACCAGGGCTACCCCGGCGCGCATGCCTGCATCGCTTTCCGCTTGCACACTTGTCTCCTATTGGAATCTGCCCGCGGGTCTGACGCCCGCTTGCCGAATCAGGGTCAGTCGCGCTCCTTGTCCACCAGCCGGCGGCGCGCCTGCCCCAGATGAAACTGCATGGCGACCCGCGCACGCTCACCGTCTTGCGCCCGAATGGCCGACAAAATCGCGGCATGCTCGTCGGCCACACGCTCTCCGCGCTCGCGCGATCCTGTGCGCGTCAGGTTCAATGCCAGACGCATGAAACCGCTGACGGCCTCGTGAATGCTTTCCAGCACGCCAAGATAAAAATCGTTGCCGCTGGCCTCGGCGATACTGGCATGGAAGGCCAGATCCGCCTGCGGCGAAACCTTGCCATCGGCCAGGCGATTGAGAAAACCGGCATGCGCCTGCTCGATGCGGGCCAATTGCTCGTCGCTGCGCCGAATGGCGGCCAGGCGCGCGGCGTCGCCCTCGAGCGCCACGCGCACCTCTTGCGCCCGCAGATAGGAGCTGACGTTCTCGACATCGGGAAACGTTTTCAAGCGCGGTGCCGGCTGATGGCTGACGAAGGTGCCCAGCCCTTGATGCGCGGTGATCAAACCATCAGCGCGCAGCCTTAGCAGCGCCTCGCGCACGACCGGCCGCGACACGCCGAAGCGCTCACAGATCTCGTGTTCGGAGGGCAGCTTGTCGCCCACGCTCAGGCGGCCCGACGTAATCTGCTCGAAGATCTGCCCATAGAGCTGATCGCCCAGGCGCACACGCTGGCGCCTTTCGAGCGGCACTGGCTCATCTCCTTTACTGTTGCTCGCCACGCGGGCTCCTGAAATCAATGATAAACAGCCGCTATGGTAGCCGGGCCGCCGGGCCATCCTGCTGCAGCAGCGCGCGCGCCACCGGCGCGACCCGCTCGCGCTCGGCGGCATCCAGTCCGCTGAGCAAAGGCAGCATGGGCCCCATATCGGCCACGCCCGCCAGCGTGACGGCATCATGCAGCACGCGTATCGGGCTGATGGCGTCGCGACAATCCTCCAGCGGCAGGTAGCGGGCGCGCAGCCGCTCGGCCTCGTCGTAGCGGCCAGCGTGCAAACTCTGCAGCAATTGCATGGCGCCACGCGGCGCCACGCATACCGAGCCGGAGGTGAAACTCTTGAGCCCAAACTGGCGGAAATGCACGATGGCCGGCCGCTCGCCGCATCCACTGACCACATGCCGCGCGTCGACCTCCTGGAGCAAGGCGGCGAGATAGGCATCCTGCGCGGGATCCTCGCGTACCACCGCGTACTTGACCGCCACGATGCGGCCTTCCTCGATCAGCCGCGCCAGCGTCGCGGGAGCTAAGTAGTTGGCGGACTTGATGTAAACCACGGCTGGCCGGCCCAAGGCATCGCTGAAGCGCCGCACGCCATCGGCCAGGCCAGCATCGGTGTACGGAAAGGCCATGGGCAGCAGCATGGCTGTCGGAAATGCGCGCGTGCGCAGCAGGCGGGCCTGATCCATCAACTTGCCATAATCCGGTCCGGCCGAGGGCAAGATCCAGGTATCGGCGCCCGCAGCGTCGGCCAGCGCGTCGACGACGGCGGCATACTCGCTGACCTCGATGTTGTAGAAGTTCGCATTGCCGCCGTACATCACATTGCGCACGCCGCCCTGCTCCAGATGCCGCAGCACGGCCTGATTGGCCGCCAGATTGAACGTCAGATCGGCGCCACGCGCCAGCGGGGGCACGGCAATCACGGACCGCTGCAAATCGGCGGGGGTGACGGGGCTGGTCTTCATGGCCATGCAACTCCACAAAATCGGGCGTCTGGGCGGCGCCGCACTTGATTGACAGGCATACTATCAACACAATCATTTGTTTTACAAGTGGAGCCAACCCGCAGATTGCCGCTGCGCGACGGCGTGCCGACCACGCCCGCGCGGAATCAAGTAGCATTTTCGCTTTGCCCCCTCCTTCCCAATGTTGGACGCCATGACAAGCAAGCATCGCATCATCCAGGTCGGCCCGCTGGCCGGCTCCGCCACCGCCAATCAGCGCCTCGCCGCAAGCTACGACGTCGTCGAACTCTGGAAGCATCAGGATCGCGCGGCAGCCTTGGCGGAATTCGGCCCCGGCGTGACCGCCCTCGTGACCTCCGCCAATATGGGTGCCCGGGCCGACCTCATCGCCGCCCTGCCCGATCTCAAGGCCATCTGCAGTTGGGGCGTGGGCTATGAAACCATCGACGTGCAGGCCGCCCAGGAACGCGGCATCCAGGTCAGCAACACGCCGGATGTGCTTACCGATTGTGTGGCCGACCTGGCCTGGGGCCTGTTGATCGCCGCAGCGCGCCGCATGGGCCAGGGCGAGCGCTTCGTGCGCGCCGGCCAATGGGGCCAAGTCCATGGCAGCATCCCCCTGGGCATGCGCGTGAGCGGCAAGAAACTCGGCGTGATCGGTTTGGGCCGCATCGGCGAAGCGATCGCCCGCCGCGGCCTGGGCTTTGACATGCAAGTGCGCTACCACAATCGTCGCGAACGCAGCGACGTGGACTACGGCTACGCCGCGAGCCTGACCGAGCTGGCCGACTGGGCGGATTTCCTGATCGTGGCCACCGTCGGCGGACCCAGCACGCGCCATCTCGTCAACCGCGAAGTGCTGCGCGCCCTCGGCCCCAAGGGCATTATCGTCAATATCGCCCGCGGCCCGGTGATCGACGAAGCCGCCATGGTCAGCCTGCTGGAGTCGGGTGAGCTCGGTTTCGCAGCCCTGGATGTGTTCGAGCACGAGCCCAAGGTGCCGGAGTTTCTGCGGACCACGGACCAGGCGGTCGTGCTGCCGCATATCGGCAGCGCCACCACCGAAACCCGCATGGACATGGAAAACCTCATGCTGGAAAACCTGGCCGCCTACTTCGCCACGGGCAAGGTCACCACGCCGGTGTAGTGCCGCATGCACGAAGCCCCCGAGGGGGGTTCGTTGCCATACGCCAATTTGGCATCAAATTTCGCGTTCTTCGGTCTTCAGGCCGTTATCGCGCGCAAAATCGACCACAAACTTGAACGCAAGGGGCTCGAGCTCGCGCAGGCGCTGGTCGACCACGATGCCGCGCACACCATCGATCACGACGGGCAGGACATAGGGCGAATAGGTAAGGTGATTGCCGGCGCTGCCAGGCGGCCGGAATTGCGCCATCACGCCCGCGAGACGCTCCGCCCAGTCGCTGGGGCGGAAACGCGCACCGCTTTCGGTGACGCCATGAATAATGAATTGTTTGACGCGAGTTGCCATGGGACCTTCACAACGGGCTGCGCGCGCGGACGCCAGATCGGCCGCGTCTCAAACATGCGACCCGCGCCGCGAATTGTATATGATTGATCCTTTGGTCCGCTTCCGCCCTGGGGCATGAGGGGGCCTTATCCCTGGTTTTTCCCGTGGAGTACGCCGCGATGAACTCGCCATTGGCCAATATCTATTCCCGCCTGCCGGTCTCCTTTACCCATGGCGAGGGTATCTGGCTCTGGGACCCGGAAGGCCGCAAGTATCTCGACGCGCTGGCCGGCATCGGGGTGTCCTGCCTGGGCCACGCCCATCCCCGGCTGGTGCGCGCCATCGCCGAGCAGGCCGGGCGGGTCATTCACACCTCCAACATCTACGAAGTCCCCCAGCAGACCGAACTGGCTGCCCGCCTGAACGCCTTGTCGGGCATGCAGGAAGTCGCCTTCAACAATAGCGGCTCCGAAGCCAACGAGGCCGCCATCAAGCTGGCGCGCTACTACGGTTATCAACGCGGCAACACGCACGCTCACATCATCACGATGGAGTCTTCCTGGCACGGCCGCACGCTGGGCACCCTGGCCGCCACCGGCAGCGAGAAAGCGCGCAAAGGCTTCGAGCCCCTGCCCACCGGCTTCATCCAGGTTGCCTACAACGACCTGGAAGCGGTGCGCCAGGCCGGCGACCGCGAATCGCGCGTCACTGCCGTCCTGCTGGAGGTCCTGCAAGGCGAAGGCGGCATCCGCCCCTCGGATATTGCCTATCTGCAAGCCCTGCGCGCGCTCTGCACCGAGCGCGGCTGGCTGCTCATGATCGACGAAGTCCAGTCCGGCATCGGCCGCACGGGCAAATGGTTCGCCCATCAGTGGGCGGACATTCAACCCGATGTCATGACGCTGGCCAAGGGACTGGCCGGCGGCGTGCCGATCGGCGCCATGCTGGCCCGGGGCCCTGCCGCCGGGGTCCTCACCCCAGGCAGCCACGGCACCACCTTCGGCGGCGGCCCGCTGGCTTGCGCCGCCGGTCTGGCCGTGCTGGATGTGCTTGAACAAGACGATCTGCTGGGCAACGCCGAACGCGTGGGCGCGCAGCTGCAAGAGGCGCTGCGCCAGGCGCTGGCCGGTGTCGCCGGCGTGAAAGAAGTGCGCGGGCGCGGCCTCATGATCGGCATCGAACTCGAACGCCCTTGCGCCGCGCTGGCCCTACGGGCCCTGCAGGCCGGCCTGCTCATCAACGTCACGCGTGACCGCGTGATCCGCCTGCTGCCGCCGCTGATCCTCAACGCCGAACAAGCCGATCAAATCGTCGCAATCCTCGTGCCCCTGATCAAGACCTTCCTGGCCGAACAAGCATAATCACAGGCGGCCGGGCCACGAGCCGGGCCGCCGTCTATCGACCTGTGACCTCACCATGACTCCTCCTACGACGCAAAACGGCCCCCTGCGGCATTTCCTGCAGTTCAAAGACCTCACCGCCGCCGAGATCGGCTATGTCCTGGACCGCGCCCGCATCATCAAGGATAAGTTCAAGCGCTACGAACCCCATATGCCGCTGCACGACCGCACGCTGGCCATGGTGTTCGAGAAGGCCAGCACGCGCACCCGCGTGTCCTTCGAGGCCGGCATGTACCAGATGGGCGGCTCGGTCATCAACCTGACGTCCAACGACTCGCAACTGGGGCGCTCCGAACCCATCGAAGACACCGCCCGGGTCATCTCGCGCATGGTCGACATCGTCATGATCCGCACCTTCGAGCAAACCCGCATCGAGCGCTTTGCCTCGCACTCGCGCGTGCCGGTCATCAACGGCCTGACCAACGAGTACCATCCCTGCCAGATCCTCGCCGACCTGTTCACCTATATCGAACATCGCGGCCCCATCGCCGGCAAGATCGTGGCCTGGGTGGGCGATGCCAATAACATGTCCTACACCTGGCTGCAGGCCGCCGAGATGCTCGGTTTCACGCTGCATGTGTCCACGCCCGCCGGGTATGAACTCGAAACCGCCCGCGTCGGCAACCCGCCGCCCTCGGTACTCAAGCAATTCAAGGATCCCATGCAGGCCTGCCAGGGCGCGCATCTGGTCACCACCGACGTCTGGACCAGCATGGGCTACGAAGCCGAGAACGAAGAGCGGCGCGCCGCCTTCGCCGACTGGTGCGTGGACGCCGAAATGATGGCCGCCGCCGACCCCAAAGCCCTGTTCATGCATTGCCTGCCGGCGCACCGGGGCGAAGAGGTCACCGGCGAAGTCATCGACGGCCCGCAAAGCGTGGTCTGGGATGAGGCCGAGAACCGCATGCACGTGCAAAAGGCCCTGATGGAATTCCTGTTGCTGGGCGAAGTGCACTGAAGCACCGCCCGCCACGCCCCTGACCCACCCCGGCCGGCGGGGGGCAAACGCGCTAAAATAGCCCGCTTGAGCTCCCCGCCGTCAGCCCTTTGACGCTTTCGATCACACAATGACTACCATTCTCCCGAACCTTCCCACCGGCCAGAAGGTCGGCATTGCCTTTTCTGGCGGCCTGGACACCAGCGCAGCCCTGCTGTGGATGCGCGAAAAAGGCGCCATCCCCTACGCCTATACCGCCAATCTGGGCCAGCCCGACGAGCCCGACTACGAAGAGATCCCGCGCCGCGCCCTGCAGTACGGCGCCGAGAATGCCCGCCTGATCGACTGCCGCGCGCAATTGGTGGCCGAGGGCCTGGCGGCCTTGCAAAGCGGTGCGTTTCACATCTCCACCGCAGGCCTGACCTACTTCAACACCACGCCCATCGGGCGCGCCGTGACGGGCACCATGCTCGTGGCCGCCATGAAGGAAGACGGCGTCAACATCTGGGGTGACGGCAGCACGTTCAAGGGCAATGACATCGAGCGCTTCTACCGCTACGGCCTGCTCACCAACCCGGACCTGAAGATCTACAAGCCCTGGCTGGATCAGACCTTCATCGACGAACTCGGCGGCCGTTCCGAGATGTCGGAATACATGCGCCGCGCCGGTTTCGACTACAAAATGTCGGCCGAAAAAGCCTACTCGACCGATTCCAACATGCTGGGCGCGACCCACGAAGCCAAGGATCTGGAGTTCCTGAACTCCGGCATCCGCATCGTCAAGCCCATCATGGGCGTTGCCTTCTGGCGCGACGATGTGGCCGTCAAGGCCGAAGAAGTCAGCGTGCGCTTCGAGGAAGGCCGTCCGGTCGCCCTCAATGGGGTCGAGTACAACGATGTCGTCGAACTGCTGCTCGAAGCCAACCGCATCGGCGGGCGTCACGGCCTGGGCATGAGCGACCAGATCGAAAACCGCATCATCGAAGCCAAGAGCCGCGGGATCTACGAGGCCCCGGGCCTGGCTCTGCTGTTCATCGCTTACGAGCGCCTGGTCACCGGCATTCATAACGAAGACACCATCGAGCAGTACCGCGAAAACGGCCGCAAGCTGGGCCGCCTGCTCTATCAAGGGCGCTGGTTCGACCCGCAAGCCATCATGTTGCGCGAAACCGCTCAACGTTGGGTGGCCCGTGCCATCACTGGCGAAGTCACCCTCGAACTGCGCCGCGGCAATGACTACTCGCTGCTGAACACCGAATCGCCCAACCTGACCTACGCTCCCGAGCGTCTGTCCATGGAAAAGGTCGAGAATGCGCCGTTCACGCCGGCTGACCGCATTGGCCAGCTCACCATGCGCAATCTGGATATCACGGACACGCGCGACAAACTCTTCACCTACGTGAAGGCCGGCCTGCTGTCGTCGGCAGGCAATGCCGCCCTGCCGCAAATCAAGGAAGACAAAAAGTAAACCTGCCGGCAGGCGTGAAAAACCTGGGCCTTGGCCCAGGTTTTTTTTCGCCTCGTCCCTATCCAGACCGGGCCGGCGCCGAGGTCACGCCCCCCCCCGGCCTGACGCCGCTCACAGCAGCCTGCGCAATGCCGGCGCCTGCCGCAGCGCCAGCACGATGGCATAGGTGAGCACGTAGACAATCACGATCCTGGCCAGCAATTGCATGATGCTGTGCGAGACGGGACTCCGCCCGAACCACTCCTGCCGCAGCAGGACAGCCAAGACGATCAAATGCATGGCGAAAACACCCAACGTGCCTTCGCCCAGTTTTCCTATCACTTGCGCAAAACGCGCGCCAACCCGGCATTGGGCCTGCGTTCGAACGAAGGGAAGCGACTTGATAATCAGAAAGGCTGAGATCGTAAACAAATGCGTTGCGAGGCTGTAATAGCTTGCCGGCCAAACGGCGGCGGCCAGGATGCTGACATTGCTATTGCTCCAGGTGGAATACAACCCCAGCACCATGACAGCGGCGCAGCATACCGCGACCACCGACCATCGCCGCGGCAGCACCACCTCTTTGAGCGCCCAGCCGAGCATGAAGTAGCCCAGGTAGGGGATCCACCACGTCCACGGTGTATGAATCCAGACCGGCTGCCCCGGCCGCAGGGACACCAGGGCGACAGAGAGCACAGGAATACAGCAGGCAAGCACCCCGAACCCTAAAATATTGTTGTTCTTCTCTCTCACATAGGGGATTAAAACCGGCGTCAGCACGGACAACCCCAGAATCACCCAGAAATAGTACAGCGCTGTATACAGGTTGCCATTCATGGCGTTCTTTACCGCCTGCAGCGGTGACAAATGCCAACCCAGATAGAAAACGATGAAGAGATAGTAGGCAACGTGCCAGAAAACCAGGGGCACGAGTATTCTCAGCGTTCTTTTCTTCAAGAAATCATTGACGCCGTGAAATCTGGCCGGATCGAGCAGCAATGCGCCACTGACCATCACGAACAAAGGCACCGCGCACAGTCCGAGCGTTGCAATCAGGATCGCCACCTTGCCCACCAGAGTATCTCTGGCGCCCGGGGCAACACCGGTATATCCCGCGACGTGAATACCGACCACGCCCATCATTGCCGCCGCCTTGACCAATGAAATCCAGTAATAATTCCTCACCAGTTCTCCCAGACAATCGATATCGAATTCCCAGGAGGAACCCCGAAGAAAAATACCGATTCAGGGTAACAAACAAAATTACCGCCGCGCAATTTATATAATTTATTATTCTCTGATGATTTAACATTATATTTAACATCCGGAGAATGATTGCCGAATGAATCGCTGGAACCGACGAAGATAATCTGGTCGTCCAGCTGGCCCGCGCGGGCAGCCATCCTGCAGGCGGCGCAAGCCTCCCGGTACGGAATCCGTGCCGCGATAGCGCCACGGCGCCGGAAAAACTCCCGCGCCGGGCGCCTCGAGCAGACCCGCTTGCCGGCGGGATTAAGCCGCCTCCTCGTGCACGTACAGCACGAGGTCCCACACGCTGGCGTGGTGCCCGCGCACGGCGTGGCGCTTGCGACCCAGCCCGCGCATAAAGCGGCTCAGGGCCAGCAGATCGTTGGGGTAATGGTAGGCGGCGATACTCAGGCGGCACTCAGGCTGCGCCAAATGGCGTGTGGCGCCCTCCAGGATGCCGAGTTCGCCGCCCTCGACATCGGCCTTGATCATCGTGGCCTGCCCCGGCACCAGGCCATCCAGAGACACCGCGGGCAAGGTTTCGATCCACTCCTTGCGCGCCTCGCGCCACTGCGCGCTATCCGAGGGCAGTACAAAACGCGACCCATGCGGATAGTCGGGATCGGTGTAGAAGGCCACCGAACCGCCATGGGTCGGTCCTGCCACCACGCGCTCGGCCCGGATGGGCAGCAACCAGGAGAGGCTGCGCAAACTGGCGAAGTCCAGGCGATTGGGCTCCAGCCCCCAAAGCTCGGAACCGGGGCCCACCAGCCCCGCCATCCGGCCCAGGCACTCTCCCTGGCTGGCGCCCACATCGATGTAGATTTCGTGTTCGCGCGGCACGAACGAGCAATGCGGGCTGGCGCCGTTGAAGTACTGGTAGTCGGCGGAGATCATGTAGCGCAGCAAAGGACCGCGATCCAGCGCCAGATACGCGTGGATCCGGGCTGCCAGCGTCTGTCGCGACAACAGGTCCATCTCGGCCATCATGGCCTGATAGCTGGCGATCTCGGCCAGATAATGCTCGCGCTCTTCGATGACGGGCACATAGGTATGGGCGGCCCCGCTGGCCGCCATGTGCGCCAGGTAATCGAATTGACCCTGCACGCCCTGCCACAACGCCCACTCGCCGTGCGTGCCCGGAAAGCACATCAAGCCGATACGGGGATTGCGGCTGCGCTGCCGCAGGTATTCCAGCATCGAGATCGCCCCTTCCTGGCTGGGCGGAACCGGAATCATCGCATTGGGAAGCGTGGGTTTCTCACCCACTTCACAGAACCCCAGGAATCGCGGATCTGCGCGATAGGTGGAGCCTTGCGCCACCTCGTGCAAGTGCTGGGTCCAGGCGCTGCAATAGCGCGGCCACAGCACGTAAAAGCCTTCCAGGGCGCGCACCCGGGCCATGCGCTCATCACCCAGGCGTTTGAGCTCGCGCCAGTCGTCAAGGACCATCTACCGGCCTCCATAGCAGAGCCGGCAGTCAACACACCGGCAGTCAACACACCGGCAGTCAACACACCGGCAGTCAACAGGAGTCTGGGAGTGTGACGCGGCCGCGGGGGTGGCTGCAATCAGGCGCTACAGCGCACGGCGTAGGAGGATGCCTGATCCAGGCGGAACGTTTCCGCCCCACTCACAGCTCGACCTGCATGCCCATTTCAACCACCCGATTGGGCGGGATCTTGAAAAAGCGCGTGCTGCGGGTGGAGTTGCGGGCCATGAAGGAAAAGACCGCACGGCGCCAGCGCGACATGGCCGACCGCTTGCCCGAGACCACGGTCTGGCGCGACAGATAATAGGAGGTCCGCATGGGCTCAAGATCGATCTCCGGGTAGGCTTGCGCCACCTCACGCAGCGCCTCCGGCACATCGGGATCTTCCTTGAAGCCATAATGAATGATGACCTGCCAGCTCGAGGCGCTGATCTGCGTCACATCGAAGCGGCCGTCATCCGGGATGTAGGGGACATCGGCCACTCTGATGGACAAGAACACCACGTGGTCGTGCAGCACCTTGTTGTGCTTGAGGTTGTGCAACAGCGCCGGCGGCACGTTGCCGCTGTTCATGGTCATGAAAATGGCGGTACCAGGCACGCGCGCCGGCGGGTAGGTTTCCAGCTGCTCCATGAATTCCTGAAGCGGCTGGCGATCACGGGCCTGCAGTTGCGCCAACAGCAGGCGGCCGCGCCGCCAGGTCATCATGAGCGTAAAGACGATCACCCCGACCAGCAAGGGCATCCAGCCGCCTTCGTGGATCTTGAAGATATTGGCGCCGAAAAGCAGCACATCGATGAGCAGCAGCACGCCCAACAGTAGCATCCACGCCAGCCTTCTGCCGCCCGTGCTGCCCCGGGGCAGCACCGCAAACGCCAGCACCGAGGTGGTCAGCATGGTGCCGGTGACAGCGAAACCATAGGCCGCCGCCAGGTTCTCGGAATTGCGAAAGGCCAGCACCAGCAAGAGCACGGCGCACAACAGCAAGGCATTGACCTGCGGCAGATAGATCTGGCCTTTTTCAATGGCGGACGTGTGCAAAATCTGCATGCGCGGCCAGAAGCCCAACTGCACCGCTTGCCGCGTCACCGAGAAGGCGCCCGAGATCACGGCCTGAGAGGCCACCACCGTGGCCACCGTGGCCAGCGCCACCAGCGCCACCAGACCCCATTCCGGTGCCATGAGGAAAAAGGGATTGCGTATGGCCGTGGGATCGCGCAGCAGCAAAGCCCCCTGCCCCAGATAGCACAGCGTCAGCGACGGCAGCACCATGCTGAACCAGGCCCGCCGGATCGCCGGCCGGCCAAAGTGGCCCATGTCGGCATACAGCGCCTCGGCTCCCGTCAAGGCCAGCACCACCGCGCCGAGCAGCAGAAAACTCATCAAGGGAAACTCAACGATGAACCGCAGCCCCCACATCGGGTTGAGAGCCGCCAGAACTTCCGGCGCCTGCCAGATCTGCCAGGCGCCCAGAACGGCCAGCGTGCCGAACCAAAGCGCCATGACCGGCCCGAAGAGCTTGCCCATGGCCCCCGTGCCGCGCGACTGGATGGCAAACAAGGCCACCAGCACCACGATGGCGGCCGGCACGACCCAGCGATCCATAGTGTGCGACACCACGCCGATGCCCTCGATCGCGGAGAGCACGGAGATCGCCGGCGTAATCATGCTGTCGCCGTAAAAGAGCGCGGCACCGAAGATGCCCAGAATGACAAGAAACATGCGCATCTTGCCGCTGCGGCCGCGCACCGCCAACTCCAGCAGCGCCAGCGTACCGCCCTCGCCCTGGTTGTCCGCCCGCAGGATGAGCGTCACGTATTTGAGCGAAACGACCACCATGAGCAGCCAGAACAGAATCGACAGCACGCCCAGAATATGCGCGGGCTCCAGATCGGCGAAGCCCGTCAGGCAAGCCCGCAGCGTATACAGCGGGCTGGTGCCGATGTCCCCGTACACCACGCCCAGCGCCCCCATCATCAAGGCCATGCGCCGGGATTTGCCTGCTTCAGAGGTCTGACTCATAGGGACGCTCATGGCGTGTAAGTTGGGCGCCCTTGCGGGGACCAGGGAAAACAACCGTCAGCCGCGTGCCGCCAAACTCCGGGCGGCTGCTCAGCTTCCACCACGCGCCATGCGCGTGCGCGATCTCGCGCACGATGGCCAGACCCAGGCCCGAACCATCCGCACTGGCCGACGGCGAGCGGTAAAACGCCTCGAAGACGCGCTCGCGCTCTTGCGGATCAATACCCGGGCCATCATCCTCGACCGTGAGCGACGGCGGATTCTCGCCGATGGTCAGTGTCACCAGGCCCGCCCCATAACGCAGGGCATTGTCGATCAGATTGCCCAGCAGCTCGTCGAGCAGCAAAGGATCGCCATCGATCCAGATGGGATGGTCGGGCGCCAGCAGGTCCAGCTCGACCTGCGAGGCCCGGGTGCGGGGGATCCACTCGGCGCCGCTGGCGCGCACCCACTCGCACAGGTCCAGGCGCACGAAGCGATCCTGCGGCCTGGCGTTGGGGTCGGCCTTGGCCAGCACCAGCAATTGCTGCCCCAGCCGGATCATGCGATCGCTCACGACCTTGATGCGTTCAGCCCGAGCCCGCACGTCTTCGGGCAGCGGCCGCGCCAACATGAGCTCGGACTCCAGACGCAGACCGCTCAAGGGGGTACGCAATTGGTGAGCAGCATGGCCGATGAAGCGGCGCTGCGCGGCCAGCGAGGCATCCAGGCGCAACAACAGATCATTGATATGCGTGACCAGCGGCGCGATCTCTGCGGGCAGGCCTTGCACCGCCATGGGCTGCATATCGTCGATGGATCGCTGGCGTATTTCTTCCGACAGATGATTGACGGAGCGCAGGCCCGAGCGCACGCCCTGCACGATGACCCCGGCAAACAGAATGATCAACAGGATCTGACCCGCCACCATGAGCCAGAAGAAATCCTCCAGCATCCAGACGGACATGTCGATCTTGTGCGTGATGACCCAGGTCGCCGCCAGATCGAGCAGAAACAGCAGCAGAATGGGCGGCATGAGTCGCACCACCAGGTGGCGCGCCAGCGAACCAACCGGCAGCTTCCAGCCCGGCTGTTGCGGCAGAGGTTCGGGTCTTGAGTCCGGCATGGTGAGAAAGCGGTATGCGCCCACCCTTGCGGGCCGGCGTCCGTTTCAGGCGGGGTCAGGCAGCTTCGACGTCCAGCATATAGCCGAAACCGCGCACCGTCTGGATGCTGGCGCCCGTGCCCTCGAGGCGCTTGCGCAAGCGATAGACATACACTTCAACGGCGTTCTCGCTGAAGTCGGCATCCCAGGCAGAAAGCGAATTGACGATCTGGCGCTTGGTCACGACACGGCCGACACGGGCCATGAGCATCTCCAGCACGGACAACTCACGCACCGACAAGGCCAGGCGCTGACCATTGGCCCGGACTTCGCGGCCGACGGTGTCAAACACGAGGGGGCCGACTTCGATGAGCGGCTGAGCCTGCCCCGTCCGCCGGCGGCCCAAGGCCCGCACGCGGGCTGCCAGCTCGGGCAGATCAAAGGGCTTGGTGACGTAGTCGTCCGCCCCGGCATCCAGGCCGGCCACGCGATCGTCCAGACCATCGCGGGCGGTCAGGATGAGCACCGGAACCTGGTTGCCTTCCTGACGCAATTGGCGCAATACGTCCAGGCCGCTTTGGCCGGGGAGATTGAGATCCAGCAGAAGCAGATCGTACGGCTGCCCCGCCAGCGCTCCCTGGACCTTGTCACCTTCGGTGAGCCAGTCCACGGCATAGCCCTGGTCGGACAGGAATTCCTGGAGCGCATGGCCCAGGGTGGTGTCATCTTCGATTACGAGTACTCGCATGCCGCGATTCTAGCGCGAACCCGGGCTGCACGCCCAGATCAAATATGCGAGCCATTGCCAGATGGACCGCGGGGAGATGTTTCGGCCGGACAACCGAAGCATCTCCCCTGCCGGTCAGCGCGCGGGCTGAGCCGCGGGCTGGGCGCCGGCCTTGGCGGGCGCCGGCTTGGCAGGCTGGGCTGCCGGGTGGGCCGCGGGGTGAGCCCCCGTGGCTGCGGGCTGAGCGCCCGGAGCGGCCGGTTGGGCAGCGCCCGGCGCCGGGGCGGCGCCGGCCGGAGCCGGCGTGGTCACAAAGCCGATACGGCCCATGCCGGAGCGGCGCGCCGACGCCATGACCTTGGCCAGCGTTTCGTAGCGCGTGTTCTGGTCAGCGCGGATACGAATCTCGGGTTGCGGCTTGTCGCCTGCCACCGCGTGGAAGCGGAAAGGCAGGTCTTCCAGGGTGATCGGCTGCTCGTCCCAGAAAATCGAGCCGCTCGCGTCGATGGCCAGGTCGATCGTCTTCGGATCTTCCTGCAGCTGCTCGGCCGAAACCTGCGGCATGTTGATCTTGATCGAATGCGCCAGCAGCGGCGCCGTGATGATGAAGATCACCAGCAGCACCAGCATCACGTCGATGAGCGGCACCATGTTGATCTCGGACACGGTGTGGCCGCCCGACCCTTTATTGTCGAAGCTGCCGAAAGCCATTATTCGCTCCCTCGTGCATCGGCTTGGCCACCCTGGCGACGCAGCGCACGCACCTTGCCATCGGACACGGCGACTTGCTGGCCGGTCGTCAGGAAGGCGAACAGGTCATGCGCGAAGGCATCCAGACGCGACAGGAAGACGCGGTTGTTCCGCACGAAAGCGTTGTAGGCAAGCACGGCGGGAATGGCCACGGCCAGACCCAGGCCGGTCATGATGAGCGCTTCGCCCACGGGGCCGGCGATGCGGTTGATGGTGACGCCATCGGACAGGCCGATACCCACCAGCGCGTGGTACACGCCCCAGACCGTGCCGAACAGGCCGACGAACGGTGCGGTCGAACCCACCGAAGCCAGAATGGTCAGGCCGTTTTCGAGCTTGGCGGTTTCTTCGTCGATGACCTTGCGCATGGTGCGGGTGACGAACTCGCCGTTGCTGCCCGCCTCTTCGAGCTTGGTCGCACCGAACTTGGCGTGGTGGCTCTGGGCGTGGATGGCATGGCTGGCCAGATGCGAGAAGGGATCGCGGGCGCCATGCGTGGCGATCTCATTTTCGACCTGCTTGAGGGAACCGGCGTTCCAGAAGTGATTCAGGAAGGCGGCGGCACGGTTGCGCATGCGCACGTTGCTGATCGTCTTGACGACGATGAGGTACCAGGTGACCACCGACATCAGGATCAGAATGATGAAGAGCGTCTTGCCGACGAAGTCGCTTTGGGCGACGAAGTGCATGAACCCCATGTCGGGCACGGCGGGCGGCGGCGGCGCGAGGGAAGCGGCTGCGGCGGCGTTGAGCGTATCGGCGGCCGGTTGCAGCGTCTCGGGCGCGGCGGGCGGCGTGGCGGTGCCGCCCGCGGCGGGCGCTGCAGAGCCCGCGGCCTGGGCCACGACCATCATGGCGTTTTGGAGTGCGTTGAACATTTCAGTTCCCTTTTGCTTGAATCACTTAAGTCCGAAATCGAACGGAATCCTGGCCATGGCCGTTTGCGGAACCCCGTTGCGTGTCAATGGTTTGAAGCGGGCCTTGCGCACGGCTTCGATCGCCGAGGCATCCAGCCGGCGGAAGCCCGACGAACTGTCGACGACCGCTTTGTCGACATACCCTTGCGGATTGATCGTGACCAGCACGATCACACGCCCTTGTTCGCGGCGCCGGATGGACTCCGACGGGTACTTGGGCGCCGGGCGGTCACCCAGATACTCCACGCTGGACATGAAGACCGGCTCGTCAGGAGCGGGGCCTTGCTTGGGCGCTTGCGTGACCTGTTCGCCGTCGGTCTCACCGGCCGGCGGCTTGGGCGTCGGATCGGGCTTGACCTCGGTTTTGGGTTGCGGCTTGGGCTGAGGTTTCGGCTTGGGCTTAGGCTTGGGCGGCGGAGGCGGCGCGGGCACGGGCGGCTTTTCCACCACGGGCTCCGGCTCGGGCTCAGGCTCGATCTCAGGCTCGGGATCCGGCTCAGGCGTAGGGTCGACGACCGGCTCGGGAGGCGGTATCTCTTCCACGGGGGGTTCGGGATTGGGCTCGGCCTTGGCGACCTGAGGCACAGGGGCTTCGATGACGCTCACCATGACAGGCTCTTGGTCGAGCATGACAGGCGCTTCGGTGTCGTTGAAGAAAATGGCACCAATCACCGCTGCGTGCACGGCAAGCACGGCAATGCCGGCCCCCACGCGTAACCCCATCGACGCTTGCGGGGTAGAAGTCCAACCGTATTGAAGGCTAGGCATGAATCAGCCAGAAACATTAACGAGTACGCCAGCATGCAACCGGGAGAATTATCCCGGCCACCGGCTGGCGTTTCCAAGTCCACTACGATATATCAAATGCGAATGATTCGCAAGTTTACTCTGGCCTATATTATGCTCCCAACCCGGCCGCCCTGCCCTTGCCCATCGCGAAACCTCTGCGGCCCACACCCCTGACGGACTCAACGGCGGGAAATGGCCAAGGCCAGGCGAATCACGAGCCCCAAAACAAAAAGCCCTTGAACCGGTGGTCCAAGGGCCTTGAGCGTGATGCGCAGCTTTGGTGGGTGCTACAGGGGTCGAACCTGTGACCTACGCCTTGTAAGGGCGCCGCTCTACCAACTGAGCTAAGCACCCGTATGCGCGGGGCCACTCAAAGTCTTGCGCGGCCCGAAGTATAGCGAACCTCGCATGAGTCGGCAAATCGATTGCTCGCGATACGCAACGAGCCGCCGACCCGCCAATACAAACGCTTAATTGACGGCGTCCTTCAAGGCCTTGCCGGGACGGAACTTCGGCACCTTGGCTTTCTTGATCTTGATGGTTTCACCCGTGCGCGGGTTGCGGCCCGTGCGGGCAGCGCGTGCAGACACAGCGAAGGTGCCGAAACCCACCAGGGTGACCGTGCCCCCCTTTTTGAGCGTGGTCTTGACGGCACCGATCAAAGCGTCAAGCGTGCGACCGGCAGCTGCCTTGGAGATATCGGCTTTGCTGGCGATGTGATCGATGAGTTCGGTTTTGTTCATTCAGGATTACCCCTCACAAGGTATGAATTACGCGCCCCGCGCAGCGCGAAAGCGCCGATGTTGGGCTCGCGCCAGAACTGACGAGTGACGATTTAGTATTTCTTGCGCTGCAAAAGCACAACCTTTTAATTGCTGCGTCGCAGCTTCCTGGCAGGCTTTTTCAAGCTGTGGAAAGCTGCGACGCAGTGACGTATTAGGCCCGGCGCGTCTGCGACTGTCAAGCATTACCCAAGCGAGAAACCGCGCCGATACTGGCTTTTAACGCTTTACGCAATAAACAAAAACGCCAGGCATCCGCTGCGCGCACCAAGCGACATACGCATGATCAGGCCATCGAGCCTTTGAGCGCTTGATCAAAATCATGCAACAGGTCCGCTTCGTCCTCGATGCCCACGGAGACGCGAATGAGACTGTCGGCGATACCCATCTGCGCACGCCGCTCGGCGCCCATCTCGTAATAAATGGTGTGCGCGGCCGGCAGCGCCAGGCTGCGCGTGTCGCCAAGATGCGTGGCATTGAGCACGATGTTCAGGCGATTCAGAAAGTCAAAGCAATCGATGCCATCAGCCAGCTCCACGCCCAGCAAGCCCCCATAGCGTCCCTGGCGAAACAGGCTGCCGGCCCGCGCGTGCTGCGGGTGGGCCGCCAAGCCCGGGTAATGCACTTTGGCCACGCCGGGATGCGACTGCAGCAGGTGCGCCAGCGCGAGCGCATTGCTGCAATGCCTGTCCATGCGCAGCGCCAGCGTCTCGGCACCGATGGCGATGCGATGCGCCGGCTCGGCCGCCAGCGTGCCCCCCATATCGCGCAGGCCCTTCTTCTTGATCTGGGTCAGCCCCCAGCTCGTCGGCGCGCCTTTGCGATAGGTCTCGAAGATATTCGTGTACCCCGACCAGTCGAACAGCCCCGTGTCCGTCACCGAGCCGCCCAGTGCGTGACCATGGCCGCCGATGTACTTCGACAGCGAATTCATCACCAGCGACGCACCGACTTCGCGCGGCTGAAACAGCCAGGGCGACGTCAGCGTATTGTCCACCACGTACACCAGCCCCTGCTCGCGGCAGATCTCGCCGATGGCGGCCAGATCCGCGATCTGCGTGCCAGGGTTGGCGATGGTTTCGGTAAATACCATGCGGGTGTTCGGACGTACGGCGGCGCGCACTTGTTCCGCATCCGTGGCATCGACCGAGGTGACCTCAACGCCGAGTTCGACCAAGGTGCCCAGCAGGCTGTTGGTATTGCCGAAGATGAACTGGCTCGATATGAGGTGATCGCCACGGCGCAGCAAGGTCGTGAAAATCGCCGCCAGCGCGGCCATGCCGGTGGCAAAGCTCACCGAGCTCTTGCCGCCCTCCATCTGACTGATCTTGGCTTCCAGGGCGTTGGTGGTCGGCGTTCCCTGGCGCGCATAGGTGAACCCGGCCTTACCCTGAAACACGGCCGCCAGCTCGCGCGAGTCTTCGTAGGCGAACTCGGAGGACGGATGCATGGGCTTGTGCACCGCGCCGTGCTCGACAGCCTGGGTGCGATCGGAATGGAGAATCGTGGTGGTAAAGCCGTTTTGGTGCATGGTGTGCCCGGAGCCGGATAGCCGGCAGGAAAGTGGCAAAAAATGAAAATCAATGACGCCGCTGGCGCACGGTCTCGTAGAGGCAGACCGCGCTGGCGACGCTGACGTTGAGGCTCTCGACCGAGCCCAACATGGGAATACTGACCAACTCATCGCAGGTCTCGCGCGTCAGGCGGCGAATGCCCTCGCCCTCGGCGCCCATGACCCACGCCATGGGTTGACGCGCATCGACCGCATGCATGTCATGACCGGCCTGATCATCGGTCCCCACCAGCCACACGCCGCGCTCTTTCAATTCGCGCATGGTGCGCGCCAGATTGGTGACCATGATGTAGGGAACCGTATCGGCCGCGCCGCAGGCCACGCGCTGCACCGTGGCATTCAGGCCGACCGCGCGATCACGCGGCGCGATGACGGCATGCACGCCCGCCGCATCGGCGGTACGCAGGCAGGCGCCCAGGTTGTGCGGATCGGTCACGCCATCCAGGATGAGCAGAAAGGCCGGCCCTTCGATTTCGTCGAGCACCTCGGCCACGCCGACGGCCAGCGGCCGTTCGTCGGCCACGGCCAGAACGCCCTGGTGACGGGTGCCGCGCGCCATGCCGTCAAGGCGCTCGGCCGGCACCGGATGGACCCGGCGCCCGGCGCGCTCGGCCTGTTCGATCAGCGTCTGCATGCGCTTGTCGCGGCGGGATGCCTCGACATAGATTTCCTTGATGGACTCAGGGGCGTGGCGCAAACGCGCCACGACTGCGTGAAACCCCGCCAGGACTTGGGTCGACGCCATGGTGATGACTACCTTTGAAAACAGGAAGGCCCGCCGCAACGGCGACGGGCCGGGGCGTGGCCCCCTGGGCCCACCCCTGCAATCCCGCAATGTTACCGCGCCAGAAGGCTAGCGGCGCCCGCGCGTGGCCTTCTTGGCTGGCGCCGCGGGCCGCTTGGCGGGCGTCGGCGGCACTTTATTGGCCTTCTTGGCTTCGGCGCGGCGCTGTTTGGCGGTTTGCCCCTTGAGCGCAGCGGGTTTGGGCGCGGCGGCCTTCTTGATGCGACGCGGCTCGTCCGGATTGCGCGCGCTCTGCTTGCGCAAGGATTCGTAGCTCGTCCCTTTGACCAGCCGGAATTCGATACGCCGGGCTTCGAGATCGACACGCGCCACCTGCACTTGCACTTTATCGGTGAGGCGATAGCGCATGCCGGTGCGTTCGCCGCGCAGTTCGTGCAGCGAGTCGTTGAACTGGAAATATTCGCCGCCGAGCTCGGAGACGTGCACCAACCCCTCCACATGCAGCGTATCCAGCGTCACGAAAATGCCGAAGCTCGCCACGCCCGTCACCGTGCCGCTGAAGTCCTCGCCCACGCGCTCCTTCACGAACCAGCATTTGAGCCAGGCCTCCACGTCGCGCGAGGCCTCGTCGGCCCGGCGCTCGCTGGCCGACAGGAGCAAGCCAAGCTTCTCCCAAATGGCGTGCTCGTGGTCGCGCTGGCTGCGCCCGATGACCACCGGCTGCGATTGCAGCTCGGGGACGTAGCGCCGCCCTTCCAGCAATGCCTTGATGACGCGGTGCGTCAGCAGATCGGGATAGCGCCGAATAGGCGAGGTGAAATGCGAATAGGCCGGATAAGCCAGACCGAAGTGGCCCATGTTGTCGGGGCTGTAAACAGCCTGCTGCATGGAGCGCAAGCTCATGGTCTGCAGCAGCGGGAAATCCGGGCGCCCGCGCACCGTATCGAGAAATTCGCCGTAATCCTTGGCCGTGGGCGTGTCGCCGCCCCCCAAAGACAGCGCCATCGTGCGCAGAAAATCACGCAGAGCCTGCAGCCGCTCAGGGGTCGGGCCCTCGTGGATACGGTACAGGCCCGGATGTTTGCTGCGCAGCATGAAGTCCGCAGCGCAGGTATTGGCCGCCAGCATGCATTCTTCGATGAGCTTATGGGCGTCATTGCGCACCATGGGCACGATCTGTTCGATGCGCCCCAGCTCATTGCACACGATGCGCGTCTCGATGGTTTCGAAATCGATGGCGCCACGCTTTTTGCGCTGCTGTGACAGCAACTGGTAGAGCTCGTACAGATGCTGCACATCCGGCAACAGCTTGCCCAGGGCCAGCGCAGCCGGCCCCCCCGGCTGCTGCAAGGCCTCCCAGATGCTGGTGTACGTGGTGCGCGCATGCGAGTGCATCACGGCGTTGTAGAACTGATAGGCCGTGACCGTGCCGGCCTTGGCTCCCGTGGCGGGGATCACCATGTCGCAGACCAGCACCAGGCGATCCACATCGGGGTTGAGCGAGCACAGTCCGTTGGACAGCGACTCCGGCAGCATGGGAATGACGCGGCGCGGGAAGTACACGCTGGTGCCGCGCTCGATCGCATCGTCGTCGATGGCATCGCCAGGCTGGACGTAGTGGCTGACATCGGCGATGGCCACCAACAGGCGCCAGCCCGGGCGCTTGCGCTGCCCCGTGCCGAGATCGACCGGTTCACAGTAGACGGCGTCATCGAAGTCGCGCGCATCTTCGCCATCAATCGTGATCAGCGGAACATCACGCAAATCCACGCGCTGCTTGAGGTCGCTCTTGCGCACGCTGTCGGGCAGGCGGGCGGCCTGCTTGCGCGCCGCCTCGGAAAAATCGACCGGTACGTCAAACTTGCGCACCGCGATTTCGATCTCCATGCCGGGATCATCGATCTCGCCCAGGACCTCGAACACCTTGCCCAGGGGCTGGGTGTGCCGCGTCGGCTGCTCGATGATTTCGACCGACACGACCTGGCCATGCTGCGCGCCATTGGTGTCGCTCGGGGGAATCAGGATGTCATGTTTGATGCGCTGATCTTCGGGCACGACGATGGACAAGCCATGCTCGTGCAGAAACCGGCCCACCAGTTTGTTGGTGCGCCGCTCGATGACCTCGACGATGGTGCCCTCGGGCTTGCCGCGATACTCACCAGACGGCTTGACCAACACCCGGTCGCCGTGCAGCACCTTCAGCATTTCGCGCGGAGACAGGAAAATATCCTGGCCGCCGTCATCACGCACGAGAAAACCGAAGCCGTCGCGGTGGCCCTGGACGCGGCCGGCGACGAAATCCAGTTTGGTGGCGAGCAACAACACACCCTTGCGATTGGGCAGCAACTGGCCGTCGCGCTCCATCGCGGCAAGGCGGCGCTCGAAGCCGACCACGGTCGCCTCGCGCTCGACACCCATGCGCTGCGCGAGTTCGGCCGGTGCCAAAGGCGCGCCGGCCGTGCGCAAGGCATTGAGAATCTCTTCGCGAGACGGGACGTCCGGATCAAAATCCGGTGGAGCATCGGGCAGGACCGGAGTAGATCTATTATTTTTGTTTGCGTCGTTGTTCGATCGTTTTGCCAAAGCTGAAAATCCCGTATATAATGCGCAGCTTCTGTGGTCAGCCCAGTGCGACACTGAAAGTCAAGCACAGCGATTTGCGAAGTAGCTAGTCTACGTGAAATCCAGCGCAAAAATGTTGTCAGACACAGTGCCCAGGTGGCGGAATTGGTAGACGCGCATGGTTCAGGTCCATGTGCCGCAAGGTGTGGAGGTTCGAGTCCTCTCCTGGGCACCACAGTTTTTTTCAGGCAGTTTGCCCGCAAACTGCCTGGTAAAGGCAAATTGATTTATCGATTCGCCTGGTGGGATTCAAAACCCCGAGCCGCGCAAGCGACTCGGGGTTTTGCTTTTCGTGCGCTTTTCGTGCCCGATCAGCCGGCAGACTTATCGCGACCGGCTGCCTTCGCGGCGCACATGATGCGCCTCATAGCGCCCCTGCCCCATGGCGTCGATCTGACCCTGAACCAGGCGCTCCAAAGGCGCGAGCAAGGCATCAAAACGATCCGTGCCCTCCATCGCATTGAGCGCCGCGGCCACCGCTTCCAGCGTAGAAAGCGCACCCGGCAGATCCGCATGCCTGACACGGTAGCGTCCTGGCCCGGCGTGGGGCAGATCGAGCCGGGGCAAGGCCGCCAGCGCCGGATGCCGCGCAATCATGCTGCGCGCACGGCGCCAGGTCGCATCCGGCACAACCAACAAGCGCGGCAGCGCTGGCGGCAACGCCGGCCCGGCCGCAACGGCCGCCGCCCCCGGAAACAACAAAAACGCCTGCTGCCCCGGCTGCGACCACAGCCCCGCGTCGAAATGCTCGGCCACCACGCGCCTGGCCCGGGCCAGCCCCAGACATGCCAGGCGGGCGGTATTGAGCGCATGCCCCGCCTCCCGCGGATCCTGCAGAATCAATACGCGCGTCTGCGACCACAATTTGGGCAGCACCGCACACAGACAATGGGTGAGCGGACGGTCGCAACGGAGGCAATGCGGACGAGTCATGAATAAGGGCTAAACAATGCTGCGCGCGGCAGCCAAGCCCTAAGCATAGCCGCGCCCGGCCGGGCGGGCGTTATTGACTTGCGCACGCCCTGAAAAATGTGCATAATTCGCGTCCTGCTGATTGCGCGGCAACGCAAGATCGACAGAGCCCAGGTGGCGGAATTGGTAGACGCGCATGGTTCAGGTCCATGTGCCGCAAGGTGTGGAGGTTCGAGTCCTCTCCTGGGCACCAATAACAACGTCGTGATGATCCGCACGGCGCGCCAAACCCGAAGCCTATTCGGGTTTTTCTTTCAGGATCGCCGGCTCATGCCCGGCCCCAAACAGCATGGTCGTGCGCTTGACGGTGAGCAAAACGACTCAGCATGACAGATCGTGCCCAGGTGGCGGAATTGGTAGACGCGCATGGTTCAGGTCCATGTGCCGCAAGGTGTGGAGGTTCGAGTCCTCTCCTGGGCACCACCGCTTAAGACAACAAACCCAGCATAACGAATGGTTAGGCTGGGTTTTTTGTTGCCTGCGCGGCGCGTTTGCCCCGGCAAGGGCCGGGCAGGCCGCGGCCACGCTGAACCCGCCCCCTCCACGCCGGCCTTCAAGCGCGAACGATCTCCCTCGTCATGGCCACATGCGGAATGCCGGCTTCGACGAACTCCTCGCCGTCGGCCTGAAAGCCATGCGCCTCATAAAATGACTTCGCGTGGGTCTGCGCGTGCAGCACCAGCACGCGATGCCCGTCGCCGTGGCCTTGCGCGATGAGCGCGTCCAGCACCTGGCCCCCCACCCCGGCGCCGCGCGCCTGCCGGCGTACCGCCATGCGCCCGATATGGCCGTCCGGCAGCAACCGGCCCGTGCCGATAGGCTGCCCGGCGGCGTCATAGGCCACCGCATGCACGGAGACCGCATCCTCGTCGTCGAGTTCGATCTCGGGCGGCACTTTCTGCTCGAGCACGAAAACCTCATGCCGCACTTGCGCGGCATGGTCGCGCAGACGATCCCAGGTTCCGATGACAATACGCACAGGCGTGGCGGACACAGCACTCATGACGATGATTCCAGCAAGTTGTTCTTACCCGATTGTCTCAGGCCAGACCGCAGCCTCCAAGCCCCCGCGCGTCATTCAGTAAAATGCTGGCTTTTCCCCCTCCCCCCGCGCCATGTCCGCCGTCGTCAACGCTACGCTGCCGGTCTTTGCCTTGATACTGACCGGTTGGCTGGCTGCCCGCATGCGTGTGCTCGGGCCCACCGCCACCGACGCCCTGAACCGGTATGTCGCCTACCTTTCCTTGCCCGCCCTGCTGTTTCGCGCCATGGCCCAGGCCAGGATGGATGACATGCTGCATTGGGGATTTATCGCGGCGTTCTGGGGCGGCATCTGCATCACCTTCGGCGTGACGATGGCGGTGGCCGGACGACGTGCCCCGCTGACCGACCGGACAATAGAAGGCCTGGCCGCGGCCTACGCCAACGCCGGCTATATGGGCATCCCGCTCTGCCTGGTGGTGCTGGGCCCGGATAGCCTGCCGCCGGCCATCATCACCACCTTGCTGACCGCCTGCGCCTTGTTTGCCTGCGCCATTGCCCTGATCGAGTATGACCAGCATCGCCAGCGGCATTGGGGCGCCACGCTCTACAAAGTGGGGCGCGCGCTGGCGCGCAATCCGCTGCTGATCGCGCCCGTGGCCGGCGCCCTGGTGGCCGGGCTGGACGTTTCCCTGCCGCAAGGCCTGGACCGCTATGTGGAATTGCTGGGTGCCTCGGCCAGCCCTTGCGCGCTCATCACCATCGGGCTGTTTCTCGCCCAGGCGCAACCGGCCGTAGGCAGTACATCCGTGGGCCGACTGGTCGCGGGCAAATTGCTGCTGCAGCCCCTCATCACGGCCATCCTGGCTTTCTGGGTGTTTTCCATGCCGCCGTTGTGGGCCTGGTGCGCGGTGCTCATCAGCGCCCTGCCCATGGGCACCGGGCCGTTCATGCTGGCCCAGCTCTATGGCCGCGCCGCTGGCAACACATCGCGCGCCATCCTACTGTCGACCCTGCTGTCAGTCATCACGATCTCGGCCCTGGTCGCCTGGATTCAACAATTCCATCCGCTCTGAATCATGCTGGCGCTCGCCCTTTTCGTCCTGACACTCACCCTGGTCATCTGGCAGCCGCGCGGGCTGAATGTCGGGTGGAGCGCGTGCATCGGCGCCGCATTGGCCTTGCTGACTGGCGTGGTTCAGTGGACAGACATCGGGGTGGTGTGGCACATCGTCTGGAATGCCACGGCCACCTTCATCGCCATCATCATCACCAGCCTCATCCTCGACGAGGCGGGCTTTTTCGAATGGGCAGCCCTGCATGTGGCGCGCTGGGGCCGCGGCAGCGGCCATCGCCTCTTCGTCCTCATCGTGCTGCTCGGCGCCACCGTCACGGCACTGTTTGCCAATGACGGCGCCGCGCTCATTCTCACGCCCATCGTGATGGAGATGTTGTTGGCGCTGGGCTTTGGCCCGGCCGCCACCCTGGCCTTCGTGATGGCGGCCGGCTTCATTGCCGATACCGGCAGCATTCCGCTCATCGTCTCCAATCTGGTCAACATCGTCTCGGCCGACTTCTTCGGGCTGGGCTTCGGCGAATACGCGTCGGTCATGGCGCCGGTCAACCTCGTCGCCGTGGGCGCCTCGCTGGCCATGCTGTGGCTGTTTTTCCGCCGTGACCTGCCCGCGCGCTACGAGGTGGCCAGCCTGCCGCCGCCGCATACCGCCATTCGAGACAGCCTGACGTTTCGCGTCGGCTGGGTCGTGCTGGCATTGCTGCTGGCCGGTTTTTTTCTGCTCGAACCACTGGGCGTGCCGGTCAGCGCCATCGCCGCGCTGGGAGCAGCCGGCCTGCTGCTGATCGCCGGCCGCCGGCACATCGTCGGCACCCGCCGCATCATGCGCGAGGCCCCCTGGCATATCGTGGTGTTCTCGTTGGGCATGTACCTGGTGGTTTATGGTCTGCGCAATGCCGGCCTGACCCAGGCCCTGACCGCACTGCTGGAGCATTGCGCCGCATACGGCGTTTGGGGAGCGGCCATGGGCACTGGCATCGCCACCGCCGTGCTGTCCTCGATCATGAACAATCTGCCCACGGTCCTGATCGGTGCCCTGTCCATCGCGGATGCGCAGGTCGCGCACGACAGCAGCCGGCTGGCCATGATCTACGCCAACGTGATCGGCAGCGATCTGGGCCCGAAGATCACACCGATAGGCAGCCTGGCCACCTTGCTGTGGCTGCACGTCCTTGCACGCAAGGGGCTGGTCATAACCTGGGGCTATTACTTCCGGGTGGGCCTGGTGCTGACCGTGCCGGTATTGCTGGCTACCCTGGTAGCGCTGGCGTGGCGCTTGAGCCTCTAGCAATATATCTTTTGGATATATAAAAACAATAAATAATTGTTTTTTATTATTTGTTCGGACTCCTATACTGCGATTTTGGGGCGCCTACGCGCCCCATTTCCGCCGCTTTTTTGCGTGTATCCATGAGCACACCCGCCTCCACCCTGCCCTTTCCCTCTGCCGCCATCCAGATCAACCGCAAGCCACTTTTGGTCGCCTTGCTGCTGGTTCTGGCCGGTGCCATCTACCTGCTGCAAACCGTCAGTTGGCGTCAGAGCGCGCTGTGGATCGTGGGCGCCCTGCTGGGTGTGACGCTCTATCACGCCTCTTTCGGCTTTACTCAAGCCTGGCGCGTCTTCGTCTCCGATCGGCGGGGCGCCGGCCTGCGTGGGCAGATGGTCATGCTGGCTTTCGGCGTCATTCTGTTTTTCCCCTTTCTGGCCTCGGGCACGCTGTTCGGCATGCCGGTCAACGGCCTGGTGTCGCCCCCGGGTGTCTCCGTATTGCTGGGAGCTTTTCTGTTCGGCATCGGCATGCAACTGGGCGGCGGCTGCGCGTCGGGCACCTTGTTTGCGGTCGGTGGCGGCAACACCCGCATGATCGTCACCCTGTTGTTCTTCATCATCGGGTCGGTGCTGGCAACGGCCAACTTCCCTTGGTGGTCCAACCTGCCGGCGCTGCCCCCCACCTCGCTCATCAAGACCTGGGGCTTGCCCACGGCCCTGGTGGCGAATCTGGCGGTATTCGCCTTCATTGCCTGGCTGACCACCGTGCTGGAAAAACGCCGGCACGGTCATCTGATTTCCTCCGCGGCGCACACCAGCCGGCCGGCGACCCTGCTGCAAGGCCCCTGGCCGCTGGTTTGGGGCGGTGTCGCGCTGGTCATTCTCAACTTCGCCACCCTGGCGCTGGCCGGCCGCCCCTGGGGCATCACGTCGGCCTTCGCGCTGTGGGGAGCCAAGACCCTCGACGCTTTCGGTGGCGATGTCTCCACCTGGGCCTATTGGACCAAGCAACAGGCCGCCCTGGCCGCACCGGTCAGCCGCGATGTCACCTCGGTCATGGACATCGGCCTGATGCTGGGCGCGCTGGCCGCTGCATCGGCCGCAGGCAAGTTTGCCCCCATCTGGAAGGTGCCGGCCCGCTCGCTGGCGGGCGCCATCATCGGCGGCTTGTTGCTGGGCTACGGTTCGCGCCTGGCATTCGGTTGCAACATCGGCGCCTATTTCAGCGGCATTCTGTCGGGCAGCCTGCATGCCTGGCTGTGGCTGCCGGCCGCCTTCCTGGGCAGCGCCCTGGGCGTGCGGCTACGCCCCTACTTTGGGCTGGCGGTCGAGAAAACCCCCGCGCCGTCGAGCTGCTGACAACGAAGCGCGCACAGCGCGACGCCCCCGCAAGCTGGAGCAGATCCGGCCTGCGGGGGTTTTTTTCTTGGGAGCGCGCGTGCGCCCCATTGAGAGAGGTGTCAGGGGATTCTGTTAAGGTTGGCGGCAAATCAGTACCTCGGAGACGCATATGCACTGGATCGCTGGCCGCTACTCGGCCTTCGCCCTCATTCTCATAGGCACGGCAGCGAGCATCGCCCTGGCAGAACTGCGCGGCCCCGCCTGGCTTTGGGCAGCGTTGCCGCTGGCGGCACTCAGCCTGCTAGGGGTCTATGACCTCATCCAGACCCGCCATGCGATTCGCCGCAACTATCCCGTCATCGGCAATCTGCGCTTTCTGTTCGAATTCATCCGTCCGGAAATCCGCCAATACTTCCTGGAAGACGACACCAACGCCGCGCCCTTTTCGCGGGCCCAGCGCTCCATCGTCTATCAGCGCGCCAAACAGGAGATCGACAAGCGCCCGTTCGGCACGCAGGAAGATGTCTATGGCGATCGGTATGAGTGGATCAACCACTCCATGTCGCCCTCCCATATCACCGAACCCGATTTTCGCGTTCAGGTAGGCGGGCCGGATTGCACCCAGCCGTACGCCATGTCGGTTTTCAATGTCTCGGCGATGAGCTTTGGCGCCCTGTCGGCCAACGCCGTGCTGGCCCTCAATGACGGCGCGCGCATCGGCAATTTCGCCCATGACACCGGCGAAGGCGGCATCAGCCGCTACCACCGCCAGCCGGGCGGCGCGCTGATCTGGAATATCGGCTCGGGCTATTTCGGATGCCGCGACGAGCAAGGCAATTTCTCCGAAGAGGCTTTCGTGCGTAACGCCTGTACGCCGCAGGTCAAGATGATCGAGATCAAGCTTTCTCAAGGCGCCAAGCCCGGTCACGGCGGCATTCTGCCCGCGGGCAAGGTCACGCTCGAGATCGCCGAGGCGCGCGGCGTGCCCGCCTGGCAGGACTGCAACTCGCCGTCCAGCCACAGCGCGTTCGATACGCCGGTTGGCCTGATGCATTTCGTGGCGCGCCTGCGCGAACTGTCGGGCGGCAAACCCGTCGGCTTCAAGTTCTGTATGGGCCATCCTTGGGAATGGTTCGCCATCGTCAAGGCCATGCTCAAAACCGGCATTACACCTGACTTTATCGTGGTCGACGGCGCCGAGGGCGGCACGGGCGCCGCGCCGGTGGAGTTCGTCGATCATGTGGGCACCCCGCTGCGCGAAGCCTTGCGGCTGGTTCACAACACCCTGGTTGGCGTGAACCTGCGCGACCGCATCCGCATCGGCGCCTCGGGCAAGATCATTACCGCATTCGACATGGCGCGCGTCATGGCCATGGGCGCGGACTGGTGCAATGCCGCGCGCGGGTTCATGTTTGCCATCGGTTGCATCCAGGCTCAGGCCTGCCATACCGGCAAATGCCCGACTGGCGTGACCACGCAAGACCCCGTGCGGCAACGCGCCCTCGTCGTGCCTGACAAAGCCCAACGCGTGGCCCACTTCCACCAGAACACCCTGCATGCGCTGGCCGAACTCCTCGAGGCCGCGGGGCTCACGCATCCCAATCAGCTTCGCACCCACCATATCGCTCGCCGCATTTCGTCCAGCGAAGTGCGCCTGCTGTCGGCGCTGTTTCCCGAGCTGACGCCGGGCGAACTGTTGCGTGGCGAGTTCCGCCACAATGTGTTCAAGGTGGGCTGGAGCATGGCGACGGCCGACTCTTTCCAGCCTGTCACCGACATCACCACCGCGCTGGCCGAACTGCAGCGCGATCATGCCCAGCCGGCCTAGAGCCAGCGCTCGAACAGGCGCGAAAATGACTCCATGAAGCGGTCGCCCGCCGGGCGATCGCCCCATTGCGCAGCGTCCACCCGGACCGAAGCCTGCCGGTCGCGCTCGAACAAGGCTTCCATTTCCTGCGCGAAAGCCGGTCCCAGGACGACAGCATTGATCTCGTAATTCAAGCCGAAACTGCGCCAATCCATATTGCTGGACCCCACGGTGGCCCAGACGCCGTCCACAACCGTGGTTTTGGCGTGCAGCAGCGCGTCGCGCCGCTCATAAATTTTCACGCCCGCTTGCAGCAGCGCCGTGTAATGCGAGCGGCCCGCGTGCCAGACGATGGCGCTGTCGCTAAAGCCGGGCAGCACGAGCACCACATCCACGCCGCGGCGAGCGGCCTGGGCCAGGGCCTGGACAAACGCCGGATCCGGCACGAAGTAAGCCATGGTGATGTGAATGGCATGTTGCGCGCTCTCGAAGGCCGACATCAGGGTGAGATAGACCGCATACCCATCCTGACTTTGCGGATCATTGGCGAGAATCCGCAACACCGTATCGCCCTGCCGAGGCACGACGCGCAGAAAACGCCCCCCGTCCAGCGGCGGCCCGCGCTGCGCCTGCCAGCCGGCCAGCAACACTTCCTCGATCTGTGTCACGGCCGGCCCGCGGACCTCCATATGCGTGTCGCGCCAAGGTGCTTGCCCCGGCTCGTCGCCCCCGGGCGAACTGCCCGAGGCCGCATACACATCGCTGACATTGATCCCGCCGAGAAAGCCCACCTCGCCATCAACGACCAACAACTTGCGGTGATTGCGCTGATTGGGCGACCAGCCCTTGCGCGACCGCACCGGGTTGACGGGGTTGAAGACCACCACCTGCACACCCGCGGCCCGCAAGCGATCGAAAAGCGACTCGGGCGTCTGCAAGGTGCCCACCGCGTCGACCGTGACCGCGACGGGCACGCCGCGCTGGCGCGCCGCGATCAGCGCACTGACGAACGCCTCACCGGCCGCTCCTTCGTCAAAAATATAGGTTTCCATGTGGACATAGCGCGCTGCCCGCTCGATGGCGTGCAGCATGGCCGCATACGCGGCCTGCCCATCGGCCAGCAGTTTGACCTCATTACCCGGCACGAGCGGGCTGCCCGAGATGGCGCTTTCGACGGCCAGGTGGCGCGCCAGAAAACGGGCTTGTTCGGAGGCGCCCTCAGCGCCAGCCGTGCGTGCGGCGAGACGCTGACCCGCCAATTGGCTCTGGCGGGCCGACCCCGCCGACAATGCCGCCTGCTCCCGCCGCTCCTGCAGCACACGCGGGCTGGGCACGCTGGCGCAGGCTGCCAGCAGCAGCAACAGACAGGACAGGCCGCAGCGCGCGAACCTGCTCAGCTCTGCCATTGCGTGCGGCGCGCCTGACTCATGGTGTGATCGCGTGCCGCCCACCCCACCGGGGCACGGCCGAGATGTTGCTGCCGCTGAATATGCCGCCCGCCCGCATCATTGAGCAAGCTGAGCACGGCCAGCTCTTCATCCGGATGCACCTGCGCGGCCAGCACCACGCCGCGGCTCACGGCCTCATCCTCGGCCTGTGCCAGCCGCAAACGGGTCAGCCGCAAGGCACGCAGCAGGAAAATGGCGCCCGCCATGGCACCGAGATAGGCACCGACGGCTGCCCCGATAAGCATCAACCCCACGTCCGCGGCATGCAGCAAAAGCGGCGTGAAGGCGCCCAGGATGGCGCCCAGCATGGCCAACGCAGCGGCGGTAGCGATGGCCCCATACCGGGCCGAGGGTGAACGTAGATCTGTCCCCCGGCGGCTATACACCGGTTGACGGCTATCCTCCAGTAGAAGGCTTACGGCTTGCTCAGCGATCCCGTCGGCGATGAGCGCATGCGCCGCACTGCGAGCCGAAGCCATACTGTCAAAACGCGCGAGCACAATGCGAGTCATATGGCCTCCCTAGCGGAATTACCTGACCCTCATTTTCCCGCTCCCTCGGGCTTCAGTCCTCTGGTTTCGCAACCAGCCGTAAAGCCTTATTTCCGAGGGCCCGGATGCCGCCGCTACAGCAAGACCATGTTGCAGCATGCAACGCCTGCGCAACGCCCGCATTTCGTAAAAATCCATTGCAGGGCAGGGTTTTCCGGTTGACAGCGCGTAGGCCCATCCGCTGACAATGGCTTTTTCCGCGCGACTTCAAAGGGAACCCATCATGGCCCACCCACAGAAGCACCCGCAGCAAGCAAGACCCCCGCTGGTAAGCACCTCCGCTTCGCACACCGCCCGGCTGCGCTTGATAGACCCGGGCCAGCCCCCCAGCAAATCGCCCGAACACCTCGCGCTGCAAGCCGGCTTGCTCGCGCCGGCGGCGCATGTTGACCCCAAGTATCTGTACGACGCCCTGGGCTCGACGCTGTTTAGCGCCATCACGCTCCTGCCCGAGTATTACCCCACCCGGTGCGAAGCGGAAATCCTGGCCGAGCAGAGCCAGGCCATCGCGGCCCGCACCGGCCCGGTGCGCACCCTCATCGACCTGGGCGCGGGGGACTGCGCCAAAGCCGAAAAGCTGCTGCCGGCATTGCAACCGCAGTGCTATATGCCGGTGGATATTTCCACCGACTATCTCCGCCAGGCAGTGCAGCGCCTCACGCGCAGCCATCCCGATCTGGAGATTGTCCCCATCGAACAGGATTTCAGCGGCGGATTGCGCCTGCCGGCGTTCACCGCGCCGCAAGACCGCCTGGTGTTCTTTCCGGGCTCGAGTATCGGCAATCTGGACCGCCAACGCGCCCTGGCGCTGCTGCGCAGCATGGCGCAACTCGGTGCCCAGGCGCTCATCGGCGTGGATCGCATCAAGCCGCGCGACATTCTGGAGCAGGCTTACGACGATGCCCTGCATCTGACCGCGGCCTTCAACCTCAACCTGTTGCGCCACGTCAATCAGATCCTGCAGAGCAACTTCGACGCGCGCGATTGGGAGCATCTGGCGCGCTACGATGCCGCCAAACAACGCGTGGAAATGCATTTGCGTGCCGTGCGCGAGGTGCAGGTGCAGTGGCCGGGAGAACGCCGGCAATTCCAGCCTGACGAAACCATCCATACCGAAAGCTCATACAAATACAGCACCGAGGACTTCCAAGCCTTGCTGCATGAGGCGGGCTTCAGCGAGGTACAGCACTGGTCGGATGCGCGCGACTGGTTCACCGTCTATCACGCTCGCGTCTGACGGTGCCGCCCATGCCTATCCGCCCTTTCGCCGCCGACCCCCTGTCCTGCGCATTGACTCACCCGCTGCCGGCCGCCCCGCCGGCTGACTCCGCAGCGCGGCTGCTGCACCTGCGCGCAGCCACCGAAGCGCTGGCCGCGCCGCTGTCGCCGGAAGACTGCCAGGCTCAGTCCATGCCCGATTGCAGCCCGGTCAAATGGCATCTGGCACATACGACATGGTTCTTCGAGACCTTTATCCTGGCGCGTCAGGACCCGGGCTACCGCCCCCGGCACCCCGAATATCGCGTGCTGTTCAACTCCTACTACCAAAGCGTGGGAGACCGGCACCCCCGGCCCCAGCGCGGCCTGCTCACCCGGCCCAGCCTCGACGCCGTGATGGCCTACCGCCATGAGGTCGAACAGGCCGTGGCCAATCTGCTGGCGCGCAGACCCGATGACCCCGCCCTGCACCACATGGTCGAGCTGGGCATGAACCATGAAGAGCAACATCAGGAACTCATCCTTACCGACCTGAAACACTTGCTGTCCTGCAACCCCTGCCTGCCGGCCTATTTGCCCGCCCCCGTCCTGACGCTGCCGCCAGGCACCCCGGCGGGCTGGACCTACTATGCCGGCGGCCAGACCCGCATCGGGCACACCGGGCCCGGGTTCGCCTTCGACAATGAAGGCCCCGCGCATGACGTGCTGCTGCCGCCTTTTCACCTGGCCAACCGACTGGTCACCCAGCACGAGTACCTCCAGTTCATTCTCGACGGCGGCTACCGCCGCCCGGAGCTCTGGCTCTCGCAGGGATGGGATCTGGTGTGCGCCCAGGGGTGGCGCGCCCCGCTTTATTGGCAAGGCCAGAAAGACGAGTGGCAGGCATTCACCCTCGCCGGCTTGCAGGCGCTGGATCTACAGGCGCCCGTGTGCCACGTCAGCTACTTCGAGGCGGACGCCTATGCCCGCTGGGCGCGGGTGCGCCTGCCGCGCGAAGCGGAATGGGAACTCGCCGCCAGACGCCATGCAGGCGCGGCGCCCAACCTGCTCGAAAGCGGCCGTTTCGCGCCCTGCCCCGCGCCGCGTCCAGGCATGGCGGGCGGCCCGGTGCAGTTCTTTGGCGACGTCTGGGAATGGACCGCGAGCGCCTACGACGCCTATCCCGGTTTCAAACCGGCCGCCGGCGCCATCGGCGAGTACAACGGCAAATTCATGTGCAACCAGTACGTCTTGCGCGGCGGCTCCTGCGTCACCCCCGCGCGCCACATCCGCAACAGCTACCGCAACTTCTTCCCGCCCGAAGCGCGCTGGCAATTCAGCGGCATCCGGCTGGCGCGCGACAACTAAATACAATCGCGAGAGTGCACTTGCACACGGAAAAATCTTTGTGCTAGAATTTCGTTCTTCGTTGATCACGCAGTGCTTGCGAGGTTGGCGAAAAAATGCAGCGCAAGCCGCATTGGCGCATTAGCTCAGCCGGTTAGAGCGACGGAATCATAATCCGCAGGTCCCCTGTTCGAATCAGGGATGCGCCACCAAGAATTCAAAGGCCCGCAATCGCTTGCGGGCCTTTTGTTTTGCTTCGCAATATTCCTTCCGCTTCGCCATTTCGCACGGTGTGATCGATTGCCCTGCCCGTGCATCCTGCCCACGCCAAAACACAGCATAAATGATGCCTCAGTAGACGGGCCTCAAGTGCCACAGGCTGGCAGGCTACCAAGCGTAGGCCGGCGCCGGGTGGCATTTTCTAACGCTCCGCTGATCGGCCGTCCCGGCCCCCGCTTCGCCTCATTGACGAGGGGGCCCCCTTGCCTTTCCAAGAAAAAAGCGCTGCTACCCTAGGGGTAGCAGCGCTTGCTGGCCATTGACTCGGCCGGCTGCCACAGGCGCGGCGATCATCGCGGGGCGGTCGGCGCCTCCGATAAAGCCTGAACACCTTATCCTCTTGCACGAGGTGTTCAAGCCGGATCAACGCCCCCTCATTTACCAACGGTAGTTCAGCGTCCCGACGATGGTACGGCGATTGCCGTAAAACACGGATTGATCATAGAAGCCCGGCGTGAAATAGCGTTTGTCGAACAAATTGGTCGCGCTCAAAGAGGCCCGGAAGCCTTTCAGGCTGGGGCTCAACTGCCCCAGGTCATAGCGCAGGATGGCGTCAAACAAGGTGTAGCCCCCAATTTTGACGGTATTGGCCGCGTTGTAAGACGAGCCCACATATCGGATACCGCCGCCAATCTCCAACCCGGCCAGAGGGCCGCCATGGATCGCGTAGTCAGCAAACAAACCGGCCATATGGCGCGGCACCGAAGCAGGATGCAGGCCTTTTTTGCTGATCCCGGTGACGAGGTTGGCATTGTCTTTGGTGATCTCGGCATCGACATAGGTATATGAGGCGCCGACATTCAAACTTGGGGTCAGCGCGGTCTTGGCCTCCAGCTCCAGTCCTCGGGAGCGAACCTCACCATCTTGCACCGAATATCCGGAATACAGCGGGTCGGCGGTGGAGACATTCGACTGGGTCAACTGGAACAGGGACGCCGTGAGCAAGCTGTCGGAGCCGGGGGGCTGGTACTTCACGCCCACTTCATACTGCTTGCCTTTGGTCGGGTCAAACGTGCCACCCCCGCGAGCCGGGGCCAAGGTGCCCGAACCGGGTTGGAACGACGTTGAATAACTGAGATAAGGCGCAACGCCGTTATCAAACAGATAGGTCAGCCCGGCCCGGCCGGTGAGCGCTTCTGAATCGACTTTGCTCGCGGCATGCGACAGATAATCGGTCTCTTTGTTGGTAGCCCAATCGTAGCGGCCACCCAGCGTCAGTATCCAGCGGTCATAACGCATCTGGTCTTGCGCGTACAAACCCGTTTGATAAACCTGGCTTTTGCCATCGACCGATTTGAAGCTGTTCCAGGTGGTGGTATTGGTATAAACGGGATTGAAGATATCAATCGTGCCGTTAGTGCCGCCCCGGCGGGATTCCCGGCCGGAGTAATAGCCATAGTCCAGCCCGGTCAGTACCGTGTGCTGGATCACCCCCGTGGAAAGGCGGCCTTCGATGCTGGTATCGATGAGGAAGGTATCGGTGCTTTTCGGTCGGTCTTGCATGCCGAACGTGTAGTAGCGGCCGCCCGTGAGTTGTGCGCTATTGCGCGCGCCACTGGAAATGTAATCCACGTCGGAATGCAGATATCTTGCTTTCTGACGAATGGTCCAGTTCTGCGAGGCCTGATGTTCGACATCATAACCGACCGACGTATTTTCAACCGTGTAATGCGTTAAATCCGGTTGGCCCAGGAAGACGTCGGACGGGAAACGGCCAGCCGGGTTGTCTTTGACCGTCCCGATCAGCGGGAGGCTCTGCTCTGAGCCGCCACGCTTGGACTTTTGATAGCTGGCGTAGACCGTCACGCTCGTCTGGTCGGTGGGCCGCCATGTCAGCGACGGCGCAAAGTACAGGCGGTCATCGGGTGAGTGATCGACTTGGGTGCCGCTGTCGCGGGCAACGCCCGTAACGCGGTAAAGCCATTTTCCCTCGTCATCCAAGGGCCCGCCGAAGTCGAAGGCCGCCTGACGGCGATCGAAATTACCGCCCTGCAATTCGATCTCATGCAGCGGTGTTTCCGTGGGGCGCTTGGTTCTCATGTCCACCAGGCCGCCCGGCGAAATCTGGCCATACAGGACCGATGACGGCCCCTTGATGACGTCGATGCGCTCTAAGCCGTATGTCTCGATGTCGATGTCGTACTGATTGAACCCGGCACGCAGGCCATCGCGATAAGTAGAGAACAGGTTAAAAGCGCGGAAACCCCGCAGATAGATATCGGGCGCACCCTGACCACCCGGGTAGTCGATGGCGCGAATCCCTGGCGTATAGGCAACCGCGGCGTTGAAATTCTGAACACCGCGCTGATCCATCTCCTCACGCGTGACGATGCTGATCGCTTGCGGAATTTCGATGATCGGGGTGTTGGTTTTCATCCCCGTGGAGGTGCGCAATGCCACGAAGCCATCGCCTTCTGAAGCCCCGGTGGAGCCCGTCACTGCGACCGTCGGCAAGGTCGCAACCGCACCCGTCTGGGGTGCGGCACGCAAGGTATAGGCGCCCTGGTCGCCGCGCACGGCCTGCAGCCCGCTGCCCGCCAGCGCGACCGCAAAGCCCGCATCGACCGTGTACGTCCCGTGCACGCCCGCGGAATTCAGGCCGCGCGTTTGCGCACTGTCAAACGAAATGGCGACGCGCGCCGCGCTGGCATATTGGCTGATCACTTGGGTCAGGGAGCCGGCAGGAATATCGAAGCGCCGGGTCGCACTGTCGGACACGGCGTTGACCGATTGTGCATGGAGCAAGGGTGAGGCCAGCGTGGCCGATGCCATGAAGAGCAGCGCCAGCTGCGACGGCATGGTACGAAGGCGAAAACGCAGGGGCGGGACAGCGGGAACGGACCGACTAGCTGACATGAAGTCTCTCAGATGAACATGAAATAAGGGATCTGCCTGAGAGGACGAGCGAGGCGAGTCAAATGCGCAATTTTTTCGAAAAAAAATTCCGAGGCGATGGCGCGGGCCCGAATCGTGGGCGATAAGTGGGCGAGGAGTGGGCGACTAGCGGGCGACGAGCCGCGTCCAGTAACCCAGAAACCGCGATGCCTTGATTGGGAAGCTTTGCGTGAGGGACGCCAATGCCTGATCGGTATTGTTCAAGGGGAATGAGCCCGAGACCAGCAAATGCGCGATGTCCGTATCACACGTCAGGCCGCCGCGCCGGTATCGGCCCAATTCGGCGGCCAGCTCGCCCAGCGGCATGTCGAATACCACCAGGTTCCCCGTCACCCACGATGCCGTGGTGAGATCGCTGTTCTGAGGCGGCGAAATGGCGCTGTCGCTAAATTGTGTTTGCTGGCCGGCGTGCAGGGTCAGGGTGTCGTGCCCCTGATTCGGGGCAATCCGAACCGATTTCTCCAGGACAGCGACGTTCGTCCAGTCGCCTTCGGCTTTGACGGTGAAGCGGGTACCCAGGGCAATCACCGTACCTTGGCGCGTCCGCACGATAAAGGGGCGAGGCGTATGGTGGGGATCGGGGTGCGTCGTGACGAAGATGGCGCCAGACCGTAGATCCAGAATGCGCGCCTCTGCGTCGAACGTGACGTCTACGGCGGTATCCGTATCCAGCAGCATGGATGAGCCGTCAGCCAATGATATGTTGCGCCGCTCACCGACCGCGCTGCGGTAATCCGCTACCCAGCTATGCCAGGGCAGCGTCTGCCAGCCCAGCCACGATGTGCCTCCCACGCCCGCCAGCAGGCCGATGCTGCTTAGCACCGCACGACGCGTTACCTTGGTCGCGGCAAGGGTAGGCCGGGCGATACTGCCCGGCAGGCGACCGAGTTGACGGCAGACTTGTTCGACTTTGTCCCAAGCGGCGCGGTTGGCATCGTTGTGGCCAAGCCAGTGACGCCATGCTTGCTGGTCTTCCTGGCTGACCGTTTCTGAGCCTAGCCGCACATACCAGGCTGCGGCTTCGTTGATCGCCCGCAGGGCCTGCGCGCTCGGCTTTGACGTTGCGTCCGAAGGCATGACGGCGGCCCCTACGGTAGCAGCAGGCAGCAATGCGTCATTGCTCGGGCCAAATAATTGTCCACGGTGCGGCGCGATACCCCTAAACGGCTTGCGATCTCCGCGTAGGGCAGGTCTTCGCATTGCGCCATCAGAAAGGCTTGCTTGACCTTCACACCGAGCCCATCGAGCATCGTGTCAATGTCCATCAGCGCACTACGCAGTACGGCTTGGTCTTCCAGCGAGGGAACCTCTTGGGGCGGGAGCGCGGCGAGGACTTCCAGATAGGTGCGTTCCAAGGTTTGACGTCGAAAAAAATCGATCATCAAGCTCTTGGCGATCGTGGCGAGATACGCCCGGGGTTCACGAATGGGGGTACCGGGAGGGATGCTGCCGATGTCGCCACTGGGGTTGGTGTGCGTCTTGAGCACGCGCACGAAAGTATCCTGCACCAGATCTGCGGCATCGAAAGGGTCGCCCACGCGGCGGCGCAGCCAACCCAGCAGCCAACGATGATTGGCGCTGTAAAGCGTGTGCATCGATGATGCGTCGGCAGGGGGTGTGGCGGGCATCAGATGCTCCGGATTGACAACAAATAATGAGAATTAATATCAATTTTCCAATAAGGACATTGATATTGGCAAGTTTTTGTCCCCCTTGCCCTGCCCCGATGTGGCCAATCCGCAGCCGCAGGGGACGGACCAGGCCGAGAGCGATGAGGGTCTCGAGCGAGACACCTAGGGCTTCCGTCAGGCGATCGACCTGGCCGCCCCGGGCACGAGCGGCCCGAGCGCTGTCGAGCGAGAGGAACAGAGCGAGACCACGCCGCCCGATAGCGCGATGAGGCGCACCGCGCGCGACCCATCGACGGATCAACGCGCGCTGATGCGAACCGGCGTTCGGCGCGGCGCGCTCGAGCATGAAGGGCGATGCCTGCGGGGCGCAAAAGCGATCAATACATGGCCGCGGGCAGATTGGCAGTGTCGCGCGCCCTCGCCCCCCGCTGCGCATGGGAGTCCGCTCATGCCGCTGCGGGGCGCCGTAAATGCAGGCCTGCTCGGACCCCCGCTATCCCCGGCAAAGGGAAAACTGAACCGAGCGCTGCGTTCACCCCCGGGTTTGCGCGGGGGTGCATCCTGAATGATTGATGCAGCTGGCGCCGGCCTACCCGCGGTCGCTAAGACGGGGCATTCGCCAACTTGCCGATGGCCTGGCACGCACCCTGAGCGTCTTTATCTTCTTCAAAATGTGCGGCAGCATCACCGCTACCGGCGACGATCTTGCCGCGGCAAAGGCTGACCCGCGCTTCGACGGCGCTGGCGCGGTCTTTCAGCCCAAGGCGAGAAGAATCATCTGCGCTTCGCTCTGCCTTGCACCGGCCGGGCTACTCAGTTTGTTTTGGCAAACCGTTTTCGGCCCAGGCCGATAGCCAACAGCGGTCCGGCCGAGGCCATGAAGACGCCGCCCAGCGTCAGAAAGGTGGTGTCGTTGCGCGCGATGCCAATGGCCAGAAAGACCACACCGACGCAAAGCAGAGAGAGCGAAACGGGAAGAAAGGCATTCATGCCCTGAATTATTGCATGGGGGATGCCACGCCTTACCGCACGCGCCGCGCTCAGTGGCCACGAAGCCATGCTCGGCCCGCCTGCCCGCCCTCACATCCGCTCAATAAACCTGCAATTGATGGGCTGATCAGCGCATTGCCCTTCCCACCGCACTTCGATAATGACGCCTCTTTCCCTGCCCGAGGCCTGCCATGCCATCTTTGCCCGATCATCAAACCCCGCGCGCCGACGCCTTCCTGCAATTTCTGGTCAATTTGGTCAACAGCGGCGACGCCCTGCAAGGCATCGGTGTCACGCTCCAGATGGGCGGCATCCTGGTGGGAGGCACCATCGTGTCCGGCGCGGGCTATTTCGACCGTTTCGCCGACAACTTCGCCAGCGAGGTCGATTCGGCATCGGATCGGCAGGCGGTGCGTAACGCCCTGGCCCAACTGGGTGATGTGTTTCGCCAACCCCAGCCCGTCGATCCGCTACCGAACTACATCCATCTGGCCGATGCACTCTTCTTTACCACTGACGGCGAGCCGATCAGCCTGCAGCCCACGCTGTGGCGCGGACGCCTGGCGGAAGTGGATGGCTTCGTGCTGGGCCGCCTGCAGCCCCAGTGAGGCCGACGCAGTAAGGATTGCCACGCTAGGGACAATCCCTAGATGGCGCCGCCCGCGGAAATTCTCTGCAAACAAGCGAATTTGAAATCCGCCGGCGTCGAAAAAAATACTTTTATTTCCTATATTTTCAAAAATCAGCCCATACGGCCCATCACGGCGCCATTTCTCCGGAAGGAAATGCAATTTTTGAAATTATCCCATAAAAAACATTGAGTTATATTACTTACTGGCTTATTGATCACATTATCAAATTAATATAAACCTCAAGTATTTATATTAATATTCCGCTTACTGCGATACGATTGCCACGCATACAGGCCTTTTGGAGGCCTGTATTATTTTTGAGCAGGCGCGGTTTAACTCACCTGTATCCGGCGGCGTCCCGCATGACGCCCCGATCGCCCTCTCGCTGCGGGCATAGCACAAGGTTTGAAGGCGCCACAGCCACGGACGCCACGATGGGAATCAAGGCCGGAAGTGGCTGCTGAACCACCGGGCAGCGCTCTTTTCATTCAAGCGACATCACAGGACTCAATATCTACTCGGACGGGCCGCAGCCGCAGTGCCACCCTCCTTGTTCTACCGCCGTGAATCTGAACTTAAGCGCTACCCAGGTGCTCACGCTGGGCAGCCCTGCCATCGCACTGGTCATCTCGGGAAGCTTCCTGTGCATCTGGAAGTTTCTGGATCGCCGTGCCTACCTCGCACTGCTGGCCTGCGCGTTTCTACTTTATGCTGCGGGCGCGGCCATGCAGATTCTGCAGTGGCCGAGAGACCAGCCGCTCAGCAGCCTGACTTCCTCGGCCGTCTATCTATTGAGCATCTCCTGCATGGCCGAAGGGTTGTTGCGCCGCTACCACCAGCGCGCCGGCCTGGCCTTGGGCGGGGCCGCCCTGATTACCTGGCTGGCAGTCGCCTATCTCTGCTACGCCCAGCCCGAAGACGCCTTACGCAGCCATGTACTGAACTGCGGCATCGGCACCATTCTCAGCGTGGCCGCGTGGCGTATCCGCATCGCCAGCGGCATCAGCGCCATCGATAAGACGGTCCACTGGGTTTTCACGCTTTTTGCGTTGAGCTTCTTTGTCCGCACGCTGCTCATTCTGGCCTTGCCCGCGCAACTCGCGCCACAGGGCTTCGACAGCCTGGCGTTCTGGTTCGTCCTGCAGTTGCTGCTGGTGTTGACCGGCCTGATCCTGGCGCTGCTGCTGTTCGCCGCCAGCCTGACCGATATGATCACGCGCCTGCGCGATGACAGGGACATCGACGGCCTGACCGGGCTATGGAACCGGCGCGCCCTCGACGAGCGCCTGGAGAACCTGATCTCGGGCGCCGGCCTGCGCCCCTTTGCACTCCTGCTCATCGATATCGACCACTTCAAGGCGATCAACGACCGGTATGGCCACGCGGCGGGCGATAACGTGTTGCGCACGGTCAGCCGCCTGATCCGCGACTGCGCTGGGGGAGATGCGCTGGCAGGCCGGGTCGGCGGAGAAGAGTTCGCGATTGTCGTGCCGGCCGAATTGGCCGAGGCGCATACCCTGGCGCAGCGTCTACGCCACATCCTGGCCCAGACCCGCATCCCCGAACTGGAAGATGATCATGTCATCACCGCCAGCACGGGCCTGACTATGCTACAACTCGGCGATACCGTATCCCTCTGGATGCGGCGCGCCGATGTCCTGCTCTACCAGGCCAAGCGCGACGGACGCAATCGCGTGGTGCTGCAAGCCGCCACGGCTTGAGCGCAGCACAGCCTTTCTCTTTTAAGTACTTCCCGTCTTGAAACTCTCTACCGATACGTTCGTGGCGCGCTGGAAGGAAACCTGCGCGCCGTATTCCCGCGACATCCTCAATCTGGCCTTTGAACGCGTCGACAAGCAAGCCGCCGAACTGGCCGATACGTTTTACGAAACCATGCTGGCCGACGACGCGGCCGCCTATTTTCTGTCGGATCAGATCGTCCATCAGAAACTGCACGCTTCCATGCAGGCCTGGTTGCGTTCGGTGTTCGGCGCGGCCGTCCACCAAGACTACGTGACCGCGGTCGCCTTCCAGCAACGGGTCGGAGACGTGCACGCCCGCATCGACATCCCCGTCTATCTGGTGCTGCAAGGCACTCGCATGCTGATCTGTCGCATGCGTGCCACGCTGGCACGCGACCCGGATATCCCCGCCGCGCTGCGCTGGCCGCTGTCGGATTATCTCGGCGAGATCATGCTGTTTGCCATCGAACTCATGTCGCTGGCCTACGCCAACTCGCATGACCGCAATGCGCGCGCCGAGGAAGGCTATCGCCTGCTGAGCCTGTCGCAGAACGTCGGCACAGAGAAGGAACGTCAGCGCGCCGCCCTGCTGGATTGGGAAAACCAATTGTTATTCGGCCTGTCTGTCGGCGACAGTGCCGACAAACTCCGCCGGCTGCGCAAATCCGAGTTCGGCCTGTGGTTTACCCACAAGGCCGCGCATGCCTTCGAAGGCGCCAAGGAGGCCGCTCAGGCCCGGGTACAGATCGAAGCCATCGACAAACTGCTCGACGCACCCGCTGAACCGCAGGACAGAATTCGCCTGCTGCATGCGGTGCGCGAAGCCACCAAGACCCTGGCCTATCTCATCGACGCGCTGTTTGAGAAAGCCGCGCACCTGGATTCCGGGCGCGATACGCTGACCCACTTGCTCAACCGCAAGTTTCTGCACGTCGTAATGAGCAAGGAAGTCGCCTACGCGCGCAAGACGGACTCAGCGTTGTCCGTGCTGATGGTCGATATCGACTACTTCAAGAGCGTCAATGACGAGCATGGCCACGACGCCGGCGACGTCGTGCTGCAACAGGTGGCCACACTGGTGTCCACCTATAGCCGTGGCGGCGACTACACCTTCCGTCTGGGCGGCGAAGAATTCCTGGTGGTGCTGGTCGACGCCGATGCCGTGCAGGCGCTCAATGTCGCCGAAAGCCTGCGCCAACGCCTGGCCGACAAGGCTCTGCTGCTGCCCGACGGCACCCAGCGGCGCGTCACGATGAGCGTGGGCGTGGCCACCCACGATGGCCATCCGGACTACCAGCGCCTGCTCAAACGCGCCGACGATGCGCTCTACGCCGCCAAAGCCCGTGGCCGCAACACCTGTGTGCTGGCCGACTGAAGCGGCCGCCACCGCCCCGGGGTCAGGCCTGCGGGGCTTGCGGCAGCCAGTCGCGCAATACCGAGGCGTGCTCGGGGATCGTGCCGTAGGTGTGCAGGTACTCGGCCTGCAGTAGGCTCATGCGATAGGCATCGCGGTAGCGCCCATTGGAGAAGAACTCTTCACGCAGCTCGCCCTCCACCGAGAAGCCGCAAGCCTGGTAGATGTGCACGGCGGCCGCATTCTGCTTATCCACCACCAGATAGACTTTGTGCAGGTTGAGGACCCGGAAGGCATAGCCGATGGCGATGCGCGTGGCGGCTTTGGCATAGCCATGCCCCTGGAATCCGGGCGCGATGATGATCTGGAACTCGGCCCGCCGGTGGATGTGATTGATCTCCACCAACTCGACCAGCCCCACCATCTGCCCGGCTTCGCGCTCGACGATGAAACGCCGCTCGAACTGATCATGGATGTGCCGGTCATACAGCGCCATCAACTCGTCATAGGCCTCGTAAGGCTCTTCGAACCAATAACGCATGATGGCGTCGTTGTTGTTGAGCGCGTGCACGAAATGCAGGTCACCCCGCTCGAGCGGCCGCAACTGGATATCACTGGCAATGGCTGTCATGTGGGGGTTCTCCTGCGGCGGGCTCGGATCAGGACCGGGCGCGCTTGGTGGTTTCCGGCAAGCTGTCGGCGTCCTTGGGCAGATCCTCCGGAGCCGGCGGCGAAAACAGATCCCAGCAGGCCACGAACAGGGCCGCGATCAGCGGTCCGATGACAAAGCCATTCAAGCCGAACAATGCCATGCCGCCCAGCGTGGAGATCAGAATGACGTAGTCCGGCAGCTTGGTGTCCTTGCCAACCAGAATGGGCCGCAACACATTGTCGACCATACCGATGACCAGGACGCTGAACAGAATCAACACCACGCCCTGCCAGATGGCCCCTGTCACGAGGAAATAGATCGCCACCGGCGCCCAGATCAGCCCTGCCCCCACGGCCGGCAGCAAAGACAGAAAGCCCATGATGACACCCCAGAGCAATGCCCCCTGGATATCGAGCACCCAGAAAATGATGCCGCCCAGCGCGCCTTGCACCGCCGCCACGGCGATATTGCCCTTGACGGTGGCACGCACCACCGTGGTGAACTTGCGGAACAGATGCTGTTTGTAATCCTCATCCAGCGGAACAGCGCGCCGCAGGCGGCGCGACAGACGCGAGCCGTCACGCAAGAGGAAGTAAAGCAGATAGAGCATCACCCCGAAGCTGACCAGAAACTGCGCCGTGTCCTGCCCGATATTGACCAATTGCGTCGCCAGGAACTGGCTCACCTGCATGGCGCCGGCGGACAGTTTTTCCTCGATGCTGCCCAGATCATCCAGGTCAAAGCGCGCCAGCAGGTCATGCACCATGGGCGGCATGGCATCCATGATTTGCTGGAAATAGGCGCCGAAATTCAGCGAGCCCGACCGCATGCGCTGATAGAGACTGGCGCCTTCCTGCACCAGGGAACCCGTGATCAGCGCCAGCGGAATGATCACCACCAGCAACACCAGGCCCAGCGAAAGCAAGGCCGCCAGATTGGTCCGCGGCGCCAGCCTGCGGGCGATTTTGCGATGCAGGGGCGCGAAGATGATGGCGAGGATGGTGCCCCAGAATACGGCACCGAAGAAAGGCCAGAGCAGCCAGAGAAAAGCCAGGGTAACGGCGATCAGCAGGACGATGAACGTCCGGTTGTGCAGAAGAGGCGATTGCGTCATGAGTCGTCCTGAAAACGCGGCGCGGGCGCCTGTGAGGGGGAAGCCCCGTCGGGCTCGGGCGGACACAGACCCAATTCCTGGCAGCGCGCGGCGGCACGCTCCAGATTGCGCGATTGCGCATTGAGTGTATCCAGCAAGGCATTGAGTGCATCACGCACCGAGGGATCCTGCACCTGGGTCAAGGGGCCGGTGGTGGCGATCTGATCCTGATGCAAGGCAGCAAAATCGGCGACTTTCAGCGACGCCGACAGCGGCCCTTCCAGCAGGTCCCAAACCGGCCCGATGGCGGCCTGCGGCCCGATCACCAGGCGTTCGAAGGCCTGATCATAGGCCGTCTTGAGGTCCGCGGCCTGCAACAGGTCGGCCCGCTGCGATAAAGCTTGCCGATAAGCCTGTTCGAGGCGCTGTTGTTCGCGGTGGATACTGGCTCGCAGTGCCAGCAAACGTTCGCGGCGAGCCGAGATTTCTGCCAGGCTGTGGGCCGGCAACTCGGCCAGTGCCTGACTCATTCCGTGCGCCGCGTGCGCCAGCGCCTGCCGATAATCACCGATCACCGCATATTGCCGCTGGTACTCGCCGAATTGCTTGAGCGTCTCCGTATCGGGCGCGGCAGGACTGTCCTGCTGCAACCAGGCAATGAGCGCGGCACGCTCCCGCGGTTCGTTCTGTGAGCAGGCCGCCACGCTCAGGGCGAGCGCGGCAAGCAATGCCGCGCGCAGCACATAAGCCCCTCCCGAAAACAGGGACAGGCGGTGCAGCAAGGGTGGCAACACGGAAGTCAACAAGTAGGCGTCTACCTATCCAACGCGGAACTCAGAGCTTAGCCTAACCCGTCCCCATTCTCGCCAGCGCAGAGGATTTTGTTGCGAACGTAAGCCAGCTGTCACAACAAGGCTTGACAAAACAAATACTTAGCCATATCATCGATTGGATTGGCATGATCATCGCCTTTTAGCCCAAGCAAAACGAGTCGCTTTCAAGCCCTCAAGAACGCTGCCAGGCACAAGGCCGATATCAACTACGGATCGATCACCGCCCCTGGCATTAGGCCTTAAGGCCCGCCCGCGGTGTTTGCCGTAAGGCGTTTTGCGCACACTTTGCGCCCCTCGCCCCCGCCGACGCCCTCACCTGGCGCCGGCAGCCAATCCACATCGATGTTGGCCCTCATGGGCCGCCGCCACTTCCAATATCTATTCTGCGGCAACAACATCGGTATCGCTCGGGAGGTTTGCGCCGGGCAAGCAGCATGTTTCGCTTTACACCCGCAACACGTTGACCCCTGCGGTGTTTCCGCCAGCAAACCAGGTACGGCCATATTGGCCATCGCAACGCCAGGGAAACCTGCGTCCCGCAACGGCCATATTGGCCACCGCCCTAAGCGGGCACCGGCGCGCCACCCGCGCCAACATAGAAGTACGCAAACCGGTCAAACCGGAGCCGTGTTTCCATACAACAACTTTAACGAGGAAAACATATGAATAAGCTGTTCAACACCCAGGACCTGGTGCGCCGCCCGATCCAGTCCAAGCTGAATGACATGCCCATCAACGTGGGAGATGTCGTTCACCTGAAGCTCGCCGATGGCAAAGCCATTCGCGCCGCGGTCATTTTCAACGCGCCCATCAACGGCACGACCACGTACACGACCGAACTGATTCAACCTTGCGGCGCCAAGCTCGGCCAGCGCATTCGCTTTCGCCATGAGCATGTGCACCGCATCGAATCCGTGTCGCGTCAACGCCGGCTTTCGGCCTGAACCCCCGGATCCGCGGCGCGGGCCCCATGCTACATTGGCCGCGTCTGACACTGCGGGACTGAAGCATCATGCCTTCCACGCTGCGCATCTGGGATCTTCCCACCCGATTGTTTCATTGGGCCCTGGTGGCCTGTGTGACAGGCGCTTTCGTCACCGTCAAGCTGGGCGGCCTGTACATGGACTGGCATGTCCGCTTCGGGCTGGCCACGCTGGGGCTGATCCTGTTTCGCCTGCTGTGGGGCGTGTGCGGCTCGCGGTATGCGCGCTTTACCCAGTTTGTGCGCGGCCCCCGCGCCCTGGCGGCCTATTTGCGCGGACAGTTACGCACGGCTGGCCACAACCCGCTGGGCGCGCTATCCGTGCTGGCCATGCTGCTTGCGCTGGGCTTTCAGGCAGTCAGCGGCCTGTTCGTCAGCGATGACATCATGATTCAAGGGCCGCTCAATAGCGCCATCGCCCCCGAGCTGGCGGCCAGACTCACCCGACTGCACAAAGCCAACGAATGGCTGCTGCTGGCATTGGTCGGCCTGCATGTGCTGGCCGTGCTATGGCATGCCCTCGTTCTGCGCCAGCCACTGATCAAGAGCATGATCACGGGAGACGGCGCCGCATCCCCCGGCCTCGTCCCGGCGCGGGACGATCTGTCATTGCGCTTGCGGGCGCTGCTGCTCGCCGCCTGCTGCGCCGCACTGGTGCTGTGGCTCAACAGCCTGGACACGCTGCCCGCCTATTGAGCACAACGGCCCCGCCTGCAAAACACAACGCCCCATGACGGGGCGTTGTGTTTTGCAGGCGGGGCAGGCTTACTTTTTGCGGTAGGCGTCATGACAGGCCTTGCAACTGGCCCCGACGTCGCCAAAAGCGGCCCGCACCTTGGCCAGATCGCCGCTGTCAGCCGCGACCGACAGCTTGTCGACGTTGGCCATGAATTGCTGCTGCTTCGCTTTGAAACCGGCCGCGTCGGCCCAGACCTCGGGCCTGGCGCCGCCCCCCTCGGTACCCGGACCAAAGCCGGCCCAGGGCAGCGCGGCCAGCGTTTTGAGAATGTCCACGTTGGCCTTGATCTGGGCCGCGTCATAAGGCGCCTGCCCCCGCACCACCGGTTGCATGCGGCTGAAGTGTGAAGCCATCACGGTCAGCGCGGCCTGGCGGTACTTGACAGCGTCTTCGGGCTTGGCGAACTGTGCGGCTGCCGGAGCAGCCGCGGCCGTACAGGCCAGGGCAATGAGGGCAATCAGCTTCTTCACGGAGATCTCCTGAGGCGGGGCGAAGCGCCGGCGGGCTGACGGCCGCGCCGGCGTGTCACTCACTATACCGCCCGGGCCAACTCGACGGCCAGACCCAGATAGGAGCGCGGGGTCATGTCCAGCAGGCGCTGTTTGGCATCGGCGGGCAACTCCAGGCCAGCGATGAACTCGCGCAGCGCGCTTTCGGTGATGCCCTTGCCGCGCGTCAGGGCCTTGAGCTGCTCATAGGGCTGCGGCAGGCCATAGCGGCGCATGACGGTCTGCACCGGCTCGGCCAGCACTTCCCAGCAAGCGTCGATATCGGCGTCGATCGCCGCGACGTTGACTTCCAGCTTGTTCAGCCCGCGCATGCAGGCATCCCATGCCACCAGGCAATAGCCAAACCCCACGCCCAGATTGCGCAGCACGGTCGAGTCGGTCAGATCACGCTGCCAGCGCGAGACAGGCAGCTTGTCGGAGAGGTGGCGCAGCACGGCATTGGCCAGGCCCAGGTTGCCTTCGGAGTTTTCGAAGTCAATGGGGTTGACCTTATGCGGCATGGTCGAGGAGCCGACCTCGCCATCCTTGAGGCGCTGCTTGAAGTAACCCAGGGCGATATAGCCCCAGATGTCGCGGTCCAGATCGAGCACGATGATGTTGGCGCGGGTCACGGCATCGAACAGCGCCGACATCCAATCATGCGGTTCGATCTGAATGGTGTGGCGGTTTTGCGTCAAGCCCAGGCCGGCCAGCACCTTGCGGCTGAACTCGGGCCAGTCGATCTCGGGGTAAGCCGACAGGTGGGCGTTGTAGTTGCCGGTCGCGCCGTTGAGCTTGGCCAGCGGTTCGACGGCCTCGATGGCCGCGATGGCACGCGCCAGGCGGGCGGCCACGTTGGCGAATTCTTTGCCCAGCGTCGTGGGGCTGGCGGGCTGACCATGCGTGCGCGACAGCATGGGTTGCGCGGCATTGTCCAGGGCCAGGGTGTTGAGCTTGGCCTGCATCTCGCGCAGGCGCGGCAGCAGCACCTGGTCGCGGGCGCGGGTGAGCATCAGCGCATGCGACGTGTTGTTGATGTCTTCGGACGTGCAGGCGAAGTGGATGAACTCCGCGGCGCGCGCCAGCTCGGCGTCATCGGCGACGCGCTCTTTGAGCCAGTACTCGACCGCTTTGACGTCGTGATTGGTGACGCGCTCGATGTCCTTGATGCGGGCGGCATCGGCTTCGGAGAAGTCCGCGACCAGCTGCGCCAGCCGGGCGCGGGCGGCGGCGGAAAACACCGGCAACTCGGGCAGGCCAGCATCCGACAGCGCGACCAGCCAGGCCACTTCGACCTCGACCCGATGCGCCATGAAACCAGCTTCCGACAGCAGCCCCCGCAGGGCATCGCTGCGCGACGCGTAGCGCCCATCCAGTGGCGAAAGAGCATTGAGTTGGGTAAGCTGGTCGGCAATCTGCATGATCGGAGAAAAATGGCGGTTGAAAGCGGGTTCCGATTTTATCACCCGCAGTCCTGTAACACCGTGCGCCCCTCCCCTCAATCCGAGAGGGCGGCCCAGCCTGCTATACTGCGGCCGCTTTCCGACTCCGTCCATAACTCCATGAAACTTATCGGTTCGCTTACCAGCCCCTACGTGCGCAAAGTCCGCGTCGTGATGGCCGAGAAAAAGCTGGATTACCAGCTGGAACTCGAAAACGTCTGGTCCCCCGATACGCAGATCCAGCAATTCAATCCGCTCGGCAAGGTCCCTTGCCTGGTGATGGAAGACGGCGGCGCGCTGTTTGATTCGCGCGTCATCGTAGAGTATCTGGACACGCTGTCGCCCGTCGCCCGGCTCATCCCGCAGCCCGGCCGCGAACGCGCCGCGGTCAAGTGCTGGGAAGCGATCGCCGACGGCCTGCTCGACGCCTGCGTCACCATCGTCAAGGAAAACCAGCGCCCCGAGTCGCAACGCAGCGCCGACTGGATCGAACGCCAGTACAGCAAGATCCGCGCCGCCCTGCGCGCCATGGACGGCAGCCTGGGCGAGCATGTGCACTGCATGGGCGTGAACTACACCCTGGCGGACATCGCCGTGGGCTGCGCGCTGGGCTATCTGGACCTGCGCTTTGCCAGCTTGAACTGGCGCGCCGATCATGCCAATCTGGCTCGTCTGTACGACAAGCTATCGGCCCGGCCGTCTTTCACCGACACGCTGCCTCCTACCTGATACCGGCAACGCTCAGTCAGCAGAACGCCCCTGGCATCCGCATGCCAGGGGCGTTTTGTTTCGAGCACGACGCGGCGCGGCCTTACGCCATGAACGCCTGGCAGGCTTTGAACAGCATGTAGGCGGCCAGGCAGAACAACAGGCCCGAGAACACGCGTTTGAGCGTGGCCACCGGCAAGCGATGCGCCAGGCGCGCGCCCATGGGCGCGGTCAACACGCTGGTGCAGATCAGCGCCAGCAGCGCCGGCCAGTAGATGAAACCCAACATCCCGGGCCGATGCACGCCTTCGGCCAGCCCCGAGGCCACATAACCGATGCTGTTGGCCAACGCGATCGGAAACCCGAGCGCGGCCGAGGTCGAGACAGCCACGAGCAGCGACACATTGCACCAGACCATGAACGGCACCGACAGAAAGCCGCCGCCGGCGCCCACCAGCCCGGAGACAAAGCCTATGCCCGCTCCCGCCGCCGTCGTGCCCGCTACCCCAGGCATATGGCGGCTGGGCTTGGGCTTTTTGCTGCGTAGCATGCTCCAGGCCGAATAACCCACGAACAAGGCAAAAAAGAGCGACAGCCAGGCCGTGCTGATGGCCGCGAACGCGGCGCCCCCGGACAGCAGCCCCCCCACGATGATCCCGGGCGCCAGCGCGAACACGATCTTCCAGTCGATCGTGCCTTTCTTCTGGTGCGCGCGCACACTGGAGATCGAGGTGAACAGGATCGAAGTCATGGAGGTCGCGATGGCCGCATGCACGACCATGTCCGCCGGCACGATCCCCTTCCAGCTGAACAACATGGTCAAGAACGGCACCAGCATCATGCCGCCGCCGATTCCCAGCAGACCGGCCGCAAAGCCCACGATCCCTCCCAGAATCAGCAGGCAAACCACCATCGTCACATCCACGCTCGTCTCCTATCGTTATTGTTAAAAAGCGGCCGGCAGGCCCCTGCGGCCGGCCTCAAGGCCCCAGCGCCGCCAGGCAATCAGTTGATGATGCCGCCGCCGAGGCAAACCTCGCCGTCGTAGAGCACGGCGGACTGACCCGGCGTGACCGCCCATTGATCCTGGGCAAACGACAAAGCGAATCCTTGCGCATCGGCCTCGAGGCGGCAGGCGGCGTCGGCCTGGCGGTAGCGGGTCTTGGCGGCATAGTCGCCGGGCGCGGGCGCCTGGCCGTCAATCCAGCTGACGTCCTGCGCGTGCAGGCTGCGGCTCAACAACCAGGGATGGTCATGCCCCTGCACCACATACAGCGCGTTGTGCTTCAGGTCTTTGCGAGCGGTATACCAGGCGTCGGCCGTGCCGTCTTCGCGCTGCTGCCCCTTGACGCCGCCGATGCCCAGCCCTTTGCGCTGGCCCAATGTGTAGAACGCCAGGCCATGATGCTGGCCCAGGCGCTTGCCTTCGGGCGTGAGGATGGGACCCGGCGCGGTCGGCAGATAGCGGCTGAGGAACTCGCGAAACGGCCGCTCGCCGATAAAGCAGATGCCCGTGGAGTCTTTCTTGGCGGCATTGTGCAGCCCGATCTCATGGGCGATGCGGCGCACTTCGGTCTTGTGCAGCTCGCCCAGCGGAAACAAGGTGCGCGCCAACTGCGCCTGATTCAGGCGGTGCAGGAAATAGCTCTGATCCTTGCTGCCGTCGAGCGCCTTGAGCAACTGAAAGCGCCGCCCGCGGTCGCTGTCGACGGCGCGCACGCGCGCGTAATGGCCCGTGGCGATATGTTCGGCGCCCAGCGCCATCGCATGATCCAGGAAGGCCTTGAACTTGATCTCGGCATTGCACAGGACGTCGGGGTTGGGCGTACGGCCAGCGGAGTACTCGCGCAGGAAATCCGCAAACACGCGATCCTTGTATTCCGTCGCAAAGTTGACGTACTCGAACTCCACCCCGACCAGATCGGCCACACTGGCCGCATCCAGCAGATCCTGGCGCGTCGAGCAGTATTCGGAGTCGTCGTCATCCTCCCAGTTCTTCATGAACAGGCCGATGACTTCATAGCCCTGTTGCTTGAGCAGCCAGGCAGTGACCGAGGAGTCGACCCCGCCGGACATGCCGACCACGACACGGCCTTTCTTTGGTGATGTGTGAACCATGATGCAGCTTATTTTAAGGGCAGAGCATTGTCCGGCGCGGGCTCGGCCGCGCGCGAGACCTCCATGAGCCAGGAGCGGAAGGCCTGCAAGGTCGGCGAACTGGCTTTCTGCTCGGGATAGCAGAGGTAATAGCCCTGGCGGGCCCGGATGGGCAGTTGCAGCGGCACGACGAGCTTGCCGTCGCGCAACTCATCCTCGATCAGGCAGCGCGGGATGAGGGCAATCCCAAAGCCGGCCGCGGCCGCCTGCGACAAGAGCGAATACTGATCGAAGCGCGCGCCTTCCAGCGCCCGGCGCGCGTCACAGCCGGCCTGCTCGAACCAGTCGCGCCAACCCTCGAGCGCCGAAGTATGGTGCAGCAGCGGATAACGCAGCAGCTCCTCGGCCTCGCTACAGGACTGTGGAATCAAGCGCGGGCTACAGACGGGCAGGATCTCGCGGCCAACGATATAGTCCGCGCCGCTGCCGGGCCAGACGCCTTCGCCGAAACGCACCGCCGCGTCGAGCTCGGGCGTGGAGAAATCGTAGCCCTGCCGGTGCGGCAGGAATTCCACATGGATGTCCGGCCGCAGGCGCCGGAATGCCGTCAGGCGCGGAATCAGCCAGCGCGCCCCGAAAGTCGGCATGGACGTCAGGCGTACTGTGCCCCCCCGGCCCTGGTGGGCGATGAGCTCCACCGTGGCGGCTTCGATCTGGCTCAACCCGGCCTGCACCTGTTTGAGATAGCTGCGGCCGGCCTCGGTCAAAACCAGGCCTTGCCTGATCCGCAGGAATAATTCGACGCCAACAAATTCTTCAAGATGTTTCACTTGTTTGCTGACCGCGCCCTGCGTGACGCATAGTTCCTGGGCCGCGCGGGTAAAACTGCTATGCCGTGCAGCCACTTCGAAAGCTTGCAGGTCGGTAAGCGAGGGGCAGAATCGGCGCATGGTTTAAGCCCGGGCCGGAAATACAGAATGCCCTGGCATGAAAAAAAGTAATAGCTTACGGAGAATCTTTCGTTTGCGCAAACCTGCCTGCGGCTCTCAGAATCGCGCAGTTAGTCACAAAGACCCACATCCAATCAGGGGAAATCATGCAACGTCGCCATCTCATCCTGGGCCTGTCCCTGGCCGCCGCCACCCTGGCCGCGCCCTTGACCGCCGTCCACGCCGAAGACAACTATCCCAGCAAGCCCATCCGCCTGATCGTCCCCTTCCCGCCCGGAGGCACGACCGACATCGTCGGCCGCCTGTTTGCCGACAAGCTCGGCAAGGAACTGGGCCAGACCGTGGTGGTGGAAAACCGCGGCGGCGCCGGCGGCTCGATCGGCTCGGCCTTCATCGCCAACAGCGCGCCGGACGGCTACACCCTGGGCATCGCCACGGTCTCGACCCACGGCATCAACCCGGCCATCTATTCCAACCTGGCCTTTGACGCCGAGAAGGACTTCACCCCCATCTCGAATCTGGCCGCCGTGCCCAACGTGATGTCCATCAATCCCAAGGTTCACGCCAAGGACATGGGCGAGTTCGTCAAACTGGCCAAGAGCCAGCCGGGCAAGATCACCTACGCTTCGGCCGGTAACGGCTCGGTCTCGCACATGATGGGCGAACTGTTCAAGATGTCGGCCGGCGTGGATCTGATGCACGTGCCTTACCGTGGCGTGGGCCCGGCGCTGAACGACACGCTGGCCGGTCAGGTCGACGTGCTGTTCGACAACCTGCCGTCCTCGCTGCCGCACATCCAGTCCGGCGCGCTGATCGCGCTGGCGGTGGCCGCCCCCCATCGTGTGGCCAATCTGCCCAACGTGCCCACCTTTGCCGAAGTCGGCCTGACCCCGGTCAACGACTCCTCCTGGTTTGGCCTGGTCGGCCCGGCCAAGCTGCCGCAAGCCGTGACCGACAAGGTCTACGCCGCCGTGGCCAAGGTCAGCGCCGATCCCGATGTGAAGAGCCGTCTGGAAAGCCTGGGCGCCGCGCCGGTGGGCAACAAGCCTGCCGAGTTTTCCAAGCAGATTTCCGATGAAATCGCCAAGAACAAGCGCATCGCCAAAGAAGCCAACGTGAAGATCGACTAATCGATCTCCGGTCCCCGCGTGTCGCGGGGACCCACCCCATTCCTGTCGCACCTTCAGTCATGCCTATCATCCATCCCCTGTCCTACCGCCTCGACCTGCCGCAGCATTTTCCGCAAGCCGCACCCCTGGTGCTCGACTCGCCGCACAGCGGCACGAGCTACCCGCCGGATTTCGCGCCCTCGGTCGATTTCGGCGCCCTGCGCACCGCAGAGGACACCTGGGTGGACGACCTCTGGGGCGACGCCATCGGCCTGGGCGTACCGCTGATTGCCGCCAGCTTTCCGCGCGCCTACATCGACGCCAACCGCTCGGCCGAAGAAGTCGATCCGCTCTTGCTCGATGCGCCCTGGGATGGCCCCATGAGCGATTCGCCCAAGGTCAAACTGGGCAAGGGACTGATCTGGCGCATGCTCGATGACGGCACCCCGCTTTATGACCGCAAGCTCTCGGCCGCCGAAGTCCGGCATCGCATCGATGCCTGCTGGAAGCCGTATCACGCCAAGCTTGCGGAAGTGCTGGACCAGACCCACGCCCACTTTGGCAAGGTCTGGCATATCAATTGCCACTCCATGCCCAGTGTGGCGGGCGCCTTCGCCACCGACCGGCCCGGCCTGGTGCATCCCGATTTCGTGCTGGGCGATCGCGACGGCTCGACCAGCGATCCGGCCTTCCGCGAATTCATCGCCAAATGGTTGCGCGAGCGGGGCTACAACGTCACCGTCAACGATCCCTACAAGGGCGTGGAATTGGTGCGTGCCTTTGGCAACCCGGCGCAAGGCCGCCACAGCCTGCAGATCGAGATCAACCGCAAGCTGTACATGGACGAAGTCAGCCTGCGCCCCAATGAGGGCTACGCCAAACTCAAATCGGATCTGCGCGACCTGACGGCCGCGCTGATCGACTGGACGCGCGCGCAAACGGCCTGACGCCGGACGCTTGCGTGCTCGGGATGGACCCGGCGGCCACGGCCCCGGTCATCCGTTCGACCCCCTGGGTTCCATAAGGCCCAGGGGGTGTTTTTCTTCTCCGCCTGCCCGACGTCGGCCCAGGTCGGCCTGCGGCGGCCGCCGAAGGCTTTCGTGTATAACTACGCAAGCCTTCGGAGGAGAAGCGCAGATGCAGATCGGGATACCCAAAGAAACCCGAGACGGAGAGCCGCGGGTCGCCGCGACACCCGAAACGGTCAAGAAGTACGTGACGGCAGGCCATCGCGTCATCGTCGAGCAGCAAGCCGGAGCCGCCGCCCGCTATGCCGATGAGGAGTACCGCGCCGCAGGCGCCGAACTGGCCGATGCGGCAAGCGCTTTGAGCGCCGAGGTCGTTCTCAAAGTGCGCGCGCCCTCGAGCACGGAGCTGCAGACGCTGCGGCCAGGCACCGTGCTGGTCGGCATGCTGGACCCTTTCGACGCCGAGGGCATCGCCCGCATGGCGCAGGCCGGCCTGACTGCCTTCGCCCTGGAGGCCGCGCCTCGCACGACACGCGCCCAAAGCCTGGACGTCCTGTCATCGCAGGCCAATCTGGCCGGGTACAAGGCGGTGCTCCTGGCCGCCGACCACAGCGCGCGCCTGTTTCCCATGATGATGACGGCCGCCGGTACGGTGAAGGCCGCTCGCGTCGTGGTCCTGGGCGCTGGCGTAGCCGGACTGCAGGCCATCGCCACGGCCAGACGCCTGGGTGCCGTGGTCGAAGCCTCCGACGTGCGTCCCGCCGTTCGGGAGCAGATTGAGTCGCTGGGCGCGAAGTTCATCGATGTGCCGTTCGAAACCGACGAAGAACGCGAGATCGCTCAGGGCACAGGCGGCTATGCCCGGCCCATGCCCGCCGGCTGGATGGCGCGGCAAGCGGCGCTGGTGGCCCAGCGCTGCCAACAGGCCGATGTGGTGATTGCCACCGCGCTCATCCCTGGCCGCCCCGCGCCGGTGCTCATCAGCGCGGAGACCGTCGCAGCCATGAAGCCGGGCGCGGTGCTGGTCGACCTGGCGGTCGAACGCGGCGGCAACTGCCCGCTGAGCGAAAAGGGCAAGATCGTGCAAAAACATGGCGTGACGCTGATCGGCCTGAGCAATCTGCCGGGCATGCTGGCCACCGATGCTTCGGCGCTCTATGCACGCAACCTGCTGGATTTTCTCAAACTCATCACCGGCGACGGTGCCACGCTCACCATCCGGCGCGACGACGACATCGTCGCGGCCTGCCTGGTCTGCGAAGCCGGCCAGCCCACGCGGAGGTCCTAAGATGGAAGGCATCAGCCCCACCCTGATCAATCTGATCATCTTCGTGCTGGCGATCTATGTCGGCTACCACGTCGTCTGGAATGTCACCCCCGCCCTGCACACCCCGCTCATGGCCGTGACCAACGCGATCTCGGCCATCATCATCGTCGGTGCCATGCTCGCGGCCGCGCTCACCGAGGGCGGACTGGCTCGCACCATGGGCGTGCTGGCCGTCGCCCTGGCGGCGGTCAACGTCTTCGGCGGCTTTCTGGTGACTCGTCGCATGCTGGAGATGTTCCGCAAAAAAGACCGGCCGGCCAAGGAGCGCAGCCAATGATCTCACTGAACCTGGTCACGCTCTGCTATCTGATCGCCTCGGTGTGCTTCATCCAGGCCTTGAAAGGCTTGTCGCATCCGTCGACCTCGCGCCTGGGCAACGCCTTCGGCATGGCCGGCATGGCCATCGCGGTACTCACGACGGCGGCCCTTATCGTCGGCCTCGCCCGCCAGGACGGCGCCAACCCCGCGCTGGGCCTGGGCTGGGTGCTGCTGGGTCTGTTGATCGGCGGCAGCGTCGGCACATTGATGGCCAAACGCGTGGAGATGACCAAGATGCCGGAGCTGGTCGCCTTCATGCACAGCATGATCGGCCTGGCGGCAGTGGCCATCGCCACCGCCGTGGTCGCCGAGCCGCATGCGTTTGGCATCGCCGCACCTGGCATGCCCATTCCCACCGGCAACCGTTTGGAGCTGTTCATCGGCACCTTTGTCGGAGCCATCACTTTCTCCGGCTCGGTCATCGCCTTCGGCAAACTCTCCGGAAAGTACAAGTTCCGGCTCTTCCAGGGCGCGCCCGTCACCTTCCGCGGCCAGCACATGCTCAATCTGCTGCTGGCCCTGCTGATGCTGGCCAGCGGATTCTGGTTCATGGCCACGCAGTCCTGGACCCCGTTTGTGATCATGACCGTGCTGGCCTTCCTGCTGGGCGTGCTCATCATCATTCCGATCGGCGGCGCGGACATGCCCGTGGTCGTGTCCATGCTGAACAGTTACTCCGGCTGGGCCGCCGCGGGCATCGGCTTTTCGCTGAACAATCCCATGCTCATCATCGCCGGCTCACTGGTCGGCTCCTCCGGCGCGATCCTGTCGTACATCATGTGCCGGGCGATGAACCGGTCTTTCTTCAATGTGATTCTGGGCGGTTTTGGCGCGCAGCCGGCCGCCGCGGGCAGCGCTGGCGAGCAGGCCCAACGACCGGTCAAATCGGGCAGCCCCGAAGATGCGGCCTTTTTGCTGGCCAACGCCGAATCCGTGATCATCGTGCCGGGCTATGGCCTGGCCGTGGCCCGGGCGCAACACGCGCTCAAGGAGTTGGCCGCCAAACTCAGTGCCAAGGGCATCTCCGTCAAATATGCCATTCACCCCGTGGCTGGCCGCATGCCGGGCCATATGAATGTGCTGCTTGCCGAGGCCGAGGTACCTTACGACCAGGTCTTCGAGATGGACGAGATCAACGGCGAATTCGGCCAGACCGATGTCGTGCTCGTGCTCGGCGCCAACGATGTGGTGAACCCCGCCGCCAAGAACGATCCGGCCTCGCCCATCGCGGGCATGCCCATCCTCGACGCTTACAAAGCGCGCAACATCATCGTGAACAAACGCTCGATGGCAGCCGGCTACGCCGGCCTGGACAATGAGCTTTTCTACATGGACCGCACCATGATGGTGTTCGGCGACGCGAAAAAAGTCGTCGAAGAAATGGGCCGGGCGATCGACTAGGCCGCCACGGGCGGCTGGGCCCCTCCCGCGCGCAGCCGCTCGTCGACCACTTCCACCCAATGCCGCACGGGGGTATCGGTACCGCCTTGCAAATGGCCGATGCAGCCGACATTGGACGACAGGATGACCTGAGCCTGGGCGCCGGCCATCGCAGCCACTTTGCGATCGCGCAATGACTGCGCGATGGCCGGGTTGAGCACCGAGTAGGCGCCCGCGGACCCGCAGCACAGATGCGCCTCGGCGAAGGGTTGCAGCACAAAACCCAGATCGGCCAGCAGCCGCTCACTCAGCGGCCGCAGCCCCTGCCAATGCTGCAAGGTGCACGGCGGATGAAACGCCGCCGCAGGCGCGGGCCCGAGCTTGGCGGCCAGCTCGGCGGCATGCGGGGCGAGCAGCTCGGCCACATCCTTGACCCGCTCCACGACCTGCGCAGCCTTGGCGGCGTACTGCGGATCGTGCCGCAGGTGGTGCGCGTAATCTTTGACCATGGCCCCGCAGCCCGAGGCATTCATGACGATGGCCTGCACACGGCCATCCTGCAGCATCGGCCACCAGACGTCGATATTGGCGCGCATCTGAGCCAGGGCATCGTCCTGGGCGTCGAGATGAAAATTCACCGCGCCACAACATCCCGCGCCGGGCACCTGACGCACGCCTATGCCCACGGCATCGAGCACCCGCAGCGTGGCCGCATCGATGGCAGGCATCATGCTGGGCTGCACGCACCCCAGCGGCATCAGCACTTGCCGGGCATGACGCGTCGTGTCGGGCAGCAGCCCGGGCGCGCGCCAGGCCGGCACCTTCGGTTTGAGCGCGCGAGGCAACACCGGGCGCACGGATTGCGCCAGACGCATGGCGGGCGCGAACAGGCGGGAATTCATGCCCTTGCGCAGCAACCAGCGCCGCAGACGATCCGGCCAGGCGCGGGTCACGCGCTCATCGACCGCCTTGCGCCCCAGGTCTATCAAATGGCCGTATTCCACGCCCGACGGACAGGTGCTTTCGCAATTGCGGCAAGTCAGGCAACGATCCAGATGCGATTGCGTGGCCTGAGTGGGTTGCGCGCCCTCGAGCACCTGTTTGATGAGGTAGATGCGGCCTCGCGGACTGTCGCGCTCGTCGCCCAGGACCTGATAAGTCGGGCAGGTGGCGGTACAGAACCCGCAATGCACACAACGGCGCAAGATGGCGTCGGCCTCTTGGCCCAGATCGGTATCGCGCGCCCAGGAAGCGAGATTTGTCTGCATTGGTTTTGTCTATAACTCCAGCACCATGCGGCCGGGGTTGAACAGGCCCGCGGGATCGAGCTCCTGTTTGAGGCGGCGGGTGATCTGCGCCACGGCGGGTGCCAGAGGATGAAAAACGCCATCGGCAGGCACTGCCCCGCCCTGGGCGCGGAACAAGGTGGCATGGCCGCCAGCGGCCTGGGCCGCAGCACGCACCGTCTGCGCATCGGCGCGCGCGCTCAGCCAGCGCTGCCCCCCGCCCCATTCCAGCAACATCGGCCCCAATGCCAGCGGCGGGGCGGTTGGCGCGACCGCCAGGCGCCACAGCGGCACCCCGCCCTGAAAAAATGCATGCGTCTGCTCACGCAGCGCCTGCCAGAAAGCGCCGGCCGCGGCAGTTTCGACTTCGGTCCCGCCCACCTGCTGCCGCGCGGCGCGCAAGGCGGGCGCGGATCCGGACAGCCGCGCCGTCCAGCTTCCCCCCTCTCCGCCATCGCCATCCGGCACCCAGGCCGTCGCCGATAGCGGCAATGGCAGCCGGCGCCATTGGGCAAAGCGCTGCAGCGCCTCGGCCTGCGTGCCCCGGCCCTGCAGCGTGATCTCTTGCACCGGCTTGGGCACCACCTTCAGGGAGACCTCGAGCAAGGCACCGAAAATACCCAGCGATCCGCTCATCAGACGCGACACATCGTAGCCGGCGACGTTTTTCATGACCTCGCCGCCGAAAGACAGCAAGCGGCCCTGCGAGTCCAGCAGCCGCACACCCAGCACATAATCCCGCACACCGCCGCAAGCCTGGCGCCGTGGCCCGGCCAGCCCTGCTGCCACGCAGCCGCCCACGGTCGCGCCCGACTCGAAATGCGGGGGTTCAAAGGCCAGCATCTGGCCCTCTTGCGCCAGCGCGGCCTCCAGCTCGGCCAGCGGCGTGCCCGCTCGCGCAGTCACCACCAACTCCGAGGGCTGGTAATTCACGATGCCACGATAGGCGGTCATGTCCAGGACATAGTGACCGGGCGGGCCATGGCGCGCATTGCCGTAGAAGCGCTTGCTGCCTCCTCCCGCGATGATGAGCTGCTTGTGGCCGGCGCGCGCGGTCATGACCTGATCGCACAAATCCGACAGGACGAATTCCATCAGAACCCGCCTCTTAGAATCGTGCCAGATCAGGAAACCGCATCTCTCCCGCGTGCACATGCATCTTGCCGTACTCGGCGCAGCGTGCCAGGGTTGGAATCACTTTTTCGGGATTCAGCAGGCCGGGCGGGTCGAATGCCCGCTTGACCGCCAGAAATGCGTCAAGCTCGTCACGCGAAAATTGCACGCACATTTGATTTATTTTCTCCATACCCACACCGTGCTCTCCTGTCACGGTGCCTCCGACTTGCACACACAGTTCGAGGATGGCGGCGCCGAATTTTTCAGCGCGCTCGACCTCGTCCGGCTTGTTGGAATCGAACAGAATCAGGGGATGCAGATTGCCGTCCCCCGCATGAAACACGTTGGCGCAACGCAGGCCGAACTCATCTTCCATCTGCTCGATGGCGTTGAGCACCCGCGCCAGATGGCGGCGCGGAATCGTGCCATCCATGCAGTAGTAATCCGGCGAGACACGGCCCGCCGCCGGAAAGGCATTTTTACGGCCGGCCCAGAACCGCAGACGTTCGGCCTCCGATGCCGACACCTGGCAACGCGTGGACCCCGCGGCGCGGAAGATGGCTTCCATCCGCTCGATCTCGTGAGCGACTTCCTCTGCCGTGCCATCCGACTCGCACAGCAGGATGGCCTGCGCATCCAGGTCATAGCCGGCGCGAACAAAAGGCTCGACCATGTGCGTCGCCTGCCGGTCCATCATCTCCAGCCCGGCCGGAATGATGCCCGCGGCAATGATCTGCGTGACCGCATTGCCCGCGGCCTCCACGCTGGAAAAACTCGCCATCACCACCTGCGCGCAGGCCGGCTTGGGAATGAGCTTTACCGTCACTTCACTGACCACGCCCAGCATACCCTCGGAACCGATGAACAGAGGCAAGAGTTCGGGCCCGGGCGCGTCCGGCGCCTCGCTACCCAACTCGACCACCTCACCGTCGATGGTGATGAGGCGGACCTTGAGCACGTTGTGCACCGTCAGGCCGTACTTCAGGCAATGCACCCCCCCGGAATTCTCGGCCACGTTTCCGCCGATCGAACATGCGATCTGGCTCGAGGGGTCCGGCGCGTAGTACAGGCCATAGGCCGCGGCCGCCTCCGATATCGCCAGATTGCGCACCCCCGGTTCGACCACGGCCAGGCCGGCCGCCGGATCGATACGCCGGATGCGGTTGAATTTGGACATGCCCAGCAGGACGCCCTGCGCATGCGGCATCGAACCGCCCGACAATCCCGTGCCCGCGCCTCGCGCCACCACGGGCACGTTGAGCCGTTTACACAGGCGCAACACGTCGCGCAGCTGGGCTTCGGTTTCCGGCAACACGACCGCTGCCGGCAGCGCCCTGAATAAAGACAGGCCATCGCACTCGTATGGACGCGTATCTTCCTCCCGATGCAGCACGCAATGCGCCGGCAAGACAGCCTGCAGTGCCTGTACCAGCGTCCGCGGAGAAAATGGCGCCTGGGTATGGCTCAGGCCGGCTTCGACGAGTGAAGTCATGATGGAAAGATAGCGCGCCCGACGCGTTGTTCATGCCGGTATTTACCCGCAGAGCGGGTTTTCCATCATCCAAAGAAAAGGCGCCCCGACCCGGGGCGCCCTATCAAAGCCAGAACCGCATGCTCACCAGGCGAAGATCTTGCCGGGGTTGAGGATGTTGTTGGGGTCGAAGGCATGCTTGAGGCTGCGCATGAGCGCCAGGGCGTCTTCGCCGTGCTCCTCGGCCATGAACTGCATCTTGTGCAGGCCGACGCCGTGCTCGCCGGTGCAGGTGCCATCGGCGGCGATCGCGCGGCGCACCAAATTGTGATTAATGGTTTCCGACTCCTGCCACTCGGTCTCATTGTCGCCATCGAGCAGCATGAGCACGTGGAAATTGCCGTCTCCCACATGGCCGACGATGGTGTAGGGGAAACTGGCGCGGTCCAGTTCGTCTACGGTTTCGCGCACGCAATCGGCCAGGCGTGAAATCGGCACGCACACATCGGTCGTGCTGGCACGGCAGCCCGGGCGCAGCTGCAGCCCCGCGAAATACGCGTTGTGCCGCGCGGTCCAGAGGCGGTTGCGATCCTCGGGCCGCTCGGCCCACTCGAAATCCATACCGCTGTGCTCGGCAGTGATGGCCTGCACCGTCTCGGCCTGCTCCTGCACGCCAGCCGGGCTGCCATGAAACTCGAACACCAGCATGGGTGTCTCACGCAGCGACAGCTTGCTGTGGAGATTGACCGCCTTGACTGCCGCCGCATCCATGAACTCGACCCGCGCCACGGGCACGCCCATCTGAATGATCTCGATGACGCTTTGCACCGCGTCGTCCAGGGACGGGAAGTTGCAGATGGCCGCCGACACCGCTTCGGGCTGCGGATAGAGCCGGATGGTGACTTCGGTGATGATGCCCAGCGTGCCTTCGCTACCGACGAAGATACGCGTCAGGTCGTAGCCTGCCGACGACTTGCGCGCGCGACCGGCGGTGCGCACGATGCGGCCGTCTGCCGTGACCACGGTCAGCGACATGACGTTTTCGCGCATGGTGCCGTAGCGCACGGCGTTCGTGCCCGAGGCCCGCGTCGCCGCCATCCCGCCCAGGCTGGCATCCGCGCCCGGGTCAATCGGGAAGAACAAGCCGGTGCTGCGGATTTCCTCGTTCAGTTGCTTGCGCGTCACGCCTGCCTGCACCGTGGCGGTGAGGTCTTCGGCATTGACGGCCAGCACCTGGTTCATCTGCGACAGATCCAGGCTGATGCCGCCCTGCACCGCCAGCAAATGGCCCTCCAGCGAAGAGCCGGCACCGTAAGGAATCAGGGGCACGCGGTGCGTATTGCACAGCTGGGCCACCTGCGCGACCTCTTCGGTCGAGTGGGCAAAGACCACCGCGTCGGGCAGCATGGGCGGGTAAGGCGATTCATCCCGGCCATGATGCTCGCGCACCGCCGCAGCCACCGACAAGCGCTCGCCAAAAATCGCTTTCAGCCCGTCCAGACAGGCGGCGGGTACGGGGCGGCGCAGGGTTTCGGAATGCAGGGGTGCGTTCATGGCGAGAAAAAGAGAGGTTGGTATCCGGCCATTCTACGCCGACCGCCAGCGATTCCGGCCTGCTGGCAGGCCGGAAAAGCCCGGTACGCGGGCTTTCCCGGAGCTTTATTTGCCGCTGACCAGCGCCACACGGCGGCGCTCGCGCACGCCCTGCGCCAGTCGCTCCAGCGTCTGAACCGACGCCTCCCAATCAATGCAGCCGTCGGTGATGCTTTGACCATAGGTGAGAGCCTGCCCGGGCACGAGGTCTTGCCGACCGCCGACCAGATGGCTCTCGATCATGATGCCCACGATGCGCGAATCGCCCCGCTCCATCTGGCGCGCGATGTCGTCGGCGACCAGTGGCTGGTTCTCGGGCTTCTTGCTGCTGTTGGCGTGGCTGGCATCGACCATGATGCGCTGCGCCAGGCCCGCCTTGGACAGATCCTGGCAGGCCGCTTCGATGCTGGCGGCGTCGTAGTTGGGGACCTTGCCGCCGCGCAAAATGACATGACAGTCTTCGTTGCCCGCCGTCGACACGATGGCCGAGTGGCCGCCCTTGGTCACCGACAGGAAATGATGCGGCTGCGAGGCGGCCTTGATGGCATCCACGGCGATCTTCACATTACCGTCCGTACCGTTTTTGAAACCCACCGGGCAAGACAAACCGGAGGCCAGTTCACGGTGCACCTGGCTTTCCGTCGTGCGCGCGCCTATCGCCCCCCAGGCCACCAGGTCCGCGATGTACTGCGGCGTGATCATGTCCAGGAACTCGCACCCCGCCGGCAAGCCCAGGCTGTTGATTTCGAGCAGCAGTTCCCGCGCCACCCGCACCCCCTTGTTGATGTCGAAGCTGCCATCCAGGTTGGGATCGTTGATCAGCCCCTTCCAGCCCACGGTGGTGCGCGGCTTCTCGAAATAGACGCGCATCACGATCTCGAGATCGGCCGCCAGTTTGTCACGCAGCGGCTTGAGCCGGCGTGCGTACTCCAGCGCCGCTTCGGTGTCGTGGATGGAACACGGGCCGATGACGACGATCAGGCGGTCATCCATGCCGTGCAGGATGCGGTGCATGGCATTGCGGGACGCAAACACCGTTTCCGACACTTCCTTGGTGCACTGGAACTCGCGCATGACGTGCGCGGGCGGGTTCAGTTCTTTGATTTCTCGAATGCGAAGGTCGTCGGTATTATGTGACACGGTTGTACTCCTGGGGTGGGGTCGGTATGGATTGCTTGGGGTCGTTCCCGCAAACCCACCAGGCTGACGGCAACAAAAAAGCCGCCAGTGACGCTGGCGGCTTTTTCGGGGGGATTCTGTACTAGGTTGAGCGCGTCCCTTCCTCCGCCAGCGGCTTCAGAAAACCATAAAAATAAAAATAAAAGGCGGGGGACGCGAATTTCATAGGGAAAAACTCTAGCACAAAAAAACGCCCCCGTCATCCGGAAGTCTTACGCGGCCTGGCCCTCAGGCCGTGCCGCCGACCGTCAGGCCATCCATGCGCAACGTCGGCATACCGACGCCGACTGGCACGCTCTGGCCTTCTTTGCCGCACGTGCCCACGCCGGAATCCAGGCGCATGTCGTTGCCGATCATGCTGACCCGGTTCATCGCATCAGGGCCATTGCCGATCAGCGTCGCACCCTTGACCGGATAGGTCACCTTGCCGTTTTCGATCATGTAGGCTTCGGAAGCGGAAAACACGAATTTACCGCTGGTGATGTCGACCTGGCCGCCCCCGAAATTGACGGCGTACAGACCTTTCTTGACCGATGCGATGATCTCCTCGGGGACTTTGTCGCCACTCAACATATAGGTGTTGGTCATGCGCGGCATGGGCAGGTGAGCGAAGGACTCGCGCCGGCCATTGCCGGTGGCCTGGGTCTTCATCAGCCGGGCGTTGAGCGTGTCCTGCATATACCCCCGCAAAATCCCGTCTTCGATGAGGACATTGCGTTGCGAGGCATTGCCTTCGTCATCGATATTGAGCGAACCGCGCCGGCCCTCCAGGGTACCGTCATCGATGACCGTCACGCCTTTGGAAGCCACGCGCTGGCCGATACGGCCCGAAAACACGCTCGAACCCTTGCGGTTGAAATCGCCTTCCAAGCCATGACCGACGGCTTCATGCAACAGAATGCCGGGCCAACCCGAACCCAGCACAACAGGCATTTCTCCCGCCGGGGCCGGCCGCGCCTCGAGGTTTACCAGGGCTTCGTGCACGGCGCGCTCGACGTAATCGCGCAGGATTTCATCCGAAAAATACGCCAGGCCGCTGCGCCCGCCGCCGCCCGCGTGCCCCATTTCGCGCCGCCCGTTGCGCTCGGCGATCACGGTCAAGGACAGCCGTACCAGCGGCCGGACATCCGCCGCCAGGCGCCCGTCACTGCCGGCAACAAGTACGACGTCATACTCCGCACCCAATCCAGCCATCACTTGAATGACATGTGGATCACGCGCCCGGGCCATGCGTTCGAGACGTTCGAGCAAGGCCACTTTGTCGGCCGCGCTGAGCGTGGCCAGCGGATCGATATCAGCATAGAGGCTGCGGCTGTCTTGAACCGGGCGGTGAGCGGCGACCTTGACCTTGCCCGCGCCCTGGCGCGCAATGCTTCGCACCGCATGCGCCGAAGACAGCAACGCCGCGGGCGACAGTGAGTCCGAGTAAGCAAACGCGGTTTTCTCGCCGCTGATGGCCCGCACCCCCACGCCTTGGCCAATGGAAAAACTGCCCGTCTTCACGATCCCCTCTTCTAGGCTCCAGCCCTCGCTGCGGGTGTACTGGAAATACAGGTCCGCATAATCGACCTTGTGAGCGAAGATTTCGCCCAAAGCGCGGGCCAGATCGGCCTCGGTGAGACCCCAGGGGTCGAGCAACAGGGATTTGGCGGTCGCCAGGGATTGAATCGCGGGATCGATCAGTTTCATGGAATTCCGTATATAGAGCCCGCGCAGCGGCGGCGGACAGGCCTGCCGAACCAGGGGCAGACATACAGCCTCTATCGTACCGCCGATCCCGTCAGGTCAGCGCATTCCGACGCATGCGCCAAAATGGTGCAGCAAAAGTTTTCACTTTTTAAAACACATTTGACTGTCCTGACTCATCATACGACTACACAAATAGATATTTCAGGGATAGGATTTTTTTAACCAAGCAGAAGCCAAAGCCTATCGAACTTGTCCTATGTCATTTTGGACTTCGGCGTTTGGCAAGGCCAATTCGCTTAACAAAGCGGCGCTTCTTGGTACGGACAATTCAGAACAAGCTGATTTTAGGTGTTTGATGCCGACACCCGACAATCGGTGTCTCCCTCAGAGGGGCGAAGCGCGATTCTTTCAAGAAGCTGTCGCCTTTTCCGACCATCCGAAACACTTATCTGGAGATAAAACTAAAGACTGCCGTAGACATTTTATGTATTATTGAAAAACAACAACCATATATACAAGCAAGCCGGCGAATCGAAGTCCATAACCAGGAAAGAAACATGCCCCGAGAGACTTACGCAGCACAACAAGCCAAGATCGAGAAAGAAATCACCCGTCTTCAAAAGCGCGCCGAAGCCCTGCAGACGCGACGCCGCAAACCGGTCATCGCGTCCATCGTGAAGTCGATGCGTGAATACAATGTCACCCCCGAAGAGATCGTCGCCGCTCTGGGCAGCGCCAAGTCTCCGCGTGCGGCTTCGCCGCGCCGCAAGGCTGCCGCAGACGGCGCCAAGCGCGCAGTGGCGCCGAAATACCGCCACCCGGTTTCCGGCGATACCTGGAGCGGCCGCGGCAAAGCCCCGCGCTGGCTGGTTGCAGAAGAAAGCAAAGGCGCTAGCCGCGACAGCTTTCTCATTAAATGATAATCAGTCGTTAATGAATAACGGCGCCCATGGGCGCCGTTATTTTTTTCAGGGACGCATCAATGGTTTAGTGGAAACTCCACCTCGCGTTCGCTGCCGTTATTGCCCGGGAAATTATCAAAGATGGCCCGCACCAGATAGGGCATGGCCCGCAGGATATCTTCCTGCTGACTAACAATATAGGCCGTCGACCGATACACCTCGGCATTGCCGCGGGCGGTATCAAAGATCTGCAGGTTCAGGCTATTACGGAAGGCGACGGCAGGGACATCCACCCAATCCGGGCCCCAGAACGGCGCCGGCCCCCAGGGACCACGCCAGCCGCGCGGACCAAAATACGGCCCGCCGTACCCGCCATAAAAATAAGGGTCATAAGCGCGGCGCACCATGATCTGCGTCTGCTTCGAACCATAGGTAAAACTCACCAGAAACCGGGCGTCCTTGCCGGCCTGCGCCTCCACCAGGCCGGTCGGGCCGATCCCCGCGCGCACCATATCCTGGAAGGCCTGATACTCCAGATTATCTTTCTGGCCTGCATTGGCCGTCTGGAAACGGTAGGTCTGCCCCTCGACCCCTTGCGGCCACTGTTGAAACGACGTTACGCGCGCGGCCACGGTCGGCGTGGCACATCCGCTGACAACGCCGGCTGCGGCCACGACCAACGACATCGCGGCAAGACGGCCCCAGCGGACTGGACCCATAGAACTGAACATTGCATTACTCCTCAGACATGCGCAGCAATGATAATTCGACCGGTGCCAGCAAGAAAAGGTTGCATCCCGGGTTCGACGGCCGGCCACTGTCCGCCAGCCACTACAATAGCGACGTTGCCTACCGACCATAAGGGATCCCATGCGTACCGATACGCCAGTCACCGTATATCGCAAGGATTATCAACCCTATCCTTACGCGATTCCCGAGGTCGCACTGCGTTTCGATCTCGATCCCGAAAGCACCCTGGTTACCGCCACGCTGCGGCTGCAGCGCAAGGCCGATGCGCCGGCCGACGCCGCGCTCGAACTCGATGGCGAGGAGCTGGAACTGATCTCGTTGCGGGTGGACGGCCAGGATTGGCCCGCGGCGTACTACCAATTGGACGCACAGCGCCTGCAGGTGCGCGGCCTGCCGCCGGCCTGCACGCTCGAGATCGCCAGCCGCTGCCGCCCGTCAGCCAATTCCACGCTGATGGGCCTGTATGTTTCGGGCGGCAATTTCTTCACGCAATGCGAGGCCGAGGGCTTCCGCCGTATTACCTGGTTTGCAGACCGGCCCGATGTGATGTCGCGCTACCGCGTCACCTTGCGCGCCGATGCCCGCTACCCCGTTCTGTTGTCCAATGGCAACCTGCTGGCCACGCGCCAGCTGCCCGACGGCCGCCAGGAAGCCGAATGGGAAGACCCCTTCCCCAAGCCCTGCTATCTGTTTGCCCTGGTGGCGGGCAATCTCACCCACCGCGAGAAGACCGTGCGGACTTGCCGCGGCCGCGACGTCCTGTTGCAGGTGTACAGCGATCCGGGCGCCGAGTCGCGCACCGAGTGGGCGCTCGAATCGCTGGAGCGGGCGCTGCGCTGGGATGAAACCCGCTTTGGCCTGGAGTTGGATCTGGATCGCTTCATGGTGGTCGCCGTGCGCGACTTCAATATGGGCGCCATGGAAAACAAAGGGTTGAACATTTTCAACTCCGCCTATGTGCTGGCCGATCCCCAAACGGCAACCGACGTCAATTACGAAGGGATCGAGTCGGTCATCGGCCACGAATACTTCCATAATTGGACCGGCAACCGTGTCACCTGCCGCGACTGGTTCCAGTTGAGCCTCAAAGAAGGCCTGACGGTCTTTCGCGACCAGGAATTCAGCGCCGACATGATGGCGCGCGACATGGATCCGCTTGCCGCGGCAAGCGCGCGCGCGGTCAAACGCATCGACGACGTCGTCACATTGCGTGCGGCGCAGTTTCCCGAAGACGCGGGCCCCATGGCCCATCCCATCCGCCCCGACAGCTATCAGGAAATCGGCAATTTCTACACGGCCACGGTCTACGAGAAAGGCGCCGAGGTCATCCGCATGCAGCACACGCTGCTGGGCGAAGCCGGATTCCGCGCCGGCATGGACGAATACTTCCGCCGGCATGACGGCCAGGCGGTGACATGCGACGACTTCGTCGACGCCATGGACTCGGTATACCGGGCGCACAACCCGGGCCGCGATCTGAGCGTTTTCCGCAATTGGTACCGCCAGGCCGGCACGCCCCGCGTGGCCGTCACCCTCGAGCACGACACGGCGCAAGGCCGGCTGACCGTCACACTGACGCAGCGCTGCGCCGCGGTGGGCGTGGAGCGGCGCGCGGGCGCTGCCGCCAAGCAGCCCTTTCATATCCCCTTTGCCATCGGGCTGCTGGACCGCCAGGGCCAGGCCCTGCCCCTGAAGCTGGCCGGCGCCACGGCCGCCGATACCGTGTTGCTGGAGCTGCGCGAAGCCACGCAGAGCTGGACGTTCGAAGGCATCACCGTGCCGGTCGTGCCTTCTCTGTTGCGCGGCTTCTCCGCGCCGGTGATTGTCGAATACGACTGGACCGATGCCGAGCTGGCCTTGCTTTCGGCGCACGATCAGGATCCCTTCGCCCGCTGGGAGGCCGGCCAGGAGTTGGCCAGCCGCCAACTGCTCGCCCTGACGGCGCGCCAGCAGGCAGGCCAGCCCCTGGAGGCCGATCCGGTCTTCATCTCCGCCTGGCGCGCCCTGCTGACCGACCCCTCATTGGACGCGGCCTATCGCGCCCGTGCGCTGGCCCTGCCGTCCGAGAAGACACTGGCCGAACGCATGCAGGCCATCGATCCTCCCGCTCTGGCCGCCGCACGCGACTTTCTGCGCGCCGAGCTCGGCCGTCAGCTCGCGCCCGAGTGGCTGCAAGCCTTTGAATCCAATCAGGTAGCCGGCCCCTACAGCCCCGCGCCAGGACCGGCCGGGCAACGCGCGCTGAAGAATCAGGCGCTGGCGCATCTGATGGCCGCCGGCCAGGAAGAGGCTCAGGCGCGCGCACAGCGCCAGTATGAACAGGCCGACAATATGACCGACAGCCTGGCCGCTCTGGGCTGCCTGGTCAACTACGCTGCGCGGCCTGTCGCCCAAGAAGCGCTGGCCCACTTCTATACGCGCTGGCAGGATGATCCGCTGGTGATCGACAAGTGGTTCAGCCTGCAGGCCACGGCCCTGTCGACCGCGGTGGCACAGGTGCGCGAATTGATGCAGCATCCGGCCTTCACCTTGCGCAACCCCAATCGCGCCCGGGCGCTGGTGTTCCAGTTCTGCCTGAACAATGCCCGCGGCATGCATGTGCCCGACGGCTCTGGCCATCAGTTCTGGGCCGAACAGGTCCTGGCGCTGGACGCCTTGAATCCGGAAATCGCCGCCCGTCTGGCACGCGCCATGGACAACTGGTCGCGCTTTGCCCCCGCGTTGCGCGCAAGCATGCGCGCCGCGCTCGAGCGCGTCAGCAGCCACCCCGGCCTGTCGCGCAACGTCGCCGAAATCGTCTCCAAATCCCTTGAATTCTCCGCATAGGAATGTCGATGAAACGTAAAACCCTCACTCAATACCTGGTCGAGCAGCAGCGCTCGGCCGAGGCGCTCGCACCCGAGGTGCGTCTGCTGATCGAAGTCGTGGCGCGCGCCTGCAAGGCCATCAGCCATGCCGTCAGCAAGGGCGCGCTGGGTGGCGTGCTGGGCAGCCTGGACAGCGAAAACGTCCAGGGCGAGGTGCAGAAGAAGCTGGACGTGCTGTCCAATGAAATTCTGCTCGAAGCCAACGAATGGGGCGGTCACCTGGCGGCCATGGCCTCCGAAGAAATGGAGACCATCCACCGCATTCCGAATCGTTATCCCAAAGGCGAGTACCTGCTGCTGTTCGATCCGCTGGACGGGTCCTCGAACATCGACGTCAACGTGTCGATAGGCACGATTTTCTCGGTGTTGCGCGCGCCGCAGCATGTCTCCGGGTCGGAGGTCAATGAAGCGGACTTCCTGCAGCCGGGCCGCGACCAGGTTGCCGCCGGCTATGCCGTCTACGGCCCGCAAACCATGCTGGTGCTGACTATCGGCCACGGCGTGGTGGGGTTCACCCTGGATCGCGAAATGGGATCGTGGGTGCTGACGCACGAATCGATGAGCATTCCGGCGGACACCAAGGAGTTCGCCATCAATATGTCCAACATGCGCCACTGGGCCGCGCCGGTCAAACGTTACATCGACGAATGTCTGGCCGGGAAAACTGGGCCGCGCGGCAAAGACTTCAACATGCGCTGGATCGCCTCCATGGTGGCCGACGTGCATCGCATTCTGACTCGCGGCGGGATCTTCATGTATCCCTGGGATGCCCGGGAACCCGGCAAGGCCGGCAAACTGCGGCTTATGTATGAAGCCAATCCCATGAGCTTCATCGTCGAACAGGCTGGCGGCGCCTCCATTACCGGCACGCAGCGCATCCTCGACATCCAGCCGGAGCAGTTGCATCAGCGTGTGAGCGTGGTGCTTGGCTCCAAAAATGAAGTCGAACTCGTCGGCAAATACCACGCCGAAGCCGAAGCAAAATAAACCTCTCCGGCGCCAATAAAATCGCCCCATGCATAATGGATAAACATCCACCATGCATGGGGCGATTCAATATCGACCCAGTTATTGATATTTTTATTATTTAACTTCTTCGATCGACTTCACATCATCCTTATTGATTTGAACCTTGCGCCCGTCCTGGTCATACTCGTACATACCGGACTTCTTGTTGTACTCCGGCGCATCCGGTGTCACGACCTGGCTACCATCGGACTTCTGCACCACCGACGGCGAGGAGCAGCCCGCCAGTACGCCCAATCCGCTTACGGCCAGTGCGAGGGTCAGGTGTTTAAGGCTCATGGTTATCCTCCATTAGTCAGTCAAAACGTGATTCCACTGTATTCCGCACGGCCTCGTAAAGCAGTGACGGGATGTCGGCAAAATGCATAAGACTGTAAATAGCGCAACCAGCGCCCCGGCCAAATGTAACTGGGCTAAAAAAAACCTCCGGGCCGTCAGGCGAGGAGGTTTTTTACTACCAGCGCTAAATGGCCGGCCCGTAAAAACTCAAATCTTGGCGTGCGCCTCGATAAAAGCACGGACCTGAGCCGCATCGCAATCCATAACGGTGACGCGCTGCGGCAGGGACTCCAGACCGGCAAGTTCCGCCGGCGGCGGAACCGGGCGGCCCAGGGCTTCCTGGATGGTGTCGGAAAACTTGGCCGGCAAGGCCGTCTCCAGCACCAGCATCGGAATCCCCTCCTCGACGAAGCTGCGCGCCACATGCACGCCATCGGCGGTATGCGGATCGATCAGTACACCCGTTTCGTCGAACACGGCCCGGATCGTGCTCAGGCGATCGTCATGCGTGCTCACCCCCGAGGCGAAGCCGTATTGTTCGCCAAAGGATGCGCGCTGCGCGGACAGGTCGAAGCTGCCCTTGTCCGCGAGTTCCTGCCAGAGCGCCCGCACGCGCTCGCCATCGCCACCGACCAGGTCGTAGATGAAGCGCTCGAAGTTCGAGGCGCGCGAAATATCCATGGACGGACTGGAAGTCGCGTATGTCTGTTCCGGCGCGCGCGGACGATAAATGCCGGTACGGAAGAATTCTTCCAGCACGTTGTTCTCGTTCGTGGCCAACACCAGACGGCGCACGGGCAAGCCCATTCGGCGAGCAATATGGCCGGACAGGATGTTGCCGAAGTTGCCCGACGGCACGGCAAAAGACACCTGCTGGCCGGCCCCGGTCGTCGCCCGCAACCAGCCGTGGAAGTAATAGACCACCTGCGCGGCAATCCGCGCCCAGTTGATCGAGTTCACGGCGCCGATGCGATAACGGCTCTTGAACGTCAGATCCGCGGCCAAGGCCTTGACGATGTCCTGGGCTTGATCAAACACACCCTTGACCGCGATGTTATGGATGTTCTCGTCCTGCAGCGAGTACATCTGGGCGCGCTGGAAGGAACTCATGCGGCCGTGCGGCGACAGCATGAACACACCCACGCCTTGCTTGCCGCGCAGAGCGTACTCGGCCGCCGAGCCGGTGTCTCCGGAGGTCGCACCCACGATGTTCAAGGTCGTGCCGCGCTTGGTCAGCACGTACTCGAAGACCTGGCCCAGGAACTGCATGGCCATGTCCTTGAACGCCAGCGTCGGCCCCTCGGACAGGCCGAGCAATTGCAGGCCGCCCGCCAAGGGGCGCAGCGGCACGATCTGCTCGCTCGAGAACACCTGTTCGTTATAGGCGGCGTGCGCCAACCGGCTCAAGTCCTCGCGCGGAATGTCCGTGGCAAAGAGCGAGAGCACTTCCACGGCCAGATCGGCATAGGACAGCGGGCGCCAGGATTCGAGCGTCGCCGCGTCGACCTGGGGCAATTGCTGCGGCACGGCCAGGCCGCCATCGGGCGCCAGACCTTCGAGCAGAATGTCGGAAAACGCCTGGGCGGCCATGCCGCCGCGGGTCGACACATACTTCATGTGAGGTTCTCCACGCGCAGGCGTGTCACCTTGGAGCGCACGAAAGCCAGCGACTCGATGTGTTCGATCGCCCGGTTGATATTGCCCTCGAGCGCCTCATGCGTGAGGAAAATGATGTCGGCGCCGCCAATATGCGAGGGCTGCTGAATCATGGAGCCGATGGAGATACTGCGGTCGGCAAGAATACGCGCGATGTCGGCCAGCACGCCCGGCTGGTCGTCCACCCGCAGGCGCAGATAGTACGAGGTGCTGATCTGCTCGATGGGCAGAATGGGCGTATCGGCCATCGCATCGGGCTGGAAAGCCAGATGCGGCACGCGGTTGCCCGGGTCCGCCGTATGCAGACGCGTCACGTCCACCAGGTCGGCCACCACCGCCGAGGCGGTCGGCTCTTCGCCGGCGCCCTGGCCGTAGTAAAGCGTCGGGCCGACGGCGTCGCCGCGCACCAGCACGGCATTCATGGCGCCTTCGACATTGGCCAGCAGGCGTTGCGCCGGCACCAGGGCCGGATGCACACGCAGCTCGATGCCTTCGGCGCGGCGTTTGGTGATGCCCAGCAGCTTGATGCGATAGCCCAGCCGCTCGGCATGCGCGATGTCTTCCTGAGCCAGATGCGAGATGCCTTCGATATGGGCCCGTTCGAACTGCACCGGGATCCCGAAGGCCAGCGAAGCCAGCAGCGTCAGCTTGTGCGCCGCGTCCACCCCCTCGACGTCGAAGGTCGGATCCGCTTCGGCGTAGCCCAGGCGCTGCGCCTCGGCCAGCACCTCGCCAAAGGGCAGCCCGCGCGAGCGCATCTCTGACAAGATGAAATTGGTGGTGCCGTTGATGATGCCGGCCACCCATTGAATGCGGTTGGCCGTCAGGCCTTCGCGGATGGCCTTGATGATGGGGATGCCCCCGGCTACGGCAGCCTCGAAGGCCACCATCACGCCCCGCTCGGAAGCCGCGGCGAAGATTTCATTACCGTGCTTGGCCAGCAGCGCCTTGTTGGCCGTGACCACATGCTTGCCTTGCGCAATGGCCTGCAGCACCAGCTCGCGCGCCAGGGTGTCGCCGCCGATCAGTTCGACCACGATATCGATGTCCGGGTCGCGCACCAGGGCCTGGACATCGGTCGTGATCTCCATGCCCTCGCCGACGCGGGCGCGCGCCTTGGCCACATCGCGCACGGCGATGCGGCTGACTTCGATGCGCCGCCCGGCGCGGCGTGCGATTTCTTCTGCGTTGCGGGTCAGCACGCTCCACGTACCGCCACCGACCACGCCCAGGCCCAGCAGGCCTACCTTCATTGGATTCATTTCAACAAACCGTCCTTGCGGAACATATCTTTGATGCCGCGCACTGCCTGACGGGTGCGCTGCTCGTTCTCGATAAGAGCGAAGCGGACGTAATCGTCGCCGTACTCGCCGAAGCCGATCCCGGGGGACACGGCCACCTTCGCATCCGACAGGACACGCTTGGCGAATTCCAAAGAGCCCATCGCCCTGTAGGGTTCGGGGATCTGCGCCCATATGTACATGGACGCCTTGGGAATCTCCACATTCCAACCTGCTTCGTGCAGCCCTCGCGCCAGCACATCGCGCCGGCTCTGATACTGCTGCACGATCTCCGATACGCAATCCTGCGGGCCGTCCAGGGCGGCGATGGACGCGACCTGGATCGGCGTGAAGGTGCCGTAATCGTGATAACTCTTGATGCGCGCCAGCGCATTGACCAATTCGCGATTGCCCACCATGTAGCCGATACGCCAGCCCGCCATGTTGTAGCTCTTGCTCATGGTGAAGAACTCGACGGCCACATCCCGGGCGCCCGGCACCTGCATGATGGACGGCGCCACATAGCCGTCGAAGCAGATGTCCGCATAGGCCAGGTCATGCACCACCAGGATGTCATGCTCCTTGGCCAGGGCCACCACGCGCTCGAAGAACGACAGGTCGACGCACTGGGCGGTCGGATTGCTGGGAAAGCCCAGAATCATCATCTTGGGCTTGGGAATGGACTCGCGCACGGCGCGCTCGAGTTCTTCGAAAAAGTCCACGCCCGGCGTCATGCGCACCGAACGGATATTCGCGCCAGCGATGACCGCGCCGTAAATATGGATGGGATAGCTCGGGTTGGGCACCAGCACCGTGTCGCCGCGATCCAGCGTGGCCAGCATCAGGTGCGCCAGGCCTTCCTTCGAGCCGATGGTGACGATGGCCTCGGAATCCGGATCAAACTCCACCGCATAGCGGCGCTGATACCAGTCACAGATGGCCTTGCGCAGCCGCGGAATGCCCTTGGAGACGGAGTAGCCATGCGTGGTGGGCCGGGCCGAGGCCTCGATCAGCTTGTCCACGATATGCTGCGGCGTCGCGCCATCCGGGTTGCCCATGGACATGTCGATGATGTCCTCACCCCGCCGACGTGCTGCCATCTTGAGCTCACCGGTGATATTGAAAACGTAGGGCGGCAAACGCTCAATGCGCGAGAACTTCCTCATGATGGGACAGATCCTAATTTGGCGAGGGGCAGGTCGGAGGGGTGCTGCAATGCGCCACGAAGAAAGGCGCTGCAGATTTGCGGTGCAACAAAACCTTGTAATCTATCGCAAGCACGGCTGCCGGGCAAATGCCAGGCGCTCTGTCCCCTGCGATTCAGTGGATACCCTGCAACATGGGTAAAGTCCGATGCGCTATCATCGCTGCTGTATAGCCGGAGTGTTTATTGAAGCTGCATACTGATTCTGCGACGGCCCTCAATACCGTCACCGCCTACGGCGAAGGCTACATTGAGGTCAACCAGGTTCGATTTTCCCACGCGGTCGCCTTCGGCCCCGAAGGCGCTGTCACCGAATGGCCCGTGCGTTCACCGGCCCACATCTCTTCCTCTCATCTGCAGCAAGCCGCCGGCCTGGTCGCCGCCAAGCGCGATCCGCTGGCGTTTCTCGATGAGCCGGAATCCGGTTTGCTGCAGCGTTCGGCGGATACGCCGGAGGTGCTGATTGTCGGCACCGGCCTGAAGCAGCGGCTGCTGCCGGCGGAGGTGTTGCGTCCCCTATTGATGGCCGGTGTGGGCGTCGAAGTGATGGACACGCAGGCCGCCGCACGTACCTACAACATTCTGATGGCAGAAGGCCGGCGCGTGGTCGTCGCCCTGCTGCCGACCGACGGAGACCCCCCCGCATGACCGCCATCATCGGCAAGCCCGCCCCTCAGTTCACGGCGGAAAGCACCATCGGCCCGATCAATCTCGAGCAATGCCAGGGCCGCGCGGTAATCCTCTATTTCTACCCCAAGGACAGCACCCCTGGCTGCACCACCGAAAGCCAGGATTTCCGCGACCTGCACGCCGACTTTCTGGCCGCCAGCGCCGTGGTCATCGGGATTTCGCGCGACTCCATCAAGTCGCACGAGAATTTCAAGACCAAGTACGAGCTTCCTTTTCCCTTAATCTCCGACGCCGACGAAACCGTGTGCAATCTGTACGGTGTCATCAAGCAGAAGAATATGTATGGCAAACAGGTGCGTGGGATTGAACGCAGCACCTTCCTCATCGATGCCTATGGTGTCCTGGTGCAGGAATGGCGCGGCGTGAAAGTCCCGGGCCATGCCAAAGAAGTGCTTCAGGCCGCAAAAAGCATCGGTTGACCTTCGGGCAACCGTAATAGGTACCGGCTTACACAGGAGATTGCCCTTATGCCGCTTCCGAAGATGCCGACCCGACCGGCAGCCATTCTCACCTTCCCGACCGGCGAGGCCGCCCAGGCGCGCGCCGCCGGCGACGACGAGAATCTCGCGCCGGTGCAGCCAGAACTCGACGGGATCAAGCCCGCCGCCGCGGCGGTGCCGCAAGCCAAGGCTCCGGCGCAGACACCGCCCCCCAAACCCGTGGCCGCCAAATCCGCGCGCGCACCCAAGCCTGCCGCCAAACCGGCAGCCAAGCGCAGCGGCAAGGCCGAGACGGGCAGCAAGCTCTTCGTGCTGGACACCAACGTCCTGCTGCACGATCCGTCCTCGCTCTTCCGTTTCGAAGAGCACGACATCTTCCTGCCCATGATGACGCTGGAAGAGCTGGACCATCAGAAGAAAGGTATGTCTGAAGTGGCGCGCAATGCGCGCCAGGTCAGCCGTTCGCTGGATTCCCTGGTGCAGGACACGACGCAGCTCGACGAAGGCATCGTCCTGAGCAAGCTCGGCAACAAGGAAGCCACCGGCCGGCTGCTGTTGCAGACCACCGCCATCCACAGCACCCTGCCCTCGGACCTGCCCATGGGCAAGGCCGACAACCAGATCCTGGGTGTGGTGCGCGCCCTGGCCGAAAAATACCCGCAGCGCGAAGTCGTGCTGGTGTCCAAGGACATCAACATGCGCCTGAAGGCGCGGGCGCTCGGCCTGGCCGCCGAGGACTATTACAACGATCACGTCCTCGAGGACTCCGATCTGATGTACTCGGGCGTGATGCCGCTGCCCGAGGATTTCTGGAACCGTCACGGCAAGGATGTCGAATCCTGGCAGCAGGGCGGCACGACTTTCTACCGCATCCGCGGCCCCCTGTGCTCGCAGTTCGTCGTCAACCAGTTCGTCTACTTCGAAGGCCAGATGCCGCTCTACGCGCAGGTGCGCGAAGTCAGCGGCAAGACGGCCGTGCTGGCCACGCTGCGCGACTACACCCATGGCAAGAACAATGTCTGGGGCATCACCGCGCGCAACCGTGAGCAGAACTTCGCCCTGAACCTGCTGATGAATCCCGAATGCGACTTCGTGTCGCTGCTGGGGCAAGCCGGCACGGGCAAGACGCTGCTGGCCCTGGCCGCCGGCATTACCCAGGTGCTGGAGACCAAGCGCTACACCGAAATCATCATGACGCGCGTCACGGTGCCGGTGGGCGAAGACATCGGTTTTCTGCCGGGCACCGAAGAAGAAAAGATGCTGCCGTGGATGGGCGCGCTCGAGGACAACCTCGACGTGCTGAACATGGGCGACGGCGAAGGCGGCGGCGATTGGGGCCGGGCTGCGACCATGGACCTGATCCGCTCGCGCATCAAGGTCAAGTCGCTGAACTTCATGCGTGGCCGCACCTTCCTGAACAAATACCTCATCATCGACGAGGCGCAGAACCTCACGCCCAAGCAGATGAAGACGCTGGTGACCCGCGCCGGCCCCGGCACCAAGGTCGTCTGTCTGGGCAACGTCGCCCAGATCGATACGCCCTACCTGACCGAAGGCAGCTCGGGCCTGACGTTCGTGGTCGACCGTTTCAAGGGCTGGCCGCACTCCGGCCACGTCACCTTGCAGCGTGGCGAACGCTCGCGCCTGGCCGACTATGCGGGCGACGTCCTCTAAACCCTGGCGTGGCTGACCCCGGGCCCTGCACGCGCAGGGCCTTTTTCTTTCCCTCGCCCGCGCGCCCCGGCCCTGCCGCCCGGGTGTAGCATGAGGGCTCGCTGTCTTTGCTACTGTGCTTCATGACTCTTCCTGTCGGTTTCACCATGGGCGATGCCGCGGGCATCGGCCCGGAAATCATCGTCAAAGCGTTCGCCCAAGGGCTCGCGGTGCCGGCCATCGTTTTCGGTGACGTCGGCGCACTCGCCCGTGCCGCGCGGCAACTGGCGTCGCCGCTACAGGTGCGCGCGCTGGCCTCGCCGCGGCAGGCCAGCGGCCAGGCTGGCGTCATCGAAGTGGTGCAGGCCGGCGCCGAGCTGCCTGCCGACCTGCCCTTGGGGAAAGTCAGCGCGGCGGCGGGCCAAGGGGCCTATGACTATCTGTGCCGGGCTATCGACGCGGCGCTGGCCGGGGAGATCCGCGCCATCGTCACCGCGCCGCTGAATAAGCACTCCATGCACCTGGCAGGCATCGATCAGCCCGGCCACACGGAGATTCTCGCCGAGCGTTCCGGCACCGAGCACTACGCCATGATGCTGGCCAATGATGAATTGCGCGTGCTGCTGGTGACCATCCACATGGCGCTGGCCGATGTGCCGGCCCATATCACGCGCGAGGCCGAGTTGCGCGCCATCCGCCTGGCCGAGCGCGCCTGTCGCCAGATGGGCATCGCGCAACCCCGCATCGCCGTGGCCGGCCTGAATCCCCATGCCGGCGAGGATGGCAAGTTCGGGCGCGAGGACAGCGATGAAATCGCGCCGGCGATTGCCCAGGCCCGCGCCAGCGGCATCGACGCCTCCGGCCCCTGGCCGGGCGACACCATTTTCATGCGCGCGCGGCGCGGCGAGTTCGACATCGTCGTGGCGCAATACCACGACCAGGGACTGATTCCGGTGAAGTATTTGGGCATCGACCACGGCGTGAATGTGACGGTCGGCCTGCCCTTTGTGCGCACCAGTGTCGATCACGGCACGGCCTTCGATATCGCGGGCCAGGGCGTGGCCGACGCGAGCTCACTGCGAGTGGCCTTCGATCTGGCGCTGGCGATGACGCGCGGCTGACAACGCACTGACAAAATCGCCGCGGGAAAATTGGATCCAGTCCGACTACAATAGGCGCGCTGTCCTGTTCCCACCTTTATCTCATCTATGCGCTTCCTGCCCGATCGCTTTACCCTGCTGCTGATCACGACCGTCATCATTGCAAGTCTTTTACCCGCTCACGGCCAGGGTATCGAGATTTTCGGGTGGATCACCAATATCGCCGTCGCCCTGCTGTTCTTTCTGCACGGCGCGCGTCTGTCACGCGAGGCCATCGTGGCTGGCGTCACGCATTGGCGTTTGCATCTGACGATTTTCTCGGTGACGTTCCTGATCTTTCCGCTGCTGGGCGTGATTCTCAAGCCCGTGCTCGAGCCGCTGGTCACCCCCGAACTGTATTTGGGCATTCTCTTTCTGTGCTGCCTGCCGGCAACCGTGCAGTCGGCCATCGCGTTCACGTCGATGGCGCGCGGCAATGTGCCCGCCGCGGTGTGCAGCGCGTCGGCCTCCAGCCTGTTCGGCATTTTCCTGACCCCGCTGCTGGTGGGCACGGTGGTCGCCAGCGCGGCCGCCGCCCCCATCTCGTTCGACGCGGTGGGCAAGATCATGCTGCAGTTGCTGCTGCCCTTTGTGCTGGGTCAGGTGCTGCGCCCCTGGATCGGCGCCTGGGTGCATCGACGCAAGGCCATGCTCAAGTGGGTCGACCAGAGTTCCATTCTGCTCGTGGTCTACACGGCATTCTCGGAAGCGGTCAACGAAGGCCTCTGGCATAACACGCCGGTCCCCGCGCTGATCGGGCTGGTGGTCGCCTGCGCCCTCATCCTGGCATTCGCCCTGGGCGCCTCGCAGTTGTTGGGCAGGATCTTCAAGTTCGATCTCGAAGACCGCATCACGCTGCTGTTCTGCGGCTCGAAAAAGAGCCTGGCCAGCGGCATCCCCATGGCCCAGGTGATTTTCGCCGGCCAGGCCGTCGGCGCCATCGTGCTGCCCTTGATGCTGTTCCATCAGATTCAGCTCATGGTCTGCGCCGTGCTGGCGGCCCGTTATGCGCGCCGCCCCGAATAAGTCCTGACGAGCCCATAAAAAAGTCCAGGCCGACGCAATGTCGGACCTGGATTTTTTTCGCCCGCGCTCAGTACTGCGGCGCGGAGGTGAAATTGAGAAAACGTGTGCTCATGCCCTGGAAGGTCAGGCGCACCGTGCCGATGGGGCCGTTACGCTGCTTACCGATGATGATCTCGGCCGTGCCCTTATCGGGCGAATCGGGGTTGTAGACCTCATCGCGATAAATGAACAGGATCACGTCCGCATCCTGTTCGATGGCGCCGGATTCGCGCAGATCGCTCATCACGGGGCGCTTGTTCGGGCGTTGCTCCAGGCTGCGGTTGAGCTGCGACAGCGCGATCAAGGGGCAATTCAGTTCCTTGGCCAGCCCTTTGAGCGAGCGGCTGATCTCCGAGACCTCGGTGGCGCGGTTTTCGCCCGCCGAGCTGGCTGACATGAGCTGGATGTAGTCGATGATGATCAGGCCGAGCTGGCCGCACTGGCGCGCCAGACGGCGCGCACGTGCGCGCACTTCCATGGCCGACAGCGCCGGCGTCTCGTCGATGTAGACCTGCGCTTCCTGCATGAGCTGCACGGCATGCGTGACGCGCGGCCAGTCTTCGGCGATGAGCTTGCCGGTGCGCATGCGATGCTGATCCAGCATGCCCACCGACCCCAGCATACGCATGGCCAGTTGCACCGCGCCCATTTCCATGGAGAACACGGCCACGGGCAGGCCCTGCTCGATGGCCACGTGCTCGCCAATGTTCATGGAGAAGGAGGTTTTGCCCATGGAGGGCCGGCCGGCGACGATGACCAGATCACCCGGCTGCAGGCCGGACGTCATTTTGTCCAGATCCGTGAAACCCGTGGGCACGCCCGTCACGTCCGATTCGCTGTCACGGTGATACAGCTCGTCGATCCGCTCGACGACCTGGGTCAGCAGCGGCTGGATCTCCTGGAAACCGCCCGATCCCCGCGCGCCTTCCTGGGCGATCTTGAAGACTTTGGATTCGGCCTCGTCCAGCAGTTGGCGCGCTTCCTTGCCTTGCGGGCTCATGGCCGCGGCGGAAATCTCATCCGCGATGCTGACCAGTTTGCGCAGCGTGGCGCGTTCGGCGACGATCTCGGCGTAGCGCCGGATGTTGGCCGCCGACGGCGTGTTGTGCGCCAGCGCATTGAGATAGGCCAGCCCGCCGACCTCTTCCGACTTGCCCGCGCTCACCAGCGATTCGTTGACAGTGATGACGTCAGCCGGCCGCGCCAGACCGATCAGGCGCGCGATGTGCTGCCAGATGAGACGATGATCATGCCGGTAGAAATCTTCTTCGGTCAGGACGTCGGCGATGCGATCCCAGGCCGCGTTATCCAGCAGCAAGCCACCCAGCACCGATTGCTCGGCCTCGATGGAATGCGGTGGCACCCGCAGGTACTCAAGTTGGGAGTCGGCAGGAGTGTTCATTGCAATACTGACCTCAGGGTGTCGCTGACCTGGAAAAAGGTGCGCACATCGCGCCACGGCAGCTTGCCGGCCAGGGGTTTGAGGATGCTGGCCAGGCCGCAGACCACGCGCGCCAGGCGCTTGAGCGCAGCACGCACGGCAGGATCCGGGTTGGCCTCGAAATAGGTGTCTAGGATCAGTTTACCTATGACCGGCACTTGTTCGCGCGGTATTTTGCTCAAGGATACGACCGAGCTCAGCGTCTGAAACAGATCGTAGGCTTGCGCCAGCGGCAAGGAGACGGCCGCACCGATGTTCTCTTCGAAATCGATGCGCCAGAGCTGGCCATCGTCGCGCAGGGTGACATTGCGCACCTGTGCGCCGCCATGCCAGAAACCCCGTGCGTGAAAGGCCGCCAGATCGGCGGCCAGCAGGCGAACCAGCTCCAGGCGCGGCGCCGTGTCGGCGCGGCGCAGAAAAAAAGGCAGGTCATCGCCCACATGCTCGAGCACCACCAGACCCGGCTGCTGCCACCAGACCTCGGGCACACGGCAGCCAGCCTGCAGCAAATGCCGCAAACGCTCGGCCTCATAAGCCAGCCCATTGCGCAGCAATATGCTGGGCCGCGGAAACTCGCCCAGCGCCAGCTTGCAGCCGATGGCCAGCAATAAGGCGCGCAGATAGCGCAGCACATAACTGATGCTGCGGCCCACGCCCGCTTCACGGCGCTTGATGACGCAGCGCTCGCCGTCGATGACGACTTCTTTCACCGATTTCACTGCGGCCGCTTCCGGGCCATCCAGCCAGGCTTGCAGGCCCGGCGGCGCATGGTGGTGCAACGGCGTCTGGGTCACGCGGTTCCTCTGCATGGTTACGGCGCTGACGGCGGCGGGCCGTCGGCAGGATATCTCTAAGCGTATCAAGAAAAAAAGCCGGCACCAGGCCGGCTTTTCTTCTTACCCATCGGCGTCAACCGATCAGTTCATCTCGCCTTCGACGAGAATGGTCACATCGACCACCACGTCAGCGTGCAGAGCGACCTGGACCGGGTACTCACCGACGGCCTTGAGCTGACCGTTGGGCAGGCGGACCTGCGACTTCTCGACACCTTCGAAACCGGCATCGCGCAGACCCGCGGCGATGTCAGCGTTGGTGACGGAGCCGAACAGACGGCCATCGACACCGGCCTTCTGGACGATCTTCAGCTGATAGCTGTTCAGGCGCTCGCCCAGCGTTTGGGCGATGGCCAGCTTCTCGGCCTGGGCCTTTTCCAGTTCGGCGCGACGGGCTTCGAACTCTTGCAGAGCGGCGTCGGTGGCGCGGCGGGCCTTCTTCTGGGGGATCAGGAAGTTGCGGGCGTAACCATCACGCACACGCACGACTTCACCAAGGTTGCCCAGGTTGACGACTTTTTCGAGCAGGATAACTTGCATGACGTTGCCCCGGATTAGTTGTGGTTGTCGGTGTAGGGCAACAGAGCCAGGAAGCGCGCGCGCTTGATGGCGGAGTCCAGCTGGCGCTGGTAGATTGCCCGGGTGCCGGTCAAACGAGCCGGAATGATCTTGCCGTTTTCTTGCACGAAATCGCGCAGGGTGTCGAGATCCTTGTAATCGATCTCTTCAACGCCGGCAGCGGTGAAGCGGCAGAACTTGCGGCGCTTGAACAGCGGGTTCTGCTGGGTGAACTTGCGTTTTTCTTTGCGTTTTCCGAAGAAAGCCATGATATGTGCCTCTTAGTTTGTGTGGGACCGATCCTTGGATGGATCCTGTCGCCGTAATCTGTACCGGGTCAGCGTCAGGCGATTCAAGCCAGAACGGGATCGCCACCGGCGCTGCCGCCCGTTTTACGGGCGCGCTGCAAATGCAGCTTCAGCTTGACCGAATCCTTGCGGGCCGGGGCCAGAAAGCCCTCTACCTGCATGTCGGTCCCGAGTGCGATGCCTGCCAACATCTGCGCCAGATCTCCCAGAGCCACTGCGTGTATCGTCAGTTCAACCCGGCGGGGATGCCCCGCCTCGATGACTTCGGACTCATGCCCCAGAAGCATTTCCAGGGCCGCCATTCCTGCCGGAGTGTGGCGCAGCGGCTCGCATTCGAGAACACGGACGCTGAGTTGCAGTTGATTCATGGTGCTGGGCGATGTCGCCTGCTTGTATCGCTTGCCGGTTACTGCCTCACCGACCCTGCGATGCTGTACCGACTCTTACTCGGCCTGGACAGCGGCGGCTTCAGCCGACGCCTTGCGGGCTTCTTCACGCTCGACCGACTTCATCATGATCGAGGCGCCAGCGGGGGCCTTCTTGGTCTTGATGACCAGGTGGCGCAGCACGGCGTCGTTGTAGCGGAAAGAATGCTCAAGCTCGTCCAGGGTGGCCTGGTTGCACTCGATGTTCATGCAAACATAGTGTGCCTTGACCAGCTTCTGGATCGGGTAAGCCAGTTGGCGGCGACCCCAGTCTTCCAGGCGATGCACCGAGCCGCTTTGGCCGGTGACAAGCGCTTGGTAGCGCTCGACCATGGCGGGCACTTGCTCGCTTTGATCGGGGTGAACGATAAACACTACCTCGTAGTGGCGCATGTATTACTCCTTGTGGATGTCTTCGCGGGAAACATGTAAACCCGCAGAAGGGTCAGCCCGCCATCGAAATGGAGCGAGCAAGAAAGCTCTCGATTATCGCCCAAGGGGCGTATATATGCAAGTACCCCGCCGACCAGGCGGCTGCAGATACCGGGACAGTTCGTGCAGCGCGGACAGGAAAACGGCCGCGCCAGGCGCGGCCGTTTTCGCCGGTATCCCTGCCCCAGGCCTTAGCCTTCCACCACGGCGTAGGCCGAATGGTTGTGAATGGACTCGAAATTCTCGGCTTCCACACAGAAGCGCTGCACGGCAGGATGGGCCTTGAGGCGGGCGGCCACGTCACGCACCAGGTCCTCGACGAACTTGGGATTGTCGTAGGCGCGCTCGGTGACGTATTTTTCGTCAGGCCGCTTGAGCAGGCCCCACAACTCGCAGGAACCCTCGTCCTCGACGAGGCGGATGATGTCATCCATGGCCACGTCACTCGCCAGGATGGCCGATACCGTCACGTGCGAGCGCTGATTGTGCGCGCCGTACTCGGAGATGGCCTTCGAACACGGGCACAGGCTGGTGACGGGCACCAGCACACGCAGTTCGAACTCGACCTGATCGCCGGCGGCACGCGCCGTCCAGGTGGCTTCGTAGTCGAGCAGGCTGCGCACGCCGGACACGGGCGCCGACTTATCGATGAAATACGGAAAGGATGCGGTCAGGTCGCCGCGCTCGGCGTGCAGCAGCGGCAGCATATCGCGCGCCATCTGCGAGAACAGCGCCGGCGTCATGGGCGTGGCGCGATACTGCTCGAGCAGCGCTATGAAGCGGGACATGTGCGTCCCTTTTTCTTCGGCGGGCAGCGCAACCGTCAGCGTCCAGTTGGCCACGGTGGCCTGGGCGGCGCCATCGCCGGCCACGACCAACATGGGATGACGCACGCCGCGGATACCCACGCGTTGAATCGGTATATGGCGCGTGTCAGCCGAACTCTGGACGTCGGGCATCACGATGGCGGGATCGATGGGGGAATTCATGTCGCTTACCTATCAGGGCATGGGATACAGCCATCCCTGGAATTAAGAACCGGAGGAGCATTATCGCCCAAACTACGGCCCTGGGCCGGGAAAACCCTTTTGTCGTATGTAAGCCGGGCAGAACGGATTGTTCCGCCCGGCGCGAAGCAGCCGGCGCCGGTCACTGACCGTTGATGAGCGCGCCAAAGCGCGTGCGCACCGATCGCTCGATGCCGCCCGCATCCAGGCCCAGCCCGGAGAGCAATGCCAACTGGTCGCCGTGATCGATGAACGCATCGGGCAGGCCCAGCTGCAGAACCGGCAGCACCAGCCCCATCTCATTCAAGGCTTCGGTCACGGCACTGCCGGCGCCGCCCATGATGGCCGCGTCTTCGAGCGTGACCAGCGCATCATGGCTGGCGGCCAGCTCGCGCAGCAGCTCGCGATCCAGCGGCTTGACGAAACGCATGTCCGCCACGGTGGCGTCCAGCGAATCGGCCGCGGCCAGCGCGGCCTGCACGAGCGTGCCGAATCCGAGAATGGCGATCTTGCGGCCGCGGCGGCGCACCACGCCCTTGCCCAGGGCGACGATTTCCAGCCCTGGGGTGACCTCGGCCCCGCAGCCCGCGCCCCGCGGATAGCGCACCGAGGCCGGCCCCGGATGAGCGTAACAGGTCGACAGCAGCAACCGCGTCTCGTTTTCGTCGGAGGGCGTGGCGATCACCATGTTGGGCACGCAACGCAAAAAGGCGATGTCGTAATTGCCCGCGTGCGTGGCGCCGTCGGCGCCCACCAGGCCGGCGCGATCGAGGGCGAATGTGACGTCCAGGTTCTGCAAGGCCACATCGTGGATGAGCTGGTCATAGCCACGCTGCAGAAAGGTCGAGTAAATCGCCACCACGGGTTTCTGCCCTTCGCAGGCCAGGCCCGCGGCGAAGGTCACCGCGTGCTGCTCGGCGATGCCGACATCGAAATACCGCATGGGGAAGCGTTTTTCGAACTCGACCAGGCCGCTGCCTTCGCGCATGGCCGGCGTGATACCGACCAGGCGGACATCGGCTTGCGCCTGATCGCACAGCCACTGGCCAAACACCTGGGTGAAGGTTTGTTTGGCAGGCGTCTTGGCTTTCTGGATGCCGACGGCCGGATCGAACTTGCCCGGGCCGTGATAGAGCACGGGGTCGGCCTCGGCCAGTTTGTAGCCCTGCCCCTTGCGCGTGACCACGTGCAGAAATTGCAGGCCTTGCAGGGACTTGAGGTTCTGCAAGGTCGGAATCAAGGCGTCCAGGTCATGCCCGTCGATGGGGCCGACATAATTGAAGCCGAACTCTTCGAACAGCGTGGCCGGCGTGATCATGCCTTTGGCATGCTCTTCCAGCCGCCGGGCCAGCTCGAGCACGGGCGGCACATGCTGCAGCACGGCACGGCCCACGTTCTTGGCCGTGGCGTAGAACCGGCCCGACATCAACCGCGCCAGATACCGGTTCAGGGCGCCGACCGGCGGCGAGATCGACATATCGTTGTCGTTCAGGATCACCAACAGATTGATGTTGGGGGTCACGCCCGCGTTATTCATGGCTTCGAAAGCCATGCCGGCCGACATCGCGCCGTCGCCGATGATGGCGATGTGCTGACGCGCCACGCCGGCATTGCGCGAAGCAACCGCCATGCCCAGCGCCGCGGAAATCGAGGTCGAGGAGTGCGCGGTGCCGAAGGCGTCGTATTCGGATTCGCTGCGTTTGGGAAAGCCGGAGATCCCGCCCTGCTGGCGCAATTGCGCCATGCCGTCGCGGCGGCCGGTCAGGATTTTGTGCGGATAGGATTGGTGGCCCACATCCCAGACGATGCGGTCATGGGGCGTGTCGAAAACATAGTGCAGCGCCAGCGTGAGCTCGACCGTGCCCAGATTGGACGACAGGTGCCCGCCCGTCTTGGAAACCGATTCCAGCACGAACGCCCGCAACTCATCGGCGATGGGCTTGAGCTCGCGCCTGTCCCGCTTGCGCAGGTCGGCCGGCGTATGAATGCGGTCCAGGTGTTCTGTCGTCGTCATGTGAAACTTAAGTAGTTATCCGCGCCGACCGGCGCCGCGGTGTTCAACGGTCACGCAGCACGATGAAGTCTGCGAGCTGGGCCAACCGGGCGCCCGAATCGCCCAGCGGGCTAAGGGCAAGATGGGCCGACTGGCGCAGCGCTTCGGCCAGTTCGCGCGCCTGCTCCAGGCCCAGCAGCGAAACATAAGTGGGTTTGTTCTCGACGGCGTCCTTGCCGGCGGTCTTGCCCAGGCTGGCACTATCAGCGGTCACATCGAGGATGTCGTCGACCACCTGAAACGCCAGCCCCATGGCCTGCGCATAGCTGTCCAGCGCCTGGCGCGCAGCGGAACTGGCGCCTGCCACGATGCCGCCCAGCGTCACGCTGGCCGCCAGCAGCGCACCGGTCTTCATGCTGTGCATGGTCTGCAGTTCATCGCGGCTGAGCGTTTTGCCCACGCTGTGCAGATCGATGGCCTGGCCGCCGGCCATGCCCAGACTGCCGGCAGCGCGGCCGAGCACCTGCGTAGCCTGCACCACCAGCGCCGGCGCGATGGGCATGCCGGCCAACAACTCGAACGCCAGCGGCTGCAGGGCGTCGCCCGCCAGCATGGCCGTGGCTTCGTCGAACTGCACATGCGTGGTGGGACGCCCGCGACGCAGCGTATCGTCATCCATGCAGGGCAGATCGTCGTGCACGAGCGAATAGGCGTGGATCAGTTCGACGGCGGCCGCCGCGCGGTCCATGGAGGCCTCGATGGCCAGCATGCTGCCGCTGACCGGACAAGCCTGCCCGGCCGCGTAGACCAGCGCAGCGCGCACACGCTTGCCGCCGCCCAGCACGGCATAGCGCATGGCGGCATGCAGGCGCGCGGGCGCGACGTCCGCCGCGGGGATCAGTTCTTCGAGAACCTGTTCGATATGGTCGGCGCGGTCGCGCAGCCAATCGGCGCAGGCGAGATGGGGTTGCTTCATCGGAGGCTCTATTCGTCTTCCAGGGCGCCCGGCTGCAAGGGGCGCAACAATTCACCTTCGAGCACTTTGACCTGCTGCTCGGCCTGCGAGAGACGGTCCTGACAGACGCGGGTGAGTTCCACGCCGCGCCGATAGGCGGCCAGCGACTGCTCCAGCGGCAGGGAACCGTTTTCCATGGCCTGCACCAGCGCCTCCAGCTCAGCCAGAGCGGTTTCGAAATCTTGCGGCAGCGGGGTTGAGGCCAAGCGGGTCTCCGGGCTCGGGAAGGATTGATCGGGCAATCCTGAATTGTACGAGATAGCGTAAGGGCCCGCGTCAGCCGCCGCCAAGGCGCTGCGCAATCGCCTGCAACGCCGGAGCCACGCGTTCGCGCAGCACCGTTTCCGGGAGCAAGTCGGCCGGGCCGCCGCAACTGAGCACGAACACGCCCTCCCCGGTCAGCGCCCGAAAGGCAATGGCTGCCGCGTTGATGCCCGACTGCCATTGCCCGATGGCAAAACAGCACCCGCCCGCCTCGCTGTCGCGCAGCGCTTCTTCCATGAGTTGCGGCGATAGGCCGGCCTGCGCCATGAGCGCCTGGCGCGTCGCGTCGTCCAGCGCGGCCAGATAGGCCCGCCCCATGGCCGTATCCAGACTGGCGCGGTAGCCGACCGGCAGGCGCAGATAGAGCGCCGACGATCCATGGATCGCCTCGACATACACCATCGCGTCGCCATCGAAGGTGCCCAGGGCCACCGCCGCGCCGGTCTGGCTGGCAAGCGTGGTCATATCGGCCTTGGCCAGATCCCGCACGGCCAGTCCGGCCAGCAGGCCAAAGCCCAGGGACAGCGCCGCATGCCCGGGCGAATATTTACCCGTATCGGGGTGGTAGCGCAGATAGGCCAACTCGGTGAGCGTGAACGTGATGCGGCTGATGGTGGGCTTGGGCAGCCCCGTCAGCCGCGCCAGTTCCTGGTTGCCCAGCGCCTGGGGCCCGAGCCGGAAGCAGCGCAGTACGTCCAGCCCTCGCGCCAGCGCGGTAATGAAATCGGGCGAGTCCGCACCCGCTCCGCCCGCCTGGCGCTTGCGTCGCGCCGGCCCAGAAGATGCCGAAAGTGTTTGCATTTCGCGCCGTTGATTTTTATATTTGAATTTCGAATTACAAAATTTAATTCCGTATAGCGGAATTATCAAGGGAAAATCATGTTTCGTCGCACATTGAAGTTCTGCCTGGCCGCCCTGCTGTCGACCGGCGCTTGCGCCCCCGCCTTGGCCGACACCTACCCGGCCCGGCCGATCAAAGTCATTTCGCCTTTTCCCGCCGGCGGCGCCACCGATGTCCTGACCCGCATCCTCGCCGAACGCATGGGCAAGGACCTCAAACAGAGCCTGATCGTCGAAAACAAGGCCGGCGCCGGCACGTCCATCGGCGCGGCCTATGTCGCGCGCGAGCAGCCCGACGGCTACACCATCCTGATGGCGACCAACTCCACCCTGGTCACCAACCGCTTTCTGTATAAAGACCTGCCTTACGACCCCGACGGTTTTGCTCCCATCGGTCTGGTCGGGATCGGCCCGCTGGTCCTGTTGTCCAGCCCCAAACAACCTTTTAAGAACACGCAGGAACTGGTCGCCTACGCCAAGCAGCATCCCGGCAAGCTGACCTTCGCCAGCTTCGGCCCGGGCACCTCGTCCCATCTGGCGGGCGAATTGTTCAAGGAACAGGCTGGCGTGGACATTCTGCACGTCCCCTTCAAGGGCGCCACCCAGGCGTTGCCGGCGTTGATCAGCGGCGACGTGGACATCTTCTTCGACATGGTGGCGACCGGGATGCCGCAGGCCAAGGCCGGCAAAATCAATGTGTTCGGCATCACCAGCAAGACCCGCCTGCCCTCCGAACCCGAACTGGCCACGCTGGCCGAACAGGGCTATCCCAAGTTCGACATGAGCGCCTGGTTCAGTTTCGTCGCCCCCAAGGGCACCCCGCCCGAGGTCCTGGCGCGCCTGCAACAGGCCTTGCAGACCACCCTCAAGGACGAGACCGTGCGCGCCAAGATGCTGGACATGGGCATCGACCCCCGCTCCGGACGCGCCGACGACCTGCAGGCCCAGATCCGCGACGAGCAGCCGCTGGTCAAGCAACTCGTCGAACAGGCCAACGTCGTGCTGCAATGAGCGGGCGCGTTTGCAACAAACTCTTCCGGGACGGCCCCGCGCCCCCGCGGGCGCGGCTCACGCCAGCACACACCGGCTAACCGCTGGATACAGAGCGGTGCGGGCGCGCTGATAAGGTCGGGAAAAGGGTGTCAAAGCCCCCCGACCCAGCGGAGCGCCATGTCTACCGAGCGATATGAAAGACTGGACGCGGCGCGCTGGCTGGCCGCGCTTGCCGTGGTCATGCTGCACAGCGCCGCCCAGACCGTGTCCGATCCCGCCATCTACGCCAGCGGCGGATGGCTGGCCGCCAATGTCTATGATTCCGCGGTGCGCTGGTGCGTACCCGTCTTCGTCATGATCAGCGGCGCGCTGCTGCTCGACCCGCAGCGCAGCCTGTCGCCACGCGCCTTCTACCAGCGCCGCCTGGCGCGCATCCAGATCCCGCTGGTGTTCTGGACGGTGTTTTATCTGCTGTGGACCACCACACTGGGCCGCTGGGACGCGGGCCAGTTCGACTTCTCTTTCTGGCCGCGCAAAGTGGCCGAGGGCCGGCCCTACTACCATCTCTGGTATCTGTACATGATCGTGGGCCTGTACCTGTTCGCCCCCGTCGTGCGTTTGCTTTATGCTCGCAGCAGCGTGGCGGGCCGCAAACTCTGGGTCGTCGGCATATTGGGGGTGGCCGTGCTCGACAGCCTTTACCGCCAGGCACTGGGCGCGGCACCCGGCTTTTTCCTGACCTGGTTTCTGCCTTATCTCGGCTATTTCATCGCCGGGCGGATGATCTTCGAAGGCCAGTGGCGCATTCCGCGTCCGGGATGGCTGCTGTTGGCCGGGATAGGCCTGACCGCCGGCGGCGTGCTCTGGCTGTCCGACACCCAGGGCTTGAATCTCTATTTCTACGACTACTTCAGCCTGACCGTGCCGCTCATGTCGCTGGCGGCCTTTCAGTGGTTCGTGGACACGCCCTCCCTGCCCCGTCTGCCCGCGCTGGCACCCCTGACTTTCGGGGTCTATCTGGTCCATCCCGTGCTGCTGGACCTGACGCAGCGCGCCGGCCTGGTGGCCCACGATGGCGCAGCGATCTGGCGCCTGCCCCTGCTGGCGCTACTGGTCTTCAGCCTGTCCGCGGCCGTGGTCTGGGTCATGCGGCAACACCGGCTGACACGCCCGCTTGTTTGAGCCCCCGCAACGAAGGGGATGGGGTACAATTCTTGGTTTGGATCGGCCAGTCCGATTTTTCTTCGCGCCAGCGGACTGAGGGCTAAACAAGGAATGCCTTCCCCCGTCCTGGCTTTTTCATCCGAGCGGAGGGAATCATGACCGACATAGGTCGGATGGCACATGTGGTGCCAGCTCGCACCCAGCTTCCGGTAAGCGCCTATTTCGACGAAGCCCGCTTTGCGCGCGAGCAAGAACACATTTTCAAGCAATCCTCCTTGTATGTCGGCCACGAAAAACTCGTGCCCGAGATCGGAGATTGGCGGACGTTGGTTCAGGAGAACGGAGGCCGCGTTCTGGTTCGCAACCAGAACGGCGTAGAACTCATCTCGAATGTCTGCCGCCATCGCCAGGCCCTCATGCTGGGCGGCGAGGCGGGCAATGTCAGCGGCAACGTCAACACCAGCGGCTCTTTGCAGAGCACGGGGGGCAATATCGTCTGCCCGCTGCATCGCTGGACCTACAACAACCAGGGTGAGCTGCTCGGCGCGCCCCAGTTCGACGCCACGCCCTGCATGAATCTGCAGCGCTTTCGCCTGCGCGATTGCCACGGCCTGCTCTTTGAGGGCCCGCGCGATCCCGCCGCGGACATGGCTCCTCTTTTCGCCCGTCCCGAGTTCGACTTTGGCGACTATGTGCTCGACCACGTCGAGGTGCATCAGTGCAACTACAACTGGAAGACCTTCATCGAGGTCTATCTGGAGGACTACCACGTCGGGCCCTTCCATCCCGGGCTGGGTCGCTTTGTGACCTGCGACGACCTGAGCTGGGAGTTCAACGACTGGTACAGCCTGCAGAAGGTGGGCGTGCATCAGGCGCTGGCGCAACCGGGCTCGGATGTCTACCGCCAGTGGCATGACCGCCTGCTGGACTTCCGCGCCGGACAGGCTCCCGATTTCGGCGCCGTGTGGGCCACCTACTTCCCCACGCACATGATCGAGCTTTATCCGCATGTCGTGGTCCTGTCCACGCTCTATCCCAAGAGCCCGCAGGAAACCCTCAACGTGGTGGAGTTCTACTATCCCGAAGAAATCGTCGCCTTCGAGCGCGAGTTCGTCGAAGCGCAACGCGCCGCCTATATGGAAACGGCGGTCGAGGACGATGAAATCGCCGAGCGCATGGACGCCGGCCGCCGCGCGCTGATGTTGCGCGGGGTCAACGAAGCCGGCCCCTACCAGTCGCCCATGGAAGACGGCATGCAGCACTTCCACGAGTGGTACCGCCGCATCATGAACGAAAAAGGCGAGTAACTCCGCCGCCCCCCTGAAAACCCGGCTGCTGCCGGGTTTTTTTTCGCCGCCCGCGGCCTGTCTTGGCACTGTCATCAAACCGTCAAAACGCTCTGGTCTACTGAAATTCCTTTCTGGCGCACGGATCACTCGGGAGACGGCCATGCCCTTGAGCCTGTACGACATTGAACATATTTTTCTCGAGCGCGGCCACCGCAGCTATGACGGCGAGCCCGTCAGCCATCTGAAGCATGCCCTGCAGACGGCGACGCTGGCCGAGCAGGCCGGCGCCTCGGCCCACCTGGTGACGGCCTGCCTGCTGCACGACCTGGGCCACCTCATCGCCGATCATCCCGACACCCCGACGTTGCGGGGCGTGGATGACAAGCATCAGTATTTTGTATTGCCCTTCCTGCGCGGCCTGTTCGATGCCCGGGTGCTCGACCCCATACGCCTGCACGTCGAGGCAAAACGCTATCTCTGCTATGTCGAGGCCGATTACGTCTCAACGCTGTCGGAGGATTCCCGGCGCAGCCTGAATCTGCAAGGCGGCAGCTTCGACGCCGCGCAGGCCATGGATTTCGCCAGCCTGCCGGGTGCGCCCGACGCCATCCGGCTACGCCGCTGGGACGACAAGGCCAAATCCCCCACAATGAGCACCGGCTCGCTGGCGCACTTTCTGGCCGTAGCGGCCAGCATCTCCGAGCGCCACAAACTGCTGGCCGCCTAGCGCCAGCCACAAAAAAACGGCCCCGCAGGGCCGCTTTTCGGCGCGTCGCGATCAACCTTTGGCGACCGGGCGCGAGGCGTCAGCGCACCATTCGCTCCAGGAGCCCGGATACAGACGCGAGCCATTGAGTCCGGCGATCTCCATCGACAGCAAATTATGGCAAGCCGTAATCCCGGAGCCGCACTGATGCACGATGGCCTGCGGTTCGCGGCCGTCGAGCAGCAGCTTGAACTCGGCCCGCAACTGCGCCGCATCCTTGAAGCGGCCCTCGGGCGTCAGGTTCTCGACATTGGGGCGGTTCAACGCGCCAGGAATGTGACCGGCGACGGGGTCCATGGGTTCGACCTCGCCGCGATAACGATTGGCCGCGCGGGCGTCTATCACGGTAAAGGCCTGGGTCGGAATATTGGCCAGCACGGCCGCGGCGTCTACCGTACCCTCGAGCGGCTCGCCCGCCCGCACGCCGGCCAGCGGCGCCAAAGCGGATACCGGGCCGCTGTCGACCGGCAATTGCGCTGCCGCCCAGGCCTGCCAACCGCCGTCGAGCACCGCGACGCGCTCATGCCCGATCCAACGCAGCATCCACCAGAGGTGGGCCGCATACATGCCGCCGCTGGCGTCATAGGCCACGACCAGCGTCGCGGGCTTGATGCCATGCGCGGCCATCAGCCCGGCGACTTGATCACGCTGCGGCAGGGGATGGCGGCCGTTCTTGCCCGTGCGCGCGGCCGAGAGTTCGGTCTCATGATTGAGATAGCGCGCCCCCGGGATATGGGCCTGCTCGTAGGCGCGCGGCCCGACGGAATGGTCCATCAGATCGTGGCGCAGATCAAAAACCTGCAGATCAGCCTGGCCCAGACGAGCGGCCAGATCGGCAACGGAAATCAAAGGCTTGGTCATTGAAGCTCCCTCTACAACGGGCCGCAGCGCATCAGCGCTGCGCCGGATCTCGCATGGTACGCCAAACCGACAGCAGACCCGCGGCGATGATGAGAGCCATGCCGGCCCAGGCCAGGCCATCGAGCATGTCGCCCCAGAAGCCCACGCCGATGAGCGCCGCAAAGATAATGGTGGAGTACTGCAGCGCGGCGGTCAGCAACGCCGCGCCATGCCCGAAGGCGCGCGTCATAGCCAACTGGCCGAACAGACCGGCAGTGCCCACGCCGACCAGCGCCCCATAGCCGATCATATCGGCGGTGCCCCATCCCTGCCAGGCCAGGCCGACGAAGCTGCTCACGCACACCGCCACCGAGAAAAACAGCACCGTGCGCCACTCCGGCTCGCCCACCCGGCCCAACTGACGGATCTGCATCATGGCGATGGCCGACAGCGCCCCGGCCGACAGGCCCAGCATGGCGGCCAGCCATTGGTCGTCATTGATGCTGGGGCGCAGCACCGCGATGACACCCAGAAAACCCAGCGCCACGGCGATGATGCGGACCAGATCGCGCTGCGCGCCTCCCCAGCCCAGCATCCAGCAGGCGATGAACAGCGGCGCGGTGTAGTTCAGGCTGGTGGCCGTGGCCAGCGGCAGGTGCGAGAGTGCATAAAACCCCAGCCACATCGAAGTCACGCCCGACAGGTTGCGCCAGATATGCAGGCGCCATGACGTGGGGACGATGGACTGGCGCGCGGCGCGCGCCCATATCAGCAGCAGAATGATCGACGGCAGCCCGCGAAACAGGACAACCTGGGCCAACGAGGCGCCGTGCTCAGCCGACAGCTTCACGAACGACCCCATGATGGCGAACATGGCAGATGCCAACAACATCCAGAGTGCCTGCATGGGTACCTGAAATAAAGAAAGGGCGAGAGGAGATATAGGGGAAAGCGATACTATACTCCCCATCCCCTGCGCGCCTGACCGGCCGCGGGGAGCCCCCGGGGAACCGACCAGCACGGGGCTGGTCAAAAAGGGGTCTGAAAATCGTTTTCCGCTCGCAGAGGAAACTCCACAGAATGAAACGCGTATTCCTGTTCCTGATCACCAACCTGGCCGTGATGCTGGTGCTGTCCGCCACTTTGCGCATCCTGGGTCTGGATCGCTACATCACCGCAGAGGGCCTGAACGTCAACTCCCTGCTGGTGTTCTCCGTGGTGGTGGGTTTTACCGGCTCCATCATCTCGCTGCTGATCAGCAAGCCCATGGCCAAGTACAGCACCGGCGCCCAGGTCATCGACCCGAACGCGCCGCGCAATCAACGTGAAGCCTGGCTGCTCGACACCGTTTATCAGCTGGCCGACCGCGCCGGCATCGGCCGCCCTGAAGTGGCCGTCTACGAGGGCGCGCCCAATGCCTTCGCCACGGGCGCCTTCAAGAACGACGCGCTGGTGGCCGTTTCGACCGGCCTGCTCGAAAGCATGAGCGAAGAGGAAGTCGCCGCCGTGCTCGGCCACGAAGTGGCCCACATCGCCAATGGCGACATGGTCACCCTCACCCTGATTCAGGGCGTGGTGAACACCTTCGTGGTCTTCCTGGCGCGTGTGGTGGGTTATTTCGTCGACCGCACGGTCTTTCGCACCGAGCGCGGCATCGGGCCGGGCTTCTACGTCACCGTGATCGTCTGTGAGATCGTCTTCGGCGTGCTGGCCACCATCATCGTGGCCTGGTTCTCGCGCCAGCGCGAGTACCGCGCCGATGCCGGGTCGGCCCAGCTGCTGGGCGCGCGTGAACCCATGATCCACGCGCTGGCGCGTCTGGGCGGCGTGCCGGCCGGCGAGCTGCCCAAGTCCTTCCAGGCCTCCGGCATTGCCGGCGGGCGCGCCATCTCGGCGCTGTTCTCGTCGCACCCGCCCATTCCGTCGCGCATCGCGGCCCTGCAGCAAATGCGGGTGTCCTGACCCGCCTCGCCCGGCGATGGCCGGGCAGCAAGTCCGCCGGCCCGGCACGGGCCGGCATCAAAAATAATGCCGGCCTAGGCCGGCATTATTTATCGCCCTTGCCGTTCGCCGCTCAATCCAGCGTCAGGATCGTGGCGCCGGTGGTCTTGCGGCCAGCCAGGGCGGTCTGCGCGTCGCCGGCCTGCTCGAGGCTGTAGCGCTGATCGATGCGAACCTTGATTTTCTTTTTCTGCACCAGGCCAAACAGCTCGTCGGCGGCGGCCTTGAGTTTCTCCGGCGTGTTGACGTGCAACGCCAGCGAGGGGCGCGTCACGTAGAGGCAGCCCTTCTGATTGAGGATGCCCAGATTCACGCCCGTGACCGGACCCGACGCGTTGCCGAAGCTGACCATCAAACCGCGCGGCTCGATGCAATCCAGCGACGTTTCCCAGGTGTCCTTGCCCACGCCGTCATAGACCACGGGCACTTTCTTGCCGCCGGTCAGTTCGAGCAAGCGCTCGGCCACGTTTTCGCGCGAGTAGTCGATCGTTTCCCAGGCGCCATGGGCACGCGCCAGTTCCGCCTTCTCGGGGCTGGACACGGTGCCGATCAGTTTCACGCCCAGCGCCTTGGCCCATTGGCAGGCGATGAGGCCCACGCCACCGGCCGCGGCATGGAACAAAATGGTTTCGCCGCCTTGCAGACGATACGTCTGGCGAAACAGGTATTGGACGGTCAGGCCCTTTAGCATCAGGGCCGCGGCGTCTTCGAAGCTCACCCCCTTGGGCAGCTTGACGACCTGTGCGGCCGGCACGTTGCGCGCCTGCGCATAGGCGCCCAGCGGGCTCTGGCCGTAAGCGACGCGGTCGCCCACTTTCAAATGCTTGACCTCGGCGCCGACGGCCTCGACCACACCCGCGCCTTCAAAACCCAGGCCGTGCGGCAGCGGATGCGGATACAGGCCCGTGCGGTAGTAGATATCGATGAAGTTCAGGCCGGCGGCATGCTGGCGGATGGTGACTTCATTGGCGGCGGGAGGCAGGACTTCCACCTCCACGACTTTCAGGACCTCGGGGCCGCCGTGCTGTTCAATACGGACTGCCTTGACGAGCTTGCTGGCCATTCTGGCCTCCTTTCTGAATTGACGATTAGGCAAAACAACCTGCAGGCCGCGCTAACCCGCTTTGGCGGGGCGCCTGCCTGTCAGAACGAAAACCCCTGCCAGCACCAGCGCCGTGCCGGCCAGTTGCCAGACGGTGATGGGCTCGGCCAACAACCACGCCGCCAGGAACAGCACCGAGACCGGGCCGAGCATGCCCAGCAACGACGCCGTGGGCGCCCCCACCAGCGCGACGGCCCACATCATCATGAAAACCGGCAACACCGTATTCAGCGTGGCGTGGATAAAGGAATAACCATAGACCCCCGCGGGCTGCAGCAACATCGAGGGCGGGTGCACGACAAAGAACTGAATCACGCAGGCCACGCAAGACACCAGCATGGCATAGGCCACGAGCCGCGTGGCTCCGACGCGCTCGACCAGCTCGCCGGAGCAGATCAGATAAACAGCATAGCTCAGGGCCGAGGCGAAGACGAACAAAGACCCTTTGATGACATCGGAGCCGCCCCCGGTCTCGGACAAATCATGGGCAAAGACCAGAACCACCCCGATATAGGAGAGGATCATGGCCCATCGCTGGCGCCGCGTAATGGCCCGTTTCAGCCACCAGGCCGACAGCAAGACCACCAGCGACGGCGACAGAAACAGGATCAGGCGCTCCAGGCTGGCGCTGACGTAGCGCAAGCCGAGAAAATCCAGAAAGCTGGAGAGGTAATACCCGATCAGACCCAAAATGCAGATCTGGATTCTCTCTTTGGCGGTCAGGGTCACGATCTGCCCGCGGGCCGCGCGCCGCGACTCCCACCAGGCCACCGCGGCGAAAAACGGCATGGCAAACAGCATGCGAAATGCGATCAGCGTCACGGCGTCGATGCCGTAACGGTAGGTGAACTTGACCACCACCGCTTTGGCGGAAAACAGGATGGCGCCCAGGCCGGCCAGAAAATAGCCCGCCAGGATCTGCGCCTGACGGGACGCAGCAAAATGCTCGGAAATGCGATTCATGCGATGATTTTAGATTGCCGTGGCGCCAAACGCGCAGACACGGCGTGAATTTTGATGCCCGCCATCGGCCCAGGCCCGCCGCCTGGGTGATTTCGAATCTCAGCCGATACTCCATGACCCGCCAGCGTGCCCTCGTATATATCCATTTAGCCGCCGTTCTGTTCGGCCTGACCGGCGTTTTCGGTGAGCTCATCCAGGCCGGCGCGGCGGTCATCACCTTGGGCCGCGCCCTCTTCGCCGTTGCCTCCCTGGCCTTTTTTGCGCGCCTGCAACGCCGCTCCCTGCTTGGCGTCCTGACACCGGCTCAGTTGTTCGTCTTGGTGATTTCCGGCGCCCTGCTGGCCGTGCACTGGGTGACTTTCTTCATTTCGGTCAAAGTGGGCGGCATCGCGATCGCCACGCTGGGGTTCGCCAGTTTTCCGGCCTTCATCACGCTGTTCGAGGGTGTGCTGTTTCGCGAGAAGGTGCGCGCGGCGGAATGGCTGGTACTGGGCCTGGTGAGCGCCGGCCTGGTGCTGGTCACGCCTTCTTTCGACTGGGCCGATCAGGGCACAGTCGGCCTGGCCTGGGGGCTGCTGTCGGGCCTGTCCTTCGCCCTGCTGGCCCTGAGCAATCGCCGCGCCGCCTCGGGGATGGATCCCATGCAAGTGGCCTGCTGGCAAAACGCCATCGTCTCGCTCATCGTCCTGCCCTTCGCCGTGGATCAATTGCCGGCGCTGGCCGCGATAGACTGGCTCTGGATCGCGCTGCTGGGCGTGTTCTGCACCGGCCTGTCGCACTACCTCTTCGTGTCCTCGCTCACCAAGCTCAACGCGCGCAGCGCGGGGCTGGTCATCGCGCTGGAGCCCGTCTACGCCATTGCTTTTGCCTGGTTCCTGTTCGCCCAGGAGCCCAGCGCGCGCATGCTTGCCGGCGCGGCCCTCATCGTGGCGGCCATTGTGTGGTCTGGCTTGCGCAAACCCACGCCCTAGCCGGGGCAGGTTGCCTTGACAATAATTGCCTAGGCAGTAAAATCCTGCCGCATGAGTTCGCCCAAGCCTGACCCCGCCGCCCCCAGCAATGTCCACTACCGCGCCGACAAAGTCGCCACCAGCGAGGACAACTGCGGTTTTCTGATCAAGCTGGTGTATCAATCCCTGAATCGCATGCTCGATCAGGAGATGGCGCCGCTGGATCTGACCGCCATGCAGTGGCGGCCGCTGGCGCTGATCGAGCGCGGCCGGGCCGACACGTCTGCCGAACTGGCGCGCATCATCGGCGTGGATACCGGCGCCATGACCCGCACCCTCGACAGGCTGGAGCTCAAAGGCCTGCTGCGGCGCGTGCGCAGCAGCGAGGACCGCCGCGTGGTCAAGCTCGAGCTGACCGATACCGGCCTGGCCAAGGCGCGTGAGATTCCCACTTATATCGCCAAGGCGCTCAACACCCATTTGCGGGGCTTCAGCACCGAGGAAGTCCTGCAGCTGCGCCATCTGCTGAACCGCATGCTGGCCAATGGGTCGCCGCAGGGCGGCCCCTGAGCGCGCGGGCGCCGTTAACCTCATTCGCGATCGGGTTGTTAGCGCAAAACCCGCTTCGATACGATCTAATTACTGCCTAGTCAATAACAGCTCAATCAATCATTTTAAGCAAACTGTCAGGATGAAACGTCTCCTTTCCACCGCATTGGTGCTGGCCTTGGCAGGCTGCGCACTGATGGACCCGGCCCCCAAACCGGTCGCCGAGCTGGAGCCGGCCCAACTGGGGCTGGCCGATACGCAGACCCTCTGGCCCACCACGCAATGGTGGCAACGCTATGGCGACCCGCAGCTGGATCGCCTGGTCGATGCCGCCTTGCAGAACAACCCGACGCTGACAGCGGCGCAGGCGCGTCTGGCGCAGGCCAACGCGGCCATGGCCGGCGCGCGCGCGCCGCTCATGCCGCGCGTGGACGCCAACTACAACCTGACCCGCGAGCATCTTTCCGGTAACTATCTCTACCCCTCCCCGCTGGGCGGCTCGGTGGCCTCTGACAACCGCTTCGCGCTGGACTTCAGCTATGAGCTGGATTTCTGGGGCAAGAACCGCTCGCGTCTGCAGGCCGCCGTGTCGCAGCGCGATGCCGCCGAGGCCGACGCCCAGGCCGCACACAATATGCTGGCCCGGTCGGTGGTGCGCAGCTATCTCAATCTGCAGAATGCCTTCGCGCAACGCGATGTCATCAAGCGCGTGATCGCACAACGCGACGATGTCTGGAAACTGACCCAGGGCCGCCGGCAAGCCGGATTGGACACCGAAGTCGAGGTCAAGCAGGCCGAGTCGGCCGCCGCGGCCGCCCGCGTCGATCTGACCCAGGTCGAAACCACGATCGCCCAACTGCGCAACCAGCTCGCGGCCCTGACCGCGAGCAGCCCGGCGCAGATGCAATCCGTCACTGCCGTCGCCTTGCGCGCGGCCGATGGCGTCCTGCCGCAGGCCCTGCCGCTGGAACTGCTGGGCCACCGGCCCGATGTCGTGGCCGCGCGCTGGCGCGCCGAGGCCGCACGCCACCGTATCGACAGCGCCAAGGCCGAGTTCTACCCCAACGTCAATATCGCGGCGTTCGCAGGCTTTCAGGCGCTGGGCACCAATTTGCTGTTCGACCGCTTCAGCCGTACCGCCGGCGTCGGCCCTGCGATCACCCTGCCCATCTTTCATGGCGGTGAACTCAACGCCAACCTGGCGGGCAGCCGTGCCGATGCCGATCTGGCCGTGTCCGATTACAACCAGACCGTGCTGACGGCCGTGCAGCAAGTCGGCGATGCGCTGGATGCCTTGCGCCTGATCGACCGGGAAAAGACCGAACGCCGGCAGGCCCATCAGGCCATCGAAGGCGCCTACGATCTGGCCGTCCGGCGCTACCGCAGCGGCCTGGGCAACTACCTTTCGGTGCTGCTTGCGCAAGACGGCGTGCTGGCGCAGGCCCGGCTGTTGACGGATCTGCAGTACCGCGCCTATCAGCTCGATGCCGATCTGGCTTATGCCCTGGGCGGCGGCTACGCGCCCGCTGCTGGCTCCTCACCTTCCCATACTCACTGACCGCTTGCCATGACCTCCCCCTCTACCCATCCCGCACGCAAGCGCCTGCTGTTGATCGCAACCGGCGCCTTCATCGTCCTGGCCTTGGTCTACGGCGCCTGGTGGGCGCTGTTTGGCTCGCACTTCGAAAGCACGGACGACGCCTACGTGCATGGCAACCTCGTGCAGATCACGCCGCAGGTGCCCGGCACCGTCGTGGCCATCGAAACCGACGACACGGATATGGTCAAGGCGGGCCAACCGCTGGTCCGCCTGGACTCGGCCGACACCGATGTCGCCCTGCAACAGGCCGAGGCCAAGCTGGCCCAGACCGTGCGCCAGGTGCGCACACTCTACGTGCAGAACGACAGCCTGGCCGCCGACGTTGACGTGCGGCAAGCCGATATCGGCCGCGCCCAGGCTGACCTGAACCGCGCGCAGAGCGACCTCAAGCGCCGCCAGGCGCTGGCGGCTTCCGGCGGCGTGAGCGGCGAAGAAATCCTGCACGCCGAAACCACGCTGAAAACGGCCCAGGCCGGGCTGGCGCAGGCCCGCGCGGCACTGGCCTCGGCCCAGGCCAAGCAGGTCACCAACCAGGCCTTGACCCAGGGCACGTCCGTCGAGAACCATCCCGACGTGCGCCAGGCGGCGGCCAACCTGCGTAATGCCTGGCTGGCCAGCTCGCGCACGGTGCTGCCGGCGCCCGTCGACGGCATGATCGCCCGCCGCAGCGTTCAGGTCGGCCAGCGCGTGGCGCCCGGCTCGGTCCTGATGAACGTCGTGCCGCTGGACCAGGTCTGGGTCGAAGCCAATTTCAAGGAAGGCCAGTTGCGCCATATGCGCATCGGCCAGCCCGTGACCATGACCGCCGATCTGTACGGCAGCTCGGTGAAATACCATGGCAAGGTCATCGGCATGGACGCCGGCACCGGCAGCGCCTTTGCCTTGCTGCCGGCGCAAAACGCCACCGGCAACTGGATCAAGGTCGTGCAGCGCGTTCCCGTGCGTATCGCGCTCGACCCGGAAGACCTCAAGAAACACCCGCTGCGCGTCGGCCTGTCCATGGACGTGGAGGTCGATGTCGGCAAGGATGACGGCCCGGCCCTGACGGCGGCGCGCTCCGAGCCGGCCTGGTCCACCCGCGCCTTCGACGCCGCGCATGGCGAAGCCGACGCCCTCATCGCCAAGATCATCAAAGACAATCTGCAATCATGAGCGAGCAAGCCCGCAAGGCGCCCTCCGGCGGGCCCTACCCGCCGCTGGAAGGTGCCACCCGCATCATCGGCTCTGTCGCGCTGTCGACGGCGGTGTTCATGAACGTGCTGGACACCTCCATCGCCAACGTGTCGATTCCCACCATCTCGGGCGACCTCGGGGTGAGCAGCAGCCAGGGCACCTGGGTCATCACCTCGTTTGCCGTGGCCAACGCCATCACCGTGCCCTTGACGGGGTGGCTGACGCAGCGGTTCGGGCAAGTGCGGCTGTTCGTGACGTCCACCCTGCTCTTCGTGCTGGCCTCCTGGCTGTGCGGCTTCTCGCCCACGCTGGAGGCGCTGATCGCTTTCCGGGTGCTGCAAGGCCTGGTCGCCGGCCCCATGATTCCGCTGTCGCAGGCCTTGATGCTGGGCGCGTTCCCGCGCGAAAAGGCGGGCATGGCACTGGCGGTGTGGTCGATGACGACCCTGGTCGCGCCGGTGGCCGGGCCGCTACTGGGCGGCTGGATATCGGATAACTACACCTGGCCGTGGATTTTCTATATCAACGTGCCCGTGGGCCTGTTGGCCGCCTGGATCAGCTGGCGCATCTTCCGCGACCGTGAATCGCTCACCCGCAAGCTGCCCATCGACAAGGTCGGCCTGTTTCTGCTGGTCATCTGGGTGGGCAGCCTGCAGATCATGCTGGACAAGGGCAAGGAGCTGGATTGGTTCGCCAGCCCCACCATCATCGCCCTGGCCGCGGTCGCCTTCGCCGCCTTCGTTTTCTTCCTGATCTGGGAGCTCACCGACGCCCATCCCGTGGTGGACTTGCGGCTGTTCAAGGAGCGCAATTTCACGGTGGGCGCGCTGGCGCTGGCGACGGCTTACGGGGTGTTCTTCGGCAACGTGGTGCTGCTGCCGCTCTGGCTGCAAAGCAATATGGGTTACACGGCCACCTACGCCGGCATGGTGACCGCGCCGGTCGGATTGCTGGCGATTCTGCTCACGCCCATCGTCGGCAAGATGCTGGCTACCCGCGATCCGCGCCAGATCGTGACCGTGGCTTTCATGATCTTCGCGCTGGTGTGCTTCATGCGCGCGGGCTTCAATACGCAGACGGACATGCGCACACTGATGATTCCGACCATCATCCAGGGCGCCGCCATGGCCATGTTCTTCGTGCCGCTGACCTCGATCACGCTGTCGGGGCTGGATCCCAGCCGCATCCCTGCCGCATCGGGCCTGTCCAACTTCGCGCGGCTGACGGCGGGCGCCTTCGGCACGTCGATCGCCACGACGCTGTGGGACAATCGCGCCACCCTGCATCACGCCCAGATGACCGAGTCGGCCAAACCGGGGCAGCAGGCTTTCGATCAGATCATGGGAACGCTGCAAAGCACCATGGGGCTGGACCACCAGCAATCACTCAGCGTGGTCGACGGCATGGTCAACAACCAGGCCTACACCATGGCGGCGGTGGATATCTTCTACGCCTCGGCCATCATCTTCGTGCTCCTCATCGGCACGGTGTGGTTCGCCCGGCCCAAGTCTTCGCGCGGCAAGGGCAAGGACGACGGCGCAGCCGAGGCGGCAGCCGGCGCCCACTGAGACGCCGCGTCACCGCACACAAGGCCCGCCAATGGCGGGCCTTGTCATTCAGGCCTTGGCCACGATCTCGGCAATGGCGCGGCCGACGTCCGCGGTGCTCGCCTTGCCCTTCATGTCGGGCGTGCGGGGCCCCTCGGCCAGCACCGTCTCGATGGCCGAGACGATGGCCTGCGAGGCCTGCGGATAGCCCAGGAAATCCAGCATCAGCGCGCCGCTCCAGATCTGCCCGATCGGATTGGCGATGCCCTTGCCGTAGATGTCGGGCGCCGATCCGTGCACCGGCTCGAACAGCGAAGGAAACTTGCGCTCGGGGTTGAGATTGGCCGACGGGGCGATACCGATGGTGCCGGTGCAGGCCGGCCCGAGATCGGAAAGAATGTCGCCGAACAGATTCGAGGCCACCACCACATCGAACCAATCCGGATGCTGCACGAAGTGCGCGCACAGAATATCGATGTGGTATTTGTCCCAACGCACGTCGGGGTATTGCGTGGCGATATCGGCCACGCGCTCATCCCACCACGGCATGGAAATTGAAATGCCATTGGACTTGGTCGCAGCGGTCAGGTGCTTGCCGCGCTTTTGGGCCAGCTCGAAGGCGAACTTCAACACCCGGTCGGCGCCCACGCGCGTGAACACGCTTTCCTGAATCACGACCTCGCGCTCGGTGCCTGCAAACAGCCGACCGCCGCTGTTGGAGTACTCACCTTCGGTGTTTTCGCGCACGATGAAAAAATCGATCTCGCCGGGCTGCCGGTTGGCCAGCGGCGACGGCACGCCGGGCATCAGGCGCACAGGGCGCAGATTGATGTATTGATCGAAGTCGCGGCGGAAACGAAACAGCGAGCCCCAGAGCGCTTCGTGGTCCGGCACCGTGGCCGGCCAGCCGATGGCCCCAAAGAAGATGGCCTCATGGCTGCCGATCTGCTGCATCCAGTCATCGGGCATCATCTTGCCGTGTTTGGCGTAATGATCGCAGCTCCAGTCGAAGTGATCCCACTGGAAATCAATGCCAAAGCGCGAGGCCGCCGCATCGAGCACGCGCAGCCCCTCGGGCACGACCTCCTTGCCAATACCGTCGCCGGGAATCACGGCGATTCTGTGTTTCTGTGCAGCCACCCGAATGTCTCCAAGGTGACACGCCGACACGGCGCGTCTCCCGCGCATCATAAAGGGTGGGCGGCTGGCCCGGCCAGCCCCCTCAGGCTCCGCTCCAGGCCTGCTCATTGAGGCGATCGCTGCGCACGGCCGCGCCCTGCGAACGCTGCACATGTTCGAGCGCCGGCGTGATGACCTGGGTCAGGCGCTCGAAAGCCGGCCCGAGTTCCTCCTCGGGCACGCAGGCGTACCCCAGCAGCAGCCCGGGCCTGGCCCGGCTTTCATCGGCGTAGTAGCGCGACAAGGGGCGGGCCGTCAGGCCCAGCGTGCGCGCGGCGATCGAAATCCCCAGGTCATCCGTGCCTTGCGGCAAGTGCAGCACCAGATGCAGACCGGCTTCATGCGTCGATACCGGCCAGTCGGCGCCGAACTGCTTGGCAATGGCCGCCCTGAGCACGGCCTGGCGGCTGGCGTAGCGCTGCTTCATGCGGCGGATATGGCTGGCGTAATGCCCGCCCTCGATGAAATCGGCCAGGACCGCCTGTTCCATCAAGCGGCCTTCGCGATACAGCTCGGACAAGCCGGTTGCGAAATGCGGCGCCAACCTGCGCGGCAACACCATATAGCCCATGCGAAATCCCGGAAACAGGGTTTTCGAGAACGTGCCCAGATAGAGCACCCGGTCATGCGCGTCCAGGCCTTGCAAGGAACCGATCGGCCTGCCGTCGAACCGGAACTCGCTGTCGTAGTCGTCCTCGACGATCCAGGCGCCGCGTTTGTGCGCGTACTCCAGCAGCATGCGCCGCCGCGCCAGGCTCATGACCATGCCCAGCGGATATTGGTGCGATGGCGTCACGAAAATGAATCGCGGCGGCTCCTGCAGCTGCTCAGGGTTGGGCGCCATCCCTTCATCGTCCACGGCCACCGGCACGGGCGTAATGCCACAGGCCACCAGCGTGGACCGCGCGCCCCAATACCCGGGGTCCTCCATCCAGGCGGTATTGCCAGTATCGCCCAACAGGCGCGAAAGCAGGCTGATGGACTGATGAATGCCGGTGGTGATGACGATCTGATCGGGTTCGCAGCGCACCGAGCGCGCCAGGCGCAGGTGTTCGGCCAGCGCCTGGCGCAAGGGCATGTAGCCCGAGCCATTGGCGTAGGTGAGCAGTTCGGGGGTTTGCTGCCGCCAGCGCCGCGCCAGCAGGCGATTCCAGATGGCGCGCGGGAACGCGGCCACGTCGGGCACGCCGGAGACAAACGCCCCCCATTGTTGATCGGATGCCGACGCTTCCTGCACCAGTTTGCTGCCACGCCGCGACAGCAGAAAAGGACTGGCCGGACCATCGGCGGGCCGCCCAGGCAAGGCTTCTTGTGGTGCTGGCACCGTATCGCAAACGAAGGTACCACTTCCGAAGGCCGAAATCAGATAGCCCTCGGCCAGCAACTGGTCATAAGCGTGCAAAACGGTATTACGGGATAACCCGATGTCGGCGGCCAGCGCCCGAGTGGCAGGCAGCTTGGTTCCTGCAGGAAGCTCTCCGCCGAGAATCAGCGCGCGCAGCGTGTCGCAGATTTGCCTGGACAACGGCGTGGCGCCGCGCCGCTCCAAACCTTGCAGCAAACGCTCCGACAGAATCAGTTCTTTCAAAGTGGCACCAGAAACTCTAATCAATTTGGATCTATTGAGAGTACCAAATATTCGATACGCTGCATCAGCATCAAAACGACGTCCACACAAATGCAAAGGGGAAAAACTTGCAAACGGACAACACCGCGGCCCTGACCGGGCCCCAGAGAGCGGCGGAACCACGCCCAGCGGCGGCCGGGCCCACGCGGCACTGCCTGCAGCCCGGCGGCTCGCCCACTGCCTGAACGAATCGCCGCAGCGGTGCGCGGCGGGCCGTTCATGCACCGCAATGCAGCAACCGGCAAGCGCTACCCGCGTACGCCGGCCCCACCATCCGCCATGGCATGAGATTTGCTTGAACCCACCAGGCACTTCATGCCCATTACTCTCAAGACAGCCGGGAGGCTCGCAGTGAAACTGAACCACGCCCTCAAACTCTCCGCTTGCGCCCTCGCCCTGGCCGCCGCTCTGCCCATGAGCGCCGCCTGGGCACAGACCAAGGGCGGCACGCTCAGCATGATCGTGCAACCCGAGCCGCCTATCCTCATCCCCGCCCTGAACCAGCAGGGCCCCACGCAGTTCGTTGCCGGCAAAATCTATGAAAGCCTGCTGACCTACTCCTTCGACCTCAAACCCCAGCCGGGCCTGGCCAAGTCCTGGGAAGCGAGCCCGGATGGGTTGTCGTACACCTTCCACCTGCAAGACAACGTCAAGTGGCACGACGGCCAGCCTTTCACAGCCGATGACGTGGTGTTTTCGCTGACCGAGCTGCTGCCCAAGGTGCACGCCCGCGCCCGCGTGATCCTGAACAAGTTCATCGACAAGGTCGACAAGATCGACGACAAGACGGTGAAGATCTCGTTGAAATCGCCCTTCCCGGCCTTCATGCTGATGTTCGAGCCGGGCTTCGCGCCGATGATGCCCAAGCACATCTATGCCGGCACGGACTATGCGACCAATCCCGCCAACCAGAAGCCCATCGGTACCGGCCCGTTCATGTTCAAGGAATGGAAGCGCGGCGAGTACATCAAACTGGCGCGCAATCCGGATTACTGGAAGCCCGGCAAACCCTATCTGGATGAGCTGATCTTCAATGTGATTCCCGACTCGGCATCGCGCGCGGTGGCCTATGAACGCGGCAGCGTGGACGTGCTGCGCGGCGGCGACGTCGATAACGTCGACGTCAAGCGCCTGCGCGCCCAGCCCAACACCGAGTACACCACGCAAGGCTGGGAGATGCTCTCGCCGCAAGCCTATCTGATCTTCAACATGCGCAAACCGCCCTTTGACAACGTCAAGGTGCGCCAGGCCGTGATGTCGGCGCTGAATCGCAAGATGATCGTCGACAACATTTTCTTCGGTCAGGGCAAGGCCTCGACCAGCCCCTTCGTGACGACGGAGATGTTCTACGACAAGAACATGCCCGCCATGCCCTTCGACATGAAGAAGGCACGCGAACTGATCAAGGAGTCCGGCATCAAGCCCCAGGACTACACCATCCGGCAGCTGGCCTTTCCCTATGGTTCGACCTGGGACCGTCTGGGCGAGTACACCAAGCAGTCGCTCGAGCAACTGGGGTTCAAGGTACAGATCGAATCCACCGACGCCGGTGGCTGGGCCTCGCGCACCGGCAACTGGGACTTCGATCTGACCACCAACTACACCTACCAGTACGGCGACCCCGCGCTGGGCGTGCAGCGCTTGTATATCGGGTCGAACATCGTCAAGGGTTCGCCCTTTGCCAACGTGCAGGGCTATAACAACCCCGAGACGGACGCCTGGTGGACCGAGGCCGCCTCCGAAGTCGATCCCGCCAAGCGCCAGGCCCTCTACAGCAAGCTGCAGAACACCCTGGTCAACGATGTCGCCAACGGTTATCTCGTGGACATGGAATTCCCCACGATCTACCGCTCCAAAGTCAAAAACCTCGTCAAGAGCGCCATCGGCATGAACGAGACTTTCGACGACGTCTACATCGAACAGAAGTAAGCGCGGCGCCGCGCCCTGCGGGGCGCGGCAGCCTGGGGCCGCGCTTGCGCGGCCCCAGGCGCAGTCCCTCAGAACGGCTCTTGCCGTTGCCTGGAGATGTACCCCATGAAATTCCTGTCTTTTTTCGCCTCGCGACTGATGAAGGCCCTGGTGGTCGTATTCGGCGTGGTGATCATCAACTTCTTTCTCATCCGCCTCGCACCCGGCGACCCGGCGGCGGTACTGGCCGGACAAGCTGGCGCCGGCGACCCCGCCTATGTCGCGCAGTTGCGCACCCAGTTCGGTCTGGATCAACCCGTGCTGACGCAGCTGTGGATGTACCTCAAGGGCGTGGTGCACCTCGACCTGGGCTATTCCTACCGTAACCAGGTGCCCGTGCTCGACCTCATTCTGGAGCGCTTGCCCGCCACCTTTCTGTTGATGATCTGTGCCTTCCTGTTTTCCATCGTGTTCGGCGTGCTGCTGGGCGTGGTGGCGGCGCGTTCGCGCTATGCCAACAAGCGGCGCTGGATCGACAGCAGCGTGATGACCGGCGCGCTGCTGCTGTACGCCACCCCCTTGTTCTGGCTGTCGCTCATGGGCATTTTGCTGTTTTCCGTGCTGCTGGGCTGGCTGCCCGCCTTCGGCATGGAAACCGTCGGCTCGCACCTGACCGGCCTGCCGCGCGTCTGGGACATCGCCCAGCACCTGATCCTGCCCACCGTCACGCTCGGCTGCTTCTTCATGGCCGTCTATGTGCGGCTGACCCGCGCCTCCATGCTGGAGGTCATCGGGATGGACTTCGTCAAGACCGCGCGCGCCAAGGGCGTAGCGCCCAATCGGGTGATCCGTGTCCATGTGCTGCGCAACGCGCTGCTGCCCGTCATCACGTTTGCCGGCATCCAGCTTGGCCAGATGGCCGGCGGCGCCGTGCTGACCGAGACGGTGTTCGCCTGGCCGGGCATCGGCCGGCTCATGTTCGACGCGCTGCTGCAGCGCGACTACCAGCTGCTGCTGGGTATCTTCCTGGTCACTTCCATCATGGTCGTCGTCTTCAATCTCATCACCGACATGATCTACCGGATGATCGATCCGCGTATCGCCGCCGGCGGCTCGCAAGGAGCCGCGGCATGAAAGCCTTCATCAAACGTTATATGCGCAACTACGGCGCGGTGGCCGGCCTGATCATCGTGGCCGCCGTCGTCCTGCTCGCGCTGGCTGCGCCGCTGCTTTACGAGGAATCGCCCTGGATGATGGTGGCCTCGCCGCTCATCCCGCCCTTCACCGACGCGGCCTACCCCTTTGGCACCGACATGCTGGGCCGCGACATCACCGCCGGCCTGGTCTGGGGCGCGCGCGTCTCACTGATGGTCGGCCTGCTGTCGACGGCTGTCGCCCTGCTCTTCGGCATTCTGGTCGGCGCCGTGGCCGGTTACTGCGGCGGCCGGATCGACGACGCCCTGATGCGCTTCACCGAGTTCTTCCAGACGATTCCCCAACTGGCCATGGCCGTGGTGCTCGTCGCCGTGCTGGGCCCGTCGATGTACTCCATCATGGGTGCCATCGCCGTGGTGTCCTGGCCGCCGGCCGCCCGCCTGGTGCGCTCGGAATTCATGACGCTCAAGCAGCGGGAGTTCGTGCAAGCCGCCATCGTCATCGGGCAAACGCCGGGACGCATCGTGTGCTCGCAGATTCTGCCCAATGCCATGTCGCCCATCATCGTGTCGGCCTCCTTCATGGTGGCCACCGCCATCCTCACCGAATCGTCGCTGTCCTTTCTGGGGCTGGGCGACCGCAACATGATGAGCTGGGGCTTCATGATCGGCGCGGCGCGCACGATGATCCGCGAAGCCTGGTGGATGAGCGTCTGGCCCGGCGTGGCCATCCTGCTGACCGTGCTGGCCATCAACCTGATCGGCGAGGGGCTTAACGATGCCCTGAACCCCCAACTGCGCAAACGCGGCGAATAAGGAGCCCGGCATGATTAGCGAACCCACCACGCCGCTGCTGTCCGTGCGCAATCTCACGATCGCCCTGCCCGCGGGCGGAGACCGGCCCTACGCCGTGCAGGACATCTCATACGACATCCGCGCCGGCGAAATCCTGTGCATCGTGGGCGAGTCCGGCTCGGGCAAATCCATGAGCGCCAATGCCATCATGGGACTGCTGCCCGACTATCTCAAACCGCAGGCAGGCCAGATTCTGTTCCAGGGCCAGGACCTGCTGACCCAAAGCGAAGAAAAACTGCTGTCCATGCGCGGCAAAGACATGGCGATGATTTTCCAGGAGCCCCTGTCGGCGCTCAACCCGCTGATGACCGTGGGCGAACAGATTGCCGAGGTCATGCGCGTGCACAACGCCTACCCCGGGCAGGCACGCCAACAGCGTGTGCTGGAACTGCTGGACTTCGTCGGCCTGCCCGACCCGGCCACCCTCTATCACGTCTATCCGTTCCGTCTGTCCGGAGGGCAGCGGCAACGCGTCATGATCGCCATGGCGCTGGCGCTGGAACCGGCTTTTCTCATCGCGGATGAACCCACCACGGCCCTGGATGTGACGACCCAGGCGCAGATTCTCGCCCTGATTGCCCGCATCCAGAAGGAAAAAGGCATGGGGGTGATGTTCGTGACCCATGACTTCGGGGTCGTCGCTGAGATCGCGCACCGCGTCGCGGTCATGGAGAAAGGCATTCTGGTCGAAGAAGGACCGGTCGACCAAGTCCTGAACCGCCCGCAGCACCCCTACACGCGCCGGCTCATCGCGGCCGTGCCGCACCGGCGGGCGCAGGAGCGCGAGAGCACGAGCCAGGACCGGCCCGTGCTGCAAGTGCGCAAGCTCAAGAAGACCTACGTCACCGGTCACAGCGGCCTGTTCGGCCGCAAGCGTGTGGTTCATGCCGTCGATGAAGTCAGTTTCGATGTGCGGCGCGGCGAGACGCTGGGTATCGTGGGCGAATCCGGTTCGGGTAAATCGACCATCGGCAAATGCCTGCTCAAGCTGATCGGCATCGATGGCGGCGAACTGCTTTTCGATGGCCGCGACATTGCCGGCCTGAGCGAAAGCCAGTTCCGCCCCCTGCGCAAGGATATCCAGATGATCTTCCAGGATCCCTTCGCCTCGCTCAATCCGCGCCAGACCGTGGGCCGCATCATCAGCGACGGCCCCGTGGCCAATGGCCGGTCGCGCGCCCAAGCCGATCAACGCACGCGAGAACTGCTCGGCCTGGTGGGCCTGGACGCCTCGGCCTTTGACCGCTACCCGAACCAGTTCTCGGGCGGCCAGCGGCAGCGCATCGGCATTGCCCGGGCGCTGGCGCTCGAGCCGCAGGTGCTGGTGGCCGATGAGTCGGTCTCCGCGCTGGATGTGTCGGTGCAGGCCCAGGTGCTGCAATTGCTGGCCGACTTGCAGCAGAAGCTGCGCATCGCCCTGATCTTCATCACCCATGACCTGCGCGTGGCCGCTCAGATCTGCAATTCGGTGCTGGTGATGCACCGCGGCAAGGTCGTCGAACACGGCAGCCCCGCGCAGATCTTCGACCGCCCCCAGAACCCCTATACCCAGCAGCTCATCGCCGCGGTACCTGGCCAGCACTGGGATCCGACGCAAGCACGGACGGCCTGAACATGAACGAGCCTGACGACCAACACGCGGATTGGAATGCCCGCCGGGAAGCGGCCACCCCCCGGGGCGTGGGCGTGATGTGCCGCTTCTATGCGGACCGCGCCGACAACGCCGAGATCTGGGACCTCCAGGGCCGGCGCTATATCGATTTCGCCGGCGGCATCGGCGTGCTGAATACCGGCCATCGGCATCCCAGAATCATGGAGGCGGTGCAGGCCCAGATGGCGCGCTTCACGCATACGGCCTACCAGATCGTGCCCTACACCAGTTATGTCGAACTGGCCGAGCAGATCAATGCACGGGCGCCCGGCGACTTCCGCAAAAAGACCGCCTTGTTCACCACGGGCGCCGAGGCGGTCGAAAACGCGGTGAAAATCGCCCGTTCCGCGACCCGGCGGCCGGCCATCATCGCTTTCGGCTCGGCCTTCCACGGCAGAACCCTGCTGGGCATGGCGCTGACCGGCAAGGTCGTGCCCTACAAGGTGGGCTTCGGCCCCTTTCCGGCCGACGTCTACCATGCTCCCTATCCCAACGCCTTGCGCGGCATCACCAGCGAGGATGCCCTGGCCGGGATCAGGGCACTGTTCAAAACCGCCGTCGATCCGCACAGCGTGGCCGCCTTTATCATCGAGCCCGTGCAGGGCGAAGGCGGATTCAATATCTGCCCGCCCGAATTCATGCGCGCCCTGCGCGCGCTCTGCGACGACTACGGCATCCTGCTGATCGCCGATGAGGTGCAGACCGGCTTTGGCCGCAGCGGCCGCATTTTCGCCATGGAGCACTACGCTGTGGCCCCCGACCTGATCGCCATGGCCAAAAGCCTCGCCGGCGGTTTTCCGCTGTCGGCCGTGTGCGGACGCGCCGAGATCATGGATGCGCCGGCTCCCGGTGGCCTGGGCGGCACCTATGCCGGCCATCCGCTGGCTGTGGCCGCCGCCCTGGAAGTGCTGCAGGTCATGGACGAGGAAGACCTGCTGTCGCGCGGACGCCAGCTCGGCGAGCGCCTGGCCGCCAGATTGCGGCAACTCGCCCCCGAAGTGCCCGAACTGGCCGACGTGCGGGCCCTGGGCGCGATGGTGGGCGCCGAGTTCAACGAGCCGGGATCCCATGCCCCAAGCCCGGCCTTTGCCCGGCGCGTACAGGCCTTGGCGCTCGAGAGCGGCCTGCTGCTGCTGACCTGTGGCGCCGAAGGCAATGTGATCCGCTTTCTCTTTCCGCTCACCATCACCGACGCCCTGATGGACGAAGCGCTGGATATCCTGAGCCAGGCCCTGCGCGGCCAGCCCGCCCTCTGAGACAGAACAAGGAGACCCTATGAACCGCCCCGCGGCCATCCCCACCGTGCAGATCGACGACGATTACGTCTGCGTGACCGAATGGCGCTTCCCGCCGGGCGGAGAAACCGGCTGGCATCGCCACGGCATGCGCTACGTCGTAGTGCCGCAAACCACCGGCAAGCTCCTGCTGGAGACCCCGGAGGGCACGCGCGAAAGCCAACTGACCACCGGCGTGGCCTACACGCGCCCGGTCGGCGTCGAGCACAACGTCATCAACCCCAACGACACGGAGTTCGTGTTCGTCGAGATCGAAATCAAAAAGGCCTGATAGCGCCTGTGAGGACAGCCATGAAGGCTTTTTTTTCGGAAGACCAGCTGCAGCATCTGCCGCAACAATTCATGCGATTGGGCCGCATCAGTGCCCCGACCGACGTGCCGGCCCGCGCCGAGACGCTGCGCAGCCAACTGCAGGCGCGCGGCATCCGCGTGGAATCACCGCCCGACTTCGGGCGCGAGCCCCTGGCCGGTGTGCATAGCGAGGCGTATCTGGATTACCTGGAACACGCCTACGAGCGCTGGCAGGGCTTGCGCGATCAAGGCCTGGACCCCGGGCCCGAGGTGCTGCCCAATCTCTCGCCGTACTACAGCGGCCGGCATGAGCTTCCGGCCCGGCCGCCCTGCCCGTCGACCTCCATCGTGGCCCAGACCGGCTATTACCTGAGCGACCTGTCCTGCCCCATCGGTCCGCACACCTGGCGCGCCGCCTTGCGCTCCACGCATAACGCGGTGGCGGCCGCCGACTGGGTGCGCGAGCACCAGGGGACGGCCTATGCCCTGTGCCGGCCCTCCGGTCACCACGCGCATCGCGACCGCGCCGGCGGATTCTGCTACCTGAACAGCAGCGCGGCGGCCGCCCAGCGCCTGACCCAGACCTGGAAACGCGTGGCCGTGCTGGATGTGGACGCGCACCATGGCGACGGCACGCAGAACATCTTCTATCAGCGCTCCGACGTGATGACGCTGTCCCTGCACGCCGATCCGACCGGCTACTACCCGTTTTACACCGGCTATGCCCATGAACGCGGTTATGGCAACGGACACGGCTACAACCTCAATTTCCCATTGCCGCACGGCGCCAACAATGCCGTCTTTCTGCAGACGCTGGACAGCGCGCTGATCGCCTTGCGCGACTACCGCCCGCAGGCGCTGGTGTTGGCGCTGGGCTTTGACACTTATAAAGACGACCCCATCAGCGTGCTCAAGCTCGACCTGGACGCCTACCGCCATATCGGCGAGCGTATCCAATCGCTGGCGCTGCCCACCGTCGTCGTCCAGGAAGGCGGTTATATGGTCGAGAGCATCGGTGCCGCGCTCGACGCTTTTTTACATGGTCTGGCGCCCTCGGCCGCCTGACCCAGGAGAACCTCATGAACAGCATTTCCGATATTTCCATCAATGGCGAGCGCCTGTGGCAATCGCTCATGGAGCTGGCCCGCATCGGCGCCACCGAAAAAGGCGGTAACTGCCGTCTCGCCCTGACCGAACTGGACGGCCAGGGTCGGGACCTCGTCGTGGGCTGGATGCGCGAAGCCGGCCTGGAGGTCACCGTGGATCAGGTCGGCAATATTTTCGGCCGCCGCCCCGGCGCGGACGCGTCGCGGCTGTCGGTGGCCACCGGCAGCCACATCGACACCCAACCCACCGGCGGCAAATTCGACGGCTGCTTCGGCGTCATGGCCGGGCTGGAAGTCATGCGCACGCTGCAAGAACGCGGTATCGAGACCGAAGCCCCCCTGGAACTGATCATCTGGACCAACGAAGAAGGCACCCGTTTCGTGCCGGTCATGATGGGATCGGGCGTGTTCTGCAATATCTTTCCGCTCGAGACCGCCCTGTCGGCGCGCGACCTCGACGGCAAGTCCGTGCGCGATGAGCTGGCTCGCATCGGCTACGCCGGCGACCAGCCCGTCGGCCAGCGCCAATTGGGCAAGTACTTCGAGGCGCATATCGAACAAGGCCCCATCCTGGAGGCCGAGGACAAGGTCATCGGCGTGGTGACCGGCTCGCTGGGTCTGCGTTGGTACGACATCACCGTCACCGGCATGGAAGCGCATGCCGGCCCCACGCCCATGCCTTTGCGCCGCGACGCGCTGTACGCCGCCACCCATTTGATGCAGGAAGTGGTGCGTATCGCGCTGGACTATGCACCGCAGGGACGCGGCACCGTGGGCGTGGCCCAGGTCTACCCGGCTTCGCGCAACGTGATTCCGGGCAAGGTCACCTTCACGGCTGATCTGCGCCACCAGGACCCGGCCAAGCTGGCCGACATGGACGCGCGCCTGCGGCGGGCCTGCCAGGCGCTGGCCAGCGGCGAGATGGCGGGTTACCCCGTGCAGGTGGATCTGCAAGACGTCCAGCATTTCCCGCCCACGCCGTTCGCGCCCGAGCTCATCGACGCGGTGCGCCAACAGGCGCGCGCCCGCGGCCTGTCGGAGATGGATATCGTCACCGGCGCGGGTCACGATGCCGTCTACGTCGCATCGGTCACGCCCACCGCCATGATCTTCGTGCCGTGCAAGGACGGCATCAGCCACAACGAGATCGAAGACGCCAAGCCGGAGCATCTGGAGGCCGGCGCCAACGTGCTTCTGGGCGCCATGCTCAGTCATGCGGGAATCGCACGGTCATGATCATCGCCAAGGCGGCGCCTTCGCGCGCCGCCGGGATACTCTGCTTTCTGGCCGCGCTGGTCGCCCTGGCCAGCTTCGACGCGGCTTCCAAGCATATGCTGGCGTTCTATCCCGCGCCGTTTCTGAACGTGATGCGGTACGGCGCGGTGAGCACCATCGCGCTGTTTCTGCTGGCCAGCCGCGGTGCGCCGCGCTGGTCGCGCCAGCCCTACAAGCCGCTGCTGCTGGCGCGCGGCCTGGCGCTGGGCACCGTGGGCACCTGTTTCATGACCGCGCTGATCTGGATGCCCTTGTCCGAAGCCACGGCGATTTACTTCACCTCGCCGCTCATTCTGGTGGCGCTGTCGCCCTGGTTGCTGGGCGAACGCGTCGGGCTGCCGCAATGGCTGGCCGTGGGCGCGGGCTTTGCGGGCATGCTGCTCATCGTGCGCCCGGGCGGTGATCTGCCGGCGCTGGGCACGGCCTTGATGGCGATCTCGGCAGTGGCCTACGCCCTTTTTCAAGTGCTGACCCGCAAGCTGGCCGGCAAGGTCGACAGCCATGTGCAGTACGCCTATACCGCCTTCCTCTGCCTGTTGATGACAGCCCTGCCCGCGCCTTTCTTCCTGCCCGACCCCTGGCCCGAGGCGGCCGACTGGCTGGCGATCCTGGCCATGGGCGTGGGCAATGGCATTGCCCAGATCCTGCTGATCGCGGCCTTCCAGCGCGTCGAGGCCTCGACCCTGGCGCCGCTGAATTACTGCCATCTGCTCATGGCCATGGGCTTTAGCACCTTTCTGTTCGACCGACCGCCCGACGGCCTGGCCGTCGCCGGCATGGCACTCATCGTGGGTGCCGGTATTTTTCTCGTGACCCGGCGCAACGCGCCCAGGAGATCTGCATGACGACCCTCGCCCATTGGCAGGCGCGCGCCCAATCGCTGCGCCTGCAACACCGCGCCTACATCGACGGCCAGTGGGTCGACGGCGCGGAAACGCCCATCGACGCCATCAACCCCGCCACGGGCGAGCGCCTGACCCAGGTAGCCAGTTGCTCGGCGGCCGACATCGACCGTGCCGTGGCGGCGGCCCGGCGGGCGTTCGAAGCCGGTGTCTGGTCGGCGATGCCGCGCCGGCAGCGCAAGGCCATCCTCCTCAAGCTGGCGCAACTCATCCGCGACCACAGCGAAGAACTGGCCCTCATCGAGACGCTGGATATGGGCAAGCCCATCTCCGACACCCTGGCCTATGACATCCCCGAGGCCGCCACGACCTACGCGTGGTACGCCGAGGCGATCGACAAGATCTACGACGAAATTGCGCCCACCGACGGCGACGCATTGGCCACCATCACGCGCGAACCCCTCGGCGTGGTGGCTGCCGTCGTCCCCTGGAACTATCCCCTGCTGATGGCCAGCTGGAAGGTCGCGCCGGCGCTAGCCGCCGGCAACAGTGTCATCCTCAAGCCGGCCGAACAGTCCTGCCTGACGGCCTTGAAGCTGGCCGAGCTGGCCGAGGCCGCCGGCATTCCGCCAGGCGTGTTCAACGTCACCCCGGGCACGGGCGCGGTGGCCGGGCGCGCCCTGGGCCTGCACATGGATGTCGACTGCCTGGCGTTCACCGGCTCGACGGCCACGGGCAAGCGCTTCATGGAGTACTCCGGGCAATCCAACCTCAAGCAGGTCTGGCTGGAGTGCGGCGGCAAGTCGCCGCATATCATCTTCGACGACTGCCCCGACCTGGACCGCGCCGCCCTGGCCGCTGCCATCGGCATTTTCAATAACCAGGGGGAGGTCTGCATCGCCGGCTCGCGGCTGTACGTTCACAAAGCCATCTATGAGCCCTTCATGGAAAAGCTCGAAGCCTGGGCCGCCAAGATGCAGCCGGGCGACCCCCTCGACCCGGCGTCGATGATGGGAGCCATCGTCGACGATCGGCAGCTCTCCCGCGTCATGCACTACGTGGACTCGGGCAGCCGCGAAGGCGCGCATCTGCGCGTGGGCGGACAGCGTGCCCGCACGGAGTCGGGCGGCTATTACTTCGAGCCCACCATCTTCGAATGCGCCACGCCCGATCTGACCATCATCAAGGAAGAGATTTTCGGCCCCGTGCTGGCCGTGACCCCGTTCGAGACCGAAGAGGAAGTGCTGGCGCTGGCCAACGGCTCCGAGTACGGGCTGGGCTCCGGCCTGTGGACGGCCGACCTCTCACGCGCCCACCGGATCTCGCGCCAGTTGCGCGCCGGTCTGGTCTGGGTGAACTGCTACTTCGATGGCGATGTCAGCGTGCCCTTTGGCGGCGTCAAGCAGTCGGGCTTCGGGCGCGACAAGTCTTTGCACGCCTTGGACAAGTACACCGCGATCAAGTCCACCTGGATCAAGCTCTGATCAGGCCAGGCGCGCGGGCGCTCCCCCCGCGCCTGCGCCGTTCTCAATAGCCGCGATCGCGCGAGACGGTGCCCGACAGCGGCTCGCCGCGCATGAACGCCTGGATCTTGGCTGCAACCTGGGCGATCGTTTCGCGCCGCAAGCTGAGCGCGGCCACATGCGGCGTGACGGTCACGCGGGGATGCGTCCAGAACGGATGGCCGGGCGGCAGCGGCTCGGTGCGGAAAACGTCCAGCGTGGCGCCCGCCACGTGGCCGCTGTCCAGCAGCGCGAGCAAGTCCTCTTCGACAAGATGCGCGCCTCGCCCCATATTGATGAGATAGGCCTCGGGCATCAGCTGGGATAAGGTATCGCGGCACAGCAGGTCGCGCGTGTCGTCGGTCAAGGGCAGCGTGTTGATCAGCACCCGCGTGCGGCCCAGAAAGGCGCCAAGCGCGTCCCGCCCCCCGAAAGCCTGCACGCCCTGCGGGGCCTTGCCGCTGCGCGACCAGCCCGCCACCGGATAATCCAGGCCCGCCAGGCTGCTGGCCACGCGCGCGCCCATCACGCCCATGCCCAGCACCCCGACCGGCCACAGGCTGCGGTCCAGTTCGGGCAGGGGCTGCCAGCGGCCCTCGCCTTGCAACGCCTCGTACTGATCGAACTGCCGGCTCGCGCGCACCAGGGCATGGGCGGCGTACTCGGCCATTTGCACCGCCATGCCGGCATCTTCCAGCCGCACGATGGGCAGATCGGCCGGCAACGTGGGCAAGCGGAACAAGGCATCGACGCCGGCGCCAAGATTGAAGGCCACCCGCAGCTTGCGCTCGCGCTCGAACAGACCGGCCGGCGGCCCCCACACCACGGCAATTTCCGCGTCCTGCGGCGGCAGATCCTCGTGCCACATCACCACCTCAGCGCCCGGCACGGCACGAGCCAGCGGCTCCAGCCATTCAGAGGGTTCGATGTCGTGGCTGGATGAGAAAATGATTTTCACGGTGGGCTCTGCGCGCTGCGATGCGTGGGTTTGTTGGATAATGCTCCGATCATATAACAGGCCGAAAGCCACGTTACGGGCCGTCCGCAGCGGTCCTTCCGGAAACCTCTCATGTCCAATTTCAGCCAGGCTCAGCAACAGGACGTGCAGTATCAGCTGCACTCCTACACCAACGCGATCAAGCATGCCCAGGTGGGGCCGCGCATCATCACGCGCGGCGAGGGCATCTATGTCTACGACGACCAGGGCAATCGCTATCTCGAGGGGATGGCTGGCCTGTGGAGCGTGGCCGTCGGGTTTGGCGAGCCGCGCCTGGTCGATGCCGCGACACGTCAATTGCAAGAGCTGCCCTACTACCACACCTTCACGCACAAATCGCACCCGAGCGTGATCGAACTGTCGGAACGCCTCATCGGTTACACCGAAGGCCGGATGGCGCAAGCCTTTTTCACCAACTCAGGGTCCGAGGCCAACGACACGGTCGTCAAGCTGGTCTGGTATTACAACAATGCGCTCGGGCGCCAGAACAAAAAGAAAATCATCGCGCGCCAACGTGCCTACCATGGTGTGACGGTCGCGTCCGCCAGCATGACCGGCCTGCCGGGCAATCACAAAGGCTTTGACCTGCCCCTGCCGCAGATCCTGCACACCTCCTGCCCGCATTACTACCGCCACGGCCTGCCCGGCGAAACCGAAGACGATTTCGCGACCCGCATGGCCGACGATCTCGAGGCGCTCATTCTGCGCGAAGGGGCCGACACCGTGGCGGCGTTCATCGGCGAGCCCATCATGGGCGCAGGCGGCGTCATCGTGCCGCCCCGCGGCTATTGGCAGAAAATCCAGGCCGTTTGCCGCAAGTACGACATCCTGATCATCGCCGATGAAGTGATCACCGGCTTTGGCCGCCTCGGCAAGCGTTTCGGCAGCGAGGTCTTCGGCATCGAGCCCGACATGATGGTGCTGTCCAAGCAGATCACCTCATCCTATCAACCCCTGGGCGCGGTGCTGCTCAACGCCAAGGTGGCCGAGGTCATCCAGGAATACAGCGGCCGTCTGGGGACATTCGGCCACGGCTACACCGCCAGCGGCCATCCCGTGGCCACGGCCGTGGCGCTGGAGAACCTGCGCATCATCGATGAGCGCGGCCTGATCGCTCACGCCGCCGAAATGGGGGATATCCTGCGCCAGGAGCTGAAGGGCCTGGCCGATCATCCCCTGGTCGGCGAGATCCGCAGCGTGGGCCTGATCGCTGGCGTCGAGCTGGTGGCCGACAAAGCCGCGCGCACCCCCTTCGATCCCTTGGGCAGCGCGGGCGGCTATGCCTACGAGCGCGCGCATGAGCACGGGCTGATCGTGCGCGGCATTCAGGACACGGTGGCCTTCTGCCCGCCGCTCATCATTACAGCCGCGCAGGTGCGCGACATGGTGGCGCGCTTTGCCCGCGTGCTGGACGACACCGCGGCCCATCTCGGGCGTCAGCGGTAATACGGCGCCGGATAGGCGGGGTAATAGTACTGAGGCGGGCCATAGCGATACGGCCCGCCCGGGCCATGCCCGTGCCCGGCGGGCACCACGATGCATCCGCCCAGCACTCCCAACAGCGCCGCAGCGGCTGCGGCGCGCATCAGCATCTTCATGATCTGCTCCAATCCGGCACACACCGGTGAGCCCATCATGCGCTGCCTGCGCCGCCGCGCAAGCACACCTGAAATGCGTCGAAACGACTGCCCCCGTGCTGTCACAGCCTGTCAGGGATCTGGTGAGAATCCCTGACAAACGGAACACAGCTTATCCGGCCTCTCAGCGCCGGCGCGAGCCCAGCAGCGAACCCAGCACACCGCGCACCAGATCCCGCGTGGCCTGGCGCACGGCCGTCTTGGCTGCCGTTTGCACCGCGCCGTCACGCTTGCCGCCACGCGGCCCGGTAGAGCCGAACAGGGCCTCGTTCAGCCCTTTGAGCAGCCCGCCAGTCAGGCTGTCTTGGGCGGCGGTGTCAGGCGGCGGCGTGGCGGGTGACGCCGGCGCGGCGGCCGTACCGGCCCGGGCATTGAGTTTTTCATAGGCCGACTCGCGGTCGATGGCCTGCTCGTACTTGGCGGCCAGCGGCATCTCGCGGCGCAGCGCCGCGCGCTCGCTGTCGGTGGCCGGGCCGATGCGGCTGCCCGGCGACAGAATCCAGGCCCGTTCGGTCGGGGCTGGCCGGCCCTTGGCGTCGAGCAATGACACCAAGGCTTCGCCCACCCCCAACTCGGTGATCGCTGCCTCGATATCCAGGCCGGGCTGCGGCCGCATGGTCTGGGCTGCGGTTTTGACCGCTTTCTGATCGCGCGGCGTGAAGGCGCGCAGCGCGTGCTGCACCCGATTGCCCAACTGCCCCAACACGCTGTCCGGGATATCGAGGGGATTCTGCGTCACGAAATAGACCCCCACTCCCTTGGAGCGGACCAGGCGCACCACTTGCTCGATCTTGCTCAGCAGCGCGGCGGGCGCGTCGCTGAACAGCAAATGCGCCTCGTCGAAGAAAAACACCAGTTTGGGCTGCTCGGGGTCGCCGATCTCCGGCAATTTTTCGTACAGATCGGCTAACAGCCAGAGCAGAAACACGCCGTAGAGCCGCGGCGCCTGCATCAGCTTGTCGGCGGCGAGGATATTGACCACGCCCCGGCCCTGGGCATCGGTACGCATCAGATCGGCCACATCCAGCATGGGTTCGCCAAAGAAACGATCCGCCCCCTGCGACTCCAGTTGCAGCAAGGCCCGCTGGATGGCTCCCACCGAGGCGGCCGAAACATTGCCATAGCGTACCTTCAGCTCGGCCGCGCGATCGGCGACATTCTGCAGCATGGCCCGCAGGTCCTTCATGTCCAGCAGCAGTTGCCCCTCGTCATCGGCCACCTTGAACACCAGCGCCAGCACGCCCTCCTGGGTCGGATTGAGCTCGAGCATGCGGGCCAGCAGAAGCGGCCCCATATCGGATACCGTGGCGCGCACCGGCGCGCCCTGCTCCCCGAATACGTCCCACAGCGCCACCGGGCTGGCGCCGAACACCGGCTCGGGCAAGCCCAGGTTGGCCAGGCGCTCCTGGAGCTTGGGCGATGGCGCCCCAGGCTGCGAAATCCCCGTCAGATCGCCCTTGACGTCGGCCAGAAAGACCGGCGTGCCCATCCGCGAGAACGACTCGGCCAACACTTGCAAGGTGACGGTCTTACCCGTCCCCGTGGCGCCGGTGATGCACCCGTGCCGGTTGGCCATGCCTGGCAGCAGGGCAAGTTCGGTCGTGGCGGTTTTGGCGATGACGATAGGATCAGGCATGGCGGGGCTCCGGATTTCCCTGAAAGAGCGTCAAGTTTAGAGCCTGCGAGCCCCCCGCGGACGTGGCGGCAGAGACACAGAAGCGTAACGCCCCGGCGGGCCTGCGCCGGGCACGGTAAAATACTCGTTTGTAGATCTTTCATCGGGAAGCCATGGCCGGACATAGTAAATGGGCCAATATCCAGCACCGCAAGGGCCGCCAAGACGCCAAGCGGGGTAAGCTCTGGACCAAAATCATTCGCGAGATCACCGTCGCGGCGCGAGCCGGCGGCGCGGATCCCGACAGCAATCCGCGTCTGCGACTGGCCTGGGACAAGGCCACGGACGCCAACATGCCCAAGGACAACATCCAGCGCGCCATTCAGCGCGGCGCGGGCGGCGCGGACGGCGACAACTACGAAGAAGTGCGCTACGAGGGCTATGGCGTGGGCGGCGCGGCCGTCATCGTCGATTGCATGACCGACAACCGGACCCGTACGGTGGCCGAAGTCCGTCACGCCTTTGCCAAAAACGGCGGCAACCTGGGCCAGGAAGGCTCGGTGGCCTTTATGTTCAAGCATTGCGGCCAGTTCCTCTTCGCCCCCGGCAACTCCGAAGACAAGGTCATGGAAGTGGCTCTGGAAGCCGGCGCCGAGGATGTCTCCACCGACGACGAAGGCGGTATCGAGGTCGTGTGCGCCCCGGCGGATTTCGCCGCGCTGCGCCAGGCCTTCGACGCCGCGGGCCTGAAGGCCGAGGTCGACGGCATCATCATGAAGGCCCTGAGCGAAACCGAGCTGACCGGTGACGACGCCCTCAAGATGCAGAAACTGCTCGATGTCCTCGAGGGCCTGGACGACGTCCAAGAGGTCTACACCAACGTCGTTTTCGACGAAGCACAGTAGTGACACCGCCCGTCATGGCGCAAGCCGTGGCGGGTGCTTAATTCCGACGGGACCGGCTGGCTCCCGCGCCCTCGCCGGGCGGCAACACCTTTCAGATTCTCCGCAACATGAAACTCCTGGTAATCGGCTCGGGCGGCCGCGAACATGCCCTTGCATGGCGTCTGGCCCGCTCGCCGCGCGTGCATAAAGTCTATGTGGCGCCGGGCAACGGCGGCACGCAGACGGGCGACCAGCTGGAAAACATCGCGATCACCCAGCCCGAGGAGCTGGCCGACTTCGTGCAGCGCGAAGGCGTGTCGCTGACCGTGGTCGGTCCCGAGGCGCCCCTGGCCGCCGGCGTGGTGGACGTGTTCCGCGCCCGCGGCCTGAAGATCTTCGGCCCGACCAAGGCTGCCGCCCAGCTGGAAAGCTCCAAGGATTTCGCCAAGGCTTTCATGGTGCGCCACAACATCCCCACGGCGCGCTATCAAACCTTTACCGATCCGGCCCAAGCTCACGCCTACGTCGAGCAGGAAGGCGCACCCATCGTCATCAAGGCTGACGGCCTGGCCGCCGGCAAGGGCGTGGTGGTCGCCGCCTCCCTCGACGAAGCCCACGCCGCCATCGACGCCATGCTGGGCGACGGCTCGCTGGGCAACGCTGGCGCGCGCGTGGTGATCGAAGAATGCCTGATCGGCGAAGAAGCCAGCTTCATCGTCATGGTCGACGGCCGCAATGTGCTGGCCCTGGCAACCAGCCAGGACCACAAGCGTCTGCAGGATGGCGACCAGGGCCCCAACACCGGCGGCATGGGCGCGTATTCGCCCGCCCCCATCGTCACGCCCGAACTGCATCACCGCATCATGCGTGAAATCATCCTGCCCACGGTGCAGGGCATGGCGCGCGATGGCATTCCCTATACCGGCTTTCTGTACGCCGGCCTGATGATCGCCCCCGGCGATGACCCCGACCGCCCGATCAAGACGCTGGAATTCAATTGCCGCATGGGCGATCCGGAAACCCAGCCCATCATGATGCGCGTCAAGAGCGACCTGCTCGACGCGCTGGAACATGCCGTGGACGGCACGCTCGACCAGGCCGACATCATCTGGGATCGCCGTACCGCGCTGGGCGTGGTGCTGGCCTCGCACAACTATCCGGGTACCCCGCGCACCGGCGACGTGATCAAGGGCCTGCCGGCCGCCACCGATGACTGCATGGTCTTCCACGCGGCCACCGAGCGCGATGGCGATCAGGTCAAGACCACCGGCGGCCGCGTCCTGTGCGTCACCGCGCTGGGCGACTCGGTGCGTATCGCGCGCGAGCGCGTCTATGAAACGGTCAACGCCATCCACTTCGACGGCCGCCAGTACCGTAGCGATATCGGCTGGCGCGCGCTCAAGCCCTCCCAGCAAAAAGCCAAGGCCTGATCGCTGCATGAGCGCCGTCGACACCGCCGCCGTCAAGCACTACCTGCTCGGTCTGCAGGACCGCATCGTCTCGGCGCTTGAAGCCGCGGGCGGCGACCCCCTGCGCAGCGACCACTGGGAACGCCCCGAAGGCGGAGGCGGCCTGTCGCGCCTGATCGAAGGCGGGCGGCTGCTCGAGCGCGGCGGCGTGCTGTTTAGCCACGTCACCGGGTCGCGCCTGCCGCCGTCGGCCAGCGCGCACCGGCCTGAACTGGCGGGCCGCTCCTGGGAGGCCATGGGCGTGTCCATGGTCCTGCATCCGCGCAATCCTTATGTGCCCACCACGCACATGAACGTGCGCATGTTCGTGGCCAAGGCCCGGCCCGGCCATGACGAACAGGACGTCTTCTGGTTTGGCGGCGGGCTGGACCTGACGCCCTACTATGCCTTCGAGGACGACGCGCGCCACTTTCACGGCGCCTGCCGCGATGCGCTGGCTCCCCACGGGCCGGACTACTATCCGCGTTATAAACGCTGGTGCGATGAGTATTTCTATCTCAAGCACCGGCAGGAAACCCGCGGCGTGGGCGGCATCTTCTTCGACGACCTGAATGAGCCCGGTTTCGCGGCCAGCTTTGCCCTGACCCGCTCGGTAGGCGACAGTTTTCTGGGTGCCTATCTGCCCATCGTCGAGCGCCGCCAGGCCATGAGCTACGGCGAACGCGAACGCGACTTCCAGGCCTACCGGCGCGGCCGCTACGTCGAGTTCAATCTGGTCTTTGACCGGGGCACGCTCTTCGGACTGCAATCGGGCGGGCGCACCGAATCCATTTTGCTGTCCATGCCGCCGGTGGCGCACTGGCGCTACGACTGGCAGCCCGAGGCCGGCACGCCCGAGGCCGCGCTGGCGGACTTTCTCAAACCCCGGGACTGGGTGTGAAACAGATCGGCCTTCTGGGGGGCAGCTTTGACCCCATCCATCTGGCGCATCTGGCCCTGGCGCACAGCGCGATGGCCCATCTGGGTCTGGACGAAGTACAACTCATCCCGGCGGCCAATCCCTGGCAGCGCCCCCCCCTGGCCGCCAGCCCGGCAGACCGCCTGGCCATGATCCAGGCCGCCATTGCCGGCCAACCAGGCCTGACGGTCAACCCGGGTGAAATCGAACGCGGCGGCGCCACCTACACGATAGACACCATCCGCGCCCTGCCCGGCGATGCCGCGTTCACCTGGATCCTGGGCGCCGACCAACTGGCCAATTTCTGCACCTGGCGCGAATGGCAGGACATTGCCGGGCGCGTCGCGCTGGCCGTGGCCACCCGCCCGGGCACACCGCTGCAAACGCCCCCGGCGCTGGCCGACCTCTTGGCACAGCACGGCAAATCCCTGCGCGAACTGCCCTTTACGCCCATGGCGATATCGGCCTCCGACATCCGCCAACGCCTGGCAAACGGCCAATCCCCCGAAGGCCTGCTGCCCGCGGCCGTGTCGCGGTATATCGCCGAACACGGCCTCTACCTTGCCGCTTGAGCGGCGATCTTTCTTTTCACCCTCGCGGGTTATTATTTCAGCCATGGATATTCAAAAACTACAACGCGCCGTCATCGACGCCCTGGAAGACGTCAAGGCCCAGGACATCAAGGTCTACAACACGACCCACCTGACCAGCCTGTTTGACCGCGTCGTCATTGCCAGCGCGACCTCCAATCGCCAGACCCGCGCGCTGGCCTCCAGCGTCGCGGACCGCGGCCGGGAGCTCAACCTCACCGGCATCACCGTCGAAGGCGAGGACACCGGCGAATGGGTCGTCGTTGACCTGGGCGACATCGTCGTGCATCTCATGCAGCCGGCCATCCGGCAGTACTACAACCTCGAAGAGATCTGGGGCGGCAGGCCCGTGCGAGTCAAACTGCTGCCCGAGTCCACCCGCGCCGTTCCCAGCGCCGGCAGCTACGACGCGGTCGGCGACGACGAAGACCTCGCATGAAGCTGATCGTCGCGGCGGTCGGGACCCGCATGCCGGATTGGGTCCAGACCGCCTGGGACGACTACGCCAAGCGCCTGCCGGCCGATTGCGCGCTGGAGCTGCGCGAAATCAAGCCCGAGCCGCGCACCAGCGGCAAAACCCCCGTGCAGATGATGGCCGCCGAAGCGCGCCGCATCGAGACCGCGCTACCGGCGGGCTGCCTGCGCATCGCGCTCGATGAGCGCGGCCGGGATCTGACCACCATGGCGCTGTCGCAGCAACTGGAAAAATGGCGTGGCGGCGGGCGGGATGTCGCCTTTCTGGTCGGCGGCCCCGATGGGCTGGATGCCAGCCTCAAGGCCTCCGCCGAGGGGCTCATCCGTTTGTCTTCGCTGACCTTGCCGCATCCCATGGTGCGCGTGCTGCTGGCCGAACAGCTCTACCGCGCCTGGGCCATCATGACCAACCACCCCTATCACCGCGCCTGAGCCGCCATGGATCGCCCCGCCCGCCTCTATCTCGCTTCGGCCAGCCCGAGGCGCCGCGAACTGCTCACCCAGATCGGCCTGGAGCACATCGTGCTTGCCGTCCCGGCGCCCGCCGGCGAAGACGAACCCCAACTCCCGGGCGAAGCTCCCGCCGATTACGTGCGGCGCACCGCGCGCGAGAAGGCCGAGCGCGGCCGGATCTGGATGCGCGAGCAGGGCCTGGCCGTACTGCCTTTGCTGGCGGCGGATACGACCGTCATGCTCGCTGGCCAGGTGCTGGGCAAACCCGCCGACCGCGCCGATGCCTTGCGCATGTTGGCCTGCTTGTCCGGCACCACGCATGAAGTCCACACTGCGGTCGTTCTGGCCGATGGCCAGGATCTGCATGAAGCCGTCTCCATCACCCAGGTCAGTATGCGTGCGCTGTCGAGCGCCGAGTGCGAGCGCTACTGCGATAGCGGCGAACCCTTCGGCAAGGCCGGCTCCTACGGTATCCAGGGTCTGGCAGGCAGTTTCATCCGCCATATCAGCGGCAGCTACACCGGCGTGATGGGCCTGCCCCTGTTCGAGACGGCCGAGCTGTTGCGGCGCGCCGGCATCGCTTTACCCTGACGCAAAAAAAACGGCCCTGAGCACGCGCTCAGGGCCGTTTTCTATCGTGCTTGCGGGCTCAACTGATCTGTTTGGCCTGACTGCCCGCCGCCGTCGTGCTCGCACCGTCAAGCGCCGCGTCCAGGGCGTCCTTGTCCAGCTCGCCTTCCCAACGGGCCACCACGATGGAAGCCGTGGCATTGCCCACGAGGTTGGTCAGCGCGCGGCACTCCGACATGAAGCGATCAACACCCAGGATCAGCGCCATGCCGGCCACCGGCACGGTGGGCACCACCGACAGCGTGGCCGCCAAGGTGATGAAGCCTGCTCCGGTCACACCCGCGGCGCCCTTGGAGCTGAGCATCGCCACCAGCAACAGCAGGATCTGGTCGCCCAGCGTCAACGGGATGTCGCAAGCCTGCGCGATGAACAGCGCGGCCATCGTCATGTAGATGTTGGTGCCGTCCAGATTGAAGGAGTAGCCGGTCGGCACGACCAGACCCACCACCGACTTCGAACACCCCGCGCGCTCCATCTTCTGCATCAGGGTGGGCAGTGCCGCCTCCGATGAGCTCGTACCCAGCACCAGCAGGAGTTCTTCACGGATATAGCGCACCAGCTTCAGGATCGAGAACCCGTTATAGCGCGCCACCAATCCCAGGACCACCACCACGAACAGGATGGACGTGACATAAAAGGTGCCCACAAGCATGGCCAGATTGACCACGGACTTGATGCCGTACTTGCCGATGGTGAAGGCCATGGCGCCGAAAGCGCCAATGGGAGCGGCCTTCATCAGCAGCGCGACCAGCTTGAAGATCGGAAACGACAGCACGGTCAGGAAGTCCGTCACCGGCTTGGCGCGCTGGCCGACCAGAGCCAGCGCCACCCCGAACAGCACGGCAACGAACAACACCTGCAGAATGTCGCCGGTCACGAAGGGGCTGAAAATCGTGGTCGGGATGATGTTGAGCAGAAAGCCGGTGATCGTCGAGTCATGGGCCTTGGTCACATAATCCGCGACGGCTTTCTGGTCCAGCGTGGTCGGGTCGATATGCAGACCGGCGCCAGGCTGCACGATATGGCTCACCACCAGGCCCAGGATGAGCGCCAGCGTGGAAAACACCAGAAAGTAGAGCATGGCCTTGCCAGCCACCCGGCCCACTTTCTTGAGATCGCTCATGGCGGCGATCCCCGTGCTCACCGTGAGGAAGATCACCGGCGCGATGATCATCTTCACCAGCTTGATGAAGCCATCGCCCAGAGGCTTCATGGCATCGGCCAGATCTGGACGGAAATAGCCCAGCAAAATACCGATGACAATGGCGAAAATCACCTGCACATACAGGATTTGATAGAACTTCTGTTTGCGCGCAGGCAAGCCAGCGCTTTGATCGATTTCGATCATCGGGATTGTCCCCACCAGTTTCCGTATCGCCTGCTGCGGCGCAGCATGGTTCGATACGCTTGTTTTTGCAATGGTTCAGCCGCGCACCCTGCGCGGCCCTACCCTGATAAATGCAAGTTCCATGCCAATTCAGGGTACCAAAATTCGGTATGCAAGCAGTTGATCTGACGTCATTTTTTTTGACCTCGACATTCGGTCATACAGCCTGCTGGCGGCTCCCCGCACAGGGCTGCGATAAAATGTGCGGAATTCCGCACAACCCCTATCGTGAACGCCTCCGAACCCTCCTCGCCCGCTTTCGTGGCCCCCGTTAAAAATGCTGCGGCGCAACGACGCCGCTGGTCGGGCGCGGCCGCCTGGCTGCTGGCGGCCCTGGCCTTGCTGCTGCTGATCCTGGTGCTGGCCACGCGCTGGGCGGAGAGCCGCGCATTGGCCGAAATCGCCGCGCGCGCCGACGCTTCCACGCAATTGAACACCGTGGCGCTGCGCAGCAGCCTGGAGAAATTCCGCGCCGTGCCGGAAGTCCTGGCGCGCGATGCCGAGGTACGCCAGGCCTTGTCCAGGCGCGAGCCGGCCACGATCGAAGCGCTCGACATCAAACTGGCCGAGTTGAGCCGGGGGGTCGGCGCCTCGGCCATCTATGTTCTGGACCGCCAGGGCGTCGCCATTGCCGCAAGCAATTGGCGCGAGCCCGCCACGTTCGTCGGCGTGGATTATCGATTCCGCCCGTATTTTCAGCTTGCCATGGCCAAGGGGCAGGCGGAGTACTTCGCCCTGGGTACGATCAGCCACGAAGCCGGGTTGTACCTGTCGCGCCGCATCGATGGCGCCGACGGCCAGCCGGTGGGCGTGACCGTGCTCAAAATGGACTTCCAGCAGCAGGAGGCCGATTGGCAGGCGCTGCCCGACCCCCTCTTTGTCACCGATGAACAAGGCGTGGTGCTCATTGGCAATATCCCCGGGTGGCAGTTTCGCTCCATGAGCCCGCTGCCGGCGGCTCAGACCGAGCGGCTGCGCGACAGCCTGCAGTTCGGCGACCGGGCCGTTGCCGAACTGCCGCTGGCTCCCAGTCTGGCCGCCGCCTCCCCGCATGCGCTCACGCGCCTCACCGACCCGGCCTTGAAACTGGCGGCCGGCACCCTGCTCATGCACAGCGCCCGCGCCGTTCCCGCCTCGCCCAACTGGACCCTGCATACGCTGATTCCGGTGCAGGCCAGCATCCGGCGCGCCGTCTCCAACATTCAGCTCACCGTGGTGTTGATCATGGCCGTTGCCTATGCCGGCGGCGGCCTGCTGTACTACCGCCGCCGGCTGCTGCGCGAAAGGGTGCGCGCGCAGATCAACGCCAAGACCCGGCTGGAAAGACGCGTGCGCATGCGCACGCGCCAATTGCGCCAGAGCAATGAGCAGTTGCTGGCGCAGATCGACGAGCGGCAACGCGCCGAAACCCGCCTGCACGAAATGCAGGATGAGCTGGTGCAAGCCAACAAGCTCGCGCTGTTGGGGCAGATCGCCGCCGGCGTCGCGCACGAGATCAACCAGCCCCTGTCGGCCATCCGGGCTTACGCCGACAACGCGCAGGCCTTCCTGCAACGCGGCGACACGTCCAACACGGACGAGAACCTGCGCACCATCGCGGCGCTGACCGACCGCATCGGCCACATCACCGGCGAGCTGCGGGCCTTCTCGCGCAAGGCCAGCGCCAGCCTCACCGACTTGCCCTTGCATCAGGCCATCGATGGCGCGCTGCTGCTCATGGGTCCACGCTTGCACAGGCAGCAGGCCGTGCTTGAGTACACGCCGCCCGCGCCCTCCCTGTGTGTCCGTGCCGACCGCTCGCGCCTGGAGCAGGTCCTGGTCAATCTGCTGCAAAACGCGTTGGATGCGGCGGCCATCGCGCCGCATCTCAAGCTGCGCGTGCGCGCCGACGACGCCGGCGTGACGCTCAGCCTGGCCGACAACGGACCCGGCATCGCGCCTGAAGTCCTGCAAAAACTCTTCATCCCGTTTCAGACCACCAAGCCCGAAGGCCTCGGCCTGGGCCTGGTCATTTGCCAAGACATTCTCACCGAATGCGGCGGCACGCTGACCGCGCGCAATGGCGCGCACGGCGGCGCCGAGTTCGAGATCCGGCTGCGCCGCGCCCCCGACGACCTCCACGCCTGCCCATGACCCTAACCACCGCTCCCGCCCTCGATGGCGCCCCGCCCTGCCAGGTCATCGTCGTCGATGATGACGCAGACACCCTGCGCGCCTGTCTGCAAACCCTGCAATTGCAGGGCTTACATGCGCGCGGCTTCCGTTCGGCTCAACTCGCCCTGCCGCACATCGACCGCGGCTTTGGCGGCGTGGTGGTCACCGATGTCCGCATGCCTGGCATGGACGGGATCTCGTTCTTTCTGCGGTTGCGCGACATCGACCCGGACATCCCCGTCATCCTGGTGACCGGTCACGGCGATATCGCCATGGCGGTCCAGGCCATGCGCGATGGCGCCTACGACTTTCTCTCCAAGCCCTATCCCGCCGACCTGCTGTTGGCGGCCATCGACCGGGCGGCCGAGAAGCGCCGGCTGGTGCTGAGCAACCGGCAACTGCGGGAAGCCGCCGCGCAAGCCATGGACGAAGAGATTCCTTTCATTGGGGTCACGCCAGCCATGCAACGCATCAAGCACACCCTGCGTCAGATCGCCGACGCGGACGTCGATGTGCTCATCGAAGGTGAAACCGGCACCGGCAAAGAGGTCGTGGCCACGGTATTGCACCGTCTGTCACGCCGGCGCGACCACCCCCTGGTGGCCATTAACTGCGGGGCGCTGCCAGAAACCGTCATCGAATCAGAGCTGTTCGGCCATGAGCCCGGCGCGTTCACCGGCGCCCAGAAAAAACGCATCGGCCGCATCGAGTATGCCAGCGGCGGCACGCTGTTTCTCGACGAGATCGAAAGCATGCCCCTGGCCTTGCAGGTCAAGCTTCTGCGGGTTCTGGAAGGCCGCGAGGTCACGCCCTTGGGCACCAATGAGGTTCGCGCTGTCGACCTGCGCGTGGTGGCCGCCACCAAGGCCGACCTCAGTGCCGCGGCGATGCGGGCCAGTTTCCGCGAGGATCTTTTTTATCGCCTGAATGTGGTCACATTGCATCTGCCGCCGCTGCGCGAGCGCCGGGAGGACATCCCCTTGCTGTTCGCGCATTTCATCGGCCAGGCGGCCAGGCGTTTCCGTTGCGACACGCCTCCGATGACCGAAGCCATCCGCCATCATCTGGCAACGCATCCGTGGCCGGGCAACATCCGCGAGCTGGCGCACTTTGCCGAGCGTTTCGTACTGGGCGTACTCCACCCGGCGCCCGCGGCGGCGCAGGCACGCCCCAGCCTGACCTTGCCGCAGCGCATGGAGCAGTACGAGGCCGACATCATCCGCGAAACGCTGGCCGCGCATCAGGGTGAAGTCAAAGCGACCCTGGCCGCGCTCGGCCTGCCGCGCAAGACCTTCTACGACAAGCTGCAGCGGCATGGCATCGACCGGCAGGCCTATGCCCAGACAGACTCAGACGCTCAGTAGCTCGCAAAAACGCGCCATGTCCACATTGCCGCCGCTGATGATCACGCCCACGCGTTTGCCCGCGAGCTGCTCGCGTGCCTGCCGCACGGCAGCCAGCCCCAGGCAGCCCGTGGGCTCGGCGACGAGCTTCAGAAACTGCGCCAGATAACGCATCTCGGCCACCAGCTGCGCATCATTGACTGTCACGATATCGGTGACGTCGCGGCGGATGATCTCAAAGGTGTACTGTCCCAGATGCTGGGTTTGCGCGCCATCCGCGATCGTCTTGGGCGTGTCGATATGCACGATCTTGCCCGAGCGCAGCGACTGCTGGCCATCGTTGCCGGCCTCGGGCTCTACGCCATAGACCTGGCACGCCGGCGACAAGGCCTTGGCCGACAGCAGCGAGCCCGAAAGCAGGCCGCCACCGCCCAGGTTCACGAACAAGGCGTCGAGTTCGCCGACCTCTTCGAACAACTCCTTGGCGGCGGTGCCCTGGCCGGCGATCACATCCGGATGATCGTAAGGGGGGATCTGGGTCAAGCCCTGCTCTTCGGAAAACTTGCGGCTGATGGCCTCGCGGTCTTCGGTATAGCGGTTATAGAACACGACATTGCCGCCATAGCCTTGGGTGGCGGCGACTTTGGCTGCCGGCGCATCCTCGGGCATGATGATGGTGGCCGGAATCCCCAGCAAAGAGGCCGACAGCGCCACGGCCTGGGCGTGATTGCCAGACGAAAACGCCACCACCCCGGCGCGGCGCTGAGCTTCGCTCAATTGCGACAGCGCGTTGAAGCCGCCCCGGAACTTGAAGGCGCCCATGCGCTGCAGGTTCTCGCACTTGATGAACAGCTCCAGGCCCAATTCCTGGTTCAAACGGCGGGAGGTCGCCACGGGCGTGCGATGGGCATGGCCGCGCAGACGCTCGGCGGCGGCGGCAACATCGGCATAAGTGGGCAGGTTTGGCATGGTGGAAGTCATCGGAAGGTCTGCATCAATTAAAGGGAATCCGCCCCGGCGCACGCCGGGCTGCGGCAATCATTTGCCATCGCTATACACCGTGGCGCGCGATACACCCAGATGCTGGGCCACGATCTCGACCGCGCGCCGCACATCCAGAAAGCCCTCGTCCTTGAGTTCGCGCAGCAATTGGCGGCGCTCCTCGGGTTTGAGCGAGCGCGGCGTGCTGGCCAGGCGCGCCGCAAACTGATCGATGCGGGCCCGCAGCGCCTGCGCCCCGGGCGGATCCAGCGTCTCGAGCGCGCCGGCACCATCATCGGTGGCACTGAACTGGCCCAACATGCTCTGCATGCTGCGAAACAGGGTGAGGTCCACGTTCAAACACAGGGCGGCCACGTAGCGGCCGCCGCTGTCCTTGACCCCGATCGAGGTGCTCTTGGCCTGCCGGCCGTCGGCGAACTGATTGGCGTAATTGGCGACCACCTGTGGAAACGCGGCATCGGCGATGCGCGCCAGCCCCAGCGCCGTCGTCGGGTCGCCAACCTGCCGTCCCGACAGATTGTTGTGGATGGCAAGAATGGACTGCTCGGGCTCACGCAAGTCGTGCACGACCACTTCGCAAAACGGCGCGAAAGTCTGACTCAGGCCGCAGGCGATATGTTGCAATTGGTCGAGCAGGGCCTGCTGCTCGGCCGTGCGGGGCGATGTTGGCATATAGAATATTTGTCTATTTTTAGACTTTTTGTCAAGCCAACGCCCGTACCGGACGCAGCCGCGCGAAGCCGAAATCCATGACAAAGGTCAGCCCCATAAAGGCTGCCCCCAGGGCGAACAACAGCCCATAATCCCCCCCCGACTGATTGAAAATCGCCGAATAGCCATAGGCGCTGGCGGCCTGTAGCACGGCAAATGCCGTCGTCGCCCGGCTCCAGGCCGCGGCTTGCTGGCCCACGCCCGGCAGCCACTGATGAATACGCGCCAGCATGGTCGGGGCAATGCCCGAGGGAAACGTCCCGAGAATCAGCGTCAGGCCGGCAAGTGCGGCGTGGTGCTCGACCCGTGCCAGCGCCAGCATCGCGGCCATCTGCGACAGCAGCATCAGACGCAAGGTGAACGTCGCGCCGAACCGGTCTATCAGGAGCCCGTAGAGCGCCGGACCCACCATGGCGCCCAGGCCATACAACACCCAGAAATAGGCGCCCTCGCTGGCGCCCAAGTGCCGCCCGCGCGCGATGTAGTCCACCAGAAACACCATGACCGGCACGAAGGCGGCCGCCATTAACGCGTACTGGATATACAGCAACGCGGCCACCGCGCTCCCGCCCGCCGCGGACGGCGGGGAGGACGCCCTGCCCGGGCCGCCGCGCGGGGCTGCCGGCGGCCAGGCTCTCCAGCTTGCCAGGGTGAGCAAGGCAGTGAAAGCTGCCAGGCCCAGCCAGGTGACGCGCAGGTCCCATTGCATCAACCAGGGCACCAATGTGCCGGAGACCACCACGCCCAGGCCCGCGCCCACGAAGATCACCCCACTGGCCACGCCGCGCCGCGCCACGGGCACATGCGGCAGCAAGGTCGAGGCGATCAGCACCATCACGACGCCGCCGGCAATACCCGATATCAGCCTCCAGGCGAAAAACCAGCTCAGCGACAAAGGAAAGGCGCAGCCCACAAAGGAAGCCGCCACCAGCACCAGCATCAGGCGCAGCACATGCACATCCGCCCAGCGCCGGGCCAGCGCGCGGCCACCGAGCGCGCCCACCAGATACCCGGCCAGATTGGCTGCGCCCAGATAGACGGCATCCGCCGCGGAGAACCAATGCGCCTCGATCAGGGCCGGCAGCAACGGGGTATAGACAAAGCGGGCCAGCCCGATGCTGATCAAGCTGGCGCAAAATCCCGCAAAGACGAGACAGCACACAAAACGGATTTCGCGCGAAACGCGGGGGAAAGACATGACTCGGCACCACAGAAAGCGCCGGGACGTCCGGCATTTTTGACACTCTAGTCAAATTTGACACTAGTGACAAGAATGACGTTTAATACCCCTACGGAGACACAGACAATATGAGGACACGATGGCAGGTGTACGCCAGTTCGATGAAGACCTCCTGCTCGATCAGGCCCTGGCCGTGTTCTGGCAGCACGGCTATTCCGATACGACCATGCAGCAACTGGCCGCGGCCACGGGCGTACAACGCGGCTCGCTCTACAACGCCTATGGCGACAAAGAGACACTGTTTCTGCGCGTCTTCGAGCGTTACCGCGCCTATTGGGTCGACACCACGCGCCAGCTCCTGGCGGTGCCCGACGCGCGCCAGGCCCTCGACGGTTTTCTCGCCCTGCTGATCGGCTCGCTGACCAACGAAACGCCAGCGCGCAGTTGCATGTCGACCAAAACGGCGATGGGGCCCGACATCGAGGATCCGGTCATCCGCGGCGCGCTGACCGGCCTGCTCGATGCCCTCGAGGCCCTGTTTGCCCAACGCCTGGCGACGGCCGCAGCCGAACTGCGCCTGCCTCCCGCCCAGGCCGCGCGGCTCTTCATCACGGCCACGCGCGGCCTGGTCGTGATCGAGCGCCTCTATCAGGACAAAACGCGTTTGCGGCAAACGGCCGACAGCCTGCTCGACGCCATGTTCGAGCCGCGCCAGCGCTAAACCCATTCCTGCGCGAAACGCGCGCAGAATCCGCGCATCCAAGCCAGCCGTTCGGCGCCCAGGCGGCGGCCCTGCGCCGTACACATCGTCTGCGGCAATCCCGCCAGCTTGACCTCGATATGGTCCAGCGTGTAGCGCCCATCGTCCGGCGCCCTGTCCCGCGCCAGCGGATCCTCGGGATGGGCCAGCGCGCGCCCGAGGGCGCCGCCAACGGTAAACATGCGTGCCAGGCCGACGGCGCCCAAGGCATCCAGACGATCGGCATCCTGGACGATGCGGGCCTCGATGGTGCGCGGCGCGACGGCCGCCGCATGGCTGTGCGCCTCGATGGCATGCTGCACGGCCGCGATCCGAACCGCGTCCAACCCGGCCGGCGCGAGTAAAACGCCGGCTTTATCGGCCGACAGCCGCGAGGCCTGCGCGCGGCGGGGATCGTTCTTAGGCAGGTTGACCAGGTCGTGCAGATAACACGCCACTCCCACCACGACCTCGTCGGCCTCGGGATACGCGGCCATCAGATCGCAGGCCGTCGCCCAGACCCGATCCAGGTGTTTCAGGTCATGCGCCGGATCCGCGTGCATCGATGCACGCGCCATCGCGCGTGCCTGTTCCAGCCAGTACTTCGTCTGCTCCTGCGCGTGCTGCATGCCGTCCTGCTCCCTAAGATATGCCTGAATTATCACTCCCCGCCCGGGTTGGCCTGCGCGGTGCGCCGCATGATTTGTCATTTTTGGGGTGGCCGAACATGCAAGCCTGGAATGCCGGATACATCACTGAAGTCCCCTACACCTACGGCTACTACCGCGAGCTCAACCCCCTCTGGCTCACATTCGTCATGGGTCTGGCCGGTTATCGTTTCCCCGCCACGGGCCATGCCTGCGAACTGGGCTTCGGCCAGGGGCTGAGCGTCAATATTCACGCCAGCGCCTCGGGATGGGACTGGCACGGCACCGACTTCAATCCGGCCCAAGCGGCCTTCGCGCAAGAACTGGCTCGCACGGCCGGGCACACCGCCTGCCTGCGTGACGACGCCTTCGAAGCATTCGCCCGGCGCGCCGACCTGCCCGACTTTGACTTCATCGCGCTGCACGGCATCTGGTCCTGGATACCCGACCACAGCCGCCAGGCCATCCTGGATCTCATCCATCGCAAGCTCAAGGTCGGCGGCGTTGTCTATGTGAGCTACAACGCCTTGCCCGGCTGGGCGCCCATGCTGCCCATCCGCCACCTGCTAGCCCTCCACGCCCGCAGCACAGGCGGCCCCCTGATCGCCCGTGCGCAGCAGGCGCTGGATTTCTGCGACCGCCTGCTCGCGGCCGAACCCCTCTATCAGCAACTTGCCCCGTTGATCAAGGAGCGGGTGCCCGCCTTGCGCGAACACCCCATGGAATACTTGCTGCACGAATACTTCAACAAACAATGGGAGCCGCAGACCTTCTCCAACGTGGCCGATTCGCTGGCCCGGGCCAAGTTGGACTTCGCCTGCAGCGCGGACCCTTTCGATCACGTCGAGACCCTCCACACGACCACCGAGCAGCAGGCCGTGCTCGCCGGCCTGGCCGACCCGGTGTTGCGCGAGGACGCCCGCGACATCATGGTTGGCCGGAGTTTTCGCAAAGACTGCTGGATCAAAGGCGCGCGCCAGCTATCCCCCGAAGAGCGGCAACACGATATCGCACAGCAGCGGGTGGTCCTGTGCACGCCGCGCAGCGCCATCTCCATGACCGTACGCGGTGCCACCCGTGAAGCCACGATGAAAGAGAGCGTCCACGAGCCCTTGCTGGATCTGCTCGAGCAGCACGGCCCGATCAGCATCGGCGAACTGCAATCCCGCCTGCAAGCGCAAGATATCGCCGCCTCGCAAACCCTGGAGGCCTTGCTGGTGCTGGCGGGCAGCGGTCATGTGCATCCGGTCCAGGACAGCACCGCCACCACCCGCCGCTTCTGCCGCAATCTCAACCGCCACGTATTGGCCCAAAGCGGCGATCTGCTTCAGTATCTGGCCAGCCCGGTCACGGGTGGCGGCATCGCCCTCGACCATGTCAGCCGCCTCATGCTCGAAGCCGTCCAGGCCGGTGGCGACCTCGATGCCTGGGTCGCACACGCCTGGCGGCGCCTCGACGCCAGCGGCCGCCGGCTCATGAAAGACGGCAACGCCCTGCCCGATGAAGCCAGCAATCTGGCCGAATTGCGCAGCCTGGCCGAACATTTCCAGGCCCAGCGCCTGCCCTTGATGCGGACACTGGATCTGATCTGACCCCCGGGGTTTCACTAATACCGCGGCAGCCGGGCACCGCCGACGCAGCGCGGCCGGCCGCCGGCACAGCCGGCTGAGCCATCCGGCCGCAGGCCGACAAGCCATTGATAATACGTACTTTTTCTCTCGACACTTGAGCCTGCGGACAGGCCTGGCGGAATGCCAGCGGCGCGGCCCATAATCAGCACAAATATGAAGAATAAATAAATAGAATTTTTCTTATATCCAGGGGCAGACGTATAAAGGCGGCGGCCATGCAGCAATCCCGCCAGCCTGTCTGCCTTTGAGAGAAAAAATGAAGGGGAATTCCCATACGGCCGGCCACCAGCCGGTGCGCGCGTCTACCGCCGCATTCGTCGGAACCATGATCGAGTGGTACGACTTCTACATCTACGCTACCGCGGCCGCGCTGGTCTTCGGTAAGCTGTTTTTCCCCTCTGTTGATGGTTTTTACGGCACGCTGGCCGCCTTCGGCACCTTCGCCGTGGGTTTCTTTGCCCGTCCCTTGGGCGGCGCGGTCTTTGGTCACATCGGCGACCGCATCGGCCGTAAAAAATCCCTGGTGATCACCCTGCTGATGATGGGTTCGGTCACGGTGCTGATCGGCCTGCTGCCCACCTATGCCCAGATCGGCATTTGGGCGCCGGTTCTGCTGGTCATCCTGCGATTCATCCAGGGCATCGCCGTCGGCGGCGAATGGGGCGGCGCCGTGCTGATGGCCGGCGAACACTCGCCCGACCAGAGCAAGCGGACCTTCTTTGCCTCTTTCGCCCAACTGGGCAGCCCGGCCGGCCTCATTCTGTCCATGCTGATGTTCAAGCTCGTCACCTCGATGGACGACGCGGCCTTCATGAGCTGGGGCTGGCGCGTGCCCTTCTTGTTCAGCGCCGCCCTGCTGATCGTGGGCTTTGCCATCCGCATGAGCGTCAACGAATCGCCGGACTTCCTGGCCGAGCAGGAGCGTAAAGCCAAGCTGGCCGCCAGCAAGCCGGCCGAAGAAAAGACCCCGCTGATGGAAGTGCTGCGCGGCGCGCCCGGTCTGCTCGTGCTGGCAGTCGGCGCCAACGTGCTGGGCATCGCCGGCTTCTACTTCACCAACACCTTCATGCTGGCCTATACGACGCAGTACGTCGGCCTGTCGCGCGCGGTCATCCTGGACTCGCTGCTGCTGGTGTCCATCATGCAGTTCTTCATTACGCCGCTGTCCGCGTACATCGCCAGCCGTATCGGCAACCGCCGCTTCCTGCTGATCACGTCCTTCCTGTCCATCCTGACGCCTTACGTGATGTTCAACCTGGTCGACATGGGCACGCGTACCTCGCTGACCTTCGGCGTCGGGACGGCCGTGCTCTTCATGGGCGCCTACTACGCCGTGATTGCCGGTTACGTCAGCGACAGCTTCCCCACCCGCATCCGCTACACCGGCATCTCCATGGCCTACCAGCTCTCGGGCGCCATCTTCGGCGGCCTCACGCCCATCCTGGGAACGATTCTGGCTCAGAAGTTCCAGGGCCACTGGTGGCCGCTGGCCCTGCTGTTTTCCGCCATCTCGCTGCTGTCGATGTTGTCGGTGGTCTTCCTTGCCAACCGCCGCCACAGCGCGGCGGTCTAAGCCGTACCGGAGTACACCATGAAAGCCTTCTATCACCCCGACCAGAAACTCCATCATCCGCAGACCTATTTCTCGCGCGGCATGATGCGTACCCCGCAGGAGGTTCCCTCCCGCCTGGACGCGCTCGTCGAAGGCGTGCGCAAACTCAAGTTCGATGTGATCGAGCCCGCCGACGCCGGCGCGGGCGCCATCAGCGCCGTTCACAGCCTGGATTACCTGCGCTTTCTGCAGGAAGCTCATGCCCGCTGGAAGCAATTGCCGGACGATTGGGGCAACGAAGTCGTCTCCAACGTCTTCGTGCGCGAGCCCAACGCCTTGCGCGGCGTGCTTGCGCAGGCAGCGCGCTACCTGGCAGACGGCAGTTGCCCGGTCGGTCCCAACACCTGGCGCTCGGCCTACTGGGCCGCGCAATGCGCCATCGGCGGCGCGCAGGCGCTGCTGGACGGCGATCGCCAGGCCTACGCCCTGTGCCGCCCGCCCGGCCATCACGCCCGCCGCGATGCCGCCGGCGGCTTCTGCTATCTCAATAACGCGGCGATCGCCGCCCAGATGCTGACGCAGAAGTACAAACGCGTGGCCATCCTCGATACCGACATGCACCACGGCCAAGGCATCCAGGACATCTTCTACGAGCGCAGCGATGTGCTCTACGTGTCGATCCACGGCGATCCCGAAAACTTCTACCCCGTCGTGGCCGGCTATGAAGATGAGCGCGGTGCCGGCGAAGGCCTGGGCTACAACATCAACCTGCCCATGCCTCACGGCTCGCCCGAAGCCGTCTTCTTCGACCGGCTGGATCAGGCGCGCCGCGCCATCGAACTCTTCCAGCCCGATGCCCTCGTGCTGTCGCTGGGCTTCGATGTCTTCGAGAAAGATCCGCAGGCCATGGTGGCGGTCAGTGCCGACGGTTTCGACCGGCTGGGCCAGGCCATCGGCGCGTTCGGGCTGCCGACCTTGGTCGTGCAGGAAGGCGGCTACTATATCGAAGGTCTCGAAAACAACGCCGAGCGTTTCTTCACGGGCTTAGCCCGCGCCTGAGGGCAGTCCTCATCAAGGCAGAAAGGCGGCTCAGGCCGCCTTTTTTTATTGCTCACGATCCGCCATGTCCACCGTACGCAAGACAACTCATTCGCCATTGGCTCCAGAACGCATGGACTGGAATCTGCTGCGTACCTTTATGTTCGTCGTGCAAGAGCGCGGCGTCAGCCGCGCCGCGACAGCGCTGCATCTGAGCCAGCCAGCGGTCAGCCAGGCACTCAAACGCCTGGAGCAAGCCGTCGGCGGCTTGCTGCTCTACCGCCGCAACGGCGAATTCCGTCTCACTGGCCTGGGCGAAGAAATCTATCAATTGGCGCGTGAGATGTACGGCATGGTGGCGCGCATCGACGACGCCGCCGCGCAGGAGCAGGATGAAGTCGCCGGGCCGCTGCGGCTACTGCTCATGAGCAAGATCCAGAGCACGGCCTACGACGATTTTCTGTGCCAGTTTCACCGCCGCTACCCCAAGGTCGAATTCCACGTCGACGTGATGCAGAGTGCCGCCATCCTCGATGCCCTGGCCAAGCGTCAGCCCGCGCTGGGCCTGTGCCTGTGCCGCAAAGAGATCGAAAGCCTGGAGCGCCGGCTGTTTCTGCGCCATCGCTACGTACTGGTGTGCGGGCGCAACCATCCCCTCTTCTCACGCCGGAATGTGCAGTTGGACGAATTGCGGGAACAGAGCTTCGTCTGTTTTGCCAGCGACCACCTCGGCAACACCCTATCGCCGCTGACGATCTTTCGCGATCAGGCGGGCTTTACCGGCCGCATTGTCGGCACCTCGCCGTACGTCGAAGAGATCCGTCGGATGGTGATCGCCGGCATGGGCTTGAGCTGCCTGCCCGAACACCTGATCAGCCAGGACGTCCTGGCCGGCGACCTCAAGCGCCTGCCCCCTGAAACCAATATCGCCGAAATCGACGTTTTCCTGGCCTGGCACAAGGAGCGCAAGCTAAGCGGCGCCGAACAGGCGTTCGTCACCTCGTTTGAGCGTTTTCTGGAGCGCACGCCGCTAGAGACTCGGGCGCTGTAAGCGCTTGGCGCGGCTGCGCAGCACGCCATGGTCGGGCGCAAGAGGGCCAGGGACGGTCACGCATGATGCGCCCCGAAAAAACAAAACCCGCAAGCACAAAACCCCGTAAACAGTGAGCGGTGCAGGGGGGGTTACGGCGTTTCTGGAGCGCACACTGCGAGAGACACAGCTGCGGTAAGCGGTGGGAGCGGCTGCGCGGCAAGGCGCGATCAGCAGCGCGAGGGCCAGGAGCGGTCACGCATGATGCGCCCCGCAAAAACAAAACCCCACAAGCACAAAACCCCGTAAACAGTGAGCAGTGAGGGGTTTACGCGTTTCGGGGAGCACGTGCCACGAGAGACGCGGGCACGGTAAGCGCGTGGAGCGGCTGCGCGGCAAGGCGCGGTCGGCAGCACGAGGGCCAGAGGCGGTCACGCACGTTGCGCGCGCCGCACAAACAAAACGCGCAAAACAAAACCCCGTAAGCGGATAGCTTACGGGGTTTTGAGGAATAAAAGCCTGACGATGACCTACTTTCACAGACGTACGTCCACTATCATCGGCGCGAAGGCGTTTCACTGTCCTGTTCGGGATGGGAAGGAGTGGGGCCACCTTGCTATGGTCGTCAGGCGTAACCGGCTAAGCGGTTGACGCATTGTCAACGGCTTGAATTTGGAAGAAGCAGCAACTGAGTTGCGTTGATGTATGTTCAGACGGCACTGGCGCGATATGGCCAGCAATCGTATATGTAAGACTAAAGAGTTATAGGATCAAGCCGCACGGGCAATTAGTATCGGTTAGCTTAACGCATTACTGCGCTTCCACACCCGACCTATCAACGTCCTGGTCTTGAACGACCCTTTAGGGGGATCTAGTCCCCGGGATACCTAATCTTCAGACGAGTTTCCCGCTTAGATGCCTTCAGCGGTTATCTCTTCCGTACTTAGCTACCCGGCAATGCCATTGGCATGACAACCGGTACACCAGAGGTACGTCCACTCCGGTCCTCTCGTACTAGGAGCAGGCTCCGTCAAGTATCCAACGCCCACGGCAGATAGGGACCAAACTGTCTCACGACGTTTTAAACCCAGCTCACGTACCTCTTTAAATGGCGAACAGCCATACCCTTGGGACCGGCTACAGCCCCAGGATGAGATGAGCCGACATCGAGGTGCCAAACACCGCCGTCGATATGAACTCTTGGGCGGTATCAGCCTGTTATCCCCAGAGTACCTTTTATCCGTTGAGCGATGGCCCTTCCATTCAGAACCACCGGATCACTATGTCCTGCTTTCGCACCTGTTCGACTTGTCAGTCTCACAGTCAAGCACGCTTATGCCATTGCACTATCAGCACGATTTCCGACCGTACCTAGCGTACCTTCGAGCTCCTCCGTTACACTTTGGGAGGAGACCGCCCCAGTCAAACTGCCCACCATGCACTGTCCCCGATCCGGATAACGGACCAAGGTTAGAACCGCAAACAAACCAGGGTGGTATTTCAAGGTCGGCTCCCTCGAATCTAGCGACTCGAGTTCTGCGCCTCCCACCTATCCTACACAGGCCGGTTCACAGTCCAATGCAAAGCTACAGTAAAGGTTCATGGGGTCTTTCCGTCTAGCCGCGGGTAGATTGCATCATCACAAACACTTCAACTTCGCTGAGTCTCGGGAGGAGACAGTGTGGCCATCGTTACGCCATTCGTGCAGGTCGGAACTTACCCGACAAGGAATTTCGCTACCTTAGGACCGTTATAGTTACGGCCGCCGTTTACCGGGGCTTCGATCAAGAGCTTGCACCCCATCACTTAACCTTCCGGCACCGGGCAGGCGTCACACCCTATACGTCGACTTTCGTCTTTGCAGAGTGCTGTGTTTTTAATAAACAGTCGCAGCCACCGATTCTCTGCGACCCCATCATGCTCAGCGCGCAGGCGCTTCACACTACCGGGGCATACCTTCTCCCGAAGTTACGGTATCAATTTGCCGAGTTCCTTCTCCCGAGTTCTCTCAAGCGCCTTGGAATATTCATCCCGTCCACCTGTGTCGGTTTGCGGTACGGTCTCGTACAGCTGAAGCTTAGAGGCTTTTCTTGGAACCACTTCCAATCACTTCGCGAGACATGCTCGCTCGAGCCACACCCTTGATTCTCGCGCCCGGATTTGCCTAAGCGCCATCTTCAATGCAGCAACAGGGACATCCAACACCCTGATGATCTTCCGCGATCCGTCCCCCCATCGCACTGTACGACGGTGCTGGAATATTAACCAGCTTCCCATCAGCTACGCATCTCTGCCTCGCCTTAGGGGCCGACTCACCCTGCGCCGATGAACGTTGCGCAGGAAACCTTGGACTTACGGCGAGGGGGCTTTTCACCCCCTTTATCGCTACTCATGTCAGCATTCGCACTTCTGATACCTCCAGCAGCCTTCACAAGCCACCTTCGCAGGCTTACAGAACGCTCTCCTACCGCGTGTACAAAGTACACACCCGCAGCTTCGGTTTATCGCTTAGCCCCGTTACATCTTCCGCGCAGGACGACTCGATCAGTGAGCTATTACGCTTTCTTTAAAGGGTGGCTGCTTCTAAGCCAACCTCCTGACTGTCTATGCCTTCCCACTTCGTTTCCCACTTAGCGATAATTTGGGACCTTAGCTGGCGGTCTGGGTTGTTTCCCTCTTGAGTCCGGACGTTAGCACCCGGTGCTCTGTCTCCCAAGCTGTACTTGCGGGTATTCGGAGTTTGCCATGGTTTGGTAAGTCGCCATGACCCCCTAGCCATAACAGTGCTCTACCCCCCGCAGTAATACTTGAGGCACTACCTAAATAGTTTTCGGAGAGAACCAGCTATTTCCAGATTTGTTTAGCCTTTCACCCCTATCCACAGCTCATCCCCTAGTTTTTCAACACTAGTGGGTTCGGTCCTCCAGCACGTGTTACCGTGCCTTCAACCTGGCCATGGGTAGATCATCTGGTTTCGGGTCTACACCCAGCGACTGAACGCCCTATTCGGACTCGCTTTCGCTACGCCTTCCCTATTCGGTTAAGCTTGCCACTGAATGTAAGTCGCTGACCCATTATACAAAAGGTACGCCGTCACCCCACAAGGAGGCTCCGACTGTTTGTATGCATACGGTTTCAGGATCTATTTCACTCCCCTTCCGGGGTTCTTTTCGCCTTTCCCTCACGGTACTGGTTCACTATCGGTCGATCACGAGTATTTAGCCTTGGAGGATGGTCCCCCCATCTTCAAACAGGATTTCACGTGTCCCGCCCTACTTCTCTTACGCTTAGTTCCACTATCTGCATTTCGTCTACAGGACTATCACCTGCTACGGTCAGACTTTCCAGACTGTTCGACTATACAAATAGCTAAATCGTAAAGGCTGTTCCGATTTCGCTCGCCACTACTTTCGGAATCTCGGTTGATTTCTTTTCCTCGAGCTACTGAGATGTTTCAGTTCACCCGGTTCGCTTCCACTGACCTATGTATTCAGTCAGGGATACTGCTTACGCAGTGGGTTTCCCCATTCGGACATCTACGGATCAAAGCTTGTTTGCCAGCTCCCCGTAGCTTTTCGCAGGCTACCACGTCCTTCATCGCCTGTGATCGCCAAGGCATCCACCATATGCACTTAGTCGCTTGATCCTATAACACTTGAGTCTTATAGGACGCTGAACATTTCGCGTTTGTGCCGTTCTTAAGTTCAAAAGCTCTGATCAGTTAAAAACCAATCAGCTTGAGACTTGGAACATAAATCATGCAATCACAACCCGTATCTATCTTCATCAGAGTTGCCCCTGACTACTCGATAAACACTTTACGTTGTGCTTCTTCCAAATTGTTAAAGAACAAATATAGCTGTCAGGCCTAAACCTAACGATTAACACTGCACGCAGTACTAATCGTTACCCTCAGGCTGCATCACCACAAATCAGTGGTGGAGGTGAACGGGATCGAACCGATGACATCCTGCTTGCAAAGCAGGCGCTCTCCCAGCTGAGCTACACCCCCATGTAATGCGTGGTGGGTCTGGTTGGATTCGAACCAACGACCCCCGCCTTATCAAGACGGTGCTCTAACCGACTGAGCTACAGACCCTAGACCTTCAAAATCTTCCCGGATCTGTTCGATCCTTCCAGCAGCTATATTCTAACAACCGATAAGCGTGGACACTTGACGCGAGCACTTAGCTCTTAAAGGAGGTGATCCAGCCGCACCTTCCGATACGGCTACCTTGTTACGACTTCACCCCAGTCATGAATCCTACCGTGGTAATCGCCCCCCTTACGGTTAGGCTAACTACTTCTGGTAAAACCCACTCCCATGGTGTGACGGGCGGTGTGTACAAGACCCGGGAACGTATTCACCGCGACATGCTGATCCGCGATTACTAGCGATTCCGACTTCACGCAGTCGAGTTGCAGACTGCGATCCGGACTACGATCGGGTTTCTGGGATTGGCTCCCCCTCGCGGGTTGGCGACCCTCTGTCCCGACCATTGTATGACGTGTGAAGCCCTACCCATAAGGGCCATGAGGACTTGACGTCATCCCCACCTTCCTCCGGTTTGTCACCGGCAGTCTCATTAGAGTGCCCTTTCGTAGCAACTAATGACAAGGGTTGCGCTCGTTGCGGGACTTAACCCAACATCTCACGACACGAGCTGACGACAGCCATGCAGCACCTGTGTTCCGGTTCTCTTGCGAGCACTCCCAAATCTCTTCGGGATTCCAGACATGTCAAGGGTAGGTAAGGTTTTTCGCGTTGCATCGAATTAATCCACATCATCCACCGCTTGTGCGGGTCCCCGTCAATTCCTTTGAGTTTTAATCTTGCGACCGTACTCCCCAGGCGGTCAACTTCACGCGTTAGCTGCGCTACCAAGGCCCGAAGGCCCCAACAGCTAGTTGACATCGTTTAGGGCGTGGACTACCAGGGTATCTAATCCTGTTTGCTCCCCACGCTTTCGTGCATGAGCGTCAGTGTTATCCCAGGAGGCTGCCTTCGCCATCGGTGTTCCTCCGCATATCTACGCATTTCACTGCTACACGCGGAATTCCACCTCCCTCTGACACACTCTAGCTCGGTAGTTAAAAATGCAGTTCCAAAGTTAAGCTCTGGGATTTCACATCTTTCTTTCCGAACCGCCTGCGCACGCTTTACGCCCAGTAATTCCGATTAACGCTTGCACCCTACGTATTACCGCGGCTGCTGGCACGTAGTTAGCCGGTGCTTATTCTGCAGGTACCGTCAGTTGCGCAAGTTATTAGCCTGCGCCGTTTCTTTCCTGCCAAAAGTGCTTTACAACCCGAAGGCCTTCATCGCACACGCGGGATGGCTGGATCAGGGTTTCCCCCATTGTCCAAAATTCCCCACTGCTGCCTCCCGTAGGAGTCTGGGCCGTGTCTCAGTCCCAGTGTGGCTGGTCGTCCTCTCAAACCAGCTACGGATCGTCGCCTTGGTGAGCCGTTACCCCACCAACTAGCTAATCCGATATCGGCCGCTCCAATAGTGCGAGGCCCGAAGGTCCCCCGCTTTCCCCCGTAGGGCGTATGCGGTATTAGCTACGCTTTCGCGTAGTTATCCCCCGCTACTGGGCACGTTCCGATACATTACTCACCCGTTCGCCACTCGCCACCAGACCGAAGTCCGTGCTGCCGTCCGACTTGCATGTGTAAAGCATCCCGCCAGCGTTCAATCTGAGCCAGGATCAAACTCTTCAGTTTAATCTCTGTGTTGCGCCATCAGTTTTACCCAATGACGACTTTCGCTTGCTCAAAGGAAGTGAGGTGATAGTTTCGAAAAACTAAACCTTACTTCATATATGAGCACTTGATAGTTTCGCTTCCCGACCAGGCCGAAACCCAGTCGTTGCGCACTCACACCAAGTGCCCACACTTATCGGTTGTTTAATTGTTAAAGAGCGGTACTGCCAACTGCACTTACTAAACTCGCTACCCACTTAACTTCGCGCAACTTACAGCGTCTTGCCTTGCTGTCGTCGCTGCGTCGTTGTCAGCAGCAGAGAAACGAGATTATGAAGAAGTTTTTTAAGTTTGTCAACTCGGCTTCGCTTTTTTTCGCGCCGCTCGCAAAATTTCTTCTGCTCACGCCTGCCTTGCCAACTCACCACTTCTTCAGAGACTCGCGTCCCTCGGATCACCTCTCGGCAACCCGTGCTTAGCAACTAGCGAAGCATCCTGCGTCAGGCGTCTTGCTCTTGCCACCGCAGATCAGGGTTAACCCTGACGTTTCGCTAACTGCCAAGCCCGAAACTATAACACAACTTTTGCAGATCATGCAACCGAAGCTGCTTTATTTCTACACCGTCGTGCAACACTGGAATCCCGGCCGGCGCTACGCCTAAACCACCCTCCCCGTGCCAGAGACCGCTTTCGCTTCCTGCGCCCCGCTCATGCGGCAATCGCTTTGGAACCCGAAAAACCATCTCGCTTCGGCCTCGCTACACCGGCTGCGTTGCGTTTGCATTGCTGTCTGTGCTGCGAGGGGGCGAACTATAGCACAGAAAAAAATCGCGTGTCACGGCTTTGACACCTTTTTCTGGAAAAAAGGGTTTTTTCTGGCGCGGGCACCGCCCGCAGGGGCGCCCGGCGCCCCCGGTCTGCCCGCCCTTGCCGCCCAAATGCCTGCGCCCGCGAGACTTACGATACCCTAGCGCATCCCTATATAAAGACACGGACAACAATGACTGAAGATATTCTGATCAACGTCACGCCTTTCGAGACCCGTGTTGCCATCGTTGCCCAGGGCGCGGTGCAGGAATTGCACGTCGAACGCAGTATTCAACGTGGCCACGTCGGCAATATCTACCTGGGCCGGGTGGTCCGCGTCCTGCCAGGTATGCAAAGCGCCTTCATTGATATCGGCCTGGAACGCGCTGCCTTCATCCATATTGCGGATCTCAGAGAGAATCGCCAGGAGCGCAGCCAGGGTCAGATCCCGACACCGATCGAGAAGCTGCTGTTCGAAGGGCAGACCTTGATGGTGCAAGTCATCAAGGATCCCTTGGGCACCAAGGGCGCGCGGCTATCCACCCAGATCAGCATCGCGGGCCGCATGCTGGTCTATCTTCCCCATGACCCGCATATCGGCATCTCCCAGAAGATCGACTCGGAGTCCGAACGCACGCAATTGCGCGAGCGCGTCCAGGCCCTGGTGCCGGCCGAGGAAAAAGGCGGCTTCATCGTGCGCACCCAGGCCGAAGGTGCCACCGACGAGGAACTCAGCGCCGATCTGGAGTATTTGCGCAAGCTGTGGGCCAGCGTACAGGCGGCGGCCCGCAGCCAGCCCGCCCCCACCGTCCTGCATCAGGATTTGACGCTGGCGCAACGGGTCTTGCGCGACATGGTCGGCCCGCACACCGGCGTCATCCAGGTAGATTCGCGCAGCACCACGGCCGCCCTGCAGGAGTGGGGCAAGGTCTACACCCCCTCCGTGCTTCCCCGCATCCGTCATTACAGCGGCGAGCGGCCCTTGTTCGATACCGCCAGCGTGGACGAGGAAATCGCGCGCGCGCTGTCGCGCCGCGTGGATCTGAAATCCGGCGGCTACCTCATCGTCGACCAGACCGAGGCGCTCACGACGGTGGACGTCAATACCGGCGGCTTTGTCGGCGGACGCAATTTCGACGACACCATCTTTAAGACCAATCTCGAAGCCGCCCAGGCCATCGCCCGGCAGTTGCGGCTGCGGAATCTGGGCGGCATCGTCATCCTCGACTTCATCGACATGGAGGACAGCGAACACCGCGATACCGTTCTGGCCGAGCTGAAGAAAGCCCTGTCGCGCGACCGCACCCGCATGACGGTCAATGGCTTTACACAGCTGGGGCTGGTGGAGATGACCCGCAAGCGCACCCGCGATTCGCTGGCGCATCAACTCTGCGAACCCTGCCCGATGTGCCAGGCACGCGGCAATGTCCGCACGCCGCGCACGGTCTGCTATGAGATCCTGCGCGAAATTCTGCGCGAGGCCCGGCAGTTCAACCCCAAGGAGTTCCGCGTGCTGGCGTCGCAAGGGGTCGTGGACCTGTTTCTGGAAGAGGAAAGCCAGCATCTGGCCATGCTGGGCGATTTCGTCGGCAAGCCCATATCGCTGGAAGTCGAAGGCGCCTACTCTCAAGAGCAGTACGACATCATCCTGATTTGATATTTATCAAATCCAGGGGCGCTATCCGGCGCTCGCCTGCGAATGTTTCCCCCTCTGGACGGTCTTAATAGGCAACCCGGTCGAGCAACGGCCGGCAGGAGGGGGAAATGAATGAGACGATCGAAGATCCGATTGCTGTATCTCATCGTCGCTTTGGCGATGTTGAGCGGTACCGTGGCGTTCGTGGCGGCGCTGGGCTCGGCCTACGCCGTGCAACGCGAACATCTGGTCGCGCAGGCCTTGTCCGCCAATCAGGCTTATGCGGCCAAGTTTGCCGAAGGCATTGATATCTACGTTGCCTCGGTGCAGCGCCAACTGGAGGCCAGCGCCCGACGGCTGCCGGCGCTGATGGACCAGCCGCAGGCCATGCAGGCCGAAGCGCTCAGGCTGGCCGAGCAATCCGACGGGGAATCCGTCGCCGCCATCGCCGACAGCGAAGACAAGGTCTTGGCCTATGCCTCGCTCACACCTGACGCGCACTCGAATCCGGGCACGCTGGCCGACCTGGAAATCGGCGACCGGCACAGCCGGAACAATGTGTCGGCCGCCTATCGGGCGGCATCGAACAAAATGGCCGTGGCTTTCACCGAACCCATCCTAGGCCCGGATGATAGCTATCTGGGCCTGGTCGGCGTGTCGACGTCGGTACGCCATGACAACCTGCTCAGCCGCCTGGTCGGCAATCATGCGCGCCCGGATGGCTTTTACGCCTATGTGGTCGATGGTGCTGGCGTCGTCATTGCGCATCGGGATCCCGCCCGAGTGGGCAGCAGCGAACGTGACAATGCCGCCGTCCAAGCGCTGTTACGCAAGGAACAGGGTGCCCAGCCCATTCTCAACAGCCGCGCAGAACCCTATCTGGCGGGCTACGCGCCGGTCACCACGGCTGGATGGGGCGTGGTGGTGCAAAGCCCGCAGGCGATCCTCACCAAACCGCAACGCGCCTTGCTGGCCCGCGCCGCCTTGTACTCGCTGCCCATCGCACTGATGTCCATCATCGCGGTATGCGCCCTGGCCTATTGGATCGCCCATCCCCTGGGCAAACTGGCCAACACCCTGCGCCGAACGGATCTGGCCAAGCCCCAGATGGCCGGCAATATGGCCCGCAACTGGTATTTCGAGGCACAGCAATTGGGCGAAGCCGTGGATGTCACCTTGGCCGAGTACCGTCAACGGCTGTCGTCATTGGACGCCGAAACCCTGGCCGACCCGATGACAGGGCTGTTGAACCGGCGCGGCCTGGCGCGAGAGATGGACCGCCTGCAGGCAAGCGCGCAACCTTTCGCCGCACTGGCGCTGGACCTGGATCACTTCAAGCGCGTCAACGATACCTACGGCCACGCCGCGGGAGACGACGTGCTCAAGACATTGGCCAGCGTGACGCGCGCCACGATCAGGCAGGAAGACAGCGCGTTTCGCGTCGGCGGCGAGGAGTTCCTGGTCCTGATGCCGGGGGCCGACCTGCCGAACGCGCTGGCCTTGGCGCAACGCCTGCGCGGCGCCGTGCAGGCCACGGCAATGCCGGGCGGCGTGGGCCATATCACGGTATCCATTGGCGTGGCGCTGTGGCCCGCCCATGGCATCGACACGCAAGTGGTGCTGGCCCATGCCGATCAGGCCCTCTACGAGGCCAAAAAGCAGGGCCGCAACCGGGTGGCGGCGCATACGGGCTGAAACGCGTCAGGGGCTCAAACGCGTCAGCCATTGCCGCCCGGCGGCGCGGGGCGTTCGCAGTAGCCCGCAGCCCGCCAGCGACCGCCGCCATCCAGGCAGGCGTCGACCGCAAGCTGATGTTCAAGCCAGACACCGGCGGCCGCCCCCGCCAGAAAGACCAGCAAAAGGACCAGCGCCCAACACCCTGCGCGTACGCCTCTGCGCACACCCGCCATGAACTCATGCCTCCCGATAGACCGCGTATTGTGCGGACGCGGTGCCGCAACGCGGGCTCCCCTGGCAAGAGTCAGACCAGATCATCGGCGCAAGACAAAAAAAACCGCCCTTTCGGGCGGTTTTGCCGGCAGGCCGGCGGACTCTCTTTGCCACAACAGTCTATCCGTCCTTGATGCAACCAGGCATGAAGGACGGTAAGCAATCGCGCTCAGTCGTCGCGAAACTGCATGTTGTAGAGCGTGGCGTACAAGCCGCCTGCGGCCAAGAGTTCGGTGTGAGGCCCTTGCTCGACGATACGTCCGGCATCGAGAACGATGATGCGGTCGGCGTTCTGCACGGTGGACAGACGGTGCGCGATCACCAGCGTGGTACGGCCGCGCATCAGGCGCTCCAGTGAGCTCTGAACCTGGCGTTCGGACTCATTGTCCAGCGCCGAAGTGGCTTCATCGAGGATGAGAATGGGAGCATTCTTGATGAGCGCACGCGCGATGGCCAGGCGTTGCCGCTGGCCGCCCGAGAGCCGCGCGGCATTCTCGCCAACCTGCGTGTGCATGCCCTTGGGCAGACCATCGACGAACGCTTTCAGGTTGGCCGCCTCCAGCGCGTCGCGCACGCGCTGATCATCGGCCTGGCCCAGCGCGCCATAACCCACGTTGGCCGCGATGGTGTCATCAAACAGCACCACGTCCTGGCTGACCAGCGACAGGTGCGACCGCAGGCTGCGCAACTGGACTTCGTTGATGGGCACATCATCGATCAGGATGCCGCCGTCGGTCGGCAGCACGAAACGGGGCAGCATGTTGACCAGGGTCGTCTTGCCACTGCCGGAACGCCCCACCAGGGCGACCGTCTGGCCGGGCTCGACCGTGAAGGACACATCGGCCAGCGTATCGCGGTCGGCATCGGGAAAGCGGTGCCCCACCTGCCGGAACTCGATCTTGCCGCGCACCGGTTCGGGCAATTGCCGCGGACCGTCATCGACCTCGGGGATCTGATCGACCAGCGTGAATACGCTTTCGGCCGAGACCAGCATTTTCTGCATCTTGCTGGCGAGGTTGGTCAGGCGCTTGATGGGATCGAAAATCTGCGCCAGCGCGCTCATGAAGGCAGCGAAGGCGCCCGCGGTCAGGGCGCCGGCGTTGGCCTGCCCCAGCGCGACCGCGATCACGGCGCCCACGGAGACGGCGATGCAGACCTGCGTCAAGGGGGTCAGGGCCGCATCGGCCACGGCGGTACGCATGGCGAAACGGCGCAAGCGCGCATTGACGTAGGCAAAGCGGCCACGCTCGGCGTCATAGCCGTCGAAGAGCTTGATGACGCGCTGCCCATCGATGCCTTCGCTGACCACCCGGGTGAGCTCGGCATTCATGTTGACGGTTTCGCGGTTGATGCGGCGCAGACGGCGGGCAAAGGTGCGCGCGATCCACACCGAGATCGGCATCACCACCAGGATGATCACCGTCAGCAGCCACGACATATACAGCAGCACGCAGACCAGCGAGATCACCACCAGGGTCTCGCGCACCAGCACGGTGATGACATCCGTGGCGTAGCCTGTCACGTTGCCGGCGTCGATGGTGAAGCGGTTGAGCAGCCGGCCGGTGTCGCCGCGCTTGAAATCCGCGTCGGGCAGCCCGAGCAGGCGGTCGAACATCTCGCGCCGGATGCCGAGCAACACATTGTTGGCCACCCAGGCCAGCAGGTAGTCGCTGAAAAAGTTACAAACGCCGCGGACAAAAATCAGGCCCACCACCGCCAGCGGCACGGACCAGATATATTGTGGTTTGTCGCCGGCAAAGCCGCCATCGATCAGGGGCTTCATGATGACGGCTAACGTCGGCTGCGTTGCCGCCGCCCCGGCCATCAACAGGACGGCCAGCAGCAGCCCCTTCCAGTAGGAGCCCACCCGGCTGTAGATGCGCTGCCACAGCACGGCTTTGACCGGTTCGTTGCCGGCGGTTGCGTCACGTACGCCAGAAGTCAAGGAAGCACTCGCTTTAATACAATCATGCCGGGATTGTACCTGCCGCCACCGGCTCTCTTGAATGATATCCACCCATTTGGGTGATCGGTTTTCCATGCCCGCACCCTCCACCCTCTATGTCCGCGTGCCCAACTGGGTCGGCGATGTCTGCATGAGCCTGCCCAGCCTGCGCTTGCTGCAGCAGAGCGGCCTGCCCCTGGTCATCTGCGCCCGACCCTGGGCGCGCGACCTGCTCGACGGGCTGCCCAAGGCGGATTTCCTGCCCATGACGGGCAAATGGCGCAAGGACCGCGCCACGGTGGCCCGCCACCGGCGCGACCCGGCAGCCGGCCTGCTGCTGCCCGACTCCCTGTCCAGCGCGGCCGTGTTCCGTCTGGCTGGGGTGCCCAGCGCCGGCTACCGCGATGACGGACGCAGTCTGTTACTCCGTTGGCCCGTGGACAAGCCCACCGAAGCCTTACATGCGGTTCAATCCTGGTATTACCTTACGCGGGCCGCGCTCAAGGCCTGGAACCTCCCCATGGGACCTGCGGAGCCCGGCCCGGCGCTGGACCTGCCGCTGACCGAGCGGCATCGCAATGAATGCGAGGCCGCGCTGGCCGACGCCGGCCTGAACCCGCGGCCTTTCGTGCTGATCGCCCCCACGGCCACGGGCCTGCACCGCGGCAAGGTCAAGGTCTGGCCGCACTTCGACGGTCTGACCCGCGCCTTGCAGGCCCAGGGGCATACCGTGGTAATGTGCCCACCTGCGTCGGAAGTCGAGGCGGCCCGGCGCAATGCGCCCACGGCAATGCTGTTGCCGCCGCTGGGGCTGGGCGCCTTTGCCTGCCTGACGACCCGCGCCCGCCTGGTGATATGCAATGATTCGGGCGTGTCGCACATCGCTGCGGCCGCCGGTGCCCGCGAGCTGGCCCTGTTTGGCGTTACCCGCCGCGAACGGACCGGCCCATGGTCGGCGCGCGCGGTCTGCCTGGGCGCCGAGGATGCCTGGCCCTCCCTGGCCGAAGTCGAGGCCGCCGCGCTGGATCTCTGGCACGGCCGTCTCGCGTAGCAAATGTTTGGATATGACGATCAATAGTTACCTGACCAATCTCATCATTCCGCTGAATCTCTGCCTCACCCTGGTGGTGCTGGGCCTGGTGCTCTGTCTGTTCCGCTGGCGCAAGACGGGCTCCACGCTGATCGCGGCCGGGCTGATCTGGGTATTTGCCTGGTCTTTGCCTGTCACCTCGCTCTGGCTGGGCGGTGCGCTGGAAACACGCTATCCCCATCTGGCGGCACAGACTGCCCCCACCGCCGACGCCATCGTCGTGCTGGGCGGCAACACCGCCAACGGCCGCGCGAATTGGTTTCTGCCCTACGAAAAAGAAACCGCGGTAGTGCGCGTGGACGTCGCGACCGATCTTTATCTGGCCGGCCGCGCGCCCAAGGTGGTGCTGTCCGGTGGCGCGCTCGAAGGCAGCGTGAGCGAGGCGCAAGGCATGGCCCATCGCATGCGCCAGCGCGGCGTTCCCGAATCGGCGCTGGTGCTGGAGAACGCCAGCCGCAATACCTACGAAAACGCCGCCCTCACCGAGGACACGCTGCGCGCCAACCACATCGACAAGGTCTTGCTGGTGACCTCGGCACTGCACATGCCCCGCGCCATGGCCGCCTTTTCCAAGCAAGGCGTCGAAGTCATCGCCGCCCCCGCGCCGCCGCAGATCGTGTTGCCCCCCGACAGCGGCATCACGCCCTGGATCCCGGATACGCGCGCGCTCGACGCCAGCCGCTCCATCATCAAGGAGTATGCGGGCCTGCTGGTGTATTGGCTGCGCGGCTGGGTCTAGGCTGCTGTTATGGAATGCCGTGCGGGCTGTGCCGCCTGTTGCATCGCGCCCTCGATCTCCAGCCCCATTCCGGGCATGCCCGACGGCAAGCCGGCAGGCGTGCCCTGTATTCAGCTCGATGAAGCCATGCGCTGCCGGATCTTCGGTCACCCCGAGCGTCCCCGGGTCTGCGGATCGTTGGCGCCTGCCCGCGACATGTGCGGCGACACGCGGCACGAGGCGCTGCACTGGCTGACCCAGGTTGAACGCCTGACCGCGCCGGGCTAGAGGCTGGTCTCGGCCGGCTGCCCGGCCAATATCCCGGCGTAGAGCGCTTCATAGCGCGCCGCCACGGCTTGCCAGCTCTGTTGCTGAGCAAGCGCCTGACCGCTGCGTACCAGACGCGCGCGCAGGGCCTCATCCTCACCCAGCCGCGCGATGGCGCGCGCCAGCCCGGGTCCATCATGCGGATCGTCCAGGATGAGCGCGTTCACGCCGTCTTCGAGGTAACGCGCAAAACCGCAATACGCCGGCGGGCTGATCACCACCGGCAGACCGTGCGCCATGGCCTCCAGCGGGGCCATGCCAAAACTGTCGTTCAGGGTGGGATGCACATAGATGTCGGCGGCCTCGTAATAGCGATTGACCTGCGGCGTGGGCGCCACCAGGCTCACCCGCGCGGCCAGGCCGCTGGCCTGAACGGCGCCCCAGGCAGCCTCGTCGGCGCCGACAACCAGCAGACGGTAATCCGGCGGCAATGCGGGCAAGGCTCGCAACAGGGCTGGCAGACCCTTGCGCATGGGGTTGCGCGCCACCAGCAGACAGACGGTGTGCTGCGGCGCCAGGCCCAGCGCCAGGCGGGTCGCCGCGCGCCGCGCCGCGTCGGCCGGTGCGGCCGCATGCACGCCGGGCATGATGGTGCAGACCGGCAAACGCGGCCCATAGGCCTCGTGCAGTTGATCGACGATGAGCTGCGAGACGGCCACCACGCGCCGGCCCGGGACCTGCGCCACACGGGCTCGCTCCAGCCAGAGATAGGCCGCCAGACGCGGACTGAACCAGGCAGCCAGGCGCCGCAGCCGCGGCACGCCATGCGTACGGTTGTAACGTACCGGTGTGACGTGCATGACCTGCACCTGACCGGCCCAGCCATTCATGTGGGAGTGAACGATGTCGAAACGGCCGCCGCGCGTCAGCCGCCAGGCACGCCAGGCGAAATACAGCACCCGCACCCAACTGGGCAGCCGCGGGCTGGCGCGCACCGGCAGATAAGCCAGTTGCAGGTCGCTGTCGTAATCGCGGGCCACCACGGTAACGTCATGACGCTCTGACAAGACGCGCATGAGTTCGACGCCATAGGCTTCGGCGCCGCCAAAGCCTTTGCCGAAGCGGTCCACCAGCAACGCGATGCGCAGGCGCCGCTCAGCGCCGGCGGCGGTCTTCATAAGGGGTCAGGGTTTTTTGCAGGAAACGCAGCAGGTGCGTCGAGCGCGAGACGGTCACGCGCGGCAGACCGAAGAGATCATCGGAACTACGGGCCAGACCTCGCACCGTCAGCGTGGCATTCTCATAGCCGGCCTCACGCGCCATGGCCATGTGCTCAGGGCCATGATCGCCATAGGGATAGCAAAAGGCAGTCACCGGCGCGCCCAGGATCTGCTCGAGCTCTTCCTTGGACTGGCGGATCTGGCGGCGCGCCTCCTCGGCGGGCAACTGCGGCAGATGCACGTGGTCCAGCGTGTGCGAACCTACCTCATTGCCCGCGGCATGCCATTGGCGCATCTCGTCGGCGCTCATCAGGCCCGAATACGGGATGCCCTTGGCCGCATCCCACACATTGCTGCCGTCGAGCTGATGCGCCACGAAATAGTTGGTGCCGGTGAAACCGAGCGCCTCGAGCACGGGCGCGGCGTTCTCCAGCACATTGCGATAGCCATCGTCGAAAGTCACCCCAAAGACCTTGCCGCTTGCCTGCCCGCGCAGATAGGGCATGAGATCACGCATGGACAGGCCACGGTAGCCCAAGCGGCTCATCCACGTCATCTGCCGCCGAAAGCTCGCCGGATGCACCGTCAGGCCGCGATACGGCGTGCCGCGAGGCGCGGGTATGCCGATCTGGTGGTACATGAGGATGGGTATGGGTTTCATGGCCGGAATTATAGGGCGGCTTGGGGGGTACCGAAGCGGAAAAACATCAACGCGCAGCCAGCGTCTGAATATAGACATCCAGAGTCGCGCGTGCGAAATCCTGCAAGTTGAACTCGCGGACCGCCTTTTCGCGCGCGGCCAGCCCCATGCGGCGCAGGGTTTCGGGATCGGCCAACATGCCGCGCAATGCCGCCGCGATGGCCGTGACGTCCCGGGCCGGCACGATCCAGCCATCCCGCCCCGGCGTGATGTTCTCGGGCAAACCGCCCGCGTCGCTGGCCAGCACGGGCCGGCCGATGGCCATCATTTCGCGGCAGGCAAAGGACAGCGCCTCACGGTAGGAGAGCACGAAGCCCACGTGGCAGGAAGCCAGTGCGGCCCGGACGTCGTCGAGCAAGCCCGGAAACACCATCTGGTCCTGCATGCCGGCCGCCCTGACCCGCGCCAGCTTGGCCTCATTGGGCGGATCACCCGCCACCAGAATGCGCACCCGCGCGCGTAGCTCCGGCGGCAGGCTGCCGGCCGCGTCAACCAGATCCAGCCAACCTTTGTCGAAGTCGGTGCCTCCGGCGCTGCCCAACAACAACTTGCCCTGCCAGTCGGCGCCAAAGAACAAGGCGCGCAGCTTATCCTGGCTGCCCGGCGCCGGCGGCGCGTAGAAATTCGTATCCACGCCGTGGCGAATGGTGCTGATGGGCAGGCGCCCATAGGGCGAGGCCTGCACCAGCGCGCGGACATAGTCGCTGACGGCGATCACATGGTCGGTGGCCCACCGCGCGCGCACGGCGTTGCCCATGCTGGACAGCGGATGGTCGTTGTGTTTGGTGAAAATGATGCGCGGCCGGCGGCGCATACCCAGGGTGGCCAGCATCACCAGCTTGTGGTCGGCACTGCCATTGCAATGAATGACGTCGAATTTTTCCTGGGCAATCAGGCGCTTGAGGCGGTGCCGGCCGGCGAACCACGAGGACAACCGGGTGGTGAAGTCCATGGGTGCCACGCGCACCCGCCCTATGCTCTGGGCATAGCGGTATAGCCGGCTGGTCGGCGGCGTCGCGACCACGATGTCGTGATCGGCGGCCAGCCCGCGCGCCAGATTGACGATATAGGTGACGTGTCCGCCGCCGTTGCGGGGATGGAAATTGGTGTAGAGGATCTTCACTTCGGCGGCTCGGGTTCTGACTTGAGCATCAGCTTGGCATAACGGAAAAAACTGCCTGCCGCCGCGCTCACCGCTAGCACCAGGCCATGGCGGCCGTCGAGAAACCCGCGCCGGATGAGATAAATGCGCACAAAGGTCCAGAAGCCGTGGCCCAGGGCGGTAAAGACATTGGCCCGGCGTCCCTTGGCGTGCATCATCGCGGCCGCGTCGGAGGAATAGCGATTGATCTTGGTGATCAGGGCATCGAAATCCGGGTACGGGTAATGCAGCAGATGCGGCCCCAGCCGCGCGCTGCGCCCGTCGCCGGGCACCACACGTTCGTGCACGGCCGCGTCGGTGAAGCGGGCCGTGCCGCGCTTCCAGAGCCGCAGCACGTAGTCGGGCCACCAGCCGCTATGGCGGATGAAGCGGCCGCAGAACCACGACAGCCGCGGCATCTCCCAGGCCTGCGAGTCCGCTTGTTGCATGGCGTCGAGAATGGCTTGCGCCAGTTCGGGCGTGACGCGCTCGTCGGCGTCGATGGACAACACCCAATCGCCGGTTGCCAGGTCCAGCGCGCGGTTTTTCTGCGGGCCGAAGCCCGGCCAATCCGGCGTGACTTCCACCCGCGCGCCAAAGTCGCGCGCCAAGGCCACGGTGTTGTCCGTGCTGCCCGAGTCCACGACAATGAACTCGTCCGCGAAAGCCACGGACTCCAGGCAGCCCAGGATATTGGCCGCTTCGTTCTTGGTGATGATGATGACAGACAGGGTCATGCCCGCCTCCTGAGGCGCTTCTTGAAGCCCTTCCAGGCATGATAGAGCGGACCGATCAACGGATCGCGCGACTGCCAGATCCGCCGCGTGAGCCAATTGCCGGCGCGGTTACGCACGGCGAATCGATAGATGTGAGCCGGATCCGTGCCCGGCCGGTTCTGGCCCAGCGGATCGGTGGTGTAGAGATGCCGGAAACCCGCGGCATGCGCGGCCTGCACATAATCGGCATCGAAATAACCCTGCGGCCAACACAGGTGGTCGCTCACGCCGCCCAGCCGCTCGATCAGCGTGGCGCGCGAATCGGCCAGCTCTTGCGCAATATGCTGCCGCTTGGCCTGGATGTCCGTGCCGCAGACCTTGTCCCAGCGCGTATGCGTGTGCGTGTGCGAGTGGAACTCGAACGTGCCGGCCTGCCGCATCGCATCGACCTCGCTCCAGCGCAGCATCACCGCGTCGGCCCGGCCCTCGGCAATCAGGCGCTTGGAGGCATCGTGATCCACATCGGCCGGCAGCGGCAAGCCCTGGCCGGCACAAGGCCGCGCCGGGCCGTCGCCGATCAGGCCGGTGATGAGAAAAATCACCGCACGCATCCCGTGCCGCGCGAGTATGGGGTGCGCATGCACCCAGTTGTTCAGGTAGCCGTCGTCGAAGGTGATCAGCACGGATTTTTCGGGCACCGGCGCGCCGGCCAGATAGGCGGCGAACTGATCGGCCGACAAGGACTGGTAGCCGGCGCGGGCCAGTGCCGCGATCTGCGCCTCGAACACCTGCGGCGTGGCAGCGATCATGCCACCGGCCGGCGTGATGTGGTGATACATCAGCACCGGGACATTGGGCGCGTTTTTCATTGTCTGCGTTCCGTCAGCCACTTGCGATAGACCGCCTCGGTATTGGCCGCCAGGCGCTCGGGCGAGAACACCCCCTCTTCGCGCACCATGCGCCACCCCGCCTGCCCCATGCGCTGGCGCAGGCCGGGATCATCGATCAGTTGGCGCAGGGCTTCGGTCAGGGCCGGCCCGTCCTTGGGCGGCACGAGAATGCCGGTCTGGCCGTCACGCATCATTTCGGACACGCCGCCCACGTTCGTGCCTACAACAGGCAGCCCGCTGGCCTCGGCTTCGACGTAGACCGTGCCCGAGGCCTCCTGCTGCGTGGCCAAGGCAAAGATGTCGCAGCCGGCCAGCAGATTCGGGACATCACGCCGCGTGCCCATCAGATGCACGCGCGATTGCAGCCCGAGTTCGGCGATATAGGCTTGCGTCTGCTCAAACACCGGCGAGCCCCCGCCGATGAAAACCAGATGCAGGCGCGGCCGGTCTGCCAGCAAGGGCACCATGGCATCGATCAGGTCTTTATGGCCTTTGCTGGCGCGCATCACCGCCACGCAGCCGACGACCACATCGTCTTGCGCCAGGCCCAGTTCGCCGCGCAGCGTCGAGTGCTCGACCGCAGGCGGCAGGACGATGGGCGAGTACAGGGTGGCGATGTGTTCGGCCGGAACGCCGCGCGCAATCAAGCCGTCGCGCACGTGGTCGCTGACGGTGGTGACGCGATGCGGCAGGCCGGTGTAGCTCCAGAGCGAGCCCACCTTATTGGACAAATGGCGGGTGCGCACGATGAGCGGCGTGCCCGCCAGGCGGGCGGCCGCCGCGGCGATCACGGTGTCGCGCCGGCTGTGGGTGTTGAGCACGTCATAACGCCCCCGCTTGAGCAAGGCGCGGATGGCCAGGACGCCTTTGACGTAATTCACCGGGCCGTCCATGTAGAGCGTATGCACGGTGAATCCCGCGTCGCGCAGCCGCTCGCCCAGTTGCGCATCCGGCTGAACGATGGCCTCCATCTGGTGGCCGCGGGCACGCATGGCCTGCATTTCCTTGAAGATCCGGCCTTCCTGGCCGCCGAAACTGGTCGCGGCCTCGGAATGAATGATACGCAGCGGCTGCATCAGTAACTGACCTCCACGCCTTCGGGCTTGGCCCACAGCGCGAGATTCTCCAGCAAGGTGTCGGCCATGCGAACGCGCCACTGCTCGCCCAGCCGCACGGTGCACAGGAAATTGTCTTTGCGGTAGATGACGTCGACAGGCACGCCCGGAATGCCATTTTCGGGCTCGGCCCGGAACGGGTTGAGCAATTGCCGCAAGCGGGCAGCGTCAGCCTGGCCGTTGAGGGTGATGCGCAAGGCGCGGGCGCGCGCTTCGCGGGCCAGTTGCAGATCGAACAGGTTCTCGGCCACGATGCGCATGCCGCCCGAATACTCGTCATTGCTGACCTTGCCCTGCACGATGAGCAGTTGGTCTTCCTTCAGACGGTTGCGATGCTTTTCGAACAGTTCGTTGAAGACCGAGATCTCGACCTGGGCGGTGCCGTCATCGAGCACGGCGAACACCATTTTGCCGCGCCGTGTCATCATGACGCGCACGCCGGCCAGCACGCCGCACATCCACTGCAGGTCACGCTGCGGCTCGATCCGCGCCAGCGGCATCGGCACGATACGGCGCACTTCGTCGCGCCAGGCGTCAAACAGATGGCCGCTGAAGTAGTAACCCAGCGCGGCTTTTTCCTCGGTCAGGCGCGTGTGCAGATTCCAGGCAGCGACCTTGGCCAATTCGCCCGCGACGACATCACCGCTGTCATCGCCGAACAGCGAGGCCTGATTGGCGCTGCGCGTGGCCTGTTCGGCAGCCTCCATCGCCGTGCCCACCGAGGCCAGCATGGCGGCACGGTTGGGCTCGATCGTGTCGAAGGCGCCCGCGCGGATCAGGGCTTCGATGGTGCGGCGATTGACGGCGTGCTTGCTGACCCGGCGGCAAAAATCGAACAGATTGGCAAACGGGCCGCCTTCCTGGCGGGCACGCAGGATCTCTTCGACCGCGCCCTGCCCCGTGCCCTTGACCGCCCCCAGGCCGTAGCGCATCGTGCGCGGCGGCTTGCCGTGAGCGGTGTGCTCGTCCTCGACGGGCGCGAAACGATAGCCGGAGGCGTTGACATCCGGAGGCAAGACCTCCACCCCGTTGTCCTGCGCATCGCGGCAGAAAATCTGCACCTTGTCGGTGTCATCCATATCGGAGGACAAGGTGGCGGCCAGAAACTCGGCGGGATGGTAGGCCTTGAGCCAGGCCGTCTGGTAGGCAATCAGGGCGTAAGCGGCCGAGTGCGACTTGTTAAAGCCGTAGCCGGCGAACTTCTCCATCAGGTCAAACAGCTTGACCGCCAGGTCCGGATCATGGCCTTTTTCTTGGGCGCCCTGCTGGAAAAGCTCGCGGTGCTTGGCCATTTCCTCGGGCTTTTTCTTGCCCATGGCACGGCGCAACAGATCGGCGCCGCCCAGCGAGTAGCCGCCGATGATCTGCGAAATCAGCATCACCTGTTCTTGGTAGACGATGACGCCGTAGGTGCTCTTGAGCGTGCCTTCCAGATCGGGGTGGAAATAATCCACCGCCGCGCGGCCGTGCTTGCGATTGACGAAGTCGTCCACCATGCCGGACTCGAGCGGGCCGGGCCGGTACAAGGCCAGCATGGCGATGATGTCTTCGAAGGTATTGGGCCGCAGCTTCTTGAGCAGCTCTTTCATGCCGCGCGATTCAAGCTGGAACACCGCGGTGGTGTTGGCGTCGCACAGCACTTTGTAGGCCGCCGGGTCATCCAGCGCCAGGGCCATGATGTCGAAATCGCGCTTCTCGGCGTTGAACTGACGCACATAGCGCACCGCCCAATCCAGGATGGTCAGGTTGCGCAGACCCAGAAAGTCGAATTTCACCAGGCCCGCGGCTTCGACGTCATCCTTGTCGAACTGCGACACCGCACTGTTTTCCTGGCCAGGCTGGCAATACAGCGGGCAGAAATCGGTGAGTTTGCCCGGGGCGATGAGCACACCGCCGGCGTGCATGCCGATATTGCGCGTCAGGCCTTCGAGCGGCCGTGCCAGATCCACCAGCGCGCGGACTTCCTCTTCCTGCTCATAGCGCTCTTTGAAAGCAGGCTCGTCCTTGAGCGTGCGGTCCAACGACCAGGGATCGGCGGGATTGAACGGGATGAGCTTGGACAGGCCATCGCAGAACATATAGGGCATGTCCAGCACCCGGCCGGCGTCGCGCACCACCGCCTTGGCGCCCAGCGTGCCGAAAGTGGCGATCTGGCTGACGGCGGCGCGGCCATACTTGGTCTTGACGTACTCGATGACGCGTTCGCGGTTGTCCTGGCAGAAGTCGATATCGAAGTCGGGCATGGATACCCGCTCCGGATTCAGGAAGCGCTCGAACAGCAAGTCATAGCGGATGGGATCCAGATCCGTGATCCCGAGCGCATAGGCCACCAGCGACCCGGCCCCCGAGCCCCGGCCCGGCCCGACCGGCACACCATTGTTTTTGCCCCAGTTGATGAAGTCCTGCACGATCAGGAAGTAACCGGGAAAGCCCATCTGAATGATGGTCTTGCATTCCCAGCGCAGCCGCTCGTAATAGGTGGCGCGCTGACGGTCGCGTTCGGCCTGCTCAGGAAACAGGAAGGTCAAGCGCTTTTCCAGCCCCTCTTCGGACAACTGCACCAGATAGTCGTCCAGCGTCACGCCTTCGGGCGTCGGGAAGATGGGCAGCCGCGGCTTGCCCAGCACCAGCGACAGATTGCAGCGCTTGGCGATCTCCACCGTGTTGGCCAGCGCCGAAGGCACATCGGCAAAACGCGCCTGCATCTCCTGCGAGCTTTGCAGGTATTGCTGGGGGGTGAAGCGCTTGACCCGGCGCGGATCGGCCAGGATTTCGCCCTGGGAGATACACACGCGCGCCTCATGGGCCTGGAACTCCTCACGATCCAGAAACTGCACCGGGTGCGTGGCCACTACCGGCAGGCCGGCCTCGGCGGCCAGCCGCATCGCGGCCTGGGTATAGGCTTCGTCGCCGTCCATCCCGGCGCGTTGCAGCTCGATATAGAAGGCGTCGGGAAACATCGCGGCCCACTGCCGCGCGAGGTTCAGGGCGCCAGCGGTGTTGCCCGCATCCAGCGCCTGGCCGATATCGCCGGCCCGGCCGCCCGACAGCACGATCAAGCCGTCCTGCCCCTGCAACCATTCACGCCGCAGCTCGGCCCGGCCTTTGTACTGATTCAGCAGAAACGACTGCGACAGCAGTTCGCACAGATTGAGGTAGCCCTGGTGATTCCGCACCAGCAACAGCGCGCGGAACGGCTTGTCACGATCCTCGTCGTTGCTCAGCCAGACGTCGCAACCGGCAATCGGTTTGATGCCGGCGCCACGGGCGCTTTTGTAGAACTTGATCAGGCCGAAAATGTTCGACAGATCGGTCAGGGCGACCGCGGGCTGGCCCATTTTGGCCACACGCTTGATCAGGTCGGAAATGCGCACGATCCCGTCCACGACCGAAAACTCGGAGTGAACGCGCAGATGTACAAAAGGGGGCGGGTTTATTGCGGCTTCGGACATGCCCGGATTGTACCCGGGCAGCCACGCGCGACACCCAAGCGGGCGAGCGCTTGCGCGGAATGGAGATTTGTCAAAACACCCGGCCGGCGGGATATGGGACAATCCCGTTCATCACTCCGCTAGGTTATCCGTCCCCAAAATGAAATGGCTGATCCCTGGCCTCTGGCTGGCCTCCATCCTCTTCGCACATTTCCGTGGGCGTGTGCGCCTGTCGCTGTCGCGCCAGTTTCTGGATCACTCCGTCATCCTGGCGCCGATCAACGCCTTCATGGTGCTGTGCTCGCGCGTGCCCACTACCCCCTATCTCACCAGCCGTGAGATTCCGGAACTGCGGGTCTTGGACGAAAACTGGCAGATCATCCGCGACGAAGCCCTCAAAATGGCCGAGCTGCGGCGCATCCGCGCCGCCGAGAACCATGACGACATCGGCTTTAACTCTTTCTTCAAGTACGGCTGGAAACGCTTCTACCTGAAATGGTATGACGCGCGTCACCCTTCGGCCGAAGAACTCTGCCCCAACACCGTGGCACTGCTCAAGACGCTGCCCAAGGTGAAGGCGGCCATGTTCGCCGAGCTGCCGCCCGGCGGCAAGCTCAACGCCCACCGCGATCCGTTCGCCGGCTCCTTGCGCTACCACCTCGGCCTGACCACGCCCAATGACGACCGCTGCTATATCGTGGTCGACGGCGACTCCTATAGTTGGCGTGATGGCGAAAGCGTGGTCTTCGACGAAACCTACGTCCACGAAGCGCACAACAAGAGCGAGACCAACCGCATCATTCTGTTCTGCGACGTCGAACGCCCGCTGAAATGGGGCTGGGCGGAAGCCTTCAACCGCTGGTTTGGCCGCAAGGTCATGTCGGCGGCCAGTTCACCCAATGATGCCGGCGACCAGACGGGCGCCATCAACAAGCTCACCCACGCGCACTGGAAACTCGACCAGAAGCGCAAGCAGTTCAAGGCCTGGAACAAAACCGTCTATAAGCTCACCAAGTGGGGCTTGATCGTTCTGGTCGTACTGGCCTTTCTGGCCTGGTAAACGCCGTGCCCCAAGCCTGCCTGCCAGGCTTGGGGCAGCGCGCCCTCAGCGCCGCAGGCTTTCCCAGGTTTTCATCAGCCGCTTGACCGACACCGGCATTGGCGTGCGCAGTTCCTGAGCGAACAGCGCCACCCGCAACTCCTCCAGCAACCATCGGAACTCGTCCAGCCTCGGGTCCGGCGCGCCCTTGAGCGCGGCGCGGGCGCGCTGGTATTGGGTCAGCAGCGGCGCCATCTCCGTGATCAGACGCGCGTCGCGGGCCGGATCGGCGCGCAGCTTATCGATCCGCGCGACAGCGGCTTTCAGATAGCGCGGATAGTGCGCCAGTTGGGCGTAAGGGATGTCGCGCACGAACCACTTGGGCATCAAGGCGCCGATCTGCTGCATCAGATCGGCGTAGGCGGCCGCATGCGGCTTGGCCTGCGCCAGCTTGCGCTGCACGGCGGCATACTCGGTGAGGATGGCCATCGCCAGCCGGGCGACCTCCTGGGCCAGCAGGCCCAGGCGTCCTTTGCCATCCTGCCGCCGCGCCTCGAACTGCTGCGCATCGACCGGCCAGGGCTCGCCCAGGCAGGCCTGCGCGAGCGCGCAATCGATGATCTGGTCGCGCAGCTCATCCTGCGTGCCCAGCGTCATGTAGAACATGCTCATCTTGGTGAGATCGGTCAGGTTCTTTTCCAGGAACTTGACCTGCTCACGCAGCCCGATGCGAAACAGCCGCAACAAACCGGCCCGGTGATGGCGGCGTGCCTCTTCGGGATCATCGAAGACATCGAGGTCACAATGCGCGCCGCGGTCCACCAGGGCCGGGTAGCCCACCACCGACTGACCCCCGCGGCGGATCTCCATGATCTCGGGCAAGGGCCCGAAGGTCCAACCGGTGAGGTTTTCATGGGCCAGCGCCTGGGCCACATCGCTGTCGCGCGCGGCCAGTTGCTGGAAGGTGGCCTGGGCCTGCTTGCCCAGTTCTGCCTTGAGCTGAGCCAGATTACGGCCGGCCGCCAGCATGCGGCCGTGCTCGTCGACCACTTTGAAATTCATGAAAAGGTGCGCCGGCAGCGTCTCGAGCTTGAAGTCGCTGGCCAGCGGACGCACCTGTACCTGTTTCCACATATCTTCGCTCACGGCCTCGACCAGCCCCATGCCGGGATCGGCCGCGCGCTCGAACCAGCGGTCATAAAAGCCGGCGGCGTAATCCGGCAGCGGCACGCAATGGCGGCGCTGCTTTTGCGGCAAGGACTTCAACAGCAGATGCACTTTTTCCTTGAGCATGCCAGGCACCAGCCACTCGCAGCGTTGCGCATCGATCTGGTTCAGGGCGAACAGCGGCACCGCAAGCGTGACGCCGTCGCGCGGCGAGCCCGGCTCGAAATGGTAGTCCAGGGGCATGCTCACCCCCTGCCACTCCACCTTCTTGGGGAAGACGTCGGTGGTCACGCCCGCGGCTTCGTGCCGCATCAACTCGTCGCGCGTGAGCAGCAGTTTGGCGGCGGCTTCCTTGTCCAGCCCCTGAACCCATTTCTCCAGCGTGGCGGTCTGCGACATGCCCGCCGGAATCTGCCGGTCATAGAAGGCGTAGATCAGCTCGTCGTCGACCAGAATGTCGGGGCGCCGGGATTGGTGCTCCAGCTTCTCGATGCCGGCGATGAGCTTGCGATTGTGGGCGACGAAGGCCAGCCGGGTATCGATATCGCCCGGCACCAGCGCCTGGCGGATAAAGAGCTCGCGCGCATGCCCGGGATTGATGCGGCCATACTGCACCCGGCGTCCGCTATAGATCGCCAGCCCATAGAGGGTGGCGCGCTCGTTGGCCACGACCTGCCCGGCTTTCTTCTCCCAGCGCGGGTCGGAAAAATTGCGCCGCAGTAAGTGCGCGGCCACCCGCTCGATCCAGACCGGCTCGATGCGGGCCACGCAGCGCGCATAGAGTCGGGTCGTTTCGACCAGCTCGGCGGCCACGATCCAGCGCCCGGCCTTCTTGGCCAGTTTTGAGCCGGGGTGAATATGAAAGCGGATATCGCGTGCTCCCAGATAGCTGCCGCCCTCTTCGCTCTTAAAGCCGATATTGCCCAGCAGGCCGGTCAACAGCGCCAGATGCAATTGCTCATAGGTGGCGTCGGTCTGGTTCAGGCGCCAGCCCTGCTCACCCACCAGCGAGGCCAATTGGCTATGCACATCGTGCCATTCGCGCAGGCGGATGGGCGAGAGGAAGTTCTGGCGCAGCAGCGCCACCAGCTTGCGTTGCGACGCCTTGTGCTGCACCTGCTCGCCATACCAGCGCCACAGTTTGAGGAAGGAGAGAAACTCGGATTTCTCATCGGCGAACTTGGCGTGCGCGGCCTCGGAAGCTTCGCGCTCCTGCATGGGGCGGTCGCGCGGATCCTGCACCGACAGCGCGGCGGCGATGATCAGCATCTCGCTCAGGCACTGCTGCTCGCGGGCGGCCAGGATCATGCGACCGATACGGGGGTCGACCGGCAGGCGCGCCAGATCCTGCCCGGTGCGGGTGAGCGTGAACAGGCGCTTGCCCTGTTCGTCCTGCTCTTCGGACATCTCGATGGCACCGAGCTCTTGCAGCAGGTGGTAGCCATCGGCCACGGCGCGGCCGGGAGGTGCCTCGACAAAGGGAAACTGCTCGATATCATCGAGCTTGAGCGCCTTCATGCGCAAGATGACGGACGCCAGCGACGAGCGCAGTACCTCCGGATCGGTAAACGCGGCCCGGGCGTTGAAGTCCGTCTCGTCGTAGAGCCGCAGGCACACCCCCGGGCCGATCCGGCCGCAGCGTCCGGCGCGCTGGTTGGCCGACGCCCGGCTGATGGGCTCGATGCGCAATTGCTCGACCTTGTTGCGCCAGGAATACCGCTTGATGCGCGCCAGCCCGCTGTCGACCACGAAGCGGATGCCCGGCACGGTCAGCGACGTTTCGGCCACATTGGTGGCCAGCACGACGCGGCGGCTATTGCCGCGCGGATGAAAGATCTGCTCCTGTTCGGCCTGCGAAAGACGGGCGTAGAGCGGCAGGATTTCGGTGCCGACCGGATGGCGCTTGCGCAAGGCCTCGGCCGACTCGCGAATCTCGCGCTCGCCGGGCAGAAACACCAGCACGTCGCCCGGACCGTGGCGCGCGCATTCGTCCACGGCATCGACGATGGCGTCGATGAGGTCGCGCTCCTCGTCGCCGGCCAGACGCTCGCGCCCGCCCTTGGCCGCAGCGCTGGCCTGTTCATCGCTTTGCGGCGGCTGAACGGGCCGGTAGCGCACTTCCACCGGGTAGAGCCGGCCGGAGACCTCGATCACCGGCGCCGCCTTGCCGTGGGGATCGGCGAAATGCTGGGCAAACCGCTCGGCGTCGATGGTGGCCGAGGTAATGATGACTTTCAGGTCAGGGCGGCGCGGCAGCAATTGCCGCAGATAGCCCAGCAGGAAATCGATATTCAGGCTGCGCTCGTGCGCCTCGTCGATGATGATGGTGTCGTAGCGCTTGAGCAGCGGATCACGCTGCGACTCGGCCAGCAGGATGCCATCGGTCATCAGCTTGATGGCTGCGTTCGGGCCGGTGCGGTCGTTAAAGCGCACCTGATAGCCCACCACCTCGCCCATCGGCGTATTCAGCTCTTCGGCGATCCGCTTGGCCACGGAGGTCGCCGCCAGCCGCCGGGGCTGGGTGTGGCCGATCATGGCGCGGCGCCCGCGCCCCAGTTCCAGGCAGATCTTGGGCAACTGCGTGGTCTTGCCCGAGCCGGTCTCGCCGCTGACGATGACCACCTGGTGCGCGGCGATCGCGCGCGCGATCTCCTGACGCCGCGCGCTGACGGGCAGGTCCTCGGGATAAGTGATGACGGGGATGGGGCGTTCCGGGCGCGCGGGCCTGTGCGCGGCGGCCGGACGGGGCGTTTCTGACATGTATCGGGATCCTTTGTGCCGGCATTATAAATTTGCCGCGCCCATCGTCGTGCGGCGGCTGTTTTTCGCCGGCGGCCTGCCAGGCAGCGGCGGCCGGGCCGCGGCCCTATAATTTCGACAACCGCCCCGCGCGGCCTGCCACACCGCCTCGCGGTGCGCCGATATTTTCCTTTGATTGAATACCCCATCATGCCCGACCTGGAAGCCGACACCGTCTCAGCCCTCGAAGCGCCCGAATTCGCCCCCGCGCAGTTCGTGCGATGGTTCCGAGAGGTGGCGCCCTATGTGCACGCCTTCCGAGGCAAGACGTTCGTCGTGGCTTTCGGCGGCGAACTGGTCCAGGCCGGCGCGCTGAACACACTGGTGCAGGATCTCTCGCTGCTGTCGGCGCTGGGCATCCGCCTGGTCCTGGTGCACGGCTCGCGTCCGCAGGTCAACGAGCAACTGCGGCTCAAGGGCTACAGCCAGCAGTTCAGCCGCGGCATGGAGCCCACCGATGCCGCCGCGCTGGAATGCGCCAAGGAGGCCGCCGGCGAAATTCGCCTGGATATCGAGGCGGCGTTCAGCCAGGGTCTGCCCAACACGCCCATGTCCAATTCGCATGTGCGCGTGATCTCGGGCAATTTCGTCACCGCGCGGCCGGCCGGCGTGCTCGACGGCGTGGATTACAAACATACGGGCCACGTGCGCAAGATCGATGTCGATGCCTTGAAGTTCGCCATCGAACGCGGCTCCATGGTGTTGCTCTCACCCTTGGGTTTTTCGCCCACGGGAGAGGCCTTCAATCTGGCCATGGAAGACCTGGCCACCAGCGTGGCTGTCGCGCTGCGCGCCGAGAAACTCATCTTTCTGTCCAGCTCGCCCGGTGTGCTCAACGAGGATGGAACGGTCGACACCGAACTGGCGCGCGCCGACGCTGATGCCCTGTTAGCCGGCGGCCAACTGGATGAAGACACGGCATTTTTCCTGCGCCCGGCCTCCTTGGCGGTCAAGCGCGGCGTGGCGCGCGCCCACGTGGTGCCTTACAGCCTGGACGGCAGCGTGCTGCTGGAGATCTTTACCCACGATGGCGTGGGCACGATGGTGGTGGAAGATACGCTGGATGATCTGCGCCCGGCCACCCTCGATGACGTCGGCGCCATCCTCAGCCTGATCGAACCGCTGGAGGCCGATGGCACCCTGGTGCCGCGTCCGCGCGGCGTGATCGAGCGCGACGTCGAGCATTTCACTGTGCTGGAGCACGACGGCGTCATTTACGGTTGCGCCGCGATGTATCCCTATCCCAAAGACCATATGGCCGAGATGGCCTGCCTGATCGTCCACCCCGAGTGGCAAAGTTCCGGCGAAGGCGAGATTCTGCTGCGCCATATGGAGTCGCGCGCCCGCAGCCTGGGCATGAAGCGGCTGTTCGTCCTGACCACCCGGACCTCGCACTGGTTCATCAAACGCGGTTTTGTGCAGGGCGGCATCGCCGATCTGCCCCTGGACAAGCAACAGCATTACAACCGCTCGCGCAACAGCCTCATCTTCATCAAGAAGCTCTGACCGTGGCAATAGACCCTGTATGCAGCAGGGTCTATTGCTGCCGTATCGGGCGCCAAGCCCGTTAAAATGGGCCATTCGAAACTCACCGGCAGCAGACAAATGGCCCGTACCATCCACTGTGTAAAACTCAAGCGCGACACCGAAGGCCTGGATTTTCCGCCCTATCCGGGCGAGCTGGGTGCACGCATCTGGCGCGAAATTTCCAAGGAAGCCTGGGAAGAGTGGAAGCAGGTCCAAACCCGCCTGGTCAACGAAAACCGCCTGAACCTGGCTGACGCGCGGGCGCGCAAGTATCTGCAGCAGCAGATGGAGCGCTTCCTGTTCGAAGACGGCACCGTCGAAGCCCAGGGCTACGTGCCGCCCTCGGCGTAAAGCCCCGCCTGAAGGACCTCGGCCCAAGCGGCCCAGGAAAAAGCCCGGCCTTGAGCCGGGCTTTGGCTATGCAGACGGCAAGACTTGCTTAGCCCTTAGCCGGCCTGGTGCTCGTCGGTCGACTCGGCGGACTTGGGTTCCGCCTCTTCGCCCCGCGCCAGCCGCTCGGTATTCTTGACACCGGTGTGGCGGACATCAGCGCCCTTGACCATGTAAATGACGCGTTCGGCCATGTTTTTGGCATGGTCGCCGATGCGCTCGAGCGCGCGCGCAATGAACACCATGTCGATCGCGCGCGAAATGGTGCGCGGATCTTCCATCATGTAAGTGATGAGATTGCGCAGCGCGGCCTTCCATTCCTTGTCGACTTCCTTGTCGTTGCGCACGACCTGCGCGGCCAGAATGGGATCGAGCCGCGCGAACGCGTCCAGCGACTGACGCAGCATATTGCCGACATTGACGGACATGTGGCGCAGTTCGATCAGCGGGATCTGTTGCTGCGAGGCGTCATACATGCGCCGCACCGCGGTGGCGATCTTTTCGGCCTCGTCGCCAGAACGCTCCATGTCGGTGAGCATCTTGGATACCGCCAGCAACGTGCGCAGATCGATAGCCGTCGGCTGATGCCGGGCCAGGATCAGGCTGATGCGCTCGTCGATGTCCACTTCGTGGCGATTGACTTCTTTTTCGCGCTCGCGGACTTTCTCGACCAGGCCCATATCCCCGGTCGCCAAGGCTTCGATCGCCTCGTGGATCATGGCCTCGACCACTCCGCCCATTTGCAGAAACTGCGAACGGACGGCGCCCAGGTCGGCGTCGAACTGTTTGTTGGTGTGCTCCGTCATCCGGACTCCCTGCGATTGTGGTCTCATGGCTACGCCCCCCTTTGAGCGATCGAATGACGCGGGGGACCTGCCGACCCGCAAGGTTATGACCCGAGTGTGACAGGATTATGAATGCCGCCGCCCCACCAGGGCAAGACGGCGGCATCCGCGATCAGCGTGTCAGGCGACGGATACCGTTCTGCGTGGCCAGCAGCGCCACGTCGGCGCCCGGCAAGGCGAACAAGCCGCAGGTGACCACGCCCGGCATATTGTTGACGCGGGCTTCCAGCCCAGCGGCATCGGTGATGCTCAAGCCGGCGATATCCAGAATGATGTTGCCGTTGTCCGTGATGAAGCCCTCGCGCAGGCGGGGCTGGCCGCCCAATGCGGCCAAACGGCGGGCCACGGCTTCGCGCGCCATGGGAATGACTTCGATGGGCAGCGCGAAAGCGCCCATGCGCTCGACCAGTTTTGACTCGTCGGCAATGCAGATGAACCGCTCGGCCACCGAGGCGACGATCTTCTCGCGGGTCAGCGCGCCGCCGCCGCCTTTGATCATGTGCAGATTGGCGTCGATTTCGTCAGCGCCGTCGATGTACAGCGGCATGGATTCGACGTCGTTCAGATCCAGCACCGTCAAGCCGTGGCTGGCCAGACGTTGCGCGCTGCGTTCGGAACTGGCGACCGTGCCGCGGATACGCCCGGCAAAGCGCGCCAGGCCATCGATGAAGAGATCGGCGGTCGAGCCGGTGCCCACGCCGATCACGACATCGGGTGCGGCGACTTGTTCGACGAATTCGAGTGCCGCGTCGGCGGCTTGTTGCTTGAGTTGTTGCTGAGTAAGCATGATGAGGCGGGCGCGCAGCGCCAGGATGGAAGATGCAGACGGAAATTTAGCAGATACCCGGCCAGGCCCGCGCGAGAATGGCGGCAATGGCGGGCTCGGCCAGCCCTTCGCCATACAAGCCGGCGTCAAAACGCGTGGCCACGAAGGCCCGTCCCACCAGCGGCGGCGCGTGGCGCAGCATCAGCGCGGCCTGCACGAGGCGCGCCAGGCCGGCCGCGAGCGCCCGCGCCTGCGCCGCTGCGGGCTCAACGGCCTGCGCCAGCCAGGCGTCGAGCGCCTGATCGTAGCGGCCGTCCAGGCCACGCGCCAGCGACAGATCCGCACGCAGCACGTCCAGCGCGCCGGATTCGCGGCTCAGCGCGCGCAGCACATCCAGGGCCATGACATTGCCCGATCCCTCCCAAATCGAGTTCACCGGGGCTTCGCGGTAGAGCCGGGCCAGCGGCCCCTCCTCCACATAACCGTTGCCGCCCAGCACTTCCATGGCTTCGCCCACCGCCGTGATGGCCCGTTTGCAGACCCATAATTTGGCCGCGGGCGTGACCACCCGCAGCCAGAGCCTCTCGTCGGCGTCCATGGCCTCGGCCAGACGCATTCCCAGCAGCAAGGCTGCCTCGCTTTCCAGCGCGAGATCGGCCAGCACGGCACGCATGACCGCTTGCTCCAGCAGCCGCTGACCGAAAGCCTGGCGGTGCCGGGCATGGTGCAATGCCTGGGCCAAAGCCTGCCGCAACAGCGCCGCGCTGCCCAGCACGCAGTCCAAGCGCGTGGTGGCCGCCATCTCGAGCAATACCGCCAAACCTTTGCCTGGCTCGCCCAGCATCACGGCCCACGCCTGCTCGAACTCGACTTCCGCACTGGCGTTGCTGCGATTGCCCAGCTTGTCTTTGAGGCGGCGCAAGCGAATCGCGTTGCGCGGACCCTCCGGAATCCAGCGCGGCGTGAAAAAGCAACTGATACCTTCATCCGAACGGGCCAGGACCAGATGCGCATCGGCCTGGGGCACAGAGAAAAACCACTTATGGCCCACCAGGGTGTAAGGCTGCCCGCGCCCCGGCCGCCCGACGGGCCGCGCCTGTGTGGTGATGGCCCGCAGATCGGAGCCACCCTGCTTTTCCGTCAGGCCCATGCCCAACATGGCACCGCGCTTGGCCGGCAAGGGGGCATCGGCACCATCGTATTCACGGCCCAACAAACGCGGCAGCCAATCGCGGGAGTAATCGACCGCCCCGGGCGGCTCGCGCATCAGCAGGGGAATGGCGGCGTGCGTCATGGTGATGGGGCAAAGCGTGCCCGACTCGACCTGACCATGGAGATAAAAACCCGCGGCGCGGCCCTGGTGCGCGCCAGGGCCCGGCTGAGCCCAGGGCCGGCAGTGCAGCCCGCGCACCCAGGCGCCGCGCATGAGGGCATCCCAGGCGGGATGGAACACCACGTGGTCGATGCGGTGCCCGGCCGGGTCGTAGGCCTGCAGCACCGGCTCATGGCGATTGGCCTGCACGGCGGCCATCCCCGTCTGGGCGCGCCCCAGCCAGGCGCCCTGCTCGGCCAGATCGGCCGCCGGCACGGCGCCGCGCAGCAAGGCCTGCTGGAGCACCGGATCGGTATCGTACAAAGAATAGTCTTCGAGCGGGCCGACCTGATTCGTGACTTGATGCGTGGCGAAGGGTTGCATGCTGTCTCCCGTGACCGCCACGAACGCGGCGCTAGCGGTCCGGGGCAGCGTCCAGTGTATCGGGTTCGCCGCCCAGCAGGCGATCGGCCTGCTCGCCCGGCAGCGCCTCGACCGCGCTCAGGTTACGCAGCATCACGCGGGTGCGCGTCTCGGTCTGCCCGATCTTGTTGCTCGCCGTATCCAGGGATTTTTTGACACTGGCCAGCGACTCGCCAAACTTACCGAACTCGGTTTTCACTGCCCGCAACACCTGCCAGACCTCCGAAGAACGGCGCTCGATGGCCAGGGTGCGAAAACCCATTTGCAGGCTGTTGAGCAAAGCGGCCAGGTTGGTGGGGCCGGCGATATTCACGCGTAGTGCCTGCAGCTTGTCCACCAGGCCCGGCTGGCGCAGCACCTCGGCATACAGGCCCTCGGTGGGCAGAAACATGATGGCGAAGTCGGTGGTATGCGGCGGGGCGACATACTTGCCGGCGATCAGGCGCGCCTGTGCCTCCACGGCACGCGCCAAGGCCGCGCCGGCCAGACGCGCGGCCTCGTGGTCGGCCGCGTCCTGCGCCAGTTGCAGACGCTCGTACTCTTCCTTGGGAAACTTGGCGTCGATGGGCAGCCAGACCGGGCCCGTCTCGCCCCCCGGCAGCCGGATGGCGAACTCGACGATGGCCTCGCTGCCCGGCACCGGTTTGATATTGCGCGCGTATTGTTCCGCCGTCATGCTGTCTTCGATGAGGCGGGCCAATTGCACCTCGCCCCACGTGCCGCGCGACTTGACGTTGGTGAGCACGCGTTTGAGGTCGCCCACGCCGGCGGCCAGCGTCTGCATTTCACCCAGCCCCTTGTGAACGGCTTCGAGGCGCTCGGAGACCAGCCGGAAGGACTCGCCCAGACGTTGTTCGAGGGTGGCGTGCAGTTTTTCATCCACGGTGCGGCGCATCTCTTCCAGGCGCGCCCCGTTGTCGGCCTGCAAGGTTTGCAGGCGCTGATCGACCGTATTGCGGATCTCCAGCATCCGCCTGTCATTGATTTCCACCAGGCCCTGCAGGCGCTCGCCGAACTGGCTGCCAAAACGGGCCAGCGACTCGGCCGATTCGCGGCGGCTCTCGCGCTGCGTGTCGGCCAGGTCGGCGCGCAAACCGCGTTCGAGGCGCTCGACGGCTTCGTGCAAGCCGTCGATCTGCGCGCGGCTGGCCGACGGCCGCAAACAGAGCCAAAGCGCCAGCAGCGCAGCCAGCGCGGCAGCGCCTGCCGCCATCCACAACAGTATTTCCGTCAACGGCACGAGTTTTCTCTCAGGAAAAATGCATTATAAAAACAGGGTCGCAATATAAGCGGTAAAGCGGCGGAATAAATACGATATAAATTCTTATTTACCTATTTTTGAAACACACAGAAACTCATTAAGTAAATTGTCAACTTTCCTTAAGCTGCATAGGGCTAAGATCAGACAAAGATACTAGATGGGCACGCCTCCCAGTGCCTCGCTGCATGCTGCTCATACCGCAAAATCTCTCTGTGCCGCGGGCCGCGGACACCCATTTTCAAGATATTTTCGGCCCCATCGATCTGAGCCACGCCACATTACTGGCCCAGGGTGGCGATCGCTACGTCTTCGAACATCCGCACGATACCTGTCTGCTGATCAAGGTCATGGACATGCAGGCGCGCGGGGTTTATCTGGCCAAGCGGCCATTCAAGCGCTGGTATAAGCAATTTCAGCGTGAAAGCGCCTACCGCGTCTATCTCAACGAATTCAGCGAGTACGTCACCAGCACCACCCTGCCGTCTGGCGTGTGGCGCCTGCCGCTGGCGCGCGTGCTGGGCGTTGCGCAGACCAACCTCGGCCTGGGCTTGCTGGTCGAGAAAATACGCGACGCGCAAGGCAATATGGCGCCCACGCTGCGTGATCTGGTCAACCAGGGCCGATACACCCGGCACCTGGCCCGCCAGCTGGATGAGATGATCGAGAATCTGGCCGACGCCCATGTCGTCCTGCACGACCTGTCGGCGGCCAATGTCGCCGTGGGTTACAACGCCGAGGGCCGGCAAGGCCTGTATCTCGTCGACGGATTCGGCGTGATGCCGCTCATCCCCGTGCAGGCCTGGAGCCGGCGCCTGAACCGCCGCCGCATCATGAAGAAGTATGCCAAGATGCGGGCCAAACTGCCGACACCGCTGGATGACTGATCACGCCGGGGGCAGCACGCGGCCCCGCGCATCGATCCAGTCATAATCCCGGCCGGCCTGTTGCCCGCGCCGCAATGGGTTACGCGTGCAGCAGGCGGCGTACGCCGGATCGACAAAACGATAGGGCAAGTGCTCGTCACGCCCGGCCGGGATGCCCAGACGGGTCGTGCGCAGCATCGTGGGCACGGCCAGACCGGCATCGTGCACGAAGAGTTCGGCGGGATCGAACCGCCGGGCATCCCATTGCGGCACTTTCAGGCTCAGCGAACGGCACAGCAAGGTCTGGCCGGCGCACAAACGCTCCCGCACGCGCGGCTGGCCCCGGGCATCGGGATTGAGCGCCTGCATGGCATGCAGCGAGGCCTCGCCGGAGACCGCGTCCAGCCACGGATAGCCCGACTTGATGAGGACGGCGTTGCCCGGCCCCCGGGCACTGAAATTCAGCGAATCGCCGCCACGGGCGTAATACATGTAGAGGGTGCCGCCGTCCATGAACAACGCCCGCCGCTTGTGCGTATAGCCCAGGGACGCATGGCTGCCCTTGTCGGCCAGGTAATAGGCCTCGGTTTCTATGATGCGCACTGACAGCCATAAGGATCCCCAGCGCCGCCGGATGATCTTGCCCAGCAAACCGCGCGCCAGGGCCGACGCGTCACGATCAAAGAAGCCATCGGGCAAGGGCGCCAGGCCGGCGCCCATCCCGGTCATATCAGGCAAAACGTTCGGCGTACCGCTTTTCGGAGAAGCCGACGCTGATCTCGCCGTCCGCGGTCACCGTGACGGGGCGCCGCACCAGCGCCGGGTACTGTGCGATCAGCTTAGTCCATTGCGCCGGCGTGGCCGCGGCCTTCTGCTCGTCGGTCAGCGCGCGCCAGGTCATGGAGCTGCGGTTCACGAGCTTTTCCCAGCCACCGAGCTGCTCGGCCCAGGTCTTGAGCGTGGCGGCGGGCACGGGATGGTCGCGATAATCGATGAACTCGTGCTTGACGCCATGCTCATCGAGCCAGGCGCGCGCCTTGACGCAGGTACTGCATTTGCTCAGGCCATAAAGGGTGGTGGTCATGTCGGTATCTCCCGGCGGGCTTGCATACGGTTGGCAATGATCACGCAGGTGCCCACGGCGAGGATGAAGAGCGTGGCCAGCGCGTTGACCTCGGGCTTGAGGCCCAGGCGCACGCGCGAAAACACTTCCATCGGCAGCGTGGAGTAGCCCGGCCCGGACAGAAAGGAAGCGATCACGACATCGTCCAGCGACAGCGTGAAGGACAGCAACCAGGCCGAGGCCAGCGCCGGCGCGATCAGGGGCAGCGTGATCGAGAAGAACACCCGGATGGGCGTGGCGCCCAGGTCGAGCGCAGCTTCTTCGAGCGAGCGATCCATGTCGCGGATGCGCGACTGGATGACCACGGCCACGAAAGCCATGCACAGCGTCACATGCCCCACCCAGATGGTGAACATGCCGTTCTGCTCGGGCCACCCCAGCGTGCCGCGCATTTCCACGAACATGAGCAACAACGAAATCCCCAGCACGACCTCCGGGATGACCAGCGGCGCGCTGAGCATGCCCACATACAAGCCGAAGCCCTTGAACCGCCCCATGCGCGCCAGGACATAGCCCGCCCAGGTGCCGATGATGGTGGCCGCGGTGGCCGTCAGCGTGGCGATCTTGAACGACAGCCAGGCAGCCCTCAGCAGCGCCTCGTCGTTGAACAAGGAGCCATACCACCGGAAGGAAAACCCCGTCCACGAGGTGACGACCGGCGAGTCATTGAAGGAAAACACCATCAAGCTCAGGATGGGGGCGTAGAGAAACAAATACCCCACCCCCAGCGCCGTATTACGCAATGCCTTGTTCGGCCCCTTCATGCCCGGCCTCCGTTGGCGGCTTCCTGCTGCTTGACCTGGTTGAACTGGAACAGGGCCAGCGGCACGAGCAGCAGCAGCACCATCACGCAGGTGACCGCCGAGGCCATGGGCCAGTCGGTGTTGTTGAAGAACTCATTCCACATGACGCGTCCCATCATGAGCGTGTCGGCGCCGCCAAGCATCTCGGGAATGACGTACTCGCCCACCGCCGGAATGAAGACCAGCATGGCGCCAGCGATGACGCCGGGACGCGACAGCGGCACCGTGATACGCCAGAACGCCTGCCAGGGCCGGGCCCCCAGATCGTAGGCGGCCTCCAGCAGGCGCAGATCCATTTTGACCAGGTTGGCGTAGAGCGGCAGGATGAAAAAGGGCAGATAGGCGTAGACCATGCCGATGTAGACCGCCAGATCGGTACGGTAGATTTCCAGGGGCGCGGAGATCACCCCCAGCCCCATCAGCACTTTGTTGAGCAGCCCGTCATTGCGCAATATCCCCACCCAGGCATAGACGCGCAACAGCAGCGACGTCCAGAAGGGCAGAATCACGCCCAACAACAGCAGATTGCGGTAACGCGGCGAAGTGCGCGCGATGTAATACGCCATGGGATAACCGATCAGGATGCAGCAAAGCGTCGTGATGGCGGCCATCTTGACCGAATTGAGGTAGGTGGCGAAGTACAGGCTGTCGGTGAACAGCAGGATGTAGCCACGCAGATGCAGGCTGAACTGAACCGCCTCGTCCTTGAATTCGGCAAACGGCGTATAGGGCGGGATGCCGAACTGCAGCTCGGCCACGCTGATCTTCAGAACCAGCAGGAACGGGATCAGCAGAAAAGCCACCAGCCACACGAAAGGCGGCACGATGGCCAGTCTGCGTCCGGAAGGCAGACGCAGCCGCATCATGATGAAAGCACCGTGGCGCTGTCGGCGTCCCAACTGACGAAGATCTCCTCGTCAATGCCCGGCGCGTCCATGTTGGACAAAAGCAGGCTGGCCACGCTGGCCTCGACGATCTTGCCCGAATCCAGGCGGATCTGATAGAGGCCGTAGCTGCCCATCCAGGCCATATGGCTCACCATGCCGTGCGCCCAGTTGTAGTCGCCGGCGGGCTGCTCGCGCGAGACCACCAGACGCTCGGGCCGGATGGACACATGCACCTGCATGCCCAGCGGTTCGCTCACCCCGTGATTGACGAACAGCGGGCGCGTGAGCTCCTCGCTCTCGATGGCGACGTGGTCGGGTTCGTCGACGACGATCGTGCCGGTAAAGAGATTGGTCGAGCCGATGAAACCCGCCACGAACTGCGACGTCGGGAAGTTGTAGACGTCTTGCGGTGTACCGCATTGCACGATCTGGCCTTCGGTCATGACGGCCAGGCGGTGCGCCATGGTCATCGCCTCTTCCTGGTCGTGCGTGACCATGATGCAGGTCACGCCGACCTGCTCGAGGATCTTGACCAATTCGATCTGCGTCTTCTGGCGGATCTGCTTGTCCAGGGCGGACATGGGCTCGTCCAGCAGCAACAGCTTGGGACGCTTGACCAGGCTGCGCGCCAGGGCGACACGCTGCTGCTGCCCGCCCGACAACTGATGCGGCTTGCGGCGCGAATAACCCGCCATCTGCACCAGGTTGAGGGCCTCGAAGACGCGGTCGTGGATTTCGGCGCGGTCCACCCCTTCCTGTTTGAGGCCGAAGGCGACATTGGCCTCGACCGTCATGTGCGGAAAGAGCGCGTACGACTGGAACATCATGTTCACGGGCCGCCGGTACGGCGGCACGCTCGTGATGTCCTCGCCGTCGAGCAGGATCTGGCCCGAGGTGGCATCCTCGAAGCCGGCCAGCATGCGCAGCAACGTCGATTTACCGCTGCCGGAGCTGCCCAGCAAGGCGAAAATCTCGTTGCGGCGCACGGCCAGATTGACCGATCGCACCGCCACGGTGTCGCCGAAAATCTTGACCACATCGACGATCTTGACGAATTCGTCCGGATCGCCCGAATGCTGTGCCGTGTAACGGCTATCGCTCATGATGGCTTATCTTCCCGACTTCAGTTCGGCCCACATACGCGTCTGCAGGCGCTGGATGGGCAGGGGCTGGGCCTTGATCACATACAGCGACTTGGACACTTCCGGCGAGGGATAGATCATCGGGTTGTCGGCCACTTCCTTGACCACATACTTGCGCGCCTCTTTATTGGCGTTGGGGTAGAACATGGTGTTGGTGATGGCCGCGTGCACCTGCGGCGTCTCGATGTAATTGATAAAGGCATGCGCCTCATCGGGATGCGGCGCGTCCTTGGGGATGACCATCAGGTCGAACCAGGCCGGCGCGCCGCCCTTGGGAATGAAGTAATTGATTTCGTAGGGCTTCTTGGCCTGCTGCGCGCGGTTGCGCGCAATCATCACGTCGCCCGAAAAACCATAGACCATGCACAGATCGCCCACGGCAAGCTCATCGATGTAGCCCGAGGAACTAAACTGGCGGATATAGGGGCGGATCTTCTTGAGCACCTCGAGCGCGGCCTTGTAATCCTCAGGCTTGTCGCTGTTGGGATCCTTGCCCAGGTACTTCAGCACCGCCGGGAAGACCTGCGCCGCCTCGTCGAGCATGGAGATGCCGCACTCTTTCAGCTTGGCGGCGTTTTCCGGCTTGAACAACATGTCCCAGCTGGCCAGATCGGCGTCGTCGCCCAGGATCTGCTTGACCTTGGTGACGTTGTAGCCCAGGCCATTGGTGCCGTAGCCCCAGGGCACGGCATACTCATTGCCCGGATCGACCTGCGCCACCAGGGCCATGACATCGGGATCGAGGTGCTTCAGGTTGGGAATCTTGGACTTGTCGAGCTTCTGGAACAGGCCGCCCTCGATCTGCCGCGACGCGTAGTGCGTCGAGGGCACGACGACGTCATAGCCGGACTTGCCTGTCAGCAACTTGGCCTGCAGGGTGTCGTTGTTGTCGTAGACGTCGTAACGCACCTTGATGCCGGATTCGCGCTCGAAGCCCGGAATGGTGTCGGGGGCGGTGTACTCCGCCCAGTTATAGACATTGACGACCTTGTTCTGCGCCAGCGCGGGCATCGCTGCCGCTGCCGCCAGCGCCAGACCCACTGCCGCACGCACTCCCGCCGAGGTTTTCATCGCAAGCCCCTTGCCGATTTCGGCAATTGCCAAAAGGCAAAATAATAAAGCCTTTTAAGGGGGGCTTGGTGAGCGGCTGGCCACCGGATCGACGAATTTGCACGAAATTGCCGCCATGCCGCCCGGCGCGGCGCCGGCCTCAGGCGCTGGCCGCCTGATAGGCCTGCTGAATCGACGCCCAGGCCTGATACCCCGCCGCGCCGCAGACCTTGACCAGGGACCGCTGCAGCCGCCGCAGATTGGCCTGCCGCTCGGCCGCCGAGATGCCGCCGTCGCGGCCACGGTCAAAGTCGATCAGCCAGGCGCGTTGCGCGGGATCGAGCAGGATGTTGAAGGCATTGAGATCGGCGTGCCAGACCCCCGCGGCGTGCATGGCGGCAATCGCCTTGCCCGCTGCGCGGCAGGCCGGCGAAGACAGGTCGGCGGCCAAGGGGCGCACATCCGGCAAACGCTCGACCAGGATGGCGGCGCGGTAAGTCAGCCCGGCACGCCAATACGCCGCGGCCAGCGGCGCGGGCACGGGCAGCCCCGCTGCCTTCATGCGAGCCAGCAGGCGGAATTCGCGAAAGCACCGGGTCTGGTCCTCGCCGGTCCAGATGTAGGTCTGCCGAGACAGCCGTGCGATCAGGCCGCCGCGCCGATAGCCGCGCAACACACCCTGCCAGTGCGGCCCCTGGACGAACCAGGCCGCCTGCCGCCCCCCCGCCTGCACGGCCTGGGCCGCCGCGCCATAGCTGGCCGGATCGAGCAGCGCCGCCTCGGGGGGAATCCGCGCCGCCTCGTACAGCATGGCACCGCCACGGAAAGCCTTGCGGGGATAGGCAGTGAGGTCAGCCGGCACGGTTGCGCATCCAATCCGCCACGCCAAAAAAGGAATGCAGCAGCCGTTCGACCAAGGGCGCCGCAATGCCCTGATCCTGCATGGCGCGCCCCATGCAGGCCACCCACTGGTCGCGCTCGGCCTCGCCGATGGAAAACGGCAGGTGGCGCGCGCGCAGGCGCGGATGGCCGAAGCGCTCGATGTAGTAGTCGGGGCCGCCGAAGTAGCCACAGAGAAACCAGAACAGCTTGTCGCGGGCCTCATCCAGGCTGGGGCCGTGCGTGGCGCGCAGCGCCGCGAAGTCGGGCTCCAGATCCATCAGATCGTAAAAGCGGTCGACCAGGCCGCGGATGGCGGGCTCGCCGCCGAGCAGTTCGAAAATGGTCTTGCTCGTATCGAGCGGCTCGAACACCGCTTCCACACGTGTGGTCGTCATCATGCGTCTCGCAAAGTCACCAGGGGAGGCGTGCGCAACACGCCGCGCAAAGCCAGCGCGCCGCCGCTCCAGGCGCCGGCCATGCCGGCAATCGCTCCGGCCACCCAGGGCCACAGGCTCAGGGAGAGGGAGAATTCAAACACCTGAGTCGACAGCACCCAGGCTACGGCGGTGGCGCCCGCCGCGGCCAGCAGCCCGGCCAGGGCGCCGACCGCCAACAATTCCAAGCGTTGGGCGCGCGCCAACTGCGCACGGGTGGCGCCCAGCGCCCGCAGCACGGCCGCTTCGCGCACCCGCTCATCGCGCGTGGCCGACAGCGCGGTGGCCAGCACCAGCAGGCCTGCCCCCAGCGTAAACATGAACAGCAATTGCACCGCCTTGACCACCTCGGTCAGCACGGACTGCAACTGGGAAAGAATGGCGCCGACATCGAACACCGTCAGGTTGGGAAACTCGCGCACCATGTCCCGCAGCACATCGGCTTTCTCGGGCGGCAGATAGAAAGAGGTGATCCAGCTCTGCGGCATGTCCGCCAGTGCGGGCGGAGACAAAATGGCGAAGAAATTCACGCGCATGGTATCCCAATCGACCCGGCGCGTGCCGGCGACCGTCACCTTCACGGTTTGCCCGGCGATGTCGAAGTCCAGCGTGTCGCCGACGGCCAGGCCCAACGATTTGGCCAATCCCGACTCCAGCGAGACCTCATTGCCGGCGGGATGGATCCAACGCCCTGCTTCCATGCGATTGCCCTCTGGAGCCGCCTCGGCATAGGAAAGGTTGAACTCGCGATCCACCAGCCGTTTGGCGCGCGGTTCATCATAATCGTCCGGGCCGACCGCCTTGTCATTGACGGCGATCAAACGGCCTCGCACCATGGGCCACAGGCGCACCTGGCTCAGCCCATGCGCACTCAGGCGCGCGAGCACCGCCTCGCGCTGGTCGGGCTGGATATTGATCAGAAAGCGGTTCGGGGCATCGGCGGGCACGGTGCGGCGCCAGCCATCGACCAGATCGGCGCGCGTCATGGCCAACAAGAGCAAGGCCATCAAGCCGATGGCCAGGGCGCAGGTTTGCGTGATCGTGGCCATGCGCCGGCGCACCACCCCGGCCAGCGCGAAACGCAGCGCCGGCATACCCGTGAGCCGGTGGCGCAAGCGCGCCAGCACCTGAACGCACAGCGCCGCGACGGCCGCGAAGACCGCGAAAGCGGCCAGAAAGCCGCCGGCCACCACCGCCCCCAGACGCAGATCGCCCGCCACCCACCAGATCAGCAAGGCCAGCCCCGCCGCCCCGATGGCATAGCCCAACGCGCTGCGCGCGGGCAGCCGCCCGTCCTCGCGCCGCAACACCCGCGCCGGCGGCACATGGCGCAGGCGCGCCAAGGCGGGCAAGGCAAAACCCAGCAGCATGAGCAGGCCCGTGAGCAGCCCCTGCACGGCGGGCAAGACGGTGGCGGCCGGCAGCCGGGTATCGATCAGCCCGGCCAGCGCGCTGACCAGCAATCCGTGGACGCCATAGCCGACCAGGCATCCCAGCGCCGAGGCCAGCACGCCCAGCACCGCGAACTCCACCCACAGCAGGCGCGTCAACAAGGCCTGGCTGGCGCCCAGACAGCGCATGACCGCCACGCCATCGCGGTGCCGGGCCATGAAACGCCCGGCGGCCAAGGCCACGGCAACGGCGGAAATCAGCACGGCCAGCAAAGCGACCAGCGACAGAAAGCGCTGCGCGCGATCCAGGGTGCGCCGCATCTCGGGACGCCCCGACTCCAGTGTGGCGATGCGCTGGCCGCGCGCCAAATGCTGGCCCAGCCAGTTCTGAAATTGCGCCACCGGCTGCGCCGCCCCCGCTGCCAGCAAGGCATAGCCGATACGGCTGCCCGTGGTGACCAGCCCGGTGGCGGCCAGATCGGCCCGGCCGAGCATCACGCGCGGCGCCACATTGACAAATTGCATGCCCCGATCGGGCTCATAGGTCAGCACGCGCGCCACCGTGAACGAGGCATCGCCCAGCTTGAGCGTGCCGCCGACCGGCACGTCCAGCAAGGCCAGAAGCTGCGCATCCGCCCAGACCGTGCCGGGGGCAGGAATGCCGCTGGCGGGTGCATCCGCCTCAAACGGCGCGGGCGCCACGCGCAGGCTGCCGCGCAGCGGATAACCGGGATCCACGGCTTTGACCGACACCAGTTGAGCCCCCTCGCCCGCCGTGGCCATGGACGGAAACTGCAGCGTCTGCGCCACGCGCAGACCCAGCTGCTCGGCCTGCTCGATGACAGGCGCCGCAAAGGGCTCGTCGCCCTCGAGCACGATATCGGCGCCCAGCATCTGAGCGGCATCGCGCTCGAGCGCCCGCGAGACCCGATCGGCGAGAAAACCGACGCTGGTCACCGCCGCCACGGCAACCACCAAGGCCAGCGCCAGCAGGCGCAACTCCCCGGCGCGCGCGTCGCGCCGCAGCATCGCCACGCCCAGCAGAATCGCGCTGATCCAGCCCGCAGACGAGGTTTTTTTATCAGGGAAATCCATCATTGTTCCAGGGTGGTACGGGGCCGGATTAGCGGAAAAATGCCGCTATCATGCACAGGGATGGCCCAAGAGGTCATTCATCGAAAGAACAAAAAACACATCGGAGACTGTCCATGCATAAGTCCTGGCTCGCGGCCGGCCTGTTGTCGGCCTGCGCCTTTGCCACCGCCTTTCCCGCCGCCGCACAGAACACCCTGAAGATGGCCTACGCCCTGTCGACGAATTCGCACTATGGTGCGGGCGCCGACGCGATGGCGAAATCTCTCGAGGCGGCTTCGCAAGGCAAGTACAAGGTCCAGCAGTTCGCCAACAGCGCCTTGGGCGGTGAGCGCGAAGTCATCGAAGGCCTGCAGATCGGCACGGTGGATCTGGCCATCGTATCGACCGGCGCCACGTTGAACTTCGTGCCCGAGACCGGCGTGTTCGACATCCCCTTCCTGTTGCGTGACCTGCCCCATGCCCGGGCCGTCATGGACAGCAAGATAGGCCAGGATATGCTGGCGAAGTTCCCTGACCGCGGCATCATTGCCCTGGCCTGGGGCGAACAGGGGTTTCGCCACCTCACCAATAATATCCGCCCCGTGAAAACGCCGGCCGATGCCAAGGGCCTGAAGATCCGCACCACCGAAAACCCGATACACATCACGGCCTTCCGCCAGATCGGCATTCTGCCCACGCCCATGGCCTGGCCCGAAGTCGCCACCGCCTTGCAACAAGGCACCATCGACGGCCAGGAAAACCCGCTGTCGGTCATCACCTCGGCCAAACTGTCGCAAACGCAAAAATACCTGTCGCTCACCGGCCATGTCTACGGCCCGGCCTTGATACTGATGTCGGCCAATGTCTATAACGGCCTGTCGGCCGAGGACAAGGCCAAGTTCAACGAGGCGGGCAAGCAGGCCGCGCAGGCCATGCGCGCCTACGTCGACAACATCGAGAAAACCGGCGTGGAGCAGCTCAAGAAAGAAGGCATGCAGGCCAATGAGGTCGACCGCGCCGCCTTTGCCGCCGCCGTCGAGCCGGCCTATCCCGAGTACTACAAGAAGTTCGACAAAAAGCTGATCGAAGCGATCCGCGACACCAAGTAAGCCTGTCCGCCCGGCCGCCCACCAAGCCGGCCGGGCACATCCTGCCCGGAATCCCATCATGCATCTGCTTTGCACGGCCGAGCGCGGCCTGTTCAAGCTGGTTTCGGTCGTCGCCCAGCTCTTGCTGCTGGCCTCGGCGGCCTGCGCGTTCTATCAAGTGGTCGCGCGTTTCATCCTGCACTCTCCCTCCGACTGGAGCGAGGTCGCCACCCGCGCCCTGCTCATCTGGACGGTGTTGCTCGGCGTGGCGCTGGCCTTTCGCCATGGCGCCATGATCAGTGTCGAACTGCTGCGCAACGCGCTCAGCGGCCGCGCCCGGCGCGGCCTGGAGCACGCCATCGGCTTGATCTGCACGGTCTTCATGGTGGTGCTGGCCTGGATCGGGGGCCAGATGACCTGGCGCGTGCGCTTTCAGACCATGCCCAGCCTGGACATCTCCATTTCCTGGATCTACCTGGCCATTCCCGTGGGGGCGACGCTGGCCGCGCTGGCCATTCTCGCGCGCTGGGCGCGCAACGAAGAAGACGACATCCCTGTGCGCAACGACGCACAAGGCTGATCCGCAACTTCCCTTCATCGCATCGTTCAGGCGGTAAACCATGTCGCAGTTGATGATAGTTTCGATGCTGATTTTCTTCGGCCTGTCGATTCCCGTGGCCGTGGCCATCGGGCTGGCAGCGCTGACGGGCATCTCGGTGGGCGGCCTGCCCTGGTTGGTCTTCGCGCAGCAGATCTTCGCCGCGCTCGACAAATACCCGCTGGTGGCCATTCCCTTTTTCATTCTGGCCGGCAATCTGATGGAGGCCGGCGGCATCTCCGAGCGAATGGTCGAATTCGCCAAGAGCATCGTGGGCGGCGTGCAAGGCGGGCTGGCTTGCACTTGCGTGCTGACCTGCATGATCTTTGCCGCCGTGGCGGGCTCCAGCGTCGCCACGACTTTCGCGGTCGGCGCCATCCTGATCCCGGCCATGGTGCGCCACGGCTATCCCAAGCCTTTCGCCGCGTCGCTGCAGGCCAGCGCGGCCGAGCTGGGCGTCATCATCCCGCCGTCCATTCCGATGATTCTGTTTGCCGTGTCCACCGACACCTCGACCGGCGAACTCTTCATCGCCGGCGTGATGCCCGGCGTGCTGATCGGCGTGGCCCTGATGTTCTACGTCTGGTTCTACGCCAAACGCAACGGTCTGGGCAAACGCGACGGCGAAGGCCGGCTGCCTTTGTGGCCGTCGTTCAAGCGCGCCTGGCTGGCGCTGCTGATGCCGGTCATCATCCTGGGCGGCATCTATGGCGGCGTCTTCACCCCGACCGAAGCCTCGGTTGTCGCCGTGGTCTATGCCATCGTGGTGGGGAAATTCGTCTACCGCCGCCTGAGCTTCACCGATATCTCGGTCACGCTGCACAAATCGGTGATCTCCACGGCCGTGATCATGTTCCTGATCGCCAACGCCGGCGTCTTCAGCTTCCTGCTGAACCGGGCCGGCATCCCGGACATCCTGGGCGCGTGGCTGTCGCAGCTCTTTGACACGCAATTCGGCTTCCTGATGGGCGTGAACGCGGCGCTGTTCGTCATCGGCATGTTCGTGGAAACCTCCGCCTCCATCGTCGTGCTCGCGCCGCTGCTGCTGCCCGTGGCGGTCAAGTTCGGGGTCGAGCCGGTGCACTTCGGCGTCATCATGGTGGTGAACCTGGCACTGGGCATGGTCACGCCGCCGTTTGGCGTGAACCTTTTCGCCGCTTGCGCCGTGGCCAAGCTGTCGGTCGAGCAACTGATCAAGCCGCTGCTGCCGTTTGTCCTCGTGGTCCTGGCCTGCCTGATGGTCATTACCTACTGGCCCGGCCTGTCGCTGGGCCTGCGGGACCTGGTTTACGCCAAATGAGACGGGGATCGCGCGCCCAGCCGGCGCGCGGCCCGAACTAAGCCAGCGGGTCGAGCAGCACCGGCACGGTATTGAGCACGTGCTGGCGCATGGCGGCCTCGCATTGCGCGGGGTCGCCGGTCTTGAGCGCGTCGATCAGTTCCTGATGCGAGGCGCGCGCGCGCAGCCCGCGGCCGGGCTGGGCCGACCACAAACGCATATAGGGCTCGACCACCGAATGCAGCTCGGCGATCTGTCCCAACAGCCGGGGCTGCTTACAGAAACCGCAGAGATACTCGTGAAACTCACGATGCGTGGTGGTCCAGTCCAGGTAGTCCTGCTCCATCAAATCCAGCATCCCCGTGAGGCGGCGGATGTGCTCCGGCGCCATATGGGATACCGCATTGCGCATGGCCAGCCCCTCGAGCACCGAGCGCATCTCGAACACCTCCAGCATCTCCTGACGATTCAGGCCGCGCACGACCGCGCCGCGGTTGGCGCGAATGTCGACCAGCCCTTCGGAGGCCAGCCGGCGCAGGGCGCCGCGCACGGGCATCCGGCTGGTGCCGATCTGACCGGCGATCGTTTCGGGCACCAGGCGCGCGCCGGGGGCGAACTGCCCCTGACGGATTTGCTGCTGGATGAACTGGTAGGCCTCTTCTTCGGCCGTCAAGGCGGTCTTGTGCAAGGCGTCGTATCGGTGAGGGAGAAAGGCGCAATGATATAGCGGACGGGCCCGGATGCATCCAAGGCAAAGACTAACATAAATTGGATCCAATGATCCATAGATACAATACCTAGTACCCCGCCCTTGCCCCAACCGGTCTAATGCCTCCCGGCGGCCAGACCGGCCGCTTCACGCATCACATGTAAACGAATACCAAGGGGATCCGCATGAAACCGCATTTTCTGAGCGCCTTGCTGGCCGCCTGCACACTGGCTTTCTCCAGCCAGGCGCCGGCGCAGGACAAGGATTGGCCGCAACGTCCCGTCAGGATCGTCGTGCCCTTCCAGGCCGGCTCGGCCACCGACCTCATTTCGCGACAATTGGGCGCGGCACTGTCCGTGGAGCTGGGCCAGCCTTTCGTGATCGAGGCACGCCCGGGTGCGGCCGCCGCCATCGGCAGCGCCGCCGTGGCCCGCTCCGAAGCGGATGGCTATACCCTGCTGATGGGCGGACCGGCCGCGCTGGTGACCAACCGCTTCCTGCAAAAACGTCTGGCTTACGATCCGGACAAGTTCGCGCTGGTGTCGATGGTGGCGGTCACGCCCAACATCCTCCTGACCAACCCCTCGCAGCCCTTCAAGACCCTGCCCGAGATGGTGGCCTACGCCAAGGCCCATCCCGGCAAGCTGACGTATGCGTCGTTCGGCACCGGCACCACCTCGCACATGGCCGGCGAAATGCTCAAGTCGGTGGCCGGCATCGATATCCTGCACATCCCCTACAAGGGCGCCGGCGAAGCGATCCCGGCGCTGCTCAGCGGCCAGGTCTCCATGTACTTTGACACCATCATGACCGGCCTGCCCCAGGTCAAGAGCGGCAATCTCATCGCGCTGGGCATGTCCAACGCACGCCGTTCCGCCTTGGCGCCGCAGATCCCGACCATCGCCGAGCAAGGTTTCGAGGGCTATGACATCGCGCCCTGGTATGGTCTGGCCGCGCCGGAAGGCACGCCGGTCGCCGTGCTCGACAAGCTCAACCGCGCCGTCAATAAAGTCCTGGCCGACCCGGCCCTGCGCGACAAGCTCGCCGAAGCCGGCGCCGAACCCCAGGGCGGCTCGCGCGAATCGTTTGCCGCGTTTGTGAGAGCCGAGATTCCGCGCACGCAGAAACTCATCGAACAAGCCGGCGTCACCGCTCAGTAACTTTTCAGCCTCGCATCATGTCTATGCCTTTTGATTGGACCTTCCCCTACGCCTCCCGAAAAATGCCGGTGCTGGCGTCCAATGCCGTCGCGACGAGCCAGCCTCTGGCCGCGCAGGCGGGGCTACGCATGATGCTGGCTGGCGGCAATGCCGTAGACAGCGCCATCGCCACGGCCATTGCCCTGACCGTCGTCGAACCGGTGATGAACGGTATCGGTGGCGATATGTTTACGCTCGTCTGGCATGAGGGCCGGCTCTACGGCCTGAATTCCAGCGGACGCTCGCCGGCGGCCTGGACGCCGGAGTACTTCGCGGGCCGCGACACCATGCCGCCGACCGGTTGGGGCACGGTCACCGTGCCCGGCCAGGTCGCTGGCTGGAAAGCCCTGAGCGAGCGCTTCGGCAAACTGCCTTTCGCGCAACTGTTCGAACCGGCCATCGAGTACGCCGAGCGCGGCTTTGCCGTCTCGCCCACCATCGCTCGCCAGTGGGCCACCCAGGCGCCCAAGCTGGCGCACGAGCCCGGCTTCGCGCAAGCCTTCCTGCCCGAAGGACGCGCGCCCGAAGCCGGTCAGTGGTGGCGCTTCCCCGATCAGGGCAAAACGCTGCGCGAGATCGCCGAGACCGGTGGCGAAAGCTTCTATCGGGGAGCCCTGGCCGAAAAAATCGCCGCGTTCGCCCGTGAAACCGGCGGTGCGCTGACCGCCGACGATCTGGCCGCGCACCGGCCCGAATGGGTCGAACCGATCTCGCAAGGGTTCCGCGGCTACCGGCTGCACGAGATTCCGCCCAACGGCCAGGGCATTTCGGCCCTCATCGCGCTGGGCCTGCTCGAGCACTTCGACCTCGAAGCCATGGGCCGTGACAGCGCCGACTACTACCACGTCAGCATCGAAGCCATGAAACTGGCTTTCGCCGACTTGCACCATCATGTGGCCGACCCGGCGCACATGCGCGTGGATGCCGCGGCGCTGCTCGACCCGGCCTATCTGGCCGAGCGCGCCCGCCTCATCCGCATGGATCAGGCCGCCGTACCGCTGGCGGGCGCGCCCAAGACCGGCGGCACCGTCTACCTGACCGCGGCCGATGCCCAGGGCACCATGGTGTCCTTCATCCAATCGAACTATCACGGCTTCGGCTCCGGTGTCGTCGTGCCGGGCACCGGGATCGGCCTGCACAACCGGGGCCTGAACTTTGTCCTGACGCCGGGTCACGCCAACCAGGTCGGCCCGCGCAAGCAACCCATGCACACCATCATTCCGGCCTTCGTCACCAAGGACGATCAAGCGGTCATGTCGTTTGGTGTCATGGGAGGCTCCATGCAGGCCCAAGGCCATCTGCAGATGATGACGCGCCTGGCCGCATTCGGGCAGAACCCGCAGGCCATGAGCGATGCGCCGCGTTTCCGCGTCGAGAATGGCCCCGTGGTCAACGTCGAATCGCATCTGCCCGCCGATGTGGTGCAGGCCTTGCGCGCGCGCGGCCACAACGTGCAGGTCGCGCCGGCTGACAGTCTGGAGTTCGGCTCCGCGCAATTGATCCACCGCCTGCCCGGCGGCGGCTATGTCGCCGCCTCGGATTCCCGCCGCGACGGCCAAGCCGTGGGCTTCTAGTTCCGCAACACAAGAACCTCGCCGGGTTCCCATGTGTGATGGCCGCGCAGACATTCTGCGCGGCCATTTTTTTGCCTCAAGGCGCACGCTGGCGTTGCCGTGCGCGGCATCGCCGCGCAGACCCCGCCGCGGCCGCGGCGCTCGCTCAGGCGCGGGGGCGCTTGTCGATCACGCGGCGGGCCTTGCCCGTCAAGGTGCGTTCGACGAAACCGGCCTCGGCCACCTGCACGCGGGCGCTCACGCCGATATACGACTTCACGGCGTGCTGCAGTTGCTTGCCCACCTCCGCGCGCTCGGCTTGCGCCAGACCGCTGAACTCGGGGCGCAGCTCGGTCAGGATTTCCAGCTCGTCGAGATTGCCGCTGCGGGTCAGCACCAACTGGTAATGCGGCGCGAGCTGCGCGATCTTGAGCACCAGCTCTTCGACCTGCGTCGGAAAGAGATTCACGCCACGCACGATGAGCATATCGTCGCTGCGGCCGGTGATCTTGCCGATGCGGCGCATGCTGCGCGAGGTCGGCGGCAAGAGCCGGGTGAGGTCGCGCGTGCGATAGCGGATGATGGGCATGGCCTCCTTGGTCAGGGAGGTGAACACCAGCTCACCGGACTCGCCATCGGCCACCGGTTCGCCGGTATCCGGATTGATGATCTCCGCGTAGAAGTGATCTTCCCAGACGACCGGACCATCCTTGGTTTCCACGCACTCGCTGGCCACGCCCGGGCCCATGACTTCCGACAGACCATAGATGTCCACCGCATCGATGCCCGCCTGGGTCTCGATGTCCTGACGCATCTGGCCCGTCCAGGGCTCGGCGCCGAAGATGCCGATGCGCAATGAGCTTTCGCGCGGATCCTGGCCCTGGCGGCGTTGTTCTTCGAGGATGTTGCAGAAGTAGGAGGGCGTGACCATGATGATGTCCGGACGGAAATCATTGATCAGTTGCACCTGCTTTTCGGTCTGCCCGCCCGACATGGGAATCACCGTGCAGCCCAGACGCTCGGCGCCGTAATGCGCGCCCAGACCGCCGGTAAACAGCCCATAGCCGTAAGCCACATGAATGATGTCGCCCGGCTTGCCGCCCGCCGCGCGGATGGAGCGCGCGACCAGATTGGCCCAATTGTCCAGATCGCGGGCGGTGTAACCCACCACCGTGGGCTTGCCCGTCGTGCCGCTGGACGCATGCACGCGCGAGACGCGCTCGCGCGGAACGGCAAACATCCCGAAGGGATAGTTGTCGCGCAGATCTTTCTTGCTGGTGAACGGAAACTTGGCGATGTCGGAGAGCTGCTTGAGATCATCCGGGTGCACGCCCGCGTCGTCGAACGCTTTCTTGTAATGCGGCACGTTCTGGTAGGCGTGGCTGACGGTCCATTTCAGCCTTTCGAGCTGCAGCGCCTGCAATTCGTCGCGGCTTGCATGCTCGATGGGATCCAGCCCCGGCTTGCTGAGGGTAGTGGGCATGGTGTCTCTCTCCTGAAAATTCTGCGCGGCTCTGGGCCGCTTCGCAATAAGAAAACCTCGGGCTCAAGCGTCGGCGGTGCCGACGATCTGCCCTTTTATTCGGTAGGAACGGCCCCGGAAAACCGCCACATTGCGCCCATCCTGATTGCTCACCGTGATGTCATAGACGCCGGTGCGCCCGGCCAGCGAGCGTTCCTGCGCCACGGCAGTCAGCACATCGCCTTCGTAGCCTGGCGCCAGATAGTCGATCACGCAGCCCGACGCCACGGTGCTGACATTGCGCGAGTTGCAGGCGAAGGCGAAGCTGCTGTCGGCCAGGGCGAAAATGAAGCCGCCGTGGCAGGTCTTGTGGCCATTGAGCATGTCGCCACGTACGGTCATGGTCAGGCGGGCGTAGCCGGGGGCGATCTCCACCACCGTCATGCCCAAGGCCTGCGTGGCCGCGTCGGCCGCATACATGGCCTGGCCAACCGCCTCGGCCAGAGCCTGGGGGTCGGAGGGAACGTCGATCTGCGTATCGGACGTGCTCATCATTGCCCCTTGAAATCCGGTTCGCGCTTGTCCAGGAAGGCGGCAACGCCCTCGGCGTAATCGGCGCTGCGGCCCAGCTCGCGCATCATGTCGCGCTCCAGATCGAGCTGCGTGGCCAGATCATTGGCCAGGCTGGCCTGCAGGGCGCGCTTGGTGAAGGCCAGCCCCTTGGTCGGGGCGCGGGCAAAATGCCTGGCCATCTTGTCCAAGGTCTCGTCAAAGGCTTCGTCGGCCACGCATTGCCAGATCAATCCCCAATCCTGGGCCTGGCGCGCGGAAATCTTGTCGCCCAGCATGGCCAGCCCAAAGGCGCGAGCCCGTCCCACCAATCGCGGCAGCACGAAAGTGCCGCCGGTGTCGGGAATCAGGCCCAGGCGGCAGAACGACTGAATGAAGCTGGCCGACTCTTTGGCGATCACGATATCGCCAGCGAAAGCCAGATTCGCACCCGCGCCAGCCGCCACGCCATTGACGCCCACGACGACCGGCATGGGCAGCGCCGCCAGGCGGCGCACCAGCGGTGCGTAGAACTTTTCGACGGTCTCGCCCAGATCCGGCGGCGAGCCATCGGCGGCGGGACGCCGCTCGGAGAGGTCCTGCCCGGCGCAAAAGCCGCGCCCGGCCCCCGTCAGCACCAGCACGCGGGCACCCTGCGTTTCGACCTGCGTCAACGCATCGGCCACTTCACCGTGCATGCGCGCGGTAAAGCTATTGAGTTTGTCCGGACGGTTCAGGGTCAGCCGCGCCACGCCGTCGGCCAGCGAGAAATCAATATCCTGATAGCTCATGACCGCTCCTCAAACGTGGCGGCGGGTTTGCACCACGCGGAAACGGTTGGCCACGAAGGCGCTGTCCGACAAGGCGGCATTGGCCGCCGGGTTGGCGCCGGTGCCGTGAAAGTCGCTGAACGCGGCCGTCTGATTGACGAACACCGCGCCGGTCAGGTTGAGCGACAGCGCCACGCCGGCAACCTCGGCGGCCTCCTGGATCTGCGCTGCCACGCGCTCATCGGTGGTGTAGGCCGACAGACTCAGCGCGCCATGCTGGCGCACGGTATCGCGGGCCAGCGCCACGCTGTGCTCGGTCGAATCGGTGGCCACCACGAAGGAGATCGGGCCGAACCATTCCTGGAAGATGCGGCTGTCATCGGCCTGGGCGCTCAGCACCAGCGGCGTGCGCACACGGGCCTGTTCAAACTGCGGGTGCGTCAGGCTGCGCGAATCGGCCAGCACCGGCAATCCCAGCGCCCGGGCGCGCTCGATGCGCTCGGCCGTGGCTTCGCTCTGGATGGCGCCGGTCAGTTCGACCGCGCGGGCCGCATCGCCCGACAGCTTGTCCACGGCCGACGCGATTGCGGCAGCCACCTCATCAAAACTCAGATGCCCGGCAGCCGTCTGAATGCCATCGCGCGGCACGTAGATATTCTGCGGCGCGGTGCACATCTGACCGGAATACAAGGCCAGCGAGAACGCCAGATTACGCGCCACGCCCTTGATGTCCTCGGCCGAATCGATGATGACCTGGTTGACCCCGGCCTTCTCGGTGTAGACCAGCGCCTGGCGGGCGTTTTGCTCCAGCCAGTCGCCGTTGGCGGTGCTGCCGGTGAAGTCGATGATCTTGACGGCCGGCGCCAGCGCCAATTGCTGCGCCGTGTCGTCGCCCGCCTCGTGCGCGGCCAGCTGCACCACTTCGGGATCGAAGCCGGCCTCGGCCAATACCTCGCGCGCGACCTGCACGGTCAGGGCCAGCGGCAGGATGGCGGCCGGATGCGGCTTGACGATGACGGTGTTACCCGTTGCCAGGCTGGCAAACAGGCCGGGATAGCCGTTCCAGGTGGGAAAGGTCGAGCAGCCGATGACCAGGGCCACGCCACGCGGCACCACGGTAAAGCGCTTCTCCATCTTGATGGGCTCGTTCTTGCCCTGGGGCTTTTCCCACAGCGCGACTTCCGGGATCCGCGACATTTCCTGCCAGGCGTAGGTCACCGCCTCCAGGCCGCGATCCTGCGCGTGCGGGCCGCCGGCCTGGAAAGCCATCATGAAACCCTGGCCCGTCGTGTGCTGCACGGCATGCGCCATCTCGAAGCTGCGGCGGTTCAGGCGCGCCAGAATCTCCAGCGATACGCCGACCCATGCGCTCGGCCCGGCACGGCGCCAGGCCTGACCGGCCTCTTGCGCGTTGGCCAGCAGGCGATCGGGCGCGACGCGCGGGTAAGCAATATTCAGCGCGAAGCCAAAAGGCGATACCTCGCCGCTGACCGTGCCCTCGGCACCGCTGACGCTCAGCGGGAACGCCTTGCCCAGCAAGGCATCGAAAGCCGCCTGCCCGTCCTGGGCCGCCGTTTCACCATAATTGCGGGGGCTGGGCGACTCGGAGAACGGACTCCAGTAGCCACGTTCACGGGCGGCCGCCAGGGCCTTTTCCAGCACCGGCTGGTGACGTTCAAAGAATTCTTGGGACACTGCCTACTCTCCGATTAATTTTTCTGTGAATTCGCAATCAAGGCTGCAAGGCGCTCAGGTTTCCTGGTCGAAATCCAGTACCAGACGGTCACTGACCGGATAGCTCTGGCAGCTCAGGACAAAGCCGCGCGCCACTTCATAATCTTCCAGAGCGAAGTTGGCGTCCATGTCCACCTCGCCCTCGACAACCTTGCAACGGCAGGTCGAACAGACACCGCCCTTGCAGGAATAAGGCAATTCAACACCCTGGGCCAGGGCCGCGTCCAGCACGCTGTCCTGGTTCTTGGCAATGGCAAAGCTGCGGCTGTGGCCATCCTGAATGACGGTGACTTCGCACTGGCCCTTGCCTGGCGCCGGGGCAGCCTCGCGCCCGGTGCGCAGGCTGCGCGGGCCCTTGGGCGCGCCGAACAGCTCGAACTTCACGCGCGATTTGTCCATCCCGCGGTCGGCCAGCCGCTGCACCACGCTTTCGATCATGGTTTGCGGCCCGCAGACAAAGGCGTAATCGACATCATCGCCAGCCATCCAGGTGTTCATCAACTGTTCGACCTTGTCGCCGTCAAGACGGCCGTTGAACAGCTCGATGTCCTGCGACTCGCGGCTCATGATATAGACCAGCGAGAACCGCTCCATGTAGCGATTCTTGAGATCTTCGATCTCTTCGCGGAACAACACCGACGACGAGGCGCGGTTGCCGAAGAACAGCGTGAAGCGGCTGTTGGGCTCGGTCGACAAGGCGGTCTTGACCAAGGAGAAGACGGGCGTGATGCCGCTTCCCACCGCGAACGCCACATAGTGGCGTTCCTGCTCGGGGGAGAATTCGACCGTGAAGTTGCCGGCCGGCGCCATCACCTCGAGATCCTGGCCCGGCTGCAGTTCGTGATTGGCCCAACTGGAGAACACGCCCTCGTCGACCTGTTTGATCGCCACACGCAGGATGCCGTCCTGCGGCGCGGAACAGATCGAATACGAGCGGCGGACTTCCTCGCCGTTCAACTCGGTGCGCAAGGTGAGATATTGGCCCGGCCGGAATGCGAAGGCATCACGCAGCGGTTCGGGCAGATCGAAGGTAACGACCACGGCGTCGCGCGTGTTGCGGGCCACCGCGGCTACCTTAAGGGTATGGAATTGTGGCTGGCTCATGGATAAGCGCTCAATGCGTCTTGAAATAATCAAAGGGCTCGCGGCAATCCGCGCAACGGTACAGGGCCTTGCAGGAGGTGGAGCCGAAATTGCTGATCAAGCGCGTGTTGGCCGAGCCGCAATGCGGACAGGCGATGGCGGGCATGGCCTGCCGGCGGCTGATGCCCGAAATATCCACGGCACGCTCGGCGGGCGCGGCAATGCCATAGCCCTTGAGGGCGGCACGGCCGCGCTCGGTCATCCAGTCCGTGGTCCAGGCCGGCGCCAAACGCGTATCCACCCGGACTTGCGCCACGCCATGACCCGCGAGCACGCGGACGATATCTTCGGTGATCTCGCGCATGGCCGGGCAGCCCGAATACGTGGGCGTGATCGTGACCACACAGGTCTCATCCTCCCAGTCCACCGCGCGCACCACCCCCAGATCGACCACCGACAGCACAGGGATCTCCGGGTCGGGGACTTCCCCGAGCCAATCCATCACCTGGCCGCGGTCCACGCTGCTGTTCACCAGCGGGCTCCCGGATAGGCGCGCTGCAAATGCTGCATCTCGGCCAGCATGTAACCCAGCGACTCGGTATGGCGGCCTTGCAGACCGCCACGGCGCAGCAAATGAAACGCCTCGCGCTCCTGGGGCAAGGTGAGCGTGGCCTCTTCGAGCACCTCGCGCACATGCGCCAGCCAGGGCTGGAACAGACTGGCGCGCTCGACCGCGATGCCGCGCGCGGCCAGATCCTGGTCCACCTCGTCATCGGCGAAGAGCTCCCCGGCGAAAGTCCAGGCCGAATCGATGGCGGCCTGCATGCGGCGATGGCTTTCCTCCGTACCGTCGCCCAGACGCACTACCAGATCCGACGACCGGCGCACGTGGTAGGTGACTTCCTTGATGGCCTTGGCGGCAATGCCGGCGATCCGTTCATCCTTGGACTGCATCAGTTGCTGCAGCAAGAAGTAATGCCAGACGTCGAACAGGAACTGGCGCGCCATGGTGTCGCCATAGTGGCCGTTGGGCTGCTCGACCAGCAGACAGTTGCGGAACTGGTGCGCATCGCGCAGATAGGCGAGCTGGTCCTCGTCACGGCCCTGCCCCTCGACCTCGCCGGCCAGCGTCAGCCACATCCGCGCCTGACCCAGCAAGTCCAGCGCGGTATTGGTGAGCGCCAGATCTTCTTCCAGCACGGGGCCGTGGCCACACCACTCGCTCAGGCGCTGCGACAGAATCAGCGAGGTGTCGCCCAGGCGCAGCAGATATTCAAAGAGTTGCTTGTCCATGCCGCCTCACATGTGCTTGATTTCTTCCGGCATCGGGAAGAAGGTCGGGTGGCGGTAGACCTTGCTGTTGGCCGGCTCGAACAGCGGCTCTTTATCACCCGGGCTGCTGGCCGTGATGTCGCTGGCGCGCACCACCCAGATGCTCAAGCCTTCGTTGCGGCGCGTGTAGACGTCGCGCGCATTATTGATGGCCATTTCAGCATCAGGCGCGTGCAGGCTGCCGACGTGCTTGTGGGCCAGGCCATGCTGGCTGCGGATAAAGACTTCCCATAGGGGCCATTGTTTGCTCATGGTGCGTATCCCCGGCGCGCGGCGCGCGCCTTCCTTGTTCGTGCAGAAGTGGAAATGCCGTGCGAACGGGCTCAGGCGGCCTTGCGGCGCGACTGCTTCTCGGCGTAGGCCACCAGGCCATCGCGCACCCAGGCGCCCTCTTCATGGGCTTTGACGCGGGCGGCGAGACGTTCGCGGTTGCAAGGGCCATTGCCCTTGATGACGGCGTAAAACTCATCCCAGTCGATGTCGCCGAAATCGTAGTGGCCGCGCTCGGCATTCCACTTGACCTCGGGATCGGGAACGGTCAGGCCCAGGTACTCTGCCTGGGGGACGGTCTGGTCGACCATCTTCTGCCGCAGTTCGTCATTGGTGAAAAGCTTGATCTTCCACTGCATGGACTGCGCACTGTTGGGAGAGTCCGCGTCCGAGGGGCCGAACATCATCAGCGCCGGCCACCACCAGCGATTCAGCGCGTCCTGACACATGGCCTTCTGCTCCGGCGTGCCATGCAGGCACATCTGAATGAGCAGGTCATAGCCCTGGCGCTGATGGAAGGACTCCTCCTTACAGACCCGCACCATGGCGCGCGCATAGGGACCGTAGGAACAGCGGCACAGCGGGATCTGGTTGATGATGGCGGAGCCATCGACCAACCAGCCGACCATGCCGATATCGGCCCAGCTCAGCGTGGGGTAATTGAAGATGCTGGAGTACTTCGCCTTGCCCGAATGCAAGTCGTCGATGAGTTCGTCGCGCGAGACCCCCAGCGTTTCGGCGGCGCTGTACAGATACAGGCCATGCCCGGCCTCGTCCTGCACCTTGGCCAGCAAAATGGCCTTGCGCTTGAGCGACGGCGCCCGGCTGATCCAATTGCCCTCGGGCAACATGCCTACGATCTCGGAGTGCGCGTGCTGGGAAATCTGACGCACCAGCGTCTTGCGATAGGCATCGGGCATCCAGTCCTTGGCCTCGATGCGCACGCCCTCATCCACGCGTTGCTGAAACTCGCGCTCCGGACCCGACAATTCGTCAGCCCGGCGCAGTTGCTTGACACCCGTCTCAACCAGTTGCGCGTACATGTTTGTCTCCTTTGGCGACAGCGGGCTCGCAGCCCTGCCACTGCTGTTTCTTGATGGTTTGATTATTTAATACAAAAATTCCATTGTCAAACTTATTTCTGTATCACGTCGAGTTTATGTATCATGTCGCCAGACCGGTAACATGAGGCCTTTTGGCCCGTCCCTTTTTATGGCCAGTTCCGCCACGCCGCTTCTGGATCGCTTCCTGGCACGTCTGCTCGAACAGGATCCCCCACGTGCCAAATCCCTCTGCGTCAGCTTGCTGGGCGACGCCCTGGCGCCGCATGGCGGCGCCATCTGGCTGGGAGATTTGATCGAATTGCTCGCCCCGGTGGGCATCAACGAGCGCCTGCTGCGCACCAGCGTGTTCCGCCTGGTGGCGCAAGGCTGGCTGCAATCAGAGCGCCACGGCCGCCGCAGCCTTTATCTGATGGCCGATACCGGACGCCGCCTGACGGCGCTGGCCTCGCAACGTATTTATGAAGGCCCGCCGCGCCAGTGGCATGGCGAGTGGACGCTGGTCGCCCTGCCGCGCAGCGGCGGCAATGGCCTGGCCGAACGCGCCGAACTGCGGCGCGCGCTGGAATGGGAAGGCTTCGCGCTGGTAGCGCCAGGCCTGTTCGCGCACCCGGCGACCGAGGCGCGCGCGGCGCACGACATCCTTGAGCAATTAGGTATTCCGGACAAAGCGCTGGTGCTGGCCGCGCGCGATCTGGCAGGCGCCGGCGGCCTGCCCATCGCCAGCCTGGTGCCGCAATGCTGGAACCTCGACGCCGTGGCCGAGCAGTACCGCTTGTTCACGCGCAGTTTCGCCGCCCTGGCGCCGCTGGTGGCCGAGGCGCCTCCCGCGCCGCCGCAAGCCTTCGCGCTACGCGTACTGCTGCTGCACCACTGGCGCCGCATCGTGCTGCACGACCCGCAACTGCCCACCCCCATGCTGCCGGCAGACTGGCCGGGCGGTCCGGCGCGCGAACTATGCGGCCAACTGTACTGGCGCTTGTTCGACGCTTCCGAGCAGCATCTGGATGCCGTGGCCGGCCGCGAGAACAACCGCTACCATCCTCTGGATGTGGATGTCTGCCACCGGTTCGGCGGCCGCCCTCAGCCCGCAAACACCGCCGCCCGCCACTGAGGCGACAGCCCCAGATCGTCTTCGTAGCGTTGGCCCATGGCTGGCGCGCCGCCGGCCAGCGCCGCGGGCGTACCGATGAAAGACAACGTCCAGCTCGCCTGGACGGTCTGGCCCAGAGGCTGACCGGTCCGCGCCGACAGCCCACTCGGGACATCCAGCGCCAGCACCGGCATCCGCCAGCCATTGAGCGCGTCCACCAGGTCCACCCAGGGCCGGCCCAGCGCGCGGGTCAGGCCGATGCCGAACAGACCATCGATCGCCAGGTCTGCCGCCACGCGGGGCAATGCGGGATCCTCCACGCCGCCCGCGGCGCGCCAGCCCGCGTAGGCCTGCGCAGCATCGGCAGGCAGCCGCGCCGGGTCGCCCGGCATGACCACCTGCACCGCATAGCCGGCCTGCAGCAAATGGGTGGCGGCCACCAGGGCATCGCCGCCGTTGTTGCCCGGGCCAGCCAGGACCATGACCGAAGCGGGCGCCGGCAAGCGGGCCTGCACGAAGTCGGCTGCCGCCCGCCCGGCCCGGGCCATCAAATCCATCCCCTGTTGCCGGGCGCAGGCCTCGATACGCCGCAATTGCTCCAGTGTGTAGACGCCCATGTCCGCGCCTCCCGATAAAGAGGTTTTCAGTATGGCATGCCCGGCCCGGCGCCGCGGCGGCCCGGCGGCCCGGCGGCCTTGATTCATTTGCTGACAGCCAGACCCGGCACGGCTCGTCTAAGATCAGACGGGAACGTCGCCCCGGCATCCGCCGCCCACCCGGAGAGCATGATGAGTCAACCCTACGCAAAACTGGACAAGAACAACGCCGCCGTGCTGCTGGTGGATCACCAGGCCGGCTTGCTGTCACTGGTGCGTGACTTCCAGCCGGACCAGTTCAAGAACAATGTCCTGGCCCTGGCCGACCTGGCCAAGTACTTCAAACTGCCCACCATTCTGACGACCAGCTTCGAACAGGGCCCCAACGGGCCGTTGGTGCAGGAGCTCAAGGACAGCTTCCCGGACGCGCCCTATATCGCGCGCCCCGGCCAGATCAATGCCTGGGACAACGAGGACTTTGTCAAAGCCGTGGAAAAAACCGGCAAAAAGCAGCTCATCATCGCCGGCGTGGTCACGGAAGTCTGCGTGGCTTTTCCCGCGCTGTCGGCGCTGCAGCAAGGGTATGACGTCTTCGTGGTGACCGATGCGTCGGGCACCTTCAATGAGGTGACCCGCCACGCCGCCTGGGACCGCATGTCGGCGGCCGGCGCCCAGTTAATGAGCTGGTTCGGCGTGGCGTGCGAACTGCACCGTGACTGGCGCAACGATATCGAGGGGCTGGGCGCGCTGTTTGCGAACCACATCCCCGATTACCGCAACCTCATGGCCGCCTACAGCGCCGTGCAGGCCGCGGGCAAGCCGTAACAGGCCAAGGGCCTGCGGCCCTCAGACTTTCAGGAAGTGCTGGCGATAGTATTTGAGTTCGTCGATGGACTCATAGATGTCGGCCAGCGCTTCGTGACGGCTTTTCTTCTCGAAGCCCTTATAGACCGCCGGCGCCCAACGCCGCGCCAACTCCTTCAGGGTGCTGACGTCCAGATTGCGGTAATGGAAGAAGCGCTCCAGCGCCGGCATGTAGGCGAACATGAAACGGCGATCCTGGCTGATGGTGTTGCCGCACAGCGGCGACTTGCCCGCCGGCACATGCTGCGCCAGAAACTCGATCAACTGCTGCTCGGCCTGCGCTTCGGTCAGCGTTGAGGCGCGCACTTTGTCGATCAGGCCGCTTTTACCGTGGGTGGACTTGTTCCAATTGTCCATGGCGTCGAGCACGCTGTCGTCCTGATGCACAACCAGGACGGGCCCTTCCGCCACGACCGTCAGATCGGGTTCGGTCACCACGACGGCGACTTCGATGATGCGTTCTTTATCAGGATCAAGGCCCGTCATTTCCATGTCGAGCCAGACCAGTCGGTTTTCGTTGGCAGCCATATAATTTGCCTTTAAAACACGCGATTTTCGCACACCCCTGCCCGAGGCGCTCACCAGCCCATGTTTACCCTGTTGTTCGTAGCTTTGCTGATTGCCGATACCGGCGTGCGCCTGTGGCTGGCCAGCCGCCAGATCCGGCACGTTGCCCGCCACCGCGACCAGGTGCCCGGCGAGTTTTCCGCCCGCATCGGCCTGACCAGCCACCAACGCGCTGCCGATTACACCGTCGCGCGCGTGCGCCTGGGGATGTTCGAGCGGGTTTACGACGCGATGATCCTGGTCGGTCTGACCTTGCTGGGCGGGCTGCAATGGCTGGACACCAGCCTGGGCCAATGGATCCCATCCGACTTTCTGCGGCAACTCACGCTGCTGGTCTGCGTCGCCCTGTTGCTGGGCCTGGCCGGGCTGCCGTTCACGCTATGGCGCCAATTCCGCCTGGAGAGCCGCTTCGGTTTCAACCGCATGACGCCGGCACTGTTCTTCTCCGACCTGCTCAAAGGCATGGCGCTGGCCTTCTGTCTCGGCCTGCCCCTGGCGGCGGCCATTCTCGGGCTCATGGCCAGTGCCGGCGCCTTCTGGTGGATATGGGCCTGGGCATTGTGGACGGCCTTCAACCTGCTGCTCATCTTCATCGCACCCACCTATATTGCCCCGCTTTTCAACAAGTTCACGCCCTTGGATGACCCGGATCTCACCGCCCGCATCCGCGGACTGGCGCAGCGTTGCGGCTTCACGCTCAACGGCCTGTTCGTGATGGACGGCTCCAAACGCTCGGCGCATGGCAACGCCTACTTCACCGGTTTCGGCAAAAGCCGGCGCATCGTGTTCTTCGATACCCTGCTCTCGCGCCTGAACGCCGACGAAATCGAAGCCGTGCTGGCGCATGAGCTGGGCCACTTCAAACGGCATCACATCCTCAAGCGCATCGGCCTGAATCTGGCGCTGGCGCTGGTCTTCTTCGCGGCGCTGGGGTGGCTGGCGCAACAACCCTGGTTCTACGAAGGGCTGGGCGTACTGCCTCAATTGGGCGGACGCAACGACGCCATGGCGCTCATCCTGTTTTTTCTGGTCATGCCCGTCTTCACCTTCATGTTCACGCCGCTGGCCAGTTGGTATTCGCGCCGTGACGAGTTCGAGGCCGACCGTTATGCGGCCGCGCAGAGTTCCTCGGGCAATCTGATCTCGGCGCTGGTCAAACTCTACGACGACAACGCCGCCACACTGACTCCGGATCCCGTGCATTCCGCCTTCTACGACAGCCATCCCCCCGCCGCGGTCCGCATCCGCCACCTTCTGACAGGGGCGCCCGCATGAGCGCGCCCAACGAAGGGCGCATCATCGCCGCCCACGGGCGCCACTACAGCGTGGAGCTCGCCGACGGCAGCCTGCGCAAGTGTTTCCCGCGCGGCAAAAAAACCGGTCCGGCCGTGGGCGACTGGGTGCGCATCACGCCCCAGGGCGCCGACGAGGGCGCCATCGATGCCGTCCTGCCCCGGCGCAATCTGCTGTTCCGCTCCGACGAGATGCGGTCCAAGCAATTCGCTGCCAATGTCGACCAATTGCTCATCGTGGTCGCGGTCGAGCCGACGTTTTCGGAGGATCTGCTGGGCCGCGCACTGACCGGCGCCTGGAGCGTGGGCATCGAGCCGATCATCATCCTGAACAAAATCGATATCACCGCCGGACTGGAGGCGGCTCGCGAACGCCTGGCCCCTACCCGCGCATTGGGCGTGCCGGTCATCGAACTGAGCGCTCAGGACGCCCAGGCCGTGCAGCGCGAGCTGGCGCCCCGCCTGGCGGGCCGCGTCAATCTGCTGCTCGGGCAAAGCGGCATGGGCAAATCCACCTTGCTCAACACCTTGGTGCCCGATGCCCAAGCCGCCACGCGCGAGCACTCCACCGCGCTGGACATGGGCCGGCACACCACCACCAGCACCCGCCTGTATCACCTGCCGGCGCCCGGCGGCGATCTGATCGACTCGCCCGGATTCCAAGCCTTTGGCCTGCAGCACCTGAGCGGCGAGGATATTCTGCGGGGCTTCCCCGAGTTCAAGCGCTATATCGAACAATGCCGCTTCTACAACTGCACCCATCGGCACGAACCGGGATGCGGGGTGGTGGGCGCGCTCAAGGCCGGTCAAATCGACCCCGGCCGCTACGCCCTGTACGAACGCATCCTGGCTGAGACCGAGGCCGCGCGCCAACGCTATTGACGCGGCGCTGCCTGCCAGGCGGGTGCCGCGGGCCACATCAGCCGGCGCCCCGCCTGTGGGGCGCGCGCCACGCATGCCCGCGCTGGCGTCAGGGGCACGCCGGGCACAGCCAGCCGCAGCCACGATACACTGCGCATTTCCGGGTCATGGGAACCTGACATGCCGCGTTTTGCCGCGAATCTTTCCACGCTCTATCCCGATCTCGACCTGCTGGACCGCTGCGGCGCTGCCGCTCGCGACGGATTCCGGGGGGTGGAGATGCAATCGCCCTATAGCCATTCCACCGCGCAATGGCGTGACCGGCTGCAAAGCCACGATCTCGAACTGATACTGCTGAATGCTCCCGCCGGCGACGCCGCCAAGGGCGAGCGCGGGCTGGCCTGCCTGCCTGGCCGTGAGGAAGACTTCCGCGGCGCGCTGGAGCAAGCGCTGGAGTACGCCGTGTCGCTGATGTGCCCGCGCGTCCATGTCATGGCCGGCTGCCCTGCCGCCGGCAGCGATCCCGCCGCGCTGCGCGAGACCTATGTCAACAATCTCGCCTATGCCGCCCGTCTGGCCGCCGCGGTCGACGTGGAAATCCTGATCGAACCCATCAACCCGCGCGATATGCCGGGTTATTACCTCAACCATCAGGCCGACGCCCATGCGGTTGCCCAGGCCACGGGCGCAGCCAATGTCAAAGTGCAGATGGATCTCTACCACTGCCAGATCGTCGAGGGCGACGTGAGCATGCGGCTGCGCCACTACATCCCGCAGGGACGCGTCGGGCACGTCCAGATCGCCGGCGTGCCCCTGCGCCAGGAGCCGGATCAGGGCGAGCTCAACTACCCCTATCTATTCCATCTGCTCGACGAGTTGGGCTATGCAGGCTGGGTAGGCTGCGAATACCGGCCAGCGGGCGATACCCGGGCCGGGCTGGGGTGGCTGCACGCCGCCCGGCGTGCCTCCACGCACTGAAGCGCGCCTCAGCGCGGCGCCAGGCTGGCGTAGAGGTTGCGCAGCATGCCGGCGGTCGCCCCCCAGATGAAACGCTCGCCCCACGGAATGGCGTAGTAGCGGCGTATCCGGCCGTCGGGCAGCCGCGCCTCATAGAGGCGATGGTTGGCCGGATCCATCAGAAAATCCAAGGGCACTTCAAAGATATCCGCCACCTCAAACGCGTCCGCAGCGGGTGAAAAATCGGGGCGCACCAGTGACACGACCGGCGTGATGGAAAAGCCGGTCGAGGTCAGAAACTCCGGCATGCTGCTGAGCACTTCCACGCGGTCTTGCGGCAGGCCGGTCTCCTCGTGCGCCTCGCGCAGGGCTGTCGCCACCGGCGTGGGATCGGCCAGCTCCACCCTACCCCCCGGAAAGCTGATCTGACCGGCATGATCATGCAAATGCGCCGCGCGCTGGGTCAGCATCACGCTCACCCCCTGCGGCCGCATCACCATGGGGATGAGCACGGCGGCCAGCACGGGCGGCCCTTCACGGCCAGGGTAACGCTCCTTCTCCATCCCCAACGGATCCAGCGTCCATTCGCGCGCCGGCCGCAAGGAGCCGCGCAAGGCGTCGGGCGTGAGCAACTCCGGATTGACGCGCAGCAGTCCGCTGTCGGCCACTTGCCAGGGTTGTTCCTTCGGGTCGAAGTTCGGCCGCACGATAGGCCGGCGTATACGCGGGGGCGATGAATCAGTCATGAACCTAAGGTTGCCACAAAGGAGAGGCAGGCATTGCGGCATGCGCATCGGGCGGCGTCACCGCGGCTCCGGCCGGCAGCAGGCCGCCGAAAGACGAAAAAAAAGCACCTTTTCAGGTGCCTTTTCAGCTCGGAATACCGCCCGGCACGCACCGGCATGAAGCCGGCGCGATGCTGGGCGGACCGGGCAGCGTTCAAGCCAGGGATTAACCTTGAGCGGCTTGCTTGCTGACCAGCTTTTCCTTGATGCGAGCCGACTTGCCCGAGCGGTTGCGCAGGTAGTACAGCTTGGCACGGCGCACGTCGCCACGGCGCTTGACTTCAATGCCGGCGATCTGCGGCGAGTAGAGCTGGAACGTACGTTCCACGGCTTCACCCGACGAAATCTTGCGGACGATGAAGGAAGAATTCAGGCCACGGTTGCGCTTGGCAATGACCACGCCTTCGAAGGCCTGGACACGCTTGCGGGTACCTTCGACCACGTTCACGCTCACGATCACGGTGTCGCCAGGGGCGAACTCGGTCACGGGCTTGTCGCCGGTCAGGCGCTTGATTTCTTCCTGTTCAAGGAGAGCGATAAGGTTCATGAGAACTCCGGATTCATCTTGTCTTTGCAGGCGTTTTTTGCCGGGAGGATATCGATGCAGCACCCCAAGGCTCCCCTGACTTAAGCGCGCTTTCCCAAAAGAAAGCCCGCCCTATCGGGTAACCCCAGCGCGCGCATATTTCGTATGCCGCAAGCAGAGGATGAGTTGGCAAACCAGCTATTCTACCTCAGTGCTCTTTTTTTAACCAGCCCAGCTACCCGAGTTCCGCCCCCGTTTCAAGTACGCTTGCGCCTTTCCCGCTTGCCGACCGCCATGACTTATACGTCCCTGATACTGGTTGTGCTGGCCGCCATGGCCCACGCGACATGGAATCTGCTTGCCAAGCGCGCCGCCATGGTGGGCCCCGTCTTCGTCTTCGCCTATGGACTAGCCGCCAGCGTACTGTATGCGCCCTGGGTGATCTGGGTCCTGGCGCACGAGGGGATGTCGTGGAGCTGGCCGGTCGGGCTATGCATCCTGGCCTCATCGTTGTTGCACCTGGGCTACAGCCTCTGTCTGCAACGTGGCTACCAGGTGGCAGACCTATCGGTGGTCTACCCCATCGCGCGCGGCACCGGACCGCTGTTGTCGACAATCGGCGCCTTTACGCTGCTGGGCGAACCCGCGACCACGACCGGCATACTGGGGATGTTGTGCGTGGTGGGCGGCGTCATGCTGATCGCCACGCAAGGGCGGCTGAGCATGTTCCATACGCCACAAGCCTGGATCGGGGTACGTTGGGGAGTATTGATCGGCCTGTTTATCGCCGCCTACACCGTGGTGGACGCCTACGGGGTGAAAAGCCTGCTCATCATGCCGGTCTTATTTGACTGGTTTACCTGTGTCACGCGCACGGCCATGCTGACACCGCACGTCATCAAGCGCCGGGCGCAGTACTTCCCAGCCATGCGCGGCTATTGGCATCTGGCGCTCGCCGTGGGCGTGCTGTCGCCCCTGGGTTATATCCTGGTGCTCTATGCCTTGCGCATGGGCGCGCCCTTGAGCCTGGTCGCCCCCGCGAGAGAAATGTCCATGATGCTGGGTACGCTGGCGGGCATGTTCTTGCTCCGCGAAAAAGTCGGCCCGGGACGTCTGGCCGGTTGCGGCGCCATCCTGCTGGGCGTCATCTTGCTGGGTTCGAGCTGAATCTGCGCCTGAGTGCCGCACAGAGCGTAGGCCGCCCTGCCCCAATCGCCGCCGCTGAGCAGCTCAAAAACCGAAGGCCGCACCCAACCACATGAAACCGGGAATCGCCGCCCCCCACGACAACACCATCACCACATCCCAGACCATGCGGCGGCGCATTTCCCGGGCCTGGATATCCCGCTCGGTATCGGCGGCGGGCTCGACGTCCGCCGGTACCGCGGCAGGCTCGGCGGGCGCCTGAAACGGCCAGGCCGGCGAGCGTGCGGGCACGGCCCGCGATGAGGGGCGCGGACGCTGCGACACCGGGCCATGGGCAAGCAATGCGTCTGCGGGAAGCGTAACCGTCGTCATGATGACTCTCCTTGTAGCGCCTGCCAGGCCAGACCGGGCAAGGCTGTCCGTTGCCGGACATGCATGAGAAAACTGCCTTGGACTTCGTTCATTCTTCGAATAGCGCCATCTGGCCGGCTTCGCGCGCCGCGTCGGTGGCGTTTTGCCGCCCGCGCCGCACGGCCTGTGCAATGACCGGCGGCACGAACAGATCCCGCACGAGTTCCGGGCGCATGCCGGTCAAGCCCAGATTGCGCGTGGCAAGTTGAAAGCGCTGCCGCAACAAATCCGCCCAGATGCCGGTCCCGCGCATGCGGGTATCAAAACTGCTGTCATTGCGTTTGCCCTCGCGCATATCTTCGATCCGGTGCAACACTCGCTGCGCCCGATCAGGAAAATGCGTATGCAGCCAGGTCTCAAACACCTCTTTGACTTCCCAGGGCAAGCGCACCACCGTGTAGCTGGCCGAGCCGGCCCCCGCAGCGGCGGCTGCCTCCAGGATGGACTCCATGGACTCGTCATTGATAAAGGGAATGACGGGAGCCACCAGCACCCCCACCGGGACGCCGGCCTCGGCAAGCTTGCGCACTGTCTCGACACGACGCCACGGCGCCGAAGCGCGCGGCTCCAATGTGCGCGCCATGTCGGCATCCAACGTGGTGATGCTGATGAATACCGTCACCAGCCGGTCACGCGCCAGCGTGGATAGCAGGTCCAGATCGCGCTCGACGAGGGCATTTTTGGTGACCAGGGTCAGGGGGTGGCGCGTCTCGGCCATGAGCTCGAGCAGGCCTCGAGTCAGGCGCCAGGTGCGTTCGATGGGCTGATAGACGTCGGTGGCCGAGCCGATATTGATCGGCGAGACCTTGTAACCGGGCCGGGCCAACTCCGCGCGCAACGCCTGCACGGCGTTAGCCTTGGCGACCAGGCGAGTTTCGAAGTCCAATCCGGGCGAATAGCCCAGATAGGCATGCGTGGGCCGGGCATAGCAATACACGCAGCCATGCTCGCAGCCCCGATAGGGATTGACGGCGACGTCAAAGGGGATATCCGGAGAATCATTGCGCGACAGCAGCTTGCGCGCCTGCTCTGGCCGCACCGTGGTGCGCGGCACCGCCATGACGGGGATGTAACGCTGGGTGGCAGACTGGGGCAAACCCACCGCTTCGGGCAGCGCCGCGTCCGCGGCGGCGGCGGAAGCGCCGGACAAATGGGCCTCGGACACGTCATCATCCGAGGAGCCCCCGGCAGCGACCCGCCGGGGTTCATCCTGGATATCATCCAGGGACGGATCGAGCGCGACGGCCGTATCGTCGCCGCCGAACCACCCGTCATCGAAAGCCTCGCGCTCGACTTGCTCGAAGCGGTGGCGAACATTAGTAACCGCACCCCGACCGCGCGAGGCGGCGGGGGCGGCAGCCGGGGACCCATAACCGGCGGAAAGCGAATGTTCGGTGCTCATCATGGAAGCACTGTACAAAAACACAGTACTTTTGACAAGCCCCTAAGTCCTTGAGAGGACCACGTTCCGACTGTACCGCAAGTGCCGCCAGGCGTGCACGGAATTCATTTCACGTGCTGGAAAATGCCTGGAAAGCCGCGCCAGCCAAGGCTTTGAATAAAAAACAACAGCGGCGGGCAGGCCCGCTCAGCGCCGGATCAGCATGCCGGCTGCCGCCGTCTGGTGCGTGGCCGCGTCGATCAGAATGAAGGCCCCCGTTCCCGGAACGTCACGGTAGTCATCGACCGCCAGCGACTCCCGCGTGACGAAGGACACGCGGCCGATGTCATTCATCGCCAGGCTGTCTTGCGCCTCAGCAACTTCCTGCAGCTCATGAATGTCACGCCGCGTATGCACGCCGCGAATCTTGGCCGAGGTCAAGCGCGTGCCCTGCTTGAGCAAGTATTTGCGCGCGGGGTTCAACGGTTGATTGTCGAGCCAGCAGACCTCGGCCTCGAACTCGCGCGCCACGGCCGCCGGAGCGGCCGCATGCGTGATGATGTCACCGCGCGAGACATCGACATCGCGATCCAGCACCACGGTCACCGAATCGCCGCTCACGGCGCGCTCCACGCTGCGGTCGAACACCCGGATCCCGGCCACGCGCGCGGCCACCCCGGATGGCTGCACGAGCACCTCATCGCCCACGGCCAAGGCACCGCTGGCCACGCGGCCGGCGTACCCCCGGAAATCCTCGGCACGGTCGCCGTCATGGCGCATCACCCATTGCACCGGAAAGCGCAGCGGCAGCACCGAGCCGTCGGCGCCCTGTTCGAGATTTTCCAGCAGGCTCAACAGCGGCTGGCCCGCATACCAGGGGGTCCGATCGGAGCGATGCACGACGTTGTCGCCATTGAGCGCCGACAGCGGCAGGATGTGGAAATCCGGCAGCCCCAGTTTGCGCGCCAGATCGGCATAGGCCGCGGCGATGCGGTCGAACACCGCCTTATCCCAGTCCACCAGGTCCATCTTGTTGACGGCCACCACGATGTGGCGGATGCCGAGCAGACGCGCGATCGTGCTGTGCCGCTTGGTCTGCGGCAACAGCTTGCCATCGGCCGCCCGCGTGGCATCGATCAGGATGATGGCCGCGTCGGCCGTCGATGCGCCGGTGACCATATTGCGGGTGTACTGCTCGTGTCCCGGTGCGTCGGCCACGATGAATTTGCGTAAAGGCGTGGCGAAGTAGCGATAGGCCACGTCGATCGTAATGCCCTGTTCGCGCTCGGCCTCCAGGCCGTCGGTAAGCAGAGACAGGTCAATACCGTCGCCCGCCACGCGTTTGTGCTTGGCGCGCGCAATGGCGTCGAGCTGATCGGCGAACACGCCCTTGCTGTCATAGAGCAGGCGGCCGATCAGTGTGGATTTGCCGTCGTCCACCGAGCCGGCGGTGATCAGGCGCAGCACACCGCGATCGGCGCCCGACAAAAAAGAATCGTTCAGTGCATTCATGATGTCATCCGGTTCAGAAATAGCCTTCGCGCTTGCGGCGTTCCATCGACGCCTCGGAGGTCTGATCGTCCATGCGGGTCGCCCCGCGCTCAGTGATGTCGGTGACGGCCGTCTCGGCGATGATGGCCAGCGGGTCGGCAGCCTCGGAGGCCACCGGGCAGGTGCAGGAGATATCGCCCACGGTCCGAAAGCGCACATCCAGGGTCTCGACGCGCTCGCCCTCGGCCGGCGGCGTCAGGCGCGTGACCGGCACCAGCAGGCCACGGCGGCGCACCACCTCGCGCTGATGGCTGTAATAGATGGACGGCAGGGCCAGATTCTCGCGATGGATGTATTGCCAGACGTCCAGTTCGGTCCAGTTCGAGATCGGAAAGACCCGGATGTTCTCGCCGGGATGCACGCGCGTATTGAAAATATTCCAGAGCTCCGGGCGCTGCGCCTTGGGGTCCCATTGGCCGAACTCGTCCCGGAACGAGAAAATGCGCTCCTTGGCGCGGGCCTTTTCCTCGTCGCGGCGCGCCCCGCCTATGCAGGCATCGAAACCGAACTCCTCGATGGCCTCCAGCAAGGTCACCGCCTGAGCGGCATTGCGCGAGTCCGTCTCGCGGCGCAGCACGACGCTGCCGCGCGCGATGGAGTCTTCCACACTGCGCACGATCAACGTTTCGCCCAACTGCCCGGCGCGCTCGTCGCGAAACGCGATGACCTCGTCGAAGTTGTGCCCCGTGTCGATATGCATCAGGGGGAAGGGAAAACGGCCAGGCCGGAAGGCCTTTTCGGCCAGGCGCAGCAGCACCACGGAATCCTTGCCGCCGGAGAACAGCAGCACGGGTTTGGCGCACTCGGCGGCCACTTCACGCAAGATGAAAATGGCCTCGGATTCCAGCCAATCGAGATGGCTGCGTTGGGCAACTAAAGACATGATTCTTCCTTTCTCAATTCACAGCAATCGGGATATGGCGGCGGTTGCCCTCGTGCAGACCGCACTCCTTGGAATCCGAACTCTCCCACCACCAGCGTCCGGCGCGCAGATCCTCACCCGGGCGGATGGCGCGCGTACAGGGATCGCAGCCGATGGAGGGGTAGCCCTGGTCATGCAAGGGGTTGTAGGGAATGTCCAGCGCCCGGATGACCGCCCAGACCTCGTCTTCGCTCCAGGCGGCCAGGGGATTGAATTTGTACAGCCCGAACACGGGATCGGGCTCCTCGGCCGGCAGCTCGCCCCGCGTGACGGCCTGCGCACGCCGCTGCCCGGTGATCCAGGCACTGCGGCCCGCCAGCGCGCGCGCCAAGGGCTCGACCTTGCGTATCTGGCAACAGGCCTTGCGCAGGTCCACGCTCTCATAAAAGGCGAAGGCGCCATGCGCGGCGACGTGCTCGCTGACAGCCTGCGCCTGGGGTTGCATCACGGTGATCGCCCGCCCATAGCGGTCGCGCACCTTATCCAGCATGCCCAGGGTCTCGGGATGCAGCCGGCCAGTGTCCAGCGTGAAGATCTCCAGCGGCAGATGATCCTGTTCGATGGCATGGATCAACAGCATGTCTTCGGCCGCCAGCGAGCAGGCCAGCGCCGCGTCGGGATGGCGCCGGGCAATGTCGGCCAATGTGGCCTTGAGCGCTTCCCAGCGCGCGGCCGTCTCAGAAGTCAGGTCGGTGTGGCTCATGGTTGCGTAGCGAAAACCCTGGCGCGGCGCGGACGGGCCAGCAGGGCATCGCCCTCCTTCAGGTTGAGTTCGCGAAAGATGTGCTCGGGGACTTCGGCTTCGATCGCGCTGGCGGCGTCTTCCCGCGTGAGCTCCAGATAGGCGCTGGGACCGGCCAGATAAGCGTGCGCCAGCCGCACCGGGATGCCGGGCGATTGCGGGGCGTAGCGCAGCACCTCGATCTCATGCGGCCGGACGTAGGCCGTCGCCGCCAGCACCCCGGGCTGATCCAGACCGGGCGCGGGCAGCGCCAGATCGGCATGGCGCCAGACGCCCCCGCTGGCCTGGCCGGAAAGCTGATTCACGTCCCCCAGGAAGCCATAGACAAAGGGCGTGGCGGGCGCCTCCCAGACCTCGCGCGGGCTGCCGATCTGCTCAATGCGCCCGGCATTCATCAGCACCACGCGGTCGGAGACTTCCAAGGCTTCTTCCTGATCATGGGTGACGAAGACACTGGCCACGTGCAGCTCATCGTGCAAGCGGCGCAACCAGCGGCGCAACTCCTTGCGCACCTTCGCATCCAGCGCGCCAAACGGCTCGTCGAGCAGTAGCACGCGCGGCTCCACGGCCAAGGCACGGGCCAGCGCAATGCGTTGACGCTGACCGCCCGATAACTGTGCCGGATAACGGTCGGCCAGCCAGTCCAATTGCACCAACTGCAGCAGGTCATGGACCTTGCTGCGGATCTGCGCTTCGGACGGCCGTTGCGAGCGATGCTTGACCCGCAAGCCAAACGCCACGTTCTCGAAAACCGTCATGTGCTTGAACAAGGCGTAATGCTGAAACACAAAACCCACTTGCCGCTGCCTCACATCGACCCCGGTGGCGTCCTCGCCGGAGAACAGCACGCTGCCGCTGTCGGCGCTCTCCAGGCCGGCGATGATGCGCAGCAACGTCGTTTTGCCGCAGCCCGACGGCCCCAGCAGGGCGACCAGCTCGCCGGTCTCGATATGCAGTGAGACATCGTCCAGCGCACGAAAATCATTGAAGCGCTTGGACAGATTTTTGACTTCGATGCTCATGATGTTCCTCCCCGCTCAGGCGGCTTGTGGCTGTTGCGCCGCCAGTGGCGACACTTCAAGGGGCTGCTCGCCTTGCGCCAACAGCCGCTGATTGCGCCACTCAATGAAATTCTTGACCACCAGCGTCACCAGGGCCAGCAATGCCAGCAGCGAGGCCACCGCGAAGGCGGCCGAGAACTGGTACTCGTTGTAGAGAATCTCCACATGCAGCGTCATGGTGTTGGTCAGGCCACGCACCTGCCCCGACACCACCGACACCGCGCCGAACTCGCCCATGGCGCGCGCATTGGCCAGGATGGCGCCATACAGCAGGCCCCATTTAATATTGGGCAGCGTGATGCGCCAGAAGATCTGCCAGCCCGTCGCGCCCAAGGTCAGCGCCGCCTGCTCTTCCTCACTGCCCTGCGCCTGCATCAGCGGGATCAGCTCCCGCGCCACGAAGGGAAAGGTCACGAACAGCGTCGCCAGAATGACACCCGGCACGGCATAGACGATCTTCAGGTCGTGCTCCTGCAGCCAAGGGCCGAACCAGCCCTGCGAGCCGAACAACAGCACGAAAATCAGGCCCGCCACGACGGGCGAGACCGAGAACGGCAGGTCGATGAGCGTGATGAGGAACTGCTTGCCCCGGAACTGAAACTTGGTGATCGCCCAGGCGGCCGCCACCCCGAACAGCAGGTTCAGCGGCAGCGAAATCGCGGCCACCCACAGCGTCAGGCGGATGGCCGACAATGCGTCCGGCTCGGTGATCGCCGCCAGATAGGTCTGCCAGCCCTTGCGGAATGCTTCGGTAAACACCGCTGCCAGCGGCACGAACAGAAACAGCGTCAGAAAGGCCAAGCCCAGAAAGAGCAGAATGCCGCGCACCCAGCGCGGCTCGGTCAAATGGTCGGGCCTCATGCCAGTCTCCCTCCGCGGCGCGCCTGCCACCCCTGCAACAGGTTGATGATGAACAACAGCAAAAAGGACACAGCCAGCAAAACGGTCGCAATGGCCGCCGCCCCGGCATAGTCGAACTGTTCGAGTTTCACGATGATCAGCAGCGGCGTGATCTCCGACACCATGGGCATGTTGCCGGCGATGAACACCACCGAGCCGTACTCGCCCACCGCGCGCGCGAAAGCCAGTGCAAATCCGGTCAACAGTGCTGGCATCAAGGCCGGCAGCAGCACCCGTCGTATGGTTTGCCAGCGGCCGGCGCCCAGACTGGCGGCGGCTTCCTCGATCTCCCGTTCGATATCTTCGAGCACGGGCTGCACGGTGCGCACCACGAAGGGCACGCCGATGAAGATGAGCGCCACCACGATGCCCAGTGGCGTGAAGGCCACTTTCAGGCCCAGCCAGCGCTCCAGCGGCCCGCCCAGCCAGCCGTTGGTGGAGTAGATCGCGGTCAGGGCGATGCCGGCCACGGCGGTGGGCAAGGCAAACGGCAAGTCCACCAACGCATCGACGATGCGCTTACCCGGAAAGCGGTAGCGCACCAATACCCAGGCCACGATGGTGCCGAACACCAGATTGACCAGCGCCGCCACCAAGGCCGCGCCGAACGTCAGCCGGTACGACGCCAGCACTCGGGGCGCGGTCACCGTATCCCAGAACCCCGCCCAACCCAGGTGCGCGCTTTTGATCGGCAAGGCAGCCAGCGGGATCAGCACCAGCACGCTGAGGTAAAACACGGCATAACCCATGGAAATGCCAAAACCCGGCAGTACGCCGGGGCTTTTGCGGGCGGGGCGGGCGCCCGCGCCCGCCGCCGGATGAAGAATGGCACTCATCGCGAACCCGTTTCCTTACTTGGGTTGATAGACCTGATCAAAGCTGCCGCCATCGCTGAAGTGATCCTTCTGCGCCTTGCGCCAGCCACCGAAGATGGGATCGTCGATGGTGACCAGATTCAGTTTGGGGAAGCGGCTTTCGTACTTGGCGGCCACCGTCTTGTCGATCGGCCGGTAGTAGTTCTTGGCGATGATTTCCTGCGCTTGCGGCGTATACAGAAACTCCAGATAAGCCTGGGCGGCCTGACGCGTGCCCTTCTTATCGACCACTTTGTCCACCACGGCCACCGGCGGCTCGGCCAGAATGGAGAGCGACGGCACGACGATGTCGAACTTGTCCGGACCCAGCTCTTCCTGCGCCAGGAAGGCTTCGTTTTCCCAGGCCAGCAAAACGTCGCCCACCCCGCGCTCGACAAAGGTCGTCGTCGCGCCGCGCGCCCCGGTGTCCAGCACGGGCACATGCTTGAGCAGATCACCGACAAACTGGCGCGCACTGGCTTCGCTGCCGCCCGGCTTCTTCAGGGCATAGGCCCAGGCCGCCAGATAATTCCAGCGCGCCCCGCCCGAGGTCTTGGGGTTGGGCGTGATTACCTGCACGCCGGGCTTGAGCAGATCATCCCAGTCCTGGATCTGCTTGGGATTGCCCTTGCGCACCAGGAACACGATGGTCGAGGTATAGGGCGAGCTGTTTTGCGGCAGGCGCTTTTGCCAATCCTGCGGCAGCAGACCGCGATCGGCGACGGCATCGATGTCATAAGCCAGCGCCAGGGTGACGACGTCGGCGTCCAGGCCGTCGATGACCGAACGCGCCTGGCGACCCGAGCCGCCGTGCGATTGACGAATGGTCAGATCGACACCGGCCTTGGCTTTGTAATCCTTGACGAAAGCCTCATCGACAGCGCGATACAACTCGCGCGTGGGGTCATACGAGACGTTGAGCAGTGTTTGCTTGCTCTGGGCCATGGCCTGGGGCAGGCCCAGCGTAAAAGTGGCTGCCAAAGCGATGGCGGCGGTCCAGATTCCTGCGGCACGGGAGGGCATGTTCGCTTCCTTTGTTGTTCGAGTGGCAATGACTGCAGTGTGCAAGCCCAGCCATCTGAAAGGAACGAATCATTTTTTGATTACTCATCGCTAGAAGCGATAAAGCCCGGGCCGCGCCGCCGCGAGCGCCAAACAAACGGGCCGCCCGAAGGCGGCCCGCATGCGTCAGTCTGGCATCTCTTACTTGTTGGGCTGCGGCGTGATGCGCAGGTAGGGGCGCACGGCCTTGTAGCCCTTGGGGAATTTCTCCTTGATGACGGCTTCGTCCTTCAGGGACGGCACGATGATCACGTCATCGCCATCCTGCCAGTTGACCGGCGTGGCCACGCTATGGCTGTCGGTCAATTGCAGAGAGTCGATCACGCGCAGGATCTCATTGAAATTACGGCCCGTGCTGGCGGGATAGGTAATGATGAGGCGGATCTTCTTGGCAGGATCGATGATGAACACCGAGCGCACGGTCAACGTGGCATTGGCGTTCGGATGGATCATGTCATAGAGCTCGGAGACCTTGCGGTCCTCGTCGGCCAGGATGGGGAAGTTGACACGGGTCGACTGCGTGTCATTGATGTCGTCGATCCACTTGGTGTGGGATTCCTCGCCGTCGACCGACAGCGCCAGCACCTTGACGCCACGCTTGGCGAACTCGTCGGCCAGCTTGGCGGTATAGCCCAGCTCGGTGGTGCAAACCGGCGTGAAGTCGGCGGGATGCGAAAACAACACGCCCCACTTGTCGCCAAGGTAGTCATACAGGCGCAGCGTGCCTATGGACGATTTCTGCTCGAAGTCGGGCGCGGTATCGCCCAGACGAAGGTGTGCCATTGAAAATCTCCTGCTTGAGGTTGCCGACAATATGATTCTTGCATCAAACCCCCACGGGGGGAAATAAGCAAACCATATAACCTTATGTTGTATTGCAACGAGAGGCGTCAGGCCACCCCGGCCCAGTCGGCCGCGGTATTCGCCACCTGCCCGGCGCGCACAGCCGCCGACAGCGACAGCGCGCGGGGCAGAATATGGGCCCCGTAAAAGAGCGCGGTACCCAGCTTATGGCGGTAGAACTCATCGCTGCTGCCTTCGGCCAAACGGCGGCTGCACACGAGCGCGGCCCGCACCATCTGCCAGCCGCCATGAGCCACGCCCGCCAGCATGAGGTAAGGCACACTGCCCGAAAACACTGCCCGCACATGGTCGACGGCGTGCTGCAACACATACTCCACCGCGGCCTCATAAGCCTGGATGGCCTGATCGAAGTGATCCCGCAACAGGCAAAGTCCTTCACGACTTTCGGCATCGGCGCGCGCCGTTTCGGCCTGCAGCGCTTTGAGGGTGTCGCGCATGGCCGCAATCGAGGCGTGCGCCGCCGCGCCGCCGTCGCGCAAGGTCTTGCGGCCGACCAGGTCATTGGCCTGTATCGCCGTAGTGCCTTCGTAGATGGGGAGAATCCGCGCGTCGCGATAATACTGGGCGGCCCCGGTCTCCTCGATAAAGCCCATCCCGCCATGCACCTGCACGCCCAGGGAAGCGACCTCGACGGCCGATTCGGTCGAAAAGCCCTTGACGATGGGAACCAGATACTCGTAGAAGGCGCGATTGCGGGTCCGCACTTCGGCATCCGGGTGGTGATTGGCCTTGTCATGCGCGGCGGCGGCGACATAGGACACCGCCCGGGCTGCCTCGGTCAGCGAGCGCATGGTCAGCAACATGCGCTGCACATCCGGATGACGGGAAATCGTCACCGGGCCGGCCGATCCCTCGATGGCGCGGCCCTGCACGCGCTCGCGCGCATAGGCCTGGGCATGCTGGTAAGCACGCTCGGACAGCGCAATCCCTTGTTGCCCGACGGAATAACGCGCCGCGTTCATCATGATGAACATGTACTCCAGCCCGCGATTGGCCTCGCCCACCAGATAGCCGACGGCGCCCTCGCCCACCTCGCCTTTGCCGGCGCCGTAAAGCAGCACGGCCGTGGGACTGCCATGGATGCCCAGTTTGTGCTCCAGCGAAGCACACCAGACATCGTTGCGTTTGCCCAGCGAACCATCCTCGTTGACCAGAAACTTGGGCACGATGAACAGGGAGATCCCCTTCACGCCGGCAGGTGCGTCCGGCAGACGCGCCAGCACCAGATGGATGATGTTCTCGGCCAGATCATGCTCGCCAAACGTGATGAAAATCTTCTGGCCCGACACCCGGTAGCTGCCATCGTCCTGCGGCACCGCCCGGGTCGATACCAGCGCCAGGTCAGAACCGGCCTGGGGTTCGGTCAGGTTCATCGTACCGGTCCAGCGCCCGCCGATCAGGTTGGGAATGTAGGCGCGCCGTTGCGCTTCGGAACCGACCGTCAGCAAGGCCTCGATCACGCCGTCGGTGAGCATGGGACACAGGGCGAACGCCAGGCTGGCCGCCTGGATGTTTTCGCCCGCCGGCGCGGCCACCAGTTGCGGCAAACCTTGCCCGCCCCATTGCACCGGATGCTGCAGGCCCTGCCAGCCCCCGGCCGAATACTCCGCAAACGCCTTGGCGAAACCCGGCGTGGCGGTCACCACGCCGTCTTTCCAGACCGGCGGCTGGCGATCGCCGACGACGTTCAAGGGAGCCACCACCTCCTGCACAAAGCGCGCGTTCTCATCGAGGATGGCATCGACCAGATCGGGCTCGGCCTCCTCGAAACCGGGCAGTTTGAGAATCTCGTCCAGGCCCGCCAACTCCTTCATGGCAAAGCGGATGTCGCGCAATGGCGTGGTGTAGCTCATAGTGTCTCCGTTCTATAAACAATCGGGCGGCTCGCGCCGCCCGTTTTTCAGCTCGGGGCTGTTTAGCCCAGACGATAGGCCAGCGCCACGATCAGCGGCCCCAGCACAGGCAGCAGCACATTGGCGATGGCATAGGTGACGGTATAGCCCAGAATGGGCACCGAACTGCCCGCCTGGGCAATCACCGCGCTGAGGGTGGGGGTGCTCACGTGCTGGCCCGCGATGGCGCCAAGCAACAGCGGCCCCTCGATCTTGAGGAATTTATGGCCGATCCACAGCGATGCGCATGCGGGCCCGAGCGATACCGCCAGACCCACGATCGGCAGAACCAGGCCATGCTGCTTCAAAAGAGTAATCGCCTCGGGGCCGGCAGACAAGCCGACGCAGGCAATAAAAATCCCCAACCCCAGTTCTTTCAGCAGGCTCAAGGCGGCAGGCGGAATATGGCCCAGCGAGGGGCGCTTGGCCGAAATCCAGCCGCAGATCAGGCCGCTGACCAGGGCGCCACCGCCGCTGCCCAGCGACAGCGGCAGACCCGCCACGGTGACCATCAGGCTGCCGATGACCAAGCCGACCAGAATACCGGCGCACATGAACACCAGATCGGTCGTGCCGTCCCGGCGTAGTTCATTGCCAAGATGCGTGACGGCGTCGCTCAGGTTGGGGTCGGTACCCACCAGCTTGACCACATCCCCATACATCAGCACCGTCGAAGGCGTCATGGGAATGGTATGCCCGCTGCGCTCGATGCCCTGCAGAAAGACGCCGCGGGCCGCACGGGCCTTGGGCGTCTGCGCCAGATGGGCCAGCGTGCGGCCATTGACGCGCTTGCGGCTGACGACGACCTGCCGTTCCTGCAGATTGAGCGCATCGGCATGCGCGGCCGGCACCTGGATTTCCGGGCCAATGACATCGTCGCCGCGCAAGGCATACAAGCGCAGGCCCACGATCACCAGGATGTCACCCGATTGCAGCACCTCCTCCGGCGTGGGCGTCAGCGACTCCCCATCGCGCAACAGGCTGGTGACCACCGTGCGTCCCGCCAGCGCCTGCTCGACCTCCAGCACGGTCTTGCCTTCGGCTTCACGCACGATATGAGCGCGGCCCACCAGCCGCGGCAGCGCCGGCAGGCTGCCGTCTTCGTCATCGGGCACCCCGCCCAGCTTGGCCTCCAGATCCTTGCAAGCCTGACGCAGATTGATGCGCAACAACAGCGGCGCAACCTGGCTGGTGAACAACACGATACTGATCGTGCCCACCAGATAAGTCAGCGTATAGGCCGTGGCGATATTCGCTTCCTGGACCTGCACTTCCTCGGCAGACAGCCCCAGATGGCGCAGAGCTTCCGAGGCCGTGCCCACGACCGCGGACTCGGTCGCCGAACCGGCGGCCAGGCCGGCCGTGGTGCCCGCGTCGAACCCGAAAATGCTTGCCGCCGCCAGGGAAATCACCAGCACCAGCACGACCTCGATGAAAGGCAGCACCATGAAGCGCAGGCTGGATCGATTCAGATTGGCGAAGAAGCCCGGGCCGCCGGAATAGCCCATGGCGAAGATGAACAGCACGAAGGCAATCTCGCGCACCGGGCCGTCGACCTTGCAGCCCGTCTGGCCCAGCAGCATCGCCACGATCAGCGTGCCGCACACGCCGCCCAGCGCCACCGGACCGAGCCGGAGCCTGCCGATGAGGTGCCCCAGGCCGACCGCAATGAAAATAATGGCGATGGGCACGGATTCGAAAAAACCCACGGAGCAGGTCATTTGCACGCCCCCGCTCGCTCATTTGCCAATTGACTTGCCAATTCACTTGCCGAGCTCGTACTTCCCATCACGAATCTCCATCGCGGTGTTTCCGACCTGCTGTGCGCAAAGGACATTATCAGAATTGGGGAGAAAACCAAAGCGCCAGCCCGGCGGCTTGGCCGGACGAAAAAAAACCGCGGCCCGGGTGCCGCGGTTTTGACGGACAGCGTCGGCGTATTACAGCGCGCCGGCCAGCTCCGGGACGACCTGGAACAAATCGCCCACCAGACCATAATCGGCCACGCCGAAAATAGGTGCCTCGGGGTCCTTGTTGATCGCCACGATGACCTTGGAGTCCTTCATGCCAGCCAGATGCTGGATGGCACCGGAGATGCCCACGGCCACGTAGAGCTGCGGCGCCACGATCTTGCCGGTCTGCCCGACCTGCCAGTCGTTGGGCGCATAGCCCGCGTCCACGGCGGCGCGCGAAGCGCCCAACGCCGCGCCCAGCTTGTCGGCCAGCGGATCCAGGATCTTGAAGTTCTCGGCGCTGCCCAGACCACGGCCGCCCGAGACCACCACGCGCGCGCCTGCCAGTTCGGGGCGGTCGCTCTTGGCGACTTCGCGGCCCACGAAGCTCGACAGACCCGAGTCGGCCACGGCGGCGGCGTCTTCGATGGCAGCCGAGCCTCCCGTGGCGGCCACGGCGTCAAAGCCGGTGGTGCGCACGGTGATCACCTTGACTGCATCGCCGGATTGCACGGTGGCGATGGCATTGCCCGCGTAGATGGGGCGCTGGAAGGTGTCGGCGGATTCCACGCCGATGATGTCGGAGATCTGAGCGACATCCAGCTTGGCAGCCACGCGCGGAGCGACGTTTTTGCCCGAGGCCGTCGCCGGGAACAGAATGTGGCTATAGGCAGACGCCACGGCCAGCACCTGGGCAGCCAGGTTCTCGGCCAGGCCATCGGCCAGTTGCGGCGCATCGGCCAGCAGCACTTTGCTCACACCGGCGGCCGCGGCGGCCTGCTCGGCCACGGCGCGGGCGTTGCTGCCCGCCACCAGGACGTGCACCTCGCCACCCAGCTTGGCAGCCGCGGCGATGGTATTGAGGGTCGCGCCCTTCAACTGGGCGTTGTCGTGTTCGGCAATAACAAGCGTCGTCATTGTTAGATCACCTTCGCTTCATTCTTGAGTTTGTCCACCAGCGCAGCCACGTCGGCGACCTTGATGCCGGCCTTGCGGGCGGGCGGTTCGCTGACCTTCAAGGTCTTCAGGCGCGGCGCGGGGTCCACCCCCAGATCCTGAGGCGTGACCGTGTCCAAGGGCTTTTTCTTGGCCTTCATGATGTTGGGCAAGGTCACATAGCGCGGCTCGTTCAGGCGCAGATCGGTCGTCACGATGGCCGGCAGCTTGAGCGTCAGCGTTTCCAGGCCGCCGTCGACTTCACGCGTGACGGTGACCTTGCCCTCGCCCAGTTCAACCTTGCTGGCGAACGTGGCTTGCGGCCAGTCCAGCAGCGCGGCGAGCATCTGGCCAGTCTGGTTGGCGTCATCGTCGATGGCCTGCTTACCCAGGATCACCAGTTGCGGCGCTTCCTTGTCCACCAGCGCCTTGAGCATCTTGGCGACGGCCAGCGGCTGCAGTTCGGCATCGGTCTGCACCAATACGCCACGATCCGCGCCGATGGCCATGGCCGTGCGCAACGTTTCCTGGCACTGGGCGGCGCCGCAAGACACGGCGATGACTTCGGCGACGCTGCCCTTCTCTTTCAGGCGCGTGGCCTCTTCGACGGCGATTTCGTCAAAAGGGTTCATCGACATCTTCACATTGGCGATGTCCACCCCGGTTTGATCGGACTTGACGCGCACCTTGACGTTGTAGTCAACGACGCGCTTGACGGGTACCAATACCTTCATCCAGCAGCCTCCAGACAATAATTACCCGGCGGATTGCCGGGGATTGCATTGCACAATTTTTTCTTGATTCTACAACTTAGACAGCGATCTGATGTGAGCAACCACACTACGACCCAAGGCGGACAGGTTGTAACCCCCTTCCAGCGTGCTGACAATCCGTCCCTGCGCATGCTCATCGGCCACGGCCACCAATTGGTCGGTGATCCAGGCGTAATCGGCCTCCACCAACCCCATCTGCGCCATGTCGTCTTCCCGGTGCGCGTCGAAGCCGGCCGAGATCAGTATCAGTTGCGGCGCGTGCGCCTGCAGGCGCGGCAGCCACTGCTGGCGCACGATGTCCCGCACCGCCGCACCCGTTGAATAGGCCTCGACGGGCACATTCAACATATTGTCCGCCGGGTGCTCGAAGCCGCTATTGGGAAAAAAAGGATGCTGAAAGAAGCTGCACATCAGCACACGCTCATCACCGGCAAAGGCCTCCTCGGTGCCATTGCCGTGGTGGACGTCGAAGTCGATGATGGCGATACGCGTCAGGCCATGCTTGTGCATGGCATGTTGCGCTGCAATAGCCACGTTGTTGAAAAAGCAAAACCCCAGGGCGCGGCTGTGCTCCGCATGGTGGCCAGGCGGTCGCACGGCGCAGAAGGCCGTGGTGGCCTCGCCCGACATCACGGCATCGACGGCCGCGATCCCTGCGCCGGCCGCATGATAGGCGGCTTGCAGGGTGTGAGGATTCATCAGGGTGTCGGGGTCGATCTCGACATAGCCATGCTCGGGCGACAGACCGCGCAGGCGATCAAGGTGATAGGCGCTATGCACGCGCAAGATGTCCTCGCGCGTGGCTGCCGGCGCCTGTTTTTCGCCCAGATAAGGCATCAGGCCGCTGGCCAGCAGCTGATCGGATATGGCATCCAGCCTCTGCGGACTTTCAGGGTGCCAGCTGCCCATTTCATGCAGCTTGCACGACGGGTGGGTAAGATACATGGTCTCCATAGGGAAGATTATGTTCATCACCCGGCGTTTCCTGCAAATCGGCTTTGCCGCAGCCTTGCTGGGAGGCTGTGCCTCCCCCTCCTCCCAACCCCATGCATCCGCCCCTACGGCCGCGGCCAGCCAGGGTAAACCCCAGGCCATTCGGATCGGATCAGCCAACCCATCCGCCGAGCCGTCCGCCACCCTCACCCCGGCAGGCAAGCTGCGGCCCGAAGTGCGCAGCTTCGCCGAGACGCTGGCGGCCGAACGTGCGCTGCCGCTGGATCCGGTGTTGAGCATGCTGTCGGATTCCCGCTACAGCAGCACGGTGGCCCGCCTCATCGCCCCCTCGGTGCCCGGCCGCAAGGTTTGGCGCAGCTGGAACACCTACCGCTCGCGCTTCATCGAGCCCAAGCGCATCGGCTGGGGCGTCGAATTCTGGAACGAACATCGCGCCGTCATCGACCGCGCCGCCCAGCAGTACGGTGTGCCGGCTTCCATCATCGTGTCCATCATCGGCGTTGAAACCCTGTATGGCCGCAACATGGGTAATTTCCGGGTCATCGATGCCCTGGCCACCTTGGCGTTCGACTACCCGGAGCCCGTCAAGCCCGAACGCGTGGAGATGTTCCGCAAGCAATTGGCCGACTTCATCACCCTCACCCTGCAGGGCAAGCTCGAGCCCGACACGCAAGGCTCCTTCGCCGGCGCCATCGGCATGCCGCAATTCATGCCCACCAGCATCGCCAACTACGCCGTCGACGGCGACGACGATGGGCATATCGACCTGGCGCACAGCGTGCCCGACGCCGTGATGTCCGTGGGTAACTTTTTGCAGAAACATGGCTGGCAGCGCGGCCTGCCTGTCTTCGCGCCGGTCGTGCTGCCGGCCGACCCGTCCGCTCTGGTCGATGGCGGGCTGACACCCAAGCTGGACTGGGCTGGCTTGCAACAAGCCGGGGCCAGGATGGCACCGGGTGCTGCGGCCGGCAGCTGGCAGTCCAGCCCGATGGGCGTGGTGGATCTGGCCGAAGAGGCCCGTGGCACCGCGCAATACCGCACAGCCACCGCCAACTTCTTCGTCATCACCCAGTACAACCGCAGCTACTTCTACGCCACGGCGGTCGCCGACCTGGCCGCTGAGTTGCAGTCGCGCGTCGGCCGCCGCTGAGCCATGAAAGCGCCTGCGAACCCGACGGGCTCGCAGGCTTGTACGCCTGGCTGGCGCAAATTGCGGTCAGTTGAAGACGCCCGTGGACAAATAGCGATCGCCCCGGTCACAGACGATGAAGACGATGGTGGCGTTCTCGACCCGGGCGGCCACGCGCAATGCCGCCACCAGGGCGCCCGCTGACGAAATCCCGCCAAAAATGCCTTCCTCGGCAGCCAGGCGGCGCGCCATGGTCTCGGCGTCGGTCTGGCCGATGGACTCGTAAGCGTCGACCAGCGAGCGATCAAAAATCTGCGGCAGATAGGCTTCAGGCCATTTGCGGATGCCCGGAATCTGCGAGCCCTCGGCCGGCTGCGCACCCACGACCTGCACGGCCGGATTACGCGACTTCAGATAGGTGGACACCCCCATGATGGTGCCCGTCGTGCCCATGGCGCTGACGAAGTGCGTCACTTGGCCTTGGGTCTGGGTCCAGATTTCCGGGCCGGTTCCCTCGATGTGCGCGCGCGGGTTGTCCGGATTGGCGAACTGATCCAGCACCTTGCCCTTGCCCTCGGATTGCATGGCGGTGGCCAGATCGCGGGCATACTCCATGCCGCCCTTGTCGGCCGGGGTGAGGATGAGCTCGGCCCCGTAGGCCGTCATGGCGGCGCGGCGCTCCACCGAAAGATTATCCGGCATGATGAGGATCATGCGATAGCCACGCATGGCGGCCGTCATGGCCAGCGCAATGCCGGTATTGCCGCTGGTCGCCTCGATCAGGGTATCGCCAGGCGCGATCTCTCCGCGCTCTTCGGCGCGCAGGATCATGGACAAAGCGGGCCGGTCCTTCACGGAACCGGCAGGATTGTTGCCCTCCAGTTTGGCGAGAATGACATTGCCGCGGGCCTGGCCGAGATCGCCAGGGATACGTTGCAGGCGGACCAGCGGCGTATTGCCGACGGTTTGTTCGACGGTGGGGTAGGTGATGGCGTTCATGCGCCGATCATAACCGCCCTGCTCCTGCCCTGGCGGCCAAACCCGCGTTTGAGGCAGGGAATCAGGGACGCCGAACGGTGGCGGGCGCCTTGGCGGGCGCGGCCGGCGGCGCGGGCGCTGCCTTACCGACCGTCAGGCCGGCTTCAGCCAGGCTGGCCGCCTTGCGCGCGCCAATGCCACGCACACGATCGCTCAGGTCTTCCAATGACCGGTAAGGGCCGCCCCTTTCGCGCTCGTGCACAATGAGTTCGGCGCTGCGCGGCCCCAAGCCCTTGAGTTCGCGCAACTGCGCCGCTGTGGCGCTATTGAGATCCAGAGCTGCCGCAGGGGCCGCGGGGCTGAGCAGCAGGGCCGCGGCCAGCAGACGGCCAGGCAGGCAAGCAGGAAAGAAACGCATGGAACACTCCCGATGAAAGACGGCGATCGCCGCCAGGAGCTCCAGCATGCGCCGACGGGCCCACGCGGGGCCCGTCAGTTCGGTCTTTTAACGCAGCGTACAAATCCGTGCGTTACTTGCGCGACCGCCAATAGCTCACGTATTCGCTCACGCCCGTCTGCACATCCCGCATCGGCGCCGTAAAGCCCGCCGCGCGCAGATTGTCCACGTTGGCCTGCGTAAAGCTCTGATAGCGCCCCTTCAGATCATCGGGGAAAGGGATATAGCGAATCAGCCCGTCGCGGACCAGGGCCTCCAAGGGCAAGGCAGCCTCGCCCTTTTCCGCCCGCAGGCTGTTCACCACGGCAGCGGCCACGTCGTTAAACGGTTGGGCGCGCCCGGTGCCGCAATTGAAGATGCCCGAGATCTGCGGGTTGTCCAGAAAATGCAGATTGACGTCCACCACATCCTGCACCGAGATGAAGTCGCGGCTCTGGCCACCGTCGGGGTAACCATCCCAGCCCGCGAACAGGCGCACATGCCCTTCCGCCAGGAACTGATTCATGTTGTGAAAAGCCACCGAGGCCATGCGGCCTTTGTGCTGCTCATGCGGCCCGTACACATTGAAATAGCGCAAACCGACGACTTGCGAGGCCAGTTTTCCCATGCGCGTGCGCAAGACCTGGTCAAACAGCAGCTTGGAGTAACCGTAGACGTTCAGCGGCCCCTCGTTGGCCGGATCCTCGACGTAGACGGTAGAGGCGCCATACACCGCCGCCGAGGACGCATACAGTAAGGGCACGCGCTGCGCCTGGCAGTACTCGAACCACTCCAGCGTGACGCGATAGTTGTTGTCCATCATGTAGCGGCCATTGCGCTCGGTGGTGTCCGAGCATGCCCCCTGATGCAGCACCGCGCGCAAACGCGGCAACTTGCCGGCACGCAACAGCTCGCGGACCTCTTCATGATGCATGTAGTCGGCAATCTTGCAGTCGACCAGGTTGAGGAATTTATCGCCCTGCGTCAGATCGTCGACGGCGATGATGTCATGGATGCCGCGGCGGTTGAGTCCGCGCACCAGATTGCTGCCGATGAATCCGGCCGCGCCGGTGACAATGATCATATTGCTTCTCCTGCGAGTTCAGCGCCGGTCACGATCGACGTGCCCAGCTTGCCGACGACGATGCCGCCGGCGCGGTTGGCCCAGCGCATGGCATCCACCCATGGCAGGCCCGCGGCGCGCATGACGGCCAAGGTGGCCAGCACGGTGTCGCCGGCGCCTGATACATCAAATACCTCGTGTGCCTGCGCATCCACGTGCTCGCGGCCATCCTGCGTGAACAGCGTCATGCCTTGCTCCGAGCGCGTCACCAGCAAGGCCTCCAGGTCCAGCTCGGCCCGCAGCGCCTGCGCCCGGTCGGTCAGTTGAGACTCGTTGCTCCAGCGGCCGACGGCCTGCTGCATTTCAGAACGGTTGGGCGTGACCAGGGTAGCGCCGCGATACAGCGAGTAGTCATCGCCCTTGGGGTCGACCAGCACCGGGATATTGCGCGCGCGGGCCTGCGCGATCATGGCCTGCACCCGCGTGAGCGCGCCCTTGGCATAATCCGACAGCACCAGCACATCGCAAGCGGAAAGTTCACGTGCGAGCGCGTGGTCCACGCCATCGAGCGTGCCCGCGGCCGGCGCTTCTTCGAAATCCACGCGCAACAGTTGCTGTTGGCGGCCGAGCACGCGCATCTTGAGCGTGGTGTGGCCTCCCGCGTCGGCCACCAGATCGGTGCGTACGCCGGCCTCCGCGGCCAGCGCGGCGATGCGGTCGCCCGCTTCGTCGGCGCCCACCACGCCGATGAGCGTGGCGTGCGCACCGAGCGCGGCGATATTGCGCGCGACGTTGGCCGCGCCGCCCAGCCGGTCTTCGCGGCGCGCCACGCGCACCACGGGCACGGGCGCCTCGGGCGAAATACGCTCGACCTCACCAAACCAATATCGGTCCAGCATGACATCGCCAACCACGAGCACGCGGGCACGCGCGAGGGCTTGAGCGGGAAAAGACATCATTCAAGTTCTTCCAAACGACGCGGGGTATAGGTTTCCCAGGCATTGCAGCCGGGGCACTGCCAATAGAACCGGCGCGCCTGGAACCCGCAACTGCGGCAGGCATAGCGGTCCAGCCGCTGCGTATGCTTGTGGATCAGGGTGCGCAACAGGCTCAGATCCGCGCCGGGCACGGGGCTGCTGTGCGCTTCGCCCGCCGGCTGCGCGCTCAGCTCGGCCTCGAGCAGGCGGTCCAGGCCGAGCAAGGAGGGATGGTGGCGCAATGCCGCACGGGCAAACGCCCAGGCGGTCTCGCTGCCCTGCTGGGCGCGCAACTCGCGAAACACCACATTGAACAGATCGAGCGAGGCATGGCGCTCATACTGCGCCCGCAGGTGCTCCAGGCCCTGCACGGCCTCGCCGGCCTGCCGGTAGTTGGCCAGCAATTGCTCGGCCACCAGCCCGGCATATTCCGGCGCATCGGCCAGAATGCTCTCCAAATACATGCGTTCGCGCTTGCTATCGTTCTCCAGCCCGGCCAGGCGCGCACGCAGCAAGGACGTCCGAACCTGCGAGCCATGGCTTAAGCTTTCCCCGCGCCCGGCAACCTCAACGGCATGATCGGCCGCGTCCAAGGCCGTCAGCGCGGCCTCGATATCGGCCGGCTTGGCCGACAGCGCACCCTGAGCCTGTTCGCAGTAGTAATGCACGAGTTGCGGCACCGGCTCGTCGACCAGGCCATGCAAGGTCTTGACGGCTTCGATGGCGCGCGGCCAGTCGTGCTCGGACTCGTAGATGCGGATCAGCGAACGCAGTGCCGGCAACGCATAGCGCGTATCGGTGTCCTTGAGCTGCTCGAAAGCGGCTTCGGCGCGATCCAGCATGCCGGCCTTGAGGAAATCCTGAGCCAGTTCGTGCTGGGCATGCTCGCGCTCGGCCTGCGGCAGGTCGGAGCGGCTCAACAAGCTTTGATGCACCCGGATGGCGCGCTCCATCTCGCCACGCCGGCGAAACAGGCTGCCCAGCGCGAAGTGCAGCTCGGTCGTTTCGGGATCCAGCTTGGCCACCTCGACAAAGGCGTCGATGGCCCGGTCGGGCTGTTCATTGAGCAGAAAATTCAGGCCGCGGAAATAGGAATCCGGCAAGGTGCGCGTCTCGCGCAGCATCTGCCGGAAATCAAAACGCGCCGCCAACCAGCCCAGCGCAAACAGCACGGGCACGAAAATCAGCCACCAGGGTTCAAAGTCCACGGTTCAGACTCTTGCAATGCAAACGATAAAGCCGCATTACAGCGGCGACATCGGCGCGACCGCTTCGGGCGCGACGACAGGTTGGTGGCCATTGACGGCGGCTTGCAGGCGCTCGAGTTCGCGGCGCAGGCGCTGCGCCTCGCGACGGCGGCGCATCGAGGCCGGCACCGTCAGCAGCAGACCGAAGACCGTGCCGAGCACGAATGCCACCAGCATGACCACGATCAGCGGCACGTCCTGAACCACGTAGTCCGCGTAGAACTTGACCGCCACCGGGTCGGTGTTCTTGAGCGCGAACATCAACACGGCGATGAAGACGAGCAATCGCAGGGCCCAGACGAGGTAGCGCATGGCGCATGCTCCAGAGATATAAGACGATCAATTGTAAGCGCAAGCCGGACCGAATCAGTAGGCAACGGCAGCCTTTTGTCGGGATCACGCCCCCGGGCGGCGACAAAAACAAAGCCCCTTGAAATACATCAAGGGGCTTTGCGTCGCGACGACCACGCAGTGAGGTCAATGCATGGCATGCATGTCCATCACGGACTGCAGGGGGTCGGACGATTCATGGGAGGAATCGCCACCCGGTTCGTTACCAGTCAGATCCACGCGCTCACGCAATTCCTTGCCGGCCTTGAAATGCGGTACCTGCTTGCCCGGTACCAGCACCTGCTCGCCCGACTTGGGGTTGCGCCCCACGCGCGGAGACCGCTGCGACAGCGAAAAACTGCCAAAACCACGAATTTCGATGCGCTGACCCGAGGCCAGGGCCTGGGTCATGGCATCAAGCACGGTCTTGACCGCGTAATCGGTGTCGCGGGCGGCCAGCTGGGGATAGCGGGCCGCCAGAGCGGCGATCAGCTCCGACTTGGTCACGTCAACCGTCGTTGCGCTGTTGGTCCAGCTTGGCCTTGAGCAGCGCGCCCAGGTTGGTCGTACCCGACGAGGCGCTGGCTTCGGACATGCGCTGGATGGTTTCAGCGGTCTCGGCGTTATCGCGAGCCTTGATCGACAACTGGATCGAACGCGCCTTGCGGTCGATGTTGATGATCATGGCTTCGACGTTGGTACCGGCGGTCAGGACGGTGGTGGCGTCTTCGACACGGCCCGAGGAGATCTCGGAAGCGCGCAGGTAGCCTTCGACATCGACCGACAGGGTCACGACAGCACCCTTGGGCTCGACCGACTTGATCGTGCCGGGGACCACAGCGCCCTTGTCATACGTGGCAACGAAGTTGTTGAAGGGGTCGCCTTCCAGCTGCTTGATACCCAGCGAGATGCGTTCCTTCTCGGTGTCGATGCCCAGAACCACGGCTTCGAGCTCGTCGCCCTTCTTGAAGTTGCGAACGGCTTCTTCGCCGGTTTCCGTCCACGACAAGTCGGACAGGTGAACCAGACCATCGATGCCGCCGGGCAGACCCACGAACACGCCGAAGTCGGTGATCGACTTGATGGCGCCACGGACCTTGTCGCCGCGCTTGAAGTTCGTGGCGAACTCTTCCCACGGATTCTGACGGCATTGCTTCATGCCCAGCGAGATACGGCGACGATCTTCGTCGATCTCGAGAACCATGACTTCGACTTCTTCGCCCAGGGTGACAACCTTGCGCGGATCGACGTTCTTGTTGGTCCAATCCATTTCGGAGACGTGCACCAGACCTTCGATGCCGGCTTCGACTTCAACGAAGGCGCCGTAGTCGGTCAGGTTGGTCACCTTGCCGAACAGACGGGTGCCTTGCGGGTAGCGGCGAGCCAGACCCACCCACGGATCTTCGCCCAGCTGCTTGACGCCCAGCGACACGCGGCTCTTTTCTTGATCGAACTTGAGGACCTTGGCTTCGACTTCCTGACCCACTTGCAGGACTTCGGAGGGGTGACGCACACGGCGCCAGGCCATGTCGGTGATGTGCAGCAGGCCGTCGATACCGCCCAGGTCCACGAACGCGCCGTAATCGGTGATGTTCTTGACCACGCCCTTGACCACGGCACCTTCGTGCAGGGTTTCGAGCAGCTTCTGGCGCTCTTCGCCCATGCTGGCTTCCAGCACTTGGCGGCGCGACAGCACGACGTTGTTGCGCTTGCGGTCGAGCTTGATGACCTTGAACTCGAGGGTCTTGCCCTCGTAGGGGGTGGTGTCCTTGACCGGACGCAGATCGACCAGCGAACCCGGCAGGAAGGCGCGGATGCCGTTGGTCATGACGGTCAGGCCGCCCTTGACCTTGCCCGTGATGGTGCCGGTGACCAGCTCGCCATTTTCCAGGGCCTTTTCCAGTTGCAGCCAGGCCGACAGGCGCTTGGCGCGGTCACGCGACAGGATGGTGTCGCCGTAGCCGTTTTCCAGCGAATCGATCGCCACGGAGACGAAATCGCCGGGTTGTACTTCGAGCTCGCCCTGGTCGTTCAAGAACTCTTCCAGGGGGATCAGCGCCTCGGACTTCAGGCCGGCGTTCACAACCACGAAATTGTGGTCGACGCGAACGACTTCAGCGCTGATGACCTCGCCGGACTTCATGTCCTGGCTTTTGAGGCTCTCGGCAAACAGGTCGGCAAAGCTTTCGCCGCCGAAGGCGGGAGTGGAAACGGAAGACATTAGGTTAATAGTCCATTTAGCCAAAATTGGCCGTTGATACACACCGCAACGGCTTGCCCGCCGCAGTGGAGTCAAAAGACCTGCCGGTTGCGCCGCTCTTGCGGGGTGCCCCGTGGGAACGTACACATGGCCGTCAGGGCCAGAAAACGGCGCCCCGAAGAGCACCGCGTACTGCATCACAAACCAGATCGGGCCTGGGCCGCTAACGCAACACCCGGCTGCCCTGCCAGTGCTCGAGTACGGCCTGCACCGTTTGTTCGACGGTAAGGCCGGATGAATCCAGCACCTGGGCGTCTGCTGCCGGCGCCAATGGCGCCACTGCCCGTTGCGTGTCGCGCGCATCGCGCTCGCGCATATCTCGTAAGAGGTCGGCTAGGTTAGCAGAAATTCCCTTATCGATCAACTGCTTATAGCGCCTCTGCGCCCGGGCCTCAACATCGGCAATCAGGAAGATCTTCAGGGACGCATCGGGAAACACCACCGTGCCCATATCGCGGCCGTCGGCCACCAGCCCAGGGAGCTTGCGGAAGGCCCGCTGACGCTCGAGCAGCGCCTGCCGCACGGCCGGATACGCCGCCACGCGCGAGGCATAGTTGCCCACCGCTTCCTGGCGGATTTCATGGCCGACTTCCTCCCCCTTGAGATAGACATGGGGGCCGTCGAAACGCACATCCAGGGACTGGGCCACCTGCGCCACGGCGGGCTCGTCCTGCGGCTGCACGCCGGCATTCAGCGCCGCCAGGGCGGTCAGGCGGTACAGGGCGCCGCTGTCGAGCACGGCGAATCCCAGGGCCTTGGCTACCCGGTGAGCGATCGTGCCCTTGCCGGACGCCGTGGGGCCGTCGATGGTGATGACCGGCACCTGGCCGGCAGAATCGGAAAGCATGGAATGTCCGTGGGGGCTCAAGCGCTGATCAGGCTGGCGTAAACGTCGAAATAATTGGGGAAAGTCTTGCTCACGCAACCCGGATCCAGGATGCGCACCGCCGCCGGCCCGAAGGCGGCCAGCGAGAAACACATGGCCATGCGGTGGTCATCCCAGGTGCCGATGTGGGCATCGCGCCATTGCCCCGGCGCCGGCGGCGTGACCGTCAGCCAGTCCGAGCCATTGTCGACCGTGGCGCCTAATTTGGCCAGCTCGGTCTGCATGGCGTGGATGCGGTCGGTTTCTTTGACACGCCAGCTGCCGATATTGCGCAACCGGCAGGGCCCATCGGCAAACAGCGCCATGGCCGCGGCGGTCATGGCCGCATCGGGGATCAGATTGAAGTCGGCATCAAAGGCCTTGATCCGTCCACCATCGGCCACGGCCCGACCCCGGGCCTCGATCCAGTCGGGGCCCCAGGAAATATCGGCCCCCATGGCGGCCAGCGTGTCGGCGAAGGCGACATCACCTTGAATGCTGTGTTCGCCCACGCCGGTCACACGCACCGGGCCGCCGCCCAATACGCCCAACGCCAGAAAGTAGGATGCCGTGGAGGCATCGCCCTCGACCGCGATACGCCCCGGACTGCGGTAGCGCGCAGCGCCATCTATCGTGAAGGCACGCCAGCCGTCGCGGCGCACGGTCACACCGTAACGCGCCATGAGGTTGAGCGTGATCTCGATATAAGGCTTGGAGATCAACTCGCCGATGACTTCGATGGTGATCGTGCGGCCGCTGGCACCGGCCTCGATCGGCGCGGCCATGAGCAAAGCGGTCAGGAACTGGCTCGACACCGAACCCTGCACCCGTACGGTGTCGGCTTGCGCCTGGCCCCGGCCAAGATGCAAGGGCGGATAACCTTCCTGCCCAAGATAGTCGATCCGAGCCCCCCAGCCGCGCAATGCATCGACCAGGTCACCGATGGGCCGCTCGTGCATGCGCGGCACGCCCGAGAGCCGGTAATCCCCGCCCATGAGCGCCAAGGCGGCGGTCAACGGCCGGAATGCCGTTCCCGCGTTGCCCAGAAAGAGGTCGGCCTGCTGCACGGGAAAGCGGCGGCAACCCTCGACGGCGACCTGCCCTTGCCCCAGATCGGTCACGGCCACACCCAATTGCCGCAAGGCGGCCAGCATGACGCGGGTATCGTCGGAATCGAGCAGCCCGGATATCTCGGTGCGGCCTTCGGCCAGCGCGGAGATCAGCAGCACGCGGTTAGAAATACTCTTGGATCCCGGCAAGGCCATCACGCCGCGGGCATGGCGGGCTGCAGGCAGATCCAGATAGGCCTGGGCATTCATCAGGCAGACTCCTTGCCCCAGGCGCGCCGGGAGGCGGCCGCATCTTGCAGCCATTGCTGCAGACTCGCGCCGTCGCCGGCCGCCAGAGCAGCTTCGGTTCGGTCCAGGACGGCGCGCAATGCCGCCAGTTCGGTCAGCATGGCGGCCCGGTTGGACAGGAAAATGTCGCGCCACATTTCGGGCGAGCCAGCCGCGATGCGCGTGAAATCGCGGAAACCCGAGCCGGCCAGTGCCAGCCGCGTGGCCGCGTCGTCCGCCTCGCATACCTGAGCCATATAAGCGGCGGCCAGAAAGTGCGGCAGATGACTGACTGACGCCAGCACCTGATCGTGCTCGCGGGGGGGCATTTCCAGCACGCGCGCGCCGCAGGCTTGCCAGGCGGCGCGCACTCGCGCCACGGCAGAGGCGGAATTTTCGGGCAACGGGGTCAGCACCACGTTGCGGCCCTGGTAGAGCCGCGCATCGGCCGCCTGCGGGCCCGTGCGCTCGGCGCCCGCGATGGGATGCCCGGGCACAAACGCCGCCACGCGATCGCCCAGCGCGGCATACGCGGCTTCGGCGACCTCGGCCTTGGTACTGCCGCCATCGGTGAGCAGGCACTGCGGCGCCAGATGCGCACGCATGCGCGCCAGCATGGGGCCCACACTGCCAACCGGCGTGGCCAACATAATGAGATCAGACCGGGCAGCGGCTGCCTCTGGGCTGGCGATCTCATCGATCAGGCCCAGCGCCTGCGCCTCGGCCAACGACTCCGGATTGCGGCCGACGCCGAGCACCTGCCCCACCTGGCCGGCCTGACGCAGGGCCGCCGCGAAAGAGCCGCCGATCAAGCCCACACCGACCACCGCCAGCACCGGGATGGCCGGGCTCGCTTGCGGGGCTAGCCCGCCGCTCATGCCGCCAGGATCTCGGTCAGCGCGGCAATGAAGCGCTCGTTCTCCGACGGCAGGCCGATGGAGACGCGCAGCCACTCGGGCAAGCCGTCACCCGCGACCGGGCGCACGATCACGCCGCGCTTGAGCAATTCGAGATTGATGCGTGCGGCATCGCCCACATGCACCAGCACGAAATTGCCGTAGCTGGGAACGTGGCGCAGCTTGAGCACCTCGAACGCCTTGACGAGCTGGGCCTTGCCCGCCCGGTTGGCCTCGTAGGCGCGCTCGAGGTAGGCCGTGTCGGCCAGCGCGGCCACCGCCGCCGCCTGCGCCAGCGTATTGACGTTAAACGGCTGACGCACACGATTGAGCAGATCGGTCAGCGCCGGCTGCGCCACGGCGAAGCCTACCCGCAATCCCGCCAGCCCATAGGCCTTGGAGAAGGTGCGCGACACGATGAGATTGGGAAAACGGCGCACCAGCGCGACGCTGTCGAAGCGGTGCTCAGGATCGAGATACTCGTTATAGGCCTCGTCCAACACCACCGTCACGCGCTCGCCGTGCGCCTGGGCGACCTGCTCCAGAAAGCGCTCGATGGCCTGTGCGGGAGCAAAAGTGCCGGTGGGGTTGTTCGGGTTGGCGATGAAGACGACACGCGTGTCGCCGTCTATCGCGGCGAACATCGCCTCCAGATCATGCCCATAGTCCTTGGCCGGCACCACGATATGGCGCGCGCCGCGCGCCTGGGTGGCCAGACGATATACCGCAAACGAGTGCTGAGCATAAACGGCGGACACACCCGGCTCCAGCAGGGCCAGCGCGACGATCTCCAGGATGTCGTTCGAGCCATTGCCCAAGGTGATCCAGTTGGCCGGTACGCCGTAACGGGCCGCCAAGGCGGCCTTCAGATCGAAGCCGTTGGGATCGGGGTAGCGCGCCAGCGCACTGGCGGCAGCCAGCATGGCCTGACGCGCCGACTCCGGCATGCCCAGGGGGTTCTCGTTGGAGGCCAGTTTGACGATGCCGGCCGGATCCAGGCCGAACTCGCGCGCCAACTCTTCGATGGGCTTGCCGGCCTGATACGGGGCGATGGCGCCGACGTGCGCCGGCGCCAGGAGGGTTTTGTTGACTTGGGTCATGATGACAGCGGGGCCGGCCTTCACTGCGCCGGATAGGAGCCAAGAATCTTGAAAAATGCGGCCTGCTGCGCCAGGGCGGCGAAAGCCTTGACCACATTGGTGTCTTTTTGATGCCCCAGGCAATCGAGGTAGAAGTAGTACTCCCACTGCCCGGTACGCGCCGGCCGCGACTCAAAGCGCGTCATGGACACGCCGTTGACGGCCAGCGGCGCCAGCATGTCGTAGACAGCGCCAGCGCGGTTGGGTACCGCCAGAATGAGGCTGGTCTTGTCTTGCCCGCTGGGCAAGGGTTCGATCCGGCCGATCGCCACGAAACGCGTACGGTTCTGAGCGTCGTCCTGGATGCCCGCGGCCACGACGGCCAGATTCCAGGCCGGGCCGGCGACCTCGCCGGCGATCGCCGCGACCGTCGGGTCGCCGGCGGCCACGCGCGCGGCTTCCGAGTTGCTGGCCGCGGCCACGCGCTTCAGGTCGGGATAGTGGCGGTTGAGCCAGCCCTGACACTGCGCCAGCGCTTGCGGATGCGCGGAAATCGTCGTGACCCCATCCATGCTGCCCGACTGCGTCATCAGGCAATGGCGGATGAGCAGGGAACGCTCGCCCATGATCTTCAGCGGCGTGTGCAGCAACAGGTCGAGATTGCGATTGACCGCACCTTCGGTCGAATTCTCGACCGGCACGATGCCGGCATCGGCCTGGCCGCCCTCGACGGCACGGAAGACCTCATCGAAGGACGCACAAGGCAGTTGCGTGACCGAGTGGCCGAACTGCTCGAGCGCGGCCTGCTCCGAAAACGAGCCTTGCGGCCCCAGGTAGGCGACCGTCATGCCGCGCTCCAGACCGCGACAGGCCGACATGATCTCGGTCCAGACGGCAGCGACCGCCGCGCCCGGAAACGGGCCGGCGTTGCGCTGCTGCAGGCCGCGGATGACCTCGGCCTCGCGCTCGGGACGCAGGACGGGACCATCGGCATGGGCCGCGTGCTTGACCTCGCCGACTTCCTGGGCAGTACGGGCACGCTGGCACAGCAGATCGAGAATCTGGCTGTCGATGGCGTCGATGCGATCGCGCAGCGGCCGAAGCTTGGCCTGCAAGGAATCATCCATAGCGACGCTCGAATTCCTTGAGGTAGTCGACCAAGGCCTGCACGCCCGCCAGCGGCATGGCGTTATAGATGGAGGCGCGCATACCGCCCACACTCTTGTGACCCTTGAGCGCCAGCAGGCCCGCGGCCTCGGCACCCTGCAAGAAAGCGTCGTTGAGCGACTCATCGCGCAACACGAAGGGCACATTCATGCGCGAGCGCACCGACGGCTCGACCGGGTTGCGGTAAAACTCGCTGGCGTCCAGATAACCGTAAAGCAGATCGGCCTTGGCCTTGTTGGCCGCTTCCAGGCCCTCTACCCCGCCCTGCGCCTTGACCCATTTGTAGACCAGGCCCGCGACATAGATCGCGAAGGTCGGCGGCGTGTTGTAGCGCGAGTGCTCGGCGGCCACGTTGGCGTAATCAAACGCCGAGGGGCAGATCGACAAGGCCTTGCCCAACAGATCCCGGCGGGCGATGACTACCGTCACGCCAGCCGGACCCGCGTTTTTCTGGGCGCCGGCAAACAACAGGCCGGCGCGGGTCACGTCCAGCGGGCGCGACAGAAAGTGCGAAGAGGCGTCGACCACCAGCGGCACATCAGGCGCACCCAACTCGGCCAGATCCGGCCAGTCGGTGAATTCGACCCCGCCGATGGTTTCGTTGCTGCACAGGTGCAGATAGGCCGCCTCGGGACGCACCTGCCAGCTCTGCGCCGGCGGCACCCAGGTAAACGGACGCTGCTCGCGCCCGCCGATCTCGGCCGCCACGCCGCTGCTGGCGGCGATGCGGGCATCGCCGTAACGGCCTGCTTCTTTGTGCGAGCGCGTCGACCAATGACCCGTCACCACGAAATCCGCCGCCGGCACACCGCGCCGGCCGATGAGGTTCATGGGAACGATGGCGTTCTCACCCAGCCCGCCGCCCTGCATGAACATGACGGCGTAATCGGCCGGCAGATTCATGAGTTCGCGCAGGTCGGCCTCGGCCTCGTCGCAGATCTGCACGAACTGCCGGCCGCGGTGACTCATTTCCATCACCGACATGCCGCTGCCATGCCAATCCAGCATCTCGGCCGCAGCCTGCTGCAACACCACCTCGGGCAGGACCGACGGTCCGGCCGAGAAATTCCAGGGGCGCGCCATCTCTTGCTTACTCCGTAGGTTCTTCAGTCGAATCGATCGTGCCTTCGTCGCCGTCGCCCTCGCCTTCGGACTCGTCATCGTCGGCATCGCTTTCAACCACGCGGCGCACACCCGACAGCGAGCTGCCGTCGTCGACGCTGATCAGCGTCACACCCTGCGTCGCACGGCCCATCTCGCGAATTTCGCTCACCCGGGTGCGCACCAGCACGCCGCCCGTAGTGATCAGCATGATTTCGTCGCTCGGGTTGACCAGCACGGCACCGACGACCTTGCCATTGCGCGAGCTCGTGTGGATGGCGATCATGCCCTTGGTGCCACGGCCGTGGCGCGTGTACTCGCTGATCGAGGTGCGCTTGCCATAGCCGTTTTCGGTGGCGGTCAGCACGCTCTGGCTCTCGTCACCGGCCACCAGCAAGGCAATCACGGTCTGGCTGTCTTCGAGCATCATGCCCCGCACACCGCGCGCGGCGCGGCCCATGGGCCGCACATCGTTTTCGTCGAAGCGCACGGCCTTGCCCGCATCCGAGAACAGCATGACATCATGCTTGCCGTCGGTCAGGTCGGCGCCGATCAGGTAGTCACCCTCGTCAAGGTCGACGGCAATGATGCCCGCCTTGCGCGGATTGGAGAAATCCGACAGCGCGGTCTTCTTGACCGTGCCGCGCGAGGTCGCCATGAAGACGTAATGGTCTTCGCTGAATTCCTTGACCGGCAGCACCACGGTGATCTTCTCGCCGTCTGCCAGCGGGAACATGTTGACGATGGGCTTGCCGCGCGAATTGCGCGTGCCTTGCGGCACTTCCCAGACCTTGAGCCAATAGACGCGCCCACGGTTGGAGAAGCACAGCAGATAGTCGTGCGTATTGGCAATGAAGAGCTGATCGACCCAGTCGTTTTCCTTCATCTGGGTAGCCTGCTTGCCACGCCCGCCACGCTTCTGCGAACGGTACTCCGACAACGGCTGGCTCTTGATATAGCCGCCATGCGACATGGTCACCACCATGTTCATGGGCGTGATCAGATCTTCGGTGTCCAGTTCGGTCGCGTTGAATTCGATCTCCGAGCGGCGGCCATCCTTGACCGAGGTGGAGAACTCGGCCTTGATGGCCTGCAACTCTTCGCTGATGATCGTGGTGATGCGCTCGGGACGCGCCAGAATGTCGAGCAGGTCGGCGATGGTGTCCATCACGTCCTTGTACTCGCCAATGATCTTGTCCTGCTCCAGCCCGGTCAGGCGTTGCAGGCGCATGTTCAGGATTTCCTGGGCTTGCGTCTCCGACAGGCGGTACTGACCATCGCCTTGCAGCCCGAAGCCGTCAGGCAGATCGTCCGGACGGAAAGCGTGGCGGCCGCCGATGACCTCGCCGCCATCGGCCCGTGCCAGCATCTCGCGCACCAGCGAGGAATCCCAGGCGCGCGCCATCAATTCCTGGCGCGCCACGGGCGGGGTGGGCGCGGCCTTGATGATGGCGATGAAGTCATCGATGTTGGCCAGCGCGACAGCCAGGCCTTCGAGCACGTGACCGCGCTCGCGGGCCTTGCGCAGCTGGAACACCGTGCGGCGCGTGACGACTTCCCGGCGATGCTGCAGGAAGTAATCGATCAGCTGCTTGAGGTTGAGCAGGCGCGGCTGGCCATCGACCAGCGCCACCAGGTTCATCCCGAAGGTGTCCTGCAGCTGCGTGTTTTTGTACAGATTGTTCAGCACCACTTCGGGCACTTCGCCGCGCTTGAGCTCGATGACCAGGCGCATGCCGTCCTTGTCCGACTCGTCGCGGATATCCGAGATGCCTTCGATCTTCTTGTCGTTGACCAGCTCGGCGATGCGTTCCTGCAGCGTCTTCTTGTTGACCTGGTAAGGAATGGCGTCGACCACGATGGCCTGACGATTGCCCTTTTCCATGTCTTCGAAGTGGGTCTTGGCGCGCATGATGACGCGACCGCGCCCGGTGCGGTAGCCTTCGCGCACTCCGGCCATGCCGTAGATAATGCCGCCCGTGGGGAAATCCGGGGCCGGAATGATCTCCAGCAGATCGTCGATGGTGCACTCAGGATTGCGCAGGCAATACAGGCAGCCGTCGACCACTTCGCCCAGGTTGTGCGGCGGGATGTTGGTCGCCATGCCCACAGCGATACCCGAACTGCCGTTGACCAGCAGATTGGGCAGGCGCGAGGGCAGCAACAGCGGCTCTTGCTCGCTGCCATCGTAGTTGGGCCCGAAATCGACGGTTTCCTGATCGATGTCGGCGAGCAGCTCGTGCGCGATCTTGGCCAGGCGGATTTCGGTATACCGCATCGCGGCGGCGTTATCGCCGTCGATCGAGCCGAAGTTACCCTGCCCGTCGACCAGCATGTAGCGCATGGAGAAATCCTGCGCCATGCGGACGATGGTGTCGTAGACGGACTGGTCGCCGTGGGGGTGGTACTTACCGATGACGTCGCCCACGATACGGGCGGACTTCTTGTAGGCGCGATTCCAGTCGTTGTTCAACTCGTGCATCGCGTAAAGCACGCGCCGGTGCACGGGCTTCAAGCCGTCTCGCACATCCGGAAGCGCCCGCCCGACGATCACGCTCATCGCGTAATCGAGGTAACTGCGGCGCATCTCTTCTTCCAGCGATACCGGAAGCGTCTCCTTGGCAAAGGAATCCATATATATAGCGACAGAATCGTGTGTAAGGAGGAACCCGGGCCGGGTAAACAGGAAATTCTATCATTCGATTGCAAACCTCCCCCGGCGGACCGGACCAAGCTTGCCTGCCGACAAGTGTGCCCCGACCCGCGCCATCAGCCGAACCCTGTTGTCAAAAACCAACATGAATTCTGCATCGGGTGCCCAAATGGTCATATCCTGAGCCAATGGGTCGGCTTAAGGGGAGCCAAAGGTCCCCAAATGCCTTAAGATTGTTTCCAGCACGCAGGAGACCCAGTGGTGGCCCTTTGAACCTGTTCGGAGCGTTGCTATACTGGCCCCGTTTTCCTGATATGCGGCGGGGGTTCGCTGCGAGTCACTTATCCAGCTTCAAGCTCAACGAGGAGAAACATGAACAAACCCTCCAAATTCGCTCTGGCGCTTGCCTTCGCCGCTGTCACGGCCTCTGGTGTAGCCTCGGCTCAGACGGTGGACAACTGGCGCAATCCGTTCGGCAACGTTTGGAAGAACGGCACGAACGAACTGTGCTGGCGCGATGCGTTCTGGACCCCGGCTACCGGCATCCCCGGTTGCGACGGTGTTCCGGTCGCTCAAAAGGCAAAGCCCGCTCCCATGGCCGCCAAGGTCGTGTTCAATGCTGACACGTTCTTTGACTTCGACAAGTCCGTGCTGAAGCCGGAAGGTCGCCAGCTGCTGGACCAAGTCGCCCAGCAAGCCAAGGCCATCGATCTGGAAACCATCATCGCTGTCGGCCACACCGACTCGATCGGTACCGAAGCCTACAACCTGAAGCTCTCCGACCGCCGCGCTGCTTCGGTCAAGGCTTACCTGGTTAGCAAGGGCATCGACCCGAACCGTATCTACACGGAAGGCAAGGGCGAAGCTCAGCCGATCGCGACCAACAAGACCGCCGAAGGCCGCGCACGTAACCGTCGCGTGGAAATCGAGATCGTCGGTAGCCGTCGCAACTAAACATTGCAGCGCTAGCCGCTACAATGAGGGCCTCGCAATGCGAGGCCCTTTTTTTCGTCCTTTACCCACGCCCATGACCACAGCCGCCCCCTCTTCCCGCCCAAACGTCAACGTCGATCAGGCCGAATTGGACAAATTCAGTGCCCTGGCCGCGCGCTGGTGGGATCCGGAAAGCGAGTTCAAGCCCCTGCACGCCATCAACCCGCTGCGGCTGGAATGGATACAGGAGGCAGCGGGCAGCCTGCGCGGGCGGCGGGTGCTCGATGTCGGTTGCGGCGGCGGCATCCTCTCCGAAGCCATGGCGCAGGCAGGCGCCGAGGTCACCGGCATCGACCTGGCGGAAAAATCCCTCAAGATCGCCCGCCTGCATGGCCTGGAATCCGGCGTCAAAGTCGAGTATCGCGCCGTGCCGGTCGAGGAACTCGCCGCCGAACAACCCGGCCAGTACGACATCGTGACCTGCATGGAAATGCTCGAACACGTCCCCGATCCCGCGTCGGTCGTGCGCGCCTGCGCCGCGCTGGTCAAACCTGGCGGCTGGGTGTTCTTCTCGACCCTGAACCGCAACCCCAAATCTTTCCTGTTCGCCATCGTGGGCGCCGAGTATCTGCTGCGCCTGCTGCCGCGCGGCACCCACAGCTACGAACACTTCATCAAGCCCAGCGAACTGGCCACGTCCGCGCGCCAGGCAGGCCTGACACCCTCGGGCATGCGCGGCATGGAATACAACCCGATCACGCAGATTTACTCCCTGTCGGCCAACACCTCGGTCAACTACCTGATGGCAACCCGCAAATGAGCGCGCTGATACTGTTTGACTTCGACGGCACCCTGGCCGATACCGCCCCCGACCTAGCTGCGGCAGCCAACCGGCAGCGCACGCGCCGCGGACTGCAAGCCCTGCCCTATGAGTTGCTGCGCCCGGTGGCCTCGCAAGGCGCGCGCGGCCTGCTGCGCGTGGCCCTGGACCTCAAGCCCGGCGACGCAGACTACGAGGCCACGCGCCTGCAGTTCATCGCCGACTACGCAGAAGGTTCCACGCAGCAAAGCCAGCTCTTTCCCGGCATCGCCGATCTGCTCAAACACATCCGCGCCCAGGGCTTAGCCTGGGGCATCGTCACCAACAAAGTCACCCACCTGACCCTGCCTATCGTCGAGCACCTGGGCCTGATGCGCGATACCGCCGTCCTGGTTTGCGGCGACACCACCGCGCACGCCAAGCCCCACCCCTTGCCCTTGCTCTTTGCTGCCGAACAGGCGGGGTTCCCGACCCACCGTTGCGTCTATGTGGGCGACGACCTGCGCGACATCCAGTCCGCTCATGCCGCCGGCATGCCCGCCATCGCAGCGGCATACGGCTATGTCGATGCCGACGAAGACATTGCCGCGTGGCAGGCCGAAGCCCGCGTCGACTCGCCGCTGGCCCTCTGGGACGCCATTCGCCCGCTGCTGCCGCGCGACCCGGCCTGATCCCCGGCACGGCCGCTTGCGCCCATGGCGCAAGCGCCGGCCCCCCGCGCCGGCATGCCCCGCCCCTGCGATGCCCGACCCGGCGATTGTTCGTCCTGATCAACCAGTCCTGGCGGCGCCCACGCCTTTATCGCGTCGCGCGGGTGGCGGACAATAGCCTCCTCAGCGTCATCCCTTCGCGCCCCAGGCGGCAGCCAGCACCAGCTGCCCTACCCGCTTTTGTACCGCCCCCCCCCCCCGCCCACCGCCCAGAGCGGCAGCCGGCAACGAGAAACCCATGCTTCTACCCATCATGCTGCTGTCCGCGGCAGGATTCACCATCCTGACCACGGAATTCCTCATCATCGGCTTGCTGCCGCCCATGGCGCGTGATCTGCACGTCACGGTTTCGCAGGCCGGTCTGCTGGTGTCCCTGTTCGCCTTTACCGTGGCGAGCACCGGCCCCCTCCTCACCGCGTTGGCTGCCCGACTCGAACGCAAACGCCTCTTCGTCGGCGTACTGATCCTGTTCGGGCTATCCAACATCCTGGCCGCTTGCGCGCCCAATATCTGGATCATGGCCGTCGCGCGCTTCGTCCCGGCACTGGCCTTGCCCGTCTTCTGGTCGCTGGCCAGCGCCACGGCCGTGGAACTGGTCGGGCCGGCTCACGCAGGACGCGCCATTTCCATGGTGGCCTTCGGCATCGTGGCGGCGACCGTGTTCGGCATCCCGCTGGGCGTACTCATCTCCGACGCGCTGGGATGGCGCGCGGCCTTTGCCTTGCTGGCCGGGCTGTCCTTCGCCAAAGCCCTGCTGCTGACCTGGCGCTTTCCGGTGTTGCGCAGATCCGGTGACGGCCTGCGCCTGTCGGCCCAACTGCGCATCGTGCGCGACCCCGTCGTGCTCGCCCATGTACTGCTCTCCCTCCTGGTATTCACGGGCATGTTCACCGCCTACACCTACCTGGCCGACATGCTGGAGCGGTTGGCCGGCCTGGATGGGCGCCTCGTGGGCTGGAGCATGATGGGATTCGGAGCGATCGGCATCCTGGGCAACAGCCTGGGCGGCAGACTAGCCGACAAAACCCCGTTGGGCGCGACGGCCCTCTTCACTGCCCTCATGGCCGCCAGCCTGGCCTTGCTTACCTTCGCCATGCGCGCCCCCACATCCCTGGCGCTGACGCTGGCCGCCTGGGGCATTGCCCAAGCCGCCCTGTTCATCGTCTGCCACGTCCGCGTCATGAAATCCGCGCCGCAGGCACCCGCGTTTGCCGCTTCACTGAACATCTCTGGCGCCAACATCGGCATCGGCCTGGGTGCCGTCGCGGGCGGCAACGTCATCGACCACCTGGGGCTGCATGCCCTGGGTTGGGCTTCCGCCCTGATCCTGCTTGCCGCCCTGATGCTGGCCCTCACGCTGCTGCTGCGGAGCCGGCACCCGCCGCGCGCCACGGTCTGTCAGGGAGCGGCGAGCTGAGCCACGACGCGGTAGGCGCGCCGGCCACACCGCAAACCTAGCCCCAACTCGAAGTCCGGCACCCGGCACCTAATTCACGTACAATATGAAGTTCCCTAGGGGCCGATCCGGATTCGACGTGGGTCATGAAGCAGCTCAGGGCATGCCGAGCACCAGTAAGCTCGTAAATCCACTGGAAACAAAACAAACGCCAACGACGAGCGTTTCGCTCTCGCCGCTTAAGCGGTGAGCCGTTGCACTGATCTGTCCTTGGGTCAGGTGGAGGAAGGCAACTTCCTAGGGGGGCAACCCTCGAACCACAGCAACGTTATTCACAAGGAATCGGTCTGCGCTGGGGTCACACGGCTCAGATTTAAATTACGTGAATCGCCTCGGTCCGGCCCGTTGATCGGCTAAGTCCGGGGTTAAATCCAAATAGATCGACTAAGCATGTAGAACTGACTGTGGAGGGCTTGCGGACGGGGGTTCAATTCCCCCCGGCTCCACCAAATACCTGAAATCCCAACCTTGACCGATTGGGATTTTTTTTTGGCCGTTTCCCCTTGAGCTGGCGCGGCTACTGGGCAATAGTGTATTGACCCAGCAGAACCTGCACAGGTTAAGCGGCTAAAGCGAATGCCTGAGCCGGAGTCATCATCTTCAGCGCCTGATGTGGGCGTCGATGGTTATAAAAGCTGATCCAGTCGCCGATTGCGCGGCTGGCGTGCTGTAGGGTTTCGAAGCGGTGCCGGTGCACGCACTGTTCTTTAAGTGTTCGGATGACACGTTCAACCATGCCGTTTTGCTGTGGGCAATGCGGCGTGATGAACTCCTGGCGTAGTCCATAACTGCGTACCAATGCTGTGTAGCTGCGGCTGCAGAAAACCAAGCCGTTGTCTGACCGAAGCAGAAACGGTTCGGGAACACGACCTAAGGTGCCGAACCGGGCAATCAGCGCATGCTCCAGCGCGCTGCCAGCCGTGCAGGCCTTGCCACTGCGCGACAGATGCCAGCCCAGCAGTTCCCGGGTATGGCAGTCAATCACCAGTGCCAAGGTCGCCCAGCCATCACGGCCGGCCCAGACCCGACACATATCCGTCGACCAGCGTTCGTTTGGCAGGGAGGCCACCGACGGCAGCGCTTGAATCCGGGGCCTGAAGCCAATCGGCCTCTTGCGAACCTGCCAACCCTTAAGCTGGAAGATGCGCTGCACCGTGTTCTTGTTGAACCCCAACAGATAGGCCACCGTGCGATAGCCAAACGACGGTGACTCTTCGATCAAGGCCTTGATCGGCTCGGCATACTTGGGATCGATCTTGGCGGGTGATTTGACCGACCGGTAGTACACCGTGCGCCTGGGCACACCGAACCAACGGCACAGCTTAGTCAGCGGAACATCAAAGCCATCATCGGCCAAGCCCTGCTGCACGCGAAGGATCATTTCCCTTCCTCGTCCAACAGGGCTTGCAGCTTTTTTCTCGCACGCAGCTCCAGCATCGCCTCGCCATAGGCCTCTTGCAGATCCTTGAGCTGGCGTTCGTACTGCTCTTTGATATCCAGCGGGTTCGCACGAAGCGCGTTCTCCATGCCTCGCTTGGCGTCATCGACCCATTGCTCGACCTCGGAGGGCGCCAGGTCGTATTGCCGGCTCGCCTCGGAGACCGTGGTCTTGCCTTGAATGATCTCCAGCACCAATGCGCTCTTGCGTTTGGCTGTCCATCGCTTGATATCGTCTTCCATCTTCATGCTCATCGTCGTACTTCCTCAATTATGACGTGAGCAGGTTTTCACTGGGTCAATACAATAGCTCCTGAATTGCACCGCTACGAAGGCGGTGACGTCTTTACGTCGAGAGGTTCAACAGAACCATGTGCTAAGAAAGGCTATCCCAATATCGTTGGAAAGATCTGAACCACGTACAGCGCGTCGTCACACTGCAGATGTGTGGCCCAACGATTACGGGGGCCCCAATATGGTCCTAGGCAGATTTATCCCCAGACAGCAGTTAGCCGTGGACGCGTGGTCCTGCTATTTCTGCCAATCACTAAAATTAAGGAGGGTTACCATCACGCCCCACTGCCCGTTCATTCCATAACCTTTCGTCGCACCCCTTGTCTGCCGCAGACCAATACGCTTTATTTATCCAGCCACCAAGTGGTGTAACTTCTTTCAGCGCAAATTTATTTATGCGCGCATTAAATTTCGTTCCCAGACAACTCAGCTTGACCTCAGCTTCGTCAATTATATCCTGCGAATCAGGTAGTTATTTAAATCGCAAACTTGGCGGGTAGCCACCTTAACGTACAATATTGTTGCGTGACGAAATATATAGATATACGCAAACGGACGGTCTCGGATTTATCCACCAAGGTGCCCACATGACAAAGCGTCGCCTGAGGCCGGATGCCCCTGGGGAGTGGCAAGGCATCATCACTGCCTGATGCTCGGCATAAACCGTCTACATGCGTCTTGGCATCAACGAAAAGACTGCTGCCTCGCCGAATACGAGAGCAAAGCGGGAGGACGAAGAAGTGTACGAGGTATCAAAGTTGCTGGGCTCAGTTCATCCATCTCTGGAGAAACTGCATGGACTTCCGCTCGTTGTTTTTCTGTTTGTTGCTGCCCTGACGCTGGTGTTCCTCGTGGGGTATGTCATCCAGGGCACACGAGTGTCGTGGCAGATTCGATCTATCCTTAAAGCGTTGAGGAAAGCACGCAAAGCGGGCATGGCACCAGCCCCCGATGAGGTTGGCCGTGCGTTTCACTGGAAGCCGCTGAAACACCTCTGGGGAGAGTACTCCCATACATTGCACGAGTTCCGCAAGGCAGGTTCAGGAGCCACCTCCCTCACGGAAGTCCGTGCCACGGTCCCGGCCGAGTCAATGTTTACCAAAGAGGTCTTAGTCGACGGACGCCTCTTCGAAGAATTCACTCGGCACTTGCCGGGCGTCTTGACCGGGCTGGGCATTATTGGAACATTCGCCGGCCTACTCGATGGCTTAGAGAAGTTCAAAGTCGACCCCGAGAAAATTCAGAACACAGTCAATGGACTTGGCCCACTTCTGGAAGGCGTGCAACATGCTTTTTTAGCCTCCGGCGCAGCGATTTTTTGCGCCATGGTGGTGGTCCTCTTTAGCCGTTTCATCGTAGCGCGCCTGTATCGCCTCGTCGAACACCTGACCCACGCTATCGACAGCCTCTATGCGACCGGAGCTGGTGAGGACTATCTGGAACGGCTAGTCAGGTCCTCCGAGCAGAATGCTGCGAGTACCGCTCAATTAAAAGACGCTCTTGTGGAAGACCTCCACAAGATGATGACCAACTTGGTTGAACGTCAGATTGCTGCGCAAGAGGCTTCCTCCCTGGCCTTGGGAACTCACATCGGAGACTCCATCTCGCAGGCCATCGCCGAGCCGATGAAGCGCGTGAGCGATGCCATGGAGGTCACGGCGCGAGGCAATGGCGAGCAGGTGAACTCAATGCTTGAAACCTTGCTCACTGGCTTTATGGCGAAACTGGAGGACACCTTTGGCGGCCAGATGCGCGGCATCAATGAACAGATGCAGAAATCAATGGAGTCGATGGCAGCAGTGCAGTCGTCTTTGCAAGGACTTCTAACCGACATCAAGCACACCAACGAACAAGCTGCTTCCCAGATGAGCGGGACACTTGAAGATGCCATGAAGAAGGCGGCCGACAACCAACAATTGCTCACCGACCAAATGCGCGACTTTGTTCAAGACTTCCGGCGCCTGGTCACCGAAGAACAAGACAAGTCCAAGCAGGCTATGGACGAAGCGGTGATGAAGGTCCTCAGCGAAGTTGCTACCGCCATGGACGGAATGGAGAAGGTTCGCAAGACATCAGCGCTAGAGGAATCGAGTCGCAATGACCGCTTGGCTACTCAGACGAACCAACTCGTTGGTGGACTAGCAACGCAGGTAGAGTCCGTGCTAGATGCCGTCTCCAGTCAAGTCATGAAAACGCAGCAGAACATTGACGCACTCGGTGAGGTATCACTAAGGGCCATCGATGGTATGAATCAGGGGGCTTTGGCCATGGGTTCAGCAGCCCAGCGATTCGAAACTGCGGGAAACGCCGTGACCGGCACTTTCGAACGTTCGACAAAGGTCACGGACACGTTGGCAACGACTGCCGCCTCATTGCAAGCAGCCTCGACGGCAGTTCAGCGTGGGTTCGAACAGTACGACTCCACGCGTCGCACGGTAGACACCCAAGTAGCCGCGCTCATGGGACTTATCGAGTCAGTCAAGAAGGAAGCAGGAGTATCGCAAGAGCTGGTCAACAGCATCAAAGCCAGTGCCGAAGCCATGCGTCAGTCGGAGGCAGAGGCGCGCTCACACCTGGACCACGTAAACGATGCACTGGTGAAAGCGTTCAGCGACTTCGGCAACTCTCTGGTGAGCCAGGTCAAGTCGACCATCGCCGAGACCGACCGCCATCTTGCTCAAGGGACCGGCCATCTCAACGGGGTGGTGCAGGAGCTAGCCAATGCCGTTCAGCGCATGAAGAGGGCCTGACGTGCTTTCACGACTCGTCCTCAAGCGAGGAGCCAAACACGAGGGGGAAAGTCCGTTCTGGATTTCCTTCTCGGACCTGATGTCGGCGCTGATGGTGCTGTTCTTGGTCGTGATGGCGGTAACGCTGGTCTCCGTCACGCAAAGCATCGATGCTGCCACAAGAGCCTCAAGAGAACGAAGCGACGCAATCGAACGGGTGATGCGCATGATTGCCACAGACCCCAAAAGCGCTGGCGTAGGCATTGACCAGAAAAACTTTCGAATCGATCTAGGAAAGGAAGTTCGATTTGAAAGCGGCAGCTACACCATCAGCAACACGGCCGGGCAGTTCCTTCGAAACTATGTACCCGTGCTACTACGCGCAAAAGAGTCGCCCGACGGGCACAGATGGATTCGAAGCGTCGTCGTCGAAGGATTCACGGATGAAGACGGCACTTATCTCTACAACTTGCAGCTTAGCCTGGACCGCAGTCGCAGCGTTGTCTGCTCTTTGTTCCAGAGTAACGGACCGGCTGACGCGTTGACTTCGGGACAACTGCGCAAAGTCCAGGAGTTATTTTTAGTGGGTGGCTACTCCTTCAACTCCATCAAGAAGGATAAAGCAGAAAGCCGTCGCGTAGAGTTAAAGATCGATTTTTGGGGCTTGGATGAAGAAATTCCCGAAACCAGCGATGTTCTCAAAGGGAAGGAGTTCGGCCGGTGCTAGCGGTATCTGCACTTCAAAAATTGGGGGAAGACCTAACGTCGTCCATCGTGGCCATGGGCTTACTCACCGGGGAGTTCGGGCAACCGGCCCTTATTGAGAACCGCGCCCGCGACGCCGAACAGCTTTTCCAAGGCTACGCCAAAGCCCGGCCTAGGAAGGAAGATGCCTACGCCGCCGCCCGCGCATTCATTCGCGGTCAGCCATTAGATGCGTGGCAAAGGGACTTGGTCGCTTGCGCCGTGGCAGTCCCAATCCACGAGCAATCAGGTGCGATGATGCTCGGAACGAAGCGTTTCCCGACGCTACTTGCCTCATACGAAGCCGAGGCTGAGCACGGCGACCTGTGGCGACTGACCTGGCACGGGTTGCTGTACTCGTACTTCAACTTCAACGTCGAAGCTGGCAACGACGAGCTAACGCGAACCGGATGGGAATCCCTGCGAGCCTTTCTTGAGCGCACCTGGCCTCTGATTAACCGTCAAGCCGGGGAGAACCTGGTTCCCGACTGGGTCCATGTACTGCGAAAAGAAGCTCAAGTACTCACGACCGAACCGGTAGAAAAATATGCCAGTGCATACCTGCGCGGAGAAACTGAACCAACCGAGCGCCTCGCTGCAGACCTCGGAATCCCACCGTCAAGCTGGTTCTGGCACACTCTAGTCCTCGGTGCGGTCAAATGTGCATTAGCGACTGGCGACGCAGAATTCCAGAGGCTTGTCCCGCAGCTCATCAAACTCATCGCCAGTAAACCAGCATTCCGCGACGAGGCGCTAGAGGCCATTCTCATCCGGTATCACGCCTGCAAAAGCACACCACCGAACGAACATCTTAGCGACTTCGTTTGTCATCCGACGGTTTGGAAAAATCCCAAACTCAAGGTTGCCGGCATTGCCCCTGCTTGGAATCGCGTGCCAGACCCTGTATGGCGCATGGTGCTTAACTGGGTCAACAAGCGCAACCTAAAGGATTTCTTCGACATCCTGGCGGCTCGGAATAGTGCCGACGAAGGCCGTTTAGCATTCTGGTCTAAGTACCTTAATCAGATTCAATGGACACGTTTGGTCTTTGGTTCCGACACCATGGCGCTGAAATGCACAAATGCTGGTATCCGCGACCTCATCGCCCGCGAGGAGGGAGCATACGCCAAGTTGAGTGGCAAGGCTGAGGTGGATGCCTTCATCATGCAAATCGGCAGTTACCTCATCATCGAGTTCAGTAAGAAGCCGAACGCATGCTACGTCTACCAAGCTGACCGACTGCCGTTCGAACGGCTCGCCGGACACTACGACGGCGGCACCATTGACTTAGCGGCGGGCTTCCGGCCAGAGGTCGGGTGTGCTCTGCGCATTGTCCATCGAGACGGCTGGGACGATCGAGCGGAGACTGAGCTACAGCAGCTCGGCATCTGGCCTGACGAACGGCCTCCTCGTCAACCTCCCCCCTTCCCACCAAGCGTGGGCGCCGCAGCGTCGACGCGAACTAGCGGCTCAACGAGCTCGGGCAGTCGGACCTCCACGCCGGCCAATGGACCCAATATGGCCTCCCTGAATGCCCTGGTACGTCGTTTTCCCGGCGCTCATATCGACGATCGTCGCGAAGCCAAGGGGGGCCGATTGTGGGTAGAGGACCGAAACCACAGCGGGTTACTAGAAACTGAACTTAAGGCGCTTGGCTTCAAGTGGGCTAAGTCGCGGTTGGCATGGTACTACCCGGAGAACTGATGGGATTCCTCGACATCTTCAAACGGGCCACGAATGGCAGGAACGGTGGGCCAGCTCTCAAAACAACCTGGACTCGCGAAGGCGTGCGTGTGGAGTTCTCCCACGAGCTGGTCGACGTGTCCGCCGATGGGCTGTTGGAGGTCATCCACCGGGCCGGGCCTGAAGACTCGGTTCTGGGAGCTTACCTTGCACAGCTTGCAGGAGAGAATCGCTGCGTTCTCGATAGCAAAAGCGCGACCATACCTTGGGTCGATATCTATGAGCTTCTGGGTTCTGCCGAGCACGTTGGCGCGCTACAGCTTCTTAATCTCCCGCCGCAAGGCCCCCTTCGCCCCATCCTCGATGGCTCTGGAACTGTGTCGGGCAGCGACTTCGAGGTCTCTATAGCCGGATGGACAGACGGAAGTCAACAGGTGCGCTTGGACCAATTGGAAGGCGCGGTAGCCACAGTGGGTGGTAAGTATCAACTCCTGTCTGGCGCAGCATGGGCAACTATCTCGGAAGTGGAAGCCTTCCGGGCACGCTCCGACAGTGAGAAAACACAGCAGGCGCAAGAGCTAGCCTGGGGCCGTATTCGACGCGTTGCTGACCGTGCTGGAGCCCTCTATGCAAGCACCTATCTAGAGACGACGTTCGTTCTCACACCGGACTGTCTGCGCCTACCAACATCGAACGAGGATACGCCCTTTGGGCGCGTTCAAACCGTCTTCCCTTCTTTCGAAGGTGCTCCGGACGGATGGCTAACTGCCTTCGATGGATTCAATTCGGTTCAACCGCACTATGACTTGACCCGTGGCGCTGGGCGAGTCCGCGTGGTTATCTCGGAGCCAGTACATAAAGTTCTCTCCGTCATTAAACGCGAGATGCCAGGGCGCCGTGTCGCGGGAGCGAAGGCCGAAAAGTTCATCCATAACCCATTCGCATTCCTCGGTGATGCGGCACACGAAGTCATCAAGGAAGACGAGTTCCTGCTTGACCGGGCAGAGGCTGGCGCGGTTGCCGCCGTTTTTAGTATCGTGGGCAGAACCACGAACGGTCGTCTCAATACTGTTGACCTGCTCATTACCGAGCACTTTGGGGACGGGACCGCCAGAACAGAAACCAAGGATCTCAGAACACCTGAAGGACTTGAAACGTTCTTAGCGGCATTAAAAGAAGCACTGGAACAAGACCGTGAACGGTTCCCTTGGGAAGAATTCGATCTAACTGTCGATGCAGAGTCCACGGGGCAGCTGGAACAGGGACTGCAGCTGGCACATCTCTGGCAAACGCAGCCAGCGGAGCGCATCAACTTCGAAGACGTCTACGAGCTTGACGGCTACAGTGGGCGCATCGAAGGAATTGGCTCGGTCAAACCCATTTATGTGCCGGTCTTTCAGCGAGACAAGCAGGAAGGGGAGGAGGAAAAAGGGTGGCTGCCGTCCGACTTGACTCCAATGGTCAAAGTTACGCTGCAGGGTAACGAGGAACAGGTGCTCGTCCCGCTAACCCAGCAGTGGGTCCAGGACTTCGACAAGCAGGTCGCCGATGCAGAATCAAAGGGTATCAGCGAGGTGAAAAACGAGAGTCTTCCGACTGCAATAGCCACCACGCAGGCCCGCACGCTGGTCGAAACCTTCAAGAGTATGGTTCAAGCGCCGGAACGGATTAAAGGAGACGGAGAAGCTAAGTCAAGAGAACCGAAAGCGCCGCGTCAAACTTTGTTAGTGAAGACAAACTTTCATGGAGTGGACTACCTTGAGGAACGCCGAGAGTCGCTCGCCCTGCCCGAAGACTGGCAGGCGCAGCTTCCCCGGTGTTTACGTGCGGGCGTCTCGCTGAAGAAACATCAGCTCTATGGAGTCGCCTGGTTCCAGCATTTAGTTTCTAAGGCTCCCTCGGAGTGCCGCGGCGCACTGCTGGCCGACGATATGGGCCTTGGCAAGACATTGCAATTGCTATCGGTACTCGGTTGCTACTACGAAACCAATCCGAATGCTGCCCCTTCTATTATCCTCGCGCCGAAGAGCCTCTTGGAAAACTGGGCCAACGAAGCCCACAAGTTCTTCACTGACTCATTTCCTGAAGTACTTGTACTGTATGGCGACGAGTTAAAGACACGCAAGCAACCGCTGAGCCTTATCGACGGTCAACTTCGGGACAAGAACATCGTCGACCTGTTCAAACCCGGATGGATTGGGACGGCAAAGATTATCATCACGACCTACGAGGTTCTGACCTCGTATGAATTCTCGTTAGCCAAGCAGCGGTTCGCGTTCCTCATCTGCGATGAAGCGCAGCGGATAAAGACTCCTGGCACGTTAGTGACGTTGGCGACCAAGAAGTTGAAGGCCGACTTCCGCATCGCGTGCACTGGTACGCCGGTAGAGAATTCTCTGGCCGACCTTTGGTGCCTGTTCGACATGGTGCAGCCGGGCTTGCTTGGCGCGCTGGAGGAATTCGGCAAGACTTACCGTAGACCTATCGAGTGCGAGACCGACGAGCAGGTTTCGGCTCTGAATCGGCTCCAGGCCGCGATTCGCCCGCAAACGCTCCGCCGGACGAAGGCCGACATCGCGGCTGACCTTCCCAAAAAATACTTTGCTCACAAAAAAGCAAACCAAGCCGAGCTGGCGTTCAAATCTTCCTTGGCCGATGAAGACCGATTGGAGATTACGCTCACAGAACACCAGCGCATCCTCTACAAGGGGGGCTTGAAGAAGCTCCAAGACGCGACAGATGAGTCGAACGGGAAAAAACGGGCGCGACTGTCCTTCGGCGCATTGCATCTGATGAGGGCTATATGCGCGGAGCCCTACTGCCTGCCTGGTAGTAAGTTCCTCGTCGACGAGTCCGGACTTAAAACGCATATTGCAAACTCACCAAAGCTCGGATGGCTCCTTCAACGCCTAACAGACGTAAAGGCGGCAGGCGAGAAGGCAATAGTATTCACAGAGCTTCGTGAGGTTCAGGCCGCTTTGTACTATTGTCTCAGGGAAACGTTTGATATTCGCCCGGACATCATTAACGGCGACACGCAGGGAAGGCAGCGCTACCTTGACCGGTTTTCCGCCAAGCAAGGATTCGACGTCATCATCTTGTCCACCTTGGCCGCTGGCGCGGGCCTTAATGTCACCGCTGCCAACCATGTCATTCACTTCACCCGTGCCTGGAATCCTTCAAAAGAATCGCAGGCGACCGACCGCGCCTTCCGTATCGGCCAGGAACGAGACGTTTTCGTCTACTGTCCAACTGTAGTGGCTGATGATTTTGCGACCTTCGAAGTTCGGCTGGATGAGTTGCTGAAGCGCAAGGCGGGTTTGTCAGGCACAACCTTGGATGATGGTGGGCTGACTGCCATGTTAAATGGAGCCGGGAAAGACGCGAGCTTCTCTGAGTTCGTCGGAGATACCAATGCGGCAGAATCGTTGCCGAAGCGAAACCTCACCATGGGCGACGTGGACCGGATGGACGGGGACGCCTTCGAGGCCTTCTGCTGCTTGTTGTGGCGAAAGCTCGGTTTCGATGCAACGGTGACGCCCAAGCGCAACGGGGACGGCGGCATCGATATCGTAGCGGTGAAAGGTCGCGACGGTGAACTTCTTCAGTGCAAGAGCTCTAAAGCCGCGAAGCTCGACTGGGATGCGGTCAAAGAGGTTGTGGCTGGTGCTGCGCGATATCAAGCTCGATTCCAAGGCACTCGCTTTCGCAAAGTCGCGGTGACCAACCAAACCTTCACCCGCGGCGCCCTGGAGCAAGCCCAGGCAAACCAAGTAGAACTCGTCATGCGGCCGCGGCTGGAGGAACTCCTCGGTGCTCACCCCATTACGAACCATGAGTTCGACGATGTGCTGCAGAACGTCTTTCTCGTGGAAACTCACTAAGCGGCTCGAACATTGGAGGAGACCTGGGTCAGAGGTTGGCCTAGGCGACTCCGGCTGAGGGTCGCAACTGGCATTTGCACGTTTTGCGATGAAGCTATTCTCGCAAGGGGGCATTTCTTGACGAAGTCGGAAACAATGCACTGCCAGACAATTATGACAACTTGCGGCTCATTTGATTCCAACTTTTCCCTAACGCCACAGGTTGGAGTTTTTTTGGCCGTACGCGATTCACGCGAGCCTATATGTCAGCGCCGATGTAATACTGACCCACCGCGTCGGAATAAATCTGACCCACCTGGGCAATGATGGCGGCCTTTTGGCCGCCGACAATGTTGACTCAGGAGCAAGCAGTGGAGATCAAGGTAATGGCGCGTCGCGGCGTCAGCATTCGGGAGATGGCCAAGCAACTGGGCTGCTCACGCAACACGATCAGGCGGTATCTGCGTGAGGCTGATGCCCAGCAGTACAAGCCCCGCGAGGCACGGACCACCAAGCTGGATCCGTACAAGGACTATCTGCACGGGCGCATCGAGGCGGCCCGGCCGCACTGGATTCCAGCAGCCGTGCTGCTGCGGGAGATTCAAGAACTGGGCTACCCCGGTGGTGTAACGCAACTCAAGGAGTATCTTGGCGGCTACAAGCTCCAGGAGCCTGAACCGGTCGTTCGTTTTGAGACGCCGCCTGGCAAACAGATGCAGGCCGACTTCACCCACATCCGGCGCGGCCGTGATCCCTTGATGGCCTTTGTCGCCACGCTGGGATACAGCCGTTCGAGCTGGGTGCGGTTCACCACCGATGAGCGCGCCGACACTTGGTTCGGATGTCTGCGTTAGGCCTTCATCTACTTCGGCGGCGTACCCCAGCACGTGTTGTTCGACAACGCGGGCGCCATCATCACCGAGCGCGATGCCTACGGCCCCGGCCAGCATCGCTGGCACAACGGGCTGTTGGCCGTCGCCCAGGAGTTCGGCTTCACCCCGCGTGTATGCCAGCCTTATCGCGCCAAGACCAAGGGCAAGGTCGAACGCTTCAACGGATACCTGAAGGGCAGTTTCTGTGTCCCGTTGGCCGCGACTCTCAAGCAGGCTGGCCTGCGCTTCGATGTGACGGCAGCAACCGCGCACGTCGGTCGCTGGCTCACGGAGGTGGCCGATCAGCGGCTGCATGGCACCACTCGGGAGAGACCCGCTAAGCGGTTGCAGGAAGAGCGCCTGGGGCTACTGCAATTGCCTGCGCAACACGGCATCCTGGTGCCAGCCACCTCTCACCGGCCTGTGCCGCGAGAGAGCTTTCAGCACCCGCTGTCGGCCTATAACGAGTTGCTGGAGGTGCGAGCATGAACCTTCAACACAACCGCATCGAACAGATCTGCGATGTCCTGAAGCTGGAGCGTATCGGCAGCGAGTGGCCCGCCATGGCCCAGCAGTGCGCCCGCGAAGACGCCAGCCATGGCGACTTCCTGGAGCGCCTTCTGGGTATTGAGAACGACGCCCGGATCGAACGCCAGCGCGCCGCCCTGATGAAGATCGCCACGCTGCCCTCGGTCAAGACCATCGAAGACTATGACTTCGCCTTTGCCAGTGGTGCGCCGCGTGCCCAGATCCAGGAACTAGCGGCCCTGAGCTTTATCGAACGGGCTGAGAACGTGGTGTTCCTGGGACCCAGCGGCGTGGGCAAGAGCCACCTGGCGCAGGCATTGGCGTACCGTGCCGTCATGGCGGGCATCAAGACCCGGTTTCTGACTGCCGCCGACCTGATGATGCAGTTGGCCACTGCCCATAAACAGGACCGGCTGCAGCAGTACTTCAACCGCGCCATCATCGGGCCGCGCTTGCTGGTGATCGATGAGATTGGCTATCTGCCCTTCGGGCGCGAGGAAGCAAACCTGTTCTTCAACGTGGTGGCCCAGCGCTACGAGCGTACCAGCATCATCGTCACCAGCAATCTGCCCTTCAGCCAGTGGGCCTCGTGCTTCTCTGAGGATCAGACGCTGACCGCCGCCTTGCTCGACCGCCTGCTGCACCACGCCCATATCGTGCAGATTGCCGGGGAAAGCTACCGGCTCAAGGACAAGCGCAAAGCAGGAAACATCAAGATCAGGAACTAGGTTTTTGAACGCCGGGGTGGGTCAGTTTTACTCCGACGATTCCGACGAAAGTGGGTCAATTTTCAACCGGCGTTGACACCTATACGCAGGTAAGAAGGACCGTCAGACCACGCCCTCGACGTGGCGGCCCGCTGCGGCACGGGAGCCGACGCCGCCAGCTCGCCCGGGGCGGGTGCCCCCCCTGCCGCGGCAAGAGCGGTTGGCGGTTCAGCCAGCGGCTCATCAGTGTCGCACTGACACACTCCCTCCCCGCGCCCACTGTGTCATGACACAGTCCGCGCGCCACGCGGCGCGGCTTCCACGTGGGGCGAGGCACTTGGCATGGTTCTTGCATTATCTCTCCGCATAGCTGCCGCAAAGGCAGACATGACAACAGTCGGAGACAGCAATGAATCAGCGACCCCCTGGCCTGAAGGAGGCCATGCGCAATGTTCCGTCCACGGTCGCGCTGGTGACCAGCCGCGATGAAGAGGGGCGCCCGCACGGGATGGCGGCGTCGGCGGTGATCTCGGTGTCGGTGGAGCCTCCTTCGATGCTGCTGTCGGTCAATCGCACGGCGGGGCTGCATCCGGTGGTGCAGGCCAGCGGCAAGCTGTGCATCAATTTTCTGGCACAGCAGCAAGAACATTTGCTGCTGCCGTTTTCGCGCTCCGAGCTCAGGGCCCAGCGTTTTATGTCGCACGACTGGCAGGACACGGCCCCCGAGGCGGCACGCCTGCCCTGGCTGCCCCACGCCCGCGCGGTGGTGTTCGGCGCTGTCGACCAGGCCGTGCCCTACGGGACGCACACGCTGTTCATCGTGCGCGTCCACGAGGTCATTCTGCCCGAGCAGGACGCCGCCGCCCATGCGCCACTGGTCTGGCTGGGTGGGCGCAGCGCCTGCCTGGCACCGCAACCCCTTTGATTTCCCAGGCCGCCCTGCGGCCGCCAACGCAGCACGATACAACCAGGAGACAAACTCATGAAACTAGGGATGTTCGCCATGCCTTTGCATCCGGCCGCCAGGCCCATGGCCGAGACGCTGGAGGAGGATGCCGACAAGGTGATTTACGCCGACCAGTTGGGTTTTGATGAGTTCTGGGTGGGCGAGCACATGTCGTGCACGACCGAACCCATTTCTTCGCCGCTGATGTTTCTGGCTTCGCTGATCCACCGCACCAAGCAGATCAAGCTCGGTACGGGCGTCATCGCCCTGCCCAATCATCATCCCGCGGTGGTCGCCGCCGAGGTGGCGCAGTTCGACCATTTGAGCCGGGGGCGCCTGATCTTCGGCATCGGCCCCGGCGGGCTGGCCAGTGACATGGAGCTGTTCCAGGTGCTTGATGGTGAGTATCGCAACGAGCGGATGATGGAGTCCATCGACACCATTCTCAAGCTGTGGAGCCAGGATCCGCCCTATGACATCCAGGGCAAACACTGGCAGTTGTCGCTCAAAGAAATGGTGATCCCGGAGCTCGGGGTGGGCTATCTGCCCAAACCCTATCAGCGGCCGCATCCGGAAATCACGATGACGGCGATGTCGCCGTACTCAGGCAGCGTCAAGACCGCCGCCATGCGCGGCTTCGGCCCCATGAGCGCCAATTTCTGCCCCGAGTATGTGGTCAAGAGCCATTGGCAGAAGTATCAGGAAGGCTGCGAGGCGGCGGGCAGAAAGCCCACGGGTCTGGACTGGCGAGTCTCGCGCAATATCCTGATTGCCCCTAGCGACGCGGAAGCCCGTGACCGCGTAATGAATCCCCAGGGCAGCAACTATTACTACTTCGACTATCTGTGGCGCGTGCTGAAGTCGGCCAATTACACCGCGGTCATGAAGTCGGACCCCAAACAAGCCGATGACAGTGTCACGGTCGAAAGCCTCATGGAGAGCATGGTCATCTATGGTTCGCCCAAGACCGTGGCCGAGAAGCTGCTCGCATTCCGCGCCAACGTGGGGCCCTTCAATGGTCTGCTGATGGCCTCGATGGACGGTTCGGGCCCCAACCGCGCCTGGGAATGGGAAACCATGTCGCGCCTGGCCTCCGAGGTCATGCCCGCCGTGCGCCAGGGTAGCTAGTGCCTCGCGGGGGTCCTGCGGCGAGGACCCCCGGTTTTCATCGGGGAGCCATTCTTTCTATACTGAGCTGGACAACCTTACGCGGAGCGTCTCATGAGCGCCCATGTCCAACTGCTGGGCCGACCCGCCCAGCCCGACCCTCTCATCCGCGATTCCTGGCAGCGATGCTATGACAGCCATGGGCTGGAGCCGGACCGCGTACCCGAGCCGGATGTGCTGACACAGGCCGAGTTCGGCGTGGTGCGCGCGCCGGCCGAAGAACTGGCCACGCTGGCGCAGGGAGAGCTGGACCGCATGTTGCGGCAGTTGGGCGATCACGTGCATTTGCTCATGCTTGCCAATCCGGACGGCACCCTGATGGTGGTGCGCGCCGACAGCCAGCTCGATGCATTGTGCCGTGCCGCCCTCATCCAGCCCGGCGCGCGTTTCAACGAATCGTCGCAGGGCACCAATGGCATCGGTTTGTGCATCCAGACGCTGTCGCCCGTGTCGGTGGTGATGGAAGAACACTTCGCCCAACGGCTGACCGGCCTGTCCTGCACCGTGGCTCCGATCTTCGGCCATCGCGGCGAACTGGCGGCCGTTCTGAATGTCACCTCCCTCAAGCCCTCGAACCGCACGGTGCACGAGATCGCACGCAAAGTGGTGGAAAGCTCGGCGCGGCGCATCGAGAATCGCAGTTTCGATCTGCGCTGCGCAGGCCGCCTGGTGCTGCGACTGTCGCCGACGCAGGATTTCTGCGACCCGGCTGGCGAAGGCCGGATCGCGCTGGATGACAGCGGCCGCGTCCTCGATGCGACGCCGGCCGCGCTGCAGATGCTGGGCGCGGACAGCGCGGTCTTTGGGCAGCGGCTGCATGGCCTGGATGACGTCGATGGCCTGATCCGGTCGCTGCGCGGCCCGCGTCCGGTCATCGAGCCGTTGACGGGCCTGCCGCTCAATGTCCAACTCGCCTCGACCTCCTCGCACGCGGTGCGCGCCGCCCCGCTCATGCCACGTGCGCGTGTTCGCCAGGCTGATGCCGCACAGGAGGATCGCGCGCTGCAGGCCCTGGCCGGCTCGGATCCGCATACGGGCGAACAGTTGCGCATCGCCCGCCGTTTATACGAGCGCGGCCTGCCCATCCTGCTGCAAGGCGAAAGCGGCACGGGCAAGACCCGGCTCGCGCGCGCCCTGCACGATGCCGGCCCCCGCCGCGGCGGGCAATTTGTGGCGATCAATTGCGCGGCGATTCCCGCCGAACTGATAGAAAGCGAACTCTTCGGCTACCGGCCGGGCGCGTTCACCGGCGCAGCCAAGCACGGCGCCCGTGGGCGCTTGCTGCAGGCTGACGGCGGCACCTTGTTCCTGGATGAGATCGGCGACATGCCGCTTGCGCTGCAAAGCCGTTTTCTGCAGGTGTTGTCGGAGAAAGAGTTCGTGCCAGTGGGCGCGACCGAACCCGTCCGGGTGGACTTCGGTTTGATCGCAGCCAGCTTCAGAGACATTGCGCAGATGGTGCAAATGCAGCGCTTTCGCGCCGATCTGCATTTCCGCATCCAGGGAGCGGCGCTCAGTCTCAGTGCCCTGCGGGATCGCGCGGATCTGGACGAATTGATAGCGCAGGCCATCACCAGCGCCGCCGGCCAGGCCGGCATGGATGCGCCCAGCCTGTCGGCCGCCGCGCGGCTGGCGCTGAGCCGCTATCATTGGCCCGGCAATTTCCGCGAGCTGCTGCACGTGGCGCGTTACGCCCTGGCGCTGTGTGACGGCCAGGAGCTAGGGCTGGACTGCCTGCCCGCGCCGCTCAACACTGCGGTGCCGCACGCCGCCTGCGCGCCCGCCGATCCCGCGAACCCGGAAGCCGTGCTTGCCGCGCTGACTCGCAGCGATTGGAATGTCAGCGCCACGGCGCAGGCGCTGGGGATTTCGCGTTCGACCTTGCACCGCAGGATGCGCGCCTGGAGAATAACGCGTCCCACATGATGCTCACCCCGAGAGCATCCCACCTTTCTTGCAACCACGGAATACTGATGAGCGACTATCCCGATACTTTGCTACTGATCGATAACGAATGGCGCGAGGCCCAAGGCGGCGCGCGCATCGACGTAGTCAACCCGGCTAGCGGCCAGAAGATCGGTCAGGTCGCCAGCGCCAGCCGCCAGGACCTGGACCTCGCGCTGGCCGCCGCGCAACGCGGCTTTGAAACCTGGCGCGATATGTCCGCCCACGAGCGTTGCGCCATCATGCGCAAAGCCGCCGCGCTGTTGCGTGAGCGCGCCGATGCCGTGGCCCGCCTGCTCACGCGTGAACAGGGCAAGCCGCTCGTCGAAGCGCGCGGCGAAGTGCTCGCAGCCGCGGAGATCATCGACTGGTTCGGCAATGAAGCGCTGCGCGTCTATGGCCGCATCGTGCCGTCGCGCAACGTCGCAGCCCAGCAGCTCGTCATCAAAGAGCCCGTGGGTCCGGTCGCGGCCTTCACTCCCTGGAATTTCCCCGTCAACCAGGTGGTGCGCAAGCTCGGCGCGGCGCTGGCCTCGGGCTGCTCATTCCTGGTCAAAGCGCCTGAGGAGACGCCGGCATCCCCGGCCGCCCTGCTCAACTGCTTTGTCGATGCCGGCATCCCCAAAGGCGTGTTGGGCCTGGTGTTCGGTTCGCCGGCCGAAATCTCCAGCTACCTCATCCCTCATCCGGTGATCCGCAAAGTGACCTTCACCGGCTCCACGCCGGTGGGTAAAGAGCTCGCTGCCCTGGCGGGCCGCCACATGAAGCGCGTGACCATGGAGCTTGGCGGCCACGCCCCGGTGATCGTGGCCGAGGACGCCGATGTCGCGCTCGCGGTCAAGGCGTCGGGCGGCGCCAAGTTCCGCAACGCGGGCCAGGTCTGCATTTCGCCCACGCGTTTTCTGGTGCACAACAGCATCAAGGCCGAGTTCGAACGCGCCATGGTGGCGCATGCCGAGAAGCTCAAGCTGGGCGACGGCTTGGCCGAAGGGACCACGCTCGGCCCCTTGGCCAACGAGCGCCGCCTGACGGCGATGGACAAGATCGTCAAGAACGCCAGTGAGAAAGGCGCGCGCATTGCGACGGGCGGCGCGCGCGTGGGAGGCGCAGGCAACTTTTTTGCGCCGACCATCCTGGCGGACGTACCGCTGGAAGCCGACATCTTCAATGAGGAGCCTTTCGGGCCCATCGCCGCGATCCGAGGTTTCGACAACCTGGATGACGCCATCGCCGAGGCCAACCGCCTGCCCTTCGGGCTCGCCGCATATGGCTTTACGCGCTCCATCAAAACCGTGCACGAGCTCTCGCGCCGGCTCGAAGTGGGGATGCTCTGGGTCAACCAGCCAGCCACGCCTTCGGCCGAACTGCCCTTCGGCGGCGTGAAGGATTCCGGTTATGGCTCGGAAGGCGGGCCCGAGGCCCTGGAAGCCTATCTGGTGACCAAGGCGGTCTCCGTGGTCGGGGTGTAAACCCGCCCGGGGTGGCGACCGGGCCGGGACAAGCGCTGCCCGGCGCCGCCCCTCATTGCAGCCATTGGCTGCCCAGCCAGCCCGGCGCCAGCAGCGCCGCGGCCCAAATCGGCGCCGACACCCAGTTGGCGGCCTGAAACCAGGCTGCACGCATACCGAAAACACCTGCGGCCATCGGCACCGTGGCTCTCAGGGGACCGAAGAACCGGCACAGCAGGATACTCAAGACACCCCAGCGCTGCACGAAAGCCGCGGCCCGCAGCACCAATTGCTGGCGCCGCCGGACCCACTGCCAATGCATGACGCGCGGCCCCGCCCAACCGCCCACGGCGAACGACACCCAATCGCCCAATGCGGCGCCCAGGGCGATGGCCAGCCAGACCTCCACAAAACCCGCCTCACTCAGGCGGATCGCCGCGCCGATGGATAGCAACAGCGCCGTGCCCGGGATGAACAATGCCACCAGAGGCAGGGATTTCACGAAGGCGAGCGCGAAGGCCAGCGGCGCCAGCCACGGCCCCAGGCCCGGCAATTTGGCCGCCAGCGAGGTGTAGAGCGCATGCAGCGATTCAAACATAATGGGAAACCGCCCCCCGCCGGCCTGGACAAAGTGTCACTTTAACGCTTGCCGGCCCAAGGCCGCCGGGGGGGCTTCAGGCCAGACCGCCATTGGCGCGCAGTACTTGCCCGTGCACCCAGCGGCCATCCGGGCCGGCCAGAAACGCCACCACGTTGGCGATGTCGGCGGGCTCGCCCAGGCGTTCGAGCGGGGCGGCTTTCGCAAAGCCGGCGATTTGCTCGGCCGACTTGCCCGACAGGAAAAGATCCGTGGCCACCGGGCCCGGCGCCACGGCGTTGACGGTAATATCCCGGCCACGCAGCTCCTTGGCCAGCACGCGCGTAAAGCCTTCGACCGCGGCCTTGCTGGCAACATAGACGCCATAGCCCGGCAGATTGGTCGCCACCAGCGTGCTGGAGACATTGACGATGGCGCCCCCCGCGCGCAGACGCTGCGCCGCGAGCCTGAGCATATTGAACACGCCACGCACGTTGATGTTCATCATTTGGTCAAACTCGGCGTCGCTGGCGTCAGCCAGGGGTACGGTCTGCAGTACGCCCGCATTGTTGACCAGCACGTCCAGGCCGCCCCACTCGGCCTGCACGCGATCGAAGAGCGCGGCCGCGCTGGCCGCATCGGCCACATCGCCTTGCAGGGCCAACACCGGGCCGCCCTGGGCGCGCAACTGATCGGCCAGCGCCTGTGCATCGTCGCCGCGCGTAGCGTAATTGATGGCGACGGCGTAGCCATCCCGGGCGAGCCGGCTGGCAATGGCCGCGCCGATGCCGCGTGAGGAGCCGGTGATCAAGGCAGTGCGGAAAGTCATGATAATTCCCTCGTCGTGATGCGCCGCAACGACAGCGCGATTCGCCGCATGAGCCATCAGGCTGGCGGTGCCGCCGTCCTCAATGGGCTTGAACAAACCTTGGCCGCCTTGGCTACACTGCTCCAAACAAGGAGCACGGCGACGTATGAACTGGCATGTCTATTGCATCCCCCCCATCGATACGGGCTGGGACTTTCTTCTTACCGTGGCCGAGGCGATGGCCTTGTCCGAGGATAGCGTGGATGAAGGGTTCACGCGCGATGCGTGGCGCGCCGCCTTCAATGAGGCGCAAGCCGCGGCCGAAGCGGCCGGCTGGGAAGGCGACTTCCGCGGGGAACCGCATGTTCTGATGCTGCCCATGGCTGGCCGCATGGCAGCCGGCTTTGTCTGGAAACAGGACAACGCCGGTCAGTGCTTTGTCGTCAGCCCCTGCCCCCTGCCCTGGCTGCAGACCGCGCAACACTGACGGCCTCATCGGTCAGCCCGCTCAAGCACTGTCCATGCTGGCGGCATCGCACACGCGGTTGCGTCCGCCACGCTTGGCCTCGTAGAGCGCCTCGTCTGCCCGTCCCAACACTTCGGTCAGGGAGGCCCCTTCATGCGGATAGACCGCCACCCCCACCGAGACCGTACACGCGCCGCCTGGCACCGCCTGAAACGTCTCCACGGCGGCGCGGATGCGCTCGGCGGCCAGCAGTGCCTGCGGCCGGTCGGTGTTGGGCAGAATCACCACGAACTCCTCTCCGCCCAGCCGGCCCAGCACATCGCTGGCGCGCGCGCGGCTGCGCAGCAATGCGGCAATACCCCGGATCACCGCATCTCCTGCAGCATGACCCAGGCCGTCATTGATGGATTTGAAATGATCGATGTCCACGGCCAGAATCGCCATCGCGCGTCCATAACGCGGCTCGCTTTGCAGGATTTCATCCAGACCCCGCCGATTGAGCAAGCCCGTGAGCGCGTCGGTCAGGCTATCCTGCCGTAACTGATTGAACTTCGTGCCTATCTTGCGGCTGACGGCGGCCAAGGCCGTTTTCAACTGCTCGGCTTCGCGATACCAGGCGCCGACCCCCGCCAGCCTGTCGGCCGCACGAGGCTTATCCAGATCGGCCGCCGCGCCGGCCAGTTGCGCCAAGGGGCGCGCAATACGGTTGGCCAGCCACCACACACACAAGAGCGACAGGCACAACCAGGGCAGTGAGGTCTGGATGGTCCGCAGCAGCAGCAGCCGCGTGCGCGAGAGTACGGCCTCCGTCGGTCGTTGGGCCACCACGCCCCAGCCGGTTTCGCGCAGCAAGGCGTAGCCGCTGAGCATATCGATGCCCTCCGTATTGACCAGCCGCTGGGCGCCTTCCAGGCCGCTCATCAAATCATGCACGGCGGCGTTCTGCTCGACGATCTGCCCCACCCGGCGCAGATTGGGGTGAAACAGCAGAACGCCGCGCTGATCCACCACATACTGGTAGGCGCCGTTGCGATGTGTTTGCTCGCCCAATATTTCGCCCAGGGCATTGCGTTCGTGCAGATACAGCAGTCCCATGATGAAGCCGCCGAAACGGCCATCGGGCAGAAACACGGGCTGGGAGATGGCGACGATCCAGCGCCCGCCCGGCGACAGAAAGGGGTCGCTGATGCGCGGCAGGCGGCTGTTGAGCGCCTGCTCCATGGCATTGGTGCTGACCTGACGGCCGGCCACGCCAGGCTCTGATGGCGTGATGCCGGTGATCACGCCGTCGGCATTGACGAAGGCAGTGGCGTTGAAGCTGCCGCTCTGATTCTTGAGGCGTTCGATCTCACGCTGCACGCTGGGCTGGGTGCCGCCCTCGCTGCCGATCAGCCGGGCCGAGTACGCCAGCTCGCTCAAACTCTCGCGCAGAAAGATATCGGCGCTGCGCGCCAGCTTTTGCGCGAAGGCACGATTGTCCTCCAACGAACTGCCCAGAAGGATTTCCCGCTGTACCACGGTGCTGGCATACAGCGCGCCGGCCATGGCCAGCAGCAGGGACAGTATGCTCAGCCCCAGGATCAGGCGGCGTAAATCGAGTCGACGCATCAGAACAAAGATCTAAGTCGCAAGTCCGCAAGGGTTAGGATCATAGCCGCCCGGATAGCGGGTACGGGAAAAACTCCGCCCGTCATCGGCGCCGCACGCGTCCCGCGGGCGAGGATGTCGGATTATTTCGACGAAGGGGCGTGAGATCGCCGCGATTCTACCGGCAGCAGTGTCGTCGAATCCCTGGTGCCCGGCTATTGGCCGCAAGTACTGGTCCGCGCAAAGAATTCGCGGCGCGGCGAACCGGGCTCGCCGGCCGCCGCCACGACGGCCCGCGTGCGGCGGCGTGCCTGAGCTATCCGGCCTGGCCGCGCCCGCCCAGCAGGCTGGCCAGCGAGCCCAGCAGCTTGCTGGCATCCAGCCCCTGCTCGGGCTGAACCTCACCTTGGGGTGAAGCCTGATCCACCACCTTGGGCAGAATAAAGCTCAAGCCCTCGAGCACCGCTGCGCGATCCTGCCCGGTACGCTCGGCCAGACCATTGACCACGCCGGGATCCAAAGCCGAGCCGAGCTGCTCGGGCGAGACCGGCTCATTTGGCCCGGACCCCAGCCAAGAGGCCACGATGGCCCCGAAGCCGCCTTGCTGCAACTGTTGCAGCAGCGCGCTCAGGCCTCCGGGATATTTACCCACCAGTTCTATCAGCGCGGGCACCAGCGAGGCCGCGGCACCACGGTTGCTATCGCCACCGGCCATCGATGACAACGTGTCCAGAAGACTCATCACGCACTCCTTCGGGCTGTCGGGGATGGCCAGTATAGACGCAAGGCCGCCGCGGCGGCCCGGCGGCAGGCGCTCAGCGCTGCGCGCGCAAGGCCTTCAAGGTCTTCTGGCCCGCACGGCCGTCGTCCGGCAAGCCCAGTTCGCGCTGCACCGTCTGCAGCGCCTGGCGCGTGCGGGTGCCAATGACGCCGTCGGGCGTTCCGATGTCATAGCCTCGCGCAACCAGCAACTCCTGGATCTCTTTGCGCTCGGCGCGCGACAGCCCGGGATCATCCGTGGGCCAGGCGCGTGCAAAGGGCATGCCGCCCCGCAGCCGATCCGACAGATGCGCGATGGCCAAGGCATAGCTCTCGGCGGCGTTATAGGAATACAGCGCATCGAAATTGCGCGTCACCAGAAAAGCCGGCCCCTGAGGCCCGGCCGGCAGCAGCAGGCCGACGGGCGTATCGCCGGCCGGCAACGGTTGACCATCGACACGCTTGATGCCGCGCGCCGCCCAGGCCGACATGGGCTGTTTATTGCGCCTTCCCGCCGCCGAGGTGTCCATGTCCTGCGGCAAGCTGACTTCGAACCCCCAGGGCAAAGCGCTATTCCAGCCGGCACGTTTGAGGAAATTGGCCGTCGAGCCCAGCGCGTCGGGCACGCTATCGATGAGATCGCGGCGGCCATCGCCATCGAAGTCCACCGCCAGCCGCAGATAGGTCGACGGCATGAATTGCGTCTGGCCAAAGGCGCCGGCCCATGAGCCCTTGAGGCGGTCCAGGTTGACGTGCTCGTCCTGCACGATGCGCAACGTGGCCAGGAACTCACCCCGGAAATAACTTTGCCGGCGGCCAAAGCAACTCAAGGTGGACAAGGAGGTCAGCAAGGGCCGCCCCCCCAGATTTTTGCCGAAATTGCTTTCGACGCCCCACACGGCCACCACCGTGGCCGGGTCAACGCCAAATTCCTTCTGCGCGCGCGCGAGCACCTGGCCCCATTGCTCCAGCCCCTGGCGGCCGTCGTCAACGCGTTGGGCGTCGACCAGCCCGGCCATGTAATCCCATATGGGGGTTTTGAATTCGGGCTGGGCATCGAGCAAGCCGATGACATCCATATCCGGCGTCAGGTCCTGGGTATAGCGGTCATAGCTGGCGACACTCACGCCGGCTTGCGGCGCCTTGGCGCGCAACTCGGTCAGGCATTGCCGGTAGGCAGCCAGATCTTCGGCGGTGGTCTCGGCGTGGGCAGGGCCGGCGGCCAGCAAGGCCGCGGCAAGCAGAATCGGAAACGTCTTCATGCGGGCATTCTAAACGCGCCAGGTCCTGCGCGGCTACGCCTGGGCCTGCCGCTGCAGGACTTCGATCTCGGCGTCATCGAAACCCGCGGCGCGGCGCGCCGGCACATTAAACGGGCCGCGCTGCCGGGGCGCGCCGTATTGCTCGGCCAGTTCGGCATAGGCGCCCAGGGGCTCACGGCCCTGCAAGGCGCAGAAATGCCGATACCAGTGGTTGCCAATCGCCACATGCCCGATTTCGTCGCGCAGGATGATCTCCAGGATCCGCGCGCCCTCAGCGTCACCCGCCTGCGCCAACTTGTCGCGGATCAGCGGCGACGCATCCAGGCCGCGCGCTTCCAGCGTCCGGGGCACCAGCGCCAGGCGCGCCAGCAGATCGCCGCGCGTCCTCTCGGCCATCTCCCACAGCCCATTGTGCGCCGGAAAGTCGCCATAGCCATGCCCCAGACTGCCCAGATGGCGGTTGAGCATGTCGAAGTGATAGGCCTCTTCGCGCGCCACGCTCAGCCAGTCCAGATAGAAGCGATCCGGCAAACCGGGGAAGCGCCAGATCGCATCCAGCGCGAGATTGATCGCGTTGAATTCAATATGCGCCAGCGCGTGCAGCAGCGCCGCGCGCCCCGCCGCCGTTTGCACCGATCGCTGACGGACCTGGCCGGGCGGCACCAGCTCGGGGCGTTCCGGACGACCCGGCAGGCCGGGCGCGGCTGCCAGGGGGGCATCCGCGCCGACGCCTGCCGTCGCATCCAGCGCCGCCACCGCGGCCAGCTTGTCCTGCCAGGACCGGGCGGCCAGGGCCGCCAAGGCCCGCGCTCTGAGGCTGTTGCCCTGTTCCTGCATCGTGTTCCTGTTGTCGCGCTTCGCGCATCTCGCCGGGACTTTATCATTGCGGCATGGATGACGCTTACCGCCTGCAAGTCGACACCCCCCTGGCCAGTCTCGATCCCCGTCAATGGGACAGGCTGGCAGGCGAGCACCCCACGCTGTCGCACGCCTATTTTTCGGCGCTGCACGAAACGGGTTGCGCCAGCCCGCGCAGCGGCTGGACGCCGTTTTTCCTGACCCTGCACCACGCCGGACAGTTGGCCGGTGCGGTGCCGCTCTATCTCAAAACCCACTCCCGGGGCGAATACGTCTTTGACCACGCCTGGGCAGACGCCTACGAACGCCATGGCTTGCGCTACTACCCAAAGTTGCTGGCTGCCGTGCCCTTCACACCGGTGCCCGGGCCGCGCCTGCTCGCCGTCGATGCCCCGGCCCGGCGCCTACTCGCGCAAGGACTGGTCGACCTGGCCTCGACGTTGAAGCTGTCCTCCCTGCATGTGCTGTTCGCGCCGCCCGATGACATCGCCGCCCTGCGCCAGGCGGGCTGTCTGGTACGCGAGGGCGTGCAATTCCATTGGCGCAATGCAGGGCATGCGGACTTCGATTCATTTCTGGCGGGTTTTAACCATGACAAGCGCAAAAAACTGCGTCAGGACAGAAAGAAAGTCCATGCCCAGGGGGTGAGTTTCCAGCATCTGAGCGGGCGGCAGATCGGCACGGCGGAACTGGCTTTTTTCTATGCCTGCTATGAACGCACCTATCTCGAGCATGGCAACCCGCCCTACTTGACGGCGGCGTTCTTCGAACGCCTGCTGGCCGAGCAGTCCGACAGCCTGGTGCTCGTGCTGGCGCACCGGCAAGGACAGCCCCTTGCCTGCGCCCTGAACCTGCGCGGCGGGGATGCCTTATACGGACGCTACTGGGGCACGATGCAGTTCCTGCCCGGCCTGCACTTCGAGACCTGCTATATGCAGGCCATCGAATACTGCATCAGGCAGGGCTTGAGCCGCTTTGAAGGCGGCGCGCAGGGCGAACACAAGATGGCCCGCGGCCTCATGCCCGTCCCCACGCAATCGGCGCATTGGATCGCCGACCCGAGGTTTGCCGCGGCAATCGACGACTTTCTGGGCCGCGAAACCACGGCCGTGAATGAATATCTGGATGAACTGGCGCGGCATACGCCGCTGCGCCGGGGCGACTAGAGAAAGCGGTCGAGTATCTTGCGGCTGTGGCGGTCCAGCGCCAAGGCGTCGCGGATCAGATAATGGATGCCGTGGCTGTCGGAGATCAGCAGCGTCTGACCGGCCAGGCGACGGATGTCTTCCTCGCCGCGCAGCACGAACTGCGTGTCACCACGATCCGTCTCGACTTGCCAGGTCGACGGCGTGGCATAGGTGGACACCGAGGCGATGCGCCGGATCTCGGGCATGAACTCGCGCCCGGCCAGATCCTCCTCGATCAAGGCGCGCGCAGCCGCTGGCGCGCTGTCGAGGCTGTCCAGCCACAGCACCTCGCGCCCATCGTGGGTCACCAGAGACAAGCCGCCCGCCGGCGCGCTGATGGGGAAAGCCCGCACCGGCATCACGCCGTCGTGCGTCTGGCCATTGAGCGTGAGCACCAGCTTGCCCATCTCATTGCGCCGCAACTGAAACTCCATCGCCTTGCCGCGCCCCGTCATGCCACCTCGGCGATGTCGCCATCGCCGCCCTCGTTTTCATTGTTGCGGGCCTGCGCCTGGTAGAGCTTGTAGTAAGCCCCCTCGGCCGCCATCAGGACCTCATGCGTGCCCTCTTCGACAATGCGGCCCCGGTCCAGCACGACCAGCCGGTTGGCGCGCCGCAACGTGCTCAGGCGGTGCGCGATGGCCAGTGTGGTGCGCCCGCGTACCAGATTGTCCAGCGCCTTCTGGATTTCTTTCTCGGTGGTGGTGTCCACCGACGAGGTCGCCTCATCGAGGATGAGGATACGCGGGTCGATCAGCAAGGCGCGGGCGATGGAGATGCGCTGGCGCTCACCGCCGGACAAGGCCTGCCCGCGCTCGCCCACCAACGAGTCATAACCGTGCGGCAGCCGCAAGATGAACTCGTGAGCGTGCGCGGCTCGCGCCGCCGCGATGATCTCTTCACGGGTGGCCTCGGGTTTGCCGTAAGCGATGTTCTCGGCAATGGTGCCGAAAAACAGAAAAGGCTCTTGCAGCACCAGCCCGATGTTGCCGCGGTAATCGGCGACACGCAGCGACCGGATATCCAGGCCATCGACCAGAATGGCTCCCTCGGAGACATCGTAGAAGCGGCAGATCAAATTGATCAGCGTGCTCTTGCCCGACCCGCTGTGGCCCACCAGACCTATCATTTCTCCGGGCGCGATAGCCAGGTTCATGCCCCGGATGACCGAACGGTTGCCATACCGGAAGCCCACATCGCGCAACTCGATGCGCCCTTGCACCGGGGGCAAAGTCACCGGTTTCTGCGGCTCCGGTACGCTGGAGACGTGATCGAGAATATCGAAAATGCGCTTGGCGCCGGCGGCCGCCTTTTGCGTGACCGACACGATGCGGCTCATGGAATCCAGACGGGTATAGAAGCGCCCGATGTAAGCCAGAAACGCCGCCAGCACGCCGACGGTAATCTGCTTCTGCGAGACCTGCCAGATGCCGAAGATCCACACAATCAGCAAGCCGATTTCGGTCAGCAGCGTGACCGTGGGCGAGAACAGCGACCACACGGTGTTGACCCGGTCGTTGACCTCCAGATTGCGGTTGTTCGCCTCGCGAAAACGCTGCACCTCGCGCTTTTCCTGCGCAAAGGCCTTGACCACGCGAATGCCCGGAATCGTATCGGCCAGGACATTGGTGATCTCGCCCCAGATGCGGTCCACCTTCTCGAAGCCATGGCGCAGACGATCCCGCACCACGTGGATCATCCACATGATGAAGGGCAGCGGCAGCAAGGTGACGAGCGCCAGCCAGGGATTGATCGTGAACAGAATCACCGCGGTCATGGTGATCATGAGCACATCGGTGGCGAAGTCCAGCAGATGCAAGGACATGAAGACGCAGATGCGGTCGCTCTCGCTGCCGATGCGCGCCATCAGGTCTCCGGTACGCTTGCCGCCGAAATACTCCAGCGACAGGGTCTGCAGATGCGCGTAGGTCGTGGTGCGCAAGTCGGCCCCGATGCGCTCGCTCACCCAGGCCAGAATATAGGTGCGCGCCCATCCTAGGGCCCAGGCGACCAGCGCAGATGCCAACAGCCCGCCCAAATAGAGCCGCACCTTGTTGTAATCGATGACTTCCCCGTTCTGGAACGGAATCAGCACCTCATCCATCAGAGGCATGGTGAGGTAAGGCGGCACCAGCGTGGCGGCGGTGGCCAACAGCGTCAGGATGAAGCCGCTGATCAGCGGGAAGCGATAGGGATGGGCGAAGCGCCAAAGCCGCAGCAAGGCCCAGGTCGAAGAGGGTTGCGCCTCCTCGTCACACGTGGGACAGTCGTCCTGACCTTGGGGAATGGGATTCTGGCAGGTCGGGCAGACGGCTTCCTGTTGGATTGGCGCCACGGTCTGCGACAGCCGCAAGGCCTGCTGGCCCTCGAAAGCCGTCAGCAGCTTCAGCGCGGCCGGGTTACGGCCCAGGGTAAACCGCCACTGGCCGAGCCGTTCATGGCCGTCATCCAGCTCCAGACAGACGGCGCCAGCGTGGTCCTGCAGGCTGAGGTGCTGGCCAGGGGCGAACGGATAGGCGCGCCACTGACCGTCTTCGGGTGCGCGGGCCAGCAAGCGGCTGTCTGTTACCAGTACCAGGCCTGGACGAAAGCACAGACGTGCGTCAAGATCGGTCTCAAGCCAGCCCAGCAGCGTCTCGCCGGCGTGCAACTCAGCGTCGACATCGGCTTGCCATTTCGCAGGTAACTCGCGCCCCAGAGCGCCGGAATTAGGATCGTGTTTTTTCATCAGAACGCGTTTCGAGCCAAGCTTCGACCCGCCTTGGCGGCATCCTGCCCCACCAAGGGCGGAAAACCTGTCCGTTCCTTACAACAACGCGAGTTTATATGGCCGAAAAGGCGGCGTATAGTAGCAGCCGGTTTTCATATTTTCCACCGTAGGAAATACCCCCGCATAATCCCGCTTGGCACTTCATTTTCTCCGTGCGCCCTCCGGACCGACTCGCGACCCGGATTCCCTGCGCGAGCCAAGCGCCATAACCAAAGAACGAATCATGAAAAAGAAGGACATTGAATTTCTCGATGTCGTGGCTTTGCGCGGCCCGAACATTTGGACGTATCGTCCCGTGCTCGAGGCGTGGGTCGACATCGGCGCGCTGGAAGAGTGCCCCTCCAATGTCATTCCGGGCTTTTATGAACGCCTGACCGCCTGGCTGCCCACGCTGATCGAACACCGTTGCAGCCCGGGCGTGCGCGGCGGTTTTCTGCAGCGCCTGCGCGAAGGCACCTGGCCGGCGCACATCCTGGAACATGTCACGCTGGAGCTGCAAAACCTGGCCGGACTGCCCGGCGGCTTCGGCAAAGCGCGCGAAACATCCACGGTGGGTGTGTACAAAGTCGTCGTGCGCGCCTGGCACGAGGTGGTGACCCGCGCCGCGCTGTCCACGGCCCGCGACCTGGTCATGGCCGCCATCGAAGACCGTCCGTTTGATGTCGAGCAGGCCGTATCGGATCTGCGCCGTCTGGTGGACCGTCACTGCCTGGGGCCCAGCACGGCCTGCATCGTGGATGCCGCCGATGATCGCGACATCGCCTACACGCGCCTGTTCGAAGGCAACCTGGTGCAATTCGGCTACGGCGCGCGCCAGCGCCGCATCTGGACGGCCGAAACCGACCGCACCAGCGCCATCGCCGAAGGCATCTCGCGCGACAAAGACCTGACCAAGAGCGTGCTGCAGACCTGCGGCGTGCCCGTGCCCGAGGGCCAATTGGTCGACAGCGTCGAACAGGCCTGGCAAGCCGCCGAAAGCATCGGCCTGCCCGTGGTCGTCAAACCCTATGACGGCAATCATGGCCGCGGGGTGTTCACCAATCTGTCCAGCCGCGAGGAGGTCGAATCGGCCTATGCGGTGGCGGTGGATGAAGGCAGCGGCGTCATCGTCGAGCGCTTCGTGCCCGGCAATGAGCACCGCTTGCTGGTGGTCGGAGACCGCCTGGTGGCCGCGGCCGCCGGCGAGCCCGCCTGGATCACCGGTGACGGCAGCTCCACGGTCCAAGACCTGATCGACAGCCAGATCAATACCGACCCGCGTCGCGGGCGCACCGAGGACCACCCGCTCAATCCGGTGCGGCTGGATTCCGCGGCCCGGCTCGAAATCGCCCGCCAGGGCCTTAGCGCCGACAGCGTGCCGGCTGCCGGCCGGCGCGTCTTGATCCAGCGCAGCGGCAACGTGGCCTTCGATGTCACCGACCGAGTCCACCCCGACACCGCCGAGCTCGTGGCCCTCGCGGCCCGCGCGGTCGGCCTGGATGTCGCCGGCGTGGACCTGGTCGCCGAAGACATTTCGCGTCCGCTCGAAGAACAGCGCGGGGCCATCGTCGAAGTCAATGCCGGCCCTGGCCTGCTGATGCACCTGAAACCCGCCGACGGCGCCCCGCGCCCGGTCGGCCGCGCCATCGTCGACCATCTCTTCCCCGAAGGCGAAGATGGCCGCATTCCCATCGTGGGCGTGACGGGCACCAACGGCAAGACCGTAGTGGCGCGCCTGATCAGCCGTTTGCTGCACCTGTCGGGCAAACAGACCGGCCTGGCCTGCAGCGAGGGCCTCTACCTGAACAAACGCCTGGTGCAGAAAGGCGATTGCGCCAACTGGGCGGCGGGCCGCCGCGTCCTCATGAACCGCAATGTCGAAGCCGCGGTCATCGAGAACGACAGCGCCGTCATTCTGGGTCAGGGCCTGGCCTATGACCGCTGCCAGGTCGGCGTGGTGACCAACATCGACGAGGGCGACCATCTGGGCGACTTCGACATCAACGAGACCGAGCGTCTGTTCACGGTGTTTCGCACCCAGGTCGACGTCGTTCTGCCCTCGGGCGCTGCCGTGCTCAATGCACGCGATCCGCGCGTGGTGGAAATGGCCGAACTCTGCGATGGCGAGGTGCTGTTCTTCGGCATCGACCCGCAACTTCCCGCCTTGGTGCAACACCGCGCCGAAGGCAAGCGTGCGGTGTTCATCCGCGAAGGCCAGATCGTGCTGGCTCGCGGCACGCAAGAAGAAAGACTCGCCGCTATCGCCGCGGTGCCGCTCACGCATGGCGCGCGCGTGGACTTCCAGACCGAGAACGTGCTGGCGGCCGTGGCCGCGGCCTGGGCCCTGGATATCGCGGTCGAGCTGATTCGCGCCGGCATTGAAACCTTCGACATCGATCAGGCCGACGCCCCCTGGCAGTTCACGGTGTTCGAGCGCGACGCCGTCACCGTCGTGGTCGATGATGTGCACAACGCCTCGGGGCTGCGCGCGCTGGCCGCGGCTGTGCAACGCTTTCCCGCCAAGCGCCGGGTAGCCGTCTACTCGGCGGGCGCCGACCGCCGCGACGCCGACCTGCTCGAGCAAGGCCGCCTTTTGGGGCAACTTTTCGACCTCGTGGTGCTCTATGACGACACCACCGTAAAAAGCCGTCGTCCGGCCGGTCAGGCGCGAGCGCTGCTGCGCCAGGGCCTGCAGGACTGCGGACGTGCGGTACAGATCGTGGACGAACCCGATCACGCGCGCGCCATCGAGCACGTGCTCGATGGGCTGGCCAGCGATGACTTCATCCTGCTGCAATCCGATGAAGCCTTCTCCGGCCCCACCATCGACCTGGTGCGCCGCTGGATTCAACAATAACAACGACCGACAAACACTCTATAGGCGCCGCCTCCCGGCGGCGCGCTTCGACGACAGGAAAGCCTGCCATGGAAGTCTCCCGAATCCGCGCTCTGCGAGGCCCCAATCTCTGGAGCCGTAATACCGCCATAGAAGCCATTGCGGCCTGCGCCGACAATGAATGCTCTCTCGATGACATGCCTGATTTCGAGGCACGGCTGCGCGCGCGCTTTCCCCAGATAGGGCTCTTGCGCCCTGAGGGCCACAGCGGCGCCGTGTCGCTGGCGCATGTGCTGCAAGCCTGCGCCCTGGCCATGCAGGCCCATGCCGGCTGCCCCGTGACTTTTGGCCGCACCTCGCCGACCATCGAACCGGGTGTGTTTCAGGTCGTGGTCGAATACAGCGAAGAAGAAGTCGGCCGGCTGGCCATGGAGCTGGCCCAGGCGCTGCTCGAGGCTGCCCGCCAGGACCAGCCCTTTGACCTGCCCCAGGCGCTTGCCCGCCTGCGCGAGCTCGACGAAGACGTGCGCCTTGGCCCGTCCACCGGCTCCATCGTCAACGCGGCCACCGCACGCGGCATCCCGTTTCACCGGCTGACCCAGGGCAGCATGGTGCAATTCGGCTGGGGCAGCCGGCAACGCCGTATTCAGGCGGCCGAAACCGACCGGACCAGCGCGATCGCTGAGTCCATCGCGCAGGACAAAGACCTGACCAAAATGCTGCTGGACGCCGCCGGTGTACCCGTGCCGCTGGGCCGCTCGGTCGAAGACGCCGATGCCGCCTGGGAAGCGGCCCAGGAATTGGGCGGCCCGGTCGTCGTCAAGCCGCGCGACGGCAGCCAGGGACGCGGCGTGGCGGTCAACATCGAAACACGCGAGCGCGTCCTGGCCGCCTTCGAGGCCGCCGCGCAGATCAGCTCCGAAGTCATCGTCGAGCGCTACATCCCCGGCCACGATTTCCGCCTTCTGGTGGTCGGCAATACGCTGGTGGCGGCCTCGCGACGCGATCCGCCGCAAGTCACGGGTGATGGCGTTCACACCATCCGCGAACTGGTGGCCGAGGTCAATACCGACCCCTTGCGCGGCGACGGACATGCCACCGCGCTGACCAAGATCCGGCTGGACGACATCGCCCAGGGCGTGCTGAGCAAGCAAGGCTATACCCCTGAGACCGTCCCGCCGGCCGGCACCCTGGTCGTACTGCGCAACAACGCCAACCTCAGCACGGGCGGCTCGGCGACCGATGTCACCGACGAAGTGCATCCTGAACTCGCCGCGCGCGCCGTCACGGCAGCCCGCATGATCGGGCTGGACATCTGCGGCGTGGACGTGGTGGCCGAGACCGTCCATCTGCCGCTGGAAGATCAGCACGGCGGAGTCGTTGAGGTCAATGCCGCGCCGGGCCTGCGCATGCACTTGAACCCGTCGTTCGGCAAGGGCCGCGCGGTCGGCGAGGCCATCATTGGCCAGATGTTCGGCGACGGCGACGATGCCCGCATTCCCGTCATCGCCGTGGCCGGCACCAATGGCAAGACCACGACCGTGCGCTTGTCGGCGCACATCCTGGCCTGCACCGGCAAACGGGTCGGCATGACCAACTCCGACGGGGTCTATGTTGGCAAGCGCCGCATCGACACCGGCGACTGCAGCGGCCCGCGCAGCGCGCGCCGCATCCTGCTGCACCCCGACGTGGATGCGGCCGTGTTCGAGACCGCGCGCGGCGGCATCCTGCGCGAAGGCCTGGCCTTTGACCGCTGTGACGTCGCCATCGTGACTAATATCGGCATGGGCGATCATCTCGGCCTGGGCTATATCAGCACGGTCGAGGACCTGGCGGTCGTCAAACGGGTGATCGTGCAATATGTGCGCAGCAAGGGGATGGCCGTGCTCAACGCCGCCGACTCGCATGTCGCCGACATGGCCAGCGCCTGCCCGGGCGAAGTCACGTACTTCGCTCAGGATCGCAATCATCCTCTCATGGCCACGCACCGCGCCCAGGGTAAGCGCGTCGTGTATCGCGAAGGCAGCAATATCGTCGCCGCGCAAGGCAGCGAAGAAATCCTCCTCCCCCTGGCCCGCATTCCGCTCACGCGCGACGGCACCATCACCTTCCAGGTCGAGAATGCCATGGCCTGCGTGGGCGCGGCCTGGGCCCTGGGCCTGGACTGGGCGCATATCCGCCAGGCGCTGGAGACCTTCGTCAACGATGCACAGACCGCACCCGGCCGCTTCAATGTGTTCGACTACGGCGGCGCCACGCTGATTGCCGACTATGGACACAACCCGGACGCCATTCTGGCGCTCGTCAAAGCCGTCGACGCACTGCCCGCCAAGCGGCGCAGCGTCGTCATCAGCGGCGCGGGCGATCGCCGCGACGAAGATCTGCGCCAGCAGACCGAGATTCTGGGCGACCACTTCGACGACGTGCTGCTCTACGAAGACCAATGCCAGCGCGGGCGCGAGGACGGCGAGGTCATCGCCCTGCTGCGCCAGGGCCTGACTCAGGCCCGCCGCGCCTCGCACATCGAAGAAATCCGGGGTGAATTCATTGCCATCGACCGCGCCCTGGCGCGTCTGGCGCCGGGCGACCTGTGCCTGATTCTGGTCGATCAGGTCGAGGAAGCGCTGGCGCATATCGCTCAACGCGTCGCCGAGAAGCGTTGAGGGCGGCAGGCGAAGGTCAAAGCCTTCGCCTGACCTGCGCGCCACCGACAATTCTCATCAAAAAGCCCAATAATTGGCTCGGGATCAAGCAAACAGACAGCTAAGATCCCCTACGATATGCGCTCCTTACGCATGGAGCTTCCGTCGATGTCCGAGTTAACCGCCGCCCCACGCTACACACGGGGCGCCGTCGCCCTGCATTGGATTACTGCCGTGCTGGTCGCGCTGGCCTACCTCGCCATCGAGATCCGAGGCCCCAAGGGCGACCCGTCGAGGCCTTTCTGGACTGGTATCCACGAGTGGGCCGGCTGTCTGGTGCTGGCTGCGGCGCTGGTCCGCATAGGCTGGCGCGCCCGCAACGAGCCTCCCATCGATCTGAATGAGTCCCTGCTGCTGTCCATCCTGGCCCGCCTGGCGCATCTGGCGCTGTACATCTTCATCCTGGCTCAACCCCTTCTGGGCATGCTGACGCTGAACCTGGCCGACCGGCCCGTCACGCTCATCGGCCTGGACTGGAGTTTCCGCATCGCCGCGCCCAACCCCGAGTGGCGGCCGCTCGTCAAAGAGTCTCATGAACTCATCGGCAATCTGTTCTATTTCGTGATCGGCCTGCATGCCCTGGCCGCGCTCTGGCACCACTACATCAAGCGCGACGACACCTTGCGGCGCATGCTCTGACGAATTATTAAGTTACATAGCCCCTTCAAATTAGGACAAAACCTGTCCGTAATGTAACGCCAAAATAAATTTTGCCCCGGGGAAAATACCCGCTCCTGTGCGGCGCTTTTCCCCTTTTTTCCCTCTGAAAATCCGCCTGGCAGGCCCTGTGCCCACGGGGTTTGCCGGCCTGTTACATTCCCCCACAGCCAAGTTTGACAGCCTGCCCACCGGGCTTTTAGGGTAGACCCATGCCGATCGGTAACCCACGGAAGCATCGCCCGGCCAGGCGATCTCCCTAACAGTAGCAACGCAAGGAGGCGAGATGAACAACGACATCATTGCTGGTAAGTGGAAGCAACTGACCGGAAAGGCCAAGGCGGCCTGGGGCGAACTCACCGACGACGAGATCACCCGTACCGAAGGCAATGCAGAACGCCTCGCGGGCCTCATCCAGGAGCGCTACGGCAAGACCAAGCAGGAAGCCCAGAAGGAAGTCAACGACTTCTTCGATAAGAACCGCTGATCTGCCCCGCGCTGACCGCCCTGTGCGGCCAGCGTCAACCCAACGAGGAGAATCGTCATGCTGTACTACGCGGTTGTTTTCTTCGTCATTGCAATCATCGCTGCGGTCCTGGGCTTTGGCGGCATAGCCGCCGGCGCTGCCGGTATCGCCAAGATTCTGTTCTTTGTCTTCCTGGTGCTCGCGCTGCTGTCCATCCTCAGCGGCACACTTAGAAAGAAATAGCACCCGGAAATGCGGCCACTAGCCGCGGCGCTAAAAATTGAGCGTCCCCGAGCAATATAACCATTGGGAGAACGACTATGAAAACTCGTCAAATGTTTGCAGCTATCGCCCTGGGCACCACTGCGGCTTTCGCCACCCTGGCTCACGCCGCTGACGAAAAACCCAAGCAATCGGTGGGCGAATATGCCAGCGACTCGGCCATTACCGGCAAGGTGAAGGCCGCCCTGGTCGGCGACAAGGATCTCAGCGCGCTGGACGTCGCTGTCGAAACCAACAACGGTGTGGTCACCCTGACCGGCACCGTGGGCACCGCAGCCCAGGCCGATAAGGCCGCCGTCGTTACCCGAGGCGTGGAAGGCGTCAAGCAAGTCAAGAACAACGTAAAGGTTGACCCCGCCAAGGCCAAGTAAGCGCCGCGCATCAGTCGCACGATTGATCGCCGGATTTCCCGGGCTCTGCCAGAGCCCGGGTTTTTTTTGCCTGCTGGCCGCATCACGCCAGCGATGCCTCAGGGCAGATGTATCGTCCCTTCGCCCAGCGTCAGCACCCGGCCGCCCACGCGTATCTGCTGTGATTGCGGATCGACATCCAGAAAGAGGCGGCAGGCGCGCCGCACCAGATCCCCCTGCTCCACCACGACGCCACCCGGTATGTCCCGGCCCTGCAGCAGCAACCAGCCGCCGAGATTGGCGCACGCCGATCCGGTGCCCGGATCCTCGACCACGCCCGCGCCACGAGCACTGAAATAACGCGCGCACACCACCTGGCGGCCTGCGCGCTGCTCCTGCTCGAAAGCAAAGGCGTAAAGCACACGACGCCCGTCGCGGCTTTCCCCCCATTTAAGGCAGTCTTGCGGGACGGCTCGCCTGACGGCGTCGGGCGACACCAAGGGCACTACGCACTGCTCAATTCCGGTATCCATCCACACCGGATCGCCGGCCAGGTCGTCGACCGTCAAACCCAGAAATGCCGCCACCCCGGCGCGGCTCGCGTCGGCGGCCCGCATGCGGGGGGCCTCGGTTGACGGTGCCACCAAGGTCCAGACATCGCCCTTTGCCATGACCGGCACCCGCCCGGCAGGCACGGCCAGCGTCACGCTGTCGGCGATCGCCAGCCCCAGGTCGCGCAGGACATGCGCGGTGCCCAGCGACGGGTGCCCGGCAAAAGCCATTTCATGCGTGGGTGTCATGATGCAAACCTCGGCCACGCCGGCTTGCGGGCGCTCCAGGACGAAGGTCGTCTCCGACAGGTTGAACTGCAGCGCAAGGTCGCGCATCACCTGCCGCGACATGCCGCGGGCATCTTCAAAGACGCACAAAGGATTGCCGCCGAAGAGCGATTCGGCGAATACATTGACGAGACGATAACGGTAGTCGGGCATGGCGGTTGCGCGGCAAGGGCGAAGTCTTCAGGAAGAAGACGCCAATATAGCCCTCGTATCCGCGCGCGCGACAGATACAGCCGCGCCCTTTTTTTACCAGGCCACGAAGAACAGCCACCAGGCCAGGCAAAACGGCGCCAAGCCCGCGCCTACCAGCAGCCAGGACAGCGCGCGGCGCACCAGGCCGACGGGGCGCTGACCCAATACGCGCCATGCCAGCCGCAGCGACCACAGCACCGCCAGCGTCAGCAGGGTGAAGCGCAGGGGCGCCACCCAACCGGTGCGCACACCCTCGTGCTGTAACAGCGTCACCGTGGTGGCCGACAGGCCCAGGAAGACGCCGATACCGGCCGACGGAATCAGGGACTGGGCCAGTTTGTGTACGCCGGCCAGCCGGCTCTGCGGCTGCGCCAGCGAACTGATGCGATCGGCCAGCCACAAGCCCAGAAAAGCCGCGCCGCCCACGCAGAGCACGGCGCCGCCCACAAAGACCAGAATCCCCAAGCCATCGAGCCAGGAGAAGCTGTCATTGACCTCGGGGTAATGCGTCAAGATGAACCAGGGCGCGTTGTCGATCAAGGGCCAGGTGACATCGTGCTCGATCAGCCAGGTCGCTGCCCATTGTTTGAAGGTCACGAACCAGGGGCTGGCGCTCCACAGGAAAGCGCCAATGGCCACGCCCATGAGGCCAAAACAGATCAGTACCGTCTGCCAGCCATCACCATGGGCGACATCGACGATTTCCTCTTCGGGAGAACGGGGCGTCAGGGCGATGGCGCCGCGATAATCGCTGCACCGGCCGCACATATGGCAGTCGCCCGCGCCCTTCATGTGCCGCAACGGCACGAGCGGCGCACAGTTGACCGGTTCGATGCGAATGACAGGATGGCGCCAGGCCTCCTCGTCGACCTTGTAGTGCCAGGGCGCCAACTTGGCCAGCAAGTTGAACACCCCGTTGACCGGACAGAGATACTTGCACCAGACACGCTTGCTGCGTCCGTAGCGATAGCCCACGATCATGGCCGCCACGGTCGACCCCCCCAGCACGGCCAGCACGGCCAGCGGATACTGGTAGACGCTGACCAACTGGCCATAGACGGTGGTCAAGGCGAAAGCCACGAACGGCCAGCCGCCCCAGCGCATCCATTTCGGAATGGCATGCCCCTGGCCACGCTCGCTGGCCCATTCGGTGAGCATGCCCTCCGGACAGAACCAGCCGCACCAGGCTCGCCCCATCAGAGGCATGGACACCAGCACGAACGGCCACCAGATGCCCCAGAAGGCAAACTGCGCCAGCACCGTGAGATTATTGAAGACCGAAGCGGTGTTGCCCGGCAAAGGCAAAAAAACCGGGACCACCAAAAGAAAGGCGTATATCGCAACGATGCCCCACTGTAGCTTGCGGAGCAGCGGGGCATGATCGCGAAGAAAACCAGCAAAGCGGGCGGTGGTCCGCCCGAGTGCAGAAGCCATTACTAAACCTCGTCGGCCACCTTATGAGCGAGCCGTCATTTGTGCAGCCTGGGCCTGCGTGTCGGCGCGGCGCAGCATCAGCCACACCACCAACCAATAAGCCAGCCACAGCAGTACGGAAATCAATGCCGGGTAGGCCCTGTAGCCTGCAAAGTCTGCCAGAATTTTCCCGATGCCGCTGCTGTCATCGAGCAGCCAGGAGCTGTCCCAGACCGGATCGACAATGGTAGGCAAGACATCCAGCGAGATCAAATGATCCAGACCGCCCACCAGCAGCGAACCCGCCAACAGCAGCAGCAGGATTTCCGTGATGCGGAAAAAACGCCGCCACGTAATCAGTTTGCCGCCCAATTGCAGCAGCCAGAACGTCAACAGCGCGATCAGAAAGCCCCCCAGCCCGGCCAGGGCCAGCATGAAGGGGCTGCCATCAGCCTGAGCCGCCGACACCGTGCCATACAGGAACACGACGGTCTCGCTGCCCTCGCGGGCCACCGCAATCATAACCAGGATCAGCAGACCCCACCAATTATCGTTGGCGACCGACTCGCGCGCCCCCCCCTCGAGTTCGCGCTTGAGCGTGCGGCCGTGGCGCTTCATCCAGATGACCATCTGCACGACCAGTACGCAAGCCAGCAGCGACATCCCCGCCTGGAACCACTCCTGCCCGGTATCGGTAAGCCACTCGGATACGCCCAGCAGCACCAGGGCCAGCATCAGGGCCAGGCCCAGGCCAGCGGCCACGCCACCCCACAGATAGGGCATGCCGCGCCGGCCTTCGGGGGTCGCGCGCAGCCATGAGTAAAGAATGCCCACCACCAGAAGGGCTTCGACGCTTTCGCGCCAGACGATGAATGCTACCTGTTCCATAGGGGCCCGATTACTCCTTGGGCTTGACCACCAGCGTGCCTTTCACGTCCTGGTGGAAATCATCGAAAAAGGGATACTCGCCCGGCCGGGAAATCGTGATGACCACGAAGGACTTCACGCCCGGACCCAGCACCTTTTCCTTGCGCAACGGGATGGACTCGAACTCCACCGGCTCATTGCTTTCGTTGATCAGTTCGATCTTGAAGCGGCCAGCCGGCACTTCAAGCCTGGCCGGCTCGAAAGTGCCGTCAGGCTTGAACGTGAGCGTAAAGGTCGGCAGCTCATCCGCATGCGCCGGCATCCAGATCATCAAGGCCAGCAATAACGCCCACAAGGCTCGCACGATCAGTACCCGCCCTTCTTGCCGGTGCCGGCGTAAACGAATTCATACTCGAGCTCGAACGGCTCGAACCACGGACCCACGCCGGTTTCCTTGTCGACGTGGCGGCCGAAATGCGACATTTTGTCGGCGGTCGGCGGTTGAATCGTGTACTTGAGCTTGTACTTGCCCGGGCCTTCCAGCTTGACGTTGTCGCCATAGTGCGGGCCGTCATTGGCGACCATGGGCATCAGGTGACCCTTCTGCACGTTCTGGCTGCCCACTTTCTGGATCTCGAAATTGACGACCAGGTAAGGCATCCACTCGCCTTCGGGGAAGCCGGTGGCATTATTCGCCAGCGCGTGGATATCGGCCTCGAGGTGAATATCGGAATCCTTGGCCGCGCGCATCACGCCCGGGGGATCCATTTCGATCGGCTGCAGGTACACCGCGCCGATTTCCATGCCACCCTTCTCAACCGGCTTGCCGATCGGATACTCGGCGGCCATCGCAGCACCGGAAACAGTCATCGCGGCCGCAGCGAGCCAGAAAGCTTTTTTCAACATTGAGCTTATCCTCGGGTAAGTATCAGCTTGCAAAAACACAAACAAGAACCGTTTTCATTAATGTAGCGGCAAGAAGCTGACACAAACCTTAAACGGTGCCTCTATCAGGCTGATAGAAAGCAAGAAAGCGCCTGATCGGGCGCTTTCTTTCAAAATACTTTCAATAATCACTTCGGCGTTGGCTATTTACGCCCGCCGCCCTGCCCCGGCGGGAAAGGGAAATTCGCGAACATCGCCCGCGTTTGATCCTGCATCTGATCCTGCATCTGCACGAAGAGATTTTTGCTCTGATCGATATAGTTGTTCATCATTTTCTGCAGCATGGGCGTCTGCACATTCATGAACTGCGTCCAGGCTTCCGGCCCGAACTGACTGCCGTACAGGCCCTTGGACTGCTCGGCCATGCGCTGCTGGATCTCCATGAAGGCCTGGATGTTCTTCTCCAGATAGTTACCCATGATGCCCTGCATGGCATGCCCGTAGAAACGAATGATCTGCGACAACATGGTCGACGAAAACATGGGCATGCCGCCGCTTTCTTCTTCGAGGATGATCTGCAGCAGAATACTGCGCGTGAGCTCCTCTCCGCTTTTGGCGTCCACGACCTGGAAGTCCTCGTTGGCGAGCACCAACTGCTTGACGTCGGCCAGCGTGATGTAGGTGCTGGTCTGCGTGTCGTACAGGCGGCGGTTGGGATATTTCTTGATCAGACGCTGAGGCGCGTCGGATTGAGCTTGCGTCATGGCTGTCCCCGAGATCGGGAGATCTCTTTAGTTCTCAACGATTTTACGTGCATCGCCAGGCAGGCGTCACCCCGCCTGGCCCCTGGGTGGGTATCACCCCATGTGCAAACCGCCATTCAGCGAGAAATCCGCGCCCGTGGCAAAGCCCGATTCGTCGGAAGCCAGCCATGAACACATCGAGGCGATTTCCTCGGGCGTGCCCAGACGGCGCACGGGAATCGTGGCCACGATTTTCTCCAGCATGTCAGGGCGGATGGCGCGCACCATGTCCGTGCCGATATAACCCGGCGAAATGGTATTGACCGTGATTCCCTTGCTGGCGACTTCCTGAGCCAGCGCCATGGTAAAGCCATGGATGCCAGCCTTGGCCGTGGAATAGTTGGTCTGGCCGAACTGCCCTTTCTGCCCGTTGACCGAGCTGATATTGATGATGCGGCCCCATTGGCGGTCGACCATGGCGTCCATCACTTGTTTGGTGACGTTGAACAGACTATTCAGATTGGTGTCGATAACGGCGCGCCAATCATCGACCGTCATTTTGCGGAACAGCCCGTCGCGGGTAATGCCCGCGTTGTTGACCAACACGTCGACTTCGCCCAATTCCGATTTGATGCGGTTGAAGGCCTCGACCGTGGAGTCCCAATCCGAGACATTGCCCACCGACGCATAAAAGGTGAAACCCTGCGCGGCCTGTTCATCCAGCCATTGCTGATAGTTGCGGCTGGGCCCGCAGCCCGCCACCACACGGAAGCCATCCTTGGCCAGGCGCTGGCAGATGGCGGTTCCGATGCCGCCCATTCCACCTGTCACGTATGCCAGTTTTCCGCTCATATTGACTTCCTCCTGTTTCGACGCATGCTTAGAATAAAGAGGCTGTTTTCAGACAGCCCTGACTTTGACGTATCTGCCAGGCGCCGGCTCGATGGGCGCATTTTTTTTGCTGCCCAGGCTGCGCCGCGCGGCCACCTGCTTGCCGCCATGGCCGGCTAGCCATTGCGCCCAATCCGGCCACCAACTGCCCGGGTGCTCCTGCGCCCCGTCCAGCCAGGCATTGGGATCTCCCGGCAAAGCGGCGTCCGATTCACCCGCCCAAAAGCTGCGGCGTTTCTTGGCCGGCGGATTGATGACCCCGGCAATATGCCCTGACGCGCCCAGCACAAAACGCATGGGACCGCGCAAAAGCTGCGTGCTGGCATAGGCGGACTGCCAGGGCACGATATGGTCCTCGCGCGATCCATACACATAGGCCGGCATGGTCAGCCGCGTCAAATCGAGCGGCGTATCCGCCGCCTGCGCGAGACCCGGCACTTTGAGATTATTTTCGAGATAGGTATTGCGGAAATACCAGGAAAAAAACGGGCCCGGCAGATTGGTGCTGTCGGCGTTCCAGAACAGCAGGTCGAAGGCCGGCGGCGTCTGCCCCTTGAGATAGTTGCCCACCACGTAATTCCAGACCAGCTCATTGGGCCGCAGGAAGGAAAACGTCGTGGCCAGATCGCGCGCCGGCATCAACCCGCCCTGCCCCAGCTGCTGGTCGCGCAGCAGCGCGTGGCCTTCGTCGACGAACACCTTGAGCACGCCGGTATCGTGGAAATCCAGCAAGGACGTCAGCAAGGTCAAGGATGCGACGGGCTGTTGGCCGCGGGCATCGGCCAGCGCCAGGGCGGCCGCCAGCATGGTGCCGCCCACGCAGAACCCCAGTGCGTTGACCTTTTTCTGGCCCGTGATCTCGGCGGCTACCGACAAGGCCTTGAGCACGGCCTCGTCCAGGTAGTCACTCCAGGTGGCGGTATCGACGCCGTCATTGTCCGCGGCCAGCGGATTGCGCCAGGACACGATAAAAACCGCATGACCCGCCTGCACCGCATGCCGCACGAAAGAGTTCTCGGGCTGCAGATCCAGGATGTAATACTTGTTGATATTAGGGGGCACCACCACCAGGGGCCGCTCGTAGACCTTGTCGGTCTGGGGCGCGTACTGGATCAGCTGCATGAGGCGGTTTTCATAAACCACCGCGCCGGGGGTTATCGCGACATTGCGGCCGATTTCGAACTGGCTTTCGTCGGTCTGGGTGATGCGGCCTTTCTTGATATCTGCCAACAGATTGGCCAGACCGGCATTCAGGGCCCGCCCGGCGCTCTCGACGATGGACTGCTGGGCATCCGGATTGAACGCCAGAAAATTGGCTGGCGACAGCGCGTCCACCCACTGCATGATGGAAAACCGCAGCCGGCTGCGCAACTGTTCACTGACCTGCGCGGCTTCGACCATGCGATGCATCACGCGCGAGGACAAGAGGTAGGCATGCGCCATCAACAGATGGCGCTTGTCGGCCTGCCAGGCCGGACTGGCAAAACGCCGATCGGCGGGAGCGGGCAATACGCCGCGCTGGGCCTCATCGCAAATGCGCAGCCACTCTCGGGAAAATTCGGCCTGTATGTCTGCCAGAGTATCCGGCGCCACGCTCACCGGAACAGGCCATGGGGCGGAAAGATGGGCGGTCACTTCGACACCTTGTTATCGGAACTGCGCAAATTGATGGTGCATGGCGGCAAAATGCCTGTCAATGCGGGTAATCCAATGCTAAACGCAAGCCATGCAACCTGGTGTGACAGGCGGCCCGCCAAGGCTAGGAAGCCGGGCTAAGCCAGGCCAGCAAAGCCATGCGGCCGGTCTCGCGGTCGCGGCGATACGAGAAAAAGCGCGCCCGATCGGCGTAGGTGCACAAGCCGCTCAATTCCACATCTTGCACCCCGGCGCGCTGCAGGCGCAACCGCGCCAGGCCCGGCAGGTCCGCCAGCCATTTCCCTTCAGCGTGCGGCTGAAAAAACCGGCCCGCCTCGGCATCGCCCGGCGCGCCAAACGCCTCCAGGACATCGGCGCCCACCTCGAAATACGCCGGCCCAATGCCCGGGCCTACCCAGGCGCGCCATCCTTGCGCGGCCGGGTGCTTGCGGCGCATCAGGTCCAGAGTGTTCTCCAGCACACCGCCGGCCAGCCCGCGCCAGCCCGCGTGCGCGGCGCCCAGCACGCGGCCGTCCCGATCGGCCAGCAACACCGGCAGGCAGTCCGCCACCATCACCGCCAGCACCTGGCCAGGCCGGGTCGTGACGCTGGCATCGGCGGCGATCTCACCTTCCGGGCGCGGCAGATCGGCATCATGGACCGTGCTGGCATGCACCTGGCGCAACCATCGCGGCTCTCCAGGCACCGCGCCGCCCAGCCGGCGGCGGTTCTCCGCCACCACCTCGGGATCATCGCCTGCACGGATGCCCAGATTCAGGGTGTCATGCGGCGGCGTGCCCACCCCACCCAGGCGGGTGGTGCAGAAATACGCCACGCCCGGCCAATTCTGGCCACTCACCACGGGCAAGCCGGCGACTACGCGTTCCATGTCAGTGCTCCCTGTACGTCCTGCATGTCTGGCGGCACCGCCGCCTCGAAGGCCAACTCGCCGCGGCCGCCCGGATCGTCGAAATGCAGCGCGCGGGCATGCAACATCTGCCGAGACGCTCCCGCCAGCTGCCGGCCGCCATACAGCGTGTCGGCCAGCAGCGGATGACCGAGGCTGGCCAGGTGGACGCGAATCTGGTGCGTCCGTCCGGTTTCCAGCCGGCAGACCACCTCCATCACGCGCTCTTCGCCAGCCAGGCCCTGACGCTCGGGCCGATAATGCGTGACGGCGGGTTTGGGCGCGATCGGCCGCTCCACGCTCATGCGTACCGGAACGCGGGCATCGCGGCCGATGGGCCGGTCCACCGTGCCCCCGGCGCGCAGCCAGCCGTGCGCCAGAGCGATATACTCGCGGCCCATGGTGCGCGCCTGCAATTGGCGCACCAGATGCGTCTGCGCCAGCTCTGTGCGAGCCACGACCATCAGGCCGGAGGTATCCTTGTCCAGCCGGTGTACGATCCCGGCCCGCGCCACCCGGGACAACTCCGGATAACGGTAGAGCAGGCCGTTGAGCAATGTGCCGCTCCAGTTGCCCGCCCCGGGATGGGTCACCAACCCGGCCGGTTTATTGACCACGATCCAATCAGGACTGACATCCACCACCCCAAAATCGACCGGTTCGGGCGAAAATGCCTGACTTTCTGGAGCGGGCTGCTCCCAGACGGTAAGCTGATCGCCCGGGCCGACGGGCTGACGCACTTTGGCCACTGCCCCGTTGACCAGCACGTGGCCGGCTTCGATCCAGCCTTGCAAACGGCTGCGGGAGTGGCCGGGCAGCAGGCCGGCCAATACCTTGTCCAGGCGGTCGGCGGGGGTGTCCGGAGGGATGAAAATCGCCAAAGGCTCTTCGTCGGAGAGCTGATCGGCACTGGCGGCTGTATCGGACATGGCACAAATCATATAATCAGCCCAGCATGCTAACACCAAGGAAACGACTCTCGTGATTCTCCGCAACGCTGCTCCCATGAATCCCGCCTCCCGTCGCGGGAAGGCCCTGAGCGCTGCTTTGGCGCTCGCCGCCGTGCTGCTGGTCTCCGGTTGCGGCTCCTCTGACAGTAAGTACGACAAGACCGCAGGCTGGAGCGCAGAGCAGCTCTATGCCGACGCCAAGCAGGAAGTCGCTGCCGGCAACTGGAAAGAAGCCCGCGACCGCCTGACCGCCATCGAGAGCCGCTATCCCTTCGGCACTTATGCGCAGCAGGCCCTGATCGAACTGGCCTACGTCAACTGGAAGGATGGCGAAAATGAGCAAGCCCTGGCTGCCATCGATCGCTTCCAGCAGCTCTATCCCAATCACCCCGGCACGGACTACGTGCTCTATCTGAAGGGCCTGATCAACTTCACGCCGGCCAGCGCCTTCATGACCAACCTGACGGGTCAGGATCCGGCCGAACGCGACCCCAAGGGCCTGCGCGCCTCTTACGATGCGTTCAACGAGCTGATCAAGCGCTATCCCGACAGCAAGTACACGCCCGACGCCGAAAAGCGCATGACCTGGCTGGTCAACGCGATCGCCATGAACGAAGTCCACGTGGCGCGCTATTACTACACGCGCGGCGCTTACGTGGCGGCCATCAACCGTGCCCAGACCGTGATCACCGACTTCGAGGGCGCCCCGGCCACCGAAGAGGCGATCTACATCATGATGCTGTCCTACGACAAGCTGGAGATGAAGCAGTTGAAGGAAGACACCGAGCGCGTGCTCGACAAAAACTTCCCCAACAGCCACTACAAGACCGAAGGCTTCAAGGACGACAAGAGCTGGTGGAATCCCTTCCAATTCCGCTGATCGGCGTTGCCTGAGGACACACGGCCTCAGGTGAAACGGCCCCCGCAAGTTGGAGCATCTCCAAGCCTTGCGGGGGCCGTTTCAATTCGGTGGCCGGTGGTTCTGCCCGGCCGGCACCTGGCCTAGTCTTGATCCGCGTGGCGCTGATAGAAGGCCAGGGCCTCGCCCATGTCGCGCGTGCGCGCAAACGGGGGCAAGCCGCGCCACAGGCGCTTGCCATAGGGCTTCTCGACCAGGCGCGGGTCGCCCACCATCAGCACCCCCCAATCGGTTTCGGTGCGGATGAGCCGGCCGGCGCCCTGCTTCAATGAGATCGCCGCTTCCGGCAATTGGTACTCGGCAAAGGGATTGCCCCCCTGAGCGCGGCAGGCCCGCAGGCGCGCCTCGATCACCGGGTCGTCGGGCGGCGCGAACGGCAGTTTATCGATGGCCACCAGGGTCAACATATCGCCGGGCAGATCGATCCCCTCCCAGAAACTTGCACTGCCCACCAGCACCGGGTGCTTCAGCCGCGCGAACTTCTCCAGCAGATCCCGCCGCGTGGACTGGCCTTGCTTGAGCAGCGGCCAATCATGGCCCGCCTCTTCGAAGGCCTCGGCCAGCAGCTCGGCCATGCGATCCACGGCGCGCAACGTGGTGCACAGAATCAACGCGCCGCCCGGATTGACCTCCAGCAGCGGCATCAGGCTGTCGACGAAACGCTGCGCGAATTGCGGCGCCTGCGGCTCGGGCATATCGCGCGGCACAAACAACAAACCCTGGGCAGGATAGTCAAACGGCGAGTCCCAGCGGCCGGTGCGCGCGTCGGCCAAACCGAGCTGGCGGGTGAAATGGCCGAAATCCCCCTGCACCGACAAGGTGGCCGAGGTGAGCACCCAGGCCTGATTGCTTTTGCGATAGCGCGAAAAAGCCTGTGCCACCGACAGCGGCGCGGCGTGCAGTCGCACATGATGCTGGCCCTGCTCTACCCAGCGCACGGCCGGGCCGCTCCAGGGCGGCGCATTCTGCGCCAGCTGCGCCATGTCGTCGGCCACCGGCGTGTTGGCATCTTCGCCCCAGCCCGCGTCGCCGCCGCCCTGACGCGGCGGCGTGGCCCAGCGCGCCAGCTTCACACAGAGATCCGCGCCCTGCCGCGCCACCGTGGCCAGATCCGGGTGTTTCTCGGATACCTGCAACATGCCCCGCGTGGCGGCATCGAGCACCGAGCGCAATTGCGCCAGCGCGGCGTCGAAAACATCGGGATCCGGTATCGCATCGAAGGTGGCCTTGCGCCCGGGCAGGCGTTCCAGGCCGGCACAGACCAGCCGCAATTCGCGCGCGGCCGTCTCCACCTGACGACTGACATCGCTCCATTTCGCGGCCTCACGCGCATAGGCCAGCCCGGCGGCCTCCAGCGCTCGCGCAAAGTCCAGCAACTGGTGTGTGGACACGCTGCTGCCGAGAAAGCGCGTGGCCGTATCGGGCAATTGATGGGCCTCGTCGAAAATGACCGTATCGACTTCCGGCAGCAGGTCGGTCACCCCCTCCTCGCGCAACACCAGATCGGCCATGAACAAGGCATGGTTGACGACCACGATGTCGGCTTCCTGGGCCTGGCGGCGCGCCTTGACCACGAAACAATCGCGGATGCGCGGACAGTCCTGACCCAGACAATTCTCCCGCGTGGACGTCACGCGCTGCCAGATGTCGGCGTCTTCGGGAATCTGCGCCAGATCGGCACGATCTCCCGTCTTGGTCACGCCCGCGAAGACCTGGATCTGCCGCAGCTGCGCGATTTCGCTGCGCGACTTCAGCGCCCGCTCATCGCCTTGCAAACGATCGAGATGATAGTGACAGACGTAATTGCCCCGCCCCTTGAGCAAGGCGACCGTGACGGGCGCAGCCAGCGCGGCGCGGACCTTGGGCAGATCGCGCGCGAACAGCTGGTCCTGCAGCGTGCGCGTGCCGGTGGATATCAATACCTTTCCGCCTTGCACGATGGCCGGGACCAGATAGGCCCAGGTCTTGCCGGTGCCGGTGCCGGCCTCGGCCACCAGCGTGGCGCGATCGGCCATGGCGCTTTCGATGGCCTGGGCCAGTTCGACCTGTGCGTGACGGGGCCGATAGCCGGGCATGGCTTGGGCCAGCGGGCCATCGGCATCGAAAAATTCTGAAATATCCAGGTCCAGCATCGGGAGTGACATGCGCTAAATTGGATGCCATATTAACGCGCCGGGTGGCCCCCGTCCCCGGACGGACGTGAACCGCATTGCGCCATTGGCCCGGCTTGGCCCCGATGGCTTGTGGCACAATCCGGCCCTTGCATCCCCCTCTTTTTCCCTTGTCGACGTATCGAGATGTCTGAAACTTCCGCCCTCACGAACGCCGCGCCGGGCGTCGATCACGCCCGGATCATCGAGCAAATCGCCACCGAATTGACGGTGCGCGCAAGCCAGGTGGCCGCGGCCGTGGATCTGCTGGACGACGGCGCCACCGTGCCCTTCATCGCGCGCTACCGCAAGGAGGCCACGGGTGGCCTGGATGATGGTGCGCTGCGTACGCTTGAAGTCCGCCTGTCCTATCTGCGCGAGCTCGAAGAGCGCCGCCTGACCATCCTGGACTCCATCCAGCAGCAAGGTAAGCTGACCCCGGAACTGCAACAGGAAATCTCCACCGCGGATACCAAACAGCGCCTGGAAGATCTGTACGCGCCCTACAAGCCCAAACGCCGCACGCGCGCCCAGATCGCCCGCGAAGCCGGCCTGGAGCCCCTGGCCGATGCCATCCTGGCCGACGCGGCCTGCGATCCGGCGGCGCTGGCCGCGCAGTATCTCAATCCCGAAGCCAGCATCAACGATGCCAAGGCCGCGCTCGATGGCGCACGCGACATTCTGGCCGAGCGCTTTGCCGAGAACGCCGATCTGCTGGCCAATATGCGCGAGCACATCTGGTCCACCGGTTTGCTCTACTCCAAGATGGTCGAGGGCAAAGAGGCCGAAGGCGCCAATTTCCGCGACTGGTTCGATTTCAACGAAGCGCTGCGCACCCTGCCCTCGCACCGTGTGCTGGCCCTCATGCGCGGACGCCAGCAAGGCGTGCTCGAACTGCGCGTGGGCCTGCAGGAAGACCTCGAAGCCCAGACGCCCCATCCGTGCGTGGCGCGCATCGCGGGCTTTCTCAAGCTGGGCAACGACCTCTTCGCACTTGACGCCAGCCCGCGCGCGCGCTGGCTCGGCGAGGTATGCCGCTGGACCTGGCGCGTCAAACTGCTCACCGCATTCGAGACCGAGTTTTTCGGCCGCCTGCGCGAACAGGCCGAAGCCGAAGCCATCCGCGTCTTTGCGGCCAACCTCAAGGACTTGCTGCTGGCCGCGCCGGCGGGTCCCAAGACGGTTCTGGGGCTGGACCCCGGCATCCGCACGGGCTGCAAGATCGCGGTCATCGACCGCACGGGCAAGGTCGTCGACACCGCCACGGTCTATCCCTTCGAGCCGCGCATGGATCGCAAGGGCACGATCCACACACTGGCAGCGCTGTGCGCCAAACACAAGGTGGAGCTCATTGCCATCGGCAACGGCACTGCCTCGCGGGAGAGCGAAAAACTCGTGGGTGACATGATGAGCCAGTTCTCCGAACTGTCGCTCACCCGCGTCGTGGTCTCGGAGGCCGGCGCCTCGGTGTACTCCGCCTCGGAAGTAGCCGCGCTCGAATTCCCCGACCTGGACGTTACGCTGCGTGGCGCGGTGTCCATTGCCCGCCGCCTGCAGGATCCCCTGGCCGAGCTGGTCAAGATCGATCCCAAGGCCATCGGCGTGGGCCAGTACCAGCATGACGTCAACCAGCGCGAGCTGGCGCGCTCGCTGGACGCGGTGGTTGAAGACTGCGTCAACGCCGTGGGCGTGGACGTCAATACCGCCTCGGCCGCGCTGCTGGCCCGCGTCTCGGGCCTGAACAACTCGCTGGCCAAGAACATCGTCAGCTGGCGCGATGAAAATGGCGCCTTCCCGACCCGCGACATGCTGCGCAAGGTGCCGCGCTTCGGCGACAAGGCGTTTGAACAGGCCGCGGGCTTTTTGCGCATTCCCGACGGCGACAATCCGCTGGATGCCTCGGCGGTTCACCCCGAAGCCTATCCCGTGGTCGAACGCATCGTGGCGCGCATCAAGGCCGACGTGCGCCAGATCATCGGCCAGCGCGAGGCCCTCAAGGGCGTGTCGCCCGCCGACTTCACCGACGAGCGCTTCGGGCTGCCCACGGTACGCGACATTTTCTCCGAGCTGGAAAAGCCCGGCCGCGATCCGCGCCCCGAGTTCAAGACCGCGCAATTCAAGGAAGGGGTGGAAACCCTCAACGACCTGCACCCGGGCATGACGCTCGAAGGCGTAGTCACCAACGTGGCCAACTTCGGGGCCTTCGTGGACATCGGTGTGCACCAGGACGGCTTGGTGCATATCTCCGCACTGGCCGAAAAGTTCGTCAAGGATCCGCGCGACGTAGTGCGCGTGGGGCAGACCGTAACCGTCAAGGTGCTGGAAGTCGACGTCCAGCGCAAGCGGGTGGCCTTGACCATGCGGCTGAACGACGCGGCAGAACCGCGTCGCGCGGCCGCGCCGCGTCCTGAACGCAGCAGCGCCGGCGGCCAGGGCCAGCGTGGCGGCGCCCAGCGGCGCAACGATGGCGGCGGGCAGCGTGGCGCGCCGCCCTCCAATAGCGCCATGGCTGACGCCTTCGCCAAGCTCAAGCGCTAGCCCAAAAAAACCGCCCTTCGTGAACTGACCCCTGAAAGTTGGATGAAGTCCAACCTTCGGGGGTTTTTGCATGGCGAAGTACGACGAGCGTTTCAAGCTCAAGATAGTTAGGGAGTATCTGTCGGGTTCGGACGGAACCAAGAGGGTCACAGCCCGGCATGGTCTTAGTCAGGGACTAGTACGGCATTGGGTAGACAGCTATCGGGCGCACGGCGCATCAGGGCTGCGTCGCAAAGGTGCGAGCTATGACGCGGAGTACAAGCTGATGGTGCTCCGGCGGATGAGGCGTGAGTGCTGGTCGCAGGCGCAGACGGCAGCAGCGTTCGACATTCGCTGTGCGGCGCACATTGGCAAGTGGGCACGCCAGTATGATGCAGGCGGTATCGACGCACTTCGGCCCCGTCGCAGAGGACGCCCCAAGACCATGAACGCCAAGCCGCCCAAGCCTCAAACGCCCGTCGCCGAGCTCGACGACAAGCAGATTATTGCTCGGCAGAACCAGGAGTTGATTGAGCTGCGCGCCGAGGTCGCGTACTTAAAAAAACTCGATGCCTTGATCCAGGAAAAGCGCGCGGCTGCGCGGAAAAAGCGCAAGCCGTGACTGGATTGAGGCAGCAACACCCGCTGGCGGTCTTGCTCAAGGCTGCAGGCTTGGCACGCAGCACGTATTACTACCAAGTGAAGGTGGCGCAGGCCACCGACAAGCATGCTGAGCTGCGCGACAAGATCGGTGAGGTCTACGCAAGCCACAAGGGCCGCTACGGCTACCGGCGCATCACGGCCACGCTGCGCCAGGCTGGTCAGTGGGTAAACCACAAGACCGTACAAAAGCTGATGCAAGCGCTGGGGCTGAAGTCTTTGGTTCGCCCCAAGAAATATCGTTCGTACCGGGGCGAGGTGGGGCGCGTGGCGTCGAATCTGCTGGCACGTCAGTTCAAGGCCGACCGGCCCAACCAGAAGTGGGTGACGGATGTGACCGAGTTCAATGTACAGGGGCGGAAGCTCTATCTGTCGCCGGTGATGGACTTGTACAACGGCGAGATCGTGGCCTACGAGACCAGCACGCGCCCGTTGTTCGGATTGGTGCACAACATGCTCAAGAAGGCATGGCGCCGCTTGGCGCCGGGGGACACCCCCCTGTTGCACTCGGACCAAGGCTGGCAGTACCAGCAGCCCAGCTACCAGCATCTGCTGGCCGACAAAGGCGTAGTGCAAAGTATGTCGCGCAAGGGCAACTGCCTGGACAATGCGGCCATGGAGAGCTGGTTCGCCACGCTCAAGACCGAGTGCTTCTACATGAACCGCTACAACAGCATCGAACAGCTACAGAAGGCCATCGGCCAGTTCATCCACTACTACAACCACCAGCGCATCCGGCTCAAACTGAAAGGCCTGAGCCCGGTGCAATACCGAACTCAGGCCTTGGCCGCCTAGCGTTCTAAACTGTCCAACTTCCGGGGGTCAGTTCACTTCGAGGCGGTTTTTTTTGAGACCGGCGCGGCTTACTCTTGCCGCAGGCTCTCGAGCGCCTGCCGGATCCTGCCCGCTTCGCTCACGCCACGGGCCACGACCGCCCCTTGCAGGATCACGTGTACCTGGCCGTCCTGCTCACGCAGCTCGACGTCTTCGTCCTGCAAGCGCCGCATCAATTGCCCCGCATCCTTGGGATTGGCATGGCTTTCCGACAGCAGCAGCTCCTGCCCATCGGCAGCCAGCAAGCGGAAGCGGAAGCTGCCATCCTCATCGCGAAAGCTCACAAAACGCGCGGCCTTGGCTGCGGCTTTCTTGCCGCCTGCCTTGGCCCCCGCGGATGCCGCGCCCAGGGTGCGCAAACCGACGGCATCACGCACACGCTCCATCAGCGGGCTGGCCAGCTTGCGGGCCTTGCTCGCCCCTGCCTGCAGGATGTCCTCGATGCGGCCGGGGTTGGCCATCAGCTCGTTGTATGTCTCGCGCATGGGAGCGATGTCGCGCTCGAGACGATCGCCCAGCGCCTGCTTGGCGTCGCCCCAGCCCATGCCAGATTCCAGGTCGCGGCGAAAGGCCGCCACCTCATCCGGCTGAGCGAAAGCGCGATACAGCGTGAACAGATGCGAGGCATCGGCATCCTTGGGCTGCCCCGGCTGCAGCGAATCGGTCACGATGCGTGAGATCGCGCCACGCAAGGCCTTGGCGCCGCCCTCGAACAAGGGGATGGTGTTGTTGTAGCTCTTGGACATCTTGCGGCCATCCAGGCCGGGCAAGGTGGCCACGTCTTCCTCGATCTGCACCTCGGGCAACACGAAGAAATCGCCCTGGTACAAATGGTTGAAACGCTGGGCGATGTCGCGTGCCATCTCCAGATGCTGCACTTGATCGCGCCCGACCGGCACTTTATGGGCATTGAACAGCAGGATGTCCGCCGCCATGAGCACAGGGTAGGAAAACAAACCCATGGTCACGCCATCGTCGGGGTCCACGCCCTTGGCCTCGTTCTGATCCACGGAGGCTTTGTAGGCGTGCGCGCGGTTCATCAGGCCCTTGGCCGTCACGCAGGTCAGAAACCAGCAAAGCTCGGTCGTCTCCGGAATATCGGATTGCCGATAGAAGGTCACGCGCTGCGGATCCAGACCGGCGGCCAGCCAGGTGGCGGCGATCTCCAGGCGCGAGCGCGCGACCCGGGCAGGATCGTCGCACTTGATCAGCGCGTGATAGTCGGCCAGAAAGAAAAAAGCGTCCACGCCCGGCTGTTCGCTGGCGCGCACCGCGGGGCGGATGGCGCCAGCATAATTGCCCAGATGGGGAGTGCCGGTAGTGGTGATACCCGTAAGAACACGAATGGTCATGACACGAAGCGGTAAGCGGCCAGAGACGGACAAGCGCTCAGTTTACCGTGCCAGCCCTGCCAGCGCGGTAAACACCGGCGCGACCGCCAGACACGCCGCGCCTGCCCCCCAGGCGAGGCGGGGACGATAGGTCATGATCCAGATCAGCACCAGGCCTGACAGCGACAACATGCCGATCCAGAGCACACTGCCATAAGACCAGCCATGCAGCCGGGCGCAAAGCAGCAGCGATACCGCCAGCGCCAGTGTGCCGCCCAGACGCAGGCTGCGGCGCAGCCCGACCGACAGCGGGCGGTCGAAGACATCCTCGAAATGTCTATCCATGGCCATGGATAGCGCGGTAAAGCCCGCATAAGCCAGGCAAAAAGCGTCGGCGTTCATCCCCGGCCCTCCAGCGCATTTTTTTCCACGGCGACGCGTTGCTTGCGCGGCGCCACCGCCTTCTTGCGCGCGCAGCGGCGCGCGATCCAGCCCAGCAACAGCGCTGCCGCCAGGCAGGTGAGGTCGAACCCCGCCATGACCCAATCGCCATCGCGCAACGACACGCCGAGATGGCGCGTGGTGGTCAGTGCATTGACCACCGGAACCAGCAGGAAAGCCAAGGCAGCCAGCGTCATGAGATCGCGCCACTTGGTGCGATAGCGCATGAAGGCATAGATCAGGCTTGCTCCCCAGGCAATGAAGAAGCAGCGCCCTTCCCAAGCCTCGTGCTGCGGCAAGTCGACCGGCAGCAGGCGATTGGCCAGGAAAAATGCCGCCACGCCGAGGAACACGCCCGCCACCGTACCGGCGTTAAGCGCATCGACCACCCGCAGCGAGAACGTGTCGCCCTTGCCGGCGGGCAGCTTCTGGCGCCGCTTGGCCACCCACAGCACCAGGCCGGTGCCCACCATGGCCGTGCCGGCCAGGCTCACGAGAAAGTAAAACCAGCGCAACAGCGGCTGGGCAAACAGGCCCAGGTGCAGCCCGACGATGGTGCCCGCCGTGGTCGCCACGGCGCTCTCGGCGTCGTTGTGCTTGATGATCTGACCGGTGACGCCGTCAAAGGTGACCGACGGCGCGAGACGGCCATAGGACACGCGATCGGAGGTCGCACGCGTGACGGTCACGGTGGCCCCGGCGTCGCCCGGATGATTGACCACCAGTCGGCCGGCATGCCCCCCCTCCCAGAGCGACTCGGCCTGCTGCACCAGCGGTGCCAGCGGCGTGAGCGGCGCGGCGGCGTTCTTGGCCGGCGTTTGAGCGAAGGCCGGAAACAGCTCGTCGAAATAGGCGCGTTCATTGTCATACGCCGCCACGATGCCCGCGGGCATGAGCATGGCCATGAATAGCACCAGGCCGCTGAAAGTGATCATCAGGTGAAACGGCAAACCCAGCACCGACAGCGCGTTGTGCCCGTCCATCCAGGCGCGCTGCCCGCCCTTGCGCGGCCGGAAGGTAAAGAAATCCGCGAAGATTTTCTTGTGCGTGATCACTCCGCTGATGATGGCCACCAGCATGAACATGCCGGCGATGCTCGCCAGCCAGCGCCCCCACGGGAAACCCATCTCAAGCTCGAAATGGAAGCGATAGAAGAAGTCTCCCCCTCGCGTCGCCCGCCCGGTGATCTCCTGCCCGCTGGCCGGATCGATCTGCACGCGCTTGAAGCCGCGTTCGCCAGGAGGCGGCTTGGGACGCAGATACGTCGCGGAGATATAGGGTTCGCGCTCACTCGGGATGCTGATGAACCAGCGTGAGGCATTGCCCGCGTGTTCGCTCAGATAACGCTCGGCCGTCTCCACGGAGGTGAGCGCCGGCGCCATCTGCGTGGTGATCTCGGGCTGCATCCAGCGGGTGATCTCGGGCCGGAAGAACGCCAGCGTTCCCGTCAGGAACATGGCAAACAGGACCCAACCGAAAATCAAGCCCGACCAGGTATGCAGCCAGGACATGGCCTGACGCAGGCCCTCGGCCTGCGGATGCCGCTTAGCGGCGGATTTCGCAGCACTCATCGCGCGCCCATCCAGTACAGCCCGCCCAGCACGAGGGTCGGGATGAGGATGCCACCCCAGGCACGCCAGGCGTTATAGGTGGCAAACACCCAGATGACCGCGCAGGCATACACCACAAAAGACAGCATCTGCGCCGTGACCACGGCATCGACGCGCGACAAGGGCAGCCAGACAGCAAGACAGGCCGCGGCGGCCGACGCCAGCAAATAGCCGCCACCGATGGCGGCGACGGCACGCGAGGCGACGGCAAAACGATAGCGCAGCAGACCCGCGCCGGTATTGGGAGCTTTCACTTTGATGCCAAAGAAAAGGGCCGTGAGGAAATCACGGCTAGCAAGATCTGCAAATTATAATCATTCCTAATTGAATGATGCGGCGGGGGCGGAACGCCCCCGCCATCCGGCCTACCAGCGGTAACGCAGGCTGGCCTTGATCGTGCGCTGATACCCGAACCAGCACCAGGCGTCGCCGCTGCACGTGGCGATGTATTCCTTGTTGAACAGATTGCTCACGTTCAGCGCCACCTGCATGCCCTTGAGCGTAGCGGTCATCCGGCCCAGGTCATAGTCCAGCATCAGATCGACCAGCGTGGTCGAAGGCACTTTGTAGGTATTGTTGTCATTACCCCAGGAGCTGCCCAGATAACGGACACCAGCGCCCATGCCCAGACCGGCCAGCGCGCCCTCCTGCAACTGATACCGTGTCCACAATGAGGCCTGATGCGCCGGCACGCCGGCCGGACGGTGGCCCTTGAGGTTCAGGCCTGCGGTGTCGGCATTGGCTTTCTCGTACTTGTTGTCCAGATAGGTGTAGGCCGCCGTCACCGATAGACCGCGCAGCACCTCGGCCTTGCCTTCGAGTTCAAAGCCCTTGGTGCGCACCTGGCCCGCCTGGATCTGGCAACGCCCGCTGCCGCACATATGCGTGGGATCCGGGTCGGTCGTCAACATATTGTCGCGCCGGATATCGAAGGCGGCCAGGGTGATCAGGGTATTGGCGCCCTCCGGCTGATACTTCAGGCCGATTTCATACTGCTTGCCCTCGATCGGCTTGAAGGCCTGGTTGTTCCAGCCCGTTCCCGATTGCGGCTCGAAGGACTCGCTGTAGCTGGCATAGGGTGCCAGGCCATTGTCGAAGTTGTAAATCAGGCCCGCGCGCCCCGTGAAGGCCTCCGCGGCCAGCGAGGAGCTGGAGTGGCGGTTGGTGGCGAGGTTGTCGGTGCCCGTGTGCGTGCGCGCCCAGTCGTAGCGCCCGCCCAGCAGCAGGGACAGTCGATCCCACTTGATCTGATCCTGGGCATACAGGCCGGTCTGCAGCTGACGCTGAGTCTGATCCGAAGAAAACGCCGGCACGGCGATATTCATGTGGTAATCCGGATTGAAGACATTCAGCGCGGGCGCAGTCCCGTAGCCGGCCAGCGTATCGGTGTGGATGTGCTGATAATCGAAACCGAGCAGGACGGTGTGGCTGAGCGGCCCGGTGCGCAAATTGGCCTGCAGATTGTTGTCGATCGTGAACGCATCGACATCGACATCGGTGGCGATCGACGAGCGCTGTTGATAGAGATAATCCGGCCCGGTGTATCCGAAATAGCGCGAACTCGCGCCGTAAACACTGCGATACACCCCTTCCGAATGCTGAAAGCGCAGGCTCTGGCTCGCCTTGAAAATGTCATTGAAACGATGCTCGAAAACATAGCCGAGCGAGTAGCTCTTACGGTCGCTCTTTTCGAAATCCGCATCGCCATCGTAGTAATGGGCAGGCAGCTTGCGTCCATCCGGCGCCGACATGACCGTGCGCATGGGCGGTGCCGCGCCATAAGAGCCCATGTCCGGATCGTGCTGGAACTGGGTCAGGACGGTCAGGCTGGTATCCGCGCTGGGCCGCCAGGTAAAGGCCGGTGCGATGAAGTAACGCTGCTCCTTCGTGTGCGCAATCTGGCCGTTGGCGTCATAGGCCGAACCGGTCAGTCGATACAGCAGCGTGGCGTCCTCATCGATGGGGCCGCTGAAATCCATGTTCAAGCGGCGCAAATGGTAATTGCCCGCCTGGACCTCGACCTCGTTGTAACGCTCGTCCAGCGGACGCTTGCTGACCTGGTTGACCACGCCGCCCGGGCCGCCCTGGCCGTACATGACCGAAGACGGGCCTTTCAAGACATCGACCCGCTCCAGACGATAGGCGTCCACCTGCGGCAAGGCGTCGCGACCGCCAAAGACCCGCATGCCATCCAGATAGGTCGAAGCCGAAAAGCCGCGCACGGTGAACTGATCCAGCCGCGTGGCGGTCGCGCCGCGTGTCTCGGTGGCCACACCCGCCGTATAGCGCAACACTTGATTGAGCGACTGGGCGCCCTGCTCGGTCATCTGGTCGCGTGTGATGACGGAGATCGATTGCGGTGTCTCGATCAGCGGCGTGTCGGTCTTGGTGGCGCTCTGGCTGGCTTTGGCCACATAGCCGAACACCGGCGCCGAGGCGCCATCCAGCCCCGTCACCGCGATGGGTGCCAGCGTCTGCGCCCCCGCGGCAGGCTGAATGCTCCACACGCCGTCGCTGCCCTGATGGGCCTGCAGGCCGCTGCCGGCCAGCAGCCGGGCGAACCCCTCCGCGATGCCATACTCGCCCTTGAGGCCGGCCGTCGACAAACCGCGCAAACGTGCCGGATCAAACGAAAGGACAGCGCCCGCGGCGCGGGCATAGCGAGTCAGGGCGTCGGCCAGAGGACCGGCGGGCACGTCATAGCTGGCGGCTGCGGCCTGAGCCCACACCGACGAGGCGCTCAGGCCTGCTGAGAATGCCAGGCTGGCGGCCAGGATATGCCGGGCCAGGCGCTGGCCGCGGAAGGATGATGAGAGGCGGGACAAGGAACACTCCTGTAGCAAAATCAATCTGTCACAGGGCATTCCGTACGAGACGGCCAAACCTGCAGCCGCCGGGCAAAAAAAGATGTAACTGAATCAAGCCTGGCCGACGCTCAGCCAGAACGGCCCACGCCGCTGCACGGCGATGGGCAGGCTGTGCCCGACCGCCCGCAAAGCCAGTTCGGCATCGAAGAGCGGAAACACACCAGAGACGCGGCGCTCGGCCAGCTCCGGATCGAGATGTATGACGCCGTGGCGGTGATGCGCCAGACGCGCGACCAGCACCCGCAAGGGCCAGTCATGCGCCACGACCAGCCCGTCGACCCAGGCCGCCGCGTCGGGATCGGGCGAATGGCGGCGCACCGCGCCGTGACCCGGCAGCCACAGCCCTTGCGGGCCGTGTATCCGCATGCGGTCCGTATCGCGCTCCAGCAGCAGATCGCCCTCGAGCAGTTGCAGCTCGCAACCGCGCTGACCACGACGCGCGCACAGGCGGGCGTGGTCAGCGCGCGCCAGCCCATAGCCCGTGTCCAATTGCATACTCGCGGCCTTGGCCTGCACCAGCAACTCACCCCGCAACAAACGCAGCTGATGCTGGCCGCCATGGCGGGAGATCTGCACCGCGGTGTCGCTGGAAAGTGTGATGTCCAGCCCGGGGGCGAGCGCGACCTTGCGCACTTCGCCCAAGCCCGTGCTGCGGTCGGCGACCAGCCGTTGCCAGGGCGTATGACGGTATACGCCCCACCCGGTGGCGCCCGCCACGGCCGCTGCGGCGATGCCGCGCAATGCCGTGCGCCGCGCCGGGGAAGCGGGCTGAAATGCCGCCCGAGCCAGAGAGGCAGGCACCCGGCGCACGCCCTGCTGCACTTCGCAGACGCGTGCCCAGGCCTCGCGATGGCCGGCATCGGCATGCAACCAGGCCTGCAGGCCAGCGCGGTCGTGCGCGCTGGCCGCCCCCGATTGCAACAACACCCACCATGTGATGGCCTGGCGCGCTGTCGCTTCAAGCATGAAACACCTCGTAGCAGGCACTCATGGCCTTGACCATGTACTGCTGCACCGAACTCACGGAAACGCCCAGGCGCGCGGCAATCTCGGCATAACTCAGGCCATCGAGCTGCGACAACAGAAAAGCCTGTCGCGCGCGCGCCGGCAATCCATCCAGCATGCGATCCAGCGCGCTGAGCGCCTGCATGATTTCCAGGCGCTCCTGGGCGCTGGGCGCATGGGCCTGCGGCAAACCTGCCAGATACTCGAGGTAAGCGCTCTCCAGCGCACGGTGACGCCAGTGGTCCACCACCATGCCGCGCGCGACCGTGACCAGAAATGCCCGAGCCTGACCGGCATGAATCTGTTTGCTGCCTTGGAGAATCCGCGTGAACACATCCTGCGTCATGTCTTCGGCATGATGCGCGCAGCCCAGCTTGCGCCGCAGCCACCCCATCAACCAGGGGCGATGCTCACGGTACAGGTGCTCGACGGTCGGGCCGGCCAGCGGGTTGGCATCATTCGAAGTGAAAGACACGATGCTTGAAAGTGAAAAGCAAACCCAGCATGGTATTGATAATAACTTTCATTATCAACTTTTGTTGGGCACCAGACTGTGGTCTCTGCCCAAAAAACAACACCCCGCTCAAAGGCGGGGTGGACGGGGTGACCGGGCTCAGAGCGTGCCGATCTGGCGCCGCTCCGACTCGATATACTCGCGCGACTGCATCTCCAGAATCCGCGACACCGTGCGGTGGAACTCGTTTGCCAGTGCGCCCTCGGTATACAGCTCTTCGGGCGGGCAATCGGCCGACATGATGAGCTTGACCTTGTGGTCATAGAACACATCGATCAGCCAAGTGAAGCGGCGAGCCTCCGAAGCCTGGCGCGGCCCCATGCGCGGCACATCCGACAAAATGACCGCATGAAAACGGTTGGCCAGTTCCAGGTAGTCATTCTGCGAACGCGGCCCGCCGCACAGCGTGGCGAAATCAAACCACACCACCGAACCGGCCAGCGCCTTGGCACGGATCTCGCGGTGCTCGATGTGCAGCAACGGATCCTGCGGCGCGGTATCGGCCAGCTTGGTGAAGGCCTCCTGCAGCGCCTGCCGCGCGGCCTCGTCCAGCGGATAATGGTAAGACTGCACCTGCTCGAGCGAACGGCGCCGATAGTCGATCCCGGAATCGACGTTCAGAATATCCATGCGGCTCTCGATCAACTCGATGGCCGGCAGGATGCGGTCGCGATGCAGGCCCTCGGGATAAAGCGTCGACGGTTCGTAATTCGAGGTCATGACGAACGACGTGCCGTACTCGAACAACTTGAGTAACAGGCGGTACAGAATCATCGCGTCGGCGACGTCGGAGACGTGAAACTCATCAAAACAGATGAGGCGGTAACGCTTGGCTACGCGCCGGGCGACTTCGTCCAAGGGGTCCTGCATACCCTTGACGTTTTCCAGCTCGCGATGAACACCACGCATGAACTCATGGAAATGCAGCCGCGTTTTGCGCACCACCGGCACGGTGGCGTAAAACGCGTCCATCAGAAAGCTCTTGCCCCGCCCCACCCCGCCCCACAGATACACGCCACGCGGCACTTCGGGACGGCTCAGGAGTTTTTTCAAGGCGTTGGAGCGCATCGCCTTGAAGCGCACCCAATCATCGTAGTACTGCTGCAAGCGCTCGACCGCGCGCAACTGCGCCGCATCGGGCTTGTAACCCCGTTCAGACAGGGCATTTTCGTAGTATTCGCGAGCGTTCATGGCGGAATTCTAATAGCGCAAACGCCGCCAATCCTTACGGATTGACGGCGTCGCGAAGGGTCAGGACGCGGACGTGATCAGAAATTCAGCGTACGCTTGTCCACCGCCAGGGCGGCTTCCTTGACGGCTTCGGACAAGGTCGGATGCGCATGGCAGATGCGCGCGATGTCTTCGGCGGCGCCGCGGAATTCCATGATGGTCACGGCTTCAGCGATCAGTTCAGAGGCCATGGGGCCGATGATGTGCACACCCAGCACCTCGTCGGTCTTGGCATCGGCGATGACCTTGGCAAAACCCGTGGTGTCGCCCATGGCGCGCGCACGGCCATTGGCCATGAAGGGGAAAGAGCCGGCTTTGTACTCGCGGCCTTCGGCCTTGAGTTGTTGCTCGGTCTTGCCCACCCAGGCGATTTCCGGCGAGGTGTAGATGACCCAGGGCACGGTGGCGAAATTGACGTGACCATGCTGGCCGGCGATACGCTCGGCCACGGCAACGCCCTCTTCTTCCGCCTTGTGCGCCAGCATCGGCCCGCGCACCACGTCACCCACGGCCCAGACGTTGGGCAGGTTGGTCTTGCAATCGCCGTCAACCGCGATGAAGCCGCGCTCGTCGAGCTTCAGGCCCACCGTGTCGGCGTTCAAGCCGCCGGTGTAGGGCACACGGCCGATCGAAACGATGAGCTTGTCGACCACCAGCTTCTGCTCGCCGCCCTTGGCGTCGGTATAAGGAATGGTGATGGACTTGGCGGTCGCCTTGATTTCACCGATCTTCACGCCGGTCTGGATGTCCAGACCCTGCTTGGCGAAAGCCTTGAGGGCTTCCTTGGCCACTTGCTGGTCGGCGGCAGCCAGAAACTCCGGCATGGCTTCCAGCACGGTGACTTCGGCACCCAGACGACGCCAGACGCTGCCCATTTCCAGGCCGATGACGCCCGCGCCGATCACGCCCAGTTTCTTGGGCACGGCCGACAGATTCAGCGCGCCGTCGTTGGACAGCACGTTCTTTTCGTCAAACGGCAGGCCCGGCAATTCACGTGCCGACGAACCCGTCGCCACGACGACATGCTTGGCAACCAGATCTTCTTCGGTGGTGCCGCTGACCTTGATGGCCCAGCCGCCTTCGACCTGGCCGGCAAACGCGCCCTTGCCATGGAAGAAGGTGACCTTGTTCTTCTTGAAGAGGAACAGGATGCCGTCGTTGTTCTGCTTGACGACCTTGTTCTTGCGGCCGATCAGCGTCTCGAGGTTGAGCTTGACATCCTTGACCTCGATGCCGTGCTCGGCGAAGTGGTGGTTGACCTCTTCGTAGTTTTCCGAGGATTGCAGCAGCGCCTTGGACGGGATGCAGCCGACGTTGGTGCAGGTACCGCCGGGAGCGGCACCGCCGTCGCCATTTTGCCAGGCGTCGATGCAAGCGACCGACATGCCGAGTTGGGCGGCGCGGATGGCGGCGATGTAGCCGCCAGGGCCGGCGCCGATGACGACGACGTCGAATTGTTTGGACATAGTGTTCTCGCGAGGGAAAAAGGAAGAAAGACGAGCCGGGCGCGCACGCCCGGCCTCGCCCCGGTCTGGATTACAGGTCCAGCAACAGACGTTGCGGATCTTCCAGCGCTTCCTTCATGGCGACCAGGCCCAGGACGGCTTCGCGGCCGTCGATGATGCGGTGATCGTAGGACATGGCCAGGTAGTTCATCGGGCGGATGACGATCTGGCCGTTCTCGACCACAGCGCGTTCCTTGGTGGCATGCACGCCCAGAATGGCCGATTGCGGCGGGTTGATGATCGGGGTCGAAAGCATCGAACCGAACACGCCGCCGTTGGAGATGGAGAAGGTGCCACCCGTCATTTCTTCGATGCCCAGCTTGCCGTCGGCGGCGCGCTTGCCGAAGTCGGCGATGGTCTTCTCGATTTCAGCGATGGTCAGTTGATCGGCGTTGCGCAGAATGGGCACCACCAGGCCACGCGGGCTGCCGACAGCGATACCGATGTCGAAGTAGCCGTGGTAGATGATGTCCTTGCCGTCGACCGAGGCGTTGATCACCGGGTACTTCTTCAGGGCAGCGACAGCTGCCTTGACGAAGAAGGACATGAAACCCAGCTTGACGCCGTGTTCCTTCTCGAACTTGTCCTTGTACTTGTTGCGCAGGTCGATAACGGCCTGCATGTTGACCTCGTTGAAGGTCGTCAGGATGGCGTTTTCCTGTTGCGACTGCAGCAGGCGCTCGGCCACGCGGGCGCGCAGGCGGCTCATGGGCACGCGCTGTTCCGGACGGCCATCGAGCGACAACGTGGGCGGCGCGACAGGCGCGGCGGCCTTCTTGGCGGGTGCGGCGGCGCCCGCGGCCAGGGCATCGCCCTTGGTCACGCGGCCATCGCGGCCGCTGCCGGCAACGTTGGCGGCATCCACGCCCTTTTCGGCGAGGATCTTGGCGGCGGCGGGCGACGCCACACCGGCGGCCGAGGTGCTGGCGGCAGCCGGGGCGGCAGCGGCCGGCGCGGCGGCAGCAGCAGCCGGCGCGGCAGCCGCGGCGGGAGCCGGAGCAGCGGCGGCCTTGGCGGCGGTGTCGATGCGGGCGATCAGTTCGCCCGACGTCACGGTGCTGCCGTCACCCTTGACGATCTCGGCCAGCACGCCCGACGAGGGGGCCGGCACTTCGAGCACGACCTTGTCGGTTTCGATTTCGATCAGGATCTCGTCGGCCTCGACAGCGGCGCCGGGCTGCTTCTTCCAGGTCAACAGGGTAGCTTCCGACACCGATTCGGACAGCTGGGGGACAACAACGTCAGTAATAGCCATGGTGATGAATTCCGTTAGATGAGTGTTCTGTGATCCGTGACCGCGCTTACTTGGTCAGCACGAAGCCCTTGAACTTGGGCGTGAAAGCCTGCTCGATCAGCGCCTTCTGCTGTTCCTGGTGCTTGGCCAGATAACCCACGGCAGGCGAGGCCGATGCGGCGCGGCCGGCATAACCCAGCTTCTGGCCTTCGGACATGTTTTCGTACAGATGATGCTGGACGTAGAACCACGAACCTTGGTTCTGCGGCTCGTCCTGCACCCAGATCACTTCCGTCGCCTTCGGATACTTGCGCAGTTCGGTTTCGAACGCCTTGTGTGCGAAGGGGTAGAGCTGCTCGACACGGACGATGGCCACGTTGTCGATCTCGCGCTCGCGGCGGGCATTGACCAGGTCGTAGTACACCTTGCCCGAGCAAGCCAGCACGCGCTTGACCGAGCTGGCCTTGATGCCGTCGTCCAGTTCACCGATGACCGGACGGAAGCTGCCGCCGGCCAGTTCGTTCAGGGGCGAGCCGGCATCCTTGTTGCGCAGCAGCGACTTGGGCGTGAAGATGACCAGCGGCTTGCGGAAAGGACGGATCATCTGGCGGCGCAGCAGATGGAAGATCTGCGACGCCGTGGTCGGCTGAACGACCTGGATGTTGTTGTCCGCGCACAGCTGCAGGAAGCGTTCGATACGGCCCGACGAGTGCTCCGGACCCTGGCCTTCGTAGCCGTGCGGCAGCATCATGGTCAGACCGGATTGGCGGCCCCACTTGGCTTCGCCAGCGGTGATGAACTGGTCGATGACGACCTGGGCGCCATTGACGAAGTCGCCGAACTGGGCTTCCCAGATGGTCAGGGTATTGGGCTCGGCCGAGGAGTAGCCATACTCGAATGCCAATACGGCTTCTTCGGACAGCACGGAGTCGATCACGGTAAACGGAGCCTGACCTTCCGAGACGTTTTGCAGCGGAATGTAGGTGCCGTCGTTCCAGCGTTCGCGGTTTTGATCATGCAGCACGGCATGACGGTGCGTGAACGTGCCGCGGCCCGAGTCCTGCCCGGTGATGCGCACGGCATAGCCCGACGCCACCAGGGTCGCGAAGGCCAGATGCTCGCCCATGCCCCAGTCGAGATTCTGCTCGCCCTTGGCCATGTTGCGGCGGTCGTTCAGCAGCTTGGCCACCAGCGGATGCACGGTGAAGCCTTCCGGAACGGTGGTGATACGTTCGCCGATGCGCTTGAGCTCGGCCAGCGGCACGGCGGTGTCGGCCTGGTCGGTCCACTTGGCGCTCAGGAACGGGGACCAGTCGATCGCGTAGGTGCTCTTGTAGTCGGTCAGCACCGGTTCGATGGTGCGTTGACCGTCTTCCATGAGCTGGCGATAGTCCTTGACCATCTGATCGGCATCGCCTTCGGCCAGCACGCCCTGCGTGGTCAGCTTGTCGGCATACAGCTTGCGGGTGCCGGGGTGATGGCCGATGCGCTTGTACATCAGCGGCTGCGTCAGCGACGGCGTGTCCTGCTCGTTGTGACCCAGCTTGCGGAAACAAACGATATCCAGCACGACGTCGTGGCGGAACTGCATACGGTAGTCCAGCGCCAGGCGGGTGGCGAACACCACGGCCTCGGGATCATCACCGTTGACGTGGAACACCGGCGCTTCGATCATCTTGACCACGTCGGTGCAATACAGCGTCGAGCGCGAGTCGCGCGGATCCGACGTGGTAAAGCCGATCTGGTTATTGATGACGATGTGCAGCGTGCCGCCCGTACCGTAACCGCGCGTCTGCGCGAGGTTCAGGGTTTCCATCACGACGCCCTGGCCGGCGAAGGCCGCGTCGCCGTGCACCAGCACCGGCAGAACCTGCTTGCCTTCGTGATCGGCGCGGCGCTCCTGGCGGGCACGCACGCTGCCCTCGACCACCGGGTTGACGATTTCCAGGTGGGAGGGGTTGAAGGCCAGCGACAAGTGCACCGGACCGCCACGGGTCGAGACATCGCTCGAGAAACCGTTGTGGTATTTCACGTCGCCATCGGTCAGGCCTTCGGCGTGCTTGCCTTCGAACTCGGCAAACAGGTCACCCGGCATCTTGCCCATGGTGTTGACCAGCAGGTTCAGGCGGCCGCGGTGGGCCATGCCGACCACGATTTCCTGCACGCCCGACTCACCGGCGTGATTGACCACTTCGTCCATCGAGGCGATGAAGCTCTCGCCGCCTTCGAGCGAGAAGCGCTTCTGGCCGACATACTTGGTATGCAGGAAGCGTTCCAGGCCTTCGGATTCGGTCAGCTGCTGCAGGATGTGGCGCTTTTCTTCGGTCGAGAAGGAAGGCGCGGCCAGCGTCGACTCGAGACGCTGCTGGATCCAGCGCTTGGCGGCCGGATCGGAAACATGCATGAACTCCGCGCCGATCGAGCGGCAGTAGGTGTCGCGCAATGCCTTCAGGATGTCGCGCAGCGTCATGGTGCTGGCGGTCGTGAAGTAGGTATTGGTCGCGGAGTAGGTTTGATCCAGATCGGCTTCGGTCAGGCCATAGAAGGCCGGATCGAGCTCGGGAATCGGGGGACGTTCCTGGCGCTTGAGCGGGTCCAGATCGGCCCAGCGCGAACCCAGGGAACGATAGGCCGCGATCAGCGACTGCACCGACACCTGCTTCGACGCCACCGACAGGTCGGGCTCGGCGCTGCGCTGCAGGAAAGCATTGGCGCGGGCACGTTGAGCGAAGGATTCGACGATGGGGGCGTGAGCCTGATCGCGCGTGGTTTCCTGCCCATCGGTAGCCGGCGTGTGCTGCAGCTGGTCGAAATACTCGCGCCACTGATCGGGCACCGAGCCGGGATTGTCGAGATAAGCTTCGTAAAGCTCCTCGACGTAAGGGGCATTACCCCCAAACAGATAGGAGGTAGAGAGGGATTCTGATTCCGTAGACATAATGTCGCTTCACCTTGACGAGTGCTTCACTCGCATACGATGCAGGAAAACCTTCCGCGACACGGGCTTCCCGGTTGGCGGATAGCAGGGGCAGAAGGCACGTACAAGCCTCGAAAGCCGTGTGGTCAGTATACTCCTTCGAGTTTGCCTCCGTCTTGCTGCATTCGCATGACAAGGCAGGAAAGTCGAGCATGCCGGCATTCCCGGGCAGAATACCAGCGCCAAGGCACAGGTTACGGCCATCTACGCGGTGCCTACGCACTGCTTTATGACTCCATCTCGCGGCGCAGGTTCCCCCGCGCCGCCCGAGGTCAAGTGGCCAGAATACGACGGCGCGGTCAGGCCGCCAAGTCCCCCCGGGCCAGCACCCGCCGGCCAAACCCGATCACGACCGCCACGAAAACCGCCAAACCCAGCCATTCCGCGGTGGCGGCAAAGCCCGGCCCGACCAGCGCCAAGGGCGCATCCTGCTGCGCCGCGCCGATCACGGCGGCCATCAAGACCCCTACGAGGCTTTCGCCCACGATCAGGCCCGAGGCCAGCAACACCCCGCGCCGCCGGGCTGCCGCGGCATATTCGGCCAGCGGCAAGCCGCGCGCCACCGCCCGCCGGCGCAACACCCGCTCCAGCCACCAGGCCAACACCGCGCCGACCACGATGGGCGCGCTGACGGTCGGCGGCAGATAAATGCCGATGCCCACGGCCAGCACCGGCATGCGGGCGACCTCGCAACAACGCCGCAGCACCTCGTCCACCGCGATCAGCGCCACCCCGACGCCCATGCCGATCACTATCATCAGCCAGTTCAGGTCGCGCAGAAAAATGCCCCGTGCGATGGCCAGCATGAGTGAGGCCTGGGGCGCGGACAGCGCGCGATCGGGGTCCATATCCGGCCGCGGCAAGGCGCCGGTAAAGCCATAGGCGTTGTAGAGTAGATCCAGCACCGGCGAAATGACGGCCGCGCCGACCAGGCAACCGATCAGCAGGGCCACCTGCTGCCGCCAGGGCGTGGCACCGACCAGCCAACCGGTCTTCAAGTCCTGCAGATTGTCGTTGGCGATCGAGGCCACGGCAATGACCGCTGCGGTCGTGAAAATGGCCAGTGCCGTCGCCAGCCGCAGCCCTTCGGGGGTGGCCAACAGGCCATCCTCCTTGTGCAGCGCAACCATCAGCAGGGACACCAGCACGATGGCCACGATACCCACCCCGGAGATCGGGCTGGTCGATGAGCCCACCAGCCCGGCCATATAGCCGCAGGCCGCGGCCACCAGAAACCCGAACACAAAGGCGAACAGCACGGCGTAGGTCACCAGCGACCAGAGCCGTCCCTGCGCGGCGGGGGCTTGCCCCAGAAAATACGCAAACACCCCGACCAGCACTGCCACCAGGGCCAGCGTCAGCAACGCGATCCATCCCCCGGGCAGGTCGCGCTCCGTGCGCGGCACCTCGCCGCGCGTGCGCCCGCCTGCGGTCAGGGAGCCGAACATGGCCGCCATCCCGCGCATCATGGGCAGAAACAGCAGCGCCAGGGTCCAAACCGCCCCCACGCCGATCACGCCAGCGCCGATGAAGCGCACCTGCGAACTCCAGATGTGGGTGCCGAAGTCGGCCAGGCTCTGCCCGGCCGCGGGCACGGCGTGCCATGTCAGCACCGGCACGGCCACTCCCCAGGCGATGAGCAGACCCGTCAACATGGCCAGGCCCGCCACGATGCCGATCAAATAGCCCGCGCCGAGCAAGGCCAGCGAAAATCCCATGGGCAAGCGCAGCACCGCCGAGCCCAGCGACCACCAGCCGTTGACGGCGTCACCCAGCAGGCGCAGGCCGCTGGCGGCAAAACTGACCACGGCGGCCACCCCGCCACCCAAAAGAATGTCGCCCATGCCGGTAGGCGCGCGCTCGCCGGCGCCTTGCTGCGCGCGCGCACTGCTGCCCACGCGCAGGATCTCGGCTGCGGCCACGCCTTCGGGGTAGGGCAAGGAACTCTTGACCACCATCAAGTGACGCAGCGGAATCGAGAACATCACGCCCAGCATGCCGCCGGCCGCGCAGATGGCCAGCGTCTGCCAGAACGGGAAATGCTGCCAATGCCCCAGCATCACCAGCGAGGGCAGGATGAAGATGATGGACGACAGGGTGCCAGCCGCCGAGGCCTGGGTCTGCACCATGTTGTTTTCCAGAATGTTGGCGCCGGAGCACATCCGCAGCACCGACATCGAAATCACGGCGGCCGGGATGGCCGATGAAAACGTCAACCCGACCTTCAAGCCCAGAAAGACATTGGACGCGGTAAAAATCACCGTGATGACCATGCCCAGCAAGACCCCGCGCACGGTCAGCTCCGGCAATGACATCGAATCCGGAACCCGCAAACCCTCGGCCATCGATTCTCTCCCTGTCCGGCGCGACGATGCCGGTTGCCCAACATGGTAGCGCCAGGCCGGGCCGCTGCGGTTTCAGAGGGCAACGAAAACCCTGATATCAGCATATTCGGCTGCCAAATGTGCGCCCGGCGGCAGCGCGTGCCGCGGCGACCCGGACCGGCGCGCCGCTTTCAGTCACCCATGCTGGAGACTCGGTTCTACGATTACGGAAAAAGCCCTACCGGAGACAACCATGTCAGCACGCCCCGCCGCCGTCGACAGCGACGCCGCCGAAACCGCCGAATGGCGCGACGCCCTCAGCTCCCTGCTTCATGCCGAAGGCAGCGAGCGCGCGGCTTACGTCCTGGGCTGTCTGATCGAGCACGCGGGCAAGCTGGGGTTGAAACTGCCTCACCACGCCAACACCCCGTATCTGAACACCATCGCGCGGGCCGAGGAACCGGCCTTTCCTGGCGATCTGGAGCTGGAAGCGCGCCTGGCCAGCATCAACCGCTGGAATGCTCTGGCCATGGTCGTGCGCGCCAACCAGGCGCATGGCGAACTGGGCGGCCATATTGCCAGCTACGCCTCGGCCGCGGACCTGTTCGAAGTGGGTTTCAACCATTTCTTTCGCGCCGGCTCGGCGCAACAGGGCGCGGACCTCATTTACATGCAGCCGCACTCCGCACCCGGCATCTACGCCCGCGCCTTTCTGGAGGGATTTCTGGAGGAAGCGGATCTGGCGCTGTTTCGCCAGGAGATCACGGCCCGCGAACAGGGACGGCGGGGCCTGTCCTCTTATCCGCACCCCTGGCTGATGCCGGATTTCTGGCAATTCCCGACCGGATCCATGGGCATCGGCCCCATCAATGCCATTTATCAGGCGCGCTACATGCGCTATCTGGAGCATCGCGGCCTGGCCGCGGCATCCGAGCGCCGCGTCTGGGGCATTTTCGGGGATGGCGAAATGGACGAACCCGAATCCATTGCCGCGCTGACGCTGGCCGCGCGCGAGAAACTCGACAACCTGGTCTTCGTCATCAACTGCAATCTGCAACGCCTGGACGGCCCGGTGCGCGGCAATGGCCGCATCATCGACGAACTCGAAACGCTCTATGCGGGCGCGGGCTGGAATGTCATCAAGCTGCTGTGGGGCGGCGACTGGGACGCGCTGCTTGCGGCAGACGACGACGCCGCGCTGGCGCGCGCCTTCTCGCACACCGTTGACGGGCAGTTCCAGACCTTTGCCGCCAAAGACGGCGCCTACAACCGCGAACATTTCTTCGGCCAGGACCCTGCCCTGGCGGCGCTGATCTGCGGCCTGGATGACGACGCCATCGACCGTCTGCGCCGCGGCGGGCACGATATGGTGAAAATCCACGCCGCCTATCACCGCGCCGTGCGTCACCGGGGCCAGCCCACGGTCATCCTGGCGCAAACCAAGAAAGGGTTCGGCATGGGCGAAGCCGGCCAGGGCCGCATGACCACGCACCAGCAGAAGAAACTGGACGATCAGGCTTTGCTGGCATTCCGCGACCGCTTCGCCCTGCCGCTGTCCGATGACGATTGTCTGAACCTGCGTTTTTACCGCCCGGCAGCCGACAGCCGGGAGCTGCGCCACCTGCACGCGCGGCGCCAGGCGCTGGGCGGCTATATTCCGCGCCGCTCGCGCGGTGCCCGCTCATTGGCCACGCCGCCCGCGGTGGAGTTCGCCCCCTTTGCCCTGCAGGCCCAGGGCAAGGAAATGTCGTCCACGATGGCCGTGGTGCGCATGTTGACGCAACTGCTCAAACAGCCCGAGCTTGGCCCGCGGGTGGTTCCCATCGTGGCCGACGAGGCCCGTACCTTCGGCATGGCCAACCTGTTTCGCCAGATCGGCATCTATTCCGCGCAGGGCCAGCTCTACGAGCCGGAGGACATCGGCTCGGTGCTTTCGTATCGCGAAGCGCGCGACGGCCAGATTCTCGAAGAAGGCATCACCGAAGCCGGGGCGATATCGTCGTGGACGGCCGCTGGCACCAGCTACTCCACGCATGACCTGCCCACCCTGCCCTTCTATATTTACTATTCGATGTTCGGCTTTCAGCGCGTGGGCGACCTCATCTGGGCCGCCGCCGATCAACGCTGCCGAGGCTTTCTGATCGGCGCGACCTCGGGGCGCAGCACCCTGGGCGGCGAAGGCCTGCAACACCAGGACGGGGCCAGCCATCTCATCGCCTCCACGGTTCCCAACTGCCGCGCCTACGATCCGGCCTATGCCTATGAGGTCGCCGTCATCGTCGAAGCAGGCATGCGCCGCATGCTGGGCGAACAGCGCGACGAGTTCTATTACCTGACGGTCACCAACGAAAACCTGCCTCAGCCCGATATGCCGCCCGACTCGACGGCGGGTATTCTGCGCGGCATGCATTGTGTCCGCCAGGCCACCGCCCCCCGGCTGCGACTGCTGGGCGCCGGCCCCATGCTGCCCGAAGCCCAGGCGGCGGCGGCGCTGCTGGAACAACGCTATGGCGTGGCGGCCGAGGTCTGGAGCGTGACCAGTTTCAGCGAACTGGCCCGCGACGGCCGGCGGGCCGAGCGTGACTCGGCCCTGGGTTTGCCGGGCGAGCCTGCCTGGATACAACAATGCCTCCCGAGCGCTCTGCCCACCATCGCGGTATCGGATTATGTGCGAGCCGTGCCCGATCAGATCCGCGCCTGGGTGCCCGGGCGCTTTCGCAGCCTGGGCACCGATGGCTTCGGGCGCAGCGATACCCGAGCCCGCCTGCGCGATTTCTTTGAAATCGGCGCCGAATGGATCGCGCTGCACGCGCTGGACCTCCTGGCCGAGCAGGACGCCGACTGGCGGCAGGCCCGCGATGCGCAGCGCAGCCGCCTGAGCCAACGCCCGCGCGCGCCCTGGCTCGAATAGGTCCGTGAGGCGCGGCATGCGCCTTCGCTGCATCGCAACAGCGGGAGCTCATGCACGATCGCGCGCTTTCTGTTGAAATACGTGGTTATCCCGAGGACTCGGGACGGGCCCTCACGCCCGTTCAACGCTTTTTCATAGTTAGCGCAAAGGCAGTACCTTACTCATGGACGAAACCCTCACCAAGTTGGCGCTGGACTACCACGCCTATCCCACGCCGGGCAAAATCTCCGTCACTCCCACCAAGACGCTGGCCAACCAGGACGATCTGTCGCTGGCCTACTCGCCTGGCGTGGCTGCGGCTTGCATGGCGATCTACGACAAAGGCAACGAGGCCGCCTCGCTGTACACCTCGCGCGCCAATCTGGTTGGCGTCATCACCAACGGCACGGCCGTGCTCGGCCTGGGCAACATCGGCCCGCTGGCCGCCAAGCCGGTGATGGAAGGCAAGGGCTGCCTGTTCAAGAAATTCGCCGGCATCGATGTCTTCGACATCGAACTGGCCGAGAACGATCCCGACAAGCTGGTCGACATCATCGCGGCGCTCGAACCCACCCTGGGCGGCGTCAACCTCGAAGACATCAAGGCGCCCGAGTGCTTCTATATTGAGAAGAAGCTGCGCGAGCGCATGAAGATCCCCGTCTTCCATGACGACCAGCACGGCACGGCCATCATTTCCGCCGCGGCCATCCTCAACGGCCTGAAAGTGGTCGGCAAGGACATGGACAAGGTCAAGCTGGCATGCTCTGGCGCCGGCGCTGCCGCCATCGCCTGCCTGGACCTGCTGGTACACCTGGGCATCCAGCGCGAAAACATCTACGTGGTGGATTCGCGCGGCGTGATCTGGGAAGGCCGTGAAGAGAACATGGAGGCCAACAAGCGCCGCTATGCCCAGAAGACCGATGCGCGCACCCTGGCCGACGTGGTCAAGGACGCCGACGTCTTCCTCGGTTGCTCGACGGCCGGCGTGCTGACCGGCGACATGGTCAAGACCATGGCGGTCAATCCCCTGATTCTGGCGCTGGCCAACCCCGAGCCGGAAATCCGTCCCGAGATCGCCCGCGCCGCGCGTCCGGATTGCATCATCGCCACGGGCCGCTCCGACTACCCGAACCAGGTCAATAACGTCCTGTGCTTCCCCTTCATCTTCCGCGGCGCGCTGGATGCCGGCGCCACCCGCATCACCGAAGAGATGAAGCTGGCTTGCGTCAAGGCGATTGCCGAGCTGGCCCAGGCCGAACAAAACGATGAAGTGGCTCGCGCCTACGCCGGCCAGGAGCTGTCGTTCGGACCTGAGTACATCATCCCCAAGCCGTTTGATCCGCGCCTGATCGTGCAGATCGCCCCGGCCGTGGCCCAGGCCGCCGCCGACTCCGGCGTGGCCAGCCGCCCGATCGAGGACATCGAAGCCTACCGCCAGAAGCTGATGGGCTTTGTCTATCATTCGGGCCAGTTGATGCGCCCGCTGTTCAAGCAGGCCAAGACGGCGCCCAAGCGCGTGGTCTACGCCGACGGCGAGGACGAGCGCGTCCTGCGCGCCGTACAGGTGGTGGTCGATGAGAAACTCGCCTACCCCATCCTCATCGGCCGGCCCGCCGTCATCGAGATGCGCATCAAGAAGTTCGGCCTGCGTCTGATCGCCGGCCAGAACATCGAGATCGTCGATCCCGAGGACGACGGCCGTTTCAACGACACCTGGCAGGCCTACTATCAGCTGCAAGGCCGCAACGGCGTCACGCCCACCGTGGCCAAAGCCATGATCCGCAAGCACAACACGCTGATCGCGGCCATGCTGCTGCGCCGTGGCGATGCGGACGCCCTGCTCTGCGGCGTGGCCAGCAAGTACGACAACCAGCTCAAGTACATCGACGAAGTCATCGGCACCAAGCCGGGCCAGACCTTCGCCGCGCTGAACGTCCTCATGCTGCCTGACCAGACGCTGTTCGTGGCCGATACGCATGTCAACGAGAACCCCTCGGCCGAGGAAGTCGCCAACATCACCATCCAGGCCGGCGAGGAAATGATGCGCTTTGGCGTCACGCCCAAGATCGCGTTGCTGTCGCACTCGAACTTCGGCAGCCGCCCGACCGAATCGTCGCGCAAGATGGCGCATGCCCGCCGTCTGGTCGCCGAGCGCGCGCCTCATCTGGAGGTTGACGGCGAGATGCATGCCGATGCCGCGCTGTCCGAAAAGATCCGCGTGCAGGCCTATCCCGACAGCTCGCTCAAGGGACCGGCCAATCTGCTGGTGATGCCGAATCTGGATACCGGCAATATCACCTACAACATGCTCAAGATGACCGGCAGCAATGGGGTGGCAATGGGCCCCATCCTGTTGGGCGCCGCCCGTCCGGTGCACATCCTGACCACCAGCGCGACCGTGCGCCGCATCGTCAACATGACGGCGCTGGCCGTGGTGGATGCGCAGCAGGAAGCCGAAGCCCGCTGATCGCACGCTGCTTGACCAACCGGGGCGCCTGCCCCGGTTTTTTTTTGCCTGGCGCGCACGGCGTATTACAAAGAAACGTCGCGCAGACAAAAACGATTGGCCTGATACCGCCTTGATCCCGCCCGAAACATCATCGTGGCTCCGATCATTGAATGAAAATCAGTATCAGTCGCGTATGTCTACTTCTGCTATTCGTGCCTTCGCACGGCCGCCCGCCTCGCGCCTGGGCAGCGCCTTCATCGCCCTCGGTCTGTCGGCCGCCAGCAGTCCCGCGGCCGCCGCGCCGGCCGACGCGGTGCAGCTCGCGCCTGTCGAAGTCACCGCGTCGCCCAGTCCCAAGGTGGATAACTCCGCCTCGCCCAAGTATGCGCAGCCCCTGCTCGACATTCCTCAGTCGATCAACATCATCCCCGATAGTGTCAGAGAAGAGCAGAACGCCCACGGCCTGCGCCAGGTGCTCAACAACGTCAGCGGCGTGACCTTCAACGCGGGCGAAGGCGGCGGCGGCCTGGGTGACAACGTCAATGTGCGCGGCTTCAACGCCAGCACCAACATCCAAATCGACGGCCTGCGCGACAGCGGCCAATCCAACCGTAGCGACCTGTTCAACTACGAATCGGTCGAGGTCATCAAGGGGCCCAACTCCGTCTTCGGCGGTGCCGGCACCACCGGCGGCAGCATCAACCTGATCACGAAACGCCCGCGCCAGGAAGACTTCGTCCATGCCGAGACCGGCCTGGGCTCCGACCGCTACCGGCGCGTGGCCCTCGACGCCAACCAGACCCTGCCGCACGCCGGCGCCGCCTGGCGCCTGAACATCATGGCCCACGGCAATGACGTCCCTGGCCGGGATCCGGTGGATCGCAAGCGTTGGGGCGTGGCGCCATCGATCAAGCTGGGCGTGGGCGGGCCCACGCAGTGGACCTTGAGCTACTTCTACCAGACCGACCGCAACCTTCCCGACTATGGTTTGCCCGCACGCAATGGCCAGCCGCTGGTTGATCGTCATGCCTACTTCGGCTGGCGCAACCTGGATCACGAGTACGCGCACTCGCACATCGCCACCTCCGAAGTCGTCCACCGCTTCGACTCCGGCGCCAAGCTGCAGAATCTCACGCGCTACTCGCAACTCGATCGCGACACCGTCATCTCCGCCTCGCAGATCAACGTCACGGGCCTGAAGCCGGGTTATTACAAACCCGCCGGCCCCCAGGGCTATGGCCGCGACATGAGCACCAAGCTGCTGGCCAACCAGACCCACCTCAACGTCGACAGCGAGATCCTCGGCCTGACGCACAAATTCGGCGCGGGCGTGGAGCTCTCCGAAGAGACCTTCCATCTGGAGAAGTCCAGCTACAACCTGAACAAGCACTACCCGGCCGACGGCTATCCGATCGCCCATCCCCCGGGCTACTGGAGCGGCCCGCGCCAGCGCAGCAGCACCGAGCAGCTGCGTTCCAGCCTGGTCACCCGCGCGCTGTACCTCACCGACAATGTCGCCCTGGCCCCTGCTTGGGACCTGGGCCTGGGCTTGCGGCATGATTGGATAGACGCCCGTGGACGCACCCAGCCCACCGGCGGCAAAGTCACGCGCAACCTGTCCAAGACACGCGCCTTCAGCGGACGAGCGGCCCTGACCTATAAACCCGCGGACAACGGCCGTGTCTACCTGGCCTATGGCAGCTCCTTCAACCCGTCCTCCGAGCCGGCCGTCACCACGGGGCGCGGGCTGGCGCCGGCCACCAACGACCTTGCCCCGGAACGCAACAACAGCCTGGAGCTCGGCACCAAATGGGATGTGCTCGATCGCCAGCTCGCCCTGACGGCGGCCTTGTTCCAGACCACTAAGCAAAATGCCCGCGAGCGCCTGTCCGATGGCAGCAATACGCTCAGCGGCCGGCAGCGCGTCCGCGGCCTGGAGCTTGGCGCGACCGGCAAGCTCACCTCCCAATGGGATGTCTATGCCGGCTACACCTACCTGCACACCCGCACGCTGAAATCCGCCGCCACGCCCGCGCAAGAGGGTCTGCCGCTGGGCAATACGCCCAACCATAGCCTGAGCCTCTGGACGACCTATTCCTGGCCCTCCGGCTGGAAGGCCGGCTATGGCATCCGCACCATCGGCAAACGTCCGGTCAGCTCCACGGGCGGCGGCGATGTGCCGGGCTACGCCGTCCACAGCCTGATGGTGGCGTACACGGTCAACGCCAATCTCAGCCTGCAACTGAACATCGACAACCTGACCGACAAGGCCTATATCGAAAAGGTTCGCCAGAACCCCGGGGCGCAGGCGCGATCATCGCAAGTCGAGCTCGGCGACGGCCGTTCGGCCATCCTGACGGCATTGTGGCGCTATTGAGACCGGACCATGCTCTTGCATATCCCCGGCGTACTGGAGCCCGCCGTCGCGCGCCAATACCTGCTCGAGCTGGAAAGCACCGAGTGGGAGGACGGCGCCCGCACGGCGGGTTTTCAGTCGACCCTGGTCAAGCACAATCGCCAATTGCCGCCTGACAGCCCGGTCGGCCTGCGTATCGCCGCCCATATCGAGCAGCAACTGCTGCGTCATCCCTTGTTCATTTCGGCCGCCTTGCCGGCCCGCATCTTTCCGATGCTGTTCAATCGCTACGGTGCTGGCGAGGCCTTTGGGATGCACGTGGACAATGCGATCCGCTATCCGCCGGGCGAAAGGCGCGGGATACGCACGGATCTGTCTGCCACGCTGTTTCTTCGCTCACCCGAAGACTATGAAGGCGGTGAGCTGGTCATTCAGGACACTTACGGAGAGCACCGCGTCAAGCTGCCGGCCGGCGACATGGTGCTCTACCCCTCGACCAGCCTGCACCGCGTCACGGCCGTTACCCAGGGCGAACGCATCGCGGCTTTTTTCTGGATACAAAGCCTGATCCGCGACGATGGCCAACGCACTTTGCTCTATGAGTTGGATGGGGCCATTCAGGAGACCGCGAACGCCCTGGGCGCAGGCAGTTCGCAGGCCGTCGCACTCACGGGCGTCTACCATAACTTGCTGCGCCGCTGGGCAGATCCTTAAGGCGACGGGCGCCGAGTCCTGCTGATTTGCGGTAAAAATCAGCGCATGGCCGGCGTCCGCCGGCCCCAAGGACAAGGAAGCCCCCATGTTGCAAGACGCCCTCCTGGCCTGGCTGCACTATCTGGCCATTTTTCTCGTCGTGGTGCTGATCACGGCCGAATCCGTATTGCTGCGCCCCAGCCTCACCCGCGAGGCCCTTGGCAGACTGCTCAAGTATGACCGCATCTATCTGCTGGCCGCCCTGCTTGCCCTGGGCACTGGGGTGCTACGCTTTGCCTTGGGCGCCAAGGGCGGGTTGTTCTATATGATCAACCCCTGGTTTCACGCCAAACTCACCGTCTTCATCATTATTGGCCTCTGTTCGCTCAAGCCGACGCTGACCTATCTGCGTTGGCGTGATTCAGCCGCTCAGGATGCGAGTTTTCTGCCGTCTGCCGAGGCGATCAGCGCCACGCGCCGATGGGTCATGATCGAAGCGCATCTGCTGATTGTGATGGCGCTGTGCGCCACGCTGATGGCCCGCGGCATCGGCGTGTAAGCCCTCGCAGCGGCCGACGCGGCGGGCGGATCCCCCCGGGCCCGCCGTGGCGAGCACTAAGCCATGACCGCCGCCACCGTCCGCTCGCCAATGGCCAGCCCGACCGTCATGCCCACGCCGGAGTGCATGACGGCGATCGTCGTCTGCGCATCGGCCCGCAAGACCGAGTACGGAGCCGGGCCATGCGCGCCATACACGCCCTGCCAGCGCTCCAGCACCCGCAAGCGAGCGCCCAGCGCCTGCTGCGCCAGCCCCAAGAGCGCCTCATCGACCGCCTCATCGTTAAACGGCACGGCATCGACGCCATAACGATGCGAATCGCCCACGATCAGATCACCGTGAGGCGTAGGGCTGATCAGCAGATGAATGCCTTCCCGCATCAGAAAGGGGCTACGCGCCTCGAACGTCTGCCGCAAGCGCTGCGCGCTCGGCAGATCGGCAAACGCGCCATAGTGCACGCATGACAGGCCGGTCAACAACGGCATATCCAACGGGAAAGCCTGCTCGGCGAAAGCCACGCGCATCATCTGCAAGCGCGATACCTCCAGACCCAATCCGGCAAAGCACTCCGGCCAGAGCGTCAGGTAATCGTGCCCCGGGCAGACAAAGACATGGCCTGCCTTGAGCCGCCCCGCCGTGGTGTGGACCTCGCCGCCCTCGGCTCGGCGCGCCAGGGTGCCATCGATCAGGGTCACGCCCAGCGCGTCAGCCAGATAGCGCGTGATCGCAGGCAAAGCCTCGCGCGAAAAGATCTGCAGATCGTCCTCCCCGCGCAAGGCCGCGCAATGGTGATCCAGCCGCCCGCCGTAATAGGCGGCAAGCTCGCGGTTGCTCAGCAGTCGCGCCGCGTAGCCTTCGGCCTGCAGACGATGGCTGGCGAACTCCTCGAGCACGTCGTTTTCCTGCGCATTGCGCGCCAGCACCAATGACCCGGTGGCCCGGACATGAAAGCCGGCCTGCCCGGCCAATTGCAGCCACAGCGCGCGAGTTTGCCGGGCCAGACCCGCCATCTCTCCCGGGGCCTGGCCGCTTACCAGCACTTGGCCAAAGTTGCGGATGGTGGCGCCGTGCGCCTGGCGTGCCCGCTCAACGATCGCCACGGACAAGCCGCGCCGCGCACAGGCCCAGGCATGCGCCACGCCCAACATCCCGCCGCCGACCACCACCACATCAAAAGATTTCATGACACGATCTCAAAAGGAAAGCCGGCGGGGCGTGCCCCGTGCACGCCCCGCCTCGATTTACTTCTTCTTGGGTTCAGACTTGCTGTCGTAGCGCTTGGTCCACTCGGCCAGAATGGGTTCGCGCTGCGTCGCCGCCCAGACGAAGTCGTTTTTGATCATGCGCGAGGCCAGATCGGCAGGCAGGTTGGGATTCGAGGTGGCCACGGAGGGAATGGCCAGCACGGCGAAGTTGGTCTTGTACAACTCGTTGGCAGCGCGGCTGGCGGAAAAATCCGCCACCTTGCGCGCGGCCTCCAGGTTCTTGGTGCCGCGCACGATGGCGGTCGCTTCGACCTCCCAGCCCAGGCCTTCGGAGGGGAAGATGGGCTGGATCGGCGCGCCTTCGGCCTTCAGTTTGGCGGCGCGGTAGTCAAAGGACACGCCAATCGGGAACTCGCCCGACGCGGCGAGATTGCACGGTTTGGAGCCCGAATGCGTGTAGCTGCCGATATTCTTGTGCAGGGCATCCATGAACGCCCACCCTTTTTCTTCACCGAACATCTGTAGCCAGGCGCTCACATCCAGAAAGCCCGTGCCTGATGAGGCAGGGTTAGGCATGACGATCTTGCCCGCGTACTCGGGGCGCGTCAGATCCTGCCAGGTCTTGGGCTCGGGCAGGTTCTGCTTCTTGGCTTCAATGGTGTTGAAGCAAATGGCCCCGGCAAAGGCGTCCATGCCCACCCATGCCGGCACGGGCTTGGCGTCGCGCATATTCGGGGCGATCTGATCCAGACCCTGGGGAGCATAAGGCTGCAGCATGCCTTCTTTGTCCATCAAGCCCAGCGAAGTACCTGCCAGGCCCCAGATCACATCTGCCTTGGGATTGTCTTTCTCGGCCAGCAGTTTGGCCGTGATGATGCCGGTGGAGTCGCGCACCCATTGAATTTTGATATCGGGATACTCGCGCTCGAAGGCGGCCTGGTAGGCCTTGATCTGATCTGCTTCGAGCGCCGTGTAGACCGTCAGCGTGGTCTGTTGCGCCATCGCGGGCGCGGCGGCCAGGGCCAGCAGGCCGAGGGCGCGGCGGGCAAACAGGGGGAATTCAGGCATGGATCAACTCCGTAAGGGGGTGCCAGGGGGAAAATTCAAGGCCGTTCGCCGTGCGCCAAGCGTGTGGCGATATCGCCGAGCACACCCGGCAACTCGGCCACGGTATCGATGTAGTAATGGGGTTCGGCCGGTGCGAAGGCCTGGCGGGCGCGCTCACGCGCCTGGCTGCGGGTGGTGGCGTTGAGCGCCTGCCACATCGGCAAGCTCAGGCCCGCGGCATTGCCGGAGAGCATCAGGCCCACCGACCACATGCCGGCGCGCCGCCCCTCCTCGATGCCGACGCAGGTGTCATCGACCTTGACGCAGCCGGCGACATCGTCAACGCCCAGGGCGATGGCGTTCTGCAAAGCCATGGCTGGCGCAGGGCGTGCACGAGGCACTTCGTCGCTGGCGACGACCTGCTCGATCGCGATGCCGCCGGCCCGCGCGCGCTCGAGGACGCGACGCATGACGCTGGCGGGATAGCCCGAGCAGGAACCCACCTTCAGCCCACGCCGGGCGATCTCACCCAGGACCTCCACGGCACCCGGGATCACCTCCGAGTACTCGGCGACTTTCTCCAATTGCATGGGCAGAAAACGTTCGTAGATGGCGGTGACCGCGTCGTCATCGGGCAACACACCAAAGCGCTCCTGATACTGCCGGGCGATCTCGGCTTGATTGCACAGCGCGCGAATGTGGTCCCACTTGCCCATGCCCATGGGGCCCCGGGCCTGCGGCAAGCTGAGCGTGATGCCGAACTGCGCAAACGCCTCGACAAACACCTGGGTGGGCGCGAAAGAGCCGAAATCGACCAAGGTGCCGGCCCAATCGAAGATCACGGCTTCAAGCCGGGTAGGAAGCGTATTCATGGCATATCCAGATAAGCGGAGAAACAGAACCTTCAATCACGCGGCAGCGTGCGCCAGCGCTGTGTATGCCGCAGCAGCGCCAGACTGACGCCATGCAGCAACAGGGACACCACGGCAGAACTGGCCATGATGACGGTGCACATCGCCGCGGCCGGACCGATGAAACCCGCGTCGTCCATGTTCAGGACGGCGACGGCGGCCAGCACCGTGGATGGGCTGTAGAGAAACACCACGGCCGAGACCGTCGTCATGGCGGACACGAACAAATAGCGGGCCGTGGCCAGCACGGCAGGCAGGCACATCGGCAGGGTCACGCGCCAGAACGTCAGCACGGCAGGGACTTTCAAGGCGGCCGAGGCGGATTCGAACTCGGGATCGAGCCCGTTCAGCGCGGTTATGGCAGTCAGGTGCGCGCTGGTGTAGAAATGCACCACCGTGCAGATCACCAGCAAGGCCATCGTGCCGTACAGACCGTTGAGCGGATTGAGCGGGCTGTTGAAAAAGAAGATGTAGCCCAGGCCCAGCACCAGACCGGGTACCGCCATGGGAGTGAGTGCCAACAGGCCGACCAGGCTGCGCAGCGGCCGGGTCGCCGCGCGCGCGGGCAGTTTCTCGATCATCCAGGCGCCGCCGAACACCAGCGCCGTGCCGATGCCCGCCGTCAACGCAGCCAGCGTCAGGCTATTGCGCCAGGCCAGCCAGCCGCCGCCGTCCATGTTGTCGAAATCATAGGAACGCAGCGACAGCGTCAGGTTGTAGGGCCACATCTTGATGAACGACGCCCATACCGCCACGCCGACCACGACCGCCAGCAAGCCCGCAATCAGGATCCCGGCAATCAGAAAACCGACGTCGCGCAATCGGTGCGGCCCCGGTTCGTAGCGCTGCGAACGCCCGCTCAAAGCCGCGCCATTGCGCGTGCGCAGGCGGCGGTCCAGCAGGAAGGTCAACACAGCCGGAATCAACAGCATCAGGCCGATGGCCGCGCCCTTGGAGAAGTTCTGCTGCCCGACCACGGCTTTATAGGCCTCCACGGCCAGCACGTTATAGTCGCCCCCCACCACCTTGGGCACGCCAAAATCCGTGACCGCCAGCGTGAACACCAGGCAGCAGGCCGAGAACACGGCATAACGGGTGCCAGGCAAGGTGACGGTAAGAAAGGTGCGCAACGGGCCTGCACCCATGGCGCGCGCGGCATCGTAGAGCCGCCCGTCAGCCAGCATCAGCCCGGTGGCCAAAATCATCAGGGCATGCGGAAAGGTATAGAAGACCTCGCCCGCCACGATGCCCCAGAAACCGTAGATGGTCGAGCCGCCGGTCCAGGCCTTGATCAAGCCCTGATTCCCCAGCAGATAGATCAGCGCAATGCCTGGCAAGAGCGAGGGCGCCAACAACGGCAGCAAGGCCAGCATGCGCAACAACCCTTTGCCGGGCATCCGCGTGCGTGTCAGGCCGTAGGCATAGCAGTAGGCAAAGGGCACGACGATCACGGCGGTCATCACGCCGACCGCCAGGCTGCGGCCGATCATGGCGAGAAAGTCTGCCTGCAACACGATGGCACGCATCAGGCCCAGCCCCTGCTCTGCGGTGACGGCCCGCCCGAAAATGGCGGCCAGCGGCAGGGCCAGGCAGACGATCAGCGCCAGCGCGTAGCCGCCCTGGCCTGCGACGGTGGCCCACCGGCCTACCCAGCCGGGCAGACGCCCGCGCACGGGAATCTCGCCACCTTCGCCCGACAGGGGGCGGGATGAGGGTGGCGTGTTCATGGCGTCAAGCGTAGGGACGTAGCGCATCACGCGGCAGCTCCACCCAACACCGGCCAGCGGCATGTCGATCCAGCAAAGCGTCGCCAGCTCCCGCCGACACGATCGCCTGCAACAATTGACCCGGCATCCCCTCGATGCGCAGCGTCAAACGGTAGCTGCTGCCGAGAAACACCCCGTCCTGAACTTCCGCCAGAAAGGCGTTACTCAATGGCAGCCCGCTCGTCTGCGCCACGCGGACGGCCTCGGGGCGCACGAACAAACGCCCGCGCTCGGCTGTCGCTTCGGTACTCACCTCGATGACTTGCCGGCCCACGCGGACATGATGGGCGTCGACCCGCTCATACCCCAACCAATTGGCCTCCCCGATGAAATCGGCGATGAAGGCGGTCGCCGGTTGACGATACAGATCGGGGGGGGTAGCGAATTGCTCGATCCGCCCGCCATTCATGACGGCGATGCGGTCAGCCATCTCCATGGCCTCTTCCTGATCATGGGTGACCATGAGTGTCGTAATGGCCAGGCGGCGCTGCAGGGCGCGCAGCTCAGCGCGCAAATGCGTGCGAACGCGCGCGTCCAGCGCGGACATGGGCTCATCGAGCAGCAGCAGCGAGGGCGACGGCGCCAGCGCGCGCGCCAGCGCCACGCGCTGCTGCTGCCCGCCCGAGAGCTGGCCCGGATACTTGCGGTCGGAGCCGCTCAGGCCGACGAGGTCCAGCATTTCGGCGACGCGAGCGGCCACACGCGGACGGTGCGCGCGTTGCCCGCTCAGGCCATAGGCGACGTTCTGCGCAACGGTCAGATTGGGGAAGAGCGCGTAGGACTGAAACAGAATTCCATAATCACGCTCGGCGGGCGCCGCCCGGGAAATATCGCGGCCCGACAGCATGATCGTGCCGCTGTCCTGCAGATCCAGCCCCGCGATGGCGCGCAACAAGGTGGTCTTGCCGCAGCCCGACGGGCCCAGCAAGCACACCAGCTCTCCCGCGCGTATATCCAGTGACACATCCGCGAGCGCGGTATGTCCGCCATAACGCTTGCCGAGATTGCGCACCGACAGGAATGTGTTGTCGGCCAGGCTCATTGCCCCTCCCTACTGATACGGTTTCTTGCCTGGCCGCTAGTATCGGGAGATTGCATGGACTGTTTATGACAGTTCTCGCAAATGCCGTAATGAAATCATCAAAGTATTTTGTTTTACTGTCCGCCTTGCCGCTTTCCATGGACACGCCGCCGGCGTGCCTTACCCATTGCTCGTCGCTGAACTCAAATCCTTTTATGCCGTCGCCCGCTGCGGGTCGGTGACCAAAGCTGCCGTCCAACTGGGTGTCAGCCAACCCACCGTGACCGGCCAGTTGCGGCAACTCGAATCCCGCTACGCCATCGAACTGTTCCATCGTCAGGGCCGCTCGCTGCGGCTGTCTGACGCCGGCCACCGGCTCATGCCCTTGGTCGAGCAGCTCATGCTGCAAGAGAACGAAATCGAGTTCCGGCTGCGCGACGCCTGCGAGTTGCGCGAGGGCAATCTGCGCATCGGCGCCACCGGCCCTTTCTACATCATGGATACCGTCAGACGCTACAACGAGCGCTATCCCGGTATCGAACTGCATCTGAGCATCGGCAATTCGCAAAGCATGTTGCAGGCCCTGCGCGAATACCATATCGAGATTGCCACCTCGTCCTATGCCGTGGACGACAAACAGCTTTACCGGCGGATGATCGCCGCCGATCCGCTGCATGTGGTGGTGCACCGCGACCACCCGCTGGCTCGCCGTGCGGCGATAGACCTCGGCGAGCTACGGCCCCATACCTTGCTGTTGCGCGAACCCGGCTCGATGACCCGCCAGTTGAGCGAACAGGCCTTGATGCAGGCCGGCGTCGTCCCGGCCCGGACACTGGAAATAGGCAGCCGGGAGTCCATCCGGCAGGCCGTGCTCTGCAACCTGGGCATCAGCCTTATCCCGGCGCGCGAGGCGCCCGCCCACCCCCAATTGGCCGCCTTGCCCATCACCGGCACCCCGATCATGATGCACGAGTACCTTTACTGCTTGCGCGAACGCCAGCCCGTGCAATTGATCGCCCGCTTTCTCGAACTCGCGCCGCAGGCCGGCACGCACTGAGCACGGCGGCGGCAGACGAAAAAAAAACCGGCTGATGGCAGCCGGGTTCTGGTGGCCGCGCATGACGCGCGGCCGGGCATAGCGATCAGCGCTTGGGAACGTCGCGCACGACCGAGCCGGTGTACAGCTGACGCGGACGGCCGATCTTGTAATCGGGGTCGGACAGCATTTCGTTCCACTGAGCGATCCAGCCCACCGTACGAGCCAGCGCGAAGATGGCCGTGAACAGCGAGGTCGGAATACCAATGGCGCGCTGCACGATGCCCGAGTAGAAGTCGACGTTCGGGTAGAGCTTGCGCTGCACGAAGTAGTCGTCTTCCAGAGCGATGCGCTCCAGCTCCATGGCCAGCTTGAACAGCGGGTCGTTTTCCAGACCCAGGGCGCCCAGCACTTCCTTGCAGGTTTCCTGCATCAGCTTGGCGCGCGGATCGTAGTTCTTGTAGACACGGTGGCCAAAGCCCATCAGGCGCACGCCCGAGTTCTTGTCCTTGACCTTCTCCATGAACTCGCCGACCTTGGCCACGCCGCCATTGGCCTGCAGGTCTTCGAGCATCTGCAGGCAAGCTTCGTTGGCGCCGCCGTGAGCCGGGCCCCAGAGGCAAGCCACGCCAGCGGCGATGGCAGCGAAGGGGTTGGTGCCCGACGAGCCGCACAGACGCACGGTCGAGGTCGAAGCGTTCTGCTCGTGGTCGGCATGCAGGATGAAGATGCGGTCCAGCGCGCGCTCGACCACGTCATTGACCTTGTACTCTTCGCAGGGCGTGGCAAACATCATGCGCAGGAAGTTGCCGGTGTACGACAGGTCATTCTGCGGATAGATGAAGGGCTGGCCTTGCGAGTACTTGTACGCCATCGCGACCAGCGTCGGCATCTTGGCGATCAGGCGGATCGCGGAGATGTGACGATGCTGCGCGTTCGTGATGTCGGTCGAGTCGTGATAGAAGGCCGACAGCGCGCCCACCAGACCGGTCAACACGGCCATCGGGTGTGCATCGCGGCGGAAGCCACGCAGGAAGAAATGCAGTTGCTCGTTGACCAGCGTGTGATGCGTGACCTGCGAGTCGAAATCGGTCTTCTGTGCGCCGTCCGGCAGCTCGCCGTTCAGGATCAGGTAGCAGATATCGAGGAAGTCGCAATTGACCGCCAGTTGCTCGATGGGGTAGCCGCGATACAGCAGCTCGCCCTTGTCGCCGTCGATATAGGTGATGCCCGAGGAAGTCGCAGCGGTCGACATGAAACCGGGGTCATAGGTGAACATGCCGGTCTGGCCATACAGCTTGCGGATGTCGATCACATCCGGGCCGAGGGTGCCCTTGTACACCGGCAATTCGATAGGTGCGCTGCCATCCGATAGGGATAGAGTGGCTTTTTTGTCAGACAAGTTCATCGCTGTTTCCTCGTAATGAATCAGAGCTCTTGCATCTGCGCAATGATGGCGCGCAGCCTCGGGGTGTTCAACTCGCCCTCCGGCTCTTTGCGCGCCAGCAGCAGATCGAGCAGATCGTTGTCTCCAAGCTCGAAGAGCTGCGTTAGCGCCGATACATCTTCGTCGGTAAGCTGAAGCTCATACGCATCCAGATACCGGGTGATGATGAGGTCGTTCTCGAGCAAGCCACGGCGCGCGCGCCAGCGTAGCCGAGCCCTTTGCAATTCCGTAAGCTTGCTCATTGAAGGCCTTCGATACTAATAAGCACTAGACCGTCCGCCGGACCATCAGTTCTTTGATCTTGCCAATCGCCTTGGTCGGGTTCAGACCCTTGGGACAGACGTCGACACAGTTCATGATCGTGTGGCAGCGGAACAGACGGTACGGGTCTTCCAGGTTGTCCAGACGGCGGCCGGTTGCTTCGTCGCGGCTGTCGGCGATGAAGCGGTAGGCTTGCAGCAGGCCGGCGGGGCCGACGAACTTGTCCGGATTCCACCAGAACGACGGGCAGGAGGTCGAGCAGCAAGCGCACAGAATGCACTCGTACAGACCGTCGAGCTCTTCGCGCGCTTCCGGCGACTGCAGACGCTCGCGTTCGGGCGGCGGCGTGTCGTTGATCAGGAAGGGGCTGACCGAGTGGTACTGATTGAAAAAGTGCGTCATGTCCACGATCAGATCGCGGATCACGGGCAGACCAGGCAGCGGCTTCAGAACGATGGGTTCCTTGAGCTCGCGCAGGTTGGTCGTGCAGGCCAGACCGTTCTTGCCATTGATATTCATGGCATCGGAGCCGCAAACGCCTTCGCGGCAGGACCGGCGCAGGGCCAGGCTGTCATCGACGTCATTCTTGATGCGCACCAGCGCATCAAGCAGCATCTTGTCGGTCGGCTGAAGCTCGACTTCCAGCTTCTGCATGTAGGGGCGCTCGTCCTTGTCCGGATCGTAGCGGTAGATTTCGAATTTAACGATTCGTTTGGTGCTCATACCGGCATCCTGCTTAGAAAGTACGGGCCTTGGGCGGGAAGGAGTCGACCGTCAGAGGCTTCATCTGAACCGGCTTGTAATCCAGGCGGCTGCCTTCGGAATACCACAGCGTGTGCTTGAGCCAGTTTTCGTCGTCGCGGGTCGGGTGATCATCCAGGGCGTGTGCGCCGCGGCTTTCGGTGCGATTGGCGGCCGACTTGATGGTGGCGCGAGCCACTTCGGTCATGTTGGCCAGTTCCAGCGCCTCGACGCGCGCGGTGTTGAACACCTTGGACTTGTCCTTGAAGTAGATGCTGCCTGCCACCTTGGCCAGATCCTCGATCTGCCCGACGCCTTCGTTGAGCAGATCCAGCGTGCGGAACACGCCGCAATGGCGCTGCATCGACATGCGGATCGCGTTGGCCACGTCCTGGGTCTTTTCACCCGAGGTGCGCGACTCGAGCGCGTTGACGCGGTTGAGCGAGAAGTCGACGGCTTCCTGGGGCACGGGCTTGTGCGCGTGCTGGCGCTCGGGATGCGAGTTGACGATGTGATTGCCCGTGGCGCGGCCAAAGACGATCAGATCCAGCAGGGAGTTGGTGCCCAGGCGGTTGGCGCCGTGCACCGAGACCGCGGCGCATTCGCCGATGGCGTACAGACCGTTGACGATCTTGTTTTCACCGTTGATGCGCTCGAGCACCTGGCCATGATAGTTGGCCGGAATGCCGCCCATCTGGTAGTGAATCGTCGGCACGACCGGGATCGGTTCCTTGATCGGATCGACGTTGCCGAACTTGATGGCGATTTCACGGATCGAGGGCAGGCGCTTGTTGATCACGTCGGCGCCGAGGTGATCGAGCTTGAGCACCACATAGTTGCCGTCCGGACCGCAACCGCGGCCTTCCTTGATTTCCTGGTCCATCGAGCGCGACACGAAGTCACGCGGCGCCAGATCCTTGAGCGTGGGCGCATAGCGCTCCATGAAACGCTCGCCATCCTTGTTGAGCAGGATGCCGCCTTCGCCGCGCACGCCTTCGGTGATCAGCACGCCCGCGCCGGCCACGCCGGTCGGGTGGAACTGCCAGAACTCCATGTCCTGCAGCGGGATACCGGCCCGTGCGGCCATGCCCAGACCGTCGCCGGTGTTGATGAAGGCGTTGGTCGACGCCGCCCAGATACGGCCGGCGCCGCCGGTGGCCAGCACCGTCGTCTTGGCTTCCAGGATGTAGATGTCGCCGGTTTCCATTTCCAGGGCGGTCACGCCCACGACATCACCCTCTTCGTTGCGCAGCAGATCCAGCGCCATCCATTCGACGAAGAACTTCGTGCGCGCGGCAACGTTGCGCTGATAGAGCGTGTGCAGCAGCGCGTGGCCCGTCCGGTCGGCCGCGGCACAGGCACGCTGCACGGGCTTCTCGCCGAAGTTGGCGGTGTGCCCGCCGAAGGGACGCTGATAAATCGTGCCGTCCGGATTGCGGTCGAACGGCATACCGAAGTGCTCGAGCTCGTAGACGGCGTTGGGCGCTTCACGGCACATGAACTCGATGGCGTCCTGGTCGCCCAGCCAGTCCGACCCCTTGACGGTGTCGTACATGTGCCAGTACCAGTTGTCTTCGCTCATATTGCCCAGCGAGGCGCTCACGCCACCTTGCGCGGCAACCGTGTGCGAGCGCGTGGGGAACACCTTGGACAGGACCGCAACCGACAGCCCGGCCTGGGACAGTTGCAAGGAACAGCGCATGCCGGCTCCGCCGGCGCCCACGACCACCACGTCAAACTGGCGGCGCGGCAATGAATTCTTGACAGCGACCACGGCTTAGATTCTCCAGATAATTTGCGCGAAGTACACGACGGTGCCGATGAGCCACAGGAGGGTCAGCACTTGCAGCAGCAGGCGCACGCCCACCGGCCGCACATAGTCCATCCAGATATCGCGCACGCCGATCCAGGCGTGCCAGGCCAGCGCAAAGAAAGCGAGCGAGGCCAGGATCTGGCCCACGGGAAGAGCGAACACGTGGAAGGTGAACAGCGCCTTCCAGTTTTCATAGTTATAGGCCGGCATGATCAGCAGGCCGATGATCAGCACCAGCGTGTAGATGGCCATGATGACGGCCGTCAGACGCTGAGCGATGAAATCCATGGTGCCGTAGTGGGCACCGACGACAAGGCGCTTGGGGCCGTAGTTCTTGGTGTCTTCCATTACAGGACTCCGAACAATTTGAGAGCGAACACCAGGGTCAGGACCAGGCTGACCGCAAACACGATTGCGGCGCTCTTGCGGCTCGAAGCCTTGTCGATGCCGATATGCAGATCGAGAAGGAGGTAGCGGATGCCTGCACAGAAATGGTGCAGATAGCCCCAGATCAGTACGAGGAGCACAAGCTTGACGAGGGGGTTGCCCGCGTATTGGGCGACCTGCGCAAAGCTTTCGGCCGAGGTCACACTAGCCGCAAAGAGCGGCACGATGACCAAGGGCAGACAGAGAAAGAGCAAAGCGCCGCTGATGCGGTGCAGGATGGACAGTCTGCCAGCCAGAGGCAAGCGATAACTGAGGATTTGCGGAACGCTGATATTGCGAAACTGCGGACGCGGCTTGGCAGCTGAGTCGGACATGACGGCCTCGGTGTTTCGGAACTAGGGGATCGTGACGGCGAAAACGCCATTGCCCAAATGGGCAAACACATTATTTTCGCTCAGAGAACGGGTTCGTATCAAATCGTAGAGAAAAAGTTCATCAATTCAAACTATTGCGGTAGTGATAATGATCGGTTAGGTACAGCCCGCGGCGCACTTCCATCGGCCGGTCGCCGTAGGTGTAGGAAATGCGGTCCACCTGCAAAAGCGGGGTACCCGGTGTGACATGCAGCAACGTGGCGACCTCCTCGGAGGCGGCCACGGCACGGATTTTTTCGTCGGCGCGCACCATGCTCACGCCAAACTCGGACTCATACAGGCCATAAAGCGGGACGCGCTTGGCCTTGAGCAACTCCAGGGTCAGGCCGCGGAACGCCGCCCCCGGCACCCAGATGTCGTCGATGATGACCGGCACGTGATTCATGGCCAATTGCCGCCGGATGGACACCACGGTCTCGCCGGCACGCAGCTCCAGGGCGCGCGCGATCTCGGCGGGCGCTCTGAGGCGCCGGCAATCCAGAATGCGGTTTTCGGCCCGCCCGCCCTCGCTCGTTTCATCGGGGGCCAGGCGCAGGAAGCGATAGCGCACCCGCGGCTCGTGGTGCGTGGCCACGAAAGTGCCCTTGCCCTGGCGGCGCAGCAACATGTGCTCGGCGGCCAATTCGTCGACGGCCTTGCGCACCGTGCCCTGGCTGACCTGAAAACGGGCAGCCAGGTCGATTTCGGAGGGGATGAGTTCGCCGGGCTTCCATTCGCCCCGCTCGAGACTCTGGACCAGCAGGTCCTTGATCTGGCGATACAACGGACTGAAAGCGGCACCCTCGCCCACCTGTCGGGTGTTGCGGGTACGTAGCGAAAAGTCGGGCCTGGGATCTGCCATGGAATGTCTTGAAATCTTCATATTTGCCCGGTGAGCCGGGGACGGACCCGAAGCGTTACGCTATGCCCTGCCTGATTGGAGGCCGTAGCGCGAAAAGCGGGCTGATCCGGTGTCGAACAAACATCCTATTGTCGCACAAGCGCCCCCGACATGTCCAACGTCTTATGTCTTATATAAGATATAAGAGAAATTGACGGACGCGTAAATTCGATCTAGGATTTCGCGCTATCGGAGCGCCGCGCCCACCCCCCGCGCGGCCGGCCCCAAGGATTACACTGTTTGGCGCGTTTCATCTCGCCAGTCCATATGGAGAACACACATGTCTAAGCCCGCCATGCGAGTCGCCGTCACCGGCGCCGCCGGCCAAATCGGTTACGCCCTGCTGTTCCGCATCGCCTCCGGCGAAATGCTCGGCAAGGACCAGCCGGTTATTCTGCAACTGCTCGAAATCCCCGACGAGAAGGCCCAGAAGGCCCTCAAGGGCGTGATCATGGAGCTGGAAGACTGCGCCTTCCCGCTGCTGCAGGAAGTCACCGCCCACAGCGACCCCAAGACCGCCTTCAAGGACGCCGACGTGGCCCTGCTGGTCGGCGCCCGTCCGCGCGGCCCCGGCATGGAGCGCAAGGACCTGCTGACCGTCAACGCCCAGATCTTCACGGCCCAGGGCCGCGCCCTGAACGAAGTGGCCAGCCGCAACGTCAAGGTGCTGGTGGTCGGCAACCCGGCCAACACCAACGCCTACATCGCCATGAAGTCGGCGCCGGATCTGCCGGCCAAGAACTTCACCGCCATGCTGCGCCTGGACCACAACCGCGCGCTGTCGCAACTGGCCGCCAAGTCGGGCAAGGCTGTTGCCGGCATCGAAAAGCTGGTCGTGTGGGGCAACCATTCGCCCACGATGTACCCCGACTACCGCTTCGCCACCGTTGACGGCCAGCCCCTGGCCAAGGTCATCAACGACGACGCCTGGAACCGCGACACCTTCATCCCCACCGTGGGCAAGCGTGGCGCCGCCATCATCGAAGCCCGCGGCCTGTCCTCGGCCGCTTCGGCCGCCAACGCCGCCATCGACCACGTCCGCGACTGGGTTCTGGGCAGCAACGGCAAGTGGGTCACCATGGGCATCCCCTCGGATGGCTCCTACGGCATCCCCGAAGGCATCATCTACGGCTTCCCGGTCACCACGGTCAATGGCGAATACACCATGATCAAGGATCTGGAAATCGACGCCTTCTCCCGCGAGCGCATGGACTTCACGCTCAAGGAACTGCTCGAAGAGCGTGACGGCATCAAGGATCTGCTGAAGTAATTCAGCCAGCTCCCGATTGGGCCCGCTTCGGCGGGCCCAATTTCCAGGAGCCCATGCCGGAACATGAGCGTGTCCCTTTGCAATAGTCGCCGAGGGGACAGACTTATTTTCCGGACACCGCTAGGGTGAGCGTCAAGACCACGCCCGGCATGACAACATCCATTGGCCGCCCGCAGGCTGGCCAGCACAACACTCGGAGACCCCAACCATGTCCAGACCCGAATCGCCCGGCGCCCTCTTTCGCCGCGCCTTGGCCGACGAACACCCCCTGCAGATCATCGGCGCCATCAACGCCAACCATGCGCTGCTGGCAAAACGCGCCGGCTACCGTGCCATCTATCTTTCCGGCGGCGGCGTGGCGGCGGGCTCGCTGGGCCTGCCCGACCTGGGCATCAACACGCTCGACGACGTGCTCACCGACGTACGGCGCATTACCGATGTCTGTGACCTGCCGCTGCTGGTCGACATCGACACCGGCTTCGGGCCGTCTGCCTTCAATATCGGCCGCACCGTCAAAAGCCTGATCAAGTTCGGCGCGGCAGCCTGCCACATCGAAGACCAGGTCGGCGCCAAGCGCTGCGGACATCGCCCGGGCAAGGAAATCGTCAGTACCGAGGAGATGGCCGACCGCGTCAAGGCGGCCGCCGATGCCCGCACCGACAGCGACTTCTTCCTGATCGCGCGCACCGACGCCATCGCCTCGCACGGCGTGGACGCTGCCATCGAACGCGCGCTGGCCTGCGTGGATGCGGGCGCCGATGCCATCTTTGCCGAAGCCGCCTACGATCTGGCCACCTACCGCCGCTTTGTCGATGCCGTGAAAGTGCCCGTGCTGGCCAACATCACCGAGTTCGGCAAGACGCCGCTATTCACCGTCGATGAGCTCGCCAGCGCCGGCGTGGGCATGGTGCTCTATCCGCTGTCGGCCTTCCGCGCCATGAACAAGGCAGCGGAATCGGTCTACCAGGCCATCCGCCGCGACGGCCACCAGAAAAACGTGCTGGACTTGATGCAAACCCGCGACGAACTCTACGATCGTATCGGCTATCACGCTTTCGAGTCGCAGCTGGACTCGCTGTTTGCCAAGGACAAGTCGAAGTAAAGCGTGCTGGCCCGGTCAGCCGGCCGGGTCAGTGTCGTCTGTGTCTATTCCATCGGAAGGAGAACGAGAGACTATGAGCACCTCGCAAAAAAAGGCAGCGCCCGCCCCGGCGCAAACCGAAGAGAAGGCTGGCTTCAAACCCAAGAAATCCGTGGCCCTGTCGGGCGTGGTCGCAGGCAACACGGCGCTTTGCACCGTAGGCCGTACCGGCAACGATCTGCACTACCGCGGCTATGACATCCTGGACTTCGCCGACACGGCCGAATTCGAGGAAATCGCTCACTTGCTGGTGCACGGCAAATTGCCCACGAAGGCCGAGCTCAAGGCCTACAAAGAAAAGCTGCGCTCGCTGCGCGGCCTGCCGGCCCAGTTGCAGACCGCGCTCGAATCGCTGCCCGCTGCCAGCCATCCCATGGATGTCATGCGCACCGCCGTGTCGGTGCTGGGCTGCGTGCTGCCCGAAAAGGATGACCACAACACCCCGGGGGCACGCGACATCGCCGACCGCCTGATGGCCAATCTGGGTTCGGCCCTGCTGTACTGGTATCACTACAGCCACAATGGGCGCATCATCGACGTGCAGACGGACGATGACAGCATCGGCGGCCATTTTCTGCATCTGCTGCACGGCCAGAAGCCCAGCGACGATTGGGTGCGCGCGATGCACACCTCGCTCATTCTGTACGCAGAGCACGAATTCAACGCCTCGACCTTCACCGGCCGCGTCATCGCGGGCACCGGCTCCGACATGTATTCGGCCATCACCGGTGCCATCGGTGCGCTGCGCGGCCCCAAGCATGGCGGCGCCAACGAAGTCGCTTTCGACGTCCAGAAGCGCTATGACTCGCCGGAGGAGGCCGAGGCCGACATCCGCAAACGGGTCGAAAACAAGGAAGTCATCATTGGTTTCGGCCATCCGGTCTATACCATCTCCGACCCCCGCAACAAGGTGATCAAAGAGGTCTCCCGCAAGCTTTCGCGCAAAGCCGGCAGCACCAAGATGTTCGACATTGCGGAACGTCTGGAGACGGTCATGTGGGATATCAAGAAGATGTTCCCCAACCTGGACTGGTTCTCGGCCGTGAGCTATCACATGATGGGCGTGCCCACCGCCATGTTCACGCCGCTGTTTGTCATCGCGCGCACGGCGGGCTGGTCGGCCCACATCATCGAGCAACGCATCGACAACAAGATCATCCGGCCCACCGCGAATTACACCGGCCCGGAGAACCTGAAGTTCGTGCCGATCGAAAAGCGCAAGTAACTCTCCGACCGGGCGGGGCCTGAGGGCTCCGCCCCCACATAGGGGTCACGCTTCTATGTCTGCCTCTTTGCCCCCCGCGCCTGCCGGGCCCTCCGCGGTCGATCAGGTCCTGACGGATATTGCCGACTACGTGATCGGCTACGACATCCAGAGCCCGCTTGCCTTCGAGACGGCCCGCAACTGCCTGATCGACACACTGGGCTGCGGCCTGGAGGCACTCGAGTACCCGGCCTGCAAGAAACTGCTCGGCCCGGTCGTGCCAGGCACCGTCGTGCCCCATGGCGCCAAAGTCCCCGGCACCTCCTTCCAGCTCGATCCCGTGCAGGCGGCCTTCAACATCGGCGCCATGATCCGCTGGCTGGACTTCAATGACACCTGGCTGGCCGCCGAATGGGGCCACCCCTCGGACAATCTGGGGGCCATCCTGGCCACGGCCGATTGGCTGTCGCGCACCGCCGTGGCGGCGGGCAAGCCCGCCCTGCGCATGCACGACGTCCTCGTGGCAATGATCAAAGCCCATGAAATTCAAGGCTGCCTGGCGCTCGAGAACGCCTTTAACAAGGTCGGGCTGGATCACGTCGTGCTGGTCAAGGTGGCCTCGACCGCCGTGGTCGCGCGGATGCTGGGCTTGTCACGCGACGAGATCATCAATGCGGTATCCCTGGCCTGGGTGGACGGCCAAAGCCTGCGCACCTACCGCCACGCCCCGAATACCGGCAGCCGCAAAAGCTGGGCCGCGGGCGACGCCACCAGCCGCGCCCTGCGCCTGGCGCTCATCGCCAGAACCGGCGAAATGGGCTACCCCACCGTGCTGACCGCCAAGACCTGGGGCTTTTACGATGTGCTGCTCAAGGGCCAGCCCTTGCGCTTTCAACGGCCCTACGGCAGCTACGTGATGGAAAACGTGCTGTTCAAGATTTCCTACCCCGCAGAATTCCATGCGCAAACCGCGGTGGAGTGCGCCATGCAGATCCACCGCCAACTCGATTCCCTGGGGCGTTCGGCCCAGGACATCCGCCGCATCACCATCCGCACCCATGAAGCCTGCCTGCGTATCATCGACAAAAGCGGCCCCCTGAGCAATCCGGCCGACCGCGACCATTGCATCCAATACATGGTCGCGGTGCCGCTGCTGTTCGGCCGCCTGACGGCAGCCGACTATGAGGACGCGGCCGCCGCCGACCCGCGCATCGACGCGCTGCGCGCGCGCATCCATTGCGTGGAAGACCCTGCGTTCACGCGGGATTACCACGACCCCGACAAGCGTTCCATCGCCAATGCCCTGAGCGTGGAATTTCATGACGGCAGCACGCTGCCCGAGGTGGTCTGCGAGTATCCGCTGGGGCATAAACGCCGCCGGGCAGAGGGCATCCCCTTGCTGGAAGAAAAATTCCGCCGCAATCTGGCCCGCATGCTGCCGGCGCGCCAGCAGCAGCGCATTCTCGACGTTTCTCTGGATCCGGCGCGCCTGCAGGCCATGCCGGTGCACGAGTACGTCGATCTCTACGTCATCTGACCCCTGCCGCTCTCGCCTACAATGGCGTGTTTTCGAATAAGGACACGCGCATCATGGGCATGCTCTGGGTCAAGACCTTCCACATCGTGTTTGTGGCTTCGTGGTTTGCGGGGCTTTTCTATCTGCCGCGCATCTACGTCAACCTCGCGCAACAGTCGGACCCGGCCATCCAGAGCTGTTTGCTGGGCATGGCCCGCCGTCTCTATCGCTTCATGACCATCATCGCCGTGCCGGCGATTCTGCTGGGCCTGTGGCTCTACGTCGGCTACCGCATCGGCGTAGGTCCGGGCAACGGCTGGATGCACGCCAAGCTTTTCCTGGTGCTGCTGCTCATCGGCTACCATCACGCCTGCGGTGTGATGCTGCGCAAATTCGAACAAGGGCGCAACAAGCGCTCGCACAAGTTTTATCGCTGGTTCAACGAGGTTCCCGTCTTGCTGCTCGTGGCGGTGGTGGCGCTCGTCGTCCTCAAACCATTTTGATTGCCTAGCCGGCCAAGGCCCGCCCGTATGTCCCAAGATGAAAACGACCGTCCGCGCAAGACGCTGACGCTCAAAGCCAAACCCGCCGCCAGCAGCGAGCCCGGCGACACTGGCGAACCCGCCCGGCGCAAGCGCAGCGGCGCCCGCGCCCGCCAGGCCGCGCAGATCGAGCGCGCCGCCTACGCCACCCAACGCGACGACGAGCGGCCCGCGCCGCAGCAGCCCGAAGCGGCCGCAGGTTACGCCGAACGCCCCGCGCAGCGACGCAAGCCGCAGCCCTACGCGGCAGCCGAACGCGGCACGCGCTCGCGCGGCGACGACGCAGCCGGCGAGAACCGGCGCCGCAGCGGCATGGGCGTGGTGCGCGACGAAGCGCCCCACGTCGTGCAGCCGGCCCCGGACTGGGATGACGTGCTCGACGGCCAGGACGGCAGCGCGGAGCAAGACGCGCCTGTCATCGATACGCCGCAGGCCTATCGCCAGCGCCGGCACATGGGCCGCCAGGCCGAGACTTTCCGCTGTTATGCCCCCTGCCCCCAGGGCCTGGAGGACGCGCTCACCGCCGAAATGCAAGCCCTGGGCTTTGACGACGCCCAGGCCGGCCGCGCCGGCTGTGCATTCAGTAGCGACTGGTCCGGCATCCAGCGGGCCAACCTCTATTCGCGCCTGGCCACGCGCATTCTGGTGCAGGTCGGCCAGGGCAACCTCAACCACGAGGACGAACTGCTCGACCTCGCTTACAGCGTGCCCTGGGAGCGCTGGTTTGGCCCCGAAGACACGCTGCGCGTGGACACCTCGGCCATCAAAAGCCCCGTCCACAGCCTGCAGTACTGCAATCTGCGCGTCAAAGATGGCATCTGCGACCGGCTGCGCGACCGGGAAGGCGCACGCCCCAGCATCGACACCGTGCGCCCCGACGCCCGCGTGCAACTCTTCATGGAAGGCACGCACGCCACGCTGTATCTGGACACGTCGGGCGAGTCGCTGTTCAAGCGCGGCTGGCGCCTGGACAAGGGCGAAGCGCCGCTGCGTGAGAATCTGGCCGCCGGCATGCTGGCCCTGGCCGGCTGGGATCCGGCCGCCGCGCTGGTCGATCCCTTCTGCGGCAGCGGCACGATCTTGATCGAGGCGGCCTGGATCGCTCTGGGCGTGCCGCCGGGTATTTCCCGGCCCTTCGGTTTCGAACGCATGCGCCAGCACGACGCGCGCCGTTGGCGCGACCTCAAGGACGACGCCCGCTCGCGCATCCGCACGCAACTCGAGACCCCGATCGTGGGCTACGACATCGACGAGCGCGCCATCGAGTTCGCGCGCGCCAATGCCGAGCGCGCCTGGCTGACCGAAGACACAATACGCTTCGAAGTGGGTGACGCCCGCCACATCCAGGCTCCGGTCGAACAGGGCTGGATCGTGACCAACCCGCCCTATGGCGAACGCATGGAGATCGCCGACGAGTTCTGGCGCGAATGGTCCGCCTGCCTGAAGCATCAGTTCGCTGGCTGGCAGGCCCATGTGATTTCGAGCGACATGAAGCTGCCCCAGCGGATGCGGCTCAAGCCCGTGCGCCGCATCCCGCTGCACAACGGTTCGCTGGATTGCCGTTTGTTTGCCTTCGAACTGGTGCGTGCCAGCTATCGCGACGGCGCCACCCCCGAGGCTTAGACATAAACATAGGGTTGCAGCGGTCCCGGCCCCCGTGCCAAGTTGTAAAACTGCTGCAACGTCGCAACAATAAGGTGCCCAGGCGGGCACAGCGGCGCCGAATTGGGGCATCATCAGCACCAGGAAGGCGCGTGTTGCACAGAATCACGGCAAGGCTTGCATTGCTCTAGGGTTAACCCTATAATTCGGGTTAACCCTAGACAGAAGCATCAGTCAGCCCGCTGGAGGCTACCGTGATCAACCTGAACAACACTACCCGCCTGACCGACGAACTTGAACGCCAATTGATGTTGCAGGCGATGGAAGAGCAGTTCCGCCCGCATCCCCTGCGTGCCCTGGCCCATGGCCTGCGCAAGCTGGGCCATGGCATCAAGTCGCTGTTTGGCAAGACCGACTCGGCCGCGCACACCGCCGCCTGAGGCACAGGCCCCTGGTGGGCTGTGCTGTCGTATACGAGCTGTACCGAATTCAGTATTGTCAGTTTTCCCCTTGGGGGCTGCAAAGCCCCTTTTAAGACCCGCCCTAACCGGCGGGTTTTTTTTATCTCGCATCCGGACGCGCAAACGGGCATGACCCGTGCAAGGCTTGCATAATAGGCAGCCATGACCGCCACCCTTGCCGCTCCCCTGCCCCTGACGAGTACGCCCAGCCGCCTGCGCCGTTTCGCCTGCATGATGTACGAAGGCGTGCTGTTGTTCGGGGTCGTGTTTTTGGCGGGCTATCTTTTCGACACCCTGACGCAGAGCCGCCATGCCCTGGCGCTGCGCCATGCCCGGCAGGCCTGGCTCTTCCTGGTGATAGGCATCTACTTCGTGCTGAGCTGGCGCTATCGAGGGCAAACACTGCCCATGAAGACGTGGCATATGCAACTACGGGACCGCCAGGGGCGCATACCGGGCCTGCCTATCCTGTTGCTGCGCTATCTGCTGCTCTGGCCTTTGCCGCTGGCAGCGGCCGGGCTGGTCGCGCTGGCCTCCCATCTGAGCGGCTGGCCCTCGATGGACCTGTTCATCGTCGCCGCGCCATTCGCCCTCTTCCTCCCCACCTGGCTGGATCCGCAGGGCAGCTTTCTCCACGATCGCTTGCTGGGCACCCGGCTGGTCAACGTGCCCGAGGCCAGGACGTAATCCCCTCGTCACTGTTTTTTCATCCAGGCGTCATGTGGAACTGTTTTCATAGCCTGGCCGTCAGGTCAGGAGGGAAACGCCGTGAACGAGATTCGCCCTACACATTGGCGCACGCTGTGGATATCCGACATCCACCTTGGCAGCGCAGGTTGCAAAGCTGAATTCCTGCTCGATTTTCTCGAGCATAACGATTGCGACACGCTCTACCTGGTCGGCGACATCATCGACGGCTGGCAACTGCGCAAGCATTGGCATTGGCCGCGGGCCCACAACGACGTGGTGCAACGGATTCTGCGCAAGGCGCGCAACGGCACCCGCGTGGTTTTCGTGCCGGGCAACCACGACGAGTTTGCGCGCGAATTCGTCGGGCTGGCCTTCGGCGATATCGAGATCCTGGATGAAGACGTCCACACCACGGCAGCTGGCCGGCGCCTGCTGGTGCTGCATGGCGACCAGTTCGATGGCGTGATCCAGCACAGCAAGTGGCTGGCGCACCTGGGCGACAACCTCTATCAGCTGGCGCTATGGCTGAACAATCACTTCAACCGCCTGCGGCACCGGCTGGGCCTGCATTACTGGTCGTTGTCCCAGTACCTCAAGCACAAGGTCAAGAACGCGGTGGCCTTCATCGATGGTTTCGAGCAGACCTTGGCCGCCGAGGCTCGGCGCCGGGGGCTGGACGGGGTGATCTGCGGCCACATCCATAAACCCGCGATGCGCGAGGTCGATGGTGTGCTTTATTGCAACGATGGCGATTGGGTCGAAAGCCTGTCGGCGCTGGCCGAAGACCACGAGGGAGAGCTGCGCCTGCTGGACTGGGCCAGCCAGTTGGCCGAGCGCCCGGCCGCCACGGCGGCCCGGCGCTCCCTGACCCTGCCGGCCCTGCCCTCGACGCTGCGGCGGCAGGGTCCGCCCCCGTAAATACCCTTATACGTCCCCCTTACGGATACGGGAATGTTGCAGTTCCCGTCCCTCTCGTTCATGCTTGCAGTTGCAGAAATCGGTCACAGGGATGCCGTTTTCCCGCAGCCGGGCCGGCCCGAGGCGAGATCGCCCGTGCCGGGGCTCAGGGAGCATTCCTGCCACTCGTTGCCACCGAGCTCACAACAAAGGGCCATGAACGACCAATATCAGGCGCTTTACCAATCTTTCCGCTGGCTGGTTCCGACACAGTTCAACATCGCGGAAGTCTGCTGCCACCGCTGGGCATCCAGCAGTGCGGACGCACGCCGTATCGCCATCTTCTACGAGGATGAAGCCGGCAACCGCGAGGTCTGGACCTACGCCCGGCTCGCCGAGGCCGCCAATCAACTGGCTCACGGCCTGACCAAGATGGGCGTGGAACGCGGCGACCGCATCGGTGTGGTGTTAGGACAACGCCCCGAAACCGTCGTCGCGCACATGGCGATCTACAGCGTTGGGGCCGTTGTCCTGCCGCTGTCATCGCTGTTCGGCCCGGAAGCCCTGGAGTCCCGGCTGCGCGACTCCGAAACCCGGGTCGCCATCGTCGATGCCGCCTCCAGCGCCAATCTCATGGCCGTCAGCGATCATTGCCCGCATCTGCAGCAGATCATCGGCATCGACTTTGCCGACGAGCGGGTGCTGCCTTGGCGCAGCCTGCTGGCTCGTCAGCCCGGGGAGTTCAAACCCGTCGCCACGCGGGCCACCGACCCGGCCATCCTGCTGTACACCTCGGGCACGACCGGCGCGCCCAAGGGCGCGCTGCTGCCGCACAGCGTCCTGATCGGCAATCTTCCCGGTTTTGTGGCCTCGCAGGATTGGTTCCCGCGTCCGGCCGATGTGTTCTGGTCTCCGGCCGACTGGGCCTGGACCGGCGGCATGATGGACGCCCTGCTGCCCACGCTGTACTTCGGTCACCCCATCGTCGGCACCCGCGGCCGCTTTTCGCCGGAGCGGGCTTTCGAGCTGATGGAGCGCTACCAGATCACCAATACCTTCCTCTTTCCCACCGCGCTGAAGATGATGATGAAATCAGTGCCGGATCCGCGCAGCCGTTACAAGCTGGCGCTGCGCGCCATCATGAGCGCCGGCGAAAGCGTGGGAGAGACCGTCTTTTCGTGGTGCGAAAGCGCCTTGGGCATCAAACCCAACGAGATGTTCGGCCAGACCGAAATGAATTACATCGTGGGCAACAGCCACAAGCGCTGGCCGGCGCGTCCGGGCAGCATGGGCAAGCCCTATCCCGGCCACAACGTGGCCGTGATCGACGATCTGGGCCAGCCCGTCGCCCCGGACGAGGTGGGCGAAGTCGCGCTCAACCGCCTGGACATTCATGGCTACCCCGACCCGGTGATGTTCATCGGCTATTGGCGCAACGACGCGGCCACCGCCGACAAATACACCGGTGACTGGTGCCGCACCGGCGACTTGGCCTCCATCGATGCCGACGGCTACCTCTGGTATGCCGGCCGGGCCGACGATGTTTTCAAGTCGGCAGGGTATCGGATCGGGCCGGGCGAGATCGAAAACTGCCTGCTGTCCCATCCGGCCGTGGCCAATGCGGCAGTCGTGCCCAAGCCCGACCCCGAACGCGGAGCGCTGGTCAAAGCCTACGTTGTGCTCACCGACGACTATCTGGGCCGCGACACCGACGGCATCACTCAGGCGCTGCAAGACCATGTCCGCGCCCGTCTCGCGCCTTACGAGTACCCCAAGGAAATCGAATACGTCACGCATCTGCCCATGACCACAACGGGCAAGATCCAGCGCGCCGTGCTCAGGCGCCTCGAACACGAACGCGCCGCCAACCGCAACTCCTGACCGCGTTTGCCCGCTCCGCCCATGCCCATCTACCAGCTCGACGACTACATTCCCCGCATCGATCCCAGCGCCTATATCGCCGACAGTGCTGACCTGATCGGCCAGGTGGTGCTCGAAGCGGGGGTCAGCATCTGGTCGCATGTCGCCATCCGCGCCGATAACGAACCCATCGTCATCGGCCGCGACAGCAACGTTCAGGAAGGCAGTGTGCTGCACGTCGACCGCGGCTGTCCGATGCATATCGGGCCCGGCGTAACCGTCGGCCACCAGGCCATGTTGCATGGTTGCACCATCGAAACCGGCGCACTGATAGGCATGCAGGCCATCGTGCTCAACAATGCCGTGGTCGGCAAAAATTGTCTGATCGGCGCCGGCGCCATCGTGCCGGAGGGGCGCCGGATTCCCGACAACTCCCTGGTGATCGGCGTGGGCAAGATCGTCCGTGAACTGTCCCCGGAAGAAATCGAGGGCATGCATGCCGGCACCCGGGTTTATGCCGAGCGCGGGCGGCACTACAAGACGGCCTTGAAGCGCATAGGGTGAAACTGCCGGCGGACTCGTCGATCGGCTAACATTCCTGCATGACCGATTTACTCAAGAAATACCTCTTCGAGGCGCGCACCGTGCGCGTGCAATCCGTGCGTCTGCAGGACACCTGGAAACAGGCGCAGTCTCATCAGCAGTACCCTGAAGCCATCACACGCCTGCTGGGCGAAATGGTGGCGGCCTCCACGCTGCTCGCGGCCAATATCAAATTCGAGGGCTCCCTGGTGCTGCAGATCCAGGGAGACGGCCCCATTGCCCTGCTGGTGGTCGAGTGCCGCTCTGACCTGAGCCTGCGCGCCACCGTCAAGGTGCGCGAGGGCCACGACATCCCGGCAGACGGCACCATGCAATCCCTGCTCAATGCCGAGGGAGGGGGACGCTTCATCGTCGTGCTGGATCCCGAACGCAAAGTTCCGGGCCAGCAGCCCTATCAAGGCATCGTACCGCTGGAAGGCGACACCGTGGCCGAAGCGCTGCAGCACTACATGAAGGCGTCCGAGCAACTGGACACCCGTTTGTGGCTGGCCGCCGACGGCAACGTGGCCGCCGGGCTGCTGGTGCAGCGCCTGCCAGACCAAGGCGGCAATGAAGCCGACGACGAGGCCCCCGGCGAAACCTGGAACCGCGCCCTACATCTGGCCGGCACCCTGACGTCGGAAGAACTCCTGGCCACGGATATCGACACCTTGATCCATCGCCTCTTCTGGGAAGAAACGCTGATCGCCTTCGAGCCTGCGCCCGTGCGCTGGTTCTGTCCGTGCACGCGCGAGCGCGTGGCCGGCATGTTGCGCACTCTGGGACAGCACGAGGTGCAAGACATCCTGGCCGAACAAGGCAAGGTCGAGGTCCATTGCGACTTCTGCGGCAAACCCTATCTGTTCGATAGCGTCGATTGCGCCGGCCTGTTTGCAGCCGCCTCGCCGCATCCCGAACAGGATCCGCCTACCGTCCACTGAACGCGTAGCACCCACAATCGACGGCCTGCCGGCAAGGACCGCATACTGCGGCCCATGTCGCCAGGCCTTTATGTTTTCCGTTGCCGTCATCGCGGCCAAGCCGCCATCGAGTTCACCCTCGCGATCCTGGTCTTGTTACTGGCCGCCAGCGCGCTGTTCGAGGTCTTGCAATGGCAACGCCAACGGCAGCTGCTGTATCTGGCGCTCATCGAGGCGGCACGCGCCGGCAGCGTGACGCATCTGCACCCCGATGCCATGCGGCGGGCGTTCCTTGCCGCGCTGGCGCCCTTGCCGCCTCAGCCCCGGCACGCGGACGCCAGGGCGGCGGGCCTGCTGCCCTGGCGGCTGGAGGTGCTGCAACCCGCCGAGGTCCACTATCGCCGCCACGGACAGCGCCAGCCCGGGCTGCCCGCTCCCGCCATCAACAATGACTACCAGGCCGAGCAGGCGCGGGCCCGTCCGGGCTCGCCCTCCATCCACGAAGCCAATACGCTGCGCCTGCGCCTGACCTACGCCAGCGCGCCGGCCACCAGCCTGCTGGCAGCCCTGCTGCCCGGCCTGGCGCCGCTGGCTGGCGACGCGTGTCAGCGGGCCCTGCTGGCCGCCGGGTGGCTGGCCATCAGACTGGAACTCTCCATGGAAATGCATAGTCATCCGGCGCGCTGGCCGGAGATCGAGGGCGTGCACACGCTCAGCCGGCCTTGCGGCTGACGCGCAACGTCAACGGAAATCAGCGCCGGGGCGGTGTGGCGGCCGTGCCGGGCTTGGGCGGCGGTTTGGGGGCCGTTGCCTGCGGGACGGCATTGGCCGAGGGCAAGGGAGAGCCCGGCGGCAGCACATGCACGAAGACTTCGCCTTCGCGCATCATGCCCAGATCGCCGCGGGCCCGCTCTTCGATGGCCCCGGTACCGCTATCCAGATCCCGCACTTCGGCTTCGAGCGCCGCATTGCGGGCCCGCAAGCCTTCGTTGACCTCGCGCTGGGCGGCCACGTCATGCTGGTAATCCCAAACCTTGAACCACCCGCCTTTGCCGAGCCAAAGCGGGTACTGGATCAGACCAACCAGCACGAGAAGCACCAGGAACAGCAGGCGCATAAAGCGGGTACCCAGGTTTAAAGTAAACAGATCCTAGATAACAAAGGCCGGGGCTTGCCGCCCCGGCCCAGGCATCAACGCAGATTGTAGAACGCTTCGATGCCGGGGTAGGAAGCCACCTCGGCGAGTTCTTCTTCGATACGCAGCAACTGGTTGTACTTGGCCATGCGGTCCGAACGCGACAGCGAACCCGTCTTGATCTGCATGGCGTTGGTGGCCACGGCGATATCGGCGATGGTCGAGTCTTCGGTCTCGCCCGAACGGTGCGACACGACGGCGGTGTAGCCGGCGCGCTTGGCCATTTCGATGGCGGCGAACGTCTCGGTCAGGGTGCCGATCTGATTGATCTTGATCAGAATGGAGTTGGCCACCCCCTTCTGGATGCCTTCACGCAGGATGCGCGTGTTGGTGACGAAGAGATCATCGCCCACCAGCTGGACCTTTTTACCCAGTTGCTCGGTCAGCAGCTTCCAGCCGTCCCAATCGTTTTCGGCCATGCCGTCTTCGATCGAAATGATGGGGTACTTGTCGCACCAGGTGGCCAGCAGATTGGCGAACTCTTGCGAGGACAGCGACACGCCGCCTTCGCCAGCCAGGGTGTATTTGCCGTCGCGGAAGAACTCCGAGCTGGCGCAATCCAGGCCCAGGGCGATCTGCGTGCCCGGCTCGTAGCCGGCTTCGGTGATGGCCTTGAGGATGAGCTGAATGGCAGCCTCATGATTGGCCACATTGGGTGCAAAACCGCCTTCGTCGCCCACGGCGGTCGACATGCCCTGGCCGTGAATCAGCTTCTTGAGCATGTGGAAGACTTCGGCGCCCCAACGCATGGCTTCGCGGAAGCTGCCTGCGCCCACCGGCAGAATCATGAATTCCTGCAGGTCGAGCGTGTTGTTGGCGTGCGCGCCGCCATTGATGACGTTCATCATGGGCACAGGCATGCTCATGGGGCCGCTGCCACCAAAATAACGGTAAAGCGACAGACCGGACTCATCGGCGGCGGCACGCGCCACGGCCATGCTGGCGGCCAGGATGGCGTTGGCACCCAGGCGCTCTTTGCTGTCGGTGCCGTCCAGCTCGATCAGCGTGCGATCGACGAAGGTCTGCTCCTGGGCATCCAGGCCCATCAGCGCTTCGGAGATCTCGGTATTGAGATTCTCGACGGCGCGCAGCACGCCCTTGCCCAGATAACGGTTCTTGTCGCCGTCGCGCAGCTCGATGGCTTCGCGGGCGCCGGTGGAGGCGCCCGAAGGCACGGCGGCGCGCCCCATGGCGCCAGACTCCAGCAGCACGTCGCACTCGACGGTGGGGTTGCCGCGCGAATCCAGAATCTCGCGGCCGATGATATCGACGATTGCACTCATTGTTTTACATTCCCTGAACGATGAACATATTCATGACGGCCGCGCCCTCACGGGCGTTACGGGCACGGCGGTACTGCCAGGAGTCATAGAAGGCCTGAGCGGCGGCCATGGTGGGAAACTCCAACACCACGGTACGGCCAGGCTGACGGCCTTCAAGGTGCTTGGATTCGCCGCCACGCACGAGAACCTTGGCGTCGTAGGCTCGCATGGCGAGCGTGGACAGACGCTTGTAGTCTTCATATTGCGCGGGCTTGGTAACGGTGACCTCGGCGATCAGATAAGCACTCATGCACTTCCTTTCAGTCAAATTTGGGGCAAAGCGGCCGCGGAGCTGCCCGGCCAACTTCGCATGATAGCCAGGGAAAGCACGCCGGACAGAAGTTGCTTGTATCCGAAAGCGGCTTTCCTGGGGTACTGCTGCTGCCACTCAAGCGGCAAGGGAGCCCGCAGGCTCCCTTGCTTCAGGCCTTCTGGCCGCGGCGAGTCTTGCCTTCGAGCGCGGCACGGATATAGCTCGAAAAGAGCGGATGACCGTCACGCGGGGTCGAGGTGAACTCGGGGTGGAACTGCACACCCACGAACCACGGATGGTTCGGCAGCTCCATCATTTCCGGCAGGTTTTCGGTCGGCGTGCGGGCGCTGATCACCATACCCGCCTCTTCGAGACGGGGCACGTAGACGTTGTTGACCTCGTAACGATGGCGGTGACGTTCGTTGACCTCATCGCCATAGATGGCCTGTGCCAGCGTGCCAGCCTTGATGGGGCAGCGCTGCGCACCCTTGCGCATGGTGCCGCCCAGATCGGAGCTGTTGTCGCGCTTCTCGACCTTGCCTTCGCGGTCCATCCATTCGGTGATCAAGGCCACCACGGGGTGCGGGGCCGAAGGATCGAACTCGGTGGAATTGGCGCCGCCCAGACCGGCCACATGGCGGGCAAACTCGATGACGGCCAGTTGCATCCCCAGGCAGATGCCCAGATACGGAACACCGTTTTCGCGCGCATAACGGATGGCGGCGATCTTGCCTTCCGTGCCGCGCTTGCCGAAACCACCCGGCACCAGAATGGCATCCAGATGCTGCAATTGCTCCGTACCGCGCGCTTCGATGTCCTCGGAATCGATGTACTCGATCTTGACCTTGGAACGCGTATGGATGCCGGCGTGGACGAGTGCCTCGCTCAGGGATTTGTACGATTCGGTCAGGTCGACATACTTGCCGACCATGCCGATGGTGACCTCATGCTGCGGATGCTCCAGCGCATCGACCAGGTTGTCCCACATGGACAGATCCGCCGGCGGCGGGGTCAGGCCCAGGGCTTCGCAGACGATGTTGTCCACACCTTGCTGATGCAGCATGGCCGGGATCTTGTAGATCGAATCCACGTCCCAGACCGAAATGACGGCATCCAGCGGCACGTTGGAGAACATCGAGATCTTGGCGCGCTCGTCATCCGGAATGCGGCGGTCGGCCCGGCACAGCAGCGCATTCGGGTAGATCCCGATTTCGCGCAGCTTTTGCACCGAGTGCTGGGTGGGCTTGGTCTTGAGCTCACCCGCCGAGGCGATGTAGGGCACCAGCGTCAGGTGCACGAAGGCCGCATTGTTGCGGCCCAGGCGCAGGCTCATCTGACGGGCAGCTTCCAGGAAGGGCAGCGACTCGATATCGCCCACAGTACCGCCGATCTCGACGATAGCGACATCGGTATGGCCCTGCCAGGCGGAGTCAGCCCCACGCGCCACGAAATCCTGGATCTCGTTGGTGATGTGCGGGATCACCTGGACAGTCTTGCCCAGGTAATCGCCACGGCGCTCTTTGCGCAGCACCGATTCATAGATCTGGCCGGTGGTGAAATTATTCACCTTGCGCATCTTCGTGGAGATGAAGCGCTCGTAGTGGCCCAGGTCCAGGTCGGTCTCGGCGCCGTCTTCCGTCACGAACACCTCTCCGTGCTGGAAGGGGCTCATGGTGCCAGGATCGACGTTGATGTAGGGATCGAGCTTGAGCAGAGTGACTTGCAGACCGCGCGATTCGAGGATCGCGGCGAGAGACGCGGCGGCGATACCCTTGCCCAGGGAGGACACCACACCGCCGGTGACAAATACGTATTTGGTCATCGTTAGTGGCGCCCGGGTTAAGCGGGCGCTAGCGGGAAATTTGGATTATACCTGTGTGGCGCAAGATGCTTGGGTTTTCCCTTACACCTGCAAACACCCCCGCCCGGCCCCGGCAAAGGACACGCGCGGCGCTTGGCCTGACTTTAACGCCTGAAGCCGGAAGTTCACGGGGGCGACACCCCGGGCGGCGGATGCACGCCGCCGCCCGGGGTGTGGCTTGCGGCCAACACCCGCTGCGATCAGCCGGCCAGTGGCGCGGTGCGCGTCACGAGCCAGTCCAGGGCGGCGCCTTCGACCCGCGGCGCCAGGCGCTCGCGCACCAGGCGATGGTAGTCATCCAGCCAGGCGATTTCGTCGGCGCGCAAGAGCGCCGGCTCGATGCAGCGCGTGTCGATCGGGCACAAGGTCAGGGTCTCGAAGCACAGAAACTCGCCCAGTTCGCCGTCGAACCACCGCCGGTTGGCCACCAGATTCTCGATGCGCACGCCCCAACGGCCGGGGCGATAGATGCCGGGCTCATTGGAAGTGATCATGCCCGGCTCCATGGCCGTATGCGCCCCGGGCGCGGCGCGGTAGGAAATGACCTGCGGCCCCTCATGCACATTGAGGAAGTAGCCGACGCCATGGCCCGTGCCGTGCCCATACTCGGCCCCGCCGGCCCAGATGGGCGCGCGCGCCAGCGCATCGAGCATGGGAGATGCGATGCCGCGCGGAAAACTGGCACGGGACAAGGCGATCATGCCTTTGAGCACCAAGGTGAAGTCCACTTTCTGGTCGGCCGTGGGCGTGCCCACCGCCACCACGCGGGTGATGTCCGTCGTGCCGCTGAGGTACTGCCCGCCCGAGTCGATCAGCAACAGCCCGTTGCCCTCGATGACGGCATGGCTGTCCTCCGTGGCGCGGTAATGCGGCATCGCGCCGTTGGCGTTGTAGCCCGCGATGGTGGCGAAGCTGGGGCAGACATAACCCGGACGGCGCGCGCGCGCCTGGGTAATCTGTTCGTCGATGGTGAGCTCGGTGATGGTTTCGCGCCCTTGCGCCGCCTCGAACCAGGCAAAGAACTCACACAGGGCCGCGCCGTCCTGAGCCATGGCCTCGCGCACATTGGCCAGCTCGGCCTCGCTTTTGCGAGACTTCAGCAGCGTCGAGGGGTTGATGTCCTCGACTCGGGGGATCTCGGGATCCATGGCATGAAACACGCCGCAGGTCACCCGGGCCGGATCGATAAGCAGCGGCTGGTCGCGTTCGAGCGTCCCCAGGGCCTCGGCCACCTGATCGTAAGGCGCCACGTCCACGCCGTCAGCCGCCAGGGCAGCCGCCAGGGCGGCGTCTATCTTGCCCTCGGCCACGAACAAGGTGGCGTCGTCCCGGCCGATGAGCGCATGCGCCAGGAACACCGGGTTGTAACTGACATCGGCGCCGCGCAGATTAAAAATCCAGGCGATATCATCCAGCGTGCTGACCAGATGCGTGTCCGCGCCCTTCTCGTCCATGGCCTGGCGCACCAGGCTCAGGCGTTCGGCGCGGGACTGGCAGGCATAGGGCGCCAGATGTTCGTACACCGGCGCGGTCGGCAATCCGGGCCGATCGGCCCAGATCTCGTCGATCAGGTCCGGGCCGATGGCCAAGGCCACCTGTGCCGGCGCGAGTCCCCGCGACAAGGCCCGAAAAGCAGCCAGCCCGAGCACATTGCCATCCACGCCGACACGGCCGCCGGCCGGCACGTTGCCCGCCAGCCAATCCACGTGGCCCGGGGTAGTGGCCAGGGCGATTTTCATGAGCGCCACACCCGTGCCGGCCAACTGCGCCTCGGCCTGCACCCAGTATCGGCTGTCCACCCACAGGCCCGCAAAATGCTCGGTCACGACCAGCGTACCCACCGATCCGGTAAAGCCGCTGAGCCAGCGCCGTGCCTGCCAACGTTCGGGCAGATACTCCGACAGATGCGGATCGGCGGATGGCACGACATAGGCATCCAGCTTGTGGCGGCGCATGGCCTGGCGCAGAGCGGCAATGCGTTGATCGGTGGTCGACATGGTTTCCTCGGGACTTAGCGCAGCATGAATGACATCGCGGCCAGACTGTTGAGCGTACGGATGGCGGCCTGCATGGTGGGAACCTGGAAGCTCAGGGTGACGCCGTCGACGCGCTCAAGCGTCGGCCACATGCAGAACAGATCCGCCAGCGCCGAGGACTGTGCCTGCAGCCGGCATTCTATCGGGCCGGCGATACGGAAAGGAACCGCCTGGGCCAGATGGCGCGTGGCGGCCTCGGCGCCCGCGGCGATGGCGCGGCGCGCGGCGGCTGGGGTCAATGTGACGCCGCTCCCCTGCCCATGCGCCACTTTGGTCTGCACCCATTGCGCCGCAGGGAACAAGGGCCGCGTTTCTTCGATGAAGGCATCGTCGCCGCTGGCAAATATCACGGGCACCCCCAACTCGCCGGCCAGCGCGCCATACAGCCCCGCTTCGCCCAGCTCCATGCCGTTGATGCTGACGCGCGCAAAGGCAAAACTGTTGATGGTGTGCGCCAGCACGCCGCGCCCCTGCGAGCGCGTGTGATAGCCCACCATCATGACCGCGTCGCAGCCCTCTTCCAGGCCGCCCATCATGCCCAGATAGCGGGGTTTGCCCAACACCAGGCGCGCCCGTTCGTCGATCTGGTCCGGCAGCAGATTGCGAAAGCCGCCGTGCGAATCGTTGACCAGCACTTCGCTGGCCCCTCCCGCGAAGGCGCCCGCCACGGCGGCATTGGCTTCACCCGTCATCCAGGCGCGCGCGCGCTCATACTCGCCATTGCCGGCGCGCACCTGTTCGGCATGAAACACGCCGGCCACGCCCTCGATATCGGTTGAAATCAGAATTTTCATGATGTGCTTCCTCAGAAATCGCGATCGGCCAGCCACTGCCGCCAATCCGGAATGACGTCCGTCAGCGCGCGGCGGACATGGCCATCACGGCCCTGCACCGTCTGCGCGCGCCACAGGGCGCTGACGATGGCTTGCTCGCAGGCCTCGGCGGCGGCCTCGAACAGCGGGTCCATGCAGGCTTCGTGCAGCATGGCTAGCGCAGGCATTGCGCGCTCGGCCTCATGCGGAACGGTGTAGGCCGTCGAGAACGCCAGCGCGATATCACCGCTGCCATGGCCGAATACCGAACCCGTGCGGGCCAGGCCGGCGCCGGCGCGCAAGGACAGCCGGCCCAACTGGCGGGCGTCCAACGGCGCATCGGTAGCCAGAATGAGAATGATGGACCCCTTCTCGGGGGCCTGGTCGTCGCGTTGCGCCAGGCGCTGGCCGAAGGGCCGGCCGGCAATCGTCATCAACGGCAAGCGCCCGAAATTGGACAACACCAGGGCGCCCACCGTGTGGTTCGCACCGGACTTGAACCGGGCGATGCGCGAGGCCGAACCGATGCCGCCCTTGAGCGAAAAACTGGACATCCCCCGGCCGGCGCCCACCGATCCCTGCGCAAAATCCGCGCCGGCGGCCGCATGCGCCTGGAGGTAGTCGTCCTCGGTAATGGCCAGCGTCTGGATATCGTTCAAGTAGCCATCGTTGCACTCGAATACCAGCGGGTTGACGGTCGCCCAGTCGCGCCCGATGGCCGGATTGGCCGCGATCGCCTGCCGGATCTGGGCATTGGCCACGGTGCCCACGCCGAAGGTGTTGGTCAGGGAGATGGGGGTTTCCAGCACACCGAGTTCCTGCACTTGCACCAGGCCCACGCTCTTGCCGAAGCCGTTGATGATGCTGGCCGCGGCCGGCACCTTATCGCGGTAGGGATCGCCGCGGTGCGGCCGCAGCACGGTCACGCCAGTCTGGCATGCGCCCTCGGCCCGCGTGGCGTGTCCCACGCTGACCCCGTCCACATCGCTGATGGCATCGCGCGGGCCGGACGGCAAACGCCCGATGCGCGGCAGCTCGGCCTGGTTCTCGATCTTCGTCATGATGTTGCCGCCCATGCGGCCTCCTTCAAAACCCTCAGGAAAAAAGGGCACGGCTTGCGCCGCGCCCCTTTCGCGTTTCGATCAGCCGCGCCTAGCGCCGGTCGATCTTGGGATCGAGCGCATCGCGCAGACCATCACCCAGCAGATTGAATGCCAGCACCGTCAGGAAGATGGCCAATGCCGGAAAGATGGCCACATGCGGGGCCAGCACCATATCGGCGCGCGCTTCGTTGAGCATGGCCCCCCACTCCGGTGTGGGCGGCTGCGCGCCCATGCCGAGAAAGGACAGGCTGGCCGCCGTGATGATGGAGGTGCCGATACGCATCGTGCCGTAGACCACGATGGGGGAGATCGTGCCTGGCAGGATATGCCGCATGATGATGGTCCAGTCCGAGGCGCCCACACTGCGCACCGCCTCGACATAGGTCATCTGCTTGATGGCCAGGGTATTGCCGCGCACCAGGCGTGCGAAGGCGGGCACGCTGAACACGGCCACGGCAACAATGACGTTGACCATGTTCGAGCCCAGGATGGCCACCACGCCGATGGCCAGCAGCATGCCCGGAAAGGCCAGCAGCACATCCGAGATGCGCATGGTGATGCGCTCCCACCAACCCTGGTAGTAGCCGGCCATCAGGCCCATGAACGTCCCCACCACCGCGCCCATGGCAACCGACATAAAGCCGGCGGCCAGCGAGATGCGCGCGCCCATGAGAATGCGGCTGAAGATGTCGCGTCCCAGCGAATCCACGCCCAGCCAGTGCTGCCAGGACGGGCCCGCGTTCAGGGCATCGTAGTCGAAGAAATTCTCCGGATCGTAAGGCACGATCCAGGGAGCGAAAATCGCCACGGCGATGAGGATCAGCACGAAGAGGCCCGCGGCAACGGCCAACTTCTGCTTTTTGAACTTGCGCCAGAACTCCGTCAGCGGGGTGCGGACGTCATCCTGCTTGGTCGCAACAGCGGCGGTAGTCGTATTGCTCATGGCCGCCTCACTTATAACGGATACTGGGATTGATGACGCCATAGAGCACGTCGACAATCAGGTTGATCAGAATGAACTCCAGCGAGAACAGCAACACCAGGCCCTGAATGACCGGGTAATCCCGCTGCGTCACGGCATCGACCAGCAAGCGGCCCAGGCCGGGCCAGTTGAAGACCGTCTCGACCACGATCGAGCCGCCCAGCAGAAAGCCGAACTGCAGGCCCATCATGGTCACCACCGGGATCAACGCGTTGCGCAGCGCATGCTTGATCACTACCCGGCGCTCGGTCAGCCCCTTGGCGCGGGCGGTGCGCACAAAGTCTTCCTGGATCACTTCGACGAATGAGGCGCGCGTGAAGCGGGCCATTACCGCGGCCACCGCTGCGCCCAGCGTGATCGAGGGCAGGATGTAGTGCTTCCAGCTCGATGCGCCCACCGTCGGCAGCCACCCCAGATTGACCGAGAAAATCTGCATCAGCATCATCCCCAGCGCAAACGCGGGAAAGGAAATCCCCGACACCGCCAGCGTCATCAACAGGCGATCCGGCCATCGATTGCGCCAGACCGCTGACACGATGCCGAAGATCATCCCGAAGGAGACCGACCAGATCATGCTGGTGATCGTCAACCACAGCGTGGGCATGAAGCGCTCGGCGATCTCCGTGGCGACCGGTCGCTTGGTGCGCAGCGACACGCCGAGGTCACCATGCAGCATATGGCTGAAGTAACGCACGAACTGCTGCGGCAAAGGCAGATCCAGCCCGAGCTCTTTGCGCACCAGCTCGACGGTCGCCTGGTCCGCATCCTGGCCAGCGGCCAGACGCGCCGGGTCGCCGGGCAGCATGTGCACAAACAGGAACACGACCACCGCGACGAGCAACAGCGTCGGGATCATGCCCAAAAGTCGTTTGACGATATAGGTCAGCATTGAAATTCCTGAGACGCCGGCGGAGGCACCATGCCCCCGCCGGGCCGCGTTTACTGCTTGGCTTACTGCTTGAGGTCGATGTCGCCGAACCAGAACGAGGTATCGGGTTCGACATAGACGCCGGACAGGTTCTTGGACTTGACGTAGACGTTGTTCTGCGTCACCAGGAAGGCCCAGGGCGCATCATTCCAGATGGTGTCCTGTACCTTGCCGTAGATTTCCGTCTTCTTGGCACGATCGGTGGTGGCCAGCGCTTCCTGCACGCCATCGTCGACCGCCTTGTTCGAGTAGTAGGAGACGTTGTTGAGCACCGGCGGGAATGCACCGGTCGTCAGCAGCGGACGCAGCCCCCAATCGGCTTCACCCGTGGAAGACGACCAGCCAGCGTAGTAGAGGCGAACCTTGGCGTCCTCGGGCTTTTGCACTTGCTGCACGCGCTGCACGCGCTGACCCGACTCCAGCACTTCGACCGAGGCCTTGATGCCGACCTGAGCCAGCTGCTGCTGCAGGAACTGCACCACCTTGACCGAGGTACCGTCGTTGTAGGCCGACCACAACGTGGTCTCAAAGCCCTTCTCGTAGCCGGCTTCCTTGAGCAACTGGCGGGCCTTGGCGGGATCGTAAGGCCACGGGCCGTTCTTGTGGGCGTAGTCCACACCGGCGGGCACGACGCCATCGACCTTGGTGGCGTAGCCGTTGAAAGCGACCTTGGCCAGCGCATCCTTATTGATGGCGTAGTTGATGGCCTGGCGCACGCGCACGTCGTCAAAGGGCTTGACCTGGGTGTTCATGGACATGTAGCGGGCCATGATCGAATTCTTGTGGTCGACCACATCCAGCTTGTCGTTCTTGGCCAGAATGGCGGCCTGCTCGAACGGCACGGGGAAGGCGAACTGGGCCTCGCCGGTCTGCACCACGGCGGCACGCGTGTTGTTGTCGGTCACGGTGCGGAAGGTGATGCTGTCGACCTTGGGCTTGCCCTTGTTCCAGTAACCGTCGAACTTCTTGACCTTGAGGTACTCAGCCGGCTTCCACTCGACGAACTCGAACGGGCCGGTTCCCACCGGATGGAAACCGATTTCCTTGCCGTACTTGGCCAGCGCGGCCGGCGAGATCATCATCGCGGCGGGGTGGGCCAGGGCGTTCGGGAAGGCCGAGAACGGCTTCTTCAGCGTGATCTTGACGGTCAGGGGGTCAACGGCTTCGACTTTGTCGACCACGCTGAACTGGATGTAGCGCGACAGGCGATTGTCGGGATTGGCGGGACGCTCGAAGTTGATCTTGACGGCTTCGGCGTTGAAGTCCGTGCCGTCATGGAACTTGACGCCCGGACGCAGCTTGAACGTGTAGACCAGACCGTCATCGCTGACGCTGTAGTCGGTCGCCAGCACTTTCTGGATCTTCAGATCCTTGTCGAACTCCAGCAGGCCCTCGTAATAGGCCTTGCCCACCGCCTGGTTCAGCGTGCTGTTGGTGTTGTAGGGATCCAGCGTTTCGAGCGCGATCGAAACGGCGAAAGTCACGTCCTTGCTGGCGTGGGCCAGCGGCGAGGCGAGCACACCGAAAGCCAGCGCGGCGGCGGCAATCAGCTTGGTGGGGCGCAGTACTTTGTTCATTGCAACTCCTGAATCAGAAAGGAGAGACGGCTTGGTGGACAAAACAGGACGGCGACGAAGCGCCGGCCACTACATTAATAAGCGCCACCGACAGCATGGCGCGCGACGAAATGCCCTGGCCCGACCTGCACCAGGGGTTGAACGACGGGCTCGTCGCCCAACTTGCGGATGGGGCTAGGAATTTCGTCGGACAGCAAAGCACGCTTGAGGTGACGGCGCGCCGGATCGGCGATTGGAACCGCCGACATAAGCTTCTTGGTATAGGGATGCTGCGGGTTCTCGAAGATCTCGCGGCGCGGCCCGATTTCGACGATCTGCCCCAGGTACATGACGGCGACCCGGTGACTGATGCGCTCGACCACCGCCATATCGTGCGAGATGAAGAGAAAGGACACGCCCAGGTCACGCTGCAGATCGATGAGCAGGTTGACGATCTGAGCCTGAATCGACACATCCAGGGCGGACACCGATTCGTCGGCGATCACGACCTTGGGATTCAGGGCCAGCGCGCGCGCGATGCAGATCCGCTGCCGCTGGCCGCCCGAGAACTCATGCGGATAGCGCTGTGCCATTTCGGACGGCAGCCCCACCCGTTCGAGCAATTCGGCCACGCGCGCTTGCGCCGCGCGGCCCGTGGCCACCCCGTGCACCAGCAGGGGTTCCATGATGGAAAAGCCCACCGTCACGCGCGGGTCCAGCGAGGCGAAGGGATCCTGGAAGACGAATTGGATGTCGCGGCGCAAGGACTGCAGCTGCGCGTTCTTGAGCTTGACGATGTCACGCCCGCCGAACAGGATCTCGCCACTCTGGCTGTCAACCAGGCGCAGCAAGGACCGGCCGGTCGTGGACTTGCCGCAACCGGATTCGCCCACCAGCGACAGCGTCTCGCCCGGATACAGATCGAAGCTGACCTGCTCGACCGCATGGACCCGGCGTTGTACCCGGCTCAGGATGCCGCCGCGCAGATCGAAACGCGTGACCAGGTTGCGCACACTGAGAATCGGTCCCTGCTCGGTGCGGGGGGGCTGCCCCGCACTGCCATGCTCGGCCTGCGGCATCTCCTGGCCATCGGCGCGCAGCAGCGGAAAGCGTGCAGGCAGGTCCGTGCCCTGCATCGCACCCAAGCGCGGCACGGCCGACAGCAAAGCCTGCGTGTAATGATGCTGCGGAGCGGAGAAAATCTGCTCCGAGGGGCCCTCTTCGACTTTGTCGCCGCGATACATCACCAGCACGCGGTCGGCGACTTCGGCCACCACACCCATGTCGTGCGTAATGAACACCACGCCCATGTGCATTTCATCCTGCAACTCACGTATCAGTTGCAGGATCTGTGCCTGAATGGTCACATCCAGCGCCGTGGTGGGCTCGTCGGCAATCAGCAGCGCCGGTTTGCACGCCAGCGCCATGGCGATCATGACGCGCTGCCGCATGCCGCCGGAGAGCTGGTGGGGATAGCGGTCCAACACCGATTTCGCCTCGGGGATGCGCACCTGCTCGAGCATGCGCAAAGCCTCAGCGCGCGCCGCACCGGCATCCTTGCCCTGGTGCAGGCGTATGGTCTCGGCGATCTGGTCGCCCGCCGTGAACACCGGGTTCAACGACGTCATGGGCTCCTGGAAGATCATCGCCATGTCGGCGCCACGCACGCTGCGCATGGTCCGCGAGGACGCTGCGGTCAGATCGATGACCGAGCCGTTGCGCCGGCACAGGGCCATGCGGCCTTGCGCGATGCGGCCGCCGCCGTGTTCGATCAGGCGCATGAGCGACAAGGACGTCACCGACTTGCCCGAACCGGACTCGCCGACGATGGCCAGGGTTTCGCCGCGATCGACGTGAAAAGACAGATTGCGTACTGCCTCGACCGTCCTTTCGGAGGTCACGAAACGCACCGTCAGGTCTTCGACCTGGACCACGCGGTTATCCGGCAGCGCCAGCGTCTGAGCGCGATCAACCATATTGAATTCCGTTCCTAAATGCTCGATGACGCAAACATCATCGGTAAATGGCGACGACAGCGTCCTCGCCTACCCGGCCGTAGCCGCGATACATGCCTTCGGTGTTAAAGGGCAGCGCCACATTGCCCTGCCCGTCCACGGCGATCAGCCCGCCCTTGCCACCGATGGTGGGCAGCTTTTCCTGTACGACGCGCTGCGCGGCGTCCTGCAGCGTGGCACCGAGATACTCCATCTGCGCCGACACGTCGTAAGCGGCCACCATGCGAATGAACATCTCGCCCGTGCCGGTGGTCGAAACGGCGCAACTGCGATTATTGGCATAGCAGCCCGCGCCGATCAGCGGAGCGTCGCCCACGCGGCCGACCTGTTTATTGGTGATGCCGCCCGTGGAGGTCGCGGCTGCCAGATTGCCCTGAGCGTCCACGGCGACCGCGCCGACGGTGCCGAACTTGCGGTCCGAATCCAAGGGATCGGCCGGCGCGGGCTGGCCGCGCGCCACCATGGCCTGGCCATCATGGTCCAGCACCGCCGCGTCGGGGGTTTCGCGCTGCACGCGCAACAGCTGCTCGCGCCGCGCATCGGTGGAAAAGTACGCCGGGTCGACCATATCCAGGCCCTCGGCGCGGGCAAAGTCCGCCGCCCCCTGGCCCACGAAGAACACATGTTTGCTGTGCTCCATCACCCGGCGCGCCGCCAGCACGGGATTGCGCACGCAATCCACATTGGCAATGGCGCCGGAGCGCAGCGTGGCGCCGTCCATGATGGAAGCATCCAGTTCATGGGTGCCGGCGCTGGTGAACACCGCGCCATGGCCGGCGTTGAACAACGGACAGTCCTCGAGCAGGCGAACCGCTTCGGTCACCGCGTCCAGGGCACTGCCGCCGGCAGCCAGCACAGCCTGGCCGGCCTGCACGATGCCGCGCAAAGCCTGCAGATATTCCTGCTCTTTTTCAGGCGACATGGCCGCGCGCGACATCGCGCCGGCCCCACCATGTATCGCGATAACGGGGGTAATCATCGTTTTCCAGTTCCAGCTACACCATGAATCAGCCAGGGCATGACGGACTGCGTCACGCCCACGGCGGCTTCGATCGAATCTTTGGCGCGATGCGCCACGGCGGCCGACAAGGCTTCGATCAAACCCAAAGCCGCGGTTTCCGCGTTGGAGGAGAATTGCCGCGCACTAGGCGCGTAGAGCGCCACGGTGGCACAGGGCGCCAGCGGCGAGGTGGGGCGGTCGGTCAGGACCAGCACCGGCACGCCCGCCTGCTGCGCGGCGCGGGCCAGCGTAACCGTATCCGCCAGGTAGCGCGGATAGGCGATGGCGATGACCAGATCGCGCGCCGTCATGCGTGCCATCTGGCGCGCGGCATGCGACACGCCGCCCGGCCCGGCCAGGGATTCCACCGAATGCAAATGCATGCACAGCCCGCGCTGCAAGAGGCCCGCCAGAAAGCCGCTGGCGCCGAAACCGAGGATGAACACGCGCTCGGCCTGCAGAATGGACGTCACCGCGCGCTCACAGGCGTCTTCATCCAGGCTCTGCAGCGTGCGCTGGGCATTCTGGATATCTTCCTGCAATGTGGCCGCGAAAATCTGCACGGCGCTCGCCGAGTGCGCCAGCTCCACGCGCAGTTTCTCGACCGGCTCCAGCGCTGCCTCGAAGCCGCGCGCCAGTTCGGCGCGAAACTGCGGATAGCCCGGCAGATCCAGCGCGCGCGCAAAGCGATTGGCCGTGGCCACCGACACGCCCGCCGCGATGGCAAATTCATCGATGGTCATGGTGGCGACCCGGAAGGGGTGCGCCAGCACATAATCGGCCATGCGGTGCTGCGTGCGGCTGAAACTGGGCTGGGCTCGGGCAATCCGGTCAGCGATGGAAGCGGCGGCCTTGGACATCGGTTGGGTTCTTACAGGAAAGGGCTTGCCGCAAGGCGAAAATGTAAATATGTTTACCCGCGCATTTTAGAAAAGAAAATAAATTTTCATATTTAGGGATTACCCTCGCAAGGCGCAATTAACCATCTTGCTAAAATGGTTTTTCGAGTTCAAAAAAACCCTGCCTGCGAACACAGACAGGGTTTTCGACGCCCCGGCGCTTAGCGAACGGCGGAGACGTCCAGCTTGGCTTGGGTCTTGGCCTGCACTTCTTCGACCGTGACGCCCGGGGCCACTTCGAGCAGCTTCAACCCTGCCGGCGTGACTTCCATCACGCCCAGATCAGTAATGATGAGGTTGACCACGCCCACTCCGGTCAGCGGCAAGGTGCACTCGGGCAACAGCTTGATGTCTTCGCTGCCGTCTTTCTTCTTGGCCACGTGTTCCATCAGCACCACGACCCGCCCCACGCCCGCCACCAGGTCCATGGCGCCGCCCATGCCCTTGACCATCTTGCCAGGAATCATCCAGTTGGCCAGGTCGCCAGTCTCGGAGACCTGCATCGCCCCCAGGATGGCCAGATTGATCTTGCCGCCCCGGATCATCGCGAACGAATCCGCGGACGAAAAAATGGACGAGCCCGGCAGCGTCGTGACCGTCTGCTTGCCGGCGTTGATCAGATCGGGATCGACCTCATCGTCGGTCGGAAACGGGCCGATGCCCAGCAGTCCGTTCTCGGACTGCAGCCACACTTCCACGCCCTTGGGCACATGATTGGCAACCAGGGTCGGCAGGCCGATACCCAGGTTCACATAAAAACCGTCTTGCAGCTCGCGCGCCGCGCGGGCTGCCATTTCATCGCGGGACCATGCCATGTCGTTGTCTCCTTATGCCGGGCGGGTGGTGCGTTGTTCGATGCGCTTTTCCGGACTGGTGTTGAGCACGATCCGGTGCACATAGATGCCGGGCAGATGAATCTGGTCGGGGTCCAGGCTGCCGGTGTCGACGATCTGCTCGACTTCGACCACCGTGATCTTGCCGGCCATGGCGACATTGGGATTGAAGTTGCGCGCCGTCTTGCGGAACACCAGGTTGCCGCTGCGGTCGGCGATATGGGCCTTGACCAGCGAAACGTCCGGCGCCAGGGAACGCTCCATCACGTATTGCTGGCCGTCGAACTCGCGGATTTCCTTGCCGTCGGCCACGATGGTGCCCACGCCGGTCCGCGTGAAGAAGGCCGGGATACCGGCGCCGCCGGCGCGCAGTTTCTCGGCCAGCGTGCCCTGCGGCGTGAACTCGAGCTCCAGTTCGCCGGACAGGTATTGACGCTCGAATTCTTTGTTCTCGCCCACATAGGAGGCGATCATCTTGCGTACCTGACGGGTATTGAGCAACTGCCCCAGACCGAAGCCGTCCACCCCCGCGTTATTGCTCACGCAGGTCAGGTCTTTGACGCCCGAATCACGCAGTGCAGCAATCAGCGCCTCGGGGATGCCGCAAAGGCCGAAGCCTCCGACCGCGATCATCTGCCCGTCTTTGACGATGCCTGCCAGCGCCTCGGTGGCGCTTGCATAAACCTTGTCCATTGCTCCAGCTCCTTGTTGAGATCCTCAGATCGGCTATCCGCCAGGAGGACAGCCCCCCGGCCATCATTTTTGTGCTTTGCCGCAGATTTTAGCGGTAGAGACCGCCGAATGGTCAGGCGGGGGTGAACTGGGCGGCAAGCCGCGCCAATACATCGGCCGGCCAGGCTTTGGAGCAATTGGCCACGTAATCCATCCAGACCAACACATTGCGCCCGCGGGCATAGGGTCCGCTGTCGTCGCCGACTTTCTCCAGCGTGAGGTCCAGCTCCATGCTCGAGCGGCCCAGACGTACCAGGCGGTGCGTCACGCGCACGGTGGCCGGGTAGCCGAAAGGCTTGATGAAGTCACAGGAGGCGTGCGCCAGAATGGGCCCTTCGCTGTCCGGCAGCTTCAAGCCGGCCTGCAACAGGATGGAAATGCGCGCCTCTTCCATCACGCGGAAATAAATCGTGTTGTTCAAATGATTCAGGGCATCCATATCGCCCCAGCGCAAAGGCAGATCGATCTGGTGCCAAGCGCCTTCTGCAAGCGGCGCTGCCTCGGTTATCACGCGGTCCAAAACCTGCTCCTGAAATTCGTTTTCCGTCAGCGCCGGCCCGCAACGGCGGCCCGGCGCTAGCTGCAATACAATCGACGGATCATTGATGATACTTCCTGCAGCAGTGGGACTGAAATAAGGGGAGCTTTACAAATGTCCGAACGCGAGTCGATGGAATATGACGTGGTCGTCGTGGGCGGTGGTCCCGCCGGCCTCGCCAGCGCCATCCGCCTGAAACAACTGGCCGCCGAAAAGAACCATGAAATCAGCGTTTGTGTGCTGGAGAAAGGCGCCGAGATCGGCGCGCATATCCTGTCCGGCGCGGTCATGGACCCGATCGCCCTGAACGAACTGATTCCCGACTGGAAAGAAAAAGGCGCCCCGCTGAACGTGCCGGTCACCCAGGATAAGTTCCTGTTTCTCTCCGACAAAGGCGCGCGCAGCACCCCCGACTGGCTGCTGCCGGCCTGTTTTCACAACAAGGGCAATTACATCGTCCGTCTGGGCGAGGTGGCCAAATGGCTGGGCGAACAGGCCGAAGCCCTGGGCGTGGACATCTTCCCCGGCTTTGCCGCGGTCGAAGTGCTCTACGACGACAATGGCGCCGTGCGCGGCGTGGCCACCGGCGACATGGGGGTGGCCCGCGACGGCTCTCACACCGATCACTATCAGCCCGGCATGGAACTGCTGGCGCGCTACACGCTGTTTGCCGAAGGCGCGCGCGGCCAACTCGGCCGCCAGCTGACCGATCGCTTCAAACTGGCCGAAGGACGCAATGCGCAATCCTATGGCATCGGCGTCAAGGAAATGTGGGAGGTCGACCCGGCCCAATCGCGCCCGGGCCTGGTGGTGCACACCGCCGGCTGGCCGCTGGACTCCGACACCTATGGCGGGTCCTTTCTCTACCATCTGGACAACAACATCGTGGTGGTCGGCCTCATCGTGGGCCTGGACTACGCCAATCCCTGGCTGTCGCCTTTCGAAGAGTTTCAGCGCTACAAAACCCATCCGGCCATCCGGGGCACCTTCGAAGGCGGCAAACGCATCGCCTACGGCGCGCGCGCGATCACCGCGGGCGGGCTCATGTCGCTGCCCAAGCTGGTCTTCCCGGGCGGCGCCCTCATCGGCTGTGAGGCGGGTTTCCTGAATGCCTCGCGCATCAAGGGCAGCCACGCCGCCATCAAGTCCGGCAAGATGGCCGCAGAAGCCGCCTTCGACGCCATCGTGGCCGACCGCCGCGGCGATGAACTGGCCGCTTATCCCGAGGCTTTCGAATCGTCCTGGCTGCACGAAGAACTCAACAAGGCGCGCAACTTCAAGCAATGGTTCAAGAAGGGGCGCAGCGTCGGCACCCTCATGACCGGCGTCGAACAATGGCTGCTCAAGGGCAAGATGCCCTGGAGCCTGCGCAACGACAAGCCCGATCACGTCGCGCTGCAGCCCGCCTCCCAATGTGCGCGCATCGATTACCCCAAGCCGGACGGCAAGCTCACGTTCGACCGCCTCAGCTCGGTGTTCATCTCGAACACCAATCATGAGGAAAACCAGCCCATCCATCTGACGCTCAAGAATCCGGACATCCCCGTGGAGGTCAACCTGGCCACTTACGGCGGGCCGGAGGCGCGTTATTGCCCGGCGGGCGTCTACGAGTTCATCAAGGACGACCACGGCGCCGACCGCCTGCAGATCAACGCGCAGAACTGCGTGCACTGCAAAACCTGCGACATCAAGGATCCCAAGCAGAACATCGTTTGGGTAGCACCGCAGGGCGGCGAAGGGCCGGTCTACAACGGCATGTAAGGGTTGTGGCAAGCGCTCCCGCCCGGAGCGCTTGTTTCTTTTGGGGGCATCATGGCGCAAGCGGTATTGCTGGCCGGCTGCGGCGATCTGGGCCTGCGCGTGGCGCAACGCCTGCTGGCGCGGGACATCGAAGTCTGGGCCCTGCGCCGCGGAAGCCCTGCGGCCACGCCGGCCGGGCTGCGCTGGATCCAGGCCGATCTGGCCGACCCGGCCAGTCTGCGCGACCTCCCCCCGCATATCGAACGGGTGGTCTATCTACCCGCTCCGGGGGCGCGTGATCCGGCGCTTTACCGTGCGCTATTCATCGATGGCCAGCGCCACTTGCTGGCGGCGCTCACGCGCCGCCCCATGCGCTGGGTTTTCGTGTCTTCGTCAGCCGTCTACGGCGAGCATGCCGGGCAATGGATCGATGAGACCACCCCCACCCTTCCCTTGGGCTTCAATGGCCGGATTCTGCTTGAGGCCGAACAGACCCTGAGCGCCGCGGTTCCCACGGCGGTCAGCTTGCGGCTCGCGGGCCTTTACGGTCCGGGCAGAACACAGTTGCTGCAACGTCTGCGCCAAGGACAGGCGCGCGCGGCGCCGGACCATTGGGCCAACCGTATCCATATCGACGACGCCGCCGCGGCCGTCGACCACCTGCTGCACCTGCCAGATCCCCTGCCCTGCTATCTGGGCGCCGACGACACCCCCATGCGGCTGGACCATCTTTATGGCGAACTCGCACGGCGGCTGCAGGCCCCGCCGCCGCCCGTGGGCCCTGCCCCAGCCAATGTCGGCAGCAAGCGCATCCGCAACCACCGACTCAAGGCCAGCGGCTGGACGCCGCGCTGGCCGGATTCGCTCAGCGGTTACCAGGCCTTGATCGAGGGCGGCGGCGAGTGACACCGCCGCAGCCCTGCCTTCAGGCGCCCAGCAAGCGCGCGAAAACCTGCAGCGCGCGATCGATATCCGCGCGGGAGATATCCAGGTGGGTGACCAGGCGCACCGGTCCGTCATACACGGCACTCATCAAGATACCGGCCTCTTTCAAGCCCTGATTCAGTGCGGCACGGTGCGCGGGAGCAAAGCTCACGAACACCATATTGGTGCTCTGCGCCAGCACTTGGACGCCGGGCAGGGCCGCCAGCCCCTGACCCAAGCGATGCGCATTGTCGTGATCGTCGGCCAGTCGGGCCACGTTGTGTTCCAGGGCATAATGCGCCGCGGCGGCCAGTACGCCCGACTGCCGCATGCCGCCGCCCAGCACCTTGCGCCAGCGCCGGGCCTGGTCGATCAGCGCCTGGCTGCCGACCAGCACCGACCCCACCGGCGCTCCCAGGCCCTTGGAAAAACAGATCGACACCGTATCGAAAGGCTGGCACAACTCGCTCAGGGACAGGCCGCTGGCCACGCTGGCATTGAAGACGCGCGCGCCATCCAGATGGGTGGCCAGGCCACGGCTGCGCGCAAAGGCTGTGGCTTCCAGGACATAGGCCTGGGGGATGACCTTGCCGTGAAAGGTGTTCTCCAGCGCCAGCAGGCGCGTGCGCGCATAGTGCGCGTCGCCCACGGGTTTGACGGCCGCCTCCAGCTTGGCGATGGGCAGCGTCCCGTCCGCCTCGTGCTCGATGGGCTGAGGCTGGATGCTGCCCAGCACGGCGGCGCCCCCGCCTTCATACTTATAGGTATGGGCCAGTTGCCCCACCAGATACTCGTCGCCGCGGCCACAATGGGCCATGATGCCCGCCAGATTGCTCTGCGTTCCGGTGGGAAAGAACAGGCCCGCCTCTTTGCCGGCGCGCGCGGCCACCGCCTGCTGCAGGGCAATGACGCTAGGGTCATCACCCATCACATCGTCGCCCACGGGCGCGCCCGTCATGGCCTGCAACATGGCGGCCGAGGGGCGCGTCACGGTATCGCTGCGAAAATCGATCATCTTGGTTCCAGTTTCGTCTCAGGCTTTGCGTGGCCGCGCACGGCTCACCACGGCAATGCCGGCCATAATGAACAACATGCCCGCCAGATCATTCAGGGTCGGGCGCTCGTGCAAAATCAACCAGGCCAGCAGTACCGCGACCACCGGCACGCCCAGGGCGGATAGCCCGGCGATCGACGCCGGCACTCGCCTGACCACCAGCAGCCACATCACCCAGGCCAAGGCCGTGGCCACCAGAATGATATAGGCCATTCCGGTCATCAACTGCCAGCCCCACACCGCTTCGATCTGCGGCACCATCAAGGCCACCGGCGTCATCACCAGCGCACCGATGAGCATCTGCCAGGCCGTGAACGTCACGACGTCAGGAGCATGCCGGTCGAACATGCGTTTGGACAGCACGGTGCCTATCCCCCAGCACAGCCCGCTGCCCACCCCCAAGGCCATGGGCAGGACATCACGGCCCATACCGTTCCACGGTTGCGCGAAGCACACCAGACCGCAAGCCGCCAGGGCGATACCGGCCCAGTGCATGCGAGTGGGCCGCTCGTTGAGAATCAGCCAGGCCAGCAGGATCACCCAGAAAGGCATGGTGTAGGCCATCAATGCCACCTTGCCCACGCCGCCGGTCACCAGCGCGGTCTGCACAAAGCCCTGAAAGCCCGCGGTCTGCAGCAAACCGACCAGCACCGTCAGCCGCCAGGGCGGCATGGCCAGCGGCCGCGCCGTCAGCGCCGCACCGACGAACAACACCAGCGCGCCGCTCAGATAGCGCACCACCACGAAATCATACGGACCAATATAGGGCACCACCAGCTTCATCGCGATCCAGCTTCCCGCCCACACCAACACCGTGGCTAGCATCAGGCCCAGGCCTGAGCGGTCGAAACTGCTGCGACTCACTGCGTACTCCCTCTGACAGACAAAACGTATGGACAAAAAAAAGCCTGCGCACGCGGCGCAGGCTTTCATTATGCTCTCTGGAACTTGTCCGCCAGCTTACAAAGGCTTGGACAGTTGCTCCAGGATGGCAGGATTTTCCAGCGTGGACACATCTTGCGTGACCTCCTCCCCCTTCGCGACCACGCGCAACAGGCGGCGCATGATCTTGCCCGAACGCGTTTTGGGCAGGTTGTCGCCAAAACGGATGTCCTTGGGCTTGGCAATGGGGCCGATCTCGCGCGCGACCCAGTCGCGCAGCTGCTTGGCGATGGCCTGGGCCTCATCGCCCTCGGGACGAGCGCTCTTGAGCACCACGAAGGCCACCACGGCTTCGCCCGTCGTGTCGTCGGGCCGGCCCACCACGGCGGCCTCGGCCACCAATTCATGCGCCACCAGCGCCGACTCGACCTCCATCGTGCCTAGCCGGTGACCCGACACGTTGAGCACATCGTCGATACGGCCCATGATCCAGAAATAGCCATCGGCATCGCGCTGCGCGCCATCGCCGGCGAGGTAATAGCCGCGCAGTTCGGACGGGAAATAGCTTTTCTTGAAGCGCTCCGGGTCACCCCAGATCGTGCGGATCATGGCCGGCCACGGACGCTTGATGACCAGAAACCCGCCATTGCCCGGCTCGACATCCCCGCCCGTCTCGTCCACGATTGCCGCGGCGATCCCCGGTAGCGGCAAGGTGCACGAGCCCGGCTTGAGCGGCGTGGCGCCCGGCAGCGGCGTGATCATGTGGCCGCCGGTTTCGGTCTGCCACCAGGTGTCCACGATGGGGCAACGCTCGCGCCCCACATTCTTGTGATACCAGATCCAGGCTTCGGGATTGATGGGCTCGCCCACCGTGCCGATGATGCGCAGGCTGTCGAGATCAAAGTTGCGCGGATGGGTCTGCGGCGCGGCCTCGGCAGCCTTGATGAGCGACCGGATGGCCGTCGGCGCCGTATAGAAAACGCTGACCTTGTGGCGTGCCACCATGTCCCAGAAGCGGCCGGCATTGGGAAATGTCGGCACGCCTTCGAAGACAACCTGGGTCAGGCCGGCAGCCAGAGGACCGTAGCTGATATAGGTATGCCCGGTAATCCAGCCCACGTCCGCCGTGCACCAGTAGACGTCGTCGGCGCGCGCATCGAAGGTCCATTTGACCGTCAACAATGCCCACAGCAGATAGCCGGCAGAAGCGTGCTGCACGCCCTTGGGCTTGCCGGTCGAGCCGGAGGTATAAAGGATGAACAAAGGATGCTCGGCATTGACCGGCACCGGTTCGCAGGTATCGGCCTGACCGGCCTGCACGTCGTGCATCCACAGATCACGGCCTTCCGTCCAGGCGACCTTGCCGCCGGTACGGCGGTAGACGATGACCTTGGTGACGGCTTCGCAGCCGCCCATGGCGATCGCATCCTCGACCGCGGGCTTGAGCGGAATGACCTTGCCGCCGCGCACCTGCTCGTCGGCGGTGATGACCAGCGACGCGCCCACATCGACGATGCGTTCCTGCAGACTCTTGGCCGAAAAACCGCCAAACACCACCGAATGGGTCACGCCCAGGCGGGCGCAGGCCTGCATGGCCACCACGGCCTCGACCGACATGGGCATGTAGATGATGGCGCGGTCGCCCTTCTTGTAGCCCAACTCCTTCAAGCCGTTGGCAAAACGGCAAACCCGCGCCAGCAACTCGCGGTAGCTGACCTTCTCCACCTTGCCGTCATCCGACTCGAAGATGATGGCCGTCTTGTCGGCATTGCCGTTGGTCAGATGAACGTCGAGGCAGTTGGCCGAGACATTGAGTTCGCCATCGCCAAACCAGCGATAAAACGGCGCCTGGCTCTCGTCGAGCACTTCGGTAAAGGGTTTGGTCCACTGGAGGTTCTCGCGCGCATGACGCGCCCAGAAACCATCGGGGTCGCGCTCGGCCTCCTCGGCCAGGGCACGGTAGGCATCCATGCCTGAAATCGTCGCGCCCTCAACGGCGCGCTCGGGGGGAGGAAACACGCGGGTTTCCACCAAAACGGATTGGATGGCGTTCGACATGGTTTTGTCTCCGATTCGTGATTATGGTGCTGCCGTTTTGCCGACTCGCAACCGTATCGCCATGCTCTTACGAGCACCTTACGAAAGGCGGATAACCCGGATCGCGCGGCGCTGTGCATGGTGGCCAGAACATAAGAATAGCAGCCCGCCTCAGGCCGACTGGCTGCGGGCAATGCCGCGTTCCAGGTCCACGCGGGCCAGCAAGAGCAGGCCGCCGACGAAGAACAGGCCCGTCACCAGAATCGCCAGGCGGTGATTGCCCGCCGTCAGCCAGGTGACTATCCCATAAGTCAGGGGACCGATCACCGCAGCCAGCTGCACGGCGAAGGTCCACAGCGCGAAGAACTCGGCCAGGCGTCCGGCAGGCGCCAGCGCGCCCGTCATGGCGCGCCCGGCGCTCTGGCTGGTACCCATGCACAGGCCAGCGAGCGTGGCCGCCACCCAGAAGACCGGCACCGTCGTGGCGGCATAGGCCACCAGCACCATGATGATCCAGCCCACCAGCGTCAGACCCAGCGCCCGCTTGTGCCCGATGCGATCCTGGACATAGCCAAAACTGAAGGCACCGACCGCCGCCGCGATATTGACCGTAAAGACCAGCAGCATGATCTGAGGCATGGAAAAACCCATCACCTGTTCGGCATAGATGGCCGCCAGGGTGATCACCACCGCGATGCCGGCCTGATAGCAGGCGCCGCAGATCAGCAGCCGGCGAAACTCCGGAAAGTGCTCGCCCGTCTCGCGCCAGGCCCGCGCCAGCCGCCGCAACATGTCAGGTGCCGCGAGCGTCATGGCGTGCGGCCGGGCCCGCTCGCGCAGCAGGAAAAACGACGGCAAGGCGGCCAGGGCGAAGACCACGCAGGTCACCAGGATCACCCAGGGCACGTACTGTTGCGCACTTTGCCCGATCGCCTCACCGTGCGTCACCACCGCCAGGCATAAGCCCAGCGTCAACATGCCGCCGCAATAACCGAAACTCCAGCCCCAGCCGGAAACCCGCCCCAGCGCCTGCGGCCGCGCCAGCTCGGGCAGAAAGGCCGCCACGACCGACTCGCCGATGCAATAACAGTAATTCGACACCGCGACGGCCGCCAGCGCCAGCCAGACATCGCCCGGCCCCACGCGGGTGAGCACCAGGGTGGCCAGCACACAGCCCACCGTGCTGGTGTAAAGCAGCCGCCGCTTACCGGCCTGCGCGTCGGCACGCGCGCCCAAGGTCGGCATGGTCAGCATGATGGCCAGATAGGACAGCGACAGCGCCGCCGTCCAGGCCAGGGTTGCCCAATGGGCACGCTGGCCCACGACGGCAACGAAATACGTGCTGAAAACCGTGGTCAGGATGACCGTGGTGTAGCCGGAGTTGGCGAAGTCGTACATGGCCCAGGCCCAGACTTCGCGCCGGCGCACGCCGGGGTTCAGCAAGCGCCGCGCTTGCGCGGCGCCGTCTGCTGCGGACAGACTCACAGACCCAGCGCGGCAATGCCGGCGCGGGCAATCTCGGCGTCCTCGCTGGACTTCACGCCCGAGACCCCGACGGCGCCCACCACCTCACCCTCGGCTACCACCGGCACGCCGCCTTCCAGCATGCCTTCGATTTCCGGTGCGGACAGGAAGGAATAGCGACCGTTGTTGATGATCTCTTCGTAGACACGCGACTCACGCCGTCCCAGCGCCGCGGTGCGGGCCTTGGCCGGCGCGATGTGCGCGGAGATGGGCGCAGCACCGTCGCCGCGCAACATGCCCAGCAGATGCCCCCCGTCGTCGACGACAGCAATGGACACGGCCCATTGATGAGCCAGCGCATGCGCCTCGGCCGCAGCGAGGATCTTCTTGACGTCTTCCGCAGCCAGCACCGGTTTGGATTTCATTGCAGCGATTCCTTGATCTGTTCGAGTGATGAGGGGTCTTCTATGGTGGTGAGATCGCCGGGATCACGGCCTTCACAAATCGCCACGATCGCGCGCCGCAGCACTTTGCCCGAGCGTGTTTTGGGCAGCGCGCCGACAAAACGGATGCGAGCGGGCCGGGCGACGGCGCCCAACTGATCTTCCACCACGCGCATGATATCCCCTTCCAGGCTCCGCGCCGCGGCCTGCGCCTCGCCGTCCTCGGGTCGCTTGAGCACCACGAACGCCAGAGCGACCTGGCCTTTGAGGCTATCGGCCACCCCCACGACGGCGCACTCGGCCACCCCGGCGTGACTATTGACCGACTCCTCGATCTCGCGGGTGCCGAGACGATGTCCGGCCACATTGATGACGTCGTCGGTTCGCCCCAAGATGAACCAATAGCCCTCCTCGTCGCGCAACCCCCAATCGAACGTCGAATACAGTTGTCTGCCCGGGATGGACGAAAAATACGTCTGCACAAAACGGTCGTCATCGCCCCACACCGTCGACAAGGCGCCGGGCGGCAGCGGCGGCACGATGGCGACCACCCCCTTCTCGTTGGGACCCAGATCCTCGCCGGTGGATTCGCTCACCACACGCACATCGAACCCGTAGACCGGAAACGACGGGCTGCCAAAGCGCGTGGGAACCCGTTCGACGCCGGGCTGGGCGGACAGAATCGGCCAGCCGGACTCGGTTTGCCAGTAGTTGTCGATCACCGGTTTGCCCAGCCCCTGCGCGATCCATTGCGCCGTGGGTTCGTCCAGGGGTTCGCCTGCCAGATACAAGGCCCGCAGCGAAGACAGATCATGGCGCGTGAGCAGCGCGGGGTCCTGGCGCTTGAGCACCCGCACCGCGGTGGGTGCCGAAAACAGGGTGTTGACGCCAAACCGCTCCACCAGACGCCAGAGGATGGCGCCGTCCGGTCGCACCGGCGTGCCCTCGTAGAGAATGGACGCCTGCCCGCCGATCAATGGGCCATAGACGATATAAGAGTGGCCCACCACCCAGCCGATGTCGCTGGTGCAGAAAAAAGTGTCCCCCGGCCGCCCGTCGAACAAATACTCCATCGAGGAAGCCAGCGCCACGGCATAACCGCCGGTGTCACGCTGCACGCCTTTGGGGCGTCCGGTGGTACCCGAGGTATAGAGAATGTAGCTGGGCTCGGAGGACTCCAGCCAGGTCACGGGGACCTGGGCGCCCTCGTGGCGAGCGCGCAGTTGCGCGTAATCCAGATCGCGCCCGGCTTGACGCTCGCAAGGCGCCAACCCGCGATCAAGCACGATCACCGCCCCGGGCGGGTGTTGCGCCAGCGACAAGGCCTTGTCGAGCAAGGGCTTGTAGGCCATGACTTTGCCGCCGCGCGAACCGCCATCGGTGCAGACCACCACCTTCGGCTGGGCATCGTCGATACGCTGCGCCAGATTGACCGAGGCAAATCCACCGAACACCACCGAATGGATGGCACCCAGACGGGCACAGGCCAGCATGGTGAACACCGCCTCCGGCACCATGGGCATGTAAAGCAGCACCCGGTCGCCGCGCCCGACCCCTTGCTCACGCAACATGGCGGCCACCGCATTGACTTCGTCATACAGATCGCGCCGGCTGTAAGTGCGCTCCTGATCCACTTCGGTCGACACCCAGATCAAGGCAGGCGCGTCGGCTTGCTGCGGCAGCCAGCGGTCGACCGCGTTGTAGCAAAGATTGGTGCGCCCGCCGACGAACCATCGGGCAAACGGCGGACGGCTGAAATCCAGAACCTCGTCGAAGGGGGTTTCCCAGTGAATCCGCTGGGCCTGCTCACGCCAGAAGGCATCGCGCTCATGCAGGGAGCGATAGTGGAAATCCCGGGTTTTATCCATTCCTTGTCTCCTGTTATGGTTCGGTAGCTCTTTGGTAACTTGCCTTACCTTATTCTCGGTGGTCAAGCTTGCACCAGGCTTGCCGCCTCTCCTGGGGATTCCCCCAAGAGCATCCGGGCAGAAAAGACCCTTTTTCGCCTATGCTTACACCCGGATGTAATAATAGGTTTGGTAGAATCTCCCGATAAATTTTTTCTAATTCTGTTCCGCCCCCCGTTGTTGGGCGCCGGATCGGTCTCGGCGAGCATGCATCGACACTCCTTCCTCGCGCTACCTGAAGCCTCCTCCCGCCTCCTTCGCCGGGGCCTGCGCTTGTTCGCGCCGGCACTCTGCGTGGCGGTGATGGCCGGCTGCGCGACCAAGGGGACTCAAACCTCCGCCTACGACTCCGAGATCGACCCGTACGAAACCGAATGGGTGGCCACCTCGGATGACCCGATCGGCCTGCTGGTCACCCACAAGCTCAAACGCGAGCGGCAGCGTCAGGTGCAGGCGCCCTTTGCCAGCGACAGCGCGCTGGTGGCTGAGGCCCTCAATCAGCTTGGCGTGCGCTATCGCTTCGGCGGCAGCTCCCCGGCGACCGGTTTCGATTGCAGTGGTCTGGTCGCCTATTCCGTTGAGCGTTCGCTGGGCTTGAAAGTTCCCCGCAATGCCGCCGACATCGCCCGCCAGGCAACGGTCATCGACCGCAAGGAATTGCGGCCTGGCGACCTCGTGTTTTTCAATACGCTGGGGCGCCGCTACTCGCACGTGGGCATTTATATGGGCGAAAACCGCTTTGTCCATTCGCCCAGCGCCGGCGGCGTGGTCCGCGTCGAAGACATGACGCTGGCCTATTGGTCCAAGCGCTTTAACGGTGCCCGCCGCCTCGATGGCAGCCTGCTGGCCTCGGCACGCGCTTCCAACGATTGATCACGCCGCTTTACGCAAAAACGCCGGCCCTGCCGGCGTTTTTTGTTGGGCCAGCGGATCTGACCCACAAAAAAAGCGCCCGCTAGGGGCGCTGTAAAACCGGGCGGCAAAGCCGCCACTTCAGCTCAAGACTGTTGGCGCGATCTCGGGTCGCTGCCAGCCGCAGGCCGCGGTGAAAAATGGTGGGGCATAAAAACTCAGTGGCGGGTCATTTTCTTTTCGCAGCTCTGCGTGCACAGGCCGCATTGCTGCAAGGCCTGCTGCATGCTGCAGACGGAGCGCCGACAAGCGACGACCTTGATGCCCCCGCGCTGCGCGGCGTTGCGGAAGGTTTTCATGACGTTATGGCCCAGAAAATCAGTCAGCAGAATGACCAGTTGCGTGCCTGAGGGCAGCTGCAAGGTCTTTTTCTGGTGCGAGGGATCGCGCCCACTGATGTGGTGCGTGATCGAAATATTGTGTCCCTTCAGGAGGTCCGGGATATTGCCCAGCCGGTCTGCACCGACCACCACCGCGCTCAAGCCTGCCACCATGATTCACCTCATCTGTTGTTGCGTGTTTGGTAATGATAATGATTCCTATTGTTTAGTCAAATCAAATGAGAGTCATTCTTATTCAATTCTTTTTATCGGTTTCGCTGCGGGCATAGCTTCCTTGAGTACCCCCCGCCCTCGGCCCCGGCCGCGCCCAAAAAAAAACCGCCCCAAGGGCGGTTTTGCCGGATGCGCCCGCTCAGCGGGGCAGGCCTTGGACGGCCTCCGTGACAACCTGACGCGTCAAGGACGGCGCCAGCATCTCGAGGAAGGTGTAGACATAGTCGCGCAGGAAGACGCCCGATTTCACGCCCACACGGGTCGTATGGGTGCCAAACAGATGCCCCACCGGCAGGCCCACCAGATTGCCGTCGCGGCGCGGATCGTAGGCCACGCCGGCGATGATGCCGATACCCAGGCCCACATCGACATAGGTCTTGATGACATCGGCATCGATGGCCTCGAGCACGATGTCGGGATGGATGGCCTGATTGGCAAAAACCTCATCGATGGTGCTGCGGCCCGTGAACGCGCGGTCGTAGGTGACGATGGGGTACTCGGCCAACTGCGCCAGGCTCAGCCGTTTGGCTTCGGAAGACTTCAACTCGGCCAAGGGATGGTCGGGCCGGACCACCACGGTGTGCTCCCAGGTGTAGACCGGCAAGGTCGCCAGCCCCGGCGTCAAGGCCAGCGACTCCGTGGCCAGGGCCAGATCGGCCTGCTCATGCAGCACCATTTCGGCCAATTGCGCCGGGCTGCCTTCGGCCAGCGAGAGATGCACCTTGGGAAACTGTTTGCGAAAGGCCGGAATGACGCGCGGCAGGAGATAGCGCGCCTGCGTGTGCGTACAAGCGATGACGAGCCCGCCTTCATCCCGCCGGGCGAATTCGTCGCTGACCTTTTTCAGGTTGTCGACCTCGCGCATGATGCGGTCGATGACTTGCGACACGGCCAGGCCGGGCTTGGTCAGGCCTTTGATGCGTTTGCCATGACGCTCGAAAATCTTGATGCCCAGCTCGTCTTCGAACTCGATGATGGCCTTGGATACGCCAGGCTGGGAGGTATAGAGCATGCGCGCGGCTTCAGTGAGGTTGAAGTCCCGGCGGATGGTTTCGCGCACAAAGCGGAATTGCTGGAGGTTCATAGTGGCCCCTATTCGTGCAGCTTATTATAAGTAATATAAGAACTATCTTATATTACTTATTTGAATAAGCTTGTGCACTGCACGCAGGGCCGCCAGGCCGCGGCAACCCTGCCCGCCGCGGCAGCATGCCGTGACGGACAGGGTTGGAAGCGCCCCAATCAACGCATGGTGATGGTGGTGTTGACCGACCGGCCGTGCGCCGACCAGCGCGCGGTAATCGTTTTGGTCTGGGTCCAGAACTGCACGGCCTGCTTGCCGTTGGGTCCCAGATCGCCCAGTTTGGAACCGCGTGAGCCCGTGAAGCTGAACCATGCGACCGGCACCGGAATCGGGATATTGATGCCGACCTGGCCGACATCGATATTGTTCTGGAAGTAACGCGCCGCGCCGCCGTCCTGGGTGAACAGAGCCACGCCATTGCCATTCGGGTTGCGATTGACAAAGGCGACCGCCTCTTCCAGCGTCTCCACGCCGACCACGCACAACACGGGGCCGAAAATCTCATCCTGATAGATGGTCATTTCTTCGGTGACGCCGTCGAAAATCGTCGGCCCGACGAAATTGCCTTCGCCATAGCCCTCGACCTTCACGCCACGCCCATCCAGCAAGAGCTTGGCGCCCTCATCCACCCCTTTTTGAATCAGGCTTTCGACGCGCTTGCGTGCATTGATCGACACCAGCGGACCCACATCGGCCTTGCGATCGGTGCCGGCATTGACCTTAAGCTTTTTCGAGCGCTCGACGAAGTCCGGCAACCAGTTGCGCGCCTCGCCCACCAACACCGCCACCGAGGTGGCCATGCAACGCTGGCCCGCCGCGCCAAACGCCGCGCCCACGAGTTGATTCAACGCCACTTCGGGATCGGCATCGGGCAGCACCACGCAGTGATTCTTCGCGCCCATCATGGACTGACAACGCTTGCCGGCCTTGGAGGCGCGGTCATAGATCTCCGTGCCCACCCGCGTGGAGCCGATGAACGACACCGCCTTGATGTCGGGATGCTCGCACAGCCCGTTGGCGATATCCGGACCGCCATGCACGACGTTGAGCACGCCCGGCGGCAGGCCTGCTTCCAGCGCCAGCTGCGCCAGATACAGCGATGCCGTCGGGTCCTGCTCCGACGGCTTGAGCACAAACGTATTGCCGCAAGACACGGCAATCGGGAACATGAAGCAAGGCAGCATCACCGGAAAATTGAATGCGGTGATACCGGCGCATACGCCCAGAGGCTGGATGAGGGTGTAGACGTCGATGCCCGAGGCTGCATTCTCGGCATACTCGCCCAACTGCAGGCTGGCGATCGAGCAGGCGTGCTCGACGACCTCCAGCCCGCGCCCGACCTCCCCTTCGGCGTCAGGCAGGGTTTTGCCATGCTCGCGGGTAATCATCTCGGCAAGCTTGCCGGTGTTGTCTCGCAGCAGTTGCTGGAACTTCAGCATGACACGCATGCGCTGGCCCTGGCCAGCGTTACGCCAGGTCTGAAAGGCCTCCTTGGCATTGGCGACGGCCAGGTCCAGTTCCTCGCGCGTGGCAAAAGGCACTTGGGCCACGACTTCCTGAGTGGCCGGATTGATGACATCACGCCATTGCGTGCTCTTGGACTGCACCAGTTTGCCGCCGATCAATAGCGGCACGCGGGGGACTTCGCTCATTGCTTGCTCCTCAGACTGCTTGGATAGGCGGCCCTCAGGCCGCGCGTGTTGAATGCATTGCGATCATTGCTTGACCAGCGGGCAGCTGGAATCGGCCAGCGGCTGGAAGGCCTCGGCGGCGGGAATGGTCGCCACCAGCTTGGAGTAATCCCAGCCGCCCTTGGAGTCCGCGGGCTTTTTGACCTCGTACAGATACATGTCGTGGATCACCCGTCCGTCGGGACGAATGGAGGCGTTGCGCATGATGGGATCCTTGATGGGCAGCTCGCGCATCTTGTCGGCCACCACCTTGCCATCCGTGCTGCCGGAGGCAGCCACGGCGCGCAGATAGTGCAGGACGCTGGAATACACCCCAGCTTGCGTCATCGTGGGTTTCAGGCCCCGGAAGGCTTTCTCGAAACGCGCCGACCACTGACGCGAGGCGTCGTCATAATCCCAATAAAAGCCGTCGACATACGACAGGCCCTGGGCGTTCTCCAGCCCCAGGGCGCGCAGGTCGGACAGGAATATCAGCAGCGACACCAGCCGCTGGCCGCCATCGACGATGCCGAACTCGCGCGCTTGCTTGACCGCGTTGACCGTATCCTGGCCGCCGTTGGCCAGCGCCACCACCTGCGCCTTGGAGCTTTGCGCCTGCAGCAGATAGGAAGCGAAGTCCGGCGCATTGAGCGGGTGGCGCACGCTGCCCGCCACCGTGCCGCCCAGCGCTTTGACGGCCTTGGCCGTATCGGCTTCCAGCGAATGGCCAAAGGCGTAGTCCACCGTCACGAAATACCAGGACTTGCCGCCGGCCTTCACAGTGGCCTTGGCGCCACCGGCCGACTGAGAGTAAGTGTCGAACATCCAGTGGAAACCCACCGGCGAACACTCTTTATTGGTCAGGGCGGTGGTGGCCGGCCCTGAAAACATCACGACCTTATTCTTCTCGCGCGCGATGCCCTGCACCGCCAGCGCCACGGCGGAGTTGGTCAGGTCGGTGATCGCGGTCACGCCGTCACGGTCGAACCACTCGCGCGCCCGCGCCGCGCCCACATCCGCCTTGTTCTGGTTGTCGGCGGAGACCAGTTCGATCTTCATGCCCTTGCACTCGGCGGCCAGACAATCATCGATGGCCAGTTGCGCCGCGGCCACCGATCCCGCCCCCCCCATGGCGGCATAAGTCCCCGACATATCCGTCAACACACCGATTTTGACGGGCGGCTTGTCAGCCGCCATGGCCTGCCCCACCAGCAAGGCGCCCAGGCACAGACCTGCGGCAATTCCGCGCGCGCGCATTTTCATGACTTTGTCTCCTGTGGATTTTTTTTAGGCCTGCCGTCCTTAAAGGCGGTGGCTCAAGCTAGTGTAGATGTGTGAAAATCCACAAGCAACGCCAATAATGCACATGTCTTGTGCATAAATACACAACGAAAAATCCCGACTCCGGGAGACATACCGCCATGCTCGACTGGGACAGCCTGCGTTACTTTCTGGAGGTGGCGCGCAGCCAGCGCGTCAGCGCGGCAGCGCGCATTCTGGGGGTCGAACACACCACGGTCGCGCGGCGCGTCCGCGCGCTGGAGGCCGAGCTGGGCAGCCTGCTGTTCGAAAAATCCCGCAGCGCCGGTTTTATCCTGACCGAGGATGGGCAGCGCCTCTTCGTCTATGCCGAGCAACTGGAAAGCACCGTGCACTCCGCGCGCGAAAGCCTGTCCGGCATCGGCCAGGCGCTATCGGGCCATATCCGCATCGGCGCCACCGAAGGCTTCGGCAGTTATGTGGTCACGCCGCTGGCGGCGGACTTCCAGCGCCGCTACCCCCACATCACGTTGGACATCCTGCCGGTGCCGCGCTTTGTCAGCCTATCCAAGCGCGAAGCGGATCTGGCCATCACCATCGAACGCCCGCAACGCGGCCCCTATGTGTGCAGCCGCCTGTGCGATTACACCCTCATGCTGTACGGCACGCCGCAGTATCTGGCGCGTCATCCGGCCATCCGCACGCGCGCCGACCTCGCCGGCCACAGCTTCATCGGTTATGTCGACGAACTACTCTTTAGCGAACGGCTGCGCTATCTGGAAGATCTGTTGCCCAACAGCCGGGTGGTGTTGCGCAGCACCAGTGTGGTGGCCCAATACCATGCGGCCCTGCAGGGCCAGTCGCTGGCCATCCTGCCCTGTTTCATCGCCGCGCAAGATCCCAGGCTCACGCCCGTGCTCAGCGCCGAGGTCGCCATTACGCGCAGCTTCTGGATGTATTGCCATGAAGATCTCTACCGCCTCAAGCGCGTGAGCCTGTTGTGGGACTTCATGCGTGAGGCGGCCGAACGCAATCAGGCGCTGTTCGCCGGCCGGGCCGGCCAACTGGCCACGGACCGGGCCTGATCTCAAGCGGCCTTGAGGGCCTTGGGCGGTTTGGGCGCCTTCACGCGCAAACGCTTATAGAGCAGGAAAATGGTGAAAGCCAGCACACAGGCATGAATCACCCAGACCCCGATACCGAAGGGTAGCTTGCCGCTGCTGATCCAGGCGCGCGACAGATTGATGAGATTCATATACAGCAGCCCGACCAGGCCAGCGATCAACAGATCGCCCGAGCGCCCCAGACGCGGGTTGACCGCGCCGAGCGGAATCGCCAACAAGGCCAGGTTCAAGGCCGCAAGCGGCATGGACACCCGCCACATGATCTGCGACCAGGAGCTGTCCGTGTTGTCCTGCATCAATTGCGTCGTGGAGCGTGCCTTGCTCGACCGCTCCGCCGCCGCGCGCGCCTCGGCGATCGGGTCGTCCCCGGCCTTGCTCTCCAGGCGGATGCCGTACTCCTCGAAATTGGTGAGCCGCACCTCGGGCGTGCCAGGCTTGAGGTCATAGCGATGCCCGCCCGACAGCACCAGAAAGCGATCGCCATTGTCCAGGGTCTCGCCGCGCGCGCTCTTGGCGGTCAGCACGCTGAACCACTCCGGGTCGATGGCGCGGGCAAACACCGCACCGAGCTCATCGCGCGGATTGACCGGATCCTCGGCAAAGAAAACCCGGTCGCCGCGGCCTGATTCGGCGAACTGGCCCGCCGCCACCTTGGACAGATCGGAGCGCTGCTCGAAGCGCTCGCGGTACTCGCCGATCTGGCGATAAGCCCACGGCGAAGCCACCAGCGTCAGGCCCGCCACCACGGCCGCCACCGGCACGGCGACGCGCAGCACCGGACGCAGCCAATCGGCCAACGACAAGCCGCTGGCGAACCACACCACCATTTCGGATTCGCGATAGTTGCGGGTGACCGTGGTCAGCACCGCGATGAACAGCGACACCGCGAGAATCGTGGGCAAGGCCGTAATGGTGGAAAACGCCGCCAGGCCGAGCACGACGTCGGCGCCGATGGACCCGCCCGCGGCCTCGCCCAGCAAGCGCACCAACAGGACGCTCAGCCATACCACTACAAGAGTGGAAAACACCACGCCGGCGTGACTTGTAATCTCGCTGACGACAGACCGTTTGAATAGAGACATGTGAGAATATGCGGGATAATCGTCCGCAACGTGCGACGCACTCGGGAAATCTTCATGGAATTTAGCACACAGACCACAGCTTCCCTGCACCAGATCAAGACGGCGGCCCTGGCCGTGGGCGTCTACGCCGACGGCGTACTCAGCCCCGCCGCCGAGATGATCGATCGGGCGAGCAATGGCGCTATCCGCGCCGTCACCAAAACCGAGTTCCGCGGCCGCGCCGGCAGCACCCTGGTGCTGCGCAATCTGGCCGGTGTCTCCGCCCAGCGCGTGATCCTGGTCGGTCTTGGCAAACAGGAAGAATACAACGCCCGCGCCCACAGCGGCGCCGAACAGGCCTTCGCGGCTTATTGCGTGGGCGCCCAACTGAGCGAAGGGGTGTCGACCCTGGTTTCGCTGCCGCTGGACAACACCGGGGTGCGTGACCGCGCCCGGGCGGCCGCCATCGCCGCAGGCCAGGCCTCCTACCACTACGACGCCACGTTCGGCAAACCCGATCGTGACGCCCGCCCCAAACTCAAGAAGATCACCCAGATCGTCGAGCGCGCCGATACGGCGCAGGCCCAACTGGGCCTGCGCGAGGGCCAGGCCATTGCCCATGGCATGGAGTTGGCCCGCACCCTGGGCAATCTGCCGGGCAACATCTGCACGCCCTCCTATCTGGGCGACACCGCGCGCAAGCTGGCGCGCGACTTCAAAACCCTGATCAAGGTCGACGTGCTGGATCGCAAGCAGATCGAGGCCCTGGGCATGGGTTCCTTCCTGTCCGTGGCACGCGGCTCCGACGAGCCGCTGCGCTTCATCGTGCTGCGCTATAACGGCAAGCCGGCCGCGGCCAGAAAGGCCAAGGCCGCCGGCCCCGTGGTTTTGGTCGGCAAGGGCATCACCTTCGATGCCGGCGGCATCTCGCTCAAGCCCGCCGCCACCATGGACGAGATGAAGTACGACATGTGCGGCGCCGCCAGCGTGCTGGGCACCTTCAGGGCCCTGGGCGAGCTGGCCCCGGCCATGGAGGTCATTGGCCTGGTGGCCGCCTGCGAAAACCTGCCCAGTGGCAAGGCCAACAAGCCGGGCGACGTCGTCACCAGCATGTCGGGCCAGACCATCGAGATCCTTAATACCGACGCCGAGGGCCGGCTGGTTCTGTGCGATGCCCTGACCTATGCCGAGCGTTTCAAGCCTTCGGCCGTGATCGATATCGCCACCCTGACCGGCGCCTGCGTGGTGGCCCTGGGCAGCGTCAACAGCGGCCTGTTCTCCAAGGACGACGCCCTGGCCGACGCCCTGCTGGCCGCCGGCCGCCAGGCTCAGGACACTGTGTGGCGCATGCCGCTGGACGATGCCTACCAGGATCAGCTCAAGTCCAATTTCGCCGATATCGCCAATATCGGCGGCCCGCAGGCCGGCGCGGTCACGGCGGCTTGCTTCCTGTCGCGCTTCGCCAAGGCCTATCCCTGGGCCCATCTGGATATCGCGGGCACGGCCTGGCGCGGCGGCAAGGACAAGGGCGCCACCGGCCGCCCCGTCCCCCTGCTGATGCAATACCTGCTCAACACGAACGACTGACGGACCCGCTGCCCGCATGACGACCCGGATCGATTTCGCCGTTGGCGCCCCGGACCGCCTGCGGGCGGCCTGCCAGACAGCACGCAAGCGCTATCTGGCAGGCCAGCGGCTGATTGTTTATTGCTCTGACGGCAATCGCCTCACCGCCTTCGACCGGATGCTGTGGGCCTTTGACGAGACCGCCTTCGTGCCGCACGTACTGGCGCAAGACGCCCTGGCGGCCGACACCCCCATCGTGCTCACCGCTGCCGACCCCGGGCAGGCCCTGGCGCTTGCCCCCGACGCCTGGCTACTCAACCTGGACGATGCTTGCCCCCCGCACTACGAGGGTTTTGCTCGCGTCCTGGAGATCGTTTCCGACCGCGCCGAAGACAAAGCCGCCGCGCGGGCGCGCTGGCGCGATTACCTTGCCGCCGGGCATCAACCGCAAAGCCACGACCTGAGCCGCGCGGCTTGAACCCGGCCCTGCCTCATCATGTCTGCCCCCTTTTCAGATCCCGGCATTCCCACCCTGACCGACCGGCTCCCGGAGCCTCACGACAGCTCGGCAGACCGTGTCCCTGACCTGGCCGCCGATCCGGTACTGCGCGCCTTGCTGCAGGCCGAGCTCGAGCACGCCATCGAACAGGCTGCGGCGCAGGCGGCCGCCGACATGCGTAGCCGCCTGCAAGCCGAACTGCCCGATATCGTGGCGCGTGCGCTGCAACGCCTGCGCCCAGGCTGACCCTGCGCTTTCCCCAACTGGATTTTTCAGGGAACTGTCAGGTATGCTTTCTCTCTAAGTATTGTCAGGCGAACTACGCCAAACAGGAGTCCACATGAACGAATACCGTCCGTCCCCCTTCAATCGCTCCGGCCCCATCGCCGGCGCGCCGGGCGAAGTCGTCCGCAACCAGGTGTTGCGCAACACCTACTGGCTGCTCGCCCTGTCCCTGATTCCCACCGTGCTGGGCGCGGCCGTCGGCCTGTACACCGGCATCAATCGCGTCATGGGCGCCAGCCCGGGCATGTCGGCCATCGTCTTCCTGATCGGTGCCTTCGGCCTGATGTTCGCCATCGAGAAAAACAAAAACAGCTCGCTGGGGGTGGTGCTGCTGCTGGCCTTCACCTTCTTCATGGGCATCATGCTGTCACGCCTGCTCGGCTTCGTGCTGGGCATGAGCAACGGCTCGCAACTCGTCATGACCGCCTTTGGCGGCACGGCCATTGTTTTTGGCACCATGGCGACGCTGGCCACCACCATCAAGCGCGACCTGTCCAGCATGCAGAAATGGCTGTTCACGGGCGCGGTGGTCATCATTCTGGCCGCGCTGGCCAATATCTTCCTGCAACTGCCCGCCCTGATGCTGACGATCTCCGTGCTGGCCATCGTCATCTTCTCGGCCTTCATGCTGGTCGACTTGCAGCGCGTGGTCAACGGCGGCGAAACCAACTATATCTCCGCCACCCTGGCCATTTACCTGGATGTCTACAACGTATTCTCCAACCTGCTGATGCTGCTGGGTATTTTCGGCGGCAACCGCGACTGAGATGGACGCGCCCGCCCGCCTTGCGGACGGGCTTGCCAACCCGCCCGCTTGGGCGGGTTTTTTTTGCTTGCGCGCCATCCGGCCGCTGCCTGGCCTCGCCCTTTTCCGCGCGGGGATAAAATGCCCCGCCCCCTTCTTGCTCGCCGAGCTCAGGCCCGTCTGCAGGGCCTGCCCCTTCCCTGAGAGCCCGCCCTTGGTTGCCTCCGTCATTCTCGGCATGCTTTGCCTGCATCTGTTCTGCTTCTGCTTGATGTTCAAGCTGATCAGCACACGATTGCACGGCAGAAAAATGGGCTTGGAGGTTTTCGCTTTCGGCAACCTCATGCTGGGCTGTGCCTATGTGCTGCAATTACTGGGCGCCTCGCGCGACTGGACGGCTCTCAGCTTCCTCAACCATACGCTGACCCTCTGTGCACCCGTGGCCTACTTGCTGGGCGCCATGCAATTTTTCAATCGGCCAACCGCGGTCTACCGGCCCTTGCTGACCCTGGCCCTGCTCTATACCGCAGCCCAATGGATCGTGCAGACATGGTGGGGAACGCAGGCGCGCCATGCGCTGCTGGCAGGCGCTTGCGCCCTGCTTTTCCTGGGCATGTCGCTAGGCGCGCTGCGCGGCATGAAAACCTATGCCCGGGACATGCCCGTGGAAATGGCTATCTTCACCGGCCTGATCGGTGGCATCTGCGTGCTCAACGCCATCAAACTGGTGATGATCATCAGCGGGGGCCTGCTGGATATGGGCAGCCGCTTCCAGATGGTGTTCTATCTCTACATGTCGTTTCTGGGCACGGTGCTGCCGCCCGCGACCGTATGGCTGGTGCTGCGCCGCCTGACCGATGAACTGCACAGGCTCGCGACACAGGATCCCCTGACCGAACTCCTGAATCGCCGCGGCTTGGCCTCGCGCCTGGAGCACCATTTCGCGTCTCGTGCTGCCCCTCCCGGGCAGATCCTGATGATCGATATCGATCACTTCAAGCGCATCAACGACCACCATGGCCATCTGGCCGGCGACCGCGTGTTGAGCCACATCGGCCGCGTACTCACCGCCACCTGCCGGCAAACGGATCTGATATGCCGAATGGGGGGCGAAGAGTTCGTGATCGTCCGTCTGGGCTCAGAAGAGGCAGACGTGCTGGCGCTGGCCGAAGCCGTCCGCGCGGCCATCGCGCATGCGGCGATCCCCCTGCGGCTCCCCTTCCCGACGAGCGGGGCACGCCGATCCGTTGCACGGCGACCGTGGCGGTGTCCCGCCCTTTTCATGACGCCCTCGCGCTGGATGCCGCCTTGGATGAAGCCGACGCGGCGCTCTATCGCGGGAAAACAGCCGGGCGCAATCGCATCGAGGTGGTCACGCCGCAAGCCGTGATGGAGGCCTTCCCCGCCTAGGCCGGCCCAACGGTCGTCAGAGACGCTGCAATTCCATCAGTACGCGCCGGGTCGCAAGCGGACGGCCCACCAGATGGGTTTCCAGCCGCTCGCGCAACTCGCGGCGCAACTCCGGTTCGATACGAGGATCATTGAAATCCGGCTCCCGCTCATCGACGCCGTAGCCGGTCTCGCGCAGCAAAATCCACTCGAAACGCCGCAATGCGCCCGCCGCCCGCGTGCCGCCTGCCAGTTGCTGCAACGCGGTCTCATAGGCATCGAACAACAGCGGATGCGCGTCTTCACGCGGCAAGAGCCGTAGCAACAGCTCATTCAAATACCAGGCCGACATCAACGAAGCGCCGCCCAGCGGGTGCACCCCAGCCACCTCGGCACGCGTCAGCGTTTTGACCTCGCCTCCGCCCGTCCAGGACATCAGCAGCGGCTGAAAAGCCGACAGCACCGGACGCAACACGGAATAAGGCCGTTTTGCGCCCTTGGCGACCAGGGCCACACAGCCGTGATCACGCGAAAAAGCCTGAACGATGAGTGAGGTTTCGCGCCACGCCGTGGCGTGGAGCATATAGGCACGATTATCGTGAATGCGCTGAGCGCGCTTACTCATAACCCAGATCGCGCAACGCGCCTTCGCGATCCGACCAACCCTTGCGCACCTTGATATACACCTCCAGATGCACCGGCTTATCCAGCAGCTTGGCAATATCCTGGCGCGCTTCGGTGGCGATGCGCTTCATGTGCTGGCCGCCCGAGCCAAGAAGAATCGGCCGATGGCTGTCGCGTTCGACCACGACACAGGCGGCAATGCGCGCATGGGCCTCGCTTTCTTCCCATTGCTCGATGACCACCGTGCAGCCATAGGGCAACTCATCGCCGACCAGGCGGAAGATCTTCTCGCGCACGAGTTCAGCGGCGATGAAACGCATGGAGCGGTCCGTCAGCGTATCCTCCTCGAACATGGCCTCGCCTTCCGGCAGGCGCTGCGCGATTTCGGCGAGCAACTGATCGAGCTGCTGATTCTTGGTAGCGCTGACCGGCACCACGGCCCCGTAAGGATGCTGGGCCATGATCTTGGCCACAAAGGGGAACAGGTCGTCGCGATTCTTCAGGGCATCAATCTTGCTGATGGCCAGAATGGTGCGCTCCGCCTTGGGCAGCAGCGGCAGCAGTTTGGCGTCGCCGTCTGACCACTTCCCGGCCTCCACCACATGCACGACCACGTCGACGTCGGCCAGGGCCTGCGTCACGACGCGATTCATCATGCGGTTCATCGCGCCGCCATGCCGCGTCTGAAACCCTGGCGTATCGACGAACACGAACTGCTCGTCCTCGCGCGTGAGCACGCCATGAATACGATGGCGGGTGGTCTGCGCCTTACGCGAGACGATGGAAATCTTCGAACCGATCAAGGCATTGGTCAGCGTGGACTTGCCCACATTGGGGCGGCCCACGATGGCGACGAAACCGGTACGGAAAGCGGGAGAACTCATTTAACCTCTTGAGCCACTGCCACAGGCAGCGACAGTTGTGCTGTCTTGCGGGCGCGGCCGCCTTTGCGTGCCACGCGCGGACTGACCGCCTGCGCGGCCTCCAGGGCCAGCTTGGCAGCCGATTGTTCGGCGGCACGCCGGCTTGCGCCGGCGGCCGTCACTTTGATCTCGAGCGGTGGAATGGCGCACTCCACCTCGAACTGCTGGCTGTGGGCGGCACCGTGCGTGGCCACAACCGTATAGACGGGCAAAGCCATCTTGCGGCCTTGGAGAAACTCCTGCAGCAGCGTCTTGGCATCCTTGCCCAGGGTTTGCAGATCCACACTGGCCAGCACGGGATCGTACTGCCGCTCGATCACCGCACGCGCGGCGGCGAATCCGGCATCCAGAAACACCGCGCCAAAGAGCGCCTCCACCGTATCGGCCAGGATGGACGGCCGGCGAAATCCGCCGCTCTTCAATTCGCCCTCGCCAAGACGCAGATAGGGCGACAGATCCAGCCGCTGCGCAATATCGGCCAGGGAGGCCTGCTTGACGAGATTGGCACGCACGCGCGACAGATCGCCCTCATCGAGCTTGGCGTACCGCTCGAACAGCATGGCGGCAACGACAAAGTTCAGCACGGAGTCGCCAAGAAACTCCAGGCGCTCGTTATGGCGCGCACCGTGGCTACGGTGCGTGAGCGCCTGCTCAAGCAAGGCCTGGTCGCCAAAATGATGACCGAGGCGGGTTTCCAGCGTGGCTAGGGACATGACTATCAGTGAAAACGGCCTATGCGGCTCAAGTCGCCAAAATTCATCCAGACAAAGAATGCTTTGCCTACGATATTACTGTCAGGCACGAAACCCCAGTAACGGCTATCGGCACTATTGTCACGGTTATCACCCATGGCGAAGTACTGGCCTTCGGGTACCTTGCAGCGTACTCCATTGCGCAAATACTGGCAGTTTTCCTGGTTAGGAAACTTCCAAATCGGCCCATAATCCTGGAACTTGTTCTCATCCAGCAGGATTTTGTGCTCAACGTCGCCTAATTTTTCTTTGTACTGCGCCACGTAAGACACCCTGTCCGGCTCGAAGTAGTCACCATCACGCACGTGGGGCACCAACTCGCCGTTGATATAGAGTTTCTTGTCCAGGTAGGCAACCTCGTCACCCGGCAAGCCGACGATACGCTTGATGTAATCCACATCGGGATCGACAGGGTAACGGAACACCACCACGTCGCCACGCTGGGGCGAGCCCAGATCAATGATCTTCTTATCGATGACTGGCAGCCGGATGCCATAGCCAAACTTGTTGACCAGGATGAGATCGCCCGATTGCAAGGTGGGCAGCATCGAACCCGAGGGGATGCGGAACGGCTCGACCACAAAAGAGCGCAGCACGAACACGAAGAGAATGACCGGAAAAAAACTCACGGCATACTCGATCCACCAGGGCATCTTGTTGGCGCGGTCCACCGCCTCCTGGCGCTGGCGCTCGGCTTCCACCGGATCGCTGATGCCGGCGGCCTGAACCTGCTCGGCCGCGACCTGCGCGCGACGGCGGCGCGCCTTGCGCCAGATCAGCAGATCCAGCGCCCAGATGACGCCGGTCACGACCAACAGCACGAAAAGGATGAGGGCGAAATTCCAACTCATTGTCTCTACCGCCTATACGTTTGCTACTTGTCTTCGACTTGCAGAATGGCGAGAAAGGCCTCTTGCGGGATTTCAACCGTCCCGACCTGCTTCATGCGTTTCTTGCCGGCCTTCTGCTTTTCCAGCAGTTTCTTCTTGCGGGTGATATCGCCGCCATAGCACTTGGCCAACACGTTCTTGCGCAATGCCTTGACGTTCTCGCGCGCGATCACTTCCGCGCCGATGGCGGCCTGAATGGCCACGTCATACATCTGGCGCGGGATGAGTTCGCGCATGCGCGAGACCACCTCGCGCGCACGGTAGCGGGCATTGGAGCGGTGAACGATCATGGCCAGCGCATCCACGCGGTCGCCGTTGATCAGCAAATCCACCTTGACCACGTCCGCCGAGCGATACTCCAGGAACTCATAGTCCATGGAGGCATAACCGCGCGACACGGATTTGAGGCGGTCGAAGAAATCCAGCACGATCTCGGCGAGCGGGATCTCATAGGTGAGATGCACCTGGCGGCCGTGATAGCTCATGTTGATCTGCGAGCCGCGCTTGTTGTTGCACAGCGTCATGACCGGCCCCACATACTCCTGGGGCATGAACAAAGTGACCTTGACGATGGGCTCGCGGATATCCGCGATCTTGCCCACTTCCGGCATGCGCGACGGGCTTTCGATGGTCAGCACCGAGCCATCGCGCTCCTGGACCTCATAGACCACCGACGGAGCGGTGGTGATGATGTCCATGTCGAACTCGCGCTCGAGCCGCTCCTGCACGATCTCCATGTGCAGCAAGCCCAGGAAGCCGCAACGGAAACCAAAACCCAGCGCCTGCGAGACTTCGGGCTCGAACATCAGCGCGGCGTCGTTGAGTTTGAGTTTTTCCAGCGAGTCGCGCAGCTGGTCATACTCGGAGCTTTCCACCGGATACAGGCCGGCGAACACCTGCGGCTTGACCTCTTTGAAACCCGGCAGCGGTTCGGCCGCGGGCTTGCCAGCCAGCGTGATCGTATCGCCTACCTTGGCGTGAGCCAGTTCCTTGATGCCGGCAATGATGAAACCGACCTCTCCTGCGCTGAGGTGGGGACGGGGCTGCGACTTGGGCGTGAACACACCCGTTTGCTCGCACAGATGGGTGGCGCCCGACGCCATCAGCAGGATCTTGTCCTTGGGACGCAAGGTACCGTTGACGATGCGCACCAGCATCACGACGCCGACATAGTTGTCGAACCAGGAGTCGATGATGAGCGCCTGCAGCGGCGCCTGCGGATCCCCCTTGGGCGGCGGCACGCGCGCGACGACCATCTCCAGGATTTCATCGATGCCCATGCCGGTTTTGGCACTGGCCAGCACGGCGTCGGTCGCATCGATACCGATCACATCCTCGACTTCCTGGCGCGCGCCGTCCGGATCGGCTTGCGGCAGGTCCATTTTGTTCAGGACCGGCAACACCTCGACGCCCAATTCGATGGCCGTATAACAGTTGGCCACCGTCTGCGCCTCGACACCCTGCGAAGCGTCGACCACCAGCAAAGCCCCCTCACACGCGGACAGCGAGCGGCTCACCTCATACGAGAAGTCCACATGCCCCGGGGTGTCGATCAGGTTGAGGTTGTAGGTCTTGCCGTCCTGCGCCTTGTAATGCAGCGCTGCGGTCTGAGCCTTGATCGTAATGCCGCGCTCACGCTCGATGTCCATCGAGTCCAACACCTGAGCTGACATTTCACGATCTGCCAGGCCGCCGCAACGCTGAATCAGGCGGTCGGCCAAGGTCGATTTGCCATGGTCGATGTGGGCAATGATGGAAAAGTTACGGATATGCTGCATAGATGAGATTATAAAAGGGGACGTAGCACAGACCGAGGGCCGCATCATGCGGCGGCGCAGGCCCGCATGGCGGGGCGGCCAAAATGAGAGGGGGCGCCATGCGCCCCCTCTTGCGGCAACCAGCCATTTTAGCCGGTCTTGGCCTTTATTTGCTGGAAGGCTGCACCGCTACCCATTGGCTCTGGTCGCCACGGCGAACCAGCAGGCCGACGGTCTTGCCCTTGTCCAGCTTGCCCACTGCCTTGGCGAACTGCGCGGCGTTGACCACATCGACGTCGTTGATGGCCAACACGATGTCGCCCTCTTGCAGGCCTGCCGATGCGGCAGCACCCTCAGCGGCCCGCACCAGCACGCCACCCTTGATACGCAGCTTCTTCTGGGTATCGGCAGGCACGTCCGTCACGCTCAGGCCCAGATGGTTGTCGACCGCAGGCGCGGCGTCCTTGCCACCCTTGCCCGAGGCAGCGGTCTGCTCGGCCTTGAGTTCGGCAACCTTGACATCCAGGGTCACCGTCTTGCCCTTGCGCCAGACTTCCAGCTTGCCCGTCGCTTCCGGCTTGGTATCGCCCACGACACGCGGCAGATCCGACCAGCGCTTGATGGCCTGATCGTTGAACTTGAGAATGACATCACCGGGTTGCACGCCGGCCTTGTCGGCAGGACCGTCAGGCTCGACGCTGCTGACCAGGGCGCCTTCGGCACGCGGCAGGCCAATGGCCTCGGCGACGTCCTTGCCCACTTCACCGATCTGCACACCGATACGGCCGCGGGTGACCTTGCCCGTCGTACGCAGTTGATCGACCACGCGCATGGCTTCGTCGATGGGGATGGCCAGCGAGATACCCATGAAGCCACCGCTACGCGAAATGATCTGCGAGTTGATGCCGACCACTTCCCCTTGCATGTTCAACAGCGGGCCGCCCGAGTTGCCGGGGTTGACGGCCACATCGGTCTGGATGAAAGGCAGGTACTCGCCGGTATCGCGGCCTATGGCGCTGACGATGCCGGAAGTCACCGTGGAATCCAGGCCGAAGGGCGAACCGATGGCCAGCACCCACTGCCCTTTCTTGAGCTTCTTGGTGTCGCCCACCGGCAGGGCCGTCATGCCCTTGGCGTCGATCTTGATGAGGGCCACGTCGGTACGCTCGTCGGAGCCGATGACCTTGGCCTTGAACTCGCGCCCATCGGTCAGCGTGACGATGATGTCGGCGGCATCGCTGATGACGTGGTTGTTCGTCATGATGTAGCCGTCATCGGAGATGAAGAAGCCCGAGCCCACGCCACGCGGCACGGTGCGCTCTTCACCCTGGGGCTGCGGCTGCTGGCGGCGTTGGCCGGGCGCAGCGCCGGGAGGCTGGAAGTCCGGGCCAAAGAACCAGCGGAACAGCTCGTACGGATCACCGCCGCCGCCGGCGCCACCAGGGCCGCCACGCACCGGCACGGTCGCCGTGGTGCGGATATTGACCACGGCCGGCTCGGCCTTCTCAACGATGGACGTGAAGTCCGGCAATACCCCTCCGGCAACCGGCGTTTGTGCGTGAGCAACCAGCGGGGCCTGCGCCAGCGTCAGCGCCGAACCCATCATCAGGGCGGCAAAGAGGCGGCGGACATACAGGGTGGACGAATCGTTTTTCTTCATGTGAGAGCTCCGGAAAGACTCCTGACCTTTATCAGGTTTCTTATTTAGACGACGATACGGGCACGTATTCCGTAGCTTGAGCCAGACTCTCCAACGTTGCCGCGGGGACTTCGCCCAACACCGTCATCCAATAGTCCGCAATGCGGGTTCCATAGATGTTGATGGCGCCACGCTGGATAAGCCCAGCTGGCGTATGTTGGTGGCGAGATCCGTCAAAAGGTTCAATGAAAACGGAAATTGCCGCCAAACCATCTGACAGCACAACCTGGCTAACCGTTCCCTTGCCGATGTGCCGGGCAACCTGCATAACCGCAACAAAACCTTCCGGCGCGGGGATACGCCACCCCTGAGCGGCCAGATCGACCGGCTTCATGTCGGCTTCCATCACCCGCCAATCACGGGTATCCCAACGCGAATTCAACTGCCGCGCATCGACGTCGCCGCCAACGCGCAAAGACGAAAAAGAAACCTGCTCGACCACGCCGCGCCGACCGTCTATGGTCTGCGCCTTGAGGAGCAGATTGGTATCGACATCCGCGCACAGCTGATAGCCATAGCGCAGCGCGTCACGCGGCTCTATCGTGATCAGCCGGCACTGGCGATCGGCAACCCGATGCAATTTGGACTCGGCGCGCACGACGTAGTGATCGGCCAGATCCTTGGGATCGCCCAGCAGCAGGCCGGGGAAACGATCGCCGCGGCGGCGCTCAAGCAAGACCGTTTTATGCTCGGGAATCAGGCACTGCACATCTTCGTTGTGCCGCAGATACTCACGCGGCTGCCCATCGAGGATCTCCAGCCGTTCGCGCTCGCCCGTGCCATCGATGACATGCACCAGACGCGACGACTGCATGATGTCGCCCTGCTGGTACATGAAGACGCCGGCGTAATCCTGCGAACGCGCCGCCTGCTGGATGTCGGCCAGCAGCTTGACCGGATCCGTCTCGGGCGCCTGCGCCTGCGCAAGCGCCGCGCCGGACCAGGCCATCATGCTGCACAGCGCCACGGCGGCCATGGCGGCCCATTGCCGCTGGCGTCGCGCCACGCGCTTGTCGGCGCGCACGTCCTGCCACCGTACCATCAGCGTGCTCCGGTCTCGAAGGAGACCTGTCGCACGGCACTGGGGCCGGCCATCTGCCGGTGGGCCTCGAGATAATCGCGCAGACCCGGATCATCACGGCTGGCATCGGCCAGCACGGGCGCCGACACGCCGGGCCCGGAAGACACCGAGGGTTGAACCACCCAGATCACAGTCGCCACGGCCGCGGCCACGGCCAGACCGGACAAGCCAAAACGCAGGGGCGAACGGCGGCGCGGGGCGGCCACGATGGGCAGCTCCGCATCCAGTGCGCGCGACAGGCGGGACTGGAAGTCCTTGCTCGGGTTGGTCACCAGATCGGGGCTGCGCAGCGCATCGCCGATCAGGTGGTAGCTGTCCCAGGTCTTGCGACCTTGCGGGGACATCAGTTGATGTAAAAAGTCCTCTGATCCCTCTCCGTCCATCCAGGCGGAAACCGACTCCTCGAATGAGGCTTCGGCGATCACGGACTTGGCTGCTGTTTGCATGACTGCCACTCCTTACCAGCGACGCTCGGCATCGGTGTCAAGCAGGGGGCGCAACCGGGTGGCGATGGCTTCCCGCGCACGAAATATGCGGGAGCGAACCGTTCCGATGGGGCAGTCCATGCTTTGGGCGATGTCTTCGTAACTCATACCTTCAATCTCACGCAGGACGATAGCCGTGCGCAGCTCCTCGGGCAATTCCTCGATGGCGGCGTTGACCGTCGCGGCAATTTCGCGGCTGGCGAACATTGCTTCCGGCGTGCTTATATCGGTTAGGTTGTCGGTTTCGTTAAAAGTTTCACCATCTTCCGTCTCAATTGCGTTGGGCGCGCTGGGGCGGCGCCCCGACGAAGCCAGCCAATTGCGGGCGGTATTGATGGCGATACGATAAAGCCAAGTGTAGAAGGCACTCTCGCCCCGAAACTGCGGCAGCGCCCGATACGCCTTGATGAATGCCTCTTGCGCCACGTCCTCTATCTCGGCCGGGTCGCGGATCATCCGCGCCAGCAGGCGCAGGATCTTGCGCTGGTACTTCAGGACCAGCAGGTCGAATGCTTTCTTGTCGCCGCGTTGCACGCGCGCAACAAGTTCGGCGTCGACGTCGCGTTCGCTCATGACGCCCCTTTTCGATATGCCACTTTGCAACCGCCAGCCCCGGTCATGACGTTCAATCGACGCCATTGCCGCGGCGCCATGGCCTCGGGCCAGACGGTGCAGCTGATCTTGCTGTTTGTAACACACTCGCCGTCGCGCAAGGCCAGTATCAGGGCCATATGGCTCCGATGACGCACGGCGCTACGCAAATGAACGGACCGCCAGCCATCCTGCGCACTGAGCGCCTGCCAGCATGTGGGGTCTGGGTGCACGCGCAGCGCCCGTACCGTCCGGGCAGGCCTGCGCAGCGTCAAGGGCAAGGCGGGCAGCAGCCAAGGCTGCGCCACCCCGGCCAGGGCAGCCAGCAAGGCCGGCCCTGCGATCAGCCAACGAGTGCCTGCCGGCAAGCCGGCAGGCACCTCGAAATGCCACGCTTGGCCCAGGTCCAACGTCAAATCCGGCGAATGGCCATTGAACCGTTGGTGCCGCCGAAGCCAAAGGAATTGGACAACGCGACATTGATCTTCATCGGGCGAGCTTCATTGGCGCAATAGTCCAGATCGCACTCGGGATCCTGATTGAAGATATTGATGGTGGGCGGCGACACCTGGTTGTAGAGCGCCAGCGTCGTGAAGACGGCCTCGATGCCGCCTGCCGCACCCAGCAGGTGACCGGTCATGGACTTGGTCGAGTTCACCACCAGTTTGCGGGCATGGTCGCCAAAAGCCAGCTTGAGGGCGTCGGTTTCGTTCTTGTCGCCCAGCGGCGTGGAGGTGCCGTGCGCGTTGACGTAATCGACCTCTTCGGCATTGATGGCGCCGTTGCGCAAAGCATTGACGATGCCGCGGCGCGGACCGTCCTTGTCGGGCGCGGTGATGTGATGCGCGTCCGAACTCATGCCGTAGCCCACGAACTCGCCATAAATGCGCGCGCCGCGCTTTTTGGCATGTTCGTACTCTTCGAGCACCAGCACGCCGGCGCCTTCGCCCAGCACGAAGCCGTCACGATCGCGATCCCAAGGACGCGAGGCCGTGGTCGGATCGTCGTTGCGCGTGGACAGCGCGCGCATGGCGGCAAAACCGCCGATCCCCAACGGAGACACGGTCGACTCGGCGCCGCCGGCAATCATCACGTCGGCATCGCCATACTCGATCAGGCGAGCGGCGTCGCCGATGCTGTGCAGACCGGTCGTGCACGCGGAAACCACCGCGTAGCTCGGCCCCTTGAGGCCGAACATGATCGACAGATGGCCGGAAATCAGGTTGATCAACGAACCCGGCACAAAGAACGGCGAGATACGGCGCGGGCCTTTGGCCAGCAGATCCGTCTGCGTTTCTTCGATACGCGGCAGACCGCCGATGCCCGAGCCCACAATCACGCCGATGCGATCGGCGTTTTCTTCGGTAGCCTCAAGGCCCGAGTCGCGCCAGGCCTGCACACCGGCGGCCAGGCCGTAATGGATAAAGGTATCCATCTGGCGCGCTTCTTTGGGCTGGACATACTGCGTGACGTCAAAGCCTTTGACCTCGCCCGCGATGTGGGTGGTCAGGGCCGACGGATCGAATCGCGTGATACGGCCAATGCCAGAACGTCCGTTGACGATATTGTCCCAAGCGGTGGCCAGATCGTTGCCCACGGGGGAAACGATGCCCAAGCCGGTGATGACGACACGTCGCTTCACGGATGACTCCTCAAACAGACAAAATAAAGGCGGTTTTTGGCTGGCCCGACAAACCACGCGGAATCACCGGGCCTGCCCGGCCGGATGCTTCCCCGCGCGGGTCGCATGGCTATACCCAAAACCGCCCTGACTCCTGCGTCCGAAGACGCGGGATAGATAGGCTTGCGCTGATTACTGCTTGCCGTGCGAATTGATGTAATCAATCGCTTGTTGCACGGTCGTGATCTTTTCAGCCTCTTCGTCGGGGATCTCGGTCTCGAATTCATCTTCGAGGGCCATGACCAGCTCGACCATGTCGAGCGAATCGGCACCGAGGTCGTCAAGGAAGGAGGACTCGTTCTTGATCTCGGCTTCGTTCACGCCAAGTTGTTCAGCGACGATCTTCTTGACGCGCTGTTCGATGCTTTCCATGCAGATCTCCAATTGGGAAAAATCCCGCGAATTATAGCCAAGCGTTGAGGAATGCAAACGCCGGGCCGTGAGAAAAATAACACCGCGTTTTTTTCGCCCCCACCCGGCCTGCCGGCTGGAGGGGCGGGCCGCATGTTACGGAAATGTCCGATCACATGGGCCACGAGTGTCAGTACGACAGACTGGCTGGCCTCGCGCCGCGCCAGGATGCCGCATTTATTGCATGTACATCCCGCCGTTGACGTGCAGGGTCGTACCTGTAATGTAACCCGCCAAAGGACTGGCCAGGAAGCCAACCGCATTGGCGATATCGGCCGGAGCGCCAAGGCGGCCCAGCGGAATCTGTTGCAAAAGGGCTGCGGTCTGGTCTTCGCCCAGCACGCGCGTCATGTCCGTGTCGATAAAGCCCGGCGCCACGCAGTTTACCGTGACGTTGCGGCTGCCCAGCTCGCGCGCCAACGCGCGCGTCATGCCGGCCACGCCCGCTTTTGCGGCGGCGTAGTTGGCCTGACCCGGGTTGCCGGCCGAACCGACCACCGACGTAATGTTGATGATGCGGCCCCAACGAGCCTTCATCATATTGCGCAGCACGGCGCGCGACAGGCGGAAGACCGCGCTCAGGTTGGTGTCGATCACCGAGCCCCAGTCGTCGTCTTTCATGCGCATGGCCAGCGTGTCGCGCGTGATGCCCGCATTGTTGACCAGAATATGGGGCCCGCCGCCCTCTTTGCCCAGCGTATCGATGAGCGCATCGACCGCGGCGGCATCGGTCACGTTCAGCACGACGCCGCGACCGCCATGGGCAGCCAGGGCTTCGGTAATCGCTGCCGCGCCGGCTTCCGAGGTGGCCGTACCGACCACCGTGGCGCCACGGGCGGCCAGTTCCTGGGCAATGGCGCGGCCAATGCCGCGCGTAGCGCCGGTCACCAGCGCGATCTTGCCTTCCAGATCTTTGGAGATGTGTTCCATACTCAATTTCCCTTGACGAGCGCCAGCGCGGCATCCAACGAGGCGGGATCGGTCACGGCCAGGCCGGTCAGATCACCATCGATGCGTTTGGTCAGGCCGGTCAGGACTTTACCCGGACCGAACTCGATGACGTGTGTCACGCCCTGGGCCTTCATGGCCTGCACGGTCTCGACCCAACGCACGGCGTGCCAGGCCTGGCGCACCAGCGCATCGCGAATGGCGGCGGGATCGGATTGTTCGGCCACGTCCACGTTGTTGATCACCGGCACGGCCGGCGATTGCACGGCGGCGTCGGCCAGCGCGCGCGCCAGTACGTCGGCGGCCGGCTTGAGCAGGCTGGAGTGAAACGGCGCCGAAACGGGCAACAGCAGCGCACGCTTGGCGCCGGCGGCCTTGGCCGCTTCGCAGGCGCGTTCGACGGCGGCCTTGTGGCCGGCAATCACGACCTGCGCCGGCGCGTTGAAGTTGACGGCCTCGACGACTTCGCCCTGTGCGGCTTGCGAGCAAGCGGCCCGAACCGCGTCATCGTCCAGCCCCAGAATGGCGGCCATGGCGCCCGTGCCCACCGGCACGGCGGCCTGCATGGCATCGGCGCGGATGCGCACCAGGCGCACGGCGTCTTCGAGCGCCAGCGAGCCGGCGGCCGTCAGGGCCGCGTACTCGCCCAGGCTGTGGCCAGCCATGACGGCAGGCAGCGGCCCGCCGGCATCGCGCCAGGCAGCAAAACAGGCCACGCCGGCGGTAAGCATCGCGGGCTGCGTGTTGGTGGTGAGATTGAGCTGATCCGCCGGGCCCTGGGCAATCAGGGCGGCCAGATCCTGGCCCAGCGCCTGACTGGCGCGAGCAAGCACATCGGCGACGACGGCATTGCCAGCCCATGCATCCATCATGCCGACGGATTGCGAGCCTTGGCCGGGGAACACAAATGCGAGTTTCATGGTGGTCCGTGATCTCTATACGTTAGCGTACCGCACGACGGGCATGGCGCCCGCCGCACTACATGCGGGCCAGTACCGAGCCCCAGGTAAAGCCACCGCCCACGCCCTGCATCAGCACATGCTGGCCGGCCTTGATGCGGCCATCGCGCCGCGCCACGTCCAGGGCGAGCGGCACGCTGGCCGCCGAGGTATTGGCATGCTGGTCAACGGTGACGACGACATGGTCGGCCGACACATTGAGCTTGCGTGCAAGAAAATTGAGAATGCGGACGTTGGCCTGGTGCGGCACCAGCCAATCGACCTGATCGATGGTCATGCCCACCTCGGCGCAGACTTCCCGCGCCGAGCGGTCCAGCACCGTGACGGCCTGCTTGAACACGGCCTGGCCATCCATGCGCAGGAAGGGGTCGCCCGTCACTTCGCCGTAGGCCACATTGCCCGCGGCGCAGAGAATTTTGGTCTGGCTGCCATCGGCATGCAGATGCGCGGCGAGAATGCCCGGCTCATCGGATGCCTTGAGGACGACCGCGCCCGCGCCGTCGCCAAACAACACGCAGGTGCCGCGGTCATTCCAGTCAAGGATGCGGGAAAACACCTCGGCGCCGATCACCAGCGCACACCGGGCACGGCCGGCACGCACGAAGCTGTCGGCCGTCGTCAGGGCATAGACGAATCCGCTGCACACCGCCTGCACATCGAAGGCCGCCCCGCCCTTGGCTCCCAGATTGGCCTGCACCAGGCAGGCCGTGCTCGGAAACACGAAGTCGGGCGTCGACGTGGCCACGATGATCAGATCCAGATCATCCGGGCCGACGCCGGCGTCGGCCATCGCACGGCGCGCCGCCTCGGTGGCCAGCACGCTGGTGGTTACGCCGCGCTCGGCCAGATGCCGCTGCCGGATACCGGTGCGCTCGACGATCCACGCATCGGATGTCTCGATATCGCGCTGAGCCAGTTCCGCGGCCAGATCGTCGTTGGACACCACACGCTCGGGCAGATAGCCGCCCGAACCCGCGATCACCGAATATTTCATTGCCTTGCTCATCAAACGGTGTCCCCCGCAGCCGCGGCATTGTTCGCGGCAGCCTCGTTCAGTTGGACGCGCTCATTGATCTCGGCCACCGTCTGGGCCGTGCGTTCGAGCAACCGGCTGGCGACCGCCTCACGCGCGCGCTGGAGCGCAAAACCATAGGCATAGGCGTCGGCCGAACCATGGCTTTTGATCACGACACCCCGCAGGCCAAGCAAGGCCGCGCCGTTATAGCGGCGGTTATCGACGCGTCGGCGCAGCCGGTTGAGCACCGGCGTGGCAACGGCGCCGGCCAGCAGCGTGATGAAGTTGCGCTTGAATTCTTCGCGAATGACGCTGGAGAGCATCTTCGCCAACCCTTCGACGGATTTCAGTACGACGTTACCTACGAAGCCGTCACAAACGACAACGTCGACCGTACCCTTGAAAATATCGTCGCCTTCCACGTTGCCGCGGAAATTCAATGGACTGGCTCGCAGCAATTCGGCGGCTTCCTTCACCACCTCATTGCCCTTGATGACTTCCTCGCCTATGTTCAGCAAGCCCACGGTAGGCCGGTCGAGATGATCGACGGCCTGCGCAAGCGCGGCGCCCATGATGGCGAACTGCAGCAGATGCTCCGCGCTACAGTCGACATTGGCCCCCAGATCGAGCACCGTGGTAGCGCCGCCGGTCTGGTTGGGGATGGAGGTCGCGATCGCCGGGCGGTCGATGCCGTCCAGCGTCTTGAGCACGTAGCGGGAAATCGCCATCCATGCGCCGGTATTGCCGGCTGACACGCAGGCGTCAGCCCGACCGTCCTTGACGGCTTGAGCGGCCAGTCGCATGGACGAGTCTTTTTTGCGGCGCAAAGCGACTTCGACCGGGTCGTCCATGGTGACGACCTCGGAGGCAGCGACAACCTCGAGACGATCGCGCGGGGCCGAACGATGTTCGGCCAGCGCGGCTTCGATGGCATCGGGTAGCCCAACCAGCAATAGCCGGGTGTCCGGATATTGCCGGGCGAACTCGAGCGCGGCCGGTATGGTGACGGGCAGACCGTGGTCCCCGCCCATGCAGTCTATAGCGATGCGTATCACGGGTGCCAGGTCAGCAGTCAGCCGAAACGGTCCGGGTTACGAGTTCGGCCGACAGGCCTTATTCGTCAGCCTTGGTCTTCAGGATCTTGCGACCACGGTAAAAACCGTTGGGGCTGATGTGGTGACGCAGGTGCGATTCGCCCGTGTTGGGCTCGATGGCCGTCGGCGGGTTCACCAGAAAATCGTGCGAGCGGTGCATGCCGCGCTTGGACGGGGACTTCTTGTTTTGTTGAACAGCCATGATGACTCCTAGAAACGGGCCGCATTGTACGCGAATGCAGCCCGAGTTGATTTCAATTCTTGCGCTTCAGTTGTTCCAACACCGCAAACGGCGAGGGACGCTTGACTTCGGATGCATGCGATGCATCATCCGAAGCGGCCTTCTGCCCCGCTGCCTGTCCGGAAACCTCCGGGCAGACTTCATGGCGGGGCACATACGGAATGCTCAAGATGAGCTCATCCTCGATCTGGGCCAACAGATCGAAACGATGCGAACCCACGACCTTTTCAGGCACGTCGGTCGCAAAATCCAAACCTTCTTCCTGGGCATCCTGCAAATCGGCCAGTTCGTCGTCGAGATCATCTTCAGACGCGACCAGCTGCAGCACCACGTCGGAATCCACCGGATGCACAAAGGGCGCATTGCAACGCTGGCAGATCAAGACCGGATTGGCCTGGATGTGCAAGCGCAGCAACGGCTGACCGGCGATGACACCACCCGTCTTGCCCGTTCCCTTGCCGATCTCGCCGAAGGCTTTCCAATGGGCTACGCCGGCTTCGCCGGCTGCCTGCTCGGGCAAGCCTTCCATGAATCGCGACAGGCGCACCAGCGCAATGTCACCCGACACCTGCTGCCCCTGACGCGCCATGGCATAAGCATCCACGACCACGGCATTGCCAGCAGACGCCTTGACTACCGCTTTATCTACAGGATCAACCATAATCTTCCAGCCATTTACACTGCGGTGACACTTTACCAACAGACCACACACCCGCCTAAACGCGTGGCAACCTCAGGGAGCCGCCCTGGCGCGGCAAGCCGCTTGGCCCAAGCTGCTCCGGGGCCGTTTGATCCCCGTTGCTTCTGTGCTCTGCGCGTCCGTGCCCCTGCCTCTTCTGCGCGGGTTGCCGGCAAACTTTTAAGCCTGCCATCTCAAGAGCGCCGCTTTAAGGCGCGTCTTTCGTCCGCCTTTTAGCCCACCCCTGCCCGCCTTTTAGCGCATCCCTTTTAGTCCGCCCTTTAGCCCATCTTGCAAGCTAGACGCAGCCTTCAAGGCGCTAGGCCTGGCTCGCACGAGCCTAAAAACCCCGGCAGCCAAAATGCCGCGCAAAGTAAGCTTGGCAAAAAGGTGTGCAACAAAGAAGTATCAGTACGCAGCATAATCGCCGCAAAACGTTAGATAATACCGTGACTTAGAGATCAACGTCAAATATCGCATGCCCCAAACTCCTCGTCTCATCCTTGCATCCAGCTCCCGTTATCGGCGCAGCATGCTCGAGCGCCTACGCCTGCCCTTCGAGAGCGTGTCTCCCGATGTGGACGAAACGCCACACCCTGGTGAAGCCCCTGCTGCCATCGCGCTGCGTTTGTCGGTCGCCAAAGCCATGGCCGTGGCTAGCCGGCACCCGGGCAGCATCGTCATCGGCTCCGACCAGGTGGCCACGATAGACGGCCAACCCATCGGCAAGCCGGGCGATTTCGCCCGTGCGCAAGCTCAATTGCGGCAACTCTCGGGGAAAACGGTCGAGTTTCACAGCGCGCTGGCCGTGACGGACGGACAGCACACCGAGCAGGCCGATGTCGTCACCTACTGCAAATTCCGCACTCTGAGCGAGGCGGCCATCGACACCTACCTGCAGGCCGAGCAACCCTACGATACCGCAGGCAGCGCCAAGGCAGAAAGCCTGGGCATCGCGCTGATGGAAAGCATGCAAAGCGACGATCCGACGGCCATCATTGGCCTGCCCCTGATCGCCCTGACCGGGATGCTGATGCGCTTCGGCCTCCCTCCCCTGGGGAGCCCCGCATGAGCGGCGCCTTGCATCTCATCCCCGTCAGCCTGGGCGATGCCCCACCCGAGCGCTGGCTGCCGGCCGACGTCCGCGCCCTGGCCGGCAGGCTGGACACTTATATCGCCGAAAACGCCAAGACCGCGCGCGCCTTTCTCAAACTGATCGGCACCGAGCGACCGTTGCAGGAAATCACCATCCATACCCTCAACGATCAGGCCGACGCGCGCCAGATCGAAGCCTGGCTCGCCCCCATCAAGACAGGCAAAGAGATTGGGCTGGTCTCGGAAGCCGGCTGCCCCGCGGTGGCTGACCCCGGCGCCAAAGTGGCGGCGGCCGCCCACCGCCTGGGCTATGCCGTCAAACCATGGGTCGGCCCCTCCTCCATCCTGCTGGGCTTGATGGCCAGCGGCCTGGACGGCCAGCGCTTCGCATTCCATGGCTACGCTCCGGTCGACCCGGCCGAACGCGCCAAGCAATTGCGCGCCTGGGAACAGCATTCGGCCCGCCATGACCAGACCCAGATGCTGATCGAGACCCCCTATCGCAACATGGCGATGTTTGGCACCTTGCTGGCCGCCCTGCGCGGCGACACCCGGCTGTGCGTGGCCCGCTCGCTCTCCACGGACCAGGAGTGGGTACGCACCCGCACGGTGGCGCAGTGGAAGCAGGAACCGCCGCCCGACCTTGACAAGCAGCCCACCCTGTTTCTCTTCCTGGCGCACTGACAACATGCAACGCCTGGCTGCGCTGCTGCTCGCCTGCCTGATGCTGGCCGGCTGCGCCAGCCCCATTGACCGCTCGCTTACGGCCACGGGACAAAGCAGCCGGGTGCGTTATATCGTGCTGCACTACACCACCGCCGACGACGCCGAATCGCTGCGGCTGCTTTCGCAGACGCAAGTAAGCGCCCATTATGTGGTCAGCGCAAGGCCCGACGCGCGCATCTACCAACTGGTGGATGAGAACCGCAGCGCCTGGCATGCCGGCGCAAGCCGCTGGTTTGAGCAAAACTCGCTGAACTTCACGTCGATCGGCATCGAGATCGTCAACGCAGGCTGGCAAAAACAGCCCGATGGCAGCCTGCGTTATGCGCCCTACGCACCCACGCAAATAGCCGCGCTCACGCAGTTATTGCGCGCCATCGCCGAGCGTCATGGCATCCGCCCGGAGAACATCGTCGGCCACAGCGACATTGCGCCGCAACGCAAGCTGGACCCTGGCCCGAATTTCCCATGGCGGGCACTGGCCCAGGCCGGAATAGGCCGCTGGTACGACGAGGCCGCCGCTGCGGCGATGTTGCCGCGGCTGCAGGCTGACGGCCTGCCCGACGTGGCGTGGTTTCAAGCAGAGCTGGCTCGCCTGGGTTACGACAACCCGCGCCATGGCCGGCTGGACCGCGCCACCCGCAACGTGCTGGCCGCCTTTCAGATGCACTATCGGCCAGCGCGCTACGACGGCGAGCCCGACGCCGAGACCGCGGCCATCATGCAAGCGATGCAGGCTCAGCCCTGAGCGCCCGGCGCCGGTGCCACCAGGCCGCGACGCGCCACCCCAGCAACAGCAGCAAGACCGCGCCATAAATCAGCGGCTCGCGCAGGTCGTTCTTGCCAGCTTTGTGCCACCAGTAGTGCAGGATGACCAACAGCCCGATCAGATAGACCGCCCGGTGCAGCCGCTGCCAGTGACGGCCCAGCCTGCGCATGGCCGCCTGCGTGGAGGTCAGCGCCAGCGCGGCCATGAGCACAAAGGCCGTGAATCCCACCAGGATGAAGGGGCGCTCAGCCAGGTCGCGCAGCATGGAAGCCAGCTCCAGCCCCCGGTCCCACCAAGCCCAGGCCGTGAAATGCAAGAAGGCATAGAAAAAGGCAAATAAGCCGCACATGCGGCGCAGGCGCAGCAAAGCCGGCACCTGGATCAAACGCCGCACCGGCGTGATGGCCAACGTCACCAGCAGACAGACCAGGGCCCAGGTTCCGGAGGAACGAGTGAGGAACTCGATGGGATTGGCGCTCAGGCCATCATGCAGCCCCAGCCAGACCCAGCGCAAGGCGGGCGCCAGGCCGAGGAGAAAGACCAGCGGCTTGGCCTGCCCGATCACCCGCACCGATTGCTGCGCCATCTTCCGTAAGCCTCAGTAGTTGGCCCTGAGATCCAGGCCCTGATAAAGCGCGGCGACCTGATCCGCGTAACCATTGAACATGAGCGTGGGACGCTTGGGCGTAAAAATCCCGTCCTCGCCGATGCGACGCTCGGTGGCCTGGCTCCAGCGCGGATGGGGCACTTGCGGATTGACGTTGGCGTAGAACCCATACTCTTGCGGCGCGGCCTTCATCCAGCTGCTGCGGGGAGCCTGCTCCAGCAGGCGGATACGCACCAGGGACTTGGCGGATTTGAAGCCGTACTTCCAGGGCACGGCCAGGCGCAGCGGCGCGCCGTTCTGGTTGGGAAGCACCTTACCGTACAGCCCGAACACGAGCATGGTGAGAGGATGCATGGCCTCGTCCATGCGCAGCACTTCCGTGTAGGGCCAGTCCAGCACGGGATAGCGCAGGCCGGGCATGGTTTCGCGCTGGGCTGCCGTCACGAATTCGACGTACTTTGCATTGCCCGTCGGGTCGACCTGCTTGAGCAGGGTCGACAGCGAGTAGCCCACCCAGGGAATGACCATGGACCAGCCTTCGACACAGCGCAAGCGGTACACCCGCTCTTCCATGGGCGCGAGTTTGAGCAACGCGTCGATATCGAAAACACGTGGCTTGCCCACCTCGCCTTCGACGCTGACCGTCCAGGGGCGGGTTTTGAGCGCGCCCGCCGCCCGCGCCGGATCGCCCTTGTCCAGACCGAACTCGTAGTAATTGTTGTACGACGAGACATCCTTGAAGGCGGTCTGCTTGTCCGGCACCGTGAATTGAGGGACAGGCTTGCCGGGCAACGCTGCGTCGTCGGCCCAGGCCCGGCGTGACGTCCAGCCCGACAGCCCCAGAGCGGCCGCAGCCGCCGCGCTACGCATCATCCAGTCTCGGCGGGTACGCCACACTTCCTCGGGAGTGATCTCAGAGGCAAGAAGGGGCGAAGGCTTGCGAATCAGCATGGGAATCTCCAATAGGCGGGCCAGGGCCGAGGCACGCTATCTACTGTAGACGCGCCCCGGGCTGAGGAAATTCCCCGGAATGATCAGACTTTGTGTCCGATATTGTCCAGGCAGGCCGATCAGACGGCGATACGCGGCGTCAACCACTGCGCCATCTCGGGCACGCTGCCGACGATGGCCTCGGCGCTGCAGGCGCGCAGCTCGTCCAGACTGTGCGCGCCGTACGAAACGCCCAGGCCGTGCACGCCGGCATTGAGCGCCATCTGCAGATCATGGGTGGTGTCCCCCACCATGACCACTCTCGCCGGATCCACATCGAGGTCACTCATGAGCTGGTGCAGCATCTCCGGATGCGGCTTGCTGAAGGTCTCGTCGGCGGTACGGGTAGCATCGAAAACCGGGCCCAGGCCCGTGGCGGCTAGGACGCGATTCAGCCCCACGCGGCTTTTGCCGGTGGCCACCGCCAGACGAACATTCTGGCTGGCCAGGCTGTCGAGCAACTCGCGCACCCCGTCAAACAAGCGCAGCTCCGGATCGCGCAAGAGGTAATGAATGCGATAGCGCTCCAGAAAGCGCGGCATGAGAGCGGGCGTGAGCTGCGGCACGGCGCGCTTCAAAGCGCTCTCGAGCGACAAGCCGATCACCCAGCTGGCCTCGGACGCCGTGGGAACCGGCAAGTCGAGATCACGGGCGGCGGCCTGAATGGCCGCCACGATACTGTGAGTGGAATCCATCAGGGTGCCGTCCCAATCGAACACCACCATTGCATACGACATATCAGGCTGTCTCCAGTTGCTGCAACAGCTTGCGACAGGCAGCGGGCAACTCCGCCACCAACTCCAAGCGCTCACCCGTCAGCGGGTGATCCAGCGTCAATTGATAGGCATGCAGAAACATGCGATTGAAACCCCGGCGGGCGAAATCGGCCCGCACTTCATCTGTCCCGTATTTATCGTCACCGACGATGGGAAAACCGCTGGCCGCCAGATGCACACGGATCTGATGCGTGCGCCCGGTGCGCAACTCCGCCTCGACCAGGCTGTAGCCGCCAAACCGCTGTTTGAGCGACACGATGGTGTGCGCCGCCTGCCCATCGGGGTCGACCTTGACCCGGCGCTCGCCGCTCTGGGTCGTCCATTTGCTCAGGGCCAGGCGGATATGCTGCCGGTCATTGACCCAATCGCCTTCGACCAGCGCCAGATAGCGCTTGCCGCCCTTGCCTTCGCGCAGCATGGTGTGCAGGGCCAGCAGCGCGCTGCGCTTTTTGGCCACCATCAACAGCCCGGACGTATCGCGGTCCAGGCGATGCACCAGTTCGAGGAAGCGAGCCTGCGGACGGGCGGCGCGCAATTGCTCGATGACCCCAAAGGACACGCCACTGCCCCCATGTACGGCGACGCCGGCGGGCTTGTCGATGACCAGCATGGCCTCGTCTTCGAAGACGACTGGAAACTCTGAAGCAGGAACAGGCTTGGGTGCGCCGGGATCCGGCAGACGCAAGGGCGGCACGCGCACCACGTCGCCCACCGCCACGCGGTAGTCCGCACTGCTGCGTCCCTTGTTTACCCGCACCTCGCCGCCACGGATGGCCTTGTAGATATGGCTTTTGGGGACGCCCTTGCACAAACGGAGCAGAAAATTGTCCAGGCGCTGGCCTTCCTGGTCGGCCTCGACCTCGACCAAACGTACAGAGGGGGGCACTGGGGAAGTCTGTTTGCGCATTGCGGAAAGCGGCATATAATCGGGACAGCCTTAAGGGGCTGAACTACAGAGGCTCTTGCGGGTGTGAAACCGTTTTGCCTGGCGTTGAGATGCGGAGAGATTCGCGCGTCTCCGTCGGATGCGCGGGCCACCATTGTACTGTCTCCGTTCAGCTCCTGGGTTTACTTGGTCGCCGGCGCAACCGCGATCTGCCGGACGGTGGTGTGGCATGCAGTGCCCGCCTTCCTGGCAGAGATCCGTTGCCAGCCGCAAGCGATCTGAAGCACAGCAAGAATCGTCGAATATTTATTACGCACCAGATGCCCACAGGCATCTGACGTTCACAGCAACCGTTCCGTCAAACCACTATCAGTGAAGCTGACCCTCCTGCTGCCAGAACCCCGTGCCCCATGGCACGACGTGCCCGCGTGACGCGCGGCGGATACGCCTGAGCGTCGCTCAGGTACGGTCCGCATTCTTCTTGCTTGCTTCAGTCGCAGCCCGAGTGACCCGAGGTCACGCGCCGATATCGGCGTGTCCTGACTACGGAGAACCGCACTCATGAAGCGCATGTTGTTTAATGCGACGCACCAGGAAGAACTGCGCGTCGCGATTGTCGATGGGCAAAAGCTCATCGACCTTGATATCGAAACTGCCGGCCGCGAACAGCGCAAAGGCAATATCTACAAAGGCGTCATCACCCGTATCGAACCAGGCCTCGAGGCCTGCTTCGTCAATTACGGCGAAGACCGCCACGGGTTCCTGCCCTTCAAAGAAGTCGCCCGCAGCTTCTTCAAAGAAGGCGTGGACGTGCGCAGCGCCCGCATCCAGGACGCTCTGCGCGAAGGCCAGGAACTGATCGTTCAGGTCGAAAAGGAAGAACGCGGCAACAAGGGCGCTGCCCTGACCACGTTCATTTCCCTGGCCGGCCGCTACCTCGTGCTGATGCCGAACAACCCGCGTGGCGGCGGTGTCTCGCGCCGCGTCGAGGGCGAAGACCGCCAGGAACTGCGCGACACGATGGAGCAGCTCGACGTGCCGCAAGGCATGAGCATCATCGCCCGCACCGCTGGCATCGGCCGCAGCGTGGAAGAGCTGCAGTGGGATCTGGCCTACCTCATGCAATTGTGGACGGCCATCGACGGTGCCGCCCGTGACAATGCCGCGCCTATCCTGATCTATCTCGAATCCAGCCTGGTCATCCGGGCCATTCGCGACTATTTCTCGCCGGAAATCGGCGAGATCCTGATCGATACCGACGAGATCGCCGATCAGGCCACGGCCTTCATGAGCGTGGTCATGCCGGACAACGTCCAGCGCGTGAAGCGCTATCGCGACGATATCCCGCTCTTTTCGCGTTTCCAGATCGAACACCAGATCGAAACGGCGTACTCGCGCACCGTGCAACTGCCCTCGGGCGGTGCCGTGGTCATCGACCACACGGAAGCGCTGGTGGCCGTCGACGTGAACTCGGCGCGCTCCACCCGCGGCGCAGACATCGAAGAAACCGCGCTGCGCACCAACGTGGAGGCCGCCGATGAAGTGGCCCGCCAACTGCGCCTGCGCGACCTTGGCGGCCTGATCGTCATCGATTTCATCGACATGGAAGACAGCAAGAATCAACGTGCTGTCGAACAACGTCTGCGGGATGCGCTGCATTTTGACCGCGCCCGCGTGCAGATGGGCAAGATCTCGCGCTTCGGGCTGATGGAACTGTCGCGTCAGCGCCTGCGTCCGGCTCTGAACGAAGGCTCGCACATTACGTGCCCGCGTTGCACCGGCACCGGCGTGATCCGCGATGCCGAATCCAGCGCCCTGCATGTGCTGCGTCTGCTGCAAGAAGAAGCCATGAAGGAAAACACCGCCGCCGTGCACGCGCAAGTGCCGGTCGACGTGGCCACCTTCCTGCTCAACGAAAAGCGTGCCGACATCGCCAAGATGGAAGCCCGCCTGAAGGTCAACCTGGTGCTCATCCCGAACAAGCACCTGGAAACCCCGCACCACCATATCGAGCGCCTGCGCCACGACGATCCGCGCCTGGAAGAAGCCAAGACCAGTTTCGAACTGGCCGAAGCCCCGGCAACCGATCTCACCTGGAGCCCGCGCGAACAGGAAATCAAGGCGCGCCCGGAAGCCCTGGTCAAGGGCATCACCCCGGCCCAGCCCGCGCCGGTCTCCGCACCCGCCCCGGCCCCTGCGGCCCAGAAGCCTGCCGAAGGCGCCAGCCTCGGTGGCTTGTTCAAGCGCCTGATCAATTGGCTGTCCGGCGGCAGCGAACCGGCAAAGCCGGCCGAGAAACCGGCCGAGCAAGCCAAGCGCAGCACAGGCGGCAACCGCGGCAAGCGCGCGAACGACGGTCAGGAACGCCGCGGCGAACGCCATGGCTCGGACCGTAACCGCAACCGCCGCAACGCCGACGGCGAAGGCCTGGAGCAACGTCACGTCCGTGGCGGCCGCCGTCCGGAAGAACAGCGTGGCAACGAGTCCGCGCGCGGCGAGGCGCAACAGCGCCCGGAACCGCGTGGCGAACGCAATGAGTCCCGCAACGAGCAGCGCAGCGAGGCCCGCCAGGCGCGTAACACCGACGCTCAGGCTGCCCCCGCCGTGCGTCCCGTTGCCGCCGAGGCGGCCGACGAAGCGACGCCGCGCAATGGCCGCAATCGCCGCGGCCGCGGCCGCGGCCGTCGCGAAGACGGTGCGAGCGACGCTCAGGCCAACGAGCAAGATGGCAAGATGAGCGAACAGGAAACCATGGTGGCCGCATTGGCCGAAACCGTGGCTTCCGCACTGCCGGCCACCCCGGAAGCCCATGTCACGGAAGACGTTGCCACCGACGCCGATAACGAAGCGCCGCAGAGCGCCGACGGCGAAGGCCAGGCTGATCCGGAGCGCAAGCGCCGCCGTCGCCGCAGTCGCCGTGGCCGTCGCAGCCAGGAAGATGGCGTAACGCTGGATGCCGATGGCCAACCCATCGAAGCAGGCGATGACGCTGAAGAAACCGAAAGCAGCGGCTCGGCCCTGATTCCCGCACCGGCTTATGGCGTCACGGCCGCTTCGGAGCCCGTCAAGGTTGAAACGCCTCAGGCGCAGCCGGCTCCGGTGGCGCCCGCCCCGGCAGCCGTCGTCGCCGAGGCGCAGGCTCCGGTGGTTCAGACTCCCGTGACTCCGGCGGCCCCTGCGGCTCCCGTGGCTCCCGCGGTTCCGGCTACCCAGGTGATCCCGGCTGCTCCGGCTGCTCCGGCTGCCCAGGTGATCCCGGCTGCTCCGGCTGCCGTGGCTGCCGAAGCGGTCACGCCCGCCGAGCCGCAGACTGCGGCTGCGACCACACCCGCAGCGGTGCAGACGCCCGCTCCGGCGGCGGCTGAGCCTGTCGCGGCTGCGCCGCAAGCGAGCGCAACGGTCGAACCGGCTGCGCCGGCTCCCGCCGTGGCCGCCTCGCCGGCAGCCCCTGCCGCCGAACCGGCCCCCGCCCCGACCACAGCAGCGCCCAAAGCGGCTGCCCCCATCGTGGCCGGCGAAGCCGCTCTGAACGCAGTGGTGCAAGCGGCTGGCCTGACCTGGGTGCAAACCGATCCGGCTCGCCACGCGGAATCGCAAGCGCACAGCGCGGCAGATCAAGCCCCGGTGCGCCTGGGCCGCGAGCGCAAGCCCGTGGCACAAGTCTCGTCCTCGCCGCTGGTGCAGGTCGAAACGCATCACTGAGCTGCCCGCTCATGAAAAATCGCCAGGCCTGCCAGCCTGGCGATTTTTTTTGCACGCCCTGCCCGCCCGATGCGCGCGGCGGCTGCCCTCCGGCATCCTTCCCGCACGGTTGAAAGGCGTAAAGAACGCCTAAGGATGGGCGGCCCGGTTCATTGCACGTTGCCATGCAAAAACCCCCGGAAATTGGCGCAATGTCCAACTTCCGGGGGTCAGGTCAAATAGCGACTTGCTGGGGCTGCAGCCCGTTCAGAACTGGTAGGTATACAGCAACTGCACGACATCCAGGCCCGGGTTGGGCTTCTTGATGTTGGCGTTGGAGAAATGCGAGTAACGCACGCCGATACGGCTATTCTGCGTCAACAGAAAACCCAGCCCAACGTGGTCGCCGAATTGAAATGCCGAACCAATGCGCTTGTCGGCGAAACGGGTGCTCGAGAAGACCGTGGCGCCCACGCCGCCTTCAAGATAGAAGCGATCGGTGGCCCACCAGCGGAACATCGGGATGGCATTGCCTTGCCAGACGTGACCGGGATCACGCGAGCCATCCGCCCACCAGTACGACGCGCCGAACTCACCATTGAGATCCAGGCGACCCCAATTGCTGCCGAACTGATAGCTCCACCAGGTGGGCGTTTCGTAGTTGAGCGTGACGCGCTGATAGTGGTCACCAATACCGTAATGGACACTGACGCCGCCGTCGCTGCCTTGTTGTGCCCGGGCAGTGCCGGCAGCCAAAGCCAACACCAGAGAAGCGATACCGGTCAAAGCGATTTTCTTTTTCAGGCCGTGCATAAGGACTCCAAAGTGCATTCAATCTGTGCGGACAGATACCGTACAACCTTAGCAGAAAGCAGGGACGAACCGGACATTCATGTGTCACGCAGGCAACACGGCAGGCAGAAAACCCGACATGGCGTAGCGCAATGACGAAGCATTACTTCGCCTGATGGAATAGTAAATGGGCGGCAACCGCAAGGATTGCCGCCCATTTCACCAGTAATTCAGGCTGCGGTGACGATATCGGCAGGCTGATTGGTCAACAAGGCCAGCAAACGGGCCAGTTCTTCGCGCAGTTGGCGACGGTCAACCACCATGTCGATGGCGCCCTTTTGCAGCAAAAATTCCGAGCGCTGGAAGCCTTCGGGGAGTTTTTCGCGCACGGTCTGCTCGATCACGCGGGGACCGGCAAAGCCGATCAGCGCCTTGGGTTCGGCGATGACGACATCGCCCATGAAGGCGAAGCTGGCCGACACGCCGCCCATGGTGGGATCCGTGAGCACACTGATGAACGGCAGCCCCGCCCGCGCCAACTGCGTCAGCATGGCGTTGGTTTTGGCCATCTGCATCAGCGACAGCAGGCTTTCCTGCATGCGCGCGCCGCCCGATGCGGCCACGCAGATGAAAGGCGTCTTGTGTTCGATGGCAGCCTTGACGCCGCGCACGAAGCGCTCGCCAACCACCGAGCCCATCGAGCCGCCCATGAACTCGAATTCAAAGCAGGCCAACGTGGCAGGTACGCCCCGGATGGAACCGCTCATGACCACCAGCGCATCGGTCTCGCCGGTTTGCTTCATGGCTTCCTGGATACGCTCGGGATACTTGCGCGTGTCCTTGAACTTCAGCGAATCGACCGAGCGGGTGCTCTGGCCGATCTCGACGCGCCCTTCGACATCCAACAGAGAGTCGATGCGGGTACGCGCGCCGATGCGCATGTGATGGCTGCACTTGGGGCAGACGTGCAGATTCGCCGCCAGGTCTTCGCTGTAGAGCACGGACTCGCAGGACGGGCACTTGACCCATAGCCCTTCGGGGACCCGGCGCACACCGCTGTCGCTGGTTTTGTTGATGCGAGGCGGCAGGAGTTTTTCGATCCAGCTCATGTGTATTCCTGTAGACGGCTTGCGCAGGCTCAGGCCGGCGCGCGCTCTCGTTTGACTTGGTCCAGCGCCGCACGGATGCTGCCCAGCCAGAGGCTGGCGGCACGCACGGCGGCGTCGGTCTGCTGGGCAGGCGGCACGTTGGCCACGGCCTGCTCCATGGTTTCGATGAGTTTGCTGCCGATGACCACGGCGTCGGCATGGCGAGCGATCCGGCTGGCGCTGTCCGCATCGCGGATGCCAAACCCCACGCCTATCGGCAACGCGCCGACATGGCGACGAATGATGGCCAGGCGTTGGGCGACGTCGTCAGTATTGAGACTGCCCGACCCCGTCACGCCCTTGAGCGACACGTAATAGGCATAGCCCCGCGCCACGCGCCCGATGACCTCCATGCGCGCTTCGGTCGTGGTCGGCGCCAGCAGGAAGATAGGCGCGATGTCGGCGGCGGCCAGGGCCGCGCCGAAGTCGTCCATTTCTTCGGGCGGGTAATCGACCACCAGCACGCCGTCCACGCCGGCCTCACGCGCGGCCTGCACAAACACCTGCTGGCCCATGCGTTCAATCGGGTTGCCGTAGCCCATGAGCACGACCGGCGTCGTGCTGTCCTGGCGGCGGAACTCCGCCACGGCTTGCAGCACGCGCGACAGGCCCATGCCTTGCGCGATGGCGCGCTCGGCGGCGCGCTGGATGACCGGACCGTCGGCCATGGGGTCCGAGAACGGCACACCCAGCTCGAGGATGTCGGCGCCGGCAGCCACCAGGGCATGCATCAGCGGCACGGTGGCCGCGGGCGAGGGATCCCCTGCCGCGATGTAGGGGATGAGTGCCGAGGCGCGACCGGATTCGGCCACGCGTTCAAAAGCGGCGGCGATGCGTTGGCTCATGGTGTTTACAGCTCGATGCCGCCGCGCTCGGCAACGGTGTGCATATCCTTGTCGCCACGGCCCGACAGGTTGACCAGGATGATCTTGTCGCGCGAGAGCGTGGGGGCCATTTTGACCGCCTGCGCAATCGCGTGCGAGGACTCCAGCGCAGGCATGATGCCCTCGATGCGGCAGCAATCGTGAAAGGCCGCCAGCGCCTCGTCATCGGTAATGCCGACATAGCGGGCACGGCCGCTGTCTTTGAGCCAGGCATGTTCGGGCCCGACGCCGGGATAATCCAGGCCGGCCGACACCGAATGGGTCTCCTGGACCTGGCCATCGGCATCCTGCATGACATAGGTGCGGTTGCCGTGCAGCACGCCCACCTGGCCGGCGGCCAGCGACGCGGCATGACGGCCCGTTTCCATGCCTTCGCCGGCGGCTTCCACGCCGATGAGCTGGACGTCTTCGTAAGGAATGTAGGGGTGGAAAATCCCCAGGGCGTTGGAGCCGCCGCCCACGGCAGCCACCACGTAATCCGGCTGGCGGCCGCTGGCCTCGGGCATCTGCTCGATGCACTCCTTGCCAATCACGGTCTGGAAATCCCGCACCATGCGCGGATAAGGATCCGGGCCGGCGACCGTGCCGATGATGTAGAACGTGTTCTCGATATTGGTGACCCAATCACGCATGGCTTCGTTCAAGGCGTCCTTGAGCGTGCGCGAGCCGGACTCCACGGGCACGACGCGCGCGCCCAGCAGCTTCATGCGATAGACATTGGAGGCCTGGCGGCGCACGTCTTCGCTGCCCATGTAGACCACGCACTCCATGCCGTAACGGGCCGCCACCGTGGCCGATGCCACGCCGTGCTGGCCAGCGCCGGTTTCGGCGATGACGCGCGGCTTGCCCATGCGCTTGGCGAGCAACGCCTGCCCAATGCAGTTGTTGACCTTGTGCGCACCGGTGTGATTGAGGTCTTCCCGCTTGAACCAGATCTGGGCGCCGCCCAGCTTTTGCGACCATCGCGCAGCATGGTAGACGGGGCTGGGCCGGCCAACGAAGTGCTTGAGTTCGTAGTTGAACTCTTCGATGAACTCGGGGTCGACGCGATACTTGTCATAGGCAGCGCGCAGCTCGTCCAAGGCATGCATCAGCGTCTCGGCAACGAAAACGCCGCCATAAGGACCGAAATGGCCCTTCGCATCCGGAAGGTCGTAAGGTTTCACCTGGGGTCTACCTGATATCTAGCCGGCGCCTGGCACGGCGACAGGCCCTATGCCTGCCGTCAACCGGCACCGGTTTAGCAACCTGACATTTTACCCGAGCATGGCGGACCAGGGGTCCGCCCCTGCCAGGCTCCCGCGCTCAGAGGGCCTGACCCAGCTTGCGCAGGAAGGTTTCGCAGCCTGCCAGCTGGTCCAGCGCCACGTATTCGTCCGGCTTGTGCGCCTGCTCGATATGGCCCGGGCCGCAGACCACGGTAGGAATGCCTATCCCTTGAAACAGACCCGCTTCGGTCCCGTAAGCGACCTTGCGCGTGCTGCGGTCGTCGGTCAGCGCGCGCACCAACTGGGTGATGGCCGCTTCCTCGGAGGCTTCCAGCCCGGGCGCCGCGGCCCCGCGCTCGATCTCGATGGCCGCGTCGCCGAATTCGGCGCGCATGCGCGGCAACAGCGTTTCAGCGACGTAACGCTCGACCTGGGCCTGGATCGCATCGGCCGGCATGCCGGGCAGATTGCGGAATTCATACGAAAACTCGCAGAATTCCGGGATGGTGTTGACCGCGATACCGCCCTGGATCTGGTTGGTGGTCATGGTCGAGAACGGCACGTCATAGAACTGGTCGTAAGGCCCCTGGGCCTTGAAACTGTCGGCGACGTCGCGGATATGGCAGATCAAGCGGGCCGCATACTCGATGGCGTTGCAGCCGCGCGGCGTGAGCGACGAATGCGCCGCCTTGCCATGCACCCGGCAGCGGAACAGATTGATCCCCTTGTGCGCCACCACGACCTGCATGCCCGTGGGCTCGCCCACAACGCAGCCTTCCGGGCGAATGCCGCGGTCATGCAAGTCGGCGATCATGTAGGGCGCACCGGCGCAGCCGACTTCCTCATCATAGGAAAACGCCAGATGGATGGGTTTGGCGCGCTGCATGGACAGATACTCGGGCACCAAGGCCAGCGAAGCCGCAATAAAGCCTTTCATATCGCAACTGCCGCGGCCATACAGCCGTCCGTCCGCCTCCACCAGCTTGAAGGGATCCGTGGACCAATCCTGGCCATCGACGGGCACCACATCGGTATGGCCGGACAACACGATACCGCCTTGCGTATTGCCGTCGCTGGCCGGCAAGGTAGCAAAGAGATTGGCCTTGGTCCGCTCGGGATTGTGGACGAGCCAGGCCTCTACACCCTGTTGCTTGAGCCAGTCGCGAGTCGTCTCGATGAGCGCCAGATTGGAATTCCGGCTGGTGGTGTCGAAGCCGACCAGAGTCTGCAACCAAGTGCGCGCGTTCATATCGCCTAACCTTGAGAAAAACCTCAAGTTTAGGCCACCCGTCCGAGATGTGCGCGGCCCTTTCGCGGCGGGCCCGTTTTCGCGAAGCGCGGGAGGCTTTTACCCGCGGTGTCGGTTTTTTCCCCTAAAATCCGCTTTTTTTGGCCCCACCCTAAGGATTCCCCGTGCAGCAGCGTGCAGTTCCCACCCGCAATATCGTGGCGGCCGTCATCGGCAACGCTCTGGAGTGGTACGACTTTCTCGTCTTCGCCTTCATGACGCCCATCATCGCGAAGCTGTTTTTCCCGGTCGACCCCAATGTTCCTGGCAGCGAACTGAACTCCATTCTGATGACCACGGCGATTTTCGGCGTGGGCTTTTTCATGCGTCCCGTGGGCGGCATCCTGCTCGGCCTGTATGGCGATCGCAAGGGGCGCAAGGCCGCCATGGTGATGGTGACGTCACTGATGGCCGTGTCCATCGCGCTGATCACCGTGGCGCCGACCTATCACGCCGCGGGCATTCTGGCGCCCATCTTCATTCTGGTGGCGCGCCTGCTGCAGGGCTTTTCGGCCGGCGGTGAATTCGGCACGTCCACGGCGCTGCTGATCGAAATGGCGCCTGACGAGCGCCGCGGCTTTTACGGCTCGTGGCAAATGGCCGGGCAGATGCTGGCCCTGCTCATCGGCGCGGCCTTCGGCACCCTGATCACCGAGCTGTTCACCCCCGCGCAGATCGAAGCCTGGGCCTGGCGCCTGCCCTTCGCCTTCGGCCTGGTCATCGTCCCCATCGCCATCTATATCCGCCGCAATGTCGACGAAACCGCCACCTTCAAGCGTATCCAGGCCGAAGAAGGCAATACCAGCCAGGGCGCCGTGCAGCGCCTGACGCTGGGCCAGATGCTGGCTCGTCACACGCGCGAGACGCTGATCGGCGTGGGCCTGGTCGTGACCGCGACGGTGTCCATCTACATCACCTTCACCTATCTGGTCACCTTCTCGACCAAAATTCTCAATCTGCCCATGAGCGAAACCTTTCTGGTGCAGATGGCGGGCGCGGCGCTGATGGTGGTCCTGACGCCCTTCATGGGTGCGTGGTCGGACCGCGTCGGCCGCCGTCCCCTGGTGATCGGCTCGCTGATCGGCTATCTGATCGTGCTCTATCCGCTGTACGCCTGGCTGACCGCCGCCCCCTCGATCGAGCGGCTGCTGACGGTGCAACTGGTGGTCTGCCTGTTCGTGTCGGCGTTCTTCGGGGTGTTCAGCACGGTGATGGCCGAGCTGTTCCCGGCCCGTGTGCGCTCGGTCGGCCTGTCGCTGGCCTACAACGTGGCGGTGATGATTTTCGGCGGTTTTGCGCAATTCATCGTGACCTGGCTCATCAAGACCACGGGTTCGCCGATGGCTCCCGCCTACTACGTCATGTTCGGCGTGACGCTGGGCCTGATCGCCGCTTTCTTCATCCAGGACAAGACGCGCCAGCGCCTGGACGACCACTGATCAGGCAACCGGCCGCCTAGCGACGGGCGGCCGACGACACGCCTGTGACCTCGCGCAGCGCATCCAGCGCTTTCTGCAGGCTGTCTCCTCCGCGCACTTCCACCGTGAACACCATATGCGCAAGCGATTGCTTGCTCTGGGTGTTCACGCCCACCACATTCAGCCTCAACCGGGCGAACACTTCGGACAGGTCGCGCAACAAACCGGGCCGATCGTGCGCGTGCACGCTGACATCCACCGGATAAAAGCTGTCCGAGGTATTGCCCCACTCCACATCGATGATGCGCTCGGGCTCGCGTTCGGCCAGCGCCTGAAAACTGTGGCAGTCCGCGCGGTGAATGGACACGCCCCGTCCGCGGGTCACAAAACCGCGGATCGGATCGGGTGGCGCCGGTCGGCAGCAACGCGCCAACTGCGTCAGCAGCGATCCGACGCCGACCACCAGCACCCCGCTCTTGCCGGTTTTCTCGGCGCTGTCCACACTACGCGCATGCGTCAGCACGGGAGGCGGCGCGGGCGCCGGTGCCGACTGCTGGAAGGCGCTATCGATCTGACGCAGGCTGAACTCTTCCTTGGCCGCGGCCACATAGAGATCGTCGGCCTTGGCGAAACCCAGGCTTTGCGCCAACTGCTCCTGATTGACCGCCGTCTTGCCCAGCCGCTGCAGCTCTTTTTCGACCATCGACTGGCCTTGCGTAATGCGCTGCTGCAGTTCGATGGCGTTGAACCAGAGTCGCACTTTGGCGCGCGCTCTGGGGCTGGCCAGATATCCCAACTGGGGATTGAGCCAGTCACGCGACGGCCCGCCGGACTTGGCGGCGATGATTTCTATCGTCTGGCCGGTAGACAACCGCGTCTGCAAGGGCACCATCTGCCCATCGACCCGCGCGCCGCGGCAGCGGTGCCCCAAGTCGGTATGCAGATGGTAGGCAAAATCGACCGGTGTGGCGCCTCGCGGCAATTCGATGACACGCGCCTGGGGCGTGAGCACATAGATGCGTTCCTCGGCGCCATCGCGCACGGCCGGACGCGCGGTGTCCTTGCTCGCCGGCGCATCCGACGCCTTGGCCTGCTCGACATCGCTGTTCCAGGCCAGCAACTGGCGCATCCAGGCCAGTTGGCGGTCATAGTCGCTGGACGCCGCTACCTGCCCACCGCGCGAGCCCGCCTCTTTATAGCGCCAGTGCGCGGCCATCCCATATTCGGCGAACTGATGCATCTCGTGCGTGCGGATCTGCACTTCGAAAGCCCGCCCATCCCGATCCGCCACGACGGTGTGCAAAGAACGGTAGCCATTGGGCTTGGGACGCGAAATGTAATCGTCAAACTCATCCTGCAACGGCACCCAGAGCTCATGCACCAGCGCCAGCGCCGCATAGCAGTCGCGCACGTCGTCAACGATGATGCGCAGTGCGCGCAAGTCGTACATCTGGGAAAAATCCAGCCTCTTGAGCCGCATTTTGTTCCAGATACTGTAAATATGCTTGGGCCGCCCGCTGACTTCGCCCTTGATGCCCGCGCGCGCCAGGGCCGCCTGCATGCGCTCGATGGCATCGGCAATGAAGGCCTCGCGCTCGACGCGTTTTTCCTCGAGCAGCTTGGCGATTTCCTTGTAGCGCACCGGATCCAGAAAGCGGAAAGACAGATCTTCCAGCTCCCATTTGAGCTGCCAGATCCCCAGGCGATTGGCCAGCGGCGTATACAGATCCAGCGTTTCCTGGGCGAACTCGGTGCTGCAGGGCGTCTTGGTCTCGGCATGCCAGCGCAGGCTTTGCAGCCGCGAGGCCAGCCGCATGAGCACGATACGCAGATCGGCCGCCATGGCCAGCAGCATCTTGCGCTGCATTTCTTTCTGCGAGCCCGTCTCGGCAGCGCTGTCGCTGGCCTGGCGGGCCACGATCCCCAGGCGCAGCAAGGCCCGGGCCCCCTGCACCAGGCGGGCGACCTCCGCGCCAAACTCCACGGCAATCGGATCGTTGCGCAGCGCGGGGGCGGCCGCGCTCAGGTCGGTTGGCAAGGTGGCCAGCAGCGCCGCCGCGCGCGTGGCCGCATCCGTGTGCAATTCGGCCAGGATACGCACGGCGCCGGCGGCATGGTGCGTCAGCCGCTCGCCAGTGACCAAGACCTGATCGCCGCAGCGCGGCAGCGCCCAGGCCGCAGCGCGCGCCAGCAACGCCGCGCCGGCCTGGTCCAGGCCGGCGCTGGCCGCCTGATGCCAAGCCGGGTCAAAAGGCGCGGGCAGCGGAGACTCTTCGGTGGCGGACATGATCGGCGCGACGTGATTCGAAAAACGGAGTACAGCCCTATGGCCAAAGTCCCGGCGAGCCCGAGGGTGATCGCAGCGGGGGGGCGGATGTGCAACCAGGCGGGATAACCCGCCCGATTCCGACATTTTAGAAAGAATTCGCACACTCTACACTAGCGGAGGCCAAGGCTGCCTGCAGGGCGGCAGAGAAGGAAATATGGATATATTGAGATGGTTGGGCGGACGCGGCGCCAGCGCCGACGCGGTCGCCGAGATGTTGGCGCGCATTCCCGAGCCGCTTTGGCAGGATGTGCTGGCTGCCTACCCCTTTTTCGGGGCGCTGGACCAGGCCGAACTGGCCGAGTTGCGCCAGCGCGCCGCCTGGCTATTGGCCAGCAAACAGATCAACGGCGCGGCCGGGCTGATGCTGACGGATTTCATGCGCCTGGCGATCTGCGTGCAGGCCGCGCTGCCCATCCTCAAGCTGGACCCGAGGCTGTACGAGGGCTGGGAGGAGATCATCGTCTATCCCAGTGGCTTTGCCATTCCGCAATCCGTGCAGGACGATGACGGCGTGGTTCACGAATACCTCGAAGAGGCCGCCGGGCAGGCGTGGGATGGCGGCCCGGTCGTGCTGTCCTGGGATGATGCCGCGCAGTCGCAAGGCGCCTTCAATGTGGTGATCCATGAGTTCGCCCACAAACTGGATCTGCAGGCCGGCGACGCGGATGGCATGCCCGACCTGGGCGCCCATCCCGACCTGCGGCCGCGCCTGTGGCGTGACGTCCTGCAAGACAGCCTGACACGCTTTTGCGCGGCGCTCGATGAGGTCGAAGCCGCGATTCCTCCCGATGTCGACCCCGAAAGCCCCGAGGCCGATCAGTGGTACGGCCAACTGCCGCTTGACCCGTATGCCGCCAGCGACGAGGCGGAGTTCTTCGCGGTCAGTTCCGAGCATTTTTTTGCCGATCCCTGGCCGCTGGCCGAGGCCCTGCCTCAGTGGTATGACCTGCTCAGCCGCTACTATCGCCAGGATCCGGCGGCGAGGTTGTCATGAAAGAGCTCTTGATCGTCTGGCACTCGCGCACCGGCGCGGCCCAGCAGTTGGCCGAAGCCGCCGAACTCGGCGCGCTGCAAACGGCCGCGGCCCTCGAGCATGCCGATACCTTCCGCGTGCGCCGCCTGCCGGCGCAGGATACGCAAGGCGTGGACCTGCTGGCCGCCGATGGCATGGTCTTTTGCGCACCGGAAAACCTGGGCAGCCTGAGCGGCGAAATGAAAGCGTTTTTCGACCGCAGCTATTACGCGGTATTGGATCGGGTGGCGGGGCGCCCCTACGGCATGGCCGTGAGCGCCGGCACGGATGGCCACGGCGCGGCACGCCAGATCGAACGCATCTGCACCGGCTGGCGGCTCAAGTTGATCAGCCCCGCCCTCATCGCGTGCACCGGCGCGCAGACACCCGAGGCCATTCTGGCGCCCAAGGAACTGGCGCCTCAGGCGCGCACCAGCGCCGAAGAATTGGGGGGATTGCTTGCGGCCACCCTGCTGCTGGGGGCCGGCAGCGCCTGATGCCAGACCGGCATCAGGCGGCAGACGCGCATCAGGCGATGGCGGCGGTCACGACGATTTCGACTTTGTAGTCGGGATTGGCCAGACGGGCCTCGACGGTGGCGCGAGGGGGCGCGTTGCCGGCGGGCACCCATGCGTCCCAGGCCTTGTTCATGCCGTCGAATTCCTTCATGTTGGCCACATAGATCTGGGCCATCAGGATCTTGGTCTTGTCGGTGCCGGCTTCAGCCAGCAGACGGTCGATGGTAGCCAGGACCTGCTCGGTCTGAGCGGTCATGTCCAGCGACGCGTCGTCGGGCACTTGACCGGCCAGATAAGCCACGCCGTTGTAGACGGCCATATCGGAGAGGCGCTTTGCCACATTGAAGCGCTTGATGCTGCTCATAAACTTCCCCTTTTGAGGATGGAGACGAAAAAGAATATCAGGCCGGCGGCAACTGAAAGACCTGGCGCAGATAGGCTAGATAGGCCGGATCATCGCTCATGGTCTTTTCGGGCGCATCCGAAACCTTGGCGACCGGCTGACCATTGCACCGGACCATTTTCATCACGATCTGCAGGGGCTGGTGCCCCAGGTCGTTGGTGAGGTTGGTGCCTATCCCGAACGATACCTTGCAACGGCCGGAAAACTGGCGGGCCAGCTCGATGGCGCGCGGGAAGGTCAGCGAATCGGAGAATACCAGGGTCTTGGTGCGCGGATCGACACGATTCTTGCGGTAGTGCTCCAACAGACGCTCGCCCCAAACGAAAGGATCGCCGGAGTCATGCCGCGCGCCGTCGAACAGCTTGCAGAAATACATGTCGAAGTCACGCAGGAAGGCATCCATGCCGTAGACATCGGACAGGGCAATGCCGAGGTCGCCACGATATTCCTTGGCCCAGACCTCCAGCGCAAACACCTGTGAATCGCGCAGCCTCGGCCCCAACGCCTGGCAGGCCTGCAGGTACTCATGCCCCATGGTGCCCAGCGGCAGCACGTTGTGCTGCATGGCGAACAACACGTTGCTGGTGCCGGCGAAATTCGACCCCATCTGCGCTTTCATGGTGGTGACCACTTCTTCGTGCCAGCGCTTGGAAAAGCGGCGGCGCGTGCCATATTCGGCCACGCGAAAATCGGCCAGCGCGGGGTCATCCACCACCAGATGCATCTTGGACTGCAGGCGCTTGCGGCCCTCCTCCCAATCGGCATCGGGCTGCATGTTGCGGAAATAGACTTCGTTGACGATGGCCAGCACCGGAATCTCGAACAGAATCGTGTGCAGCCAGGGGCCTTTGACCGTAATGGATATTTCGCCCGGGTCCTTGCCCTCGCCTATGACGATGCAGCGCTCCGGCAGATGGAACAGCCCCAGGAAATCGACGAAATCGCTTTTTATGAAGCGCAGGCCGCGCAGATACTCCAACTCTTCGTCGGTAAAGCGCAACTGGCACAGCGCGTGGACTTCCTGGCGAATCTCATCCAGGTAAGGACGCAGATTCACACCCGGGTTGCGGCACTTGTAGCGATACTCGACCTCGGCGGCCGGAAAATGGTGCAGCACCACCTGCATCATGGAAAACTTATACAGGTCGGTGTCGAGCAGCGAAGTGATAATCATGATGCTTTAGGGGCTATTTGCGGCAACCATAGCATATCGGGGCCTGTTCACGGTCCGGACACCCTGCCCGCTTGGGGGGTTATCGTGCTCCCCGGCCACGCTCGGGTAAAATCGGCTAATCAATAAAGCACCAGCCCGCCGATCCCGGAGTTATCCAGAATGACCCACGTTGTTACCGAAAACTGTATCAAGTGCAAGTACACGGACTGTGTTGATGTGTGTCCGGTGGACTGTTTTCGGGAAGGTCCGAACTTTCTGGTGATCGACCCCGACGAGTGCATCGACTGCGCCGTGTGCATCCCCGAGTGCCCGGCCAATGCCATTTATGCCGAAGAGGATGTGCCGCAGGATCAGATGCAATTCATCGCCCTGAATGCCGAGCTGGCGGGCGAATTCGCCAGTATCAGCCGTGCCAAGAAGCCGCTGCCCGATGCCGACGACTGGAACGGCAAGCAGGACAAGCTGCAACACCTCGAACGCTGAGCCCGCGCGCTGCCGCGCCGCGGCTGCGCCCTGCCCATGACCGATAGCAAATACACCCGCCAGACTGTCACCGATGTCCGCACCTGGGTTCCAGGCAAGCTGCTTTCCCTGCGGCTGACGCGTGACCCGGGGTTTGAATTTCTGCCCGGCCAGTTCGCCCGTCTGGGCCTGCCGGCGCAGGATACGCCCGATGCCGAGCCCACGATCTGGCGCGCCTACTCCATGGTGAGCGCGCCGGCCGAGGATGCCCTGGAGTTCTACTCCATCGTGGTCCCGCAAGGCGAGTTCAGCCCACGCATGGCCGCGCTCCAACCCGGGGACGCGCTCTATGTCGAGAAAAAGCCCTTTGGTTTCCTGACGCCGGACCGTTTCGAGCCGGGCGGCTCGCTCTGGCTGCTGGCCTCCGGCACGGGGCTGTCGGCCTATCTGTCGATGTTGCGCGAACCCTCCACCTGGCAGCGTTTCGACCGCATCGCGCTGGTGCATGGCGTGCGCCACGCCGAAGAGCTCGCCTATCGCGAGGAAATCGAAAACCTGTATCGGCGGCCCGATCTGGCGCCGTACTTCGCGCAACACCCCGGGAAGTTGCGCTATCTGCCCGTAGCCACCCGCCAGGCGCTGCCGGGCACACCGCAGGAGCGGCTGACCACCCTGCTGGCCGACGGCCGCCTGGAGTCGCTGCTGGACGAAAAACTGGATCCGGCGAGCGTGAAAATCATGCTTTGCGGCAACCCGGCCATGCTGGCCGACGCCCGGAAACTGCTGTCCGAACGGGGTTTTGCCCCAGGCCGGCGCGGCATTCCCGGCAATCTGGCGGTCGAAAACTACTGGTAAACGAGCCCGCCATCTGCGGCACCGGTGCTTTTTCACAACACATCAGGCTGCCGCCCGGCCTCTAATCAGACATTCTCGAAATACCGTTATAGTCCACGGCAATAATAAGTCACTGCCTTTCTAGGATTCTCGCCAGATGCTGTACGAATTGCACGAAATGCAGCGGGCCTTTCTGCGCCCCCTGGCCGCATTCACGGATGCGAGCTCGCAGCTGTTCTCCAGTCCCTACAGTCCTCTGGCCTACACGCCGCTGTCGCGCCAGCTGGCCGCCAGCTGTGAACTGATCCACCGCATCGGCAAGGAGTACCAGAAACCCGCCTGGGGTCTGGACAGCACCACCATAGACGGGCGGGCCGTCAAGGTGATGGAAGCGGTGGCGTTGGACAAACCCTTCTGCCGCCTGGTGCATTTCCAGCGTGATCTGCGCCGCACCTCGGCCCGCAAAGACCCGCGCGTGCTCGTGGTCGCGCCCTTGTCGGGCCATCACGCCACGCTGCTGCGCGACACCGTGCGCGCCTTGTTGCCCGCGCATGACGTCTATGTCGCGGACTGGGTCGACGCCCGCATGGTGCCGCTGTCGGCCGGGCCCTTCCATCTGGATGACTATGTCCGTTATGTGCAGGACTTCATCCGCCATCTGGGCCCCGACCTGCATGTGATTTCGGTCTGTCAGCCCACCGTGCCCGTGCTGGCGGCGATCTCGCTGATGGCCGCCGACGGCGAGGCGGTGCAGCCGCGCAGCATGGTCATGATGGGCGGCCCCATCGATCCGCGCGAATCGCCCACGCAGGTCAACAATCTGGCCACCACCAAACCGTATTCCTGGTTCGAAAGCCAGCTCATCCATGCCGTGCCGCTCAACTACCCTGGCGCCGGCCGCAAGGTCTACCCGGGTTTTCTGCAGCATGCCGGGTTCATGGCCATGAACCCGGACCGGCACCTGAAATCCCATTACGATTTCTATCTCGACCTGCTGCGCGGTGACGACAGCGATGCCGCTGCGCATCGCCGCTTCTACGATGAGTACAACGCGGTGCTGGACATGCCCGCCGAGTTCTACCTCGACACCATACGCATGGTGTTCCAGGAGTTCCGCCTGCCCGAAGGCACCTGGGAGATCGACGGCAAACAGGTGCGCCCGCAAGCCATCAAGAAAACGGCCTTGCTGACCATCGAAGGCGAACTGGACGATATTTCCGGCCAGGGTCAGACCCGCGCCGCCATCAAACTCTGCAGCGGGATTCCCGCTGCGCGCAAGACGCATTACACCGTCCAAGGTGCCGGGCACTACGGCATTTTCTCGGGCCGGCGCTGGCGCGAACAGGTCTGCCCTAAAATTGCGGAATTCATTCGTCAGTCCTGACGGCTTGCGCTGTGCCTGTCCAACGGGCCCGCGGGGCCCGTTTCTCTTTTTATGCAGCCCTCTCTAACCGACCGCATCGACGCCATACTGCCGCAGACGCAATGCACGAAATGCGGCTATGACGGCTGCCGGCCCTACGCCCAGGCCATCGCTGAAGAAGGGGTGCCGATCAACCGCTGCCCTCCCGGCGGCCAGGCAGGTGTCAAAGCGCTGGCCGATCTGCTGGCCACGGCGGAGCCACCGCTGGATCTCAGCCGTGGCGAGCCCGGCCCCTTGCTGGTCGCACGCATCGACGAAGATCATTGCATCGGCTGTACGCTGTGCATCCGCGCCTGTCCGGTCGACGCCATCATCGGCGCCAACAAGCGCATGCACACCGTGCTGCCCTCGCTTTGCAGCGGTTGCGATCTCTGTATCGCGCCCTGTCCGGTCGATTGCATCGAGATGGTCCCCGCCGGCCGCGCCTGGAGCGAGCAGGATGCGCAGGCTGCCCGCGCACGGCATGTCGACCGTGCCGCCCGCCTGGCGCGCGACACCGCCGACAATGCCCGCCTCATGGCCGAAACACCGGCCGCTCCGCAGGCGCCGGCCGAACCCGAGTCCGGCGTTTCTGATGCCACGCAGAAGCGCTCGGCCATCGAAGCCGCGCTGGCGCGCGCGCGCGCCCGGCGCGGCCAACGCGCCTGATCGCGGCCGCCAGCCTCGTCCCGACCACCATGAACGCCGCCAAACGACGCGAAATCTTCGAACGCCTGCGGGCCGCCAATCCACAGCCCACCACGGAACTGGAGTATGAAACGCCGTTTCAGCTCCTGATCGCGGTCCTGCTGTCGGCCCAGGCCACGGATAAATCCGTCAATATCGCCACACGCAAGTTCTTCCCGCAATACGGCACGCCGCAGGGCCTGGTGCAATTGGGCGAGGCCGGCCTGACCGAATTCATCAAGACCATAGGGCTGTTTCGTACCAAGGCCAAGAACGCGGTCGCCACCAGCCGCATCATCCTGGAGCAGTATCGGGGCGTGGTGCCGCAAAGCCGCGAAGCGCTCGAAGCGCTGCCCGGCGTGGGCCGCAAAACCGCCAACGTCGTGCTCAACACCGCTTTCGGCATGCCCACCATGGCGGTGGACACGCATATCTTCCGCGTATCCAATCGCACCGGCCTGGCGCCGGGCAAGAATGTGCTCGATGTCGAACTCAAGCTGGAGAAGGTGGTGCCGGCCGAGTTCAAGCAGGATGCGCATCATTGGCTGATCTTGCATGGCCGATATATCTGCGTCGCGCGCAAGCCCAAGTGTCCGCAATGCGGCATTGCGGACCTGTGTGACTACCGGAGCAAAACCCCGGCCTGACCCGCAAGGGGGACGGAAAAGCCGCCGCGCCAATTGCTGCGCCGCGATGTCAGCATGTAACTGGCGCCTGCCCGGGCGCCAGCGCGCAATGTCGTTCAACGGACATTCGATGATTGCGCAGCGCAAAACCTATGAAAAACCCTCATGGAATTTGAGGGAGCAGGTGCCGCATACTCGCCGCAACTTCTAGAAAAGCCAACGCGGGTAAAGCGGAATGGATGAGACGATCCTGGAGACAAAAGGGTTGACCAAGGAGTTCCGCGGTTTTGTCGCGGTCAACGACGTCAACCTGCGCGTCAAGCGCGGGCAAATTCATGCCCTGATCGGCCCCAATGGGGCCGGCAAGACCACCTGCTTCAATCTGTTGACGAAGTTTCTGTCGCCCACCTCGGGCCACATTTACTTCAACGGGCAGGACATCACGCGCGAGCGACCGGCACAAATCGCCCGGCGCGGCGTGATCCGCTCGTTTCAGATCTCGGCGGTGTTTCCTCACCTGACCGTGCTGGAGAACGTGCGCCTGGGCCTGCAGCGCAAGACCGGGCTGTCATATCGCTTCTGGCGCAGTGAGAACGACCTCAATTATCTGAATGAGCCGGCTCGCGAGTTGCTCGAGCAGGTCGACCTCGGCAGCTTCGCCGAAGAGATTACGGTCAACCTGCCCTATGGGCGCAAGCGCGCCCTGGAAATCGCCACCACGCTGGCCATGGAGCCTGAACTGATGCTGCTCGATGAACCCACGCAGGGCATGGGGCACGAAGACGTCGATCGCGTCACGCAACTCATCCAGCGCGTGAGCGCCGGACGCACCATTCTCATGGTGGAACACAATATGAACGTCGTGTCGTCCATCGCCGACACCATCACGGTGCTGGCCCGGGGGGCAGTGCTGGCCGAAGGCACCTACGCGGAAGTCTCGCGCCACCCGGCCGTCATGCAAGCCTATATGGGCACCACGGAAGGCGCGCTGCAAGGAGCTCACGCATGAGCACCCCCGCGCTGGAGATCAAGGACCTGCAGGCCTGGTACGGCGAATCGCACATCCTGCATGGCGTGAGCCTGAGTATTGCCCAAGGCGAAGTCGTCACGCTGCTGGGCCGCAATGGCGCCGGACGGACGACGACCTTGCGCGCCATCCTCGGCCTGACCGGCTCGCGCAGCGGATCGGTGCGCATCCATGGCACCGAAGCCATCGATATGCCCACCTATCGCATCGCCCACCTGGGCGTGGGCTATTGCCCGGAAGAGCGCGGCATCTTCGCCAGCCTGTCTTGCGAAGAGAACCTGCTGCTGCCGCCCGCGGTGGGCGGTGCGCTGGGCGGGGGCATGTCGCTGGCCGAAATCTACGAGATGTTCCCGAATCTGCATGAACGCCGCCACTCCCCTGGCACGCGCCTGTCCGGCGGCGAACAGCAGATGCTGGCCGTGGCGCGCATCCTGCGCACCGGTGCCAATCTGCTGCTGCTCGACGAAATCTCCGAGGGCCTGGCCCCGGTCATCGTGCAGGCACTGGCACGCATGATCACCGCCCTGAAGGCGCGGGGCTACACCATCGTCATGGTCGAACAGAACTTCCGTTTTGCCGCGCCGCTGGCCGATCGCTTCTACGTGATGGAGCACGGTCAGATCGTCGAACACTTCGGCGCGGCGCAACTAGCCGAGAAACAGGACACGCTCAACGAGTTGTTGGGCGTCTGAGAACACCTGTCATCACCGGTCCAGCCGGTACCACCACAGGAAGAGGAGTCATCCCATGAAGTTGCACACCATCACTGCTGCACTGGCCCTGGCGGGCCTGGGAGTCGCCGGGCTACCCGCTCAGGCTCAAGGCATCTCCGATGACGTCATACGCATCGGCTTCATCACCGACATGTCGGGCGTGTTCTCGGATATCGACGGCAAGGGCGGCGTGGAAGCCATCCGCATGGCCATCGAAGATGCCGGCGGCAACATCAATGGCAAAAAGATCGAACTGGTGACCGCCGATCACCAGAACAAGGCCGATGTGGCCTCGGCGCGCGTGCGCGAGTGGTTCGACCAGCAGAAGGTGGACGTGCTCATCGGCGGCACCAACTCGGCGACCAGCCTGGCCATGGCCCAGGTCGCGGCCGAAAAGAAGCGGCCCTTCTTCGCCATTGGCGCGGGCGCTTCCGATCTGACCAACTCGCAGTGTTCGCCTTATACCGTGCACTACGCCTACGACACCATCGCGCTGGCGCGCGGCACCGGTTCGGCCGTGGTCAAGGACGGGGGCAAGTCCTGGTTCTTCCTGACCGCCGACTATGCTTTCGGGCATGCGCTCGAACGCGACACCGCCAACGTGGTCAAGGCCTCGGGCGGCGAGGTCAAGGGCCAGGTGCGCGCGCCGCTGGGCGCCTCGGATTTCTCGTCCTTCCTGTTGCAGGCGCAAAGCTCCAAGGCGCAGATTCTCGGTCTGGCCAACGCAGGGGGCGACACGATCAATTCGATCAAGGCAGCCAACGAATTCGGCGTGACCAGCACCATGAAGATGGCGGGTCTGCTGGTGTTCATCAACGACATCCACTCGCTGGGCCTGGAAGCCACCAAGGGCATGTACCTGACCGACGGCTGGTATTGGGACCAATCGGACGCCTCGCGAGCCTGGGCCAAGAAGTTCGAAGACAAGGTCAAACGCAAGCCCTCGATGCTGCAGGCGGCCGACTACTCGGCCGTGGCTTTCTACCTCAATGGCGTGAAAGCGACCGGCACCGATGATCCCGAAGCCCTCATGAAGTGGATCAAGTCGAACAAGATCAACGACTTCTTCGCGCATGGCGGCTATGTGCGCGAAGACGGACGCATGATCCACGACATGTATCTCATGCAGGTCAAGACACCGGCCGAATCCAAGGCGCCTTGGGACTACTACAAGGTCGTGGCCACGCTGCCGGGCGAAGAGGTCTACACCAAGCTGTCCGAGTCCACTTGCAAGCTGGTCAAGAAGTAACCCTCTCACGCTTCACGCGGCCTTGCCCCAGCGGCGAGGCCGCGCCGCTCACCGCAACGATTACCATCGCTCGCGCAGGATTTTCTCAAGATGACTGATATTTTCGGCATCCCGATACAGGCATTGCTAGGGCAACTGCTGCTCGGTCTGGTCAACGGTTCCTTCTATGCCATGCTCTCGCTGGGGCTGGCGGTCATTTTCGGCCTGCTCAATGTCATCAATTTCGCGCATGGCGCGTTGTACATGCTGGGTGCGTTCCTGGCCTGGATGGGATTGGCCTACCTGGGCCTGAACTACTGGGTCATGCTCATTCTCGCGCCCCTGGTGGTGGGCCTGTTCGGCATCATCATCGAGCGCCTGCTGCTGCGCCATCTTTATAAGCTCGACCATCTCTACGGCCTGCTGCTGACCTTCGGCCTGACACTGCTCATCGAAGGTGTTTTTCGCAGCGTGTATGGTGTCTCGGGCCAACCCTATCCGACGCCTGAGCTGCTGCGGGGGGCGACCAATCTCGGCTTCATGATCTTGCCGATCTACCGCGGCTGGGTCGTCGTCGCCTCGCTGGTGGTGTGCCTGGTCACCTGGTTCGTGATCGAACGCACTCGTCTGGGCGCCTTGCTGCGGGCCGGCACCGAGAACCCGCGTCTGGTCGAGGCCTTCGGGGTGAACGTGCCCCGCATGATCACGCTGACGTATGGCTTTGGGGTCGCGCTGGCCGGCTTCGCCGGCGTGCTGGCCGCGCCCGTGCTGCAAATCTCGCCCCTGATGGGCTCGAACCTCATCATCGTCGTGTTCGCAGTGGTGGTGATCGGCGGCATGGGCTCGATCATGGGGGCGATTCTCACCGGCCTGGGTCTGGGGGTCATCGAGGGCTTGACCAAGGTGTTCTGGCCCGAGGCATCCAGCACCGTCGTTTTCATCATCATGGCTATCGTGCTGTTGCTGCGCCCGGCCGGACTGTTTGGAAAAGAGAAATGAACCGTCAACTTCTGGGCTATCTCGTCGTCACGATCATCGTGGCCGCCCTGCCTTTCCTGGGCGTCTACCCGATCTTTGCCATGAAGGTGATGTGCTACGCGCTGTTTGCCTGCGCCTTCAATCTGCTGCTGGGATACACCGGTTTGCTGTCCTTCGGGCACGCCGCGTTTCTGGGCAGCGCGGCCTACGCGGCCGGCCATGCCCTCAAAGTCTGGGGCTGGCCCACGGAAATGGGGCTGCTGTTCGGCGTCCTGGTGGCCGCGCTGCTCGGGCTGGTCATGGGCGCGATAGCCATCCGTCGCAGCGGTATTTACTTCGCCATGATCACGCTGGCCCTGGCGCAAATGGTGTTCTTCTTCTTTCTCCAGGCCAAATTCACCGGCGGCGAAGATGGATTGCAGGGGGTGCCGCGCGGCAAGCTGCTGGGCGTGATCGACCTGGCGCAGGATATCAATCTGTATTACGTGGTGATGGGCATCTTTGCCATTGGCTACTTCATCATCTGGCGCACGGTGCATTCGCCGTTTGGCCAGGTGCTCAAAGGGCTGCGCGAGAACGAACCGCGCGCCATCTCCTTGGGATATGACACCGACCGCTTCAAATTGCTGGCTTTTGTCCTGTCAGCCGCCATCGCCGGACTGGCCGGCGCCACCAAGACCCTGGTGTTCGTGTCGGCCACCCTGTCCGACGCCACCTGGCAAATGTCCGGCCTGGTCATTCTCATGACCCTCATCGGTGGACTGGGCACCCTCACCGGCCCCATCATCGGCGCCTTCGTCATCGTCCTGCTGGAAAACAAGGTTGGCGATTTCGGCCAGTTCATGGCCAATCTGACCGGCGCGGAGTGGTTTTTGCGTCTGGGCGAATCGGTCACCATCGTGATCGGCCTGATCTTCGTGATCTGCGTCATGGCCTTTCGGCGCGGGCTGGTCGGCGAGTTCAGCGCCTGGCTCGAACGCCGCCGCGCGGCGCGCGCCTGAACGGCGCGGGCCTGGCCGGGCCGCCACGGCTCGTCCGGGCCGGCCAGGGCCCGTGGCGAGGCGGGCCGCTCCGCCCGCCGAGGCCCCCCCCTCTTCTTGGGCCGTGCGCCGCGGCGCGACGCACGCGGCGTTCACCGGTATGCTCTGCACCTTGGCGCCCCCGGGGCGCAAGTGACCCAAGGATAGACTCAAGATGGATGCCCTTTTCTGGTACAACGGCCAGTGGCTGACCGACAATCCCAAGCTGCTCGGCCCGGCCGACCATGCATTCTGGATGGCGAGCATGGTGTTCGACGGGGCGCGCGCCTTTCGCGGCCTGACACCCGATCTGGATCTGCATTGCCAGCGCGTGGTCCGCTCGGCCGAGCGCATGCTGATGAAACCCAAGCTCAGCGCCCCCGAAATCGAAACGCTTTGCCGCGAAGCGGTCGCGCGTTTTCCGGCCGGCTCCGAGCTTTACATCAAGCCGATGTTCTACTGCGCCGACGGCTTTCTGCTGCCAGACGCCGAGAAAACGCAGTTCGTGCTGCATGTCTTCAAAGTGCCCATGCCGGGCACCCAGGGCTTTTCCGCGTGTTTTTCGGAGTTCGTGCGCTCGTGGCCCAATATGGCCCCCACCGATGCCAAGGCCTCCTGCCTGTATCCCAATGGGCAGCGCGCCATTGCGGCCGCGGCTGCGCGCGGCTTTGACAATGCCATCATGTGCGACGGCGATGGCAATGTGGCCGAGTTTGCCTCGAGCAATATCTGGATCGCCAAGGACGGGATCGTGGCCACGCCGGTGCCCAACGGCACCTTCCTCAACGGCATCACGCGCCAACGCGTGTTGGCGCTGCTGCGCGCCGATGGCGTCGACGTCCAGGAGCGCAGCCTGACCCGCGCCGACGTCGAGCAGGCCGACGAGGTGTTTTCCACCGGCAACTACGGCAAAGTGGTGCATGTCAATCGCGTGGAACAGCGCGAGCTGCCCTACGGCCCCATGGCACAACGTGCTCACGGCCTGTACATGCGCTACGCCGAAAGCCAGGCCTGAGCAGGCATGGGCCGCAACAGCCGGCCTTTGCCCCTGCTCACCCGTTTGTCAGCCTGGACGCAGTATGCTGGCCCGGCAGCCGCATACGGCGTGCGTAACCAGGTTGACGTAGATGGGTAACGGCCATGAAGACCCGACGTGATTTTCTGCGCAGCACGGCCAAAGCCGGGGTGGCGATGGGTATGTTGCCCGGCGTGATCCGCCAGGCGCTTGCCATCGAGCCCCAGCGGCGCACCGGCACAATCGAGGACGTCGAGCATATCGTCGTCTTCATGCAGGAAAACCGCTCGTTCGATCACTATTTCGGCACGCTGCCCGGCGTGCGCGGCTTCGGTGACCGCTTCCCCATTCCGGTCCCCGACCGTGAGGGCCGCCGCGACGCGACCGTATGGAACCAGCTCAACGATGAAGACGGCTCGCGCATCCTGCGGCCCTTCCGCCTGGACACCCAGCGCATTTTTGAGCTCATGCGCGTCAAGGGCACGCCCCATACCTGGGCCAATGCCCAGGACGCCTGGGACATGGGGCGCATGCACCGCTGGCCTGTTTTCAAGCACGACCACGCCATGGCTTATTTCGCCCAGGAGGATCTGCCTTTCCAGTTCGCCCTGGCGCAGGCGTTCACGGTGTGCGATGCCTATCATTGCTCGTTTACCGGTGGCACCAATACCAATCGCCTGTTCGCCTGGACCGGCAGCAACGACGGCCTCGGCCTGGGGCATGGCCCGGCCCTGGGAAACACCTTCAATAAGCTGAGCGGCGGCGACCCCGCACGCGCCTATACCTGGACGACCTACCCCGAGCGGCTGGAGCGCGCCGGCATCAGTTGGCGCATTTACCAGGACATGCATGACAACTACTCACTGAATCCGACCGCCGGTTTTAAAGCGTATCGCGACGCGTATCACGGTCTGCCGGGATCGGTGGCCGCGTTGCGCCGCGAGGCCTTGAGCACCCATGACCTGGCCAGCCTGGAAGCCGACGTGCGCGCCGCGCGCCTGCCCCAGGTCAGCTGGATCTGCGCCACCAAGGCCGGCTCGGAGCATCCCAGCCCATCCAGTCCCGCCCAGGGCGCCGACTACACGGCCCGTGTGCTCAAGGCGCTGACAGCCAACCCGGAAGTCTGGAGCAAGACCGTGCTCTTGCTCATGTTCGACGAAAACGACGGTTTCTTTGACCACATGCCACCGCCTGCGCCACCCTCGCGCCACGCGTGGCCGGCAAACGCCCCCTTGGCCGGGGCCTCCACCGCGGACACGACGGGCGAGTATCACGAGATACTCACCGGGCAGGAGGCCGACGACCTGCCCCGCCTGCGCGGCGCCACCTATGGTTTGGGCCCGCGGGTACCCATGTATGTCATCTCGCCCTGGACCCGAGGCGGCTGGGTCAACTCGGAAGTGTTTGACCACACTTCCATCCTGCGCTTTATTGAACGGCGGTTCGGCGTGGCCGAAACGAATATCTCACCTTGGCGACGAGCCGTCTGCGGCGATCTGACCTCGATCTTCGACTTCAGCGCCACGCCCGGGCCGGCGCCCTCGGGCCTGCCGCCCACGGCCGACCTGGCCCGCCGTGCGGCGGCCTTGCCGCAAACCACCGTTGCGCTGCCGCCCGAGCACGCCCCCCTGGCCCGCCAGCCCGCCGGCACGCGCCCGTCGCGAGCCCTGCCCTATTCGCTGCAAATACAGGAGCACGTGAGCGGACGCGGCCTGGAACTGGCCTTCATCAACACCGGACAAACCGGCGCGGTCTTTCATGTCTATGACCGCCAGCACCTGGACGATGCGCCGCGCCGATACACCGTGGAAGCGGGCCGGCAGTTGCGCGACGTCTGGCTGCAGACGCAGCACGATCTGTGGATACTGGGGCCTAACGGCTATCACTGGCGCTACACCGGGCGTATGCCCGTCCATGTGCGCCTGACGTATCTGCCCGAGGCTCAGATGCTGCGCTTGAGCCTCATGAACCAGGATAGCCAGCCCCGCCGCCTGCGCGTAGCCGGCAACACCTACAAGGATCTGGCTGCCCAAACCCTGACGCTGGCCGCCGGTGAGCAAGTCTCCCTGCAATGGAGCGTGGCCGCCAGCAGCCGTTGGTATGACGTGGAAATCGACAGCCCGGACGACCCGAGCTTTGGTCGCCGGCTGGCCGGCCGCATGGAGAACGGCCAGCCTTCCGTATCGGACCCCGCCATGGGTGGTCCGGTGCGACTGCGGGTATGAGCAGCGCTCAGTGCTGCTTACCCAGCCCCAGATAGCTCTCGATCACTCGCGGGTTGCCCGCCAGTTCACGGGCCGGACCCTGCAGGATGATCTCGCCGGTTTCAAGGACATAACCGTAGTCCGCGACCTGCAGCGCCGCGCGGGCATTCTGCTCGACCAGCAGAATGGCCACACCGGTTTCGCGCAAGCGCGCGATGATGTGGAAAATCTCGCGCACGATGCGCGGCGCCAGGCCCAGGCTGGGTTCGTCCAGCATAAGCAGTTGCGGCTTGGCCATCAGGGCACGGCCCACGGCCAGCATCTGGCGTTCGCCGCCGGACAGCGTTCCGGCCTGCTGGCCGCGCCGCTCCCGCAGCCGCGGAAAGAGATCGAAGACCTCCAGCAGGGTGTCGCGCCAACCCGCCTCGCGGGCGCGGTAGCGGCGAAAGCCACCCAAGAGCAGGTTGTCTTCCACCGACATGCTGCCGAACAGTTCGCGGCGCTCCGGCACCAGCGACATGCCGACGGACACCCGCCGCTCGACCTGCCAGCCCGACACATCCTGACCCGCATACTGCACGGTGCCGGCGGCATGCCCGGTCTGCGGCAAGGACCCCATGATGGCGTTGAGCATGGTGGACTTACCTGCCCCGTTGGCGCCGATCACCGTCACGATGCTGCCGGCCTGCACCTGCAACGCGGCCTCGTTGAGCGCGCCCACTTTGCCATAGCGCGCCGACAGGCCACGCACATCGAGCACGGCGCTCATTGCACACCTCCGGCAGCGGTAGGCGCACGATCGGACTCGGGCAGATCATCGTCTATCCCGCCGAGATAGGCTTCCAGCACCGCGGGGTTCTGCTGTACGTCGGCCGGCACGCCTTCGGCCAGCTTGGTGCCGAAATCCATGACGACCAGATGATTGGTCAGGCGCATCACAAAATCCATATCGTGTTCAACCAGCAGGATGCTCAAGCCTTCGGCGCGCAATTGCTCCAGCACCTGGGCCAGCTCCTGTTTTTCCTTGTAGCGCAGGCCGGCTGCCGGCTCGTCGAGCAACAACAGCACGGGATCGCAGGCCAGGGCGCGCGCGATTTCCAGGATGCGCTGCTGCCCCAGAGCCAGATTGCCCGCCTGCTCGTAGAGATAATCTCCCAGCCCCACACGGCGCAATTGCACGGCGGCCTCATGCAGCAGCTGCGCCTCGCGGCCGCGTTCGGCATGCAGCGCGCCCGCCAGCACGCCGACATCGGTACGCATATGCGCACCCAGGGCGACGTTCTCGAGCACCGTCATCGTCGGCAGCAACTGCACGTGCTGGAAGGTGCGACCGACCCCGCGCTGGGCAATCGCGCGCGCGGACGAACCGTCGATGCGCTCGCCCAGGAAACGGACTTGGCCGCGCGTGACCGGCAACACACCGCTGATAAGGTTGAAGGTGGTGCTTTTGCCAGCGCCGTTCGGCCCGATCAGGCCCATGATCTCGCCGGCGCGCACTTTGAAGCTGATGTCGTTGACCGCGACCAGGCCGCCGAACTCTTTGCGGATGGCGTCGACTTCGAGCACCAGTTCGCCTGCGGCGGGACGCTGGCGCTGCGGCAAAGCGGCCGCCTCGGGAGGCGGAGCCAGATTGCGGCGCGAATCGGCGCTGGAAGTCAGGCGCGCCCACCAGCCAGCGAAAATCGGCCACAACCCCTGGCTGGCGTATTGCAGCACCAGGATCATCAGCACGCCAAAGGCAATGAGTTCGAAATTGGCATCGGTGTTCAGCAGCTTGGGCAACCAGTTCTGCAACTGGTCCTTCAGACCGAGGATCACGGCCGAACCCAGCACCGCCCCCCAGACATGGGAGGCGCCGCCGATCACCGCCATGAACAGGTACTCGATGCCGTAGTTCAAACCGAACGGACTCGGACTGACGGCTCGCTGCATGTGCGCATACAACCACCCCGACAGGCAGGCCAGCAAGGCCGCCCAGACGAAGATGATGATCTTGTAGCTGCCCGTGTTGACCCCCATGGACTCGGCCATGCCAGCACCGCTTTTCAGGGCACGGATGGCACGGCCAGGCCGCGAATCCAGCAGATTGCGCGTCGCCCACAGCGCCAGCAGCACCAGCACCCATATCAGGTAATAGATATGCCGCCCGCTGGCCAGCGAAACACCGAAGATCGACACCGGTTCGATGCCGGCGATGCCGTCATGCTTGCCGAGAAAGTCGAGGTTGCCGAACAGATAAAACAGCGACAGCCCCCAGGCAATCGTGCCCAGCGGCAGGTAATGCCCCGACAGGCGCAGCGTGATGAGGCCCAGAAAGAAGGCGACCGCTGCCGTGATGAGCAGCCCGGCCACCAGGGCAAGCCAGGGCGACGTGCCGTATTGGGTGGTCAGATAAGCGGTGGTGTAGGCGCCCAGGCCGACAAAAGCGGCCTGCCCGAAACTGGTCAAGCCGCCCACGCCGGTCAGCAATACCAGGCCCAGCGCCACCAGGCTGGCCAGCCCGATGTAATTGAGTTGGGTGATCCAGAATTCCGGCGTGGCCGACAGCGCCGGCAGCGCGGCCAGCACCACGATAAACAAAGCAAGCAGAATGCGGTTCATGGCTTATTCCTCTTCGTCCACATGACGGCTGCTGAACGAACGCCAGACCAAAACCGGAATGATCAGGGTAAAGACGATGACTTCCTTGTAGGAGCTGGCCCAGAACGATGAGAAGGACTCCAGCACGCCGACCAGCAGGGAGCCGGCGGCAGCCACCGGATAGCTGGCCAGCCCACCGATGATGGCGCCGACAAACCCCTTCAGGCCGATGAGAAAACCGGTGTCGTAGTAGACCGTGGTGATCGGGGCGATCAGCATGCCCGACATGGCGCCTATGGCCACGGCCAGCGTGAAGGTCAAGCTGCCCGACATGGTGGTGCTGATACCCATGAGCCGCGCGCCGCGGCGATTGACCGCCGTGGCCCGCAAGGCGCGCCCGTAGAGGGTTTTACCGAAAAACAGCCACAGGGCCACGATGAGCACGGCGCAGGTCGCGACCACGAACAGGCTCTGGGCCGACCAGGTCGTAAAGCCCAGGTCGATCTGGCCGCTGACGAACGCCGGGGTGCGCCAGCCTTCGGCACCGAAAAACACCAGTGCCAACCCCATCAAAGCGAAATGCACCGCCACCGACGTGATGAGCAGCACCAGCACGCTGGCCTCGGCCAACGGTTGATAGACAATGCGATAGACCATGGGCCCCATGGGAATGACCAGGACCAGGGTCAGCAGCATATTCAGCCACAGCGAGTTTCCGGGCGCCGCGTAAGAGGTCGCAATCCACAGCAGCACCAGGGGCAGGACCACGAAACCGGCCAGGCTTTTGGGCAGCGACGACCAGACGCGCGTGCGCGCGGCGCGCAGCACCTCGAGCAGAAAGGCCAGACAGCCCAGCAGCACCAGCAGATAGACGGTGCCGGGCACACGGCCGTCGACCAGCATGGCCAAGGTCAAGGCGCCGAACGCGACAAACTCGCCTTGAGGAATGAAGATCACGCGCGTGACGGCGAACACCAGCACCAGCGCCATGCCCAGCAGAGCATAGATGGAGCCGTTGACGATACCGTCTTGCAGCAAGATGAGCGCAATTGAGGAATCCATCGAACTACGACCTTATGTACGACTTGTGGTTCTGCGTGCCCCGGCCCCGACTGGGACACTGCGAATACAACACACCGGCCCGTAAGGCCGGTGCGTGGTGAAGCAGCCGCGATAGTACGTCAGCATGGCGGGCGCTGCCGCGAACAGCGCCCCCGGATGGATCAAAGATCCGGCTGATAGGTCCACTTGCCGTCTTTGACCTTGACCATGACGCGCGAGCGCTCGTCAAAACCGGCGTGATCGGTCGGGCTCATGTTGAACACGCCCTGCGAGGCCGGCAGATTCTTGACGTTTTCCAGCGCATCGCGCATGGCGGCGCGGAACTCGGGCGTGCCGGGCTTGGCGCCGCTCTTGATGGCTTCGGGAATGGCCGCCACGATCAATTGGCCGGCATCCCACATATGGCCGCCGAAGGTATTGACCGAGCCTTCGCCATGCGCTTTTTCGTAGCTGTTGACGTAATCCAGCGCCGACTTCTTGACGGGATTGCTGTCGGGCAGTTGGGCGGCGACCAGCAGCGGGCCGGCCGGCAACAACATGCCTTCGCAATCCTTGCCGCAGACGCGCAGCACGTCATTGTTGGCCGAGCCGTGGGTCTGGAAAATCAGGCCGCCATAGTTGCGCGCCTTCAGTTCCTTTTGCGGCAGGGCCGAGGGCGTGCCAGCGCCGGCGATCAGGATGGCATCGGGCTTGGCGCCCACCAGCTTGAGCACCTGGCCCGTGACGCTGGTGTCGGTGCGGCCGTATTTTTCGACGCTGGTGATCTTGATGCCCTTGGCCTTGGCCGCGGCTTCCATCACGGCCAGCCAGCCATCGCCGTAGGCGTCGGCAAAGCCGATGAAGCCCAGCGTCTTGACCCCGGACTTGACCATGGCGTCGGCCAGCGCGCTGGCCATCAAGGCGTCATTCTGGGGCGTCTTGAACACCCAGCGGCGCTTCTCGTCGACCGGCTCGACGATCTTGGCGCTGGCGGCCACGCTGATCATCGGGACCTTGGTTTCGGCGGCCACATCGACCATGGCCAGGGAGCCAGGCGTAACCGAGGTGCCGACCAGCACGTCGACCTTGTCCTCGGAAGCCAGCTTGCGCGAGTTCTTGACGGCCTGCGTGGTGTCGGTGGCGTCGTCCAGCACGATCCATTCGATCTTCTGGCCGGCGACTTCCTTGGGCAGCAGGGCCACGGTATTGCGCTCGGGGATGCCCAGCGAGGCGGCCGGACCGGTCGAGGAAACGGTGACACCGACCTTGACCTGGGCGCTCGCGAGAAGCGGCAGACCCAGAGCGAGGGCGGCGGCAACCGCCGACAAGCCAAAGTGCTTGCGCATGATTTTTGTCTCCTGTGGTGACCCATTGTGCCCAGGGAGCGGGCGTAGGGCCTGTTTAAAGTTATACAGAAAAAAATATTATAGGGTTAAAAGAGTATCAGGATGCGCGTTTGCACAGCCCGGTATCTACCCTAGGATTGCCCGGCTTTCATTCAGACAAATGCATTTGATAATGGCGAATTGTCTCCGGAAGACCCGTCAACGTCTTTCCGGGAAATCCCTGTGAAGTCAGCGCCGCAACAAGGGCCAGACGCGCTCGACGCGCCAGGCGACCCAGGATGCCACCGCCACCTTGGCCAGGTCGCCCGGCAGAAACACCACGACCGCCATGGCGGCTTTGGACAATCCCATCTGCGTGACCGTGGCCAGCCAAGGCACCCCAATGGCATACACGGCCACGATGCCGCCCAGCAAGCAGGCCAGCACATAGCCGCCCAGGCTGCGCCACATCCCGCCGCGCGCCAGGGCGCGCGCCACCAGCCCGGCCACCACGACACCCAGCAGCATGCCGACCAGAAATCCCCCCGTGGGCCCGGCGAACACGCCCAGCCCGCCCCGCCCGCCCGGCAGTACCGGCAAGCCAACGGCGGCCAGCGCCAGGTACAAGAGGCAGGCGGCCGCGCCGCGCCAGGGGCCCAGCATCACGCCGGCCAGCATCACGCCCAAGGTCTGCAGCGTCACGGGCACCGGTATGCCCGGCAAGGGGATGGGAGGCATCAGGCTCAGGACGACGATCAGCGCGGCAAACAGCGCGGCCAACACCAGGTTCTTGCTTGTCATGCGGTCTTTTCCTTGAAGGAGTCAGTCGTGCAATCCCTTGCGGGACTCAGGATCGGGCATCGATAGCCTGCGCCACTTCCTCGGCGCGCTTGAGCGTGCGCACGATGAGGGGCACCAACAGGGCCAGGGGATGATGGCTCAGGCCGCGGGCGGCCTGGGCCTCGCGGATGTCTTGATAATTGCGCCCTATTTCGGGCACGAAGCGCAGACACAGCGCGAAGGCCAGGCTGACGCGGCAGGGGTCGATCCAGCGCGAAAAAGGCCGCAGCCCCTGCTCGATGACATGCAATAGCGCCGGCACCGGCGTGGTCAGCGTCACCACCATGGCCAGCCCGATGAGGGCGGCCGAGCGGGCCAGCACCGCCAGGGCCGCCGCCCAGTTCTGCGTCCAGGCGGTAAACAGCGCCACGGCCAGCACGATCAGTACCAGCCCGCGCAACTGGCGCCATAGTTTTACCCACCCCGGCCGGCAGACCGCCACCAGCAACACCGACACCAGCCAGGCCAGCCCCAGATAGCGCGCGTCGTCCAGCGCGAACAGGCCCACGCCGGCGCCCATCAGCACGATCAGCTTCAGGCTGGCCGGCAGCCGGTGCAACACCGTGACGCCCGGCGTGTAGAGCGGCTCCATCATGCGCAATGCTCCCGGTACCAACGCAAGGCGGGCCCGGGCTGATCGTCCGCGGCGATGCCGCCGGCGTTGATCACCAGCACGCGGTCGAAATCGGCCAGCAACTCCAGATCATGGCTGACGACGTAAGCCGCCGGCGCCAGATCGGCGATGGCCTGACGCACCCGGTTGCGGTTGCGCAGATCAAGCTGGGTCGTGGGTTCGTCGAACACGACCAGCGAGGGCTCGCGCACCAGCACCGCGGCCAGCGCCACCAACTGGCGCTCGCCGCCAGACAGACTGAAGCTGCTGCGCTCGGCCAGATGGGCGATGCCCAGTTGCGCCAGACCGGCGGCGATACGCTCGGCGCGCTGGGCCGCGGACAGGCCCAGCGGCTTGAGACCAAAGTCCAGGTCTTCCCGCACGATAGGGAAAACGATCTGGTTGTCCGGGTTCTGAAAAACGAAACCGACCTGGCGCCGGATGCTGCGCGCCTCATGGCGCGTATCCAGACCATTGACTCTCACTTGACCCTGGTCGGGCAGCAACAAGCCATTGATCAACCGCGAGAACGTGCTTTTGCCCGCCCCGTTGGGGCCGACGATACCGATACGGCGTTCGGACAGGGTCAGGCCGGGCACCTGCAAAAGCGGCCTGCCCTCCATGATCACGACCGCCTGATCAAACTCGATTAACATGGAGCGGGATTATGCCCGAACCATTTCGCTCCGCGCCGCTCCAAACACCTATGGAAAAAGTCCGCAAGTCAGACGCCGAATGGCGTGCCCAGCTCAGCCCCCAGGAATTCCACGTCACCCGCGAAAAAGGGACTGAACGTGCATTCACCGGCCGCTATTGGGATACCTTCACCTACGGCATCTACCGCTGCGTGGGTTGCGGCACCGCCTTGTTCGCCTCCGACACCAAGTTCGACGCCGGCTGCGGCTGGCCCAGCTATTTCGAGCCCATCGATGCCGCCCGCGTGCGCGAAGAGACCGACACCAGCCACGGCATGGTGCGTACGGAAGTCCTGTGCAACATCTGCGACGCGCACCTGGGCCATGTCTTTCCCGACGGCCCGCCGCCGACCGGCCTGCGCTATTGCATCAACTCGCTGTCATTGAAATTCGAGCCGCTGGACGCTGCATGAAGAAGTTTCTGTTTGACCTTTTCCCGCTCATCCTCTTTTTCGTCGCCTATCGCTTTGCCGACATCTATGCCGCGACTGCGGTGGCGATCACCGCTGCGATCGCGCAGATCATCTGGCTCAAGCTCACGGGCAAGGCCATCGAGGGCATGCACTGGATCAATCTGTCGGTCATCGTCATTTTCGGCGGCGCCACGCTCTGGCTGCACAGCGATGTCTTCATCAAATGGAAGCCCACGGTGCTGTACTGGCTATTTGGCGGTGCGCTGCTGGCCAGCCGCTATCTGTTCGGCCGCAACCTGATCCGCCGGCTGCTCGAGAAACAAATCAGCCTGACCGAAACGCTCTGGAACAAACTCAATCTGACCTGGGCGCTGTTCTTTCTGCTGGCCGGGGGCGTCAATCTGTATGTCGCGTTCTCGGGCCACTTCAGCGAATCGCAGTGGGTCAATTTCAAAGTATTCGGCCTGATGGGCCTGCTGATCGCGTTCGTCATCCTGCAATCCTTGTGGCTGGGCCGCCATATGCAAGAACCCGGCGCCGACAAAAACAGCCGTCCTGACTAATATGAATCAAGCTTCCGACCAAGACCGCATCGCGCTCATCCGCGAGCGCCTGGCCCCGCTGGCCCCCTCCCAACTCGAGATTTCGGATGAGTCCCATTTGCACGCGGGACACGCCGGTGCGCAAGGCGGCGCCGGGCATTATCGAGTCCTAATTGTCTCGAAATCCTTTGCTGAACTAACCGCTGTTGCCCGCCATCGGCTGGTGTATCATCATTTGCAAGATCTGATTCCTTTCCCTATACATGCGCTTGCACTGGATACGCGAGCCTCGTAGTACATTCCTGCCAAATTTACTCATACTCTCCCCAGGAAGGACATCCATGAAACGCATCCTCATGCTGGCTGCCGCTTGCGCCATCGCCGTGCCGGTCTACGCGCAAAACGTCGCCACGGTCAACGGCAAGGCCATCCCTCAAAAGAGCCTGGACGATTTCGTCAAGCTGCTGGTCTCGCAAGGCGCCACGGACTCCCCGCAGCTGCGCGAGCAGGTCAAGCAGGAAATGATCAACCGCCAGGTGTTCGTGCAGGCTGCCGAAAAGCAAGGCATCGGCAAGCAGGCTGACATCCAGACCGAAGTCGAACTGGCCCGCCAAGGCATCCTGGTGCGCGCCCTGATGGCCGACTACCTGCAAAAGAACCCGATCACCGAAGCCACCGTCAAGGCTGAGTACGAAAAGATCAAGAAAGAGCAGGCTGGCAAGCAGGAATACGAAGTCCGCCACATTCTGGTCGAAGATGAAAAGACGGCCAACGACCTGCTGGCTCAGATCAAGAGCGGCAAGCTGAAGTTCGAAGATGCGGCCAAGAAGAACTCCAAGGATCCCGGCAGCGCCGAGCGCGGCGGCGACCTGGGTTGGGCTCCGCCCACCAACTACGTGCCTCCGTTTGCCGAGGCCGTCAGCAAGCTGAAGAAGGGCGAGCTGGCCGACAAGCCGGTCCAGACCCAGTTCGGCTGGCACATCATCCAGGTTCAGGACACCCGTCCGGTGGAATTCCCGCCGCTCGAGCAGGTCCGTCCTCAACTGGAAGAAATGATGCGTCAGCAAAAGCTCAACGCCTTCCAGAAAGATCTGCGTGAAAAGGCCAAGGTGCAGTAAAGCCTGCGCCCCGCCAGAAACCCGCCAGTTGATCTGGCGGGTTTTTTTTCGTGCGTGATCAGTAGCGGTAGCGGGCGGTCAGCGTGATGTTGCGCTCCGTACCCCGGTAGCACTCATCGTGATAGCAGATGGAAAAGTATTTGCGGTTCAGCAGATTGGAGACATTGAGCGCCACGCGCCAGGCGTTGCGCTCAACATAAACGGAACCATCGAGCAAGGTCACCCCGCCCACGAAAGACGTGTTGTACTCGTCATTGGCGCGCTTGCCGATATAGCGCGCGCCCAGGCCGCTGCCCACCCCGCCGCCCCACAAGTAATCCATCCATACCGCCGCGCTGTGCGCCGGGATACCCACCAGCGTCTTGCCCACCTCCTGCGGGTCGGCGCTGCGTTTTACCTTGATGTCCTGATAGGTATAAGACGCCGTCATATTCAAACGGGGCACGACCTCGCCCTTGACCTCCAGCTCCACGCCCTGCGACTTTTGCTTGCCGATCTGACGCGCATCGAAGGTGACCGGATCGTAAGTCACGACATTGGTCTTGCGCAGGTCAAACAAAGCGAGCGTGGCCAACAGCTTCCGACCGGCGGGCTGGTACTTCAAACCCAGCTCCACCTGCTTGCCGCGGCTGGGCAGGAAAGGGCTGCCCGCGGCATCCGTGCCGCTATTGGGTAAGAAGGATTCGGCATAACTCAGATAGGGAGCCCAGCCCGCATCGAACAGATACGACAGGGCAGCCCTGCTGCTGAACGCATGGTCTTTCTGCCGCGTCGTGTCGCCGGCCAGATAATCATGCGTCGTGGACTTCACATAGTCCTGCCGCCCGCCCAGGGTCAGCATCCAGCGCGAATCCAGTTTGATCTGGTCCTGCGCATACAGCCCTAGCACCTGGACCGTCTGGCGGTAATGCGCCAAAGGATCGGCGGGCATGTCGACGTGCATGCCGTAAACCGGGTTGTACAGATCCAGATCCGGCGCCAGGCCGATATAGCGGTTGGCCGTGGCGATCTGTTCATTCCAGTCCATGCCCGCCAGGAAAGTGTGCTCGGCCAGGCCAGTGCGGAACTTGCCCTGCAACTGCGTATCGACCCCCGTTTGATGCAAGGGGTCGTCCCAGGTGCGGGCCACGCGCTTGAGCGTGCGCCCATCCACGTCGACGGAATCCACCCACACGACGCGCCGGTCCAGGCTGATCTGCGCATAGCGCAGATTCTGAGCGACTTTCCAGTTGTCATTGAGCGCCGTCTCGAAGTGGTACCCCACCGAGCTTTGCGTCTGCTTGAAACTGCTGAAACTGTAGTCCCCCATTTTCACATCGGTATAGCGGCCGTACGCATTGAGGTAGTAGGGATCCTCGCCGGACTTGTGCTTCAGATACTCGGCATACAAGGTGAACGACGTCCCGGCGTTGGGCTGCCAGCGCACGGAAGGAGCGACATAGACCCGCGTGCGATCGATTTTGTGGCCATCGGGATATTCATCCTGATCATGGCTGTCCAGTCCCAGGCCCACCAGGCGGTAACTCAGGCCGTTCTCGCCGATGGCGTCACCGATATCCACGCCCACCTGCTTGCGATCAAAACTGCCATATTGCAGTTCGACCTCGCGTATTGCCGAGCCATTGGGCTGCTTGCTGACTTTGTTGATGATGCCGCCGGCATCCCCTTGTCCAAACACCATGGACGAAGGGCCGCGCAGCACGTCCACCCGCTCCAGCCCATAGGGCTCGCTCATGTAATACGAAACGCCCGCCGGGGTGAGCGCCAGACCATCGCGATAAGAACTGTAGTAGCTCGAAAAACCACGGATGCTGATGTCATCCCAGCCGCGGTTGTCCGGTCCGTAGGTATTGGTGGTAATGCCGGCGGTATAGCGCACCACGTCCATGATGTCCTGCACGCCGCGCGAATCCATCTCGTCACGACCAACGACGGAAATGGATTGCGGCGTTTCCAGCAACGGGGTGTCGGTCTTCATGGCCGTGTTGCTATCGGTGGCCGCATAACCGGAGAACGCGCCGGTCGACAGGCCGCCATAGACCGGGACGGCGGCCAATTCCGCCACGCCGGCCGGCGGCGCCGGCCGCAATACATAGCCGGCGTCGGTCCTGACCGCACGGTAAGGCTGGTTCTGCAGCAGACGGGCGAAGCCCTCCTCGACGTCGTACGTCCCCCGCAGCCCCGGACTCATCAGACCCGCGAGCTGCGGCGCATCGAGCACCAGGGCAACACCCATCTGTTGCGCATAGCGGCTCAGCGCCGGCGCCAACGGTCCGGCGGGCACATCGACGGCGCGGGATTGCGCCTGCACCATGGCGGGCGGCAGCACGGTGGCAAAAAGCAGAGCCGCCAGATGGCGGCGCGTACGGCGGGATGGCGTCATGAGGGCTTCCTGTGCAGAGGGATTTTCCCCTTGACGCCTGAAATCGAAAAAGACGAATCGCTGTTACACAAAAACCTCAGCGATCGAAGGACACCCAGGTCAGATAGGGCCCCAGCGTGCCCACCCGTAAGGCCGGAAAGTTGTTCTGCAACAGGCGCAAGGCCTGATCGGTGTTGTCCAGCGGCAGCACGGCCGTGACACGAATATGCTGCAACGCGTCGCGGTCATAGTGCAGAATGCCGCGCCGATGACGCGCCAGCTCATCCAGCACGCCAGGCAGGGGGCGGTCATGGACCATCAACTGATGGCCCTTCCAGGCGTCCACCACACCGGCCGCATCGATGGCCTGCCGGTCGTCCACGCCAGCGGCCGTCAGGCGCACCTGCTCGCCGGCCCGCACGATGGTTTCCTGCGCCAGATCGGCGGGCCTTACGGTCACCGCGGATTCCAGCATCTGCAGCCAAGTGGCGCTGCCGTCGTTTCGCACCGTAAAGAGCGTGCCCAGCGCGCGTATCCTGCCTTGCGGCGTCCGGACATCAAAGGGGCGCTGCGGATCTCGGGCCACCGCCACCAGAATATCCCCCTGCAGCAACTCGATGACGCGTTGGCCGGCGTCGAATCGAATATTGATCGCGCTCGCTGCGCTCAATGTGATCCGGCTGCCGTCCGGCAGTTCTTGTGTCAGCCACTGCCCCGTCCCGGTACGGACATCCGCCGTGAGGATCTGTACCGGGAAAAATCGTTGCGCCAGCGCCAGCGGCAAGCAGAGCGCCAGCAGCAACACGAGCAGGCGCACCACCGCGCGCGACTTGCGCCCGTGGTGTTGCGCCGCATCCAAGGCGCGCCGGGCGGCAAGGCCACCCGCGCCGCGTATTCCGTCCAGGCCTTGCAGCAACGCTCGCGCCTCTTCGGCCAGTGCCGCGCGGCGGGGATCGGCGCGTAACCAGGCATCGAATCCCGTACGCGCGGCCTGCCGCTCGGCCTCGCTGTCGGCGCCCATGCGCACCATCCATTCGGCGGCAGCGCGGAAATCTCCGTCATCCGGCCTAGCCGCCATGATGCCTCAGCGCCGCGCAATGCAGACGGCAGCAGACCAGGGCGTCCACGAGATACTTCTGCACCATGCGCTTGGAAACGCCCACGGCGCTCGCGACTTCGGCCTGCGTCTGGCCCTCGAGGTAGTGCCGCAGAAATGCCTCGCGCACGCGCGGCGCCACGGCGCTCAGGGCGGCAGAAATCTGTTCCAGCGCCTCGACCGCCATCAGTATGGATTCGGGCGAGGGATGGCCCGGTGCGGTGCTGGCCAAGGCGGCCAACTCCGCCAGATAAGCTTGCTCCAACACCTGCCGCCGTGACCGGGAGATCAGCAGATGCTTGGCGGTGGTCGTCAGGTAGGCCCGGGGCTCACGCACACCCAGCAGCGCATCGCGCGAACCGAGAATGCGCACAAACGTATCCTGGGCGACATCGGCGGCATGGTGCGAACAACCGAGGCGGCGCATCAGCCAGCCTTTGAGCCAACCGTGATGATCCGCATACAGGCTTTCGACTTGTTGTTCCCAGGCAGGCGCCATCACTATCCCGGGCGCTGGATGGCCCGCTTGTTATAAGAATAATTCTCATTATAGGGAAAGCATTTCATGCAGGGCAAAGAGTTTTCGCTGCCAGGCGCCGCGGATGTCGTATATCGGCCATCCTGGCAGGGTCGAACTCAGGCCGCGTTTATATAACTTTTTGATATGTTTTCAATGTTTTATATTCTTTGTGGAAAAATAGACTGAGCTTTAGAGTGTTTCATCACCTTCCCGCCGGAGCCCAGCACGATGAACATCCTCAGCCGCACCTTGTTGTCCGTCTTCGCCGCCGCGCTGCTGCCCCTGGCGGCCGCTCACGCCGATGATCTTGCACAGATCAAGTCCAACGGCGTCATCAAGATCGGTACCGAAGGCACCTACGCGCCCTTCTCCTTTCACGACGCCAAAAACCAGCTTACCGGCTTTGATGTCGAGATCGGGCGCGCCATCGCCGACAAGCTGGGCGTGAAGGCCGAGTTCGTCGAAGGCAAGTGGGACGGGCTGATCGCCGGCCTGGACGTCAAACGCTATGACGCGGTGATCAATCAGGTTGGCATCACCGATGCGCGCAAGCAGAAGTTTGATTTCTCGGACCCCTATATCTCGTCCGAAGCGGTGCTCATCGTGCGCAACGACGAAAAGGACATCAAGGATTTCGCCGATCTCAAGGGCAAGCGGTCAGCCAATACGATCACCAGCAACTTCGGCAAGCTGGCCCAGAGCTACGGCGCCGAAGTCGTGCCGGTGCAAGGCTTCAATGAGGCGATCGAACTACTGCTGAGCGGCCGGGTCGCCGCCACGGTCAATGACAAGCTGTCCTTTCTGGACTTCAAGAAGCAAAAGCCCAATGCGCCAGTGCGCATCGCGGCCTATGACAAGAGCAAGGAATTCAGCGAGTCAGGCGTGCTGCTGCGCAAGGGCAATCCGCAACTGCAAGCGGCCATCAACCAGGCCCTGGCCGATCTCAAGGCCGACGGGACGTATCGCCGCCTGAGCGAAAAATACTTCGGCGCCGACCTGTCGTCCGCCCGCTGATCCGGCGCGCGGCCGGTCCCGGAGATACGCATGGTGCCTGCCTGGCTCTCCTTGATGCTCGACGCATTCTGGCCGCTGCTCATCGCCGGCCTGCAGTTCACCGTGCCGCTGACGCTGATCTCGTTTGCGGCCGGTCTGCTGCTGGCTTTCGCGGTAGCCATGCTGCGCCTGTTCGGCCCACGTCCCATCGTGCTGCTGATGCGCTTCTACGTGTGGTTGATCCGTGGCACGCCGCTGCTGGTGCAGCTGTTCATCCTGTTTTACGGTCTGCCCAGCATCGGCATCGTGCTGGATCCGCTGCCCGCCGCCCTGATCGGCTTCACGCTGAATGTGGGCGCCTATAACTCCGAAGTCATACGCGGCGCCATCGAGGCCGTGCCCAAGGGGCAGTGGGAGGCCGCCTATTCGCTGAGCATGACGCGAGCCCAGGTCCTGAGCCGCACGGTATTGCCCCAGGCGGCTCGCGTGGCGGTGCCGCCGCTGTCCAATGCCTTCATCGCGCTGGTCAAAGACACCTCACTGGCGGCGGTGCTGACCGTTCCGGAGATCTTCCAGGCGGCCCAACGCATCGCGGCCGTGACCTATGAACCCATGATTCTCTATACGGAAGCCGCCCTGATTTACCTGCTCTTCAGCTCCGTGCTGTCGGCCTTGCAGACGCGGCTGGAGAAGCACTTTGGCCAGCATGCCGTGTTCGCGGAGCAGCAGCGATGATAGGCCTCTACGATATCGACAAGCATTTCGGGGACAACCCCGTCTTGCGGCAAGTCAGCCTGCAGGTGGCCGCGGGCAGTGTCACCGCGCTGATCGGGCCCTCGGGCAGCGGCAAGAGCACCCTGCTGCGTTGCGTGAATCTGCTGGAAAGTCCAGAGCGCGGCCGCCTGCAGGTCGGCACGGAAACGCTGGATTTCCAGGGGCGCCCCCCGAGCCGGGACGCCGTGCTGCGCGTGCGCCGCCAGACCGGCATGGTGTTCCAGAACTTCCAGCTCTTTGCCCACCAGACGGTCATCGGCAATGTCATGGAAAGCCTGGTGACGGTACTCAAATGGCCCCGCGAACGGGCCCGGGAACACGCCATGGCGCTACTGGAAAAAGTCGGTATGGCGCACAAGGCCCAGGCCTGGCCGGCCACGCTCTCTGGCGGGCAACAGCAACGGGTCGCCATTGCCCGGGCACTGGCGCCCTCACCGCGCGTATTGCTGTGCGATGAGCCGACCTCGGCGCTCGATCCTGCCTTGGCCGCCGAAGTCGTCGATGTCCTCAAGCGCCTGGCCGACGAAGGCATGACCATGATCATGGCGACCCACGACCTGCGCCTGGCCGCCAACATCGCAGATCAAGTGATCTTTCTGCAGGCCGGACAGGTGGTCGAATCGGGCCCGCCACGAGCCGTATTCACCCAGGCCCGCGATGCCCGCACCCGCGAGTTCGTCATCACGCTGACCGAAGGCCTGCCCCCCGAGTGGGGGCAGCCGCAATGACCGGCTATTGCCCGAGCAGGGCCTTCAGGCCATCCTCGTCAAGGATGGTCAGGCCGAGTTCCTGCGCCTTGACGAGCTTGCTGCCGGCGTCTTCACCCGCCACGACATAAGCGGTCTTCTTGGACACCGAGCCGCTGACCTTGCCGCCTGCGGCCAGGATATGGCGCGTGGCCTCGTCGCGGCTCCAGGTCGGCATGGTGCCCGTCAGCACAAAGGTCTTGCCCGTCAGGCTGCCGCCTTGCGCCTGCGCCTCCGCCTGAGGCTGCACCCCCCGTTGCTCCAGCTGGTGCACCACTTCGCGATTGTGAGGCTCGCGAAAGAAACGATGGATGGAGCCCGCGACCACAGGCCCGACAGCCGGCACTGCCAGCAAGGCTTCCTCGTCGGCATCCATGATGCGGGAGATGCTGCCAAAGTGCCGCGCCACATCCCGAGCCGTCGTTTCACCGACATGGCGGATGCCCAGCGCAAAGAGCAGCCGGCCCAGCGAAGGACGCCGCGCCTGGTCTATCGCGGCCACCAGATTCTCGGCGGACTTCTTGCCCATGCGATCCAAGGCCGCCAGTTCGAAGGCATCCAGCGTGAACACGTCAGCCAGGGTCTTGAGCCGGCCGTTATCCACCAGTTGCTCGACCAGCTTGTCGCCCAGCCCCTCGATGTCCAGCGCCTTGCGGCCCGCGGCATGCACCAGCGTCTGTTTGCGCTGCGCCGGGCAGAACAGCCCGCCCGTGCAACGCGCGATGGTCTCGTCTTCGAGACGTTCGACGGCCGACCCGCAGATGGGGCAATGCGTGGGCATGACAAACAGCGGCAACTCGGCGCTGCGCTTTTCCAGCACCGGCCCGACGACCTCGGGAATCACATCGCCTGCGCGGCGCACCACGACCACGTCGCCCACGCGCACATCCTTGCGGCGGATCTCGTCTTCATTGTGCAGGGTCGCGTTGGTGACCGTGACGCCGCCCACGAAGACCGGTTTAAGCCTGGCCACCGGGGTGATGGCGCCGGTGCGGCCCACCTGCACTTCGATGCCGAGCAGGTCGGTCGACGCCTCCTCGGCGGGAAACTTGTGCGCCAGCGCCCAGCGCGGCGCGCGGGCCACGAATCCGAGCACGCGTTGCGCGGGCAGCGCATCGACCTTATAGACCACGCCATCGATGTCGTAAGGCAACCCGGCCCGCTCGGAACCAATGCGGCGGTAAAACGCCAGCAGGCCGTCGGCGCCCTGGGCCTTATGGTTGAAACGCACGTTGACTGGCAGGCCAAGTTCGGCCAACCACTCCAACATGCCGCCGTGGGTGTCACGCGGCAACGTCGACGCCACCCCCGTCCCGGGCGCGGTTTCATCGAAAGCATCGCTCACCCCGGCGGGCAAGCCCTGCACCTCGCCCCAGCTATAGGCAAAAAACCGCAGCGGTCGTTGCGCGGTCACGCGCGGATCGAGCTGGCGCAGACTGCCGGCCGCGGCGTTGCGCGGATTGACGAAGACCTTCTCGCCGCGCGCAGCCTGCTTCTGATTCAGTTTCTCGAATTCCGCCCGATTCATCAGCACCTCGCCGCGCACTTCCAGCACGGCGGGCACCTGACCCTTGAGCTTGAGCGGGATGGCTTTGATCGTACGGATATTGGCGGTGACGTCCTCGCCGGTCTGGCCATCGCCGCGCGTGGCGGCCTGAACCAGCTCACCGTTCTCGTAGCGCAGGCTGATGGCCAGGCCGTCGAGCTTGAGCTCACAGAAATACCCGGCCGGCTCGGCCGGACCCAGCAAGCCGGCGCCGCGCAAGGTGTCGCACACCCGCTTGTCGAAGGCGTGTACGTCTTCATCCTCGAAGCCATTGCCCAGCGACAGCATGGGCATGGCGTGCTGCACGCTGCCGAATTCGGCCAGCGGCGCGGCCCCCACGCGTTGCGTGGGAGAGTCCGGCGTGATCAGCTCGGGATGCGCGGTTTCCAGCGCCGTCAGCTCGCGCATCAGCGCGTCGTACTCGGCATCGGAAATCGCGGGTTCGTCGTAGACGTAATAACGGACATTATGCTGAGCGATCTCCGCCCGCAAACGGGCGGCACGCTCAGCGGCACTCGCAACCATCAGGCAAACACTCGTTGGGCGCGCTCGCTGCCGGCCGGCAGGCCGGCCTGCTCGAGCTGTTCAAACAGGACCCGCAGGCGCTCATCGATCACGGCATCGGCGCCGTCGGCCAACACGCGGCCCTGGTCATCGACCAGCTCGGCGCGCAGACGGCCAGCCAGATCACGCCCCACCTCGACCATGCGGCCGAAGGCGTGCGGATCAGCCGGGCTGCAAGGCACATCCAGCAACAGATAGAGCCGCTCGATGCCGCCCATGCCCGCGTCGAAGGCCGCGCCGTCGCCACGCGCCAGCGTAAAGCGCACCGCGCCGGCATCGTTGAGCCAGGCCAGGCGCGCGCCGTCGGGCGCAAAGCCCAGGCCGCGCGCGACAGCCAGCACCTCGGCGGCAGGCTGGGCCGCGCCCAGCATCAAGGTCAGACCGACCTGCGTATCGAGTGCCGCGCAGACATCGTCCAGACGGGCGGCCTGCTCCAGCACGGCCTGCTGGTCCGGGCCTTCGATGCTGCCCTCGAAGCGATCGGCCAGATCCTGGGCACGGGCCCAGGCCTGAGACCACTCGATCGCCGTCAGCGGACCACTGCGATTGGCCAGCAACACGGCGAGCTGCAGCGTGCTGTATGACTCTTCGGCCGCGATCCGGCTGCGGTGACGGCCGCGGTCGGTGCTGGCGAACACCCGCAGTTGCTTCTTGCCGACCTGGCGCAGCGACTGCATATAGGGCAGCAGATCCGCGCCCCGGGCCGGTTCGGCGAAATGGATTTCGATGACGACTTCAACCGCGGGATCGGGCTCTTCGCCATCATCGCTTTCGGCCACCAGCGGCCCCTCGGCCGGCATCTCGCCACCCGCGGCAGGCTCGGCCGGCACGCCCAGGCCTATCCCGGGTTCGCGGCGCTGCCTGGCCGGCTCGGCGGCCGGGGCGGCGGCACGCAGCGGTTCGGCGCTGCCGAGCAGCGGATCCTGCTCGCTGGCGGGGAAATGCTCCTGCATGCGGCGGCGTACCCGGCGGTCCTGCCACCAGTTGAACCCCAATACCAGCAGTATCAGCAGTACGCCAAGGACGATCAGCCCAATCTGCAAATCACTCATTTAAAAATCCCGCGCCGGCTAGGGCGCCCTTCGATATAGGTGAGGTGGTTAAGCGGCTTCGGCGGCCATCTGCACGGCCGAATCGATATCTACGGCAACGATACGCGAAACCCCTTGCTCCTGCATGGTAACGCCGACCAGTTGCTTAGCCATCTGCATGGCGATCTTGTTATGCGAGATGAAAAGAAACTGCGTCTGCTCGCTCATATTGCTGACCAGATTGGCGTAACGCTCCGTGTTGGCGTCATCCAGCGGCGCATCCACTTCGTCGAGCAGGCAGAACGGCGCCGGGTTGAGCTTGAACAGCGCGAACACCAGGGCCGTGGCGGTCAGGGCTTTCTCTCCGCCGGACAGCAAATGGATGGTGCTGTTGCGTTTGCCGGGCGGCTGCGCCATGACCTGCACGCCGGCATCGAGGATCTCGTCGCCCGTCATGGTGAGCTTGGCTTCGCCGCCACCGAACAGCTTGGGGAAGAGCTCGCCGAAATGACCGTTGACCGTGTTGAAGGTTTCTTGCAGCAACTCGCGCGTTTCGCGGTCGATCTTGCGGATGGCGTCCTCGAGCGTCTCGATGGCCGTCATCAAATCCTGCTGTTGCGAATCCAGGAAGGTCTTGCGCTCGCGCGAGGTGCTCAGTTCGTCCAGCGCCGCCAGGTTGACCGGGCCCAGCGCTTCGATCTGACGCGAAATCTTACCCACTTCCGATTGCAGCCAACTGGCGCGCCGCCACTCTTCCGGCATGGCGGCCAGCTCCTGCGCCAGTGCCTGGCGATCCACTTCGCGCGCGTTGAGCTGCTCGGTGAATTGTTCTTCCGCCAGCCGGGCGGCCTGCTCCTGCAGCTGCAACTCGGTGATGCGGGCGCGCAGCGGCTCCAGCACGCGCTCCTGCTGCAGGCGATCTTCGTCCGCGCCACGCAGCAAGGCCGAGAGATTGTCCAGCTCCTGGCGCGCCTGCGACAGCGCCTCCTCGCGTTCGACGCGCTGCTCGAGCGCGTCCTGCAGACCGGCCTGGGTCGCCGAGGCGTCCAGCTCGGACAGATCGACCTCGAGCTGGGTCAATTCGGTGCTGGCGCGCTGGCTTTGATCCATGGCCAGTTGCCGATTGCGCTGCAGGTCGGTGATGCGCACCTGGATGCCACGCTCGGCGAACTCCGCCTCCTGAGCGCCTCGCTCGAGCTCCCGCAGGCGTGCCCGGGCAGCCTCGGCCGACGCCGCGATACTTTCGCCGTCGATTTCCGCGTCGGAAAACCGCCCCTGGTGTTCGGCCAGCTCGGCATCCAGCGTCTCGAAGCGCGCTTCGGCCTCCTCGCGGGTGGCACGCAGGTCTTCTTCCTGCGCGGCCAGCTCCTGGAGATCCTCGCGCAAACGCCGGGCCCGCTCACCGGACTGCTCGGCCTGCTGCTGCAGGCGCGAGTGTTCGAGCTGCACATCATGCAGACGGCGCGTCAATTCACCCACTCGCTGACGTGCCGGGCCGAGCGCCTGGGACACCTGCTGCCAGGCCTGTTCGGCGCGCGCCACCGCACTGCGCGACTGGTCGGCGATCAACTGCTGCGCTTTGATTTCGCGCTGCAGGTTCTCAATCTCTTGCTGGCGGGCCAGCATGCCGGCCTGCTCGGAGTCCGGCGCATAAAAGCGCACGGCATGGGCCTCGACCAGGTGCCCGGCCTTGACCACAAAGGCCGCTCCGGCCGGCAGCGTTGCCCGGGCGGCCAAGGCCTGCGCGAAATCCGTGGCGACATAAACCCCACGCAGCCAATCATTGAGCAGCGCGCGCAGGTCCGGGTCGGTGATGCGCAACAGACTGGCCAGCGGTGTGAGGCCCGCCGCGGCGGCTGGCGCCACGGCCGCGGGCGGCGTCTGATAGAAGGCCAAGCGCGAAGGCGGCGCATCCTCCGCAAAAGCCCGGGTCCAGTCCAGGTTGCGCACTTCGAGCGCCGCCATGCGCTCGCGCAACACGGCTTCCAGGGCGGCCTCCCAGCCGGCCTCGACATGCAACTTCTGCCACAGCCGGCCCAGACTGGTCAGCTCGTGCTTGGCCAGCCAGGGTTCCAGGGCCCCCTGCTTTTGCACGTCTTCCTGCAATTTGACCAACGCCGCCAGGCGCGCATCCAGGCGCGCCAGCGTCTGCGCTTCCTGCTGGGCGGCGCCCTGAACCCGGCTGCGTTCGGCATCGGCCTCAGGCACGCGGCCTTCGAGCGTGGCCAGTTCGGCCTGCGCAGCCTGCAATTGCTCTTCGCCAGCGTAGCGGTCGCCGGCCAACTGCTCCAGGCGCGCCGCGTCGGGCGTATGCAACTCACGCAACTCTTGTTGCAGACGCTCGCGGCGCTGCTCCAGAACCTGGATCTGCCGGTCGGCATCGCGCTGCGTCTGAGCGGCCAGGGCGAGATTCTGCTCCACCCGCGCCAAGGCCACGCGCATTTCGTCCCGGCCGGCCGCGGCTTCGCGCACACGCGCTTCGATGGCTGGCAACCCCTCCTGGGCGTCCTCGGCGGCGGCCCGCGCCTCTTCGGTGCGAGCCGCGGCCGTGGTCAGGTCATCCTCGGCGGCGGCGATCTGCTCGGTGCAGTGCTCCTGCTGGCTGTTCCATTCTTCGATCTGGGCCTGCAATTGATCACGCCGGGCTTGCAGACGATTGCGGGAATCCACCACATGGCGGATCTCGGCCTCCAGACGGCTGACCTGGGCATTGGCCTCATAGAGCTGGCCCTGCGCCTGGTGGACCGCATCGCTGGCGGCGTAGTGAGCCTGGCGGCGCGACTCCAGCGCGGCCTCGCCGGCGCGCAACTGCGCGATCGCGGCTTCCAGATTGTTCTGCGCCTGCGCCATTTCCTGGCTTTTGCGGTCGCGCTCCTCGCGGGCGCCGCTTTCCTTCAAAAACCAGAGGGCGAATTGTTTTTTCTCGCCATCGGCCTGCAGGTCACGGTATTGGCGCGCCACTTCGGCCTGGGACTCGAGTTTTTCCAGCTGGCTGCCCAGCTCTCGCAGGATGTCCTCCAGGCGGGTGAGGTTTTCCCGCGTGTCCGACAGGCGATTCTCGGTTTCGCGCCGGCGCTCTTTATAGCGCGACACGCCGGCAGCCTCCTCGAGAAACACCCGCAACTCTTCGGGCCGGGCCTCGATCAGGCGGTTGATCATGCCCTGCCCGATGATGGCGTAGCCGCGCGCGCCCAGGCCGGTGCCCAGGAAAATGTCATGGATGTCGCGCCGCCGGACCTGCTGATTATTGACGTAATAACTGCTGGTGCCGTCGCGGGTCAGGACCCGCCGCACGGCGATCTCCGAATACGCGCTCCACTGGCCGGCGGCCCGGCCTTCGCTATTGTCGAACACCATTTCCACCGAGGCGCGAGCCGCCGGTTTGCGGTTGCCGGAACCGTTGAAAATGACGTCCTGCATGGACTCGCCACGCAGCTCGGATGCTTTGGCCTCGCCCAGCACCCAACGCACGGCGTCGATGATATTGGATTTGCCGCAGCCGTTCGGACCCACCACGCCGACCAGCTGGCTGGGCACGGGAATCACGGTGGGATCGACGAAAGACTTGAAACCGGCGAGTTTGAGTTGGGTAAGGCGCACTGGAGATGACGGACCGGGTAGGTTGAACGAGGGCGTTGAACGGACCTGCCGCACAGATTGGCAAACCGGCCTCGAAGGCCGGTCTGGTAACGGTCGTATGATACCCCAGTAGCCAGCAGGGCAAAGATCGCCGGCCGCCGTTGCCGCGGGGAAACGCCGACGCACGTTACCGGGGCGCGGACGCTATACTCGCTCACACTCTCAATCTGACACTGAATTCCAACAATTCGGCCGCGATCTGGCCGGGAGCAGCGGGGACATTCTTGAAACGCGGGTTTTATCTGGTCATGGCCGCCCAGGCCTTCTCATCCATGGCGGACAATGCGCTGTTCATTGCCGCCATCGCCCTGATATTGGAGCTCCACGGTCCCGACTGGATGGCCCCCCTGATGAAATGGTCGTTCGCCCTCGCCTATGTGGTGCTGGCGGCCTTCGTGGGAGCCTTCGCCGACTCCTTCCCCAAGGGGCGGGTCATGTTCGTGACCAACGCGCTCAAGGTCGCCGGCTGCCTGCTGATGTTTTCCTACGCCAGTCTCGGCGTCCCCGCCGCCTACCAGACCTACCTCGTCTGCGCCGCCTACAGCCTGGTCGGCATCGGCGCGGCCGCCTATTCCCCGGCCAAGTACGGCATCGTCACCGAAATGCTGCCGCCCGACATGCTGGTCAAGGGCAACAGCTGGATCGAGGGCCTGACCGTACTGTCGATCATCATCGGCACCGTGCTGGGCGGCGCCCTGATTTCGCCGGCCGTCTCCGATGTATTGCTGCATCACCCCGGGCTGGGCAAGTTGGTGCGCACGCCAGCCGAAGCCGCCATCCTGGTGATCGCTCTGGTGTATCTGCTCGCTGCCCTGTGCAACCTGCTGATCCCCAACACACACGTGCGCTATCCCCCGCAACAGAAAAACCCAATCAAACTGGTGCGCACCTTCGCCGGCTATGTGCGCGTCCTGTGGCACGACAAGCTGGGGCAGATCTCGCTGGCGGTGACCACCCTGTTCTGGGGGGCGGGCGCCACCCTGCAGCTCATCGTCATCGAGTGGGGCCGCAGCCATCTGGGCTATCGCCTGGACCAGGCCTCGATCCTCATGGGCGTGGCCGCCCTGGGCACGGTCATCGGCTCGGTCGCAGCCGGCCGCATCCCCTTGCGACGCGCGCTGAGCGTGCTGCCGGTGGGCGCGGCCATGGGTTTGGTCGTGCTGCTCATGCCCCTGGTCTATTCGCCCTGGAGCGTCTACCTGCTCTTGCTGGTCACGGGCGCGCTGGCCGGCTTTTTCGTCGTGCCCATGAACGCCTTGCTGCAGCATCGCGGGCATGTCCTGCTGTCGGCCGGCCACTCCATCGCGGTGCAGAACTTCAATGAGCAACTCAACATCCTGCTCATGGTTGCCGTCTACACCCTGATGCTTTGGATGGACATGTCCATCAATACCGTGATCGTGATCTTCGGCCTGATCGTCACCATCCTGATGGTGATATTCATGCGCTGGAGCAAGCGCAACCTGGCCCGCCACCCGGAGCTCTACGAACAGATCGGCCAGGAAGGCCACGGCAAGGCGCTGGACTCGCTGCACTAAGCCTCATCGGCCACGCGCCACAGGCGCTGCCGGCTCAGGCCTCCCGCAGCGCCAATTGCAGATCCTGCCAGGCCCGGGCCTTTTCGGACGGGCTGCGCAGCAGATAGGCCGGGTGGTAGCTCACGATCACCGGAATCTCGCGGCCCTGCCCGGTTTTGAGCGTGTGCCGGCGGCCGCGCAGCGTGCCGATCGTGGCGTCGGTCCCCAGCAGCGCCTGCGCGGCAAAGCGGCCCAGCACCAGAATGCGGTCCGGCTCGATCAAGTCGATCTGGCGCATCAAATACGGGCTGCAGGCAGCGATTTCTTCCGGCTTGGGATTCCGGTTGCCTGGCGGGCGGCATTTGATCACATTGGCAATGAAGACATCGCGCTCGCGACTCATGCCGACCGACGCCAGCATGGCGTCGAGCAACTGCCCCGAACGCCCCACGAAAGGCAGGCCGCGCCGGTCTTCCTGTTCGCCCGGCGCCTCGCCCACCACCAACCAGCGGGCCGGCCGCGCGCCCTCGCCGAACACCGAATGTTTACGGCCCTGACACAGCCCGCAAGCCGTGCAGGCGAAAACCTCACGCTCCAATTGCGCCAGATCCTGACCCGCCACGCGCCGCGCGACCTCGACGCCGGCATGGCCGGGCGCGGCCACCTCGACCACCGTCGGCTCGGCCTTGGCGGGCCGGGCGGGCGGGGACTCGGGCCGCATCGCAGGCGCAAGCTTGGCAACCGGCGCGGGCGGGACGGGCGGCTCGACGGCCGGGGCCATGGCAGAGCCGGCGGGCACGGGAACAGCGGCCGCATCACCGGGCGCAGGGGCACGCAGCCAGGTTTTATCGATCCCGATTTCGCGCAGCCACAGGCGCTGCAAAGGATTGACCCGCACGGTCGCCATCATGCCGCCGCCTCGGGCGCAAGGGCCTTCTGCATGACCCAGGCATCCTCACGCTTGCCATGGCCGGCGGGATAGTAGTCGCGGCGCACGCCCACGCGCAGAAAGCCTTGCCCGGCATAAAAGTCCAGCGCATTCTGGTTGGAGGGCCGGACCTCCAGCAGCAGCGCGGGCACCGCGTGCGCACGGGCGCGCGCCGCGCTCCAGGCGATCAGCCGGCGGCCCAGACCCTGGCGCTGGCTGTCGCGATCGACGGCGATGACCAGAATATGAGAGACGTCGGGGGCATGCATGAGCACGCAAAATCCGACGACCCGCGATCCCTTGCGCAACACGCAGCAGTCGTAACCGGCCGCCAGCGCATCCGCGAAATTGCCTTGCGTCCAAGGAAAAGCCTGGACTCGCGCCTCCAACTCGGCCACGGCCGGAAGATCCGCAGCCGTCATGGGCTCGGGTGTGAATTCGCCGCCCTCGCTCAACGGCGCCTGAACCGTGACGACGGCGGGCTCGGCCCTGGGATTGCCGCCCAGGCCCTGCTGGCGCTCCGCCGTCGTGAAAGCGACCTTGTCGCGCACGTACAGCGGGGCCGCCAACTCGGGATCCAGCCTCAGCCCTTGCTGCCAATCCCGCTCGGCCAGCCGGGCCACTTCGGCCGCCTGGGGTCGGGCCGCCGGACGCTGCGGCCAACCGGGCGGCACGGCCATGGCTTCGGGATACACCATCCAGGCGTCGCCGGCCAGCAAGGGCGGGCCATCGAGCCGCCAGAGCGGTAATTGATGCCGGACCCAGGGCAGCAACTCGCCCGCCGCGATCAGCAGGGGCGGCTGCAGCACCTCCCAGGCGGGGCCCTGCGCGCTCGGCACCCGCCGGTACACAGCCGCATAGACCTCCTCCATGCGGGCATCGAGCGCCACCACGACGGCCTGTCCATACAGCGCCCCGGCCGCCTCCGCCACCGCCAGGTGGGAGACCACGGGCAAAACCGGAATCTCCAGCCCCATGGCCATCCCCTGAGCCACGCCGCAAGCCACGCGCAAGCCGGTGAAGCCGCCCGGCCCCTGGCCAAACGCCACGGCGTGCAGCGCCTGGGCAGACAGCCCGGCCTCGTCAAGCAGCCGCCGGGCCATGGGCAGCAAGCGCTCGGCATGCTCCTGGGCACCCTCGTGTTCCAGCACGGTCAGGTGTTCCTCGCCGGCGCGCCGCCGCAGCAAGGCCACGCCGCAGCGCGAAGAAGATGTTTCAAAGGCAAGCAGGTTGAGATCCATAGGACTCAATTGTACGAAATCAGCGCCAAGTGCCCTGAATGTAAGAAGAAACTCTACGTTCCCGTGCAATATGTAATATCTTGTGAATACCCACTAGCCGCCGATTCTTGTCACTGTTACATTTTTGGCCATGAATACGCAAAACACCACCCCCACCCGCAAGATCCTGGTTGTCGACGATGATCCGCGACTGCGCGATCTGCTGCGCCGCTACCTGTCGGAACAAGGGTTCAATGTCTTCGTTGCCGAAGATGCCAAGGAAATGGGCAAGCTCTGGCAACGTGAGCACTTTGACCTGCTCGTGCTCGACCTGATGCTTCCGGGCGAGGATGGCCTGTCGATCTGCCGCCGGCTGCGCGGCGGCCACGACAACACGCCCATCATCATGCTGACTGCCAAGGCCGAGGAAATCGACCGCATCGTCGGCCTGGAAATGGGCGCCGACGATTATCTGTCCAAGCCTTTCAACCCGCGCGAACTGCTGGCCCGCATCAATGCGATCCTGCGCCGCCGCGGCACGGAAGAGCATCCGGGCGCCCCCAGCCAGGAAAACGAATCGATCGCGTTCGGCCCCTATGTGCTGAACCTCTCGACCCGCACCCTGACCCGCAACGGCGAACAGGTGCCCATCACAACCGGCGAATTCTCGGTCTTGAAGGTCTTCGCCCGCCACCCGAAGATCCCCCTGTCGCGCGACAAGCTCATGGAGCTGGCGCGCGGCCGTGAATACGAGGCCTTCGATCGCAGCCTGGACGTGCAGATCTCACGCCTGCGCAAACTGATCGAACCCAATCCTTCGAAACCCGTCTTCATTCAAACCGTTTGGGGCCTGGGATACGTCTTCGTCCCGGATGGTGGCAGCTGATTAAGCTGGCCCCACCGGGCAGGAGCAAAGCCTCGTGCCCCCATTGCAGAAAAGTATAAAGAAACTCACTTCAGGGTTGCGCCTCGGCTTGTTCGGGCGCACCTTTTTGCTGCTGGCCGCACTCATGCTCGTGAGCCTGGCGGCCTGGCTGCAGGTGTTCTTCAGCATGGAACTGGGGCCGCGCGCCAATCAAATGGCGCAGCGGGTCATCACCGCGGTCAATATCACCCGCACCGCGCTGATCTATTCCCATGCCGACGAACGCAGCAAACTGCTGCTGGATCTGGCCACCAACGAGGGCATCCAGGTCTATCCGCGCGAAATCACGGATTTCACCGAGGCGCTGCCCGACGACGACTACTGGCAACGCGTCGCGCAGCACATCCGCACCCGTTTTGGCCCCGATACCCAGATCGCCTGGAGCGTGAATCAGGTTCCCGGGTTCTGGGTAAGCTTCCGGATCGATCAGGATCTTTATTGGCTGGTGTTCGAGCGCGAGCAGATCGGACTGACCGGCGGCATCGAATGGCTGGGCTGGGGTGCGACGGCACTGCTGCTGTCATTGGTGGGCGCGGCAGTCAGCGTGGGCTTTGTCAACCGGCCGCTCTCGCGGCTGGCCCGGGCCGCCCAGGTGCTGTCCCGCGGCGAGACACCGGCCCCTCTGCCCGAACAAGGGCCGCGGGAAATCCGTGATCTCAATGCGTCCTTCAACCGCATGGCGAAAGACTTGCGCCAAGCCGAGGCGGACCGCGAACTCATGCTGGCGGGCATCTCGCACGATCTACGCACGCCCCTGGCACGCATGCGTCTGGAAATCGAGATGAGCGGGGTGTCCGAGGACGCGCGCCAGGCCATCGACGAAGATCTGGGCCAGATCGACCACAGTATCGGGCAATTGATGGAATATGCGCGCCCGGCCGGCACCCTGCCGCAACTGGCCACGGATATTTCCTCGGTGCTCAGTGAGCTGTACGAGCGCGAACGCAGCCACACGTCCTCGGTCGGCGGCGAACTGGAGGCCAGCATCGAACCCGGCCTGCGGGCACGGATCACGGCCCTGGATCTGAAGCGCATCGTGGGCAATCTCATCGAAAACGCGCGGCGCTACGGCCGCTCGACGGACGGCCTGGCTCATCTGGTCATGACCGTGCAATCCGAGGGCAATACGCTGGCCATCGAAGTCTCCGACCGGGGCCCGGGTATCGCCGCCGAAGAGGTCGAGCGCCTGTTGCGGCCGTTCTCGCGCGGCGAGGCCGCCCGCACCGGCGTCAGTGGCGCGGGGCTCGGATTGGCCATTGTCGAACGCCTGCTCAAGCACGTCGGCGGCTCGCTGCGCATGCTGCCCCGACCAGGCGGCGGACTCACGGCCAGGATAGAGTTACCCAAAGCCAAGTTTAGGAATTATCAATTAGACACGGCAAATCAATAGCGTAGAATTAGCGGTTTGGAGCTTCACGCTCCACCTCCACCAACAACTTATTGGGAGTAGTACCACATGAAAACTGTTGGCGATAAGCTCGAGCCTTTCAAGGTCACCGGCGTCAAGCCCGGCTTCAATCAGCACGAAGAAAACGGCGTTTCCGCCTTTGAAGAAATCACCGAAAGCTCGTTCCCCGGCAAGTGGAAGGTGATCTATTTCTACCCGAAGGATTTCACCTTCGTGTGCCCGACCGAAATCGTCGGCTTCAACAAGCTGGCCAAGGATTTCGAAGACCGCGACGCCGTCTTGCTGGGTGGCTCGAGCGACAACGAATTCGTCAAGCTGGCCTGGCGCCGTGAGCACCCGGACCTCAACAAGCTGGGTCACTACCAATTCGGCGACACCACCGGCGCGCTGATCGACCAACTGGGCGTGCGTGAGAAGGCTGCCGGCGTTGCCCTGCGCGCCACCTTCATCGTCGATCCCGACAACACCATTCAGCACGTTTCGGTCAACAACCTGAACGTCGGCCGCAACCCTGAAGAAGTGCTGCGCTTGCTGGACGGTCTGCAAACGGACGAACTCTGCCCGTGCAACCGCAACGTGGGCGGCGCTACGCTGTAATGCCATGGGCCCGGCTCGTCCGGGCCTTTTCTCCCTCCAGACTATAGGTAAAAACTATGGAATTCCTTTCTACCATCAAGGATCAACTACCGGATTGGGCCAAGGACATTCGCCTGAATCTGGATAGCGTGATTGCGCGTTCCACCCTGTCGCAAGAGGATGCGCTGGGCGCTGGCCTGGCCGCCGCCTATGCCTCGGGCAATGCTTTTCTGATCAATGCCTTCAAGGGCGCGCTGTCGGAAACCGACGCCAATGCCGCCTTGACCGCAGCCGCCCTCATGGGCATGAACAACACCTGGTATCCCTATGTCGAGATGAGCGGCGACGCCCAGCTCAAGAGCCTGCCGGCGCAGTTGCGCATGAACGCCTACGCCAGCCACGGCGGCGTCGACAAGAAGCGCTTCGAGCTGTTCGCGCTGGTCGCTTCCATCGTCGGCAAGTGCCATTTCTGCGTGCAATCGCACTACGAAAATCTGAAGAAGGACGGCCTGTCCACCGAGCAGTTGCGCGATGCCGGCCGCATTGCGTCGGTGATCAACGCTGCCGCCCTGGCGCTGGCCGCGCAAGGCAAATAAGCCCCGTGCGCTGACAAGCCGGCTCGCCCAGACGAGCCGGCTTTTTTTTGGCAGTGCGCGGGCTCAGCCGATCCGGGCGATGAGCGCCACGACGGTGGCGGCGATGCCCTCTTTGCGGCCCAGATAGCCCAGGCTCTCGTTGGTCTTGGCCTTGACGTTGACCGCCGTGGCATCGATATTCAGGTCGGCGGCGATATGGGCCACCATGGCCGCGGCATGCGGGCCGATCTTGGGCGCCTGGGCGTGCACCGTGGCATCCACGTTGACGACCTGCCACCCTGCCTCGCGCACACGCGCCATGGCCTCGCGCAGCAGCACCCGGCTGTCGGCGCCCTTGAAGCGCGGATCCGTATCCGGAAAATGCCGGCCGATATCGCCCAGGCCCGCCGCCCCCAGGACCGCATCGGTTACCGCGTGCAGCAGCACATCCGCATCGGAGTGCCCCAGCAAACCATGGGTGTGCTCGATCGTCACGCCGCCAATGATCAACGGCCGGCCTGCGACCAGCGCATGCACATCAAAACCTTGCCCAACCCGAAAGGGAATTGTCATAACCATTTTTCCATCAAAGCGAAATCATCCGGCCAGGTCACCTTGAAATTACGCGCCGACCCCAGCACGAGGCGCGGCGCCAGGCCCAGCGCCTCGATGGCTGAAGCCTCGTCGGTGACGGCCGCTGCCTGCACGCGCGCCTGTTGCAACGCGTGCCGCAACAGGCCGGCGCGAAACATCTGCGGGGTCTGCGCCAGCCACAGGCCCTCTCTGTCGACCGTCGCGCGCACGCGCGCGTCCTGTGCGGCCTCTGGCCTGGCGGCCTTGACCGTATCGGCCACCGGCAGCGCCAACAAGCCGCCGACCGCGTCATTCTGGCAGGCGTCGATGAGCCGTGCGAGCGCCTGCGCCGGCAAGCCCGGCCGCGCCGCATCGTGCACCAGCACCCAGCTCGCATCAGGCAAGGCCGCCTCCTCCAGCGCCGCCGCCACCGTATCGGCCCGCGTCGGCCCGCCGCAGGGCCGCCAGACGGTGCGCGGCAGGCCCGCCAGCGTCTGCGCCACCCAGGCGTCCTGAGGGCTGACGGCCACCCGGACCTGCTCGATGCGCGGATCGGCCAGCAGCGCGAGCACCGCCCGCCGCAGCATGGGTAGTCCACCCAGCGGACGATATTGCTTGGGCAAACCGTCGGCGGCACGGCCGCTGGCGCGGCTGCCGACGCCGGCGGCAGGAACAATTGCGATTAAGGAGTCAGACATGATCAGGAGATTTTATAATTTCCCGGCAATGCATGACTCCTCGCCCCCCGCCTCAGTGGATACGCAGCTGCCTTCCACCTCCTCTACCCTGGCCGCCCTCAAACCCGGGACGCGCTTTGTTCAACCTTGCCCCCCCGGTTCGGGCGATGGATGGCTGCTTGCCGACCTGGCACGCCAGGCCCGCAAACCCATCGTCGTGCTGGCGGCAGATCCCTTGCAGGCGCAGCGCCTGGCCGATGAGATCCCGCTGTTTGCGCCGGAGCTGCGCGTGCGGCAGTTGCCCGATTGGGAAACCCTGCCCTATGACGCTTTCTCTCCGCACCAGGACCTGATCTCGGAGCGCCTGCACACGCTGCACGCGCTGATGACCGAGTCGGTCGACATCCTGACCGTACCGGTCACGACGGCCTTGTACCGCTTGCCGCCGCCCGCGTTCCTGGCGGCCTATACCTTCTCCTTCCGGCAGCGCGACAAACTCGACGAGGCGGCGCTACGCGCGCAACTGACGCTGGCCAACTACACCCACGTGACCCAGGTCACCGCGCCGGGAGAGTTCTGCCTGCGCGGCGGGCTGGTCGATCTATTCCCCATGGGGTCCGTGGTGCCGTACCGCCTGGACCTCTTCGACGACGAAATCGAGTCCATCCGCGCCTTCGATGTCGACACTCAGCGCAGCCTCTACCCCGTGGCCGAGGTGCAATTGCTGCCGGGGCGCGAGTTTCCGATGGACGAAGAGGCGCGCAATCATTTCCGCGCGCGTTTTCGCGAAGTCTTCGAAGGCGATCCGTCCCGGGCCCTGCCCTACAAAGACATCGGCAACGGCATCGCTTTTGCCGGCGTCGAATACTACCTGCCGCTGTTTTTCGAGCAGACGGCTACCTTGTTCGACTATCTCAAAAGCGGCACGCTGACGGTCACGCTGGGCAATATCGACGACGCCATTCAGCGTTTTTCCCAGGACACGGCCAGCCGCTATCAATTTCTGAAGAGCGACCGCGAGCGGCCCGTCCTGCCGCCGGCGGCCCTCTTCCTTGACGGGGAAGCCCTCTACACCGGCTTCAAGGACTTCGCGCGGCTGGCGCTCACGGGCGAGCCGCCCCATCCGGATTTCCGCAATGCCCCGGATGTGGCCGTGGCCCGGCGCGCCGAAGATCCGGTGGCCAAACTCCGGGCGCTGGTCGCACGCCCCGGCGCGCGCGTCCTGCTGTGCGCCGATTCGGCCGGCCGCCGCGAAACGCTGTCGCAGATGCTGGTCGAGCAAGGTCTGGCACCTGGCGAACAGACCGACAACATCGCCGCCTTTCTGTTCACGCCGGCCAACTTCGGGCTGACCATCGCGCCGCTGAGCGCGGGGTTCGGCCTGGCCGACGGCGGCCTGGTCTTCCTCACCGAGAATGACCTTTATCCCGGCAATGCCGGCATCAAGCGGCGCGGCAAACGCGCTCAGGAAGGCAGCAGCAACGTCGAAGCCATGGTCCGCGACCTGGCCGAATTGCGCGAAGGCGACCCTGTCGTCCATGCTCAGCATGGCATCGGCCGCTACCACGGCCTGGTGAATATGGACATGGGCGAAGGCGAGATGGAGTTTCTGCATCTGCAGTACGCCAGCGGCGCCACGCTCTATGTGCCGGTATCGCAATTGCACGTGATCGCGCGCTACAGCGGCGCCGATCCCGACGCCGCTCCCTTGCATCAGCTGGGCTCCGGGCAATGGGACAAGGCGCGCAAGAAAGCCGCCAAGCAGGTGCGCGATACCGCCGCCGAATTGCTCGCCCTGTATGCACAGCGCGCCGCGCGTGAGGGCTATGCCTTCAATCTGCCGCTTTCGGATTACGAAGCCTTTGCCGAGGGCTTTGGCTTCGAAGAGACGCCGGATCAATCCGCCGCCATCCAGGCCGTCATCATGGACATGACCTCGGGCAAGCCCATGGACCGCCTGGTGTGCGGCGACGTGGGTTTCGGCAAGACCGAAGTCGCCCTGCGCGCGGCCTTTCTGGCCGTGGCCAACGGCAAACAGGTCGCCCTGCTCTGCCCGACCACTCTGCTGGCCGAACAACACGCCCAGACGTTTTCGGATCGCTTTGCCGACTGGCCCGTGCGCGTGGTGGAGCTGTCGCGCTTTCGCTCGGCCAAGGAAGTCAGCGCGGCCATCGAAGGCATCAATGACGGGCGCGTGGATATCGTGATCGGCACGCACAAAATCCTCTCCAAGGACGTGCGCTTCAAGCGTCTCGGTCTGGTGATCATCGACGAAGAGCATCGTTTCGGCGTGCGCCAGAAGGAAACGCTCAAGGCCTTGCGCGCCGAGGTCGACGTCCTGACCCTCACGGCCACGCCCATCCCGCGCACGCTGGGTATGTCGCTCGAAGGCATCCGCGACTTTTCAGTGATCGCCACCGCGCCGCAGAAACGCCTGGCGATCAAAACCTTCGTGCGGCGCGAAGATGGCAGCACCATACGCGAAGCACTGCTGCGCGAACTCAAGCGGGGCGGCCAGGCCTATTTCCTGCACAACGAGGTCGAGACCATCCATAACCGGCGGGCGCGCCTGGAAGAGCTTGTCCCCGAGGCCCGTATCGGCGTGGCGCATGGCCAGATGCCCGAGCGCGAGCTCGAACAGGTCATGAAAGACTTTTATCAACAGCGCTTCAACGTGCTGCTGTGCACCACGATCATCGAAACCGGCATCGACGTGCCCAGTGCCAACACGATCGTGATCCATCGCGCCGACCGCTTCGGCCTGGCCCAGCTGCATCAATTGCGCGGCCGGGTGGGTCGCTCTCACCACCAGGCCTACGCCTACTTGCTCACGCCGGGTGAAGACGCCATCACCAGCAATGCCAAAAAGCGCCTGGAAGCCATCCAGGCCATGGAAGAACTGGGCTCGGGCTTTTACCTCGCCATGCATGACCTGGAAATTCGCGGCACGGGCGAGATTCTGGGTGACTCGCAATCGGGCAATATCCAGGAAGTCGGCTTCTCGATGTACAACGAGATGCTCAGCGAAGCGGTGCGTGCGCTGAAATCCGGCGAAGAGCCGGATCTCGACGCGCCGTTCAATCTGGCGTGCGAGGTCAATCTGCATGCGCCCGCGCTGCTGCCGGCCGATTACTGCCCCGACGTTCATGGGCGGCTGGCTATCTACAAACGGCTGTCCCACGCCCAGGATGAAGATGATCTGATCCGCATCCAGGAAGAACTGATCGACCGTTTCGGCAAGCTGCCCGAACCCGCCCAGACCCTGTTGATGACGCATCGCCTGCGCCTGGCGGCCGAGCCCCTGGGCATCGTCAAGATCGACGTCAGCGAAACCCAGGCGCTGCTGCAGTTTGGCCCCAAGGCCGCGGTCGATCCCCTGCGTATCATCGAACTGGTGCAAAAGCAGCGGCACATCAAACTGTCCGGCCAGGACAAACTGCGCATCGAGATCACCGCGCCGCAAACCGCCGCGCGCGCCGACGCCGTGCGCGCCGTACTGCGCTCGTTAAAATAACCCGCCCATCCTCACGCACCTACCCATGAGCACCCATCTCATCATTCAGTCGCCGGGCCTTACTGCCCATCATGCCGAGCAGTTGGCGGCCCTGGCCCGCGCCGAAGGCATCGCGCGCATCACCACCACCGCTGCGCGGCTGCTCAATGTGGCCGCCGACGACGATACGCGCGCGGAAGTCCGCGAGTGGGCCGAACGCCACGCCGTCGATACCGCCTTTGTGCCGGCCGGGCTCAAGCTCGCCAGTTGCAAGGTGCTGGCCATGGACATGGACTCCACCCTGATCAATATCGAATGCATCGACGAGATCGCGGCGTGCGCGGGGGTAGGCGAACAAGTGGCGCAGATCACCGAGGCGGCCATGCGTGGCGAGATCAAGGACTTCTCCGAAAGCCTGCGCCGGCGGGTCGCGCTGCTGCAAGGCACGCCGGCCACGGTGCTCGAGCGGGTCTACGAAGAAAAACTCCGGCTGAATCCTGGCGCGGAGCAACTGCTTACCTCCGTTCAGGCGGCCGGCATCAAGACACTGCTGGTGTCCGGCGGCTTCACGTTTTTTACCGAACGGCTGCGCGCCCGGCTCAAGCTCGACAGCGCTCACGCCAATACGCTGGAAATCGACGCCGAAGGCAAGCTCACGGGCCGCGTGCAGGGCGATATCCTCGACGGCGCGGCCAAGGCACGCCACCTGGAGGCCTTCGCCCGTGAGCATGGCGCCAGCGCCGACCAGACCATCGCACTGGGTGACGGGGCCAATGATCTGCTCATGCTGGCCCGTGCCCGCTATGCGGTCGCCTATCACGCCAAGCCCATCGTGCGGCAACAAACGCCTTACGCACTGAGCGTCAGCGGCCTGGACGGCGTTCTGAACTGGTTCGAGGGTTGAGGCGGCGCCGCCGCAGCGCGCGGCCACGCCGGCTGATGCAATAAAACAAAAGCCTCCCGCTGGGAGGCTTTGTCACGCTGGGCGCCCGCGCCTGCGTTGATACAGATAACGATAGACGAAGCCCGGAAACGCCAATACCACATACAGGCTCAAGGTAATGGCGTAGAACTCCCAAGTCTGAGCAAAGGGATTGCCCAAGGCCGACTCGAAGGCCTGGCCCGCCAGGCCGACGATCAGGTAGTAAACCAGCAACTCCAGCAAGCGCAACGCCACCGGTTTGCCGTTCTTGCGCGCCCAGACGGCAAAAACCCTGTCCGTCAGGAAGGGCAGATTCGCGCTGACAAAAGCCAGCGCGATCAGCAACCAGACGGCCAGGGTCTGACTCACGGGGGGATCAACCGCCCAGCGAGCTCCTGATGACCTGCACGCACAGGGCCATCAGGCCACCCGGCAGGATGCCCAGGATGAGGATTAGCGCGCCGTTGACCGACAACACACCGCGTTGCAGGCAGGTGCCCGTCACCGGAGCGGCTTCGCCCACGGGCTCGTCGAAGTAAACGACCTTGACCACGCGCAGGTAGTAGAAGGCACCGATCAGCGAAAACAGCACGGCGATGACGGCCAGGGCGACATGGCCCGACTCGACGACAGCCTGCAGAATCGCCAGCTTGGCGTAAAAGCCCACCAGCGGCGGAATACCGGCCAAGGAGAACATCAGCAGCAGCACGATGAGCGCATGCCACGGGCTGCGGCGGTTCAGGCCCTTCAGATCATCGATGCTTTCGCATTCGAAGCCCTGACGCGACAGCAGCAGCACGATACCGAAGCTGGCCAGCGTGGTCAGCACATAGGTGATCATGTAGAACAGCGACGCGCCGTAGGCCGCCGAAGCCGCATCCGGCTTGCCGTCGACCACACCGGCCATCAGGCCCAGGAGCACGAAGCCCATGTGCGAAATGGTGGAATAGGCCAGCATGCGCTTGAAGTTCGTCTGGGCGATGGCCGTCAGATTACCGATCGCCAGCGACAGCACCGCAAGAATCATGAGCATGGGCTGCCAGTCCGCGGCCAGGCCGTGCAGGCCATCGACCAGCAGGCGCATCGTGATGGCGAAAGCGGCCAGCTTGGGGGCACCACCCAGGATCAGGGTCACGGCCGTGGGCGAACCTTGATAGACATCCGGCACCCACATATGGAAAGGCACGGCGCCCAGCTTGAACGCCAGACCGGCAACCAGGAACACGATGCCGAACACCAGCGGCAGCGCCTGCGCCTGGCCGGCGCTGATGACGCGGGCGATCTCGGCCAGATCGAGGTGGCCGGTGGCGCCATACACCATGGACATGCCATAGAGCAGGAAACCCGACGCCAAGGCACCCAGCACGAAGTACTTCATGGCGGCTTCGGTGGCCACGGCGTCGTCACGACGCAACGCGATCAGGGCATACAGGGCCAGAGACATGAGCTCCAGGCCAAGATAGATGGAGATCAGATTGCCCGAGGAGATCATGACCATCTGGCCCAACAGCGCCATCAGGGTCAGAACGTAGAGCTCCCCGCCACGCAGCATGTCACGAGCCTGGGCGTAGAGCCGGCCGTAAATCAGCGTGACGGCCACCGCGATGTACGAGGTGATCTTCAGCAGATGCGAAAAGGCATCCGTGACATACATGCCATTGAAGGTTTTGCCGCTGACACCGTTCTTCCATTGAACCAGGGAGACCACCGTCAGGACGGCCAGCGTACACAAGGTCAGCACGTAAGTGGTCTTGCGTTCCGGATGGGTGCTTACCGCGTCGACGAGCAACACGGCCAGCGCCAGCACCAGCAGCAGGATCTCTGGTGTGGCCAAAGCGAAATCGATGTGGGATTGCATCATTGTCTAGTCTTACAGTTTCGAGACGGCCACGTGTTGCAGCAGGGCCTCCACCGACACATGCATGACATCGGTAAAGGGCTTGGGATAGATCCCCATGTACAACACGGCGATCGCCATGACACCGAGAATCCAGAACTCGCGGCGGTTCAGGTCGGACATTTCGCGAACATGCTCATTGGTGATGTCACCGAAGACCACGCGCTTGACCATCCACAGCGAGTAGGAAGCTCCCAGAATCAGGGCCGTGGCTGCCAGCAGGCCGACCCAGAAGTTGTGCTCGACCGCGCCCATGATGACCATGAACTCGCCGACGAAGCCACTGGTGGCCGGCAGGCCGCTGTTGGCCATCGAAAAGAGCACGAAGAAAGTCGCGAAACGCGGCATGACATTGACCACGCCACCGTAATCGGCGATGCGGCGGCTGTGCATACGGTCGTAAAGCACGCCGATACACAGGAACATCGCGCCGGAGACGAAACCGTGGGAAATCATCTGCACGATGGCGCCTTCGACGCCGGCCGTGTTGAAGACAAAGAAGCCCAAGGTCACGAAGCCCATGTGGGCCACCGACGAATAAGCCACCAGCTTCTTCATGTCTTCCTGGACGATGGCGACCAGGCCGATGTAGATCACGGCGATCAGCGACAGCGTGATCATCATGCCGGCCAGGCTATGCGAGGCATCGGGCGCGATGGGCAGCGAGAAGCGCAGGAAACCATAGGCGCCCAGCTTGAGCATGATGGCCGCCAGCACCACCGAGCCGCCCGTGGGGGCCTCGACGTGCGCGTCGGGCAGCCAGGTATGCACCGGCCACATCGGCACCTTGACGGCAAAGGCGGCCAGCAAGGCGACGAAGATCAGGATCTGCGGCGTATAACCGAGCTTGGTCTGCTGCCAGGTCAGGATGTCGAAGGAACCCCCCGAGGCATGCCACAGGTAGACGAACGCCACCAGCGTCAGCAGCGAACCCATCAGCGTGTAGAGGAAGAACTTGAAGGCCGCGTACACGCGATTCGGTCCGCCCCATACCCCGACGATGATGTACATCGGGATCAGCGTGGCTTCGAAAAACACGTAAAACAGCAAGCCGTCCAGCGCCGAGAACACGCCAACCATCAGACCCGACAGGATCAGAAAGGCCGCCATGTACTGCGACACGCGGTTGGTGATGACCTCCCAGCCCGCCGCCACCACGATGATGGTGACGAAGGCGGTCAGCAGCACGAACCAGACGGAAATGCCGTCAACGCCGAGGTGGTAATTGACGTTGAACGCTTCGATCCAGGACGCCTTCTCGACGAACTGCATTGCGGCAGTGGTTTTGTCGAAACCGGTGTACAGGGGAATGGTGACCAGGAAGCCAGCGACCGCGCCGATCAGCGACAGCCCCCGCGTCAGGCAGGGACGGTCGTCACGGCCCACCGCCAGCACCAGCAGACCGAATACGATCGGAACAAAGATCGCAAGCGTAAGCCAGGGGAAATTGTTGGATGCCATCTCGCTTGCCATCATTGGGGAATCAGCACAAAGAAAGTCACCAGCGCCATGATGCCGATGATCATCGCGAACGCGTAGTGATAGATGTAGCCCGACTGGAGGTGGCGGCTGACCGCAGCCACCCAGCCCACCACGCGGGCACTGCCGTTGACCAGCAGGCCGTCGATCAGGCCCCGGTCACCGGTCTGCCACAGGCCACGGCCGAGGCAGCGCGCACCGCGAGCGATGATCTGCTCGTTGACCCAGTCCACGTAATACTTGTTCTCCAGCACCTTGTTCACGCCCGAGAGGCTGGCCTGAATCTTGGCCGGCACCTTGGGGTTGATCAGATAGCAGTACCAGGCGATGACGGCGCCAGCCACCACCAGCCAGAACGGCAGGGTCTGGAACGCATGCAGGCCGAAAGCCACCCAGCCGTGCCACTCTTCGCGCAATTCATGCATGGCCGGATGCTGCGGCAACACCGTGATCACGCCATCGAAGAACTTGCCAAAGAGCATGGGGTCGACCACCAGCGCGCCGATGATGACCGACGGGATGGCCAACAGCACCAGCGGCAGCGTGACCACCCAGGGCGATTCATGCGGCGTGCCGCCATGATGATGGTCATCGTGACCGTGATCGTCATGGCCGTGCGCCGCGTGAGCGTCATGACCGTGATCATCATGCGTCGGGAAGCGTTCCTTGCCGTGGAAGACGAGGAAGTAGACGCGGAAGGAGTACAGCGAGGTGATGAACACGCCGGTCATGGTGGCGTAGTACGCAAAACTCGCGCCCCAGACATTGGCCGCACCCGCCGCCTCGATGATCTGTTCCTTGGAATAGAAACCCGAGAAGAACGGCGTGCCGACCAGGGCCAGCGTACCCAGCAGGAAGGTGATCCAGGTGATGGGCATGTACTTGCGCAGGCCGCCCATATGGCGGATGTCCTGATCGTGATGCATGCCGATGATCACCGAGCCCGCGCCCAGGAACAGCAGCGCCTTGAAGAAGGCATGGGTCATGAGGTGGAAGATCGCCACCGAGTAGGCCGAGGCGCCCAGTGCCACCGTCATGTAGCCCAGCTGCGACAGCGTGGAATACGCCACCACGCGTTTGATGTCGTTCTGGATGATGCCCAGGATGCCCAGAAAGAGCGCGCCGATGGCACCGATGACGATGATGAAGGACAGCGCCACGTTCGACAGCTCGAACAAGGGCGAAAACCGGGCAACCATGAAAATCCCGGCCGTCACCATGGTGGCGGCGTGGATCAGGGCCGAGATCGGGGTCGGGCCTTCCATCGAGTCCGGCAGCCAGGCATGCAGCGGCACCTGGGCCGATTTACCCATGGCGCCGATGAACAAGCAGATGCAGGCCACGGTCAGGAGCATCCAGTCGCTGCCCGGCAGCTTCAGGGCAGCCAGCTTGTCGGCCTGGGCGAACACCTCGCCGTAATGCATGGTGCCCGCGTAAGCGAACAGCAGGCCGATGCCGAGCACGAAGCCGAAGTCGCCCACCCGGTTGATCAGGAAGGCTTTCATATTGGCGAAGATGGCCGTCGGGCGGGTATACCAGAAGCCGATCAGCAGATACGACACCAGACCCACGGCTTCCCAGCCGAAGAACAACTGCACCATATTGTTCGACATCACCAGCATCAGCATGGAGAAGGTGAACAAGGAGATGTAGGCGAAGAAGCGCTGGTAGCCGGGATCGTCGGCCATGTAGCCAATGGTGTAGATGTGCACCATCAGCGACACCGACGTCACCACGACCATCATCATGGCCGACAGCGAATCGATCAGAAAGCCGATTTCGAGCTTGGTGTGACCGATCAGCGTCCAGGTGTAGACCGCGCCGTCGAAGGTGTGGCCGTTGAGCACATCACGCAGCACGAACAACGAACCGATGGCGGAAATCGCCACGAACAGAATGGTGATGCAATGCGCCCCGCGGCGTCCGATAGGACGGCCCAGGAACCCTGTGCCGAACAGGCCGGCCAGGATCGCGCCGGCCAGCGGGGCCAACGCGATAAGCAAATAGAGATTGGGTGAGCTAGACATTTTCTTCCAATACCCCGTCAGCCCTTCAGGCGATCGAGTTCGTCAACGTTGATCGTGTTCAGGTTGCGGAACAACAGCACCAGAATCGCCAGGCCGATGGCGGCTTCAGCGGCAGCCACGGTCAGGATGAAGAACACGAACACCTGGCCGGCCGTGTCGCCGAACCAGCTCGAAAACGCCACGAAGTTCATGTTGACGGCCAGGAGCACCAGCTCGATGGACATCAGCAGAATGATCAGATTGCGGCGGTTCAGGAAAATGCCGAAGATGCCGATGGCGAACAGGATCGCCCCGAGAATCAGGTAATGGGCCAGGGTGATGGTCATTGTTTTTCTCCTTGCTCGGCGGCAGCCTGGCCTTGGGCGCGCTCGCTCTGGGCCGTCATCTTGACCAGGCGGAAGCGGTCCTTGGCCCGCACGCGCACGGCGGCAACCGGATCGTTGTACTTGGCGTCGCGACGGCGGCGCAGGGTCAGGGCAATGGCCGCGACCATACCGACCAGCAACAGCGCGGCACCGACTTCGACGCCGAACACATACTGCGTGTACATGGCTTCGCCCAGCGCGCGGGCATTGTTGTAGTCACCCGCCATGGCGACCTGCGGACCGGCATCGCCCCAGGTGGTAAAGAGCACGAAGCCCATTTCCAGCACCAGGATCAAGCCGATGACCAGGCCCAGCGGCAGATACGTCTTCAGGCCGCGGCGCAGGTGATCGATACGGATATCGAGCATCATCACGACGAACAGGAAGAGCACCATCACGGCGCCGACATAGACCAGCACCAGCAACAGGGCCAGGAACTCCGCGCCTAGCAGCATCCAGAGCATGGCCGCATTCGCGAAGGCCAGGATCAGGTGCAGGACGGCGGTCACGGGGCTACGCGCGGTGATGACGCGGAAAGCGGCCACCACCAGGACGAAAGCCAGTAAGTAGAACAGGACAGAAGTAAAAGTCATGGATCAGACCCTGGCGATCAACGGTAAGGCGCGTCTTCGGCCCGGCGTTGGGCGATTTCGGCTTCGTAGCGGTCGCCGACGGCGAGCAGCATGTCTTTGGTGAAGTACAGATCACCGCGCTTTTCGCCGTGGTACTCGTGAATATGCGTTTCCACGATGGAGTCCACCGGGCAGCTTTCCTCACAGAAGCCGCAGAAGATGCACTTGGTCAGATCGATGTCGTAGCGCGTGGTGCGGCGCGTGCCGTCCTCGCGTTGATCCGACTCGATCGTGATGGCCAGCGCCGGGCAGACGGCTTCACAGAGTTTGCAGGCGATGCAACGCTCTTCCCCGTTGGGATAGCGGCGCAACGCATGCAGCCCCCGGAAACGCGGCGACGCCGGCGTCTTCTCCATGGGATAGCGCAAGGTCATCTTGCGCTTGAAAAAGTACTTGCCTGTCAGGCGCATACCCTTGAACAACTCGGTCAGCAGCAGGCTGCCGAAAAAATCCTTGATCGCTTCCATATCCAGCCTCGATCCGGCGCCTTAGCGCCAAATGTTCCAGGGCGTCTGCATCCAGACCGCGACGACGACCAGCCACACGCCGGTCAGCGGGATGAAGATCTTCCAGCCCAAACGCATGATCTGGTCATAGCGGTAACGCGGGAACGACGCGCGGAACCAAATGAACAGCGACACCACGAAGAAAGTCTTGATGCCCAACCAGAGCCAACCCGGCACCCACGTGAACGGGGCCATGTCGATCGGCGCCATCCAGCCGCCGAGGAACATGATCGACGCCATCGCCGACAGCAGAATCATGTTGGCGTACTCGCCCAGGAAGAACAGGGCGAAGGCCATGCCCGAGTACTCGACCATGTGGCCGGCCACGATTTCCGATTCGCCTTCAACCACGTCGAACGGGTGGCGGTTGGTTTCCGCAACCGCCGAGATCACGTAGATGACGAACAAGGGCAGCAGCGGCAACCAGTTCCACGACAGGAAGGTCAGGCCATGGCCGGCGAACCAGCCGCGTCCCTGCCCCATGACGATCTCGTTCATGTTCAGGCTGCCGGACACCAGCAGGACCGTCACCAGCACGAAACCGATGGCCAGCTCGTACGACACCATCTGCGCCGAGGCCCGCAAGGCGCCCAGGAAGGCGTACTTGGAGTTGGACGCCCAGCCGGCCACGATCACGCCGTACACCCCGATCGAGGTGATGGCCATGATGTAGAGCAGGCCGGCGTTGACGTTGGCCAGCACAGTTTCAGGACCGAAGGGAACCACCGCCCAGGCGGCCAGCGCCGGCATCAGCGTCACGACCGGCGCGACGATGAACAGGATTTTGTTGGCCTCGGACGGCACCACCACTTCTTTGGTGAGCAACTTGAAGACGTCGGCAAACGGCTGCAGCAACCCCTTGAAACCCACGCGGGTGGGCCCAAGACGCACGTGCATCCAGCCGATCATCTTGCGTTCCCAGTAAGTGAGATAGGCCACGCAAAGAATGATGGGCACTGCGATGCAGACGATCTTGATGATCGTCCAGATCACCAACCAAGCCGTCGGACCGAGCAATGCCTGACCCTGGCTTTCAAGAACATTGAGCCATTCCATCAGGCACGCTCCACGCTGATTTGACCGAAGGCACCGCCCAGGGCGGCAGTTTGCGCAAAGGCGGCGGCCACACGCACGGCGTTATCGGCCACGGCCTGATCCAGCGCGGCCTCCAACTCGACGGCGCCCTGCGCGGAAGACACGCGCACCTTGGCGCCGGCTTCCAGGCCCAGGGCGGCCAGCGTGCGGGCGTTCATGCGGGCCTTGGGCGCGCGCGAAGCCGCGTGCGCTTGCAAGGGCGCCGAACGGCGCACCATCGCATCGCTGCGGTAGATGGGCACATCGGCCAGGCGCTCGAGCGCACCGGCGGGTTGGCCCACGCCGAGCGCGGCGTTGATGTCGTTGGACAGGCGGCCTTCGATGCCACCGGCCAGCGCTGCGTCGCGCACCGCTTCGGAGGTTTCGTCCTCGAAACCGGCCAGGTGCAGCACATTGCCCAACACACGCAGAACCTTCCAGGCCGGACGCGATTGGCCATGCGGCGCGACCGTGCCCTTGAAGCTCTGCGCCACGCCGGCGGCGTTGACGAAGGTGCCCGAGGTTTCGGTAAACGGCGCCACGGGCAGCATGACATCGGCCCATTCTTCGGCTGAAGAACGATAGGAAGTCAGGGCCACGGCGAACTGCGCCCCGCGCAGCGCGGCAAGCGCCTGGGGACCGTTGTCGGCGTCGAGCGTCGGCTCGGCGTGCAGCACGACGTAGGCTTTGAGCGGTTCGGCCAGCATCTGCGCGGCCGTTTTTCCGCCCCGGCCCGGCACGGCGCCGGCCAGATAGCCGCCCACCGTATTGCCGCCTGCCGTCAGGAAACCAAACTTGGCACCGGCCAGCTCGGCGATGGCGCGCGCATTGGCGGCCAGCGTGGCGGCGTTGGGCGCGGCCACGGCCAGATTGCCCAGCAGCACGGCAGCATTGCTGCCCGAGGCGAGGCTGGCGGCAATGCGCTTGGCCTCTTCGCCCGGCGTGAGCGCGGCGAATTCAGCCGGCACGGCGAGCTGCTTGGCCTGAGCCAGGGCCACGACCACTTCGGCCAAGCCACGGGCCAGCTCGGAGGGCGCGACCGTCAGGCGGGCGGCCACCGGCAGCAAGGGATCGTCCGCGGCGCTGTCGAGCAGCAGCACTTGCGTGCCGCGCTTGACGGCCTGACGCAGGCGCTGCGCCATCAGAGGATGGTCCTTGCGCAGGAAGGAACCCACCACCAGCACACGATCCAGATTGTCGAGTTCGGCGATCGGCATGCCCAGCCACGGCGCGCCCGACAGGGCGGCGTCGAAAGCGGCATCGGTCTGGCGCAGGCGGAAATCGATGTTCTCCGAACCCAGGGCACGCGTCAGGCGCGCCAGCAGGGAGAACTCTTCGGTGGTGGCGTACTCGGTCGCCAGCGCGCCGATCTGGCCGGCGCCGGCGCTTTCGCGCACCCGCGACAGCCCTTGCGCGACGGCCTGCAGCGCATCGGCCCAGGAGGCTTCCTGCCACTGGCCATCGGTGCCACGAATCATCGGCGCGGCCAGACGATCTTCGACGTTCAGGCCTTCATAGGAGAAGCGGTCACGATCGCTGATCCAGCACTCGTTGACATCTTCGTTCTCGAAGGGCACCACACGCAGCACACGGTCGCCCTTGACCTGGACGACCAGGTTGGCACCGACGCTGTCGTGCGGGCTGACGGAACGGCGGCGGGCGAGTTCCCAGGTACGGGCGCTGTAGCGGAACGGCTTGGATGTCAGCGCGCCGACCGGACAGATATCGATCATATTGCCCGACAACTCGGACTCGATCGACCGGCCGACGAAAGAGGTGATCTCGGAATGCTCGCCACGATTGAGCATGCCCAGTTCCATCATGCCGCCGATTTCCTGACCGAAACGCACGCAGCGGGTGCAGTGAATGCAGCGCGACATTTCCTCGGCCGAGACCAGCGGGCCCAGATCCTTGTGGAAGACCACGCGCTTTTCCTCGTGATAACGCGAGGAAGAGCCACCGTAGCCCACGGCCAGATCCTGCAACTGGCACTCGCCGCCCTGATCACAGATCGGGCAGTCAAGCGGGTGATTGATGAGAAGGAATTCCATGACCGATTTCTGGGCGGCCTTGGCCTTCTCGGAGCAGGTGTGCACCACCATGCCATTGGTCACGGGGGTGGCGCAGGCCGGCAGCGCCTTGGGCGCTTTTTCCACTTCAACCAGGCACATGCGGCAGTTGGCCGCGATGGACAGTTTCTTGTGGTAGCAGAAATGCGGCACGTAAAGCCCGATCTTCTGGGCCGCATGCATCACCATGCTGCCCTCGGGCACTTCGACTTTATTGCCGTCGACGGTTAGTTCAACCATTGCTGTTCCTGAGACCTACAGATATTGCGGGACCACACAAGACTTGTGCTCGATGTGGTGCGCGAATTCGTCGCGAAAATGCTTGATGAAGCCGCGCACCGGCATGGCGGCAGCATCGCCCAGGGCGCAAATGGTGCGGCCCATGATATTGCTGGCAACGTTGTCGAGCATGTCCAGGTCTTCCGGACGGCCATGGCCGGTCTCGATACGGTGCACCATGCGGTAGAGCCAGCCCGTGCCTTCACGGCAAGGCGTGCATTGACCGCAGCTTTCTTCGAAATAGAAGTACGACAGACGCAGCAGCGACTTCACCATGCAACGGGTTTCGTCCATGACGATGACCGCGCCCGAACCCAGCATGGAGCCGGCCTTGGCGATGGAGTCATAGTCCATCGTGCATTCCATGATGATGTCGGCAGGCAGCACCGGCGCGCTGGATCCGCCCGGAATCACCGCCTTGAGCTTCTTGCCGCCGCGCATGCCGCCCGCCAGCTCCAGCAGCTTGGAGAACGGCGTGCCCATGGGGATCTCGTAGTTGCCCGGCCGCTCGACGTCGCCGGTGATCGAGAAGATCTTGGTGCCGCCGTTGTTGGGCTTGCCGACCTCGAGGTAGGCCTGGCCGCCATTGCGGATGATCCAGGGCACCGCCGCGAAGGTTTCGGTGTTGTTGATGGTCGTGGGCTTGCCGTACAGACCGAAGCTGGCCGGGAAAGGCGGCTTGAAGCGCGGCTGGCCTTTCTTGCCTTCCAGCGATTCGAGCAGGGCCGTTTCCTCACCGCAGATATAGGCGCCGTAGCCGTGGAAGGCATGCAGCTGGAAGCTGAAATCCGAACCCAGCAGCTTGTCGCCAAGAAAGCCGGCGGCGCGCGCCTCTTCGAGCGCGGCTTCGAAGCGTTCGTACACTTCGAAGATTTCGCCGTGGATATAGTTGTAACCCACGCTGATACCCATGGCGAAAGCGGCAATCGCCATGCCCTCGATCACGATATGCGGGTTAAAACGCAGGATGTCACGATCCTTGAACGTGCCCGGCTCGCCTTCGTCCGAATTGCAGACCAGGTACTTCTGGCCCGGGAAGGCGCGCGGCATGAAGCTCCACTTCAGGCCGGTGGGGAAGCCCGCACCGCCCCGGCCGCGCAGACCCGAGGCCTTGACCTCGGCAATGACGTCCTCCGGCTTCATGCCGGTGGTCAGGATCTTGCGCAGGGCTTCGTAACCGCCACGCTTGACGTAATCTTCCAGATGCCAGTTCGCGCCATCGAGACCGTCGAGGATCTGCGGGCCCAGGTGGCGGCCGTGGAAGATCATCGAAGTCGACAGATCGGCGCCGGGATCGACCGTCAGGCCGGTACCCAGTTGCTTGAACAATTCCGGCGCGTTCATGCCGATTCTCCTTGCGACTTCAGGCCATCGATCAGGGCGTCAAGCTTCTGCTCTGACATGCGTACGCACATGTGCTTGTTATTGACGATCAGCACCGGCGAGTCGCCGCAGGCGCCCATGCATTCGCCCTCGACGAGAGTGAACTGGCCGTCGGCCGTGGTCTCGCGGAAATTCACGCCAAGCTTGCGCTTGAGGTAGTCGGCGGCCTTTTCGCCGTCGCGCAAGGCACAGGGCAAATTGGTGCAGACAGAGATCTTGTGGGTGCCGACGGGCTTGACGTCGAACATGTTGTAGAACGTGGCGACTTCCTGGACCGCGATGGGCGGCACGCCAATGTAATTGGCCACGTCTTCAATGATTTCAGCAGGCAACCAGCCCTTCTCTTCTTGCGCGATGGCAAGCGAAGCCATGATGGCCGACTGCCGTTGGTCGGCCGGGAACTTCGCGAGTTCGCGGTCGATCTTCTGGTAGGCCTGTGCGGAAAGCAGCATAGTTTGAATCCGGATTTATGCGGGCGCTCTAGACTGATGAATCAGCGGTCGATTTCGCCGAAAACGATGTCCTGCGTGCCGATGATGGTGACGGCGTCGGCGATCATGTGGCCGCGCGACATTTCATCCAACGACTGCAGGTGGGCAAAACCGGGCGCCCGAATCTTCAGACGGTAAGGTTTGTTGGCGCCGTCGGACACCAGATAGATGCCGAATTCGCCCTTGGGATGCTCCACCGCGCCATAAGCTTCGCCCGGAGGAACGTGGAAGCCTTCAGTGAAGAGCTTGAAATGGTGGATCAGCTCCTCCATGTTGCTCTTCATCTCTGCGCGCTTGGGCGGTGCAACCTTGTGGTTCTCGATCATGACCGGACCCGGGTTGTTGCGCAGCCACTCCACGCACTGGCGGATGATGCGGTTGCTTTCACGCAGCTCGGCAACGCGGACCAGATATCGGTCGTAGCAATCGCCGTTGACGCCGACCGGCACATCGAAGTCCATCAGATCGTAGACTTCGTAAGGCTGGGTCTTGCGCAGGTCCCAGGCCACGCCCGAACCCCGCAGCATCGGGCCGGTAAAGCCCAGCGCCTTGGCGCGATCAGGGTCGACCACGCCGATGCCCACCAGACGCTGCTTCCAGATACGGTTATCGGTCAGCAGCGTCTCGTACTCGTCGACACAGGCCGGGAAACGATTGGTGAAATCTTCGATGAAGTCCAGCAGCGAACCCGAACGCGCGTCGTTCATGAGGCGCAGTTCTTTGTCGCTGCGGTACTTGCTGCTCTCGCCGTACTGCGACATGGTGTCCGGCAGATCGCGATACACGCCGCCCGGACGGTAGTAGGCCGCGTGCATGCGCGCGCCCGACACCGCCTCGTAGCAGTCCATCAGATCTTCACGTTCGCGGAAGGCGTACAGAAACACCGCCATCGCGCCCACGTCCAGCGCGTGCGAACCCAGCGACATCAGGTGATTCAGGATGCGGGTGATTTCATCGAACATCACACGGATGTATTGCGCACGCAGCGGCGCCTCGATGCCCAGCATCTTTTCGATGGCCATGACGTAGGCGTGCTCATTGCACATCATGGACACATAGTCCAGGCGGTCCATATAGGGCAGCGCCTGGATGAAGGTCTTGTGTTCGGCCAGCTTTTCGGTGGCACGGTGCAGCAGGCCGATGTGCGGATCGGCGCGCTGAATCACTTCGCCGTCGAGTTCGAGCACCAGGCGCAGCACACCGTGCGCGGCCGGGTGTTGCGGACCGAAGTTGAGCGTGTAGTTCTTGATTTCTGCCATGATTAACGCCCCATGCCGTAAGAATCCTCACGCACGACGCGCGGAGTGATTTCACGCGGATCGATGGTGACCGGCTGGTAAATGACGCGCTTTTGCTCGGGGTCGTAGCGCATTTCCACGGTGCCCGAAAGCGGGAAGTCTTTGCGGAAAGGATGACCGATGAAGCCGTAATCGGTCAGGATGCGGCGCAGATCCGGATGCCCCTCGAAGACGATGCCATACAGATCGAAGGCCTCGCGTTCGTACCAGTTCACACCGGGCCAGCACTCGAGCAGCGAGGCCACGATGGGGAACTCGTCGTCGGCGGCGAAGGTGCGCACGCGCAAGCGCCAGTTGTGTTCGATCGACAGCAGATGGATCACGACGGCAAAGCGGCCGCGCGTGGCGCCGCCCTGCTCTTCGAGCTGCTGGGCGCGACTGCCGTTGCCCCAGGTCAGGTAATCCATGCCACAGAGGTCGATACAGCTTTCAAACCGCAGGCCGGCATCGGTGCGCAGCTTGTTGCATACCGTGAGCCATTGTTCGGCCGGCACTTCCAGCGTCAGCTCGCCCAGATCTTCGATCAAGGCGATATCCTGGCCGAGTGTGGCCTGCAGGTTGTTTTTCAGGGTTTCGAGCCTGGTCATCATCTTTTACGCATTGGTAAACCGGTACTGCTATGCCGCACGGAACCGCGCCGATGGCGCATCCGCGCTGAGGCTTAGCGCGCGATCGTGTTGGTCAGGCGGATCTTGTTCTGCATTTGCAGCAGACCATAGACCAGCGCCTCGGCCGTGGGAGGGCACCCGGGGACGTAGACGTCAACCGGCACAATGCGGTCACAGCCACGCACTACCGAATATGAGTAGTGGTAGTAGCCGCCACCGTTGGCACAGGAGCCCATGGAAACCACCCAACGCGGCTCCGGCATCTGGTCGTAAACCTTGCGCAGCGCCGGGCCCATTTTGTTGCACAGCGTGCCGGCCACGATCATCAGATCGGATTGCCGCGGGCTGGGGCGGAAAATGATCCCAAATTGGTCAAGGTCATAACGGGCCGCACCCGCATGCATCATTTCCACCGCGCAGCAGGCCAGACCAAAGGTCATGGGCCACATCGAACCGGTTTTTGCCCAGTTGATGAACTTATCGGCGCTGGTGGTGATAAAACCTTGCTTAAGAATGCCGTCAATAGCCATATTCGTCTCTGCTAGCGTGCCTGGAGAGCATTACTCCCAATCCAGCGCGCCTTTCTTCCATTCGTAGATGAAACCGACCGTCAGCACGGCGAGGAATACCATTACCGTCCAGAAGCCTACGAGGCCGACCGTCCCTTGGGCGATGGCCCACGGAAACAGAAAGGCAATTTCCAGATCAAACAGGATGAAGAGAATGGCGACCAAGTAATAGCGCACATCAAACTTCATACGAGCGTCTTCAAACGCCTCGAAACCGCACTCATACGGGGAGAGCTTCTCGGCGTAAGGACGCCGCGGCCCCAGGAGAGAGCCTGCCGTGATCAGCGCGAAGCCAATCAGCGTGGCCACGGCGATAAACAGCAGGACGGGAAAATACTGTTGCAAGTTCATTCAGGGCGTCCGTCAAATGCGCAAACCTTCAGATTGTAGCATTTGCGCGGTTACTTCCGGCTGAACTCTATCGGTGGAATAGAGTATTCCAATCAGGCAAAAAGCCACCCGAGGGTGGCTTTTTGACAGACGGGACAAAGTCCCGTCCGTTGCTGCTTGATAATCGCAAACGGGGCGCGAACCCCGCAGGCAATTAGAAGCGGTGACGCAGGCCCACGCCGACAGCGGTCGACTTGACGCCGTCCACGAAGGCGTAGTCTTTGGCGTACGAACCGTAAGCGTACAGGTTGGTGCGCTTGGACAGGTCGTAGGTGTAGCCCAGCGAGAACACGTTCATGGTCTCGTCGCCGCCAGTCAACTTCTTGTTGCTGGGGTCAACCATTTGCCAGGAACCGAACAGTTGGCTGGCGCCACCGATCGGGGCCGACAGGCCAACCAGGTAGGAGTTCGACTTGAAGCCGTCGGCGAACACGTTGCTGCTCAGACCCGAAGCGGACACGCCGGTCGGCAGGCCTTGGCCAGCGAACCAGCCGTCGGTCGTGCGGCCGTAGGCCAGCGAGAGCTTGACGACTTCGAAGTCGTAAGCGCCGCCAACAACGTAAGCACGCGGGGTAGCGTCACGAGCAGCCGAGTTCAGCTTGTTCGAAGCGTTGAGCTGGTCGTACGAGAAAGCGACTTGCAGCGGGCCGTTGACGTAGCGCACACCAGCGGTGATGGCGCGGGTGTTGTCAGCGGTGGCGAAGCCGGTTTGCGAGGTCGTCGTGGCACCGGTGGTCGGGTTGATACGACCGTCCTTGGTGTCATCAGCCGAGAACGAGTAGCCGGCGCCAACTTGGAAACCACTGAACGACGGGGTTTGGTACATGACCATGTTGTCGTAGCGGACCGTGTTGGTCGAGCTCAGGCCAACACCGATGTTGGCTTGGCCGAAACCAGCGCCGAACGGATCGATCGAACCGAAGTACTTCGAAGCGATGTTGGTTTGGCGACCGAAGTCCAGACGGCCCCAGCTGTTGCTTTGCAGACCGATGGTGGCTTGACGACCGAACAGACGGCTGCCTTGAGCCGATTGGCCGTTACCCGAATCGAAGCCCGATTCCAGTTGGAAAACAGCTTGCAGGCCGTCACCCAGATCTTCCGTGCCACGCAGGCCCCAACGGGAGCCGTTCTGCACGCCGTTGATCATGCCGATGCGGCTGGCGTCGTAGCCGGGGCCCTTGACCTTGTTGTAGCCGATACCGGTATCGATGATGCCGTACAGGGTCACCGACGTTTCTGCCTGGGCGACGCCAGCGAAGCCAGCGAGCAGGGCGGCAGCGAGCAGAGTCTTTTTCATTTAAGAAATCTCCGTAGATTTGAGTGACAAGAGCAGCAACGCCGCACGACCAGCCTGCCGCCCCCCTAACTCCGCGAAGGGAAGTTGACGCTATTGCATCAAAAATCCTCGGGACTGGCTACGAAGACACGAAGAAAAGGTGCGCAGGGCGGCAGCACTGTTGGCTTGTTGCAACATCCCGTCCCCGTTAGCGCTCTGTGCCGAGGGCTTACCCTTAGCTCGCGGCCATGGCGCAAGCCGCCCGGTTTTCCCTCGTATCAAGGTCCGTCTGGTCAAGCCGCCGCTTTTGAATAACAATGTTATCAACCAAGAACGATGCTATTGGATCTATCCATGTCCGACGCCGCCCTGCCCCGCTCCGATCGCCTGGCCGCCTTGCGGCGCCAGATCATCCTGGACGCGGCCGAACGCGTCTTCACGCGCGACGGGCTGGAGCACACCACCATCCGGGCCATCGCCAAGGAGGCCGGCTGCACGACAGGCGCCATCTACCCATGCTTCGAAGGCAAGGAAGCCATTTATGGCGAACTCCTGCGCGCCTCCTTGCTGCGCCTGCTGGCCCACCTCGATGAACAGCTGACGCTCGCCCCCGCCAACCGGGCCGCCCGCGCGGTCATCGAAGGTTTTTTCAACTACTACGCCGCGCGTGAAACCGAGTTTTCCCTGGGGCTGTATCTGTATAGAGGTTTGCAGCCTCAAGGCCTGGGCCGGGAGATCGACGCCTCGCTCAATGCGCTGCTGCGCCAGGCGGTGGACCGACTGGGCGCCGGCCTGGCGACCAGCAAGGGCTGGGACACCGCCCGCGTGCAGATCGAAGCCATGAACGTCTTTACCTATCTGATGGGTTTGCTGCTTTTGCACCACACCCGGCGCGTCAAATCGCTGCACCAGCGCACCGAAACGCTGCTGGAACACTATTGCCATGCCTTGGAGCACTCCTGATGGACACTACGACTTCCGGCGCCCGGGTGAGCGTGCCCGAGTTTCGCCGCCTGCTCGCCGAGCAGCATCCTTTCTCAGAGGTCCTGGGCATCGAGGTCGAGGCAATCGGACCCGGCACCGCTCTGCTGCGCCTGCCGCCCAGCCCCAGCCACCAACGCCTGGGCGGCATCGTGGCCGGCCCCATGCTGATGGGCCTGGCCGACGTGGCCATGTACGCCGCCGTGGTCGGTGCGACGGGCCAGCCGCGCGCGGTGACCGCCAGCCTGACCATTAATTTTCTGCGTAAAACGCCCGCCGGCGCCGTGATGGCCGACGCCCGTCTGCTGAAGGTCGGGCGCCTGACGGCGGGTGAAGTCACCCTGCGCGCCGAGCAGGGCGGCGAACCGCTGGCGCACATCGTCAGCACCTGGTCGGTGCCCGCGCCATGATGGACACGATCAGCATCATCGGGTTGAACGATACCGGCGCGCACGCCGCACGGCAGTTGCTGGCCTGCCAGCCCGACTGCGACATCACGGTCTACGACCGCGATCCCCTGCGCGGCGAGGCCTTCCGGGGCCAGGCCACACTGGCGGGCAGTCCCGCCGAGGCGCTGCGCGAATCGCGACTCATTGTGCTGGCGCTGTCCGATCCGCACGAGATCGACCGCGTCCTGCGGCGCTACAGCGACGGCGACGTGACCGTGACGCTGCGCGGCAAACAGGTGCTGGATCTTTGCCCTCACGCGGGCGACTGGGGCCGGCAGTTGGCCCACGCCATCCGCGCCGCGGGCGCCGACTATCGGCCTTCCACCGCCCGCGAGTTGCCCGGCCTCATCGCCGGCGCAGTATCTGCTCGGTCACCGTGACGCACAGCGCCAGCCAAAGCGCACTGATCGCGAACCCCGCGACGACGTCGCTCAGGAAATGCACTTGGAGCAGCACCCGGCTCAGGCCGATGGCCGTGATCAGCGCCGCCGTCACCGCCACACAGACACCCTGCCAGCGCGCTGGCAGCAGACGCAACAGCAAATAACAGGCAAACCCGTAGACGGCCAGCGACGCGGAGGCGTGCCCGCTCGGAAAGCTGAACCCCGAGACATGGCTGAAACCATGAGAGAAATCCGGCCGGCTGCGCTGAAAAGCATGCTTGAGGGTCCAGTTCAGCACCCCGCCGCCCGCCGTGGCCGCCGCCGCCCCCGCGGCCAGCACCCACTGCTGCCGCATGAGCAGGCCCAGCACCATGATGATGGCCAGGACCGTCAGCCAATTGCGGTCCCCCAGGTGGGTGAACCACGACAGCAACCAGAGCAGTTCGGTCGATAGCGACAGGCTGAGCGCACGCGCGAGCGCGGCATCGAAAGCCACCAGGCTGCCATCCAGGCTGACCGCGGCGGCCATCAGGACGAACAGCGCCACCATGACCAGACCGAATCCGCCATAGAGCGCGCTGCGCCGCCGCCCGGGCGCCAGCCCGCTGAGCGCCCGCCAGGAGGTCCAGGCCAGCAAGGCGGCCAACAAGGGCAGCCCGCCAAACCAATAATAAGGGTGCACCGAGACCCAGACGGCGACGTCCTTCATGGCGCGACGGCCGCCGCAACATTGCCCGCGGCTTGCCGCGACAAGGCCAGAGGATGGGCCGCCACTTCCTGAAAACGGGCCAGCCCGGCATCGAAGTCCCAGCGGCGCACCAGACAACTGTCGTCGGCCTGCCGGTCGATCAGATTGACCGAGTTGGGAATCCCGCCGCGCACACGCCACGACAGCGCCGTGCCCGCCTGCACACACCAGGCCGCGCGCCCGAGCCGCCCGGCCAGGGGCACGACATAGGGCAGATGGATATGCCCGCCGAGGATGAGATCGGCGCCGGCATCCACCCAGGCCGGCACGGCAAATTCGCGGCCGATCAGCAGATTGGCCGTATCGCTCTCTTCCACGGCCCGTACCGGGTGATGCAGCAGTACGATGCGCAACTGCCCCGGGCGCGCCGCATGCAGACGCTGCACCACCCGCTGCGCCTGCCGCGGGCTCACCCGGCCATCCTTGCGCCGCGCGGGGTGGGTACTGTTGACCCCGATGACCAGCAGACGGTCATCTTCGAATACCGGCTCGAGATTGACTCCGAGCGCCTGGCGGTAATTGCCGTAAGGGTTGAACAGCCGCGCCGCCAGATTGAACAGAGGAATATCGTGATTGCCAGGCACGGCCAGCACGGGCCGTTGCAGGCTTTGCACGAAGCGGCGCGCCGCGGCGAACTGGCCTTTGCGCGCCCGCTGCGTAATATCCCCGCCGATGAGCACCAGATCGGGCCGGGTGGTCTGCACCATATCCTGCAGCGCGCGTTCGGTGCTCTCATGCACCGTGCCGAAATGCGTATCGGAGATATGCAAGACCCGGGTCATTCCGGCTCCAGACGGTGTTCTTCGGCAGGCACCAGGAAATCGAGCGGCTGGGGCGAGACCTCAAAGCGCAAGGGCGTATCCAGCCAACAGATCTCGCCATCCATGGCCACCTTGACGCGCCGGCTGCGCAGCCCCACCGTCAGGCGTTCGAAGGCAAAGCTGCTGACCTGCTCGGCCTCTCCGAGCCGGCTCATGAGCCCGCGCAGCAACAGTCCGTAAAGCGTCCAGGTCCCCACCGGGCGCAGCGTCATGGCCAGCAGCTTGCCTTGTTCCGGCGCCTCGGCCTGGTCGATCCCGACCTGCCGCAATTGCAAAGCGTTGTTGCCCACGACCAGCGTGGGCGTGCGCAGCCGCTGCCCGCCATACTCCAGCGTCAGGTCGAGCTGGCGGCGATGACGCCACAGCGTCACCAGGCCGGAGAGCAAGGCGACCCACCGGCGCCGGCCGAAACGATTCTTATAGGCTTCGCGGTCTTCCAGCAGTTGCGGGTACAGCCCCAGACTGGCATTGACCAGAAAGAGCCGTCCGTTGACCAGCCCGACCTGGACCGGCTGCGGACGTGCGCTGAGCAAAGCCTGGACGGCCTGGACGGTGTCCTGGGATATGCCGTAGACACGCCCGAAGTAATTGAACGTGCCCTGGGGCAGGATGCCAAAGGGCACGCCGCTGCCCAGCACCGCGCCGGCCACGGCATTGAGCGTGCCATCGCCCCCGGCAGCCACCACCACGCCGCCTTCCTGACGCGCCCGCGCCACCACATCGCGTGCGATCTCGGCCAGCCGTCTGGCATCGTCCACAGGATGGATGACGTACTGGCGGCCCGCCGCGCGCAGCGCTTCGCCGATGAGGGCTTGCACTTGCCCGGCATCGTCGCGTCCGGAACCGGTGTTGATGATGATGTGCAGGATTTCGTGCCCGTTCAGGGCCATTTGAGAAGCATTCATGCCCCTGAAGATAGCGCATGGCCCGATCGGGGAGCAAGGCTAGCCCTTGACCTGCTGCACGTGTGCCTTGAGCATGCGCACGAATCGCTGCACATGACGGCTGGGCCGTTCGAAGCGCGACCGCACCAGGCTCAAGGCCAGGGGGATGGACTGACGCAGCGGCCGCACGACCACACCCGGCCAGCCTTTGCCGCCGACGGAGAACTCATCGACGATGGCCACGCCCGCTCCGCTGCCCACCAGGGCGCAAGCCAGCTCGGCGCGCACGATATCCACCGCCGGCCGCCAGGGGACTCCCGCCCGCTGAAAAGCCGCGGCCACCAATTGGCCAAACGGAATGTTGCGGTGGTAGAGCACCAGTCTTTCCCGCGCCAGCTCCTCGAGGCCGACGGCCTCCTGGGCCGCCAGGGGATGATCCAGCGGAAGAATGCACACCATCTGTCCCGAAGCGAAGGGTTCGACGACCAGATTGGGATGATCGATGGGCAAGACCGAAATGGCCAACTCCACTTTGCGCCCCAGCAACTCGTGCGCCATGTCGGACAGCAAAGTCGTGTGGTACTTGACGCGCACATCCGGATGCTCGTTCAGATAGCGGGCCAGCACCGGGGGCAGGAAATTCAGGGCCAGACTGGGGCTGGAGCACAGGTTGAGCGCTCCTTCCGGCCGGGCGGCCAGGTCGCGCGCCAACTCGTCGATGCGCAGCGCCTCATCGAACCAGGGACCGATTTCCTGGAACAGACGCTGCGCTTCGGAGGTGGGCGTGAGTTTGCCCTTGTCGCGCTCGAATAACTGCAGGCCCAGCGTCTGCTCGGCATGACCGATCAAGCGGCTGACCGCCGGCTGAGAGACGAACAGCAGGCGCGCCGCGCCGTTCATGGAGCCGGTGAGCATCACCGCCCGAAATGCCTCCATCTGCCTGAGTTTAAAGCGCATTTACCTCTTCGCCTGCCCTTATCGATAATGAAACGTTATACCCCGGAATCAAGTTCGCATTACCTTTTCCGGTCGCCCCGTGGTTAGGATTTTCGTTTTTCTCCGGCAGGTTCCGGAGGTTTCGATAAGGAAGATGCATGATTCGGAAACTGGGCTTTGTCGGCTTGGGAATGATGGGGCTGCCCATGCTGGAAAACCTGGCTCGGGATGAGCGCTGGGAGATCCTGGCCTTCGACAGCGCGGCGGCGCCCTTCGACCGCCTGGCCAGCCACCCCGCCTGGCAATCGCGACTGCGACGCGCGGCCGCACTGACCGAACTGGCCGATTGCGACGCCGTGATCACCATGCTGCCCAATAGCCCGATCACCAATAGCGTGGTCCTGGGCAAGGCGGGCCAGCCTGGCCTGATCGACGTGCTGCGCCGCGGCGCGCTACTGATCGACATGGGCTCGTCCAATCCGGCCGACACCCTGCGCCTGGCGCAGGCGCTGGCCGAGCGGGGCCTGGCGCTGATGGATGCGCCGGTTTCCGGCGCGGTGGCCAAGGCCGCCAACGGCTCGCTGGCCATCATGGCTGGCGGCAGCGCCGGGGATCTGGAGCGGGCCCGTCCCATCCTGCAATGCATGGGCAGCACCATCATCCCCACCGGCAAGGTGGCATCCGCTCACGCCATGAAGGCACTGAACAATTATGTCTACGCGGCCGGGTTGCTGGCCGCCTCCGAAGCGCTGGCGATTGCCCAACGCATGGACCTGGATCCGGAGATCCTGACCGACGTGCTCAATGCTTCCAGCGGGCGCAATGTGGCCACCGAGACCAAACTCAAGCAATTCATCATTCCGCAAACCTACAACGGCGGCTTCGCCTTGGCGCTGATGGCCAAAGACCTGGACACCGCGCAATCACTGCAGACACTGACGGGCCTGCAGGCTCGCCAACTGTCCCTGTGTGCCGGGCTGTGGAAGTCCGCGCTGGCCAACCTGCCGGCCGGCAGCGACAACACCGCCATCCATCGCTACCTGGATCAGGGCAGCCCGGGCGCCTGACCCACCTACGCAGTGCATAACGACAACGACAACGGAGACAACCCATGACCAAGACTCTGCTCGCCTTCGCGCTTGCGCTCAGCGCAGCCGCACCCGCTGCGGCCAGCTATCCGGACCGCCCGATACGCATGATGGTGCCCTTTCCTCCCGGCAGCATCACCGACGTGGTGGCACGCAGCCTGGGCCAGGGCATGGCGGCGCAACTGGGTCAGCCCATCGTGGTGGAGAACAAGCCGGGCGCCAACGGCATCATCGGCACGGGCGAAGTCGCCCGGGCCAAGCCCGACGGGTACACCCTGGTCGTGGTCGGTGTCTCCACGGCCGCCAGCGCAGTCAGCCTGTTCAAGGATCTGCCCTACAACCCCGCCCGTGACCTCACGCCCATCGGCGCCGTGGCCGAAACGCCGTACCTGCTGGTCGGCGGCCACCAGGTGCCCGGCGCCAATGTCGGCGAACTGTTCAACTACGGCCGTCAGCACCCCGGCAAACTCACCTATGCCTATGGTTCCGGCAGCGCCCAGGTCTTCGGCGCCAAGCTGGCAGCCATGGGCGAGATGAACGTCACGCCCATTCCCTACCGCGGCGGCCCCCAGGCCATGACCGACGTCATCGGCGGCACCGTCGACCTGACGTTTACCGATCTGGCCAACGACTTGCAACAGGCGCGCGCCGGCAAGGTCAAGGTATACGGCGTCAGCACGCCCGAGCGCTTTGCCCTCACCCCCGACATCCCCACGCTGAACGAAAGCGGCGCGCCGGGCTTCGACCTGACCGTCTGGTTCGGACTCATGGGACCGGCCGCTCTGCCTTCGGACATCACCGAACGCCTGGCGCAAGCCTTGAACGCCGCGCTGGCTTCCGACACGGTGCGCGAGGCCTATGCGCGTCAGGGCTTGAACGTCAAAACCCAAAGCCCGGCCCAGTTCGGCGCCTTTGTCCAAAGCGAAATCGACAAATGGGCCGCCATCGTCAAAGAAACCGGCATCCCGGCGCAATAACCCCCCACTTTCCCAAGGATCTCAAGCATGTCTTTGATCGACATCCGCAAGCGCACACTCATCGTCGAGACCACCTATCACGAGAATGGCCCCGCCCCCGCGCAGCCTCTGAAACTGGCGGCAGCCTGCGCCGTCATCCGCAATCCCTATGCCGGCCGTTACGAGCCCGATCTCATGCCGTTCATGGCAGAACTGCGCTCGCTGGGCACCCTGCTGGCCACCGAGCTGGTCGACACATTGGGTAAGGACAACATCGAGGTCTACAGCAAGGCGGCCATCGTGGGCATCAATGGCGAAATGGAACACGGTGCCGTCTGGCATGAAGCGGGCGGCTGGGCCATGCGCACGGTGCTGGGCGAGCCCAAGGCCATGGTGCCCGCCGTCAAGGCCGTGGCGTCGGCCGGCTATCGCATGATGGTGCCGGTGCACTACATTCATGCTTCCTATGTGCGCAGCCACTTCAACAGCATCGAAATCGGCATCCAGGATGCTCCCCGGCCGGACGAAATCCTGTTTGCGCTGGTCATGGGCACCGGCGGGCGCGTGCACTCGCGTCTGGGCGGCCTGACCAAGGAAGCGGTTGCCGTGCACGACGGCCAGCGCTGAGCCGCCTCAGGGCAGCCGGCAAGGCGCGGCGAAGTCCACGGCGCGCATCACCTCGGTCCGCATTTTTTCCACCAGCACGCGGCTATCGTCGCGCCGGTACTGAAAGGAATAGGGCAACGCGCCCGGCGCGGGATCGCTGTTCAATATCCGCAGGCTGCCCTCCTGCTCCAGCGCCTGCGCCCAATGTCCTGGCAACAAGCCCACGCCGGTGCCTTCGACCAGCATGCCGACGATGGCGCCCCAGTTGTTGCAGTGCAGGCGCTGCTCCGCCTGGGCCAGCGGGCTCAGCCAGGCCTGCAGCAAGCGGGTGGTCCCGGCGCCCTCGGGCAGCGAGACCAGCGGGCACACGCGCAGCAGTTCGGGCGTGACATGCGTGGCCTGCCCCACGGCGCGGGGCGCGCCCACCCACACGAAACGCGCCTCGCCCACCGGGACCGACACGATGCCCGCCCGCGAAGAGCGGCCCGCGATGACGGCGAAGTCCAGTTCGCCATCGGCCACCTTGCGCTCCAGCGTCTGCCCGACATCGACGTAAGGTTCCAAGGCCAGCGACGGATAGGCCTGGCGCACACGCCCGATCAGCGCCGGCAACCAGGTCAAGGCGCTCAACTCGCCCACCCCGAAACGGCAACGGCCCGCCAAGGCATCTCGCGTGGCCATGGAGGCCCGGATGCGGTCGGCCGCCGCGAGCAACTCGCGGGCCTGCGGCACCAGCCTGTCGCCGGCGGCGGTGAGTACGGCACGGTGGCCGCTGCGGTCAAAGAGGGTCTGGTCGAGATCCTCTTCCAGCTCGACGATGCGCTTGGACAGCGAGGACACCGACAGGTGCAGGCGCTGGGCGGCCACGGCAAAACTGGCGCAGGCCGCCGCCCAGTAAAAGGCCTCGAGTTGCTTGAGCGTCATCGCGTGCCGTCCGGATCTCTGACGCTGCCTCAGCGCACGCCGTGTTTATCGATGTGCCCCAGATCACGCTGGGGGTCCAGGCGGTCGCGCACTCTCTGCTTCAAGGTCTTGGCATCGGGGAAGCCGCCGTCGGCCTTGCGATCCCAGAGCGTCTGACCGGCGTAGTCGATACGGAACACGCCCCCCGTGCCGGGCACCAGCGCCACCTCGGCCAGGTCGGTGCCGAACGTCGAAAGCAGTTCCTGGGCCATCCAGGCGGCGCGCAACAGCCACTGGCATTGCGTGCAGTAATGAATGGCGATGCGGGGTGCCGCCTGCATCAATGCTCCTGCGGCCCGGCCACGGCCGCGCCCTCGATACCGTGGCGTTGCAACGCCGCAGCGACGAAGCCGGTGGCCTTCATCTGCTCGACGAAATAGGCGAGATAGGCCTGCGCGGCCGCGCCGCGGGCTTTGGGCAGGCCCATGGCCTGGCGGATCAACATGAAATGGCCGTCGAGCAGGCGCAGTCCGCCAAGGCGGCGGGCATCGGCCTGCAGTTGCTGGCGTACGCCGGCGGCGACATCCGCCCCTTGCGCCAGAAAGGTGTCGACGACGGAAGGCGAGGTGGGCGCGCGCGCGATGCTGGCATGACGCAACTCACGGCTCAGGAAGAGATCATAGGCACTGCCCTTGCCGACCATGACCGTCAGGCCTTGCCGGTCGACCTCCTCGCGCGCGGTCAGCGCCGCGTCCTCACGCACCAGGTAAGCCCCCTCGATGATGACGTAGGGCGCGGTAAAGGCGATCTGCTCGCCGCGCTTGGGATCGATGGCAAAAAACCCGATGTCGGCCTTTTGCGCGGCGACGGCCTCCACCGATTCGCCGGCCGAGGCAAACACCACCAACTCCAATTCGACCTGCAGCCACTTGGCGAACTCGCGAGCCAGATCCACGGAAACGCCTGCCGCGCCGTCCTGCTCATCGCGGCGGGCCAGAATCGGGTTGCCCACATTGATCGACGCACGCAGCCGGCCCTCGGGCAAAAATGCCGCGCGTATCTTCTCATCCAGCTTCATATTGATTTCTCCTCCCTGCCTGCAAGCCTGTTCTTGCTGAGCCAGGCTGCTAAGCGTACTGCGAAAATGGCTTGTCATCAGACGCGCTGCCGCTTCGTGATGACCCAGCTCGAGCAAGTCCAGCACATCGAGACGCTGACCACTGTGATGACGCCACAGCGCATCGGCCACATTGCGCAGCCCGGCTGGCCGGTTAAGACGCAGAATCGCCTCGGTGAAATAGGGATTGTGCGCCGCCTCTGTCAGGGCGATGTAGAAATCCAGCTCATGCTGCGCACGCGCGCCATCCGGCAGCGCATGCAGCCGGTTTTCCTGGGCACGCAGACGCCGCAATACTGCGGGATCAAGCTGATAGCCCGGTTCCAGCAAAGCCGCGGGCACCATCGCCATGCACAGCCGCAACGGCTGGTGCAGATCGTCGTGGGGCCACGCAGCCGCCGCCGAGCCTTGCGGCGGGAAGCCGCCGGGGTCGGGAAGCTGTTCGACGTAATAGCCGCGATGGGGCTGACGGCGCAACCAGCCTCGCTCAGCCAGCACGGCCAGCGCCTGGCTGACCGGCGAACGCGACACTCCCAGCAAATCGGCCAGTTGCTGCGCGGGTAAATGCGTGCCGGGCGGTGGGCGGCTCTGCTCCAGCCACAGCTCCAGACGCGCCAAGACGACATTGGAATCGGTCAATAAACCCTCCCATCCTCGAGGCCCGGTAATGGCTCCGCCTATAGGATAGCTGGGTTTTCATGACACCATGGACACGGGACCGGCGCGCGGCCCGCATCGCCGCGGCCGTCAGTTGCCGCGCTGCCGCGCGATCATCGCGCGCTGCAGGGTATTGACGTATGACTGGATGCGAATGCGGATCCCGTTATCCAGGTCCACAAAGGTACAGCCGATGCGGCGCAGGACCTTACCTTTGCCAGCATCCTGATCGGCGTGGTGCACCACTCTGACAGTCAATGCAAAAGCGCCGATCTCCGGCAGACTGAGCACGCCGTCATACTCGACGCCCGGCGTGGTATCCATCTGCTGATCGACATCGCTCAAGGCCAGCCCGGTCGAACTGATGTCTTTGATGGCCAGCGTCAGCCGGCGGCCCGCCATGGACCAGGTGGCCGGCTTGAGCACGGGGACTTCAATACGGAACGAATCGCGCCGCTGCATGCGCGAGATCGCTGCGGGCAGCGGCATGCACAAGGCCGACCGGCCTTCGAAATTTGCCGGGGTGATTTCACTGCCCGAAAACGAGACGCGGATGTTGTCCAGCGAGGTTTCGAACGAGACCCGCTCGCCGGTGGCGATGCGATCATTGACGCTGCTTTCCTGGGCCGCGTCCAGAAACAACTCGCCGCGATCCGCATCCACGGCCAGAATCGACGTGACGCTATTGATGGGACGGCCCGGCACATGCATGAACACCAGTGACTGCCGCTGCATGATGGTCAGCAGCAGATGCACGATTTCGAGACGTCCCGTGACCAGATAGTCTTCGTGGTCCATAGCTTTGCGTCGGAGGCTAGGCGCGCAAAATCCGGCCCGCCCCGATCTGTGACAATTTAACTTGCCAATTTACCAGAAATTACAGGCGCCCGGCAGGCATCCGACCCTGAAAGCCAGCAATGCGTGGCCGCTGCCTGCGCTCCTTAGCGCCCGGTATCCGGATAGTTGGGTCCGGCATCATGGAATCCGCCATTGCTGTACGGATTGGCCGCGCCGGGGTGCGGTGGACCGGGATGGGCGAATTCCGCCGAACTCGCGCAACCGGCCAGAACCAGCGTCAAACACGTCAGGAGCACGGCTCGTAGTTTCATCTTCGTCTTTGACCCAAGGCCACATTGCCACGCCGCGCGAGGAAGTGCGCGTCGCAAGACCGCGCACAGCCAGCGCGCACGACCCGTTCTGCTGAGGCGAATTCTAGCGCGCTATTTCCCTGCCTTGCCGGATTTTGCTGCCGCTGCACTACACTGCTGCGTTTCATCGCTCCCTGGTGGACCATGCCCACGCTGCAAACCCTGTTGCTCTTTCTGGCTGCCGATCTGGCGCTCAAGATCACGCCCGGCCCGGACATGGCACTGACGCTCACGCGCGGGATGACGCAAGGCTTTCGGATTGCGTGGCTCAGCGTACTGGGTACCTGGTCGGCAGGCTTGGTTCAGATCCCGCTCGTAGTGCTGGGCCTGGCGGCCTTGTTTCAGCACTCTCCCGTGCTGTTTTCAGCGGTCAAGATTCTGGGGGCGCTGTATCTGGTGTATCTGGGCGTGCGCGCATTGCGGCGCTGCGCCCGCCCGCCACGGGATCTGGAGACCGGCGCAGCCGAGACGTCCGCCCGCGATGCCTATTGGCAAGGTCTGTTCACCAATTTGCTCAATCCCAAAGTCTTCCTTTTTCTGGTGGCCTTCCTGCCTCAGTTCACCGATGCGGCGCGCGGCCCCATCTGGGTACAGATGCTGCTGCTGGCCTTGCTGTCCAAGATGTTGGGGCTGGGCACGGGCGCATGCCTGGCCTACGGTGCCGCACGCATCCGCGGCTGGCTGATGCGCAATCCCTGGTTTCTACGCTTTCAGGACGGCCTGCTGGGCGCGGCCATGCTGAGCATCGCCGGCTGGCTAGTGCTCAATCGCGATCCGCTGCCCGGCCGCTGACGTCCCACGCATGCCGCGCTCGGCCCGCTGAGGCAGCGGGCGCGGTTAAGCTAGGGATCCCATTGAGCCACGGAAGCCCGCCCTCATGACTTTGCCCAACGCGCCAGATCTCACCGCCGCGCAACGTGCGCGCGTGCAACATAGCTTCGAACGTCAGGGTCTGATGCGCCATCTCGGCGCCACGCTGGTCGAGGTGACGGCCGGCCGGGTCGTCATCCGCATGCCCTTCAAGCCTGAACTCACGCAGCAACACGGCTACTTTCACGCCGGGGCCACCAGCGCGATTGCCGACACAGCGGGCGGCTATGCCGGCTACTCCCTGTTTCCTGAGGGCAGCTCGGTCCTCACCATCGAATTCAAGATCAATCTCGTGGCGCCCGCGCGCGGCGATCATCTGGAGGCGATCGGCAAGGTGCTGCGCCATGGGCGCACGCTGACCCTGTGCCAGATGGAAGTCTTCGGCGTCGAGGATGGCCAGCGCACACTGGTGGCCGTCGGGCAACAAACGCTGATGTGCATGCACGGCAAGCCGGGCACGCTTCAATCCAGCCCGTCGCAATAACGCTGGATGGCCTGCCAGGCCGCCGCTTCGGCATGCGGCCAGGGCCGGGCGCCCGTCAAGCGTGGCTCGACCTCGCGCACGAACAGCTCGAAGACCCCGGCGTCGCACTTACGCCCCACCTCGCCGGCCAGAATGCCCATGGTCTCTGCGTGCGTGCGCTCACCATGATAGGAACGCGCCGAGGAGATGGCGTCATAGGCATCCGCCAGGCTGATCATGCGCGCGGCCAATTCGATCTGTTCGCCCGCCAGACCATCCGGATAGCCGGTGCCATCGACATTCTCGTGATGATGCCGCACCGCCCGGGCCAGTTGATCGCCCAACGGCAGTTCCGCCGCTCGGACGATGCGCTCGCCCAGCACGGAGTGTTCCTGCATGCGCGCCCAATCGGCGCGGTCGAGCCGGCCCTTGAAATCGAGAATCCTTGCCGGCACGCCCAGCTTGCCGATATCGTGCAGCAAGGCGGCCGCGCCCAGCACATAGCTTTGGGCGGCATCCAGACGGGCCCCTTCTCCCAGCGCCATGGCGATGCGCGCCGTGCGCCGGGAATGACCGGCCGTATGCGGATCACGCTCGGTCAGGGACTGCATCAAGGCTTCGATGCGGCCGATCGCAGTCTGCTGCGCAACCCAGGCTGCGCCGTCAGTGGCCATCGTTGTTCCTACCGGTTCGAGCAGCGACAGGCGAACCCGCGCGTGAGGCAGGCGCGCACGATGAGACAACCGGGGGAACAAACATGAAGAAAGACTGCCAAGCTACCGCATAAAACGCAAATTGTAGCAGAATATGACATCAAATCGCAGGATGGGCGCCGCCGAGCCGGCACGCAGGATAAGATGGGACTCCCCCACAGGAGGCAGTCATGACAGCAAACACTTGGGATTTTCGCGTGCAGCGGCCGACCGGTCAGGACGGCGATTGGCGGATCAGCTATCTGCTCGTGGGCCCCGACGGCAACGAACAGCGCATCGACATCCAGCAACACTATCCTGCCGCCCAGACCGCCATCGATGAGGCCACCCGATTGGCGCAGATCCAGATCGCCGACCTCAACGGCACCGCACCTGAGTTGCAAGCCCCCGATAGCCGCGAAGCCCCCTTCGATCAGCACACCCGCTTCTGATCCGAAGGCAATGCCTTGCTCGCTGGCGCGCGCGGTGGCCCCGCGCCGCCCCTTGATCGCCCTAACCCATCCAAGCCCGCCGACCGCAGAGGCCCTGGCGTGTCAGCGCGGCCATGACCGCGTTCAGTTGCCAAAGGCCCGCCGCAACCTTGCGGCTTCGGCCAGATTCAAACGCCGCGCCTCCTGCTCGGCATAATCGCGCTCGCCGGGTTCATATTGGCCGTCATATAGGCATTTGCTCCGGTTCCAGCGGCACTCGCTACTGGCCTGCGCCGGCGTGAGGGCAGGTTCCGGACGGGCCAGGGACGAACAGCCCGCCAACACGGCGCACACCATGATCAGCCCATACCGCCCCAACGCTCGAATCCCCATGCGCCCTGCTCCCTTTGCCTCTGCTCATCCTGATCGCTGGCCTTGTCGCTCGGACTGAAGCCAACTCATGCTCATCATCGTCGCATATGGCGAACCGGTGGCCGAATAATGCCGCCGATAATGCAACAAAATCCATCCTAGTATCCGTGATATGGTTACTCAGATAATGCACTGCATTATCTGAGCATCACGACGCCTGCGCCTCGCGCAGACAATGGCAGTCATGCCCGACGAGCTGTTCACTGCCGGGACGCATCCATCACACCAACGCCAGCAGGGGCATCGCCGTGATAGATTCGGTTTCGCATCGCCCGCTCGATTCTCCGATCCGTCCCGTTACGGGCAGCCAATGAGGCGCGCAACGAGGGCCGCATGCCAATATGCAGCGATCGCCATACTGCTGTTGGCCACGCTCATCCTCACGCTGATGACGCATCACGAGCAGCGCAAAGCGCGCCACCAACACGAACGCATGCGCGCGCAGGTCATGAATCTGCAGCACCAGCTCGACCAGCAGGCCCGGGCAACGCTCGCGGCCGGGTCCAAGCTCGATGCCGCCGAGGCGGCAGCCCGGCGCGCCGCGGACCTCGCCCATGCGTAGAAGGCCCTCATCGAAACCGCACGCCGGGATGCCCTTGTCACGCCGTCCGTCCTCTTGCCTGGCACGCCTATCGTGCGCGGCATCAGCTGGACCGCGATGCAAGGCACGACGATCAAGGTCCTCGAAGCCCCGCTCAATATGCGCGAAAATGTGCGCGCGGCCATGGCGCTGCCGAACGAGCGCGTCTGGGACGGCAAAGGGCTGCTGCCCATTCCCTGGCCCCAGGTGTACACCGAGGTTTTCAAACAGGAATTCGCGCCTTACACCTTCGCCCAGAATGCCGCCATTTTGCGCCATACCGCGCAGGCGGCACCGCAGACGCCCATCAAGGACGCCGCGGATTACCTGCTCAGGCAACTCGCCGCCTATACGCGTGACGGCTATGTCCGTTATGACTTCGACCACAGCATGCAGGGCGGCAGGCTGAAGAAAGGATGGACGAGCGCACTCGGTAATGCGTTTGCCGTGATCGGCCTGCTGGATCTGGCCGCGGCGACCCATCGACCGGAGCTGACCCGGCTGGCATATGCCTACCTGCAGAAGCTCGCCTGGACCGGTGCCAACAACGACCTGGTGATGGTCGACGACGCCAGCTTTCTATGGTTTGAAGAAACGCCGCCCTTTGACGGCCGCCGCACCCATGTCATCAACGGCCACGTGGGTGTGGTGTTCGCCTTTTACTATTACACCCAGCAAACGGGCGACCAACAGTTCGTACCCCTTATCCGCGCAGGCCTTGCCACCATGGCGCGCTATATGTGGGAGGTACGCCGTCCGGGCGAGAACAGCGCGTACTGGCTGTTTGACGCCAATGTGGCTGACTATGGCCCCTTGCGGGCCATCAATTTCGCCGAAGCGCTCTACCGCATCAGCGGCAACCCGTCATTCAGAAACGTCGCGGACGCCTATCGCACGGACAACGCCATTCGCTGACCGCGCGCCGCCACCTCGCCCTGCAGGGGCCGCCAGCGCCGCGCCTCACCTCATTGGGCGGCGGCGTTCTGTCTGGGTACGCCATAGATAAACGGATAGGCCGGCTCTGACATCACCACGGGCCCGGGGCCGACCTGATCGGAACCCGCCAAACCCACCCAGGCGATCATCTTGCGGCGGAAGTTGCTGGCCGGCATGCTTTCATAACGGTTGCCCTGCGTTTCGGCCACCATCGGGAAAGTCAGGATATAGCCGCCCTTGCGATCCAGGACATCGATGATGCCGCCGATGAAGGCCATGTTGACGGTCGGATCGAGCGTGTAGGTCTCGCCATCGACGATCACATTGAGATAGACGTGGTTGGGAATCGTCGCCAGCTCACTCTTGATACCGTACTGATCCAGCACGTACTTGAGCAACATGACGTAATCAATGCAGCAAGCCACGTAGGAGTCGACAAACTGCGCGAACGACTCGACTTTCTTGTCGCCCTCGTTCAACAAAACACATCCGGCGCCTTCCGAATCCACCACGTTCCCGTAGTGGTACATCGCGTTGATCGAATTCATCGCATGCAGCGCGAGAACCAGATCCCGGGGCAGCCCCCTGACGGAATCGGGAAACACTTCGGGTTTGAACTTTCGTTTAATAAAGGCAGCCAGGCCTTTGTTCGTGTGTATTTCCTTGATTTGTTCCTTGCGCTGGAACATATCGAGGTAATAGGTCGTGGGGACGTTATAGGTTTTCAGATACTGCGATGGATAGAAAGTCGTATTGGACAAATCCGCATCGCTGACCGTGTCCATCTGCCCGAGATACTTATTCAGGACCTGTGTCTGATCAGATTTTCTGCGCGCATTCAAATGAAAATCAAACACGCCGCTGCCGTCCATGGGCAGGGAGAATGCGCCGGACGACGAATAATCCGTAACCGGGGTCCAGGGCAACTCGGGCTTGGATTCTCCCGCGTCAGGGCGAAACCTCACCAGCACCTGATACTCGAGTTCCGGATCGGGGCTGTCCACTTGACCCGATATTTTCCCCTCCAGTACGGTCCCCCCCAGCAGCAAGCCCGAGACTTGCGGCCCCCCCTCCGCCAGACAGAGCAAGGGCAAACATAGCAACACCATCAATAGCTTACGCATGCCCACGGCTCCCATTGAGCGGCAAGCGTAAGGCCGAGGGATGCGCAATCCGCGTGCGGGCGGCGTCAGTGAAGCGGATCAAACCCAGTGCAGAAAAATAAAGCATGGAAGTCAGCCTAAACCGGAGATGCGCTCATTTTAGCCAGACTGTCATATAAAGCATGAGGCGCCCCCCCTTTCAGCCGGGCGAGGTGGCTAAGGCGCCGGCATGGCACGCCCCCCCCTCAGGCCAGCCAGAAAGACACCCGGCTGATCGGAAAACCCCTGCGCCACCCGCCCGGCTCGCCCTCCGGTTTCCCCGGAATCCGCGCCCCTTGCGGCCCCCTCCCCCCCACAGACATCGGCGCGACATCCAGCGCAACACCTCTCTGCTAACACACTTATATGGCATCCATGGTGCCTACGCTAGAATTGCCCGCATACCGCAGCAATGCGAACAGGACACCCTTCCCTGACGATGAGAAAACTACTTGTCTGTGCCGCGATATTCTTTATTTCTTTTGCTGCCTATGCCAGCAGCCTGCCGAAAATCGCCGACCTCGATCTGGGTGGTGTGAGGCTGGAGGGGACGGAACGCGGCCGCGTCGCCGCGCCTGAGGATGGCGTCGAGTACCAATTTCTCATGCGTTATCGTCCCGACGCCGGCGAGCAGAAACCTGAAATCTCCTGGACCCCGCTTTCGGATTACTCCCGTGACGGGGCATTCAGTGTGGATCTCAATGGCCGTGGAATCTATGACTTCCACATCCAGGCCCGTAAATCCGGATCGACTGAAAAAATCATCAACGCCTACCTTGGACAAATTGAGGTCACGAGCGAAGCCGCGCTTTCGCGGTTGACCTTTTATTCATCGAGGGATGTCAAAAGCTACAGCGTGGCCATTGATGATTACCTCGGAATCTTCAGTCACAAGGAAGCGATGGCGGCACTCGCCACGGGGCCCGATTTCTATAAATTCGTCGTCGACACCTACCAACCCCGGCTGTTCCCTGAATCCCTGCGCGAACTGGGCACGGAAGCGCTGTTCTCGATTCATGCCATGAATACCGTCGCGGCGCTCTATCACTACGGAAACTTTCAAAACAAGGAAGCTCTGGGCTGCGTCATCGAGAATGAAAGCGGGCAGCGCATAAGGAATTTCAGTGAATTTACTCGATCCGAGATTGGATGTTGCTATGACTACGCGGCCTTGCTCGCGTATGTGCTGCACCGGCGGGGAATCAAGTACGAATACCGCTACATCCCGGGCCATGTTTTCGTCGATGCCCAAATAGCCGGAAAAACCTATACCTTCGATCCCACGGTGAATATCGCCTATGTGGGTGGCATCGAAGATGCAGTTTCGGATCGCACGGGTTACTTGCTGCTTTTCCCGCTGGCCGCAGCCGAGATGGGCAACCGATACGAAAGCGCGGATTTACCGATTTTTCGCCGCAAACTGCTCGCCTGGCTTGGCCTGGCGTCTGTCGACGATATTTCCAAAGAGGCCCCCTCTGACCTCATGGCAAAGATCGAGGCCATCGTATTTGCCGACAAATGACGGCCGGCCCGCCCCCTCCCGCCCCAGCGCTGCACCCAAGCGATCTCAGGCCGCCGCCCTATAAACGCCCAAAAAGAAACAGCCGCCATAACTGGCGGCTGTCGTTACCTGATTGCCCAGGATTTCTTGGTAGGCCCCCCGAGAGTCGAACTCGGCACCAACGGATTATGAGTCCGCTGCTCTAACCAGGCATGAGCTAGAGGCCCTTAAAACTTACTGACCTTCCAGGAAGCTCTTGAGCTTGTCGGCGCGGCTGGGGTGACGCAGCTTGCGCAGTGCCTTAGCCTCGATCTGACGGATCCGCTCACGGGTGACATCAAACTGTTTGCCGACTTCCTCGAGCGTCTGGTCGGTACTCATTTCAATACCAAAACGCATGCGCAAAACCTTGGCTTCACGCGGGGTGAGGGAGTCTAACACTTCTTTGACCACATCGCGCATGGAACCATGCAACGCTGCATCCGAGGGCGCCAGCGTGGACGTATCCTCGATGAAGTCACCCAGATGGGAGTCATCATCGTCACCGATCGGCGTCTCCATGGAGATCGGCTCTTTGGCGATCTTCAGGATCTTGCGGATCTTGTCTTCAGGCATGTCCATCTTCTGCGCCAGCGTCGCGGGATCCGGCTCGGCGCCGGTTTCCTGCAGAATCTGACGGCTGATGCGGTTCATCTTGTTGATCGTTTCGATCATGTGAACCGGAATACGGATGGTACGCGCCTGATCGGCGATGGAACGGGTGATGGCCTGGCGAATCCACCACGTGGCGTAAGTCGAGAACTTATAGCCGCGACGGTATTCGAACTTGTCCACGGCCTTCATCAGGCCGATGTTGCCCTCCTGGATCAGATCCAGGAACTGCAGGCCACGGTTGGTGTACTTCTTGGCAATCGAGATCACCAGACGCAGGTTGGCCTCGGTCATTTCACGCTTGGCCTTGCGGGCCTTGGCCTCACCGGTGGCCATGCGCTTGTTGACGTCCTTGAGGTCCTTGAGCGGCAGCACGACGCGCGTTTGCAGGTCGATGAGCTTCTGCTGCAGTTCCTGCACAGCGGGAATCTGACGCTCCAGCGTTTCGGCATAGGGATGGCCGGCGGCCACTTCCTCGACGACCCACTGCAGGTTGGTCTCGTTGCCCGGGAAGACTTTCAGGAAGTGCGAGCGCGGCATACCGGCGCGATCCACGCAGGTATGCAGCACGGCGCGCTCGAGCTGCCGGACTTCCTCGACCTGATTGCGCAGGGTGTCAGCCAGCTTCTCGACCATCTTGGCCGTGAAGCGGATGCCCATCAATTCGTTCTGGATGGTCTCTTGCGCCTGAACGTAGGTTTCGGAGCGATAGCCGTCTTTCTCATACGACTGGCGCATGCGATCGAACTGCTTGGACACCTCATCGAACTTGGCCAGGGCCTTGACGCGCAGGTCTTCCAGCTGCTTGCTGGACATGCCGCCGGCCGGGCCGTCATCGCCTTCGTCTTCGTCGGCGGTCACGCCGGCGCCAGCGTACTCTTCGCCGTCCTCGGGATCGACCAGGCCGTCGACGACCTCATCGATCTGGGCCTGGCTTTCACGCACGCGGGTGGCATGGGCAAGGATTTCATTGATGGTGGTGGGACAAGCGGAGATGGCCATGACCATGTGCTTGAGGCCGTCTTCGATGCGCTTGGCGATCTCGATTTCGCCTTCGCGCGTGAGCAGCTCGACCGAACCCATTTCGCGCATATACATACGCACGGGATCGGTCGTGCGGCCGAAGTCCGAGTCCACCGTGGTCAGCGCGGCCTCGGCTTCGTCCTCGACGTCATCGTCGTTGGACGCGACCGGCGCGTTCTCGCTCATCAGCAGCGTTTCGGCGTCGGGGGCCTGGTCATAGACCGAGATCCCCATGTCGCTGAAGGTGCTGATGATGCCGTCGATGGCTTCGGCATCGACCAGATCATCGGGCAGATGGTCGTTGATTTCACCGTAGGTGAGGTAGCCGCGATCCTTGCCCAGCTTGATCAGCTGCTTGAGGCGATTGCGGCGCGCTTCATATTCCTCGGGCGAGACGGGACCGCGAGCCAGCAGCTCCTTGGGATCACCCTTGCCACGCTTGCCGCCGCGCTTGGCCGGCTTGAAATCGGGCACGACCTCGCCTTCGCCGTCCATCGGATCGTCGAAGGAATCGCTGTCGTTATTGGCGTTCTTGGCCGGTCGGCCGGGACGGCGGCCGCTGGGCACGCGCGCCGCCGGCGCGCCGACCAGGTCGGCGAGCTTGTCTTCCGCCTTTTTGGCCCGCGCCTTGGTGGTTTTTTCACCTGCGGCGGCGGCCGGCTTGGCGGCCTTCTTGGCCGCGGTCTTGGTTGCGGTCTTGGCGACCTTCACCGCCGTCTTGGCGGGCGCTTTTTCCGCCGCCATGCTGACGACCCGCTTCTGGGGCGTCGTGAGGGAGGCGTCAGCCGCTTCGATCGCTGATGAGGTTTTGCCGGTGGATTTGGTCATAGTCGCTTCCGTAGTCGTCGCAACCCGTTGGGGTTTGGTGCACCGCGTGCCGGTCGGGGCCGGTTGGCGGGTAAAACGGGTGGGCAGGCAGAAGCCGCAAGTCCGCGTTGGGCGCGGATCTGGCATCAAAGCCCCGGAAAGTTACCTCTGGCCCTCAAGCCCGGAAACCGTCCTGGTCGCAGTTTCACCCATGGCCATCCGGTCGGGACATCAGGGACGCTGTCGTTGCCTGCAACAGGCGGGGCTAAGCGGGGGCACAGGCCCTCCTCGCTTGCCATACGGACTCAACGTCTAACCTCGATGCCGCCAGCCGGACGGTCGTGGATTGCACGACCCACCTTCTCGCTATCGATATTCAGTACAACGGTTCGGCGCGGCGCACCCGCTGGATAAACAGGTTCGCATCATGCCAGTATGCGCATTTCAGTGACGCAATACCAGCCTGCCGCGCAAAAAACCGTTGCCATGTTTTACTGCCAGACGCTCCCATAATGGCAAACGCCCTTCTACCATAGCGAATCAGCCAAAATTTAGGACTGATCCGCCAAAATCCTGGTTTCCCTACGCCGGCGGCATCCAGACCGCCCGCCCACGCATGCCGCTGGCGTCGCTCGCCGCAAGCATCCGAGGAAAACCCTAAAGTTTACCGTACTTTTATCTCAGCCCTGCCGTGCTTAAGACCGCCAAACGCTGGCGGAGTTCGGCATAACGCTTGCGCGATTCATCCGTCCCCAACCCTTCATGCGCCAGCCGCGTCATCTCGGCGCGCAGGGTGTCGATCTCGATGCGGCGCAGGGCATCGTCCCATTCGGTCTGCGGTTCGGGCAGATCTTCCTGGGCCATCATGTCGGCCCGCAAACCCTTGAGCACCACATAAAGATCCGAATCCGGATCCGCCGCCTCCATCAGGGCGCCGACGTGGCGCGCACCGCTGGCCTGCGCCAGGACGATCAGGTCCCGCACAAGACCTAGATTGGGGCCATGGTCGATGACTTCAAGTTGCTGGTCGCCCATGGTGTCCACGATCTCGGGATGCGCCAGCAGCAGACACAGCAGACGGCGAGCCAACGAGGGCATGACGCGCCGGCCTTCGTAACCGCCAACCTCGTCACGGCGCCCGCGCCCTTTCCAGTCTCCTTTGCGCTCGCCCTTACCCTTCCAGTCGCTGCGCGCCTTGAAGCCCCCTTGCCTGGCACCGCCCTGCTGCCACGCCGGTGCCTCACCCATCGCGCCGACCGAATAGGCATCATGATCGGCTTCCGAGATGGGCTCATAAGCCCAATCCGGCGGCGGCTCATCCGCCGGCGCGGCAGCATCGCTGCGTGCCGCCGCAACAGCCACGGGCGCCGGGGTGGCGCCCGCCTGCGCTTGCTGGCGGGCCGCTGCCTGCGCCTGCATCTGCGCCGAATACTGCGCCAGCGACTGCGCCATTTCTTCCGGCGTGAGCTGGACCAGCTTGGCCAGCTCGCGCTCGATCTGGGTTTTCAATCCGCACTCGGGGACATCCGCCAGCAAGGGCTTGGCTTCATGCAGGCAACTGGCCCGCCCTTCTGCCTCGCCCAGATTGTGGCGTGATGCCAGTTCATCGAGCAGAAAGCGCGACAAGGCGCTGGCCTGCGCCATCTGCTCGCGAAACGCGTCGGCGCCGAACTCGCGCACATAAGAGTCCGGATCATGCTCGGCAGGCAAAAAGAGAAAGCGAATGGCGATATCGTCGCGCAATACCGGCAGACAAGCCTGCAAGGCGCGCCACGCCGCGCGTCGCCCCGCCGCGTCGCCATCAAAACTGAAGACGACTTTATCGCTGGCGCGCAACAGCTTCTTGACGTGATCCGGCGTGGTCGACGTACCCAGGGTGGCCACGGCATTGCCAATGCCCAGCTGCGCCAGGCCGACCACATCCATATAGCCTTCGACGACGATGACCACGCCTTCCTGGCGAATGGCCAGCCGGCCCTCCCAGAGGCCATAGAGCTCGTGACCCTTGCTGAAGACGGGCGTTTCCGGTGAATTGAGATACTTGGGCTCACCCTTGCCGATGATCCGGCCGCCAAATCCGATCAGACTGCCCCGCGTATTGCGGATGGGGAACATGACGCGTTCGCGGAAACGGTCGTAGCGGCGGCCATCCTCCGACTCGATCACCAGACCGGCTTCGACCAGGGTCGGATCGTCGTAATTGTCGAACACCTTGGCCAGACCGTGCCGGTCCGTGCCGGACCAGCCAAGACCGAAGGCCTTGGCGACCGCGCCCGTCAGACCGCGTTGTTTCAGATAAGCGATGGCGTCAGGCGAGGCACGCAACAGGCGCAAGTAATGCGTCTGGGCAGCATCGAGAACCTGGGTATGGCGCGAGACCTCGGCCTTGCGGCGAGCGGACTCAGCCTGCTGTCGCGGGCTGCGCGGCTCTTCGGGGACCGTCATTCCCGCCGAGGCGGCGAGCGTACGCACGGCCTCGGGGAAATTTGCGCCCGTGTGCTCCATCAAAAAAGTGATGGCGCTGCCATGGGCTCCGCAACCGAAGCAATGATAAAACTGCTTGGTGGGGCTGACGGTAAAAGACGGGCTTTTCTCGTTGTGAAAGGGGCACAGGCCAAGCAGGTTGGCCCCGCCCTTGCGCAACTGCACATATCGCCCGATGACGTCGACGACGTCGACCCGGGCGAGCAAATCTTGTATGAATGATTCAGGAATCAATAGATTCGGGAATCAGATCAATACATGCGCGGGGGCAGTTGCTGGCTACGAATCCGCTTGTAATGGCGCTTCACCGCGGCGGCGTGCTTGCGCTTGCGCTCGGCCGTGGGCTTCTCATAGAACTCGCGCGAGCGCAGTTCGGTGAGCAAACCGGTTTTTTCGATGGTGCGCTTGAAGCGACGCAGAGCGGCTTCAAACGGCTCGTTTTCCTTCAGTCGAACGATAGGCATAAATTCAGTGTCTTGGGTAACAGCGATTGATTAACAAACCTGGCCAAACCGGTGCCCTGCCCACCCCGCAAACGCCTGTTTTTGGGGTGTACGCAGAAAAACCGGCATTCCCGGCTAGCCGGGTCGCTCCCGGGTGGTTAAAAACCACCGCGGCTGTTTCCGTGGCGTTGTCACCCAAGTAAGAGACCGAAAAATCGGTACGCGGGAAACGAGCGCCAGGTTCGGTTTAGCGATAACCAGCGATTCTAGCACGATAGAGCCTGCTTTGAACAGAGGCAGGCGCCCACCTCTTAACGATTGCCCTTGCGCACCCAGGACTCGAGCTGATGGGGCCGCAGGCTGTCGTAGTCTTCGAAAGGCTGATGTATCCACGGATTGGTCGGAAGCTTGTCGACGTAGTAGTCCGGGGTGACTTGCGAGTGCCCCTTCCACCACAACACCGCGCTCTTGAGCTCGGTGATGGCCGGGAACTGTTCCTTGAGGTGGTTGAACACCTTGTTGAACGTCATGCCGGTATCGACCATGTCGTCAACCAGCAACACCCGGCCGGACAAAGTGCCGCGCGTGATGGTGATGAACTGGGCGATATCCAGGTCGCCCTGCTTGGTGCCGGCGGCCTCGCGATAGCTGCTGGTGGCCAGAATACCCAGGGGCACGTCATAGATGCGGGACATCACATCCCCGACACGGACGCCGCCTCGTGCCAGGCACAGAATCTGGTCAAACTCCCAACCAGATTGGTATACCTGCAGGGCCAGCTTCTCGATCAATCGATGGTAGTCGTCCCAGGTCACCCAGACATGGCTGTCATCATTTTGTGGCGAGCTCATAGGCGCTTTAACTCCTGCTGGAAAATACGAAAAGGCCGCCGGCGGCGTGTTGCCGCGGCGGCCGTGCGTAATCATAACCCGACGCGCGTGCGTGGCGCAGCGCCGGGTGCCCCTGCCCAGGGGCTGATCAGCCCTTCAGGGGATGGCGCAAGACGATGGTCTCGTTGCGGTCCGGGCCGGTCGACACCAGGTCGATGGGCACGCCGCAAACCTCGGCCACACGCTCCAGATAGCGGCGCGCGTTGGCGGGCAATTTGCTGTACTCCGTGATGCCGACGGTCGACTCCGACCAGCCCGGCAGCTCTTCGAGCACCGGTTGCGCCTGGGCCACGGCATGCGCGCCATAAGGCAACACATCGCGGAACTCGCCATCGACGCGATAACCCACGCCCAACTGCAGCGTTTCCAGGCCATCGAGCACGTCCAGCTTGGTGATGCACAAACCCGAGATGCCATTGAGACGCACCGAGCGCTTGAGCGCGGCGCCATCAAACCAGCCGCAGCGGCGCGGACGGCCGGTCACCGAGCCGAATTCCTTGCCCACGGTGGCCAGGCGGGTGCCGACTTCATCGAGCAACTCGGTCGGGAACGGACCCGAGCCCACGCGCGTGGTGTAGGCCTTGGTGATGCCCAGGACGTAGTTCAGCGTTTGCGGACCCACGCCTGCGCCCGCCGAGGCCGCACCGGCCAGGCAATTGCTGCTGGTGACATAGGGATAGGTGCCGTGATCCACGTCCAGCAACGCGCCTTGCGCGCCTTCGAACAGGAAGTTGGCGCCTTGCTGCTGCGCCAGGAACAGGCTGCTCGAGACGTCGCGCACCATGGGCTGGATGGCCGGGGCGAGCGCCATGGCCTGATCACGAACCTCATTGGCCGACACGGCTTCGGCGCCCAGATACTTGGTGAGCACGAAGTTGTGATAATCGAGCACTTCGGCCAGCTTGGCATCGAAGATATCGGGCGTGAACAGATCCTGCACGCGCAGCGCGCGGCGAGCGACCTTGTCTTCATAGGCCGGGCCGATGCCGCGGCCGGTCGTGCCGATCTTGCCGTCGCCCTTGCGCGCTTCACGGGCCTTATCGATCGCCACGTGGTACGGCAGGATCAGCGGGCAGATCTCGGAAATCTGCAAACGCGAGCGCACATCCAGACCGGCAGCTTCGAGCTCTTCGATTTCCTTGAGCAGCGCTTCGGGCGAGAGCACGACACCATTGCCGATATAGCAGGTCACGCCGGGATGCATGATGCCCGACGGAATCAAACGCAGGATGGTCTTCTTGCCGTTGATCCACAGCGTATGCCCAGCATTGTGGCCGCCCTGAAAGCGCACCACGCCCTGGACGGACTCTGCCAGCCAATCGACGATCTTGCCCTTGCCCTCGTCACCCCACTGGGTGCCGATCACCACTACGTTCTTGCTCATGTCATGAATCAATATCGAGTTTCTCGGGAAATCCGGAAATCTCCCCGCGGCCCTTCCCCGATAGGGAGGGAGTTAGTCACAGCGCTTTGATCGTCCAGGCGCCATCATGTAGCGCAAGCTCGCGATCACAAACGAATTCGTCCTGGTCATGCTCGTGGCCGGGCAGTACCTGAACGACGATTTCGCCCGACTGACGCAGTGCTCGCACTGCAGCAGCCAGGGCGGGGTCCTGCCCCCAGGGTGCGCGAATCGCGCGCCCGGGCTCCGCCGGAGTCAGCCCGGCTGCCAGCTTGCGCAGATCCAGACTGAAACCCGTGGCCGGGCGAGCCCGGCCAAACGCGTGACCGACGTCGTCATAACGCCCGCCACGCACCAATGCATCGTGCCAACCTTCGGCGTAAAGCGCGAAGGTCACGCCTGAGTGATAGCCATAGCCCCCGACGTCCGCCAGATCCAGGCCCAGCGCCACATCGGGCACCGCCAGCGCCAGACGCTCGAGTTCGTCGAGCGCCGCGGCCAGCGCCGGCAAGGCCGGCAACGCCTGACGCGCACGCGCGATGACATCGATCTGCCCGTACAGGCGCGGCAAGAGCGTCAAGGCGCGCAAGGTAGCGGGCTGCAGCGCGGGCTCGGCATGCTCGAGCTCGGCCAGACCGGCCACGTCTTTCTCGCGCAGCAAGGTGATGATGAGATCCGCCCGCGCCGCTGCGGCCGGGTCTGCGTCGAACAGCGCCTTGACCACGCCAGGGTGGCTGAGATCCAGGCGCGGACGCGACACGCCGGCAATCGCCACCGTCTCGAGCACCAGTTGCAATATCTCGAGATCCGCCTCGAAACCGGAATGGCCGTAGATTTCGGCGCCGATCTGCAGCAGTTCACGGCTGGACAGCAAGTCCGCGGCACGTGCGTGCAATACCGAGCCGCAATAGCACAGCCGGGTGACGCTTTCGCGATTAAGCAGATGGGCGTCGATGCGGCTGACCTGCGTCGTCATGTCGGCGCGCACGCCCAGCGTGCGGCCGGACAGCTGATCGATCAGTTTGCAGGTGTACAGATTCAGGTCGCTGCCCATGCCGGACAGCAACGAATCGATGTACTCAACCAAAGGCGGCGCGACCAACTCGAATCCGTACGTACGGTACAGATCGAGCAGTTCACGACGCAACTCCTCGATGCGCCGGGCCTCTGCCGGCAGTACGTCGGCCAGGCCTTCGGGCAGCAACCAGTTACCCATGAATATGCACTCTGAAAACGCCTCGACCTTGCGAAAGCGTCGTCCAAACGAAAAAAGGCTGAGAGGGCGTAAGCCCGCTCAGCCTTGCGGAAAGTTTTCTAGCTTACGCGGTATTGTACATGGATCGGCCAGCATGGCCTAGCCAAGCGGGCCGCGCCTTGGCACGACCCGTTCTGGCATCCCACCCCGTTTTTTTGAGACGGCAAAAACGACATCGGCACCCTGGGGTGCCGATGTCGTGAACGCGGTTAATTAGCAGGCGCAGACTGGCCCTGCGGCCCCTTCAAGAAACGGAAGAAGTCGGAAGACGGATCCACCAACAGCACGTCGCTGGGTTTGGAGAACGCCGAACGATAGCCTTCCAGGCTCTTGTAGTACTGGTAGAACTCCGGGTTCTTGCCATAGGCGTCGCTATAGATCGCGCTGGCCTGGGCATCGCCCTGACCCATCACGCTCTGCGCCTTGGCATAGGCTTCGGCCACGATGACTTCACGCTGCCGATCAGCCTCGGCGCGAATGCGCTCGCTTTCGGCGGCACCGATGGAGCGCAGCTCGTTGGCCACCCGCGTACGCTCGGCCTCCATGCGGCGGTACACCGACTCGGAGATCTCGGGGGCGAACTCGATGCGACGCAAACGCACGTCAACGATATGCACACCCAGCGGCTCGGCGCGTTTGGCCACATTGGCCAGGATCTCAGACATGATCTTGTCGCGCTCGGTCGAGACCACGTCCTTGACGGTGCGCACGTTGACCGAGGCATTGAGCGCGTCGCGGATTTGCGCCTGCAGGCGTTCCTGAGCAGCGCGCTCGTTGCCGCCAAAGGTCACGTAGAACAGGCGCGGATCCGCAATACGCCACTTGACGTAAGAATCGATCAGCAGGTTCTTCTTTTCGGAAGTCTGGATGCGCTCGGCATCACTCGATTCAATCGTCAGGATGCGTTTATCCAGCGTGACGATATTCTGGAACGGCGGCGGGGCCTTGAAATACAGGCCAGGCTCGCTGATGACCTTGCGCACTTCGCCCAGGGTGAACTGCAGGGCGTAGTCGCGCTCGCGCACGACGAAAACGCAGGATGACAGGACGGCCAGAATGATGAGAAGGCCGACCAGATAAGGCATGAAACGTTGCATGATCAGGACTCCTCCGGTTAGCGCGACATACGATCGCGGGGCAGCGTATTGGTATTACCGCTGCTGCTACTGCCGGATGAGCTCGCGGGCGTGCCGGCGCGCGTGGGCGGCGGCGGCACCGAAGGCTGAGCAGCCCCCGGTACGCCCAGCGACGCGCCCTGACGGCCCGCATCCTGTGCGGCCTGCTGCATGATCTTGTCCAGCGGCAGGTACAACATATTGTTGGACTTGCCGGCGTCGACCATGACCTTGCTCGAGCGGGAGAAGATTTCCTGCATCGTCTCGAGGTACATGCGGTCACGCATGATCTGCGGCGACTTCTGGTACTCGCCCAGGATGAAGGAGAAGCGCGCGGTATTGCCCTGCGCGTCGCCAAGCACCTTGGCCTTGTAGCCCTCGGCCTGCTCGAGCATGCGCGAAGCCTGCCCGCTGGCCAGCGGCACGACCTGGTTGGCATAGGCCTGGCCTTCGTTGATCTGGCGCTCGCGATCCTGCCCGGCCTTCACGGCGTCATCGAAAGCGGCCTGGACCTGCTCCGGCGGCTGCACGTTCTGGATGGCCACGGTGCTGATCTGAATGCCGGCACTGTAACGATCGAGGATCTGCTGCATCAGCGACTGCACTTCGCCGGCAACCTCGGTACGGCCTTCGTACAGCACGAAGTCCATCGGCTTTCTGCCGACGATTTCACGCATGGCGGTCTCGGCCGCCTGGCGCACGGCCTCGTCCGGATCGCGCATCTTGAACAGGTAGTCCGGCGCACCGTCGGCACGCAGGCGATACTGGACCACGAACTGCATGTCGACGATGTTCTCGTCGGTGGTCAGCATCAGGGCCTCAGGCAGCACCTTGTTGCGCGAACCGCCCCGAAAGCCCACCTCGAAGGTGCGCAGCTGGGAGACATTGACGAGCTCATGGCTCTGGATAGGGTACGGCATGCGCCACTGGAAACCGGCCGGCGCGGTGTTCTTATATTTGCCGAACTGGGTCACCACGGCGACCTGGCCTTCCTGCACGATGAAAAAGCCGCTGGCTAGCCAAAGGGCGACAAGCACCAGGGCAATGATCCCCAGCCCGATGCGCGCGCCCTTGGGCGATGGCCCCGAGAATCCGCCGCCGCGCGGCGGATTCGGGCGATTGCCGCCCCCGCCCTTGCGCCCGAACAAAGAGCCCAGGCGATTATTGAAATCGCGCCAGACCTCGTCCAGGTCCGGCGGACCGTCTCCATTGCCCTGCGGCCGCTTCGGCGGCTCGGAGCCATTGTTGTTTCCACGACCCCAACCGGGGTCATTCAGATTGAAGAGTTTGATGATTCGAGGCATTGTTTCCCGCAATCTGACTGATCTCTGCAATTGCCCCGCGCAACGCATCCAGACCAGCGCGCTCGGTAGCGCTTACAAATACTCGCGCAATCGTACCATGTGCATCTCGCTCCACCCGAGGTTCCAGGCCAGCGCGATCGATCTTGTTATAAACCAGAATGGTCGGGATCTCTGCGGCACCGATCTCCGCCAGCACCTTGTTGACCTCGAATATCTGCTCTTCACGCTGCGGGCTGGCGGCATCGACGACATGCAGCAGCAGATCCGCGTGCACGGTTTCTTCCAACGTCGCGCGGAACGCCGCGATGAGGTTGGGCGGCAGATCACGGATAAAGCCCACCGTATCCGACAGCACGACCGAGCCCGCACCTTCGATCCAGATGCGGCGCGTGGTCGTGTCGAGCGTGGCGAAGAGCTGGTCGGCGGCATAAGCGCCAGCGCGCGTCAGCGCGTTGAACAGCGTGGACTTGCCGGCATTGGTATAGCCGACCAGCGATACGGAGGCCGCGCCGCCCCGGGCGCGCGCCCGCCGTTGCGTGACGCGCTGGCGCTCGACCCGGTCCAGCCGCTCGCGCAGCATCTTGACCTTGGCGCCGATCATGCGGCGATCCATTTCAAGCTGCGATTCGCCCGGGCCGCGCATGCCGATCCCGCCGCGCTGACGCTCCAAGTGCGTCCACAGCCGGGTCAGGCGCGTGGCCAGATGTTGCAACTGGGCGAGCTCGACCTGCAGTTTGCCCTCGTGGCTCTTGGCGCGCAGCGCGAAGATGTCCAGGATGAGGGCCACGCGATCGACCACCCGCAGGTTGAACTCGCGCTCCAGATTGCGCTGCTGTGCCGGAGACAGTGGCTGGTCGAAAAGGACGATGTCAGCCAAAGCCGCGCCGGCCAGGGCCACGCCTTCTTCCACCTTGCCCGAACCGATGAAGTACTTGGCGTCGGGCCGGTCACGCCGCGCGTTCAGCGTCCCGACGATCTCGGCGCCGGCACCTTCGGCCAGCATGACGAACTCATCGGCATGCGCCTGGTGGTCCGGATCCCCGAGGTCAACACTGATGATCAATGCGCGCATGCATGCACCATTTTGGAACCAGAGCGAAAATGCCCGCCGGCGCGAAGCGCGAGGCGGGCAGCAAGAGGTAAAGCTGGAGCGAGACGTTTATTCAGCGGGAACTTCCACCTGAAAGTTGACGGCGCGAGCCGGCACAACCGTGGAGATGGCATGCTTGTAGACCATCTGGGTGACAGTGTTGCGCAAGAGCACAACATATTGATCAAAAGATTCGATCTGCCCCTGAAGCTTGATACCGTTTACGAGATAGATCGACACCGGCACGTGTTCCTTGCGCAGTGTGTTCAGAAACGGATCTTGCAAAGTTTGCCCTTTATTGCTCATTGGCCAGGCTCCATTTGTTTGTTTTGAGTGGTGGCAAACGCCGAAATGTGTACTCTACAGGGTTTTCCCGGGCCGTGCCACTTGGCCCAAAAACGGAATTGCCACGAGAGTTTTCTGCGCCCCAGACCGGTGCAAACCCCTGAAAAAACAGGGATCCTCACTGGCGGCGTGGCTCTGGAGCAGCATCAATGCAACAGGCTCTTCAAGGCTGCGATCAGACTCGAGCACTCGGCTTCCGTACCCACCGTAATCCGCAGAAACTGGTCGATGCGCGGCCGTTTGAAGTGTCGGACGATGATGCTGCGATCGCGCAATTGCGCGGCCAACCCGGCGCCGTCGTGCGCCGGATGACGAGCAAACACGAAATTGGCCGCGGACGGGAGCACCTCGAAGCCCAGGTCAACCAGGCCGGCCACCAGTCGCTCGCGGCTGGCGATCACCGCCTGGCGGGTGCGCTCGAAGTAAGCCTTGTCTTCCATCGCCGCGGTCGCGCCAACGGCGGCGATGCGATCGATGGGATAGGAATTAAAACTGTCCTTGATCCGCTGCAGGCCTTCGATGAGCGCCGGATGGCCGACGGCGAAACCCACCCGCATCCCGGCCAGCGAGCGCGACTTGGACAACGTCTGCACCACCAGCAGATTGGGGTGGCGGCCCACCAGCGAGACAGCCGATTCAGCGCCGAAGTCGACATAGGCTTCATCGATCAGCACCACGCACTGGGGGTTGCCCGCGGCCAGCTTCTCGATATCGGACAAGGGCAATGCCCGGCCAGTCGGCGCATTCGGGTTGGGCAGGATCACTCCGCCGGCCTGACGGCCCGGACGCGGCAGATAATCGTCGACCACCACGCCAAAGGCGTCGTCGAGCGCCACCGTCAGATGCTCGATCTGATAGAGGCCGCAATAAACCGGGTAGAAACTGTAGCTGATGTCGGGAAACAGCAGCGGGCGGCCGTCATGCTTGAAAAAAGCCTGAAAGGCGTGCGCCAGGACTTCATCGGAACCGTTGCCGACAAACACCTGCTCGGGCTGAACATTCAGGGCCCGGGCTACGGCCTGGCACAGCCCCTCGGAAGCAGGATCCGGGTAGAGCCTGAGCGTGTCGTTGGCCGCGGCGCGGATCGCCTGCAGCACTTTGGGCGACGGCGGGTAGGGATTCTCGTTGGTGTTGAGCTTGACCAGGTTCTGCAACTTGGGTTGCTCGCCCGGCACATAGGGGTTCAACGTGGCGACAACGGGACTCCAGTACTGGCTCATTCCTTATCCTGCGCGTAGGGATTGCGCGACGCCTTGAACTCGATGCGCAACGGAGTGCCGGCCAGATCGAACGCATTGCGGAAACGCGTCTCGAGGTAGCGGCGATATGAATCGGGGATGGCGTCGAGCGCGCTGCCATGCACGACGATCAGCGGCGGATTCTGCCCGCCCTGGTGCGCGTAGCGCATCTTGGGACGGAAAATCCCCTTGCGCGGCGGCTGTTGCTGCTCCACCGCCGCCTGCAGCTCTCGCGTGAGCTTGGGCGTGGACAGCTTGGCAAAGGCCGCGGCATGCGCCGCATTGACCGACTTGAGCAAGGGGCGGATGCCCTGCCCCTTGAGCGCGGAAATCGTATGCATGCGGGCGAACGACAAAAAGCGCAGCTTGCGCTGGAACTCGCGCTCGATGCGTTCGCGCTGCTCGTCATCCAGGCCGTCCCACTTGTTGATGGCCACGACCACGGCGCGCCCGGTCTCGAGCACGAAACCCGCGATGTGCGCATCCTGCTCGGAGATTTCGGATTGGGCATCCAGCATCAGCAACACTACGTTGCTGGCCTCGATCGCCTGCAGGGTCTTGATGACGGAAAATTTCTCGACGGCCTCGAAGACCTTGCCCCGCTTGCGCAGGCCGGCCGTGTCGATGAGCGTGTACTTGCGCCCGTCACGATCGAAATCGATCTCGATCGCGTCACGCGTGGTGCCGGGCATGTCGAAGGCGATCACCCGCTCTTCGCCCATCAAGGTATTGATCAAGGTGGACTTGCCCACATTGGGGCGGCCCACGATGGCCAGCTTGATGCGGTGCTCGATCCCTTCCTGCTCGTCTTGCTCGGGCTCTTCCTCTGGCGTGACCAGCCCTTGCAGGGCCATCTCGATCAGATCGACGATGCCATCGCCGTGCGCCGCGGAAATGGGATGGGGCTCGCCCAGGCCCAACTCGTAGAATTCCGAAACGGCCTTGCCTTCGTTCATGCCCTCGGCCTTGTTGACCGCCAGCAGGACCCGCTGTTGCCCCGACTTGCGCAACAACCGGGCGATCTCATGGTCATGCGCATTCAGGCCGGCGCGGGCATCCACCAGAAAGACCACGACGTCGGCCTCGGCGATTGCCTGACGGGTCTGGCGCGCCATTTCGGCCAGGATCCCATCCTTGGCAACCGGTTCGAAACCGCCCGTGTCGATCGCGATGAACGGAATGTCGCCCACTCTGCCCTCGCCATAATGCCGGTCGCGGGTCAGGCCGGAATAGTCGGCCACCAACGCGGCGCGAGAGCGCGTCAGGCGATTGAAGAGCGTGGACTTACCCACATTGGGTCGGCCCACCAGGGCAACAACAGGCTTGAAGGACACGGTGTAAGGCTTGTTCTAAGAGGTTCAGTTAGTGCCGATAAGGACCAGATTGCCGTTGCCGGTCTGGACCAGGACACCCTGGGGTGTCGTTTGCGGCGGCGATACGACGGCTCCGCCGCCCACGGACAAGCGGGCAAGCAGGTGGCCGTCGCTGCGCGACAGGAAGTGCACGTAGCCCTCATTGTCACCCACGGCCATGCCTTCGCCGAGGAAGGCCGGGACGGTCAGGCCCCGGTTCTTCAGGGCGGATTGCTTCCAGGCGTTGTTGCCATTGGCCAGATCGAAGGCGTGGACCACGCTGTACTGATCGGAAGCGAAGGCGAAACGCTGGTCGATGCTCATACCGGTGGAGCTGGAGAAATCCTTGGCCCAGACCGGGCGGCCGCCCTGCGTGACGTCAAAGCAAACGATGCGGCCCTGATAGGCCACCGCGCACAGCAGCGGCCCGGCAATACGCGGCGATCCGACCACATCCGTCAGGCGCTCCAGATCGCTGGCCCCCTTGGGCGTTGCCACCGTGCCTTCCCATTGGACATTGCCCGAAGCGGCGTTGATGGCCAGCAGCTTACCGCCCGGCAGGCCAGTGATGATCATGCCCTCGGCCATGATCATCTCGGACACGCTGCGCAGCGCCAGCGCCGGGCCCGGCCGCTGCAGGCTCCACAGACGCTCGCCGCTGTTGGCGTCGAAAGCCTGGATGCGATAGTCGCCACTGCGCACCACGACCACGCCATAACCCACCACAGGCGGGATGGTGACATCGCTGGTTGCCTGGGCACGCCACTTGACCTTACCCGCATCGTCAAAGGCGATGATCATGCCGCCCGGCGAAGCCACTGCGGTGGTGGTGCCGTCACTGCCCGCACCCGCCGACAGCTTGGTGTCGGCGGCGGCTTTCCAGAGGATACGGCCGCTGAGCAGATCCACCTTGGCCACGGCGCCATCGGGCGTGGCGGCGTAGGCGGCTTCGCCCAGCACCGTGGGCGCAAAGCCCAGGCCCGAGCCGCTGCCGACGGACTGCGACCAGACCGTACGGACCGACATGCCGGCGACATATTCCGTCAGCGGGGCCGGGTCATAGCGGGTGTCGGAGCTGGAAAACAGTGAGCACCCGGAAAGGGCCAACAGCCCGCAGACCACCACAGCACCGCGTCTGGCGCGGCCGGAAAGGGAAATGCGCATCACGTTCAAGCTCCGGTCAAAGCATCGAGTTTCAGTTGCACAACCTGGGTCAGCGGATTGCTGGTGCCCAGGCCGTCAATAGCCTGTTGCCAGGCAGCGCGCGCCTCGTCGCGCTTGCCTTGCGCTGCAAGAATATCGCCACGGCGGTCTGCGAACAACGCCGCGAAGGCGGCAGGAGGGTTATTCAGCTGGCCGAGCGCGGCGTCGTACTGCTTTTGCTCCAACAGCAAACCGGCCAGACGCAGGCGAGCCACCGGTTGCAGAGCCGGCTGCTTGTCCTGGCCCGCCAGCCACTCGAGCTGCTGGCGTGCGCCGTCGACATCCTTCTGTTCGGCCAATGCATTGGCGGCGATCAGCACACCCCGGCCGGCATAACCGGTATGGGGATAGTCGGTGCGCAGCGTGTTGACCGCAGCCTTGATGCGCGCCGCAGAATCGGCGCCCCCCAGGCGCGCAGCGTCTTCCAGCGCCTCGAAATAGCCCATGGCCTGATTGGCGCGATAGGTCTGGTAGGCCTTCCAGCCGCTCCAGCCGCCCCAAGCCACCACGACAGCGGTCGCGGCCGACACCAGCAGCGTGCCATAACGCGACCACCACGCCTTGAGCGCGTCCAGTTTTTCCTGCTCTTCGAGATCGTATGCCATGCTTTAACCCTTGGATTGCAACACGCTAGCCAGCATCGCCAGCGAGACTTTTTCCTGCGCGCCTTCGCCACCGGCATCGGCCCGCAGATACTTGACGCTCGCGGTCTGAGCGGCCACTTCGTCGCCGCCAAGAATAACCGCAACGCGGGCGCCGCTGGCATCCGCACGCTTGAACTGGGACTTGAAACTCGCCGCACCGGCATGCACGATGACAGACAAGCCCGCATCACGCAGATCCTCGCCCACCTTGGCCGCCAGCTTCTGGGCGTCGTCGCCCTGGTGCACGATATAGACCTCGCATTCGGCCCGCGTCTGCACGCCCGCGCTTTGCTCCCACAGATCGAGCAGGCGCTCCATCCCGATGGCAAAACCGACCGCCGGCGCGGGCTTGCCGCCCAGCAGCTCAATCAGCCCATCATAACGGCCGCCGCCGCACACCGTGCCCTGAGCGCCCAGTCGGTCGGTCACCCACTCGAAGACGGTCAGGTTGTAATAATCCAGGCCGCGCACCAGACGCGGGTTCAGGCGATAGGCAATGCCGGCAGCTTCCAGACGCTGGCAGACGCCGTCGAAATGCGCGCGCGACGCTTCGCCCAGGAAATCAAACAGGCGCGGCGCGCCATCGGCCATGTCCTGCAAGGCCGGATTCTTGGTATCCAGCACACGCAAAGGATTGGTGTACAGACGCCGTTTGCCGTCCTCGTCCAGGATGTCGGCATGCTTTTCCAGATACGCGATCAGGGCCGCGCGATGGGCGGCACGTTCGGCGGGCTGGCCCAGCGAGTTCAGTTCGAGCCGGATGTCGGTCAAGCCCAGTTTTTTCCACAGGCGCGCCAGCATGACGATGAGTTCGGCATCGATGTCCGGGCCGGCAAAGCCCAGGGCCTCGACGTCGATCTGATGGAACTGGCGATAACGGCCACGCTGGGGACGCTCATGCCGGAATACCGGGCCGATGGAATACACCCGGTGCGGCCGGTCATAGAGCATGTTGTGCTCGATGGCGGCGCGCACCACCCCCGCGGTCATTTCGGGGCGCATCGTCAACGACTCGCCATTGAGCGCGTCGGTAAAGGTGTACATCTCTTTTTCGACGATATCGGTCACTTCGCCGATGCCACGCGTAAACAGGCGCGTCTGCTCGAGGATGGGCGTGCGCACGTTACGGTAACCGTAAGCCTGCAGCCAATCGCGCACGATCTCTTCGAAGCGCTCCCATTGGGCGCTCGTGTCAGGCAACACATCATTCATCCCGCGGATGGCGGAGACTTTCTGAAAAGCTTGCGTCATTTATGTCATGCCGGCAGTAAAGCGCCAGCCTGTCCTTGTACTCAATGAGAAACAGCGGCGCCATAACGGCGCGCGACGTAGTCTTCGACAATGGCCTGAAACTCTTCGGCGATATGGTCGCCCTTGAGCGTGACCGTGCGTTCACCGTCGATGAAAACGGGAGCGGCGGGCACTTCGCCGGTACCGGGCAAGCTGATGCCGATATCGGCATGGCGGCTTTCCCCGGGACCGTTGACCACACAGCCCATGACGGCGACGTTCATGCTCTCCACACCGGGATAGCGACTGCGCCAGATCGGCATCTGGCGGCGCAGGAAGGTCTGGATGCTGTCGGCCAGCTCCTGGAAGAACGTGCTGCTGGTGCGGCCGCAGCCTGGGCAGGCCACGACCATGGGCGTGAAGGCGCGCAGGCCCATGGTCTGCAGGATCTCCTGCGCCACGATGGACTCGCGCCCCCGGTCGCCGCCCGGCTCGGGCGTGAGCGAAATACGGATGGTGTCGCCGATGCCTTCCTGCAGCAGCACCGCGAGGGCGGCCGTCGACGCCACGATGCCCTTGCTGCCCATGCCGGCCTCCGTCAGGCCCAGATGCAGCGGGTAATCGCAACGAGAGGACAGGTCGCGATAGACAGCAATGAGATCCTGCACATGGCTGACCTTGCAGGAAAGAATGATGGCGTCGCCTCGCATGCCCAGCTCTTCGGCGCGCTGGGCGTTGGTGATGGCCGAAACCACCAGCGCATCACGCATGACGGCCTGGGCCTCCCAGGGCCGGGCACGGCGGCTGTTCTCGTCCATCTTGCGCGCCATGAGCTCGTGATCGAGGCTGCCCCAGTTCACGCCGATACGCACGGGCTTGTCATGGCGGCAGGCCACTTCGATCATCTGGGCGAAGTTATCGTCGCGCCGCTTGCCCCCGCCCATATTGCCGGGGTTGATGCGGTACTTGGACAAGGCCTGGGCGCAATCGGGAAACTGCGTCAGCAGCTTGTGCCCGTTGTAATGGAAGTCGCCCACCAGCGGCACCGACACATTCATGCGGTCGAGCTGCTCGCGGATGGCAATGACTTCGCGCGCGGCTTCCGGCGTATTGACCGTGATGCGTACGATCTCGGAGCCCGCTTGCACCAGCTCCTTGACCTGGATCGCCGTGGCAATGGGATCGGCGGTATCGGTGTTCGTCATGGACTGCACGACGACCGGATTGCCGCCACCGACGGTGACGACCCGCTCACCCCATTTGACTTGGACCGCACGCGTCGAGCGGCGCGGTAAAGAACCCGCTGCTGGCGGCGGCGTGTCCTCGCAGGGATTGGACAAATCTTGCATGTTGGTCCGGAGTTACTGGCTCGACTTGGAGAACCATTGGGAGGGCAGCCAGTGCTGCGGCAACCATCCTTGCCAGAACGCATACGCCACCCCGACCGCCAGCAAGGCGATGATGACGACGATCCATCCCCAGGAACTGGCCGTGCGTTCTTCATCGACGGCCAGGCCATTGCCATGCAAGGAGCGGCTCGCACCCAGGCTGGCGGGGGCCGGCGCACGCACTTGCCCGTCGAGCAAATCGACGATGGCGGTGGGATCGGCGCCCAGCAAGCGGGCGTAATTGCGGATCAGGCCGCGCAACGAAACGCCGGTTGGCAGCTCATCCCAACGCTCGGCCTCCAGGGCTTCGAGCTGGCGGGTGGAGAATTTGATGCGGCTGGAGACTTCTTCGAGCGACCAACCCTTGGCTTGCCGCAGACCTTGCAGGGCCGCCCCAACGCTGCCGCCTTGCGCGGGCGCTGCCGCAGAGGGTTGAACAGCCGAAGCGAGATCCTGCGTCATGCATGCACCTGTCTGATGGGAATGGAACGGGCGGCGGCGTTGCGTTCAGTGATGCGGGTGCGATCTTTGACTTCGCCGGCCAATTGACCACAGGCGGCGTCGATGTCGTCGCCCCGCGTCTTGCGCACGGTGGTGATGATGCCCGCGTCCATCAGGCGCTGGGCGAACACCTTTACTCGCGGCGCCGGCGAGCGTTTCAAGCCGGACGCTGGGAAAGGATTGAAAGGAATGAGATTCAGCTTGCAACGCACCTGGCGAGCGAGCTGGATCAATTCCTTGGCGTGCTGGTCGGTATCGTTGATGCCGTCCAGCATGCAGTATTCGAAAGTGATGAAATCACGCGGCGCGTGGGCGAGATATCGCTCGCAGGCGGCCAGCAGTTCATTCAGAGGATATTTCTTGTTCAGCGGGACCAGTTCGTCGCGCAAGGCGTCATTGGGCGCATGCAGCGACACGGCCAGCGCCACCGGGCAATCCTGCGACAGGCGGTCCATCATGGGCACCACGCCCGAGGTCGAGACGGTCACGCGGCGGCGCGACAAGCCGTAGCCATTGTCATCGAGCATCATGCGCAGCGCCGGCAGCACCTGGTCGTAATTGAGCAAGGGCTCGCCCATGCCCATCATGACCACATTGCTGATGACGCGGGTGTCCTCGCCGCTGGCCTGAGCCAGCCGCGCGCTGCCGATGTCGGCTTCGAGCACGCGCTTGGCCCACCAGAGCTGACCAATGATCTCGCTGGTTTGCAGATTGCGGTTAAAGCCCTGGTGTCCGGTCGAACAGAACCGGCAATTGACCACGCAGCCCGCCTGGCTGGAAATGCACAGCGTACCGCGATCATCCTCGGGGATGAACACGGTCTCGATGGCGTTGCCCTGCCCGACGTCGAACAGCCATTTGCGCGTGCCGTCGGTCGAGCGCTGCTCGATATTGACCGGCAGCGCCTCGATGACGCAATGCTGCGCGAGTTGCGCGCGAAACTCGCGCGCAAGATCGCTCATGGCGTCGAAAGAATCTACGCCGCGCTGATGGATCCAGCGCTGCAACTGACGGGCGCGAAAAGGCTTGCCACCCCACTGACCAACCAGGTCGGCCAGTGCCTTGGCATCCATGCCCAGCAGATTGATCGTTTCGACGTTATCCATGACTTACAAAGTAGAGCAGCTATCGAGGATCAACGGCTGTGAATGTTGATCTCGGGGAAGAAGAACGCGACTTCCACGGCGGCGGTTTCCGGAGCGTCCGAACCGTGCACGGCGTTGGCGTCGATGCTGTCGGCGAAGTCGGCGCGGATGGTGCCGGGGGCAGCCTTCTTGGGATCGGTGGCGCCCATCAGGTCGCGGTTGGTCTGGATGGCGTTCTCGCCTTCGAGAACCTGCACGAACACCGGGCCGGAGACCATGAAGTCAACCAGGTCCTTGAAGAAGGGGCGCTCTTTGTGCACGGCGTAGAAACGCTCGGCGTCGGCGCGCGACAGTTGTTGCAAGCGAGCGGCGATGACCGTCAGGCCGGCCTGCTCGAAGCGGGCAACGATCTGGCCGATGACGTTCTTGGCGACGGCATCAGGCTTGATGATCGAGAGGGTGCGTTGAATCGACATGGAAACTCCAAAGTCTGCAGAGACAGTTTTATGCTGAGGGAATTTGACGCGAGTCCGGACAAAGCGTTCCGCGAATGGCTTCGCTGCATCTCTTGCGCCTGGCTGTTTTGCGCAGACAAGGACGCAATCACGCGCCCGAACTCGTCAAAACCCGGATTCGGCACTGCCAACCAGTCAGATTTCTCCAATAAAAACAGGGACTTCTAAAAGGTTTACAGTAACCCGGCATTCTAGCACGGCGACAAGAACCTATTACATCTTAAAATCCGTGGTTTGCCTGGCCTGCTTTTGCTGGCCCTCTGTCTGCCGGAACCCCGTAATGACCCAAGCTGCCGACCCCAAAAACGATACTGCGGAGCTCTCCAAGAGCTTCGAGCCCAACGACATCGAATCACGCTGGTATGACGAATGGAACCGGCGCGGCTACTTCCAGGCCGGCCGCCACGTAGAAACAGGGACCGACCCCCAGCCTTACTGCATCCAGTTTCCCCCGCCCAACGTGACCGGCACGCTGCACATGGGCCACGCCTTCAATCAGACCATCATGGATGGCCTGATCCGCTACCACCGCATGTCGGGCGATGACACGGTCTTCATTCCCGGCACCGATCACGCCGGCATCGCCACGCAGATCGTGGTCGAACGCCAGCTCGATGCCCAGAAGCTCTCGCGCCACGACCTGGGCCGCGAACGCTTCGTCGAGAAGGTCTGGGAATGGAAAGAGCAGTCCGGCAACACGATCACCAGCCAGGTGCGCCGGCTGGGCGCCTCGGCCGATTGGCCGCGCGAATACTTCACGATGGACGACCGCATGTCGCGCGGCGTGGTGCAGACGTTCGTCGAGCTCTATCGCCAGGGCCTGATCTACCGCGGCAAGCGCCTGGTCAACTGGGACCCCAAACTGCTGACCGCCGTCTCGGACCTCGAAGTCCAATCCGAGGAAACCGACGGCCACATGTGGCATATCCTCTACCCCTTCGTCGACGGCCCGCAAACCATTACCGACAAGGACGGCAACACGGTCACGCTGCGCGGCATGACCATTGCCACCACGCGCCCGGAAACCATGCTCGCCGACGGCGCGCTGTGCGTGCACCCGGAAGATCCGCGCTACCAGCACCTGGTCGGCAAGCAAGTCGAACTGCCGCTGTGCGACCGCAACATTCCCATCATCGCCGACGACTTCGTCGATCCTGAGTTCGGCACGGGCTGCGTGAAGATCACCGGCGCGCACGACTTCAATGACTACGCCTGCGCGCTGCGGCATCATCTGCCGCTGATCGTCATTTTCACGCTCGACGCCCACATCAACGAAAACGGCCCCAAGCAGTTCCAGGGCCTGGAACGCTATGAAGCGCGCAAGGCCGTGGTCGCCGAGCTCGAGGAAAAGGGCTATCTGGTCAAGGTCGAGCCGCACAAGATGATGCAGCCCAAGGGCGATCGCACCGGCGTCGTGCTGGAACCCATGCTCACGGACCAGTGGTTCGTCGCCATGAGCGAGCCGGCGCCCGAAGGTACCTTCAACCCGGGCAAGAGCATCACCGAGGTGGCATTGCAGGCCGTGGCCGATGGCAGCATCCAGTTCTACCCCGAGAACTGGACCACCATCTACAACCAGTGGCTCAACAACATCCAGGACTGGTGCATCTCGCGCCAACTGTGGTGGGGCCACCAGATCCCGGCCTGGTACGCCGAGGATGGCCGCTGCTTTGTGGCGCACTCCGAGGAAGAGGCCCTGGCGCAGGCCCGCGAGGCGGGCGTGAGCGGCCCGCTCACGCGCGACCCCGACGTGCTGGACACCTGGTTCTCCTCCGGGCTGGTGCCCTTCACCACCCTGGGCTGGCCCGAAAAGACCGAGGACCTGGCGCGCTACCTGCCGTCCAGCGTGCTGGTCACGGGCTTTGACATCATCTTTTTCTGGGTCGCGCGCATGGTGATGCTCACCATGCACATGACCGGCAGCATCCCCTTCAAGCATGTTTACGTGCACGGCCTGATCCGCGATGCCGACGGCCAGAAGATGAGCAAATCCAAGGGCAACACCCTGGATCCGGTCGACCTGATCGACGGCATCGACCTCGAGCAGCTGGTCGGCAAGCGCACTTACGGCCTGATGAACCCCAAGCAGGCCGGCAGCATCGAAAAAGCCACGCGCCGCCAATTCCCCGATGGCATCCCCGCCTTCGGTACGGATGCGCTGCGCTTCACCATGGCTGCCTATGCGACGCTGGGCCGCAACATCAACTTCGACCTCAAGCGCTGCGAAGGCTACCGCAACTTCTGCAACAAGCTGTGGAATGCCACGCGCTTTGTGCTGATGAACACGGAAGGACATGACCTGCATGGCGCCGAGCAGGGCGAATTGTCCTTCGCGGACCTCTGGATCGTCAGCCAGTTGCAGACGCTGGAAGCCGAGATCGCGCGCGGCTTCAGCGACTACCGTTTCGACAATATCGCCAATGCCCTGTATCGCTACGTGTGGGACGAGTATTGCGATTGGTACCTGGAGCTGGCCAAGGTTCAGATCCAGCAGGGCAGCCCCGCTCAACAGCTTGGCACGCGCCGCACGCTGATCCGTGTGCTGGAAGTCGTCCTGCGTCTGGCCCACCCCATCATCCCCTTCATCACGGAAGAGCTGTGGCAGAAGGTGTCGGTGGTGGCCGGCAAACGGACCGCCGGCCAGACCGCCAGCGTCAGCGTGCAACCCTATCCGCGCGCCAATCCCGACGCGGTGGATGCCGCCGCCGAAGCCGAGGTCGCAGAACTGAAGGCGCAAATCGAAGCCGTGCGCGCGCTGCGTGGCGAAATGGGGCTGTCACCAGCTCAGCGCGTGCCGCTCATCGCCCAAGGCGATGCCGCCCTGCTGCGCCGCAATGCCCCCTATCTGGCCGCGCTGGCCAAGCTGAGCCAGGTCGACGTGGCCGACACCCTGCCGGATGCCGGTGCACCGGTGCAGGTCGTGGGCCAAGCACGTCTCATGCTGCACGTCGAAGTGGACGTTGTCGCCGAACGCGCGCGCCTGGACAAGGAGATCGCCCGCCTCGAGGGAGAGATCGCCAAGGCCAATGGCAAACTGGGCAACCCCAGCTTCGTCGAACGCGCTCCGGCTGCCGTGGTGGAGCAGGAGAAAGCCCGCGTGGCTCAGTTCAACGAAACACTGATCAAGGTGCGTGACCAGCGCAGCAAGCTGGGCAACTGAACCTGCCCATGAAAAAATCCCCGCCTGTGTGTGCATTCGCAGGCGGGGATTTTTTTTGGCCAAGCCCGGCATCAGCCGGCAGATTTGCGCCGGCGACGCTTGCGCGGATCGGGAGGAGGTTCCAGGCCCTGCAGCAACGCCAATTGGCACTCGTCGGCATGATCCAGCCACCCTTGGGCACGCGCCTGGGCGATGAGCTCCGGCCGGCGCGCCAGCGTCAGGCGCAAGGATTGGTCGCGCCGCCAGCGTGCGATGCGCGCATGGTGCCCGCTCATCAGTTCCGCCGGTACAGCCTGCCCTTCATACGTTTCCGGGCGGGTGTAGTGCGGGCTGTCCAGCAAGCCGGACAAACTATCGTTGAATGAGTCCTGCAAGGCCGAGTCGCCATCGCCCAGCGCGCCCGGCAGCAAACGCACGGCCGCGTCTATCACCGCCAGCGCGGCGATCTCGCCGCCCGAGAGCACAAAATCACCCAAAGAGATTTCGTGTGTGACGCAGCGATCGATAAAGCGCTGATCCAGCCCTTCGTAGCGACCACAGATGAGAATGAGCCCGCTACCCTCGGCAACGCCCTGTGCGGCGCTCTGATCATAACGCTGCCCCACGGGAGACAGCAGGACCACGGGCGCGGCGCCCAGTCCCTGCTGCTGGCGCTGCGCCTGCGCGGCGTTGACCGCGGCCTCGAGGGGCGCGGCCATCATGACCATGCCGGGGCCGCCCCCATAGGGACGATCGTCCACCGTGCGGTGCACATCGGTCGTGAAGTCCCGCGGATTCCAGGCGTGCAAGGACCACAAGCCCTGCGCATGCGCCCGCCCCGTGACCCCCAGATCGCGCACCACCCCGAACATCTCGGGAAACAGGGTGATGACGTCGATACGCATCAGTCTTCCAGCGGCCAATCGCTATCGATGCGGCGCGCTTCGAGATCCACCGCCTGTACATGCGCGCGCACGAAAGGCACCAGCATCTCCCGCGCGCGGCCCTTGGCGTCGAGCAAAGGCTGCCCATCTTCCGTCTGGCAAACCACGCGCAAGATCGCGTGAGCGGCGTTTTCGAGCACCTCTTCGACCACACCCAGGCGGCGGGCCTGCCCGTCGGCGCTGCTATAGAACGCGCAGCCTATCAGGTCAACCCAGTAGTACTCATCTTCGGCCGCCTTGGGAAAGGCCGAGCGCGACACCCAGACCGAACTGCCCTTGAGCGCCTCGGCCTGATCACGATCGGCGATGCCTTCGAGCTGGGCGACGGCGCTGGCCCCATGGACCCGGCAGTGCTGCACCGCATGGGCTCGCGCTGCCGCATTGCCGCGGCCCGCAGGCCCCGGGGCGACCAGCCACCAGCGGGCAACGGCACGCAATACATCGGCCTGAGCGGAGTGCGGCTGGACTTTGATCCAGCCCTTGACCCCATAAGCCGATACCACGCGGCCGAGCTCGACCAGGTCGTCAGGCAGCGTGTCCGCATGTTTGGACATGAACAGATCCCAGAAATCAAAAGTCACGCCCAAGCGCCCTGCCCGACGGCAAGGCGCGGCGCACGTACGCAAACGGCACAGAAGACAAAGCCACGCACAAGGCGTGGCAGAGTCCACAGCACTGAAGCAGCATCAGCCTCGAGAAGGCCACGCGCACGATGCGGCGTCGAAGGACAAGCCCTCTGCCCGCATCCAGGCAACTGCCAGTGCTTTAAGCATCAGCGGATCGGCAGCAATGCCCATCCTGCCGGATCATGACCTGCCCAGGCGCTTAGCGCCGACAAGCCAAACCCGGTTTAGGCAGCAGCCGAAACCTTGGCCGCGTAGTCCTTGACCAGACGCTCGACAGCGGGCGAAAGCTGAGCGCCGTTGTCGGTCCAGTACTTGACGCGATCCAGCGCAATGCGCAGGTTTTCCGAGCCATCAGCGCCGACGGGGTTGTAAAAACCCACACGCTCGACGAAACGGCCGTCGCGGCGATTGCGCGAGTCAGTTGCAACCAGATTGTAAAACGGACGCTTCTTCGAGCCGCCACGGGCCAAACGAATCACCACCATAGGTAATCCCTTGAATTAGATGTGAAAAACGGGAAATTCTAGCATCCAAACGCAGCCCCTGGCAAATAGCCTGCCGTTTTTTACCGACACCGCGGGTGCCGGCGGGGGTGATGTGCTCCCAGAATGACCGGCCCGGCGTATGCTGAAGCGGCACAATCAGACAGGGTCGCGAAGCGCAAGGATCGCAAGACCTGGACCGACCCATGCGACTATGGCCGGTTGTGCAACGAGCCGGCGCTACGCACCAGCTCGGCAAGGCGAAGCATACACCCTCTCGGCTCATTGCCGCATCTCGCTAGGAGATCTTGGCCATGAAAGTCCAAAAGTTGCTTGCCCTGACTACCCGCGCACAGGCGATTGCCGCCCTGGCTGCAGCGCTGGCCATCACCACCCCGCTTCTTCCCGTGCCGGCTCAGGCCCGCGTCGTCGACGCCACCCTGGTCCGCGCCGCAGGAAAGGTGACAGCGATCGATCCATCGACCCGCATGCTGACCGTCACCGATCCCAATGGAGAGTCCGTCATGCTGCAGGCAGGCCCTCAGGTGCGAAATTTCGATCGCATCAAGGTCGGCGATGTGGTGCAACTGAGCTATTACGAGTCACTGAACATCTCGGTAAGGCCCAAGGGCACCGGCGCGCCGGAAGTGCGCACGGAATCGGCCACGACGCGCCCCACGCTGGGCAAACGCCCGCAGGGCGGCGCCGGCGTGCAGACCACCGTCACGGCGGAGATCTGGCACATCGGCCGCAACAACAACACCGTGATTCTGCAAGGCCCGGACGGCAGCCGGCAGACGGTCGTGGTGCATGATCCTCAGGCCATCAAAACGCTCGCCCACTTGAAAGAAGGCGACCTGGTGGACTTCACCTTCACCCGGGCTCTGGCCGGCGCAGTCGTTGCGCCAGCGAAAAAACACTGAGCGCCCCAACGCAGCAAAGGCAGCCCAGGGGCTGCCTTTGTTGTTTTGCCAGCCGCGCCGGGCTCAGCGCCGCCGCAGATAGTGCTCGATACGACCCGACTGCGCGTGCTGCGCCAACAGGGCGTTGCCGCTTTGCTGGCAGAAGGCCTGAAAGTCGCGCTCGGCCTTGGGGTCGGTCGTGATGACCCGCAAGACCTGCCCGCTGGCCAACTGGGCCAAGGCTTTCTTGGCGCGCAGAATCGGCAGCGGGCAGCTCAACCCGCTGGCATCGACTTCGAGCTCGACAGCCGGCAAGGCGGTATCAGAGCCGCTCATCGACCCAGCCCTGCACGCTGGACACCGCAGCCGGCAACGCCGACGCATCCGTGCCGCCACCCATGGCCATGTCAGGGCGGCCACCGCCCTTGCCACCGACCTGGGCTGCAACAAAACCCACCAGGTCGCCGGCCTTGACCTTGCCGGTCAGATCGGCCGTCACGCCGGCAACCAGGCTGATCTTGCCATCGGCACTTGCAGCGAGCAGCACAACGGCCGACTTGAGCTTGTCCTTCAGGTTGTCGACCATGCCACGCAACGCCTTGGGATCGACATCGGCGATCGTCGCGGCGAGCACCTTGACACCCTTGATCTCGACCGTGCCCTTGTCCGCCAGGTCATTGCCCGCGCTGGCAGCCAGCTTGGAGCGGGCCTGCTCGAGCTCTTTTTCGAGCGCCTTGACCTGCTCCTGCACCTGGGCGATGCGTTCGGGCAGTTCGGCCGACGGTGCACGCAGCACCCCAGCAGCGCGCTGCAGCAGCGCATTTTGCTCCTGCACCCAGACCAGGGCATTGTCGCCCGTGATGGCCTCGACGCGGCGCACGCCGGCGGCAACGCCGCCTTCGGAGACGATCTTGAACAAGCCGATATCGCCGGTGCGGCTCACATGCGTGCCGCCGCACAGTTCGCGCGAAAAGCCAATATCCAGCACGCGCACGGTGTCACCGTACTTTTCGCCGAACAAGGCCATGGCGCCGCCCTTGACGGCGTCGTCATAGGCCATGACGCGAGCCTGGGCAGGCTGGTTGGCCAGCACTTCGGCATTGACGATGGCTTCGACGCGGGCAATCTGCTCCCCCGTCATGGGCGCATCGTGCGCAAAGTCGAAGCGGGTCTTGTCGGGGTCGACCAGGGAGCCGCGTTGCTGAACGTGCGAACCCAGCACCTCGCGCAAGGCCTTGTGCATCAAGTGCGTGGCCGAGTGATTGCGCACGGTGCGGCCGCGGCGCACCGCATCGACGCGGGCCAGCAGGGTCGCGCCCACTTTGAGCGTACCCTCTTCGAGGGTGCCATGATGACCAAACACGCCGGCCTGGATCTTCAGCGTGTCCGCCACCGCGAAGCGCAAGCCATCGGCCTGCAGCAGACCGGTGTCTCCCACCTGGCCACCCGACTCGGCGTAGAACGGCGTCGCATCGAGCACGACGACGGCCTGCTGGCCAGCCTGTACGGTTTCGACCTGCGTGCCATCCACGTAGAGGGCCGTGACTTTGACGTCGCTCAGTTCGAGCTGCTCATAGCCTTCGAAGCGGGTTTGGGCGCCCTCGTAGCTCAGGCCTTCGGCCATCTTGAACTTGCCTGCCGCGCGCGCCTGGTCACGCTGACGCTCCATGGCGGACTCGAAGCCCGGCATGTCGATCTCGACTTCGCGCTCACGGCAGATATCAGCCGTCAGATCGACCGGGAAACCATAGGTGTCATACAGCATGAAGAGCGTATTGCCATCGAGCTTGCCGCCCTTGGGCACCTGAGCCAGCGCGACGTCCAGAATCTTCATGCCATGCTCGAGCGTTTCGCCAAAGCGTTCTTCTTCCTGTTTGAGCACCTGGGCCACGCGCTCGGCCGTCTTGGCCAGCTCGGGATAGGCCTCGCCCATCTCGGCCACGAGGTCGGGCACCAGACGATAGAAGAAGGGTTTGGTCTGGCCCAGCTTGTAGCCATGGCGCAGCGCACGGCGGACGATGCGGCGCAGGACATAGCCCCGCCCTTCGTTGCTCGGAATGACGCCATCGACGATCAGGAAAGAGCAAGCGCGGATGTGGTCGGCAATGACCTTCAGCGAGTTGTCCTCAAGATCCTTGATGCCGGTTTCGCGGGCCGCCGCGGCGATCAGCTTCTGGAACAGATCGATTTCGTAGTTGGAGTGCACGCCCTGCAGCACGGCGGCAATGCGCTCCAGCCCCATGCCGGTATCCACGCAGGGCTTGGGCAGACGGGTCATATTACCGGCCGCGTCGCGCTCGAACTGCATGAACACGAGGTTCCAGATCTCGATGTAGCGATCGCCGTCTTCCTCGGGCGAGCCCGGGGGGCCGCCCCAGATATCGGCACCGTGGTCGTAGAAAATTTCCGTACACGGACCGCAGGGACCGGTGTCGCCCATCTGCCAGAAATTATCCGACGCGTAGCGCGCGCCCTTGTTGTCGCCGATGCGGATGATGCGCTCGGCCGGCACGCCGACTTCCTTGGCCCAGATGTCGTAGGCCTCGTCGTCTTCCTGGTAAACGGTCACCCAGAGCTTTTCCACCGGCAGCTTGTAGACCGTGGTCAGCAGCTCCCAGGCGTAGCGGATGGCGTCCTGCTTGAAGTAATCGCCGAAGCTGAAATTACCCAGCATCTCGAAAAAGGTGTGATGCCGGGCCGTATAGCCGACATTTTCCAGGTCGTTATGCTTGCCTCCGGCGCGCACGCTGCGCTGCGACGAGGTGGCACGGGAATAGGGGCGCTTTTCCTTGCCGGTAAAGACATCCTTGAACTGCACCATCCCAGAATTGGTGAAGAGCAGCGTGGGGTCGTTACCCGGGACCAGCGACGAGGACGGCACTATGGTGTGTCCCTTGGACTGGAAGAATTGCAGGAACTTCTGGCGAATCTCGGAGGATTTCATCGTGGATGAATCGGGATTTGGGCGAATCTTTGATTATAGAGGGTAGGCGCGCCCTTGCCAGAAAAGCCCCCAAAGACCGCCTCATGGCCCGCCCCTGCTGCCGCGTACGCATACGAAGCCGGTGGTCCAGCCCTCGGTTTCCGTCCATTTGCCGCCGTACGACACCGCCACGGCCTTGAAGCCGGGCGGGCAGCTGCAGCTGCCCGACAAGGGGTTGATCATGGATTGCCCGGTGTGCAGGGCGCAGCGGGTGCGATTGTTGTACCCGTAGGCCCCACCGAAACTGCCTTCGCCTGGCCGCCAGCGGCCGCGATGGCATTGGAGCAGCTCGCCCTGGTCGCCCTGAGCCAGCGCGCCCGTTTCATGCGCGCCGCAGGCGTCGCCCAGCACGCGCCGGGCGCCCGCGAATAGGTATTCGCCCGCGCTCAAACGGGCCCCGGCCTGAATCGACCCGGCCACGGTCAGCCCTGAACGCAGGCGCGGATCGCGGTCATCGCCCACTCTGACATAGCGCGGGTCCAGGCCGCCGTGCGAACCGGCCCAGCCCACCGGCGTGCCCGCCGGCAAGGCAGGCATCCCCTCGCGCGGCGGGTTCGGATAGCGGAACTGCGCTCCCTGCAAAGACGGCCGGGCATACCCCCCCGCCGCGCCCAGGGGCTGCAGCAAAGCGCCCAGCCGCATCAGGTCGACCTGGCCCGAGCGCGTGCGTAACGCCTGGTCGGCCAGGACCAGCCCGTCCACGCGGCACGCCACGGCCGGGCAATCGGCAGCGGGCAGCACAAGCAGCCTCACGCCGAAGCCTAGCGGTGATCGTTCCGGGAAACCTGGCGGCAACAGCCCCTGCCGCGTCAGCTCGGCCAGCGTTGGCGCCAAGGGATCGGCAAAGGTGGCCTCCTGCGACGAGCGGCCCGTCCAACCGCCGAGATCTCGCGCGAGCGCCTGCGCCAGCGCCTGACGAACCTGCTCCATCCACTGCCCGCTGGCGCGCGCGGCCAGCTCGTCGGTCTCGCGCGCCCAGCGCCCGGCCGCAAAGACAGCCAGCAGCAGGCCGATACTCATGGCCACCACCAGTTCGAGCAGCGCGAAGCCACCTTGCCGGCGCCTCATGGAAACGTAAACGCAAAGGTGTTCTGCGCCGCGCACTGCGCCGCCGCTCGCAGCCCGTCATAGGCCACGGCCGGCGTCGCATCCGCGTTTTTGACTTCCACCGCCGCGCCCTTGCCCTGCAGGCTCACGCGTGAGGCCAGACCCTGCAGGGCCGCGGCCAGGCCCGGGCAGGCGGCGGCATGCACGCGATCCAGCGTCAGCGTGAAGGCCGAGCCCGGCGGCTGGCCCGGGCGCGCAGCGCTGGTCAGGCTGATCGAGCCGTCGCCCAGACCATGCCGCACCGATGCAGCCGCCCCCTGCCCGCTGACGGCCACCACGCCGGCCTCACGCATGGCGTCGGCCAGCATCGCGGTATCCAAGCCGGCATAAGGCGCCGATACGCCGGTGCCGGCGATGCGGACGCGCACCACAAAGCGCTGCAGGGCCTCGGCCAGTTGCGGCACGCGGCTCTCGACCACATAGCCCTGAATGGCGGGCACGCCGATCACAGCCACGATGAGCAGAATCGCCGCGACCACCGAAATCTCGATCAGGGAAAAACCGAGTTGGCGCGACCGGCGGCGTCGCAAGATATCAAGCATGAAGCTACCTCCCAGTAAGTGTAAGAACATCAATGCGCGGAATAAAAATGCATCAGGCCTCGCCGCAGCTCGTCGATGACCCCGTAATGCCAGAAGACCAGCGCCAGCATGGCGACAACGGCGGCCAGCAACAGCACCCAACGCCAGAACACCGCCTGCGCAGCCAGGCGCGGCAGCCAGGCCTGCTCCACCCGCAGGCGCGCGCGCGACAGCCCGGCCTCGATGCCATGGGCGGCCATCATGTCGCTCATGAACCACCACAGCTCTTTGTCGAGAAGCCCGGTATCGAAGGTGGCGGCGCCCACCTGGCCGGACTCGACACGCGCCAACATCTGCGTGATATGCGCGGCCAGCCACGGCACGGCGTACTGCCGCAAGGTGTTCAACGCCAAGCGCAGGCGTGCGTCCATGGCCGCGCCATCGCGTATCAGCACTTCGAGCAGGCTCAGAAAGCGGATGGCCTGCGCGTCGCGATAAAGACGCCAGGGGCCGATGGCATCGCAGTATTTGCGCCACCGCCCCCGCCAATGCCCCATGGACCACACCCCGACCCCGAGCCCGCCCGAGGCGGCCAGGGCGGCCAGCGGGCCAAGCCAGACCACGTGCGCGGCGAATCGGAACAGCGCACGCGTCTGCGGGCCGTGATATTGCGCCGGCAGGTCGCCGAATACCTGCGCCAGATGGGGTACGGTGAACAAGGGCACGGCCCACAGCGTGCCCACCAGCACGGCCAGCGCCAGCCCCGCGGCCCACAGACTGGCGGTGAGCTGTTTGCGCGCGGCCTCGGCCAGCCGGCACGCCTGGGCCAGATCGTGCAGACCTTGCGCCAATGCGGCGCTGCCCGCCGCTTGCGCCGTGGCCAGCATCAAGCAGTCTTGGGCCGGCGCCACGCCGGCCCACAAGGCCGCGAGGTTGCCGCCATAGGTGCCGCTGGCCTTGGCCCAGCGCAGCGCCAGCCGGCCGCGCCAGTGCCGTGTCCCGTAGCGGGCCGCGTCATTGGCGAAGACATCGCGTAAGGCGAGCCGGCCGTCGCTGGCCCGTAGCAAGGCACTCAGGTAGGCGTAGTAGTCGGCGCGCGCGCGCTGAAATCGCCAGGCATCCGCACGCAACAGCCACCAGGACTCACGCACGCGCCACCTCCCGCGCGAGCGCCTGCGGCCCGCCCGCCTGGGCAGCCCAATACCGGGGGTCGAGCTCTCCGCGCAGCACCTTCGCTTTGAGCACATCGGCCCACGGTGTCACGGCGGCCTCCGGGCCCGCCATCACCTCGGCGGCCACGCTGCGCCCGAGATAACCGCGCAACAAGCGCGGCCCGCGCGAGCAATGCCCGCAGCCCAACGGTCGGCGCACACGCCAACGCGCCTCTGGCAAGGCTTCCAGGATAGGCGCCCAGGCCCGCGCCTGCGGCCCCCTGAGCAGCGCCTCGGCGCCCTGGGCGCAATGCGGACAAGGACGAGGCAGCAACTCCTGATAGACCATCACTTTGAGAATGCCGCGCAGCCGCAGGAAGTCTGCCGGGATGCCGATGAAGTCGGAAGCCAGGCGCGCGGGAATCGCCGGTGCCGACCCCGCGTGCACGGTGGTGTAAACACTGACGCCGGAGCCGGCAAGATCCATGAACGCCCGCCCGGTTTCGCGATCGCGGACTTCGCCGAGGTAGACGTCATGCATGGCGCTGCGTTTGAGGGTCTTGAGCTTGGCGTCGAAGACGCCGTCGTGATCGGCGTCCAGACCGCGCCCCACCGTGTTCTGCAACGCATCGCCGATGCGGGTTTCGACCGGATCTTCCAGCGTGATGATTTTTCGCGTCGCAGACAGGCCGCGCAACAACGTGGCCAGCGTGGTGGATTTGCCGGACCCTACGCGTCCGGCCACGACGACGGCCCCACCCTCGCGGGCGCAAGCCTGCCGCAACAGGCGCGCTTGGGCTGTGTCGAAACCGAGGTCGCGCAGACGGCTGCCCGCGAGGCTTTCGCGGCGCAGGATCCGCAAACATACGGAGGGCCCATTGTCGGTCGCCAGCGACGCCCAGCGCAGCGCCCACTCCTGACCATCGAGGCGACACAGAATCCGCCCCTGTTGTTCGGCCAGCGGATCGAACACCGCGCCATTGCCCCCCATGACATCCATCCAGACCACCGCCAGCATGTCCAGCATCGTCGCCCGCGTGAGCGGCCGCACGTCGGGCAAGGCAACGTATCGCCCGTCAATGCTGTAGCGCACCTCAGCCCGGTCCGCGCCCAGCACATTGAGATGGATATCGCTCGCGCCCGCGCTCAGCCCGGCGCGAACGATGTCTTCGAAGAGCAAAGCCAGCGTCGGCCTGCCGCCCTGGCCCGCCGGGTGGCGCTCGGCAGGCCTCCGGCCGCCCTCGGCGCTGAGCGGACGCAACAGATCCAGCAGCAAGGCGGCGTCCACCTGATAGCAGGCGGGCCGGGCCAGGGCGTAGCCTCTGCCTGCCACCTGCCGGAGGATTTCGTCCATCCAGGCGCCCCGCACATAGCGCGCCTGGGCCAATACCGCCACCTCCCCGCTTGTCAGCAGAACCGGGCAAATATGCCCTCTCAGGCCGCCCAAGTGGAACTCGGCGTCGAGCACCCGCAGCAAGGGCGGCTGCAGTTGCGCCAACGCATGCAGAGGCTGAACGGATTCAGTCATGCGTGGCGGCCTCCGGCACGATGCAGGCTTCGGCCATGGCCCCGGTCGGCTGCCGCAGGCGGACGCAGGGAGCCCGGACCTGGACCAGGGTGGCGGACCCCGCGTCCCCGGCACTCGGCCCGCGCAGGCGCGGCGCATCCGGGCGCGCGACCCAAACGGCGCCCGCGAGCTGAAACTCGGCCGTGAGCCGCGCCCCCACGCCGTAAATCGCCCGCAGCGCCAAGGGCGCGCCGGCGCTCTTGGCGTCTGCGCTTGCCGCGTCAGCGGCGGCGGCCGACGCCCCGGAGACAGGGGCATGAGCGGCCACTTCCTGCTGCAACCATTGCCGCACACTCTGCTCCAGCATGGCTTCGTCCGCGCCATGCGCTGCGGGCAGGAGCAGTAGCCCCAGCAGCGTAAGCAGGCGTACCTGCCGCCGGAAACGCCGCCATGCATCAGGGTTGGGTTTGATCGGCATGGATACCTCCATCAAGGTGCAAGACCAAGGGACTGTGCCGGGCATCGGAAGACTGCTTCGGATCGACCTGCAGACGCAGGCCGCTCCAGTGCGCGGGCAACACCTCCCATCGAAGCAAGGAAAAAGATCGCAGCGGCCCGCTCACGGATAAGGAGCGGGTGTCACCCTGCGGTGTGGAGGTCCATGGGCCCAGCCGGATGTCGGTAAAGGCCTTACGCCAGGGTTGCAGCGCCTGCATCCAACGCCTATCCAGCGGTTGGGCATCAGCGCGGCAGACGCCGTCTGTCGTCCAGTGCAGCACCGCCTCGTCCAGACCCGGAAAGTCCACCCGCCATGCACGGCCGACCCGGCGCTCAAAATCCGCACTCAAAGCCTGCGCCGACGCCGGCTGATAGCGCGCCTGGCAATGCCATTGCTGTTGCGGCAGGCACTGTGCGGCGGATAGCCGCCACCCGGCCACGACCATGGGCAGGCGATGCAAGCCCTCTAGCACGTGACCCAGACAAAGTGGCGGCGGGGCCACGTAAGCCTGCGTGGGTTGCGCGGGGACGGCCCCAGGCAGAGACGGCGCGGCGGCCAAGGCCCGCCACAGCAGCAGGCAGGCCAGCGGCGCGAGCAAGGCCGCCATCCAGACGCCCAATCGGGGCGGCAGGACGCGCAGGCGGCTGCCGGGCAATGGCGTTGACTGCAAGGCCTGCATCACGACCTCGGGCGCCCCGGCTGCCGGAACTCCCAAGGCCTGCAACGCGGCCTGGGCCTGGTCCGCGTCGGCGAACATCTGATCGCCCCCCACCAGCACCGCGCCATCCTGGACCGCGACCAACCAATAGGCCTGGCCCAGCGGGACGATCGCAGCATGGCATTCCGGCGCACAGTGAGAGGCAACCTGCTGCGCCGCCGAGTAGCGCGGCCCGCGGCCTGCCAGACGCGCGCAGCCTGCTGTCATGGCGCGTTCTCCGCCCAGCACGTAATGACTGGCGCGCATCTGCCGGGCCCGCAAGCGGGCCAGGGCCTGCGCATGGCTGCCCACCACAGCGAACCAGGACAAACCATGCACCCACTGCCCGTGAGCGCCGGCTGGCCGCAAGCAGAGATCAGCCATCGGCCTCCTCCAATTGGGCGCTCAGCACGATGACCGTGAGCAGACGCTCCTGACGCGCCTGGTCTCGCCCGCCCGCCAGCAAGGGGGCATCGGGCGTCAGGCGCTGGCGATCGAAGCTGTCCACGCTGCGATCGAAACCCGAAAGCAGGACAGGATGCCCCGGACGCACCCTGACCTGCTGCACGCTGCCATTGCCATCCAGATTGAGCTGCTGCACTTGCAAGGGCCGGCTGTCGTCGCCGAAGGCCAGAGTCTTGAGCGGCTGGGCGGCCGTGTTGTCGTATCCGATGGACAGCAGGATGCTGCCGTCGTCCTGGGCATCTGGCAGCAACGTCAGGAAGGTTCCCACAGTGACGCGCTTTTGATTGACGGATAAGGCGGGCAGCTCGGTGCTGCCCGTGCCCGTTTGCAGCCCCTGCACCTGATCGACATAGGAGAAGGTGCTGTGCACGGCATAGGTCACCGGCCGGCGGTTGAGCGTGAGCAGAGGAATCGATCGATGGTGGCGGATCGCCCCGAACTGGGCCAACGCGCTCAGCAGTGCTTTGGAGCCGCCCCATGCCCCCTGTGGCGCCTTGGCTGACAGCCCCGGGGCGAGCGTGCGCGCGGCGGCCGGAAACACGCCCTCCAATGCCGCACGCGCGCTGGCGTGCAGGAGGCGCCAATCGATGGCACCCTCGGCGCTGTTGTGCATCACCAGGGTGATTTCTTCGAAGAGCAGGCGCACGCGCCGGCTTGCCCGCGTGTTCTGCTGCGCGATGAAGGCCTCCACGCGCGCCAGGACCGCCGGGGTGTCGGTCACGACCAGGGTGCCCCCCTCATCGGCCAGCACCGCCACGCCAGCGCGCGACAGAAAGGGTTCGATCTGGGTGCGGACCCGCTGCGCGGGGGTTGGCAGATGGACGGTGACGCTGGCCTGAATGGCATTATCAAAGCCCTCGGCTTCGTCGGCGCGACGCCCCAGCTGTGCCTGGGACCGGGCCTCCAGCGGCAGCATGCGCAAATCGAAAGCCCGGGTCTGGCTGCGATAGAACTCGATGGCGCCATCGTGATAGCGCCACCACACCAGCAGGCGCGCCGCCAGCGTATCGAGGATGTCTGCCAGCGGCCGGGGCCCCTCGTGCAGCTCGACCTCAGCCAACGCCGGTATCGCCAGGGCCGCCTTCTCGGCCAGACGTGGCAGAAAGAGCTCGGCGGGCAACAGGGCCTCGGGCAGCACGCGCACCGCGATGCCGGTGGCGCGCTGCAAGCGTTCGGCGATCACGGTCAGCCCGGCACGGCCAGCGAAAATCAGCGTGGTGTCGACCCGGGCACGCAGCGGCGCGGGCAACGCCACCTCGCGGGCCAGCGCCTGGGCCGGACCGGCCAGCCAGGGTTTGCCGACGTCTTGCGCGGCTTCGCGGGCGCTGCGCGCCGCCTCGGCATCCGTGGCGCGGGCCTGAGCCGCATGCAACGCCTCGACCTCTTCGCGAGAGCGCCCCAGCATATCGCGCAGGTGTTGCCATTGCGCCTGCAAGGCGCAGCCACCGAGGGCCAGGCAAAGCAGGAGTGCGGGCAGACGAGGGATCAGGGCCGTCATGTTGCAGCTCCGCGGCTGCGGTCGCAGGCCTGCGCCAGCGGCACGACGCGCAACACCTGGTTGGCATAGAAGCAAGGCTGCACGGGCCGGTCAGAGAGCTCCGTGGCACGCAGCAATTCGCGCACGGCCTCCTTAAAGCCGCCATCGAACTGCGCCTGACCCTGCAGAGGGATATCGACATTCAGGGCCCAATGCTCGGCCGAGAAGGTCCACCCGGCCTGACTCGCCCAACGCGCCAGCACGGCGCGCAACGTGGCGTCGGGCGGGCCCGCAACAAAAGCCGGCGCGCGGACGGCGGGCCCGATTGGGCCGGCTGGCGACACGGCGGGCGTGCCGCCAGATGGCGTTGCGGGCTCAGGCTCGGGCTCGGGCTCGGACCCGGGCAAAGGTTCCGGCTGAGGCAGGCCGGGCTCATCCACGGCCGCCCTGCGCGCGTAGGCGAGGCGATGCCCGCCCCGCATGATCAGCGTCTGCCAGCGGCCCGGCACGACCACATAGGGCTCACGGCGCAGCATCGGCAAAGGCTGCTCGCCCGCCGGCCCCTGCCCGAACACGGCGGGCAAGGCCTGCTGCGGCGCGAATTGCAGCCAGACCTCGTCCGGACTCGCGAAAACCTGCAGCGGCGCGACCTCAGCGTCGCCGCTCAGTTGCCAGCCGAAATCGAAGGCCGCTGGCGCGACCTGCCAGACTGTGGGCGCCGCGGACTGGCAACCGCCCAGCAGCAACAACGCAAGAAAGGAAATAAAACCGCGCATCCCATGACTCTGTATGAGTGAACAGAATCATGATGAGCAAACGCACGGGCCGCCGCCAGAACGGCATATACGCAAGGACAAAGCCACGACGCACGGACCGGGGACGAAAAAAAACCGCCTCGATACCGAGGCGGTTGGACCTGCCAGCGCGGTTTAACGCTGCGCGGCGAGGTTACGCGCCTGGCCGACTGCGTTGTTCAGCGCAGCCATGGGCGGCGTCTTGCCGTCGAGCGCATCGGTCAACTGCGTGTTGAGCACGTTTTCGATGCGATCGTAATTGGCGATGCGGAACCCGCGGGCCTGCGGAGCAACCTGCTGGGCACGCAGCGCCGCCACGAGTTGCTGGGCGCCCGGAATCTTGTCATAGAACGAGACGTCGGAGGCCCGGAAGGCCGCTTCGGTCAGCGGCAGATACCCGGTGCGCTGATGCCATTCGGCCGCCACCACAGGCTTGGACAGCCAAGCCAGGAATTGCGCCGTGGCCTTTTCCTGCGAGGCCGGATTGCCCTCCAGCGCCCACAGTGCAGAACCGCTCACGAAGGGGCGGCCCGCCGTCTGGGTGACCTGGTCATAGTAGGGCAGCGGCGCCACGCCAAAGGACAGACCGCGCGTGTTGTTGAACGTGCCGAACGCCGACGATCCGGCCGTCAGCACGCCGCATTCGCCCTTGGCGAACTGCGCGTCAGGCTTGTTGTCGTTGGTGTAGGCGGTCAACAGCAGGGAACGCTTCCAGCTCACCATCAGCGCGATGTGCCGCATGTACAGCGTGTCGAACTGCATGGCCGGCGCCTGCTTGGCGGCTGCCAGGCCGTTGCTGTTGCTGGCATAGAGCTGATTGTTCATCGGCGCCAGGTTTTCCAGGTGCACCAGCACTTGGTTGCTGGAGGCGTAGGGGCAATCAATGTCGGCCACATCGCGCAGCTTGAGCAGTTCGCCCTGCAAGGCCGTCCAGGTATGGGCCGGCTGGTTCGGATTCAGGCCGGCCTTTTTGTAGAGGGCCGTGTTGTAGAACATCACCGGCACTTCGGCCATCCAGGGGAAGGCCAGCAGGCGGCCTTTGGCGTCACGCGTGAAGCTGGACGTGTTCGGCAGGAACCAGTTCAGGTCCTTGACCGGGTACTTGGCCAGCAATTGGTACATCGGCAGGATGGACTTGTGCTCGGCCACGACTTCCGGCGAGTGGTTGTCGGCCAACTGGATCAGATTGGGGCCTTTCTTGGCCTTGAGCGCAGCGGTGGTTTCCTGTTGCAGGGCCGCTTGCGAGGGGAAGTCGCGCAGCTTGACCTCCACCTCGTTCTGTTCTTTGTTGTATTGCTTGGCGAGTTTCTCGAACTCGGCCTTGTTGGCGCCCGACAGCGTATGCCAGACCTGGATCTGGACAGCGTCGGCATGCGCCACGCCTGCGGCCGCCATGGCCAAACCAAACACCCATGCGCGCCGGCTGGCGGTCATGGCACGGGCTACGCCCGTAAATTGCAGTTTCTTCATAGGTTCATAGACCAAGAAAAGGAAATTCCGGCTCCGGCCGGCGTCCACTCAACAGATCGGCCAGGGCCCGGCCCGAACCCACCCCCATCGTCCATCCCAGCGTGCCGTGTCCGGTATTCAAATACAGATTGGCAATGCGGGTACGGCCGATGAGTGGCACATTCGATGGAGTCGACGGACGCAGACCCGACCAATAACTGACACCCTGGAAATCGAGGGCATCAGGGAAAAGCTCACGCGCCAGGGTGGTCAGCGCGGCACAGCGGTTGGAGTTGAGCTCGCGGGAATATCCGGAAAGCTCAGCGGTGCCGGCCATGCGCAGGCGATTGCCCAGGCGCGAAAAAACAACTTTGTGGCTGCTATCCGTCAGACTGACCATCGGAGCAGCGGCCGGATTCAGTATAGGATAAGTCGCCGAATATCCCTTGGCGGGATACACATTGCAAGGAACCCCTAAGGGTCGTACCAATTGCGGGCTATAGCTGCCCATGGCCACGACGTAGGCATCGGCATCCACCCGGCCATAGCGCCCGTCGGGATGGATGATTTCCACGCCCAGGACCTGCCCGCCTTCACTCAACAAGCGCGTCACCCGCGTGCTGTAGAGAAACTCGACGCCGGCTGCCGCGCAGCGCTGCGCCAGACCCACGGTGAACAAATGCACGTCACCGCTTTCATCTTCGGGCGTGTAATCGCCACCGACGATATTGGCCCGCTGCGGCGCCAGCGCCGGCTCAATGGCAATCACTTCGTCGGCATTGACCACGCGGCGCTCGACGCCGAAATCGCGCATCAGGCCAGCGGCACGTTGTGACGTTTCGAACTCGTGCGGATCGCGATAGAAATTAAGGATGCCACGCTCGAGGTGGTCATACTGGATGCCCAGCTCGGCGCGCATGCCCTGCAGCGTCGAGCGGCTGTACTCCGCCATCCGCACCATGGCCCGGATATTGGGCGCCAGACGCGAGGGCAGGCATTCGCGCAGGAAAGCCAGCCCCCACATCCACTGCCGCCAGTCCAGTTGCGGCCGGAACAGCAGCGGCGCATCGTCCTTGAACATCCATTTGAGCAGCTTGAGCGGCGCCTGGGGATTGGCCCAGGGCTCGGCATAGGAAACCGAGATCTGTGAGCCGTTGGCCAGGCTGGTCTCCTGGGCAGGCCCGGTGGAGCGGTCGACGACCACGACGTCATGGCCAGCCTGCCTGAGCCACCAGGCGCTTGAAATTCCGATGATGCCGCTGCCCAAAACCGCTACTTTCATGCGCCATTCACTCCTGTGCGTCCCAACCCATCGCCGGCACGGAGGCCGCCGGTCAGGATCCAGCTTCGATACTGGTCGGGCAGTTTACTCTCGCCGCCTGCGGCCGCCTATATTTCAAAAAAAAGGGGTGGCATCCCGGCCGATCGCGGCACGGGAGGCTCCCCCTTTCCCAACTGCCTATATTAACGCTCAACCTTTGGCCAGATCGGCCTCCGAGGTAAACGCATCGGCATAGAACTCCTCCTCGGGCAACCCGCACTGCAGGCTGAACTCGCGCCGGGCAGCATCGACCATGGGAGGCGCGCCGCAGGCATAGACCTGATAGCCGGACATATCGGGGATGTCCTGCATCACGGCCTCGTGCACAAACCCCTCCCGGCCCGTCCAGGCATCCTCTTGCAAGGCATTGGAGACGACGGGGATGAAGCGGAACTCGGGCAGGCTGGCTGCCCAGGATGCGGCGAGTTCGCTCAGATAGAGGTCGCGCGGCCGGCGCCCGCCCCAGTACAGCGCGACGGGCCGGCGGATGTCCTGGTGCGCCATGTGCTCGACGATGGCCTTGACCGGTGCGAAGCCGGTGCCGCTGGCCAGCAGCACGATGGGCTTGTCGGAATCCTCGCGCAGGAAAAACGAGCCGAACGGGCCTTCCATGCGCAGAATTTCGCGTTCTTTCATCTGCGTGGCGGCCGCGCCGAACACATGATCGGTAAAAACGCCGCCAGGCATATGACGGATGTGCAGCTCCAGGGGGCTGCCCTTGTGCGGCGCGCCGGCCATCGAATAGCTGCGCCGCCGGCCATCTTTCAGGATGAGTTCGATGTACTGCCCGGCGTAATAGCGGAACTGCTCCGACGCCGGCAATTGCAGCTTGATCTCCATCACATCCGGCGCCAGCAGCGTGAGCGTCTGCACGCGCGTGGGCATTTTGCGAATCTGAATGTCGCCGGCCAGACGGACCTCGGTGGACTCGATCACCAGGTCGGTTTGCGGTCTGGCCTGACAGAACAGCGTGTACCCTTCGGCCAGTTGCTCGGGCGACAGGACTTGCGCCGGCGTGTTGCCCGCGTCGAACTCGCCCGTCACCACCTTGCCCTTGCAGGTCGAGCAAGCGCCGGTGCGACAGCTGTAAGGCAACACAATGCCGGCGGCCAGTGCCGCATCGAGCACCGTCTGGCCAGGCTCGGCCGGAAATTGATGCTGGCTGGGTTGGATGGTGACCTGAAAGCTCATAAGGAATACGAATCGATGGAGGAGTGAAGCGGGCGCCTCCGGGGCGCCCGCGATATCAATCAGTCAGGAAACTTGCGGATTTCCTTGACGCGGTTGCCGTCGTCGACCAGCACCACCGTCGGCTTATGGCGGGCCGAGTCCTCTTCGGACATGGGGCCATAGGTGCAGATGATCATCAGGTCGCCCACCTGGGCGCGCCGCGCCGCGGCGCCGTTGAGCGAAATGGCGCCACTGCCGCGAGCCGCTTTGATGATGTAGGTATCGAAACGCTCGCCGTTGGTGACGTTGTAAAGCTCGATGCGCTCGAACTCGCGCATGCCGGCGGCGTCAAGGAGATCTTCATCGATGCCACAAGACCCTTCGTAATGGAGGTCGGCTTCGGTGACCGTGACGCGGTGCAGCTTTGCACGCAGCATAATGCGTTGCATAAAAATATTCCTGGGTATGCGGACCGGGCCGCGAGTGTTGCCATGCCGCCCGAAGGCGGCTGCCATGGGCACAGGGAGTTCCGGCTGGCTCCCGGCCGGCGGGTATTTTATAATCTTTGGGCTTTGGGACGACCCGAAGCCCGAGTCACATCCGGGGACGGCCCCCTGGGCGGCCCACCGCGCGCCAGCCCAGCTTTCGGGAGCATCAGCATGACCTGGATCATTCTCATCTTTGCCGGCCTCTTCGAAGTCGTTTGGGCGGTGGGTCTTAAGTACACCCACGGTTTTAGCCGCCTTGGCCCCTCCATCATTACCGTAGCCGGCATGCTCGTGAGCTTCTGGCTCCTGGCCACAGCCATGAAAACCCTGCCCCTGGGCACGGCCTACGCCGTCTGGGTGGGCATCGGCACCATCGGCGCCTTCGTGGCCGGCATCGTGCTTTTCGGTGAGGCCTTGAACGGCCTGCGCGTGGTCAGCGTGCTGCTCATCGTGGCCGGCCTGATCGGCCTGAAACTGGCCAGCGGCTGAACCCTCAGAAATTCAGTTCGATTTCGGCGCTATCGCCCACCCGCAGCGTCGTCTCGGCCAGGACGTCCACGATGCCGTTCTGCCCGAAGACCACGCCGATCTCCAGGTTGCGATAGCCCGCCAGCGTCAGGCCCGGCTCCTGGTTGGCGACAGCGGTCGCCTGGTCGACATCCGGAATGCTGCACCGGGTGCATGGTTTGACCAGCGCCACGCGCAGATGGCCAAAGTCCACCGTAACGGTAAGGTCTTCGTCAAAGGCCGCCCAGTCCTCGCCCTCGAGGACGATATTGGGCCGGAAGCGATCCATGGGCACGGCGGCGACACCCTTGGCGGCCAGACGCTGGTTCAAGTCGTCCAGCGAGGCCTGGTTGGTCACCAGCAGCGGAAACCCATCCGCGAACCCGAAAAAATGGTCGCCGTCGAAGACGTCGGCCGCCTCCGGGTGGCGCTCGCGCCAACCCTGCACCCACTCCTGACGCGCGGGCCGGCTGGCATGCGCGTCGACCTTCATGAGCCGGCAGGGCTCACCCAGAAAGCGGCTCAGCCAGTCGGCCAGCGCCGCGCTTTCGGCGCGTGCGGGAATGGTGTCGCGCCACACGGTCACGCTCTCGATCGATTCGGCCAACTGGCTGCCGTCCAATGCCACTTCGATGTCGTCCATATCCGGCGCGCTCAGATGCAGGGCCGATTCGGTCAGCGCCGTATGGATCAGGGTCATGCGCGGCCATTGGCGTTGCGTCATGAACTGACCCGACTCGGTCACGATCAGCCAGCGGCGATCATGCGCCAGACCGGCTCGCCCCACCTGGCTATGCGCCAGATCGATGCCGTGGCAGGACTTGATGGGATAGATATGCAGGCTGCGAACAGTGAGCGACATGATGGCTGGCGGACCGGCGAAGGGACCGCGCAAGCATAGCAGAGCGCCATGGAGCCAGAGCGCGCCTATCCTTGGTGCCACGACGTGCCGCAAGCCGGATAGCCCGGGCGTGCAAACAGGCAAAAAAATGGTTCATTGAGCATTACCGGGGAAGGCGGCGCGGATTTTGAGGAAGAAGTATTCCTGGTCTCGGTACCCGTAGGCGCGCCGCTTAATGGCCTTGATGGTGTTGTTGATGCCCTCAACGATGCTGGTGTTTAGTCGATGTCGGCATCTGGCCAGGATGCCATGCAGATAGCCTTTCAGACGCTGAGCGAAGGTGTTCAAGGGGGCTATACCGCTTTGCTCGGCCTGCTCGCACCAGTGGTGCCAGGCTTGTTTTGCCCAGGCAGGTCTTCGGTAGAACCAGAGCCGCTTGAGTTCGTCCCTCAGAACATAGACCGTCAGCAGCGGCTGGTTGGCTTGCAGCAATTCGTCGAGCCGGACGGCCTGCTGCCGGTCTAGCTTGTCGCGGTTGCGCAATAGCAGCCAGCGGCTCGATTTGATGACCCGACGCGCGGGACGGTCCTGGCGCAGTTGGTTGGCCTGATCCACGCGCACCCGATCAATGACCTCTCGTCCGTACTTGGCCACGACATGGAACAAGTCATAGACGATCTCCGCCTGTGGGCAGTGGGCCTGGATTTCCAACTCGTAGGCCGTAGTCATGTCGATGGCAACGGCCTTGATGCGTTGGGCCACCCCACGCGGCAATTGCTCGAAGAACGCCCGAGCCGTCTCGCGTGAGCGTCCTGGGCCGATCCACAGCACCTGCCTGCTGATCGGATCGACGACTACTGTCGCGTACCGATGCCCTTTATGCAGGGCGAACTCGTCCATCGCTAAATACTCGATCCTGGACCAATCCGGCTCGCGCATTGACGCTCGGAGCCGGGCCTTGTCCAGCGCCTTGACGGAGTGCCAACCCAGTTCGAAGAACCTTGCCACCGCCTGCACGTTGCTTGATTGCAGCAATTGGCTGCAGGCCGCCGCAAGCCGATCCGTCACCCGTTGGTAGCGACCCAGCCAAGAAAGCCGCTCCAAGCGCGGGCCACCGCATCGCTCACACAACAGGCGCCGGCGTGGCACGTGAAGAACAACCCGGTACTCAAATAGCGGCAGATCTCGCACCCGTCGCACCGTGGTCTCATGGACCTGGCGACATCGTGCGCCGCACTGCTCGCACAGCATCACCTTGGCGGTTGGCTTCAAATAGATCGACAGCGTGCGTCCTGCGCCCTCGGGCCACTCCACGCGTTCAACGGCATAGCCTTGCCAGCCTCCCAACGTCTCCAGCAGCTTGCGATCCAGCATCTCCACGCACTCCTGATGGCAAATTCCTGCCATTAAGAGTACGAAAACTTGCCAAATCCCTCCACGCTATTGCGCGATGAACCAAAAAAATCCCCGGCGCGATGCGCCGGGGTCAATGTCGCCGGGGGCCCTCACACCCACGGCGCCTAGCTCAACGCTCGACCAGCTTGAGCGCGTCCAACGGCGTTACGGCCTTGAAGGCCTTGCGCGTGGCAATGTGCTCGGGACGCGGATCCAACCCATATTTGGGCGCGACAAGCGTGTTTTCCATGCTGTTGTAGACCATGAACACATTGGAACGCGGCCACGGGGAGATGTTGCTGTTCGAACCGTGCATGGTGTTGCAGTCGAAAAACACCACCGAGCCCGCCGGCGCCATCATGGTGCTCACGCCGCCCTGCTCGGCCAGCAGTTGCAGGCTGACCGGGTCGGGCACGCCATATTCCTGCTTTTTGAGCGAGTGCTTGTAGTGCTCTCGCGGCGTCTGGCCCACGCAAGAAATGAACTGGCGGTGCGAGCCCGGCACGAGCATCAGCGGGCCGTTGGTCGCGTTGTTATCCGACAGCAATACCGAGCAACTCAGCGCGCGCATGGAGGGCATACCGTCCTCGACGTGCCAGGTCTCGAAATCGGAGTGCCAGTAGAACTCCTTGCCCTTGAAGCCCGGCTTCATGTTGGCGCGCGACTGGTGGATATAGACCTCGGAACCCAGGATCTGGCGCGCCACATTCGCCACGCGCGGGTCGCGCGACAGGCGGGCCAGAATGGGACTGAGCACGTGCACCATGAAGACCGACCGCACGGCATTGCTGCCCGGTTCGGTGATGGCTTCCTCGCGGCGCACGATGGCGGGGTCGCGCGTCATGCGCTCGACCTCGGCCAGCAACGCGGCCACCTCTTCGGCCGAAAAAAGATTCTCGAGAAGCAGAAAACCATTGTTCTCGTAGGACTGCACTTGCTCGGCGCTCAAGGCGTCGGCGTAAGCGCCGTCGCCATAAACGACCGGGTCCTGGCGTGCAATGATGGCCGCGGCACGGTCAGTCCGCGACGCGTACGGGTCCTGCGCAGTGGATATCATCATCAGCCTCCTGTCATCAGGCCGCTTCGGCCTGGGGCAGCGCATAGACACCGTCGGCGTCGTGCACTTCCTGGCCGGTCAGCGGCGGGTTGAACACGCAGATCACGCGCAGCGGCTCCTTGCCGCCGCACAGCCAGTGTTCGTCATGCTCGTCCAGGGCGTAGACCACGCCCGGCCCGAGGTCGTAGCGCTTACCGTCGGCGATCGTCTCGATCGAGCCGTCGCCTTCGATGCACCACACCGCTTCGAGATGGTTCTTGTAGTGAATATGGGTACGCGTGCCCGGGAAGATGGTGGTTTCGTGGAAAGAGAAACCCATGTTGTCCTTCTTGAGCAGCACGCGGCGGCTCATCCAGGTGTCGGTGCGCACTTCGTCGGGGGTTCCGATGACATCTTTGACGTTGCGAACGATCATTAGCGCTTACCTCCAAATTTGAGAACACGGGCCGAGGACTGTTTCTGTCCCAGGGCTTCGGCGACGCTGGCTTCAATGACGTCCAGGCCGCGGGCGAGGAGTTCATCCTCGATGGTCAGGGCGGGCAGAATCTTGAGCACTTCGTCGTGCGCGCCCGAGGTCTCGATCACCACGCCGCGCTCGAAGGCCTTGCGGGCAATCTCATTGGCCAGCTCGGGAGTGGTGGTGGCGACCAGGCCTTGGATCAGGCCACGGCCGCGCACGGCCAGACCGGCGTTCGGGTAGCTGTGCGCCAGGTTCTCCAGCCAGTCGCGCACCACGCGCTCCTTGCGCTGCACTTCGGTGGAGAAGGCATCGCTGGCCCAATAGCTGTCCAAGGCCTGGGCGGCGGTGACGAAAGCCAGGTTGTTGCCGCGGAACGTGCCGCTGTGCGCGCCCGGCTTCCAGATGTCCAACTCCGGCTTCATCAGTACCAGGGACATGGGCAGGCCGAACCCGGACAACGACTTCGACAGCGTGATGATGTCCGGACGGATGCCGGCCGACTCAAAACTGAAGAAGCTGCCGGTACGGCCGCAACCGACCTGGATGTCATCGACGATGAGCAGCATGTCGTGACGGCGGCAGAGTTTTTCCAGCTCTTTGAGCCAGCGCAGCGTGGCAACGTTGACGCCACCCTCGCCCTGCACCGTCTCGACGATCACGCCGGCCGGCTTGTCCATACCGCTGCTGGGGTCATCCAGCATGCGTTCCAGATAAGCAATGGTGTCGACATCCGGGCCGAAATAGCCGTCATACGGCATGAAGGTCGTATTGCCCAGGCCATAACCGGCCGCGTCGCGGAACTTCATGTTTGCCGTGGCCGCGAGCGAGCCGCCGCTCACACCGTGAAAGCCATGCGTGAAGGAAATGATATTGGAACGACCCTTGACCTGACGCGCGATCTTCAGCGCCGCCTCCACCGCATTGGTGCCGGTGGGGCCGGTGAATTGCAGGGTGTACTTCCAATTGCGAGGCTTGAGCAGCACGCGCTCGAAAGTCTCCAGAAAGCGCTTTTTGGCGCTGGTGGCCATGTCCAGGCCGTGCACCACGCCATCGGCGGCGAGATACTCCAGCAGTTTTTCCTTGAAGACGGGGTTGTTGTGGCCATAGTTCAGCGTACCTGCGCCACTGAAGAAGTCGATGTACTCACGACCTTCTTCATCGATCAGCAAAGACCCGCGAGCCTGGCTGAATATCACCGGAAAGGACCGAATGTAGCCACGCACTTCAGACTCCATACGATCAAAAATCTTCAAATCCATGTGATCCTCCCTATCTGTAGTTGAGGGACGACAAGCCCCAGGCCGCCCCCTTGCGGGACCAGCTGGACTGACATCCTGAGGTGTTGCAGGACCGCGCGGCCCCTGCCCGGCTAAGGGCTAGTGGGACACTGGTGCAAACGGGCCTATCTTCAACAACATCTCGTCATCGTGATCCGCACCGCCGAAGGTCTGCCGATCGAAATACGGCTGTTCGGAGATGTGGGCGCCCAATTCGGCGGCCAAGCCGGCGAAGGTACGGCGCGAGGCGTGGTTATCCGGCCCCACTGTGGTTTCGAGATGGCGAACCTGACTGAGCGCATCGCGTCGCAGCAATGCGTTCAGCATGGCGCGGGCCAGTTTCTGGCCCCGCGCTCTTTCGTGCACCGCCACCTGCCAGACGAACAGGACGTCGGGCCGGGTCGGCGGCTGATATGCGGAGATGAACCCATCGATGCTTCCCCCCGCGCTCTCGGCGAGAACGCAGGTTGCGCTGTGGTGCTCGCACAGCAGCAGATAGGCATATAAAGAATTGAGATCCAGCGGGGGGCAATCGGCGACCAGCCGGTGGATGGCGGAGCCATCGATCAGGCGCGGGGCCCGCAGCAGATGGCTCTGGGTGTGACGGGCCGCGCCGGGCGCGGCCGAATGAAGAGCAGAAGTGGAGAGTGTCTGTGTGTCTATATTTCTCATACAACCAACCCCGATTCCGGCGGCGCTCCCCCCGTCGGAACCTCGAGGATGGGTGAGGCAGGATCACCATGGGCTTCGGCCGCATGTCCCTCCTCTTCCATCAAGGCCACGATGCGCTCGAGCGAGAGCGTGATCGTGGCCTGCTCCAGTTCGGGCAGCGCGTTGAGGGCATCCGCCAAATGCTTCTGCAAGGGCGAAGGCGCCTGGGACGCCAGCTCGCGGCCGGCGTCGGTGGCAGTGACAAACACGATACGGCGATCCTCCCGGCCGCGCTCGCGGCGGATAAAACCCTTGTCCTCGAGACGATCCAGGATGCCGACCACGGTGCTCGGGCTGACGTGGATCTCCCGGCTGATGGCCGTGGCCGTCATCGGGCCGTTGGCAATCACCGTGCGCAGGCACATGAGCTGCGGCGCCGTGATGTGGCTGACCGCGGCGAGCTGGCGCGAATGCAGGGCGATCGAACGCGTGATGCGGCGCAGGGCACGCAAGATGCGCAGGTCGTACTGCTGTGAGGGTTCCGTCGTGTTGACGCTGTTCATATTCATGATTCGAAAATTAATTTCTATACGAATGATATGGATCGATGTAATTCAAGTCAAACCAAAATTCCGTGCACGATGTAATTAAATGAACACCGATATCGCGAAGATGACAAAAATTACCGTTAAGTCAGGGGCTTGGCGGGCTTCATCCAAATAAATGGGGACGCCTTTATTAGCGATTTCCCCAGGTAAAAAAAACGTATGTTTTTTATTTTTTCTGGCCCTATCATTTGTTTTTTCCTGTGAGAACCGATGTTGCCCGCTGAGCTGATGACCACCCTGCGCGCCCGGATCGAGCACCTGCCTGCCGAGTTGCAGCGCGCCGCGCGCTGGGCCCTGGCGCATCCGGCCGAGGTCAGCCTGTGGTCCATGCGCCGCCAGGCACAGAGTGTCGGGGTGGCGCCCGCGACGATGCTACGCCTGGCCCGCGCGGCCGGCTATGAAAGTTATGGGGCGTTTCGCAAGCCCTTCCAGCAATCGCTGACGCAGCGCGCGCAAACAGGCCTGTACGAACGCGCCGCCACCCTGCAAGCCGACCCTGCCCGGGCCGGTCAGGCCGCCCTCACCCATGATCAAACCCGCGCCCTGGCCTCGATCGGCCGCGTCAATGCGCCGGACAGCTTCGATGCTGCTGCCCGGACCCTGCTGGCCGCCGCGCAGGTGGGGTTTCTGGGCACGCGCTCGGCCTTTGGCATTGCCTACCAGATGCGTTATGCCTTCCAGTTGCTCCGCCGCAATGGCGTCCTCATCGACGGCCTGGGCGGGACGGCCGCCGAAGACGCCGACGCGCTGCAGGCCGGCGACGCCCTGGTGGTCATTTCTCAGGCTCCCTACGCCTCGGCCTCCATCGCGCTGACACGCCAGGCCTTGGCGCGCGGCGTGCATGTCGTCGCGCTCACCGATCACCCGCTCGCTCCCGTGGCCGTCGGCGCGCGGCATACCTTGCATTTCACCGCGGATGACCGGCAGGCCGGCGCGTGCCCGACGCAACAAGGACCGGGTTCTTTTTTCCACACGACGGCCGGCCTGCTGGGCCTGGCCGAACACGTCATCGCGCGGCTGGCCACCCTGGCCGGCCCGGCCGCCCTCGAGCGCCTGGCGCATATCGAGGCTCGCCTGGCCGAAGACGAGGTCTATTGGACGCCATCGCGCCGCGTGGCGCCAACCTGAACGCTTGACGCTCTGCCCCCCCACCCTGGAGCCCTACCATGAGCAATACCCACATCCTGCACCGTTCATTGCGTCAGACTCCGCCAGTGGCCACGCACGGCTCGGGCGTTTGGATTCAGGACAGCGCCGGCCGCTCCTATATTGACGGCTCGGGTGGCGCAGCGGTGTCCTGCCTGGGGCACAACCACCCGGATGTGCTGGCCGCCATGCATGCGCAAATCGATGCCATCTCCTACGCCCACACAAGCTTCTTCACCACCGAGGTCGCGGAGCGGCTGGCCGATCGGCTGGTGGCCGATGCCCCAGCGGGCACCAGCCACGTTTATTTTGTATCCGGCGGCTCCGAGGCCATCGAAGCCGCCCTGAAGATGGCGCGCCAGTATTTCGTGGAAATCGGTCAGCCGCAGCGCCGTCATATCGTGGCGCGCCGGCAGAGTTATCACGGCAACACGCTGGGGGCCCTGGCCGTGGGCGGCAACGCCTGGCGCCGGGCGCAGTTCGCCCCCCTCCTGATCGAGGTCAGCCACGTCTCGCCCTGCTATGCCTACCGTGACCAACTGCCTGGCGAAAGCGACGACCAGTACACCGACCGGCTCGCCGCCGAACTGGAACAAACCTTCCAGTCCTTGGGCCCCTCCAGCGTCCTGGCCTTCGTGGCCGAACCCGTGGTGGGCGCCACGGCGGGCGCGGTGCCTGCCGTGGCCGGCTACTTTCGCAAAATGCGCGCAGTCTGCGACCGCCACGGCGTGCTCCTCATCGCCGACGAGGTCATGTGCGGCATGGGCCGCACGGGCACCTTGTATGCCGTCGAACAAGAAGGCGTCACCCCTGATCTCATCACCATCGCCAAAGGCCTGGGCGGCGGCTTTCAACCGATTGGCGCGGTGATGGTCCAGCGCCACATTGTCGAGGCCATGCGCGCGGGCAGCGGTTTTTTCCAGCATGGGCACACGTATCTGGGCCATGCGGTCGCCTGCGCCGCAGCGCTGGCTGTGCAGGAAGTCATCCGGCGTGATCACTTGCTGATGCGCGTGCGCGAACAGGGAGAGGGGCTGATGCAGCGCCTGCATGCCGCATTGGGCGGACACCCGCATGTCGGCGACATCCGGGGCCGGGGGCTGTTTCTCGGCGTGGAGCTGGTCGCCGACCGCGGCAGCAAGGCGGTGTTCGATCCCGCGCTGAGCCTGCACGCGAAGGTCAAGCGGGAGGCCATGGCGCGCGGCCTGATGGTCTACCCCATGGGCGGGACCATCGACGGCCGACAGGGCGACCACATCCTGATCGCGCCGCCCTTCATCATCAGCGACGACGAACTCGACCAATTGACGGCGCGGCTGCATGGCGCCATCGATGCCGCCATCGCGGGATGAGCTTGCCGCCGGGCCAGCGGCCCGGCCACCTCGGAGCGCCCCCTCAGGGTGACAAACGCCAGGCGGGCTTGCGCCACAGGGTGATGGCCCGCAAAAGCCATTCCGCCGGGCCATAGGCGTGGTGCCGCAGCCACCAGCCCGACAAAGGCAGCTCGAGCGCAAACACCGCGAGCGCCAGACCCGCCACGGTCGCCGGCGACACCTGGCCCACCCATCCCAAACCCCAGGCGGTGAAGAACCAGGCGCCGGCCAATGACTGCAGAAGGTAGTTGGACAAGGCCATTTTTCCGGCCGCGGCGAACGCCCTCTGCAAAGCCGGCCAACGGCGACAGGCCAGAAGAAAGAGCGCGCCATATCCCAGCGCCAGCAAGGGCGCAGTAAAAAGCCCCAGCCCCAGACCCGCCAGACTCCAGACCGGCGCCCAGGGAGGCTGGGCACTCAGCGCGTACAAGGTGGCGCCGGCCAGCCCGAGCGGCAGCGCCAGCCAGGCCAGCGCTCGCAGCACGGCCGCGCCCGGCTGCACCAGCCCCTGCCGCCGGGCCACCGCCAGGCCGGCCAGAAACATCGCCAGCACATTCGGCCCCTGGACGTAGAAGATCGTCCGCCACACATCCGCCGTCAGATCACGCCAGTGCTGCGCGATCACCTGCGCCACATCCGCCCGATACGCCGCCGTCGCGGCCTGGATGTCCGCAGCCTGCGACGCGAGCATGTCGTCGGGCCAGGGCTGCCCCAGGGTCAGCAGCCCGACCGCCAGCCAGAACCCCGCGCCCAGTGCGACGAGGCCGAGCGCCGTCCACAAGGCACGGCGCGCGCTCCAATTGCGCCACCACAACAACAGCCAGCCCAGGCAGCCGTAGGCCAGCAGAATATCGCCCTGATACAGCAAGACCGCGTGCAGCAGGCCCAGCAGCATCAAGCCGGCGTAACGTCGTTGCAGCCGCGGCACGGGGTCATCCCCGGTTTGCTGCGCTCCGTCGATTTGCAGGACGAAGCTGTAGCCAAAGAGAAAGGAAAACAGCAGATAGAACTTCGTCTCGAAGAGCAAGGCGATCACGCCCTGCACGAGCCGGTCCACGGGCCGGTCGAAAACCGGATCGACCAGACCGCTGCCCAGATAGGGCAAGGCAAATACCTGGAAATTGACCACGCCGATGCCCAGCAGCGCGAATCCGCGCAAGGCATCCAGCGACTGCAGACGGGAGGGCTTCATGGGGAGACGAAAAACGGGGGCCTGCCGGCCCCCGCGGGTTTACAGCACCGGAGACAGCAAAGGCTGCTTGGGCCGCACATCCAGGGCGCGCCCTTTGCGGGCGCGCTTGCCCACGTAGGGCGCCAGCGTCGCCCCGACCAGCACGTCCTCGGTGGGCTTGTTGCGATAGATGCCCGCGGCGCGCAGGCCGCCCGCGCCGATGGGCACGGCCTGATCCAGCTGATCGTTGGCGTCCAGCCCCATGAGAATGGTGCCGCGCCCGCCGCCGGAAAGGCTCTTGAGTTCGTCCAGGCCAAAAACCAGCAACTTGCCTTTGGCCGACAGCAAGGCCAACTGCCCGGCGCCTTCGAACAATGGCACGGGACGCAACAGCGCGTCGCCCTTGTCGAGCGTCACGAACTGCTTGCCGCCGCGTTGACGGCTACTCATGTCCGACAGCCGCGTCGCGAAACCATAGCCGCTGCGGGTAGCCAACAGCCAGCGGCTGTCGGCGGCGGCAGCGATGGTGTGCATGATGCGCGTGCCCGCTTCGAGGTCGATCATGGTGGTCACGGGCTGACCATCGCCACGCGCCGAAGGCAGGCTGGAGACGGCGACCGAATACACGCGCCCGTTGTCTCCCACGGCGATCAGCGTGTCGGTGGTGCGGCACTCGAAAGCGCCGTACAGATCGTCGCCCTGCTTGAAACTGAACTGACCGGCGTCATGACCGTGCCCCTGGCGCGCGCGCAGCCATCCATTGCGCGAGACGATGACGGTCACCGGCTCATCGACCACCTTGGTCTCCAGCACGGCGCGCTCGGCGCTTTCGATCAGCGTGCGGCGGTCATCGCCGAATTGCTTGGCATCACTCTCGATTTCCTTGATGAGCGTGCGCTTGAGCGAGCCGGGATTGTCCAGCAGATCCTGCAGACGGACCTGCTCTTCCCGCTTGTCGGCGAGTTCCTGCTCGATCTTGAACCCCTCGAGCCGCGCCAGTTGGCGCAAACGCATCTCCAGGATGTCCTCGGCCTGGCGCTCGGTCAGCTTGAACCGGGCCATGAGCGCCTGGCGGGGCTCATCGGACTCGCGTATGGTCTGGATCACCTCGTCGACATTGAGGTAGACCACCATCCGGCCTTCGAGCACATGGATGCGGTCCAGCACCTTGTCGAGGCGGAAGCGCGTGCGGCGCAAGACGGTATCGGTGCGGAATGCCACCCATTCTTCGAGAATGTCGCGCAGGCCTTTCTGACGCGGCCGGCTGTCGGTGCCGATGCACACCAGATTGACCGGCACGTTGCTTTCCATGCTGGTCTGGGCGAGCAGGGTATTGACGAACTCATCGCGATCGACACGCGAGGTCTTCGGCTCGAACACCAGGCGCACCGCGGCATCCTTGCCGGACTCGTCGCGCACCGCATCGAGCAGCGCCAGCATCATGGCCTTGCTCTGCTGCTGTTCGGGCGTCAGGGCCTTTTTCCCGCTCTTGACCTTGGGATTGGTGAGCTCTTCGATCTCTTCGAGCACCTTCTGGCAGGAGGTGCCCGGCGGCAGCTCGTGCACGACCAACTGCCATTGTCCGCGCGCCATTTCCTCGAATTGCCAACGCGCCCGCGCCTTGAGCGATCCGCGCCCATTGGCATAGATCTGCGCGATGTCCGCCGCGGGCGTGATGATCTGGCCGCCCCCGGCGAAGTCGGGCCCGGGAATGATCTGCCGGAGTTCTTCGTCGGCCAGTTTGGGATTGCGGATCAAGGCCACGCAGGCCTGCGCCACTTCGCGCAGGTTGTGCGAGGGAATCTCCGTCGCCATGCCCACGGCAATGCCGGATGCGCCGTTGAGCAACATCACGGGCAGGCGGGCCGGCAGCATTTGCGGCTCCTGCTGGCTGCCATCATAGTTGGGGACGAAATCGACCGTCCCCTCGTCGAGCTCGTCGAGCAGCAGACGGGCGATCGGGGTCAGGCGCGCCTCGGTGTAGCGCATGGCCGCGGCATTGTCGCCATCGCGCGAACCGAAATTGCCGTGGCCGTCCACCAAGGGGTAGCGCAAGGAGAAGTCCTGCGCCATGCGGACCATGGCGTCATAGGCCGCCTGGTCGCCGTGCGGATGGTATTTACCCAGGACATCGCCCACCACCCGCGCGGATTTCACGGGTTTGGCGCCGCTGCCCAGTCCCATGGCCTGCATGGCGTACAGGATGCGGCGCTGCACCGGTTTCTGGCCATCGCCCACGTCGGGCAGCGCGCGGCCGCGCACGACCGAAACGGCGTAGTCGAGATAGGCCTGTTCAGCGTACAAGCCCAGCGTGATGGCGGCATCGTCGCCGCCGGACGGGGCGTCGAACAGCCCCGCTTGATTGCTGTCAGTCATGGTGTGTGTCGTATCAATGGCTCAAGACGGCGCGCGGCACATGGGCGCGCAGCTCCTCGCGCACGGCCTGCAGGTCTTGCTCGCTCTGACCGCGCTTGGGAATGATGACCCCTTGCGTGGGAGCGATGAAAAGAAAAAGATAGTCGGCGGTTTCCTCGACATCGCGCACCAGATCCCAGGGCAGGCTGCCGCTGGCGCGCTCGCCGGCGTCCGTCACGCCTTCGGGCCCGAAATCCAGCCGGTGCACGCCCAGGAAAGGGTTTTCCGGATCGCGGTTGAAGGCGCGGCGCACATTTTTGCGTGCCAGGGCCGGGATCACGCGTTCGAAGGCCAGGCTGAGCAAGACCAGCACGACGGCGGCCACGACCGCCGCCTGGAAAAAGGCCGGCATCGCCGCGCCCCAATCCATATGGCCTTCGGCGTCGCGGGTGCGCGACACCATCAGCAGCAACAGGCCGACGATCATCAGGCCGGCAAACCGCAAATGGCTGCGGATGCGCTTGCGTTTCAACTCGGGCCGCGTATGGGCGTGGGTAATGAATGCCTCGTAATCCTGGACCTGAAGGTCCACGGTCAGGCCTGCCTTGTCGAGCTCGCTCATCAGATATCCAGCTCCGCCAGATTGCCTTTCTCTTCGATCCAGGCGCGTCGTTGCGCCGATTCGCCCTTACCCATCAGCATGTCAAACATGCGCGTGGTGTCCGACGCCGACAGCTCGCCGTAGCCCACCGGCAGCAAGCGCCGGGTATCGGGATTCATGGTGGTTTCCCAGAGCTGCTCCGGGTTCATTTCGCCCAGGCCCTTGAAGCGGCTGACACTCCAGGCCCCTTCGCGTACCCCTTCCTTGCGCAGCTTGTCCTGAGCCGCCTCGAGCTCACCCTGGTCCAGACAATAGACCTTGCGCGCGGGCCGCTTGCCCTGCGCCGGCACGTCCAGGCGAAAGAGCGGCGGCCGGGCCACATAGACGTGCCCGGCTTCGACCAGACGCGGGAAATGCTTGAAAAAGAGCGTGAGCAACAGCACCTGGATGTGCGAGCCGTCCACATCGGCATCCGACAGGATGCAGACGCGGCCATAACGCAGGCCGGACAGATCCGGATCATCGCCCGGCCCATGCGGATCCACGCCGATGGCGACCGAAATATCGTGGATTTCGTTATTGGCGAACAGCCGGTCGCGGTCGACTTCCCAGGAGTTGAGCACCTTGCCGCGCAACGGCAGGATGGCCTGGAACTCTTTGTCGCGCCCCATTTTGGCCGACCCGCCGGCCGAATCACCCTCGACCAGAAACACTTCGGTGCGGCTGGCGTCGCTGGACTCGCAATCGGTCAGCTTGCCCGGCAACACGGCCACGCCCGAGCTCTTGCGCTTTTCCACCTTCTGAGCCGAGCGCGCGCGCGCCTGCGCCTGGCGGATCGCCAGTTCGGCGAGCTTTTTGCCGTACTCGACATTGCTATGCAGCCAGAGGTCCAGCGCGCCCTTGGCGAATCCGCCCACCAGCCGCACGGCATCCCGGCTGTTCAGACGCTCCTTGATCTGGCCCTGGAACTGCGGATCCAGCACCTTGGCCGACAGCACGAAGCTGGCGCGCGCAAAGACGTCTTCCGGCAAGAGTTTCACGCCCTTGGGCAGCAGGCTGTGCAGCTCGGCAAAACTCTTGACCGCGCCAAACAAGCCTTCGCGCAGGCCGGACTCATGCGTGCCGCCGGCCGGGGTCGGAATCAGATTGACGTAGGATTCGCGCACCACATTGCCGTCTTCCGCCCAGGCGACGACCCATTGCGCGCCCTCGCCCTCGGCAAAGCTCTCATGATCGGACCCGGCGTATTGTTCGCCCTCGAAGAACGGCACCATGAGCTCGGCGCCCGCCAGGGCCTCGGACAAGTAACCCCGCAGGCCATCCTGGTACTGCCAGGTCTTGCTATCGCCGGTCTTCTCGTTGACGAGCACCACCTTCACGCCGGACAGCAGCACCGCCTTGCTGCGCAGCAAGTGGGTCAGCTCGCCCATGGGAATGTTGGGGCTGTCGAAATACTTGGGATCCGGCCACACCCGCACGCGGGTGCCGGACTTCTTGCGGCCGCCCTCGGGATAAGGAGCCAGCGCTTCGATGACGTCCCCGCCGGCGAACACCAGGCGATGCACGCCGCCCTCGCGCCAGACCACGACCTCGAGCCGCTTGGCCAGCGCATTGGTGACGGACACGCCGACACCATGCAGACCGCCGGAAAACGCGTAGGCGCCGCCGCCCTGCTTGTCGAATTTGCCGCCTGCGTGCAAGCGGGTAAAAACCAGCTCCACGACAGGCGCGTGTTCTTCGGGATGCAGGCCGACGGGGATGCCCCGGCCGTCATCCTCGACGGAAATGCTGCCATCTGCGTGCAGCGTGACCTGAATTTGCTTGCCGTGGCCGGCCAATGCTTCGTCGGCCGCGTTGTCGATGACCTCCTGCACGATATGCAGGGGGTTCTCGGTACGGGTGTACATGCCCGGGCGCTGGCGCACAGGCTCCAACCCCTTCAGAACGCGGATCGACGCTTCGGTGTAACGTGGTGTGGCCAAGTTATCCCCAACATCTGTGGAAAAAAACCTACATTTTACGTACAAGCCCATATTTGGCGCGGCTTTTGGTGGGATGCGCACGCCCTGAGCAGGCTGGTATTCGGTAGGATGAACAAGACAGCGAGCCGCCCGGGCCGCTCGCGCCGCATCATCCTACACAAAACCGGCAAACCCTGTTGTTATCGACAGTGGTATGCTTTAATCCTTCCATCAAACAAGTAACAAAGGCCCCGGCCCGTTCCTGGCCCAAGGCCTCCGTCGGATATCCCCATCATGAGCGAGCAAATCAAGAACGTCAGCGACGCCAGCTTTGAAGGCGATGTGCTGAAGTCCAGCCAACCCGTGCTGGTCGACTACTGGGCTGCCTGGTGCGGCCCCTGCAAAATGATCGCCCCCATCCTGGAAGAAGTCGCCAGCGAATATGCCGGCCGCCTGACCGTGGCCAAGCTGAACGTCGACGAAAACCAGGGCACGGCCGCCAAGTACGGTATCCGCGGTATCCCGACCCTCATGCTCTTTAAGGACGGCCAGGCTGCCGCGACCAAGGTCGGCGCCCTGTCCAAATCCCAGCTAACCGCATTTCTGGACAACGCGTTGTAAACTACGCGCAGCGGACGGCGCGGCGCCCACGGCGGCGCGCCTAGAGTACCGCGCGAGCCCGTCCGAGGCTCGCCGCCAGATCCCATCTCATATCTCTCCCCCACATTCACCACGATGCACCTCAATGAACTGAAGGCGCTGCACGTGTCGCAGCTGCTGGAAATGGCCGCTGGCCTGGAAATCGAGAACGCCAACCGTCTGCGTAAGCAGGAGTTGATGTTCGCCATCATGAAGCGGCGCGCCAAGCAAGGCGAGCAGATCTTCGGCGACGGCGTCCTGGAAGTCCTGCCGGATGGTTTCGGTTTCCTGCGCTCGCCCGAGACGTCGTATCTGGCCAGCACTGACGACATCTATATCTCGCCGTCGCAGATCCGCCGCTTCAACCTGCACACCGGCGACTCGATCGAAGGCGAAGTGCGCACGCCCAAGGACGGCGAACGCTATTTCGCGCTGGTCAAGGTCGACAAGGTCAACAGCGTCACGCCTGAGACCATCAAGCACCGCATCATGTTCGAGAACCTGACGCCGCTGCACCCCAACCAGGTGATGCGTCTCGAGCGTGAAATCAAAAGCGAAGAAAACCTCACCGGCCGCATCCTGGATATCTTTGCCCCGATCGGCAAAGGCCAACGCGGCCTGATCGTCGCCCCGCCCAAGTCGGGCAAGACGGTGATGATGCAGCACATCGCGCATGCCATCACCACCAACTACCCGGATGCCGTCCTGATCGTCCTGCTGGTCGATGAGCGCCCCGAGGAAGTGACCGAAATGCAGCGCACCGTGCGCGGAGAAGTGGTCGCCTCCACCTTCGACGAACCTGCCACGCGTCACGTGCAGGTCGCCGAAATGGTGATCGAGAAGGCCAAGCGCCTGGTCGAAATGAAGAAGGACGTGGTCATCCTGCTGGACTCGATCACCCGTCTGGCCCGTGCCTACAACACCGTGGTGCCGGCCTCGGGCAAAGTGCTGACCGGTGGCGTGGACGCCAATGCCCTGCAGCGCCCCAAGCGTTTCTTCGGCGCGGCGCGCAACCTCGAGGAAGGCGGCTCGCTCACCATCCTGGGCACCGCGCTGATCGAAACCGGCAGCCGCATGGATGAAGTCATCTATGAAGAGTTCAAGGGCACGGGCAACTCCGAAGTGCATCTGGAGCGCCGCCTGGCCGAAAAGCGTGTCTACCCGGCCATCAACCTGAACAAGTCGGGCACCCGCCGCGAAGAGCTGCTGATCAAACCCGAACTGCTGCAGAAGGTTTGGGTACTGCGCAAGTTCATCCACGACATGGACGAAATCCAATCCATGGAATTCATCGTGGACAAGATGCGCGCGACCAAGACGAATGCCGAATTCTTCGACATGATGAAGAAGTAAGCATCCGGCGCTGCGCGCTGTGCCATACGCCCCGCATGCGGGGCGTATTTTTTTGGCTGCGGCTCAATGGCCGGTGTCGAAATCCGGCAAGGTCTGCCGGCGCACCGGTGCGCTCGACTCCACGGGATCGACCTTGGGGTCTTCCCACGACCCGGAGACTTTGTACTCCTGGGTCATGGCGCGTTCGAGGGGCTTTTTCAGCAACCACTGCGTGACGAAAGCGCCCAGGCCCACCAGGGGGTTGACCAGCGCCGTGGCCACGGCAGCTCCGCTGGCATCCAGATTGGGCACCACCACGGCCTTCAGGTCCCAGCGTTCGCTGATGATGTTGGTGTTGCCCGACAGCACGATGTCCGCCACCGGACCAGTGACCCGGTAGCCGGCCGTCTTGAGCACGCCCCCATTGAGCGCCATGTCGCCACGCAGCGTGTCAAAGGGAAAGCCGTCGCGCACCAGGTTGGACGGATTGAACTCCAGCTTGGCCAGCCGCTGCAGGGATTGCAGCGACAGCAACTCCAGCAGGCGGGCCGTGCGTGAATTCACGCTCAGGAAACGGCCCTTGTCGATGCTGATCTTGCCCTGCCCGCTGATATTGATCAGGTTGTGCGTCCAGGGCAGATTGCCCCAGGTGAAGTCTGCCTCGACGCTGCCCACGCCGGCCGCCATCACCCCTTTGACGCCGATGCGATCGAGAAACTTGCCCACATCCTTGAAATCGACGCGGGACTGCACGCTCAAGCCGCGCTGCGCGCCATCGAGCCGCCAGTTACCGGTGGCATTGAGCGTGGCGTCGGCGTTCTCGATCTGCAGCTTTTCCAGTTGCCACATCCGCCCGCGCGCGGTGTTGGTGCCGCGTAATTGCAAGCTGCCCAAAGGCTTGTCGTAGAGCGAGAAGTTCTGCACCTGCAGATCGATGCCCGGGATGTCCGACAGATCGCTACCCGTGGACACCGTATCTTTGACTTTGCTGCTGTCATCCGAACCCGCCAGGGAGAGCGACTTGAGCCGCGCAACCACATGCCCCGCGATCGCGCCCGACCCTTCGGTCCACTCCAGGCGGCCATTGGCCTGCCGCGACTCCACATCGACGCGCCATTGCGCGGGCGCCGGCCGCTGAGCGAAGAGTTTCAGATCGTTCAGATCCAGGCTGGAACTACGCAACAAGGCGGTTGCCAGATTGACCTGGGTGAGCACCGGCATCGTGGGCTCGGCCGCTCTGCGCGCGGCGGTGCGCACGGCGGGTTCGTCGAACTCGTCAATGACGGCGTCCCAGCCTGCCATGTCGATTTCCGGCAAGGAGGCCGCCAGGGTCAGGCCCTGACGCGGCAAGGTCGCCGCCCGGTTCACGCCGAGCGCGCCGCGGGCAAAGTAAGTGCCGGTCCGATCGCGTGCATCGCGCTCGAGCAAAACGTTGAGGTTCTCGCCCAGGCTGGCCGTCAACCAGCGGCGGTCGCGTCTGCCGGCATCGGTGGCGGCCGTCCATTGCACTTTCAAAGGCAGCGAAGTGCCCGCCCGCTTGCCTACCGGCGCGGGCATGTCGATGGCCAAGCCGACCAGATCCGATCGCGCGGAAACATCGACCGCGCCACCGCGCTGATAACTGAGCTGGCCTTGATAGGCAGTCCTGCCCGAGAAGCGTTTCATGGCCCGGGCGTTGATGACCTGCGTCAAGGCGTTGCCCGCCAATGTGCCTTCAAAGCGCAAGGGCTCGCTGTCCTTTTCCATCTTGCCCCAGATGCGGACCGGCCCGCCAAGAAACTGGGCCTTGATGTCCTTGATCTCGATGCCGCGCTCGGAAAAATTCAGTGCGCCGTATACCTGCTCCATTACCGGGATCTCCGGCATGAAACGGAAACTATTGCCGGCGAAGATCACCTGTCCCTGCACCGCCGTGTCTTCCGCGTTCAGCAGGGGGACGTCCAGCTTCAGCGGCACGCGCCAATCCCCGGTGCCCCACGATTCGCTCAACGCATCGTCCAGCAAGGCGCCCAGCGGCGAGTTCGCCGCCAGCGCGAGATAGGCGGCCACCGGACCGGAACTCATGCCATCCAGAGAGAGTCTGGCATTGTTCTCCATGTCCGGGATGCGGGCGCTGACCGCGCCGAGGGTCAGCGCTTGCGAGCCGGCGATGGGGATACGCCCTCCGCCCGGAGAATCAAGCGTCAGACTCGCCTTGTCCACGGCGAAACTGCCCGCCAGTTGCTCCAGCCTCGGCCAGGCTTTGCGCCCGGCGTCGGCAGGCGCGTAATCGACCGTGGCATTGCTGAACTGGCCGGCGATGCGAAATGCCCCCGCAGCGCCCGGCGCAGCAAAGGGAAAATCCGCCAGGTCGCCCTGGACCGTCACGGCGGCATCGCGGATCTCGCCCTCTGGCAGCCCCACGGCCAGCCATTCACGGGCATCCGCGTTGACGTCCAGCGGCAGGTATTTGTGGATGGCATTCATGCGCGCCCGCGCCATGCTGCCGCGCAGATCCGCCGTGCCGGCCGGCGTCTTGCCCTCGGCCCGCCACGTGCCATAGAGCTTTAGCTCGACGTCTTCGTTGACCACGCGCAACTGGCTCAGATCCATGCGCAAGGGCTGATCCCCCGGGCGCACGAAGGTCGTTTCCAGCTCCAGCACGCTGGCCTCGATGTCCGGGATCTCGAACCATTCGGGCAGGTAGGCGCTGGCCTGTTCGGCCCGCGCCTTCACGTGCAGGCCGGCGCCGTTCGGACTCTTGGCCAGCGGCAGGTCGTTCCATTGCACCAGATCGCCCGGCAGGCCTTGCAGCCGCCAACGCAGCCGGCTCGCCATCAGCGCCGTGGACGTCTCGCCCCCGCCTGACGCCCGCCAGGCCAGGCCTCGTGTGACCGCGTCCATGGTGAAGTCGGCCAGTTTTCCGTGATCGATCTGCAGCCAGGCCCGCGTGGACATGCGTCCCTGGACATTGGGGACCTCCACCCAGGGACGCCAGGCCAGCGGCTCGGCGTCGCGCAACTCGGCATAGAGTTGCCCGCTCCAGCTCGAATGCGCGGTCGGATCGGCGGCAAACAGGCCGCGATTGAACTCCCCGCGAAGGATGACACCGGCAGCCAGCTCGCCCGGGGCCCGCGCGCGCAAGGAAAAGCGGTGCGACAGACGGCCGTTGCGCACCAGGAGATCCAGATCGGTGAAAGCGATCTCGGGCCCTTGGCGGGTTTGATCCAGCCAGCGCACGGTCGTGTCGTAGAAGGTCAGCTCGCTCAGGCGGCCCAGCCAGGCCAGCAGGGGGCTGTCTTCCTGGGGGTCGGGCCGCGACAGATCGAACGACTGCCCTGCGACCCAGAACCGCCCCTGCGCATCACGCCGCAAGGCGATATCCGCGCCATCGATGCGCAGCGTGAGCAGCGAGGGCGTCATGCGCAACATGCTGCGCCAGCTCAATACGGCGCTGACCGACGGTATGCTCAGCACGGCTTCGGTGCGGTGCGAGGTATGGATGCTCACCCCCTGCAGCTTGAGCCGGGGATTCAGCCCGCTCCAGTCGGCGCTCAGATGATCGATGGTCACGCGTGCATCGAGCGCCTGACTGGCGTACTGTTCTATGCGCCCGCGCCAATCATCGGCGCGCGGCAGCACCCAGTAACGCAGCCCCAGAATGCCAACGGCCGCCACGACATACAGGGCCATCAGGCCCCAAAAGAGCCAGCGAAAGACTTTGGTGGGTGCACGCACGGGACTATCGGCAATTGACGCATCTTGGGGTATCGTCCCCTTATAACCCAAACCGGCCGCGCCGTCTCTCTATAACTTACGCCATGTCGTCACCAAACTCTTCTTTCGATCAGGCACAGGCTTGGTCAGGCCATTTGCGGCGCCGGCTCGATGCCCATCCCGATCTGCGCACCTGGCTCGGCCAGGCGGCCGAGCACCCGCTGGACGGCGCCCGTTTGCAGCACTGGATGGAGGAACTGGCTGGCGGCGAAGACATGTTGCGCCTGGACACGACTCGTACGGTGCTGCGCAAACTTCGCGAGCGGGCTTTTCTGTCCCTGATCGTGCGCGATCTGGGCGGACAGGCCGATCTCGAAGAAGTGGTCGGCACCATGACCGCGCTGGCCGATCTCGCGGTATCGGCCGCCTATCGCAGTGTGGCCGCCGACCTGGCTCAGGCGCATGGCGTGCCGCGCGACGCGCACGGCGCGCCCCAGGAGATGCTCATCGTCGGCATGGGCAAACTCGGCGGCCGCGAACTCAATGTCTCTTCGGACATCGATCTGGTCATGCTCTACGGCGACGAGGGCGATACCGATGGTCCGCGGCGCATCAGCAATCACGAGTTTTACGGCCGCCTGACGCGCCGCATGATGCCGGTGATTTCGGAAGTGGACGCCCACGGGCAGGTCTTTCGCACCGACCTGCGGCTCAGGCCCGATGGCGACGCCGGACCGCTGGCCTGGAGTCTGGACGCCTTCGAGCACTATCTGATCGGCCAGGGCCGCGAATGGGAGCGCTATGCCTGGCTCAAGGCCCGCTTGATGCCGGCTCAGGCATTCGCCGGCAGCGACAACCGCCTGCAGGCGCAACAGCTCGAAAGCCTGCGCGTGCCCTTTGTCTATCGCAAATACTTCGACTTCGATGCGTTGGCCGCGCTGCGCGCCCTGCGCGAACGCATCCGCCAGGACTGGCAGCGCCGCGCCCTGGCGCGCAACGGCGTGGACAGCGCCAACAACATCAAACTGGGTGACGGCGGCATTCGCGAGATCGAGTTCGTGGTGCAACTGTCGCAGCTCATCCGGGGCGGGCGCATGCCCGCTTTGCAAAAGCGCGGCCTGATAGAAGCCCTGCATGCCGAGCGCGACGCCGGCCTGCTGCCGGCCCAGGATGCCGCACGCCTGGAGGCGGCGTATCGTTTCCTGCGCCGCACCGAACATGCCTTGCAGTATCGGGAGGATGAACAGACCCATCTGCTGCCAGGCGACACCGAACAGCGCGGCGCGCTGGCGCGCGCCCTGGGCTATACGCCGGCCGAGTTCGAAGACACGCTGGCTGGGCATCGCGAATTTGTGTCTCAGACCTTCCGCAACGCCTTCCGCCTGGCCGGGTTGGGAGAAGAGGATGAGCCGCCGCGCCGCGGGCCCGCCAATGCCGAGGAGCGCCTGGGCCAGCAGATCCAGGAGATCTTCGGCGAGCAAGCCGAGGATCTGCTGAACCGCACGGAATCCTTGCTGTCCAGCCATCGCATCCGCAGCCTGCCCGAGAGCAGCCGCAGACGCCTGGAGGCGCTCCTGCCGGCCGCCCTGCAGGCGGCCGCGCAGACCAGCGCGCCGCTGGACGCCGCCAAGCGCCTGCTCGATCTCATCGAAGCCATTGCGCAACGCAGCGCCTACCTCGCCTTGCTGGCCGAGTATCCCGATACGCTGGCGCGCGTGGCGCGCATGGTGGCGGCCAGCCCCTGGGCGGCCCAGTACCTCACACAACATCCGCTGCTGCTCGACAGCCTGATCGACTGGCGCACCTTGTTCGAACCGCTGGACTTCGCCCAAGTGGCGCGCCAACTCAGCGCCGATCTGGACGCTTGCCGGCTGCCCGATGGCAGCCCGGATGTCGAGCGCCAGATGAATCTGATGCGCGATGTGCAGCGTCAGGCCAGCTTTCAGTTGCTGGCGCAGGACCTGGAGGGCAGCCTGAGCGTCGAGGCGCTGGGCGACCAATTGTCGGCGCTGGCCGACCTGCTGCTGGCCGAAACCGTCCGCCGCGTCTGGCCGCTGGTCAACCGGCTGCCGGACGCGCGGCCGCAGTTTGCCGTCATCGCCTATGGAAAGCTGGGCGGCAAAGAACTGGGTTATGCCTCGGACCTGGATCTGGTCTATCTCTTCCAGGATGCGCGCGAGGATGCCGCCGAGGTGTACGCCAAACTGGGGCGGCGCATGACGTCCTGGCTCTCGACGATGACCTCATCGGGCCGGCTGTACGAGGTCGACCTGAGGCTGCGGCCCGACGGTGACGCCGGCCTGCTGGCCGTGTCGCTGGAAGCCTTCGAACAATATCAACGCAAACACGCCTGGCCCTGGGAACACCAGGCCATCACCCGTGCCCGCTACGCCGCTGGCGACACCGAAGTCGGGGCGGCGTTCGAGCGCATCCGCGGCGAGATCCTGGTCATGCCGCGCGATACCTCGGTCCTGCGGCAGGAGGTTCTGGCCATGCGCGACAAAATCAGCGCCGGCCATCCCAACCACAGTGATCTGTTCGACCTCAAACACGACCGCGGCGGCATGGTCGATGTCGAGTTCGTGACGCAGTATCTGGTGCTCTGCCACGCAGGCGATCACCGGGTGCTGGTGAACAATCTGGGCAACATCGGCCTGTTGCGCCTGGCCGGCCAGGCCGGCCTCATACCGTCGGCGCTGGGCCTGGCCGCCGGCAACGCCTACCGGACCCTGCGCCGCGCGCAGCATCAGATGCGCTTGAAAGGCATAGACCGTGCGCGCGTGTCTCCCGGCGAATTGGCCGAAGAACGCGAAGCGGTCAGCAGCCTCTGGCGCACGGTATTCGGGGACGCAAGCATGCCTGGCGCGGCATCGTAAAATACCGCCTTACGTTGGACCCTCCTGCCCATTCTTGCCATGTCTGAACTCTTGCGCCCCAAACTCGAACTGCCCGCCGGCCACGGCAAGGTGCTGCTGCACTCCTGCTGCGCGCCCTGCTCCGGCGAGGTGATGGAAGCCATCACGGCTTCGGGCATCGACTACGACATCTTCTTCTACAACCCGAATATCCATCCGGTGAAGGAGTACGAGATCCGCAAGCAGGAGAACATCCGCTTTGCCGAGAAGCATGGCATCAAGTTCATCGACGCCGACTACGACATGGACAACTGGTTTGACCGCGTCAAGGGTCTCGAAAACTCCCCGGAGCGCGGCGAACGCTGCACCGTCTGTTTCGACATGCGTTTCGAGCGCACCGCGCTGTACGCGCACGAGCACGGCTATGACACGATCTCCAGCTCGCTGGGCATCTCGCGCTGGAAGGACATGAACCAGATCAACGGCTGCGGCGAGCGCGCCGCGGCGCGTTACGACGGGATGCTGTACTGGACCTACAACTGGCGCAAGGGCGGCGGCTCGCAGCGCATGATAGAAATCAGCAAGCGCGAGAACTTCTATCAGCAGGAGTACTGCGGCTGCGTCTACTCGCTGCGCGACACCAACCGGCACCGCCGTGAGCAGGGCCGCGAACGCATTCATATCGGCGTGAAGTTCTACGGCAAGGAAGACCTCATCAACGAGGAACTCCTCTGAGGCCGGCTAGCACTCGACGATATTGACGGCCAAGCCGCCACGCGCGGTTTCCTTGTATTTGGTTTTCATGTCCGCGCCCGTTTCGCGCATGGTCTTGATGACCGAATCCAGCGAAACATAGTGGTGACCGTCGCCGCGTAAGGCCATGCGCGCGGCGTTGACCGCCTTGACGGACGCCATCGCATTGCGCTCTATGCAAGGGATCTGTACCAAGCCGCCGACCGGGTCGCAGGTCAGTCCCAGGTTGTGCTCCATCCCGATCTCGGCGGCGTTTTCCACCTGCGCCACCGAGCCGCCCTGCACGGCGGCCAGCGCGCCGGCCGCCATCGAACAGGCCACGCCCACTTCGCCCTGGCAGCCGACCTCCGCCCCCGAAATCGAGGCGTTGTATTTGTAAAGCAGGCCGATGGCCGCGGCCGTCAAGAGAAAGTCGCGCATGCCCTGCTGGCTGGCCGAAGAAACGAAGCGATCGTAATAGTGCATCACCGCCGGAATAATGCCGGCCGCGCCATTGGTGGGTGCCGTCACCACGCGCCCGCCGGCGGCGTTTTCTTCGTTGACCGCCATGGCGTAGAGGTTGACCCAGTCCATGACCGACAGCGGATCGGACAGCGTGCGTTCGGCGCGTTGCGTCAAACTGCGGTAGAGCTCGGGCGCGCGCCGGCGGACCTTCAAGGGGCCCGGCAACTCGGCATCGGCCTGCGGATGGCCGATGCCACAGCCGCGCGCCACACAGTCCTGCATGACCTGCCAGATCCGGTCCAGCCCCTGCTCGACCTCGTCCTGGGTGCGCCAGGTGAGTTCGTTGCGCATCATCAGCCCGGCGATGGACAGGCCGCTCTCCTGACACATGCGCAGCAGCTCGCGTCCGGTTCGAAACGGGAATGGCATCTGATCGTGCGCGGCGATGACCTGGCTGTTGGGCGCGCCGGGCGTCACGACGAAGCCGCCGCCCACCGACAGATAGCGCGACTCGCGCAAGCCCTTGCCCGCCGCGTCAAAGGCATGAAATTTCATCCCGTTGGGATGCTCGGCCATGGCCTCGCGGCGGTAGAACACCACATGCTCTTTCTCGACGAAGGGCACGGGATGCCGGCCCAGCACAGGCAGGCTGCGGCTGGCGCGCACCGCCTGCAACATGCCCGGGATGGCGGCAGGATCCACCGTGTCGGGCGCCTCGCCCATCAAGCCCAGCATCACCCCTTTGTCGGTGCCGTGGCCCTTGCCCGTCGCGCCCAATGAGCCATAAAGCTCGCAGCGCAGGCTGGCGACCTCGGGCAGCAGGCCATCGCGCTCGAGGCCCTGCACATACAGCAGCGCCGCGCGCATCGGCCCCACCGTGTGGGAACTGGACGGTCCGATACCGACTTTGAACAGATCGAAGACGGAAACTGCCACCTGCATCCTCCTGCCACCCCTGCGGCGCATAATGTGCCCATGATACGCGGCGAGGCTCGCCCTCAGGGCCGGTTCGGCACGGGGGCATTTCCTGTGTATGTCTAGGACATGCGATTATTACTCTTCTATTTCATGTCATATTCAGATTAGCGTAAGGCCTCGGGCCTGAGGAGCACTATGTCGGCATTGCTGACCATGCTGGATTTTGCCGGGTATGTCGCCCTGCTGTTGTGGGGGGTGCACATGGTGCAGACCGGCGTACAGCGCGCGTTTGGCGCGGCGCTCAGCGCCGCCCTGGGCCGCGCGCTCGGCACCCGCGTGCGCGCCTTCTTCGCCGGCCTGGTGATTACCGCCGCCCTGCAAAGCAGCACCGCCACCGGCTTGATGATCACCGGCTTTGCCGCCGCCGGCGTGGTCGGCCTGGTACCGGCGCTGGCAGCCATGCTGGGCGCCAACGTCGGCACGACGCTGATCGTGCAATTGCTGTCCTTTGACCTCACGTCGCTGGCCCCCATCCTCACGCTGATCGGCGTCTGGATGTTCCGCCGCTACCCGCCGGGGCGCACCCGCGACCTCGGCCGGGTGTTCATCGGCTTGGGGCTGCTGCTGCTGGCCCTGCACGCGCTGGTCGAACTGTTCCACCCGCTGGAACAGGCACCCTTGCTGTCGACCATTCTGCAATCGCTGGCCTCCCAGCCTGTGCTGGCGGTGCTGCTGGCCGCGGCCATCACGTGGGCGGCCCACTCCAGCGTGGCGGTCGTGGTGCTGATCATGTCACTGGTCAGCCATCAGATCGTCAGCATCGACGTTGCCATGGCCCTGGTGCTTGGCGCCAATCTGGGCACCGCGGTCAATCCCATGATCGAAGGGGTGACGGGCGATGACCCGGCCGCCCGCCGCCTGCCGCTGGGCAATCTGCTGACCCGGGTCGCGGGCGTGGTGGTCGGCCTGATCCTGCTGCCCTACGTCGGGCCGCTCATGGCCAAGCTCGAGGCCGATCCCAGCCGCATGGTGGCCAACTTCCATACCGTGTTCAACGTGGTCGTGGCCGCCGTGTTCCTGCCCCTGCTGACCCCCTACAGCGCCCTGCTGACACGCTGGCTGCCCAAGCGCAGCGACCCCAACGACCCGGCCCGGCCGCAGTATCTGGATGAATGGGCCCATGATGTTCCCGCCGCGGCGCTGGGCAATGCGCGGCGCGAAGCCCTGCGCATGACGGACATGCTGCAGACGCTGCTGCTCTACGCCCGCGCCGGTTTCAAGCGCGACAACCGCCATCGCATGGTGCAGGCCCGCCAGCTCGACAGCGCGCTGGACAAACTCGAGACCGCGATCACCACCTATATCGCCACGCTGGACCAGGACAATCTCACTCAGGAAGACCGCCAGCAGATCGACAGCATCCTGGCCTTCATCAGCAACGTGGGCCATGCCTCGGACATCGCTTTTCATGGCTTGCTGGGCCATATCACCCGGCTGCGCAAACAGGGTCTGCAGCTGTCGGCCGAGCAGCGCGCCAAGATCGACGACACCCTGGCCGAGCTGGTGGCCAATCAGCGGCAGGCCGCGGCGCTGTTCGTCAACGACGACCTGCGCCAGGCGCGCGTGCTGGCGGGCGAGAAATCGCGCTTCCGCGCCCTGGAAGCCGAGGCGGCGGAGGTACACCTGCAGAAGATCAAGAAGGGCGAGGTCGACGCCGCCGAAGCCGGCGCGCTCTATCTGGACATCCTGCGCGACATGAAAGGCATCAATTCGCACCTGGTTGGCGCAGCGGCCTATCCCTTGCTGGCACGCAACGGCGAACTGCTGCCCAGCCGCCTGCGAGACGCCAGCGCCGATTGACGGCCTGCCCGGCTGGCTGCAACATAGTCGGGCCGGGCACTTGCCCGGCCTTTCACAGGCGGAGCACCATGCAACGGGCCAATACTCAGCTTGTCATTTTCGACTGCGATGGCGTTTTGATCGACAGCGAGATCATCGCTGCCCATGCGCAATCCCGCGCGCTCGCCGCGCATGGCATCGAAATTTCGCCGCTGGACGCCGCACGGCGCTTTGCCGGCATTCCGGATCACGATATGTGGCTGACGCTGCAGGCAGAGGCCAACACCACCCTGCCGGCGGATTTCGAACTTGAATACGCGGCACAGCTGGCGCGTATCTTCGAGACCGAACTGCGCGCTCTGCCCCACGCCCGCGAGCTCATCGATACCTTGCGCGCCCGAGGCGTGCCCTACTGCGTGGCCTCGAGCAGCACCCCGGACAAGCTGCACACGGCACTGGGCCTGACGGGATTGTGGCCATGGTTCGAGCCCCATGTCTTCAGCGTGAGCCAGGTGCGCCGGGGCAAACCGGCACCCGATATCTTTCTGTTTGCCGCCGCGCAAATGGGCGTGGCGCCGGCACACTGCCTGGTCATCGAAGACAGCGTGCCGGGCGTGACGGCAGCCCGGGCGGCCGGCATGCCGGCGCTGGGCTATACCGGCGCCTCGCATATCGCGCCCGGCCATGATGCGCGGCTGCGCCAGGCCGGCGCGTTCGACACGGTCGCCGACCTGGCCGACGTCAGCAACTATCTGCTCTGACGTCCCGGCGGCCAGGCATCAGCCCTTGAGGTAGCGTTCGAACCAGGCCAGCATGCGCGCCCAGCCATCCTTGGCGTCGGCCGCGTTGTAGCTCGGGCGGTAATCGGCCAGAAAAGCATGCCCCGAGTCCGGATAGACCACGAAGCTCGAGGCCTTGGAGGCGGCATTGCCGGCGGCCAGTTTGGCTTCCATCGTGCGCACGTCCTCGACCGGAATGCTGTGATCCTGGGCGCCATACAGGCCCAGTACCGGGCCGTGCAATTGGCCGGCCACATCGAAAGCCACGGACTTGATCAAGGGGCCGTGGCCGGAAGCCAGCTTGCCATACCAGGCCACGCCGGCCTTGACCTTGGGATTGTGGGCGGCGTACATCCAGGTAATGCGCCCTCCCCAGCAAAAACCCGTGATGCCGAGCCGGGCGACATCGGCGCCTTGTGCGGCCGCCCAGGCCACGGCGGCATCCAGATCGGCGTACACCTGCTCATCGGGAACCTTGGCGACGATATCCGCCACCAGCGTCGGGATGTCGGTATAGGTCGACGCATCGCCCTGACGCTGATAGAGATTGCTGGCCACGGCGAAGTAACCCGCTTTGGCCAGCCGGCGGCAGACGTCCTTGATGTGTTCGTGCACACCGAAGATTTCCTGCACCACCAGCACCACCGGCGCGCCTTGGACCCCTTCGGGCGCGGCGTAATAGGCCTGCTGCGTGCCGCCGGGCACCGGCAGCTCGAAATCCCCCTGGGCCAGGCCCTGGGTATCGGTATGGATGGTGGTCGCAGCAGGTGTGCCGGCGGCGGGGGCAAAGCTCATGGGCGGACTCCGTGGGACAGGGGCCGCCCGTGACCGCGTCAATGGCGATGCGGGCCCGCTTCGAGCGTTGTCGCCGCAGGAGCGTGATCATGGTCATGACCATGATGCATGACCGAGGTCACGCCATAAATGATGGCCACGCCCACACCCACGAGCAGAAGCTGCGGAACAGCGTCGGAGAGAGTCACGCGCTCGTGCATTTGCGGCATGAGATCGGCGACCGAGATGTAGAGGAAACTGCTGGCCGCGACCACCAGCACATAAGGCACCAGGGATTGCGCTTCCTGCAGTACGAAGTATCCTACACCGCCTCCGATGGCCGTGCATAGGCTGGTAAAGAGGATGAGGCCGAAGGCACGGCGGCGCTCCAATCCCGCGTTGATCAGCACCACGAAGTCGCCCAGCTTGTGCGGGACCTCATGCACGATGATGGAAGCCGCGGTCAGTACCCCGAGCAAGGGATCGGTCAGAAAGGCCGCAGCCACCAGCACACCGTCGCACAGATTGTGCAGCGAGCTGCCGATGAGGATCAGTACGCCGCCCCGGCCGGCCTCATGGCGATCGTGGCCGGAGTGGTGATGATGGCCGTCATGCTCGTGATGATGGCTATGGCGCAGGAGCGCGATTTTCTCCAGCACGAAAAAACCGATCAGGCTGGCCAGCATGAGCGCGAACAAGGTATGCGCGTCGGCACTGGCGGACTCGAACGCTTCGGGCAGCAGGTGCAGCAAGGCCACCGACAGCAACACGCCGACCGACAGGCTCACCATGTGGTGCAGGTACTGCGCGAACACGCGGTAGGCCAGCCAATGGGCGATGGCGACCGCGATCAGACCGCCTGTGACCGTGGCCAGAATGATCCAGAGGAGCAACATGGGAGTGGGATGAGGATGGCGGAAAGCGCAATATTATATTGTTTCAAACGACAAGGTCGAAATGCGCCGCGCATCGGCGGCGCGGCGCTCAGTCCCGCGCCTCCAGCGCGCGGTTGATGCGCAAGGCCAGCAATGTGCAGGCCGAGCCCGACAGCAGATAAACGCTGACGGCCACCAGGCCAAAGCGCGCCGACAGCGCCAGCGCGACCAGCGGCGCGAACGCCGCCCCGATCAGCCATGCCATGTCCGAGGTCAAGGCCGCCCCGGTATAACGGAAGCGCCGCGTGAAGTTGGCCGTGACGGTGCCGGATGCCTGACCATACGACAGGCCCAGCAACAGAAAGCCGATCAGGATAAAGGCATTCTGCGCCTTGGGGCCGCCGCCCAGCAGCCAGGGCGTGAACAAGGCGTAGATACCGATCAACAAGGCCAGCAGGCCCAAGGTCGTGCGCCGGCCGATGCGATCGGCCAGCATGCCCGATGCGATCGTGCCCAGAATGCCCAGCACCGCGCCGATCAGTTGCGCGGCCAGCACATCGGAAATCTGCTGCGTCCCGCTGACGGCGATCCATGACAGCGGAAAGACGGTCACCATATGAAAGAGCGCGTAGCTGGCCAACGCCGCGAAGGCGCCGATGAAGAGGTTATAGCCCTGGGCGCGCACGATCTCGCCCACGCTGATGGGCTCGAGCTCCCCCTCCTCCAGCAGGCGCGTGTACTCCTCGGTGACCACCAGACGCAAACGCGCAAACAGCGCCACCACATTGATGGCGAACGCCACGAAGAAGGGATAGCGCCAACCCCAGGCCAGGAAATCCGCCTCGCTCAGGGTCAGCAGCAAGAACAGAAACAGCGCGCTGGCGATCAGAAAGCCCACCGGCGCGCCCAATTGCCCCATCATCGCGTACCAGCCCCGGCGCCCGGGCGGTGCGTTCAAGGCCAGCAAGGAGGGTAAGCCATCCCACGAGCCGCCAAAGGCCAGCCCCTGCAGGCAGCGGAATATCGCCAGCAAGGTGATCGCGTGCATGCCGATATCGTTGTAGCCGGGCAGAAAAGCCATGCCTACCGTGGCCGTGCCCAACACGAACAGCGCCAGAGTCAGTTTCGTGGCGCGCCCCCAGCGCCGCTGCACGGCCATCGACAATGCCGTGCCGACGGGGCGCATGATGAAGGCGAAGGAGAAAATCACGAAGGACCAGAGCGTGCCTTCGAGCCTGGCCTCGAACGGAAAAAACACCTGCGGAAAGACCAACACGCAGGCGATGCCGAAGACAAAGAAGTCGAAGTATTCGGAGGCGCGCCCGATGACGACGCCGACGGCGATCTCGCCCGGCGCGACCTTGGCGTGGCCATGATGTCCATCTGCCTCGAGCAGTTGGCCGGAGTAATGCGTGGAGGTTGACATAGGCTCACTCGCGAAAGGAGGTTCCAGCTACACCTTGCCCACAGACTGCGGTTTCTAGGGTACGCCCAGGTTTGCCCGGCCGGCAAGCACCAATCGGGGGATGGGGCCGGCACAACGCCTTTGATCGGCCGGATGCAGAAATACGCTGGATTTTCTGCGCGGTCGGGCGTAGTGTTGCGGCTATGTCCCACGGGTTCGTCACGGGGTATGGTCAATGCCGTCCTTGCCAAGGTTCCGCGGAATACTGCTGATCGGTCTCCTGCCCCTGCTGACAGGATGCAATGCCGTGCTGCTGTCTCCTTCAGGAGATATTGCCGTGCAGCAACGCAATCTGATCCTGATCTCAACCGGCTTGATGCTCATCGTCATCGTGCCGGTCATCGTCCTCACCCTGTGGTTCGCCTGGCGCTATCGCGCGAGCAACACGGCGGCGCGCTACACCCCGGAGTGGAACCACTCGACGGTGCTCGAGCTGCTGATCTGGGCCGGACCGCTGCTCATCATCATCGCGCTGGGCGCGCTGACCTGGGTCAGCACGCATCAACTGGACCCCTACCGCCCGCTGTCACGGTTATCCGAAGGGCGCGAAGTTCCGCCAGGCACCAAACCGCTGGTGGTCGAGGTCGTGGCGCTGGACTGGAAATGGCTCTTCGTCTATCCGGAACAGGGCGTGGCCGCCGTCAACGAACTGGCCGCGCCGGTCAACCGCCCCATTCAATTCCGCATCACGTCCTCGACGGTGATGAACTCGTTTTTCATCCCGGCCATGGCGGGGCAGATCTACGCCATGCCTGGCATGCAGACCACCTTGCACGCCGTCATCAATCATCCGGGCGAGTACGCCGGCCTGTCGGCCAACTACAGCGGCGCGGGCTTCTCCGGCATGCGTTTCGCCTTCCATGGCGTGGATGAAGCAGGCTTTCAGCAGTGGATTTCGCAGGTGCGCGCCCAGGGGACACCGCTCAACCGCCAGGCCTATCTCGCCCTGGAGCGCCCCACCGAGCGCAATCCGGTGCAGTATTTCGGATCGGTGGCGCCCGGCCTGTTCGACGCCATCGTCGGGCGCTGCGTCGACCCGGCTCACCCCTGCAGCATGAACCACGCCCGCACCCGGGGCGGCCTGAATCTGAACGCGGCCGGGCAGAACTACCTGGGCTCGATCTGCCGCTCCGAGCAGGACCTCACCCTCTGAGCGGCGCTGTCGCTTTTCATCTGGAGTCGAGATGATTGACCAGCCGGAACACAGCAGTCTCATCTTTGGCCGCCTGACCTGGGAAGCCATCCCCTATCACGAGCCGATTCTGCTGGCGACCTTCGCCGCCGTGGCGCTGGGCGGCATCGTCCTGGTGGGCGCGCTCAGTTATTTCGGCAAATGGGGCTATCTCTGGCGCGAGTGGTTCACCAGCATCGATCACAAAAAGATCGGCATCATGTACATGATCCTGGGGCTGATCATGCTGCTGCGCGGCTTCGCCGACGCCATCATGATGCGCCTGCAGCAGGCCATCGCCTTTGGCGATTCGGCGGGCTATCTGCCGCCGCACCACTACGATCAGATTTTCACCGCGCATGGCGTGATCATGATTTTCTTCGTCGCCATGCCGCTGGTGACGGGCCTGATGAACTACATCGTGCCGCTGCAGATCGGCGCGCGCGACGTGGCCTTTCCCTTTCTGAACAACTTCAGTTTCTGGATGACGGCCGGCGGCGCCGTGCTGGTGATGATGTCGCTTTTCGTGGGCGAATTCGCGCGCACCGGCTGGCTGGCCTATCCGCCGCTGTCGGGCATCGCACAAAGCCCGGATGTCGGCGTCGACTACTACATCTGGGCGCTGCAGATAGCGGGCGTGGGGACGCTGCTATCCGGGGTGAACCTGCTGGTCACCATCGTCAAGATGCGTGCGCCCGGCATGAAGATGATGCGCATGCCCATCTTCACCTGGACCGCGCTGTGCACCAATGTGCTCATCGTGGCGGCCTTTCCGGTCCTGACGGCGGTGCTGGCGATGCTCAGCATGGACCGCTATGTGGGCACCAATTTCTTCACCACCGAACTTGGCGGCAACGCCATGATGTACGTAAACCTGATCTGGATCTGGGGCCACCCCGAGGTCTACATCCTCATCCTGCCGGCATTCGGGATTTTCTCTGAAGTGGTGGCGACGTTCTGCCGCAAACGCCTGTTTGGCTATGCGTCCATGGTGTATGCCACCGTGGTGATCACCGTCCTGTCCTATCTGGTTTGGCTGCATCATTTCTTCACCATGGGGTCGGGCGCCAGCGTGAATTCCTTCTTCGGAATCACCACGATGATCATCTCCATCCCGACCGGCGCGAAGATATTCAACTGGCTGTTCACCATGTATCGCGGCCGCATTCAGTTCGAAGTCCCCATGCTCTGGACGCTGGGCTTTATGGTGACCTTCGTGATCGGCGGCATGACGGGGGTGTTGCTGGCCGTGCCGCCCGCCGACTTCGCGCTGCACAACAGCCTGTTTTTGATCGCGCACTTTCACAATGTCATCATCGGCGGCGTGCTCTTCGGGCTGATGGCCGGCATTACCTTCTGGTTTCCCAAGGCGTTCGGCTACCGGCTGGACCCCTTCTGGGGCAAGTGTTCGTTCTGGTTCTGGCTGGTGGGCTTTTATGTCGCCTTCATGCCGCTGTACGTGCTCGGGCTGATGGGAGTGACGCGGCGCGTCAACCATTTCGAGGACATGTCGCTGCAGATCTGGTTCCAGATCGCGGCGCTGGGCGCGGTGCTGATCGCCCTGGGCATTGCCAGCTTCATCATCCAGTTGATCGTCAGCTACCGCCGGCGCGACGCGCTGCGCGACACCACGGGCGACCCCTGGGACGGCCGCACGCTGGAATGGTCCACCTCCTCGCCGCCCCCGGTCTACAACTTCGCGTTCACGCCGCGCGTACATGACCTCGATGCCTGGTGGCAAATGAAGCAGCACGGCTATGCGCGCCCGCAGGAGGCGTTCATCCCCATCCACATGCCGAAGAACACCTGGGCCGGCATCGTGCTGGCAGGCATCAGCGTCGGTCTGGGCTTCTGCCTCATCTGGCATATGTGGCCGCTGGCCGTACTGGCTTTTGTCGCCCTGATCGTGGTTTGCATTGTCCACACCTTCGATTACCAGCGCGACTACTACGTACCCGCCGAAGAAGTGCTGCGCACCGAAACGGCACGCACCCGCCTACTGGAAAGCCATGTCTGACACCCTGGCCAGCGCAGAACCGGGCGGCCCGCCCCAGACCGCCGAACCCCTCTTCCACGTCACGGGCGAACACCACCCCCAGAATGGCACGCTGCTGGGCTTCTGGGTCTATCTGATGAGCGACTGTCTCATCTTCGCCTGCCTGTTCGCCACCTATGGGGTGCTCGGGCGCAATTACGCGGGCGGCCCCACCGGCGCCGAACTCTTCGATCTGCCGCTCGTGGCGGCCAACACCTCGCTGCTGCTGCTGTCCTCCATCACCTACGGGTTCGCCATGCTGGAGATGCAGCGCCGGCGCCTGGGGGGCGTGCAGGCGTGGCTGGCCGTGACCGGTCTGCTGGGGCTCGGGTTCCTGTCGCTCGAGATGTATGAGTTCGCGCACCTGATCGCCGAAGGCGCCGGGCCGGGACGCAGCGCGTTTCTGTCCTCCTTCTTCACTCTGGTCGGCACCCACGGGCTGCACGTCACCTTCGGCATCGTCTGGCTGGTGACGCTGATGGTGCAGCTACGCGCGCATGGGCTCATTCCCGCGAACCGGCGGCGCCTGATGTGCCTGTCCATGTTCTGGCATTTCCTGGACCTGATCTGGGTCGGCGTGTTCACCTTCGTTTATCTCATGGGAGTATTGCCATGAACGCCCACACCGCCCCCGGGCATGACGACGAGGACCCTCACGAGGAAGCCGCGCACGGCACGCTCAAGAGCTACGCCACGGGATTCTTCCTGGCGGCCATCCTCACCGTCATTCCGTTCTGGATCGTCATGGCCCGCGTGTTCGAAAGCTCGCGCAGCACGGCGCTGGTCATCCTCGCGCTGGCGGCCGTGCAAATCGTGGTGCACATCATCTACTTCCTGCACCTGGACGCGCGCTCGGAGAGCGGCTGGAACATGCTGGCGCTGATTTTCACCCTGGTGCTGGTGGTGATCACCTTGAGCGGTTCGATCTGGATCATGTATCACCTGGACGCCAATATGATGCCCATGACCACGCATGATTGGCGCAACATCCCTTAAGCAGGAGCCGGCCCGTCCCAGACTGCCCCGCCGCGCCCGCACGCTCGTCGCCCTGGCCCTTGCGGCCGGGCTGGTCTTCAGTACCCTCTGCGCCCTGGGTATCTGGCAGATGCAGCGCCGCGCCAGCAAGCATGCGCTCATCGCTCAGGTAACGGCACGCCTGCAGGCCGCCCGGGTCCCCGCGCCCGCCGCCAGCCTTTGGCCCGGCCTGAACCAGGCGAACGATGAATACCGGCGCGTCAGCGCCTCCGGCCGCTACGACTATGAACGCCAGACCCTGGTCAAGGCGGTCACGGCCTTGGGCGATGGCTATTGGGTGATGACACCGTTGCTGCGCGATGACGGCAGCACCGTGCTGGTCAACCGCGGATTCGTGCTGCCGCAGTGGCGCCAGCCGGTGCAGGCGCCGCAGGCGGTAGCGGTCACGGGGCTCTTGCGCATGGGCGAACCTGCCTGGGGATTTCTGCGGCACAACGACCCGCAAGCCGATCGTTGGTACTCCCGGGATCTGCACGGCATCGCGCAGGCGCGAGGCCTGGGCGAGGTGGCGCCCTACTTCATCGACAGCGACGCGGCGCCAGGCGCCGTGGATCCCGGCCGCCAACCGGCGGGCGGGCTGACCACGCTGCGCTTTGCCGATAACCATCTCGTCTACGCGCTGACCTGGTTCGCCCTGGCGGGCCTGGTCCTGGCCGGCACGGTCATGGTCGCACGCGAAGAGCAACGCCTGCGAGCCATGCCGTCTGTCAGTGGGCCTGCTCCCAATTACGGCCCACGCCCACCTCGGCAATGAGCGGCACCCGCAGGGTTGCGACCTCGCTCATCAGGCGCGGCACCGCCACGCGCAAGGTCTGCACCTCGGCCTCGGGCGCTTCGAGCACCAACTCATCGTGAACCTGCATGATCAGCCGCGCCTGCATGTGCTCGGCCACCAGCCAGTCCTGCACCGCTACCATGGCCAACTTGATCAGATCAGCCGCCGTGCCCTGCATGGGCGCGTTGATGGCGGCGCGCTCGGCCCCCTGGCGGCGCGGCCCCGAGGCGGCGCGGATATCGGGCAGTTGCAGCCGTCGGCCGAAAACCGTCTCGACATAGCCCTGTTCGCGCGCCAGACGGCGCGTGTCTTCCATATACCGCGCCACGCCGGGATAGCGGGTGAAATACCGATCGATATAGGCCTGGGCGGCATCGCGCGTGATGCCCAGATTGGACGCCAGCCCGAAAACTCCCATGCCATAGATCAGGCCGAAATTAATCGCCTTGGCGGCACGGCGCTGCTCGCTGCTGACCTCATCCAGCGGCACCCCGAACACTTCGGCCGCCGTGGCGCGGTGAATATCCTCGCCAGCGGCGAAGGCGCGCTGCAGATTGGCATCGTCCGAGACGTGGGCCATGATGCGCAGTTCGATCTGCGAGTAATCCGCCGACAGCAGAAAACCGGCATTCTCGGCCACGAAGGCTTCCCGCACACGGCGGCCGGCGGCCGTGCGCACCGGGATGTTCTGCAGATTGGGATCCGAGGACGCCAGGCGGCCGGTGATGACCGCGGCCTGCGAATAATGCGTGTGCACCCGGCCGGTCGCCGCATTGATCATGCGCGGCAACTTGTCCGTATAGGTGGACTTGAGCTTGGATAGGCCGCGATAGTCCAGCAGCACCTGCGGCAAGGGGTAATCCTGCGCCAGCTTGGACAGCACCTCTTCGTCGGTCGAAGGCGCGCCTCCTGCCGTTTTACGCACCACGGGCAGCCCCATGCGTCCGAACAAAATCTCGCCCAATTGTTTGGGCGAATTCAGGTTGAAGGGCTGGCCGGCCAGCTCATAGGCCTTCTGCTCCAGGGTCAGCATCTCGCGACCCAGCTCATGGCTCTGGCGGCCCAGTTCTGCCGCATCGACCTTGACCCCGTTGCGCTCGATGGCCACGAGAACGCGCGAGACTTCGAGCTCAAGGGCGTAAATACGCTCCAGGCCTGCATCGGCCGCCACCCGCGGGCGCAGCACCTGATGCAATTGCAGCGTGAAATCGGCATCCTCGGCGGCGTAGTAGCCCGCTTTCTCGACGGCCACTTCGTCAAACCCGATCTGCTTGGCGCCCTTGCCGCACAGATCCTCATAACTCACGCCGCTGCGCCCGAGATACCGCTGCGCCAGGTCGGTCAGCCCGACCCCGCGATGCGACTCCAGCACATAGGCTTGCAGCATGGTGTCTTCCGTCACGCCCCGCAGCGTCACGCCTTCGTTGGCGAACACATGAGTGTCGTACTTGGCGTGATGGAGCAGTTTGTGCCGTGCGGGATCCTGCAGCCAGCCGCGCAAACGCTCGACCACTTCATCGCGCGGCAGCTGCGTGCCAGCCTCGGGCCCGCGATGGGTCAAGGGGATGTAGCAGGCCACGCCCGGCGCGATGGCCATGGAAATCCCCACCAGCCTGGCCTGCATTTCATCCAGCGAGGTGGTCTCGGTGTCCAGGCCGACCAGCGCGGCCTGCTCGACGCGCGCCATCCAGGCTTCCAGGTCTGGCCACGCCGTGATGATCTGATAGTGCTGCTCGGCCGGGACCTCGTAAGCCACTTCGGCGGCGCGCGCATCGCCGGCCGGCAAACGCTCGGCATCGCCCGACAACTCGCGCAACCAGGTCCGGAAGCCGTAGCGGTCAAAGAGCGCGCTCAGGGTTTCCTGATCCGGCTCGCGGGGCTTGAGATCCTCGGCCGAGGCGATGAAGGCGCTGAGATCGCAGTCTTCCTTGACGGTCAGTAGCTGGCGGGTCAAGGGGAAGTGACCGATGGCTTCGCGCAGGTTGTTGCCCGCCACGCCCTTGATGCCCGCGGCGTGCTCGACCAGCTTGTCGATGGAACCGAACTCACTGAGCCACTTCACGGCGGTCTTGGGGCCGACTTTGGTCACGCCGGGGACATTGTCCACGGCATCTCCCACCAGCATCAGGTAATCCACGATGCGGTTGGCAGGAACCCCGAACTTGTTGACCACACCCGCCTCGTCCAGCACCTCGCCCGTCATGGTATTGACCAGCGTGACTTGCGGATTGACCAATTGGGCAAGATCCTTGTCGCCGGTCGACACGACCGTATGCAGGCCCTCTTCGGTGGCGCGGCGCGCCAGCGTGGCGATGATATCGTCGGCTTCGACGCCCTCGACGGCCATGACTGGCCAGCCCAGAGCCCGCACGGCGGCGTGAATGGGCTCGATCTGCGCGGCCAGGTCCGGCGGCATCGGCGGCCGGTGGGATTTATAGTCGGGATAAAGGTCGTCGCGAAACGTCTTACCGCGCGCATCGAAAATACATGCGGCATACTCTGCTTTATGGTCCTGGACCAACTTGCGCAGCATGTTGATCACGCCATAGAGCGCCCCGGTCGGTTCCCCCTGGGCATTGCGCAAATCCGGCATGGCATGGAAAGCGCGGTACAAGTAGCTCGAACCGTCTACCAGCAACAAGGTTTTTTTCATGGTTACAAAGGCAGAGATGGACACACCCGCCGGCAAACAAATTCCGGTGATTATGTCAGAGATAGGGACCGCAGCCGAAAAGCTGGCGGACATCGGCCCGGCCGTGAGCGTGTTCGGCAGCGCCCGGATAAGCCGTCAATCCCCCTATTATGAAACCGCCGTCGCCATCGCGGCGGCGCTGGCGCGAGAAGGCTTCGCCGTCATCGCCGGCGGCGGCCCCGGCATCATGGAAGCGGCCAACAAAGGCGCGTTCGAGGCCGGCGGCACCAGCATCGGCCTCAATATCAGCCTGCCGCACGAGGCCCACAATAACGCCTATCAGAGCCTGAGCCTGTCGTTCGAATATTTTTACTCGCGCAAGGCCACGTTTTTCATGCACAGCATGGCCTATGTCTCGATGCCCGGCGGCTTTGGCACGCTGGACGAGTTGTTCGAGGCCCTGACACTCATTCAGACCGGAAAAATCCCGCCGGCCCCCATCGTGCTGGTGGGCAGCGAGTTCTGGCACGGCATGATCGACTGGCTGGGTGCCCAACTGCTGGGCAACGGCATGATAGGCGCGCATGATCTGGATCTATTCATTATCGAAGACGACCCTGAGAAAGCCGTGCGCCACATCGTGGACTTCCACCGCAAGAAGCAGACTCCCGAGGAGCAATACGCGCCCTCCCTGCCCGCCTGACAGACTGGCCTGATTCTCCGACGGGGCGCCCATGCGCCGCCGGGATGCTGGGTATGTTCGGTCCTTTGATTTGCAGGACCGAACATATGCGTCCCCCTTACCTCCGGGCTCGTGCACTGGCCAGCTTGCTGGCGCTGGCCCTGCTCAGCCCCGCTCCGGCGCAGGCCTATCCCTTCGGGCAGTCCGTGCCCGGCTCCCACCAGGCGCCCCAATGGGCGCTGGATGTTCTGCGCGGCATGCGCGAACCGGCCCATCGCGCCGCCGCCCCTGCCTCGCAAGGGCGCAAACTGGATGCCAACGGCATCGGCTGTTACTCCGATGTCCGCGTCACGGCACTCGAGCGCAGGGCGGATCTCATCTGCGCGGCACTCGGGCGCGGGCATGAACTGGTCGTGGCAGGCTGCATGCCTGCGTCCGAGGCCTATCGCCTGGCAGACAGCCTGCTGAGCCAGCGCCCGCTGCGGGTCTACCTGGATCACACCAAACGCTATGCGCCGGTGCAAACCCAGGAGACCTTCCGCATCACGCAACTTCAGCCCTAGCCCGACATGACGCTGCGAGCGCTGCATCGATGGCTGGGGGGGCTGGCCTGCCTGGCCGGCACGGCGGTCCAGGCGCAGCCCTGGCCTGAGCCGCTGCTCATCGGGCCCGGCTATGGCCATTGCCCGGACTTCTATCGCGCCCTGTCCCTGCGCGAGGCACGCCAACCCGAGCTGTTGGCCAGGTTGCAGCGGCTGCCGGCGGGCACATATGGCCTGGTAGACGGGAAATACCTCAGCGGGCCGCAAGGCGGCACGCTGGTGACGGCCACGGCCGATGAGGCCGGCAGCCTGCCCCGCAATCTCTGCCTGGCCTGGTCCACCATTGCGCAGGCCGGGCCCGGGCCCAGCCTGCCGCGCCCCGACGCCCAGGGCCATCTCCATTACGTCGGCGTGCAGGTCAGCGCGCTCGAACGTCCGCTCGGAAAAGCCTGCGCCCGCTTTAGCCAGCGCGGCCAGCCCGTGGCGGCCGGCTGCCTTGACGCCGCCCTGTCCAGCCCGCAAACCGACCAGCTGCTGCTGGCCTTCCGGCTGGGCAGTACGCTGCGCCTGACGCTGAACAGCAAGCAGCCGCGGGGCCGGCTGAGCACCGGTCAGGCCGCCTACCGTATCGAGTCGATCAGCTATTGACGCCCGGCGGGCCTCACACCCGCTCGAAGACCGCCGCGATGCCCTGCCCGCCCCCGATGCACATCGTCACCAGCGCATAACGGCCCTGGATGCGCTGCAGCTCGTAGAGCGCCTTGATCGTGATGATGGCGCCTGTTGCGCCGATCGGATGGCCCAGGCTGATGCCGCTGCCGTTGGGATTGACCTTGGCCGGGTCCATCCTGAGCTCGCGCGTCACCGCGCAGGCCTGGGCCGCAAACGCCTCATTGGCCTCAATGACGTCGAGCTGGTCCACCGTCAGGCCCGCGCGCTGGAGCGCAGCCTGGGTCGCCGGCACGGGTCCGATCCCCATGATTTCCGGATCCACGCCCGAGTGGGCATAGGCTACCAGACGCGCCAGCGGTTTGATCCCGCGCCGCGCCGCCGCGCCGCCTTCCATGAGCACGAGCGCACCCGCGCCGTCGTTCAGACCCGAGGCATTGCCGGCGGTCACCGTGCCGTTTTCTTTCTGGAATACCGGTTTGAGCTTGGACAGGCTTTCGACGTTGACGTCGGCGCGGACATGCTCGTCGACGTCGAACACCACATCGCCCTTACGGGTCTTGAGAGTGACCGGCACGATCTGGTCCTTGAAATGGCCCGCGGCGATCGCCGCGCTGGCGCGCCGGTGCGACTCGGCGGCCAAGGCATCCTGATCGGCCCGGCTGATGCCGAAACGCGCCGCCACGTTTTCCGCCGTCACGCCCATGTGCATGCGGCCAAAGGGATCCGATAGCGCGCCGGTCATCATGTCCACCATGACGCTGTCGCCCATGCGCGCGCCCCAACGGTGGCCCTGGGCGATATACGGCGCCCGGCTCATGCTCTCGGCGCCTGCCGCCACGGCAATCTCGGCATCGCCCAGCATGACACACTGCGCCGCCGACACCACGGCCTGCAGACCGGAACCGCACAGGCGGTTGACGTTGAAAGCCGGCGTTTGCTTGCCGATGCCGGCGCTGATGGCGGCAACGCGCGACAAATACATATCGCGCGGCTCGGTGCAAATGACGTTGCCAACGGCGACATGGCCAACCTCGTCGCCACTGACGCCGGCGCGGTTGAGCGCCTCGCGCATGACCGTGGCGGCCAGATCGCAGGGCGGCACATCCTTGAGCGCGCCACCGAAATCTCCGATGGCGCTGCGCGCGCCGGCGATGACCAAAACTTCTTTCATGATGCTCCTCCTTGATGATGTATTTCTGGAGGACATCATACTCGCGGCTCAGCGGCCGGCTGCCGCGGCGCTCAAGCCGTTGGCCACGCCCATGTCGGTCTTGGGCACGTCGTGCAACACCACCCTGACATCCTGGCCGCTGAGGCCCAGGCTGTCGCACGCGGCCTGATTGAGGGCGGCGATCAGGGCGGCCTTGAGTTCGGCCGTCCGGCCCGCAATCAGGTCCACCAGGATGAGCGCCATGTCCTTGCCCAGCTCACCGGCCACGATGACATGTTCGGCGGGCACTTCGGCCAGGGTGATACGCACGCTGGCCACGGGCGCGCCGATGCTGTCGACGACAGCCTGGCTGAGTGCCTTGAGCAAGGTGGCTTTGGCGGCGGGCGCATGGCCCTGCATGATCTGGACATTCAAGATGGGCATGGCGGTCTCCATAGAAGATGAGGCCCCCCGGTCGATGGCCGGGGGGCCTCATCATAGCCGTGCCAGCACGCCCTGCCCAGGCAGGCGGGCTCAGCCTGCGAGCTTTTGCGGATCCACCGGATCGAGCGGATCGGCCGGCGCGGTCTGGGAGGCCGCGTCGTTGTTCTCGGCCACGACAGGCGCGACCAATTCAACGACTTTCTTGCGCGAGAGCATGCCCAGGAACTCGTCATCCTCACCGGTGACCGCAACCGGCTGATCGCTGTGCACCAGTTGAGACAGCACCTGATCCAGGCCCGCCGTGGCGGGCACGGAAGCCAGGTCCTCGACATAGCGCGACACATCGCGCGCGCCTTCTTGCTGCGCCAGCATGGCCGCCTGTTCCGTCAGGATGCCCGCCAGCCGCTTGCCGTCGAGCACCGGCGCGTACTCGTAATTCAGCGCCTGCATGCGTTCGAGCGAGTGCGCCGGGCGCGAACGCATCGTCAGCGTCAACCGCGAAGGATTCACCGCGTGGGCGGCGTTGAGCACCTTGGTGCGGTTCACATCTTGCAGGAAAGCCTGCACATAGTCGTTGGCCGGGCTCAGCAGAATGTCTTCCGGCGTGCCCTCCTGCACCAGCTCGCCATCCTTGAGAATGGCGATGCGGTTGCCCAGGCGCAGCGCTTCGTCCAGATCATGGGTGATGAAGACGATGGTCTTGTTCAACTTGGCCTGCAGTTGCAAGAGATGGTCCTGCATCTCGCGCCGGATCAAGGGATCCAGCGCCGAGAAGGCCTCGTCCATCAGCAGGATTTCGGCGTCCGTGGCCAGGGCGCGGGCCAGGCCCACGCGCTGCTGCATCCCGCCGGAGAGCTGATGAGGATACTGCGACTCGAAGCCGGTCAGACCCACTTGCTCCAGCCAGTGGCGGGCACGCTGTTCGCGCTCCGAGCGCGACACGCCCTGCACCGCCAGGCCGTAGGCCGCGTTGTCCAGCACCGTGCGATGCGGGAACAAGCCGAAGCGCTGAAACACCATGCTCATCTTTTTCTGGCGGAAGGTCTCCAGGTCGCGCTTGTTCAGGCTGACCACGTCCACGCCGTCGACCAGGATCTGGCCCGCGCTGGGCTCGATCAGGCGATTGAAATGGCGGATCAATGTGGACTTGCCCGAGCCGGACAGCCCCATGATGACGAAAATGCTGCCTTCGTCGATCGACAGGCTGATATTGCGCAGGCCCAGCGTATGGCCCGTTTCAGCCAGCAGCGCTTCCTTGCTGATGCCGTCCTGAGCCGCCTTGAGGCATTTCTGCGGATGCGGCCCGAAGATCTTGTAGATATTCTTGACTTCAATCTTGCTCATCGGTGGCCTCCCACACGCACACGCTGCCCATAAGACTGCGTAATACGATCAAACAATACCGCCAGCACCACGATACCCAGGCCCGCGAGCAGGCCGCGGCCCACTTCCAGGCGGTTGATGCCCAACAGCACCTCGTAGCCCAGCCCGCGCGCGCCGATCATGGAAGCAATCACCACCATGGACAGCGCCATCATCGTGGTCTGGTTCACGCCAGCCATGATGTTGGGCAGCGCCAGCGGCAACTGCACGCCGAACAACTGCTGGCGCGAGTTGGCGCCGAAGGCGCGCGAGGCTTCAAGCACCTCGCGATCGACCAGGCGTATACCCAGGTCGGTCAGGCGGATCAGCGGCGGCACGGCATAGATGACCGTGGCGATCAAGGCCGGGATCTTGCCCAGGCCGAAGAGCATCACCACAGGGATCAAATAGACGAAGCTCGGCATGGTCTGCATCACGTCCAGCACGGGCAACATGATGGAACGCAGCCAGTGCACGCGCGCCATCAGGATGCCCAGCGGGATCCCGATGATCACCGACAGGCCAGCGGCCATGATCATCAGCGCCAGCGTCTGCATGCCGGCATCCCACAGACCGAGAAAGCCGATCACGCACAGCAGCGCGCCCATGGCCACGCTCAGGCCGATACGGCGGCTGACCAGCCAGGCGATGGCCACGGTCGCCAGCACCACCGCCCACCAGGGCGAGGTGCGCAGCACTTGCTCAAGCCAGACCAGCACCTTGAGCACCGGGCTGGCCACGGCTTCGAGCGTATCGGCGTAGTTGGTCACGAGGTGATCGACAAAGCCGTCGATCGCCCCACGAACGGATTTCGCGGGTATCCATTCAGGAAACATCAGAGAACTCCTCTTCCGGGAGATTGCATGCGCAGGCCGTCACGGCCGGCGGGGCATGCTCGGGAAACTTCACAGCCAGGTCGGCTGGACTGGGACGGGGGTCGTCCCCGGCCCCGGGGAGGGGCCGGCTAGCTTGACCTCAGAGCGAGGCCTCGACGCGGGTCGCCACATCGGCGGGCACCCACTTTTTCCAGATGTCGGCTTTGTTCTTCAGGAACCATTGCGCCACGTCGGCGGAATCGTCGCCCGAGGACTCCATGTGAGCGAGCGTTTCATCCATTTGCTCACGCGGCACGCTCACCTTGGACAAAAAGCCCGTCAACTGGGGCGCCTCTTTCGAGAACGCGGTGTTCACGGCGGTAAAGACCGGGTTTTCCGGGTAGGCGCTGGGCTGCGGGTTATCGCACTTGGGCGCGGTCAGGCACTTGTGCTTTTCGGCGTCATAAGGCGGCATTTCCAGCTTGACCAGATCCATGGCGCCGACCAGGGGCGTGGGATACCAGTAATAGAACACCACGTCCTGTTTGCGCTTATAGGCGGACATCAAGGCCGCTTTCTGGGCCGCGCCCGTACCCGGGGAGTACAGCGTGAAGCTGTCGTCCAGCTTGAGCGCATGGAACAGATTGGTGCTGGTCACTTCGCAACCCCAGCCCGCCGGGCAACCGTAGAAACGGCCTTTGCCTGGCTCTTCCGGATCTTTGAACTTGTCCTTGAACTTGGGCAGATCGGCGGCCGACTTCAGCTCCGGATAGCGCTCGGCGGTGTAGCGGGGAATAAACCAGGCCTCGCCACCCATGTAAATGTCGCCTACGCGCTTGACCTTACCGGTCTTTTGCGCGCGATCCCAGGGTTCGGCCACGCTGTTCAGCCAGATCTCGGTGTTGATATCCAGATCACCGCGTTCGAGCGCTGCCAGCGCCGGCAAGGTTTCAGTCGGCAGGGTTTCGGTTTTGCAACCATAGCCCTTTTCCATGATGAAACGCTCTACATCGACCAGGACCAGATTGGATTCCCAGTTCATCCCGCCGAACTTCACGGGACGCTTGATTTCGCATTGCGGGGCGGCATGAGCCGCACCAGCAAAAACCGAAAGAACGGCCGTAGCGGCCAGGGCCTTGAGGGGGGTAAAACGCATGGCTTTTGCCTCCATAGGTTCAGGGACACAGCCATCGCGGGAGTCGCAGGCCATGCCGTGGAGCTAAGGGGGTTGTGCGGAAGACGGGCAAAACCGCCAATACAAACCGACACTCACAGCAGAAAACACGACCGGGATGGCCGGTTTTCCAAATGACAGCACTTTGTCTGCGGGCAGACCCCGGCAATCAAAGCGCAGAAAATTGAAAGAAACTCAATGAAGAAGCCTGCATGTTAGATGATTTTGACGACGCGACCAAGCTCAAGCCATTACATTTAGTAGCAATTCGGGCAAAAACAGCCTAGGGAAAATCCCAGGGCAGAGGGCGGCCACTCGGGCATCCTCCCTGCCATTGCAGTGCAACAAAAAATGCGCCCAGCGCGTTTCATTAAGTTACCAATTCACAGGATTTTGCCGGGGTAAAGTCGGTCTGAGGCCGGCCGATTCGCGGGTCTCCGCCCAAAAAAACAGCCCCTTGCGGGGCTGCTGCGGGCTGAAACAGGGCCTCAGGCTTTGACGTCCTGATACATGTACTCGCGCCGCCAGGGATACTGCCGATCGGCGGGATAGTCGAGCTCCAGGTTATCGCCCTTGGCAGGCGTGGTGACCAGCAACTGGTGCAGGGCTATCCAGCCATGGTCGAACGCCATGGCGCAACCCGCCAGATAGAGCCGGTAGGCGCGCAGCGACCGCGCGCCCTGCTCACCCGAGAGAATGCGCGAAGCCTCATCCAGCCGGGACTCGAGCTCATCGCTCCAGGCCCACAGGGTGCGCGCGTAATGGGGCCGCAGATTCTCGACGTCACCCGCCTCCAGGCCGCCCCCCGTCACGGCCTCCAGCACGCTGCTGATGTGCGTGAGCTCGCCCCCCGGGAAAATATACTTCTCGATGAACTCGCCCATGCCGCTGCCCAGCTCCGAGTTGTACAGGCCGGCGGCGGTGATGCCGTGGTTCATGATGAGGCCGCCTGGCTTGACCAGATTGCGCAGCTTGGCGAAGTAGCCCGGCAACTGGGCCCGGCCCACGTGCTCGAACATGCCCACGGAGGCGATCTTGTCGTAGGGCTGGCTCTCATCGAGTTTGCGGTAGTCCAGCAATTCCATCCGCACCCGCCCGGACAGCCCCTTGGCCTCGATCAGGCGGTTGACGTGGGCATGCTGGTTGCGCGAGAGCGTAATGCCCGTGGCATCCACGCCGTAGTTCTCGGCGGCCCACAGCAGCAAGCCGCCCCAGCCCGCCCCCACATCGAGAAAACGCTCGCCCGCACGCAAGCGCAGCTTGCGGCAAATGAGGTCCAGCTTGGCCTCCTGGGCCTGCGCCAGCGTCATGTCGGGCTCGCGGTAATAGGCGCAGGAATAGACGCGCCGGGGATCCAGCCACAAGGCGTAGAAATCATCCGACAGGTCGTAGTGAAATTCGATCTGCTTGGCATCCCGCTCGACGGAGTGCCGCCAGACCGAGGACACCTTGCGTATCAGGTCGGTCAGCCAGCCGCCGCGCGCGGCCTCCACCGGCGAACCCGGCAATAGCGCGGCTGCCGCCGCCATCACATCGCGCATGCTGCCCTGGATATCAATCCGCCCTTCGACGTAGTCCTGGCCCAGCACGCCCACCCCGCCTTCGGCCAGGTGGGCCAGCGCCCCCTTGTCACGGGCGGCGAATCGCACCTTGGCATCGGGCGGCCCCAAAACGGTTCCGTCAGGCATTTGGAGTTGCACGGACACCGGCAGCGCGGCGAGTTTACGTTCGACAACAGACAGCAAAGGATTAACCAATTCCCTCTCCACTGGAACATGACCGACAGGGGGACTTTATCGGAAAACAGTTGAAATTTGTACGTAAGGTCGCGCGTGCTACAGTCGTTGGCTCGGCCGGCTCGGGGCACCCCTGCCCCCCCGCCGAGACCTCCTGCCGTTTTCCCCCTGCTGATGCCACCCTCTTCCCCCCCGCCGTCACCCCGTTCCGAATCCCTGGGCCGCAGCCTGCCCGGCTGGCTCATTCTGATGGGCGCCCTCACCGCCATCGGACCTTTCTCCATCGACATGTATCTGCCGGCGTTCCCCACGATCGCCCAGAACCTGGGAGTGGCACGCGGTGATGTCGAGCGCACGCTGGCGGCCTATCTGATCGGGCTGGCCATGGCGCAGGTGGTCTACGGCCCCTTGGCCGACCGCTACGGACGCAAGCTGCCCGTCATGGCCGGGCTGGCCCTGTACATCGTCGCGTCGCTGGGCTGCGCCCTGGCCGGCAGCATCGAATCCCTGACGTGCTGGCGGGTGGTGCAGGCCCTGGGCGGCGCGGCCGGCGTGGTGATCCCGCGCGCGGTGATCCGCGACCACTATGAGACGCAGGATGCTGCCCGGGCCATGTCGCTGCTCATGCTCATCATGGGGCTGGCGCCGATCCTGGCGCCGCTGGCCGGCGGGCAACTGCTCAGCATCGTGGGCTGGCGCAGCCTGTTCTGGCTCATGGCGCTGGCCGCCGCGGCCATGCTGACCTGTGTGGTGCTCATCATGAAGGAGTCTCTCGCGCCGGAGCGCGTGGTGCCCTTGCGTTGGCAGACCATCTTCGGCAACTATCGCGCCCTGCTCACCCACCGCTCCTTTCTTGCCCATAGCCTGGCGGGCGGCCTGGGCCAAGCCGGGATGTTCGCTTACATCGTCGGCTCGCCGCGCATTTTCATCGAGTATTACGGCGTCGCGCCCCAATACTATGGCCTGCTGTTCGGCGCCAACGCCGCGGCGCTGATCGTGGGCTCGCAAGTCAGCGCCCGGCTGCTGCGCCGCCTGCAACCGGCGACCTTGCAGCGGCGCGCCCAGAATGCCCTGGCCATCGCCAGCCTGACGGCCGTGCTCTTGACCGTGGCCGGCCTGATGAACCTGCCGCTGCTGATGCTCTGCCTGATCGGGTATATGTTCAGCCAGGGGTTCGTGAATCCCAATTCCGCCGCCCTGGCGCTGGCCGAACAGGGCCGCCGCCTGGGGGCCGCCTCGGCCATGCTGGGCACCTTGCAACTGTCTTGCGGTGCGGTGGCCGGCCTGCTCATCAGCCTGTGGCAGACCCAAAGCGCGCTGCCGCTGACCACCGTGCTGGCCGGCTGCGCCTGCCTGTCCTGGGCGGCCGGGCGGGTTGCGCGCAGTGGGGCTTGACCCAGACTTGAAATACGTTGTATAGTCGACGTCTAAGCATTAATCCCATATCCCGTAGGCAACTACTATGCTTTGTAGTTGCCACATTACTTAGTTCTGCCTGGGTGAATCCGGCGCAGAGGATTTAAGCGGGTATAAGCACGGGCCAGCTTGCAGATCATCAGCAACAGGATGATCCTTCTTGCGGCAGCCCTCATCCAGGTTTTTGGGTGGTTAGCGGGTGACTTTTGATCACCGCTTGTGCGAATACCTCCCTTTAGCCTCGGCCCTGGTGACACATCCCGGCGAATAAACACAAGAGGTGCATCCATGGCACGTGTTTGCCAAGTTACCGGCAAAGGCCCGATGGTGGGCAACAATGTTTCGCACGCCAACAACAAGACCAAGCGTCGCTTCCTGCCGAACCTGCAGTCGCGCCGCTTCTGGGTTGAGAGCGAAAACCGCTGGGTCCGTCTGCGCGTGACGGCCAAGGCCATCCGCACGATCGACAAGAACGGCATCGACGCCGTGCTGGCCGACCTGCGCGCACGCGGCGAAGTGGTCTAAGCTGCGGCTCAGCCACCCTACGCCCCATTCCGTGCGCCACACAGCGCCACGAACTGCAAATTCATACTAGGAGCCCGACATGGCCAAAGGTATCCGCGAAAAGATCAAGCTCGAGTCGACCGCCGGCACGGGCCATTTCTACACGACCACCAAGAACAAGCGCAACATGCCCGAGAAGATGCTGATCAAGAAATTTGATCCGGTCGCTCGCAAGCACGTTGACTACAAGGAAACCAAGCTGAAGTAATTCAGCCGTTCCGGTCGCCAAAAGCCCTGCTCACGCGGGGCTTTTTGTTTTCTGCCGCCCGGAAAGCGGCACAAACTGGCGCGAACTCCGCCCCTCGCGCCGGCGCGCGCCTGGCTACACTCGGGCAACGACCACTACGCGCCTTCGCCCATGCGCCCTCTTGCTGTCTTCCTGATTGGCCTGGCACTGCTGCCGGCGGGCGCCGGCGCCGAAACGCCGCCTCCCATCGTGCTGGGCGAAGCGCACGCCCAACCGGCCGACAGCGATTTCGCGCAAGGCTGGCGCATGGCGCTGGAAGCCGTCAATCAGGCTGGCGGCGTGATGGGCCGCCCACTTCGGGTCGTGCCGGTGCGCAGCGGCCCGAACGCCACGCCCCCGCCCGACGTGCATATGCTGTTTGATGGCGCACAAGATAGCGCCCAGGCCCTGGCGCTCGCCCGCCAGGCGGCGAGCTGGCGCCTGCCCTATCTGGTCGTCCGCGCGCCCAGCGACCGCCTGGTCTGGCAAGAGGGCAACCGCTATACCTTTCGCCTGGCCCCCTCCACCCGGATGCGTGTGGCCGCCCTCGCGCCACGCGCGCTGGCCCTGCGCCAGAAGCGCTGGGCCCTGGTGCATGAAGCGGCTCAGGACGGCCAAGAGGAAGCCGCCGCCTTTGCCGCGACGCTGGCGGCGTTTCAATCGCAGACCGAGATCGTCGGCCGCCATGCCGTGACGCCTGGCAACGTCGATGCCGAACTGCTGCGCGCCGTGCAAGCCGAACAGCCCCAGGCCTTGCTGCTGGCCTTGCGAGGCGCGGATCTGGCCGCTTTCGGCAAACTCCTCCGGCAACAGCCGGCGTTGCAAGACCTTCCCGTCATCGTCATGCATGGCGAAGCCCTGGACACCCCCGCCCCCGCCGGCTGGATCGTCGCCACGCATGACATGCTCCCCGCCGGCCAGGACGGCTTTGCCCAGGCCTTCGCGGCGCGCACCGGCCACCCGGCCACCCTGCCCGCCTTGCAGGGATATCTGGCGCTGCAGAGCCTGTCGGCCGCCTTGCGCCTCGCGCAGTCTACGGATGCGGAGAAGCTGGTCGACGCCCTCGAAGGGCTGCGCCTGGACACTCCGTCAGGGCCGATCCACTATCGCAAGGTCGACCATCAATCCACCATGGGCCTCTTTGTCGCGACCGGAAACGAACAAGGCATGGACTCCCGCCACTATCTGGATGGCGCGCGTCTGCAACTGCCCGATGCCGTGGCGCAGCGCTTGCGCAGCCCCGCCAAGCCGGTTCACACCGCCGCCGCGCCGCCGGCCGACACGGGCGCCGGAGCCCCGCCCGCTCAGGCCTCGCCAGCGTTCGGCGTATCGCGCTTTCGATCCGGCGGCACGACGCTTGCCGCCTGGCCGGACTGATGCGCCGTGCCCGGCGGACCACACTCCAAGAAGCAACGGGCCTGACACGAGCGGCAGACGGCAGGATCCAGCCGCTGGTAGATACTGCCGATGGCCGTCGCCTTGTCAGGAAAAACGTGGTCAGGGCCCAGGCGTTCGATGAACCCCGTGCGTCTCCAGGTCGCCAGCACCTCGGGGCGGGGCCGATGGAAATACAGATCCCCTCCCAAGGCTCGCCGGCGCTTCAACTCATCTTCCCAGACCTGCGCCCCCGCCTGATCGATGAAGTTCATGCTTTTGGTCATCACCAGCAGATGCGGCGCGCCGCCCTGGCGTAATGTGCCCAGCCGCTCATCCACATAGGCGGCCGCGCCAAAATACACCGAGCCCTCCATGCGCAGCAGACACAGTTGCGGGCAGGCCGGCAAGGTGTCTGCGCCGCTGTCGCGCACGAGAAAATGACGCGCCGGATCGTCCGCGCCGATGCCCATGATCCGCATGGCCGGCCGCGATGTGCGATAGAGATAGGCCGACAGCGACAGCAAGGCGCCCAGCATGATGGCGACTTCCATGCGGATGAACAGCGTCGCGGCCATGGTGGCCGCCGCGATGATGGCTTCGCTGCGATCCACCCTGGCCAGCCAGCGCCAGCGCGGCACATCGAGCAGCGTCCAGGCCACCAGCAGCAGCAAGGCCGCGATGGCCGCGTAAGGGATATGCGCCAGCAGCGGCGCGCTCAACAGCACCAGCCCCACCAATATCAGCGCCGAGAACACGGCAGCCATGGGTGTGCGCGCGCCGGCCTCATAGTTGGGCATGGACCGGTTCAGCGAGCCGCAGGACAGATAACAGGAAAACAGCCCGCCCACCGTGTTGGACAAGCCTTGCCCGAAGAACTCCCGGTTCGGATCGATGACCTGGCCCGAGCGCTGCGCCACCGCCTTGGCAATGGAAATGGATTGCGCCAGGGCCACGATGGTCAGCGGCACGGCCACGCCCAGCATGTCCGGCAGACGCCGCCACTCGACCTGGGGAAGATGGAAAGGCGGCACCGGCTGGGCGATAGGCCCCAGCACCGACAACCCGGCGCCAGCCAGGTCCAGCAACCAGCCGGCGAGCGTGCCGGCAGCCAGGCCCACCAGCATGTGCGGGCGGCGCCGGTCCCAGCGGCGCACCGCCAGCGCACTTAGCAGGGTGACCAGCGTCACCACGATCGCGCCCGCGCTGACCTTGCCCGACGCCAGCGCGGCAAAGGTTTCCGACAAACCATGCGCCGCGTCGCGCGGCACGCCGAACGCGTCTTTCAGCGCATGCAGGGCGATCAGGATTGCCGCGCCACTGGTAAAGCCAAACAGCGCCGCCGGGGAGATGAAATTGGCCAGCACCCCCAGGCGCAGCAGGCTCACCGCCAACTGCATCAGCCCGACCAGCACCGTGACCGCGAGGGCCAGTTCGATATAACCGGGCGATCCCGGCACGGCCATGGGCGCGAGCACGGCCAGCAGGGCCAGTGAATTCGCATTGGTGGGCCCGGACAGGACATGCCGGCTGGAACCGAACAGGGCGGCGATCACGCAGGGAACCACCGCGCTGTAGAGCCCGTACTGCGGGGGCAAACCGGCCAGCAGCGCAAACGCCATGCCCTGCGGCAACACGAGCAGCGCGCCGAGCAACCCCGCCATTGCATCGCTGCGCAGGACCGCGGGCGTAATGTCGAGAACCCAGCTCCCCATCCATCTGGCAGCGCGCAAAGATCTCCCCTTATATTTGATTGCGCATCTGCGCCAAGGCGCCTAGCGTAATCTGCGCGGAGCCCGCACGCAATGCAGAGCGAGGCCGCAAACACCTTAAAACAAGACCTCGCGCGCTGGCGCTGCATCCGGTTTCTCGCGAAAACAACATCTCGTAAGCATTAAACCGCGGAAAAATTCATGCGCGCGCCTGAGTTTCCGCTATCATCGGGCGCGTGGTGCCGGACATCCGTCGCAAGCGCCGCTTTATTACCCAACATACGGATCTTGACCATGGCTACCAAAGCAAAAGCTCCCGCCAAGAAAGTCACCAAAACCGCCGCCAAGGCTCCTGCCAAGAAGGCAGCTCCCGCCAAGAAGGCCGCCGCCACCAAGCCGGCCGTGAAGAAGACGGCGACCGCTACCGCGCGCCCCATCAAGGAAGCACTGAACAAGTCGCAGCTGATCGCTCACCTGGTCGAAAACACCAGCGTCGAAGCCAAGTCGGTCAAGGCAGTTCTGGCTGGCCTCGAGGCCGCCGTGTTGGGTTCGGTTGACAAGAAGGGCGCTGGCGAATTCACGCTGGCCGGCCTGTTCAAGGTCTCCGTGCAAAAGGTGCCGGCCAAGGCCAAGCGCTTCGGCAAGGATCCGTTCACCGGCGAAGAGCGCTGGTTCCCGGCCAAGCCCGCCTCGGTCAAGGTCAAGGTTCGCCCGCTCAAGAAGCTCAAAGACGCCGCTCAGTAAGCTTCGTCTTCCGGTCAAACCGGAAAGAGCCCGCCTCCGGCGGGCTCTTTCTTTTTGTGGCTTGCCTGCCGGGCATTTATCTTGATATAAAGATACTTTACATCAAGATAAATGCCCTCCATGAAAGATCATGTCGATCTGGTCCTAGCCCAGTGGGCGGAACAACGTCCCGATCTGGACGTCTCCGCCATGGCGGTATGCAGCCGCCTGTTCCGTATGAACATCGTGGCCGCGCGCAATGCCGATCGCGCCTTTCGCGCCCACGGCATGCATCAGGGCGAGTTCGACGTCCTGGCCACGCTGTTTCGCGCGGGCGCACCCTATTGCCTGAGCCCCCAGCAACTGATCGGCGCCTTGCTGCTGTCTTCCGGCGCCATGACCAACCGCCTCGATCGCCTGGAGAGCGCCGGCCTCATCGCGCGCAACCCCAACCCTGAGGACCGCCGCAGCGTCATCGTCTCCCTGACGCCGCAGGGCCAGCGCGCCTTGCGCCACGTGCTGGACGCCTATCTGAACGAGATGAACCAAACCCTGGCCCCGCTGAACGCGGCCGAACGCCGCCAGCTTGCCAGCCTGCTCAAGCGTTTATTGGCCGAGCACGACCAACATGCCCCCGGAGGCGTCGCATTTTGAACTCCCGTCTTACTCCCGCCATGGTTTTCCTGATGTCGGTGGCGACCGGCCTGGCCGTCGCCGGCAACTACTACGCCCAGCCGCTGCTGCACATCATCGGCGACCAATTCCAGGTTTCGAACGCGACCACCGGCAGCATCGTCACCATCGCCCAATTGAGCTATGCCATCGGCCTGGTGTTGATCGTGCCCCTGGGCGATCTGGTCGAACGCCGCCGCCTGATCGTCTTCATGACCGCCCTATCCGCCGTCGGCCTGTTGATCTCTGCCAGCGCGCCCGGCATCAGTTGGCTGATGCTGGGCACCTTTCTGACGGGCATGCTGTCCGTGGTGGCGCAGGTCCTGGTGCCTTTCGCCGCGACGCTGGCCGAACCGGCCCAGCGCGGCCGCATCGTCGGCACCCTGATGAGCGGCTTGCTCCTGGGCATTCTGCTGGCACGCACGGCCTCCGGCGTGCTGGCCGACCTGGGCGGCTGGCGCACGGTGTATTGGGTCGCCGCCATCCTGCTGCTGGCGATGTCGGCGGTACTGTGGCGCATCCTGCCCGATCATCGCGGCTCGGCGCAATTGAGCTATCCGCGCCTGCTGATGTCCATCCTCAGGCTCTATCGTGAGGAACCCCTGCTGCGGGCACGCTCCATCATCGGCGGGCTGATCTTCGCTTGCTTCAGCATGCTCTGGACACCGCTGACCTTCCTGCTGTCGAGCCCGCCGTATGGCTACAGCACGACCACGATCGGGCTGTTCGGCCTGGCCGGGGCGCTCGGCGCCTACGCCGCCCGCAGCTTTGGCCGCATGGCCGACCAGGGACTGGGCAACCGCGCCACCGTCGTGGGCCTGATCCTCCTGCTGGGCTCCTGGGGCCTGATCGCCTGGGGCGCGCACGCCGTCATTCCTCTGCTGATCGGCATCATCATCCAGGACATGGCCATCCAGGGCGTGCACGTGACCAATCAGAGTGCCGTCTACCGCCTGCGCCCCGAGGCCCGCAGCCGCCTGACCGCCGGCTATATGACGTCTTACTTCATCGGCGGCGCCGCCGGCTCGCTCGCCTCAGCCTGGATTTACGGCCATTTCGGCTGGTATGGCGTGGCGGGCGCGGGCGCCGTCACGGCCCTGCTGGCACTGATCTACGGCTGCCTGGCGGCAGGGGCCCGCATCCCCGGAAACGCCCCTTCCCCATCCCGGACCTAGCACCTCCTATAATCTAGGGTTTGAGCGGCCGCCCGTCGGCCGCATCCACCCCTATTTCTACGCACGAGTCCATGCAGGAACGCTATCAACCCAATCTCGTCGAAGCGGCGGCCCAACAAGACTGGCAGGCCCGTGACGCCTATCTCGTCCATGAGCATGCCAAGAACGCCGACGGCTCCGAGAAGCCCAAGTTCTATGCTTGCTCCATGCTGCCCTACCCCAGCGGCAAGCTGCACATGGGCCACGTGCGCAACTACACGATCAACGACATGATGGCGCGCCAGCTGCGCATGCGCGGCTACAACGTCCTCATGCCCATGGGGTGGGACGCGTTCGGCATGCCGGCCGAAAACGCCGCCATCAAGTCCAAGGTCCCGCCGGCCAAGTGGACCTACGACAACATCGCCTACATGAAGAAGCAGATGAAGGCGATGGGGCTGGCCATCGACTGGTCGCGCGAGATGTGCGCCTGCGATCCCGCCTACTACAAATGGAACCAATGGCTGTTCCTGAAGATGCTCGAAAAAGGCATCGCCTACCGCAAGACCCAGGTCGTGAACTGGGATCCAGTCGACCAGACGGTGCTGGCCAACGAACAGGTGATCGACGGGCGCGGCTGGCGATCCGGCGCGCTGGTCGAAAAGCGCGAAATCCCCGGTTATTACCTGCGGATCACCGACTACGCGGATGAACTGCTCGACCAGGTCAAGAACAACCTGCCCGGCTGGCCCGAGCGGGTGCGCATCATGCAGGAAAACTGGATCGGCAAATCCGCCGGCGTGCGCCTGGCCTTTCCGCATGACATCAAGGATGACGACGGCCAGCCCATTCAGGGCGGCAAACTGTTCGTCTTCACGACCCGTGCCGACACGCTCATGGGCGTGACGTTCTGCGCGGTCGCCCCCGAGCATCCGCTGGCCGCGCATGCCGCGCGCAGCAATCCGGCGCTCGCCAGCTTCATCGAACAATGCAAGCTGGGCGGCACCACCGAGGCCGAAATCGCCACGCGCGAAAAGGAAGGCATGCGCACCGGCCTGACGGTCACGCATCCGCTTTCGGGCCAACAGGTGGAAGTCTGGGTCGGCAACTATGTGTTGATGAGCTACGGCGACGGCGCCGTCATGGGCGTGCCCGCGCACGACGAACGCGACTTCGCCTTTGCCCGCAAATATGGCCTGACCATCCGTCAGGTCATCGCGCTCGAAGGCAAGACCTATTCTGAACAGGCCTGGCAGGAGTGGTATGGCGACAAACTCTCCGGCCGCGCCATCAACTCGGGCAAGTACGACGGCCTGAGCTCGGCCGAGGCGATCGACGCCATCGCCGCAGACCTGGCCGCCCAAGGCCTGGGTGAGAAGCAAACCACCTATCGCCTGCGCGACTGGGGCATCTCGCGCCAACGCTACTGGGGCACGCCGATTCCGATCATTCATTGCCCGGATTGCGGCCCGGTGCCGGTGCCCGAGCAAGACCTGCCGGTGGTGCTGCCCGATGACCTGATCCCCGACGGATCGGGCAATCCGTTGGCCAAGAACGAAGCCTTCCTGTCCTGCTCGTGCCCGTCCTGCGGCAAACCCGCACGCCGCGAAACCGACACCATGGACACCTTCGTGGATTCGTCCTGGTATTTCATGCGCTATACCTCGCCCGGCAACGACCAGGCCATGGTGGACAGCCGCAATGATTACTGGATGCCCATGGACCAGTACATCGGCGGCATCGAACACGCCGTGCTGCACCTGCTTTATGCGCGCTTCTGGACCAAGGTCATGCGTGACCTCGGCATGCTCAAGTTCGACGAGCCGTTCACGCGCCTGCTGTGCCAAGGCATGGTGCTCAACCACATCTACTCGCGTCGCACGCCGCAAGGCGGCGTCGAGTATTTCTGGCCGGAAGACGTCGAGAACACCTACGACGCCAAGGGCGCCATCATCGGCGCGCGCCTGAAATCCGATGGTTCGGAAATCACCTATGGCGGCGTGGGCACGATGTCCAAGTCCAAGAACAACGGCGTGGATCCGCAATCGCTGATCGATACGCTGGGTGCCGACACTGCGCGCCTGTTCGTCATGTTCGCCAGCCCGCCCGAGCAGACGCTTGAGTGGTCCGATTCGGGCGTCGAAGGCGCCAACCGCTTCCTGCGCCGCCTGTGGTCCTTGGGCTACGAGCACCGCGAGGCGGTCGCCCGCGGCTTGTCCCACGGCGCCGATTGGCAGACCGCCCCCGCCGCGGTCAAAGACCTGCGCCGCGAGTTGTATGGCCTGCTCAAACAAGCCGAGTACGACTATCAACGCATTCAGTACAACACGGTGGTGTCGGCGTGCATGAAAATGCTCAACGCCCTGGACAACGCCCAATTGCCCGAAGGCGCGGCCAGCGATGCCGTGCGTGCCGAAGGCCTGGGCCTGCTGCTGCGTGTCCTGTATCCGGTGGTGCCGCATGTGACCTGGCAGCTCTGGCGTGAACTGGGCTTTGCCCGCGACATGGGCGATCTGCTCGACGCGCCCTGGCCGCATGTGGACGAAGCCGCCCTGGTGGCCGAAGAAATCGAACTCATGCTCCAGGTCAATGGCAAGCTGCGCGGAGCCATCCGCGTGGCCGCCAAGGCCGCCAAGGAAGACATCGAACAGATCGCGCTGTCGCAGGAAGAGGTTGCCCGTTTCCTGGAGGGCCGCCCGCCCAAACGCGTGATCGTGGTCCCGGGCAAATTGGTCAACGTTGTGGGCTGACAAGGATACGCATGAACCTCGCCGGGAATTTCCTGCCGTTTTTCACAAAGTCTCGTGCTCTGAAGGCCGCAGGCCTGGCCGTGGTCTTGCTCCTGACTGCCTGCGGCTTCCAGATGCGGGGCGAGACGCCCCTGCCCTTCAAGACGCTGTATGTCGGCATCCCCGACAACACGCGCTTCGGCGCGGACGTGCGCCGGTCGATCCGCGCCGTCTCGCCGGGCACCCGCATCGTGTCCGACCCCAAGGCCGCCTCGGCCAATCTGCAGCAGGTCCGCAACACGCGCAGCTTGCGCGATGTGGCGCTCAATGCGCAAGGCCGGGTCGAAGAGTACGAATTGGGCCTGGTGTTCACGTTCCGGCTGGTTGACTCCACCGGCCGGGCCATCATTCCCGACACCACGTTCACCGTCTATCGCGACCTGCCCTACGATGACGGCGTCGTGCAGGCCAAGCAGTCACAAATGGAGGCGCTGTACGAATCCATGCAGCAGACCTTGGTCAGCCGCCTGCTGCGCCGCCTGACCGCGCCGGACGTGGCCGAAGCCATGCACAAGCTCGAGCAGACCAAGGATGACATCAGCGAAGAAACGCCGCTGTTCGACCCCAATGAACGCACGGACCAACGCCAGGGTCCGGCGCTCTGGAACACGCCCAACATCACCCCGGGCCGTGGCGCACAGCCCGAATAATGGCGCAGCATCTCGATGCCGACGGGCTGCTTGAGCACCTGAAGCGCGGCCCGCTGGCCGCGCTCTACACCCTTTCGGGCGACGAACCGCTGCTGGTCACCGAGGCTGGCGACGCCTTGCGCGCGGCCGCCCGCCAGGCCGGCTTCACCGACCGCAGCTCGCTGGTCATGGATGCGCGCGGCGACTGGAGCGCCGTGCTGGCCGCCACGCAAAGCGTGTCTCTGTTTGGCGACCGCCGCCTGCTGGAGATCAAGATCCCCACGGGCAAGCCGGGCAAGACCGGGGCCGACACGCTCACGCGTCTGGCCGAGCAGGCCACCCGCCAACCCGACGCCGACACCCTAATCGTCGTCTCTCTGCCCCGCCTGGACCGGGCCACGCGCGATGCCAAATGGGCCCAGGCGCTGGCCCGCAGTGGCGTAAGCGCCGACATTCCCACCATAGAGCGCGCGCGCCTGCCCGCCTGGGTCGGCGCGCGGCTGGCTCGTCAGAATCAACGTGTCGATGGCGCCACCCTTCAGTGGATAGCCGACAAGGTCGAAGGCAATCTGCTGGCCGCGCACCAGGAGATTCTCAAGCTGGGGCTGCTGTATCCGGAGGGCGAGATCGCCGCCGAGGATGTCGAACGCGCGGTGCTCAATGTCGCCCGTTATGATGTCTTTGGGCTGCGCGACGCCATGCTGGCCGGCGACATCGCCCGTACGGTGCGCATGCTCGACGGCCTGCGCGCCGAAGGCGAGGCGCTGCCCTTGGTGCTCTGGGCCGTGGGCGAAGAGATCCGCCTGCTGGCGCGTATCGCCGAAGCCCGCCAACACCGGCAGGATGTGGGCGCGCTCATGCGCCATCTGCGCGTGTTCGGCGCCCACGAACGGCTGGCGCTGCAAGCGCTGGGGCGCGTACCGCCCCAGGCCTGGCCGGCTGCCGTGCAGCACGCCCACGAGGTCGATCGCCTGATCAAAGGGCTGAGTGTCGCCGGGCGCCTGACCGATCCCTGGGAAGAAATGACGCGTCTGGCCCTGCGCGTGGCTGCCGCCGGCGCACGCGGCTGAACGCTCCCATTCTGGAAGAACTCATCATGTCCTCAATCGAACAAACCATGCTGACGCTGGGCGACAATGCCCGGCAGGCCGCGCGCGCCATGATGCGCGCCAGCGGCTCGGCCAAGAATCGCGCCCTGCTCGCGATGGCCGAGTTGCTGGTCGACGGCAAACAGGCCTTGCAGGCCGCCAACGCAAAAGACGTCGACGCCGCGCGCGCCGGCGGCCTGGAACCCGCGCTGCTGGATCGTCTGACGCTATCGGATCGCAGCGTGCACTTGATGGCGGAAGGCCTGCGCCAGATCGCAGCGCTGCCCGACCCCGTCGGCAGCCTGGGGCCCACCACGGTGCGCCCCAACGGCATGCGCGTCGCGCAGATGCGGGTCCCGCTGGGGGTCATCGGCATCATTTATGAATCCCGTCCCAACGTAACCATCGATGCGGCCGCGCTTTGCCTGAAGTCCGGCAATGCCACGATTCTGCGCGGCGGCAGCGAGGCTTTGCACTCCAATCTGGCCCTGGGCGCGATTGTGCAGGCCGGTCTGGCAGCCGCCGAACTGCCGCCGGCCGCCGTGCAGGTGGTCGACACCACCGACCGCGCCGCCGTGGGCAAGCTCATCACCATGACCGAGCATGTGGACGTCATCGTGCCGCGGGGCGGAAAAAACCTGATCGCCCGCCTGGCTCAGGAAGCCAGGGTGCCGCTGATCAAGCACCTGGACGGCAATTGCCACGTTTATCTGGATGCCGCCGCCGACCCCGACCGCGCGCTGGAGATCGCCTTCAACGCCAAGACCTACCGCTACGGTATTTGCGGCGCCATGGAGACGCTGCTGGTGCACCAGGCGGTCGCTCCCACCCTGCTGCCGCGCATCGGCCAGGCCCTGCAGCAGCATGGCGTCGAGCTGCGCGGCTGTGAGCGCAGCCGCGCCATTCTGCCCGCCATCAAGGCCGCCGACGAGCAAGACTGGGGAACCGAATATCTGGCTCCCATTCTGGCCATCCGCGTGGTCGATGACCTGAACCAGGCCATCGAACATATTGCCCGCTGGGGTTCCGGACACACCGATGCCATCGTGACCGAAGACCTGGCGGCGGCGCAGCGCTTCCAGCGCGAAGTCGACTCCAGCTCGGTCTACATCAACCTGCCGACCTGCTTTGCCGATGGCTTCGAGTACGGTCTGGGCGCGGAGATCGGCATCTCCACCAACCGGCTGCATGCCCGCGGCCCCGTGGGCCTCGAAGGCCTGACCACTTACAAATGGGTGCTTACTGGCGAAGGCCAGACCCGCGGATAGTCCACCATGACGGCCATTTACTCTCAGACCTTCGTTTTCGTCTTCAGCCTGTTCGCCCTGTGCTTCATCACCTGCACGATCTGCGGGCTGGTGCTGTTCTTCTGGAAAAGCCAGCGCGTCAATCACGTGCTCAAGCATCCCCTGCTCGAGCATCGCCCCTTCCGCCAGTATTCATTTTCCATCCAGGCGGCGATTTTTCTGGATTACTTCCTGCGCCTGACCTTTCCGCGTGCCAAGCGCTGGGTCGCCGGCTATGCCAACTATCAGCTCAAGCACGTGGATCCGAAGCAAGTGCCGCTCGACGTGAAATGGCCCATCATCGGCTTCTGGGGTTCGTGCTGGATCGGCCTGATCGCAATGATCTCCTTGTGGATCATGCTGATGATCGGGCGCTAGGCCGGCCCGCGATCCCAAACCGGGGCGGGCTGCGGGGGGCTCGGCCGCCCCGGCCCCCACAGCTCCCGGACCTCGGCGCGGATTACGCCCGAGGCTGCGCCACGCTGACCGGGCTGCCCGCCGCCTCGATGACCTGCCCGGCATCGAGCAGGATGTCCTCCCGATAGCGCGCCGCGATCAATTGCACGCCTACCGGCGCACCCTCCGCTTCGCCCATGGCCACCGCCAGCCCCGGCAGGCCCATGAACGGCAACCCAACCTGTGTCAACTGCGCCTCCCATACCCGGCGATACGCCGCCTCGCCCTGCATGTCCAGCCCGTCAGGAAAAGGCAATTCGGCCGATACCGGCGTGAGCATCAGGGGATAGCGTTCGAGAAACACATGCCATTCGCGCACCAGCGTGGCGCGGCGCGTCAGCGTGCTCTGGTAGGAAGCCAGGTCCATGCCGCGAAAAGCCTCGGCCTGTCCTCTGAGCGCCGTCAGGGCGCCTGCATCGCCCTCACGCTCGGCGGCCGCCAGCATGGCGTCGTAGCCATCGGCCATCCACATGCGCAACTGCAGCCCGGCCGCCTCGCGCAGGGGTGGCCCCGCATCGATCTCGTCGACCTGCCAGCCGGCGTCCCGCAGCCGCGCGGCGGCATCGAGCAAGGCAGCCTGCACCTGCGGTACCGTCTCCAGGCCATCGGGGCGCAGCCATAGCGCAGCACGTCTGGCCCAGGGCGCGCCAAGCAAGGGAACCGGCGCATACCAAGGGTCGCGCGGGTCCGGCGCGGCCAAGGCCTCCAGCCCCAGGCGCACATCGGCGATGCGCCGTGCCAGCGGCCCCGACACCGCCGTGATCTGGCCGCCCAACCCCCGCTCGGGCAAGGCAGCATTGAAGGCCGCGACCCGGCCCAGCGAAGGGCGCAAACCGTGGACGCCGCAAGCATAGGCGGGATAGCGGATGGATCCCGCGATATCCGTCCCATGCGCAAGATGCCCGATGCCAGCGGCGACCGCGCTGGCCGCGCCGCCGGAAGATCCGCCCGGCGTCAGGGCCGGATCACGCGGATTGCGCGTCGCGCCATGCAGCTGGTTGTCGGTAAACCACCTCAGCGAAAAGGCCGGCGTGTTGGTCCGGCCCAGAATCACCGCCCCGGCCCGTTGCAGATTGTCGACCACGGGGTTGTTGCATTGCGCGATGAGATCCTTTTGCAAGCGCACGCCGTTCGTGGTGGCAAAGCCCGCCTGATCGACATTGACCTTGACCGTAACCGGCACGCCGCCGAGCACACCCAGCGCTTCGCCGCGTGCCAGCCGGGCGTCGCACTCGCGCGCCTGCGCCAACACCGCCTCCGGGCGGCAGTCCACCACCGCATTGAGCACGGGGTTGACCGACTCCAGGCGCGCCAGTGCCGCCTGCGCTGCCTCGAGGGCGGAAAACGCTTTGCGTCGGATGCCATCGGCGACTTCGCTTGCCGACAACTGCCAGATCTCTGCCACGGCCAATCTCCTTAATGAATGGAGTCGCCGGCCCATCCAAAGAGATGGCGACGCCGACGCGTTCACCTTAGCGCTCGCGACGGCTGGCGGCAAGGTGGCGCGCCGCCTGGTTTGGGCAGGCATGCCACAATGACAGCCTGGCGCGGCCTCGGCGGCGCCATCCCCCTCCAAGGAGAATCGCATGAGCCAAGCAACACCTGAAGTCACGCATCTGGCCGATCAAGGCCGTTTCGAACTCATCGTCGATGGTCACGTCAGCGAGCTGGAATACCAGTTGCACGACGGCGTCATGGCGATCCTGCACACCGGCGTGCCCGAAGCCGTGGGCGGGCGCGGCATCGCCGCCCAACTCACCGAAGCCGCCCTGCACACGGCCCGCGAACGCGGCTGGAAAGTGCGTCCCCGCTGCTCGTATGCCGCGGCTTACTTCAAGCGCCACCCCGAGTACAACGACCTGCTCGCATGAAAAAGGCCTCTTTGAGCTGCCCTTGCGGCAGCGGCACCGATTACCCCGGCTGCTGCGGCCGCTGGGATCAGGGCAGCACACCCGCGCCCGACGCGGCCACCCTCATGCGTTCACGCTACAGTGCATTCGTGCGCGATGAACTCGGCTATCTCCTGGCAACCTGGCACCCGTCGACCCGGCCGCCAAGCCTCGCACCCAACCCGCCCGACCTGAAATGGCTGGGCCTGCAGGTCCGCCGGCACGCCCAGCAGGACGAAGATCACGCCGTGGTTGAATTCGTCGCCCGCTATCGCCAGGCTGGCCGGGCGACACGCCTGCACGAGGTCAGCCGTTTCGAGCGTATCGATGGCCGCTGGTACTACCTGGACGGCGATTTTCCCGAGGCAGCCACGACCTGAGGCTGGCGCAACGACGCAGTCCGGGTTGGCGCCGGGCCGGGCAAAGCACGCCCATACCGAGGGTTGGCCAACCCTCACCGCTACGGCGGCCACCGGGCATGGGCGCCGGCTTGGCGCTTGCCTGGCCTGCAGGCCCATCCCATTGCATCGAGCGCCTTCGATCAGGCCGACACCGGGGATAGCCCTACTGCTTGGCCAGGCCGAGCATCAGCTTCACAAAGCGTGTGCGCGTATCCACACCCAGCTTGCCGTAAATGCTCTTGAGGTGGGTGCGCACCGTGTGCGGGCTTACACCGAGCGCATCGGCCGCATCCTTGGTCGAGGCGCGCTCGACCAGCGTGACCGCCACCCGCGCCTCCATCGTCGTCAGGCCATAGCTTTCCTGCAATGCGGTGAGGTCGATATTCACCATCTCCGCGCTATCGGAAATAAAAATAATGGCCGCGAAAACATCGCTGTCAGCACCGAATTCATTATGCGAACCCAGCGCGGAAAACTGCAGCACGTAATTGTCACGCGACGACAGGTGCTGCACGGTCACTGATTTGGAGAAATGCTGGACGGCATAAGGATCGACACTCAGGGTCGCCTGGATAGCCGCCTTGATTGCCTTGCTCGTGGTGCTGGTCGCACCCACCAACTCGGCCTGCTTCTGATTGATCAATCGCCGGCGCAGATATAAGCCGTCCTCGGCTGCCAGCATGCGGGTGGCGGCCACATTGCTAAACGTCACGTAGCCATTGCGATCCAGCAGCAGCACAGCCGATGGCACTCGGTCCAGGGCCGCCCGGCTCGTCGCCAGCGTCAATTCGCTGGAACGCAGCCGTTGCATGACCCCCAGCGACCGAGAAAGATGCGGCAGCAGCAGCTTCAGACGCGCCCGCTCGATGGCGCCAAAATCCGCCTGATGATTGCCTCGGAAGAACGAACATGTGGTCGGCAGTGACGTCGTCGACTCACTTCCAAAAACAATACCGGACAAGAGCTGGACCATGTTCTCGTTGCGCGACAAACACTCCTTATAAAAAGAAGAGGCCAACAGCGTCCGCCGGGGCACCAGGTCGTCGCCGATCAGCACGCTGCCGGTGGCGTAGAGATTCCTGGAGTCGAGCGCCAGCTTCCATAAATCCGCGTGGTAATACTTCTGCACATACAGGTCGACCTGTTCCTGGTCTATGCCGTGCAAAAAGAAAAAGCCGCCATCCTGGGGCGTGTGCAGCCATGAGTACATGATGCAGCTGGGCGAGCCCAGATAATCAGCGACCGACGGCAATATATCTTTGGTCCAACGTTCTGGCGCCGTGGCCCCCTCGTAAATCAACTCAACCAGGCTGCTGAAACGCGCTAACTCTTCGATCTCGGAGCCCATGTTCATATTAAGTGAGGGAATATCAAGGTCCGGACTATAAGCAGAACCCATAGATGGTCGATATTGGTAGCTTCGCTGATGTCGGGATTGCGCGACAGGGCGTCTCGCCGGCCTGCGCCAATCTGGATCGCTGGCGCATATACACTGACCAGCGCCCTTCCCCGGCGCAGCCTGGCGGCATCCGCCGGAAAACGCCTCTTTTTTAACGGCATGTCCGCCGCGAAATCCGCCGGCTGCAGATACCGTACCCCGACACGATTTCAAACCAAGCACAGTGCAGCCGCGCCCGCGCACACAAATCCGGGCAGCCTGAAGTCGCGCCGGTCGGCAGGCCTCGATCCGCTGACGCCAGAAAGCCGGCGGGCCTGCTGCGCCGCACTACCACACGGCCCCGCAGCGGGTCAGCGCTAGAGCCAAAGATCACGTTCACACAACGCAGCTCGCGCGGCCTACGCCCACACCCTCTGCGCCGCACAACGCAACGCGCCTACAGCGGGCAGTGCTGCCGCCAGGTATCAGCCTCACACAAGGGAGCCAGC